>NZ_JAGXFD010000008.1 GCF_020148005.1 Modicisalibacter tunisiensis | reverse complement strand
TGTGATGGCCGTGTTCGATGACGTTGTCGCCCTTGAGCGCCGACATGGGGATGAAGGTGATGTCGGTCAGGCCCAGCTGCCGGGCGAACTCGCGGTACGCCTCGACGATGGCCTCGAAGCGCTCCCGGGCGTAGTCCACCAGATCCATCTTGTTGATGGCCACCACGATATGGCGAATGCCGATCAGCGACATCAGGAAACTGTGCCGCCGGGTCTGGGTCAGGATGCCGTGGCGGGCATCGACCATCAGGATGGCGGCGTCGGCGGTGGACGCGCCGGTGACCATGTTGCGCGTGTACTGCTCGTGCCCCGGGGTGTCGGCGACGATGAACTTGCGCTTGTCGGTGGAGAAGAAGCGGTACGCCACGTCGATGGTGATGCCCTGTTCGCGCTCGGCGGCCAGGCCGTCGACCAGCAGGGCGAAATCCATCTCGCTGCCCTGGGTGCCGTACTTCTTCGAGTCCGCCTCGATGGCGGCCAGCTGGTCCTCGAACAACAGCTTGGACTCGAACAACAGACGGCCGATCAGCGTGCTCTTGCCGTCATCCACGCTGCCGCAGGTGATGAAGCGTAGCAGGCCCTTGTGTTCGTGGGCCTTCAGGTATTCTTCGATGTCGCTCTCGATAAGGCCGGATTGATGAGACATGTCAAACCTGTAGCTGTGAGCTGTAAGCGATAAGCTGTAAGGAAAAACAGCTTGTTAGCCATCAGCGAGTTACTCATTGTCCAGCGAGGAGATGAGGCCGTGCAGCATGGAAGAGATTTCTCGAGTCTCTTGCAGCCACCGCCGTCCCTGCTGGGCTTTTATGTAGTCGATATCCATGCCGATATAGATCTGCGTGCGCAGCTCGGAGCATGAACCTCTTGCGATAACCAAGAAGTGCCGCTTGTCCCGGGGGGTATAGCGCGTCATTCCTTCGGCGATATTGCTGGGTATGGACAAGCCGGCTCGCGTGACCTGATCCTTGAAGCCGAAGTCCCGGAGGTGTCGCAGAGCCTTGTAGAGTTCCGCCGACAGCCTTGCGGAGCGCTGCCATACCTGAAGCTTCTCGAAATTCATGATCGCCACCTCTGCAAGCTGTTGGGGTTGCTTACAGCTTACGGCTTCGGGCCTTACAGCTCTTCTAGGCGCTCCGCGCCTAGAAGTACCCTTCCGCCTTCTTCTTCTCCATCGATGCGGCGCTGTCGTGGTCGATCACCCGGCCCTGGCGCTCCGAGGTGCGGGTCAGCAGCATTTCCTGAATGATCGCCGGCAGGGTGTCGGCCTCGGACTCGATGGCGCCGGTCAGCGGGTAGCAGC
>NZ_JAGXFD010000007.1 GCF_020148005.1 Modicisalibacter tunisiensis | reverse complement strand
GTGGCGCAGATGGACGAGGTCACCCAGCAGAATGCCGAGCGCGTGCAGACCTCGGCGCGCGCCGCCCGCGAGCTCGACGAGCAGGTGATGCGCCTGGCCGAGGCGATCGGCGTGCTGCGCCTGAGCGGCAGCGGCCGGGAGCAGGTCGATCGCGAGACCCGCTTCCGCGCCGCGCAGGCCCGCAAGCAGGGCGGGGCGGCGGCCCCGGCGCTGGGGCGCCCCGAGCCAGTCTCGCGGCCGGTGGTTCAGCACGACGATAACGAATGGGAGACGTTCTAGCGGCGGCGCCTGAAGCGACGCCCCGGAATGCCTCCGAACCAGCAGGAACTAGGACGACATGCGAGACAATCAGCCCGTTACACAGCGTGAATACCGGCTCGACGACGAGCACTACCTGATTTCGCGAACCGATCTCAAGGGACGGATCACCTATGCCAATCCGGCCTTCGTCGAGGTCAGCGGCTTTTCGCGCGACGAGCTGATCGGCGCACCGCACAGCATCGTGCGTCATCCGGACATGCCGGAAGCCGCCTTCGCCAACATGTGGGAAACCATCGAGGCCGGCGAGTCCTGGCACGGGCTGGTCAAGAACCGGCGCAAGAACGGCGACCACTACTGGGTGGACGCCAGTGCAACGCCGATCATCGAAAACGGTGAACTGCTGGGATACGCCTCGGTGCGGGTCAAGGCCGACCCGGCGGCCTGCGAGCAGGCCGAGCGGGTCTATGCCGACATCCGGGCCGGCAGGCCCAGCGGCTTCCGCCTCGACCGGGGGCGGCTGGTGCGCAGCGGACTGCGCGGTCGTCTGCGGCGCCTGCGGTTGCGTTCTCTGCAGGGGCGCATGGCCTCGATGATCGTGCTGGCGCTGCTGCTGCTGGGCACGGCCAGCGGGATGGGGCTCTACGCGCTGCAGGCCACGTCCGATCGGCTGCATGCCGTCAACAGCAATGGCCTCAAGGATGTCGCCCGCCTGCAGCGCATCGACCAGCTGGTGAACCAGGGACGCGAGCTGGTGGCCGACCCGGTCAGCAACCCGATGTCGGGCGACATGGAGGTGGTCACGGCCAAGGTCGAGACGCTGACGGGCAGCCTGCAGGACCTGTGGGGCGAGTTCATGGCGCGGGACGTCAACCACTCCGAAACGGCGGCCGCCTTCGGCAAGGCGCTCGAGGCCTACCGCACCGAGGGCCTGGAGACCATCACCAGCAGCCTCAACAACGGCGACTTCTACCAGGCCTACACCGCCTTCAACGATACCCTGGTGCCCATGGGGCAGCGCCTGGGCAAGATGCTCAACACGCTGGTCGAGGCCAAGCAGCGCCAGGCGGAAACCATGGTAGCCGCTGCCGAGGCCGAAAAGCACCGCATGTTCCTGCTCCAGGTGGCGCTGGTACTGGTGGGGCTGGTGCTGCTGATCGTGATGGGCGTGCTGAGCATGCGCGCGATCCGCCGACCGATCCGCGAGTCCAAGCAGTTCACCCTGCAGATCTCGTCGGGCAACCTGGGCGCAACCCTGCCCAGCCGACGCAACGACGAGATCGGCGAGCTGATGGCGATGCTCGACGCCATGCGCAAGAGCCTGGGCAGCATCGTGCGGGACGTCGATCGCAGCGTCGCGGTGGTGCGCCCGGCCTCGCGGGACATCGCCGCGGGCAACGAGGACCTGTCGTCGCGCACCGAGCAGCAGGCCTCGTCGCTGGAGGAGACCGCCTCGAGCATGGAGGAGATGACCGCCACGGTGAAGCAGAACGCCGCCAACGCCC
>NZ_JAGXFD010000006.1 GCF_020148005.1 Modicisalibacter tunisiensis | reverse complement strand
CCCCCCTGCCCCAGTGGTTCCTAACTCCACACAGCCTGTCTTACCGACGAAAAATCCTTGAAAGTCAAGTAATTAACGTTACTTGTCATAACGAAGACGCTCGCCTTCGTTCCCTCTGGTAGACCTTTCCCCCCTGCTTCCCCGGTTCGTCCGGGGCTTTTTCCCCCAGGTCTGTTGGTCTCCCAGATCGCGGCCCGTCGCCGCGATCTGGATGGTGGTGCGCCGCAGGCGCACGCATGCAGGCGCGAAGCGCCGATCACGGGGTTTGGTGGGCGACAGCCCACCGCACTGCCGAACAGGGGTTTCTTGACGATCCTCTAAAGTCTGAATATCTTGCTTATTACTATGCATCACACGCAGAGAGACATCAGACATGAGCAAACGACCTCTTACTTCCGACGATCTGGAAAAGCTGACCGAAGCGGCCCGTCGTTCTGACCCGCTTTTCGGCTCCGTTGTCCGTGATTTTCAGCCCACCATCCAGCAAGCCATCCAGATGGTTTCGATCAACGGTGAGCCCTATGACCCACCTAACGGGCGTCAGCGGGTCACCTTCTCGCTTCGTCCCGACCTGGTTACTGAGGTTCAGGGCATGGCGGCTGAACACGACATGGCTACTTCCTCCATGGTCGATCTGCTTCTTCGCGTTGCCCTGGGCGAGTGGCACGAGTGGTGGAATCACCATGGTGGCGACCGGGGCCCGACCGTTACAGGCGAGGAGGTGGACTAATGATGTTCTCGATCACTGGCCGGCTGCTGAAGGCGTTTACGGAACGCCAGACGAACCGCGAGACCGGCGAGGTCACTCCCCGCTACCGTATCCAGCTCCTGGGCGAGATTCCGCTGCGTGACGGCTCAGGCAGCCGCCACGACCTGGTGACGCTCAACGTCGATCGGCTCGATCTCTACGAGCACCTGGAGGGCGAGGTTATTCGGGTGCCGTTCGGCTTCTTCGCTCCGGCGAAGGGGCAGGTCATCACCTTCGTGCCCAAGGGCTCGAAGCCCGAGGCTGCATAGGCGCTGTGGCGGGGTGTTGGGCGCAGCCCGACCCCTCGCCGCGGTGCCTCGCAGCCTTTCAGTTCATACATGGAAACAAAGTGTCGCCGATCGCGACTGAGGGAAGGAAAACCGAATGCCAGAAACGACAATGCCCCGTCCGGATAGCTGTGGGGGCTCCACCGGACAGGGCATCGAAAAGCACGGTGAAAGGATAAGCCGTTTCGGGGACCGCCGCAAACGCGCTGCCCAGTTCCAGCGCTGGCTGTCCGACACCCAAGACCTCACCCACCGGGAAGATCTCCAGAAGGTCTCCGCCGACCTCCGCCAGTGTGCCTCCTGGCTCAAGTTCCACCACTACTACCGCCTGGACGATGTGCGCCTGGCCGCCGCCTACACCTGCAAACGACACCTGGTGTGCCCCTTCTGCGCTGCACGGCGCGGAAGCAAGACCGTAGAGCGTTACCTCGACCGCCTGGCGATCATCGCTCAGGAGCGCCCACGCGCTCGCCTTGCCCTGCTCACCCTGACGGTCAAGAACGGCCCCGACCTGGTGGAGCGTCACGCTCACCTGGAACGCTCCTGGAAGACCCTCCAGAAGCGTCGCCGTGACTACCTCAACCGCGGTACCGGGTTCACTGAACTCGCCAAGGTCTCTGGGGCCCTGTTCTCCTACGAGGTCACCAACAAGGGCAAG
This sequence comes from Modicisalibacter tunisiensis, assembly GCF_020148005.1. Taxonomy (GTDB): domain Bacteria; phylum Pseudomonadota; class Gammaproteobacteria; order Pseudomonadales; family Halomonadaceae; genus Modicisalibacter; species Modicisalibacter tunisiensis. The sequence continues at coordinate 626 of NZ_JAGXFD010000006.1, read as the reverse complement.
GGTTGGCATCCCCACCTGCACGCCATCGTGCTGCTGGATGACTGGCTCGACCAAGAGAAGCTGTCCGCCGAGTGGCACCGGATCACCGGGGATTCTTTCATCGTCGATATCCGCCGGATCGGTAAGCGCCTCGACGCCCTGGTCGATCCCACCGGGGCCATCGTCCCCGAGGTCATCGACGCTTTCACCGAGGTCAGCAAGTACGCCCTCAAGTTCTCCGATCTGAGCTTCGCCAATAACCTGCATGCCTTCGAGACATTGCGCGGAAAGCGCCTGCAAGGCGCTTTCGGGGCGTTCTGGGGGGTCAAGGTGCCCGAGTCCCTTCTGGATGATTTGCTGGCTGACGAGCCCTATCTGGAGCTTGTGTACCGCTTCAACGGCAAGTCCTACGATCTGACCTCGACCAGGGAAGCCACTCCACACCAGATTGTCGGCAAGCTCAGCTTGCCCCAGGGCGGCGAGAGGACGGAGGGAGGAGCGGAAACTGAGCACCGCACCGACGCCCGCACGCCGCCCGTCAGTGATACCTGCATTCCCCCCCTGCCCCAGTGGTTCCTAACTCCACACAGCCTGTCTTACCGACGAAAAATCCTTGAAAGTCAAGTAATTAACGTTACTTGTCATAA
>NZ_JAGXFD010000005.1 GCF_020148005.1 Modicisalibacter tunisiensis | reverse complement strand
ACCGCATAGACGTGCCGAAGGATCAGGCACACTATGCCAAAAAAATCAGGTGGTTGGCGACATGCCATCCGCAGCCACCTGAATAGTTACTTTAATTATAAATTTATGCATATTGCGATGATCCAGGGGTCAGCGTCATTGACCAGCGGCTCATTGATGCCTGAAGGATCGCCGGATCAGGAGAGGGAAAGGGGGAACAGGGAGTTTTTCGACAGGGAAGGGCAGGCCTGGGTTGGTGTTTCCAACCCCATAAAAAGACAGGACGATTCCTCGAGCAGGGGGAGGGGATGGTCATGGGTCATGTTCTTGTGGTGGTGCGTGATATCAACGAGAGTCCCGCCAGCGATTATGTCGCTGCCTTGAAGGCCGGTGGCTACTCGGTCAGGTTCATTCCCGTCGGTGTGGACCCCGTTCCGGCGATGCAGCGCGAGCCGCCCATCGTCGCCTGTTTCCAGTTCGACTACCCGGATGCGCTGGGGCTGTCGGACTCGCCAGCAGCTGCCCGCGGTACCGGTGCTGATGATCACCCAGGCGCATTCCGAGAGCCTGGCCGTCTGGGCCTTTCGCACGCGGGTCTGGGATTACTTCACCCTGCCCGTCGATACGCAACGCCTGCTGAGCGTGGTGGAAACTCTGGAAGCCCTGCAGAATCAGGGCAGCGTGGATACGAAAACGCGCCAGACGCTGGAAAGTACCAATGCCATTCCGCCCGATGCCCGCCAGCGCTATACCGGCAATCCCGAGGAAAAGTCCATCATCGAGCGTGCCCTGACCCATGTGGATGCCAACCTGCACAACAAGATCGTTCAGGCCGAGGTGGCCGAGATTTTCGGCTTGAGCCCCTTTCAGTTCAGCCGCCTTTTCCGGCGGATGACCAAGATGACCTTCCAGGAATACTTGCTGTCCCGGCGTATCGAGGAGGCCAGGCGCCTGCTCGTCAACTCCCGGACTTCGATAACCGATGTCTGCTTTACCGTGGGCTTTCGCGACCTGTCCTATTTCACGCGTATCTTTCAACGCTACGTCGGTATGCCGCCCTCACGCTATCGTCAGGCAATCCGGGAAAACACGTCGACCGTCGCCCCGAGTACCGCCGAACCTCTCTCGACCGAGGCCGAGCTGCATTCTCAGTAATGATGAAAGGGCGGCCTTCCGGGCCGCCCGTCTTCGTTGCAGTGTCCTGATCTGCGGCACGCCTTGCTCTCTACTGAACCAGCACCGGAATCCGGGCCAGAACGCCGTAGTTCTCGCCGCCGGTGTTGCCCTTGGGTTCGTGCACGGTGCAGCTGGGCAGGAAGTAGATGCTCTTGTCGTGCCACTCGGCCGGCGTATCGTCGGCGCTGCGGAGATTGAACTGGTCGACGAAGGAGTTCCAGCGATTCAGGCCGCTGGCGTCATTGCTGGTCCAGGTACCCGGTGATGGACTGTCGGTGTCCGGCGGCGGGATGGCCATCTCGGTGGGCGCGCCGGGGTTCTGGTTGCTTGGCAGGTTATCGATCTTGCTGATCGGGGAGGCCGTCATCCAGACGATGTTGAGCTCCACCGCGCCGACCAGCTCATTATTGGGTGATACCCCATCCTGGCAGTCGATCACCGGCAGGGTCAGCCCCCACGGCTCCTTCTGGGCGGTCTTGTCCTTCCAGCAGTCATACAAGGCCTGATAGGCGGCATCGACCTGGCCGTTGTTGGTACCGATGTCTTCGCCATACTGCAGTTCGTTGTCGTTGCCATCGCCGCAGATCAGGCTCTTGAGTTCCCCGGCATTGGCACCACCGCTGCCGTCGGTCTGGAAGTTGGTCCAGCCGCCGGTCTGGTCGCCCTCGGGGATGAAACGTCCCACGCTGCAGTCATAGGTGCCGTCGGGCGCCTGGCGATCGGCTCGTCCGCGTCGTGGGGGCGCAGTGACCCGGCGAAGCCGATATAGGCTACAGACTTGGCACCCACCTTGTAATTATCAAACCCTAAAGCCCACCCAAATAGGGATTCCACCGGTCTCTCACTCCGTGCAGTCTTTACCTCCACGGCGTTGATGAAATTGGGGTCGATGTCCAGCTCGCTGGTGGTTTTTGAGAATAGATCCACCGGGTCCGGGGAGGGGTTAGCCGTGAAAGTCCGGGTGGTGAAGCTCCAGTGACCCCGCTGTGCACTGATCACCTCGACTGACGAGCTCTGGCTCTTGTTGGCTTTTGCCGCCTCTGTTGCTCGAACCTCGGCACTCTTGTAGGGATCATTTGGGTCGCTCGGATCGTAGGGCTGGGTACCGTCATTGACCCTGGTTCCATCCTTCACATACAAGTAACGCACCCCCGCCAGCGCGCCGGCATCGGCGGCGTTGTGCAACTCGTTGCGTGCCACGTAAAGGTTACTGATATCTACCGCTAGTGCTGCGAAACCCAGTAGCATGAATAGTGCCACCGCCAGCAGCACGGTGGATACGCCCCGCTGGCGTCGGTGCAGGGTCGGGCCGCCGGAGCAACTTGCCGAAAGTTGAATGGTCATGGGTCACTCCGCTCGCATCACGGTTGTGGCATTCAGGTTGATAATGCCGCCCAGGTTGCCGACAAAGTCAGGTAACAGCAGGAAGTGGTAGGGGTAGTCGATGGTCACCTGCCCTATGCTTCAACGTAGTTGTCACCTAAACGGATTGAGAGGTGAACAACGTGCGTTACCCCGCAGAACGTAAGGAAGCCATCCTCAAGAA
>NZ_JAGXFD010000004.1 GCF_020148005.1 Modicisalibacter tunisiensis | reverse complement strand
GGAAGGGCGGTGGCCCGGGGGCGAAGGCCTTGCGCGCCAGGTGCAGCATCACGGCGCTGTCCTTGCCGACGGAGTAGAGCATCACGGGGTTTTCGGCCTCGGCGACCACCTCGCGCATGATCTGAATGCTCTCGGCCTCGAGCCGTTGCAGGTGGGTCAATGAGGTCATGAGTTCTCGGTCCTTGGTTGTAAGCTGTAAGCCGTAAGCGTTAAGCGGTAAGTAACCCCAAGTCCAAGGGGGCTGGTTGTCACCGCGAAGCGGCAGACTTACGGCTTATCGCTTATCGCTTACCGCACGGGGTTAGCCCGGCGGGTACCGTCACAAGAGGCATTTGCGGGTTCTGTTCCCGCCAGCGAGCTATCTCCGGGCTTGCCGCGAGATCGGCGCCCCGAAAGATCACGACGTTGCAGCCGGTGGCCCGCAGGCGGGTGAAGAGCTGCAGATAATCCTCGGCGCGGGGCGGCGCCGTGAAGCAGCGGGTGTACAGCGTGTCCCGCTTGCCGTGGGCGAAGAGCTGGTAGCGGCGGGGGTGATCCCGCGTCGCGGCGCATACTCGGGCGCCCGCCTGCCACACATGGCCGCCTCCGGGGTTGTGGTTGGCGATGGCCGGCAGTACCTGCTGGCGATACCAGCGCCCCGCCTTGGAGCGCCGGCGCTCCAGGCCGGCGAGGTCCAGCGGGGCCGGCTTGAGATCCTGCCGGGTCAGCCAGTGCTCGACGGCACGCGGCGAGGCGACGCCCGGCGAGGCGACGCCCGGCGAAGCGACGCCCGGCGATACGTCGCCCGGCGAGGCGTCGACTTCTGCATCGTCGTTATCACCCAGCGACTGGGCCAGGGTGCGCGCGCTCCAGCCCGGCTGATCGCCGGGCGGCCACTCGGCGAGCCGTTGTGCCAGCTGGCGGCGTTGTGCGTCGCCGAGCGTGGCTCCCTGCCCGGCGGGCCGCCCGCGGGGACGCACCGGCACCGCCTCCCAGCCGCCTTCGCGAAAGGCCTTCCAGGCGGCGGAGACGGTCGGCGGCGAAAGTCCGGTGCGTTGCGCCGTTTCGGCGACGGTCATGCCGTCGAGCCGCAGGCGAACGGCCTGCAACCGGCGCGCGTTGAGCGTTTCAGGCGAAAAATGTTTAGTGCTCAATGTGTTTTCAAATTATTGAAAATAAACGGATAATTTAAAATAAAGGCTCATTGAGTCTGCCTTAATTAGACTAAGCATAAAACCCGCCGTAGAATCGCACAAGCACGCGTTCAGCCACCAAGGACACCGCCGATGACCCCCTGGGCCGTACTGCTCTCTCTGGCCGCCCTGCTGGTTTTGCTGGTTTCCGGCCGGGTCCGGCCCGCCCTGGGCTTCGTCGGCCTGGCCGGGGTCTACCTGCTGATGGGGCTGGTGGACACGGCCACGTTGCTGCGCCAGTACACCAACCCGGCCCTGGCCACCTTGCTGCTGCTGTTGCTGGTGTCGCTGGCGCTGGAGCGTTCGCCGCTGCTGGAACGTGTCTCGAACCATCTGGTCAACGGCCGCCCGGAGCGGGCGACGCTCAAGGTCATGGGCACCAGTGCGGTACTCTCGGCCTTTCTCAACAACACCGCGGTGGTGGCCACCTTCCTGGGGGCGATCTCGCGCCAGCGCCGGATCGCGCCCTCGCGGTTGCTGATCCCGCTGTCCTATGCGTCGATCCTGGGCGGGATGACGACCCTGGTCGGCACCTCCACCAACCTGGTGGTGAACTCCTTCACGATGAGCACGGCCGGCTTCGAGCTGAGCCTGTTCCAGTTCAGCTGGGTCGGGTTGCCGGTGGCGGCGGTGACGTTCCTCGTGCTGCTGTGGCAGTCGCGGCGGCTGCCGCATCACCAGCCCGAGGCGGCGGCCGATGCGCTGGCCTACTTTCTGGCGGCCGATCTGCAAGCCGGGTCGCCGATGATCGGCCGCAGCATCGAGGCCAACGGCCTGCGCAGCCTGGACGGGCTCTACCTGCTGGAGATCGAACGCCAGGGGCGGCTGATCAGCCCCGTCGGGCCGGCCGAGGTGCTGGAAGCCGGCGATACGCTGGTGTTCACCGGCGAGGTCAACCGGGTCCAGGCGCTGCAACGCTTCCCGGGGTTGCGCCTGTTCGGCCGCCCGGCCGGCGACCTGCTGGCGACCAACCTGGTGGAGGTGGTGATCTCCCATGAGTCGGACCTGGCCGGGCGCACGCTGCAGGCGGTGGACTTTCGCAGCATGTTCGACGCCGGGGTGGTGGGCATTCGCCGGGGCGGAAGGCGCCTGGAAGGGCAACTGGGCAAGATTCCGCTGCGCGCCGGCGACTGCCTGCTGCTGGCGGTGGGCAGCGACTTCCACCAGCATCGCAACCTCGACCGCAACTTTCACCTGCTCAGCGGCAGCCTGACGCGGCCCCGGCTCAACCGCCGGGAAAGCGGCCTGACGCTGGCCGGCTTCGTGGCGGTGATCTCCCTGGCGGCATTGAGCGTGCTGCCGCTCTTTCAGGGGCTGTTGCTGTTGCTGGGGGCGCTGCTCGTCGGCGGCGTGCTCAGCCCGGCGGAGCTGCGCCGGCGCTTTCCGTTCGAGCTGTGGCTGATCATTGGCTCGGCCCTGGCGATCGCCCAGGCACTGGAACACTCCGGTGCCGCCACCCTGATGGCCCAGGCCATGCAGGGGCTGTTCGCCGGGCATGGCGTGTATGCCGCGTTCATCGGCTGCTACCCCTATGCTTCAACGTAGTTGTCACCTAAACGGATTGAGAGGTGAACAACGTGCGTTACCCCGCAGAACGTAAGGAAGCCATCCTCAAGAA
>NZ_JAGXFD010000003.1 GCF_020148005.1 Modicisalibacter tunisiensis | reverse complement strand
CAGGACTGGCACGCCCTGGACGACGCGAGCATGTCGCGCATGCAGCAGGCCCGCAACGCCCTGGCCCTGGTGCAGGACCTTGCCGTCGGCCAGAAGCGGACCACGCCGCCGACGATCGAGGTCCACCAGGACGAACTCGGCGACTTCCTGTCGCTGATCGTGGAGCAGCTGGACACCGTGGCCGGCGAGTCCCAGCCCATGCGCCCCTTCCTGAAAGACCATGCCGCCGAAGTGCGGTTGGAGGTGGCGTCATGAGCCAGTTCACTCCGCTGACCTACCAGCTTGGCGACGAGCCGGCCCTGGTGATCGACGAGACGTGCAGCGCCGAGGCCCTGCATGACAATGCCGAAGCCCGTCTTGAGGCGGCTCGCGGCATGCTGGAGACGATCGCTAGCCTCGACGTGGCCACGCAACTGCACCGTCACGACCTGGCGAATGTCGCGCAGGCGGCCCAGATCCTGGCTGCCGATGCGTCAGACCTCTACCGTGCTGCCCGCACCGCTGGGGCGCATGCCCACCACGGCCGGCGCCGCTGACCCAACCCACCAGGAGGCCGCGGCGGCAATGGCGCCGCGGCCGGGAGACAAAATCATGCCCAACGGCAGAGCACCAGAAATCGACTTCCGGGCCTTGGCCCGGGAGATCCGGACCCATGGCATCGCTGTCGGCCGGGAGTCCAACCAGGTCCTCGAGGAGGGCAACGACGAGCGAGCAGCGACCCTAAGCGAGGCAGCTGCCGGGATCTTCGCCATCGCCGAAAGGCTGGAAGGGTGGCGCCGGCACGAGGCCGTCACTCTGCGCGAGTTGGCCCGTACAACTACGGCGCAGCGGGCCGCCCTGGAGGAGTTCGAGTGCAAGGACGGGCCGGACATGCGCCCGCGCGAGAAGGTCCTGTTCCACAAGGCGGCGAACCTCACCGAGGGCAACGCCCAGGCACTGGCGTCGCTCGCCCAGCAGCTGGACCCGCAACACCAGGAGGAATCATGAAGTGGATCGTGTACGTCACCACCCCGATTGATCACGGCTGGGAAAGGCTCAAGACCGTGAAGGAGACCACCGCTGATATCGCCGTGCATGGCAGCGGGTTTGACGAAACCGGGGACATAGACGCCGAGGCTGTCCAGCAATTCCTTACGGGCTGGGCTTCCGCAAAGGAGGCCGCCCAGCGGGAAGGCTGGGAGGGCGACTTCCGCCATGAACCGTGTGTGTTCTGGCTGCCAGGCCTCGGGGACTTCGAGTACGGCTTTGTGTTCAAGCAAGACAACAACGGCACCACCTTCGTGGTCTCGCCACAGGTTTTGTCGGGCATGGAGTTGGTCGAGTGATCTTCCCGAACCAATCACCCGTGTGCCCGCGAGAGGAGAGCGAGCAGTGAAACAGCACACCCTGGAGACGCCCTCGAGCGTCGTCTATGAGTGGCGCGAGTCCCTCGACCGCCACCAGCACACGCTCCACGCCTACGTGGATGGCTGGGAGATCGCCAACCCCTACGCCATCCGCTACCTGGACGGTGCGGAGCTGGAGGAACACATGGCGCTCGATCAGTTGGAGCCCGGCGCCGCCCCTGGCTGGTACGTCAAGGACGATTGCGGCGACATCTTCCCCGAGCCCCTGGACCCGGAGGAGCCTCGCCCCCTGGACGCCTTCCTGTGGAGCGAGATCGCCGCCAAGCTGGCCGCCCTGAGAGCAGGAGAAGCCCGATGAGCACCGAAGTTCTGCACCGCATCGACCGGCCTTTCGCGAATGGCGTCATCGAGGTCTACGGCGAGCCGGATATGGGCTGGTACGAGTGGCGCATCCTGGAGCGCGGCGCGGTGATCCACGACACCCGCGACGCGGGCTATGGATCGCCCGGCATCGCCCTGCGGGACGCCCTCAACCACGACGAACCGCTCCATCAGGGCAGCGCCCAGGAGCGAGCCCTGGACGCCCTGGCGAACCTCGCCAGCGTCCTCCAGGGCTCGCCTGACGGCGACCACGTGGCCGGCATGATCCGGGAGGCGATGGACACCATCGACGGCTACGGCAAGTGGCCCACGCCTGAAGACTTGTCCGAGGAATTCAAGGCCAACGTCGCCACCTGGCAGTACAAGGGCAACCTGTGGGGCGGCCTGCACATCGTCAGGGACGTGAGCGGCGCGATTCACCCCATGGTGGCCGACTACGTCCATCTGGAGACGATGCACAGCGGCGGTCTGTACGACTCATGGGCGGCGGCCTTCGCCGCCTTTGGTGCCGCCCTGGACGCGTGGGGGAAGTAGGTATGGCAGATCCTCGCGGTTGGGTGGTGATCGACACCAGCACAGGAGCCCTGGACGGCCTCTATCGCGACCACGAGCCAGCGGAGAGCGCTCTTCATAGACTCAGGGCGCGCTACCCGGGAGGCTCCTGGTTCCTGTTTGCCTTGCATGGCGACGGAGAAGGCGACGTAGTCCCCGAGGCGATGTTCTGGCGCAACCGGCTTGCCGAGATCCACGGCAAGGAGGAACCCCACTGATGAGTGTCCCGCGCTGGAAAGTCTGGCTGTGCAAGGCGTGCGCTCACGAGCTGACGACCGGGGATTCGCGCTGGCTGGACGTTGGCCTTCGTGAAGTCAGCCACAACTGCCCGAGCTGCGACACACGGTTCAAGACGCACGAGAGAGCGTTGGACCTGAGGCCCGGGCACCACGCCACCTTCGAGTGGGGGCAGGACGCCCAGGGGCGGCCTTCCCTGGAGGTCTACGTGGAGGGGTGGCCTGTCGTGACCCGCCCACTGGTCCACCACCTGGAGAAGGTGACTCGTGGCGGAGTGTGGCAGGCCGTGACAGAGGGTGGGGAGCGCCTGGCACGCCTGGAGTCGACCAACGGCGGGCCGCTAGACCTCCTGGTGGCGGGCATCGTCAACCAGCGATTGAGCTTCCTGAACACGGGGGCGGAGGGCATCGACCGCAAGGGACTTGCCAGGAAGGTGGGCAGCCTGGAGCCACGCCCGTACTTCAGTTGGCAGGCGCCTTTGGGGTACAGCGGCCCTCACGAACTACGGCTATGGCTCGACGGCTGGGAGATTGATGTAGGCGCCCACGTGGGACCGCTCATGCGGAACGGCGCCAATGACGCTGACGGCGACGGAGGCTGGCGGGTGGTGGTCGCGGACGGCCCCCTGGAGAGGCTGTCCGGCATGGAAGGCGAGGCTATCGGCTTTCACGTCCAGCAGCTGGTCAACGCGCGGCTGGAACTGCTGAGGCGGAACAGCCAGCAGCTGACCCCGCGCAAGCGTCGCAAGCCGAAGAGCTGACGGCTCAGTGGCGGCGCGACTCGAACCGGGCCAGCACGTCGTCCAGGGAGCGCACCTTGTCGGGCCGATCCTGGCGAGGTTCCGGCTCAGGCGCCGCTGGGGCGGGGAGGGCCAGCTGCTGACGCAGCTCAGCGACTTCCCGGCGTAACGCCTGAAGCTCCTCGAGCATCGCTCGCCACACCAGTGCCTCACCGTCGCGTGTCACTCCTTCCGTCTGAGGCGTGTCATTTCCGTGTCGCTGGCCTGGCGGCTCCCCGTAGACGCGAATCAACTCCGCGAGGTCCAGGGCGCGACGTCCCGACCCGAGAACCTGATAACTGAGCCTCCCGGCGTCCATGTGGCGGTACAGCGTCTTGCGCTGTTTGCCGTAGAGCCGGGCCGCTTCCGCGACGGAGATTTGCATGTGGCGAAGTGTAGTCCCTGCGTGTCACTAGAGAGTGTGTCAGCGGCTCATTCTGGACCAATTCGCCGGCTGATACCTATGGCAACCCGCCTAGCACGGATGACGGGCGCCCAGTTCTCCGGAAATTCCGGGATTTCCGGAGAACCCAGCAACACGGCCTTGAAGGGTTCCCCCATCATGTTCGTAAGCGCCCAGAAACAGGAGGGTTTCATGTCAGAAAACACCCCCGTGCTCCGCATTCTGCGCGATGCCGAGGTGGAGCACATCACCGGCCTATCCCGCGATACACGCTATGCCCTGACCACACGCGGGGAGTTTCCGTCCCCCGTGTGGATCACCAGCCGCACGCGGGGCTATCTGAGCGACGAAATCGACGCCTGGCTGGAGAGCCGGCGCGACAAGCGCACCACCCGCCAGGTGAAGCCCTGGACCCCGGAAGCCTCACGAGGAACCACCCAATGAAGACGATCCAACTGACCCACGGCAGCAGCGCCATGGAGCTAAGCGAAGAGGAGGCCGTCAGCCTCTACAACGCCCTGAGCGATGCGCTGGGCAAGGCCGGCATCGACGCCGAGCACCACCGCACCCTCCAGGCGCCCAATGGCGTGCAGAACTTCACCCGGCAGCCGGTAGGCGCCGTCGAACTGACCGACTGCTGAGGAGGCACCGATGGCCACGAACACCCACAAGATCCTGACCCTGAGCCGCGCCGGCGGCGGCAAGCTGGACATTCACCCCGACGAGTGGCCGGCACTGGTCCAGGCCGTGACCGATGCCCTCCAGCTGGACGCCGATCCCGCCGTTGCCCTCGAGGAGCTGCCAGCCGCTAAGCACTATGCCGCCTCGCCACTGGGCAACGACCGGAAGCTGGTCGCGGAGTTCTCCATCTTCGGCGCAGCCCGCCCCCTGGCGGGCCATCACCGAGCCAACTTCGGGAGTGATTGACCATGGCCGAAAGAGTGATCGCCCTGAGCGTCGGCAACGCCTCCATTCCGCTCTATGCGGAGGACTGGCCGGCCATCAAGAAGGCTGTCGAGGAGTCGCTGTCGGGGCGGGAGGCGCGCGCCTACCACGTCAGCGGGGAGAAGGAGCTTATCAGCGCGACCCGGTACACCGTGGCGGACAGGAGTCGCCTAGCCACCGGGGCATGAACGAAGAAACGCCCCGGGCCACCACCCGAGGCGTTTCAAGAACTGAGCCGCGTCGCTCAATAACTCACGAAGCCACCGAAAGCTCCACGAGTCAGGCCAGTATAGCGAAACCGGGTGAGCCTGACACGTGGCGCGAAGCAGGAAGGAGCGTCACCGCATGACAAACGCCATTATCCCCGCCATTGCAGGTTACCCGGAGATGGTGACCGACATCCCGGCCCGCGACCAGGGCTCCGTCGAAGCGGGTGCCCGCGCCGCCGAGACCTGGCTGGCCCGTCCGTGGGACGATCCCATCTCACATCACGAGCACCTGTCCCAGGTCATCCCTGATCGTTTCCCCGCGCATCGCGATGCCTTCGCGTCCGGCTACCTTGGCCGCATCCATCAACACCTCAGGACGCCCAAGGTGGCGCCCGGCCAGCAGATCGTCAGTGGCGAAGACGAACTGACAGCCGTGCTGTTCGCCATGCTCGAAGAGGTCGCCAACGTCAGCCGGAAGGGCAAGCTCAAGGCGCGCAGTTTCGAGGCGCGCGACGTGATGCGCCGAGTCGAGGGGCTGTCCGGCGCCATGCGTGACGCCTCCGAGGAGATCAACGCCGAGGCAGGGGGGCGCCATGGCCAGTAAACGAGTCGTCCCCATCGAGCCCGTAGCGCGCGCGCTGCTGGGTGAGCCGAATGCCGAGCTGTCGAGGGGCGATGAACTCCGGTTCGGCACTCACGGCAGCCTTGCCGTCGACCTGGAGCAAGACGTCTGGCACAGCCACGAGGAAGACGTTGGCGGCGGCGTGCTGGACCTAATTGCCAGGCAGACCGGGCTTACCAAGCGGGCGGAGCAGCTGGCATGGCTGGAGGAACACGGCCTGAAGGACCCGAAGGAGGCGCCCAAGAAGGCCCAGGCACCCCGGCAACAGGCGCGCATCGTGGAAACGTACGATTACGTCGACGCCAACGGCGAGCTGGTCTTCCAGGCGGTGCGCATGGAGCCCAAGCGCTTCCTCCAGCGGCGGCCCTTCCGTGACGGGTGGTCCTGGAAGCTGGAGGGCAAGGTTCAGCAGCGCGCCCGGGGGAAGGATTGGTACGCCCCTGGCCCCAAAGGCGCCGGAGAGGTTGTCGAGCTTCCCCCGATGGCGACACAGCCGCCCTACTGCCTCCCCCAGCTGCTGGCGAACCCGGAGGCGACCGTCTATGTCGCTGAGGGCGAGAAGGACGTCCATCGGCTCCAGGAGCTGGGACTGGTGGCCACCTGCAACGCAGCGGGCGCCGGCAAGTGGCCCGACAGCCTCAACCAGCACCTGGCAGGCCGCCGCGTGGTGATCCTGCCCGACAACGACGAGCCTGGCCGCGACCATGCCCGCAAGGTGAAAGCGGGACTTGAGGCGGCAGGCGCAGAGGTCAAGGTGGTTCCCCTGCCCGGACTCCCGGAGAAGGGCGACGTCAGCGACTGGCTGGGCGCAGGTGGCGACGTCCACCAGCTCCTGGAGCTGGTGGAGCAGGCCGGCCACGAGCTACCCGAGGAACTGTCTGCCCAGAAGCAGACAGAGGCGGCCCGCCCCTTCCGGGCGCTGGGCTACAGCGACGAGAGTTACTTTTACCTGCCGAGGGGCACGGAGCAGGTCTCCGTCATCGGGCGCGGGGCGCACACCTCCTCGAGCAACATGCTGGCCCTTGCGCCACTCGACTGGTGGGAAGCGGCCTACCCCAAGGCTGGCCCCAGCGGCGGCGTGGACTGGCAGCTGGCGGCCTCCGATTGCATGCGCCAATGCGAACAGGCCGGCGTCTACGATGCCCGCAACGTCCGGGGCCGTGGGGCATGGTACGACAGCGGCGAAAGCGTGCTGCACCTTGGCGACCGGCTGATTGTCGGCGGCGAGGTTCGTCAGATCGCCGAACACCAGAGCCGACACATCTACACCCGGCAGGCCCCCATGGAGTCGATCATCGACGCGCCTCCCGCAACCGACGCGGAGAGCCGGGAGGTCTTCGACATCATCCAGAAGCTGAACTGGTCGCTCCCGATCCACGGGTCACTGATGGCGGGCTTCGCCTTCCTGGCGCCTATCTGCGGCGCCCTGAAGTGGCGCCCTCACGTATGGCTGACGTCGCAACGCGGCGCCGGCAAGACCTGGACCCAAGACAACATCGTCAAGCCGCTGCTGGGACAGTCCGTGTTGGTGGTCCAGGGCAGCACCACAGAGGCCGGCATCCGGCAGTCGCTCCGGCAGGACGCCCGCCCGGTCATGTTCGACGAGGCTGAGAGCGAAGATGCCGCTGCCCAGCGGCGCATGAAAGGCGTCATCGAGCTGGCCCGCCAATCCTCCAGCGACTCAAGCGCGGAGATCGCCAAGGGCACGGTAGGCGGTAGCGGCATGTCCTTCCGCGCACGATCCATGTTCCTGATGGGCTCCATCAACGTCAGCCTGAGTTCGGCAGCTGACGAGACCCGCTTTTCCGTGCTGTCGCTGGACCCGCCCAAGCGGACGCCCGAAGGCATTGCAGAGTTCAAGGCGCTTCAGCGGGAAGTGGTCAGCACCCTGACCCCTGAGCGCTGCGCGGCGATCCGCGCGCGCTCCTATGACCTTATCCCCGTGATCCGGCAGAACGCGGACACCATGGCGCAAGCCGTGGCGGAACGTCTGGGAAGCCAGCGTATCGGCGACCAGGTTGGCACATTGCTGGCCGGCGCTATCGCCATGTGTCACAGGCGGACCATCTCGCTCGAAAAGGCCCGCGAGTGGGCAGCGATGGTCGACCTCGAGGACGCCCAGGAGGCGGAGGCTGTCTCCGACGAGCTGATGTGCCTGCAAACCATCCTCCAGCACCAGGTCAGCGTCGAGACGGACAGCCGGAGAGTGCATCGCGCCCTGTCTGAGCTGGTGGCCGGCGCGGCGTCGAAGAAGGTAGTCGCTCAGGACTTCTATGCCATGGACTGCAACGAGCTGCTGGGACGGTACGGCCTCAAGGTGGCCGGGGACATGCTGCTGGTGAGCAACACCCATGCCGAGATCAAGAAGATCCTCAGGGACTCCCCGTGGGGTGGCAAGTGGAGCCCTCTCCTCAAGCGAATCCCCGGCAGCAAACCGCGAGCAACCTCCGAGCGTTTCGCCGGCACCGTGACCCGATGCGTCGGAGTGCCGATTTCAGCCGTGACCGAGGTGCCTGCCGAGAAGGAGCCTGAACAATGACCTCAACCGACCGCGCCCCGGGCGCCGCCATGCGTGAAGACAACTTGACCACCACCCGAGCCAACTGGAGCACGACCATGACCACGAAGTACGCACCGAAACCGATGATGGACGCCGATACCGCTATGGATCGACTGGAAGCCGCGCGAGCCGACTACCTGGAGAAGCGCCAGGCCCTGGAGAAGGAGCACGGCGAGCTTCAGGAGCTGCGGTCTATCCTGGCCAGCCATCGCAAGCAAACCGAGGCCGCCCACCAACAGGCCGAGGCGGCCATTCGCGCGGCCAAGGGCCATGAGACCGAGGAGAGCATCGGCCTCCAGGAGATGGTGATCCGTAAGGAACGTCAGATCCGGGTGGTCGAAAGCATGGTGGCCGCCCAGGAGCCGGCAGTGGAGCTGTTGCAAATCGACGCCTACGGGGCTCGCATCACCTACACCCATCAACTGGAGCTGGCTCGCCAGTCCGTAGCCTTCGGTGAGATCCAGGAGCGGGCGGCGGACTTGTTCGAGACGGAGGCAGCCGCGCCGCTGATGAGGCTTCTCCCCTCCCTGATGGCCCGGGTGGAAGACGCCATCTACAGAGATGAAGTCTACATGGCCACTCATGGGGTTAGGCCGGCCCCCTCTGGTGGCCCCGCGAAGCTGGTTAAAGCGTGGTTGGGCCGGGATGCCCAGAAGGATGTCGAAGAGAAGGTGAGAAAGGAGCAGATGGCTGCCATCGGGGAGATCGTCGCGCAGTTCATCAGCGAACCGAAAGGCGATGAGCTGGAAGGCTTCAGCGAGATCCTGAGCCTGATCGAGCCGATGAGCTGCGAGGCTTCCGGAAGCAAGTGGGACAACTCTGGCATCACCATTGCCCGCCGTCGACGCGAGCTGGTCGCTCAGGTGGGAGAGCAGGCCGCCTAACACCCTCTCAGATCGCCCAGAGAAGCCGCGCAAGAAGCGCGGCTTTTTCGTGGGCGATTCATCGAGGCGGAAGCGCTTCGCGCCGTGAGGCGGCTCCCTGGACGCACTACCCCCTCCCCTACCCCGTGCTGACCCCGCGCGCGCAATCGACACCCCGCCCCGCCTGCGCGCTAAACGTGTCGGTTTTCATGCACCCTTGCACCAGGGCGCCAACCCGCGCCGTTACTGGGCTCCCGGGGCTTCACCGGGGTGCAAGGAATTATGCGGATTCATGCACTTTTCGACATGCTGCAACCGGCCAGGAAGGCGGGGCGGCGAGATCCGGCGCAATTTCGACCCCATCCGGGCCCTGGCCGGGGCATTTCATGCCTGTGAGTGCCTGTGTGTGCTTACTGGTGCGGCAACGGGCACGCGGCGGCGCGGGCTGCCCTCGATATTGGCTCTGCCTCCAGGGTCAGGGGATGCCTGTAACGGTAGTAACGTTTTGCGAAATCGAGCGTTACGCCTGAAAGCCAGCAAAATCAACGCCTGTAACAGTAGTAACCTTTGTAACAAGAAATATATATATATAGGGACCTGTCTCAAACGTTCCCGCATCACTCTTACCTCTATTCCCTTTATAGGTATTGTTTTCACGAAAACCGTTACAACCGTTACAACCGTTATTTTACTTAAATATCAATGGCTTATGTGTCGCTTAGGATGTTACGGGGCGTCACAAACGTTACGCGTCGGCCTGGTCGCGAGGCTCTTCACCAGATTCCTCGGTACCGGACCGCCACCGAGCCTTTCGAGTACACCCCAGCCGGCACGCCTACCCCCTGTGCCTCAGGGGGTAAAAGCGCCCCGGGATCGCCTGCGGACTGGTACGCTGTCTCGACACCACCCTAATCCGCACAGGTTCCCCACTATGCTGATTCGCGCCTACCTCCGCGCCTCCACCCAGGAGCAAGACGCCCACCGTGCCGCCGAGGCCCTGGAACGCTTCGCCCAGGAGCACGGCCACCCGATCGCCGCCCGCTACGCCGAGAACGCCAGCGGCGCCCATGCCGACCGGCCGGAGCTGCGGCGCCTCCTCGAGGACGCCTTGCCCGGGGACGTGCTGCTGGTGGAAGGCGTGGACCGGCTGTCGCGCATGTCTGCGCCCGACTGGAAGCGACTGCGGTCGGAGATCGACGCCAAGGGCCTGAGGCTGGTCTCCCTGGATCTTCCTTCCAGCCACCAGGCGCTCCATGCCCGGGCGGGCGACGAATTCGCCGCCCGGGTGCTCGATTCGGTCAACAACATGATGCTGGACATGCTCGCCGCCATGGCGCGGAAGGACTACGAGGACCGGCGACGCCGGCAGGCAGAAGGGATCGCCAAGGCCCGGCTGGCCGGCAAGTACCAGGGCAAGCCACGCAACCAGGAGAAGCGACGGCATGTCGCGGAGCTGCTAGCCGCGGACTTCAGCATCCGCAAGGCGGCAGCCATCGCGGGAGTGAGCCCGTCGACGGTGCAGAGCGTGAAGCGCGAGGGAGCTTGACCCGCCGCACTCACTTCAAGCGGCCGGCGCGATAGTCTGCCCCCAGGCGCTCGGCTGCCGCTTCGTAGGTTTCCCCAGGGTTGGCATAACGATCCAGGATGGCACGGGGGACGCCATCGACCAGGCCGCCTCGAATCTTGCCGGGCTTCGCCCTGGACACGGTTGAAGCGGCCTTTTCCGGTGCCTTGGGGCGAAACTTGAACTGGATGAAGGCCACCGTGCGCCCGCGCTTACGCTGCCCCCACGTCACCGCCAGATCGCTGTGTTCGTTTACGTCACGCACTGCCGGCTCGATCACCCATCGCTTGAGGTCCCGGATAGACTTGTACTTGCCCTCAAGCTGGAAGGCCTGCCGAAGCCAGGCGACCTCAACCTCGCGCTCCCCCTTTGATCGCCACTGAATCAGCAGCTCGTAGAGCCGGACGCCATAGCTGCTGGTCATGCCGGCGACGTTGGCCAGCTTGTACTGGCTGAACTCGGCCGTCAGCTGGTTTAGGTAGGGAATCACGTCGCGAGCGAAGCGCAGATCCACAGCGCCCTCGTCATCGCGATAGACCACGCTTTGCACCCAGCGAGTAAGCAACACCCTAGGTTGCCGGCCCTCGCCGTTGGGCTTCTCGATGACCTTGATCGAGCGATCCCAGAGCCTCGCTACGGCCTGTTTTAGGGCCCGGTGCTCATGGTTGGCCGCGAACCCGCCCATGTCGGCCAGGGCATTGGCCGTCACCGTGTAGCACGCCTCATCGGTGATAGCTTCGTCTCGCCTGACTTGGGCAATAGCGGCCAACACCAGCTTGGTCTCGGCCACTGTCAGGCTGTAGGCGGCCTCGATGAGGGCGTTGGACTTCACCACGATGTCGTGTTCCATGGGCTTCCCTGCGGATACGTGGAGTAGACAACCCTACTCCTCACACAATACCGCCATTCCCTCCCCATTTCACCGCCATTACCTCCCCACAATGACCGCCATTCCCTCCCCATTTCACCGCCATTCCCTCCCCACTTTGGCGTTCAAGCCACTGAAAATAATATGAAAATCATCACGGAAAAGGGGAAAAGGACAGAAAAGGGAAAAGCGGGTGTTCAATGCTCATACTTGTCGAACACATGGGCCAGCCCCTCCAGGGCCAGGGCTCTCATGCTGGTTCCTTGGCGAGCTGCCAGGGCCTTGAGCGCTGCATGGATCTCGGGAGAGACCTCTACCGGCACCCGCTTATCTCCTTTGCTCGCCTTACCCTGTGATTCCTGGATCTCGTGACGCAGCTGATCGCCGACCTTGCTCATGTGAACCCTCTTTGTTTGTTTACCCCTAAGCACATTCGCACAAATGTCAGCATATGGCCACAAGCCAGTACTTCGTCAGGGCGAGGGCAGGGCGAGGGCAGGATTCGCCAAGTGCTGGCCGTTGCCGGCAATGCCTTTCGTGCGCACGAAACCGTGACGCTGTCCCGCCTATGGAATGAACCAAAATGCCGCAAAGTGCCACAGAATGACCCGTGGCGGCATGGCAGGATGTGCAGCGTACCCCTACGCCACAAGTGGCGCCGGGATCGCTGCGGGTGTCCTGCTCTGCGAGGCTGACACGCTCCGCGTGTTTCGGGGCTACGGGTATTCCTGGCGAGCGTGAAGCACGTCGACGATAGCGATGTGGTCGGTGGCGATGCGGTAGATCACCAGGTAGTTGGGGTGGACGACCGCCTCGCGTGTTCCGGCGACACGCCCCGGACGATAGAGGTAGGGATGCTGAGGAAGGGCCTCGGTGGTCTCGGTGATGGCCTGATAGAGCGTTTCGGCGGCGTAGGGGTTGCGTTCGCTCAGGTAGGCTGCAATCGCCTCAAGCGCGTCCAGCGCCTGAGGGCGCCATTCAACCGGAAGCATGACGAGGCTTCCGTGCCTCGATCACAGCCCGAACGCGGGCCATGGCTTCATCGTGGGGGATGTTGGGGCGCGGGTCGTCCAAGCTGCGCTGGACACGCTCACGAAACCAGCGGTCGTAGCTGTCCGCCTGCTCCTGAGTATCGAACTCGCTGATGATGGGGTCGAGTGGGGTGCTCATGATGCCCCTCCTGGAAGACTTCTCCCCAGTGTAACGCTATCGACCCTGGCATGCCCAAGCCTGCCCTGTGCTTGGGAGCGGGTTGCGTCCGCCGTGGCTGGGCTTGTGACGCGAGCGTGCCGGCTCTCTGATCTTGAAGTGCACCCTGGTTCCGGCCTGCAACCCCGGACAAGGTATGCCGGCGTGCGGACACGCACTATCGGCAGCCTCAATCGCTTCGCTCTCTCGCCTGGCGGGCACCTTGCTCATTCGCTCCGCGCACGAGATTCAGGCTGACCTTCATGGGTCAGCAAGCAATCACAAAATCACGTTTTGACAAAATCACATTAATAGGCCATCATGAGCCCACGACTTCACGAAGAGGCACCACACACGCATGACGCTGAAGAAGCCGGTAACTGAACGTGCCCTAACAGCGAGGCTTAACCGCTACCTGAAGAAGGCCGGACAAAAGCTCTGCAAAACGCCGCCGAGTGCTCAGCAAGAGCTGGGGACCTGGCACGTCATCAACATGGAGGAGAGTACGATTGCTGCTCATGGGATTGAGGACCTGGAGCAGTTCGCGAGAGAGGAAGGAGTTTTGAAACCCTTTGAAGCCCTGGAGGGCTGAAGAAAGGGCCCCGCGACGGCGGCCACCGTCCGAGGCCATGGCACTCCCATCACCACGTCATGAAGGAGACTGAAAGTGCAGATCCATTCTAACGCAATCGGCGCCATGACACGCGCCCAGTTTGCCCGCCTGCTCGAGATCCTCGAGCCCTTCCGCAATGAGCCCCTGACCCCTGCGGTCATGGCCCTCGCTGTGCGCCTGGTGCGTCAGGAGGTGCCCCATGCCGCATGAGGAACTACGCCCCTACGGCCTGCAGGACTGGCACGCCCTGGACGACGCGAGCATGTCGCGCATGCAGCAGGCCCGCAACGCCCTGGCCCTGGTGCAGGACCTTGCCGTCGGCC
>NZ_JAGXFD010000002.1 GCF_020148005.1 Modicisalibacter tunisiensis | reverse complement strand
CCTGTCACCGCCGTTCGGCCCGGCCGCCTTCTACCTCAAGGGCGTGGCGCCGCCGAGCATCAGCTTGAAGGACATCTTCGTGTCGCTGCTGCCGTTCATCGCCATCCAGCTGGTGGTGCTGTTCGGCCTGCTGTTCTTCCCCGATCTGGCCATGTGGTTAGTCTAAAAAGGACCATCATGAAAATTACCCGACTCAAGACCTGGCAGGTGCCGCCACGCTGGCTGTTCCTCAAGATCGAGACCGATGAGGGCTGCTACGGCTGGGGCGAGCCGGTCGTGGAAGGCCGGGCGGCGACCGTCGAGGCGGCGGTGCACGAGCTGGCGGACTACCTGATCGGCGAGGACCCGCATCGCATCGAGCACCTGTGGAACACGCTGTACCGCGCCGGCTTCTATCGCGGCGGGCCGATCCTGATGAGTGCCATCGCCGGCATCGACCAGGCGCTGTGGGATCTCAAGGGGCGCGACCTGGGCGTGCCCGTGCACCAGCTGCTGGGCGGCAAGGTGCGCGATCGCATGCGCATGTACGCCTGGACCGGCGGCGACCGGCCGAGCGACGTGGGCGCCGGCGCCAAAGCGCTGGTCGATCAGGGCTTCACCGCGTTCAAGATGAACGGCACCCCGGAGATGCAGATCGTCGATTCCCACCGCAAGGTCGACGAGGCCGTGGCGCGGGTCGCCGAGGCCCGCGAGGCGGTGGGGCCGGACGTGGGCATCGGCATCGACTTCCACGGCCGTGTGCACCGGCCGATGGCCAAGGCGCTGCTGCGCGAGCTGGAGCCGTTCCACCCGATGTTCGTCGAGGAGCCGGTGCTGCCCGAGCATCTGCCGAGCCTCAAGCACATCGCCACCGGGCTGGGCTACCCGATCGCCACCGGCGAGCGGCTGCACACCCGCTTCCAGTTCCGTGACCTGCTGGCCGAGGGCATGGTCGACGTGATCCAGCCCGACCTGTCGCACTGCGGCGGCATCAGCGAGGGGCTGAAGATCGCCTCGCTGGCCTCCTGCTACGACGTCGCGCTGGCGCCGCACTGCCCGCTGGGCCCGTTGACCTTGGCTGCCTCGTTGCACGTCGATGCGGTAAGCCACAATGCCTTCATCCAGGAGCAGAGCATGGGCATCCACTACAATCGGGACAACGACGTGCTCGATTACCTGGTGGACAAGTCCGCGCTGAGCATTCAGGACGGCTTCTGCGCGATTCCCGACGGCCCCGGGCTGGGCGTGGAGATCGACGAGGCCTTCGTGGAGGAGCGCGCCAAGGTGGGCCACCGCTGGCGCAATCCGGTGTGGACGCATGAAGACGGCTCGATCGCCGAATGGTGACCAGCGATAGCGTCGCGAATGAATTCGCTCACGTGGCTCGCGCCGATATCCAGGGCTTCTTGTGGGAGGGGATTTATCCCCGACAGCAGTGGCCGAGGCATCGCGACTGAAGTCGCTCCCACATGTTAAGTCACTCTCGCATATTCCCGCCTTGAGCGCTTCATGGGCGTGGCATTGAAGAGTTACAGGAGGCAACGATGAACGAGACTCGCCGGGCCGCCCTTCAGGCGGCTCTCGATGACCTGCCGCTGGTGGCGATTCTTCGCGGTGTGCACCCCGAGGAGGTCGAGGCCATCTTCGATGTCCTGGTGGCGGAAGGCTTCCGGTTGATCGAGATTCCGCTCAACTCGCCCAGCCCATGGGAGAGCATCGAGCGGATCGCCAGACGTTGTCCGGACCATGTGGTGGTCGGTGCCGGCACCGTGCTCGATCCGCAGGACTGCAGCCGTCTGGCGGACCTGGGGGCGCCGCTGGTGATTACCCCCAATACCGACCCGGCGGTGATAGCGGAAGCCCGGGCGCTCGACCTGGCGCCGCTGATCGGCTGCATGACGCCGACCGAAGCCCTGAGTGCGGCGCGTTCGGGGGCGCTTGCGCTCAAGCTGTTCCCGGCGGGCAAGCTGGGCACCGGTTACTTCAAGGACGTCAAGGCGGTGCTGCCGGCCGAGCTGCCGGTACTCGCGGTGGGCGGCATCGACGAGCACAACATGGACGAGTGGGTCAGCGCCGGCATCGACGGTTTCGGCTTCGGCGGCAGCCTCTACAAGGCGGGGCGCACGGCCGAGGACGTCGGCGCGCGCGCCCGGGTGCTGGTCGCCGAGTGGCGGCGGATCAAGGAGAGCCTGGACCAGGCCTCGGAACTCGAGCGCGAGGCCGACGCATGAGCGAGCGGCTGATCGCCATCGACTGGGGCACCAGCAACTTCCGCGCCTTTCTGGTCGACCGGGCCAGCGGCGAGTGCCTGGACTCGCGCCGCTCCGAGGCCGGACTGCGGGCCCTGTCCAGTGCCGAGTTCCCGCACTACTGCGCCGCCCAGATCGGCGACTGGCGCGAGGACGGCGGCGTTGAACGCGTGCCGGTCTATCTGGCCGGGATGGTCGGCTCGCAGCGGGGCTGGCGCGAGGCGCCGCAGCTGGACCTGCCGGTCGCCGCCGCGGATCTGGCGGCAAACGTGGTGCCGGCGCCGGGGCTCGACAACGCCTGGATCGTCCCCGGGGTCAAGGTGGTTCGCGAGGACCATGTCGACGTGATGCGGGGCGAGGAGATCCAGGCCTTCGGGGCCCTGGCGCGGCACGGCGGCGACTCGGCGCTGTGCTGCCTGCCGGGAACCCACAGCAAGTGGGCGCGCCTGGAGGGCGGACGACTGCTGGACTTCACCACCATGATGACCGGCGAGCTCTATCATGCGGTGCGCTTTCACACGCTGCCCGGCGAGCCGGCGCGGGCGTCGGCGGATTTCGATGCCGAGGCCTTCGCGCAGGGGCTGAAGGTGGCGCATCATCCGGGGGGATTGCTGCATGCCCTGTTCGAGGCCCGCAGCCGCCATCTGTATGCCGGGCTGGCGGCCGAGCAGGTCGGCAGTTTCCTGTCCGGCGTGACCATCGGCAGCGAGGTGCGCGCGCAGCGGGGGATGGCGCCCGAGGCGAGCGAGGTGCTGCTGGTCGGCTCGACGACCCTCAACGGCCTGTACCGGCGCGCCCTCGAGGCCGAAGGCTTCGTGCCTGTCGAGGTCGACAGCGACTCGGCGACCCTGGCCGGAGTGTGCGCGCTGGCCGAGCGACACGGCGCATGAGGCCGATGTATCGCGACTGAAGTCGCTCCCACAAGGGCCGGTGGCCTGGTTTTCCGGAGCCGGGGCTGGTCACCCAAGAGCGGTTGCTTGGGCTGGTTCCGGTGGGAGGGGATTGATCCCCGACAGCGGTGCCGTCGGCGGCCGGGGCATCGTGACTGAAGTCGCTTCCGTCACTGCAATGGCCGTGTCGGATGGCCTGGCTGATGAATTTCCGGATTCTCCTTATGAGACGAAAAAGGCGGCGCGGAAAGCGCCGCCTTTTTCGTGAGTCATCTTGCCGTTCCTGGCGGTCAGGCGTGGTTCAGATGGTCGATAAACCGTGCCACGATCCTGTCGGGTTTCTCACGGATATCGACGCGAAAGGCTTCATCCTCTCCCGGTGGTTCCAGGGTACCAAGCTGGCTGTCCAGCATGTGTTCGCCGGCGAAGAAATGCCCGCCCCGACTGTTGAGTCGTGACAGCAGGACATCGCGTTCCCCATGCAGGTAGAGGATCTTCAGGTCGGGTGCGCCACGCCGCAGAACGTCGCGATAATGGTGCTTGAGGGCGGAGCAACCGATCACCAGATCATGGCCGATTTCGCGATGCTGGCGGTAGAGGTTGGAGAGGGTGTTCAGCCAGCCTTCCCGGTCGGTATCGGTGAGCGGCTCGCCGCGCGACATCTTGGCAATGCTGGTCGGGCTGTGGTGGTCGTCGGCATCGATGAATTCGGCGCCGATGGCCGACGCGACATCGCGCCCGATGTGCGATTTCCCCGAGCCGGAAACCCCCATGACGAGGATGCTTCGTGAGGTGGTCTGCATTTGCGATCGTCCGAGGTCGAATGGCAACAATGGCCGCCAATGATACCACTCTCATCACCAAAAAATGAGCCGATTTACGGTCCCGATCGCCTCCGGGAAGGCTCGAGGGCGCCGGGAAGGAGCAGGGCGAGTCGACGTGCACAGGCATGGTGCAGGAGACTGGCGGTCGCGCTTGGGGGCTGCGCCGACGAATGGACTATCGTGAGAGCAGGGCACGGCTCGGCATGGCGTGTGGTCTGGTGGCGTCTCGGGGACCGGGCCGCACGAAGCTGGCATGATCCGTGCTTGGTAGATAACACACAAGGCGATGCGTCGCCCCGGTTGCCGGGAGGAATGACATGACGGGGTCCAGGGTTTCACCGCGCGAATGGCTGGTCTTCACCGATCTGGATGGCTCGCTTCTCGATCACGACAGCTACGACTGGTCGCCGGCGGCGGACTGGCTGCGGCGGCTGCGCGAGGCCGGTACGCCGGTGATTCCGGTCTCCGGCAAGACCCGCGCCGAGCTGTTGCCGCTGCGCCGCGAACTGGCGCTGGAGGCGACGCCGTTCATCGCCGAGAACGGCGCGGTGATCGGGCTGCCGTCGAACTGGCAGCATGCGCGGCTCGATCGCGATCCGCAGGACATCGGCGGGTTGAGCATCAAGACGCCCGGGGTCGACAGCGCCTTCCTGCGGAGCCGACTGACGGTACTGCGCGAGCGTCTGGGCCTGCATTTTCGTCTCATGAGTGAGCTGTCCGTCGCGGCGGTCGTCGAGGCGACCGGGTTGAGCGAGGCCGGGGCCGAGCACACCCGCCTGCGTGAGGGCAGCGAACCCCTGCTCTGGGATGACGACGAGGCCGCGCTGGCACGGCTTCACCAGGCGCTGGCCAACGATGGCCTGATGATGACCCGTGACGGGCGTTTCTGGCACGTGATGGGCGATGTCGACAAGGGGCGGTCGCTGCGCTGGCTGGTGGCGCGCTATCAGGCGCTGCGGGGCGTCACGCCGGATACACTGGGCCTGGGGGACGGCCCCAACGATGTCCCCCTGCTGGAGGCGGTCGAGGCACCGGTGCTGATTCGCGGTGTGCACCGCCAGCCCGTCGCGGTGCGCCACGCGGCGCTGTATCGAACCCGGGAGACCGGCCCGCGCGGCTGGGCGGAGGGGCTGGACTACTGGCTGGGCGCGTGCGGGCCGGCGCCGCCGGCCCCCCTGGAAGAGGCATCATCATGAGCGATTCCAGCCGGATTCGCCCGCCGGCGGCGGGCGCTTTCCGATCGGCACGAACGCGAGGCGGCGGAGCAGGGCAGGCCGGCCGAGGCCCGATGGTGAGCAGGGCGCATAGTCCTGTCCTCATATAGATAAAAAAAGAATAACGTTAGAACAAAATATGCGTTATGCTGGTGGGAATTCCGATAGCGTAAAGGAGCCATCCCATGCGCAATCCCGTCGTGACCCACTTCTTCGACGAGCCCACCAACACCTTCAGCTACGTGGTTCGCGATCCCGACAGCCACGCCTGCGCGATTCTGGACTCCGTGCTCGATTTCGATTACGCCGCGGGACGTACCGACGTCCGCTCCGCGGACGCCATCATCGACTTCATCCGCCGCGAGGGGCTCGAGGTCGAGTGGATCCTCGAGACCCACGTGCACGCCGACCACCTGTCCGCCGCGCCCTATCTGCACGACAAGCTGGGCGGCAGGACCGGGATCGGCGCGCATATCACCGAAGTCCAGGCGATCTTCGGCAAGGCCTTCAATGCCGGCAGCGAGTTCGAGCGCGATGGCAGCCAGTTCGATCGGCTGTTCGCCGAGGGGGATACCTTCCGCATCGGCAACCTGGAAGGCCGGGTGCTGCACACCCCGGGCCATACCCCGGCCTGCCTGACCTACGTGATCGGCGATGCCGCCTTCGTCGGCGACACGCTGTTCATGCCGGACTACGGCACGGCGCGCTGCGATTTCCCGGGCGGCGATGCACGTACCCTCTATCGCTCGATCCAGAAGGTGCTGGCCCTGCCGCCGGAAACCCGGCTGTTCCTGTGCCATGACTACAAGGCGCCCGGGCGCGACGAGTACGCCTACCAGACCACCGTGGCCGAGCAGCGCCGGGACAACATCCACGTGCACGAAGGCACCACCGAGGAGGCGTTCGTCAAGATGCGCACCGAGCGCGATGCCACCCTGGGCATGCCGCGCCTGATCCTGCCGTCCGTGCAGGTCAACATGCGCGCCGGGCACTTCCCGCCTGCCGAGGACAACGGTCAGATCTACCTCAAGGTGCCGATCGACCGTTTCTGAGCGATCATTGCCTGCCGGTGCCGCCCCCGGCCGCGTCCGCGGTCGAGGGCGGTCGCTTGCCATGTCCACCGAATTCCGGAGTCCTTTCATGTCTGCCAACGAATCCGTCGCCTCCCCCTCGGGCCGTCACGATGTGCTGATCATCGGTGGCGGCGCCGGGGGGATCGCCCTGGCCGCCAGCCTGCACAAGCGCCGTACCGAGCTGGATATCGCCATCATCGATCCCGCCGATCATCACGACTACCAGCCCGGCCAGACGATGGTCGGCGGTGGTGTCTTCCAGGCGTCGCAGATTCGCCGGCCGATGCGTGACGTGATGCCCGAGTTCGTGCACTGGTACCCCCAGGCCGCCGAGGCGATCGATCCCGAGGCACGCCGCGTGACGCTCGACGACGGGCGCGCGCTGGACTATCGGGCGCTGGTCGTGGCCCCCGGGCTGGTGCTCGACTGGGGCGCCATCGAGGGGCTGGAGGCGACACTCGGTGAAAACGGCGTGACCTCCAACTACCGCTACGATCTGGCGCCCTATACCTGGTCACTGGTGGAGTCGCTGTCGTCCGGCCGGGCACTGTTCACCCAGCCGCCGATGCCGATCAAGTGCGCCGGCGCGCCGCAGAAGGCGATGTACCTGGCCTGCGATGCCTGGCGGCGTCGGGGCGTGCTCGACAACATCGACGTGAGCTTCCACAACGCCGG
The DNA here is from genome assembly GCF_020148005.1 of Modicisalibacter tunisiensis. Taxonomy (GTDB): domain Bacteria; phylum Pseudomonadota; class Gammaproteobacteria; order Pseudomonadales; family Halomonadaceae; genus Modicisalibacter; species Modicisalibacter tunisiensis. The sequence continues at coordinate 299,842 of NZ_JAGXFD010000002.1, read as the reverse complement.
CGGCGCGCTGTTCGGCGTCGCCGACTACGTGCCGGCGCTGCAGGAATACGTGTCGCGCTACGGCATCGACCTGTGCTTTCAGCAGACGCTGAAGGCCGTGGATGGCCCGTCGCGCAAGGCGGTTTTCCGGGTCCAGGGCGAGGCCGGCGAGGAGGATGTCGAGGTGGCCTTCGACATGCTGCACGTGGTGCCCCCGCAGCGGGCACCGGAACTGGTGAGCCGCTCGGTGCTGGCCAACGACGCCGGCTGGCTGGATCTGGACGATAGCACGCTGCAGCATCGTCATTACCCGTCCGTCTTCGGGCTGGGCGACGTCAGCGGTACCGCCAATGCCAAGACCGCCGCGGCGGTGCGCAAGCAGGCGCCGGTGGTGGCCGAGAACCTGCTGGCCTGGCTGGATGACCGGCCCCTGGCGGCGGCCTATCTGGGCTATGGTGCCTGCCCGCTGACCGTGGAAAGGGGGCGGGTGGTGCTGGCGGAGTTCGGCTATGGCGGCCAGCTGCAGCCGACCCTGCCCACCTGGCTGATCGAGGGTACCCGGGCCACGCGGCTGGGCTGGACGCTCAAGGCCCATGTCATGCCGCGGCTCTACTGGGATGCCATGCTCAAGGGGCGCGAGTGGCTGGTCGAGCCGGCGTCGCGCTGAACGAGGCATCATTCATCTCCGCCCCCACGGGCGGCACTAGGCAGTCAGGAGGAATGCGTGTGGACATGGCAGCGAGTCTGCAGGGGCTTGCCGGCGGGGTGCTGATCGGCCTTTCGGCCGTGTGGCTGATGGCCACCCTGGGCCGTATCGCCGGCATCAGCGGGATTCTCTCGGGGCTGATCTGGGAGCGTCCGGCGGGCGACAGCGCCTGGCGCCTGGCCTTTCTGGCCGGGCTGATCGTCGGCCCGCTGCTGCTGGTGCTTGCCGGCGGTGGCCTGGGCAACGTCGCCGGCGAGCCGGGGGCGGTGATCGGTGCGCCGATCGGCGGCACCGGGCTGATGCTGGTCGCCGGCCTGCTGGTGGGGCTGGGCACCGGCCTGGGCAGTGGCTGCACCAGTGGCCACGGGGTCTGCGGGCTGGCGCGCCTGTCGCCGCGCTCGCTGGCGGCGACGCTGGTCTTCGTGGCGGCGGCGATGCTCACCGTCTATGGGGTTCGTCACGTGCTGGGAGGTGGCGCATGAAGACGCTCATGGGATTCGTGGCCGGGCTGCTGTTCAGCCTGGGGCTGGCCATCAGCGGCATGACCGACCCGGCGCGGGTGGTGGGGTTTCTGGACATCGCCGGTGCCTGGGATCCGACGCTGATCTTCGTGCTCGGCGGGGCGGTGGTGACCACCTTCATCGGCTACCGGCTGGTCTGGAAGCGCGATCAGCCCCTGTTTGCCGGGCGCTTCGCGCTGCCCACCCGCCGCGATCTGGACCCCCGGCTGCTGGGCGGCGCGGCGCTGTTCGGCATCGGCTGGGGCCTTTCCGGTTACTGCCCGGGACCGGCCGTGGCCTCGATCGCCGGGCTGAGCCTGCCGCTGGCCGCGATGCTCATCGCCATGGCCGCCGGCTGGTGGGTGGCGAAACGGTTCAGCGGGTCTCATTGACCCGGCTGCACGGCGATGCCTTCCCGATCGCCGTGCGCCGCCTTGCTCGCCGCCGGCGTTTTTCCTCATTCCCGCTTAATCGGGCACTGCGATACTGAGTGTCGCCCGAGCATCAGCAGGAAGGTCGCATGAGAGTATTGCTTGTCGAGGATGACGCCGCGGTGGCCGCGGGCATCGAGGCGGGGCTGGGGCTTTCCGAATTTATCGTCGATACCGTGGGCACCCTGGCGGCTGCCCGTGCCGCGCGACAGGCGATCGGCTATGACCTCGTGGTGCTCGATCGGCGCCTGCCGGACGGCGAGGGGCTGGCATTGTTGCAGGCGTGGCGCCGCGAGGGTGTCGCCATCCCCGTGTTGATGCTCACGGCACGCGATGCCGTCGCCAGTCGCGTCGAGGGCCTGCAGGGCGGCGCCGACGATTATCTGGTCAAGCCGTTCGATCTCGACGAACTGACTGCCCGGCTCCAGGCGCTGCTGCGTCGCACGGCGGGGCAGGCCGGTCGCCTGCTGCATCACGGACGCCTCGCCTTCGATCCCGTGGATCGCAGCGTGATGCTCGACGGCGTCCCCGTGGCGCTGATCCGCCGTGAACGGATGCTGCTGGAGGCCCTGATTCGAGCCCGCGGGCGCCTTCTCAGTGCCGATCAGTTGAAGGATCGCCTTTACGGGATCGATGACGAGGTCGAGAGCAACGCACTCAACGTGCATATCTACCAGCTACGCCGCAAGCTGGGCCGTGGCGTGATCGAGACGGTGCGCGGCGTCGGCTACCGGCTGGGGAGTGTCGATGAGGCAGCGCACGCGTGAGCCTGCGATTGCGACTTGTCGTGACGCTGGGTGTCACGTTGCTTGCGCTGTGGGGAATCACCGCCGCCTGGCTGATTCGCGATCTGTCGACGCAGTTCGAGCAATCGCTGGACCAGCGCCTGGCCCAGTCGGCGCGCATGGTCGCCGGGTTGATGGACCGGGTGCCGGTCGATGCCTGGCGTGGCGACACGGGTGCGCTACCGGTCATTCCCGACCTGGAGGGTGTGGCCTGTCGCGTGTCGTCGCTGCGAGGACAGGTGGTGGCGGGTACACACCCGGAATTGAATGATGTGCTGGCGGCGAGCGCCGAAGGTTACGGCTATCGTCGGCACGACGGCCAGCGCTGGCGCGTCTACACTCTGATCGACGAGAACCGGCGCATCACGGTGGCGGATCGCATGCGCGAACGCGAGTCGCTGCTCACCCAGGTGCGTCGTGCCGCGTTTTACCCGTTTCTGCTCGCCCTGACCGGCAGCCTGGTCGCCTTGTGGTGGGGAGTGACACGGGGGCTGGCGCCGCTGGCCCGGCTGCAGCGGCGGCTGGTACAGCGTGATCACGACGACCTTTCGGCGCTGCCCACCCGAGGGCTGCCCGGCGAGATCCGCCCGCTGATCGACGGCTTCAACTCCCTGCTGGCACGTACCCGGCGCATGCTGGAGCGCGAGCAGCGTTTCACCGATGACGCCGCCCATGAACTGCGCACGCCGTTGACGGCGGTGCGAACCCACCTGCAGGTGGCGCGGCGGGTCGACGGTGAGCGTCACCGGGAAGCCATGCAGCAGGCCGAGGCGGGGGTGGTGCGTTTGACCCGCACCCTCGAGCAGCTGTTGCTGCTGGCGCGAATGGATAATGACGTCGGGCGGGGGGATCTCGAGCCGGCACGGCTTGGCGAGGCGCTGGAGGCCGCCATGGCCGAGACCCACAGCCATGACCGCTGCCGGCTTGCCGGGGTGGACGCTTCGCTGCGCATCGCCATGCCGGTCACGCTGCTGGCGACCGCCCTGCGCAATTTGATCGAGAATGCCCAGCACCATGGTGAGCCGGGCCACCCGATCGAGATCGGCGCGCGGCGTGGTGACTCGGGCGTGGTGATCGAGGTCATCAATCAGGGGGACGTCATCCCGCCGACGCGGCTGGCGAACCTGACCGATCGCTTTTATCGCGGCAACCACCCCCGGGGCAGCGGCCTGGGGCTGGCCATCGTCAAGGCCCTGGCCGAGCGTTTCGGAGGCGCCTTGACGCTCGCTTCCAGCACGGAGACGCCATTCCTGGTGCGCCTGCGGCTGCCGCAGGCGCACGATTGACGCGTGTCATGCCGGGGCCGTCGAGTCGGGTCAATCGCCGACGGGCCCGCCCATGATTTCGCGCAGCTTTTCCGGGCCGGGCGCGCCCATCACACGGTGTACGCCGTCAGCATCGCGGTAGAAGATGACCGGGGTCGCATTGAGCCGGGCATTACGCATCAGCCGGGTATTCTCCGACACCCAGCGTCGGCTCTCGTCACTGATGCGGTTGTTCGGCATGGTGCCGTCACGGTAATGCTCGCCGATGGCGGTGCTCGGATCCTCGGCGCTCAACAGGGTCGCGGCCTTGGCGGCGCTGTCGGCCTTGAGAACGCCGACCATCAGGTGGCGCAGCTGGACGTCGCCGTTTTCGACCCAGGGGCGGGCCTCCTGCCAGAATTTCCGGCAGTAGGGGCAGTTGGGGTCACTGAGGGTGTAGACCACGCGCTTGGCATCGGCAGAGCCGTCGCGCACCCAGTGATGCTCGGCCATCTGCTGCCATAGCCTGGCATTCTTGGGCCCGTTGACCAGTCGCTCCAGGGGCTTCGCCGATACGTCTTGCCCCTGGGCGTCGATCAGCGTGCCGATCACGGCATGGTCGCCATCGGGCGTGAGGTAGGCGGCGATGGCGCGGCCACGCAGGCTGGCCGCGTAGCCCTGAAGCCCGCCGGGGGCGTCAAACGTGCCGTGGATCGTCAGCCCCTGTTGCTTGAGTTGCTCGATAGGGGCCGGCAACTCCATGGCCTGGGCCGTCAGGCTGGTTACCAGCAGCAGGCCGGTAGCGAGGCCCAGCATCCGGCGAGCGGGACTGGCGATGGGTCGTCGATCTTGCATGGCTGTCAACTCCGTTCAGGGGGAGGCGGCTCGACGCAGGCGCTCGAGGCTGCGCGAGAGCGTGGCTCGGGAAGATTCCACTAAGTGTGTGTCCACCAGCTGACCGCTGGCGTCGTAGTAGAGCGTGGTGGGTATGCCCACGGCTCCCACGGTCTTGCCGAAGGCGCGGTGTGGATCGCGATAGAGGTGGTCGAGCGTGAGGGATTCGCGCTGCAGGAAGCCGTTGATGGTGGCGAGGGATTCGCCCTGGTTGAGGAACACGAAAGTCACCTCGTCGTTGCGCTGCTGGGCCTGCGCGAGCAGCGGCATTTCGCGTCGGCACGGCGGGCACCAGCTGGCCCACAGGTTGACCACCAGGGGGCGGGCGTCGTCGTGCACCAGTTCGGGGAGGCTCACTCGTGAGCCGTCGAGCCGGGTGAGTGGTGTATCGGGCAGCATGGGGCCGCGCTCGACGATCAGCGTCAGGGGGCCGGCGGTCAGGGACCAGGTCATGAGGCCGGCGAGGAGGGCGACGGCGAGTGGCCGGCGCTCGACGGAATGTCGCCAGCTGCGCCAGGCCCAGTAACCGAGCCCGGCCGCGACGCCGGCCAGCGGCTCGAAGCCGCCGTCGCGGATATCGAACCAGCCCAGGAACGAGGCATAGCTGTCCCGATAGCGCAACACGAAGGCGAGCCGTGCCGTGATCATGGCGAGCAGCAGGCCATTGAACAGGTGGTCGGCGGCCGCAACCTGTCGGCGCCGGCCAAGCCGGGTCGCCACCCCGAGGGCAACGGCGCAGGCCAGCATGAGCAGCAGCAGGTCAAGGGGCAGGACCAGCGGGCCAATGGCCAGGCTCCGATCCAGGGGGCTCATGGCGTCTTTCTCCCCGCCTGCCGGGCCCGGGCGTAGCGGTCGAGGAAGGCCGAGGCATCCACCTCGCCGATGATGCGGGCGCCGCGCAGCTCGTGGCCGTCCGGGCCGAACCACATCAGGGCCGGCGGGCCGAAGACCCCGAAGCGTTGCATGAGCGCCTTGTCGGTCGCGTCGTTGTCGGTCACGTCGATGCGCAGTCGCTGTACGTCCTTCAGGGCAGTCTTGACCTCGGGGTCGCCGAAGACCTCCTCCTCGATCACGTCGCAGGAGACACACCACTCGGCGGTGAACTCGACCAGTGTCAGCCTCGCCTGGTCGGCCGGGCTCGCGAGACGGGATTTCAGGGCGTCGAAAGTCTCGATGCTGTCGAAGGTCAACGGCTGGCTCGATGCGGGCGCGGTCGCGCCGGTGGGGACATAGACCCTCAGGGGGCGCCAGGGATCCTCGGCCCCGCCGGCGGCGCCGACCAGCACCAGGGTACTCCACAGCCCGATCACCCCGGCGCCGGCCTGCGCCAGCTGGCCCAGGGTGCGACCGCTCGACTCGCCTCTCGCCAGGTGGTACAGCGACACCGCGAAGCCCAGCCCCAGGGCGCCCCACAGCCCCAGCACGATGGCCTCGGGCAGCAGGCGGTCCAGGAACCCGATCGCCGTGCCGAGCAGCACGAAGCCGAAGATGCCGCGTACCCGGTTCATCCAGGGGCCCGGCCGGGGCAGCAGGCGGCTGCCCAGGGTGCCGATCAGCACCAGCGGCGCGCCCATGCCCAGACCGAGGGCCAGCAGGGCCGCGCCGCCCAGCCAGGGGTTGCCGCTTTCGGCGATGAACAGCAGGGCCCCGGCCAGCGGCGCGGTCGAGCAGGGGCCGACGAGCAGCGCCGAGAGCACCCCCATGAGCGCGGTCCCCTTGAAGCGGCCGCCACGCTGTCGCGACAGGACGCTGTCCAGACGTTGCCGGAGGATACGGGGCAGTTCCAGCTCGAAAAGGCCGAACATGGCCAGTGCCAGCACCCCGAACAGGGCCGAGAACAGGCCGATGAACCAGGCATTCTGGAGCAGTATCTGCAGGTTGGCGCCGGCCATCGCGGCGCTCACCCCGAGCAGCGCATAGGTGGCGGCCATGGGCAGCACGAAGACGCTGGACAGCAGGAATCCCGTGGTGCGACGGTGCCGGCCTTGCGGCTGTTGCCCCACGATCAGGCTGGAGATGATCGGGATCATCGGCAGCATGCAGGGGGTGAAGGCCAGCAGCAGCCCCATGCCGAAGAAGGCCAGCAGCGTCCAGGCCGTGTTGCCGCCGGCGAGCCGGGCCGCCAGCTGCTGGTCCTGAGCCTCGGGGACGCCGCTGGTCGCGGCGGGAGAGGGCGAGCCGGTCTCCGGAGAGCCGGTTTCCGAGGAAGCGGTCGTCGACGCGGTGGACGTGGTCGAGGCCGGTACCGGCGAGGCAGCGGTGCCGCTGGCGGTATCGAGGTCGTTCAGCGCGAAGGTGCGTTGCTGCGGCGGATAGCAGAGCCCGGCGTCGGCACAGCCCTGCCAGTGCAGGGTGAGGGTCTCGGCATCGCCGGGCTCGAGCGTCATGTGCAGCGTGTCGCGATACACTTCGGAGCGGCCGAAGTACTCATCCTCGATCGTCTCGCCGGCGGGGAGCGTCAGCGAGAGCCGGCGCCCATCCGCCTCGGCGGCGAAGCGGTGCCGGTAGAGGTAATAACCCGGCGTGATCTGCCAGTCGACCGTCAGGCTGTCGCCGTCGCGCGATAGCGTCGGCTGGAATGCCTCTTCGGGAGGCAGGAAGGTGCCCTCCCGATCGAAGAGCCCCTGTGCCGAGGCCAGCGAGGCCAGTGTCAGACACCCCAGCATCAGCACGGCGCGCAGACTGTTGAACCAATGACCTTTCCCGGCCTGCATTCCCGTCACTCCCGAGTCGCTTTGCAGGCAGGGTCGCGTATCGAGATGAGCCGAGAATGAAGTCGCGCCATATTCCCCTGTATTCAGGGGCTTCTCGCCCCCTTCACGGGGGAATGCACTGACGGACGGGCCTGCTTGGCCTTCAGCAGCCGGGCGTCGGCGCGTTTGAAGGCCTGGGTGAGCGTCTCGTGCCTTTCCAGGGTCACCACGCCGAAGGTGGCGGAGAGGTGGTGCTGCATGCCGGCCACGGGCAGGTCGCGTATCCGCTGCTGCAGCCGTTCGACCAGCTGCCGGGCCTGTTCCGCGTTTCGGTTGGGGAGCAGCAGGAGAAACTCGTCCCCGCCGAATCGGCCGAGCAGGTCATCCCGGCCCAGTGCCGGGCGCATCGCCATGCAGAGGTCGATCAACGCCCTGTCGCCCACGTCATGGCCATGGGTGTCGTTGATGGTCTTGAAGTAGTCCAGATCGAGTACGGCCAGCGAGAGCGGCTCGTCCCGCCGGCGTGTCTCGCCGAGCTTCTCCTCGGCGTAGTCGAAGAAGTAGCCACGGTTGGCGGCGCCGGTCAGTTCGTCATGCAGTGCCCGTTCGCTGAGCCGGCGATTCTGCGCTAGCAGCGAGGGAACGGCGAAGCCGAAGTAGCCGCTGGCCGCGATCACGCAGAGGGCGAACTGGTAGGTCAGGGATTGCTCGATCAGCCCCAGCGCCGCGACCCACAGGGCGGTCAGGATGCTGAACAGGGCGATGCTCAGGGCGCTGCGAAAGGGCGGCTCCGTGTAGACGATCCACATCTGCGGGATGATCAGGAAGAATACCCCGAAGGCGACCTCGGGCGAGTGCACATGTGCATCGAGCAGCATGATGAGGCTGAGCGCGGTCAGGCTGATCAGCAGCTTTCCTGCGAAGGCACACAGCCCGCCTGCCGAGGGCAGGAAGTTCAGGCCACCGAGCCAGGGCTCGACGTCGGGATAACGCCAGCTCAGCAGGCCCACGAACAGGGGGGTCAGCACCAGCACGCCGGCCATGTCGCCGACCCACCAGGGCAGCCAGAGCGCTCGAATGGCGACCCCAGCGAGCATGCCCGCGGTCTGCAGCGCGGCAATGCCGGTCAGGGTGGCGCACAGCGAGGCCAGGCTGCCGACGAGCAGAAACAGCGGCACGACCACCGGCACCGAGGGCACATCGCGAGTGCGGATCAGGCGCTTGAGCCCCCAGGCACCGAGTGCGTAGCTGCCGCAGTGCGCCAGGCCGAACAGCACTCCCGCGTAGAGGAGTTCGCGCCAGGCAAGCCCGGTCGCGTACAGGTGGTCGACCCAGAAGGTGGCAACGATCGCGCAGACCATCAGGGCGGGGAAGGCGCGCCGCCCCAGCATCAGGAAGGCGGCGAAGCTCAGCCCGGCCGGCGGAAACCACAGGCTGGCGTGGGGCGCGATTTCCATCAGCGTGGAGAGGCGCCATAGCAGCAGCCAGGCCAGGATCAGGCCGACATGACGCAGGCCTCGGGTGGCAGGACGGCTTTCTGCCCAGTCTTGCCGTTGCCCGGAAATTCCTGGCTGCATGCATGCCCCCTGTCAGGTGATGAAGTGGCCATCAGCGTGAGCCCCGCAGCGCATGGCCGGATAGGGAGGCACTCTATGGCAACCGGGCGTGCCTGGCGACCCCGGGTGTCAACCTTTCGCGAACGCAGCGGTCTGTGCCCGGCACGGGATACTCGCGGCCGGTCATGCCGGCGGTCGCCGGCGCCTCGTGGCGATCCCGTGTCGTGAATCGTCAAGTCGTGGTGCCATGCCGGCGTCAGACTGGGGACATTCTGTCATCGGAGGAACACCATGAATTCCCGAGTCATTCTCACCTGCGCCGTGACCGGCGCCGGCGATACCACCGCGAAGAATCCGCATGTGCCGGTCACGCCGGTCGAGATCGCCGAGGCGGCGGTCGAGGCCGCCCGTGCCGGTGCAAGCGTCGCGCACATCCACGTGCGGGATCCCGAGACCGGCGGCATCAGTCACTCCACAGAGCACTTCCGCGAGGTGGTCGAACGGGTTCGCGAGGCGGATACCGACATCGTGCTCAACCTGACCGGCGGCGGCGGCGGTGACTGGGTGCCGCATCCGGACGACCCGTATCGCGGCGGCCCGGGCAGCGACATGCAGACGCCCGCCGAGCGCCACGCCCCGGTGGGCGCGCTGCTGCCCGAGCTGTGCACCCTGGACTGCGGCAGCCTCAACTTCGGCGACGCCGTCTACATCAACACCGCCGACTGGCTGCGCGAGCACGCCCGACTCGTGCAGGCCGCCGGCGTCAAGCCGGAGCTGGAGTGCTTCGACCTGGGGCATGTCTGGTTCGCCCGCCAGCTGCAGGCCGAAGGCCTGCTCGAGGGCGATCCGCTGTTCCAGCTGTGCCTGGGCATCCCCTGGGGGGCGGAGGCCGATACCGAGACCATGCTGGCCATGCGCAACAAGCTGCCGGCGAACGCCAACTGGGCGGCGTTCGGCATCGGTCGCGCGCAGATGCCGATGGTCGCCCAGGCCGTGCTGCTCGGCGGTCACGCCCGGGTCGGCCTGGAGGACAACCTGTACCTGCGCAAGGGCGTGAAGGCCAGCAATGGCCAGCTGGTCGAGAAGGCCGCCGGGCTGATCGACAGCCTCGGCGCCCGGGTGATGACTCCGGCCGAGACCCGCGCGCACCTCAAGCTGCGTGATCCGCGTACCGGCAAGATCGTGGAGGGCGAGGCATGAGTCGGCTGGCAGTGATCGGCACCGGGGTGATCGGCAACGGCTGGATCGCCCGTGCCCTGGCGCAGGGCTGGGACGTGGTCGCCTTCGATCCGGCGGCGGGCGCCGAGGCGCGTACCCGCGAGGCGGTGGCCCGGGCCTGGCCGTCGCTGGAACGGTTGGGGCTGGCCGAGGGCGCGGACCCGGAGCGGCTCGCCTTCGCCGACAGCCTCGAGGCCGCGGTGGCGAACGCCGACCTGGTCCAGGAGAATGTGCCCGAGCGGCTCGACCTCAAGCGCGAGATCCTCGCCGCACTGGATGCCGCCGCGCCGGCCGGCGTGATCATCGGCTCGTCGACCTCCGGCTTCAAGCCCAGCGACCTGCAGCGCGACTGCACGCGGGAGCCGGGGCGGATCGTCGTCGCCCACCCCTTCAACCCCGTCTACCTGCTGCCGCTGGTGGAACTGGTCGGCGGCGAGGCGACCACCGCGGATCACCTCGCCCGCGCCGAGGCGCGCTATCGCGAGCTGGCGATGCGTCCGCTGGTGGTACGGCGCGAGATCGAGGGCCACATCGCCGACCGACTGATGGAGGCGCTGTGGCGCGAGGCACTGCATCTGGTCAACGACGGCGTGGCGACCACCGAGGAGATCGACGCCGCGGTGGTCTACGGCTGCGGGCTGCGCTGGTCGCTGATGGGTACCTTCCTGACCTTCCATCTGGCCGGCGGCGAGCAGGGCATGCGTCACATGCTCGAGCAGTTCGGCCCGGCACTGAAGCTGCCCTGGACCAAGCTCGAGGCACCGGAGCTCACCGACACGTTGATCGATCGTGTGGTCGAGGGCTGCGAACATCAGGCGGCGGGGCGCAGCATCGACGCCCTGGAGTCGCGCCGCGACGAGTTCCTGGTGCGCCTGCTGGCGCTGGTCGAGGAGTACTGGCCCGAGTCCGAGGGGCTGGAGGGGCGACTGTGAGCGAGACGATACCGCGGCGCGTGCTGGAGACCCGGGTGGCGTCCGAGTGGGTCGACTACAACGGCCACATGAACGATGCTGCCTATGCCCGCGTGTTTTCGCTGGCGGTCGATGCGCTGATGGAGTGGCTCGGCCTGGGAGAGGAGGGCCGCCGGCGCCACGCCTACACCCTCTATACTCTGGAGACGCACCTGTGCTATCGCCGGGAGGCCCATGAGGGACAGCCGCTGCAGGTGGGCGTGGTGCGGCTCGATGCCGATGCCAAGCGCCTGCACGCCTTCTTCACCCTGGAGGACGACCAAGGCCACTGTCTGGCGACCAGCGAGCAGATGCTGATGGGCATGGCCATCGACCGGGGTCGCCCGGCGCCGTTTCCGCCCGAGGTGGCCGAACGCCTGGCCGCGCTGCCGGGATGCGCGGGGGACGACTGGCCGGAGCTTGCCGGTCGACGTATCGGCATCGTGCGGCGGGACGACGCGACATCGTGAGCATGACGGCACCGACGAGCGCGGTGCCGGCGAGGAGGCTGTCATGACCGTCGAGGATTTCATCCGCGAGTTCGAGCAGGGCATGCGCGACGTGGGCGCCGCCGACGACTGGCTGACCGCGCGGCGTCGCTACGAGGCCCTGTGCGAGGCCTTCGCCCCGGCCGATCCGCCGGGGCTGAACTGGACCGACGACGAGGCGGACGGCGTGCGCATTCGCCGCTACATGCCGCCGGATGCCGCCTCGGGCGAGGTGCTCTACCTGCACGGTGGCGGCTGGACACTGGGTTCCGTGCGCAGCCACCACGGCATCGTCGCCGATTTGGCCCTGCGCCTGGGGCATCCGGTGACCAGTGTCGGCTATCGGCTCGCGCCCGAGGCCGACTACGGTCAGGCGCTGGACGACTGCCAGGCCGTGCTCGAGGACTGCCGGCCGGTGGCCCTGGCCGGCGACAGCGCGGGCGCCCGGCTGGCGCTGGATCTGGCGCGCCGGGTCGGCTGGCAGGGCCCGCTGGGCCTGATCTATCCGCCGGTGGGCATCCCCGATGCCGACTCCCTGGGGCCGGATGCGCCGCTGCTGGCCCGCGCGGAGATTCTGCAGATGTGGCGGGATATCGCCGACACCGTGCCGGCGCTGTGCGAGGCCCATCCGCCGGCACCGCACATCGAGGCGCTGGCCGTGGATCACGACCCCCTGACGCAGCCCTTCGAGGCGGCGATCGAACACTGGCGCGCGAACGGTGCCGATATCCGCTACCACCGGGCACCGGCGATGGTGCATGGCGCCCTGCATGCGCACGCCCGGCTGGCGCCCATGGGCGAGGCCTGGCAGGCCTTCTGCGCCGGGTTGCAGGAGCGCTTGGCCCGCACGCCGGTATCCAGCGACTGAACGGGTCGGGGAGCGTCTCAGGCGGCCAGCGGCAGCCGCCGGTCGCGTGCGTCACGACGGCGGCGCAGTCGTTCCCAGGCCTTCTCGTGCAGGAAGTAGGCCACGGAGTTGATGGCGGGTTCGACCAGCGCGATCAATCCGCCGACCACCCAGCTGCCGGTCAGCAGCCAGGTGACCGTGAAGGCCACCGAGAAATGCACGCAGGCAAAGGTCAGTGTCTTGAGCATGGCGGTCTGCCTCGGGGAGGAATGACTGTCATCACTATAGGCAGACGAGAATCATTCTTGAAGACGATTTCCGCAATCGGGTGAATAGCCCGCTGCTATCGAGGATATTCCCGGGATGGTTTCGCGCCTTCGGGACTGTTCAGTGGCGTATTGGCCGTGGACAATGGGGCGGCTGCGGAGTGAAGGGTCACTGACTGCATGAAGGGGGTTGCCTGCGTCGGGAGGCCGGGCGGCAGGAACCGCCGGAGTGGCATAGACTCGAGAAGAGTCTGTGCGCACCCTGTAGCGCCCGACGGTAGTCACAAGAAATCGCAAGGATATTACGCAAGGACATTCACATGGCCATCCTCGCCCCTCGCTCGCCCCGGCGTGCCTGCCGGCCCGTCGCGCGCGCGCCCCTGCCGCCTGCCCGGTTCGTGTCGCTGTCGCTCGCCGTACTGCTGCTGACGCTGCTCGCCACGACCGCCCAGGCCAAGCCCAACCCGCGCTATGCCTCCATCGTCATCGATGCCGCCAGTGGCGAGGTGCTGTCCGCGGCCAATGCCGATGCACCCCGCTACCCGGCCTCGCTGACCAAGATGATGACGCTGTACCTGCTGTTCGAGGCGCTGGATTCCGGCCGGCTGTCGCTGAACGACCGGCTGGCGGTATCGGCCCATGCCGCCGATCAGCCGCCCACCAAGCTGTGGCTCAAGACCGGCGGGCGCATCGCGGTCAAGGATGCCATCCTGGCGATGATCGTGCGCTCGGCCAACGACGTGGCGGTGGTGGTGGCCGAGAACCTGGCGCGCAGCGAACCGGCCTTCGCCCGGCGCATGACCGCCAGGGCGCGCGCGCTCGGCATGAATCACACGGTGTTCCGCAACGCCTCGGGGCTGCCCGACGACGCCCAGGTCACCACGGCCCGCGACATGGCCACGCTGTCGATGCACCTGATGCGCGACTTTCCCCAGTACTACGGCTATTTCGCCCGCACGGAATTCCGCTTTCGCGGCAAGACCATCCCCGGGCACAACAACCTGCTCGACAGCTACCCGGGCACCGATGGCCTGAAGACCGGCTACATCAATGCCTCCGGCTTCAACGTCGCGACCTCGGCGGTCCATGACGGCCGGCGCATCGTCTCGGTGGTGATGGGCGGCTTCACCGCCCGCTCCCGCGACGCCCACATGGCCCGGCTGCTCGATCGCGGTTTCGTCCGGGCCAGCCTGATGGACGGCAACGACTGGGTCGCCAAGACGGCGCTGTTCGATGGGCCGGGACAGGCGGCCCGCCGTGCCGCGACCGCCACCACGGTGGCGATGGCCGAAGCGCCGTCCGCCCGGGCTGACTCGGCCGTCGTCGGCCAGGGTGATGCGGGCGATCCGATCCGCGCGCTGATCGCGCAGGCCAAGGCGGGGGACACGCCGGGGGGCTCGGCGGTGAGTGCGGCCTGGGCGATTCAGGTCGGCGCCTTCAGTACCCGGCACCAGGCGCAGTCGCTGGCCTCGCGGGCCGCCGCCGCGCTGGCCGCGGACCTGCGCAGCGCTCGCCCGGCGGTGATGGCCGCCGAGGGCGACGCCAGTGTCTTCCGCGCCCGGGTGGTGGATCTGCGCGAGTCGCAGGCGCGTCGTTCCTGTCAGCAACTGCAGCAGCAGGGCATGGAGTGCGTGGTGGTCGCCAGCACGCGGTGAGGCGGTCTCGCCGCTCTTGGCACGACATGAAAACGCCCCCGTCCGGGGGCGTTTTCATTGACGGTAGCGCCTGCCGACACTGCCTCAGGCGGGCGACTGCGTGGCATCGTCGGGCAGCGAGGCCGTGTTGCCGGGCGCCTCGCGGTTGAGGTGCAGGAAGTGCAGGTGGCGTTCGTACTGATCGAGGATGTCCTCGATGACCTGCTCCTTGCTGTAGCCCATCAGGTCGTAGCCCTGGCTGCCCTCCAGCAGGTACACCTCCAGGCGGTAGTAGTCGGCGTTGGCGTGCTGGGCGCGCATCGCGAACGAGGGCGTGGCGAAGCGCCGCGGCCGGATCTGGTAGCTGAAGTCCTGCTCGCTGCCGTGGGTGACGTTGAGCGCCAGGCAGGCCTCGTCGCCGTCACCCTCGACGATGCGGGCTTCCACGCCCTGGGCCTTGAGTTCCCCGGCGACCTCTTCCATGGCCGGGTGAGCGATTTCGCTCAGGAAGCGCTGGGCACTGCGACGACCGGGAAAGCTCACGGCACGCGCCAGGCGCTGACGCCAGCTCTTGTGGCCGCGTTCCCCGCCGGTGCGGCTCGACAGGCTGCCGGCCAGGCTGGCGCGATGGCTGTCCTCCTTGCGGCCCTCGACCTTCAGCGCCTTGAGCAGGCCGGCCATCATGAAGAACAGCACGATCGAGAACGGCAGCCCGGTGACCACCACGGCGCTCTGCAGGGCGGAGAGGCCGCCGGCCATCAACAGGGCCAGGGTCAGCACGCCGATCACCGCCGCCCACAGGATGCGCATCCAGATCGGCGCGTCGCTGTTCACGTCATGCAGAATCGAGGTGAAGTTCGACAGCACCAGGGCGCCGGAGTCGCCGGAGGTAACGAAGAACACGATCGCCAGGATGGTGACCACGATGGTGGTCGCGCCGGTCCACGGGAACGACTCCAGGAACAGGTAGATGGAGGAGGCCGGGTTGTTCATGGCCTCCTGGCCGAAGGCCGCGGCACCGTTCATCAGCATGTCGATGGCGCTGTTACCCATGATCGACATCCACGCCATCATGAAGGCCAGCGGCAGGAGCAACGTGCCGGCGACGAACTCGCGGATGGTGCGCCCGCGCGAGATGCGCGCCAGGAACAGGCCGACGAACGGGCCCCAGGCGATCCACCAGGCCCAGAAGAACAGCGTCCAGCCGTTGAGCCAGTCGGTGGGCGGCTCGAAGGCGTAGGTGTTCATCGACAGGTCGACGAAGTGGGTGAGGTAGTCGCCGACGTTCATCACCAGGGCGTTGAGCAGGAACAGTGTCTTGCCGGTGAACAGCACGAACAGCAGCAGCGCCAGCGCCAGCAGCATGTTGAACTCGGAGAGCCGGCGGATGCCCTTCTCGACGCCGGTGACCGCCGACACCGTGGCGAAGAACACGATCATGATCACCAGCGCGGCCTGGATCAGGGTGTTCTCCGGCACGGCGAACATGTAGTTGAGGCCGAAGTTGAGCTGGATGACGCCGATGCCGAGGCTGGTGGCGATGCCGAACACCGTGCCGAGCACGGCGGCGATGTCCACGGTGTGGCCGATCGGGCCGTGGATGCGCTGGCCGAAGATCGGATACAGGGCGCTGCGGATGGTCAGCGGCAGGTTGTGGCGGTAGCTGAAGAAGGCCAGCGACATGCCGACCAGGGTGTAGATTCCCCAGCCGGAGAGCCCCCAGTGCAGGAAGGTCAGCTCCATGGCGCGGCGTGCCGCGGCGATGGTCTCGGCGTTGCCGTCCGGGGGCGCCAGGTACTGGGTGACCGGTTCGGCGATGCAGAAGAACAGCAGGTCGATGCCGATCCCCGCCGAGAACAGCATGGCCGCCCAGGAGGCCATGTTGAAGTCGGGGCGGGAGTGCTCCGGCCCCAGGCGGATCTTGCCGAAGCGCGACAGGCCGATGCCGATCACGAAGGCCAGGTAGACCACCACGGCGAGCACGTAGTACCAGCCGAAGGTGTCGGAAATCCAGCCCAGGGCGGTATTGATGATGCGGCTGGAGGAGTCGGTGAAGAACATCGTCCATACGGCGAAGATGACGATGCCGATCGCGGAGCCGTAGAACACCACGGGATTGAGGCGATCCCGCGGCTCGGCGTCAGTGTGTCGTGGGTGCATGTCGGGTCCTGTTGTCGTGTGGAACGGTGATCGCGACATCGCTCGAGGCACCCGGGCGGGCTGCCGGATGCAGGCACGCTTGGTAGCAGGACGCGGATCCCGCTGCCAAGCGTGGCTGACGAGCAAGCGATGCCCGATGGCGTTGCAAGTCGCCCTCCCGGCGAGTTTTTATTGATTGATCGTTCAATTAAAATACGCATCTCCTGGCGGCCTTGCAAGTCCCGGGAATGTCTCTGGCGGTGGTCGATGCGCTCGAGGCTGGGCCGGGGGCAGGCTCATCGCGACTGAAGTCGCACCCGCAAGGAGCTGCATTCCCGGGGCCGCCGCCGTGGTCTTGTGGGAGGGGGTTCATCCCCGACAGCGGTGGCCCGATGGCGGATTCCTCGCGACTGAAGTCGCTCCCACAGGAGGCTTCATGTCCGGGGCCGCCGCCGTGGTCTTGTGGGAGGGGGTTCATCCCCGACAGCGGCGGTCTGTTGGCGGTGCAGCCAGCCGCTCAGTCGCCGTGCGGCGAGCGGGCCGGTTCGGGTGACGAGGCGCCCAGGCGCTCGCGCAGGTCCTCGAGGATCAGGTACAGGCAGGGGATCAGCACCAGCAGGATCAGCGTGGCGAACAGGATGCCGAAGCCCAGCGAGACGGCCATGGGGATGATGAAGCGCGCCTGCCGCGAGGTCTCGAAGATCATCGGTGCCAGCCCCAGGAAGGTGGTCAGGGTGGTCATCATGATCGGCCGCAGACGGCGCGTGGCGGCGGCCATGATCGCCTCGCGGGCGTTGAAGCCCTCGCGGCGGCGATGATTGGCGTAGTCGATCAGCACCAGGGCGTCGTTGATCACCACCCCGGACAGCGCCAGCATGCCCAGCAGGCTGATGATCGACAGCCCGAAGCCCATGATCAGATGGCCGAGCACCGCGCCGATCACCCCGAAGGGGATGGCCGTCATCACCAGCAGCGGCTGCGTGTAGCTGCGAAAGGGGATCGCCAGCAGGCCATAGAGGGCGGCCAGCGTCGCCCACAGCGCCGTCCGCAGCACGGCCAGGTTGTCCGCGGTTTCCTCCTGACGCCCGCCCGGGCCGATCTCGAGCCCCGGGAAGCGCTGGCGCAGCTGGGGGAACAGCGAGTCCTCCAGAGTGGTGAGCAGCGCCTGGGTCGAGTCCGTGGCGGCGAGATCGGCGGTGACCTCGACGACCCGGCGGCCGTTGATGCGGGTCAGGCTGGCGCTGGCCCGGCTGCGTTCGATGCGGGCCACGCGGGCCAGTGCCACCTCGCCGCCGTCCGGCGTGAGGATCGGCAGGCGGCCCAGTTCGGCGAGGCTGTCGCGCGAGGCCGGGGGCAGGCGCACCTCGACGCTGATCTCGGTGCGGCCCTGCTGCTGCTTGAGGGCGGTGGCGCCCTGCAGCGGCCCGCGCAGCTGCCGCGCCAGCGACTGGCCGGTCAGCCCCAGGGCGCGCCCTTCCGGCGACAGGCGAATCGACAGCTGCGGCTTGCCGTTGCCGACGCCGCTGTCGACGCTTTCCACCCCCTGGTAGTCGACGAGCCGTGCGGCCAGCGCCTCGGCGGCAGCATCGAGCGTGGCGCCGTCGGGATGCGACAGGCGCAGGGTCAGGTCGGCGCCACCGCCGGGACCGCCGGCATCGCTGGCGAAGCGGATCGCCTCGACGCCGGGCAGATCGCCGGTGGCCTCGCGCCAGGCCCGGGCCAGCCGCGAAGGCGGCCAGGCGCGCAGGCTATCGGCGGCGATCGACAGGCGTACCTCGAGGGTGTCGCCGCGCTGGCGGGCGCGGGTGCTGTCGTAGACCAGGTCGGCATGGGCGTCGGCGAGACGCCGGGCGCCGGCCAGCAGGGCATCGCGGACGGCGTGATCCGCGGCGAGCGGGCTGCCCGGCGGCAGGCTGACGGTGGCCTGCACCCGGTCGGCCTCGACGCGCGGCATCAGCGAGAAGCCCAGCCGCCCACTGGCGGCGTAGGCCAGGGCGAGGATCAGCACCGCGACGCCGATCGCCACGGCGAGCAGGCGCCGGTCGAGGGCGCGCTCGAGGAAGGGGGCGAAGCGGTACTGGGTGAAACGGTCGAGCCCCTGCTGCATCGCCTGACGGACCCGCTCGATGGGCCGCTGCCAGGCGGGCAGGCGCTGGCGCGGCTGGCTGTGGGCCAGGTGGGTGGGCAGGATGAACAGCGCCTCGATCCACGACACGGCGAAGACCGTGATCACCACCAGCGGAATCACGCCCATGATCATGCCCAGGAAGCCGGGCAGGAACAGCAGCGGCAGGAAGGCGACCATGTTGGAGAGGACGGCGAAACTGATCGGCACGGCGATCTCGCGGGCGCCGTGGATGGCCGCCTCGAAGACCGAATGGCCCTTCTCGCGATGGGCGTAGATGTTCTCGCCGACCATGATGGCGTCGTCGACGACGATGCCCAGGGCGATGATGAAGGCGAACATCGAGATCATGTTGATCGACACACCGAGCCCGGGCAGGAACAGCATGGCGCCGAGGAAGGCGGTGGGGATGCCGAGCGTCACCCACATCGCCAGGCGGGCCTCGAGGAACAGCCCCATCAGCACCAGCACCATGGCGAGGCCCAGCCAGGCGTTGCCGAGCAGCAGATCGAGGCGCTGGCGGTAGATCGTGGAGCTGTCCCAGCCCGGGGTCAGCGAGATGCCGTCCGGCAGTTCGTCACGCAGGCGGTCGAGCTCGCCGCGCACGATCGCCGAGACGCCCAGCGGCGTCTGGTCGCCGACCTGATAGACCTGCAGCGAGATGCCCGGCTCGCCGTTGAACAGCACCTCGCGATCGCCCTCGGCGAGCCCGGGCTGCACGCGGGCGATGTCGCCCAGGCGAACCACGCCGCCGTCGGCCGTCGACAGCACCGGCAGCTCGGCGAAGTCCGCGGCACTCCGGCGCCGTCCCTGGTAGCGGACCAGCCACTCGCCGTCGCGGGTGTCCAGGCGGCCGCCGGCGAGGTCGAGGGCCTCCGCGCCGATGCGCTCGGCCAGCTGGGCATGGCTGAGCCCGTAGCGGCGCATCGCCGCCGGGTCGAGCAGCACCTGGATCTCGCGGTCGCGACTGCCCTCGAGCTCGATCTTGCCCAGCGCGGTCTCGCCGAGCAGTTGCTCGCGCAGGCGTTCGGCCAGCCGCTGGAGGGTCAGGGCATCGGTGGGGCCGTGCAGGTTGAGCTCGAGCACCTGCCGCGAGCGCCCGGCGAGGCTGAAGGTGGGCGCCTCGGCGGCCTCGGGGAAGGTGCGGATGCGGTCCACCGCCTGCTGGATCTCCTGATAGACCCGCATGGTCTCGGCCCCGGGGCGCAGCTCGGCGGTCACGCTGGCGCTGCCTTCGCTGGCGGTGGCGGTGACCTCGTCGATGCCGTCGATATCCGCCAGCGCCGACTCGATGGCCAGCAGCAGGCTCTGCTCGACCTCCTCGGGCGTGGCGCCCGGGTAGGCCACCTCGATGTCGACCGCTTCCAGGGTGAAGTCGGGAAAGACTTCCTTCTTGATCGTCAGGCTGGCCATCAGGCCGCCGAGCAGCAGGATCAGCATCAGCAGGTTGGGAGCCACGCCGTGGCGGGTCATCCAGGCGATGGGGCCGTGCCGGGTCATGGCGGCGTCTCCCCGTCGTCGGCATCGCCGCCGGGCGACGTGTCGTCCGGTGTCGGGGCCACGCGCAGCGCCATGCCCTCGCGGGGCCGGACGAGCGGGCTGACCACCACGCGCTCGGCACCACCGAGCGGGGCGCCGTCGGCACGGATCAGCACCTGGCGCTGGTCACGATAGAACGGCGTGACGGAGACGATGTGCAGCCGGTTGCCGGCGTCCAGCGTCCACACCCGGTCGTCCTCGTGCAACGCGGCGACCGGCAGGCCGATCAGGTCGTCACGCCCGGGCGGGGTGAAGCGGGCCTCGACGACGTCGCCCAGACGCAGGGCCGGCGCCTTCGTGTCGAGCGCCAGCGGGTCCTCGACCCGCACCAGCAGCTGGCTCATCAGGCCGTTCTCGGCCAGGCCGGGCAGGATCGAGAAGGCACGCCCCCGGCGCTGCCGGTCCGCCGGCCAGGCATCGCTCACCAGGGTGGCGAGCGAGCCGCTGTCGATGCCGTCGCCGGTTTCCAGCCAGTCCAGGGCGTCGCTCTCCAGCGAGACCCGCACCCAGAAGTGCGAGACATCCACCAGACCGAGCAGGGCGGTGTTGGCCGCCATGGCGCTGCCGGCGCCCACCAGGCGCTCCTGCACCATGCCGCGGAAGGGCGCGGCGATGGTGGTCCGCGCCAGCTCGAGACGCGCCTGCTCGAGGTCGGCCTCGGCGCTCGAGACGGCGGCCCGGGCGGCCTTGAGCTGCGGCTCGCGCAGGACCAGGGCGCGGCGCTCGGCGGGCAGCTCGCGGCCGTAGGTGCGGTAGTCGGCCTGGGCCTGGAGCTGCTGGCCGCGTTCGATCGCCAGGTCGGCCCGGGCCCGGGTCAGTGCCGCCTCGGCGCGCTGGACCGCCAGCCGGTAGTCGGCATCATCGAGGATGGCCAGCGTCGCGCCGGCCTCGACCACACGACCCGGCTCGACGCCGGGAGCGAACCGGGCCAGTTGACCCGCGACGCGGCTGGCCACGCGGGTCTCGCGGGCGGCGATGACCCGGCCGTAGGCGACGAGGGTCGGTGCCACGCCCCGGCGCTGGACGCCCGCGACACTGACCATCGGTGGTGCGGGCTCGGGCGGGGCGGCACGCTGGCCGGCGCGCGGCGGATGGCTCAGCAGCCAGTAGGCGACGGCGCCGGCCAGCAGCAGGACACCCAGGGACAGCAGGGCGCCGGGCGCAAGGCGGCCGTCCTGACGCGCCGGGGCGCATCCGGGCGAAGGGAACTCGGGCTTCATGAAGGGCTCGGGATGGCGGTGGTGACTCGGCTATCCTGCCATCTTTGCGCATCGTCGCGCAGGGTGTTGCGTGAAAATGCGCAGGCGAGGGGCAGGTATTCGTCTCCAGAGCCTGCCGGCGCGCCCTACAACGACAGCAGGAACAGGATCAGCGGCGGCGAGAGCAGCGAGAGCAGGAAGCCGCTGACCACGGCGATGGGCACGCAGGCCACGCCGCCGTGCTGCTGGATGACCGGCAGGGTGAAGTCCATGGAGGTGGCGCCGCCGTAGCCGATGGCCAGCGGGGTGGCGCGGTGGATCACCAGCGGAATCAGCAGGAAGGCCGTCAGTTCGCGGGCCAGGTCGTTGAAGAAGGCCGCTCCGCCCAGCACCGGGCCCAGCTGGTCGCCGATGAGGATGCCGGAGAGCGAATACCAGCCGAAGCCGGCCGCCATCGCCAGTCCTTCGTTCCAGTGCAGGTCGAGCAGCGGCGCGGCCAGCAGCCCGGCGGCCAGCGAACTGGCGGCGACGGTCAGGGCGATGGCCAGGCCGTGGCGGTTGAGCAGGATCTGGCGCAGCGGCATGCCGGAGTTGCGCAGCTGGCAGCCGATCAGCGCCAGCAGCGCGTAGAGAACCCATTCGGCCAGCATCTCGGCGTGCTGCGCCGTGCCCTCGACGCCCAGCCGGGCGAGTACCAGCCCGGCGAGGATGCCCGCGATCACCACGCCGGCCAGCGCCAGCGAGCCGGCCATGGCCGCCAGCTTGCTGGTCGGGGCCCCGGCGAGGCGCGGCGAGTCGCCGGCGTGCAGGACGCTGCGCCGCGACAGGGCATAGAGGGCCAGCAGGTTGACGGGGGTGATGACGGCGAACAGCGCGAGCGCCTGACCGCCCATGCGGGCCAGCTGGCCGCCGAGGTCGTCGAGGCCGGTCAGGCTCACCCCCATCAGGGCCAGGATGGCGTAGATCGAGCCATTGACCGCCCGGTTGATGGCCTGCATCACGGTTTCGCGGCGCACCGGCACCAGATACCCGAGAATCAGCGGCAGCAGGATCAGCAACAGACCGGAGAACATCGTCACTCCTCGGCAGGGTGGGGACAGGACGGGCAGCACCGCCGTGAACGGCTCCCTACCTTAGCAAAGTGCGATGCGCGACGGTGACGACAATCGCTGATGCCCCATCAGCGGGACTGATTGGCTGCCGCCTGACGGCTCAGGTGGGCCAGCTCCAGGGTGCTCAGAACCTTGCCGTCGCGACGGTAGTCGCCGCCCAGCAGCAGCCCCGGCAGTGAGGGGGTCAGGCGCAGGCGCAGCTGGCGCTCGGGTTTGTCGGAACGCCAGGTGAGGACGTTCAGGCTGGGGTAGCGATGGCCCTCGACGGTCACCTCGTTGTGGTCGAGCACCCGGTAGGCCAGCGTGACCGCGGTACCGTCGTAATCGCGATAGCGCAGGGTACAGGGGGCGGCCTCGGCGCCGTTGCAGGCTGCCGTGGCCGCCTGGCGGGCCAGGGCCACCAGGGCGGTCTGACGGTCGGGCAGCGGGGCCAGTTCGCGATCGTCGAGGCGGTAGTCCTTGCCCAGGCCGAACAGCCGATAGCCGCTGCGGTAGAACAGCGCATCGAGGCCGTCGTCGGTGACGCGAAAGCGGCCGCGCTCGTTGCCTTCGGCGATGGCGATCTGCGCGTGCATGGCGCTTTCCCACTGGCCATCGTCACGGCTCAGCCGGTGGTGGATGGTGACATCCGGCCAGCCGTCCAGATGCAGCCGGTAGGTTGCCGAAAAGGGATGAGGCTCGGCCGCGGCCAGTGCGGATACGGCAACCAGCCACAGGACCAGGCCGAGAGCCAGCCGGACCGGGCGGGTGAAAGCACGGAGCGTCATGCATCATCTCCATCTGCAGAGCGTACCGAGAAAGAACAAAGCGTGCCGGAATAAGACCGGCATGGCCGGGGGCGCGTTCCCTGCTACCCTGTTCAGGAAAGCCGTGAGTGCCCGATCCGGAGCCGGAAACAGATCAGGAGAGATACCGACATGGCCAGGATTCTGTTGGTTGCAGGGGACTTCGTCGAGGATTACGAGATCATGGTGCCGTTCCAGGCGCTGCAGGCGATGGGGCACACGGTGCATGCCATCTGCCCCGACAAGCGCGAGGGTGACAGCGTCAGGACCGCGATCCATGACTTCGAGGGCGACCAGACCTACAGCGAGAAGCCCGGGCACGCCTTTACCCTCAACGCCACCTTTGCCGAGAGCGATCCCGCCGAGTATGACGCCCTGGTGATCCCCGGCGGCCGCGCGCCTGAGTACCTGCGCCTCGACGAGCGCGTGCTCGAGGTGGTGCGTCACTTCCGGGAGGCCGACAAGCCGGTGGCGGCGATCTGCCATGGCGCCCAGCTGCTGGCCGCGGCGGTCTCGCTGGAGGGATGCCGGGTCTCGGCCTATCCGGCCTGCGCCCCCGAGGTGCGCTTGGCCGGTGGCGACTACGCCGACATCGCCGTCGACCAGGCGGTCACCTGCGGCAAGCTGGTCACGGCGCCCGCCTGGCCGGCCCACCCGGAATGGCTCAGGCAGTTCAACGTCCTGCTGGATTGACGCCGCCCGTCAGGAGCCGTTGGTCCGGGCTATCCACATGGGTAGCCCGGTTTCTCTTCGTATCGTATCGGAGAGGCTCAGGGGCGAATCCGGTAGCCGGTGCGGAAGATCCACGCCACGATCCCCAGGCACGCCGTCAGGAACAGCAGGATCATCGCCACGCTGGCGGCCACGCTGACGTCGGCGCTGCCGAAGAAGCTCCAGCGGAAGCCGCTGACCAGGTAGACCACCGGGTTGGCCAGGGTCACCGTCTGCCACAGCGGCGGCAGCATGTCGATGGCGTAGAAGGTGCCGCCGAGGAAGGTCAGCGGCGTGATCACCAGCAGCGGTACCAGCTGCAGCTTCTCGAAGTTGTCCGCCCAGATGCCGATGATGAAGCCGAGCAGGCTGAAGGTGACCGCCGTCAGTGCCAGGAACAGGACCATCCACAGCGGATGGGCGATCGTCAGCGGCACGAACAGGCTCGCCGTGCCCAGGATCAGCAGCCCCAGGATGATCGACTTGGTGGCCGCCGCGCCGACGTAGCCGAGCACGATCTCGAAGTGCGACACCGGCGCCGAGAGCAGCTCGTAGATGGTCCCCGAGAACTTGGGGAAGAAGATCGCGAACGAGGCATTGGAGACGCTCTGGGTGAGCAGCATCAGCATGATCAGCCCGGGGACGATGAAGGCCCCGTAGCTGACGCCGTCGATCTGGGTGATGCGCGAGCCGATCGCACCGCCGAAGACCACGAAGTACAGCGAGGTGGAGAGCACCGGCGAGACGATGCTCTGCAGCAGCGTGCGCCGGGCCCGGGCCATCTCGAAACGGTAGATGGTGCGAATGGCGTACCAGTTCATCAGTGCTCCTTGACCAGGCCGACGAAGATGTCCTCCAGCGAACTCTGCCGGGTCTGCAGGTCGGTGACCTCGAGCCCGGCGGCATCCACGGCGCGCAGCAGCTCGGCAATGCCGGTGGCGTCCTGCTGGGCGTCGTAGGTGTACACCAGCTGCCGGCCCGCGTCGTCGAGGGTCAGCCCCCGTCCGGCGAGCGCCTCGGGCAGCGCGGCCAGGGGCGTGGCGAGCTGGAGCATCAGTTCCTTGCGACCCAGCTGGCGCATCAGCGCCTGCTTCTCGCGGACCAGGATGATCTCGCCGTGGCTGATCACGCCGATGCGGTCGGCCATCTCCTCGGCTTCCTCGATGTAGTGGGTGGTGAGGATGATGGTCACTCCCGATTCGCGCAGCCGGCGCACCACGTTCCACATGTCGCGCCGCAGCTCCACGTCCACGCCGGCGGTGGGCTCGTCGAGAAACAGGATACGCGGCTCGTGGGCCAGCGCCTTGGCGATGAGCACGCGCCGCTTCATGCCGCCGGAGAGGGTGATCAGCTTGTTGTTGCGCTTGTCCCACAGCGCCAGATCCCTGAGCACCCGTTCGATATGCGCGGGATCGGGGGGCTTGCCGAACAGCCCGCGGCTGAAGCTGACCGTGTTCCATACCGTCTCGAAGGCCTCCGAGGTCAGCTCCTGGGGGACCAGGCCGATGGTCGCGCGGGCGGCGCGGTAGTCGTGGACGATGTCGTGGCCGTCGGCTATCACCCGGCCGCCGGTGGGGTTGACCAGGCCGCAGATGATGCTGATCAGGGTAGTCTTGCCGGCGCCGTTGGGACCGAGCAGGGCGAAGATCTCGCCGCGCTGGATCTCGAGGTCGATCGACTTCAGGGCCTGGTAGCCCGAGGCGTAGGTCTTGTCGAGCCCGTCGATCTGGATGATCGGTGCCTCGTGCGCGGCAGGGCTCTTCACCGCGGCGGTCGGCTGGCTGGCGGTCGGCGTATCGGTCATGGCATGCATCCGCAGGATGGACTCGCCGCAAGGGCGTGTGACGGCACCTTAGCACATCACGTGGCGGCCGCGTCGGCAAGGCGCTCGCCGGCCCGGGAGGCGGGGGAAGACAGGCGGGGAGTGGATTTCATTGCTGACTATTGATTAGCATACTAATTTAATGGCAAAATAGACAGCCTGCTAATTATCGATCGGTTCGCCCACCGGCCCGTGGCCCGAGGATCGCGGCGTCGCCCCGTTGCCGGCATGGCTTGCCCGACCCTCGCGCCGGGCGAATCGATCACGCCCCTGCCTGACGTCGTCCACAAGAGAGAGCCATGACACCGGAACAACGCTTTGCCCGCTGGGTCCAGGTCGCGCTGACGGCCTTTGTCCTGCTGTTCGGCTATTTCCTGCTGGCCGATCTGCACATGCCACTGACGCCCCAGGCGCGCCTGATCCGTCAGGTGGTGAGCGTCGCTCCCCGGGTGTCAGGGCAGGTGGCGGCGGTCGAGGTGGCCAACAATCGGCATGTCGAGGCCGGCGAGGTGCTGTTTCGCATCGATCCGGCCCGCTACCGCCTGGCGGTGGAAAAGGCGACGCTGGCCCTCGAGCAGGCCCGGCGCGAGAATGCCCAGCTCGATGCGCGCATCGCCGCGGCGCGGGCTAACCTCGCCGCGGCGCGGGCCGATGCCGGGAATCTCGCGCGTGACGTCAAGCGTTACGAGGATCTGGTCAAGCGCAACCAGGTGGCCCGCCAGCGGCGCGACACGACGCTGGCCCGCTACCAGGCGGCCCGGGCCCGGGTCGAGGCCGCCCGCTCGACCCTGCATCGGCTCGAGGTGGAACGTGGCCAGTCGGGGGACGACAACCTGCGCCTGCGTCAGGCCCGTAATGCCCTGGCCCGGGCGAAGCTCGACCGGGAGTACACCCGGGTGCGTGCCGACATCGCCGGCACCGTCAGCAACCTGCAGCTCGAGGCGGGCAGCTATGCGGCGGCCGGCAGCGCGGTGCTGGCGCTGGTGGCCGACACCCCGGACCTGGTGGCCGACTTCCGCGAGAAGAGCCTGCGTTATGTCGATGTCGGCACGCCGGCCGCCGTGGTCTTCGATGGCTGGCCCGGCGAGGTGTTCAAGGGCCACGTGACCAGCCTGGACAGCGGGGTCCGCAATGGCCAGCTGCGGGCGGATGGTCAGCTGGCCGACCCGACCGAATCGGATCGCTGGGTGCGCAATGCCCAGCGCATGCGCCTCCATGTCGCCCTCGACGAGGCGCCGCCGGGCGTGTCGCCGACGGGCGCGCTGGCCACGGTGCAGCTCTACCCGAGCGACAATTCGTTGCTGGATGCCCTGGGGCGCCTGCAGATCGATCTGATCAGCCTGCTGCACTACATCTATTGAGGCGCGCGATGCTCCGGTTCGTGAACGGTCGAGGGAGGCCGAGCAACGGGAAGCGGCGGCCAGGGCCGGTGCATCCCCTCAAGGAACTCGACACCAATGACGTTCGCCAGTGCCTGCGCGTCGCCTTCGGCAGCACCCTGGGCTTCGTCGTCTCCAGCCTGTTCGACTGGCACTACGGGGTCTTCTTCACCGTCTATCCCATGCTGCTGCTGGCCCTGGTGCCGACGCTCAACGGCCACGTGATTCGCCAGTTCCTGGGCAGTGCGCTGATCAACACCGTGGAGGTGGCGCTGATCGCCGGGCTGTTCGGCCACCTGCCGGTGATCATGACGGGGCTGGCCTTCATCCTGTTCGCCGGGCGTTTCCGTCTGATGAGCGGCGGGCCGCTGTTCCTGTTCGGCGCCCAGGGCGTGGTCAGCCTGAGCGTGATGTTCCACTTCGCCAGTTATCCTGCCACCAACCTGCACGACCTGCTGGCCAGCAACCTGATCGCCAGCAGCCTGACGCTCGCCCTGGCCGCGGTGGCCTACGTGCTGATCCCCGATGCCGAACCGCGGGGGCGGCCGCCGCGGCGCGATAAGTCCCTGGCGCGCCAGCGTCACGAGACCCTGCTCGGCGCCAGCGTGGCGACGCTGTCGTTCGTGGTCTTCCAGGTCTTCGACCTGCGCGACTCGCTGTCCGCCCAGGTGGCGACCATCCTGATCCTGTTCCCGCTGACCTTCCGGGGCGCGGTGGTGGCGGCCCGGCATCGCGCGACCGGGGTGCTGCTGGGCTGCAGCTACGGCCTGCTGGTGCAGCTGGTCCTCTACAACCACTCCGGCAACCTGTGGCTGGTCGTGCTGCCGCTGTGGATCGGCGTGATGCTGTTCGCCCGCGAGCACCTCAAGGAGGGAGTGGGTTCGGGGGCGGGCTTCGGCGGCATGACCACGGTGGGCATCCTGTTCGGCCAGTACCTGTCTCCCGGCCAGGACCTGGTCTACAGTGCCCTCTATCGCGTCAGCTCGATCTGCGTGGGCATGCTCGCGGCCCTGCTGGCGGCCTATCTGGTCCACCGGCTGCTCAATCGCTTCGCGGCGACGCGGCTGATCTACGAGGATGTCGTGCACTGATCGCGGGCGGACCCGGGGATGCCCGATACACGGAGGCGTCATGCACATCGTCGTGATGACCGTCGAGATGTCGTTGCCGGGCTGTCGCTCACTCAAGGAAAAGCGCCAGCGCATGGGCGGCCTGCACGAGCGTTTCGGGCGCAACCCCGCGGTGGCGGTGTGTGAAAGCGGCGCCCTCGATCGCCTGGAGACGAGCGAATGGACCTTCGTGGTGGCCGGTATCGACGGCCGCCGGGTGGAGGCACTGTGTCAGGAGATCGAGGACAAGCTCCAGCGCACGGTGGATGGCCGTGTGCTGGAGGTGACCCGGGAGCCATTGTAGGGCGCCTTCAATAGCCGGCCCGGGGATCGATGGTCTCGACGTCCTCGCCGTTGTCCAGCGCGCGGATCAGCTCGGCGACCTGGTCGGCGGCGTCGCGTACCGGGGTCGGCGCGGCCATGTGCGGGGTGATGCGCACGCGCGGGTGGGCCCACAGCGGATTGTCGCGGGGCAGGGGCTCCTCGGTGAAGGCGTCGAGCAGGGCACCGCGCAGATGGCCCTCCTGCTCGCCGGGGCCGAGGGCATCGAGCAGCGCCGCCGTGTCGATCAGGCTGCCGCGCCCGGGATTGATCAGCGTCGCGCCCTCGGGCAGCCGCGACAGCGTCTTCGCGTCGATGAGGCCACGGGTGCTGTCGGTGTCGGGCAGCAGGGTGACCAGGGTGCGCACGCGGCCCAGCAGCTCGGGCAGGCCGGCCTCGCCGTGGTGGCAGGTCACGCCGTCGAGCGACCTGGCCGAGCGGCTCCAGCCGTGCACCGGAAAGCCGTCGTCGGCCAGCACCCGGGCAACGTGGGCGCCGATCGCGCCCAGGCCCAGCACGCCCACCGGCCAGTCGGCCTTGTCGGTCAGCGGCTGTTCATGCCAGGTGGCGTGGCCCTGCTGGGCGAAGTAGCGGTCGAAGTCGCGCTGGAAATAGACCACCCCGAAGCGCACATAGTCGGCCATCAGCGGTGCCATGCCGGCATCGCGCAGCTTGACGACGGGCACGTCGCGGGGCAGGCCCGGGTTGGCGAGCAGCGCATCGACACCGGCGCCCAGGTTGATGATGCCCTTGAGGCGCGTCTGGCCCTCGAACAGCGAGGCGGGCGGCTTCCACACCGCCAGGTAGTCGGCGGGGGCGTCGCCGGGGTCGTCGCTGGTGACGATCTCGGCGTCGGGCAGGCGGCGGGCCAGCGCCTCGCGCCAGGTGTCGGCCTCGTCGATGTGAACCAGTACGCGCATCCTCTGTTCTCTCCTTGCCGTGTCCGCCGGTGTCCGGCAACTCAGTAGACGATCTCCAGCATGGGCGGCGGCGCCTCGTTGAGCAAGCGGGCGACCAGCTCCAGGCCGCGGTCGAGGCGCTCCGGGTCGGGCTCGGCGCCCAGGCTCAGGCGCACACGCCGCGGGGCGGGGGTCTGTTCGACCATGAACGGCTGCGAGGCGGTGATCGCCACGCCTTCCTGCTCGGCCTGCTGGCGCAGCTCCTCCGCCCGCCAGGCATCGGGCAGGGTCAGCCAGACGTGCAGGCTTGATGCGCGCGAGGCGAAGACGTGACCGTCGAGCCGCCGTGCCGCGAGCTGCTGGCGCTCGGCGAGCAGCTCGCGCTGCTCGCCGGCCAGTGCCTCGACGGTGCCGTCGGCCAGCCAGGCATCGGCGATCTCGAGAATCAGCGGGGTGGCCATCCAGGTGGTGGCGCGCAGGCGGGGCAGGGCGTGATGCAGCTGGCCCCGGGGCACCGTGAGATAGCCGGCGCGCAGCCCCGGCACGGTGGCCTTGGTGAGGCTGGTGACATGAAAGCTCTGGCGCGGCAGCCGGGCCGTCAGCGGTGTCAGGCCCGGCGACTCGAGAAGGGCGTGGACGTCATCCTCGATCAACCACACGCCGTGACGGCTCAGCACCTCGGCGATGGCGTCGCGGCGCGCTTCGCTCAGGGTCGCGCCGGTGGGGTTGAGCTGAGTCGGCGTCAGGCACACGGCCCGCGGGCGGAAGCGACGGCAGGCGGTATCGAGGGCGTCGGGCATCACGCCCTCGTCGTCGATGGCGACCCCGCGCAGCTGAAAGCCCAGGGTCCGCGACAGGGCGATCAGGCCGTGGTCGGTCAGGGCCTCGGTCAGCACCAGGTCGCCATGCTGGACCACGGTGGCGATGGCCAGCATCAGCCCGTGGGAGGCGCCGTTGCAGAGAATGCGTTCCTCCACGTCGCCGGGCACGCCCAGCCGGTCGCGCAGCCAGTACCCGGCGCGCTCGCGCTGGTAGGACAGCCCGGCGATCGGTCGGCTGGCGGAGATCACCTCCGGCGAGGCCTGTTCGGCGAGGGCGGCGAGCGTCTCGCGAAAGCGCAGGTGGTGAGTCGGCGGGCAGACCGGGTGGGCGATCGACAGGTCGATCAGCGCGGATTCGGTGCGCGGCTCGCCGGTGCGCAGGTATTCCGCCTCGCGATTGTCGTCGAGGGTGTTGATCCAGGTGCCGCTGCCCACCCGGGCCTGGACCAGCCCCATCTTCTCGGCCTGGGCATAGGCGCGCGAGACGGTCTGGACGCTGACGCCCAGGGCATCGGCCAGCTGCCGGTGCGGGGGCAGCCGCGTGCCGGGGGTCAGCTCGCCCTGGCGGATCGCCTCGGACAGCGCCCGGGCGATGGCCAGGTACTTCGGACCCTGTGATGACAGGTAGGGCGTCAGATCAATTGTCATGATTCAATAAAGCCTTTGACGGCTGGCTCTACGTTGGTGCTAGTATCAGCGGCAGGACATTGGCAGGTAATTGTCATGATTTCAAGGTCCCGTTGTCATGACAATGTGGGTTGCCAAACAGCTGTTTCAGCGTCCCCTTGACGGCCCGACACCCCCGTACTCCCGCCGGAGGGTCGGTTCTGGCGATTTCGTGTTTTGGAACGAGGCACATGATCCAGGTTTCCCTGCCTTTCACCCGTGAGGAATATGCCCAGCGCCTCTGGAAGGTGCGTCAGTCGATGGCCAGCCGCGGCATCGACGTGATGATCATCAGCGACCCCTCCAACATGGCCTGGTTGACCGGCTACGACGGCTGGTCGTTCTACGTGCATCAGTGCGTGCTGCTCGGACTCGAGGGCGAGCCGGTGTGGTACGGGCGACGGCAGGACAGCAACGGGGCGCTGCGTACCTGCTGGATGGACCCCGAGAACATCACCTACTATCCGGATTACTACGTCCAGAATCCGGACATGCACCCGATGGAGTACCTGGCCCAGTCGATCATGCCCGATCGCGGCTGGCACGAAGGCGCCGTCGGCGTGGAGATGGACAACTACTACTTCTCCGCCAAGGCCTACGCCAGCCTGACCCGTGAATTGCCGCACGCCCGCTTCCAGGACGCCAATTCGCTGGTCAACTGGTGCCGGGCGATCAAGTCGTCCCAGGAAATCGAGTACATGCGCGTCGCGGCGCGCATCGTCGAGGGCATGCATTCGCGGATCCTCGAGATGATCGAGCCGGGGCTGGCCAAGAGCAAGCTGGTCTCGGAGATCTACCGCGTGGGCATCGAGGGCTGGACCGATGCCGACGGCAAGGTGTACGGCGGCGACTATCCGGCGATCGTGCCGCTGCTGCCGACCGGCTCCGATGCCGCGGCACCGCACCTCACCTGGGACGACACGCCGTTCCGCGAGGGCGAGGGGACCTTCTTCGAGATCGCCGGCTGCTTCAAGCGCTATCATGCGCCGTTGTCGCGTACCGTGTTCCTCGGCAAGCCGCCCAAGGAGTTCGTGCGCGGCGAGTCGGCCCTGCTCGAGGGCATCGAGAACGGCCTGGCCGTGGCGAAGCCGGGCAATCGCTGCGCCGACATCGCCATGGCGCTGGGCGCCGCGATGGACAAGTACGGCTTCGACCGCGGCGGCGCGCGCTGCGGCTATCCGATCGGCATCAGCTATCCGCCGGACTGGGGCGAGCGGACCATGAGCCTGCGTCCCTCCGACGAGACGATTCTCCAACCGGGCATGACCTTCCACTTCATGCCCGGCATGTGGATGGACGACTGGGGCCTCGAGATCACCGAAAGCATCCTGATCACCGAAAACGGCGCCGAACCGCTGGCCAACTTCCCGCGCCAGCTGTTCGTCAAGTAAGTCCGCTGTTCGTCAAGCAAGGAGTGGCATCATGACCCAGCGAGCCCGCGACCTGCGGCCGAGTCCGATCTCCGCGACCGTCGACTTCGAGGCCGACGGTGTCCAGCATGGTTTTCTCAAGCTGCCGATCTCCAACGACGAGTCGGCCTGGGGCGCGGTGATGATCCCGATCACCGTGGTCGCCAACGGCGAGGGCCCCACGGCGCTGCTCACCGGGGGCAATCACGGCGACGAGTACGAGGGCATCACCGCGCTGATGAAGCTGGCCGGCACGCTCAGGGCCGAGGACGTGCACGGCCGGGTGATCATCGTGCCGATGATGAACGTGCCGGCGGCTCAGGCCGGTCGCCGGACCTCGCCGATGGACGGCGGCAACCTCAACCGCAGCTTCCCCGGCAACCCGGACGGCAGTGTCACCGAGCAGATCGCCGACTACTTCACGCGCTATCTGGTGCCGATGATCGATGTGGCGCTGGATCTGCACTCCGGCGGCCGAACCCTGGACATCGTGCCGTTCGCCGCGTCGCACCACCTGGAGGACAAGGACCAGCAGCGCCAGGCGCTGGCCGGTGCCAAGGCCTTCGGTGCCCCCACGGCGATGATGATGTTCGAGCTGGATGCCGCCAAGCTGTACGACACGGCGGTGGAAAGCCAGGGCAAGATCTTCGTCGCCACCGAGCTCGGCGGCGGCGGTACCACCACGCCGGAGCGCATGGCGATCACCGAGCGCGGCGTGCGCAACTTCCTGATCCACTATGGTCTGGTCGACGGCGAGCTGGAAACGCCTGCCGAGCCGCAGGTCTACGTCGACATGCCCGATGCCTCCTGCTACGTGCAGAGCGAGCACACCGGGCTGCTCGAGCTCACCGTGAGCCTGGGCGACCGGGTGGAGACGGGACAGGTCATCGCCCGCGTCTACGACATGACCCGTACCGGCGCCGAGCCCGTGACCTATCGCGCCGAGCGCGACGGCCTGCTGGTGGCCCGGCGCTTCCCGGCGCAGGTCAACATGGGCGACACCATCGCGGTGATCGCCGAGGTGGTGGACTCTCTCGACGGCTGAACCCAGC
Source organism: Modicisalibacter tunisiensis (assembly GCF_020148005.1). GTDB lineage: Bacteria > Pseudomonadota > Gammaproteobacteria > Pseudomonadales > Halomonadaceae > Modicisalibacter > Modicisalibacter tunisiensis. Next base: position 266,563 of record NZ_JAGXFD010000002.1, on the reverse strand, counting down.
CCAGGCAAGCGTCCCGGCCGCCGATGGCGGCGGCCGGCCCGACAGTGGACCGGCATGAAGCTCGACCGATACGACCTCAAGATCCTCGACATCCTGGCCAGGGACGGCCGCATCACCAAGTCGCGCCTGGCCGAAGCGATCAATCTGTCGGTCAGCCCCTGCTGGGAGCGGGTGCGCCGGCTCGAGAAGGCCGGTGTCATCGAGGGCTACTCGGCACGCATCAACCCGCGCGTGCTCCTCAGGCGCACCCCGGTGTGGGTGCAGATCGAGCTCAAGGCCCACAATGCCGAGAGCTTCCAGCGCTTCGAGAAGGCCATGCGCGAGGAGCCGCTGGTCACCGAGTGCGTCGCGGTGGGCGGCGGCGTCGACTACCTGGTCAAGGTGGAGGCGGACACCGTCGACGCCTACCAGCGCCTGATCGACCACTGGCTGATGTCCGATCTGGGCATCGAGCGCTACTTCACCTATATCGTCACCAAGACCGTCAAGGATGAAGCGCCGCCCCTCACCATCGATGCCGACTGAGTTCGTGGCGCCGCGATCGACCGGCGGCGACTTGGCGTCGCTCGCCGGGGTGATTACGCTATGCCCATGAACATGCCGCCTGTCTCCCCGGCGCCGGTCGAGGAGTACACCGACCGGCGCGATCGACCGTTGCGCGATCTCGACGGCCCCCGTGAAATGCCCATCACCCTGGCGCTCAACGACGAGGCGGTGGCCACGCTGCTGGCCACCCCCGAGTCGCTCGAGCCGCTGGCGATCGGTCACGCCTTTACCGCCGGCTGGATCACCCGTCGCGATCAGGTCGCGGACATCACGGTCTCGCGGCTGCGCCATGGCCTGCGGGTGCGCCTGGGGGTCCCGGCGCGGCTGGCGCGACAGGCGGCACGGCGCGCCCCGTGCGAGGCCTCGGTCTCCAGCTGCGGTGCCTGCGGTGCCCTCGAGGAGGCCGAGGTGATGGCCGGGCTGACCCGTCTGCCGCCGCACCCGGTACTATCCGGCGAGGCCCTGCGCCAGGGGCTGGCGGCGCTCGAGGCACGGCATTGCCGGGGCCAGCACACCGCCCTGGGGCTGGATGCCCGGGGCGAGGTCATGACGCAGGGGCAGGATATCGGCCGCCACAACGCCCTCGATCGGGTGATCGGCGAGAGCCTGCTGAACGGCACCCCGCCCGAGGCGGTGCTGGTGTCCAGCCGCTGCAGCCTGGAGCTGGTGCAGAAGACCGTGCGCGCGCACATTCCCACCCTGGCCACGCTGTCGCTGCCGTCTGCCCTGGCGGTCGAGGTGGCGCGGGCCTGTGAGCTCAACCTGGTGTGTTGCCACCGGGGACGGAGCCTGGAGCTGTTCAGCGGCCGGCTTTCCTGAGCCGGCGAGAAAAAACCTCAACTCTTCCCCACATCTCCAAAAAAATCCCGCCTTTCCCCCCTGGCTAACAGAAACACGTCGAGCGCCGCCTCCCTTACTCTGGGCAGCAAGCGGGTAGCAATACCCGGAACCCGTTTTTCCGTTTCTGCGGAGGTGCAGGATGAAACTCGACGATCCCCGCCTGTTTCGTCAGTACGCCTATATCGATGGCAAGTGGACCCATGGCGACGCGGGTCGCGAAGAGGCCGTGATCGACCCGGCGACCAACGAGACGCTGGGCCACATTCCGCTGCTCGAGCCGGAGCAGATCCGCGCCGCCGTGGACGCCGCGGATGCCGCCTTCGTGCAGTGGCGGGCGCTGCGCGCCGACGAGCGCTGCGAGCGGCTGCTGGCCTGGTACGACCTGCTGCAGGCCCATCGCGAGGATCTCGCTTACATCATGACCCGCGAGCAGGGCAAGCCGTTGCCCGATGCGCGCGGCGAGGTGGAGTACGGAGCGAGCTTCATCCGCTGGTTCGCCGAGGAGGGCAAGCGCACCTTCGGCCAGACCATCCCCAGCCATATCCCCAATGCTGCCCTGGGTACCCTCAAGGAGCCGGTGGGCGTGGCCGCGCTGATCACGCCGTGGAACTTCCCGCTGGCGATGATCACCCGCAAGGCCGCCGCGGCCATGGCGGCGGGCTGCACGGTGGTCGTCAAGCCGGCCGGCGAGACGCCGTTCTCCGCCCTGGCGCTGGCCGAGCTGGCCGAGCGCGCCGGCATCCCGGCCGGGGTGTTCAACGTGGTGCTCGGCGATGCACCGATGGTCTCCGAGGTCCTCTGCAAGGAGGAGCGGGTCAAGGCGCTGTCGTTCACCGGCTCCACGCCGGTCGGCCGCCTGCTGCTCGAACAGAGCGCCGGTACCGTCAAGCGCGTCTCGCTGGAGCTGGGCGGCAATGCGCCGTTCATCGTCGGCCCGGACGTCGATCCCAAGGAAGCGGCCTACGCCGCCGTGGCGGCCAAGTTCCAGACCGCCGGACAGGACTGCCTGGCCGCCAACCGCATCCTGGTTCACGAGTCCGTGCACGACGAATTCGTGGCGCACTTCGCCGAGCGCATGCAGGCCTTCACCGTCGGCAACGGCCTGGACGGCGAGGTCGACCTGGGGCCGCTGATTCATCGCCGTGCGGTGGACAAGGCCGCGGCGATCGTCGACGACGCGCTGTCCCGGGGCGCCACGCTGGTCCACGGCGACCAGTCGGCCGCGCCGGGCGAGAACTTCTTCATGCCCGTCCTGCTGACCGAGGTCACGGCGGACATGAAGGTCTGGCGCGAGGAGAACTTCGCGCCGGTGGCGGGCATCACCCGCTACAGCACCGATGACGAGGTCATCGAGATGGCCAACGACACCGAGTACGGGCTTTCCGCCTACATCTTCACCCATGACATCCGGCGCATCTGGAAGATCATGCGCGCGCTGAAGAACGGCATGGTGGCGATCAACACCGTGAAGATGACCGGGCCGCCCATCCCCTTCGGCGGGGTCAAGCAGTCGGGCCTGGGCCGCGAGGGCGGCACCGCGGGGATCGAGGAGTATCTCGAGACGAAGTACTACTGCCTCGGCGGGCTCGGTTCCGTCTCAGGGAGCTGAAAAACCGGCTGCGCTCGGCCAGGCGGTGTTGAGCCGCCGACGCGCCATGCTCATGGACGAGATGTCCACTGCGCTGTCGCGCCGTCGGCTCGCCTGCCGTGGCCGTCGCTCGCTCGGTTTTGCCTTGCTGGCAGAAACAAGGCGGCCTGACATACCGAGCGCTTGAGTATTTCGCGTTTTTAACGACGCAAGACGTTTACTTTGATTTTCACAGGAGAGTGCCATGACCACCCATCAGGATCTGATCGACCGCGATCGCAAGGTCACCTTCCACGCATCCACGCACCTGCGTGACTTCGCCCACGGCAATGCGCCGGGTCGCGTGATCACCGGTGGCAAGGGCATCAACATCGTCGACAAGGACGGCCGCGAGTTCATCGACGGCTTTGCCGGCCTTTACTGCGTCAACATCGGCTACGGCCGCACCGAAGTGGCCGAGGCCATCTACAAGCAGGCGCTGGAGCTGGCCTACTACCACACCTACGTGGGGCACTCCAACGAGCCTCAGATCGCGCTGTCCGAGAAGATCCTCGAGCTGGCCGGCCCGGGCATGTCCAAGGTCTACTACGGCCTCGGCGGCAGCGATGCCAACGAGACCCAGCTGAAGATCGTGCGTTACTACAACAACGTGCTGGGCCGCCCGCAGAAGAAGAAGGTCATCTCGCGGATGCGCGGCTACCACGGCTCCGGCCTGGCCACCGGTTCGCTGACCGGCCTCAAGGCATTCCACGATCAGTTCGACCTGCCGATGACCGGCATCCTGCACACCGAGGCGCCGTACTACTACCATCGTGCCCCCGAACTGGAAGGCATGAGCGAGCGCGAATTCTCCAAGCATTGCGCCGCCAAGCTTGAGGAGCTGATCCTGGCCGAGGGGCCGGATACCGTCGCCGCCTTCATCGGCGAGCCGGTGCTGGGCACCGGGGGCATCGTTCCGCCGCCGGAAGGCTACTGGGACGAGATCCAGACCGTGCTGTCCAAGTACGACGTGCTGCTGATCGCCGACGAGGTGGTCTGTGGCTTCGGTCGCATCGGCAGCAACTTCGGCAGCCATCAGTACGGCATCAAGCCGGACCTGATCACCATCGCCAAGGGCCTGACCAGTGCCTATCAGCCGCTCTCCGGCGTGATCGTCGGCGACAAGGTCTGGCAGGTGCTCGAGCACGGCACCGGCGAGTTCGGCCCGATCGGCCACGGCTGGACCTACTCCGGCCATGCGCTGGGCTGTGCCGCCGGCCTGGCCAACCTGGAGATCATCGAGCGCGAAGGGCTGACCCAGAATGCCGCCGAGACCGGCGCCTACCTGCAGCAGAAGATGCAGGACGCCTTCGGCGAGCACCCGATCGTCGGCAACGTGCGTGGCGTCGGCATGCTCGCGGCACTGGAGTTTTCGCCCGCGGCCGCCAAGCGCGCCCACTTCGATCCGGCCCTGAAGGTCGGGGCGCGCATCAGCGCCGCCGCCCTGGAGGAGAACCTGATCGCCCGTGCCATGCCGCAGGGCGACATCCTCGGCTTCGCGCCGCCGCTGGTCGCCACCCGTGACGATGTCGACGAGATCGTCGCCCGCGCCAGGCGTGCCGTGGACAAGGTCGCCGACGAGCTGACCAAGTCCGGCGATCTGGGCGACGGGGCCTGATCGATCCCCCGACGACTGATACGCTGATGTTGATGACGACGCCGCAAGCCCCTTGCGGCGTCGTCCTGTCTGGCACATGCCGTTCAACAAGGAGTCAACGATGACGCAGCCGACGCATGGCGTCACCCTGGCCTCGCTCTATCAGGCCCGGGCACGCATTGCCGGGCAGGTGACGCGCACCCCGCTGATCCGCTCTCAGGCCCTGTCGCGGCGTTTCGATGCCGAGGTCTTTCTCAAGCTGGAAAACTGCCAGCCCAGCGGGGCCTTCAAGCTGCGTGGGGCGACCAACATGATCCGCGCCCTGCTCGAGCGGGACGGCGCCGAGGCGCTGTCGCGCGGTGTGACCACCGCCTCCACCGGCAACCACGGGCGTGCCGTGGCGCTGGCGGCATCAAAGCTGGGCGTGCCGGCGATCATCTGCCTGTCGAACCTGGTACCCGACAACAAGGTGCGGGCCATCGAGGCGCTGGGCGCCGAGGTCAGGCGTGTCGGCCGGAGCCAGGATGAAGCCTTCGGCGAGGTGGCACGGCTGGTCGACGAGGAGGGCATGACGCTGATCCCGCCCTTCGACGACCCGCTGATCGCCAGCGGCCAGGGCACCATCGGCCTGGAGCTGCTCGAGGATCAGCCCGACCTGGATCGCGTGATCGTCGGCCTGTCCGGCGGCGGGCTGCTGGGCGGCATCGGCGCCGCGATCAAGGGCATTCGTCCGGCCACCCGGGTCACCGGTGTCAGCCTCAGTCAGGGGGCGGCGATGTGGGAGAGCCTCAAGGCCGGGCATCCGGTCGATGTCGAGGAAGTCGAGAGCCTCGGCGATTCGCTGGGTGGCGGTATCGGTCTGGACAACCGCTGCACCTTGGCGCTGGTGCGAGACGTCATGGACGATCACTATCAGGTTTCCGAGGTCGCCATCGCCCGGGCCATGGTGGACCTGCTGGCCGACGAGAAGATGCTGGTGGAAGGTGCCGCGGCGGTAGGGCTGGCGGCCATCGACGAGCATGGCCTGGACGTGCGCGGCCAGACCGTGGCGCTGATCGTCTCGGGCAACGGCGTGGCGCTGGAAACCGTCGACCGGGCCCGTGCGCTTGCCAAACCTCGCTGACGATGCTGGCCTTTTGCGGGGCAGGCTTCAAGCCAGCGTGCCAACCATCAATGGAGGAGGAGTGCCATGGAGCTCTATCAGCGCGATGACATCGAGGCCGCGGTCAGGCTCGACCGGGAGGCCCTGGCGGCCGTGGAGGCCGGCTTCGCCGCCCTGGGGCGCGGCGAGGTGGTGCAGCCGCCGATCCTGTCGATGGCGATCGAGGAGGCCAACGGCGAGGTGGACGTCAAGACGGCGCACATCCGTGGTGCCGAGCGCTTCGCCATCAAGGTCAGCCCCGGCTTCTTCGACAATCCCAAGATCGGCCTGCCGAGCCTCAACGGGCTGATGATGGTGTTTTCCGCCAGGACCGGGCTGGTGGATGCGGTGCTCTTCGACGAGGGCTACCTGACCGCCCTGCGCACCGCACTGGCCGGCGCGATCGCCGCCAAGCACCTGTCGCGCGAGGCCAGCCGCCGGGTCGCCGTGCTGGGCGCCGGCGAACAGGCCGAGCTGCAGGTGCGGGCGCTGCAGCTGGTCCGTGACATCGATACCGTCGATGTCTGGGCGCGGCACCGCGAGTCCGCCGAGGCCTATGCCGAGCGCATGCGCGCGCAGGGGCTGAGCGTCAACGTCCACGACTCGGTCAGGGACGCCTGTGCGCAGGCCGACATCATCATCACCACCACGCCCGCCCGGGAGCCGATCCTTACCGCCCAGGACCTGCCCGAGGGGGTGCATGTCACGGCGATGGGCTCCGACAGCCCGGAAAAGCGCGAACTCGACGAGGAAGTGATGATCCGTGCCGACGCCTTCGTCTGCGACACCCGCGCGCAGAGCCGGACCAACGGCGAGCTCAAGGCCTTCGTCAAGGCCGGCGAAACGGAGGCCAGCGCGCCGTTCAAGGTCTACGAGCTGGGCCAGGTGATCGCCGAGAACCAGCGCCTGCGGGTCTCGGATGCCAGCATCACCGTCTGCGACCTGACCGGCACGGGGGTTCAGGATACCGCGATCGCCGCCTTCGCCCTGCAGCGTCTGGCCGACTGACCCGGTGTTGCCGGTGGAGCGTGACGCTGCCCACCCCGGCCGGGGTGGGCAGCGTCGTTTCGGGCAGCGGTCGCCGCGTCAACCGACGGTCAGGCCGGTATCCTCGTCCAGGCCGAGGTGGATGTTCATGCACTGCACCGCGGCGCCCGCCGCACCCTTGCCCAGGTTGTCCAGCCGCGCGACCAGCGCCAGGCGTTCCTCGCCGCCGTAGATGAACAGGTCGACCCGGTTGGTGTCGTTGGCGCCCTGCACCTCGAAGAAGCCGTGGTCGAGACTGGCCTCGTCGGCCAGGGGCATGACGTTGACGAAGGGCTCGCCCGCATAGTGGCGGGTATAGGCGTCGTGGATCGCGGCACCGTCGGCGCCCGCGGCCAGGCGGTCGACATGCAGCGGCACGGTGACCGCCAGCCCCTTGAGGAAGGGGCCCACCACGGGCGTGAAGACCGGTGCCTGGGCGAGGCCGCCGTGCAGGCGCATCTCCGGCAGGTGCTTGTGGGCCAGGGTCATGGCATAGGGGTGCGGGGCCGCATGGCGGCCGGGTTCCGCGGCCTCGTATTCGGCGATCAGCTTCTTGCCGCCGCCGCTGTAGCCGGTCAGCGAGAAGGCCGACAGCGGGTAGTCGGCGGGCAGCAGGCCGGCCTCGATCAGCGGGCGCACCAGCAGGATGAAGGCACTGGCATGGCAGCCGGGGTTGGCGATGCGCTTGCTGCGCCGGATGGCCTCGCGCTGGCCGGGAACCAGTTCGGGCAGGCCATAGGTCCAGCCCTCGGCGGTTCGAAAGGCGGTGCTGGCATCGATCAGGCAGGTATCGGGATTGTCGAGCAGCTCGACCGCCTGGCGCGAGGCCTCGTCCGGCAGGCACAGGAAGGCCACGTCGGCGGCGTTGAGCAGTCGGGCACGCTCGGCGGTATCCTTGCGCCGATCGCTGTCGATGCGCAGCAGCTCGATATCGTCGCGCGCCTCGAGATAGTCGAGCAGGCGCAGGCCGGTGGTCCCTTCCTGCCCATCCACATACACGTTGAACGCCATCGCGGGTCTCTCATTCCAGTCGTCGATCAGGAGGGGCTATTGTGCGGCGTTTACCCCTTGCTTGTCATATGCCAAGGGGCACTTGTCAGGACTGTCGCCGTTACGGTGATCGCCAGGGGCAGAGCCGTCGACAGGTCTACGAGGGGGCGCTGTAAACCCCTCCATGGGCGCTACCTACGCCATCCATGGCGTAGGACCCCCTCTACGACCTGTCCCCGGCGCCCCTTGCCAGGCCAAGTGCGATTGCCAACGGCCACTTGTCGAGGGTCGACAAAGCGACCAGTCTGAAGCGACACGAACGCAGTGACAGGAAGCACGGCATGAAACGAGTTCTGGCATTCGATGTATACGGCACCCTGATCGACACCCACGGTGTGGTGGAGTCCCTGCACCAGCACCTGGGCGACAGCGCCGAGGAATTCTCGCGGCGCTGGCGCGACAAGCAGCTCGAATATGCCTTCCGGCGGGGCCTGATGGGCGCCTTCGCCGACTTCTCGCAATGCACCCGTGACGCCCTGGAATTCGTCGATCGCGCGATGGGCACACGCCTCGGCGAGACCGACAAGGAGCGGCTGATGGGCGTCTACGGGCGGCTGCCGGCCTTCGACGACGTGGCGCCGGCCCTGTCGCGCATGGCCGAGCTGCACCTCAAGCGGGTAGCGTTCTCCAACGGCAGCCGCCGGGCGGTCGAGGGGCTGCTCGATCAGGCCGGGGTGCTCGGGCAGTTCGACGACATCGTCAGCGTCGAGGAGGTCAAGCGCTTCAAGCCCGACCCGGCGGTCTACGCCTTTCTGCACAACCGGCTCGAGACGCCGGCCCACGAGACCTGGCTGGTGTCGTGCAATCCCTTCGACGTGATCGGCGCCAAGCACGCCGGCCTGCGGGCCGCCTGGGTGCGGCGCAGTGCCGAGGCGCCGTTCGACACCTGGGGCGGCGAGCCGGATCTGACGGTGTCGTCCCTCGACGAGCTGGCCGAGCGCCTGGGCTGATCAGGCCTCGCCCAGCGTGACGATCCGCCCGCCGGCCGCCTCGGCGTCGGCGGGATCGTGGGTCACCAGCAGGGCCGGCAGGCCGCGCCGGGCGATCTCGGCGACGACCCGCCGGCGCAGCTCGTCGCGCAACGCGACATCGAGACTCGAGAAGGGCTCGTCGAGCAGCATCGCCCGGGGCTCGGAGAGCAGCACCCGCAGCAGCGCGACCCGCGCCTTCTGGCCGCCCGAGAGGGTGGCCGGGTCGCGATCGGCGTAACCGGCCAGCCCGGCCCGGGCGAGCGCCTCGGCAACACGCGCACGGCGCTCGCGGCGCCGGCCGCCGGGGGCCATGCCGAAGGCGAGGTTGCCGCCGACCGAGAGGTGCGGAAACAGCAGCGGGTCCTGAAACAGCAGTCCGACCCGGCGCCGCTCGGCCGGCAGGGCGTCGAGCGGGGTCTCGCCGAGCCGGACATGGCCGCTCAGCCGGAAGGCCGCCGGGAGGAAGCCGGCGATGGCCGCCAGCAGGGTCGACTTGCCGCTGCCGGAGGGCCCCATCACGGTCAGGATCTCGCCGGGGGCGATGGTGGTGTCGAGCGTCACCAGCGTGCGCCTCGCCAGGTGAATGGTCAGCCGCTCGAGATGCAGCGGCGCGGGGGCGATGTCGGTCAGATCGGTCATGAGTGGCTCATCAGGCCGGTGCGATGGCGGAACAGCAGACGCGGCAGGCCCAGCGCCAGGGCGAAGCCGACGGCCGGCAGCAGCAGTTGCAGCAGGGCGTGCACGGCGGTCAGGCGGCGGTCGCCGCCGCTGGCCAGGCTCACCGCCTCGGTGGTGATGGTCGCCACCCGCCCGGCGCCCAGCAGCAGCGTGGGCAGGTACTGGCCGATGCTGACCGCGAAGCCCACGGCGGCGGCGCTCATCAGCGGCATGGCGAGCAGCGGCAGACGCACCCGCCGGAACACCCGCCCCGGCGAGGCGCCCAGGCTCCGTGCCAGGTGCGACCAGCGCGGGTCGAGCCGCCGGTAGCTTTCCGCGAGCACCAGATAGACATAGGGCAGCACGAAGAGCGTGTGCCCGGCAATCACCGCCCCGAGCCCCGGCGGCGGGCCATGGGCGGCCTGCCACTGCACCAGGCCGAACAGGAAGGCGCTCTGGGGCACCAGCAGCGGCAGATAGATCAACGCGGTCTGCCAGCGTCCGCCGCGTCGCTCCTCGGCCTCCAGCGTGCCCAGCACCAGCGTCAGTGACACGGCCGTGGCCGCCGCGCCGATGATGATGGTCCGGGTCAGCGGCGCTCCCCAGGCGCCGGCGGCGTCACGCCAGTTGTCCAGGGTCAGCGGCGGAATGACGGCCGGGAAGCGCCAGTATCCCGCCAGCGACCACAGCATCAGTCCGGCCAGGCTGCCGGCCATCAGCGCCAGCGCAATGCCCGGCAGCCCCGTACCCAGCGCCCGCGTGAGTCCTTCGGCGGCGGAACGTTGCCCGTTGGCCGGCCAGCCACGCCATAGACGGATTACGGCTGCTTCCAGCAACCGCCAGACGGCCAGCGCCGCCAGGGTCACGCCGAGCTGGGTCAGCGCAGCGGCGGAGGCCATGAAGCGCAGGCTCAGGTCCGGGTCGTGGAACCAGCGCAGCACCATCACCGACAGCGGCGGCGGCGTCGACGGCCCGAGAATCAGCGCGACATCCACCGTGGCGGTGGCGAAGGCGATCACCGCGTAGATCGGCAGGCGCAGCAGCGGATACAGCCCCGGCAGCACGGCCTTGAAGAAGGCCGCTGCGGGACGGTAGCCGAGCCCGCGGGCGACGCGCAGGCGCGCATCGGCCTGGCATTGCGGCAGGGCGGCCAGGCTCATCAGCAGCAGGAAGGGCACCTCCTTGATCGTCAGGCCGAGGATCAGCGCCAGCCCGCCGGGGTCGTGGGGAAACAGGTAGTCCGGCGGGTACTGCCAGCCGCTGAGCCAGGGAGACATCATCCGGCTGGCCAGCCCCGACGGGGCGAGCAGGAAGGCCAGGCCGATGGCGGCGGCGGCATGCGGTATCGCGAGCAGCGGCGAGAGCAGCCGGCGAACCATCCCCATGACCCGGGTCTGCAGGCAGGCGCCGAGCAGCAGCACCACGCCGGCCAGCGACAGCAGGGTGCTGGCCAGCCCGGTGACCGCGCTCAGGCGGATCATCTCGGCCAGCCCGGGCACCCGGGCGAGCGCCTGCCAGGGCGCCAGGGACAGCGAGGTACCGCCGAGGGCCGGCAGCCAGCCGAAGGCCGGTGCGATCACGCCGGCCAGCCCGGCGACGACCGGCAGGCCGATCAGGCCGACGGTCAGCCAGCGGGCCAGCCGGGTCCAGGCGAAGTGGCCGCTCATCGGGCGCCGTAGCGGGCCTGCCAGGCCGCCTCGAGTCGCGGCGTCCAGCTGGGATGCGGCTCGGCGAGCGTCCGGGACAGGGCGCCGGCCGGCAGACGCGCGGGGTTGTCGGCATCGTCGGCAAGGGCCGCGCGCTGATCGGGGCTCAGCGCCTCCATGGCCAGCACCGTGGCGTCTCCCCAGCCGTCGAGCGACTGCTTGCGGGCCTGGGCCTGCGGCGAGAGCAGGAAGTTGGCCAGCACCAGCGCGCCGGCCTTGTGGGCGGCGTTGAAGGGGATGGCGACGAAGTGGACGTTGCCCAGGGTGCCGCCGTCGAGCACGTAGCTGCGGGTGGTGGGCGGCAGGCGATGAGCGGCCACGGCCACGGCGGGGGCGGAGGGCGTGAAGGTGAAGGCCAGGCTCAGCTCGCCGTCGCCCATGAGCCGGCGCAGGGTGGCGTCGCTGGCCGGAAAGGTGCGCCCCCGGCGCCAGAGATAGGGATGCAGGCGGTCGAGGTAGTCCCACAGCGGCGCGGTGACCGCGTCGAAGTCGGCCTCCGCGACCGGGTGGTAGAGGGGCGTGCGGTCGTCGACCAGCGCCAGCAGCGCCTGCTTGAGAAAGCTCGAGCCCAGGAAGTCGGGCGGCAGCGGGTAGGTGAAGCGCCCCGGATGCGCCCGGGCCCAGTCGAGCAGGGCCGGAATGCTGCGCGGCGGCGAGGCGACGCGGGCGCTGTCGTGATAGAAGGTCAGCTGCGCCTTGCCCCACGGCGACTCGTAGCCTTCGGTGGGCAGGGTGAAGTCCTCGCGGACCGCCGGGTGGTCGGCGGGGTCGGTCAGCGCGTAGTGCGGCAGCCGCTGGGCGAAGGGGCCGTAGAGCAGGCCGTTTTTCTTCATGGCGGCGAAGTTCTCGCCGTTGAGCCAGATCAGGTCGATGGCGCCGTCATCGGTGTTGCCGGCGGCCTTCTCGGCGAGGACCCGTGACACGGCCTCGGCGGTATCGGCCAGCTTGACGTGGACGACGTCGACGCCGTGACGCGCCGCCATCGCCTCGGCGACCCAGTCGAGGTAGGCATTGACGTCCGGGTCGCCGCCCCAGGCATCGAAGTACACGGTCTGGCCGCGGGCCTCGGCTTCCACCGACGACCAGTCGTCGAGGGCGAAGGCCTGGGCGCCGCCGGCGACGAGCAGCAGGACGAGCGACATAAGGGGCCTGAGGCCGGCCGGGGACAAGCGGGGCATCGCGAGGGGCTCCTGGGAATCAAGGGCGGGGTGCCTGACTTTCCTTACGTACGCTCAGCCTGCCCGGAAAGATGCAGTCTGGCCAGCCGCGGGCCCGGGTTGTCGGAACGGCGCGGCAGTGGTCGGGGGTCGCCCCGGCTGCCACCCTGAAGGCAGGACGGGCCACGGAAGGAGAGAGGCGCGATGGCGATACGGAACAAGGCGGCGAGAGGCGGCCACCGCAAGGGGCGGTGGCTGGCAGGGCTGTTGCTGGTGGCGGGCGTGCTGGTGATCGGCTGGCAATGGGCCCTGCCGCGTTACGTGGCGACGCGCCTGACCGGCACGCTCTCCGCCATGACCGGGCGCGAGGTGACGGTCAAGCAGGTGGAGGTCACGCCCTGGCAGGCGACGGTGCGGCTCGAGGGGCTGCGCATCGCCGGCGAGGCCGGGCAGCCGCCGGTGCTGGCCAGCCGTGAGGTCGATGCCCGGCTCGCCTGGTCGTCGCTGTGGCACCCGGGCTGGCATGTCGAGCAGCTGCATTTCACCGCCCCGCGGCTGCGCCTGATCTGGCGTGAAGACGGCACGTGGAACCTGGCGCAGCTGTTCGGGGGCGGCGGCGGTGAAAAGGCGCCGCTGCGCATCGATCGCCTCACCGCCGAGCAGGGGCGCTTCGACTGGGTCAACCGGCGGCCGTCGCGTCCGGTGACCCTGTCGCTCGCCTCGGCGTCGCTGACCGCCACCGGCTATGACTCGCGCGACGCCGAGCCGATGAAGCTCGACGTCAAGGCGGACTGGGCGGGCCGGCCGTTCACCGCCGAGGGCACACTGGGCTTCGCGCCCTGGCAGGCCGATCTGGCGTTTCGGGTCGAGGCCCTGCCGGTGGCGGTGGTGAGCCGGTATGTCGCCTATCTCACCCGGGCCGAGGTGCCGCACGGCACCCTGAGTGGCCGCGTCCGGCTGCGCGCCGGGTCGGCGTCGTCGTCCGGCACCACGCTGACGGCGCAGGGCTCGCTGGCCGATATCCAGGCGACCACGCCCGACGGGGCGCCGCTGGGGCGCTTCGCGCACGTCGCGGTCGAGGGAGTGCACTTCGACAGCGAGGCCTCGCGCCTGACGATCGATGCCATCCGGCTGGCGCACCCCTGGTGGCAAGTCACCATCGACGAGGCGCTGACCACCAATCTGGGTGCCTGGCTGCCGCCCGGCGGCGGGTCGGGACAGGGGCAAGGAAAGAGGCGCGGACTGCGCTGGTCGCTGGCACGGCTGGCCATCAGCGACGGCCGGGTGGCGCTGGAGGATCGTCATCTGTCCCGTCCGGTGTCACTGAAGCTGGCGGCGCTGCATGGCGACTGGACGGGGCTGGGCGCCGGTGAAGGCGACGGCGCCCTGACGCTCGACGGGCGCGTCGACGGCGAGTCTCCCTTACGCATCGAGGGCACCTTCCAGCCCCTGAAGCGCCCCCTGCAGGGCGACATGACGCTGCATGTCGAGCAGCTGGCGCTGACCACCTTCGCCCCCTACATTCGCCGTTTCGGCGGTTATCGAATCGAGCAGGGCCGGGTCACGCTGGATGCCGCCTACCGGATTCGCGACGGCCGGCTGCGTGCCGAGACTCAAGTGGTTTTGCACCGGCTGGATCTGGGCGAGCCGGTGCCCGGCGAGGCGCCCGACCTGCCCGCCCGGCTGCTGGTGGGCCTGCTGCAGGGCGATGACGGCGTGATCCGCTTCGAGGTGCCGGTCACCATCCCGCTCGACGACCCCGAGCTGGATGTCGGCAGTGTCGTGGGGCAGGCGATCCGCGAAGCCCTCGAGAACCTGGTGACCTCCCCGCTGGAGACGCTGTCCTCGGTGGCCGGTGGTGAGGGCGACGAGGCCGGCGACGCCGGAAAGGAAAGCCCGGCCGGTGCGGATTCCGGGTCGAGCGCTGCCGAGAGCGACCGGCCTGAGTCGCCCGCACCGTCGGCCGACGAGACGGAATCGACGGGCTCGCCGACGGGCTCGCCGAAGGGCTCGCTCTATCAGCGGGCGCGGACGCGAGAGTGACGCGGCTGCCAATGTGATTGGCTTAGCAACTTTCGCGCGATGACACTAGCTTGAAGACAGCACCGTTCGATCCAGAGCGAGGCACTCATGCCGTCGATGCCGAACCATTTCCATGTCGCTCGTCACCACCGCCTGGTCTGGCTTGTATTCCTGGCGTGCACGCTGCTGGGCTGGGCCATGCTCACGCCCACGGCGCAGCCGGCCTCACGCCAGGCGCTGGTGATGACTTTGCACGGCAGCATCGGACCGGCGACCAGCGACTACTTCCGGCGCGGCCTGGAACGTGCGCAGGCGCAGGACATGGCGCTCGCCGTGCTGCGGCTCGATACCCCGGGCGGACTCGATGCCGCGATGCGCGACATGATCCAGGCGATGCTGGCCAGCCCGGTGCCGGTAGTGGTGTATGTCGCGCCGTCCGGCGCGCGCGCCGCCAGTGCCGGCACCTATCTACTCTACGCCAGCCATGTCGCGGCGATGGCGCCGGCCACCCACCTCGGTTCGGCGACGCCGGTGCAGATCGGCGGCGGGCTGCTGCCGGGGGGGTCGCCGGAGTCGGCGCCGTCCGGCGGTGATGACGCCAGCGACGGCGGCAAGACGGATACACAGGCCGGTGGTGCCGACAGCGACACGTCGAAACGTCACGGCGACACCGCCATGCAGCGCAAGGTGCTCGAGGATGCGGTGGCGACCATCCGCAGCCTGGCCCAGCGCCACGGGCGCAACGCCGACTGGGCCGAGCGGGCGGTGCGCGACGCCGTCAATCTCACCGCCGGCGAAGCGCTCGACAAGCACGTCATCGACGTCGTCGCCCGCGACGTGCCCGAGCTGCTCGGCCAGATCGACGGCCGCCAGGTGGTGATGGCCGACGGCCCGCGCACGCTCGACACCGCCGGGCTTTCCACGGTCGCCTTCGATCCCGACTGGCGCACCGAGCTGCTGAGCGTGATCTCGGACCCCAACGTCGCCTATTTCCTGATGATCCTGGGTTTCTACGGGCTGGTCTTCGAGCTGCTCAGCCCGGGGGCACTGGTGCCCGGGGTGGTCGGCGGGATCTGCCTGCTGCTGGCGCTGTTCGCCTTCCAGGTGCTGCCGATCAACTATGCCGGGCTGGGTCTGGTGCTGCTGGGGCTGGCGCTGATCGTCGGCGAAGCACTGATGCCCAGCTTCGGCGTGCTGGGCATCGGCGGCATCGTCGCCTTCGTGGCCGGCTCGGTGATTCTCATGGATGACCGCAACCTGGCCGTGTCGCTGCCGCTGATCGGCGGTGTGGCACTGGTCGCCTCGGGGTTCATGCTGTGGGTGGCGCTGCGCTTTCTGGGCCTGCGACGGCGTCCGAGAACCGGCCAGGACGAACTGGTCGGCGCACGGGCCGTGGCGCTGCATGACTTCACGGGGGCGGGCCATGTTCGCCTGTTCGGCGAACGCTGGCGGGCGCGTTGCCGCTCGCCGGTCCGGGCCGGCCAGACACTCCGGGTGGTGGCGGTCGACGGCCTGACCGTGGAGGTCGAGCCCGCCGCCGAGCCGCCCGACACCGCATCGTCCATATCGGGAGAGTCGTCATGATGCTGTCCTATCTGGTTCCGCTGGTGCTGGTCCTGCTGCTGATCGGCGCGTCGATTCGCATCCTGCCGGAGTACAAGCGCGGGGTGGTGTTCTTCCTGGGGCGTTTCCAGGCGGTGAAGGGGCCGGGGCTGTTCATCATCGTGCCGGTGATCCAGAAGATGCAGGTGGTCGACCTGCGCCTGGTGACCCTCGATGTGCCCGAGCAGGACGTGATCTCGCAGGACAACGTCACCGTGCGGGTCAACGCGGTGCTCTACTTCCGCGTGGTCGACCCGGAGAAGGCGATCATCCAGGTCGAGCACTACGGCATGGCCACCAGCCAGCTGGCGCAGACTACCCTGCGCTCGGTGCTCGGCAAGCACGATCTCGACGAGATGCTCTCCGAGCGCGACCGGCTCAACGACGATATTCAGGAGATCCTGGACACCCAGACCGAGGGCTGGGGGATCAAGGTCGCCAACGTGGAGATCAAGCACGTCGACCTCGACGAGAGCATGATTCGCGCCATCGCCCGCCAGGCCGAGGCGGAGCGCGAGCGGCGCGCCAAGGTGATCCATGCCGAGGGCGAGCTGCAGGCCTCGCACAAGCTGCTCGAGGCCGCCGACGTGATGGCGGCCAACCCCATGGCCCTGCAGTTGCGCTACCTGCAGACGATGAGCGACATGAGCGGCAAGAATACCTCGACGGTCATCTTTCCCATGCCCATGGACCTGCTCAAGGGCTTCTCCGCCATGGCGGGAAGTGCCCCCCGGACCGGTGCCAATCCGTCCCCAAATAACGAGGGCGGGGAGGCGTCCCGAAACGACGACGCCACCCGCTGAGGGTGGCGTCGGGCCGAGGCGGTGGCGCTATCAGCCGGCCAGCTCGGCGATCGCCGACTCGACGATGTCCAGGCCTTCCTCGACCAGGCTGCCCTCGGCGGTCAGCGGCACCAGGATGCGGATGGTGTTGGCGTAGAAGCCGCAGGAGAGCAGGATCAGCCCCTTCTCGCGGGCCTTGGCACATACCGCCTGGGTCAGTGCCGGGTCCGGGGCGCCGCTGGCCGGGTCGACGAACTCGAAGGCCGCCATGGCACCCAGGTGGCGAGCGTGGGCGACGGCGCCGAAGCGGCTTTCCCAGGTCGTGAAGCGCTCGGCCAGGGCCCGGCCCAGGCGCTCGCTCCTGGCGAGGATGTCCTCCTCCTCGATGGCCTCGATGACCGCCAGCGCCGCGGCGCAGGCCAGCGGGTTGCCGCTGTAGGTGCCGCCCAGCGAGTTGGGGCCGGAGGCATCCATGACCGCGGCGTTGCCGACCACCGCCGACAGCGGCATGCCGTCGGCCAGGCTCTTGGCCATGGTGACGATGTCCGGCGCGACGCCGCTGTGCTCGATGGCGAACAGCTTGCCGGTCCGCGCGAAGCCGGACTGCACCTCGTCGACGATCAGCAGGATGCCGTGCTCGTCGCACAGCGCGCGCAGCTGCTCGAGGAAGTAGGTCGAGGCGATGTAGAAGCCGCCCTCGCCCTGCACCGGCTCGATGACGATCGCGGCGGTGCGATGCGGGGCGATGTCGGTCTTGAAGACCTTCTTCAGGCCGGCCAGGGCTTCGTCGTCGCTGATGCCGTGCAGCGGGTTGGGGTAGGGTGCGCGATAGACGTCACCCGGCATGGGGCCGAAGTCGTTCTTGTAGGGCATGACCTTGCCGGTCATGGCCAGCGTCATGAAGGTGCGCCCGTGGAAGCTGCCGTCGAAGCAGATCACGCCGCTGCGGCCGGTGGCGGCGCGGGCGATCTTGACGGCGTTCTCCAGCGCCTCGGCGCCGGTGTTGACCAGCAGCGCCTTGCGCGCCGCGTCGCGGGTCGGGGTCAGTTCGCACAGCCGCCGGGCCAGCTGCACGTAGGGCGCATAGGGCATTACCGTGGCGCAGGTATGCATCACGCGGTCGAGCTGGGCCTTGACGGCCTCGACCACCCGGGGATGGCGATGGCCCAGGTTGAGCACGCCGATGCCGCCGGCGAAGTCGATCCAGCGGCGGCCGTCGGCGTCCCAGATCTCGGCGTTCTCGGCGCGATCGGCGAAGACGGTGGTGGGCGAGGCGGCGCCGCTGGCGACGTACTGGTCCTTCAGGGCGTTGAGTTCGGCATTGGTCATGCAGGTAAGCTCCATGGCAGGGCGTAGCCGCCCTCATTCGGCGGCAGGGAAGCGATGGTTTGTTTGGATTGAGTGACGTCGACCGCAACAAAAGCGTGGCGAGCGACGGCCAGGGTAGGCGAGACAGCGAGGTGACAGCGCAGTGGACGTCTGTCCATGAGCATGTCGCGTCGCTGGCTCAACACCGCCTGGCCGAGCGCAGCCCGTTTTTGTCCTAGAGGCCGCCGAGGCAGGCGTACTTCAACTCGGTAAACTCCTCGAGGCCGTGATGCGAGCCCTCGCGGCCCAGCCCCGATTCCTTGATGCCCCCGAAGGGGGCCAGCTCGGTGGAGATGAGCCCTTCGTTGACGCCCACCATGCCGTACTCCAGGGCTTCCAGGGTGTGGAAGATGCGCCGGTAGTCGCGGCTGTAGAAGTAGGCGGCCAGGCCGAAGGGGGTGTCGTTGGCCAGGGTGATGGCCTCCTCGTCGCTGTCGAAGCGGAACACCGGGGCCAGCGGGCCGAAGGTCTCTTCCTCGGCGACGGCCATGTCGCGGGTGGCGTCGGCGATCACCGTGGGCGTGAAGAACTGCGCGCCCGTGGGGTGGGGCTCGCCGCCGCACAGCAGGCGGGCGCCCTTTGCCAGCGCGTCGCCGACATGCCGCCGGACCTTGTCCACTGCGGCGGCGTTGATGAGCGGGCCGATCTGCACGCCCGGCTCGCGGCCGTCGCCGACCTTGAGGGCCGTCACGCGGGCGGTCAGCTTGTCGAGGAAGGCCTCGTAGACGCCCGACTGCACCAGGAAGCGATTGGTGCACACGCAGGTCTGCCCGGCGTTGCGGAACTTGGCGGCGATCGCGCCGTCGACGGCGGCGTCCAGGTCGGCATCGTCGAAGACGATGAACGGCGCGTTGCCGCCCAGCTCCATGGCGGTCTTCTTGACCGTACTTGCGCACTGGGCCAGCAGGGTCTTGCCGACCGGGGTGGAACCGGTGAACGACACCTTGCGCACCCGCGGATCGGTGGTCAGCACCTCGCCGATCGCCCCGGGACGCTCGCTGGTGACCACATTGAGCACGCCGGCCGGGAGGCCGGCCTGTTCAGCCAGCCGGGCCAGCGCCAGTGCGGTCAGCGGGGTCGCCTCGGCGGGCTTGATCACCACCGTGCAGCCGGCGGCGATCGCCGGGGCGCACTTGCGGGTGATCATCGCCAGCGGGAAGTTCCACGGCGTGATGGCCGCGACCACGCCGACCGGCTCGCGGGTGACCAGCATGCGCTTGTCCGGACTCTGCATGGGCAGCGTCTCGCCGCTCAGGGTCTTGGCCTGTTCGGCGAAGAATTCGACGAACGAGGCGCCGTAGGTCACCTCGCCCCGGGACTCGGCGAGCGGCTTGCCCTGCTCGCGCGTCATCAGCTCGGCGAGGGCCTCGCCGGCCTCGACGATGGCGTCGAACCAGGCGCGCAGCCGCCGGCTGCGTTCCTTCACCGGGGTAGCGCGCCAGGCCGGCAGTGCCCGGTGGGCGGCGGCCACGGCATCGCGGGCATCGGTGGCGTCGAGATCGGCGACCTGCGCCAGCGTCTCGCCGCTGGCGGGATCGGTGACCGGGAAGCGGCGCCGCCCGGGGCGCCACTCGCCGTCGATGCAGGCATCGACGGGCTGACCTTGGGTGAACAGGTCGATCATGGAGCGTCTTTCCTCAGCGTACGTAAACGTCTTGCATGACTTGGTTGCTGTAGTCCCGTCCGTAGCGGCTCAGCGCGTAGCCGTACATCGCCAGCCCGGCTACCATCCAGATGCCGAAGATCAGCCATTCGGTACCGGTCAGGGCGGAGGGGCTGCCCGGCAGGTAGAGGCAGGCCATGATGAAGGAGAAGGCCACGGCCAGGCTGCCCACCAGCTTGGCGTTGCCGACCCGGAAGGGACGCTCCATGTCCGGCTCGCGGACCCGCAGGACCATGAAGGACAGCGCCACGAACAGGTAGGCGATGACGATGCCCAGGCCGCCGGCGTCGACCAGCCAGACCATCGCCGGACGACCCAGCAGGGGGGCGAGCATCGACAGCAGGCCGATCATCAGGATGGCGTTGGTGGGCGTCTTGTGGGTGGGATGCAGCCTGGCGAGGAAGGCCGGCAGCATGCCCGAGTGGGCCAGCGCGTAGATGGCGCGGGAGCCGCCGATGTAGAAGGCGTTCCAGCTGGTGATGATGCCCGCGATCCCGGCCAGCACCATGAGCTTGCTGCCCCACGGGCTGCCCATGACGACGGCCATGGCATCGGGCACGCTCAACGAGCTCTCGACCAGGGTGTCGTGGCCGAGCATCAGGCTGGTGCCGAGAATGATCAGCGCGTACCAGGCCACCGCCATCATCACCGAGACGATCAGCACCTTGCCGATGTCGCGGAACGGCAGGTTGATCTCCTCGGCGGCCTGGGGAATCACGTCGAAGCCGACGAACAGGAAGGGCACCATCACCATGACCGCCATGATGCCGCCGGCCAGGCCGCCGTCGGCGCCGTGGTTGAACAGCGGGGTCATGTTGATGCCGTCGCCGGTGAACAGCGCGCCGGTGATGAACAGCACGCCGACCACCAGGATCAGGCCGGTGACCAGCTTCTGGATCAGCGCCGCCGTCGAGATGCCGAGGTAGTTGATGGTCATCATGACCAGCGAGCCGATCACGCCGACCGCCACCCAGCTGGCCTTGACGTCCCAGCCGGCGACGGTCCACAGGTGGCCGACGGCATAGCCGGGAAGCAGCTGCTCGACCACCGTCGGCAGGGCCACCGCCTCGAAGGAGACGACACCGACGTAGCCGAGCACGATGCTCCAGGTGCAGATGAAGGAGGCGAAATGGCCCAGCGCCCGATAGCTGTAGACGTGCTCGCCGCCGACCTTGGGCATGGCGGCGGCCAGTTCGGCGTAGGTCAGGCCGACCAGCAGCACGGCGATGCCGCCGACGATGAAGGCGAGAATCGCGCCGAGGCTGCCGGCATCCAGGATGGCGGTACCGGTGAGCACGATCCAGCCCCAGCCGATCATGGCGCCGAAGGCCAGGGCGAGCACGTCGCCTCGGGCCAGCACGCGGACGAGCTTGTCCGTCTGATGGGAAGTGTCTTGCATCATTGTTGTCCAATCCGGGTTTCTTGATGTTGTCATGGTGAGGACCGACTTACCTTGCAGGTCCGATCCTGAAGGCACGCTAGCAGCGTGCCGGTCGGCATTGAATAGACCAATTCGGCGTTCGACTGGACCAATTGCCGGTGCGCGCCGAGAATGGGCGTCTGGCGGGGAGGAAAAAGACACCATGGCAACGCAAGAGGCCCGACTGAGCGCGTTGTGGGCCGCCTATCAGCGACAGCCCGAGAGTCTCGGCAAGCAGGTGCGTGTCGAGCAGGCCCTGCGCGGCGTGATTCATTCGCACTGGCCCGGCGGGGTGCGCCTGCCCTCCCAGCGGCGCATCTGCGCCCGACTGGGGCTGGCGCGCGGCACCCTGGTCAAGGCCCTGCAGCGGCTCATCGACGAGGGCCTGCTGGTGACCGGGCAGGGCAGCGGGACCTGGGTGTGCCGGCCCTGTCAGGCACCGGTGACCCCGCTGGCGGAGGCCGCGCTGTCGCCTTCCGGCGAGGCGGCGCTGTCGGCACGAGCGCGGGCGGTACTGGCCAGCCCCGGGGCCAGTTCGATCCAGAGCGGCGCCTTCATGCCCGGTATCCCCGACATCGCGCACTTCCCGATGCGCAAGTGGCGCTCGCTCTATGCCAGCGTCACCGTGCCGCAGAACACCCTGCTGCTGTCCTATTCCACCGGCGGGTACGGCCCGCTCAAGCGCGCGATTCGCGACTTCCTGCAGCGCTGGCGCGGCATCCGCTGCGACACCGACCAGATCATCATCACCGAAGGCGCGCATCACGGCATCGAGCTGTGCACGCTGGCGCTGGCCGATGCCGGCCAGCGGGTACTGCTCGACTCCCCCTGCTACTGGGGGGCGCGCAACGTCTTCATGGCGGCGGGGCTCGAGGTCGAGACCCTGGCCTGGCATCCCGAGTCGGGGTATGTGCCGCGCACCGCCTCGCAGCCGGTGCACCTGGCCTATTTCACCGGCAGCCATCACTACCCGCTGGGCGTGCCGACGCGGACCGCGGACAAGCGGGCGCTGTGTCGCGAGGTGGGGGCGTCGTTCGTCATCGAGGACGATTACGAGTTCGCCGACGACGGCGGCAGTGACCTGCTCTTCGATCCGCAGGGCAGCGCCGGCGTGCTGGTGGGCACGTTTTCCAAGCTGCTGTTTCCCGGGCTGCGGCTGGGCTACCTGGTGGTGCCGCGCGGGCTGGCGGACCCGCTCAACCGGCTGCGCAGCGAGGTCTTCCGCGAGGGGCGGATGATGGACCAGGCGGTGCTGGCGCAGTTCATCGACGACGGGGACCTGGATGCCTGGAACCGGCGCATTCGTCGGGACTACCTCGCCCGTCAGCAGGTCCTCCACGACCGGCTCTACGACCTGCCCGGCGTCAGGCGGCTATCCGCGCCCAGCGGCACCATCAGCCTGTGTCTCGAGCTCGATCCCGAGATCGATGATGTGGCGCTGACCCAGCGGCTGCTCGAGGCGCAGCTGGTGGTGCGCCCGTTGAGCCTGGCCTGCGGGCGGGACGACCCTCGCCGCGGGCTGGTGATGGGCATCGGCATGGTCTCCGGCGACGGGTTGCGCCACGAGGCCGATCGGCTGCGCCGTGCCCTGAAGCGTCATCTGAAGGCGTCGCGCCGTCGCGGTGCCCGGCACGCGGCACCGCGATGATCGCCTGCACGGCTGGCGACGCTCAGGCGTCCACCTGGGCCCTGACCTTCTCGACGATGTGCGCGCCGATCGGGATGGCCGAGGTCGCGGCGGGAGAGGGGGCGTTGCAGACGTTGACGGTGCGGGCCGTGTTGACGAACAGGAAGTCGTCGATCAGCTCCCCGTCGCGGGACACCGCCTGGGCACGGACGCCGGCCGGGTAGGGCGTCAGGTCGTCGGCCGTCAGGCTCGGGCAGTACTTGCGCACCTCCTCAAGATAGCCGCCCTTGAAGAGCGAGTTCTTCATCTCGTGGAGCCCGGCGCGCCAGTGGCTGCGCAGCACCCGGCGAATGCCGGGGTTGGTGCCCATGGCGAGCAGGTCGCGCAGCGAGATGTCGCGCTTGCGATAGCCCTCGCGCTTGAAGGCCAGCACGGCGTTGGGGCCCACGGTCACCGTGCCGTCGATCATGCGGGTCAGGTGCACGCCGAGAAACGGCATCCCGGGATCGGGGATGGGGTAGATGAGGTGATTGACGATGGTGTTGTGCTGCGGGGGCAGAAGGTAGTACTCGCCGCGGAAGGGGCAGATGGTGAAGGCGGGCGTCAGGCCCAGCATGCGCACCGTGCGGTCGGCCATCAGGCCGGAGCAGGAGACCAGATGGCGGGTGGTGAAGGTGCCCTGCGAGCTGGTCACCACCACCTCGTCGCGGCGTTCCTCCAGGGCGGTCACTTCCGCGTCGTAGCGGATCTCGCCGCCGGCGTGGCGAAAGACGTCGGCCATCCGGGCGGTGACCTCGGCGTAGTCGACGATGCCGCTCGAGGGCACGAAGATGCCGCCGACACCGGTGATATCGGGTTCTCTCTCGCGCAGTGCCTCGGCGCTCAGCCACTCGCGCTCCAGTCCGTTGGCGCCGGTACGCTCCCAGATCGACTGCATGCGGGTCATTTCCACGTCGTTGGTGGCGACCAGCAGCTTGCCGCAGGTTTCGTAGGCGACGTCGTGGGTATCGCAGAAGGCCTTGGTGGCGCGGTTGCCGGCCAGGCAGAAGCGCGCCTTGAGGCTGCCCGGCGCGTAGTAGACGCCGGCATGGATGACGCCGCTGTTGTGGCCGGTCTGGTGATGCGCCGGCCCGCCTTCCTTCTCGAGGACCAGCATGCGCCGGTCGGGGTAGGCTTCGATGAGCTGCATGGCGGTCGACATGCCCAGAATGCCGCCGCCGATGATGATGAAATCGTACACCGGAATCTCGCAGGTTGAGGGAGTCAGGGGTATCGCCGTTAGGTGTTGTCGCCAGGGGCGGATCCGTCGACAGGTCTTCAAGGGGGTGCTGTGAACCCGTCCCTGGGCGCTACCGACGCCATCTGACCGCCATGGATGGCGGAAATGCCGGAAGGGAAGGGAACACTTTCCGGCCATGGCGTCGGACCCCCTCTATGACCTGTCCCCGGCGCCCCTTGCCGGAGCCAACGACGATTGCTCTATTGTGGGGGTGGGGTGGCCTGGCGGATGGCTCACTCGGTCCGTGAGGTGGCCAGCGTCTTCTTGTGGGTGAAGTAGCCCCGCTGGCGCATCAGTTCCCGGCGCAGCTCCGGATGTGCAGTGAAACGGTCGCGGCCGTGCAGCCAGAAATGGTTGTTGATCAGCAGGAAGCTGCCGACCGGGACGGGCAGTGACAGGCGCGCGTCGCTGCTCTCCAGGGATTCCGAGAGGTCGGTGAGCCAGTTGCCCTCCTCGAAGTCCCGGGGCTGCACGAACTGGTCGATGTAGGCCATCACCGGTCGTCCCTCGGCATCGACGTCGAACACGCTGTGATGGATGTCGCGGGCGACCTTCTTGCTGGGCGGCGCCGACCAGCGCATCTCGCGGCGCGCCAGCGGATGGTGGTAGAAGCGCTCCAGATCCTCCCAGTCATCCAGGTGCAGCAGCAGCGAGTTGCCGCCCTCCATGTTCCGCTCGTCGATCTTCATCATCAGCACGTAGTCGGTGTCCTGCTCGACGAAGGTGCCGTCGTTGTGCAGTTCCATCACGCGGTGCGGCTGGCGCAGGTAGCTGTCCGACTCGTCGACATTCCTCACCACGAAACGCGCATAGTACTGGCCGCTCATGGCGTCGAAGTTGGAGCGCCCGAAGCAGTGCGCCACGGCGGTCGACAGCTTGATCATCGCGTCGACCTGCTCGACCTGATTCACCCCCTCGGCATCGATCAGCAGTGCCCCGTGAGCGCGGTCCACCAGCGTATCCACCAGCAGCGGCTGCAGCGTGTTGCGGCACAGGTCATCGAGCACCCTGGCGACGCGAAAGCGCAGCATGGACTTGTACTCGAGTGCCTGGACGGGCAGGTCGTCGACCGCATCGAGAAAGGCCGTCACCGTCTGTGCCTCGAGGGTCAGCCGAAGCAGGCGGGGGGACTGGGGCAGCGGGGCGAGCCGGAATCCATGGGTATCGATCTCGGCGAGTGATGGCAGGGCTGTCATGGCGAACCTCCTGGGTGTTCAAGGGCGTGCATCGTGGGTCAACGAGAGGAAAAATATCTACATTTTATTCATATGTCAAAATTATAAGTTTTTGGAGAAATTTCATCGTTTTTCCGGTCCCGCCGGAGTTGGGTATGATGGGTCCCTCTGCCGCAAGGAATGCTTCATGACCCAGCCCGCCCCGCGTCCCAACCTGGCCATCAGTGCCTACCGCCAGCTCAAGCGCGACATCATCCGCGGCGTCTACGCCCCCGGTGAAAAGCTGCTGATGAGCCGGCTCAAGGCGCGCTATGACCTGGGCGTGGGGCCGGTGCGCGAAGCGCTGTCGCAACTGGTCGGCGAGCATCTGGTGACGGCGGTCAGCCAGCGCGGCTATCGGGTCGCCGGCATGTCCGAGCAGGAACTCAACGACATCTACGATGCGCGGGCCCATCTCGAGGGGCTGATGCTCGAGCTGGCGATCGCCAGGGGCGGGGACGAGTGGGAGGCCGACATCCTCGCCAAGCTGCATACCCTGGCGAAGGTGGTGGAAGTGCATAATGCCGACGAGATGCTGGATGTCTGGGACGCCCGCCACAAGGCGTTTCACTACGCCATCGTCGCCGGCTGCCAGTCGCCGCTCCTGCTGCGTGTGCGCGAGTCGCTGTTCGACCAGGCGGAGCGCTATCGGCACCTGTGGCTGTGCGAGACGGTCTTTTCCGAGGCGGCGCTGGAAGCCAAGCGCCGCGAACACGCCGCCCTGGTCGACGCCATCCTGGCCCGCGACAGCGAGCGGGCCTGCGAACGCATGCGCGAGCACCTGATGACGCCGGTGCCCATCATTCGCGAGGCCCTTGTCGCACGCGGCCTCGTGTAGGCGTACCGGCTTGCCGGCGCTCGGCCAGTCGGCCAGCCTGTCGGTCCGACCGGACAACATCTCGGAGCGATGTCTTGCCGAACACCTCGCCACTCGCGTCATTGTCCCTGCGCCAGCAAGGCCTGCTGATGACCGCCGCGGGGCCGTTGATCATTTCCCCCGATGCCCTGCTGGTAAAGCTGATCGGCATGCCCGACAGCCAGGCACTGTTGTGGCGCGGGCTGCTGACCGCGCTGGGCTTTCTGGCGGTGCTGGCGCTGCGTCTGCGCGGGGCGATCGTCCCGGCCTTTCGGCGTTGCGGCCTGACGGGGCTCGGGGTGGCGCTGCTGTTCGGCGCGTCGAACATCGGTTTCGTGCTCGGCAATCACTACACCCGCGGCGGCAACGTGCTGATGATTCTCGCCGGGACGCCGCTGATCGCCGCGCTGCTGTCACGGCTTTTTCTCCATGAGCGGCAGCCGCGGCGCACCTGGCTGGCGATCGGGCTGTGCCTGACCGGTACCTCGCTGATCGTCCTGGACGATGCCGGGCCGGGGGCATGGCAGGGCAATGCCTGCGCCTTGATGTCGGCACTGTGCATGGCCGCCAACTTCACCCTGTGCCGGACGCGGCCCGGGATCGACATGAGCCCCATACTGGTGCTGTCGGGCGTGCTGGTGGCGGTGGCCGCCGGCATGGCCGGGGTGGTGCAGGGGGTGGCGCCGATGCTGCCCGCGCCGGCCCGGGCGGGCTATCTGGCGCTGCTCTGCCTGGTGCTGCTGCCGCTGGGCTTCACGCTGATCCAGCGTGGCCCGCTCTACCTGCCGGCCGCCGAGGTCAGCCTGCTGATGCTGCTGGAAACCGTCGTCGGCACCCTGTGGGTGTGGTGGATACTCGGCGAGCGCCCGTCCAGGCTGGCCTTTGCCGGCGGGGCGCTGGTGCTGGGCACGCTGCTCGGCAAGGCGCTGCTGGCGCGGCATCTGGAACGCTGCCGGGCGCGGTCGGTGCAGGCCGGTTCGGGGTGATATCACGCTCCCGGCCTGCTAGAATGCGCCGCTTCGCCATGTACCGCTTCGACGAAAGGATGAACTCGCCATGAGGTCGCGCGCGATCATCGCCAGTCCGCCCTAGTACCGCCCCCGCCTTGCGTGCCCGACACGCGCCCGGCGACGCCCGGCGTCTCGACCGCCGGTGAGCGTTGCGATTCCGTTCGCCCGAACGGCTCCCGTTTTCGAAGACCGAATACCGCACGTACCCTTGTTGTGGGACGCTCCCGGAGAGCGCGGCGAGGGTACGTCGCCCCTGACGATACCTGGACAACTGCATGATCCGATCCCTGAAACAGACCTGGTTCTTCAACCCCAAGAACGACATCCTCGCCGGCCTGGTGGTCGCCATGGCGCTGATTCCCGAGGCCATCGCCTTCTCGATCATCGCCGGGGTCGATCCCAAGGTGGGGCTCTACGCCTCGTTTTCCATGGCCGTGGTGATCGCCTTCGCCGGCGGCCGGCCGGGCATGATCTCGGCGGCCACCGGGGCCATGGCTCTGCTGATGGTCACTCTGGTCAAGGAGCACGGCCTGCAATACCTGCTGGTCGCGACCCTGCTCACCGGTGTGTTCCAGATCATCGCCGGTTACCTGAGGCTCGGCGAGCTGATGCGTTTCGTCTCGCGCTCGGTGGTCACCGGCTTCGTCAATGCGCTGGCGATCCTGATCTTCATGGCCCAGCTGCCCGAGCTGACCAACGTCACCTGGCACGTCTATGCCATGACGGCGGCGGGGCTGGCGATCATCTATCTGTTTCCGCTGCTGCCGAAGATCGGCAAGTCGGTGCCTTCGCCGCTGGTGTGCATCGTCACCCTGACGATCGTCTACATGCTCACCGGCATGGATATCCGTACCGTGGGCGACATGGGCGAGCTGCCCGACAGCCTGCCGGTATTCCTGTGGCCGGATGTGCCGCTCAACCTGGAGACGCTGCTGATCGTCCTGCCCTATTCGCTGGGCCTGGCCGTGGTGGGGCTGCTCGAGTCGCTGATGACATCGACCATCGTCGACGAGCTCACCGATACCGGCAGCGACAAGAACCGCGAGTGTCGCGGCCAGGGGATGGCCAACATCGCCACCGGCCTGCTCGGCGGCATGGCGGGTTGCGCGATGATCGGCCAGTCGGTGATCAACGTGAAATCCGGCGGGCGCGGGCGGCTGTCCACGCTGGTCGCCGGGGTGTTCCTGTTGATTCTGGTGGTGTTCCTCGGCCCCTGGGTGTCGCAGATTCCCATGGCCGCGCTGGTGGCGGTGATGATCATGGTCTCCATCGGCACCTTCAGCTGGGAGTCGCTGCGCGACCTGCGCAAGCATCCGATGAGCACCAATATTGTCATGCTGGCCACCGTGGTCGTGGTGGTGGCGACCCATAACCTGGCGATCGGCGTGTTCGTCGGCGTGCTGCTGGCCTCGTTGTTCTTCGCCAACAAGGTCGGCCGAGTGCTCTACATCGACAGCCAGGCCAGCGACGACGGCCAGGCCCGCGAGTATCGGGTGATCGGTCAGGTGTTCTTCACCTCGGCGGATCGCTTCACCAACGCCTTCGACTTCAAGGAGTCGCTGGAGCGGGTGCGCATCGACCTGTCGCGGGCACACTTCTGGGACATCACGGCGGTGGACGCGCTCGACAAGGTGGTGATTCGCTTCCGGCGCGAGGGCACCGAGGTCGAGGTGGAGGGTCTCAATGAGGCGAGCGCCACGCTCGTCGACCGCTTCGCGGTGCATGACAAGCCCGATGCGGTCGAGAAGTTGATGAGCGGCCATTGAGTCGACGCCGCGATGCGCCGACGATGAAGCGAACGATGGACAACTTGGGGAGTGCCCGATGAAAGAACACGTCATGGCCTGCATCGACGGCTCCGGCTATGCCACGGCGGTGTGCGACTACGCTGCCTGGGCGAGCCAGCGCCTCGAGGCACCGCTGACCTTCCTGCACGTGATCGACAATCACGCGCCGCCCGAGGCCGGCAACCTGTCGGGCAACATCGGCCTGGGCAGCCGCGAGCACCTGCTCGAGGAACTGGCCTCGCTGGATGAACGCCGCGCCAAGCTGTCCCGGGAGCAGGGCCGGGTGATGCTCGAGGCGGCCTGCCAGCGGGCCGTCGACGACGGCGTTGACGAACCCCACAGTCGCCAGCGCAACGGCGAGCTGGTCGAGACGCTGCATGACCTGGAAGGCGAGACACGGCTGCTGGTGATGGGCAAGCGCGGCGAGTCCGCCCACCGGGCGTCCGAGCACCTGGGTTCCAACCTGGAGCGGGTGGTGCGCGCCGTGCATCGGCCGATCCTGATGGTGCCCGAGACCTTCCGCGCACCCCAGCGGGTCATGGTCGCCTTCGACGGCAGCCGTACCACCCGCAAGGGCATCGAGATGATCGCCGCCAGTCCGCTGTTCGCCGGCCTGACCTGTCATGTGGTGACGGTCGGGGCGGATATCGCCGATATTCAGGCGCAGCTCGACTGGGCGATCGACACCCTCAACGATGCCGGCATCAAGGCCCACAAGGCGATCCGTGCCGGCGACGTGGAAGCCACCCTGCGTGACTATCAGCGCGAACAGGCCATCGACCTGCTGATCATGGGCGCCTACGGCCATTCGCGCATTCGCCACCTGCTGGTCGGCAGCACCACCACGGCTATGCTGCGCAGCGCCGATGTGCCGCTGCTCCTGCTGCGCTGACCCCCTGAAACCACGAGGAAAGACCGGATGATCCAGCGTCACGATACCAAGGCCCGCATGAGCCGGGCGGTGATTCACAACGGTGTGGCCTACCTGTGCGGCCAGGTGGCCGGCCCCGAGGCACGCCACGGCGACATCACCGAACAGACCGAAAGCATGCTGGCGCGCGTCGATGCGCTGCTGGCCGAGATCGGCTCGGATCGCGAGCACCTGCTCGCGGCGACGATCTATCTGAAGGACGGTGCCGACTTCGCGGCGATGAACGCCGTCTGGGATGCCTGGGTCCCCGAAGGGCATGCCCCGGCACGGACCTGCATTACCGCCCCGATGCCGGCCGACGAGCTGCGTGTCGAAGTCACGGTGACGGCGGCGGTCAAGCAGGGGGATACCGGCAACCGCCTTTACTAGGCTTTGCCTGAAAACTGGCTGCGCTCGATCATGCGGCGTTAAAAATCAGCTCGGGCGCGAGTCCGATCAAAATGCTCATTTACACCCTGTAAACTCCGCTTTTTCGCTGATTTTTGCCTTGCCTGATCGTCGCTCGCCGACTTTTCCGACAAACCTAGGGGCTGGTAGGGATTAGGCCTCGGTGCGCTCGGCCTCGGGCCGGGCCTGCGGCTGGAAGCGCAGGAAAGGCTCCAGCCGCGTCGGGTCGGCCTCGCCCACGTGGCAAAGCTGATCGGCGATTTCCGCATACTGGCGCAGCACGGGCTCCATCAGGCGTTGCCGGACCGGGTCCTGACCGGCCGCCTCGGCCTCCTGCGCCAGCCACTCGAACAGCCGCGCCAGGCGATGGTAGTTGGGATCGCCGCGGCCGGTATTGCCGCGCAGTGCATCGATGGACAGGCAGCGCAGTACGCTGCGCTTGTTGGGGTCGAGGCTTTCCCGCTCCAGCAGCAGTTCCGCCTGATGCACGAAGCGCTCCATGAGCTGCGTGGTTTCCAGGCCGCGCTGCTGGGCCTGCTGGAGTTCCAGGCTCCGGGTCAGGGCGCGCTGTTGAAGGCGCTGCTGGTGGGCCAGCATCACCAGCAGGATGAGCACGCCCATGGCCGCAACCAGGGCCAGGGCATAGCCGCCGTAGGCGGCCAGCGTATCGGCCGGCAGGGGCCAGCTCGGGGCGCTGGCCATGACGCCCAGGCCGCCCAGCGCCAGCGTGGCCAGCACGATAATGACAACGACTGCAATCACACCACGTCTCCCTCGATCCGTGAGCCGGAGCAGAAATCCGGTATTCCCCGGTGTTATCGGCCGACGGGCGCAAAAACTTAGCAAGCCTGTGGCAACGGCCTGTCGAGGCCTGCCTAGCACAGCCCGCCG
Organism: Modicisalibacter tunisiensis; assembly: GCF_020148005.1. Classification (GTDB taxonomy): domain Bacteria; phylum Pseudomonadota; class Gammaproteobacteria; order Pseudomonadales; family Halomonadaceae; genus Modicisalibacter; species Modicisalibacter tunisiensis. The sequence continues at coordinate 235,406 of NZ_JAGXFD010000002.1, read as the reverse complement.
TTGACCGAGAGTACCTGCCGGGTGATGTAGCCGGCATCCGGGCCGCACAGGAAGCTCACTGCGCCGGCAACCTCGTCGGCAGTGCCCGGGCGCTGCATGGGAATGGCGCGCCGGGCCGCCTCGGTGGCCTCGGCGTCGACCATGTCGGTTTCGATCAACCCCGGCGCCACGGCGTTGACGGTAATGCGCCGCTTGGCCAGCTCCACCGCCAGCGCCTTGACCGCGCCGATCAGCCCGGCCTTGGCGGCGCTGTAGTTGACCTGGCCGCGGTTGCCGATCAGCCCGGACACCGAGGACATCACCACGATGCGGCCCGGCCGCCGCCGACGAATCATCGGCATGACCAGCGGGTGCACCACGTTGTAGAAGCCGTCGAGGCTGGTCGACAGCACGCTGTCCCAGGCCGTGTCGGTCAGCGCCGGGAAGGCGCCGTCGGCCGTGATGCCGGCGTTGCAGACCACCCCGTAATAGGCGCCGTGGGCCTCGATGTCGGCTTCCAGGGCGACGCGGGCCGCCGCGCGATCGGTCACGTCGAAGCACAGCACCCGCGCCGCGCGCCCCAGGGCGCGAATCTCCTCCGCGACCCTCTCGGCCTGCGCCTGCTGGCGACGGCAGTGCAGCACCACATCGAAGCCGTCGCGGGCCAGGCGCAGGGCCACGGCGCGGCCGATGCCGCGGCTCGAGCCGGTGACGAGGACGGTGTCGGGGCGGGAGTCAGGCATGCGTGGCCTCCTCGTCGGCGGGCTGGAAGATGGTCAGCCGGCCCTCGGCCAGCAGGGTGTCGTCGTCGGCCGCAAGCACCCGGCCCGCGAAGTGGGCCAGGCCGTTGTCGGCGACGAAATCACGCGTGACCTGCACGCGCAGCGCCCGGTCCACCGGGAAGGCGGGGCGGTGGCTGGTGAAGCGTCGCGTGCCGACGAGAAACCCCACCGCCGGGGTCGCACCGTGCCGGGCGGCGTGCCAGCCGGCCCAGGCGGCGACGCCCTGCGCCAGCCACTCGAGGGCGACCCAGCCCGGCACCGCGCCGTCGCTATGGAACAGGCGATTGGTGGCGGGGTCGACGCTGGCACTCAGCGAGGTCTCGTCCACCGCCAGCAGGCGATCGAGCAGACACATGGCCCCCTGCTGGGGGACGTAGGGCGCGATCGCGCAGGGCAGGGGCGTCATGGACCGTCCTCCGGCGCGTCGCGGGCCAGCAGCAGGCTGACGTTGTTGCCGCCGAAGGCGAAGGAATTGGACAGCGCGACGCGGGGCGCCCCTTCGGGAGTGTTGACCAGCGGCAGTCGCGGCAGCTCGGGGTCGTCGACGCCGTCATGCACATGGCGCGGCAGGAAGCCGTGGTGCAGGGCCAGCCAGCAGAACGCGGCCTCCAGCGCGCCGGCCGCACCCAGCGTATGCCCGGTCAATGCCTTGGTGGAGCTGCAGGCCGGGGGTGTGGCGAACAGCTCGCTGACCGCCCGGGCCTCCATGGCATCGTTGTGGCCGGTGCCGGTGCCGGTGCCGTGCAGGTTGAGGTAGTCCACCGCCTCGGGCGCGCAACCGGCCTGGTCCAGGGCGGCGGCCATCGCCGCGCGGGCGCCGCTGCCGTCGGGGCGCGGGGCACTGACATGGTAGGCATCGCTGCTCTCGCCGGCGCCGAGCAGCTGAATGCCGCCGGGCTCGCGGGTCACCAAGAACAGCGCGGCGGCCTCGCCGAGGTTGATGCCGGCGCGGTTGGCGGAAAACGGCAGGCTGGGCGCGTCGCTGACCGCCTCGAGACTGGCGAAGCCGTTGACCGTCAGCCGGCAGAGGCTGTCGGCGCCGCCGGCGATCACCGCGTCGCACTCCCCGGCCAGCAGCAGGCGTCGCGCGCTGGCCAGGGCCTGGGCGCTGGAGCTGCACGCCGTGGACAGGATATGCACCGGCCCAGCCAGGCCCAGCCGCTCGGCGATGAAGCGTGCCGGGGCGCCCAGCTCCTGGCGGGCGTAGTGGAAGTCCTCCGGCAGCGGGCCGTCGCGCCCGGCGACGGCCAGCGCCTGCTCGGTCTCGCCGATCCCCGAGGTGCTGCTGCCCAGCACCACGCCGATGCGCTCGCGGGGGTGGCGTGCCAGCACGGCCTCGAGGCTTGGCCCCAGGCGCTCGAGGGCCCGGGCCAGCAGCCGGTTGTTGCGGCTGCGGTGCGCCGCCGGCCAGGCCTCGTCGGCGGGCAATGGCACGGTCACCCGGCCCAGCGGCAGGCGTCGGCCGGGGGTGAAGGTATCGCTCGTCGTCAGCCCTCGGCGGCCTTCGCGCAGGGCCGCGATCAGGTGCCGCGGGTCGTCGCCCAGGCTGCAGACCACGCCGGGGGCGGAGAGACGGCACGGCGATCGAACAGTGGCATCACTCATGGGAGGTCTCCGGCAGCGGGGAAATGCGCAGGCGGTAGCCACCCCGACGATCGTCGAGCCGCACCGTCTCGGCGCGGGCGAACTCGGTGTCGGCCGGGGTGATCCGGGCTACCGCGCGTCCATGATGGCGAATGATACGGGCTCCATCGGCGACGTCCACCGTCCACGACGTGCCGTCGAAGGCGGCCCGCAGCGCGGCCGTCGGCCACAGGCACCAGTCGAGCCGGGCGGCGAGCCAGTCGGCCGGCGGCAGCGTGTCGCCGAGCGTCGCCAGCGGCACGTCGCCCTCGCGATAGCGGCTGTCGCCGTCCTCGTGGATCAGGGTCACCAGCCGCTGACCGTAGGGCGTGAGGAAGGCCGCCCGCCAGCCGGCGCCCCGGACGCGCAGCACCGCCAGCAGGGTCCGGGGTGCGCGCCGCGTGTCGTCCGGGATCAGGCTGATGCGCCGCTGGACGGTGGTCGCCGTCGCGGCCAGAGACTGGCGCGGCGCGGGCGGCAGCGGCGGGGCCAGCGAGCAACCGCCGAGCAGCAATGTCAGGCAGGCGGCCGGCCAGACCGGACGGCGTTTCATGGGCGGGCCTCCGGAAGAGGCCCGCACAGCTCGGCCAGCAGGTCGAGCCGCCGCCGGCTGGCGGTGACCAGCGGGTTGTCGCGGTCCCAGGCGTAGCCGGCGAGTACCGCGCTGATCCGGCGGCGCAGTTCGGCGGGCGGGTCGGGGTGAAAGATGATGCGCTGCAGGCGGCCGTCGTACCAGGCCTCGACGAAGGCGCGAAAGGTGGCGGTCCCGGCGCGCAGCGGGCGTTCGAACTCGCCCGCCCAGTCGGGCGACTCGCCGGCCAGCGTGCGTTCGACCAGCGGCACGGCCATGTCCGCCGAGCGCAGCGCGATGGTCACCCCCGAGGAAAACACCGGGTCGAGGAATTCGCCGGCGTTGCCCAGCAGCGCAAAGCCCGGGCCGTGCAGGCGCTCGACGTCGGCGGAATAGCCGGCCAGTGCGTCCACCGGGCGTATCGGTCGGGCCCCGGCGAGCAGCTCGGCGAAGCGCGGCTCGGCGTCGACCAGCGTCCGCCAGCGGCTTTCGGCATCGTCACCGGCGGCCTCGAGGGTCGCGGTGTCGCCGACCACGCCCACCGAGGCACGGCCGTCGCGGAACGGGATCAGCCAGTACCACAGCTGTGCATCGTCGGGATGCACGCCGATCAGGATCTTCTCGCGGTCGAAGTCGTCGTCGAGGCCGGTGTCGACATGGGTGAACAGGGCCGTGCGGGACTCGAGCCGCGGGTCGCGGGCCAGCCCCAGCCGGCGGGCCAGCACGCGGCCGTAGCCGCTGGCATCGAGGATGAAGCGCGTCTCGAGCCGTCGAGTGTGGCCGGTGTCATCGCGCACCGTGAGCCGGGGGTGCCGGGCGTCGGGCTCGACGGCATCCACCGTGGTGGCGAAGTCGACCCGGGCGCCGCGTGCCCGGGCGGCCTCGATCAGGCGCTGGTCGAAGTCGGCCCGTTCCACCTGGAAGGTGGTGGCCCAGCCCGGCGTGGTCTTGTCGTGGAAGTCGATGACGGTCGATACGCCGCGGCGGGTGAAGGCGGCGCCGTTCTTGGGCTGGTAGTCGCCGGCCAGGACGGCGTCGAGCAGCCCGGCGCGCTCGAGCGGCGCCATGCACTGGGGCAGCAGGCTCTCGCCGATCGAGAAGCGCGGGAAGCGCGTGCGCTCGACGACCTGGACCCGATGGCCGCTGTCGGCGAGTCGGGCGGCGGCCAGGGCACCGGCGGGGCCGGCGCCGATCACGACCACGTCGCTGGCGTCAGCGCGCGGGGCAAGGTTCGCCATGTGGTCTCTCCTTGATGCGAGGCGGGGCGGGACGCACCCAGGGCACCAGCAGCCCGACCAGCGTCAGGCCGATGAGGCAGGTCAGCCCCAGGTAGTGCAGCGCCGGCGTGGCGCTGAACGCGAGCAGGCCGAAGGCCAGCACGCTGGTCAGCGTGGACAGGCTGACCGCCAGCCAGGTCGCCGGGCGCCGCGCATGCTCGGCGCTGAAGATGCCGGCGTCCAGGCCGATCCCCAGCACCAGCAGCATGCCCAGCTGGCTGAACACGTTCAACGGCACCCCCGCGACGGCGTACACCGCCAGGGTGCCGAGCAGGGCGCCCAGCGCGGGCGTGACCACGCGCCAGGCCTGCCGACGGTAGCGCAGCACGAGCCCGGCGGTCAGCAGGGCCAGGGCCAGGCCGACCCACAGGCTGACGTGCCGGCGCAGCTCGCCGAGCAGTCGCGACAGGCGCGCCACGCGATCGACGTAGCAGACATCGGGCCGGGCGTCGGCGAGGGCCGCCAGGCGCCGGCCTTCCGCCGCGCTGTCGACGCCGTTGAGCACCAGGGTGGCGGCCAGGCGCGTGGTGCCGTCGTCGGCCGTGACCGGCCCCAGCCACAGCCGGCGGTCGGCCGTGCCGGCGGGGGCGTCGAGCCAGGTGGCGACATCCAGCCGCGGCACGCTGTCGAGGGTGGCGCGGGCCTTGGCGATCACCGAGCCCGGCAGGCCGGCGCGTTCGACCAGCGTCGCCAGCGGCTCGCCGTAGAGGCGGCGCACCGCGGCGAGATTGGCGTCCTGAATGCGGGGCGGCGGCACATGGTCGGCCAGGTTGCGGTAGCCGATCGTCAGGCCGTCGGCGCTGGCCGTGTCCAGTCGCTGACCGAGTTCGGCCAGCCGCTCGAGCAGGGCGGGCTCGTCATCGGCGGTCACCAGGAAGTAGCGGCTGCCGGTGTCGCGGCCCAGCAGGCTCTGGACCCGGCGCTCCTCGGCCAGCCGTGCGGACGACGAGGGGTTGAGCAGGCGCAGGCTGTCGTCGGCGGTCAGCCGCCCGGCGGTCACGCCCAGCAGGATCAGCGCCGCCACGGCCAGCCAGCCGGGCGCCAGCGTGCGGCGCGGCGTGGTGAGCGACCACCAGCGTGCGGCGATCCGGGCGGTGGCGGGGTGCACCGGCAGCGCCAGGCGGGGCAGCCACAGCACGCCGGTCAGCCAGGCACCGGCGAGCCCGGCGGCGGCGAACAGGGCCATCTGGCGCAGCCCCGGCATCGGTGCGAGGGCCAGGGCCAGATAGGCGGCGAGGCTGGAAACCAGCCCCAGGGCCAGGCCGGGTAGCAGCGGCCGCAGGTGAAAGCGCCGGCCCTGGACGGCGCGTTCGCACTGCAGGTGCAGGGCATAGTCGATGGCCACGCCGATCAGGCTGGCACCGAAGGCCAGGGTGAGCAGGTGCAGCCGGCCGAACAGCGCCAGCGTCAGCGGCGTGGCGACCAGCAGGCCGCCGGCCAGCGGCAGCAGCAGGGCGAGCAGGGTGCGTGGCGAGCGAAACACCGCCAGCAGGATGACGATCAGCGCCAGAAAGGCCCCCAGCCCGATGGTGGTGATCTCGTGGCGGGCCTGACGCGCGCCGCCGGCGGCGTGGAAGATCAGCCCCGAATGCAGCAGCCGGGCATCGGGATGCGCGGCTTCGAAGGCACGCAGCGCCCGAGTGAGTGCCTGCTGGGCCGACGGGGCATAGGGGGTGTCGGCCAGCCGGCCGATCAGCAGCGAGCGGCGCGTGCCATCCCGGTCACGCACCGTGAGCAGGCCCTGCCAGCTCGAGACGGGGCTGTCGTCCTGCTGGGCCAGCCAGCGGTCGAGCAGCCCGAAGGGGTCGGCCACCGGCTCGGGGTCGCCACCCGGCGAGAACAGCCGCGCCAGGGCCGGCTGAACCAGCGAGGTGCCGCCGTCCTGCTCGATCGCCTGCCGCAGCGACGGAGTGAGCAGCCGGTAGCGGTAAGGGCCTAAAACGGCGGCGGGATCGCTGTCGGCGAAGTCCACGTCCCGCCAGTCGAGGCGGGTCAGCAGCCGGCCGCCGTCGGCGGCGGAGAGCCGCTCGGCGAGATCGGCGGTGGCCCGGGGCAGGGCCGGCGCGTCAAGCAGCAGCACGAAGCGATCCTCGAAGGCGCGGCCGAGCCGGGCGTCGGCGCGTTCGAGCAGCGGATTCTGGCGGTCCTGGGGCAGCAGCGCGGTCAGTCGCGTGTCGCTGGGCAGCCCGTCGCGCAGCTGCCAGGCCAGGCTCACCACGCCGGCCAACAGCACCAGCCCCCATAGCCGGGCGAGGTGCTTGCCGAGGGCCGCCGGGCGCGTCACGGGTCGCTTCCGGCCAGGGGCTGCAGGTCGCTGAAGCGTACCGTGAGGGTGTCGCCGTCGGCGGTCTCGAGCCGCAGGCGCTCGACGTAGCGGCCGCCGGCGAGCGTCACCTCGGCGAGACGCTCGCGCAGGGCGGCCTGGCGGGGCGCGAGCGCCACCTGCCAGGCCGTGGCGTCGCCGCTCAGGGTCAGCGAGAAGCGCCGTTCGAGCGCCTGCCAGTCGCCGTCGAGCAGGTTCAGCAGCAGTGCGGCGATCTGGCGACGGCGTCGGTCATCGCCGGTATCGCCCGGCGCGTCGTCCGCCGCGCGGGCGTCGGCGGGCGTGAAGACCTGGCGGTCCTCGACCGGTTGCTCCAGCGCCCAGACGACCCGCTTACCGCGCTGATAGGTGAAGTGCCCGCGGCTCTCCAGATCGGTATCCAGGTCGGCGAGGTGGCGGGTCTGCACGAAGCGACCGCTCAACCCCTGGGTGTCGCCGAGCCGGTGCTGGAGGTCGGCGAGGTCGAAGGCCAGGGCCGGACTCGACAGCAGTCCCAGCATGAGCAGTACGAACAGGCGCATGACAATCTCCGGTCGATGGGTCAGTCGGCGGTGTGGGCCGGGGTGTCGGGGTACAGCGTGGCGGCGAGTTCGGGCAGGACCCGACACAGCCGTCGCAGCTCGTCCTCGAGGGGGCGGTCCTCGGCCAGCGGCGCGATGTGCGTGCGGCAGGCGGCGAGCCAGGCGGCCAGCACCGCCGGCGGCTCGTCGCTCAGGCTCCGGCGCAGCTCGAGTGCCTGGCAGGCGGCGTGGAGCACGCCGGCGACGACCTGCTCGACGAGCGTGAGCACGCGCAGGGCATCGCGGGCGGCGATGGTGCCCAGGCTCACCTTGTCCTGATTGTGGCACTCGGTGGAGCGCGAGAAGACGCTGGCCGGCAGGCTGTGCTGGAGCGCCTCGGCCGTCCACGCCGAGACACCGATCTGCACCGCCTTGTAGCCGTGGTTGAGCGCCGCGCGCTCGGGCTCGGCGCCGCTCAGGTTGGCCGGCAGGCCGTGGTTGTAGCGGGGGTCGACCAGCAGGGCCAGCTGGCGGTCGAGCAGGTCGGCGAGGTTGGCGGCCAGGGGCTTCAGCGCGTCCATGGCGAAGGCGATGTGACCGCCATAGAAATGGCCGCCGTGCAGCACCGTCTCGCCGTCGGGGTCGATCAGCGGGTTGTCGTTGGCACTGTTGAGCTCGTCCTCGATGAAGCGGCGCAGCCAGCCGAGGCTGTCCTCGAGCACGCCGATCACGTGCGGCGCGCAGCGGGTCGAGTAGCGGTCCTGCAGGCGCGGCGAGTTGCGTGGGGTGCGGGCCTCGGCGTCGACGGCAAGATCGGCGCGCAGGCGGGCGGCGATGCGCTGCTGGCCGGGATGCGGCTTGGCGGCGAACAGGGTGGCGTCGAAGTGGTAGGGGTTGCCGTCCAGCGCCCAGACGTTCATCGCCGTGGCCCGAGTGGCGAGCCGCGAGAGATGTTCGGCGCGCTCCCAGGCCAGGCAGGCCAGGGCGGTCATCACCGCGGTACCGTTCATCAGCGCCAGGCCTTCCTTGGGGCGCAGCCGGTAGGGGGCGAGGCCGCGCTCGGCGAAGGCCTCGGCGGTGGCGCGGCGGTGGCCGCGGTCGTAGACCTCGCGTTCGCCGCAGAGCACCGCGGCCAGGTACGACAGCGGGGTGAGGTCGCCGCTGGCGCCCACCGAGCCTTCGGTGGGGATGACCGGTATCACGTCCTCCTCGAGCAGCCAGACGAGGCGTTCGAGCAGGGTCCACGACGCCCCGGACAGGCCGCGGCACAGCGAGATCAGCCGCACGACGACCACGGCGCGGGCGGTCTCGACGTCCAGCACCTCGCCCAGGCCGCAGCCATGGAAGGTATACAGCTGTCGGGGCAGGGCCTCGAGCTGGTCGGCGGGTACCGCGCGGGTACAGGCGTCGCCGAAGCCGGTGGTCACGCCGTAGATGACGCCGTCCTCGTCGAGCAGGCGCTCGAGAAAGGCCGGGCCGGCCTCGATGCGGCGGCGGAAGGCAGGGGCGTCGGTGAGGCGCACGCGGCAGTCGCGCCGCGCGACCCGCGCGACGCTCTCGAGCGGGACGGGGGTGCCGTCCAGCGTCAGCCAGGGGCGAGTGTTGTCAGCGGTCATCGGCGTGCCAGAAGGGAAAGAAGTTGAACCATTGCAGCGGGTGACGCCGGCACTGCTCGGTCAGCCAGGCGACGTAGCGGGGCATGGCGGCATCGCACCAGGCGTCGCGATCACGGCGCCTCAGGGTGGATGTGTCATCGAACGGCTCGAAGGTGATGCGGTGATGATCGCCGTCGCGCACGCAGCCCAGCGTGTAGATCGGACAGCGCAGCAGCGCGGCCAGCCGGAACGGGCCTTCGGGAAAGGGCGCGGCGTCGCCGAGGAAGTCCAGGTCCCGGGTGCGCCCGGACTCGCCCACCGGCACGCGATCGGCGGCGATCACCACGAAGCCGCCGGCATCGATGCGCCGGGCCAGGCGCATCGCGGTGGCGGGCGTGATCTCGCTGACCTCGACGATCTCGGGGGGGCGACGGTGGGTCGCCTGGGCCAGCAGGGTGTTGAACTTCTCGGCGTTGCGGGTGTGCATCAGCTGGGTGACGTGGAAGTCGTCCCGGGTGTGGCTCATGGCGCTGCAGATCTCGAGGTTGCCGTGATGCGAGACCAGCATCAGCCCGCCCCGGCCGCTGCGGATGGCGGCGTCCAGCCGGGCGCGGTCGGCATCGGGGATGCGTACATCCAGCGCCAGGCCGCTCCAGACGTCGACCTTGTCCATCAGTGAGCGCCCGAAGGCCCAGAAGTGGCGCATCACCAGCAACGCCATGCCGCCGGGCGCGCCGCCGGCATGGTACGGCCAGATGCGCTTGAGATAGCGCCGCGAGGCACGCCGGGCCAGCGGGCGGCGCAGATAGTAGTAGAGAATCACCCATGCCAGCATGAAGCGAAATGGCAGGGGGCCCAGCCGGCGACGGATCCAGACCATGATCCGCATGCCGGCGACGCTGCCCGATTCCTGGATGCGCGCCCAGTGGCGCGGCGCCTTTTCCGTGGCGTTCACGCGTCGTTCCTCCCGGTGGTTCGCTTGACGTGGCGCCACACCAGGCGTGGCAGGCGGCAGAGCATGCCGGCGAACAGCCGCAGATGCATCGCCACCAGCAGCGCGTTGTCGCGGCCGAGGGCGAAGTGCGACACCCCGTCGAGCGGATAGTGTACCCGAACCGGGAGGTTGAGCACCTCACCGCCCGCCCAGACCCAGCGCACCGGCAGTTCGGTGTCGAGCTGCATGCGCTCGCCGCAGCCGTGACGAGCGAGGAGCCGGCGGGTGGCGGCCACGGGAAACAGCTTGACGCCGCACATGGTGTCCCGCAGGGCGAACGACAGGGTGTCGAGCCAGACCATGCCGTGGGTCAGGTAGCGGGCGTAGAAGCGGTGGCGCGGTACGCTGGCGTCGAAGCGCGGATAGCCGATGCGCAGGCGTTCGTCGTCGGCGGCGAGGTCGGCGACGAAGGCGGGCAGGTCGGCGGGGTCGTGCTGGCCGTCGGCGTCGACCTGCAGGGCGTGGGTGTAGCCCCGGCGTTGCGCCTCGGCGAGGCCGGCCTTGACCGCCGCGCCCTTGCCACGATTGCGCGGCAGGCGGATCAGCTGGACATCATCGGCCGCCGCCAGGGCGTCGAGCGTCGCGGCGCACGCCGGGTCGCTGCCGTCGTCGACCAGCAGCAGCGGCAGGCCGAGGCGCTCGCGGATCGCCGCGCAGGTGCGGCCGATGGCCTGTTCGTGGTTGTAGACCGGGATCAGGACGCAGGGGCGAGCCGGGGTCATGACGGGTCTCCTGCACGGAAGTGCATCCGGCCGCTGGCATGGCAGCCGTGACGGCCGCTGAGGCGGAAATCCAGCCGCTGCATGTCGCCGTGCCACTCGAGGGCCAGGGTGACGCGTTCGCCGGGAGGCAGCAGCTGGGGGAACTTGACCCGCTCCAGGCGCGAGAAGGCCCCGGTCACGCCGAGGTGTTCCCGGGCCAGGTCGCACGTCCACTGGATCATCACCACCCCCGGCACCACCGGCCGGCCGGGGAAGTGCCCGGCCAGATGGGCGAGGCGTTCCGGCACCTCGAGGGTGACGTGGCAGCACCCGTCGGCGGATGCCTCGACGCCCAGCCAGCGCGGCTGCCGGTGGTCCAGCCGGTCGCGGAACAGCCGCTCGACACGTTCCACGGTGAGCTTGCCCTGGGCGTTGACGGGCCAGGTCTCGACGAAGCGCCAGGCGCGGGGGATCACCGTGGGCTCGAAGGCGCGGGCGAGCCGCTCGCGCAGGGCGGCGATGCGTTGCCGGCGGGCGCCGTGCTCGATGGGGATCCCGGCCGGGTCGAGCTGGACGATCGCCCCGAGCCGGCCGCTGGGCTCGGGCAGCACCACGGTGCGGGCCCGGCGCACGCCATCGGCCGCTTCCAGGGCACGATCCATGGCGGTCAGCGACAGGCGCTTGCCGCCGACCTTGGCGATGCGATCGGCGCGACCCAGCAGCTGAAAGCGGCCGTCGCCGGCCTCGCGGATGCGATCGGCCTGGCGTTGCCAGTCGCGGCTGTCGAGATAGGGCGAGCGCAGCCACAGGTGATCGTCGTCGCGGTCGGCACGCACCGCGATCCCGGGAAGCGGCGTCCAGGCGTCGTCCTGGCGGGGAACGCCGCGCCAGGCGATGCCGCCGGTATCCGAGCTGCCGTAGAGCTCGCGGACCGGCGCATCCAGCAGCCGCTGCGTGCGCCGTCCCGCCGCGGCCGGCAGCGGGGCGCCGGAACTGTAGACGGCGGCCAGGCGCTGTCGCACCCGGGGCCAGTCGAGGGTCTCGGGCAGCCGTTCCAGCGGCGGCGGGGCGCTGATCAGCACGGTCTGGCTCGTCTCATCCAGGGCGGCGAGCCAGGCGTGCAGGGTCTCCGGGTAGCGGCACAGGGCGCCGGCCATCGGCGCCGCCTCGACCAGGGGGCGCAGGATGGCGAACAGCAGGCCGTAGATGTGCTGGTGGCTGACCTGGCTGATCGTCAGCCGCCCTTCGAGCGGCCAGAGGTCGCGGTGCGTGGCCAGTTCGGCATCGAGCTGGGCGAAGGACTTGGGAATGCGCTTCGCCGCGCCGGTGGAGCCGGAGGTGTACAGCCAGAGCGCCGTGCGCTCGGCGCTCAGGGTTCCCCAGCGCGGGGCGGCGCCGGTGCTGGGGCGATGGCCGCCGGGCACGTCGCCCAGCCGGGCCCGGGTCAGGGCATCCACGCCGGCCAGGGTCTCGGGGCGGTCGTCGGCGGGCAGCAGGGCGCTGTCGCCGCGCTCCCACAGGGCCAGCAGGGCACTGGCGAAGACCAGCGGGTCACGGTCATGCAGGGCATAGCAGCGACCGGGCTCGGCGAGCGTGTCGAGACAGGCCTGCCAGGCGCCGATGCGCCGCTGGAAGTCGGCCAGGGTGACGCGGCCGGTGGGCAGCCAGCCGACGCACCGGGTCGGGTCCGGGTCGCGCCAGCGAGCCTGGCGCAGGGGGGAATCGCTCATCACGAAGCCCTCTTCTTGACGCGCCGGCGCACGAGCCACTCGCCGGCGAACAGCAGGGCCATGGCCATATAGGCCAGGCCGCCGTTGTACAGCGACCACAGCGCGGGGTCGCCATGGATCACCGTGGCCAGCGCCAGACTGCCGTTGACGACGAAGAAGCCGCACCACAGCTGGGTGACCCGGTAGGTATAGCGCACGCCGCTGGGCGGCAGGTCCGGCGTCTGACGCCGCGCGAGCCGCTCGATGACGCTCGGCGGGTGACGCAGCGAATGGGCGAACAGGCCCAGCAGGGCGGCGTTGACCAGCACCGGCCAGAGCCGGAGGACCAGGGTGGCTTCCCCCGCCGCCGCCAGCAGCACGGCGGGGATGCCCAGCCAGAGGGCCCAGCGCCGGTGGCCGGCCGGCAGGCGCCAGGCGACGAGCCCGGCCAGCATCACCAGCCAGGGCCAGCCGCCGGCCACCGGCCAGCGGGTGACCAGCCAGGGCCAGGCCAGGGTCGCCGCAGCGATCGGCAGGCCGGCGGGTGGGCGCGAGGGGAAGGGCCGGACCATGCGGTGGCGTGCGTCGGCGCGGGCTACTGGGTACGGCGCGCCTCGACCAGCGCCGCCAGGGTGCGCAGGTTGGCGAAATGGCGCCGGGTTTCGTCGCTGTCGGCTTCCAGCTGGATGCCGTAACGCTTCTGCAGTGCCAGGCCCAGTTCGAGCGCGTCGATGGAATCGAGTCCCAGGCCCTCGACGAACAGCGGTTCGTCGGGGTCGACGTCCTCGGGGGTGACATCCTCGAGTTCCAGGGTATCGATGATCAGTTGCTTGAGCTCGTGTTCCAGGTCTGTCGTCATGGCTCCCTCATCCCTTGTGGGGGCGGTTGAAATAGGCTTCCAGATGCTGCGTCAGATCACCGATCGCCCGCGGTGCGGCCTGCGACGGCACGGTGGGCGGGATCGGCGGGCCGACCGCAATGCGAAACGCGGGACGGCGCGGCGGCACACGATACCACGGCTCGCCCTTGGTCAGGGTACTGGGGCGGCAGTCGATGCGCACCGGGGTGATGACGGCATGGCTGGTCACGGCGATGGCGGCACCGCCGCGGCGCAGCCGCACCGGCCGTCCGGGCGTCGAGCGGGTGCCCTCGGGGAACACGATCAGCGACTGGCCGTCGGCCAGCGCCCGGCATGCCGCCCTGAGCGTGGCGCGTGGCCGGCGGTTGGTGATGAAGCCGGCGGCGCGAATCACCCCGGCCGTGACCGGGTGACGGGCGAGAGGCCCCTTGACGATGCAGTTGGCATTCGGCGTGAAGGCGAGCAGGAACAGGGCATCGAGCAGGGTGGGATGGTTGGCCAGCAGCAGGTGCCCCCCGGCGGCCAGCCGCTCGACGCCGGATACCCGGTAGTCGATCAGCCGGGCGTGGCGCAGGGCGGCCAGAAAGCCCCGGCAGGTCAGGCGCACCAGGTGTCGGGTGCGTCGCTGGGCGGCGGCCCGGTCGGGGCTGGCCAGGCGCGTCAGGGGGGCGAGCACCGCGCCCACCGTCAGGGCGGCGACGGCGAAGCCAACGAAGGCCAGCGGGGTGATCAGCCGGCGCCATAGCGGGTCGAGGTGGCGGGTCATGCGGGGTGCCCGGATCGAGGCGAACGCCATCAGGGGGCCAGGCGCCAGGCGCGGCCGCGCAGCGGGCTGCCCAGCTCGCCGCCGGTACGCAGCCAGGCGATGACATCGACGGGCTGCGGGGGCTCGCCGCCACCCTGCCAGGGGGATTCGTGGATCGCCCGGCCGCTGTCGAGCGTCAGGCGCATGGCGAGTGCCGCCGCCCCGCGGGACGCCGGTGCATGGGCGGCAAAGCGCGGCGGTACCGGCACATCGCTGAACACGGCGATGACCCGGGGCGCGCCCTCGGCCAGGTAGCCGCGGGCCTCGCTGAACAGGGCGGCCAGCTCGTCGCCGCCGGCGGCGATCGCCTGCAGCGAGCGACGGTTGCCGCTGGCGATGGAGTAGACGCCCAGCACGGCGTTGTGCACGGAGAGCCCGAAGCGGGCCGGTGACAGCGGGGCCGATTCGGCGAGCGCGTAGAGCAGTTCGAGCGTGCGCTCGCCATCCCCGTGGCGCGAGGCGTGCAGCAGGATGCTGTCCGCGCCGGGGTCCAGCTCGGCGAGCAGGTCGGCGACCGCGCGCCCGGCCAGGTTGACGCGGCGGCGCAGCATCGCCGGCAGCGAGCGGCCGGCGGGGCGGGCGTCGGTGACGATGCGGGCATCGCGCTCGGCGTCGCCGTCGGGGAGCCAGGCGCGCCAGTCTTGGAGATGGAGAGAGGGCGAGGTCATGGTGCCGGATCCTGTCACTGCCGGGGGCGCTGCGCGTCGTGCCGGGACGGCCGTCGGCGCTGGCTATACCCTACGCGAGTCGCCGCCTGCGGGCCACCGCGTTCGAGCCACCGTGGCGCCCATGGCCCGACTCAGGCCAGCACGCCGAGGTGCTCCATCAGCAGCAGCGAGCCGATGCCGATCAGGATCACGCCGCCGACGATCTCGGCGCGCTGACCGACCACCTGACCGAGCACGCGGCCGAGCATGACGCCCAGCGTCACCATGGTCAGGGTCGCCAGGCCGATGAACGCGGCGGTGGAGACGATGTTGACATCGACGAAGGCGAGCCCGACGCCCACCGCCATCGCGTCGATGCTGGTGGCGAAGCCGGTCAGCGCCAGGCGCAGGAAGGAGTGCCGGGTGGGGCGTTCGTTTTCCTCGTCCTCACTCTGCGAGAAGCCTTCCTTGATCATGTGCCCGCCGAGCAGCAGCAGCAGGGTGAAGGCGATCCAGTGGTCCCACTCGGCGACGTAGCGCGAGGCGGCCATGCCCATGGCCCAGCCGATGACGGGCGTGGTGGCTTCGATGCTGCCGAAGATGAGGCCGGTGCGCAGGGCTTCACGGAAGTGGGGGCGCTGGAGGGCGGCGCCCTTGCCGATGGCGGCGGCGAAGGCATCCGTGGACATGGCGAAGGCCAGCAGAAGGGTGGAAGCCAGGGTCATGGTCATCTCCGGGTCGGGCGATTGGCCAGGGGCATGCCGCGCGCGCCCGACCACGAGCGCGCGGTATGCCCTTGGTCTCGCCAACCGGAATCGGTCGCCTGCACCACGACGTGGGCGTCGAGCTTGTTGATGCAGGCCTCCTCGCCGTCGTCAGCAGCGAGGATCGGCTACTCCCCAAAGGAGCGCCGATGCTAAGGCATCGGCCGGGAAAATGCCAGGAGAGGGGGCCGCCTCGGCCTGTTAACGGCCGAGACGGCGATGGGTGGCGCGTCCGTCTCGGCCTCGGGCCACCGCCAGGGGCAGCACGCGAGGCTCGGGCGACTCGGGCACGGCAGGGACCGGCGAGAGCACCATCAGACGGTCCCCGCGGGCGAGGGTCTCGAGTGCCGCCAGGTCGTGAATCCGCACTTCACGGCCCCGGGTGGTCACCAGGCCCTGCTGCTGGAACTGGCCGAGCACGCGACTGACCGTTTCCATGGCAATGCCCAGGTAGCTGCCGATTTCGGCGCGGGACTTGGAAAAACGAAAGCAGTGGGCGGAGTAGCCGCGGCGGCGAAAGCGCTCCGACAGCTCGCAGAGCAGGGTGGCCAGGCGCTGCTCGGCCGACAGTGCCCCATCAGCAGCCGATCCTCGCGCAGCGTCCGGCTCATGCTGCGGAACAGCTGGGTGCGCAGGTCGGGCAACTGCGTGGCCAGCGTGTCGAGGCTCGGATAGGGGATGTCGCAGATGGTGGCGGCTTCCAGCGCTCTCACCGACCCCGGGTAGCGCAGTGTGTCCAGGCCATCCAGGCCGACCAGTTCGCCGGGCAGGAAGAAGCGGGTCAACTGTTCCCGTCCGCCGGTATGGCTGACCTGCTTGAGGCTGCCCGAGCGCACGACGAGCAGGCTGTGCAGGGGCGCGCCTTCCCGTGCCAGCAGGCTGCCCTTCTTGAAGTGGCCCGGCCGTCGCACGATGGCGTTGAAACGCTCCAGATCCCGGTCGTCGAGCGACTGCGGCAGGCATAGCGATCTCAGGCTGCAATGCCGGCAATGGACGTCGTCGGCGTCGCCGCGACGTTGGGGCCGATCGTTGTGGTCCGCCATCGAGTCCCTCCCTGAACTGGTCTTACCAGTCCGAAAGTATAGTGAGACGTCTCAACTTTCCAGCCTAGCAGCCTTGATGACGATCAATATTCGGCGCGATGTCTAACTTTAGTTGGGGGAGGCGAGCAGGCGGAGTGGTCACACCCCGCGGACCGAGCAGGATAGTCGCGCGAAGGATCACGCCGACGGGGCACGCAGCCCGGGCGAGCGGGCCGCAAGCCGCGGCGGCGGGGGGGAGTCAGGTGTGCGGGCTTCGATACCCTCGGCACGGTGAGCGGCGTGGCCAGCGGCCACGGCAGCGTGGCCCTGGATCGAGCGGGAGTGCGGACTAGCCCCTTTTCGCCAGTCGGGAAAGATCGGCAACCACATTCGCGGTGGGGTCGCTGTCGCGAATCATGAACTCCGCCTCGCCCTGTTTATTGAAGGCGAAGGCGGCACTCGAGTGGCTCACGTCGTAGTTGCCTTCCTCGTCCTTGTCGCCGTATTCGTAGGTAATGCGATACCGATTGGTCAGCTCGTCTATCTGCGCGGTACTGCCCGTCAGGCCGATAAACTGAGGGCCGAAGTAGTTCGTGTAGCGCTTCATGACATCGGGCGTATCCCGGCCGGGATCCACCGATACGAAAAGCACCTGAATGTCGTCGCGAACCTCGGCATCGACCTTCCGGATGGCGGTCGCGAGCCCGGCCAGCGTGATCGGGCAGACGTCGGGGCAGTGGGTATAGCCGAAATACAGGATCGTGTTCTTGCCCAGGTAGTCCTCGGCACTCACATCTCGGCCGTTTTCATCCACCAGTTCGAAGTCCAGGTCCGGCATGAACTCGGAGACATCGGTCGTGCGCCAATTATTGTCGCTGCATCCGGCCAGCCACAGCGAGCCGAGCAGCGGGAGTAGCCATTTATGCATCATCACCATTCCTGCAGGCGTCGGCTACAGCGAGGCCGGCGAAACCACGTCAAATACCACGGGAAGCCGCGTGTCGTCGGCGAAATCGAGCGTGACATCAACCTTGTCGCCCATGCCCAGGGGCCCTTGACGTTTCATGAACATGAGATGATAGCCCTTGGGAGCGAAATCGAGGGTCTCGCCGGGGTCGATCGTCAGTTCGGAAATCGGCTTCATGCTGGCCATTCCGTCCTTGTTCATGCTCATGTGCATCTCGACCCGGGCAAAGGCATCGCTGTCGGCGCCCACCAGGGTGACGGGGGCGTCGCCGCCATTATGCAGATGAAAGTAACCGGCTCCGGGGGTGTCGCCGGGCATCAGGCTCAGGCGGGCATCGGTCACCGTCAGGCCTTCGGCATGGGCGGTGCCGGTCATCAGCAGGAGGGCCAGCAGACCCGGGATCAGCCGATGGGGAGAGGCTTGCCATCGAGTTTCACGTCTGTCTGTTGCCATCCTGTCTTGTCTCCATTCGGTGCCATCGAGGGTCCGGACCGGTCAGGGAAAACCGGTTGGTCGCCCGCGAAAGGGATCGCGGCATGCCTGGCGGTATCCGCATTACCTTAGCGATTGCCCGGCTTTCTTCAAGGCGCTGCGACATTATGTCAAGGGCCGGTATTCGGCGGGAAATCGCGCTGCCGGGAGGCGTCACGCCCTGTCGATGCCGCGAAAGATCCGGCAGCACCGGTCAGCAGGGTACCGGCACGAATTGGCGCGGCATGCATCGCTATCCGGCCGTCAGGAGCAGAGGTCCGACAGGTTGCAGTTCGACTGGAAGGCGCGTGACTTGACATCCAGCGAGAGGCGATCGTTGACGGTGTCGTAGAAGAAGGAGGCATAGCCCTTGTCGGAGTCGCTGGTGCGGTACAGTCCGCAGACCCCATAGCCGTATTGCACGTCCTGCAGGTTGAGAAGCTCGACCTGGCCCGAGGTCTTCAGGCTGGCAGCAATGGTCTGCTGAATCTGCTGGTCCCGGCGAGAGTCGGCGATGACTTGACCACCGAAGATGACGGCGGCCAGTGCCAGCATGATGAGCACCGGCGTCGCCAGCAGCAGAATGAAGGGGCGTGAGTACATCATGAAGCGAAAGCCTATGCCGATCGCGGCCGGCAGGCAAGCGGGTCGGGTGCGTTCGAAGCGCGGCGTTTGGCCGCATGGCCCTGTCGAGGGAGTCAGCGGCTGCACGGGTCATCCATCACTACCTCGCGGGGCCGGTAACGCCGTGCCAGGGCGTCGACGGCGATGTTCAGCCCGGCGGTGACCAGCAGCAGGAAGAACGCCTGATCGAACATCAGATACTGGAAGCTCGAATCGATGTGAAAGCCCAGGGTCGCGACCCCCAGCATGCCGAGCAGGGCGGTTTCGCGAATGATCACTTCGGCGCGGTAGAAGACCAGGGCGAGCAGGCCGGGATAGAGACGCGGCAGCAGTTCGTAGGCGTAGCGGCCGCTGGCGGAGAGTCCCGGCATGCCGGGTTCGAGGCTGTCGGCGTGGCGGGCGGCGAGAAAGGCGATCAGCGCGCCGTTGTGCAGCGCGAGCGCCAGCCAGGCGGGCAGCATCGACGGGCCCAGCAGCAGCAGGAAGATGAACGCCAGCATCAGCTCCGGCGTCGAGCGCAGTCCGACCAGCAGGGCGCGTCCGCCCAGCCGCGTGGCCGGGTTGCCGAAGTGGCGGCTGGCCAGCGGCCACAGCAGCAGCGCGATGACCAGCGCACCCACGGTGCCCATCAGCCCCAGCAGCAGGGTGTTGCCGATCGCCGGGCCGAGATCGGGGATGTCGCCCAGCCAGGCGATGAGCCCCGCCCAGTCGCCATTCAGCAGCGGCGCCGGCCACAGGTCGTGGCTGAGAAAGCGCCACAGCAGGTCGCCATCGACGTGCGGCCAGGGGCCGAGCAGGAACAGGCTGGCGAATGCCAGCAGCGGCAGCAAACGGCGGTGCCCCCAGACACCGATCGTGCCGATCAGCAGGTAGAACAGCCAGAGCAACGCCCCGGCCTGATGGTAGTGGCCCTCGCGGAAGGCGCTTTCCAGGTGGAAGCCCAGGGTCGGCAGGCCGACGAAGCCCAGCAGCACACTGGCACGCAGCGAGCATTCGAAGCGGTAGCGGGTGTAGGCGGCCAGTCGCTCCCAGGCCAGCGGCAGCTCCGCGTAGACGAAGCGCGACAGGCGGCCGACGCCGGGGGGCAGGCTGTCGGCGGCGTCACGCGGGGTCTGCTCGAGAATCTCGGCGTAGACCTTGGCGAAGATGCCGGCATAGGGCACGGCGAGCGCCGCCAGGGCGGTCACCGCCGAGAAGCCGAAGACCTGCAGGAACAGCAGCGCCCAGAACAGCTCGTGGATGGCCCGCACGAAGGCGCAGCCGGTGCGCACCAGCCGCGAGCGGAAGAACACCAGCGCCAGCGGGAAGCCCAGCAGCACGCCGAGCAGGGTGCCCCACAACGCCACGCTGACCGTCAGGCCGATGGCCTGGAGCGGCGAGCTCAGCTCGCCCCAGTGCGGCAGCGCCAGACCCGTCGCCATGCGACCCAGCTCCGCCCAGGGGTCGTGAGCGACCACCGACAGGTCGGCGAAGGGCAGCAGCACGGCGCACAGCGCGACCAGCACCAGCGAGCGTCGGGCCAGTCGCAGCCCGGGCGAGTCGCCGCGCAGCATGCCCGGCGCGGTGGGTTCAGCCATGCGCGGCCTCGTCGGCCGGGGCGCTGGAGGCGGCGTCGGCGTCGGGGTAGAGACGGTCGAGGTCGTCGAGCGTCAGCGTATCGGTCGCGGCGTCGAGCACCAGCCGGCCGTCGCGCAGCCCCCAGACACGATCGAAGTGGGACAGCGCCAGCTCCCGCTGGTGCAGGGCGACGACGCTGGTGTCGTGACGGGCATCGATCAGCGCCAGCAGGCGCAGGGCCTGGTGGGGGTCGACGCTGGCCACCGGCTCGTCACCAAGGAAGAGGCGCCGCCGCTGGTAGAGTGCGCGGGCGATCGCCACGCGCTGGCGCTGGCCACCCGACAGCCGGGCGACCGGGCGTCTGAGCAGGCCGGCCAGGCCCAGCTCGCCGCACAGGGTCTCGATCTCGGTCCAGGCCCGGCGGTCGGGCCGGATCAGGTTCCACAGGTTGGCCAGCGCCGAGTGGCGCTCGAGGCGGCCCATGTAGACGTTGTGGTAGACCGCCAGCTGCGGCACCAGGCCGTGGCTCTGCGGGCACCAGGCGGCGTCGGCGGCGAGGCGCCGGCGCAGGGTGGCCAGCAGCGTCGACTTCCCGGCCCCGCTCTGGCCGAGCAGGGCGATGCGTTCGCCGACGCGCAGGGTCAGCGACAGCCGGGGGAGAACGACCTGGCTGGCGTGGCCGACATCCTCGTCGGCCAGCGACAGCAGTTCGGTGACGCTCATGCTCAGCGCAGCAGGCCGAGGTCTTCGCCGACGGTCTCGATCGGTGCATAGGCATCGTTGGAGACCGGGATGAAGCCCTGGCGCGGGAAGCTCTCGAGCAGGTCCGGGTCGGTCATGCCCAGCAGGGCCTGACGGACGCGGTCGGTGAAGCCGTCGCCGAAGCGCGCGTCGACATCGCCGCGGATCGTCCACTGGTAGTCGGGGTAGGCGGGGGTCTCCCAGACCACGTGAACCTTGTCGGTGTCGACGCGGCCGGCTTCCACGGCGGCGTTCCACACCGAGTAGTTGACCGCGCCGACGTCATAGGTGCCGGACTCGACCAGGGCGATGGTGCGGGTGTGATCGCCGGAGAAGCCGACCCGCGAGAACAGTGCCTCGGGGGCCTCGCCGAAGCGCTCGCGCAGGTAGTACTCGGGCATCAGCCGGCCGGAGGTCGAGGTCTTGGCGCCGAAGGTGAAGGAGTGGCCCTCGAACGACTCGGGCAGCTGGTCCTGGTCGGCGGCGATGCCGGTGTCGGCATTGGCGATGAAATAGCTGTGGAAGGCGGCGTCCTCGACGCCCTGGGCCAGTGCCTGCGAGCCCGGTACCAGGCGGCGTGCCTGCACGCCGGACAGGCCGCCGAACCAGGCCAGCTGCACCTGGTCGTTGCGGAAGGCGCTCACCGCGGCGCTGTAGGACTTCACCGGCACGTATTCGACGTCGACATCCAGGGTGTCGGCCAGGTAGTCGGCGACCTTCTGGAAACGCTCGACCAGGCGTGTCTGGTCCTCGTCGGGAATGGCGGTGAAGCGGAAGGTGTCCTGGGCCTGGGTCTGGGCCACGGGGGCCAGGCCCAGCAGCATCAGGGTGGTGGCGATCAGCCGTCGCATCGAGGGGCTCCTGTCGAGAATGGGGGCGCTATTGTTGAGCCTGGCGGCGGAGGGGGCAAGTCCGCTAAACCTGCCCGACTAGGATTCGGTGTCCGGGGCGGGAAAGCGCGTGGCCTGCAGGCTGTCCTTGATCTTCTTGAGGTGGGTCTGGAAGTCCTCGCCGCGGCGCAGCGTCACGCCGGTGGCGAGCACGTCGATCAGCGCCAGGTGGATCATCCGCGAGGTCATCGGCATGTAGACGTCGGTGTCCTCGGGAGCGATCACCTCGAGCGTCTCGGTGCACTCCCGGGCCAGCGGCGAGTTGGGGGCAGTGATTCCCAGCACCACGGCGCCGTTGCTGCGGGCGAGGCGGGCGATCTCCACCAGTTCGCGGGTGCGTCCGGTGTAGGAGATGATCACGATGGCATCGCCGGTGTGGCTGGCGGCGGCGACCATGCGCTGCATGAGCACGTCCTCGTAGACCATCACCGGCAGGTTGAAGCGGAAGAACTTGTGCTGGGCGTCCTGGGCGACCGGGCCCGAGGCGCCGAGGCCGAAGAAGCTGATCTGCTTGGCCTGGATCAGGTAGTCGACGGCGCGTTCCACGCGCTTGGCGTCGAGTGCGCGGCGAGCGTCGTCGAGGGCGGCGATGGTGGCGCCGAAGATCTTGTCGCCGTAGCGGGCGGCGTCGTCCCCGCGTTCGACGCTGCGGCTGACATAGGGCGTGCCGCCGGCCAGACTTTGTGCCAGCTTGATCTTGAAGTCCGGGTAGCCCTTGGCGTCGAAATTGCGGCAGAAGCGGTTGACGGTGGGTTCGCTGACCGAGGCCGCCTGCGCCAGGGTGGCGATGCTCAGTCCGGTGGCGGTCGCCGGGTCCTGGAGAATGACATCGGCCACCTTGCGTTCCGAGCGGTTGAGCTCGTCGAGGCGGGCGCGAATGCGCTCGAGAAGGTCATGGCTGGCCATGCGAATAACGGCTCCTGATGCAATATGTAGTGATTTAACTACATTGGTAGCCACATCCTAGCGTGACGCTCGGGATAACGCCAAGCGCGGGCCACGACAGGATGGCATGTTTGGTAGTAAAATTACCGATTAATCTTGCCGTGAAACGCATCAATGGCATATTTTATACGTAAGATTACCAGATTGAAGGGGTTCGAGGCATGACCCAAGACACCACGCCCGACATCGATCTGGCGCTGTTCGGCGCCCTCGGTGACCTGGCCCTGCGCAAGCTCTACACGGCGCTTTACCATCTCGATCGCGACGGCCTGCTGGGCGCGTCGACGCGCATCCTCGGCCTGGCGCGCCAGGACATCGACGCCGAGGCCTTCCGCCAGCGCGTCCAGCAGGCGCTGAAGAAGCACGTCAAGACGGCGCTGCTGGAAAAGACCTGTCTGGAGCGCTTCATCGCGCGCCTCGACTACCTCCAGCTCGATTTCGCCACCGTCGAGGGCTACGACGCCATCGCCCGGTGGCGCAAGGACGTCGAGCGGCCGATGACCGTCTATCTGGCCGTGCCGGCGAGCATCTACGGCGATATCTGCCGCAACCTGAGCGCCAGCGGCAGCCTGGACGAGCAGACGCGCGTGGTGGTGGAAAAGCCCATCGGCTACGATCTGGAATCCTCGCGGCAGATCAACGACGCGATCGGCGAGGCCTTCCCCGAGTCGCGCATCTATCGCATCGATCATTACCTGGGCAAGGAAACCGTCCAGAACCTGATCGCCCTGCGCTTCGCCAACCCGCTGTTCGGCAACCAGTGGAATCAGAACCAGATCTCGCACGTCGAGATCACCGTGGCCGAGCAGGTGGGCATCGAGGGGCGCTGGGGCTACTTCGACAAGGCCGGTCAGCTGCGCGACATGGTGCAGAACCACCTGCTCCAGCTGCTCTGCCTGATCGCCATGGACCCGCCGTCGAATCTGGATGCCGATGCCATCCGTGACGAGAAGGTCAAGGTGCTCAAGGCCCTCAAGCCCTTCACCCAGGAGACCATCGGTCGCGACGTGGTACGCGGGCAGTACATCGCCGGGTCGATCAACGGCGAGAGCGTGCCGGGCTATCTGGAAGAAGAAGGCGCCAACACCGAGAGCCGCACCGAGACCTTCGTCGCCATGAAGACCGAGGTCTCCAACTGGCGCTGGGCCGGGGTGCCATTCTATCTGCGCACCGGCAAGCGGATGCCCGAGAAGCTCTCGCAGATCGTCATCCACTTCCGCCAGCAGCCGCACTACATCTTCGATCCCGACCAGCGCGACCTGGCCGCCAACAAGCTGATCATCCGCCTGCAGCCGGAAGAGGGCATCGCCCTGCAGGTGCTGACCAAGGACGGCGGGCTCGACAAGGGCATGCGCCTGCGCCCGGGGCCGCTGCACCTGGACTTCAACAGCGCCTTCCCCAAGTCGCGGATTCCGGATGCCTACGAGCGGCTGCTGCTCGAGGTGATGAAGGGCCAGCAGTACCTGTTCGTGCGCCGCGACGAGGTGGAGTACGCCTGGCGCTGGTGCGACCAGCTGATCGAGGGATGGAAGGCCCGCGACATGCCGCCGCGGCGCTATCCGGCGGGGTCCTGGGGGCCGGTGGCGTCGATCGCCATGATCACCCAGGACGGCCGTAGCTGGTACGAGGACTATTGAGCGAGGCGTGACTCCATGACGACCGAGATTTCTCCGCGGGAGCGGCTTGCCGCGCAACTGGCCGAGGCGGTGGCCGGGGCGTTGAGCGCCGACCTGGAACAGCAGCCCCGGGCGCTGCTGGTGGTGTCCGGCGGCTCCACGCCGGTGACGTTCTTCGCCCGGCTGGCGGCCATGGCGCTGCCCTGGGAGCGCATCGACGTGACCCTGGCCGACGAGCGCTGGGTGGGCGAGGACAACGCCGACAGCAACGCCCGGCTGGTCCGCGAGCAGCTGCTCGTCGGTCCGGCGGCGGCGGCGAAATTCCATCCGCTGACCAGCGACGAGGGCACGCCCGAACAGGGGGCGGCCGCCGTGGCCGAGCGCATCGCCACGCTGCCCTGGCCGGCCAGCGCGGTGATTCTGGGCATGGGCGGGGACGGCCATACCGCCTCGCTGTTCCCCGACAGCGGTGAACTGGGGCTGGCCCTGACCACCGACGAGGCGGTGGTGGCCGTGCGTGCCCTGAGCGTTCCCCAGCCGCGCATCACCCTGAGCGCCGCCTATCTGCATCGTGCGCGCCGCCACATCCTGCACATCGTCGGCGACAACAAGCGCTCGGTCCTGGCCCGGGCCCTGGCCGGTGACGATGCTCGCGAGCTGCCCATCCGTGCCTTCCTGGCCTGTCCGCTGGCCGTCTACTGGGCACCCTGAACCGATTCCTGGAGCATGACATGACCACTGAAAAGCAGCTGCCTTCCACCCGTACCACCGAGCTCGACAGCATCTGCCAGAAGGCGGAAGTGATCCCGGTGCTGACCATCGAGCGACTGGAGGATGCCGTGCCGCTGGGCCGCGCGCTGGTCGAGGGCGGGCTGCCGGTCCTCGAGATCACGCTGCGCACCGATTGCGCGCTGGCGGCCATCGCGCGCATGCGCGAGGCGCTGCCGGGCGCGAGCATCGGTGCGGGCACCGTGCTGACGCCGGCCCAGTATCGTCAGGCCGAGCAGGCCGGTGTCGATTTCGTGGTGACGCCCGGTGCCACCGAGGCCCTGTATCGCTACGGGGTCAGCAGCCCGGTGCCCATGCTGCCGGGGGTGGCGACTCTCTCCGAGCTGATGACCGGCTGGCAGTACGGTTACCGGCGCTTCAAGTTCTTCCCCGCCGAAGCCAGCGGCGGCGCGTCGGCGATCAAGGCGTTCGGCGGGCCGATCCCCGAGGCCCGCTTCTGCCCGACCGGCGGCATCACCCCGGACAACGCCGAGGATTACCTCAAGCTGCCCAACGTGATGTGCGTCGGGGGCTCCTGGGTGACCCCCGGCAAGCTGATCGAGGCGGAAGACTGGGCCGGCATCAAGGCGCTGGCCCGCGAGGCCGCCGAGCGTTTCCACCACTGAGCCGATCCCGCCCGCGGGACGGCCGACAGTTCTCTCTCGACAGCCGTAGCTGTTGCTTGACCCGCCTGCCAGGCGGGTCTCTTTTTGTCCGGCCGTTGCCGGGGGGCGGAAGTGGCGGCGCGTCGTGGACGCGCCCGGCTAGCGAGAGGGCTCGTGATAGTGCTCGGCGTGGTAGCGTGCCTTCCATGCCAGGAAGCGCTCGGCCGGCAGCGGGGCCGAGAACCAGTACCCCTGGGCGTGTTCGCAGTCCAGCGACGCCAGCAGCCGAGCCTGCTCCGGGTTCTCGATGCCTTCGGCGACCACGTCGCAGCCGAAGCTGTGGGCCAGCTGGATCACGGTGTTGGCCAGGTTGCGATCGTGGCTGCTGTGCAGCATGTCGTCGATGAAGGCCCGATCGATCTTCAGCGTGTTGACCGGCAGCGTCTTCAGGTAGGCCAGCGAGGAGTAGCCCGTGCCGAAGTCGTCGATGGCGATCTTGATGCCCTGGTCGGCCAGCGTGCGCAGCGTCTGGCGCGCGAGGCTGATGTCCTCCATCAGTCCCGACTCGGTGACCTCGACCTCCAGCGCGTGCGCGGGCAGCCCGGCATAGCGCAGGCGGGTCAGGACACGCTCGGCGAACCCCGCCGTCATCAGCTGGCGGGCGGCGACGTTGATGGCGATGCTGAAATCGTCGTCCACCTCGCCGCGCCCGCGCCATTCCCGGGCCTGGCGCAGGGCCTCGTCGACCACCCAGTCACCGATGGCCAGGATCTCGCCGCTGGTCTCGGCCAGCGGAATGAAGTCGCCCGGCGAGACAGGCCCCAGCTCGGCGCTGTTCCAGCGCAGCAGGGCCTCGGCGCCGATCAGCCGGCCACTGCGCAGCGATACCTTGGGCTGATAGACCAGCTGCAGTTCGCCCCGGCTGGTGGCGTCGCGCAGCAGCTGATGGATGCGGGCCCGCTGCTGGTGGCGTCGCTCGAGGTCGGCCGAGTAGAGGCCCACCGGTGGCTCGCCCGGCGACGGCAGGGCCAGGGTGGCCTGGCGAATCAGCTGCTCGGGGGTGTCGGCATCGATGCCCGCCCGGCTGATGCCGATGCGGGCCGTCAGCGACATCAGGGCGTCGTCGATCTGGTGGTCGCGGGTCAGCAGGGTCAGGATGCGCCGGGCGCGGGTCTGCAGGGTGGTTTCCGCCAGGGAAGCGTGACAGATCAGCAGCAGCTCGGCACCGCCCCAGCAGCCCATCACGTCGAGTGAATGGGCTTCGCTGGCCAGCAGGCGGCAGGCATGCTTGAGCAGGGCATCCGAGGCCGGGTAGCCATGCAGGCGGGCGATGTCGTCGAGGCCGTCGAGGGCGATGAACAGCAGGCAGACCCCGTGATCCGCCGCCAGGTGCCGCTCCAGCCACTTGACCAGGGCACCGCGATTGGGCCGGCCGGTAATCGGCTCCTGAAAGGCCAGGCGCTCCAGCTCGGCGGTCCGCTGGGCCACGAGCTGCTCGAGGCGCGCGTTCTGGTCCCTGCGTTCCCGATACAGATGACCGGCCTGGAGGGCATTGTGGATGCGCTGCAGCGCCTCCTGATGGTCGAAGGGCTTGTTCAGGAAGTCGCGGGCGCCCAGCGCCAGTGCCCGCGAGCGGGTGGCGCGATCGGTCTGGGCGGTCAGCACGATCACCGGCGGCCCCTCGCCGTTCCATAGCGGCTGCAGCTGGCCGAGCAGGGTCAGGCCGTCGACATGCGGCATACGCACGTCGAGCAGCAGCAGGTCGGGCGGGGTGTCGCGACAGTAGTCGATCACCCGGCGGGCGTCGTCGAGGGTGACGACCCGGGTAAAGCCCGCGTCCTCGAGCAGGTCCTCGAGCAGGACCAGATTGGCGGGGTTGTCGTCGACCACCAGTATGTGACTGGCGAGCAGGGCGTCCCTGTCAGGCATCGCTGTCTTCCTTGTTGCAGCAAAGGGGCGGGGCGGCGAGCGACGCATCGTCCTTGCCGCCGGGGAGGCTGTCGGCGAGGGGCAGGTCGATCCAGAACCGACTGCCGGCCCCGCGTTCGCTGGTGACACCGATGCGACCCTGCATGCTCTCGACCAGCTGGCGGGTCAGCGCCAGGCCGATGCCGGTGCCTTCAATGGTGCTGCCTTCGGCCTCCAGGCGGTTGAAGGGTTCGAACAGCTCGCCGAGTCGCTCCGGGGCGATGCCGTGGCCGGTGTCCTCGATGCTGACCCGGGCGGTGTGAGCCTGTTCGCTGACGGCCATCTCGACGCGCCCCGTCGGGCGGTTGTACTTGATGGCGTTGGACAGCAGGTTGAGCAGGACCTGCTTGAGGCGGGTGTGGTCGGCCAGCACGAGCGGCTGAACGTCGCCTGCAGGGCCGTGCAGGGCGATGTCGGCCTCCCTGGCGAGCGGGGCCAGCGTCTCCAGGACCTCGCGGCAGACCGCCTCCAGCGGAATCGCCTCGAGGCACAGGGTCAGGCGACCGGCCTCGATCCGCGACAGGTCGAGAATGTCGTTGATCAGCGCCAGCAGGTGATCGCCGCTGCTGCGGATCTGGGCGACCTGCCGCTGCTGGCGGGCGGACAGCGGGTCGCGGCGGCCGTTGGCGAGCAGCTGGGCGAAGCCGAGGATGGCGTTGAGCGGGGTGCGCAGCTCATGGCTCATCGCCGAGAGAAACTCGCTCTTGGCGCGACTGGCCTGCTCGGCCTCGTCGCGGGCCCGGGTGATGGCCTGCTGGATGCGGTCGCGTTCGGAAAACTGCCGATAGAGATTGATCAGCAGCGCGCAGGTGGCGTTGAATGGCGCCAGCCAGGCCACGGTCTCGGGGGAATAGCCTTCCGCGCTGTTGGCGGTGGCGTACATGCCGATCACCCGGCCGTCGTGAACGATGGGAACGCCCAGGTAGTTGTGGATCGGCGGGTGGCCGGGGGGAAAGCCGCCGCGCAGGGGATGGCTGGCCAGGTCGTCGGTGATGACGGTGTCGCCATGGGCGAACACGCGTCCCAGCAGCGAGCCGGGATTGGTCAGGCGCATGTTCCCCGAGCTCAACTGCGCCATGAGCCGGCGGGACTGCGTGTTCCACGCGAGATCGGTGATGGCGTGGATCTTCAGGGCCGGCCCCTCGCCCTCGTGCAGGACCTCGCCGATCAGGGCGTAGTCGCTGCCGGTCAGCTCGCGCAGGGCTTCCATCAGGAAGTCCCAGAGCCGCCGTTCCGACATCAGGGCGCGATAGTCGGTGATGCCCTGATGCAGGATGCGCAGCAGGGCCTGCTGGCGATGATTCCGGTGCTCGCGCCTGCGCGACTCGCGGCGGGCCAGGTGCAGGCGGATCAACTCCTCCGCCTGGGCGGCGAGCAGCGCCAGGCTCTCCCGCTGCCGGGCGTCGAGCCGGCGCGGACGGGTGTCGATCAGGCACAGGGTGCCGACGACATGGCCGTCGAGGGGGCGCAGCGGATGGCCGGCATAGAAGCGGATGCCCTCGGCCTGAGCCACCAGGGGGTTGTCATGGAAACGCGCATCCCGCCGGGCGTCCTCGATCACCAGCGGCTGGTCGTCGGCGACGACATGGCCGCAGAAGGAGATCTCCCGAGGGGTTTCCCGGCAGTCCAGGCCGCGTGCCGACTTGAACCACTGGCGATGGCTGTCGACCAGGGAGATCAGGGCCGTGGGCACGTCGAACAGGCGCGCGGCCAGCTCGGTCAGCTGGTCGAACTCGATCTCCGGGAGGCTGTCGAGGAGCTCGAGACGGTGCAGGGTCCGCAAGCGTTGTGCTTCGGTGTCGGGAAGGCGTGGAGGCTGCATGGCAAGAGTGATCGTTCCTGACGCTTGATGACCCGCGGTGGCGAAAGCGGCGCCGCGCCCTGACCCCGGCATGGCGGACCGCATTTGCTGTCTTATCGGCCCGTGGCCGACGAAACTTGAACGGGGTGGCGCCCGAGCGAGGACGGATCGGAGCGTCACCGCCGATACCCAGGCGAGTACCGAGCAAGGTACCGAGGAGAGTGTCACGATGCAGAGCATGGACCCGAGGGCGGGCCATTCGGACCAACGCCTGTCCAGCCCGGCGGCCCGGCGCAACCGCGAGCCGATTCTGGCCACGCTCGCGCCGCTGCTGAGCGAGGCTCGAACGGTGCTGGAGCTGGCCAGCGGCACCGGCGAGCATGCCGTGCATTTTGCCGCGGCGCTGCCGGACGTGCGCTGGCAGCCCAGTGACCCCGGCGAGTCGGCCCGGGCCTCGATCGCGGCCTGGCGAGCGGAGAGCGGCCTCGACAACCTGGCCGAGCCGCTGGCCCTGGATGTGGAGCGGCGCCCCTGGGCGGTCGATGGCTTCGACGCCCTGGTGGCCATCAATCTGCTGCACATCGCCCCCTGGTCGGTGACCGAGGCCCTGCTGGGCGAGGCCGGCGAACGCCTGCCGGCCGGGGCCCCGCTGTTCCTCTACGGTCCCTTCCTGCGCGACGGGGTGCCGACGGCGCCCAGCAACGAGGCCTTCGATGCCGAGCTGCGCCGCCGCGATCCGCGCTGGGGCCTGCGCTCGCTGGCGGCGGTGTCGACCCTGGCACGCGCCCGCGGCCTGCACCTCGAGCAGGTCGTGGAGATGCCGGCCAACAATGTGGGCGTGGTGCTGCGCCGGCAGGGGACTTGAGGGGCCGGGTGCTTGATAATCGGGCCGATGCCCCAAACACTGAAGGCAGGGCCGGTGGCGGCCCTGCCTTCACCATCAAGGGAGTGAGTGCCAATGACCGATCATGACCTGTCCGAGGATTTTCGTCTGCCGGTGGGGTGCCCCGCGTGCGGCAGCCATCTGATGCGGGTGTCCGAGGTCCACAATCCCGACGACAAGGTGTTCTGTGCTTCCTGCAACGCCTACGTGTGCCTCTATCACGAGGCGCAGGAGATCCTGCGCAAGGGGCCCGGCAGCGAGAGCGAGGCGCTGCTCGAGAAGGCCGTGAACGCACGGCACTGACTCGTTTCCCGGCCCGGTGACGCCGGCCTGGCGGCCCGTGGTACTGGCCGCCCGGCCGGCGCTGTCGTGTGGGTACCTTCTGCAGCTACAGCAGGTCCTCCGCGGCCATGGCCAGCCGCGAGCGCTCGACGCTCTTCAGGGTGATGTGGCCGGCATGCGGCCAGTCGCGGAAGCGTTCGACCACCGCGGCCATGCCGCAGGTATTGGCGGTGAGGTAGGGCGTGTCGATCTGGCCGACGTTGCCCAGACAGATGATCTTGGTGTTGCGCCCGGCCCGCGAGATCAGCCCCTTGAGCTGCTTGGGCGTGAAGTTCTGGGCCTCGTCGATGATCAGGAAGGTGTCGTTGAGCGTGCGCCCGCGCATGAAGGTCGGCGAGCGGATCTGCACCCGTGAGCCGATGAGCTGCCGGGTGGCGCCCTCGCTCCAGTTCGTGGTGCCATCGCGCTCGTCGCGCAGCAGGTTGTCCATGTTGTCGTGGAAGGCGCCCATCCACGGCGACATCTTCTCCTCCTCGGTGCCCGGCAGGAAGCCGATATCCTCGCCCATGGGGATCGGCGCGCGGGTGAAGACGATGCGCTCGAACCGCTTCTGGTCGAAGGTCTGCTCGAAGGCGGCGGCCAGGGTCATGTAGGTCTTGCCGGTACCGGCGGTGCCGGCGATGGTCACCAGGTCGATCTCGGGGTCCATCAGCAGGTTGAGCGTGAAGTTCTGCCGGCTGTCATGGGCGTGCACGCCCCAGACCCCGGCGTGATGACGGTAGTTGGTCAGCAGCTCGAGCCGGGCACCACCGCCCCCGCACTCGCGCACGATGGCCTCGAAGTCGGCCCCGTTGTCGCTGTCGGCCACCAGCATGCCCGCATGCCAGTCATCGGGCAGTGCGCCGGTCAGTGCATAGCAGGTCTGCTGGTCGATGCGCTCGACGCTGACCTCGACATCGAGGGACTCCCACAAACCGGCGCCGTCCGGCCCGGCCTGGGCGTAGACCCGGGCCCCCTCGATCATGGCGTCGTTGTCGCTGAACGCGCGGTCGTTGCGATAATCCTCCACCGGCACATTGAGCGCCGCCGCCTTGACGCGCAGGTTGATGTCCTTGGTCACCAGGATCACGGAGGCATCCGGGCGTTCGTCGCGCAGCCGGCAGGTTTCGGCCAGCAGGCGGTTGTCGGGGCTGTCCTCGAGCGGGTCGAGCGGCTTGAGGTCGCTGTAGCAGAGAAAGCGCAGGCGTCCGGTCTGGCCGGTGCCGGGGAGTGGAATGCCGGCGCGGATCTCGTCGAAGGTGGCGCTGGCGGTGAGTTCGGAGAGGGTGCGGCTGACCTGGCGTGCGGTGCGGGCGATATCGCGCAGGCCGTTCTTGTGCTTGTCGAGTTCCTCGAGCACGGTCATGGGGATGACCACGTCGTGCTCCTCGAAGTGATACAGGGCGGCAGGGTCGTGGATCAGGACGTTGGTGTCGAGCACGTACAGGCGGGTGGCCTTCTTGTCGATACGTACCATCGGCGTGAGCACTCCTTGGTTGATGGCCCGCTCGACGCTGACAGCCGAGCATGGCGGAACGATGACAACCACGGGCGTGAGCCCTGAACGGGGTGGCGGGAGTCGCGTGTCGATGGTTCTCCTCGGGTCGGGGGCGGGCGGGAGCCTTTCCGTCAAGATGGGTCGAGTTGGCGTGAAACGCCAGTCATGGCGTTTCACGCAACGGCGGATGTCGCATCACGTCTTGATGCCGCCCCAGCCGTGCCGGTGGCAGTCGCAGTTCGCATCCTGGCAGGGCTGACGATCGGGATGGGCGCTGGCACAGGCCGAGCAGCAGTAGTAGTGGCCGTTGACCGGCAGCGCCGTGTCGGGCACGACGCACTGGCAATAAGGGCACTCGCAAATACGTTTCTCGTCCATTCGACGCCTCCGTTACCATGTCATGATGGGCTTCAGTGTAGGAGGGAGAAGCCCGGGTGTGGCAAGCGCGCCGGCGTCGGTGGGACGAGCGACACGCTGGGGAAACAGGGTCAAGTAAACAGTCGGATCAGGGGCAGGGATGGTTCATGCCGGAGTGGCGTCGTGTTCTGCATGTCGAGGACAGCGAGTCGAGGGTCGCCATGACACGGGCGACACAAGAAGCGGTGGGCCGGGTGGGCCGGCCGCACAGCACGGGACAGTCGGGAGGGGCGCTGCATGACTCCCATGGCTAACGCCGATATTCGGGGCAGGCTCGAGCGCATGCGCCATGACTATGGGCTCTGGCTCGGTCGCGAGTGCGCCGACCTGTCGGCTCAGGCACAGGAGCTGGGCAATCCCATCCTGAACGGCGCCCCCTGGGAGCCGGTTCGCGAACGGCTGCATCGCATCGCCGGTTCGGCGGGTACCTTCGGCTTCCAGGAGGCCAGTGAAATCTGTCGGCTGCTGGAGCATCGCCTGGAGCGAATCCTGCAGACCGGTGCCTCCGGCGACGCCGGGGTCTTCCTGCGCGAACTCGACTCCCTGCCGGCGCTGGTGAAGTCGCTGACCCCCGAGCGGCTCTCCATCGCCGACGACCTGCTGCACTCGCCGGTCGTGGCTCGGTCGCCGGAAGTCCGGGAATCTCGCCAGCCGCTGATCTTCGTGCTCGACGACGACGCCACCACGGGGCAGCCACTGTGCCGCATGCTCGAGAGCTTTCACTACCGGACATGCCGGTTCAGCACGGGGGACGCGCTCGAGCGAGCCTGCCGCGAGCAGCGCCCCGATGCGCTGATTCTCGACCTGCACCTGGAGGTCGAGGATGGCCTGGCCATCGGCGAGGCGGTGCAGCACCTGTTCGACGAGCCACTGCCGCTGTTCGTCACCAGCCGGGCCCAGGCCTTCGAGGACCAGCTGCGGGCCGTGCGTGCCGGCGTCGTGGGGATCATCTCCCATCCGCTGGATCCGATTCGGCTGGCCGACATGCTCGAGACGCACCTGCGCCGGCATCGCCTGCCGCCGGCACGGGTCCTGCTGGTCGACGATGACGAGATGATGCACACCTATCATCGCCTGTTGCTGGAAGAGGTCGGCTTCACGGTGATGACCCTGAGTCGCCCCGAGGAGATACTCGAGGCCATGGAGGGGTTCGCGCCCGACGTGCTGGTGCTGGACGTGCACCTGCCGCAGTGCAGTGGCCCTGAACTGGCCCAGATCGTGCGCTATCATCCCCGCTGGCTGCAGGTGCCGATCATCTACCTGTCGGCCGCCCTCGATGCCGGCGCGCAGCTCGAGGCGATGACCAAGGCCGGCGACGACTTCCTCACCAAGCCGATCGCCCCCGAGGCGCTGGTCGCCGCCGTCACGGCCCGGGCCCGGCGCTCCCGGGAGCTGGCCGCCGCGCTGTCCCGAGACGGCCTGACCGGCCTGCTCAAGCACGCCGACATCAAGGCGCGGCTGCAGGCTGCCATCGCCCAGGCCCGACGGCGTGATGCCAGCTTGTGCCTGGCCATGCTCGACATCGATCACTTCAAGTCGGTCAACGACACCCACGGTCACCTGGCCGGCGACGAGGTGATTCGCGCGCTGGCCAACCTGCTGCGCCGCCGGCTTCGCGAGAGTGATCTGATCGGCCGTTACGGCGGCGAGGAATTCCTGCTGGTGCTCAATGACTGCGAAAGCGCCCAGGCCTTCAGGGTGCTCGACGAGTTGCGCGAGTCCTTCGCCGCGCTGACGTTCCATGGCGACGATCGGGACTTCCAGTGCACCCTGAGCGCCGGCATCGCGGTCATGGCGCCCGGCGTCGCCGGCAGCGACGCCCTGATCAACCTGGCCGACCAGAACCTGTACCGGGCCAAGCAGGCCGGCCGCAATCGCGTGATCGGCGCTCGCGGCCCCGGCACGCCGCGCTGACGCGTCAGGGCGCCTCGGGCCGGCGGCGCCTGGCCTGCCCGGCGATCAGTCGCGCGAGGTGCGGTCCGAACAGCAGCACCAGCACGAAGCGGGCGAGCTGCATCGCCATCACGTAGGCCATGTCGACATGGGTGGAGGCGGCGATGATCGCCACCGAGTCGGCGCCGCCGGGGCTGGTGGCGAGATAGGCGGTAAGCGGGTCGAGCCCGGCGAACACCACCAGCAAGGCGGCGAAGCCGCCGCAGATCCCCACCAGGCAGAAGATCGAGACGAGCACACCGGGCAGCGAGCGGGCGACATGGACGAGGATGGTGCGGTCGAAGCGCAGGCCGATGTTCCAGCCGACGAAGGCGTAGCTGACGGCGAGCAGGGGCGCGGGCAGCTCAAGGGTCACGCCGCCGAGATCCTGCAGCAGGGTGGCACCGAGCAGGGTTACCAGCAGCGGGCCGGCCGGCAAGCGCGAAAGCTGGCCGATGACGGCGCCGAGAGCGATCACGCCCAGCGTCACCGCCAGGGCGGCAGGGTCCGCCGCGGCGAACCATTCACGTCCGGGGGTATCACCGCCGGCGCCTTCCGGCATGAAGAACGAGGCCACCAGCGAGGCCACCAGGGTCACGATCACCACCCGCAGGTACTGCATGAAGGCGACCAGCCGCACGTCGGCGCCGAACGACTCGGCCATCAGCACCATGGCGGTGGCCGCGCCCGGTGCCGAGCC
Source organism: Modicisalibacter tunisiensis (assembly GCF_020148005.1). Lineage (GTDB taxonomy): Bacteria > Pseudomonadota > Gammaproteobacteria > Pseudomonadales > Halomonadaceae > Modicisalibacter > Modicisalibacter tunisiensis. Next base: position 200,551 of record NZ_JAGXFD010000002.1, on the reverse strand, counting down.
CCAGATCGCGGTGGTGCCCGGCAGTATCTGCCCGCGTGCCAGCAGCCAGCCGAGCAGGCTGCTGGCGGCGATCACCGCGACCACCGCCAGGCCGAAGGTGGGCCAGTGCCGGCCGATCTCGTGAAGGATCGGCAGGGTGATGCTCTGGGCGATCAGGCAGCCGATGCTCGCCTGGGCGAGCAGAAACGGCCGCCGAGGCACGCGCACCCGTCCCCGCCCCACGGCGACCAGCACCGCGGCCGCCATCGGCCCCAGCAGCAGCCCGGCGGGAACCTGAAGGCCCACCAGCGCGGCACCGAACAGAACCGAAAGCAACACCAGGATCAGCCACTGTACGGCGAGGTCGCGAGTGGCCAGATCGAATGGCGCGGCTTGCCGGGCCTCGTCGGGCATCAGGCCAGCGCCAGGTCGGTGCCGACCACGACCTCGCCACTGCGTGGTTCCAGCGGCAGGCCGACGATGCCGCGCTGCAGGTCGACGAGGATGAGGGGCGTGGTACGGGGAACGAGTTCGCGCATGGAACACCCTGGCTGATGGGAATGGAGACAGCTTGGCGTAATGTAAGCCAGTAGTGTAAGCCATTTGCAGGGTAATGGTTGGCTTGGTAGAGGGGAGAGCGAGTGCGGCCGCCGCACGCGATGGCGGGCGGCGGCCTGTCAGGTGAGCTCAGCTGAACAGCCAGGGATCGAGGAATCCGCTGGGATAGGTCAGCGTCAGGAAGTGAGCCATGCCGACCAGGAAGGCGACCACGCCGACGGCCATTCCCGCCGCCGTCCACGGCTTGAGTCGGGCGATGCCCACCAGGAAGGCCAGACAGAAGATCGCTGCCGTGCTGATGAAGCCCAGCCCGATGATCGCTGCAATCAGCGCGCAGAAGCCCGCCAGCCAGATCAGTTCCTCCCGGCATGACTGGTGTTGCCGTTGCGGTCGGCGCAGGAGGTAGCGCGTCGTCTCGGCGAGACAGCCCACCGCCATGATGGCGATGGCCAGCTTGGGAAACACGCTGCCCAGCAGCGAGAGTCCGGCGACATCGCTCCAGGCGAACGCGGCCAGGCCCAGCAGCCCCGCCAGCAGCAGAACGTCCACCGCACCGAAGGTGGGCCGTGCTCGCTCGGCCGGGATCGCCGCTTCGGTGTCCGCGGTGTCGCCATTCACCCTTGCCTGGCGGCGTTTCAGCCACAGCGCCTTGAGGGCGGGGATGAACAGCACCGCCAGGATCAGCGCGCCGATGATCATCACGCCGGGGCGGGCGAACGCGGCGCTGCCCTGGAACTGGACTGCCTGATAGAAGTAGGTCTCGGCACCGGGCGCGAGCACGAAGCCGATCAGGAAGGCCGGGCGGGACCAGTTGGCCTTCTTGAACAGCACGCCGATGGCGCCGACGGCGGCCAGCGCGACCAGGTCGCCGGCGGCACGGGTCGCCTGGTAGGCGGCGAACAGGATGAGGACGGTGATCAGGGGGGCGAGAATGGTGAAGCGGACCCGGGTGAGGCTGGCGACCGGGCCGGCGAGCCCCAGACAGAGGCCGGCACCGAGGATGTTGGCCAGCGCCAGCGACCAGATGATGGTGTAGGTCAGATCGAGGTGGGTCTCGATCATGCCGATGCCCGGCTGTAGCCCGAGCAGCAGCAGGCCGCCGAGGAACACCGCCGCGCTGCCGGACCCGGGGACGCCGAACAGCAGCGTGGGCACCATCGCGCCGCAGGCGCAGGCGTTATTGGCCGACTCGGGGGCGATCACGCCACGGATGTCGCCGCGGCCGAACTCGCTCTTGTCCTTGGCGCTCTGCACGGCGTGGCCGTAGGTCATCCAGTCGACGACCGAGCCGGCCAGCCCCGGGATGGTGCCGATCAGGCTGCCGAATCCCGCGCAGCGGGCCACCAGGCCGCGCTCCCGGCGAACATCGCGAAAGCCCTGGCGCCAGCCCTCGCCGAGGCGGCAGGGTTCGTCGGCGATGGCGCCGCGCTGGACCAGCAGGTCGATGATCTCGGGCAGGGCGAAGATGCCCAGGCCCACCACGACCAGCGGCAGGCCGTCGTAGAGGTAGTCGAGGCCGAAGTTCAGGCGAAACTCGCCGGTGGCCGGGGCCATGCCCATGCCGCCGACCAGCAGGCCCAGCCCGCAGGCGGCCAGCCCCTTGAACAGGTCGCGCCCCGAGAGCACGGCGACCATCGACAGGCCCAGCAGCGTCAGCATGAACAGTTCCGACGAGGAGAATGCCAGCACCAGGGGCCGGGCTATGAGGATGAAGCCGGTGAGTACCACGGCACCGATCAGGCCGCCGATCATCGACGACAGGAAGGCGCTGGACAGCGCCCGGGCCGCCTGACCGCGCTTGGCCAGCGAGAAGCCGTCGATCACCGTGGCCTGCGAGGCACTGGAGCCGGGGATGCCCAGCAGCACCGAGGCGAAGGTATCACCGGTGGGGATCACCGCCACCAGCCCCATCAGCATGCCCAGTGCCACCGAGGGTTCCATGCCGTACAGGAAGGGCAGCAGCAGCGACATGCCGGCGATACCGCCGAGGCCGGGAATGATGCCGACCACCAGACCGACGATGACCCCGAGCATCATGTAGAGAAGATGGGAGAGGGTGAAGACCTGTCCCAGACTGGAGAGAAGGATGTCGAGCATGGCGTGGTTCTTCGCGTTGTCGTGTCGGAATCGGGCCGGCCCCGGCGCGTTGCGACGGGGCCGGAGAGATCAGCGCGTGGCCAGGTGGACGTCGAACTTGTCCGCCAGCCAGGTGATCAGCCACTGGCGCGTCTCGTCCTTGATCGCCATGGCATCCCGGAGGTGCCTGGAGACCGTCTCGCCGACGATCGGCGTGTAGGGACCGAGCTGGGCGGCCGCTTCCTCCTTGAACTGGTCGGTCTTGATGAACTCGCGAGCCGCCTGCCGGTAGGTCTCGACGAGGGGCTCGGGGGTGTCGACCGGGACCATCACCAGCTTCTGCAGGGCGTAGCCGGAGGCGAAGAACTTGCGGTAGGCCTCGTAGGCGTTGCCCGACGGTGCCTCGCCCCGGGTCTGACGGTAGACCTCGTTGAAGGTCGGCAGATCCGGGAAGGTCGGGTCGCGAACGATGTTGCCGTCGTCGTCGAGCACGCCGAGGCTGAACAGCGGGATCGCCTTGCCGTCGTCGACCAGCGGCTGGACGTTGCTCAGGTAGGCCGAGGTGGTCTGGAAGTCGATGTTCGCCTCGCCACGCTCGAAGGCCAGGCGACCTTCACCGCGGCTGCGCATGCCGAATACCGGATTGATGTCGACGCCCAGCATCTCGAGGGCGATCAGCACCGGCAGCTCGACCCCGGTGGGGGACTGCGCGGCCAGCTTGACCGGCTGCTTCAACAGGGCCTTAAGGGCGCTGTCGGCGTCCTTGCCCATCTCGGGCGAGGCGTAGACCACCCCGCCGGTCGGGGAGGCGAGGATCGGCTTCCAGTCGGCGTAGTCGTAGCGCACCCGCGGGTCGCCGAGCATGGCCGGGTACTGGGTCGAGGCCGACGTGCCCAGCCACTGGCTGCCGTCGGACCTGGCGCGGACCGCGAACAGGTTGGCACCGTTGATCGAGCCGCCACCGGGCGCGTTGTCGATCATGACGGTCGGCTTGCCGGGCAGGTAGTCGCTGAACCAGGGCGCGAAGAAGCGTGCCCAGACATCGGTGCCGCCACCCACCCCGAAGGGAATGGTCCACTTGATGGTATCGGGGACGTCGGGGTCCGCGGCGTTCGCCGTCGCGGGAAGGACCAGCGGGCTCAGGCCGGCGCACAGCAGGCCGAGGCCGGCGGCGCGCTTCAGACGGGTGGCGAGAGTCTGTCGGGATTTCAAGGGGCGCATGGCGTGACTCCTTGTTGTTGTGTCGCTCTTTGGGGTTCGTCGGATGGACTACGATCTAGCCGGTCCTGGCCGTCATGGCAGCGGCCGGCCGGTGATCGGGCGTGGTGCCGGGATAATACAGCGTGCCGGCCATGATCTTGCGGGCGGTGCGGACCAGCGAGACCCGGGCGACGTCATGCGGGTCCTGCCCGCGGTGCTCGACATCGAGATCGATGTAGCCCGAGGGGTGCTCGAGACGCACGTGCGCCAGTGACTCGCCGTCGGTCAGCCGGCCCGCCGCGGTGGCAATACGGTTGGCGACGGTCCCCGGAACGCTGATCGCCGTTGCCAGGGCGATGGCACCGGTCACGGCGAGCGCCTTGTGGCAGCGGTGCGGCACGAAGTAGCGGGCGCGCAGCGTCGCCTCGGTGGTGCCGGGGGCCGACAGCAGAACCGGCTTGGGCAGCACGCAGTGGCTGACGTCGCCGAGCCCCATGCGCCGCCCGGCTTCGCGGCGGATGGCCTCGAGGCGGGCGAGCATGGGGCCGTTGGCGTCGAGTTCGGCGGGCGTTTCGTCGCCTGTCAGGCCGAAGGCCTCGGCGGCGATCAGCAGGGTCGGGGTCGCGGCGTCGAGGCAGGTCACCTCGATGCCGTCGATGATCTCCCGCGCCTGGCCGGTGGGCAGCAGGGCGCCGGTCTTGGTGCCCACCACATCGAGAAAGCTGAGCTGGATACCCGCGGCGCTCCCCGGCACGCCGCTGATGCGGGTGTCGCCTTCGTAATCCACCTGGCGTCCCGGCGTGGGGACGTGGCATTCGATGAGGCGTTGCGTGTTGAGGTTGCAAACCCGCACCACGGTGATGCCGTCTTGCGGTTCGACCAGCCCGGTCTCGATGGCATAGGGGCCGACCGCCGAGAGCATGTTGCCACAGTTGGGGTTGAAGTCGACGCGGCGCCCGGGGCCGTCGACCTGGGCGAACAGGTAGTCGACGTCGGCGTCGGGATGGTCGGAACGTTCGACGATCGCCACCTTGCTGGTCAACGGATCGCTGCCGCCGATGCCGTCGATCTGCAGGGCATGACCGGCACCCATCAGATTGAGCAGTGTCTCCGTGCGCGCCTCCGTCGATTCGGGCAGGTCGCTCATGCGCAGGAACGGCCCCTTGGAGGTGCCGCCGCGCATGATGATGCAAGGGATGCTGTGGATCATTGCCGTTTCACTTTCCGTGCCAGAACTCATGAAACGAGCATGTCACCGCTGTTTTGATGCCTAAAATGCAAATAAATATAACTGCTAATGTGTAAAGCACATTAATGTGATAAGTTGTTCAATGGCTCAATTCCAATGCAAGAATCGTCCATGTTACATCGCATCGAGTTTCTCGACCTGCAGGCCTTTGTCCAGGTCGCCGAGCTGGGCAGCTTTCACGAGGCGGCACAGCGGCTCCACCTGTCACAACCCGCGCTGTCGCGGCGCATCCAGAAGCTCGAGGAGGCGCTCGAAGTGACGTTGCTCGAGCGTACCACCCGGCGTACCTGGCTGACGGCGATCGGCACCGACTTCCTGCCGCGGGCCCGCCGGATGATCGACGACTACGAATCGTCGATCCTCGGCATCCGCGAACTGGCGACGCACCAGAAGGGCACCCTGACCATCGCCTGCCTGCCCACGGCGGCATTCTATTTCCTGCCCAGCGTGATCCGCCGGTTCAACGAGGCGTGGCCGGGGATCCGCATCCGGATTCTCGATGTCAGTGCCAACGAGGGCCTGGAACGGGTGGTCAACGGCGAGGCGGATTTCGGCATCAACATGATCAGCCCGCAGCTGCCCGAGGTCTCCTTCACGCCGCTGTTGCGTGACCCGTTCGTGCTGGCGCTGCGCTCCGATCACCCGCTGACTGCCAAGGAGACGATCACCTGGGCCGACCTGGAGGCGGTGAAGATGATCACCGTCAGCCGCGACAGCGGCAATCGCACCCTGCTGGACAACGTGCTGTCGTCGGAGGGCATTCGCCTCAACGGTTTCTACGAGGTCCAGCATCTTTCCACGTCGCTCGGGCTGGTGGAGTCCGGGCTGGGGGTCGCCATCCTGCCCCGGTTGACCATGCCGGGTGCCGACCATGACACGCTGTGCTCGCGTCCCCTGCCCGAACCGCGAATCGAGCGCACCATCGGCCTGATTCAGCGCAACGATCACCATCTCTCGAGTACCGCCGAGCTGTTCATCGAGACGCTGCTGGCGCTGTGGGGCGACGAAGTCGGGCCGGGGCACGGATGATCGGTCGGGGTACCCGGCAAATGCGCGTCGGTCGGCACGGTGGACGGAAGCCAGGTTGGGCAATGCGTCGCGACCGATTACACTGCGCGCTCATTTCTGTTATCGGACATCGTTCATGAGCCAGTTGCCTCCCTGCCCGCAGTGCGGATCGGAATTCACCTACCAGGATCAGGACCTGCTGATCTGCCCGGAATGCGCCCACGAGTGGGTCGCCGATGGGGCGGTCGAGACTGACGACGACACGCCGGTGGTCAGCGACGCCCACGGCAATCTCCTGCAGGACGGTGACACCATCACCGTGGTCAAGGACCTCAAGATCAAGGGGTCGTCGTCGGTGGTGAAGGTGGGCACCAAGGTCAAGAATATCCGCCTGGTGGACGGCGACCACAACATCGACTGCAAGATCGACGGCATCGGCGCGATGAAGCTCAAGTCGGAGTTCGTCAAGAAGGTATAACCCGCCGGGCGATGGGGTGCTCGGGCCGCTTCAGCGGCTTTCGCGGGCGGTCAGGTGCCGCGCGACCCAGCCACGCACTTCTCCATAGGGATAGCCCTCCAGTGCCGCGAACCCCGGCAGCCGGCGCGCCTTGAGCCGAGTCAGGCGCGGCGTGGTCAGCCCGCACAGGAAGCGGGTGACGAGTTCGCGGCCCGCCGGATCGCCCTCGTCGGCGGCGCGCTCGATCAGCTCGCCGGCAAGCTCGGGGAAATTCCGCTCGGCCAGGGGCTGCGGTGCCGGCGGTTCGGGCAGTCGCGCCACGCGCCCGGCGCACACCGAGCAGTGGCCGCAGCGATGAGGCGCACGGTCGTCGCCGAAATGCTCGGCCAGGCGTCGGCTCAGGCAGGTCTCGCTCTCGAAGAATGCCAGCATGGCGTGGATGCGCGCGATCTCGGCGGCCTCCCTGGTGTGGAAGTCGGCGTGCAGCTCGGCGGTCAGCCGCGCGGGATCGATGTCGCTTTGCAGGACCTCGTAGACCTCGGTCATCTGGCGGGTCTCGAGGCGGATCCAGCCCTGGTCGTGGAAGTAGTCCAGGGCGGCGATCACCCGAGCGCGGCGGGTGTCCAGGCCGCGTTCCCGGCCCTCTCGATGCAGGGCCTCGAAGTCCAGCCGGCACCAGGTCCGGGCGCGCTCGGCGGTGGCGATGATGGCCGTCACGAAGTCGCGGCGCTCGCCGGCGAAGCGCGCCACCAGGTCCTCGGGCTCGATCCGGTACTGGAAGCGGTACTCGGCGAAGTAGGCGTAGCGCGGGGCGATCACGCCGCGCATCTCGAGCTGCACCAGCAGCGTCTTGAGCGGCAGGGGGCGGATGTCGCTGCGCTGCGAGAGGCGGTTGAGGATCAGTTCCCAGTGATTGCCCTCACGCTCGCCGAGGATCGCCTCGATCACCGTGCGGATGCCCGCCGGTTCCGGCGTGTCGCCGTAGACGAAGTTCTCCAGCACCCGCAGGTTGTCGCCGCCGGCCAGCACCAGACAGTCGGAGGTCGCGCCGTCGCGCCCGGCGCGACCGATCTCCTGGCTGTAGTTCTCCAGCGACTTGGGCGGGTCGAAGTGCACCACGTTGCGGATGTCACTCTTGTCGATGCCCATGCCGAAGGCGATGGTGGCGACGATCACGCCGACATCTCCGGCCATGAAGTCTCGCTGGATGCGCTCGCGATTCTCGGCGTCGAGGCCGGCGTGGTAGGCGACGGCGTCGAGTCCCGCCTGGCGCAGGTAGCCGGCGACCCGCTCGGCGGTCTGCTGCAGGGTGACGTAGACGATGCTCGGCTGCGGCGTATCGCTCGCCAGCCGCGGACGCAGCCAGTCGCGCAGGAGGCGTGGCTTGGCCTCGGCCGCCAGCGGTTCGATGAGCAGGTTGAGATTGGGGCGGTAGAAGCCGGTGGTGGTGACGTCGTCGGCGGCGATGGCGAAGCGCCGCGCCATGTCGTCGATCACCCGGGGCGTCGCCGTGGCGGTGAGCAGCAGCGCCTGGGGAATGGCGAACTCGCGCTGGTAGTCGGGCAGCTTGAGGTAGTCGGGGCGGAAGTTGTGGCCCCATTCGCTGATGCAGTGGGCCTCGTCGACCACCAGCAGCGAGATCGGCACGCCCTTGATGAAGGTGCGAAAGCGCTCGTTCTTCAGGCGTTCCACCGAGATCATCAGGATGCGGATCTCGCCGCGCTTCACGCCCGTCATGACCTGTGCGGTGCGCTCGCGGCTCTGGCCGGAATCGATGCTCGCCGCGGCGATGCCGTGGCGCTCGAGAAACGCCAGCTGGTCCTGCATCAGCGCCAGCAGCGGCGAGACCACCAGCGTCAGGTGCGGCAGGTGCAGCGCCGGCAGCTGATAGCACAGCGACTTGCCGGAGCCGGTGGGAAAGATCGCCGCCGCCGAGCGTCCGGCCGTCACCGCCTCGATCACCGGCCGCTGGCCGGGGCGGAACTCGCCGTAGCCGAAGACGTTCTGCAGGGTCTGCTCGATCATGACCACTCCTGGCGGTGAAGGCGGCGGGGGCTATGCTGGGAACGGCATTCGTCACTCGAGGGGCGCCGATGACCGCTCGCCAGCCGCGTACATTCTCGCACATCGTCGGCTTCGACGATTGCCCCTTCGCGCGCGACCATTGCGGGCCGGTGACCGTGATCGGCGCCATGTACTCGGGCCGCCGACTGGCCGGCGTGGTGTCGGGACGCGTCGAGCGCGACGGACTCGATGCCACCCGCGAGCTGCTGCGCCTGACGAGCGAGACGCGCTTTGCCGCGCAGCTGCAGCTGATCCTGCTGCAGGGCGTGGCGCTGGCCGGGTTCAATGTCGTCGATGCGGTGCGCCTGCATCGTCTCTCGGGGCTTCCGGTGCTGGTGGTCGCCCGCCATGCGCCGCGCCCCGAGGCGCTTCGCGAGGCCCTGCTCGCGCACATTCCCGGCGGTTCGCAAAAATGGGCGCGCATCGCCCGGCTGGGGCCGATGGAGCCGCTGGCCGGCGTGTACGTCCAGCGCCAGGGGCTCAGCCGAGGCGAGGCCGAGCGGGCGATCCGTGCCACCGCGCTCGAGGGGCGGATTCCCGAGCCGTTGCGCACCGCCCACCTGATCGCCGGTGGGATCGCCCGCGGCGAGAGCCGGGGGCGCACCTGAGCCTCGCGGGTGGCTGTCGAGTCGAGTCACTGGAGCGAAGCGTCGGGGCGTTCCTACACTCAAGCAAGGCCGCGTGATCCCACCAATTCCGCTTCTGCCGCCGTCTGCGGCAAGGAGGCCGACCATGATGCTTTCGCCCCGGACCGTCACGCTCGAGGCCGCCGGCGTCGGGCTGGAAGGTGACCTGATCCTGCCCGAGGGCGCCACCGGCATCGTGGTGTTCGCCCATGGCAGCGGCAGCAGCCGCTTCAGTACCCGCAATCGCCAGGTCGCCGAATACCTCGCCTCGCTGGGGCTGGCCACGTTGCTCTTCGATCTGCTTACGCCGGACGAGAACGTCATCGACGAGCGTACCCGCGAGCTGCGTTTCGATATTCCGCTGATCGGGCGACGCATGACCGGCGCGGTGGACTGGGTGGCCCAGGCCGAGGCGACCCGTGAACTCGCCATCGGCCTGTTCGGTGCCAGTACCGGCGCGGCGGCGGCACTGATTGCTGCCGCCGAACGGCCGCAGGCGGTGTACGCCGTGGTCTCGCGCGGGGGGCGGGTGGATCTTGCCGACACGGCCCTGGCGCGGGTCGCGGCGCCCACGCTGCTGCTGGTCGGCGGGCGTGATCATCAGGTCATCGACCTCAACGAACAGGCACGAGAGCGGATGACCGCGCCCTGCGAGCTGGTTACCGTGCACGGTGCCACTCACCTGTTCGAGGAGCCGGGCAAGCTCGAGGAGGTGCAGCGTCTTGCCGCCCAGTGGTTCCTCGAGCATCTCGCCCCGCAGCGCTCGACGCCATGACCCGGGGCGGGCGCATTGGCACAATGTCCCTTTTCGCCGTTGGTGCGCGACGAGCCGAGGAGGAAAGAAACGATGACGGTGTATGGCGTGGGTGACAGCACACTGCGCGCCCTGGGGGGCGAGGCCGCGGTGGTCGAACTGGTCGAGCGCTTCTATGCGGCGATGGAGCGGCTGCCCGAGGCGCGAACGATTCGTGCCTGGCACCCTGACGACCTCGCCCAATCCCGGGACAAGCTGGCGACCTTCCTGATCGGCTGGATGGGGGGTCCCAGCCGCTATCGGGAGCGCTTCGGGCCGATCGCCATCCCTCGCGCCCATCGCCATCTGCCGATCGGGCCGGCGGAACGCGACGCCTGGCTGGCCTGCATGGCCACGGCGCTGGACGAGATGGGCGTGGCGCCGGAACTGCGTGGCTACCTGCTGGAGCGCTTGTCTCACCCGGCGGAGCTCTGTCGGAGCCACTGAGCGTCTGGCCTGGCCGGGGTCATTTCCTATCGTTTGCTGCCGGTGGCTTGGGCGAGCGCCAGGAGAAGGCGTTTTCGCAGGCAGTTGTTTTAGGTATAATTTATTAGTTGGCTAACATGTGATAGTCTATTTGACATGCAAACTAAATACCTGCCTGATGCCGATGCCTCGCTGGGAATGCGCCTGGGCCATGTCCATCGCCTGTGGCGGGCGGTGGTGGACCGCACCGTTGCCGCCTCTGGACTGACCCAGCCGCGCTGGACGGTGCTGTTCATGCTGCACCACATGGGCGATGGCACCACCCAGAAGCAGCTGTCCGACTCGCTGGGCGTCGAGCTGCCGTCGCTGTCACGGACCCTGGCCCAGGTCGAGCAGCAGGGATTGATCGTGCGCCGTACGCCGCACGGCGACCGTCGTGTTCGCCAGATCTACTTCACCGCTGCGGGCCGTGAGATGCTGAACACGCTCGAGGCGCGTGCCGATGAGGTCAGGACCCTGATCCTGTCGGGACTGGCACCGGCCGATCACGAGGCGTTCCACCGTGTGCTGTGCCACATCGAGTCGAATGCGGAGCATTGGTTGAAAGGCTATTGAGCCTGCTTCCCGACTCCTCCCGTCATGACTTTCTCTTGCGTCCCCACCCGTACGCCCGGCGGAGTTTCAGGTCGGCTGAAGACCCGGTGGCGACCGTTGCGCCTGGCGGTGTAGACGCGCCGATCGGCACGTTCGAGCAGTGATTCGGCGATGTCGTCCCGGTACTCGGTGATGCCCCGGTTCTCCCCGGGCACGGGGCATGCCAGATCAGAAGGTCGGGACTCTCCGCGGCATCGGCCCGCGTGAGATCGGGGGCATCGGGTGACGCCATGCGCTGGTCCAGGAGCAGAAGCCTGCCGCCGATCGGCAACAGGATCCGCACAAAGCGTCACGCTATACGCCCGAAATGAAGCGCGCGTCATGTCACAGATCGCGTCAGCCTCGACCCCGAAGACGAGTCAGCAGTTTCCTGCAGCCGCGACCGTTCAGCGCGGGCTGTCGTAGCGACCCGGCCGCCCCTTGGAGAAGACCACCTGCCAGAGCTGGATGTCCCGGGCGCGAAAGGCGCCGGCACAGGCTCCCAGATAGTAGCGGAACATGCGGCGGGTCTTCTCGTTGTAGTTGTCGGCGATCTCGTGCCAGTGAGCGTCGAAATTGTCCTGCCAGGCCATCAGCGTGCGATCGTAGTCGGCGCCGAAATTCTGCCAGTCCTCCATCAGCAGCCGCCCCTCGGTCGCCTGGGCGATATGCTTGATCGACGGCAGAATGCCGTTGGGGAAGATGTACTTGTGAATCCACGGGTCGGCGCTGATCTCGGAGTTGTTGGAGCCGATGGTGTGCAGCACGAACAGGCCGTCGTCGGCCAGCAGCCGGTCCACGGTGTCGAAATAGGTCCGGTAGTTGCGGTGGCCGACATGCTCGAACATGCCGATCGAGACGATGCGGTCGAAGCGGCCTTCCAGATCGCGATAGTCCTCGAGGATGATCTCGACCGGCAGGCCTTCGCAGCGCTTGCGGGCCAGTTCGGCCTGCTCCCGAGAGATGGTGATGCCGGTGACGTGGGCCCCGTAATGGCGTGCGGCATGCTCGGCGAAGCTGCCCCAGCCGCAGCCGATATCGAGCACTTTCATGCCCGGCTCGATGCCCAGCTTGCGGGCGGCGAGATCGAGTTTCGCCACCTGGGCCTCGTGCAGTGTCTCGGCGTCCTTCCAGTAGCCGCAGGAGTAGCACATGGTCGGATCGAGCATGCGTTCGAACAGGTCATTGCCCAGGTCGTAGTGCGCCTCGCCGACAATGTAGGCCCGCGCCTTGCTCTGCAGGTTGAAGAAGCCGGCCTGGAGCTTGTACATCAGGCGCTCGGAGGGGGTGTGCGCATGCTCGCCGAGACCGTGACGCAGCAGGCGATGGGTCATCTCGTCGATGCGCTCGCATTCCCACCAGCCTTCCATGTAGGACTCGCCGAGGCCAAGCGTGCCCTGGTGAAGAACTCGCGAGAAGAAGTCGGGATGGTGTACCTGAATGTCCCAGGGCGAGGTGCCGTTCAGCGCGACACCCGAGCCGTCGAGCAGGCTCTCGATGACGCGTCGGGCGCGGGTGTCGGGCAGTGCGATGGGGGCGATGCGAGTGTCACTGGTCATGCCGAACTCCGTTATCTGGGGCGCCGTTGCGCGATACGGTTTTCGGGCAAGGCAATCCTTGCCGCTGTACACAGCTCTCGTTTAGTTTGCTAATTGACTTGGCGACCTGCAAGAGGCTCAGTCTATGGTGGCAATAGCCTTGCTCAACAGCATAGACCACGAGCAATCAGTCATACGGATCGCGAAAGGAGTGAATCATGCAGGTCATTGTCGATTTCTGCCTGGTGCCGATGGGCGTCGGCGTTTCCGTATCCCGGCATGTCGCGGCGTGCCAGACGATCATCGAGGAGGCTGGCCTGGTGCATCGCATGCATGCCTACGGGACCAATATCGAGGGGCCGTGGGACGAGGTCTTCGCCGTGGTGAAGCGCTGCCATGAAGCCGTGCACGCCATGGGGGCACCCCGCATCAACACCACGCTCAAGGTCGGCACGCGTACCGATCGCGAGCAGAGCATGGATGACAAGGTGGCCAGCGTCGAAGACCTGCTTCGGCACTGAGGCGAGACGGGGGATGTCGTGCGGCTGTCTCGTTCAGGCATGCCGATGCCTTTCTGAGCACAGTGGCCTCCCTCGCGCCGGGGCTAGGCTGGTCGAGGTCGTCACCGTGGGTGCGGTGACAGGAACAACGACAAAGGACGCCAGCCATGAGTCAAGCCAACCGCGGGGTCGTCTATCAGGGCCCCGGTCATGTCGAGGTGCAGTCTCTCCCCTTTCCCGAGCTTGCCCTGGGTAATCGTCAGTGCCAGCACGGCGTGATCCTCAAGGTGCTCACCACCAACATCTGCGGCAGCGATCAGCACATGGTGCGGGGTCGCACCACGGCGCCACCGGGGCTGGTGCTGGGCCACGAGATCACCGGCGAGGTGGTCGAATGCGGTCGAGATGTCGAGTTCGTCAAGGTCGGCGATGTGGTTTCGGTCCCTTTCAACATCGCCTGTGGCCGCTGCCGCAACTGCAAGGAAGGCAACACCCACATCTGTCTCAACGTCAACCCGGCGCGGCCGGGCGCCGCCTACGGCTATGTCGACATGGGGGGCTGGGTCGGTGGCCAGACCGAGTACGTCATGGTGCCGTACGCCGACTTCAACCTGCTGCGCTTCCCCGACCGCGACCGGGCGATGGACAAGATCCGTGACCTGACGCTGCTGTCGGATATCTTTCCCACCGGCTATCACGGCTGCGTGACCGCGGGTGTGGGGCCGGGCAGCACGGTCTACATCGCCGGCGCCGGCCCGGTGGGGCTGGCCGCCGCCGCCTCGGCGCGTCTGCTGGGCGCCGCCTGCGTGATCGTCGGCGACATGAATCCGCAGCGGCTCGACCAGGCGCGCAGCTTCGGTTGCGAGACCCTCGACCTGCGTCAGGACACGCCGATGCCGGACATGCTGGAAGCCATCCTCGGCGAGCGCGAGGTCGATTGCGCGGTGGATGCCGTGGGTTTCGAGGCGCGCTGCCATGGCCACAACCACAGTCACGAGCAGCCGGCCACCGTGCTCAATGCGATGATGGACGTGACCCGGGCCGGCGGCCAGGTAGGCATCCCGGGGCTGTATGTCACCGAGGATCCCGGTGCCGAGAGCCAGGAGGCCAAGCACGGCAACCTGTCGATGCGCTTCGGACTGGGCTGGGCCAAGGCGCATTCCTTCCATACGGGGCAGTGCCCGGTGATGCGCTATCATCGCCAGTTGATGCAGGCCATCCTCTTCGAGCGCATCGACATCGCCAAGGCGGTCAATGTCCAGGTCATTTCCCTCGACGAGGCGCCCCAGGGCTACGCCGACTTCGATGGCGGCGTGGCGAAGAAATTCGTCATCGACCCCCACGGCAGTCTGGCGGCGTGATCCAGCGCCGGGGCGTCACGACGCCCCGGCCTACGCCGGGGTGGCGAAGGGGATCAGCCAGTGCCGGCACTGTGCGAGCAGATGGTCGGTCAGCGCTTCCAGCACCTGGCCGCCGTGCCGCCAGTGGTGCCAGTAGAGCGGCACGTCGATACAGCACCCGGGGTCCAGGTCCACCAGCGAGCCGCCCGCCAGCTCCCGGGTGACCTGACGCTCGGGAATCAGCCCGTAGCCCATGCCCGCCTCGGCCAGCTGGATGAAGCCCTCCGAGGAGGGACACAGGTGATGGGGGAAGGGCTCGCGAAAGCCGCGCATTTCCAGGTAGCGATGCTGCAGCCGGTCATCCGGACCGAAGACGATGGCCGGCGCCTCGCGCAGGGCGTCATGCGTCAGGCCGTGCGGGAAGTGGCGAGCGACATAGTCCGGACTGGCCAGCGCCCGGTAGCGCATGTAGCCCAGCGGATGCTGGCGCGCGCCCTGAATCGGTCGCGGCGTGGCACAGATGCAGCCGGCCACTTCGCCGTCCCGCATGCGTTTCAGGGCCACGTCCTGATCCTCCACCACCAGATCGAGAAGGACGTCGTGTTGCTGGCAGAAGAGCCCGGTGACCGGCGACCACCAGGTGGCCAGGCTGTCGGCATTGATCGCCAGGCGCAGCCGCTGTTCCCGTTCGCCCAGGGCGGGAATCTGGTCGAGCAGGTCATGCTCGAGCAGGCGGACCTGCTGGACATGATTGAGCAGGCGACGGCCCAGCGTCGTGGGGGCCAGCTTGGGCGTGCGAATCAGTACCGGTTGTCCCAGCCGGGCTTCGAGCAGCTTGATGCGCTGGGAAACCGCCGACTGGGTCAACCCCAGATGCTTGGCGCCACGTTCGAAGCCGGACTGGTCGATGACGGCGGCCAAGGCCTGGAGAAGTTTGTAGTCAAGCATCAACCAGGTTAATCATCCATTCCTTGAATTAATTTCACTTATTGTAGCGCCAAACCTAACCTGTCGTCTTCCGAATGCGAGGAGACGGGATCATGTGGGCATCCGCCCTTCAGGGAATGGCGACCGGCGCCGGCCTGATCGTGGCCATCGGGGCGCAGAACGCCTTCGTGCTGGCGCAGGGGCTGCGGCGGCGTTCGCCGTGGCGCGTCGCGGCGATCTGCACGGCCTGCGATGCGCTGTTGATCGGCCTGGGCGGGCTGGGCCTCGGGCCGTTGATTGCCGGGCAGGTGCTGCTGATGACGGTGGCTCGCTGGGGCGGTGCCGTGTTCCTGATCTGGCAGGCGCTGCAGGCGTGGCGGCGGGCTCTGGCGCCCGCCGGCCTAGCCGCCGCGCCGGTGGCATGCTCGCGCCGGGGCGTGACGGCCGAGACCCTGGCGGTGACCCTGCTCAATCCCCATGTCTACCTCGATACCGTGGTGATGCTGGGCGCCATCGGTGCCGTCCAGGCCAGCCCGGGCGGGTTCTATGCCGGTGCCATGAGTGCGTCGGGGCTGTGGTTCTTCGGGCTGGTGGCGGCGGCCGGGTGGCTGGCACCCCGGCTGGCGCATCCCGACGTGTGGCGGGGCATCGATGCGGTGATCGGGGGTGTCCTGTTGCTGGTGGCGGCGCAGCTGGTGACCTGAGCGTCAATGTTTCGTTACGCCTTGTCAGGGTTTTCGGCCGCTCGTGAAAGCCACTGGCGTGGGCTGGTTCGGCTGTCAGCTTTTCTTGACGCGACGGGCGCCCGTGGCGGCATCGCGGGGCCCGTGATGCCGGCAATCGGCCATTCTCGCCGGCCGGCCGGACGCCTAGGCTGGGAGCCATTCGCCGTCCCTCGACGGCGCCGTTCCCTGCCATGACATCAACAAGGAGAAGGCTCATGACCGCACCGGCCAGCATTTCCCCCCGTGAAACCCAGGGCAACCCGATCGGGACCGATGGCTTTGCCTTCGTCGAGTTCACCGCGCCGAGTGCCGAGGAGCGCGAGGGCCTGCGTCAGCTGTTTCGCCAGCTCGGCTTCACCGAGACCCGCCGGCACCGTTCGAAGCAGGTGACCCTGTTCCAGCAGGAGGGCATCAACTTCGTGCTCAACGCCGAGCCGAACAGCCATGCTTCCGCCTTCGCCGACAAGCATGGCCCCAGCGCCTGCGCCATGGCCTGGAAGGTGGCGGATGCCCGCCAGGCCTTCGAGCACGCCGTGGCGAAGGGCGCCGAACCGGTGGAAAATCCCGTCGGCCCCGGCGAGGCCGGCATTCCGGCCGTGAAGGGCATCGGCGGCTCGCTGCTGTACTTCGTCGACGACAAGCGTGACGCCGATGGGCGCAGCATCTACGAGATCGACTTCGAACCCATCCCCGGTGCCGAGAGGAACGCCCGCAGCGTGGGTCTGAAGATGCTCGACCACCTGACCCACAATGTCGACCGCGGCCAGATGGATGTCTGGGCCAGCTTCTACACGGCCATTGCCAACTTCCGCGAGATTCGCTACTTCGACATCGAGGGCAAGATGACCGGTCTGCATTCGCGGGCCATGACCGCGCCCTGCGGCAAGATGCACATCCCCATCAACGAGTCCGCCGACGACAACTCGCAGATCGCCGAATTCCTGCGCGAGTACAACGGGGAAGGCATCCAGCATCTCGCGCTGGCCACGGACGACATCTACGCGACGGTCAAGGCGCTGCGCGACAACGGCATCCGCTTCATGACCACGCCGGCGACCTACTACGAGAAGGTCAACCAGCGCGTGCCCAACCATGACGAGAACCTGGAGGACCTCAAGGCGCTGAACCTGCTGATCGACGGCGCGCCGGAGGAGGGGATCCTGCTGCAGATCTTCACCGATACGGTGATCGGTCCGATCTTCTTCGAGATCATCCAGCGCAAGGGCAACAAGGGCTTCGGCGAGGGCAACTTCAAGGCGCTCTTCGAATCCATCGAGGAAGACCAGATTCGCCGTGGCGTGCTCAAGGCCGACTAGACGCCGCCATCATCGATGAGCAAGGGCCGACGCCTCCGGGCGCTCGGCCCGAGAGCACTGCCCCGGCGAGACGCCGGGGCAGGGTATTTCCGTCTCGGAGTGCGTGTCCCGAAATGCCGACGGCGGCCAGGCTTACAGGCCGTATTCGGCGGGATCCTCGCCCTGCTCGCGCAGGAAGGCGGCGATCAGGTCGTCCTCGCCGTCGTGGTCCGAGCCATGGCGGTAGGCGAACTCGATCAGCTGTTCCTCCTCGAAGCCGTCGTACCAGGCCATGTCCTTGTAGTCGCTGGCGGCGTACCAGTCGCCGGCTGCCTCGTAACTGTCGAACAGCGGCATGAGCCTTTCCTCCTTCTGGAACCTGCCGATAACGTAGCATTCCCGCGTCGGGTCGCAAGCCGGGTCCGATCTCGCCTGGGTGTCTCTCAGGCGTCGCGCAGCTGCCAGCGGGCGCGGAGCTGGCCCAGCAGGCGGAAGGGAAGGGCGGCAAGCGAGAGGGTTTCCGGAGTGCCGTGCTCTCCAGCGATGCGCAGTTCGCCCGAGGGGGTGCGGTCGAGGCGGCGAATGGCCAGCCGGTCGAGATAGGCCACCAGATACAGGCCGTCTTCCTGAAAGGTCTCGAGCGGGCGGATGGCGGCCAGGTCGCCGCTGTCGAGAAAGTCGAAGCGCTCGCCCGGTCCCGGGGTGATCAGATGGCAGTCCTTGTCGACCCGGGCCAGGGGCAGCTCGCCCAGCAGCGATATCAGCGAGGCATCGTGGCGTTCCCACGGGGCGGCTTCCCTGGCATGGAGCGCGAGTATGCCCATGGGGGTCGAGGGGGCCGGCGTATCCTCGAGGAGGTCTGCCAGGGTGCAGTCGAGGGCATCGGCCAGGGCCAGCAGGCGCTCGTGGCCGATTTGCCTGATGGTGCCCGACTCCCAGTAGGAAATGGTCACATCAGAAACACCGACTCGCCGGGCGAGGGCGGCCTTGCTCAGGTTTGCCTTCAGTCTCAGCGCTTTTATTCGGGAACCCAACGCATCCATTGATTGCATCTCGCCGTAACGTGAACGCCTAGCATAGCCAGTCGCCACCGAAGTATGTTTCGGGTTAATGAAGCTCGCTTTATGAGGAAATTGATGGGTACCGCGGCTGATGATTTCCGTAAAAAAGTGTGCTTTTACGTCACTCATTTACGCGGGCAGCCGGCAACAGGCGCGCGATGGCAGGCGTATATTCGCAAAGTCTGAAGGAAATTTTCCCCCAGGACCGGAGCGTACTTTGCCGGCGTTACCGTGAAGGCGGGGACGTTCTCGACCGTTATACCCCTGGCACCGGCTGGACGAAAAGTGTGGGCAAACGGCGACACGATACGGGAACAAGGCGGCTGGAAAGAAAAATGCGCCGAGGGCTCGGTCGAGCAGGCTCTGGCGCACAAGAGATGATGCACTGAAGGCTTCGTCGACGCCGCAAGGGCGAGGACGGGGCTTCAACGGCGCTATCCGTCGAAGTGGCGCCAGTATAGGCAGTCGTACTTTGCGGAATAAGTGGGTACAATCGAAATCCAGTGTTTCTATAATGGAAACAAAATGTCTTGCCGTCGAACCGCGAGGGAATGGGCTTGGCCACGCTGGATGCTCTCAAGGTATTTGTCGAAGTCGTGCGCGCCGGCAGCTTCACCGCCGCGGCACGGCGCCTGGGGATTTCCAAGTCCCTGGCCTCCAAGCGCATCGCCGCGCTGGAGGAGGAGCTGGGCGTGAGCCTGCTGAACCGCTCCACGCGTTCCTTGCATCTGACCGAGGCTGGCCAGATCTACTACGAGCACGGCCTGCGAATCCGCGAGGAACTGGCCGCCGCCGAGGCGCAGGTGCAGTCGGTGACGGCGCGCCCCCGCGGTCAGCTGAAGGTGAGTGCCCAGGTCAGCTTCGGCTTCATGTACTTGGCGCCGCCGACCACGGCCTTCATGCGTCGCTATCCGGATGTGGCGGTGGAGATCCTGCTCGAGGATCAGCGCTTCGAGCCGGTCGACGATTCCGTGGACCTGACCATCCGCATGGGCCCGCTGCCGGCCTCGAGCCTCGTGTCGCGCCCGTTGTGCAAGGTGGTATATGGGCTCTATGCGGCGCCCGACTACCTGGCGCGGGCGGAGCGCCCGCAGCACCCGCGGGACATCGAGTCCCACGACAGCATCTTCTACGGCAACTATGACCTGGGGGCCCACTGGCGCTTCTCGCTCAATGGCCAGCCGCTGGACATCGAGCCCCATTCACGGCTGGTGATCAACAACCTGCTGGGGGTGGTCGAGGCGGCCAAGGCCGGCTTCGGGCTGGCCTACCTGCCGACCTTCGCCGCCCAGTCCGCCGTGGCCGAGGGGGAACTGGTGCCGCTGCTGCAGCCCTACTGGAACGAGCACGGCAGCATGCTGGTGCTGTTCCGTTCCCGCAAGTACCTGCCGGACAAGACGCGGGCCTATCTGGACTTCATCACCGACTGGTTCCGCGAGCGTCTGGTCCTGTAGGCCCCTACCAGGCGATGGGCTGGCCCGCCCAGTCCCAGAAGGTGCCGGTGTCCTCGGGGCGGCGCGCGTTGATGACGGCGAACAGGCGCTCGGCGACGAAGGCGGGCGTGAACAGCCTGCCCTCGGGCACGCGGGACTGGAAGGGGCGCGACAGTGCGGTGTCGGTCGTGCCGGGGTGAAGGCAGAGCACGAGGGAACGGCGATTGTAGCGGGCCAGCTCGATGGCGGCGGTACGCATCAGCATGTTGTGGGCGGCCTTGCTGGCCCGGTAGCCGTACCAGCCGCCGAGCCGGTTGTCGTCGATCGAGCCGACCCGCGCCGACAGGCTGGCGACGATCGCCGGATGGCGCCCCTTGAGCGAGGCGTGCAGAGCCTGAAGCAGCAGCGCCGGCGTCGTCGCGTTCACCTGGAACAGATATGCCAGGGTGTCGGCGTCCAGCTCCTCGAGGCGCTTCTCCGGCTGCATGCCCCGGGCGGTGTCGTGCAGCAGGCCGATGGCGTTGAACAGCAGGTGCACGGGGGCGCCGTCGAGACGACCGGCCAGCGCCTCGCGGCCCGCCTGGGTGGAGAGCTCCGCCGTCAGGGCGTCCAGGCGGGGATCGCGGTGCTCGAGGGGGTGGCGGGACACGGCCAGCACCCGTCCGGGGCGATCGCTGGCCAGCAGGTGGTCCAGCACGGCGCGGCCGATGCCGCCGCCGGCGCCGGTCACTACCGCAGTAAAGTCATTCGGCAAGGCGTCCAGCATGATGAGCTCCTGAAAAGACGCGGGAACGAGACCGGCCATCGGCTGATGACGGCGCGCCGGGTGCGTATAATGCCGCCCATCCCGCAAGCCAATGGACGCTGTCATGACCACTGTACGTACCCGTATCGCGCCGTCGCCGACCGGTGACCCGCATGTGGGCACCGCCTACATCGCGCTGTTCAATCTCTGCTTCGCCCGCCAGCACGGCGGTCAGTTCATTCTGCGCATCGAGGATACCGATCGCCAGCGCTCCACCGCGGAATCCGAGCAGATGATCCTCGATTCCCTGCGCTGGCTGGGGCTCGACTGGGATGAAGGGCCGGACGTGGGCGGACCGCACGGCCCCTATCGCCAGAGCGAGCGCGGGGATATCTACGCCGAGTATGCCCGTCAGCTGATCGAGACCGGACATGCCTTCCGCTGTTACCGGACCAGCGAGGAGCTCGACGAGTTGCGCGAGACGCGCAAGGCCCAGGGGCTGCATCTGGCGCTCAAGCCGGAGGATCTGGCCCTGCCCGAGGCCGAGCTGCGTCGGCGCGAGGCGGAAGGCTGGCCCCACGTGGTGCGCATGAAGGTGCCGGCGGAAGGCACCTGTGTGGTCAATGACATGCTGCGCGGCGACATCGAGGTGGACTGGGCCCAGGTCGATGCCCAGATCCTGCTCAAGTCCGATGGCATGCCCACCTATCACCTGGCCAATGTCGTCGATGATCACCTCATGGGCATCACTCATGTGCTGCGCGGCGAGGAATGGATCAACTCGGCACCCAAGCACAAGCTGCTCTACGAGTACTTCGGCTGGGACATGCCGGTGCTGTGCCACATGCCGCTGCTGCGCAATCCCGACAAGTCGAAGCTCTCCAAGCGCAAGAACCCGACGTCGATCAACTACTATCGGCGGATGGGCTTCCTGCCGCAGGCGGTGACCAACTACCTGGGGCGCATGGGCTGGTCGATGCCGGACGATCGCGAGAAGTTCACGCTCGACGAGATGATGGCGCACTTCGACATCCAGCGCGTATCGCTGGGCGGCCCGGTCTTCGACCTGCAGAAGCTGACCTGGCTCAACGGCGTCTACATCCGCGAGGATCTCGACGACGCGGCGCTGCTGGCGGCGCTGCGCGAGTGGGCCTTCAACGAGCGCTATGTCGGTCAGATCCTGCCGCAGGTGCGCCCGCGTATCGAGACGCTGTCCGACGTGGCGCCGCTGGCCGGCCATTTCTTCGCCGGGGTGCCGCCTCTCGACGAGCAGAGCTTTGCCGACATCAAGCTCGAGCGCGAAACCCTGCTCAAGCTGCTGCAGTTCCTGGTCTGGCGGCTCGAAGGGGTGACCCGTTGGGAAAAGGAAAGCCTGCTGGCCGAGATCAAGTCGCTCAGCGGCGCCTTCGATCTCAAGATGAAGGCCTTTCTGGCCCCGGTGTTCGTCGCCATCACCGGCTCGGCGACCTCGACCTCGGTGATGGATGCCATGGCGATTCTCGGCTCCGACATGACCCGTGCGCGCCTGCGCCATGCCATCGCCGTGCTGGGCGGTGTGTCCAAGAAGCAGGCCAAGCGCTTCGAGAAGGAGTACCGGGATCTGTGACCGGACGGGCGGCTTCGCGCGAGCCGGGGCGGATGCCCCGGCTCGCGCCTTGGCCCGTGAAATTCGCCGTTGACGAAGGGCTCAGGAATCAGTACTATACGCCTCGTTCTCACGGGCAACGCCGATACGGGGCCTTAGCTCAGCTGGGAGAGCGCGACACTGGCAGTGTCGAGGTCACCGGTTCGATCCCGGTAGGCTCCACCAGGCTTGCACGTTGTGAATCTGCTTGAAAGCTTCTCTGCGTCCCATTCGTCTAGTGGTCCAGGACACCGCCCTTTCACGGCGGTAACAGGGGTTCGAACCCCCTATGGGACGCCACTTTTCCCCGGCTGTTTCCTCCCCAATCTCTGCCTGACTGCCTCACCGGCAGCAAGCTTTGCCGACTGTGTCGCGACCCTGCTGGGCCTGCTGGCGGTACTTCGCGTATTGACTTTTCCCCACGGCTGTTCGCTGGCGCGCCGCTTGTGCACAAGTCGGCGCAGGTTTCGTGCTTCCGCACATCTCTTTCGTAAAAATTAATTAAATCAACAACTTGCGGTTGGTCAAAAATTGACCGATTTGTTGCCAGGCCGCTTGTCATGGCGATTCCGCGACCTTTTCGAAAGCTTATGAACAGGGTTGTCCACAGAATGTGTGGAAAAGGGCGGGCAGGCCCGATCCGGCGGGATCGGGCCTGTTCGATCAGTCGTGCTGCAGGTGCTTGAACGGGACGGCGGTGCTCCGGCGGCCTTCGTCCATGGCCCGGGCATCGCCGCAGAACGGCTCCGCCAGCGCCGCCACCGGGAGGCGGGCTGTCGTTTCAGCTGCCGCCATGCTCGTCGGTCCAGCGGCGAGCTGTCTCGAGGGGCGGTTGTGGACACGCATCGTGATGCCGGTGCGGGCCGGATGGCCGGCCATCGGGGGGGGGCGGGCCGATCAAGGCGGTGGTGCGAATTGGCCGGCTCGTGTGGGAAAGGCTCGCCGGGATGGCGGCCGGACCCGGAATATCATGGGGCAGTCGGGAACGAAAAAGGCCGCCTTGCGGCGGCCTCGGGGCGTTCCTGCTTACCTGTCGGTCGGGTAGTCGCGCTTGGCGTAGCCGGTATAGAGCTGGCGCGGACGCCCGATGCGGTAGCCGTTGCTGATCATCTCGTTCCAGTGCGAGATCCAGCCGATGGTGCGGGCAACGGCGAAGATGACCGTGAACATGTTGGTCGGGATGCCGATCGCCTTGAGGATGATGCCGGAGTAGAAGTCGACATTGGGATAGAGCTTGCGTTCGATGAAGTACTCGTCCTCCAGGGCGATCTGCTCGAGACGCTTGGCGATCTTCAGCTGGGGGTCGTCGGCCAGGCCGAGTTCGCCCAGCACCTCGTCGCAGGTCTCCTTCATGACCTTGGCGCGCGGGTCGAAGTTGCGGTAGACGCGGTGGCCGAAGCCCATCAGGCGGAACGGGTCGTCCTTGTCCTTGGCGCGGTCGACGTAGCGCTGGATGTTCTCCTCGGACTCGTCGCCGATCTCGTCGAGCATGTTGAGCACGGCTTCGTTGGCGCCGCCGTGGGCCGGCCCCCACAGCGCGGCGATGCCGGCACTGATGCAGGCGAACGGGTTGGCGCCGGTGGAGCCGGCCAGGCGGACCGTGGAGGTCGAGGCGTTCTGCTCGTGGTCGGCGTGGAGCATGAAGATGCGATCCATGGCCTTGGCGAACACCGGGTTGATCTTGTACTCCTCGCAGGGGTTGCCGAACATCATGTAGAGGAAGTTTTCGGCGTAGCTGAGGTCGTTGCGAGGGTAGTTGAAGGGCTGGCCGATGTTGTACTTGTGACACATCGCCGCCAGCGTGGGCATCTTGGCGATCAGGCGGACGGCGCTGACCAGGCGCTCGTCCTCCTTGGTGATGTCCAGGTTGTCATGGTAGAAGGCCGCCAGGCCGCCGACCACGCCGCACAGGATGGCCATGGGGTGGGCGTCGCGCCGGAAGCCCTTGAAGAAGTTGGCGAGCTGTTCATGGACCATCGTGTGATTGCGAATGGTCTTCTCGAAGTCGCTGTACTGCTTCTCGGTGGGCAGCTCGCCGAACAGCAGCAGGTAGCACAGTTCCACATGGTTGGAATTCTGGGCCAGCTGGTCGATGGGATAGCCGCGGTGCAGCAGCATGCCCTTGGCGCCATCGATGTAGGTGATGGCGGACTCGGTGGCGGCGGTGGCGACGAAACCCGGGTCGTAGGTGAAGAGGCCTTCGGCGGTAAGACCACGGACATCGATGACGTCGGGTCCGACAGTGCCCGAGTAGACCGGTAGGTCGAGGGGCTTCTCCAGCCCGTCCACTGTCAACTGCGCTTTCCTGTCAGCCATGATGGCCTCCTCTTTTTTTCCAATACCTAACGTAACTCGTTGTCTCGCCAGCAAACGGACATCTAAAGGTTCGCCCACTATAGAAGTGTCCCGAGTATTGTCAATTGATCGATGGTGGACGATGCGGCGATGCAGCACAGGCCGGGGCGGCCTGCTGGGCGTGCTCGGGACGGGCGTCATGCTGTCGGGCAGCAAGGTTACCTTGTTACCAAGGGTAACACCAAGGCGGCGATTTGGCGGTAACGATTTGTCATGCCAGTGGCCAATCCCTATAATCTTTGTCGCGCGACTGGCGGGAAGCGGTGACTGGTACACCTGACTTGGCCAACCATCGCTCTTCCTCAAACCACCGCCCGCTCGACCGAGCCCTATCGGAATCCTGGAGCGGGCCAAGAGAGTGTGTAGAGAGCCGTGAATAGCAAAAGACCCGTAAACCTCGACCTTTCCACGATAACGTTTCCACTCCCAGCCCTGACCTCCATTGCTCACCGCATCACCGGCGTCATCCTGTTCGTTGGCCTGATCTTCGTCTTCTGGGCACTCGACGCGTCGCTGTCTTCGCCTGAAGGCTTCGAGGCCGTCCGGGGCGCCCTCGAGCACAACTTCCTGGCCAAGCTCGTGGCCTGGGGCCTGCTCTCGGCGCTGGCCTATCACTTCGTCGCAGGCATCAAGCACCTGCTGATGGATGCCGGCTATGGCGTCGATCTCGAAAACGCCTACAAGAAGTCGCAAGTCACCGTGGTGGCGAGCGCCGTGCTCGTCGTACTGGCAGGAGTCTGGGTATGGTAACCAATATCACCAATTTCGGTCGCAGCGGCCTGTCGGACTGGCTGATCCAGCGGGTCTCGGCAGTCATCCTGGCGCTTTACGCGGTCTTCATGGTCGGCTATCTGCTGTTCCATCCCGGCCTGGACTACACCACCTGGAACGGCCTGTTCGCGCAGACCTGGATGCGCATCTTCTCCCTGCTGGCCTTCGTCTCGCTGGCGGCTCACGCCTGGATCGGGCTGTGGACCGTGGTCACCGACTACATCAAGCCGACCGGCGTCCGTTTCACCGTCCAAATCGCCATCATCCTCGCCATCTTCATCTTTCTGGTGTGGGGCGTACAAGTCTTGTGGGGAGCCTGATCCATGTCCAATCTGCGTAGCCTGACGTTCGACGCCATCATCATCGGCGGTGGTGGTTCCGGCCTGCGTGCCGCCCTCGAGCTGGCCAAGTCCGGCAAGAAGACCGCGGTGATCACCAAGGTCTTCCCGACCCGTTCGCACACGGTGTCCGCCCAGGGCGGCATCACCTGTGCCATCGCCTCCGCGGACCCCAACGACGACTGGCGCTGGCACATGTACGACACCGTCAAGGGCGGTGACTACATCACCGATCAGGACGCCGCCGAGTACATGTGCTCCGAGGGGCCGAAGGCGGTCTTCGAGCTCGAGCACATGGGCCTGCCGTTCTCGCGCTTCGACAACGGCCGCATCTACCAGCGCCCGTTCGGCGGCCAGTCCAAGGATTTCGGCAAGGGCGGCCAGGCGGCCCGCACCTGTGCCGCGGCCGACCGTACCGGTCATGCCCTGCTGCACACGCTGTACCAGAACAACCTGAAGAACAACACCGTGTTCCTCAACGAGTGGTACGCGGTGGATCTGGTCAAGAACGCCAGCGGCGACGTGGTCGGCTGTATCGCCCTGTGCATCGAGACCGGTGAAGTGGTGCACATCAAGTCCAAGGCCACCGTGCTGGCGACCGGCGGTTCCGGCCGTATCTATTCTTCCACCACCAACGCCCTGATCAATACCGGCGACGGTATCGGCATGGCCCTGCGCGCCGGCTTCTCCGTGCAGGACATGGAGATGTGGCAGTTCCACCCGACCGGTATCTACGGCGCCGGCGTGCTGGTGACCGAAGGCTGTCGCGGCGAGGGTGGCTACCTGATCAACAAGGACGGCGAGCGCTTCATGGAGCGCTATGCGCCGAACGCCAAGGACCTGGCCGGTCGCGACGTGGTCGCCCGCTCCATGGTCATGGAAATCCTCGAGGGCCGCGGCTGCGGCGAGAACGGCGATCACGTGCTGCTCAAGCTCGACCATCTGGGCGAGGAGGTCCTCAGCAAGCGCCTGCCGGGTATCGTCGAGCTGGCCAAGACCTTTGCGCATGTCGATCCGGTCAAGGAGCCGATCCCGGTCGTGCCGACCTGCCACTACATGATGGGCGGCCTGGCGACCAACGTGAACGGCCAGGTGATTGTCCAGGACGGCGACGGCAACGACAGCGTCGTCAACGGCCTGTTCGCCTGCGGCGAAGCGGCCTGCGTCTCGGTCCACGGCGCCAACCGCCTGGGCGGCAACTCGCTGCTCGACCTGGTGGTGTTCGGTCGTGCCGCCGGCATGTTCATCGAGAGCGCCCTGAACGAAGGGGTCGAGTATCTGGATGCGGCCGAGGCCGACGTCGAGCAGGCGCTGTCGCGTCTGAATCGCTGGAACGAGTCGAGCGGCGGCGAATCGGTGCCGGAGCTGCGCGCCGAGCTGCAGGAAACCATGCAGACGTCGTTCGGCGTGTTCCGCCAGGAAGACCACATGCAGGAGGGCGTCAAGAAGGTGGCCGAGCTGCGCGAGCGCATCGCCAATGCCCACCTGGGCGACAAGTCCAACGCCTTCAACACCGCCCGCATCGAGGCGCTGGAGCTCGACAACCTGCTCGAGGTGGCCGAGGCGACCGCCATCTCGGCGCTGGAGCGCAAGGAGAGCCGCGGTGCGCATTCCCGCTACGACTACCCGGACCGCGACGACGTCAACTGGCTGAAGCACTCCATGTACTTCCCGGTCGAGAAGAAGCTGGGCAAGCGTGACGTGAACTTCCAGCCCAAGACCCTCGACACCTTCGAGCCGAAAGTCCGGACTTACTAAGGGGAGCTCCGATGTCCATGCTTCAGGTATCCATATACCGCTACAACCCGGAAACCGACTCCGCGCCGTACATGCAGGAGTTCCAGGTGGACACTCAGGGCCGCAACCTGATGGTCCTGAACGTTCTCGAGATGATCAAGCAGCAGGACAGCTCGATGGCCTATCGGCGCAGCTGTCGCGAGGGCGTCTGCGGGTCCGACGGGATGAACATGAACGGCACCAACGGCCTTGCCTGCATCACCGCGCTGTCGGATGTGGTCAAGAACGACAAGCTGGTGCTGCGCCCGCTGCCGGGCCTCCCGGTCATTCGTGACCTGGTCGTCGACATGGGGATCTTCTACAAGCAGTACGAGCGCATCCAGCCGTACCTGCAGAACGACGCCACCCCGCCGGCCATCGAGCGCCTGCAGTCACCGGAGGATCGCGACAAGCTCGACGGTCTCTACGAGTGCATCCTGTGTGCCTGCTGCTCGACCTCCTGCCCGTCGTTCTGGTGGAATCCGGACAAGTTCGTCGGGCCGGCCGGCCTGCTGCAGGCCTACCGCTTCCTGGCGGATTCCCGCGATACCGCGACTCGCGAGCGTCTGTCCGAGCTCGAGGATCCGTTCAGCGTGTTCCGTTGCCGCGGCATCATGAATTGCGTGGCGGTGTGTCCCAAGGGGCTGAACCCCACCCGCGCGATCGGCAAGATTCGCGAGCTTTTGCTGGCGAACGCCACTTAAACCGGGGTTCATGGCTTGTTATCATTACCCCCTGTTCCCGGGCGCGGCAATGTGTCGCGGCTGGGAGCCGGTCCAGGCGTCAAGAGCCGGTGTCAGGGGCACCGGCTCTTGACGATCAAAGCCGCCGAAACTCTTGGACGACACTCGTTCACGCAGAGCGGGTCCAGTCAGTGCAAGTCTCGCTCTCGTTAGAGCAAAGAGTGACGCCGGAGCCCAAGCGCAACTCCGGCGCCGACACCACCCCATCAGTGCAGGGTGACCGAAAGATGCAAGAAGGCATAATGGAGTTGATGTGGCGCACCTCCCATGTGAGCGGCGGCAACGCTCACTATGTGGAAGCGCTGTACGAGCAGTACCTCGTCGATCCCAACGCAGTCCCGGACGAATGGCGTAACTACTTCGACACGTTACCCCGGCCGGAAGGCAGCCCCTCTCACGATATTCCCCTCAGCCCGATCCGCGATCAGTTCTACCAGCTGGCCCAGCAGCGCCGCAACGGTGCCGCCGCTCCGGCCACCGAAAGCGGCGAGAGCAAGAAGCAGGTCAAGGTCCTTCAGCTGATCAATGCCTATCGCTTCCGCGGCCACCAGAAGGCCGACATCGATCCGCTCGATCTGCGCAACCCGGTACCGGTGCCCGACCTCGACCTGGCCTTCCACCAGCTGTCCCGGGCGGACATGGACACCGAGTTCCAGACCGGCTCGCTGTTCCTGGGCAAGGACAAGGCGCCGCTCAAGGAAATCGTCGACGCGCTGGAGCAGACCTACTGCCGGAGCATCGGCTGCGAGTTCATGCACATCGTGGATACTGAGGAGAAGCGCTGGCTGCAGCAACGCTTCGAATCGGTACGCTCCGCGCCCCGCTTCAGCGACGAGGTGCGCCGGCATGTGCTGGAGCGGCTCACCGCGGCGGAAGGGCTCGAAAGCTATCTGGCGTCCAAGTACCCGGGCACCAAGCGCTTCGGCCTGGAGGGCGGCGAGACCTTCATCCCGATGATGGACGAGCTCATCCAGCGCTCCGGCGGCTACGGCACCAAGGAAGTGGTCATCGGCATGGCCCACCGCGGCCGCCTCAACCTGCTGGTCAACATCCTCGGCAAGAGCCCGTCCGAGCTGATCGACGAGTTCGACGGCAAGAAGGTGATCGAGAAGGGCTCGGGCGACGTCAAGTACCACCAGGGCTTCAGCTCCAACGTCATGACGCCGGGCGGCGAGGTTCACCTGGCACTGGCCTTCAACCCGTCGCATCTGGAGATCGTCTCGCCGGTGGTGGAGGGCTCCGTGCGGGCCCGTCAGGATCGCCGCGAGGATGCCAAGGGCGACAAGGTGCTGCCGATCAACGTCCACGGCGATGCGGCCTTTGCCGGGCAGGGCGTGGTCATGGAAACCTTCCAGATGTCGCAGACCCGCGGTTACCGGACCGGCGGCACGCTGCACATCGTGATCAACAACCAGGTCGGCTTCACCACCTCGAACCCGCAGGACACGCGCTCCACCGAGTACTGCACCGACATCGCCAAGATGGTTCAGGCGCCGATCTTCCACGTCAACGGCGATGACGCCGACGCGGTGATCCACGCCGCCCAAGTGGCGCTCGACTATCGTCAGCAGTTCCACAAGGACGTCGTCATCGACCTGGTCTGCTACCGGCGCCGGGGCCACAACGAGGCCGACGAGCCGTCCGGCACCCAGCCGATGATGTACCAGAAGATCAAGTCGCATAAGACCTCGCGCGCCCTGTACGCCGAGCGCCTGATCGCGGAAGGGCTGATCAGCGAGGAGCAGGCCAAGGAGCGCGTCGAGACCTACCGCAACGATCTGGCGGCCGGCAACCATGTGGCCAATGCCCTGGTCAAGGAGCCCAACACCGAGCTGTTCGTCGACTGGTCGCCCTACCTGGGCCACGAGTGGACCGGGGCCGCGGATACCTCCTTCGACATGAAGCGCATGCAGCAGCTGGCCGCGCGGATGTGCGAGATTCCCGACGGGGTCCAGGTCCAGCGCCAGGTCAGCAAGATCTACGAGGATCGACGCAAGATGCTCGCCGGCGGCATGGCGCTCAACTGGGGCTTCGCCGAGACGCTGGCCTACGCCACCCTGCTCGATCAGGGGCACCCGATCCGCCTGACCGGCCAGGACTCCGGGCGCGGTACCTTCTCGCACCGCCATGCGGTGGTGCACAACCAGAAGGACGGCAGCACCTACGTCCCGCTCGAGCATATCCGCGACGGCCAGCCGCGCTTCACCATCCACGACTCCTTCCTGTCCGAGGAAGCGGTGCTGGCGTTCGAGTACGGCTACGCCACCACCATGCCCAATGCGCTGATCATCTGGGAAGCGCAGTTCGGCGACTTCTTCAACGGCGCCCAGGTGGTGGTCGACCAGTTCATCTCCTCGGGCGAGTCCAAGTGGGGCCGGCTGTGCGGGCTGACCCTGCTGCTGCCGCACGGCTATGAAGGCCAGGGGCCGGAGCACTCCTCGGCGCGGCTCGAACGCTTCCTGCAGCTGTGCGCCGAGCACAACATGCAGGTCTGCGTGCCGACCACGCCCGCCCAGATCTTCCATCTGCTGCGCCGCCAGGTGATTCGCCCGCTGCGCAAGCCGCTGGTGATCATGTCACCGAAGAGCCTGCTGCGTCACAAGGAGGCGACCTCGAGCCTGGACGAGCTGGCCAACGGCGGCTTCAACATGGTGCTGCCGGATCAGGGCAAGCTGGACCCCGAGAAGGTCAAGCGCGTGGTGCTGTGTGCCGGCAAGGTCTACTACGATCTCGCCGCCTACCGGACCGAGAACGAGCGCGACGACACGGCCATCGTGCGCGTCGAGCAGCTTTATCCCTTCCCCAAGGAAGAGCTCTACGAGGCCCTCAAGGCCTTCACCAACCTCGAGCAGGTGGTGTGGTGTCAGGAGGAGCCGCTCAACCAGGGGGCCTGGTACCAGAGTCAGCACCACATGCGTGTCGTGGCCGACATGCTGGTGGACGGCCTGGGTCGCGGCCTCAAGTTTGCCGGTCGTCCCGCATCGGCTGCACCGGCCGCCGGCTACATGTCCGTGCACGTGGAACAGCAGCGCCAACTGGTGGATGACGCCTTCAACGCCTGAGGCGTCGCGACCGACGAGAGAGAACACACTAAGGAAACGAAATGGCTACCGAGATCAAAGCGCCCAGTTTTCCGGAATCCGTCGCCGAGGGGACGGTTGCCGCCTGGCACAAGAAGCCCGGCGATAGCGTCGAGCGCGACGAGCTGATCGTCGAGATCGAGACCGACAAGGTCGTCCTCGAGGTCGTGGCGCCGGAGGCGGGCACGCTGTCGGACATCAAGGTCGAGGAAGGCGAGACCTGCGAATCCGAGCAGGTGCTGGGCATGCTGGGGGCGGCCGACGCCGCGGCCGGTCAGGAGAAGACGGCGGCCAAGAGCGACGACGCCCAGCCGGCCGAGAAGGATCAGGCAGCCAAGGCCGAGGCGCCGTCCGCGTCCGGCAAGCAGCATGAGGTCAAGGCACCGTCCTTCCCCGAATCCGTGCAGGAAGGTACCGTGGCGACCTGGCACAAGAAGGTCGGCGAAGCGGCCAAGCGCGATGACGTGCTGGCGGACATCGAGACCGACAAGGTCGTCCTCGAGGTCGTAGCGCCGGCCGACGGCGCGCTGGTCGAGATCAAGGCCGAGGAGGGCGAGCAGGTCACCTCCGAGCAGCTGCTGGCCGTGTTCGCCGAGGGTGCCGGTGGTGACGCCGGCGGGGCGAGCGAGTCCAGCGGCAGCGAGTCCAGCGAGTCCGCCGGCGACGAGAAGGTCGGCGACAAGATCCTCGCCCCGGCCGCGCGCAAGCTGGTGGCCGAGAACGACCTCGACGTCAGCAAGATCGAGGGGACCGGCAAGGGCGGCCGCGTCCTCAAGGAAGACGTCCAGAAGGCCATCAAGGCCGGCTCGGCGAAGAAGTCCGCTGCCCCGGCCGCGCAGGGCAGCGTTGCCAAGGCCGCCGCCGCACCGGCCCCGGCCGTCGAGGGCGAGCGCCCCGAGAAGCGCGTGCCGATGAGCCGCCTGCGACAGACCATCGCCAAGCGCCTGGTCCAGGCCCAGCAGACCGCCGCCATGCTCACCACCTACAACGAGGTGGACATGAGTGCGGTGATGGCACTGCGTGCCCAGTACAAGGAGACCTTCCAGAAGGCTCACGACACCAAGCTCGGTTTCATGGGCTTCTTCGTCAAGGCGGCCACCGAGGCGCTCAAGCGCTTCCCCGATGTCAACGCCTCCATCGACGGTACCGACATCGTCTACCATGGCTACCAGGACATCGGCGTGGCCGTGTCTACCGACCGCGGTCTGGTCGTGCCGGTACTGCGTGATACCGACAGCATGAAGCTGGCGGACGTCGAGAAGACCATCGTCGACTTCGGCAAGCGGGCCCGTGACGGCAAGCTTGGCATCGATGAAATGCAGGGCGGCACCTTCACCATCACCAACGGCGGCATCTTCGGTTCACTGATGTCGACGCCGATCCTCAATCCGCCGCAGACGGCGATCCTGGGCATGCACAAGATTCAGGAGCGCCCCATGGCCGTCAACGGCAAGGTCGAGATCCGGCCGATGATGTATCTGGCCGTGTCCTACGATCACCGCATGATCGATGGCAAGGATGCGGTGCAGTTCCTGGTCACGATCAAGGAGCTGCTCGAGGATCCGGCACGCCTGCTGCTGGACGTTTGATTCGCCGCCAAGCCAACTAGATCGAACAGGATAGATTCATGGCCGATAAATACGATGTGATCGTCATTGGCGCGGGCCCCGGGGGCTACGTGTCCGCCATCCGTGCCGCCCAGCTGGGCCTGAAGACCGCGTGTGTCGAGAAGTGGGTCAGCAAGGAAGGCAAGACCGTGCACGGCGGCACCTGCCTGAACGTCGGGTGCATCCCGTCCAAGGCGCTGCTGGAAGCCTCGCACAAGTTCGTAGAAGCCCAGCACGACTTCGGCGATCTGGGCATCGAGACCGGCGACGTCAAGATGGACGTCAAGAAGATGATGGCCCGCAAGGACAAGATCGTCACCAACCTGACCGGCGGCATCTCCGGGCTTTTCAAGGCCAACGGCGTCACCGCCCTGGAAGGGACCGGCAAGGTGCTTTCCAACAGCAAGGTCGAAGTGACCGGCAACGACGGTGAAAAGGCCACCTACGAGGCGGACAACATCGTTATCGCCACCGGTTCCGTGCCGGTCGAGATTCCGCCGGCGCCGCTGACCGAAGGGCTGATCGTCGACTCCACCGGCGCGCTGGAGTTCCAGGAAGCGCCCAAGCGACTGGGCGTCATCGGTGCCGGTGTCATCGGTCTCGAGCTGGGCAGCGTGTGGAATCGTCTGGGCAGCGAAGTGACCATGCTCGAGGCGATGGACACCTTCCTGCCGATGGTCGACCAGAGCATCGCCAAGGAAACCCAGAAGCTGCTCAAGAAGCAGGGCCTCGACATCAAGATGGGTGCCCGTGTGACCGGTACCGAGGTCAAGGGCGAGGAAGTCGTCGTCAAGTACACCGACAGCGAGGGCGAGCAGGAACAGACTTTCGACAAGGTCATCGTCTGTGTCGGTCGTCGCCCGTACACCCAGGGCGTGCTGGATGACGACAGCGGTGTCACGCTCGATGAGCGCGGCTTCATCTTCGTCGACGACCATTGCCGGACCAGCGTGCCGGGCGTCTACGCGATCGGCGACGCGGTGCGTGGCCAGATGCTGGCGCACAAGGCCTCCGAGGAGGGCGTGATGGTGGCCGACATCATCGCCGGCCACAAGGCGGAGATGAACTACGACGCCATCCCCTGCGTCATCTATACCGCCCCGGAAGTTGCCTGGGTGGGCATGACCGAGCAGCAGGCCAAGGCCGAAGGCATCGAGGTCAAGACCGGGAGCTTCCCGTTCGCGGCCAGCGGCCGCGCGATGGCCAACAACGCCACCGAAGGCTCGGCCAAGATCATCGCCGATGCCGAGACCGACCGCGTGCTGGGCGTGCACATCGTCGGCCAGCATGCCGGCGAGCTGATCGCCCAGGGCGTGATCGCCATGGAATTCGGCTCCAGCGCCGAGGACCTCGCGCTGACCTGCTTTGCGCACCCGACGCTCTCCGAAGCGGTTCACGAGGCGGCACTGGCGGTGGACGGCCACGCCATCCACGTGGCCAACCGCAAGAAGCGCAAGTAACGATCGCCGCTGTAAACCCGCGCCCTCGCTCGAGGGCGCTTCGTCCGTTCGCGGGCGAACAGGGGTGACGCGGCCGGGCTGATTATCAGTCCGAGGCCGCGTCATCATTCGAGTCACATGCAACCAATGGCATGACACGATGAACCTTCACGAATATCAGAGCAAACAGCTGTTTGCCGACTATGGTCTGCCGGTGTCCAAGGGCTTTGCCGTGGACACCCCCGAGGAAGCCGCCGAGGCCTGCAAGAAGATCGGTGGCGACAAGTGGGTCGTCAAGGCCCAGGTCCACGCTGGTGGCCGTGGCAAGGCCGGCGGCGTCAAGCTGGTCGAGAGCCCGGACGAGGCCAAGGCCTTCGCCGAGCAGTGGCTGGGCAAGAACCTGGTGACCTTCCAGACTGACGAGAAGGGTCAGCCGGTCGCCAAGATCCTGGTCGAGAACTGCACCGATATCGCCAACGAGCTGTACCTGGGTGCCGTGGTCGACCGTGGCACGCGCCGCGTCGTGTTCATGGCGTCCACCGAAGGTGGTGTCGAGATCGAGAAGGTCGCCGAGGAAACCCCCGAGAAGATCCTCAAGGCCGAGATCGATCCGCTGGTCGGCGCGCAGCCGTACCAGGCGCGTGAGCTGGCCTTCCAGCTGGGCCTCGAGGGGGCTCAGGTCAAGCAGTTCACCAAGATCTTCCTGGGCCTGTCCAAGCTGTTCCACGACAAGGATCTGGCGCTGCTCGAGATCAACCCGCTGGTGATCACCGACGAAGGCAACCTGCACTGCCTCGACGCCAAGATCAATCTGGACGGCAACGCCCTGTACCGCCACCCGGACCTGCAGGCGATGCGTGACCCGTCCCAGGAGGACGAGCGCGAAGCTCACGCCCAGCAGTGGGAACTCAACTACGTGGCGCTCGACGGCAACATCGGCTGCATGGTCAACGGCGCCGGTCTGGCCATGGGCACCATGGACATCATCAAGCTCAACGGCGGCCAGCCGGCCAACTTCCTGGACGTCGGCGGCGGCGCGACCAAGGAGCGTGTGGCCGAAGCCTTCAAGATCATCCTCTCCGATGACTCCGTGAAGGCCGTTCTGGTCAACATCTTCGGTGGTATCGTGCGCTGCGACATGATCGCCGAGGGCATCATCGGTGCCGTCGAGCAGGTCGGCGTCAACGTGCCGGTCGTGGTGCGCCTGGAAGGTAACAATGCCGAGCTGGGGGCCGAGAAACTGGCGTCCAGCGGTCTGAACATCATCGCTGCTACCAGCCTGACCGATGCGGCCCAGCAGGTCGTCAAAGCAGCGGAGGGCAAGTAATGAGTATCCTGATCGACAAGAACACCAAGGTCATCTGCCAGGGCTTCACCGGTGGCCAGGGGACCTTCCACTCCGAACAGGCGATCGCCTACGGCACCCAGATGGTCGGCGGCGTGACCCCGGGCAAGGGCGGCCAGGAGCACCTGGGTCTGCCGGTGTTCAACACTGTCAAGGAAGCGGTCAAGGAGACCGACGCCGAGGCATCCGTCATCTACGTGCCGGCCCCGTTCTGCAAGGACTCGATCCTTGAAGCCGCCAACGCCGGCATCAAGCTGATCGTGTGCATCACCGAGGGCATCCCGACCCTCGACATGCTCGACGTCAAGGTCAAGTGCGACGAGCTGGGCGTACGCCTGATCGGCCCGAACTGCCCGGGCGTCATCACGCCGGGCGAGAGTAAGATCGGCATCATGCCGGGCCACATCCACAAGCCGGGCAAGGTCGGCATCGTGTCGCGTTCCGGCACCCTGACCTATGAAGCGGTCAAGCAGACCACTGACCACGGCTTCGGCCAGTCCACCTGCGTGGGCATCGGTGGCGACCCGATTCCGGGCTCCACCTTCATCGACATCCTCGAGATGTTCGAGAAGGATCCGCAGACCGAGGCGATCGTCATGATCGGCGAGATCGGCGGTACCGCCGAGGAAGAAGCGGCGGCCTACATCAAGAAGCATGTCTCCAAGCCGGTCGTTTCCTACATCGCCGGTGTCACCGCGCCTCCGGGCAAGCGCATGGGCCACGCCGGTGCCATCATCGCCGGCGGCAAGGGCACCGCGGACGAGAAGTTCGCGGCGCTGGAAGCGGCGGGCGTCAAGACCGTGCGCTCTCTGGCCGAGATCGGTGATGCCCTGAAGGAAGCGACCGGCTGGTAAAAGCCGTCTGCTCCTGCATCGCCAGGCGATCGAAAGGGCACCCCGCGGGGTGCCCTTTTTGTTGGTGCATCGTGCCTGGACTGAAAGGCATGGCACACCGTGCGGTCGATCCCGCGTCAGCCGGCCAGCGAATCGAATTGCCCGGTATCGATGCCCGTCAGCACGACCGACAGATCATCGCCATCGGCGTTCTGCGCGCTGAGCGAGTCGGGGACCGAGCGGGCGTCACCGTAGGCCTTGTAGGCGAAACGCCAGGTCTCGCCGGGTTGCAGCACCTGATGCTCGTCGTCATGGACCCGGTAGTCGTCGCCATCCTGCGCGACGTCGCCGTTCCAGACGACGGCGATGTCATCGGCCATGGTGAAATGGAGCTCGGGGGTGTCGATGGCCTCGTCGGAACGGTTCTCGACAAAGATTTCCGCCACGTAGCCGTCAGACCAGGCGCTGGTCACGTCGCCGTTGAGGCGCAGGTCGGTACCGCTGGTGTCGCCGTCGAGCGGGGCATCGTCATGATCGAGTATGTCGGTGACGGAGGGCACCGCGGCAGCGCTTCCCTGAACGCTGTCCCGGGAGGCCACATCGAGGTGCGTGCCGTCGGCGAAGATGAGCTGCTCGACATGCTCGAGGGTATCCGTGCCGCCCTTGCCGGTGACGTGCACCGTGTCGCCGTCGAAATCGAGCGTATAGGCGTCGCGGTTCGCCATGTAGAGCACGGTGTCGTAGCCGTCACCGCCGTCGATACGATCGTTGCCGTCGTACCAGTCATCGCCCGGGCCACCCTGCAGGATGTCGTCGCCGTCGCCGCCGATCAGGGTATCGTGGCCCAGTCCGCCGTCGAGATAGACGCCGTCGTCGGAGCCCTCGATATGATCGTCACGCCGCGACCCGACCACGTATTCGAAGCGGACCTGATTGGCGTCGGCGTCGGTAATGGCACCGAAGCTCTCGCCGCCGCCGTTGATCCACAATGACGGCGAGAGGGCATCGGCATCGGGATTGCGGATCGACTGTTCGACATGGATGTGATTGTCGTGGTCGCGTCCGCCGTGAAAGTTGATGTCCCGGTCGGTGGATTCCACGCGAATCTCGTTGCCGACCGAGGAGCGCCAGGAGGCAAACACCAGTCCGTGGCGCATGCCGCTGTCGATGAGTCCGGTAAAGTCGCCGTCGTAGCTCTCGTGCAGCTCGAAGCCGTAGCCGTTGCCGCCGCCTCCCTTGTTGAAGCTGCCGTGGGCTTCGAGGTTGTCGACGTCGCTGTCGAGCGCCCGGGAAAAGCGGAAGGCGGTCGACGGCCCGTTGACGACCCGAATGTCATCGACGCTGGCGTTGACCGTGCCGTCCAGCAGCACGGCGTGATAGTCGCTCAGCGAGTCGAGTGTGTTGTGGAACTTGCCGGCATCGGGCGTGCCCAGCTCGAAGGCGAGGGTGAACCCCTCCAGCGACACGTCATTGACCGTGTCGATGCGCTCGACATGGGTCTCGCCGCCGTCCAGGTCGAAGTGAACGCCGCGATCGAGGGTCACCTCCCGGCCGTCGACGGACTCGACGCGCGCCATGCTGGTACGAAGCTCGGCGTACTTGACCTTGCGCCATGAGGTATCGCCGATCTCGTCGAAGAAGGCGTCGTCGTTGTCCTGCCAGAGGCGTACGGTATCCCCGGCAGAGAGGTCGTCGGGAGCCTTTTCCAGGCGTATTTGCCGGTCTCCCTCGTCGGCGTGCGAGTCGAGGGTGCCGACGTCATGGCCATAGCCGCCGTACAGCCGGATGGCAAAGTCGTCGTTGTGGTCCAGCGCCTCGTCGGAGAAGGTGAGCGTGGTACGTTCGGCGCCGGCGCCGACCAGCGAGATATCGGAACGCCGGATGGTGATCGCATCATCGAAGTGGTAATCCCCGGCCGCAAATCGCAGTGTTGCCCCACTGGGAGCGTCCTCGATCCGGGCTTCAAGCTCGTGGGCGGAGATACCGGACTCGATATCGATGGTGCTGCTCATGCAATGTCTCCAATCAGCAATGTCGGGCTTCCCGGCAGAGTCCGTTGCCATTGAAGCTGTCAGAGTCTCCTGGTTGTTATGGCGACAGGTCCGGGTGAGACACTGCGTACCGGTATTTTTCCTTTTCCCCGGCAACCCTGTCTGTTCGTGGAGCACGAGGCGAGGGATGGTAGCCAGTTGCTGGCGGGCTGGAAAGAGGGTGAGTAAATATTAATAATTTTTTAATATATTGTTTGTCGAGTCTGTTTTGGTGAAGATCTCAGCAGAAAAGTCGTGACTATCGTCACGATGACGTTTTTTGGGCACATAAAAAAACGGCGGCCCTTGCGAGCCGCCGTGGGTAAGAAGCGTGAAAAGTACCTTCAGGCTGCCGGACGAGCCACCAGCGAGCGGGTTTCCTCGCGCGCTTCGGTCAGGGCGACGCGGATCACGTCGCCAAGCTTGAAGCGTTCCTCGCCCTCGACCTGGATGCGGCCTTCCTTGTCGTCGATGACGACCTTGTCGCGGTCACTGTGAATCAGCGGCGCGGGCACGAAGGCAGTGGCGCCGTTGGCGGTCAGGCGCACGCGCATGCCGCCGCGGTTGATGGCCACGACCTCGGCTTCGAAGTCCTGCTGGGCCTGGGCGGCGGGCGTCAGGAAGCGCACGTAGAGCCAGTCCTTCACATCGCGCTCGGCCATGCGGTTGAGGCGCCGGCGCTCGGTGAGCTGCTCGGTGAGGGTGGCGCTGGCTTCGGCCGGCGCCTGCTCGCCCTTGAGCACACGCTTGATCAGGCGATGGTTGACCATGTCGCCGTACTTGCGGATCGGCGAGGTCCAGGTGGCATAGGCCGGCAGCCCCAGGCCGAAGTGCGGTCCCGGCTGCGCGGACATGCTGGTGTAGCCCTGGAAGCGACGCAGGCGGGCGTCCAGCCAGGCGTCGTCGCGGCTTTCCAGCTCGCGCTTGAGTTCGCGATAGCGCGGCAGCTCGGTGAGGGTTTCCCGTTCCACCTCGATCTGCTGGTTGGCCAGAAATTCCAGGGCGGCATCGGCCTTTTCCGGCTCGAAGGCGCGGTGCACGTTGAAGATGCCGTGACCGATGTGGGTCGCCAGCAGGTCGGCGCAGCAGGCGTTGGCGGCGATCATCGACTCCTCGATCATGCGATTGGCGATGCGCCGGCCCTCGATGCGAATATCGAGGACGTTGCCGGCGTCGTCGAGATCGAAGACGTAGTCGGGACGGTCCTTGTGCACCAGGGCGTGTTCGGCCCGCCAGGCCGCGCGGGCCTCGGTCAGCCTGGCCAGCGCCTCGAGCTGCGGTGCCACGGCGGCATCGGGCGCCCACTCGCCCTGGCCCTCGAGCCAGTCCGAGACGTTGTCGTAGACCAGCCGGGCGTGGGAGCGCACGGTGGCGGCGAAGAAGCGATACTCGCCCAAGCTGCCGTCGGCCTCAACGTTCAGCGTGCAGGCCAGCGAGGGGCGATCCGCGCCCTCCTTGAGCGAGCACAGGTCGTCGGCCAGCACCTCGGGCAGCATGGTCACGTTCTGTCCGGGCAGGTAGACGGTGAACGCCCGCGTCTGCGCCTCGAGATCGGCGGCATGGCCCTCGGCGACGTAGGCGGTGGGATCGGCGATCGCCACCGTCAGCCGCCAGCCGCCGTCCTCGCGGGTCTCGACGTGCAGGGCGTCGTCCATGTCGCGGGTCTTTTCCCCGTCGATGGTGAACAGCGGCCAGCCGGTCAGGTCCTCGCGCTGCAGGCCTTCGTCGGCCAGGTCCCAGTCGTCGCCGGCTTCCGGCGAGGCCTGCTCCAGGGCATGGCGGGCCAGCGTCACGCGCCAGGGCACCGCCGGGTTGTCGGCCTTGGCGATCAGCTCGTCGATCTGGCCGAAGAAGCCGCGGTCGTCGGGCTTGAGCGGATGGCGCACCAGGCGGGCCACCACCCAGTCGCCGTCGGCGATGCTGTCCTCGTCGAGGCTGCGCTTGATCCGCGATTTCACCACGTTGTTGATCGACGGATGATCCGGGATCACGGCCAGGCGTCCCTCGCGCTTCTGTACGCGGGCGATGAAGCGCTCCAGCGACGGCTCGATCAGCCGCTCGGGCTCGACCGACTTCTTGTCGCCTTCCTCCTTGAGGATCGCCTCGACGCGATCGCCGTGGAGGACCTGCTTCATGGCGGGCGGCGGCACGAAATAGGAGTCCCCGTCATCGGTCTCGAGGAAGCCGAAGCCACGGTCGGTGGCCTTGATCACGCCTTCGACGCGCGGGGTGTTTTCACGAATCTGTTGCTTGAGCTGCGAAAGCAGCGCGTTGTTCTGCAGCATGGGGAAGTCGGTACGATTGGCGGGGAACGAGGAGCCACTATACGGATTCGGGCCGCCGCCGCCAATCGTTGTCCGGCCGGCGGCGGCCCGGGGCGCGGCTCAGGCCAGGGCCTCGGCCAGCGCGCGGCGGCCGTCGAGCAGGATGTGCTCGCGGCGGCGCTGGGCGCGGTCCTCGGCCAGGTGCAGCAGGGCATGGGCCACGTTGGCGCGCGAGACGCGGTTGTCGCCGGCTTCTTCCAGCGAGGTCGCCAGGCGCTCGGTCGCCGCGTCGTCGGTCAGCCGGCCCGGCTTGAGGATCACGTAGGGCAGCCGGGCGGCCCGCAGGTGGGCGTCGGCGGCATGCTTGGCGGCCATGTAGGGACGCAGCTTCTCGGGGGCGTCCAGCGGGCGTTCGGCGCGCATGGCGCTGATCATCAGGAAGCGTGAAATGCCCAGTTCGACGGCCATGTCGATGGCGCGCACGGCGCCGTTCAGGTCGATCAGCAGGGTCTTGTCGGGCCCGGTGCGGGGTCCCGACCCGGCGGCGAATACCACCTGGTCGCAGCCGTAGAAGGCGTGGCGGATCGGCCCTTCCAGGTCGGCGATCACCGTGTCGATGCCGCGCTCGCGAAACCAGGCCTGCTGATCGCTGTCGCGAATCATCGCCCGCACGGGGTGGCCGGCGGCCCGGGCGAGTTCACAGAACTGCCGGCCAATCTTGCCGTTGGCGCCGATGACCAGTGTCTTCATGTCGACCTCCTGTCGGATGAGCATGGCGACCGGCAGCGGTCGCCGGTGTCTCTTCGACGTGCGGGCGAGAGGGCGGGGAATCAAGGGGCCGGCGCGCCTAGTCGATGGCCGCGTGTCGCGCAGGGTCATGCCGTGTTCGTGCGCAAGGAAGTCCCGGGCGGGATTCTGCCGCAGATTGGTCGAACACCGGTTGCGCCCGACGGACCGTCGATCCGGCCCGTGCTGCGTGCCGGCCGTGCGGCGTCAATGGACGCGCCCGAGACGGCCGTCGGCGTGCTATTTTCCAGAGGACAGGCTCCCCGGGGCCGACAACAATCAAGAGCGGCCATTCCCATGCTGGACGCCAATCACCGTGCCGATGAGGACAATGCCATGACGTCACCCGGCTCGCCCCAGCCGGTGGCCTGGACCCGGGCGTCGATTCAGCGCGAGGTGGATGCGCTGAAGGATCAGCCGGGCGCCATGCTGCCGATACTTCACGCCATTCAGGATCGCTGCGGCTACATTCCCGATGCAGCGGTGCCGATCATCGCCGACGCCCTGCGCCAGACCCGTGCCGAGGTGCACGGGGTCATCAGTTTCTATCATCATTTCCGGACCCACCCGGTGGGCAGCCACGTGATCCAGGTTTGTCGTGCCGAGGCCTGCCAGGCGGTGGGGGCTCGCCAGCTGGAAGCCCATGTCAAGGCGCGACTGGGCGTCGACTACCATCAGACCACCCGCGACAACGCGTTCACGCTCGAGCCGGTGTATTGCCTGGGCAACTGCGCCTGCGGGCCGTCGATTCGCGTGAATGACACCATCCACGGCCGGGTGAGTGCGGCAAGGCTCGACAGGCTGGTGGACGATCTCACCACGACGGTCGTGGAGGTGAAGTGATGACGGTGACCGTTTACGTACCCTGTGACACCACCGCCCTGGCCGTGGGCGCCGATGCCGTCGCCGAGACGATCGAGCGGACGGCGCGCCGGAAGGGGGTGGCATTGACCGTGATCCGCAATGGCTCCCGTGGGCTGTTCTGGCTGGAACCGATGGTCGAGGTGGCGACCGATCAGGGCCGAGTGGCCTACGGCCCGGTCGCGCCGGACGATGTCGAGGCGCTGGTGGAAGCCGGCCTGTTCGAGGGCCGCCAGACGCATCCGCTGGCGCTGGGCCCGACCGAGGCGATCCCCTACCTGAAGCGGCAGCAGCGCCTGACCTTCTCGCGTATCGGCGTGACCGATCCGCTGTCCCTCGAGGATTACCGGGCCCATCAGGGCTTTGCGGGGCTGGCCAGGGCGCTCGAGATGACTCCCCAGGCCATCGTCGACGAGGTCAAGGCCTCCGGCCTGCGCGGCCGCGGCGGGGCGGCATTTCCCACCGGCATCAAGTGGCAGACCGTCCACGACGAACCCGAGGGCCAGAAGTACATCGTCTGCAACGCCGACGAGGGCGACTCCGGCACCTTCGCCGATCGGCTGGTGATGGAGTGCGACCCCTACATGCTCATCGAGGGCATGACCATCGCCGGCCTGGCCGTGGGCGCCACCCGGGGCTACATCTACCTGCGCTCGGAGTATCCCCTCGCTCACCGGATCTTCAACGAGGCGCTCGAGCGTGCCGGAGAGGCGGGCTATCTGGGTGACAACATCCTGGGCAGCGGCCGGCGTTTCGACCTGGAGGTGCGCCTGGGGGCCGGCGCCTACATCTGCGGCGAGGAAACCTCGCTGCTCGACAGCCTCGAGGGCAAGCGCGGCATGGTGCGCGCCAAGCCGCCACTGCCCGCCATCAAGGGGCTGTTCGGGCGGCCCACGGTGGTCAACAACGTGCTCTCGCTGGCTGCCGTGCCGTTCATCCTCGAACGCGGCGCCCAGGCCTATGCCGACTA
The DNA here is from genome assembly GCF_020148005.1 of Modicisalibacter tunisiensis. GTDB lineage: Bacteria > Pseudomonadota > Gammaproteobacteria > Pseudomonadales > Halomonadaceae > Modicisalibacter > Modicisalibacter tunisiensis. The sequence continues at coordinate 157,096 of NZ_JAGXFD010000002.1, read as the reverse complement.
TGGCATGGGCCGGTCCCGCGGGACCGTGGCGCTGCAGCTGGCGGGCAACGTCAAGCGCGGCGGGCTGGTCGAGCTGGCGTTCGGCATCACCTTGCGCGAGCTGATGGAGGACTTCGGCGGCGGTACCCGCAGCGGGCGGCCGCTCAAGGCCGTGCAGGTGGGCGGCCCGCTGGGTGCCTACCTGCCCGAGAGCCAGTGGGACAACGCCATCGATTACGAGGGCTTTGCCGCCTTCGGCGGCGTGGTGGGGCACGGCGGCGTGGTGATGTTCGACGACACCGTGGACATGGGCGATCAGGCCCGCTTCGCCATGGAGTTCTGCAGCGTCGAGTCCTGCGGCAAGTGCACGCCCTGCCGGATCGGCGCGGTGCGCGGCGTGGAGGTGATCGATCGCATCCGCGCCGGCACCGACCGCGACGCCAACCTCGAGCTTCTGTCCGATCTCTGCGACACCATGGTGGACGGCTCGCTGTGCGCCATGGGCGGGATGACGCCCTTCCCGGTGCAGAGCGTCATGCAGCATTTCCCGGACGACCTGCAACCCCGGCCCAGCCTGACCGGAGGAGGCCAGCAATGATCAACTACTTCGATCCGCGCCAGAATGGCATCGCCCCGAAGCGAGATCTGGGGACACCGGCCCGGCGCTCCGAGACGCCCGTCGCCCTGACCATCGACGGCACGGACATCCGCGTGCCGGAGGGCACCTCCGTCATGCGCGCGGCCGCCCTGGCGGGCATCACCATCCCCAGGCTGTGCGCCAGCGACAACCTGGAAGCCTTCGGCTCCTGCCGGTTGTGCGCGGTGGAAATCGAGGGGCGGCGCGGCTACCCGGCCTCCTGTACCACACCGGTGAGCGAGGGCATGGCCGTCACCACGCAGAACGGCAAGCTGGCCAGGTTGCGCCGCAACGTGATGGAGCTCTACATCTCCGATCATCCGCTGGACTGCCTGACCTGCTCGGCCAACGGCGACTGCGAGCTGCAGGACATGGCCGGTGCCGTCGGGCTGCGCGAGGTGCGCTACGGCTTCGAGGGCAGGAACCATCTGGATGCCGAGACCGATACTTCCAACCCCTATTTCAGCTTCGATCCCAGCAAGTGCATCGTCTGCTCGCGCTGCGTGCGGGCCTGCGAGGAGGTGCAGGGCACCTTCGCCCTGACCATCGACGGGCGTGGCTTCGACTCCAGGGTCGCGGCCGGTCAGGACGAGCCCTTCATGGACTCCGAATGCGTCTCCTGCGGCGCCTGTGTCCAGGCGTGTCCCACCGCCACGCTGATGGAGAAGAGCGTCATCGACCAGGGCGTTCCCGAACACAGCGTGGTCACCACCTGCGCCTACTGCGGCGTCGGCTGCTCGTTCAAGGCCGAGATGAAGGGCGACAAGGTGGTGCGCATGGTGCCCTACAAGGGGGGCGACGCCAATCACGGGCACTCCTGCGTGAAGGGGCGTTTCGCCTTCGGCTACGCGACCCACAAGGATCGCATCACCGAACCGATGATCCGCGACTCCATCGACCAGCCGTGGCGCACGGTCTCCTGGGACGAGGCCATCGGCTTCGCCGCGCGGCGTCTCAAGGAAATCCAGGCCCGTCATGGCCGCGAGAGCATCGGCGGCATCACCTCGTCGCGCTGCACCAACGAGGAAACCTATCTGGTGCAGAAGCTGGTGCGTGCCGGTTTCGGCAACAACAACACCGACACCTGCGCCCGCGTCTGTCATTCGCCCACCGGCTATGGCCTCAAGACCACGCTGGGCGAGTCTGCCGGCACCCAGACCTTCGACTCGGTGATGAAGGCGGACACCCTCCTGGTCATCGGCGCCAACCCCACCGACGCCCACCCGGTCTTCGGCTCGCAGATGCGCCGCCGGCTGCGCGAGGGCGCCACGCTGATCGTCGCCGACCCGCGGCGCATCGACCTGCTCAAGACGCCTCACGGCAGCCGGACCCTGCATCTGCCGCTGAAGCCCGGCACCAACGTGGCGTTGATCAACTCGCTGGCCCACGTCGTGATCACCGAGGGGCTGGAGGACACCGACTTCATCGAGACGCGCTGCGAGACCGAGGCCTATCGGGCCTGGCGCGACTTCATCAGCGAGCCGCGCAATTCGCCCGAGGCCCTCGAAGCGGAAACCGGGGTGCCGGCCGCACAGGTTCGCGAGGCCGCGCGCGCCTACGCCACCGTCGGCAACGGCGCCATCTACTACGGCCTGGGCGTGACCGAGCACAGCCAGGGCTCGACCATGGTCATGGGCATCGCCAACCTGGCCATGGCCACCGGCAACCTGGGCCGCGAGGGCGTCGGCGTGAACCCGCTGCGCGGCCAGAACAATGTCCAGGGTTCCTGCGACATGGGCTCCTTCCCCCACGAGCTGCCGGGGTATCAGCACGTGGCCGACATCGACGTGCGCGAGCGCTTCGAGAGCGTGTGGAAGGCGACGCTGGACGACGAACCGGGGCTGCGTATTCCCAACATGTTCGATGCCGCCATCGCCGGTACCTTCAGGGGACTGTACGTGCAGGGCGAGGACATCGCCCAGTCGGACCCCAACACCCGGCACGTGGAAGACGCCCTGACGTCGCTGGACTGCCTGATCGTGCAGGACATCTTCCTCAACGAGACCGCCAAGTACGCCCATGTGCTGCTGCCGGGCTCCACCTTCCTGGAGAAGAACGGCACCTTCACCAACGCCGAGCGTCGCATCAACCGCGTGCGCAAGGTGATGGCGCCGGTGGCCGGCAAGGAAGACTGGGAAGTCACCCAGGATCTGGCCAATGCCCTGGGCTACCCGATGCACTACCGCCATCCGTCCGAGATCATGGACGAGATCGCCCGGCTGACGCCGACCTTCACCGGGGTCAGCTACGACCGGCTGGAGGAACTGGGCAGTATCCAGTGGCCGTGCAACGCCGAGCATCCCGACGGCACGCCGACCATGCACGAAGAGGCGTTCCCCATCGGCAAGGGGCATTTCGCGATCACCGAGTACGTGGCCACCGAGGAGCGCAGCAACCGCCGGTATCCGCTACTGCTGACCACCGGTCGCATCCTCAGCCAGTACAACGTCGGCGCCCAGACGCGGCGCACCGACAACAGCCGCTGGCACGAGGAGGACGTGCTGGAGATCCATCCCAGCGACGCCGAGGTGCGAGGCATCCGTGACGGTGACTGGCTGGGCGTCTCCAGCCGCGTGGGTCAGACGGTGCTGCGCTGCCGGATCAGCGATCGCATGCAGCCGGGCGTGGTCTACACCACCTTCCACCATCCCGGCAGCGGCGCCAATGTGATCACCACCGACAGCTCCGACTGGGCCACCAACTGTCCGGAGTACAAGGTCACCGCGGTGCAGGTGGAAAAGGTGACGCAGCCGTCCGAGTGGCAGCGGCACTTCCGCCAGTTCGACGCGCGTCAGCGCAGCTATCTCGGCCGCTCCGCCGAGGTGTCCGATGTCGTGGCCAAGTGACCCCCCATGGAAATCCTGTCAGCCGGAGAACGCCGATGAGCGATCAGCAGTTGCAGCACCTGATCCATATGGTCAACCAGATCGCCGCCAACCAGCACGGTGACCAGGCGACGGCGGCACAGCGGGTGACCACGCATCTCCAGAAGTTCTGGGCGCGCAGCATGAAGGCCCAGATCATCGACTACCTGGACAGCGACGGTTCGGAACTGTCGCCGGTGGCGCGCGAGGCCGTGGCGGACCTCAAGCGCCTGCGTCAGGCGAACTGAAGACGCGGCGCCGGATTCCGGCGCGGACTTCCGGCAACCGCCTGCCCGGCAGCGTTATCGGGCAGGCGGTCCTGTGCCCGCCCGTGGTTCGCACTCGACCGCGGCAAACGCGCGTTATTCCGATCCGAAGCCTCGTGAAGGCGAGCCGATGCCCGGGCGGGCATCGGCGAGGGGAGACGTGTCGGCGTCAGTGAACGGTGACGACGTGGCAGGGCGCGGCGTGGGACACCTTGTGGGAGACGCTGCCGACCACCAGCCCGCGGATGTCGCTGAGCCCGCGACTGCCCATGACGATCATGTCGGGCTTGGTGCGTTGTGCCTCGTCGAGAATCACCCGGGCCGGGTCGCCCTGACGGACCTTGCCGTCGACATCGGTGATGCCGTGTTCGCGAACGGCCTGGAGGGCGGCCTCGAGCATCTCGTGGCCGGCCTGCTCGACCTCCGCCTCGGAGGCTTCCATGCGTGCCGCGCCGACCCCCCACACCAGCAGGGTGTCATGGGCGAGCTGTTCCGGCACATGCAGCACATGCACCCTGGCCTGGTCGGCCCGGGCAATCTTGCAGGCCATCTCCAGCGCCAGTCTGGCCGCTTCCGAGCCGTCGACGGGTACCAGAATCGTCTTGAGCATGTCATCCCCCGGGTCGTGTCGTGAACGAGACTTTCACCCAGTCTAGCCATGAATGCCGAGGGCGGTGCTTGACCGGGGTCAAGGCGACGGGTGCCGAGGGCAAATCAGCGCGGCGGCGTGGCCGACTCCTCCAGGCGCCTCACCCGCTGCCAGAGCTCGTGGCGCAGGTCGCCCAGCCGCGGATTGTCGGTGTCGTCGAAGGGCAGCGGGCGGGTCAGGCGCATGGCGCGCAGCCCCAGTCGGGCCGACAGCAGGCCGATGCCCAGCCCCTGGCCGGCCCGGGTGGAGAGCTTGCTGGCCAGGTTCATCGAGAATAGCTCCATGCTGGCCTCGCTGGCGATCTCGGTGACGCCGGCGAAGGCCAGGTTGGCCAGTACCTGGCGGAACAGGCGCAGGCGGCTGGCGTAGCCGAGTTCCAGGCCGTAGAGCGTGGTGATGCGCTCGAGCATCGCCAGGTTGCGCCAGGCGACCAGCAGCATGTCGACCAGGGTCATGGGGCTGACGGCCACCATCACTGCCGTGTCGCCGGACATGCGCGAGATCAGGCGACGGGCCTCGCGGTCGCGCGGGGCGAGCAGGTGATGGGCGAGCAGGGTGCGTGTCTCCGCGCCGTCGTGGTGGGGCTGATGGGCGGCGCAGAAGGCCTGCCAGTGCGGGTCGTCACGATCCAGCTGCAGTTGCTCGCGAAGGCGCTCCGCCAGTCGACCGGCCTGGCCGGCCGAGGCCTCGGGCAGGGCGTCAAGCTGCTCGCGCAGTACGGCATGGCGGCGCAGCCGGCGCAGGCGCCACAGCTCGCGGGCCAGGGCCGACCCGCCCAGCCCCAGGGCCAGCAGCAGCAGGGCGCTCCAGGCGCCACTCATCAAATCGCCGCCCAGCGTGGCCTCGTAGAGCGTGCGTCCGGCCTCGGCGGCCCCCAGCGCCAGGCTGCCGCCGAGCAGGGTCAAAAGCCCCCAGCGGCGCTTGCGCGGCCGGGCAAGCGCGGTGTCCAGCCCCGGGGCACGGGGGTCGTCGTCCGCCTCCTCGTGGGCGTGGCTGGTGACATCCAGCGGATAGTGTTCGGCCGGGCGCGGATCGGCCGGGTTCGGCGTGGCATCGTCCAGCGAGAAGCGTTGACGGGGGCGGGGGGAGGTCATGCGAGCTTGTCTCCGATCAGCCAGTCGAGGGCCGCGTCGAGGCGGATGTGGGGCAGGGCATCGCCGCGTGCGTCACGCGGCAGCGGCCGGAAATGGTCGAAGGTGAAGCCCTGGCGCTGCCAGAAGTCGGCCTCGGGAATCTGGGCGGGAACCTCGCCCGGAAACAGCAGGGCTTCCTCGCCGGCCTGGGTGGTGCCGCGCAGGGCCGGGAAGCGCCGGCCCTGGCGCTCCACCTCCCGGGATTGCGTGGCGCGAATCGAGGCCAGCGACAGCGCCTTGACCGGAATGTCCGCGAAGCGCAGGTCCTGGATCGGCTCGGCGAGCAGTGCCTCGAGCAGGGTGACCAGGTTGGTATGTTGCTCCGGGGTCACGTGATCGGCCTTGGTGGCGGCGATGGCCAGGCGGTCGATGCGCGGCGCGAAGAGCCGCGACACCAGGCTGCGCTTGCCGTAATGAAAGCTGCGCATCAGCGTCGCCAGGGCACGGGACAGGTCCTCGAAGCGCTCGGGGCCGGCGTTGAGGGCGCCCAGCACGTCCACCAGCACGATCTGGCGGTCGAAGCGCCGGAAATGCTCGCGATAGAAGGGCTTGACCACATGCTGCTGGTAGTGGGCGAAGCGCCGCGACAGGGTGTGGTAGACGCTGTCCTCGGGCAGTGCCTCCAGGGCCTGACGGTCGGCCTCGCCGATGCCGGGCAGGGGGAAGAACTGCAGTACCGGCGCCCCGGCCAGGTCGCCCGGCAGCAGGAAGCGGCCCGGCTGCAGATCGGCGAAGCCCGCTTCACGAGCGGCCCGCAGGGTAGCGGCATAGCGCTCGGCGATGGCTGCCAGCTCGGCTTCGTCGGCCGCGGCATCGGGTGTCAGGTCGGCGACGGCCTCCAGCCACTCGGCGGCCAGCTCGCGGCGTGCCGGGGTCAGGGCCGCCTGCTGACGCTCGCTCCAGCTGAGGAAGTCGTGCTCGAGCAGCGGCAGGTCGAGCAGCCACTCGCCGGGATAGTCGAACAGATCCAGGGTCAGGGTGGCGCTGTCGGCCGCCACCATGCCGAGCAGGCCGTGACGCCCCGGGCGGTAGCGAATCTGCAGGCGCAGCTCGCTGATGCCGCGGGTCGGGTCGGGCCAGCGCGGCGGCGTCTCGTCGAGCGCCGCCATGGCCTCGTCGTAGGGGAAGCGCGGCACGGCGAGATCCTGCTGGGCGACACGCCGGGCGCCCAGCAGGCGCCCCTCCCGGGCACAGGCCATCAGGTCGAGGCGTGCCTCGAGCCCGGCATGACGCAGCTGGTTCACCAGCGAGGTGAGGAAGGCCGTCTTGCCGGCCCGGGACAGGCCGGTGACCGCCAGGCGCAGCTGACGGTCGCGCCCGCGTTCGAGCAGATTGGTGACTTCGCGTGCCAGGGTCTGGCGCATGATGAACGGGTCCGCCGGAAATTCAGCCCCTAATCTGCGGGCGATTGGCGGGCGTGGCAAGTCATGAGGCCCGGAATGCAACGACCCCGCCGAAGGGGCGGGGTCGTCGAGGGCGTGTCGCGGGCGGGGCGTTCAGGAAACGCCGCCGGCGAACGAGGCGTAGATCGCGATGACCAGCACGATCAGCACGATCCCGGCGGGAACGGCGCCCTTCCACGGCGTCAGGTCGACCTGGCCGCTGTCCTCGTGCACCCACTCGGTCTCGCGCGGCATGAGCTTGCCGATCAGCAGCATGCCGAGCACCAGGATCACGAACACGGCGGCGACGAAGTGATACTGGTTGAGGACATCGAGGATGCCGTTGAACGGCGGCAGGAAGTAGCCGGCGGCGATCACCACGCAGCCGCCGATCAGCGCGATCTTGGCGGCGATCGCGGGCACGCGCCGGGTCAGCAGGCCGACCAGTACCACCGCGAGGATGGGGATGAAGTACAGGGCGTTCATCTTCTGCAGGTAGCCGAACAGGCTCTCCTGCCCGGCAAGCATCGGTGCGATGGTCATCGAGGCGAAGGCCATCACCCAGCCGAAGATCTTGCCCGAGTTGACGACCTGCTCCTCGGTGGCGTTCTTGTTGATCACCGCCTTGTACAGCCCCAGGCTGAACAGGGTGGTGGTGCTGTTGAGCGCCGAGTTGAACGAGGAGAGGATGGCGCCGACCATCACCGCGGCGAAGAAGCCGGTCAGGTAGGGGGGCAGCACGTTGAACACCAGATGCCCGTAGGCCTGGTCGGCGCGGATGCCGTCACCCGCGTAGAGGTTGTAGGCGATGATCCCCGGGACCACCAGGTAGAGCGGGCCGAGCAGCTTGAGCAGACCGGTGAGCAGCACGCCCTTCTGGCCTTCGGCCAGGGTCTTGGCGGCAAAGGTCCGCTGGATGATCTGCTGGTTGGTGGTCCAGTAGAACAGGTTGATCAAAAAGACCCCGGTGAACAGGGTGGCGAAAGGCACCTGCTGGTCGGCACCGCCGATCGAGTTGAGCTTGTCGGGGCTCTGCTGCTTGAGCGCTTCCCAGCCGGCCGCCACGCCGTGGCCGTCGCCGACGGCCTGCAGGCCGAAGTAGACCACCACGAAGCCGCCGATCAGCAGGCCGATGCCGTTGAGGGTGTCGGAGACCGCCACGGTACGCAGACCGCCGAACAGCGCGTAGATCGAGCCGATCAGGCCGACCACCCAGACGGTGCCCCACAGCAGCGTGGTGCTGGACTCGATGCCGGTCAGCCCGGGCAAGTCGAGCATGCCCTGCAGGCCCACGGCGCCGGAGTAGAGAATGATCGGCAGCAGGATCACCGCATAGGCGAGCAGGAAGATGATGTTGCAGATCAGCTGGGTGCCGGCGTCGAAGCGGATCTCCAGCAGCTGCGGCACGGTGGCGATGCCGCTGCGCAGGAAGCGCGGCAGGAAGAACAGGGCCAGGGCCACCAGGGCCACCACCGCGACCACCTCCCAGGCCATCACGCTCAGGCCGTCGGTGAAGGCGCTGCCGTTCAGGCCCACCATCTGCTCGGTGGAGAGGTTGGTCATCAGCAGCGAGCCGGCGATCAGCGGGAAGGTCAGGCTGCGGCCGGCGAGAAAGTAGCCTCGGGTACTGTGATGGTCATCGCGGCGAGTGATGCGCCAGGTGATGAAGGCCACCAGTCCCGTGAAGAAGAGGAACGAGATCAGGGTCAGGGCGTGCATAGGGGGTCGAGAATCCTTGAGTGGCTTGTCGATGCAGCCGGGTGGCTGTATCGGCTTGAGCAGGCTCCGCTGCGTCTCACGGCGAGGCGAAAGTATATGGGCGTGAATCGATTCTGCCATTATCCATTTGTCGGACATAGTATTGTTAAACGCCCTGAAATATGCTTAAGACCAAGCGCTTGCGTCCTGTCGAGTGCCCTGGCTCCTGCCTGGGCACGACGCCGAATCCCCGGGAGGAGACTGGCATGACCGAAGCCCACGAAAGCGTGCTCGATTTCTGGTTCCGGGAGCTCGCGCCCCGCCAGTGGTTCCGCAAGGACCCGGCTCTCGATCGGCGCATCGAGACGCGCTTTCTCGCCACATGGCAGGCGGCCCATGCCGGCGAGCTATGGAGCTGGCGCGCCTCGCCCCGCGGCCGCCTGGCGGAGATCCTCGTGCTCGACCAGTTCTCGCGCAACCTGTTTCGCGACCGCCCCGAGGCCTTCGCCCAGGACGCCCAGGCGCTGGTGCTGGCGCAGGAGGCCGTCGCCGGGGGCGCCGATGCCGAGCTCGAGACGGTGCAGCGGGCGTTTCTGTACATGCCTTACATGCACAGCGAGTCGCTGCGCATCCACGACGAGGCCGTGCGGCTGTTCGATCAGCCGGGTCTGGAAGACAATCTCGAGTCCGAGCATCGCCACCGGCGCATTCTCGAGCGCTTCGGCCGCTACCCGCATCGCAATGCCGTCCTGGGCCGCGCGTCGACGCCCGAGGAGGTCGACTTCCTGCGTCAGCCGGGGTCGTCTTTCTGAGGGCGCCTGTGGCACCCTGAGCGCACATCCTCACGAATCGTGCAACGCAAGGAGGCCGCTATGGGCTTGATTCTGTGGTTGATCATCGGTGGGCTGGCCGGCTGGATCGCCGGCAACATCATGCGCGGCGGGGGCTTCGGCATCCTCGGCAACATCGGGGTGGGCATCGTCGGCGCCTTGATCGGCGGCTTTCTGTTCAGCCTGCTGGGGCTGTCCTCGAGCGGCTTCATCGGCTCGCTGGTGACCGCCACGGTCGGTGCGGTGGTGCTGCTGTGGGCCGTCGCCAAGCTGCGCAAGTCGTCATGACCGCCGGCACCGCGTCTCGAGGACGAGGCGCGGTGCCCGGGCGGGCGGTTCTACCTTGTCTCTCCTTTGATGGCTGTCCTGACTGCTCTCGCTGTCTTGCCTGCCCGGTGCTGTGGCGTCGCTCAGCCGCTCAGTTCGGTCAGGCACTCCTCGATGATGGCCAGTCCTTCCTCGAGCACGTCGTCACCGATGGTCACCGGCATCAGAAAGCGGATGGTGTTGCCGTAGAGGCCGCAGGAAAGCAGGATCAGCCCCTTCTCGCGGGCCCGCTTGCACAGCGCCCCGGCCAGGTCGGCATCGGGCGTGTGGGCGTTCTTGTCGGTGACCAGCTCGAACGCCGCCATGGCGCCCAGGTTGCGCGGGTGGTCGACACAGGCGAAGTCCTGCTGCCACTGGCTGAACCGTTTGGCCAGCTTGTCGCCCAGCGCCCGGCTCTTGCCGAGAATGTCCTCCTCCTCGAAGACGTCAAGCACCGCCAGTACCGCGGCACAGGACACCGGGCTGCCGGTGTAGGTGCCGCCCAGCGAGTTGCCGCCGGAAGCGTCCATGTGCTTGTCGGTGCCCACCACCGCGGAGATCGGCATGCCGTCGGCCATGCTCTTGGCCATGGTGATGATGTCGGGTTCGACACCGCTGTGCTCGATGGCGAACAGCTTGCCGGTGCGCCCGAAGCCGCTCTGCACCTCGTCGGCGATCATCAGCATGCCGTGCTCGTCGCAGATCTCGCGGACCTTTTCCAGGAAGCTCGTCGGCGCGGCGTAGAAGCCGCCTTCGCCGAGTACCGGCTCGAGCACGATGGCCGCGGTGTCCCTGGGGTTGGCGTCGGTCTTGAGGGCCATCTTCAGGCCGCGCAGCGCCTCGTCCTCGCTGACGCCGTGATAGGGCACCGGGTAGGGCGCGCGGAAGACGTTGCCCGGCATGCTGCCGAAGTCCGTGGCGTAGGGCGCCACCTTGCCGTTCATCGCCATGGTCATGAACGTCCGACCGTGGTAGCCGCCGTCGAAGCAGATGACGTTGTTCCGGCCGGTGGCGGCGCGCGCGACCTTGACGGCATTCTCCAGCGCCTCGGCGCCGGAGTTGGCGAGCATGACCTTGGCGTGGCCGCGCACCGGCGTGAGCTGGCTGAGCCGCTCGGCCACCCGCACGTAGCCCTCGTAGGGCATGACCGTCTGGCAGGTATGCATCACCTTGTCGAGCTGGGCCTTGACCGCCTCGACCACCTTCGGATGGCGATGCCCGATGTTGAGGACACCGATGCCGCCGGCGAAGTCGATGAAGCGCTTGCCGTCGGCGTCCCACAGCTCGGCGTTTTCCGCACGATCGGCGAACTGCGTGGCCGGGCTGGCGGCGCCGCTGGCGACGTAGCGCTGCTTGAGTTCATTGAGCTGGGCGTTGTTCATGCTGACCTCCTGGGTACCGGGTGAAGGGCGATGCGAGGAGCGGCACGCTCATTCGGCGTCCCGCGGGGCGTCGAGACGGCACGCTTGTTGAAAGCGTCGTACACGGAAGGTGAATCCGGCAAGCCGGCATGACGCGCCGTGTGCCGCGAAGGGCGTCGTGACCATCGGCGAACGCCGGGGATTCCGCTACACTATCCCGCCCGAATTTCCGCTCATGCCAATTCAACAGAGGTGTGCCTTGGTCGATCCGCTCTATGCCTGGTGGGCCCAACAGCTGGTGTTATGTGGCTGGACCTTTGACCCCGATCCCACATCGCTGGAGCCGGCCCTGGCCACCGAGCGACTCGTCCAGCTGGGCGTGCCGGAGCGCGGCGAGCTGGCATGGCGGCTTCTGGAGGCCTTGCCCGGGGGGAGGGCCAACCCGCAGGCGCAGCTGGAGGCCCTGGAGCTGCTGGCGCTGGCCGCGGCCGCCCGGTGGCTGCCCGCCGAGCGCGTGGCGGCCTGGCTGCAGGCCCTGGGTCATGACATCCATCGGCATCATGCCTCGCTGGACGCCTGGCTGGAGGCGCTGCGCCAGGCACGCCGCGATGGCGGATGGCACCATGGCGACGAGGCCTTTGCGCTGGCCGGCGAGGCCCTGTCGGCTCTCGAAGCCGAGGGCGATGGCGTCACCTGGGAGCATCTGGAGGGCGCGTTGAACCGCCGTGTCGCGGGCACGCCGTGGCCGGAGGCGCCGGGCGCCTGGCGACTCCGCGCCGCCTTCGCGCCGCTGCTGGTGCTGCCGCCGAGTCGTCTTCCCGACTGGCCGGATGCCGCAGCCTGGCTGGACCAGGGCTGGCAGATCCGCGGGCGCGACGAGCTGATCCGCGTGCTGCTGTGGCTGGCCTCGCAGGGACATCGCTACGGCTGGGACATCGACGCGGCGCGCCTGCTCGAGCGGGACGGTGACGCCCGTCAGGCGTGGCTCAACGGGCTGGGCGAGCAGCGGCGCTACGGCAAGGTCATGCTGGGCTTCCTGTCGCGGGGCGAGCCGCTGGAGTGGGCGGCCTGGGACTGGCTGCGGCTGGTGGACCTGGCCTGTGCCGGCGCCGCCCTGGGCTGGCTCGAGCCCGAGGAGGCCGAGCAGTTCGCCGGGCATGCGGCCGACCTGCTGATGCGACGCTACAGCGACTGGACCGCGGTGACCCTGGCCTATCAGCGCGGGCGCAGCCTGTTCGACGGTCGCGACGGCATGGCCTCGCATGCGCGGGACTGGGCGCTGCTGCTGCATTCGCCGCTCAGCCCCTGGCGGGAGCCGCTGGCCGAACTGCTCGACGAGCCGGCTCGCGAGGCCTCGCGCCGGGCGATGCGCGGCTGGCGCCAGGAGGCCCGCCACTGGCTGCTGGCGATGGCCGCGGTCCGCGAGCCCGATCTGCTCTACCGGCAGGGCGTGGCCACCCCCATCGAGACCGCGCGGCAGCAGGACGTGCGCCGCTACCTGCAGGAGACCCTGGGGTTGTTTCCCGACGAGGGCGTGCAGGGCATGGCGCGGTTCTGGCTGCCGGCCCAGGTGCACCATCTCAACCAGCTGGCCGTGGATGCCCGGCACGGCACGCTGCCCTCGCTGGAAACCGGGCTCGGTCGCCCGGCCTCCGAGGCGGTGGCCCTGCGTGACGGCCTCAAGCACTGTGCCCGCCATGCCGCCACGGTGTACATGGCCGAGAAGTACGCTTTCTACCTGCTGATGGCGAGCGACAGCGGCGACTTCGATCCCGAGGGCATCGCCGCGCTGACCGAGTCGCTGCGCGGGGTGCTGTGCCGCTTCTACCCGGACGCGCGGCGGCTGCTCGATGCCTGGGCCGCCTGGGAGACGGCACTGCCCGAGCTGCCCGACGATACGCTGCTTCACGAGATCCGCTGGCACCGCGACGACCCGGGCAGCCCGTTCCACTGGCTGGACTGGCGGCAGACGGCCTGGCGCGAGCCCGGCCCGCGCCCGTCGCTGGAGCGGTTCACCGCGCTGGCGCTGGCGGGGCCGCTCAATGCCGGCCCCTGGGCGGAGCCGCAGCCGGAAAGCCGCCATGAGCAGGCGGCGCTGGGCGAATGGCTGGAGTCGCAGTACGCCCTCAACAGCGCCGCGGAGCTCGGCGACTTCCTGACGTTCCTGCTCGAGGTGGGCGATCGGCAGGAGTACCAGATCAACTACGCGCCCTACACCCTCAATGCGCGACGGCTCGACGAGGAGATCGCCATCCTCGAGTCCGGCGACTGCGACGAGGAGGCGCGCAATCACCTGCTGCGGCTGCGGCGGGTGCGGGACAATGTCGATGGCTGCAACGACATCGACATGACCGCCTGGGATGTCGCCCAGGCCGTGGACATCGCCGCGGCCGGCCGGGGCATGGGCTGGCTCGATCGCGAGACCTACGAGGCGCTGCTGGACACCGCCCTGGGCCTGGCCCGCACGCACTATGGCAACTGGCGGGATTATGCCCGCGGCCTGTATGCCGGCTTTTCCTTCTTCATGGGCGAGACGGAGGATCGCCAGACACTGCTCGACAGCTTCCGACAGGCGCTGACGGCCTGGCTGAGCGGGGCGCCGCCGCTGGCCGGCGCCTGGGCGAGCCTCGACTTCCCCGGGGCCCGGCCGCGTCACTCGTCGCCCCTGCACATCGACACCCTGCCGGGAGATGTCCGCACGCTGCACTGATACGCCCTTCGGGGCCGCCGTTGGTCGCGGATGACAAGCCCGCCGGGCTTGCCTATCATCGGCCGAAGGGGCCGGGGCTCAGGCCCCGCGCCAATTCACTGTTCGGTCAGGGCCGACGCCAGGCCGCTGAGGGAGTGGTACCCGGGCATCACTCCCCCAGCGACATGCTCCCCGTGGAGGTCACGGCGGGTCGGTTCCTGCGTCGCGATGGGGTCGCTGGATGCTTCGTGTCTGCGTGTCCGCCCTGGCAATGGCCGGGCTACTGGCCGGCTGTGCCGCCACACCGTCAACCCAGTCCGCCGCGCCGCGCGAGTCGGCCGCGGGGCCGTCACCGAGGAGCGACGGGCCCGCCGATCGTCTGGCCGAGCAGGTGCTGCGATTCCGGCGGGCGTCGCCCGGGCTGGTCCGCGAGGCGCTGCTCGACGAGCACGAGCGCTGGGTCGGTACCCCCTATGTGCTGGGTGGCGACAGCCGCCACGGCATCGACTGCTCGGCACTGATGCAGCGCATCTTCAGCGAGGCGTTTGCGGTGGCCCTGCCGCGCACCACCGACGACCAGGTACGTGAGGGTGAGCAGGTCACTCGCGACGATCTCAAGGCCGGCGACCTGGTCTTCTTCCGTCCGCCCGGGCCCTACAACCATGTGGGGGTCTATGTCGGCAGCGGGCGTTTCCTGCATGCCTCCACCTCCCGGGGAGTGAAGCTCTCGCGGCTCGACAACGTCTACTGGCGCCGCTACTACTGGCAGGCGCGGCGCCCGCTGCCGCGGGTGGAGCTGGCCCAGCGGTGGCTGCTGGCCCGCGAGTGAGCGGCGGGCGTCACAGCTGGTCGCGATGCTCGAGCACGAAGTCGACGAAGGCACTTTCCGCACGGGACAGATAGGCGCCGCGTGACCAGGCCAGCGACAGGTTGAGCCAGGCGGGCGGATCCAGGGATACCGCGGCGAGATCCGCCTCGGTCACCACCCGGCGCAGGAAGGTGGTGATGCCGAAGCCCTGGCGCACGATCGCCTTGGTCAGCGCGATGAGGTTGGACTGGAAGGCGATCTGCGGCTGACGCCCGAGTTCGCCGGCCAGGCGGTCGACGAACTCGCGGTGGAAGTAGCCGTCCTGGAAGAGCACCAGCGGCTCGTTGAAGACCTCCTCGGCGGTCACGCTCCGGCGTGCGGCAAAGCGATGCTCCCGCGGCACGCAGACCACCATCTCCTCGCTGAGCAACTCATGCTGCTCCAGCGATGTCAGCTCGGGGGCCGAGATGACCACGCCCAGGTCGAGCTCGCCGTCGGCGATCATCCGTTGCAGGCGCCGCGTTCCGGCCTCCACGACCGTCAGGCGAATCCCCGGATGGCGGGCCTTGAAGCCCATCAGCAGCGGCGGGAAGTAGTACGAGCCCAGCATCGAGGGAATCCCGATGCGCACCTCCCCCTTGACCAGCCCGTGAACCTCGCGCATCGCCAGGTGTACCGCGTCGGCATGTTCCAGCAGGGCGCGCGCCTTGTCCCGCAGCAATTCGCCTTCCGGCGTCAGGGTGATGCGTCGTTCGTGGCGGTGAAAGAGCGTCAGCTCCAGGCGTGACTCGAGCGTGGCGACGGTCTGGCTGACCGCGGACTGGGCCAGATGCAGGGCGCGGGCGGCGCGCGTGAAGCCGCCGTGGTCGGCCACGGCGAGGAAGACGCGCAGGGCCCGCAGGTCGAAGGGCAGGGGCATCACAAAATCCGATTGTTATCATCTTCAAGCACTATTTGGCCGATGATAGCGCGATGGGCGATGCTATGCGCCCGTCACTGCTGGAGAGACACATGATCGAAGCGCACAGTCGCGACTGGTGGCGTGCCACGCTGGCACTCTGCCTGGGCTCCTTCACCGTCTTCGTCAACCTGTATGCCGCCCAGCCGCTGCTGCCCGACCTGCGGGTGGCATTCGGCGTCTCGACGCTGTCCAGCGCCATGGTCATGGGGGCGGCGACCCTGACCCTGGCCGGTTCGCTGCTGATCTACGGCCCGCTCTCCGATGCCATCGGCCGCGGCGGGATCATGCGCCTGAGCCTGCTGGTGGCGGCGCTGTGCTCGCTGCTGCTGCCCTGGGTACCCGACTTCACCAGCCTGCTGGTCCTGCGGGCCCTGCAGGGGCTGGCGCTGGGCGGGCTGCCGGCGGTGGCGATTGCCTGGATGGGGGACGAGTTCGACCGGCGTGCCCTGATGCTGGCCGTGGGGCTGTACATCAGCGCCAACACCCTGGGCGGCATCGGCGGCCGGGTGATCGGCGGCTTCGCCGGCGAGTACGGCGGCTGGCAGGCGAGCTTTCTCACCGTCGGGGCGCTGAGCCTGGTCTGCCTGGCGGTCTTCTGGCGGCTGCTGCCGCCGGCGCGCAACTTCCGGCCGGCCTCGCTGCGGCTCGACGTGGCACTCGGCGGCATGCGCGCCCACCTGGGCAACCCGCTGCTGCTGGCGGCCTATCTGATCGGCGGGCTGAACTTCCTGATCTTCATCAACCAGTACAGCTACATGACGTTTCGCCTGAGCGAGGCGCCGTACGCCCTGACCACCCAGTGGCTGGGGATGATCTTCGTCACCTACCTCGGCGGCACCCTGGGCTCGGCGCTGTCCGGGCGCGTGGCACAGCGGCTGGCCCAGCCGCTGTGCATGCTGCTGGGGATCGGCATCTTCATGCTGGGCAGCCTGGTCACGCTCAGCGAGTCGCTGGCCGGCATCCTGGCGGGGCTGACCATCAACGCCTTCGGATTCTTCTTCTGCCACTCGATGGCCTCGAGCTGGGTGAGTCGGCAGGCGACCCAGGCGCGCGGGACCGCCTCGGCCCTGTACCTGGTGTGCTACTACCTGGGCGCGAGTCTCGGCGGCTTCTATCTGGAACCCTGGTGGCAGGCCGGCGGCTGGCCGGCGGTGGTGGCGGGCTCCTGGCTGGTGCTGCTGGTGACGCTGACCACGGCGGTGTGGTTGTGGCGGCGCGAGCGGCGCCCGCAGGCCGCCACCGCCCAGGGGGGATAATCCCGCGCTTCACTCGCCGGGGCGGCCGGCCTGGTCGCCCCAGATCTCCTTCAGGCGTGCCTCGCGACCGCAGCCGGCCTTGTAGAAGTGATAACGGATGGGGTTCTTGCGGTAGTAGTCCTGGTGGTAGGTCTCGGCTGCCCAGAAGTCGCCGGCAGGGACGATCTGCGTCTTGATCGGACGATCGAAGCGCTTGGCCAGAGCGTCCCGGCTCTGTTCGGCGAGCTGCTTCTGCTGCTCGTCGTGATAGAAGATCGCGCTGCGATACTGACTGCCGACATCGCAGAACTGGCGGTTCTCGGCGAAGGGGTCGATGTTGTGCCAGAACGCCTGCAGCAGGGTGGCATAGTCCACCTGCTGCGGGTCGTAGACCACCTTCACGGCTTCGGCGTGGCCGGTGCCGCCCGCCGACACCTGCTGGTAGGTCGGGTTGCGCTGGTCGCCGCCGGTGTAGCCCGAGGTGGTGCTGACGACACCATCGACCTGGTCGAAGGCCTCTTCGACGCACCAGAAGCAGCCGCCGGCGAAGGTGGCGATGCGGGTCTCCCCGGCCTGGGCCGGGAGACTCCCGGCGACCAGCACGAGCAGCAGGGTCAGGGTCGCGAGACGCATGGCAGGAACCTCTTGAATCGTCGATGAAGGGCGCTCGCGTGAATCCGCAACGCGAGTTCGTCAGTATAACGGTACGGTGCGCATGGCTTGATGGATGCACCTTACCTTCTACCGACGAGGAGTCCCCCGTGACGCGATCTCGCCTGACTGCCCTGCTCGCGCTGCTGCTAGTCATCGCGCTGTTCTTCTGGGCCGGCGCCGATGACTGGCTGACGCTGCAAACCCTCAAGGCGCGTCAGGCCGACTTTCAGGCGTGGTTCGCCGCCCAGCCGCTGGCGGTGGCCGGCGGCTTCTTCGCGGGGTACGTGCTGATGGCGGCACTCTCGCTGCCGGGCGCGGCGCTGCTGACCCTGCTGGCGGGGGCGCTGTTCGGCCTGGTGCAGGGCGTGGTCATCGTCTCGTTTGCCAGCAGCATCGGTGCCGTGCTGGCCTTTCTGGTCGCGCGCTGGCTGGCCCGGGAGAGTGTCGAGCGGCGCTTCGCCCGCCAGCTGCAACGCATCAACGACGGCATTCGCCGCGAGGGGGCCGTCTACCTGTTCACGCTGCGGCTGGTACCGCTGTTTCCCTTCTTCGTGATCAACCTGGTGATGGGGCTGACGCGGATGCGGGCCGGCACCTTCTACTGGGTCAGCCAGCTGGGCATGCTGCCGGGCACCGTGGTCTACGTGAATGCCGGGCGCGCGCTCGGCGAGGTCGATGCGGTCGGTGACGTGCTGTCGCCCACCCTGGTGGCCTCGTTCGTGCTTCTGGGTGTGTTCCCGCTGCTCGCCCGGCGCGGTGCGACCTGGCTCGAGCGGCGCCGCCTGACGAGACGCTACCCGCGGCCGAAGGGGTTCGACTACGACGTGGTGGTGATCGGCGCCGGCTCGGCCGGCCTGGTGGCCAGCTATATCGCCAGCGCCCTGCAGGCCCGGGTGGCGCTGGTCGAGCGCGAGCGCATGGGCGGGGACTGCCTGAACACCGGCTGTGTGCCGTCCAAGGCGCTGATAGGCGCCGCGCGGCTGGCCCAGCGGGTGCGCGAGGCGCCGGCGCGGGGCATTGAGGTCGAGGGGCCGCGCGTCGACTTCGCCGCGGTGATGGCCGGCGTGCACCGGGCCATCGAGGCGGTGGCGCCCCATGACAGCCCCGAACGGTATCGGGGACTGGGCGTCGAGGTGGTCGAAGGGGCGGCGTACCTGCAGACCCCCTGGGAGGTGAGAGTGGGCGAGCGGGTGCTGACCACCCGTCACGTGATTCTCGCCACCGGGGCGCGTCCGCGCGTTCCCGACCTGCCGGGGCTCGAGGCGGGCGCCTACCTGACCACCGAGACGCTCTGGCGGCTCGAGCGCCTGCCCGAGCACCTGCTGGTGCTGGGCGGCGGCCCGGTGGGCTGTGAACTGGGCCAGGCCTTCGCACGCCTGGGCAGCCGGGTCACGCTGGTGCAGCGCGCCGCGCGACTGCTGCCGCGCGAGGATGCGGACGTCAGCGAGCCGCTGCGCGCGCGTCTCGTCGCCGAGGGAGTCGAGGTTCACCTGCAGACCCGGGCGCTGCGGGTCGAGCGCGATGCGGCAATGCCGAGCGGGCGCTGTCTGGTGGTCGAGTCGGGGGAGGGCGCCCGGCAGCGGCTGCCGTTCTCCGATCTGCTGCTGGCGGTGGGTCGCGAGGCCAACGTCGCGGGGCTGGGGCTCGAGGCGCTGGGCATCGAGCTCGGTCCCCGGGGCACCGTGACGGTCGATGCCACCCTGCGCAGCCTGCAGGTCAACATCTGGGCCTGCGGCGATGTCGCCGGCCCCCATCAGTTCACCCATGCCGGGGCACATCAGGCCTGGCACGCCACGATCAACGCCCTGTTCGGCGAGTTCCGGCGCTTTGCGGTCGATGACCGCAATCTGCCGACCCTGACCTTCACCGAACCCGAAGTCGGGCGGGTGGGCCTCAACGAGCAGGAGGCCACCGCCCGGGGCGTGGCCTTCGAGGTGACCCGCTACGCCTTCAGTGAACTCGACCGGGCGATCGTCGACGGGCGGACCGAGGGCTTCATCAAGGTGCTCACGGTGCCCGGCAAGGATCGCATTCTCGGCGTGAGCGTGGTCGGCGATGCCGCCGGGGAGCTGCTGGCCGAGTTCACCCTCGCCATGACTCACGGCCTCGGCCTCGGCAAGCTGCTGGGCACGATCCATGCCTATCCCACCTATGCGGAGGCCGCCAAGGCCACGGCTGGCGCCTGGCGTAACGCCCACAAGCCCGATCGGCTGCTGGGACTGCTGGGGCGCTATTTCGCCTGGCGCCGGCGCGGCGCCGCTCGCGACTGACGACGAGGAGACGACATGCTGGATCGCTGGACGGCCCGCTGGGCCCAGCCGCCATTGCGCTACCTGGCCGGCGGGCTGGCCCGGATGCGCATCACGCCCGGGCAGGTCACGGTCGGCGGGTTTGCCGTCGGGCTGCTGGCACTGCCGCTGCTGGCCGGTCAATGGTTTGGTGCGGCGCTGGGGGTCATCCTGCTCAACCGCCTGGCCGACGGCCTGGACGGCGCCCTGGCGCGTCACACCCGGCGGGCCAGCGACGCCGGGGGCTTTCTCGACATCGGCCTGGACTTCGTCTTCTACGCCGCCGTGGTGCTCGGCTTCGCGCTGGCCGACCCCGCCGCGAATGCCCTGGCGGCCGCCTGGCTGCTGTTCGCCTTCATGGGCACCGCCAGCTCCTTCCTGGCCTTTGCCATCGTGGCCGCGCGTCACCGGCTCGAGCGGCCGGACTTTCCCCACAAGGCCTTCTTCTACCTCGACGGGCTCACCGAGGGCACGGAAACCATCCTGGCCTTCGTGGCCTTCTGCCTGTGGCCGGGGCATTTCGTCGTGCTGTCGGGTGTGTTCACCATTGCCTGCCTGATCACTACCGCGACCCGGCTTTGGGGCGGGTATCGGACGCTTCGGCGGCTCGAGGGGGAGGGGGCGGGACGGGCCCGATAAACGAAAACGGGGCAGCCAGAGGCTGCCCCGTCAGGTCACGTGTCCGCCGCTGGCGGAACGTGGATCCTCAGTGCTCGTGGCCGTCTTCGCCGTGCACGTGGCCGTGCTCGATTTCCTCGGCGGAGGCTTCACGTACTTCGGCGATCTCGACGTCGAAGTTGAGCTGCTGGCCGGCCAGCGGATGGTTGCCGTCGACGGTGACGGTGTCGCCTTCCACGCTGGTCACGGTGACCATCAGCGGGCCACCCTGGGTCTGAGCCTGGAACTGCATGCCCGGCTCGACACTCTCGACACCCTGGAAGGCGTCGCGCGGCACTTCCTGGACGAGGGCGTCCTGCTTTTCGCCGTAGCCTTCCTCGGGGCTGACGTCCACCTGCAGCTTATCGCCGCTCTGGTGACCTTCCAGCTTCTTCTCGAGCCCCGGAATGATGTTCCCGGCACCGTGAAGATACGTCAGCGGCTCGCGGCCTTCCGAGCTGTCCAGCACTTCACCCGCGTCGTTGGTCAGGGTGTAGTGGAACGCGACAACGGAATTCTGCGCAATCTGCATGATGTGATGAACCTTTCGGTATGTGCATGTCAGGCTCATGGTAACGTCTCGCCCCGGGGCTGTCAGGGGCGGGGGGAATTTTTTCATGTCCCCTCGGCACGACATGACCGTGATTCAACAAGGCGGGCTGCAGCCCCCGTCAGGCGTCGTCCGCCGGGCTTCGGTGCCGGGGCAGGAGGGTGTCGGGCGACGGCGTTCGTGCCACCGAGCGGGCGGCGCATGGCCGCACCGTGAGCGCCGCCGCGTTGGTTGCGCGTCTCCCGGGGCGGGGGTACCCTGCCGTCAGGACATCCGGCAGGGCCTTCATGGCATCCACGAGACCGTTCGACTGTCTCCCGTCACCGCGTTTGCCCGGAACGCTTCCTGCCGTGTCGCGAGACACGGCGAGGCCGTGATGCTCCGCCGACATGATTCCCTCGCCATCGATCGCCTGCCTTGCGCGCGTGATCGTCGGCGATATCCGTGATACCGAGTCCGTGTGATCTCTCAGGAGCTGATAAATGACCGTGACCGTGATCTGGCTGATCGCATTCGCCGTGATCCTGTTTCTGACCTGGAAAGGCTGGGAGGGGGCGTTCGGCCAGTTCGTCGAACGCCGGATGCCCCGGGTGCTGCGCAGTCAGGATGACCGCTGGGTGTGGTGCGTCGCCGCCGCCGTGCTGGGGGCCACCTGTATCGTCAAGCCGGTCTCCATGCTGCTGACCGTGCTGCTGCTGCTGCTGGCGGGCTGGGTGATGGCCAGGCTGGTCTGCTGGGGCATGAGCAAGGCTCGCCTGCACAAGTAAGCTCTCTCCCGCTCTTCGGCGTCGGTCAGCCCGTGCTGGCCGGCGCCGCCCCCCGATAGCGATAATGCAGATGTTCATCCTTGCGCGGCCCCTCGATGGTCCAGCGCAGGTCGAACCCGCGTGGCGTCACGACCAGCCGGGCCCGGTAGCGGTCATCGCCGCAGAGATGATCGTGGCACGACAGCCAGGTGCCGGGCGTGTCGCCCGGCGCCAGGTCGAACAGCCGCACGGCCGCCTCGGCGCCGCGACGCTCATGGGCCAGGCTGACCCGGTCGGTCAGGAAGGTCCAGCGAAACACGTTGCGAAAGCTCACCGGCGGCGTATCGGGAGCGGCGGCCGGGCGGAAGCGACCGCTCTCGGTGAAGGCCACGCTGCCATCCGCGTCGCGGGTGACCGCCACCCGGCCTTCGCCGTCCCCCGCCCAGCCGGTTCGCGAGTGCGGACCGGGCTGTGAACTGAAATAAACTTCCGACGTTGACAGGAGGTGGCAGCGCAGCGCTACCATTGCCGGTTCGATGGCTTCTCTCTCGGATGATTGCGTCATGTCCTACCTGATCGGTGTCACGGCCCTGTGGGCGTTTTCCTTCTCGCTGATCGGCGTCTATCTCGCCGGTCAGGTCGACAGCTATCTCGCCGTGCTGATCCGCATCGGCCTGGCCAGCCTGCTGTTCCTGCCCTTCCTGCGCCCGCGTGCGGTGCCCCACCGGGTCAAGCTGCTGCTGATGGCCGTCGGGGCGGTGCAGCTGGGGCTGATGTACATCTTCTTCTACCAGTCCTTCCTGCTGCTGAGCGTGCCCGAGGTGCTGCTGTTCACCATCTTCACCCCGGTGTACGTCGCGCTGCTGGACGATGCCATGGCCCGGCGCTTTTCCCCATTCTACCTGCTCACGGCGGCGATTGCGGTGGCGGGGGCGGCGGTGATCCGCTACCAGGGCGTCAGCGAGTCCTTCTGGCTGGGCTTTCTGGTCGTGCAGGGAGCCAACCTGTGCTTCGCCGTCGGCCAGGTCGCCTACCGGCATCTGGCCGTTCGCCTGCTCGCCGAGGTCCCCCAGCGCAGCGTGTTCGGCTGGTTCTATCTCGGGGCGCTGCTTCTGGTGGCCCTGGCCTATGGCCTGCTGGGCACGGCGACGCTCCCCGACACGGGCGTCCAGTGGGGCGTGCTGCTGTGGCTGGGGCTGGTCGCGTCGGGGCTCGGCTATTTCCTGTGGAACAAGGGTGCCACGCGGGTCGATGCCGGGGCGCTGGCGATCATGAACAACGCGCTGATTCCCGCCGGTCTGGTGGTCAACCTGCTGATCTGGAATCGTGATGCCGATCTCGTGCGGCTGGCCTCCGGCGGTGCCATCATCCTCGCCTCGCTGCTGGTCAACGAATGGTGGACGCGACGCCGTCTGCCCGGTGTCGCGTGACGCCTTGATCCCGGTCAGTTCCGGCGCGCGCAACCGCGCCGGAGGCTGACTCGCGTCAAGACGCCTTCGGCCCCATGCGCCATGCTCCTGAACGGATGACAGCCTGTCATTGCCACGTTCAGGAGCGTTTCCATGAAAGCACTCGTCTATCAGGGCCCCGGCAGGAAAGCCTGGCAGGACAAGCCCCGTCCGACCCTCGACAAGCCCACCGATGCGGTGGTGCGCCTCCTCTACACCACCATCTGCGGGACCGACCTGCACATCCTCAAGGGCGATGTTCCCGAGGTGCCGGCCGGCCTGACGCTGGGCCACGAGGGCGTGGGGGTCGTCGAGGAGGTGGGCGATGCCGTGAGCAACGTCAAGCCCGGCGATCGCGTGCTGATCTCGTGCATTACCGCCTGCGGCCGCTGCCCGGCCTGCAAGCGTCAGCTGTATTCCCACTGCGAGGACGGCGGCTGGATTCTCGGCCACCTGATCGATGGTACCCAGGCCGAGTTCGTGCGCATTCCGCATGCCGACAACAGCCTGTATCCGGTGCCGCGTGACGCCGACGAGGAGGCGCTGGTGATGCTCAGCGACATCCTGCCCACCGGCTTCGAGATCGGCGTGCTCAACGGCTGCGTCAAGCCGGGGGACACGGTGGCGATCGTCGGGGCGGGGCC
This sequence comes from Modicisalibacter tunisiensis, assembly GCF_020148005.1. Classification (GTDB taxonomy): domain Bacteria; phylum Pseudomonadota; class Gammaproteobacteria; order Pseudomonadales; family Halomonadaceae; genus Modicisalibacter; species Modicisalibacter tunisiensis. The sequence continues at coordinate 133,311 of NZ_JAGXFD010000002.1, read as the reverse complement.
GATCGGCATGGCGACCCTGCTGACCGCCCAGTTCTACTCGCCGGCACGGATCATCGTGACCGACATGGACCCGGCACGCCTCGAGATGGCCACCCGGCTGGGTGCCACGGACGTCGTCGATGCCCGGGAGGGCCCGGCGGTCGATGCCATCCTGGCGCTGACCGACGGCAAGGGCGTGGATGTGGCGATCGAGGCGGTGGGCGTGCCGGCGAGCTTCGATGTCTGCCAGTCGATCGTCGCCGCGGGCGGGCATATCGCCAACATCGGCGTGCACGGCAGGAGCGTGGAGCTGCACATCGAGAAGCTGTGGATCCAGAACGTGACGCTGACCACCGGGCTGGTCAACACCAACACCACTCCGATGCTGCTGCAGACCCTGCAGGGCGGCAAGCTGCAGCCCGCCGAGCTGATTTCCCACCGCTTCGATCTGGATGACATCGAGACGGCCTACCAGGTCTTCGGCAATGCCGCCGAGGAAAAGGCCATGAAGGTCCTGCTGATCGCGGACTGAAGCGCCGAGAAAGGGCTCAGCGCGGCATCAGCGGGATCAGGTGCGGCCAGCCGTCGGGCACCACGAAGACCCGACGGCGTGCACCGTCGGCCTCGCGCAGGGTCAGCTGGCAGGGTGTCCGGCGTGCGCGAAAGCGTGCCAGCAGGGCGCCCGTCAGGGCGCCCAGAGGCATCAGCCGGTCGTCGGGCGGCGGGGCCAGCCAGTGCGGCTTGTCGAGAAAGGCGCCGCGCACGGGGGCGGCGAGCCCGCCGGAGTGGCGGGCCCAGGCACTCAGTGGCAGCCACTCGCCGATCAGGGCGTCGGCGGTGGTGCCGTGCGGCAGGGGCAGGGCGTTGCCGTCATGCGTGACGACCGGGCGAAACAGCACGCCCAGCAGGGCCAGGCGCCGCTCCACGTCAGCGTCGCCGTACGCCGCCAGTCGCTCCCGCGCCTCGGGGCGGCGGCTCATCGTCAGCTGATGGGTCAGGGCGCGTCGGCTCTTGATGGCCAGCGAGTCGGCGCAGCCCGGGCCGATCCAGCGCGCCGGTGCGGTGCTGCCGCCCGGGCCCGTTTCCAGTCCCAGGTAATACTTGATCGCCAGTTCCAGGTGCACGACGGCGGCGTCGCCGCGACGGCGATACAGCAGGTCGAGCTCGCCGAGCGTCACGCCCCGGGCGTCGCGGATCGCCAGGTTGGTGGCCAGCAGCCGGGTGCCGGGCGCCCGGGCGATCAGGAAATGCCAGAGCGCCTCGTGATAGAGGCCCAGCCGCCCGCCCAGGCGGTGGGCGACCGCCTGCTCGAGCTCGCCGGGCTGCTGCTCCAGAGCCCGCAGCCAGGCCTGACGCCGCTCGGGATCATCGAGTGCCAGCTCGCCGAGCCGTGGGCGGCCGGGGTAGGGCGTGTCGAGCAGGTCGGGCGCCTGCAGCAGCCAGGCCAGGTCGCGGACCACCGGATGGCGCAGCCGCGCGTCGATCTCGAGTTCCCGCGGATGAGGCATCGGCGTCTCTCCTGGGTGTGGGACGGTGTGCGTGGCGGCGTTTGCCCGGACCCCGCCCTGCCCGCATAATGACCCGCTCGACGTGGCTGGGGAACATGCATGCAACCCTTCAAGAACATCGGTCTCATCGGCCGCCTGGGCAGTGCCAAGGTGGTCGAGACGCTGCGGCGCCTGATCCGTTTCCTGAGTGCCCGGGGGCATCATGTCATCATCGAGGATCGTACTGCCACCGTGCTGCTGGATCACGGCCAGCAGGAGTCGAGCCGGCGTCTGCTGGGCGATATCTGCGACCTGGTGATCGTGGTCGGCGGCGACGGCAGCCTGCTGGGGGCCGGGCGCGCCATGTGCCTGAGCGGCACCCCGGTGCTCGGCGTCAATCGCGGTCGGCTGGGCTTTCTGACCGATATCTCGCCCGACGATGTCGAGGACAAGGTCGGTGCGGTGCTGGACGGACATTACGACAGCGAGCAACGCTTCCTGCTGGACGCCGAGGTGTTCCGCAACGGCTCGCTGGTCGGTACCGCCGACGGGCTCAACGATGTCGTCGTGCATCCCGGCAAGGCGGCGCGCATGATCGAGTTCGAGCTGTTCGTCGACGGCCAGTTCGTCTATAGCCAGCGTTCCGACGGGCTGATCATCGCCACGCCCACCGGCTCCACCGCCTATGCGCTGTCCGGCGGGGGGCCGATCGTCCACCCCGGGCTCGAGGCCATCACCCTGGTGCCGATGTTTCCCCACACCCTGTCGAGCCGGCCGATCGTGGTCGATGCCGCCAGCGAGATCACCCTGCATATCGGCGAGACCAACGAGGCCTATCCGCACGTCAGCTGTGACGGCCAGACCCAGGTGGTGTCCAAGCCCGGCGACATCCTCTATGTGCGCCGCAAGCCCCAGCGACTCACGCTGATCCATCCGCGGGGACATAATTACTACGAGATCTGTCGCAGCAAGCTCGGCTGGAGCAGCCGGCTGGGGGAATGAGATGAGCATGAGCGGCGGTATCGAGGGCTACGACCTGATCGGCGATGTGCACGGCTGCGGCGCCACCCTGGGGGCCCTGCTCGAGAAGCTGGGCTATCACCGCCAGGATGGCGTCTATCGCCATCCGCGGCGCAAGGCGGTGTTCCTGGGCGATCTGATCGACCGGGGGCCGCGCATCCGTCTGGCCGTGACGATCGCCCGCAACATGGTCGAGGCCGGCGAGGCTCACATCGTGATGGGCAACCACGAGTTCAATGCCCTGGCCTACAGCCGGCGCTGCCCGGCCGAGGCCGGCTGCCAGTGGCTGCGCGAACACACGCCGCGCCACAACCGGATCATCCGCGAGACGCTCGAGCAGTACCGCGATCATCCCGGCGAGTGGGAGGACGTGCTGGCGTGGTTCATGGAGATTCCGCTGCTGCTCGAGCTCGACGGCATGCGCGTGGTGCATGCCTGCTGGGACGCGCCGCTGATCGAGCGCTTCCTGGCGGCGTACCCGAGCGCCCGCATCGACGAGGCGTTCCTGGATGCCTCGGCCGACCCCGACAGCTTCGCCTTCCGGGTGCTCGAGCGGCTGACCCGCGGCACGCACCTGCGCCTGCCCGAGGGCATCGAGATCCAGTCCGGCGACGGCTTCACGCGGCGCACCTTCCGCGCCCACTTCTGGGCCCGCCATCCGCGCACCTACGGCGATGTGGTGTTCCAGCCCGACAACCTGCCGGGGGATCTCGAGTCGCGCCCGCTGTCGGCGAGCGAACGCCAGCGCCTGACCTACTACGGGCCGGAGCAGCCGCCGTTGTTCCTGGGGCACTACTGGTGCGAGGGCGTGCCGGCGCTGCCGGCGCCCAACATCGCCTGCCTGGACTACAGCGCGGTCAAGTACGGGCGCCTGGTCGCCTATCGCTGGGATGGCGAGGCCCGGCTGGACGCCGACAAGTTCGTCTGGCTGCGGGTCCCGCGAGACGAGCGTTCGCGGCCGAGACCCTGGGAAATCGACCTGGATTGAAGGTTTTACAATTAATTACACAAATTTTTTGCGTCGTCATGAAACTTCTCGCCGCCGCGCCCGTCAGAGTCAGTGTTCCCTTGAATGATCCCTTGCTCATTGTCCGGCGGCCCCCTCCGCCGGACTTTTCTTTTTGTCGTCCCGTCGCCGCGGCTGTCCTGCTTTCCATCGTCTGAGGGTTCGTCATGCACAAGGTGCTGATCATTCCGCACGATATCGATACCCGCACCCTGCGCCAGGCGCTGTGGGCGCGACGCATCGGCCACCGCATCAGTCACGAGGCAGAAGGGCAGGTCCTGTGGCTGGCCGACCCCGGCCAGCACGAAGCGCTGATGCGCCTGGTCGAGCGCTGGCAGCGCGGAGACGCCCTCGCCGTCGCCCCTGACGAGCCGCGGGCGGGTGCCGGGAGCTGGCGCCACGGCGTGCTGGCGGAGGCGCCGGCGGCGGCAGGGCTGGTCGTGCTGTGTCTGGTGGTATTCGGCCTGATGGCGCTGTTCGGCGACCGGCTGCTGGCGGCGTTGACGATCGTGCCCGTGACCCTGGTCGGCAACGGCGTGCAGGTCGGTGCCTTGGGCGAGACGCTGGCGTCCGGCCAGCTGTGGCGGTTGCTGACCCCGGCCCTGATGCACTTCGGCTGGATGCACCTGATCTTCAACATGCTGTGGCTGTGGTACTTCGGCCGCCAGATCGAGAGCCTGCACGGCTCGCGCCGCTTCGTCTGGGTGGTGCTGGCCAGCGCGCTGGGCTCGAACTTGGCGCAGTATGCCACCGGCACGGTGCTGTTCGGCGGCATGTCGGGCGTCGACTACGCGCTGCTGGGCTATGTCTGGCTGATGTCGCGGCGGCGGCCGCACAGCGGCTTCTTCGTGCCGACCATGCTGGTGGTGTTCATGATCGGCTGGATGGTCTTCACCATGACCGATTTCGCCGCCCCGGTGGGCTTCGGCAACGTCGCCAACGAGGCGCACCTGGGCGGGTTGCTGATCGGGCTGGGCATCGGCCTGTGGGCCAGCCGTACCCCGACCCGCACGGCCTGAGCAGACGCTCGCCGGCGCGGCGTGAGACAATGGAGTTCGGATTTACCGGAGTTGACGACGATGAGTGACATGACCTTCGCGCGCATGATCGAGCAGATGACGCCCGAGATCTATCGGAGCCTCAAGCAGGCCGTGGCGCTGCGCAAGTGGCCCGACGGGCGCTTTCTCACCCCCGAGCAGACGGAACTCTGCCTGGAGGCCGTGATGCGTTACGAACTCGAGCACAACGTGCCCGAGAGCGAACGGGTCGGCTATCTCGAGGGCACCTGCTCCAGCCAGTCCAGCGCCGGCGGCGAGGACAGCATCAAGTGGATGAACTGATCACCCGCCAGGGCTGCCTGCGCAAGATGGCGGTCGAGCCCGGCGATGGCGGCGGGCCGGCGCGCTATACCCTGCGGGCCGGCGAGCTGCGTCTGGACCTCAACGCCCGGCTGGGGCAGCGGCTCACCCTGACCCACACCGGCGCCATCGCCTGCACCCACTGCGGGCGCGCCACGCGCAAGAGCTTCGCTCAGGGCTACTGCTACCCCTGCTTCAAGCGGCTGGCCCAGTGCGATACCTGCATCGTCAAGCCCGAGACCTGCCACTACTTCGCCGGTACCTGCCGCGAGCCCGAGTGGGGCGAGCGCCACTGCTTCCGGCCCCATGTGGTCTATCTGGCCAACTCCTCGGGGCTCAAGGTCGGCATCACCCGCAAGACTCAGGTACCCACCCGCTGGCTGGATCAGGGGGCGATCCAGGCGCTGCCGATCCTCGAGGTCGACACCCGCCAGCAGTCGGGCTTCGTAGAGACGCTGTTCAAGCGCGAGGTGGCGGATCGTACCAACTGGCGGGCGATGCTCAAGGGCGAGGTGGCGCCGCTCGACCTGGTCGCCGAGCGTGACCGGCTGCTCGAGGGGCTGGCCGCGGGGCTCGATGAACTGCGCGAGCGCTTCGGTGCGGACGCCATCCGCCCCCTCGACGAGGCCCCGGTGACGCTCGACTACCCGGTGCTCGAATCGCCCACCAAGGTGGTCTCGCTCAACTTCGACAAGACGCCCGCCGTCGGCGGCACCCTGATGGGCCTGAAGGGCCAGTACCTGATGTTCGACACCGGGGTGATCAACCTGCGCAAGTTTACCGGCTACGAGGTGAGTGTCGGCTAGTCACCATCCTCGAGGATACTGATCTCGCGCCGCCAGCGGGCCATGAAGGCCTCGCGGCGCAGCGGGTCCACGAAGGCCAGCAGCGAGGCATTGATCGGGATCGGGTAGAGCCGCTCGCCAACCTGGTCGCGCAGGCGCTGGGCGGTGTAGGGGCCGATGACCTCGGGCAGCACGCTGAACAGCGGCGTGCTGCCGGCGAGGATGCGCTGGCCCTCGACGCCGAGCAAAAAGTCGACGAACGCCTTGGCGGCCATCGGATGTGGCGCGTCGCGGTGCACGAAGGCCATGCGCATCATGACCAGCGCATAGTCCTGGGGCACCTGCACGATGACTTCCGGGTGGGTCTGCGCCCAGTACATGGCATAGGAACCCAGCAGATTGTAGCTCACCCAGTATTTCCCGTCGCTGAGGCCGTCGAGCATCGCCTGGGTATTGTCCTCCAGGCTGACCTCGGCGGCGCCCATGGCGGCGACCAGGTCCCAGAAGCGCGGCGAGTAGCGCGCGTCCTGCTGGAACAGGGTGTAGCCGACCCCGCTGCGCGAGGGGGAGTAGGTGGTCACGCGCCCATTCAGGCGCGCCTGCTGCGTGGTCAGGATGGCTTGCAGGTCGGCATGGGTGGCGGGCGGCTTCATGTAGCGGGCCAGATCGAGCCGGTAGACGGTGACGATGGGCTCGAAGGTGAAGCCGAATACCTCGTTGCGCCACTTGGCCCACTGCGGCCAGTGGCGGGCCGCCGGACTGGTCAGTGGCTGGGCCAGTCCCTCGTTGACCCGGGCCAGCTGCCAGGGCATGGCGGAGCTGATCACCACATCGGGCGCCGGGTGGACCTCGCGGGCGCGCCGGTCGACCTCCAGCGTCGAACGGTCGTGATAGTACAGGGCGATATCGGGATAGGCGTGTTCGAACGCCGTGAGCAGCGGGGCGATGACCTGCCGGTCCAGAGCGGCCTCGACCACCAGGGGTGTCCTGGCCTGGGCCTGTGCGGTGAGCGGCAACAGGCAGGCCAACAGCAGGCCGAATGGCCACCGGAACCGCATATCAGTTCGTCTCCGCCGACAAGGGAAAGTGAACGCCCACCCACAGACCATGCCCCGGGGTGTTGCGTGCCTCGAGCGCGGCATCGTGGCGACGGGCAATGGAATCGACGATGGCGAGTCCCAGGCCGGAGCCCTGGGTATCCTGGCGTCCGCCTCGCTCGAAGGGCTGGTGCAGGCGACCCAGCAGCTCGTCGCTGACGCCGGGACCGCTGTCCTCGATGCTCAGCGTCACGCTGCCGGGGTGGCGTTCCAGCTCCAGGGTGATCTCGCTGCCCGGCGGCGTGTAGCGCAGGGCATTGTCGATCAGGTTGCCGATCATCTCCCGCAGCGACCAGGACTCTCCCTGGATACGTACCGGCTCGGCGGGCAACGGCGCCAGGCCCAGGTCGTGATGCTGGGCGGCATCGCGCTCGGCCCACTCCATCAGCGTGTCGCGAAGTACAGCCGACAGGTCCAGCGTGTCCCGGGTGCCCTCGCTGGCGTGGCGCAGGCGGGCCAGACTCAGCAATTGGCCGGCCAGACGACTGGTACGCGCCGCACTGGCGTGGACGGTCTCCAGGGCGTGGCGCCACTCGTCGGGTTGCTCGCTCTGCAGGGCCAGTTCGCTGGTACTCTGCAGGCCGGCCAGCGGCGTCCTGAGCTGATGGCTGGCATCGGCGGTGAAGCGCAGCAGCGCGTCGCGGCCTTCGCGCTGGCGGGCGAACAGGGCATTGAGCGTTTCCGCCATGTCGTAGAGTTCGCCGGGCACCTGTGCGTGCAGAGGGCGCACGTCATCGGCATCGCGCTGGCGCAGCGACTGGCGCAGGCGGCGCACCGGGGCGAGGGCGGTGCGAATGGCCAGCAGCATCAGCAGAGCGGCGACCAGCACCATGGCCAGAAAGCGGGTCAGGGTGCGCTCGAACAGGTCGCCGGCCAGGGCCTCGCGCCCCGAGAGGGTGTGCCCGACCCAGATCTGCACCGGATCCAGCGACTCCCAGCCGGCCGAGGTCAATTCGCGGCCGTGCAGGCGGATCGACGTGCCGTGATACGACACGGTCATCCACACCGGCCCGGCCTTGGCGGCACGTTGCCAGGCGGGCGTCACGGCACCGTCGAGGTTGCCGGTCACTTCCCGGCCCGCCGCGTCGAGGATGGCGTAGAACACCCGCTCCTGCTGGTCGGTGGCGAGGATCTGAAAGGCGGCCGCCGGCATCTCGACGATCGGCTGGCCGTCCTGCCACTGGATCGCCTCGGCGACAGTCAAACCGGCGGCCTCGAGCTGACTGTCGTAGGCGCGGTTGGCCGCACGCTGTGCGCTGGTATAGGCCTCGACCAGCAGGAATGCACCCAGCACACCGACGGTGGCCAGCAGCCAGACCCCCAGGCGGCGCTTCAGGGTGCCGTCGACGGCGATCACGTCGGCTCTTCCTCCAGCCGATAGCCCAGGCCACGCAGGGTACGGATGCGCAGCCCGCTACCCTGCAGGCGCTTGCGCAGTCGACTGATGTACACCTCCAGGGCGTTGGGCCCCACGTCACCGAAGCCGAACAGGCGGTCGACCAGCAACTCTCGCGGCGCGATGCGTCCGGCATGCAGCAGCAGGCCTTCCAGCAGGCCCAATTCACGACGCGGCAGGGCCAGGGGCTCGCCATGCAGCATGGTCGTCCCCGTGGTCGGGTCGAAGCATAGCGGGCCGAACTGCAGGCGATTGTCGGTGCGCTGCTGGCTGCGGCGCAGCAGGGCGCGCACCCGGGCCTCGAGTTCGGCCACCGAGAACGGCTTGGCCAGGTAGTCGTCGGCACCCAGGTCAAGGCCACGCACGCGTTCGTCGACGCCGCCGCGGGCGGTCAGGATCAGCACCGGGGTGGCGTCGCCGCGCTCGCGCAGCTCGCCGAGCAGCGTCAGGCCGTTGCCGTCGGGCAGCCCCAGATCGAGCACGATCAGGTCGAAATGGTCGTGGGCCAATGCGGCGTTGGCCTCGGCCAGGCGCGAGAACGTCTCGACGGTGTTGCCCAGCGGGCCGAGAGCCTTGCCGAGCGAGCGGGCAATCAACGGGTCGTCTTCGACGATGAGCAGGCGCATTGGACCAAAGTCTCACGAGGGTAGGGCGGGGATGACAGGTTGATGAAAGGTTGGGCCCCTAGCATCTCTCGAGTCATCGAGGCGATGACGGCAGGAGGGAACTCCCTCACCTTTCGACAACAAAGAAACAGGAGTCCGCCATGAAATTCAACTCGGCATTCCGCCACTGGTCTTCGCTGCTCGCACTCAGCGGCGTCCTGCTGGCCGGCTCGGCCCAGGCCCAATCCGGCGCCACCGAGTGTATCGCGCCGGCCAAGCCGGGCGGTGGGTACGACCTGACCTGCCGCCTCGCGGCCAATGCCCTGCAGGAAACCGGGCTGATCGACAAGCCGATGATGGTCAGCTACATGCCGGGCGGCATCGGCGCGGTGGCCTACAACCATGTCAACGGCGTGCGCAACGACGATCCCAACCTGATCGTGGCGGCGAGCACGGGGGCTGCCGTCAACCTGGCGCTGGGCAAGTTCGGCAAGTACGACGCCGACGAGGTGCGCTGGCTGGGGGCGCTGGGCGCCGACTATGGCGCCATCGTGGTCAAGGCCGATGCCCCGTGGCAGAACCTCGATGAACTCATGCAGGATCTCAAGACCCAGCCGGGCAAGATCGTCTTCGGTGCCGGCGGGACCGTGGGCAGCCAGGACTGGATGAAGGCGGCACTGACCGCCAAGGCGGCGGATATCTCGCCGCGCGACCTGCGCTACGTGGCCTTCGAGGGGGGCGGCGAGTCGCTGGCGGCGCTGCTGGGTGATCACATTCAGGTCTTCACCGGTGACATGTCGGAACTGCGCCCGCATCTGGAGAGCGGCAAGGTGCGCGTACTGGCTTCCTTGTCCGAAGAGCGCCTGGGCGGGCCCTACGCCGATATCCCCACCGCCGCCGAGCAGGGCTACGACGTGCAGTGGCCGATCTGGCGCGGTTACTACATGGGGCCGGATGTCAGCGACGCGGCCTACCAGGAATGGGTGAACAAGCTCAAGACACTGTCCGAAAAGGAAAAGTTCGCCGAGATGCGTGAAGCGCGCGGGCTGTTCCCGATGTCACGCTTCGGCGCTGACTTCGACAGCTACGTCAAGGGCCAGGTCGCCCAGTTCAAGCAGCTCGCCGAAGAAGTGGGTCTGACGCAATGAAATTCGCCGCCGACCGCATCCTGGGACTCGCCCTGATCGGTCTGGCGGCGTTTGCCGCCATTCACGCTTGGCAGCTTCAGGTGCCCTTCAGCTACGAGCCCGTCGGGCCCAAGGCCTTCCCCATCATCTTGTCGGTTGTGCTGGCCGCGTTGTCGCTGGTGCTGGTGTTCCGCCCGGGCGAGAACGGCCACTGGCCGAACAAGGCCCTGTGTCTGAAGTTGCTGGCGGTGCTGGGCGTGCTGCTGGTCTATGCGCTGCTGTTCACGCGTCTGGGCTTCCTCGTGACCACCTTCTTTACGGTGCTGGTGCTGGCCCGGTTGTTCGAGGCGACCTGGCTCAAGGCGCTGGCCGCTGCGGTGCTGATGGCACTGGGTAGTTATCTTCTGTTTACCCAGGGTCTGGGTATTTCCCTGCCGGGCGGCTATTGGCTGCCCGATTACGCTTGAGGAGCCCGGCATGTTCGATTTTCTGATAGACGGCTTCGGGGTGGCGCTGAGCCCCCTCAACCTGGGGCTGGCCTTTCTGGGCGCCGTGCTGGGCACGCTGTTCGGCGCGCTGCCGGGCATTGGGCCGATCAACGGCATCGCGATTCTCATGCCGCTGGCCTATACGCTCGGCCTGCCGGCCGAGTCGGCGCTGATCCTGCTGGCTGGCGTCTACACCGGCGCGGAGTACGGCGGGCGCATGTCGAGTATCCTGCTCAACGTGCCCGGCGACGCCGGCGCGGTGATGACCACCCTCGACGGCCACCCGCTGGCCAAGAAGGGCCTGGCCGGCCCGGCCCTGGGCCTGTCCGCGGTGAGTTCGTTCGTCGGCGCGACCATCGCCATCATCGGCCTGACGCTGTTCGCGCCGCTGCTGGCCGAGGTCGCGGTGATGTTCGGCCCCGCCGAGTTCTTCGCGCTGATGGTATTCGCCTTCTCCTCCATGGCGGTGATGATGGGCAAGGACCCGATCAAGACCGCGATCGGTGCGGTGCTCGGGGTGTTGATCGCCATGGTCGGCGTGGACTCCGGCACCGGCGTGCTGCGCTATACCTTCGGCCTGGCCGAGCTCTATGACGGCATCGACTTCGTAGTGATGATCATCGGCCTGTTCGCGATCAGCGAGATCCTGCTGATGCTCGAGCACGCCAACCGCAAGGACGCCGAGGACGAGATGCCGCCACTGGGGCGGGTAATGGTCAGTCTCAAGGAGCTCGCTCACTGCAAGTGGACCATGCTGCGCTGCGGGCTGATCGGCTTCATCGTCGGTGTGCTGCCGGGGACCGGTGCGTCCGTCGCCGGGGCCGTGTCCTACACGACCGAAAAACGTCTCAGCGACAAGGAGGGCACCTTCGGCACCGGCGACATGCGGGGCCTGGCCGCGCCCGAGGCGGCCAACAACGCCTCGGCGGCGGGTTCCTTCGTGCCCATGCTGACCCTGGGCATTCCGGGGTCGGGCACCACGGCGGTGCTGCTCGGCGCACTGATGCTCTACAACATCACGCCGGGCCCGATGATGTTCTCCGAGCGGCCAGAGGTGGCCGGGGGGCTGATCGCCTCGTTGTATATCGGCAACGTGGTGCTGCTGGCGCTCAATCTGCCGCTGGCGGGGCTGTTCGCCAGGGTGCTGACCATCCCGCGCTGGGTGCTGGTGCCGGGCATCGCCATCTTGGCCTTCGCCGGCGTCTACCAGCTGCATTCCGACCTGATGGCCATCTACCTGATGTTGGTCATCGGTGTGTTCGGCTACCTGCTGCGCAAGCTGGGCTTCTCGCTGGCGCCGGTGATTCTCGGCTATGTGCTGGGCGGGCTGATGGAAGACAACCTGCGCCGCGCCCTGTCGATCAGTGGTGGCGACCTGGGCATTCTCTGGCAGTCGGGAATCTCGATCGGCCTGTGGGTTGCGGCCGTGGCGCTGCTGGTCCTGCCCTGGCTGTTGCCGCGAGTGCTCCGGGCGTGGCAATGATCCGCACATGAGTGGAATGCAACGCACCAGGATGACGAGTGTCATTCGTTTTCTGCCGGCGCTGTTGCTCGGCATCGTGGGGGGCGGGCTGGCCTACGCGGTCGGCCTGCCCTTGCCCTGGCTGCTGGGGGCGTTGATCGCCTCCACGCTGGTCAGCCTCTCCGGCATCCGCCTGCGCTCGCCGGGACGCGCGCGCCGGGTCGTGCTGGCCGTCATCGGAGTCATGCTGGGCGCGGCCTTTTCGCCCGACATGACGGGCGACATGGTGACGTGGGGGTCGAGCCTGATCGTCATGCTGATGGCGACGGCGGCGATGATGGCCTTCTCGGTCTGGTTCGGGCGGCACGTCGCCGGTCATTCGGTGAGCACGGCCCTGTACGCCGGCGTTCCGGGCGGGGTGTCGGCGGTCACGTTGATGGCGGTGGACTCGGGTGCCGATCTGCGCATCGTGGGACTGACCCATGCCGTGCGCATCCTGGTGCTGCTGGTCGCGATCCCGCCGGTGTTGAACCTGCTGGGGCACGTCACCCTCCAGCCGCGAACGATCGGCTGGTCCCAGTGGCTGGTTTTTCCCGGCCTCGACGACATCTTCATGCTGCTATTTGCGGGGCTTGCCGGAGTCCTCCTGGGGCGTTGGCTGCGTCTGCCCAACCCATTGCTGTTCGGACCGGTGCTGGTCTCGGCGGTGCTGCATGTGAGCGGCACGACCGAGGCGAGCATACCGCCACTGATCGTCGCGCTTGCCCAGGTGATCATCGGCCTGTCGGTGGGAGTGAGATTCGGTGGCACGCCGCTACGCGACGTGGGACACAGCCTGGTGATGGCGATGGTACAGGCCGTGGCCCTGTTGTTGATCGCCGTCGGGGCGGCCTGGGGCATCCATGCCGCAACCGGGGTTTCCGCCGCGGCGGCGTTGCTGGCCTACATGCCGGGCGGCGCGCCGGAGCTTAGCCTGGTGGCGTTGTCGTTGGGTATCGAGCCGGCCTTCGTGACCTCGCACCACCTGCTGCGCTTGACCGTGCTGATCCTGCTCCTGCCCTGGCTGCTGCGCGGACTGGGTCGTGCTCGTTCCTCCCGTTCCTGACGGGCCCGGCCATCACCCCGGCCGACGCCGGTTGGCCTCCATGCGCTCGAGGAACACCGCCATCACGGTGTCGTAGAGGCGCGGGCCGAGCACCATGTCCTCGACGCCGGCGTCGAGGTTGGGATTGTCGTTGACCTCGATCACCACCACCCGCTCGCCGACCTGCTTGAGATCCACCCCGTAGAGGCCGTCGCCGATCAGCCGCGTGGCCTTGAGCGCGGCGCGGATCACCGGTTTGGGCACGTCCTCGGGGGCGTGGGTGGTGAAGCCGCCGCTGCGCGTCCTGCCGCGGGAATGGTCGTAGATCTGCCAGTGGCCGCGGGCCATGTAGTAGCGACTGGCGAACAGCACCTTGCCGTCGAGCACGCCGATCCGCCAGTCGAAGTCGGTGGGCAGCCATTCCTGGAGCAGCAGCAGGGCGGAGGAGGCGAACAGCCGCTCGGCCTCCTGAACGAGCTGCTCGCTGGAGGCGATCTTGACCACCCCGCGCGAGAAGGCCCCGTCGGGAACCTTGAGGACCATCGGGAACTGCAGGCCGGCGGCCTTCTCCGCCAGCCGCGGCAGATCGTCACGATACAGCAGCAGCCCGTCGGGGGCGGGCACGCCCCTGGCGCGCAGCAATTCGTGCAGATAGACCTTGTTGGTGCAGCGCAGGATCGAGCGCGGGTCGTCGATCACCACCAGCCCCTCGTGCTCGGCACGCCGCGCCATGCGGTAGGTGTGATGATCGAGGCTTGTCGTCTCGCGGATGAACAGGGCATCGAACTCGGCAAGCCGGCCCTCGTCGCGCTTGGTGATCAGCGACACGTCGATGCCCAGCCGGCGCCCGGCGCGGATGAACTGCTTGAGCGCGCTCTTGTTGCTGGGCGGCAGCGCTTCCCCGGGGTCGACGAGGATCGCCAGGTCATAACGGTAGCGCCGCCGCGCCTTGGGCGTGCGCCAGACCTTGCGCGAGTGGCGGTTCAGGGCCTGGGCGAACAGGTCCTGCTCCGCGCCGCGCAGGGCGGTGAGCGCCAGCGGCTTGAGCCGGGTCAGCCGCCACAGCCCCTGGCGGCGCTGGAAGCGTGCCTCGAGCAGCGGGCAGGGCAGGCGCTCGAAGAGTCGGCGGGCCAGCCGGCCGAGGCCTTCCTCGAGACACTCGCCGAACATCACCCGCAGCGTGAATGCTTCGCCGGGCAGGGCGCCGCGTCGGGCGAGCTCGTCCATCAGCGGCGCCAGCGATTCCAGCTGCAGGTCGACCAGCGCCTTGCGCGACAGCTGGTTGAGCGTCTCGACCGTGGGCAGCACCCGCTGGCCGCGGGCCTGGGCGAGCAGCGAGACATAGTAGCCGGTCTCGAGGTAGTCCAGACCGCTGCACAGGTTGATGACGTGGGTGGCGCCGTCCTGCTCGCCGTTGGCATCCCGGGCCAGGTAGTCGGCGGCAGTGATCAGGTCCTCGGTGGGGTAGTAGGGGCGCCAGTCGGAAAGGCGGTCGACGACGATGCGCAAGGGAGCCATGGGTGCGTTTCCTGCGTGCAAGGGGGAGCCGGACGAGGCAAAATTGCCGCTAGCATGCACTTGACCGGCACTCGCTACAAGCCGGAATGTCGGTGAAATAATTTCATGCAACCAGGCAATGACAGGGCGCTTTTCGGCGTCCGACAATGCCGCCGCTGCCCGTTTCGGAATGACCCATGAATTCGCTGCACCCACCGCTGCTTCGCGATGCCTGTCCCGAGGATCTCGACGCCCTGTGCCGGCTCGAGCAGGCCTGCTTCGAGGGCGATCGCTTCTCGCGTCGTCAACTGTCCCATCTGCTCAAGCGCGCCAATGCCGTGACCCGGGTCGTCGCCGATGACCGCGGCGAGCTGCAGGGCTACGGGACCCTGCTGTTCCGGCGCAACAGTCGCACCGCGCGCCTCTATTCCTTCTGCGTGCATCCCGCGCTGCGCGGCGGCGGCGTGGGCCGGCGACTGCTCGCTGCGCTGGAGGCGGTCGCCGGCGAGCGTGGCATGCAGCGCCTGAGCCTGGAGGTCCGGGCCGACAACCGTGTCGCCATGGGGCTTTACCGCCGCATGGGCTACCTGCCGCGCCGCTGGCTGGACGACTACTATGTCGATGGCTGCGCCGCCTGGCAGATGGACAAGCCGCTGGCCGTGGCGACGCTGGCCGAGCGCGGGGCGGACACCGCTGAAAGTCCGAGCCGCATCGGCTAGGATGGCCCGGCGCCGATCCGCCCTTTCACCTTCCGGAGTCCTGTCATGCCCTCTTTCGATATCGTGTCCGAACTCGACAAGCACGAAGTCACCAACGCCGTCGACCAGGCCAATCGCGAGCTCACCACCCGCTTCGACTTCCGCGGTGTCGACGCGAGCTTCACCGAGGAAAGCGACGCCGTGCTCATGGAGGCGGAGGCCGAGTTCCAGCTGCGCCAGATGCTCGACATCCTGAAGGGCCGTCTGATCGCCCGGGGCATCGATGTCGGCTGTCTCGAGGAGGAGGACGCCGAGACCGGCGGCGTGCGGGTGCGCCAGCGCATCGTCCTGCGTCAGGGCATCGATCAGCCGCTGGCCAAGAAGATCGTCAAGACGCTCAAGGATGCCAAGCTCAAGGTGCAGGCGCAGATCCAGGGCGACAAGGTGCGGGTCACCGGCAAGAAGCGCGACGACCTGCAACAGGCCATCGCGCTGCTCAAGGGCGATGAGTCCATCGAGCTGCCGCTGCAGTTCAACAACTTTCGCGACTGAGGCGCTGGCGCCGTGATGAATCTTGCCTAGTCTGGTGATAGCCGGTTTTCATTTCCCCGCCGAGCGGGAATCGGGTCTCATGGGCGGGCGATCGTCGGGTCCGGTTGCGTCCAGGCGTGCCCCGCTCGGGCCCGGCGGTCGCGTCCCGTGCGCCGGCGGGCCTGCCGGGTGCGACGATGCGCTCCATCCGTCGGCAAGCGAAATCCGGTAGGCTAGGAGCGTCGCGTTCGGGAGAAAGCCCCATGCCCAACCTCAAGCACGCCATCTACGCAAGCCTGGCTGCCGTCAGCTTTGCGCTCGGGGTGGTGGGCCTGTTCCTGCCCGTCATGCCAACCACCGGCTTCATGCTGCTGGCGGTGTGGCTGGCCTCGCGAGGGTCGCCACGTTTCGCGAACTGGATTCGTCGTCACCCGCGCTTCGGGCCGCCGATCCTCGCCTGGGAGGACGAGCGGGCCATCCCGCGCCACGCCAAGTGGATGGCGGCGACCATGCTGGTCGTCTCGTCGCTGGTGATCGGCTTCACCGTGGGGGCGCTGGTGCTCAGGCTGTTGCTGATCGTCGGCCTGTTCGCGCTGGGCCTGTGGATCATCACCCGTCCCGAGCCGCGGGGGGCCTGCCCGTTCGCCGCGGCCGCCGATGCGGCGGCCCAGCGGCGGCTGGACGAGGCGTCCTGCGCCCCGCGTCGGTCGGGGCGTTGACCGACGGATCCGCTGCGCCGACTTTGAGACTCCTGGCCTGCTCGCCGTACAATGCCGGTAACCTTGTACAGGAGTACTCGTCCCATGTCCGATACGCGCATTTCCGAAGAAGCGGAGATCAAGCCCGTCGACGCCGCTCCGCAGCCGGTCTACCTGAAGGACTATCAGCCACCGGCCTTTCGCGTCACGCATGTCGAGCTCAAGTTCGACCTGGTGCCCGCGGCGACGCGGGTCACCGCGGTGCTGCATCTCGAACGTCACCCGGACGGCGCGCCGGGACAACCGCTGGTGCTCGACGGCGAGCGGCTCAGCCTCAAGCGCATCGCCATCGACGGCCAGGAGCTCGGTGAATCCGAGTACCGTGTCGACGACGCCTCGCTGACCATTCCCGACGCCCCCGACCGCCTGCGCCTGGAGACCGAGGTCGAGATCGACCCGGCCAGCAACACCGCGCTCGAGGGGCTGTACCTGTCCAACGGCATGTTCTGTACCCAGTGCGAGGCGCAGGGCTTCCGCCGCATCACCTTCTACCCGGATCGCCCGGACGTGATGGCGACCTTCTCGACCACGGTGATCGGCGACAGCGCCTCGCTGCCGGTGCTGCTCTCCAACGGCAACCCGGTCGAGCGCGGCGAACTGCCCTATGGCCGGCACTTCGTCACCTGGGAGGACCCGCACCCCAAGCCCAGCTACCTGTTCGCGCTGGTGGCCGGCAAGCTCGAGAAGGTCGAGGACCGCTTCACCACGATGAGCGGCCGCGAGGTCACGCTGCAGCTGTGGGTCGAGCCGGCCAACCTGGAGAAGACCGACCACGCCATGCGCTCGCTCAAGGCGGCCATGGAATGGGACGAGACGACCTACGGCCGCGAGTACGACCTCGACCTGTTCATGATCGTCGCCGTCGACGACTTCAACATGGGCGCGATGGAGAACAAGGGCCTCAACATCTTCAACTCGGCGGCGGTGCTGACGCATCCGCAGACCGCCACCGATGCCGCCTTCCAGCGTGTCGAGGGGGTGGTCGCCCACGAATACTTCCACAACTGGTCGGGCAACCGCGTGACCTGCCGCGACTGGTTCCAGCTCTCGCTCAAGGAGGGCTTCACGGTCTTCCGCGACCAGAGCTTCTCCGCCGACATGAACTCGGCGCCGGTCAAGCGCATCGAGGACGTCTCCTTCCTGCGTACCGCGCAGTTCGCCGAGGATGCCGGCCCGACCGCGCACCCGGTCCAGCCCGACCACTACATCGAGATCTCCAACTTCTACACCCTGACCATCTACGAGAAGGGCGCGGAGATCGTGCGCATGCTGCGCAACCTGCTGGGCTGGGAGACCTTCCGCAAGGGCTCGGATCTGTATTTCGAGCGCTTCGACGGCCAGGCGGTGACCATCGAGGACTTCGCCGGCTGCATGGCCGAGGTGTCGGGGCTCGATCTCGATCAGTTCATGCGCTGGTATTCCCAGGCCGGCACGCCGGAGATCGACGCCCACGGCGAGTACGACTACGCCAGGGCCGAATACCACCTGACGCTGCGCCAGCGCACGCCCGCCACGCCGGGCCAGCCCGACAAGCTGCCGCTGCACATCCCCGTGCGCGTGGGGCTGGTGGGCACCAAGTCCGGCGAGGACCTGACCCTGACCCTCGACGGCGAGGCGCTCGGCAAGGAGGGCGTGCTGCATCTGCGCGAGGAGGAGCAGACCTTCGTCTTCACCGACGTTGCCGAGGCCCCGGTGCCGTCGCTGCTGCGCGGTTTCTCGGCGCCGGTCAAGCTGCGCTTCCCCTACGGCCGCGAGGACCTGGCCTTCCTGCTCACGCACGATTCCGACGGTTTCAACCGCTGGGATGCCGGGCAGCGGCTGGCCATGCTGGCCCTGGACGATCTGATCGCCGCGCACCGCAACGGTGTCGAGAAGGTCATGGATGCGCGGGTGGTCGAGGCGTTCCGCGGGCTGCTCAACGAGCCGGCCGACGACAAGGCGGTGCTCGCCGAGATGCTCACGCTGCCCTCCGAGGCCTACATCGCCGAGCAGCAGCCGGTGGTCGACGTGGACGCCATCCACGCCGCGCGCGAGTTCGTCCGCCAGTCGCTGGCCACGGTGCTGCGTGACGACTTCATGGCGCTGTACCGGGCCAATCGTTCCGAGGCGCCCTACGCGCCCTCCGCCGAGCAGATCGCCAGTCGTCGCCTGAAGAACGTCGCCCTGGCCTACCTGATGAGCATCGAGGACGAGGAGGCCATCGAGCTGGCCCGCCAGCAGTTCGAGGCCGACCACAACATGACCGACGTGCGCGCGGCGTTGACGCTGCTGGTCCACAGCTCGCGCAGCGCGGTCGCCGATCCGCTGCTGCGGGCCTTCGGCAAGAAGTGGGCGCACGACCCGCTGGTGATGGACCAGTGGTTCAGCCTCCAGGTCACGCGGCCGCAGGCGGACGCCCTCGACCGGGTCAAGTACCTGATGGAGCATCCGGCGTTCTCGCTGAAGAATCCCAACCGGGTGCGGGCGCTGATCGGCGCCTTCGCCGGCCAGAACCGGGTCAACTTCCATCGCCTCGACGGCGAGGGCTACCGGCTGCTCGCCGATGTGGTGATCGCGCTCAACACGCTCAACCCGGAGATCGCCGCGCGGATCATCACGCCGCTGACGCGCTGGCAGCGTTACGACGAGACGCGCCAGTCACTGATGAAGGCCGAGCTCGAGCGCATCCGCGCCGAGGAGCTCTCGCCCAACGTCTACGAAGTGGTGGAGAAGGCACTGGCCGAGTGAGGCCCTCGCGGCCTGCGCGAATGCAAGCGGGGCGCCCCAGGGGGCGCCCCGCTTGTCGTTTGCCGGCAGATGACGCGGTTCAGGGGGCGATCCGGGCGCTGGCGTCGCTGAAGCCCATCAGCGAGATCGCCAGATCCAGGCGCTGGCCGCGCGGGTCGATCAGGCTCAGCGTGGCCTGGCTGCCCTGGCGCAACTGCTGCATCAGTTCCGGCTTGAGGGGAATGTCCGCGCGGCAGCCGTCCGGCACGCAGACCTGGTAGGGGAACTTGATCGGCTTGCCGCCGTCGACGGTCAGCTGCAGCCCCGGGGCCAGGCGCACGCCCAGCGGCAGCAGGAAGACCATGGCCGGCCCGTCGGCCTGCGGGGGATAGGCCACCACCACGCGCAGGACCGGCTGGTCGCCGTCCGGGTTGTTGATCAGCTGGGTCATGGAACAGCGGCCCTGGCCGGCGTCCGTCGGGCAGCGCACCTGCCAGTCCTGGACGGTGCGGGTCTGGATGTTGCTGGCGTTGCCGTTGGTGGCCTGCTGGGCGAAGGCGGTCGCGGTCATGGCCATCAGCAGCATGGCGATGGCGGTCAGGCGTTTGGCGCAGTCCTGCATGGCGGGCTCTCCGTTGCGTGTGGGTGAGGGGAAGAATGCTCAGTTCAACACGAGGGCAGGGCGTCTGGCGAGTCGTCCGGCACAACACGCCCTCAGGCGATCAGCCAGCTCAGTATCGTCAGCCCGAGCAGCGTCCAGATCAGGGCGCCGATCACGGCACCGCGCAGGAAACCGCGCAGCCCCCTGTAGAGCATCAGCAGGCCGATGAGGAGCATCAGCATGGCGAACAGCGAGTCGCTGATGCCCAGCGAGGCGGTCAGCCCGTCGATGAAATCTTGTGCCGCCGAGAAGGTGCCGCCGAACAGGTGATTCAGAAGGGTGACCAGCTCGCGCAGGGCATCGCCCAGTCGTTCGCCCAGCCGGTTGAAGAAGCCGTTGTCTTGCATGAGGGGAGGTTCCCGGAGACGTCAGGGGATGTCGGATTGCTGGGCATGCCGCCAGGCAAGCATGAGCGTGGACATCATCGATGGTGGGTGCAGCGGCCATGGTAAGCCCTGCGGGGCCGTCTCGCGAGCCGCTGAACGGGGATTGTGATGGTGGGTTTCACGGAGCCGGCGCCTTTGTAGGAGTTTCGTATCCTTGCCCAAGATTGGCGTGGCTCGGCCGATATCAAGGGTGCTAGCGTCACCATTCACCCCTTCACACAGCGAGGTACGCGCATGGATTCCATCAGTGCGATGAGCGGCATGGCCTCGGCATTGCAGCAGTACAATGCCGGCCAGCAGACCCAGATGAGCCTGCTCAAGGAGTCGCTGGACACGCAGTCCGCCCACGTCTCCCAGCTCATGGAGTCGGTGGCTCCGCAGCAGGACAGCCAGCTGGCCACCTCCGGCAGCGTCGGTACGCAGATCAATACCTACGCCTGAACCGGTGGCTGAAACGCCAGACGCCGCGGTGATCCCGCGGCGTCTGTCGTTGGCGTCGGCGCGGTGGCGTCAGCGGGGCCGGTAGAACACGAAGTCGCCGGAGGTCAGGGTGCGCTTGAAGCGGCTGGCCCAGCGCGGCGAGATGCCCCGGTGATGGAAGTAGAGTGCCCCGTGCGTGATGTCCCTGGCCTGGCCGTTGAGGGTCCGGCGGGCCACTTCCTTGGCATTCCCATAGGCGTCGCTCTCGCCGGCGTCGTCGGCGCGGCCGTCGCACCACCAGGAAAACTGGCAACGGCCCTGTTCGGAGCCCTGGAGCACCACGCCGCAGACGGTGTCGGGGAAGCGGGCATCGGCGAGCCGGTTCATCACCACGCTGGCCACGGCACCCATCTGCCGGGACGACGTGCCGCGCGCTTCCCAGTAGAGGGTGCGGGCCAGACAGGTCAGCGGGTCGTCCAGCGGGGCGGCGCCACGCGGGTCGACGGCCTGGGCGCCGCCCGGAGTGATGCGCGCGGTGTCGGGCGACGGAGCCGCGCCGGGCTCGGCGGCGATCTGCTCGAGAATCCTCGCCTTGTGCTCGGCCCTGCTGGCCAGCGAGGTCTCCGCCCGGGAGAGCGGCACGGTGGCCAGGGCGGCCAGCCCGAGCAGGGCGGCACCCCCCACGACGGCGAGACGCTTGGCGTGATGCCTGTTCATGTCGAATCCTCGCAATGGGCACCACCCATCGGGTGGTCAACACGTGCGACTGTCGCCCTCTGCCGAACAAGCCGGGGCGGGGAATGGGCCGAGTGTAGCGCGACCGCGGCGCTGATGGTTAGCGGGAATCGCGGCGAACATGCTCCGGCAGTCCCAGCGCCAGGGGCACCGTGACGATGCCGCCCGCCAGCGCCACCCACAGGGGCGCCGTGGCCCCCCCTTCGGCGGCGATCGGGCCCAGCGCCATGATCCCCAGCGCCGCCAGGCCGTTGGACAGCCCGAGCGCCATGCCCGACCCCAGGGAGCGATTCTCCGGCAGGATGTCCTGGGCGATCAGGATGGTCAGCGGCAGCGTCGCGAACAGGCAGATGCCGAGCACGCCGAGAGCGATCCACAGCCAGAGGCCCTCGGCCATGAGGAAGGCGGCCAGCATCACTACCGAGATGCTCATCGCCGCGATCAGCAAGGGGCGGCGTCCCAGGCGGTCCGAGAGATGCCCGCCGCCGACATTGCCGATCACGCCGATGACCAGCATCACGGTGATGAAGCTGGCTCCGGTGGTCAGCGAGCCGCCGGCCTGGGTCCACATCAGCGGCACGAAGGTCACCACCGAGAAGATCATCAGCGAGCGCAGGGTCGAGAAGGCCACCAGACGGGTCAGCGGGCCGGCGTGGCATCGCCACTGGACCGGGGCCGCATCGCCGGCGCGGGGCGGCAGGCTGGGTGCCCATCGCAGCAGAAACGGCAGGGTCAGCAGGGCGGGCAGGGCGAGCACCCACAGGTATGCCAGCCCCCACTGGACGACGACCCAGCTGGCGATGGCCGGCCACACGCCGCGTCCCACCTCGCCGCCGACCAGGAAGATCGACATCGCCGTGCCGGGCTTGTCGCCGCCCAGCCGGCGCACCCCCGCCAGGGCCTGGGGGTGGAAGAAGGAGTTGGAGACGCCGATCAGCACCAGCACGCCCAGCAGCGCCCAGACGTCCGAGGTGAAGCCGACCAGCGCCCCGCCCAGCGACGAACCGGCGAGCCCCAGGGCGACCATCACGCGACCGCCCACCCGGTCGGCGAGCAGGCCCACCAGCGGCTGCAGGGCCTGACCCATCAGCAGCGCCGCCATGATGGTGCCGGCCAGTGCCACCGACAGGTTGAGCGACACCAGGATCGCCGGCAGCACGCCGGGCAGATAGTTGGCGGCGCCGTCGTTGAGAAAGTGCGCCCAGCTCATGCCGGTCAGGCGGCCGGGCTGGGTACGCGGTGTCGCGGCGGTGGCGGTGGTGGCCTCCATGAAACCTCCGATCAGTGAGCAGAATACAAGGGGCGACACGGCCTGGGTCGCTCCGGCGTGTCTCATTGTAAGCCGACTAAGGGGCGGGCTGCCCGGGTGTGTCGAGGCGCTTCTCCATGACCAGCCCCGTGCGAGTTTCCGCCGTCACCCGAAAGCCCAGGCGGCGATAGAGCCTGAGTGCCGGGTTGTGTTTCAGCACGTTCAGGCGCAGCGGCTTGCGCCCATGCTCTTGGGCGAGCGCTTCCGCGTGGCGGATCAGCCAGGTGCCGACGCCCCGCCCGCGAAACGGCGCGCTCACCTGCAGTTCGCGCACATGGAGGTGGTCATCGGCGTGAAGGAGCGACAGGAAGGCCACCAGGGCCACGGGCGAGACCAGGCAGAAGTTGTCCGCTTCCGCGACGCGCCGGCGGAACTGTCCGCTGTCCCAGGCCAGCCCCTGATCGGCCAGGTAGGGGCGCATGTTGTCGTGGACCAGCCGCTCCACGCCCGGCAGGTCGGCAGCGGTCACCGGCCTCAGGGTCAGCGGCGTCCGGCCGAGAGCCAGCGAGGCATGCCCGGGCGGGGGCGGCCATGATCGGGAGGCGTGTGGCATGGGTGGCGCGAGGTCAGAGCGCGGGCGCGTCGAAGTCGGCCGGCTCGTCGGTATAGACGCAGACGTTGGCATCCTCGATGTCACCGTCCTCGGCCTCCAGTTGCGTGGCGAAGAAGTGGCGGATCTCCTCGCGCTGGCAGTGGGCCTCGAATGCCGCCCGATCGGCCCAGACTTCATGGAAGACGATCGGATAGCTCGAGCCCCGGGCGAAAGGGTTGTCGACGTGGCGGGTCACGGTATAGCGCAGGCAGCCGTCCTCGCGGTGAGCGTTGGGTTCCAGCGCCTGCAGGGCACGGAAGACGGCCTCCTCCCGGCCGGGGCGAGGCTTGAAGCTGGCGATGCAGTAGACCTTCGAGGACATGATGCTCTCCCTGTCGGCTGTCACTTGGCGATGGACGAGCCGCCGACGATAGCATCTTCGGCCGACGAGGGGGATGCCGTCGGCGGCCTCACTCCGGTGCCGGCAGTACCGTGTCGTCGATCACCCGGCGCAGCACGAAGCTGGAATGGGCACCGCTGACGCCCTCGATGCGGGTAATGCAGTTGAGCAGCAGGTTCTGGTAGTCGTCCATGTCACGCACCACCACCTTGAGCTGATAGTCGGCCTCCTGTCCGGTGATCAGCAGGCACTCCTGAACCTGGGGCAGGGCGGCGACCTGAGCCTCGAAGTTGGCGAAGCGCTCCGGCGTGTGCCGGTCCATGGAGATGTGCAGCAACGCCGTCAGGCTGTAGCCCAGGCGGCGGCTGTCGACCCGGGCCCGGTAACCGACGATCAGGCCGCTTTCCTCGAGGGCGCGGACGCGGCGCAGGCAGGGCGAGGGAGACAAGCCGATGCGGTCGGCGAGTTCCTGGTTGCTGATGCGCCCTTCGCGCTGAAGGATCTCGAGGATGTGGCGATCGTAGCGGTCGAGCGCCGGGGGAGCGGGTTGTTTCGTCATGCTGGGCATTTCCTGCCAAAATCATTTGATGAATTGGCATTTTATGCCGATTTCATCGCGATGCGGCAACTCATTTGCAATCCCTTGCCGCGCGTCTGAGCATATGCTGTTCCTGTCGCCACAAGCGATGTCCGGTTCACCCCCGGAAGTCCCCCAAAACGGGCCGCACGCCCCACAAGGGCCGGCCCCGTTCCCCGGAGCGTCGATCCGACCGCGGGAACCGAGCCGCGGCGCCGATGCCGCCTTCTCCCATGCATTCACGATCGGCAGGATACCCCCATGGCTTCGTTCGACCATCGCAAGTACACGCCGGCCAAGCCGGTCCCGCTCGACCAGCGTCAATGGCCGTCGCGCACCCTGACCCGCGCCCCGATCTGGGCCAGCGTCGACCTGCGCGACGGCAACCAGGCGCTGCTGGAGCCGATGAGCGTCGAGCAGAAGAAGCGCCTGTGGGCCCTGCTGGTCAAGGTCGGCCTCAAGGAGATCGAGGTCGGCTTTCCCGCCGCCAGCCAGCCGGACTACGACTTCGTGCGCTGGCTGATCGAGACGGACCAGATTCCCGAGGATGTCACCATCCAGGTGCTGGTACAGGCCCGCGAGCCGCTGATCGCCCGGACCTTCGAGGCCCTGGAGGGCGTGAAGCAGGCGCTCGTGCACGTCTACAATTCCACCTCCACGGTGCAGCGCGAGCGCGTCTTCGAGCAGGACCAGGCCGGCGTGACCGCGATCGCCGTGCAGGGCGCGCGCTGGGTGCAGGAGTACGCCGCGCGCTACCCGCAGACCGAGTGGCGTTTCCAGTACTCGCCGGAAAGCTTCACCAGCACCGAGCTCGACTATGCGGTGGCGATCTGCGAGGCGGTGATGGACGTCTGGCAGCCGACCCCCGAGCGCCCCTGCATCCTCAACCTGCCGGCGACCGTCGAGGTGGGGCCGGTCAACCATTTCGCCGACATGATCGAGTACTTCGTCACCCACCTGAAGAACCGTGACAGCGCGATCATCTCGCTGCATACCCACAATGATCGCGGCGGGGCCGCCGCGGCGGCCGAGCTGGGCCTGCTGGCCGGCGCCGACCGGGTCGAGGGCACCCTGCTCGGCAACGGCGAGCGCACCGGCAACATGGACATCGTCACCCTGGGCATGAACCTCTACAGCCAGGGCATCGATCCCCGGCTCGACCTGTCCAACCCCGACGAGATCATCCAGGTCTGCACCGAATGCACCGGCCTGCCGCTGCACCCGCGCCACCCCTGGGTCGGCGAGCTGGTCTACACGGCGTTTTCCGGCAGCCACCAGGACGCGATCCGCAAGTGCCTGCGCAAGCAGGACGACGACGAGCCCTGGCAGGTCGCCTACCTGCCCGTCGACCCGCGGGACCTGGGCCGCGACTATCAGGCGGTGATTCGCGTCAACAGCCAGTCGGGCAAGGGTGGCATGGCCTTCCTGCTCGAGCGCGACTTCGGCATCAGCCTGCCGCGCTGGATGACGCTGGAGCTGGCGCCCCACGTCCAGCGGGCCAGCGAGCAGGTCACCGGCGAACTCTCCAGCGAGCAGATCCGCGACATCCTGATGGGCACCTTCGTCGCGGCACAACCGCTGAGCCTGCAGGGCTACCGGCTGGATCGCGACGGCGCCGAACGGCTCCAGGTGACGCTTGGCGACGGCTCGCGCCGGCTGCAGCTGGAGGGCGAGGGCAATGGCGTCATCTCGGCCTTCATGGCCGCCTGGCAGCGCCACAGCGGGCAGACGGTCAGCGTGGTCGATTACGGCGAGCACGCCCTTGGCGAGGGCAGCGATGCCAGCGCGATCGCCTTCGTCCAGCTGAATGTCGACGGGCAGCGGGTCTGCGGTCTGGCCGAGGACGGCGACACCGTCAGCGCCTCGCTCAAGGCGGTGCTCTCGGCACTCAACCGGGCCGGGGTGACGGTCGCCGACGGCGCCCCCCACGAGACGGCGACCGCCTGACGCTCTCGCCAGCAGTGACGGCCGCCACATCCGGCGGCCGTCGTCGTATTCGGCTGTCGCTGCGGCCAGCCGTCGCTGCGGTCAGCCGTCGCTGCGGTCAGCCGTCGCTGCGAATCTGCGCGTGGCTGATCAGCGCGAAGATGAAGGTGCCGCCCACCACGTTGCCGGCCAGCACCGGCAGGATGAAGGTGAACAGATACTCGCCGAGCGAGGCCTTGCCCGCGAATACCAGGTACATCACCTCGGTGGAGCCGGCGATGATGTGGGTGAAACCGCCGATCGCCACCAGGTAGGTGACGATCAGGATGACCCAGATCTTGGCGGCGCCGGCGGCGGGAATCAGCCAGACCATGGTGGCGATCATCCAGCCGGCGACCACTCCCTTGGCGAACATCTCGTCGAGCCCGTTTTCCAGCACGTGCTGCCCGAGACCCAGGAAGATCCGGTGCGTCTCGCCGTCGAACAGCGGCATGGCGGCGATGGCATAGGCCGAGATCGCGGTGCCCAGCAGGTTGCCGACCAGCACCACGCTCCACAGCCGCAGCAGGCACAGCAGCTTGGTCAGCCCCGGCTGGCTCATCAGCGGCAGCACGGCGGTGACGGTGTTTTCGGTGAACAGTTGCTGGCGGGCGAGGATCACTACCAGAAAACCCACCGTGTAGCCCAGCGAGGCCACGAGATAGGCGATGTCGCTGTCCGGCAGGTGGGCGGCGAGCAGCCCCTTGGCCAGCATGGAAAAGCTCATCGACAGGCCGGCGGCCAGCGCCGACCAGAACAGTGCCGAGGCGGTGCGGGTCAGCTCCTTCTCGCCATCGGCGCGAATGGTTTCGTGAACGGCGGCGGCCTGCGAGGGCAGGTGCCGGTCGTCGAGTTCCCGATCGTCGCCGGGTGGTGTCGTGGATCCTGATGGGGTCACGCGAGCCTCCTTGTCGCGATGAGCGTAACGTCCTGACTCTGGGCGATTGTCCGGCCGGCTGCAAGCCGGTGGTGTGGCCGTTTCGGCTACGCTGGAAGACACTGACGGATCGCAACAGAAGGAAACGGCGATGCAGGACGGTGTGCTGGCCATTCTCGTCAACCTGGGCTCGGCCTGGCTGGCCGGCAGCCTGATCGGGCTGGAGCGCAGCTTTCACGGTCGCCCGGCGGGCTTTCGCACGCATGCCCTGGTCTGCGTGGCCTCGGCGCTGCTGATGCTGGTGACCACTCACCAGTGGCAGTGGCTGGATGCCAGCCTGCCCGAGGCGACCGTGAGGACCGATCCGACCCGCATGGCGCAGGGCATCATGACCGGTATCGGCTTTCTCGGCGCCGGCGTGATCTTCAAGGAGGGCCTCAACGTGCACGGCCTGACCACGGCGGCCTCGATCTGGATGACCTCGGCGCTGGGCATCCTGTTCGGCGTGGGCTTCATGATGCCGGCGGTGCTGGTCACCCTGAGCACGCTGCTGACCCTGTCGCTGTTCCGCTGGATCGAGCAGCGCCTGCCCGCGGAGTATTACGCCGATCATGTCCAGAGCTATCCGATCAGCCGTGTGCCCGACGAGACGGCGGTCCGTCGGCAGATCGGCGAGTTCGGCTGCACCATCCAGACCATGAGCTACCGTCTGAGCGAGCATGGCACGTTGTTTCACTACCACATGGTGTTGCAGACCCACGACAAGCGCAATCTTGAGCGTCTGGCGGCCTATCTGCGCCATTCCGCGGACAACGTGCTCGAATTCCATCTCTCCCCCGCGGGGCAGTGAGCCCTTGAACGGCCCGGTGCGGACGCTACAGTGGTCGCCTGCCGACACCTGGAGCCTGCATGTCCCGAGACGTTCCCGCTGCCTCCGGCGCCGGGCGGCTGGCGCTGCTGATCGCCGCCGTCATGCTGATGCCGCTGGCGATCGACATCTACCTGCCCTCGCTGCCGGTCATGGCCCGCGATCTGGGCCAGCCCTCCTCGGCGCTGCAGGTCACCATCACGCTGCTGCTGTTCAGCGTGGGGCTGGGTCAGATCCTGGTCGGTCCCCTGACCGATCGCTTCGGACGCCGTCCGGCGCTGCTGCTGGGGTCGCTGCTCTACGGGCTGGGCGCCCTGCTGGCCATGAGCGCGACCACGCTGCTGCCGCTCTACTTCTCCCGGGTGCTGCAGGGGCTGGGGGCCTGCGCCGCCACGACGGTGGCCTTCGCCGCGGTGCGCGACCTGTACACGCCGGCCGAGGGCGCCCGGCTCTACAGCTATCTGAATGGCTCGCTGTGCCTGATCCCGGCCCTGGCGCCGGTGGTCGGCGGGGTGCTGGCCGTGCAGCTCGGCTGGCGCAGCAACTTTGCCTTCATGGCGCTGTTCGCGCTTGTGCTGCTGGCGACGGCGTTCGCGACCTTCGGGGAAACCCGCCCACGGGACGCCGAGCTCCCGCGCCCCCTGTACCGGCTCGCGCGCTATCGTCGCGTGCTCGGGGATCGCCGCTTCCTGCGCTATGCCGGCACGGCCGGGGTGTGCATGGCGGCGATCCTGATCTATGTCTCGGCGGCGCCGGTACTGCTGGTCGAGCGCCTGGGGCTGAGCGAGCTGGCCTTCGCCGCCTGCTTCGGCGGCAATGCGCTGGTCAACATTGTCACCTTCTTCCGGGCGCCACGGGTCATCCATCGCCTGGGGCGCCGGCGCACCGTGCGGCTCGGCCTGGGGCTGGTGCTGCTGGCCGGCGGGCTGCAGGGGCTGGCCGCATGGGCCCTGCCGTTGTCGGTGGCGGCGTTCATGGGGCCGGTGGCTGTGCTGTCGGTGGGCTTTTCGCTGACCCTGGGGGCGGCCTCCAGCCTGGCGCTGGAACCGTTCCGTGGCCTGGCGGGCACGGCGGCGGCGCTGCTGGGGGCCCTGCAGCTGGGGGGCGGCGCGGTGCTGGCCAGCCTGATGCTGGCGACGCCGCTGTCCCTTCAGATGGCGCTGGCCGCCATGGCGACGCTGCCGGTGGCCCTGTTGCTGGTGACCGACAGGGCTTCCCGCCCGGCGTGAGCGGCCTGGCACTTGCGAGGGGCGCGCGGAGGGGCGATGGTATAGCGGTCAATGGAATGCACAAGGAACACCACGCATGGTTCAGCCCGAGGCGCCGCAGGCCCGCTTGATCTTGAACGGCAAGTCGGCGCAGATTCCCGATGTCCGCGACGCCGTCCAGGCCATGCGCGACCAGGGCCATTCCCTGGACGTGCGTGTCACCTGGGAGGCCGGTGATGCACTGCGCCTGGTGCACGAGGCGGCCGAGGCCGGGGTGTCGAGGCTCGTCGCCGGTGGCGGCGACGGCACCGTCAACGAGGTGGTGGCGGGGCTGATGGCTCTGGAGGCCCCGCGGCGGCCGATGCTGGGCATCCTGCCGCTGGGCAGCGCCAACGACTTCGCCAACGGCCTCGGCCTGCCGCTCGAGCCGGAGCCGGCCTTGTCGCTGGCCCTGACCTCGCGCTGTCACGGGGTCGACGTGGCCCGCCTGGGCGAGGACTGCTTCATCAACATGGCCACCGGCGGGTTCGGGGCGGAGGTCACCACCTCGACCCCGCTGGCGCTCAAGCGCCTGCTCGGCGGTGGCGCCTATTCGCTGATGGGCATGCTCAAGGCCTGGCACTATCAACCCTATCGGGGGCGTCTCGAGTGGGCGGACGAGTCACTGGAGACGCCGCTGTTCCTGTTGGCGATCGGCAACGGCCGGCAGGCCGGGGGTGGCCAGTGCCTGGCTCCCGGGGCCAAGCTCGACGACGGGCTGCTGGACGTGCTGGTGGTTCGGCATTTCGCCTCGTTGAGCGAGATGCGCCAGTTGCTGCAGGAAATCGAGCAGTTGCCGCGCGATGGCGAGTTCGTGCGCACGATCCGCACGCCCGGCCTGACATTCACCAGTCGCGACGCCTTTCCGCTCAACCTGGATGGCGAACCGCGCCATCTGCGCCGCTTCGAGGTGACGCTCGAACCCCGGGCGGTGAAGCTGGCGATGCCCGACGGCAGCGACCTGCTCGCCGGGTCCGGCTGACATCGCGACAGGCATCCCCGGAACGGAGAGAACCATGGACAGCTTCATGCAGGCGGCGATCGACGAGGCACGCCAGGGGCTGGCGGAAGGGGGCGTTCCCATCGGCTCGGTGCTGGTACACGACGGTCGCATCATCGGCCGCGGTCACAACCGTCGCCAGCAGCGGGGCAGCGTGGTCCTGCACGGCGAGATGGATGCGCTGGAAAATGCCGGGCGCCTGCCCGGCGCCGTCTATCGCCAGTCGGTGCTCTATACCACGCTGTCGCCGTGCCCGATGTGCAGCGGGGCCATCCTGCTCTATGGCATCCCGCGGGTGGTGATCGGTGAAAATCGCACCTTTCTCGGCGACGAAACGCATCTGCGCGAGTGTGGCGTCACGCTCGAGGTGCTCGACGATCCGACCTGCCGGGAACTGATGGCGACCTTCATCGCGCGCCATCCGGAGGTCTGGAACGAGGACGTGGGGCGATGAGCGCCTTGCGCCGCCAGGGGGTGTTTGCTGCAATAGCGCGAACCTGAATCCCGTCAATGCAAGGAGATCGGAATGCCCAAGACGCCCTGGAGAACCCTGGCCGTCACGGTACTGGCGCTGGGCCTGGCGGCCTGTAACGGTGACGACGACGCCTCGCAGGCGTCCGGTCAGCAGGGCGACGCCACGTCCACCACCCAGTCGTCGTCGACGCAGGCGGGTGGCGACAGCGCCACGAGCGACGGCGTCTCACGCACGGCGCGTGACGATCAGTCCGCGGCCGCCGCAACGGCAACCCGGGACGCCCGCGATGGCGAGACCCCGTCGACCGGCAGCAACTCCGAGCCATCGGCCAGGCAGTCCGGCGGCGCAGGAGAAATGACCACTCCCACCGCCGAGGGCGATACCGGGGATGCCGCCGTCGATACCCCGACCGCTACCGGGACGGATCAAGTCACGGCGACCGGTGGCTGGGACAACACCCAGAACGAGGTCGATCAGGCGCTCAAGGAAACCGAACGACGCTTCAAGGAAGCCGAGCGCGAGATCAACCAGCAGTTCGAGCAGGCCCAGCACCAGGACGTCAAGTCGCAGCAGGCGGTCGATGCGCCTGATGCGGGCATGGAAGGCAACGGCGACACGGCCGGTACTTCCGGTACGCCCTGACGTCACCTTTTGCGCCACGGTAACTCAGCGCGACGGGGCGCTGGCGCGAAAGGGCGCCAGTGCCGTCTCGTTACCCGCCAGGGCCCGGCCCAGGGTGTCGGCGCCGACGACGGTGATGCGCGATGGCGACAGAATCACGGGCTCCAACGACGAACGCCCGGCGCAGGCCGGGCGTTCGAGGGCTTCGGGACGGCGGGTTACTTCACGACGTCGGCGATGGCCCTGGCGACGTAGGGCAGGTTGTCGCTGACCAGGCCGGCGACGTTGGCGCGGCCGGAGCGCACCA
This sequence comes from Modicisalibacter tunisiensis, assembly GCF_020148005.1. GTDB lineage: Bacteria > Pseudomonadota > Gammaproteobacteria > Pseudomonadales > Halomonadaceae > Modicisalibacter > Modicisalibacter tunisiensis. The sequence continues at coordinate 101,847 of NZ_JAGXFD010000002.1, read as the reverse complement.
TGTAGATGCTGTACTCGTCGCGCAGGCGGTCCACCTGCTCGCCGGACAGGCCGGTGTAGGAGAACATGCCGCGCTGCTCGGCGATGAAGGCAAAGCGTTCGTCCAGGCCGTGCGGCTTGAGGGCCTCGACGAAGTCGCGACGCAGGCCGTTGATGCGGTTGCGCATCTCGGCCACTTCCTCGCGCCACTGGGCGGCCAGTTCGGCGGATTCGAGGATCTCGATCACTACCGAGCCGCCGTGGGCGGGCGGGTTGGAGTAGTTCTCGCGGGCGACGATGGCGAACTGCGAACGGACGTTTTCCATCTGCTCGCTGTCCCTGGCGATGGCGATCAGGCAGCCGGTGCGCTCGCGGTAGATGCCGAAGTTCTTCGAGCAGGAGCTGGTGATCAGCAGCTCGTCGAGGTTCTCGGCGAACAGGCGTACACCGTAGGCATCCTCGTCGAGGCCGTCGCCGAAGCCCTGGTAGGCGAAGTCGATCAGCGGCAGCAGCTGACGGGCCTTGACCACCTCGAGGACCTGCTTCCATTGCGCCTGAGTCAGGTCGAAGCCGGAGGGGTTGTGGCAGCAGGCGTGCAGCAGCACCACGTCACCCTCGGGAATCTCCTTGAGGGCGGCGAGCATGCCGTCGAAATCCAGGCGATTGTCGGCATCGACGTAGGGGTACTTGTGCAGCTCGACGTCGGCGGCGTGGAAGATGCCCAGGTGGTTGGGCCAGGTCGGGTCGGAGACCCAGATGCGCTTGCCGGGCAACTGCGTCTTGATGAAGTCCGCCGCCAGGCGCAGCGCGCCGGTGCCACCGGGCGACTGAGTGGCGCTGGCGCGGTTGGCGGCCAGTACCGGCGAGTCCTCGCCCAGCACCAGCGACAGGATGGCCTTGCCGTAGCGCGGGTCGCCGTGCGAGCCGATGTAGCTCTTGGTGGTCTCGTTCTTCAGCAGCCGCGCTTCGGCCTCCTTGACGGAACGCAGGATCGGGGTGTTGCCTTGCTCGTCCCGATACACGCCGACCCCCAGGTCGACCTTCTGCGGATTGGAGTCCTTCTTGAAGGCATCGATCAACCCGAGGATGGCATCCCCGGGGACCCGCTCAATCTGCTCGAACATTGGACTTTGCTACCTCGTCGGTTCTGGCGGCTAGGATGAAGTCGTTCCTGTGCAGACCCTTGATCGCGTGGGACCACCAGGTCACCGTGACCTTGCCCCATTCGGTCAGCAGCGCCGGATGATGACCGGCCTCTTCTGCCACTTCACCGATCTGGTTGGTGAACGCCAGGGCCTGCTTGAAGTTGCGAAACGTGAAGACGCGCTCCAGTTGCATGATGCCATCGCGCTCGAGGATCTGCCAGTCGGGGATCGACGGCTTGAGCTGCTCGATCTCGCTGTCGGTCACCAAGGGGGCATCCCAGCTGCAGGCTTCACAGGCTTGTTCGGAAAGCTGGCTCATCTTCAACTCCGTGGCTTGTTGTCTTCAGGGTAGTGAGTGCAGGTGGCGCCTGTCAGGCGCCCGCGGCCTGCCTGGGTTCGAAGGTGGGCGCATAGAGCCCCAGCGCCATGGCCTCGTGGACCAGCGCCATGATGTCGCGGCCGGCCAGGTCGTGCAGGGTCTCGAGATCGTCGATGACATAGTAGAGCGGCTGCAGGATGTCGATCCGATAGGGCGTGCGCAGGGCGTCGAGCGGGTCGAAGGGATGATGGGCCGGCACGTCGGAGAGCGCGTGAAAGGTCTCCCTGGGCGAGGAGATGATGCCCCCGCCGTAGATGCGTCGGCCCCGGGGCGTGTCGACCAGGCCGAACTCGACGGTCATCCAGTACAGGCGCGCCAGGTAGACACGCTCTTCCTTGCTCGCGGCCAGCCCCAGCTTGCCGTAGGTCTCGGTGAACTCGGCAAACGCCGGATTGGTGAGCATCGGGCAGTGGCCGAAGATCTCGTGGAAGATGTCCGGTTCCTGGAGGTAGTCGAGCTCCTCGGGCGTGCGAATGAAGGTGGCGACCGGGAAGCGCCGGTTGGCGAGCAGCTCGAAGAAGGTGTTGAAGGGGATCAGCGCCGGCACCGGCGCGGTGCGCCAGCCGGTCGTCGCCTGCAGCACCCGGTCGACGTCGGCCAGTTGCGGGATGCGGTCCATGGGCAGGGCCAGGCGTTCCAGGCCGTCCAGGTATTCCTGGCAGACGCGTCCCTCGATGATCGCCATCTGACGCTCCATCAGGGTCTGCCAGGTAGCGTTCTCGGTATCGCTGTAGTGGATGATGCCGTCGGTATCGGGATGATGGGCCTGATATTTTGTCTGCTTTGCCATCGTGGGCTCCCGGTTGCAGGTTGTCATTGTCGGGGAGAATGGCTCTTAGCTTAGGTGGCCCCGATGGGCTGCGGCAGGGGGGCGGCAGGCGGCCCGAGGGCCTGACACGTCGGTTTTCTGTCAAGAATGTGTGACAGGGGGCGGCCGCAGGGGAAGGCCAGACGGCAAAAACCCGGCTGGCATCGATCGACGGCGAGCCGGGTGTCAGTTTATCGTTACACCTGAGTCACGCCGTCGTGACGCGTATTTCCCCATCGTTGCCGTTTTCGAGGTTCCCGGGTCCATGCGCCTCAAGTTCCACTGCCAGAATCGCATCGGCATCCTGCGCGATGTCGTCTCCCCCTTTGCCGACTATGGCCTCAACGTGGCACGCGGCGAGGTCGGCGGGGACCAGGGCAACGCCATCTACCTGCTGGTGCCGCAGCTGCTCAATGCGCAGCTGGCCACGCTCCGGCCGATTCTCGAGGCCCTGCCCGGCGTGTTCAGCGTCAAGCGGGTCAGCCTGATGCCCAGCGAGCGCCGCCACCTGGAGCTGGACGCGCTGCTCTCGTCGCTGTCCGACCCGGTGATGTCGATCGACATGGACGGCCGGATCGTCGCCGCCAACCGCGCCGCCGGACAGATGCTGGGCGTGCGGGTCGACGAGGTGCCGGGGCTGTCGCTCGACCGTTACCTGCATGACCTGGACCTGCCCGAGCTCATCCGGCGCAACAACGCCCGGGTCAATGGCCTGCGGCTCAAGCTCAAGGATGAGGTCTATCTGGCCGACATCGCGCCGCTGCACACCGAAAGCGATGACGTCGCCTCGCTGGCCGGGGCGGTGGTCACCCTGCACCGGGCCGATCGGGTCGGCGAGCGCATCTATCATGTCCAGCGCCAGGAGCTGCGCGGCTTCGAGGCGATCTTCCAGGCCAGCCCGCGGCTGGCGGCGGTGGTGCGCGAGGCGCGACGCATGGCGCCGCTGGATGCGCCGCTGCTGATCGAGGGCGAGACCGGCACCGGCAAGGAGCTGCTGGCCCGCGCCTGCCACCTGGCCAGCCCGCGCGGCCAGGCGCCGTTCATGGCGCTCAACTGTGCCGGGCTGCCGGAGTCGATGGCCGAGACCGAACTGTTCGGCTATGCGCCGGGGGCCTTCGAGGGCGCCCGGCCGGAGGGCAAGCTGGGGCTGCTGGAGCTGACCGCCGGCGGCACCATCTTCCTCGACGAGGTGGGCGAGATGAGTCCGCGCCTGCAGGTCAAGCTGCTGCGCTTCCTGCAGGACGGCGGCTTCCGGCGGGTGGGCAGCGACGAGGAAACCTATCTCGACGTGCGGGTGATCTGCGCCACCCAGCAGGAGCTGCCGCGGCTGTGTGCGGCGGGGCAGTTCCGTCAGGATCTCTACCACCGGCTCAACGTGCTGTCGGTGCATATCCCGCCGCTGCGGGACTGTCTCGACGGCATCGCCGAGCTGGCCGAGCACTTCATCGACCGCGCCGCTCGCCAGATCGGCTGTCCGCTGCCGACGCTGTCGGAGGCGGCAGAGGCACGGCTGGCCGAGTATCACTGGCCGGGCAATGTGCGCCAGCTCGAGAACCTGCTCTTCCAGGCCGTGTCGCTCTGCGAGGGGGACGTGCTGCTGCCCGAACATCTGCGCCTGCCCGACGTCGGCGATGCGCCGGGACCGGGCGGCATCGAACTGGATGGTACGCTCGCCGAGATCATCGGCTCGGTGGAGCGCCGGGTGCTGGCCGCCCTCTACGTGGATTACCCGTCGAGCCGTCAGCTGGCCCGGCGTCTGGGCGTGTCGCACACCACCATCGCCAACAAGCTCAAGCGTCACGGCATCGGCGAGGCCTGACGCGCCTTCCTGACCGCCGCTTCCCGCGCTCCTAGCCGGCGGCCGGCGTGATATTGCGCACCACGGCGATCGCCGCCATGCCTTCCCGCAGCCCCAGGGCATGGCAGGCATGGCGGGTCAGCCGGGCCCGCAGGCGCGCCTCGCCGAGCCGCAGGCCGACATCCACCGTGGCGGCGTCGGTCGTCGAGCGGGCGATGCGTTCGATGACCACCTCGAGCCGGTTGAGGTCGCTGGTGGGTGCCGGCGTACCCAGGGCCAGGGTGATGTCCCGCACCGGCACGCGCAGGCGCACGCTGTCGCCGGGGCGTCGGTCGATCGCGGGAACGACGAGCGGCTGACCGTCGGCGAGCCGCAGCCGGGTCAGCCCATAGGCGGTATCGTGGGCCTCGAGACGCGCGGTGAGCAACGACACCGCATCGAAGCCGCCGAGCGCGTCGCTGAACTCCAGGCGGGTGAGCACCTCGTCGAGAGGGCCCGCGGTCAGTACGCGGCCCTGGTCGAGCAGCACCAGTCGATCGGCGATGCTGACCAGCTCCTCGGGATCGTGGCTCACGTAGATTACCGGGATGTCGATGCGGCGGGTCAGGCGGGCGATGTAGTGCAGCAGTTCCTGCTTGCGCGCCCCGTCCAGCCCGGTCAGCGGCTCGTCCATCAGCAGCAGGCGCGGCTGACTGAGCAGGGCCCGGCCGATGGCCACGCGGCGGGCTTCGCCGCCGGACAGGGTGGCCGGGAAACGCTCCAGCAGCTTGCCGATGCCCAGCAGCGCGACCAGGTCATCGAAGTTCGCGGCGCCACCGGCGGGCATGCCGTAGGTCAGGTTGCCGCGGACCCGGTAGTGCGGAAACAGCCGCGCCTCCTGGAAGACCACGCCGAGACGCCGCCGATGCGGCGGGACGTGGCGGCCGGTTCGGGCGTCGCTGAGGGTCTCGTCGCCCAGGCGGACGACCCCGGCGTCCGGGCGATCGAGACCGGCGATCAGGCGCAGCAGGGTCGTCTTGCCGCTGCCCGAGGGGCCGAACAGGGCGGTGACGCCGCGCCCGGGCGTGGACAGGGCGGCCTCGGTCAGGAAGGCGCCCTGGCGCTTGCGGATGTCGAGGTGCAGGCCGTCATGGTTGGCGTTCGGCATCGTTCGGGGCTCCGAGTCAGCCATCGCGTTCCTGAAGCCGGTGTCGCGCCCGCCGTGCCAGCCACTCCGAGACCAGCAGCGACAGCATGGCGATGGCGATCGACAGGGCGCAGAGCCGGGCGGCCGCGGCTTCCCGGCCGGGGGTCTGGATCAGGGTGTACAGCGCCAGCGGCAGGGTGCGCGTCTGGCCGGGAATGTTGGCGGCGAAGGTGATGGTGGCCCCGAATTCCGAGAGGGCCCGGGCGAAGGCCAGCAGGCTGCCGGTCACCAGTCCCGGAAAGGCCAGCGGCAGGGTGATGGTGAAGAAGACCCGCCAGCGGCCGGCGCCCAAGGTGCTGGCGGCGGCCTCCAGCTTGACGTCCACGGCCTCGAGCGAGAGGCGCACGGCACGCACCAGCAGCGGAAAGGCCATGACGCCGCCGGCGACCGCCGCGCCCTGCCAGGTGAACGGCAGCGTGATGCCGAAGAGGCGATCCAGCCAGTGGCCCAGCCAGCCCTGGCGCCCCAGCGCCAGCAGCAGCAGGTAGCCGACCACCACGGGGGGCAGCACCAGCGGCAGATGCAGCACCCCGTCGAGCAGGGCCTTGCCGCGGAAGTCGTGCCGGGCCATCAGCCAGGCCACGGCCACGCCGGGCGGCAGGATGCCGGCGACGGCGGTGCCGGCGACCTTGAGGCTGATGGCGATGGTCTGCCATTCGGCGGCCGAGAGCATGACCGCGTCAGGGTGTGCCGGCGGCCGCCGGCGAGAAGCCGAATCGCTCGAAGACGGCCATCGCCTCGCGGCCGGTCAGCCAGTCGCGGAACGCCCGTGCGGCGTCGCTGGCGGGCGGGTCGACTAGGGCCAGCGGGTAGGTGATGGGCGTGTGGCCGTCGGCGGGAAACGTGCCTAGCTGATGCACCTTGTCGCTGGCCCGGGCATCGGTCCGGTAGACGATGCCCAGCGGTGCCTCGCCGCGTTCGACCAGCGCCAGCGCGGCTCGCACGTTGTCGGCCCGGGCCAGCCGCGGCTCCAGGGCCTGCCACTCGCCCAGCGACTCGAGTGCCTGCCGGGCATAGATGCCGGCGGGCACGTGGTCGGGGTTGCCCACCGCCAGGCGCTGGTCGTCGTCGAGCAGCGCGCGGATCGGCCGGCCCGCGCCCGGGGTGAAGGCGTCGAGCGACGTCCCGGGAGCGGCCACCAGCACCAGGCGGTTGTTCAGCAGGTCCGTGCGCTCGGCCAGCGTCACGTCCTGGCTCGCCAGCCAGTCCATCCACTGCTCGTTGGCCGAGAAGTACAGCTCCGCCGGGGCGCCGTGGGCAATCTGCCGCGCCGCGGTGGAGGAGGCGGCATACACCGGCACGATATCGACGTCATGGTCGGCCTCGTAGTCGGCGATCGCCGCATCGAGGGCATCGGTCAGCGAGGCGGCGGCGAAGATCGTGACCCGGGGCGCCGCCGCCTGTGCCGGGGAGAGGGTGGCAAGCAGCAGTGCCGCCAGGCCCAGAAGACAGGTGGCGGTACGCGACGACAGACCGGACAGGGGCGTTCCATGCATGAGGGTTCCCGCTATGTTTGCGTGGGTATAGCGGAGACACTATAGCCATGGCGGTGGAGCCATGCCAAGGCGCCGGGACTCTCAGTCGGTCCAGTCGGTCGCCGGCCGGCGACCCAGGCAGTCGAGCAGGGCGCGCGCATCGGGGTTGTCGTCCGGGCTCAGCCGGCGTTCCAGCGCCCGGTAGTGGGCGAGCACCTCGCGGCCCAGCGGCGTCAGGCTGGCACCGCCGCGCTGGTTGCCGCCCGTCTGGGTGTCGATCAGCGGGGCGGTGAAGTGACGGTTCATGGTCTCGATGAGCTGCCAGGCCTTCTTGTAGCTCATGCCCAGCTCGCGGCTGCTCGAGGCGATCGAGCCGTGGCGCTCGATCGCCTCGAGCAGGTCGGCCTTGCCGGGGCCGATGACCACGTCCTTCTCGGCAGCCAGGCGCAGCTGGAAGGTCGGGGTGGCGTGTCGCGTACGCGTCATGGGGCTCGTCCGGATCGAGAAACGCCTCGTTGTACCATGTCGGCGGCGGGGTTGCAGTCGCCTCAGCCGGCATGGGTCACTCCGGGCACGTAATAACGGCGCTCCACCCAGTTGAGGAAGCTGGCCACGCTGGAGGTGAGCGCCAGGTAGATGAACCCGGCCAGCAGGAAGATCTGGAAGAACTCCAGGGTCCGCGAGCCGATGTCGGAGGCCCGTGCGGTGATCTCCACGACGCCGATGGTGTAGGCGATCGAGGTGAACTTGAGCTCGATGATGGCCTCGTTCGACCACTGCGGCAGCACCCGCCGCAGTGCCTGGGGCAGCACGATGTAGCGGATGGCCTGCCACTGGCTCATGCCGCAGGCCCGGGCCGCGACCATCTGGCCGCGCGGCACCGAGAGGACCGAGCCGCGAAAGTACTCGGCCTGGTAGGCGGCGCTGTTGAGCGTGATGGCGATCACCGCGGAGGTGAAGGCGTCGAAGACGATGCCGATCTGGGGCAGGCCCAGGTAGATGAAGAACATCTGTACCAGCATCGGCGTGCCGCGGAACAGCTCCACGTAGGCGGTGCTCAGGGCATACCAGAAACGGTTGCCGTAGACCCGGGCCCAGGCCAGCGCCAGGCCGATGAAGAAGCCCAGCACGATGGCGATGATCCACAGCGACAGGGTGATCGGCACACCCTTGAGCAGTTCCGGAAGCTGCTCGATGCTGAACTGGAGGAAGTCGGTCATGGGCTCACCCGTGCTCGGCAATGACGTTGAGAAAGGCTCTGGTGCGCTCCTGCGCCGGCGTCGAGAACAGCACGTCCGGCGGCCCCTGCTCGATGATGTAGCCGCCTTCCATGAAGATGATCTCGTCGGCGGCCTGGCGCGCGAAGCCCATTTCGTGCGAGACCACCAGCATGGTCATGCCGTCGTCGGCCAGCTGCTGCATGACCTTGACGACCTCGCCGGTGAGCTCCGGGTCGAGCGCCGAGGTGGGTTCGTCGAAGAGCATGAGCATGGGATCCATGGCCAGCGCCCGGGCGATCGAGACCCGCTGCTGCTGGCCGCCGGAGAGTTCCGCCGGGTAGGCGCCGGCCTTGTCGCCCAGCCCCACCCGTTCGAGCTCCTCGTGGGCACGGCGCGTCGCCTCCTCGTGGGACAGGCGCTTCACCTTCAGCTGACAGATGCGCACATTGTCGAGCACCGTCAGGTGCGAGAAGAGGTTGAAGTCCTGGAAGACAAAGCCGATCTGCGCCCGCATCCGGTCGATGTTGGCGTCGGTGATGCGCTGGCCGTCGAGCTCGATGGTGCCCCGGTCCGGCTTGTTGAGGTGGTTGATGCAGCGCAGCAGGGTGCTCTTGCCGGACCCCGAGGGGCCGATCAGCACCTTGGTCGCGCCGCGTTCGAGGGTCAGGGAGATGCCCTTGAGCACCTCGTTGTCGCCGTAGCGCTTGTGGATGTCGTCGACACGCAGCACGGGAACGTCAGCCATGAAGAAATCCTGTCGGTTATTGGCGTTTTTCGAAGCCGGGGACGGCGAGTCTGGCTTCCAGCCAGTACAGGCCGCTGTTGCCGGCCTTGTTGACGATGAAGTAGAGCAGCGCCACCACCGCGAACACGGTCAGCACATTGCCCTGGGTGCTGGTGATGATGTAGTGGGCCTGGCGAGTGAGCTCCACGACCCCGATCACGTAGGCCAGCGAGGTTTCCTTGATCTCCGAGGAGAATTCGTTGGTCCAGGGGCCGATGGCATGGCGGATCGCCTGGGGAAACAGGATCCAGCGGATCGCCTGGGTCAGGGTCATGCCGCTGGCGCGCGCCGCGGTCATCTGGCCGGCGGGGATCGACTGGAAGGCGCTGCGGAAGATCTGCGACTGGTAGGCGCCGGAGCGGAAGCCCAGGGCCAGGATGGCGGCCGCGAACGACGAGATGTCGAAGATGCCCGCCAGCCCGTAGTAGAAGATGAACAGCATGATGATGATCGGCACGCCGCGAAAGATGCGTTCGTAGACCTTGAGCGGCCATTGCACGAAGCGGGTGCGGGGGCCGTAGAGCTGGATCAGGCAGATCGTCAGCCCGATCACGAAGCCCAGCGCCAGAAGCGCGGCCAGCAGTACCAGGGCCACGCCCAGGCCCTTGAGCAGAAAGGGAAAGTCCCGGAGAAGAACGTCGTAGATGTCCATGCCGTTGCCTGATCGAATGCGCGAGTGAAGAGCCCGGCCCGGCCGGTCGCCCACGCAGGGGCGACCGGTGCGGACCGTGTGCACGGAATGGCAGGATCAGTTGCCCAGATCGGGCAGGCCGGCGACCGGCTTGCGGTAGGTGTCGACGTACTCGGGCATCTTGCCGGGCACGGACGGGACCGTCACGCCGGGAATGTAGTTGTGCACGATGGTGGCCCACTCGCCGGATTCCGCCAGGTTGACGATGCCCTGGTTGAGTTTCGCGAGCAGCCCCTGGGGATCGCCCTTGCTGACCGCCAGGGCCAGGGGGGCGCGGATGAAGATCTTGCCGGCGAGCTTCACCGGGCGGCCTTCGTTGATGTACTCCTGCGCCGAGGTGTCGTCGACGTCGACCGCCGAGATCCGCCCGTTGAGCATGTCGGTGATCGCGGTGACGTAGCTGTCGTAGCTCTTCAGGTTGACGTCGATGTCGGAGTTGGTGACGTTGGCTTCCATCCAGGCCTTCTGGGAAGACCCGCCCTGGACGCCGACGGTGGCGCCGCAGCACACGGCGGTGAAGACGTTCAGGTCCGAGTCCTTGGGCACCACGATGACGTCATTGGTCTCCCACCAGGGAATGGTGAAGTCGATGACCTTGGCGCGCTGCTCGGTCACCGTCAGGCCGGTGGCGAGGATGTCGATCTTCTCGGCCGACAGGGCGGGAATCAGCGAGGGGAAGGGCAGGTCCTTGAACTCGATGTCGAGCCCCTGATCCTCGGCGATCTTCTCCATGGCATCGATGGCGATCCCCTTGTATTCGCCGCCCTCCACGTAGGCCCAGGGCGGGAAGGAGGCTTCCACGCCGACGGTATAGGTGTCGGCGGCCTGGCTGCTCGCGGCGCCCAGGGTGCCCAGCGAGAAGATCAGTCCGGCGGTCAGTGCTCGTGTCTCGAGTCCCAGAAGTCTCATCGGTCAACCTCGTTGTTGTGTCGCTCGTTGTCGGCTCGGGTGTCCTGCAGCGCCTGGCCATGAATCACCCGGCGCTTCTACAGCGTAGTCGAGGTTGCCGGTCGTTTTCGTTCAAGAACTGTTGAACATTAGGCGCTTGCGCCACGCCCTGGGCGGCGGGGCGGGGGCTTGCCCGAAAAACGGCGGCGCCGAAGCGCCGCCGCAATGGCTGTGGTGGTTGTCTCAGGCGCGTGATGATCCGGTACTCCGGGACCCCTTTCGCATCTCCTCTTCCCGGGGTGGCTGGGACGGGTAGGGGAAGCGCGCCTTGCGGCCCGGATGGCCGGGGACGCGTTCCTGCATCAGCCCGCGGGTCAGGCCCCAGGCCATGAAGATCATCACGAGCGAAAAGGGCAGGCCCGTGGTCACCGCCGCGGTCTGCAGCGGCTGCAGGGCCGCGGAGGCCTCGCCCGACGCGGCCCAGCCCGAGGCCAGCAATACGGCGGCGACCACGCCCTCGAGTACGGCCCAGAACAGCCGCTGCTGCCAGACGGGATGTGGATCGCCGCCGTTGGTGAGCATGTCCACCACCAGCGAGCCGGAGTCCGAGGAGGTGGCGAAGAACAGCGCCACGACCAGGATCGCCAGCAGCGCGGTGAGCGTCGAGAGGATCGGCAGGATCGGCAGCTGGTTGAGCAGGATGAACATGGCATCCGTGGTCCCGGCGCTGGCCAGCGGATTGCTGCTGTCGTCGAGGATCATGCGGATGGCGCTGCCGCCGAAGATCGCGAACCAGACGATCGAGGCGCCCACCGGTGCCAGCAGGGTGCCGGCGATGAACTGGCGAATGGTCCGGCCGCGCGAGACGCGGGCGATGAACATGCCCACGAACGGCGACCAGGAGATCCACCAGCCCCAGTAGAACAGCGTCCAGCTCTTGAGCCAGTCGGACCCGGCCTGGGAGAAGGAATACATCTCGAAGCTGCGCTCCGGCAGGTGCTGGACGTAGTAGCCGGTGCTGTTGACCATGAATTCCAGGATGAACGTCGTCGGCCCGACGACGAACACGAACACCGCCAGCAGGATCGCCAGGTAGAGGTTGATCACCGATAGCCGGCGGATGCCGGCGTCGACGCCGAGCATCACCGAGGTCACCGCCACCGCGGTGATCACGCCGATGATGATCACCTGCGAGGTGGCGCCGATGCTGATGCCGAAGACCTCGTTGAGGCCGGCGTTGATCTGTGTCGCCCCCAGCCCCAGGGAGGTCGCCAGCCCGAACAGGGTGCCGAACACGGCGAGGATATCGATCGCGTGACCGACCGGGCCATAGATGCCCTTGCCGATCAGGGGGTAGAGTGCCGAGGCCGGACGCATCGGCAGGTCCCTGCGGTAGCAGAAGTAGCCCAGCGACAGGCCAATGACGATGTACACCGCCCAGGGGTGCAGGCCCCAGTGGAAGAGCGTGATGCCCATCGCCTTGAGCGCGGCCTGGCCGGTCCCGCCTTCACCGACCGGGGGGCTGTTGAAGTGAAAGATCGGCTCGGCGACGCCGTAGAAGACCAGGCCGATGCCCATGCCCGCGGTGAACAGCATGGAGAACCACGACCAGGTGCTCCATTCGGGTTCGCTGTCGTCCGGGCCGAGCTTGATCTGGCCCCAGCGGCTGAACATCAGCACCAGCACGAAGATCAGGAACAGCGTTACCACCAGCATGTACCACCAGCCGAAGGTCTGGGCGATCCAGGTGTTGATGTCGCCGGCGACGGCGCCCAGCTGTGCCGGAGCGACGATGCCCCAGATCACGAAGGTCAGCACGATGAACGCCGAGATGAAGAAGACGGGGGGATTGGTATGTTTCTGTAGGTAATCCTTCATCTCCCTGCACCCTCCCTGTGGCTACCGGTTACACAACCAGTGTAGTGCACGGCCGGTGTTGTCCAGTGGATGGGGCGGGAGCATCGCCGGTGTGGCGGCGGGCAAGGCGTGTCACGGCTTGCGCAGCCGGGCCGGGTAACGCGCCCGACCCCGGCGGGGTCGGGCTGCGGCTCAGAGCTTGCTCAGGATCGTTTCGGCGCTGCTCTGATCGACGCCCTTGGTATCGACGCCCAGGTAGGTGACGACGCCGTCGTCGGCAATCAGGGCGAAGCGTTTGCTGCGAATGCCCATGCCGCCGCCGGTGGCGTCCAGCTCCAGTCCCAGTGCCCGGGTGAACTCGGCATTGCCGTCGGCGAGCATGGTGATCCGCTCGGCGTTCTGGTCCTTCTGCCAGGCATCCAGCACGAAGGCATCATTGACCGCCATGCAGGCGATGGTGTCGACGCCCCTGGCGAGGATCTCGTCGGCCTTGATCACGAAGCCGGGCATGTGGGTGTTGGAGCAGCCCGGTGTAAAGGCGCCGGGAACCGCAAACAGCACGACGCGCTTGCCAGCAAAGAGGTCGCCGGTCGAAAGGTCTTCGGGACCGTTGGCGCCGTTGGTCTTGAGGGTGATGTCGGGCAGCTTGTCGCCGATGGAAATGGCCATGCCTAACCTCCACGGTTGAGTGAACGGCCATCCTAGCGCGCGACTGGCAGCCGGGTACAACCCTTCAACGAGAGACGATGGACTCCGCGGTGCAAAAACAACGCGACCCCGCCGAGGCGGGGTCGCGAGGGGGCGGTCAGGTCAGATGGGTCAGGAGCCATCGGACTTGAGCGTATCGGCATCCAGCTTGGCGATCTGGGTGTTGCTGTCGTCCTCGAGCTTGGCCAGCAACGGCTTCGCCTTTTGCTTGAAGGCCGCCAGGGCCTTGCCGGAGAGGTTCTTGCTCTCGGGCAACTTGACGCGCATGGCGTCGACCGGGCGATTGTTGACCATGATCTCGTAATGCAGGTGAGGGCCGGTGCTGCGCCCGGTGTTGCCTGACAGGGCGATGCGCTGGCCCATCTTCACCCGATCGCCTTCCTTGACCAGTTTCTTGGAAAGGTGCATGTAGCGGGTCTTGTAGCCGTTGTCCTGGCGAATAACCAGATAGTTTCCGGCGCCGCCGCGCTGATAGGCGGCCTTGACCACGCGGCCGTCGGCAGGGGCGCGCACCGGGGTGCCCCGGGGCATGGCGAAGTCGGTGCCGTAGTGGGGCGAGACACGCTTGGTCACCGGGTTGACGCGGCGCAGGTTGAAGGAGGAGCTGATCCGGTAATGCCCCTTGAAGGGGTAGCGGTTGAAGGCCGGGTCGAGGCTGTGGCCGTCCGGCGTGTAGAAACGGTCGTCCTTGTCGTTGCGCACCACTGTCAGGTCGGTGCGCTGGCCTTCGTAGTGAGCGGCGAGAATCCGTGAATCCATCGCCTTGCCGTCGATCATGTCGGACTCGACCAGCACCTGGAAGTGATCGCCACGACGGGTGTCACGACGAAAGTTGATCTTCTTCGCCAGCAGGTTGGTGAGCTCGGCGACGTCGCCGCTGGACAGGCCGGTGGCGGCCGCCGAGCCGGCGAAACTGCCGTTGACGGTGCCGGCGAACAGCCGCTGGGTCGCCTCCGTGGCCTTCTGGATGTCGGACACGGCGAAGGCGGCATCGGGCGCCTCGCGCTTGATCAGGTAGCCGCTGCGGGGGTCCTTCATGACGCGCAGGGCGAGCAGATGACCGTCCTGGTCGAGCTTGAAGTCGATGTTGTCACCCACATGCCAGCGGGACAGCACCGACTTGTCGGGGAGGGTGTCGAGCAGGCTCAGCACCTCGCGATACCCCAGGCCGAAGGTGCGCTCGGCCATCACCGCGAAGGTGTCGCCGGGCTGCACGGTATAGGTTTCCCATTGCGGGACGAAGACTTCCTTGGCGGCCAGCTCGTTGGACAGGTCCACGTCGCCGTCGTCCAGCACCAGCGGGTCGGTGGAGAACACATCGAGATCGCCCCCGCCCGCCGGCCGGGCGGTATCGCTGAGCTGCAGCGAGGCCAGGACGGCGCCGTCGGCCACCTGGGGCAAGACCGCGGCTGCGGACCGGGCGATCGCCATGGCGGGCTCGACCCGCAGCGTCGGAGGCAGGGCGCTCGCCGTGTCGGCGTGGGCCTGGTTGATGAAGTCGATGTCGACGATACCCTGTGGCGTGAGCTCGGACAGGGGGATTTCCTTGCCGATGGCCGACGATGCCGCGTGAATGGCATCGCTCAGGGGGTGGGAGACCTCGATCGATGCGGTCTCGATGGACGTCGATGCAGTGGTGTCGAGGGAAAGCGCGACGCCGTCCGATGCGACCGGCGGTGCGCTGTCGTCGAGTGCGGCAAGAATCTTGTGCGCGCCCAGCACGGTGACCATGGTGGCGACGGGCAGCAACAGCAACTTGTGCGTGCGGGGCAGCGAATTTAGGATCCGCAACATAAACAGGGGCCTAGGTGCATGTCGGTGGATATATAACCGAATGCACCTTACCCCATGCCATACCATGTGCCTAGCCTGTATAAGCGTACAGGCTATTAAACTCAGTATTAACGCCTACAGGATGTTACTCATGTTTACGTTCAGTGTCTGTCAGCGTTTCTGAGTTACGCATCCTGACCCTCACTGTAGGGGGTCTGCCGGGAAGATTAAAGCGATTCAGGGCGCCGGTGACGCGAAGCTGCCATCCCGGTAGTCACGCAGGGCCTGATCGAGCTCGTCATGGGTGTTCATCACGAAGGGGCCGTAGTGGGCGATGGGTTCGCCGTGGGGACGGCCTTCCAGCAGCAGGAGCTGGCTGTCGGTGGCGCTGTCCAGGGTCAGGGTGTCGCCGGCGCCCAGGCGGGCCAGCTGGCGAGCCCCGATGGTCTTCCCCGCCACGTCCACGGCCCCCGAGAAGACATACACCAGCAGCGTCGGGGCATCGCTTTCGAGCGTGACCGTCGTCCCCGGCGTCAGTGTCAGGTGGGCGACGCCGGCGTCACCCGCCAGGGCATCGAGTGGGCCCGCGAGCGGGGGGTGTCCCGCGACCCGCCAGGTGCCGCCCAGCGCCGTCAGCGTGATGCCGTCGGCATCGAGGCGCGGCATGTCGGCCTGGCGCACGTCGCGGTAGGTCGGCGGGCTGAGCTTGTCCCGGGCCGGCAGATTGATCCACAGCTGGAAGGCATGCAGGCCGTGGCTGTCGGTCAGCGGCATTTCCGAGTGGATGATGCCGCGGCCGGTGTGCATCCACTGGGCGTCGCCGGCACCGATGGTGCTGCGGTGACCGAGGTGGTCCTCGTGGGTCAGGCCGCCGTGCACGACGTAGGTCAGGGTCTGCAGGCCGCGGTGCGGATGGGGCGGGAAGCCGCCGATGTAGTCGTCCGGCTGGTCCGAGCCCAGTTCATCGAGCATCAGGAAGGGATCGAGCCCGCCCCCGAAGTCGTGTATGCGCGAGATCTTGACGCCATCGCCGTCCTGGCTGGGGTGGCTGGCGACGAGGCGGTCCACGGTGCGAGTGGTCATGAAGCAACTCCTGAGCGTGTCTTGACTATCTTCGATTCTAGGACGATTTTTTCGAAGATTAAGCGCATATTTTTCCCTTCCCCGTTCGAGGAAAACGAAATGTCACGCGTCACCCTGGCCCAATGGCAGATGCTGGCGGCGGTCATCGACCATGGCGGCTTCGCCCGTGCCGCCGAGGCCGTGCACAAGAGTCCGTCGACGCTCAATCACGCCGTCCACAAGCTGGAAGCGCAACTGGGGGTGGCGCTGCTCGAACCGTCGGGGCGCCAGGTCAGGCTCACCGAGGCCGGCGAGATGCTGCTGCGGCGTGCCCGCCAGCTGATCGAGAACGCCGCGGCGATCGAGGACGTGGCGGCGAGCCTGGCGACCGGGCTGGAAGCCGAGGTGGCGCTGGCGGTCGACCAGGTCTTCCCGCCCGACGCGCTGGCCGAGGCTCTGGCGCAGTTCTCCGGGGCGTATCCGCATGTCCGGGTCCAGCTGCACGAGACGGTGCTCAACGGCGGGGTGGAGATGCTCTATGACCGGCGGGCCGACCTGGTGGTCTCGGGGCTGGCCGCACAGGGTTTCCTGGGCGAGGCGCTGGCGACACTGCGCTTCATCGCCGTGGCGCATCCCGCGCATCCGCTGCACCGTCTCGGCCGCACGCTGGATCTGCGCGACCTGGCGCAATACCGGCAACTGGTGGTGCGCGATTCGGCGCTGCGCCAGTCGATGGATGCCGGCTGGCTGAAGGCCGAGCAGCGCTGGACGGTCAGCCACCTGGCCACCTCGCTGGACATGCTGGAACGCGGGCTGGGCTTCGCCTGGCTGCCCGAGACCCGCCTTCGCGGGGCGCTCGAGGCCGGGCGCCTGGTGCCCTTGCCGCTGGAAGTCGGTGGGGTGCGCGAGGTGCCGATACACCTGATCTTTCAGGACCGCGATCGGGCCGGGCCGGCGACGCATGCGATGGCAAGAGCGCTGCATGAAGCCGTGAGTGAGTGCGGTGGTTCGAATGAATCGAATGCATAGGCCCAAATAATGCGCAGCAGCGTCGATGCAATCGACTTATCCTGAATCGCGAAGACATGCGTCAACCGAGGAGCCGAAAGCATGGGCCTATTGATCGATGGCCGCTGGCATGATCAGTGGTATGACACCAAATCGCACGGTGGCGAGTTCGTGCGGGAATCCGCCCAGCTGCGCGACTGGGTCACCCGCGACGGCAGCCCGGGGCCCGAGGGGCAGCCCGGCCTCGAGGCCGCCGAGAACCGCTTTCACCTCTACGTTTCGCTGGCCTGCCCCTGGGCGCATCGTGCCCTGATCCTGCGCCGGCTCAAGCAGCTCGAGCCCCTGATCGGCGTGTCGCATACCAGCCCGCTGATGCTCGGCAACGGCTGGACCTACGACACCCGCGAAGGCTCGAGCGGCGACGCGGTCAACGGCGTCGATTACCACCATCAGCTGTACACCCTGACCGATCCGCACTACACCGGCCGGGTCACGGTACCGGCGCTGTGGGACAAGCGCGGGGGGCGCATCGTCAACAACGAGTCCGCCGATCTGGTGCGGATCTTCAACGACGCCTTCGATGATCTCACCGGCAATCGTCTGGACTTCTACCCGGCGGACCTGCGCGAGACCATCGACGCCGTCAACGCCGATGTCTACGACCACATCAACAACGGCGTCTACAAGTCCGGGTTCGCCACCGAGCAGGGGGTCTACGAGAAGCACGTCACGGCGCTGTTCGAGGCCCTGGATCGCATGGAGTCCCGGCTCGGCGAGCAGCGCTACCTGGCCGGCGAGTGGCTGACCGAGGCCGACATCCGCCTGTTCACCACCCTGATTCGCTTCGATGCGGTCTATCACGGCCACTTCAAGTGCAACCTGCGGCGCATCGAGGACTACCCGAACCTGTCGAACTACCTGCGCGAGCTGTATCAATGGCCGGGCATCGCCGAGACGGTGAACCTGGACCACATCAAGCGCCACTACTACTACAGCCACGACACCATCAATCCTACCCGGATCGTCCCCCGGGGGCCGCTGCTGGAGCTCGACCGGCCCCACGATCGCGAGCGGCTGCCCGGTCGCGGCGTCCGGCGCAAGTAGTCGCGGGGCGGAGGCGGCTCCGGCCGACGCCGACAGGTCGCCGCAGAAGCCGACGCGATTGGCGTCGATTGGACATTTTGTTTGCAGGATAATAGTATGCCTCTCCTCGGTCCGGGTGCCGCGCTGCCCCGGCCCGATACCGCTCCCGCAACGGGAGCCGCTGGTCTCGCCATGACGATGACTGGATCACCGGGACTTTCGACCGTCCGATATCGACGTCATCGATAGATGAGGGAATCCATGTCGCCCCATTACACCGACCAGGGCCGCTGCATGCCGCGTCGCCCGCCACCACCTCTCCGGCCCTTCCGGGGCTAGCGTCATCGCGACGACGCTTCCCGCCTCCTGCCGCCACGACGGCTGACACGACAGGCTCTCCCTGCCTTCAAGGCGCGAGTTTCGAACTCGGCCGAGGGCAGCGCGTCGCGCGTGTCATCCGTGCGATCACGGCGGTATCACCGCGTTCCGGGCATGCCGGTCTCCTTCGGCGTGCGCGGCCGCCTCCTGCCAATCCACCGAGGGACTGCCCTTGAGCAACGCATCACTCCATCAATTCTCGACCCTGACAGTGATCCTGTTGATGCTCGCCTTCTATGGCGGCACCTACCTGATGACGCTCGGCATTCGCAAGAAAGAGGAAGATGCCGACGCCTTCATGGTCTCCAACCACCGCGTCGGCTTCGGCATCGGCGCGGCCAGCATGACCGCCACCTGGATCTGGGCGGCTTCCTTCTATGCCGCCGCCACCTCCGGCTACACCTACGGCGTCTCGGGGCCCATCCACTACGGGCTGTGGGGGGCGCTGATGATCCTGTTCATCTACCCCTTCGGCCGCCGTTTCCGCAAGCTCGCCCCCAATGCACATACCCTGGGCGAGCTGATCCATGCCCGCCACGGCGCGTCCAGCCAGTTGATCCTGGCGCTGTCCAACCTGCTCGGCAGCATCATCAGCCTGATGGTGAACTTCACCGCCTCCGGCGCCCTGGTGTCGGTGCTCTCGCCACTCTCCTTCCAGGCCGGGGTGATCATCGCCGGCGTCGGCGTGCTGCTCTATACCCTGTGGTCGGGCTTCCGCGCCTCGGTGCTGACCGACTTCGCCCAGCTGGTGGCGATGATGGCCATCGCCGTGGTGATCATTCCGGCGGTCTTCTTCGCCATGGGCGGGCCGAGCGAACTGGTGGCGGGTCTCGGTAATCTCACGCCGGAGCAGGCCGACTTCTTCTCGGTCGACGCCATCCTCAATCAGGGCGCGCCGTTCTTCGTCGCCGTGCTGGCCTATGCGATCGGCAACCAGACCATTTCCCAGCGGCTGTTCGCGGTCAACGAAGACCACATCAAGCCGACCTTCCTGACCGCCACCGTCGGCTACGGGGCCATCGTCATCGGCCTGGGCATGATCGGGCTGATGGCGCTGACGCTGGGCATCGAGCCGCTCAACGGCGACATGAACAACCTGATTCCGCAGATGGTCTCGGGCTATCTGCCGCCGCTGTTCATCGCGCTGTTCTTCATCCTGGTGATCGGCTCGCTGTCGTCCACCGCCGACTCCGACCTCTCGGCGCTGTCGGCGATCATGATGGCCGACGTCTACGGCAAGAACATCGCCCGGGGCAAGGCCGATCCCCGGCGCATGCTGCTGGTGGGGCGTCTGACCATGATCGTCGCCACCGTGATCGGCATCGTCTTCGCCAGCTTCTCGCTGGATATCCTGGTGATGCTGGTATTCGTCGGCGCCCTGTGGGGGGCCATCGTCTTCCCGGTCATCGCCAGCTGCTTCTGGAGCCGGGTCACCAATGCCGCCTTCACCACCTCGGTGATCGTCGCGATGCTGCTGTTCTGCGTGGCGCGCTTCGAGTGGCTGCCCCTGACCGGGCTGGTCGGCCTGGGCTTCGAGGTGCTGGCCAGCATCGGCGGCGGCGTGATCATCGGCCTGATGGCGTTCGGCTTCCTCGGCCGGGTGGCCGGTTTCCTGGCCGGCGCGCTGGCGCTCGTGGCGATGCTGGTGTTCGCCACCGGCTTCCTGCGCGACTACACCGTGCTGCTGGCCTCGCTGACCGCCTATGGCACCAGCACCCTGGTGTGCGTGGTGATGAGCCTGGCCAGCCGCGAGCGCTTCGACTTCGACAGCATCCGCGAGCGGGTCGGCGACTACAGCGACCACCATCCCGCCGCCGAGCCGGTCGAGCCGGCCCGCGACCCGGCGCCGGCCTCTCTCGCCACGCCGCGCTGATCCTCATCCCTGCAGACCGGGCGCCGGTGAACCGGCGCCCGCCAACCGGAGTTCGACCATGACCACCTTCTTCACTCTCTACGTACTGATCTGGCCGGCCCTGACGCTGGGCGTGCTGATCGTGATCTGCCGCGCCGTATTGCGCGATCGGCGCGAGGCGCGTCGCCAGCGCAAGCAGCTGGTCTGAGCTGCGGTATGCCGGCGGCCGTATGCATGCGGCCGCCTCGCCCCCCGGGGCGAGGTCAGCGATGCCTGGCCAGCCAGCGGTCCAGGGCGTTGGCGAATTCGCGGCGATCGGCGTCCGAGTAGCCCTTGGGGCCGCCGGTGTGCTCGCCGCTGGCGCGCAGGGTCTCCATGAAGTCGCGCATCTGCACCCGCGAGCGGATGTTGTCCGCGGTCAGCGGCTCGCCCCGGGAAGTCATCACCGCGGCGCCCTTGTCGAGCGCCTCCATGGCCAGCGGCAGGTCCGAGGTGATCAGCAGATCGCCGGGCACGAGACGCCGCACGATCTCGTCGTCGGCGGCGTCCAGGCCGCTGGCCACCGAGAGCCCCTTGGCCCAGCGCGAGGGCGGCAGCGGCAGGGCATGATTGGCCACCAGCCAGGCGGGGGTTCGGGTACGTTCGGCGGCACGGATCACGATGTCGCGCGCGGCGCGCGGGCAGGCATCGGCATCGACCCACAGGGAGGGCATGGCAGGCTCCAGTTTGGGCCCGCGGCAAGGCGGGCCGTTAAAAAGACGTAGGCAATATGCCCGCGACGATGGTAGCATGGCGCTTCCTCGCCTGTGTTGACCCCTCCATCCCGGTGATTTGTCCTGCCCGTGCGGCGGACGATGACGTGACTCCAGCACCGGGCGCCCTGTCGTGCGACATGCCGATGCACCGCGCCCGGGAGCCTTGATTGATGGATTGCCGGCGCCGATGAACCGGCCGGCGTGAAGAGGTCGCCACACTGTTCGTGCCGTCGAGCGACGGTCGAGCAGGAGCAGGAGTGAGCCGCGGCGCGCAAGCTGCGGCAGAGCGACCTGGTGCCGTGTCACATGCCGCCATCCCGTCATGGCAATGAGAAAGGCAGGGCACCACGACATTTTCTGCCGGCCGACATGCCGGCCATGCAAGGTGTGATATGACCCTGACTTCCGTTGCCTCGCCGAGTTTCGGCGACCTGGCACTCGTGCCCGCCGTTCTCTCCGCGCTGGAAACCCTGGGCTACGAAACCCCCTCGCCGATTCAGGCACAGACCATCCCGGCCCTGATGGAAGGCCGTGACATGCTGGGCCAGGCCCAGACCGGTACCGGCAAGACGGCGGCCTTTGCCCTGCCGCTGCTCTCGCGCCTCGACCTGTCGCGCCGCGAGCCGCAGGTGCTGGTGCTGGCACCGACCCGTGAGCTCGCCCAGCAGGTGGCGGTCTCGTTCGGCAAGTACGGCCAGAACCTCCCGGGCCTGGAGGTCGCCAGCCTGTGCGGCGGCCAGGATTACCGCGAGCAGCTCGGCGCCCTCAAGCGCGGCGCGCATGTGGTGGTGGGTACGCCGGGCCGCGTGATCGACCACCTCGATCGCGGCAGCCTCAAGCTCAACGGCCTCAGTGCGTTGGTGCTCGACGAGGCCGACGAGATGCTGCGCATGGGTTTCATCGATGACGTCAAGCGCGTGGTCGCCGATACCCCGACCACCGCCCAGCGGGTGTTCTTCTCGGCCACGCTGCCGGCGGAGATCGAGCGCATCGTCAACCGCTACCTGGTCGACCCGGTCAAGGTGGCCATCGAATCACGGGTCACCACCGGCGAGAACATCGAGCAGCGTCTGGTGCGCATCGATGGCGCCGGCAAGATCGAGGCCCTGTCGCGTCTGCTCGAGGTCGAGCCGGTGGATGCCGCCATCGTCTTCGTGCGGACCCGTGCGGCCTGCACCACGGTGGTGGACCAGCTGACCGCGCGTGGCTTCAACGCCGCGGCGCTGTCCGGCGACCTGGACCAGAGCCTGCGCGAGCGCACCGTGGCCCGTCTCAAGAAGGGCAAGGTCGATGTGCTGGTGGCCACCGACGTGGCGGCGCGCGGCCTCGACGTGCCGCGCATCACCCACGTGTTCAACTATGACCTGCCGCAGGACAGCGAGGCCTACACCCATCGCATCGGGCGTACCGGCCGGGCCGGACGTTCCGGTATTGCGGTGACCTTCGCCGGCTTCCGCGAGACCCGCAAGGTGCGCTGGCTGGAGCAGGCCACCGGTCAGGCGATGACCGAGACCGAGCTTCCCGACGAGGCCACGATCCGTGCCCATCGCGACGAACGCTTCCGCGAGCGGGTGCTGGGCACGCTGAGCGGCGATACCGGCGAGCAGCGCAGCCTGGTCGAGCGGCTGGCCGCGGAAGGCCACGACCCGCTGGAGCTGGCCTGTGCCTTCGCCAGCCTGGCCCGTGCCGACGAGGCGCCGGTCGGCCGCCTGCCCAAGCCGGGCGCAGCCCGTGACGGCGGTCGCGACGGCAAGCCGCCGCGTCGCCGCGAGCGCACGCCTTCGGAAGGCATGACCCGCTACCGGGTCGCCGTGGGCCATCGTGACGGCATCAAGCCCGGCCAGCTGGTGGGGGCACTGGCCAACGAGGGCGGTATCGAAGGGGGCCGCATCGGCCGCATCGATATTCGCAACGCCTTCTCCGTGGTCGAGCTGCCCAGCTCCCTGCCGACCTCGATCCTGGCCAAGATGGCCCGGGCGCGGGTCGCCGGCCGGGCGCTGGAGATCGCCGAGGACAACGGCGCCCCGGAGCGGGCGTCACGCCGGCGTCATGACGATGACGCGCCGGTGCGCCGCCGTTCGCGGGCCTGATCCCGGCCGCGGTCGGCTTGACCGCGGCGCCGTGTGTTTCCCACACTGTCGGACGTCACAGCCGCATTGATACATTCCTGCAACAGGAGGTGACAGATGGCCAAGGGAGATATCCGCTCACGGCGCGGCAAGGTCGCCAATGGCAGCTATGGACGCCGGCGGCCGCAGTCGAGCCGCAAGGCACAGCGTTATCGTCAGGTCGGCTACTGACAGCCGACGCACGAAATACACGGGGGCGGCCGGAAGGCCGCCCCCGTTGTTTTTGTGGCAAGGCGCCTGGAGAGGCTCAGTTGCTGGCGAGCAGCGAGGCATCGTAGCGTGACTGGCGCTCGCCGTCGGCCAGCAGCGCGACCTGGCTGGTGTCGCCCCCCCGGGCGAGGCTGGCGAAGATCACCCGGTAGGTGAGCACCGCCTGCACATAGGCGCGGGTCTCGTGATAGGGAATGCTCTCGACGAACAGGTCGAAGTCCTGCGGGGCGTCGCGCAGCCAGCGGTCGACCCGGCTGGGCCCGGCATTGTAGGCGGCCACGGCGGCCAGCCGGTTGCCGCGGTAGCGGTCCAGCATCTCGCGCACGTAGTGGCTGCCCAGGCGGATGTTGACCGCCGGATCGAACAGCTCCCCGGCATCCGGGGCGTCCAGCTCTTCGCGCGCACTGACGTGGCGCGCGGTGGCGGGCATCAGCTGCATCAGGCCGCGTGCGCCGACCGCCGACTGCGCCTGCGGGTTGAAGGCGCTCTCGCGGCGGGCGATGCCCATCAGCAGGTAGGGGTCGACGTCGAGGCGCTGCCCCCAGTGCTGGAAGGCGTCGCGGTAGGCCAGCGGAAAGCGCCAGGCCAGCGCATCCCACTCACGGGCGAGGATGGTGGTCTGTACCGCCAGGGCGTACCAGCCCTGCTGCATGGCGTAGTCGGCCATGGCGTTGGCCCTGTCGGTGTCGGCGCGGCGTGCGGCGAAATACCATTCGCTGCGCGCCAGCCCCGGCTCGCCGATGCGCATCAGCGCCTCGACACGCCGGATGACCGGCCAGTCGGCGACCTGCCGACGATAGGCCTCGTTGAACGTCGCCCGCTGCAGGTTGAGGTCGTAGGGCTGGCCGAGCCGATCGGCGGCGGCGAAGCCGTAGAAGCTGCGCTGCCCGGCCGCGGCGGCGTAGGCCTTGCGGGCGGTCTTCGCATCGCCGAGCTCGGCCAGGGCGCGGCCCAGCCAGTACTGCCAGCGGGCATCCTGACGCGGGTCGTCGGGCATGGCATGGACCCAGTCGATGACCCCCTGCCAGTCACGGTCGGCCAGTGCCCGGCGCACCCGCAGTTCCAGCAGGTCACTGTCGCCGAGGTCGGGCAGGACCTGGTCGACCCAGCCGCGATTGTTGTCGACCTCGCGGACCATCGAGTAGAAGGCCAGGTCGCGCTCGATCGTCTGGCGCTGCCGGGCATCGAGGTCCAGGTGCGGGGCGATCTTGCGCCAGGCTTCCAGCGCCGCCTCGGTGTCGGCCCGCGTGAACTGGTGCATGGCGGCGGCGAACAGCGGGCCACTGGCACCCTTCGGCCCCACGTCGCGCGGTACCCGGGTAATCGCCGCGTAATCCTTGCGCAGCCGCGCCAGCGCGCTTTTGGCATCGCCCCAGCCGGCAGGCAGCAGGCCGTCGAGGTAGTGCATGAGCCCGGTCTCGCCATTCTCCCAGGCCAGCAGCAGGCGCTGCCAGATCTGGGGGCCGGCGATCTCGCCGCGCTGGCGCAGGGTGTCGAACAGGGTGTCGCACTCGCCGGGCTGGGAGTGGCCGGTCAGCCACAGTTTTCGCCCGCCCTCGGCCGCCCTGCCCGGTGCCTTGTCGAGCAGCGCCGTGTAGTAGTAGCAGCGACGAATCACCCCGCGCGGCTCGCCATCGCTCACCGCCAGCAGGTCGTCGAGACGGCCGGCCTTGCCGTAGGCGACTTCGGCGACGCCGCGCAGCCAGCTCGACAGCGGCGAATCGGCGTGCCGGTCGATGAAGGCCTTGACCTCGGCCGGCGGCACGTCGGGCAGCCGGTCGCGCAGGCGGTGATACGCGATGTAGCCGGCCAGCACATGGTGGTCGATGGCCGTGTCGTCGATGCGGCTCCACTGGTGGGCGCGGGCGGCGTCCAGCGCCTCGCGCAGGGCCTGGTCACCGGCCTCGTCGGCCACGGCCGGCAGGCTGAGCAGCAGGGCACTGAGCAGCGCGAGTCCATGACGGGGGATTCGAAGGGGCATCGCCGGCTCCTCCTCGGGCTTGCCTATCGGTTGCGATCTGTCTCATCCTCGCCCATAGCGACGGCCTTGAGTAGTGTCGTCGGGTTACGACAGGAGCGATCATGGCCCTTTTCAAGGCCGGCGGCCTCGCCGCCACCCTCAAGAAGCGCCGCCGGGCCCTGACGGCCATCGCCCGGGCCATGCGCCTGTTCGTGCCGATGTGCGCGGATGTGCTGAGCGGCCGCTATCGCCCGGTGCCCTGGCCGGCGTTCGGCTGGATGGCACTGGCGGCGGCCTATCTGATCTCGCCGCTGGACCTGATTCCCGACGTGCTGCTGGTGATCGGTCTGGTCGACGACATGGTGATCGTCGGCTGGCTGCTGACCCGTGTCGACGCGGCGCTGGCCGATTACCGGCGCTGGAAGGGAGAGGGGCCGCCCGCGGCGCGCTGAACGGCACGGACTCGGTTCGTCGGCGTCCACCGGTCAGGCCAGTAGCTCATGGTTTTGATTCAGGTGCTTGAAAACGCTCGGACTAGCCCCATATCGGCGGTGTCACGTTCTACACATCATGAGGGGCCTGAATCCATGACCACCGCCACCCATGAAGAAACGCTCGGCTTCCAGACCGAAGTCAAGCAGCTGCTCCATCTGATGATCCACTCCCTGTATTCCAACCGGGAGATCTTCCTGCGCGAGCTGATTTCCAACGCGGCCGACGCCACGGACAAGCTGCGCTATGCGGCGCTGAACAACGACGCGCTCTACGAGGGCGACAGCGACCTGCGCATCGAGATCGAGCACGACGCCGACAACAAGACGGTGACGGTGCGCGACAACGGCATCGGCATGACCCGCGACGATGTCGTCGCCAATCTCGGCACCATCGCCAAGAGCGGCACCGCCGAGTTCCTCAAGCAGCTCTCCGGCGAGCAGCAGAAGGATGCCAAGCTGATCGGCCAGTTCGGGGTGGGCTTCTATTCCGCCTTCATCGTCGCCGACGAGGTCACCGTGCGCACGCGGCGTGCCGGCAGCGATGGCGGCGTCGAATGGCGTTCGAAGGGCGAGGGCGAGTTCACCGTCGCCGATATCGACAAGCCCGAGCGCGGCACCGAGATCGTCCTGCACCTCAAGGAGGATGCCGGAGAATTCGCCGACGACTTCCGGCTGCGCAACCTGGTGCGCAAGTACTCGGACCACATCGACGTGCCGGTGCGCATGCCCAGGACCGAGACCGCCAAGGACGACGACGGCAACGAGATCGAGGGCAGCGAGGTCACCACCTGGGAGACCGTCAACGAGGCCCAGGCGCTGTGGGTGCGGCCCAAGAGCGAGGTCACCGACGACGAATACAAGGCCTTCTACAAGCACATCGCCCACGACTTCAGCGATCCGCTGACCTGGAGCCACAACAAGGTCGAGGGCAAGCTCGAGTACACCAGCCTGCTCTACGTGCCCGAACGCGCGCCGTTCGACCTCTACGAACGTGACGGCGCCCGCGGTGTGCGCCTCTACGTGCAGCGGGTGTTCATCATGGATGACGCCGAGCAGTTCCTGCCGCTGTACCTGCGTTTCGTCAAGGGCATCGTCGACACCAAGGACCTGTCGCTCAACGTCTCGCGCGAACTGCTGCAGAAGGACCCGCAGGTCGACAAGATGAAGTCGGCGCTGACCAAGCGTGCGCTGGACATGCTCAAGAAGCTGGCCAAGGACAAGGATGCCTACCAGACGTTCTGGAACACCTTCGGCAGCGTGCTCAAGGAAGGCCCGGCGGAGGACTTCGCCAACCGCGACAAGATCAGCGAGCTGCTGCGCTTCTCGACCACGCACACCGACACCGCGGTGCAGGACCAGTCGCTGGCCGACTATGTGTCGCGCATGAAGGAAGGCCAGCAGAAGATCTACTACATCGTCGCCGATGGCTTCAACGCGGCCAAGAACAGCCCGCACCTGGAGATCTTCCGCAAGAAGGGCGTCGAGGTGCTGCTGCTCCACGACCGCATCGACGAGTGGCTGATGAGCCACCTCACCGAGTACGACGGCAAGGCCTTCGCCGATGTCGCCAAGGGCGATCTGGACCTCGGCGAGATCGAGGGCGAGGAGGAGAAGCAGGCCCAGGAGGAAACCGCCAAGGCCAAGGAGGAGCTGGTCAAGCGTGTCAAGGAGGCGCTGGGCGACAGCGTCCAGGAGGTCCGCGTGACCCATCGCCTGACCGATTCGCCGGCCTGCGTGGTGCTCTCCGAGCACGAGATGGGCTTCCAGATGCGCCGCATCATGGAGGCCGCCGGCCAGCCGATGCCCGAGGTCAAGCCGATCCTCGAGCTCAACCCCGAGCACTCGCTGGTCAGCCGACTGGAAGGTACCGAGGGCGAGGGTTTCGCCGACCTGGCGCACATCCTGCTGGATCAGGCGATCATCGCCGAGGGCGGCCACCTCGATGACCCGGCGGCCTACGTCAAGCGCCTCAACAGCCTGTTGACCGCCTGACGATCACGAAACGCCGCACCCGAAACCCGCTCGCCGGTCACGGCGGGCGGGTTCGTCGTTTTCGGTGCCCTCGCCGGTTTTACCCGCCCGGGTCCGATGATTAGAGTGGATGTGAATGCTCGCCGACCGAGGTGACCGCCATGAGCCTTGATGACCTGCGCTTCGACAATAGCTGGGCGCGCCTGCCCGAGGCGTTCTACCGCGAGGTGGCGCCCACCGCCTGGCGCGACACCCATGTGCTCGACCTCAGCCCGCTGGGGGCCGCCCAGCTCGATCTCGAGCCGGCGTCGATCGAGCCGCAGCGCCTGGCCGCCCTGATGGCCGGGCGCGAGCTGCTGCCGGGCATGCGCCCGATCGCCCAGAAGTACACCGGCCACCAGTTCGGTACCTACAATCCGGCGCTGGGCGACGGGCGCGGGCTGCTGCTGGGCGAGGCGATGACCCGGCAGGGGCCGGTCGACCTGCACCTCAAGGGGGCCGGACAGACGCCGTTCTCGCGCTTCGGCGACGGGCGGGCGGTGCTGCGCTCGTCGATCCGCGAGTATCTGGCCGGCGAGGCGATGCAGGCGCTGGGCATTCCCACCACCACCGCGCTGGCCGTGGCGGTCAACGGCGAGCGAGTCATGCGCGAGCGGGTCGAGCCGGGCGCCACCCTGCTGCGCCTGGCGCCCAGCCATGCCCGCTTCGGGCATGTCGAATGGCTCTACCAGCAGCGGGATGTCGAGGGCATGCGCCGGCTGCTGCAGCAGGTGATCGAGCGCCATCGCCCGGCGCTGGCCGAGGCCGAGAACCCGATCGAGGCGCTGTTCGCCGATGTCATCGCACGCACCGCCGAGACGATCGCCGCCTGGCAGGCCTACGGCTTCGTGCACGGGGTGATGAACACCGACAACATGTCGCTGCTCGGCCTGACCCTGGACTATGGGCCCTATGCCTTCCAGGAGCGCTTCAGGCCCGGCTGGACGCCCAATCACACCGACGCCGAGGGGCGCTATGCCTACGATCGCCAGCCGGGGGTGGCACTGTGGAACCTGATGGTGCTGGCCCAGTCGCTGACGCCGCTGGTCGATGCCGGGCGCCTGCGTGACCGGCTCGATGACTTCGAGCCGGCGCTGGAGGCGGCCTATGCGCGGCGGATGCGCGCGCGGCTGGGGCTGGCCGAATCCCGGGATGACGACGCCACCCTGGCGGCCGACTGGCTGTCGCTGCTGGCTCGCCATGAGGCCGACTTCCACTCGGCGTTTCGTGCCCTGGGGGCCTACCGGGGGGATGACGAGTCGCGCCGGCAGCTGGCGGCGCATCTGGAGATTCCCGCCGATGACCCTGCGCTGGTTGCCTGGCTCGAGGCCTACCGGACGCGTCTCGAGGAGGAGTCGCGCAGTGCCGAGACGCGCCAGCGTGCCATGGATGCCGTGAATCCCTGCTACATCCTGCGCCACCGGCCGCTTCAGCAGGTCATCGCCGCGGCCGAGGCCGGCGACCCGGGGCCGCTCCGGCGCCTGCGCGAGCGCCTGGCCGTGCCCTTCGTGCCCCATGAGGACGGCGCGGAGGACTGGACGAGCCCGCCCCCGCGCGACGCGCCCCCTGTGGTCCTGTCCTGCTCCTCGTGACGTGAAGCCCGAGCGGGCCGGACCGGGCGGCCGGATCGAGAGCGCGCATAACACGGGTGGGGCGCCTATGCTGTGTGGACGCCATGTCGCCCGACAGGAATTCTGCCATGCCCGTCTCGTCCCGTTCCCTGCTCCAGCGTTCCACCGATGCGCGCGATAGCGGCACGGCCCTGCTGCTGATCGACCTGCAGCAGACGATGGATGGCTGCGCTCGAGCACGGCAGCGCAGCAATCCCGATCTCGAGGCTCGGGTCGCCGCCCTGCTGGCCTGCTGGCGCCGAGGCGATGGACTCGTCGTGCATCTGCACCGCTTTTCCCCGACGTGCGATGACGGCGTGCCCTCTTCCCGCCTCGAGCATCCGCTGTCGTGTGCCGACCCCCTCCCGGGCGAACGCGTCCTGGCCCGCCATGCCGAAAGCGGCTTCGTGGGCACGGGGCTGGAAACCTGGCTGCATCGCCGCGGCGTCTCGCGGCTGATGCTCGCCGGCGTGGCGACGGCCAGGAGCGTCGGTGCCACGGCGTGTCACGCCACCAGCCTGAGTTTCTCCGTGACGGCCGTGGAGGACGCCTGTGCCGACTTCGACCTGATCGATCGTGGTGGTCACACCTGGCAATCCGGGATGGTTCATGACCTGGGAATGGCGCTGATGGTCGCGGAAGGCGTCGATGAAATGAGTGTCGACGAGGTCCTTCGCGGTTACTGAGTCCGCGGCGGGTTTTCATGATGCCGGCGCGTCGAGTGCGCGATTCGAGAATAAGACGATTGCGTCAATAAAGGATGACTTATGCCGTTCATAAGAATAAGTCGAGGTATGGGATTTCCAGATTTTTCAGTCAAATCAACAGCTTGTTTATTGTGCAATGCATAACGGGCGCGTTATGGATGTCATAAATCCATGATTATGATGGATTTTTTTGACATAGATATTGATCTTTCCGGCGTTTGCCAAAAGACTGGAAAAAAGCCGCTGCGACATGCGCATTTTTTTCGAGTTGGTGCCGTGTCGTGGCGAGTAATTATGGCGACGCGTTCTGACAAACACGCCAGGAATCCGGCAAGGGATCGGCCACGATGAACGAGCGGCCGAACGGCAAGCGTCGCCGTCGTGTCACGGGCTCGTCCTGGCGCGGCTGTTCGAGCGGGACACGCCGGCGTGCTCACTATCGTCAAGGGGAGGGAAGCGCATCATGAAAGTCGGTGCACCCAAAGAAGTCAGGCCGGGCGAGGCGCGTGTCGCGCTGACGCCCGAAAGCGCCCAGCACATCCAGAAGCTGGGTCACGAGTGCCTCATCGAGGCCGGGGCCGGTGTGGCCGCCGGTTTCGATGACGCGGCCTATCGCAAGGCGGGCGTCGAGGTCGTGGAAGGGGCCGAGGCGCTGTGGCAAGCGGCGGATGTGGTCATCAAGGTGCGCGAACCGACCGAGGACGAGGCCGGATGGCTGCGCAATGACCAGACGCTGATCTCGTTCTTCTGGCCGGCCCAGAACGAGGCCATGCTCGAGCGCTGCAAGGCCAGCGGCGCCACGGTCGTGGCCATGGACATGGTGCCGCGCATCTCGCGGGCCCAGAAGATGGATGTCCTGTCGTCCACCGCCAACATCGCCGGCTACCGGGCGGTGATCGAGGCGGGCAACCAGTTCGGCCGCTTCTTCACCGGCCAGGTGACGGCGGCGGGCAAGGTGCCGCCGGCCAAGGTGCTGGTGGTCGGCGCCGGGGTGGCGGGGCTCGCCGCCATCGGTACGGCGACCAGCCTGGGAGCGGTGGTGCGTGCCTTCGACGTGCGCCCCGAGGTGGCCGAGCAGATCGAGTCCATGGGCGCCGAGTTCCTGTTCCTCGACTTCGACGAGAGCCAGGACGGCGCCGAGAGCGGCGGTTACGCCAAGCCTTCCAGCCCCGAGTTCCGCGAAAAGCAGCTGGCGCTGTTCCGCGAGCAGGCCGCCGAGGTGGACATCGTCATCACCACCGCGCTGATCCCGGGCAAGCCGGCGCCCAAGCTGTGGCTCGAGGACATGGTCCAGGCGATGAAGCCCGGCTCGGTGATCATCGACCTGGCGGCCGAGAAGGGCGGCAACTGCGATCTCACCGTCCCCGACCAGCGCATCGTCACCGACAACGGGGTGGTTGTCGTCGGCTACACCGACTTCCCGTCGCGGATGGCCACCCAGGCCTCGCTGCTCTATGCCACCAACATCCGTCACATGCTGACTGACCTGACGCCCGACAAGGACGGGGTGCTCCAGCATGACATGGAGGATGACGTGATTCGTGGCACCACCGTGACCCATCAGGGCGAGATCACCTTTCCGCCGCCGCCGCCCAAGGTCAAGGCGATCGGCGCCGCCAAGCCCAAGCCCAGGGTCAAGGAGCCGACGCCCGAGGAGAAGAAGGCCGCCGAGCATGCCGCCTTCCTCGCCCAGACCAAGCGTCAGGTGACGATGCTCGTCGTCGGCGGGGTGGTGATGTGGCTGCTGGGGCTGGTAGCGCCGGCGTCCTTCATGCAGCACTTCATCGTCTTCGCCCTGTCGTGCTTCGTCGGCTTCCAGGTGATCTGGAACGTCAGTCATTCGCTGCACACCCCGCTGATGGCGGTCACCAACGCCATCTCCGGCATCATCATCCTGGGGGCGATCCTGCAGATCGGCTCGAGCAGTATCCTGGTCGGCCTGCTGGCCGGCATCTCGGTGCTGATCGCGAGCATCAACATCGTGGGCGGCTTCCTGGTGACGCGCCGCATGCTGGCGATGTTCCAGAAATCCTGAGCGGCGGAGAAACGAGATCATGATGGGACAAGAATTCGTGTCTGCCGCGGCGATCGCGGCGAGTGTACTGTTCATCCTCTCGCTGGGGGGGTTGAGCAACCAGGAGAAGGCCAAGCGGGCGGTGTGGTACGGCATCGTCGGCATGGCGATCGGGGTCGTCTTCACGGCCCTGGGGCCGGGCATCGGCGGCTACTGGTGGATGCTGCCGATGATGCTGATCGGGGCGCTGATCGGTGCCTACCTGGCCCGCAAGGTCGAGATGACCGAAATGCCCCAGCTGGTGGCGGCGCTGCACAGCTTCGTCGGCCTGGCCGCGGTCTTCGTCGGCTTCAACGCCGACCTCGAGCGGCGCCGGGTGCTGGCCATGCAGCTCGCCGACCAGGGCGCCGAGCGGTTGTCCGCCTTCGCCGCCCTGCTGGCCCACAAGACGTCGGCGGAGCTGGCCTTCCTGCAGGTGGAAGCCGTGCTGGGCATCTTCATCGGCGCGGTGACCTTCACCGGCTCGGTGGTGGCCTTCGGCAAGCTGGCCGGCAAGATCAACAGCAAGCCGCACAAGCTGCCGGGCGGGCACTGGCTCAACGGTGGAGCGGCGCTGGTGTCGCTGCTGCTGGCGATCGTCTACCTCAACGGGGGCGGCTTCTGGACGCTGCTGCTGATCGCGCTGCTGGCCTTCTTCATCGGCTATCACCTGATCATGGGCATCGGCGGCGCCGACATGCCGGTAGTGGTGTCGATGCTCAACAGCTACTCCGGCTGGGCGGCGGCGGCGATCGGCTTCACGCTCTCCAATGACCTGCTGATCGTCACCGGCGCGCTGGTGGGCTCCTCCGGCGCGATCCTCTCCTACATCATGTGCAAGGCGATGAATCGCAACTTCGTCAGCGTGATTCTCGGTGGCTTCGGCGGTACCCAGGGGCCGGCCGCGGAAATCGAGGGCGAGATGGTGTCGATCGACGTGGGCGGCGTGGCCAGCGCGCTCAACGACGCCGACAGCGTGATCATCGTGCCGGGCTACGGCATGGCGGTGGCCCAGGCTCAGAACGCGGTCAGCGAGCTTACCCGCAAGCTGCGCAGTGCCGGCAAGGAGGTTCGCTTCGGCATCCACCCGGTCGCCGGGCGCCTGCCGGGACACATGAACGTGCTGCTCGCCGAGGCCCGGGTGCCCTACGATATCGTCATGGAGATGGACGAGATCAACGACGACTTCGCCGAGACCGACGTGGTGATCGTCATCGGCTCCAACGACATCGTCAATCCGGCCGCCCAGGAGGATCCCAACAGCCCGATCGCCGGCATGCCGGTGCTGCGGGTCTGGGAGTCCAAGCAGGTCTTCGTCTGCAAGCGCGGCCAGGGCACGGGCTACTCCGGCATCGAGAACCCGCTGTTCTACAAGGAGAACACCCGCATGCTCTATGGCGACGCCCGGTCCAGCATCGACAGCCTCGTACCGTTGATCGACTAGCCTCCCGCCGACGTGACGCCCCCGCCAGGGGGCGTTTTTCGTTACACTGGGGGTCACTCAACGTGGCAGCTAGGAAGCGAGGATGAGCGACGATAGCCCGAAGGTGGCGGTACTCGGCGGTGGCAGTTTCGGCACGGCGTTGGCCAGCATCGCCGCCGACAACGGTGCCCGAGTCCGGCAGTGGCTGCGTGATGCCGAGCTGGTGTCCACCATCAACCGCGAGCATCGCAATACGCGCTATCTGCCGGATTTCGCCATCAACCCGAACGTGGTGGCCGACACCGACCTGGCCGCCGTGCTCGACGGCGCGGAGCTGGTCTTCGTGGCCATTCCCTCCAAGGCCTTCCTGCAGGTCGTCCGCCAGGCACGCCCCTGGCTGCGGCCCGAGCAGATCCTGGTCAGCACCACCAAGGGCATCCAGGCCGACGGCTTCAAGCTGATGAGCCAGATCCTCGAGGAGGAGACCGGTTTTGCCCATGTCGGCGTGCTCTCCGGCCCCAACCTGGCGTCCGAGATCGCCGACCGGCAGCTGACGGCGACGGTGGTGGCCAGCGACGACGCGCTGACGCGGGCCCGGGTGCAGACGGCGCTGGGCTGCGACTACTTCCGCGTCTATGCCAGCAACGACCGCTACGGGGTGGAGCTGGGCGGGGCGCTCAAGAACATCTACGCCATCGCCGCCGGCATGGCCGCCGCCCTGGGCATGGGCGAGAACACGCGCAGCATGCTGATGACCCGCGCGCTGGCCGAGATGAGCCGCTTCGCCGTCGCACTGGGAGCCAATCCCATGACCTTTCTGGGGCTGGCCGGGGTCGGCGACCTGATCGTCACCTGCTCCTCGAAGCTGTCACGCAACTACCGCGTCGGCTTCGCGCTGGGGGAAGGGCGGTCGCTGGACGAGGCGGTCGCCGCACTGGGCCAGGTGGCCGAGGGGGTCAACACCGTCAGTCTGGTGCGTGACAAGGCCCGCGCCGAGGGGATCTACATGCCGCTGTGCGAAGGGCTCTATCAGGTGCTGTTCAATCAGGTGCCGGCGCGCGACATGGCGCGCCTGCTGATGCGCAACGAGCAGAGCAGCGATGTCGAGTTCACGCTGTCGCGGGAGTCGGTGGTGAAGGCCAAGCGCGAACAGGAGGAGGGGCCGTGATGTCGATGCTGTGGATCATGCGCCACGGTCAGGCCGCGCCGGGCCACCCGGACGCCGCCCGCGAGCTGACCGCCGAGGGGCGTGCCGAGGCGGCGCGCATGGCCGACTGGCTGGCCGGCTCGCTGAGCGAGCCGCAGCGTCGGTCGCTGCGACTCGTCGCCAGCCCCTACCGGCGTGCCCGGCAGACCGCCGCCATCGTCGCCGAGCGGCTCGGCGTGGCGGGGGAGACGCTCGAGTTCATCACCCCCGATGACCCGGTCGAGCCGGTCATCGACTGGCTGCAGCAGGCCGCCGACGAGACGCCGGTCCTGCTGGTCAGCCACATGCCGCTGGTCGGTGCGCTGACCGGCCGCCTGGTGGAGGGCGACCGGCGCAGCTCGCTGCCGATGCCCACCGCGGCCATCGCCGCCCTGGAAGCCGAGGTCTGGGCGGCCGGTTGTGCCGAACTCCGGGCGTTTCGTCACCCGGCCGATTTCGACTGACGGTCTTGCGTCCGTCGGCGACGCTTCGAGGCAGTGTCCTGTGCCTGGGCGTGTCCCGGGTTCTCTTGCCGTGCTCACAATTCCGCTCCTTGTAAGCGCCTTGCCCTTGGCTTGCTGGCTGCCATGCAGCATGGCGGCACTTTCTCCACTCGAGTTGCCCCTTCGTCGCATCGACCATGGTCGACGTTGTCATACAGCCGGCCGGCTTCTAGATTTGCAGCTGTATGATGTATGACAAGTAGGCGGCCTGTTGCAGCGTGCCGCCTTCAACGAGTCGGGCAAGAGGGGCAATTCGTGAATTTTTCCAGAGACGCAGTCATTCAGGCAGTCGGTGATGGCCTGCTTTCCTTTCCCGTGACGGATTTCGACGAGCAGGGGCGTTTCGATCGCGACAGCTACCGTCAGCGGCTGGAATGGTTCGTCAGTCATGAGGTGTCGGCGGTGTTCGTCGCCGGTGGCACGGGGGAATTCTTCAACCTGACGCTCGACGAGTTCCGCGCAGTCGTCACCGTCGCCGTGGAAACGGTGGGCGGCAAGCTGCCGGTCATCGCCAGTGCCGGTCTCAGTGTCGGCGCCGGCAAGGCTTATGCAAGGGCGGCGGAAGAGGCCGGGGCGGACGGTATCCTGCTGATGCCACCGTACCTGACCGAATGCCCGCAGGATGGCCTGGTGGAGTACGCGCGCAACATCTGCGATTCGACCTCGATCAACGTCATCTACTACAACCGCGGCAATGGCGTGCTCGAGGCCGAGGCGGTGCAGCAACTGGCCGATGCCTGCCCGAACCTGGTCGGGCTGAAGGATGGCAAGGGCGACATGCAGCTGCTCAACCAGATCGTCAAGACGGTGGGCGATCGGCTGGTCTATGTCGGTGGCGTACCGACTGCCGAGATATTCGCCGAGGCCTACCTGTCGATCGGGGTGAACACCTACTCCTCGGCGGTGTTCAACTTCGTGCCGGAGCTGGCGGTCACGTTCTATCGGGCATTGCGCCAGGGCGATTCCGCCACGGTGAAGCGAATCACCAACGACTTCTTCATTCCATTCATCAACCTGCGTGACCGCCGGAAGGGCTATGCGGTCAGTCTCATCAAGGAGGGGGCTACCATTATCGGCCGATCCGCCGGCAGCGTGCGCGCGCCTCTGGTGATGCCGAACGAGGATGAATGCAAGCAACTCGAGAACCTGGTGCGTATCGCCAGGCAGCTATAACGACAATTTCCTTTGCCACAGGAGTCATGTCATGCCGATCAACAACAATCTCAAGATGAAGGGCACGCTTTCTCTCGCCGCGCTGGGTGGCGCGATGGTGCTGATGGCCTCGCCGGCTCAGGCGGAACAATGGCGCGGCTGGAACATCCATCCGCCGGGCTACCCCAACAGCATCGCACTGGAGGACTTCGCCAAGGAGGTCGCCAAGAAGACCGATGGCCGCATCGAGCCCAAGGTCTACAACAATGCGGTGCTCGGTGATCAGCCCGATGCCATCGAGCAGACTCGCAACGGCGCCCTGGACTTCGCCAACTTCAACATGGGGCCGATGGGCCCGATCGTGAATGCCACCAACGTGCTCTCGCTGCCGTTCATCTTCAAGAGTCCGGACGACATGTATCGGATCATGGACGGCGAGATAGGCGACCGCTTCGCCGATGCCCTGGCCAAGAAGAACCTGATCGCGTTGTCCTGGTTCGGCTCCGGGGCTCGCAGCCTCTACAACACCGATCACCCGGTGAAGACGCCCGATGACGCCAAGGGGCTCAAGGTCCGCGTCATGAACAACGACCTGTACGTTCAGATGATCGACGAGCTCGGCGGGAATGCCACGCCCATGCCCTATGGCGACGTCTACCAGGCGCTCAAGACCGGGGTCATCGACGGTGCCGAGAACAACTACCCGTCGTACGAGTCCAGTGGTCACTATGAGGTGGCGAAGTACTACTCGCTGACCGAGCACCTGATCCTGCCCGAGTGTCTGTGTATCGCCAAGTCAAGCTGGGAGGATCTGTCTGCCGAAGACCAGAAGATGGTGCGTGAGGCTGCCGAGAATGCCGCCAAGGAGCAGCGCCAGCTGTGGCAGAAACGTGTCGAGAAGAGCAAGCAGAAGGTGCTCGATTCCGGCGTGACGATCAACAAGGTGAATGACAAGTCGGCGTTCCAGGCCAGGATGCAGCCGATCTACGACGAATTCATCAAGCAGAATCCGGATCTGGAATCGCTGGTGACGGACATTCAAGCTGCACAGAAATGATCTGTTAGTCCCACGAAGCGCCCCGGGCACGACCTGACTCGGGGTGCCTTGAGAGGATTGGATATCGTGAGCTCCTACTCCGACCAATTGAGTGACCAGAGCGAGGCATCGTCTGCGCCACAATCAGCATTCGACAATCTCCTGGATGGCATCGCCCACCTGTGCATCATCGTCTCGGGCGTGCTGCTGGTTTTCTTGATCATTACCTTCGGCTGGCTGGTTTTCGGCCGCTACGTTCTCAACGACACGCCGACATGGGTGGAGCAGTCCTCGCTGTTGATCGTCGTCTATGTCACCTGCCTGGGGGCGGCCGCCGGGGTGCGCAAGAATACCCACCTGAGCATCGATTTCGTCCGTGAAGGACTGCCGGCGTTGCCGCGTGACATCATGCGCTATGTCGCGGATCTCTTCGTGATCAGCTTCGGTGGTTTCATGGCCTGGCAGGGCGGGATCCTGGTCATGGACAACATCGGACGCCCGATCCCCATGATCGGCCTGTCCGAGAGCTGGCGTGCGGCACCGCTGGCGATCTGCGGGGCCCTGATGGTGCTTTTTTCCGGCACCAGTATCGTCCAGCGTCTCATGCAGCACGGGAGGAAGTGACATCATGGGCCTGATGATTCTTTTCGGCGTGTTCTTTCTGGGGTTGATCGTCGGTGCGCCGGTGGCCTTTGCCGTGGGGCTGGCGGCGGTCGTCACCTTCATCCATGAAGGGCTGCCCCTGTTCGTCGGCTTTCAGCGCATTCTTTCGGGAATCTCGGTCTTCTCGCTGCTGGCGATTCCCTTCTTCATCTTCGCCGGGGAGCTGATGCTGCATGGCGGCATCTCCACGCGCCTGGTGCGCCTGGCATCGGCCGCGGTGGGGCGAGTCCGCGGCGGGCTCGGCCTGGTCAACGTCACCTCCTCGATGCTGTTCGGCGGCATTTCCGGCTCGGCGGTCGCCGATACCTCGGCGCTGGGCTCGATCCTGATCCCGGTCATGAAGGAAAAAGGCTATGACGGGGATTATGCGGTCAACGTGACGGTCACCTCGTCCATCGCCGGCGTGGTGATCCCGCCCAGCCACAACATGATTCTCTATGCGGTGGCGGCCGGGGGTGGCATCTCGGTGACCAAGCTGTTCATCGCGGGCATCGTGCCGGGGGTGCTGATGTGCCTGGCCCTGGCGGTGGCGGCCTACGTGGTGGCGGTCAAGCGGGGGTATGCCGGGGAAGCGTTCCCGGGCTGGCGGGCGCTGATCATCAGCTTCGCGGCGGCGCTGCCGGGCCTGCTCACCGCCGTGATCATCGTCGGCGGCGTGCTCTCGGGCATTCTCACGGTGACCGAGTCCGGGGCCTTCGGGGCGATCTACGCCATCGTGATTACCGGCCTGGTCTACCGGGAACTGCGCTGGGAACCGTTCAAGCAGGCGGTCTATCAGTCGGTGCGCACGACGTCGCTGGTGATGATCCTGGTGGGCTGTGCCTCGGCGTTTTCCTATCTGCTAGCGCTGTACAGCGTGCCCGAGTTGCTCAGTGATGCACTGCTGAAGATCTCCGACAATCCCTACGTGATCCTGCTGCTGCTCAACCTGCTGCTGCTGGGGCTGGGCATGATCATGGACATGGCGGCGCTGATCCTGATCTGCACGCCGATCTTCCTGCCGGTCGCCGAGCAGTTCGGCATGGACCCCATCCAGTTCGGGATCATCATGATGATCAACCTGGGGCTGGGGCTGTGCACGCCGCCGGTCGGCTCTTGCCTGTTCGTCGGCAGCGTGATCGGCAAGGTCAAGATCGAGCATGCGGTCAAGACGATCTGGCCGTTCTATCTGGCGCTGTTCGCCGTGCTGATGCTGGTGACCTATATCCCGGCGATCTCCCTGACGCTACCCGGCATGCTGGGCTGACCGACAACTCATGACCAGGAATTCGAGTGCCATGAAAATTGCCGCCGTAAATACGCATATTCTCGACTACAAGCTCGATCAGGCCTTCGAGAGCGCCTCGATGCGCTTCGAGCGGCGCCAGCACTGTCTCGTCGAGATCGTCTGCGAGGATGGAACCGTCGACTGGGGCGAGTGCCTGGGCCCGGCGACGATCAACGCCGTGATCGTCCGGGCCTACGCGGCCGGTCTGATCGGCAGCAACCCGCTGGAGACCGAGAAGCGCTGGCTCGAACTCTACAACCGGCTGCGCGACCAGGGGCAGCGCGGCGTGACGATGACCGCGCTGAGCGGCATCGACATCGCCCTGTGGGACATCAAGGGCAAGCACTACGGCGCGTCGGTCTCGGAGCTGCTGGGCGGACGCTTTCGTGACCGCGTGCGGGCCTACGCCACCGGCTCGTTTCGCCGCGACGGCGTCGACCGGGTGCAGGACGTCGCCGAGGAGGTCGCCGGCTACGTCCGGGAAGGCTTTCACGGCGTCAAGATCAAGATCGGTTTCGGCGTCGAGGAAGACATGGCGGTCATCGCCGCCGCCCGCGAGGCGATCGGTCCCGAGTGCCGTCTGATGATCGACGCCAATCACGGCTACGACCTGCTCGAGGCGCTGGAGGTGGGGCGACGGGCGGCCGAGCTCGGCGTCGACTGGTTCGAGGAGCCGGTGCTGCCCGAGCAGATCGATACCTATCGTGCCGTGCGCCAGGGGCAGCCGGTCCCGGTGGCCAGCGGCGAGAACTGGCATGGCCGCTATGCCATGCAGGAGCCGCTGGCATCACGGGCGGTCGATATCATCCAGCCGGATGTCTGTGGCGTCGGCGGGTTTTCCGAGAGCCGGCGTGTCGTCGACATGGCCGCCATGCACGGCGTGCGGCTGGTGCCGCATGTCTGGGGAACGGCGGTGGCCATCGCCGCGGGCCTCCAGTTCCTGGCGGCGCTGCCGCCCAACCCGCCGCGGCGCCGGCCTATCGAGCCGATTCTCGAGTTCGATCGCACCCGCAACCCCTTCCGTCAGGCGGTGGTGACCTCGCCCCTCGAGCATGTCGAGGGCGTGGTCACGATCCCCGACGGCCCGGGGCTGGGCATCGAGATCAACCACGATGCGCTGCGCCGGCACGCGCTGAAGGAGGCCTGACGGTGATCGCGATTCCCGCCAATACCCGGCCCCTGGACGGGCCGCCACCCCGGCTGACGGCGCCGGCCGGGGCGACCGACTGCCACATTCACCTCTATCCGCCGGGCTTTCCCTCCCGGCCCGGCGGGCCCGCCATCGCCGAGCTGGGCACCGTCGAGGACTACCGGCGTGTCCAGCAGCGCCTGGGACTCGAGCGGGTGGTGGTGACCCAGTCCAATGCCTATCAGCAGGACAACGGTGCCCTGCTGGCCTCGCTCGACCGGCTGGGCGAGACGGCTCGCGGCGTGGCGGCGGTCACGCCCGAGACTCCGTCGACCCAGCTGCGTGACTGGCACGACCGGGGAGTGCGCGGAGCGCGGGTCATGAACCTGCCCGGCGGCGCCGTCACCCATGCCGACATGCCCGCCGTCGAGCGGCGTATCCGGCCCTTCGGCTGGCACCTGATGGTGCAGTTCAACGGCCGTCACCTGGATACCTACCGGGACGGCCTCGAGCGTCTCGAGGGCGACTACATCATCGATCACATCGGCAAGTTCATGCCACCGGTACCCGCCGACGACTACCGCGTCGACGCCATCGTTCGGCTGCTGGATCGCGGCAACGCCTGGTTCAAGATCTGCGGCGGCTACGAGGCGAGCGTCACCGGCGGGCCCGACTACGCGGATGTGGGCGCCATTGCCCGCCGGATCATTCGCCACGCGCCGGAGCGGGTGATCTGGGGCAGCAACTGGCCGCATGTCGGAGTACCCCGCGCCGAGTATCCCGATGATGCCGAACAGCTGGACATACTGCTGGACTGGGCCGATGCCGAGGCTCGGCAGCGGATCCTGGTCGACAATCCGGCGGCCCTGTACGGCTTCGAATGATCCGTCGGTCGGTGGGTACCGGCCGCTTTCCTGACCGAGTTGCAAGGAGGAAACATGCTCAAGCGAATTCTTGTCACGGGGGCCGCCGGCGGCGTCGGCAAGGCCATCCGTCCGCACCTGCATCGCCTGGCGAGGCGGGTGCGGGTCTCCGACATCGTCGAGGTGGACCCCCTCGGCGAGCACGAGGAGGCCGTGGCCTGCGATCTGGCCGAGGCGTCGGCCGTGCGCTCGCTGGTCGAGGGCTGCGAGGCGGTCGTGCACCTGGGCGGAATGTCCGTCGAGAAGCCCTGGGCGAACATCCTGCAGGCCAACATCGTCGGCACGTACAACCTCTACGAGGCGGCTCGTCATGCCGGCCGGCCCCGCATCGTGTTCGCCAGCTCCAACCACGCTATCGGCTTCTACCCGCGCACGCAGACCCTCGACACCGAGGTGCCGCACCGGCCCGATTCACTGTATGGCGTTTCCAAGTGCTTCGGCGAGGATCTGGCCAGCCTGTATTTCGACAAGTTCGAGGTCGAGACGCTGAGCGTGCGCATCGGTTCCTGTTTCCCCAAACCCGCGGATACGCGGATGATGGCCACCTG
The DNA here is from genome assembly GCF_020148005.1 of Modicisalibacter tunisiensis. Classification (GTDB taxonomy): domain Bacteria; phylum Pseudomonadota; class Gammaproteobacteria; order Pseudomonadales; family Halomonadaceae; genus Modicisalibacter; species Modicisalibacter tunisiensis. The sequence continues at coordinate 60,016 of NZ_JAGXFD010000002.1, read as the reverse complement.
GATGAGTGTCGATGACTTCGTGGCCCTGCTGCAGCGCGCCTTCTGCACGCCGAAGCTGGGCAATACGGTGATCTACGGGGTCTCGGACAACAGCGAGACGTGGTGGGACAACCGCAAGTCGAGCTTCCTCGGCTGGCGCCCTCGGGACAGCTCGGAGCCCTGGCGCGCGCAGGTCGAGGCCCGGGACACCGGCCTGGACCCGCAGGACCCGGTCGTTGTCTACCAGGGCGGCAAGTTCGCCGCGGCGGGGCATCCCGATGATGCCTGAAGCAACCGGGTGGCGGGTCAGGGGAGCCCTGGAAGACCGGGTGATGGACAACGGCAGCGGTGCCTGACATGCGATACTGGGGCGTCGGATCTGGGCAACCGGGGGACAGCGTTCCCGGTCGGGTCGGGCAGAGCAGATGACAGGGGTTGGAATCCGGTACAGGCAATGGAACAAGCAATGAATCAGCTCGGTGTCTCACGTGTCTCGCAGTCGGGCAGTCTTTCGGGCCAGGTCTCGAAGCAGCTGGAGCAGCTGATCCGCGAGCAGCGCATCGCCGTCGGCGACAAGCTGCCGCCGGAGAATGCCCTGTGCGAGATGTTCGGGGTCAGCCGCACCGTGGTCCGCGAGGCGATCACGCATCTCAAGTCGCTGGGGCTGGTCGAGACGCGGCGCGGCATCGGCACCCGGGTGCTGCGTGCGACGCCGCTCGAGGCGTTGCCGGCCAAGCGCATCAGCCTGACCACCGTCGAGGACATCCTGCATATCCTGGAGCTGCGCCTGACGCTGGAACCCGAGGCGGCGGCCCTGGCGGCGGCCCGTCACGATGCCGAGGATCGCCGTCGCCTCGAGGTGGCGCATCAGGCTTTCGTGACGGCATGCCGGGACAACTCCCAGGCACGCGAGGAAGACTTCGTGTTTCATTTCGCGATCGCCCGCGCCACGCACAATCCGGCCTTCGCCACCTTCTACGAGCAGTTCGACCAGGGGGCGATTCCCCGGGCCAAGCTGCTGGACGTCGAGCTGGATGTCGAGGCCACGCGACGCTATCTCGAGCGGGTCGGCGAGGAGCACGCCGAGATTCTCGACGCGATCCTCGCGCGGCGGGTCGAGGCAGCCCGCGAGGCCATGCGCTATCACCTGACGCGGGCTCGCGACAACTACGCCTCCTATCGCCAATGACCTTCATTTTTCACCGACACGGGAGAGGCTCATGACCCTGGAAGGCAGGCAACTCATCGGCCAGCAGGCGGTGCGCGGCACCCGCGGCGAGATCCGGGCCATCAATCCGTCGTCCAGCCAGCGCCTGGAACCGGTCTGGAATCATGACAAGACCCGCGAGAGCGGCGCTTGAGCCGCCGAGCCACCATGACCTCGACGGGACGGCTTCGGCCGTCCCGTCGCTGTTCCGGGGGCGCGTCGCCGGCTTCAGTCCCGGGGAGGGCGTACCAGAAACACCGAAGCCCGGGTATGGGTGGCGACCTTGCCGCCGTGGGAGGGGATCACCACATCCAGATGCTTCGGCGGGTGCGTCGGCATGATCACCAGGTCGGCCCCGGATTCGTCGATGGCGTCGATCAGCCGGTCGTCCAGGTCGGCGATGGGGTCCGGGCAGATGATGAGGCGCGTGCTGACCGGCTGGCCATGCACCTCGGCGCGCTCCTGCGCGAACGCGTCGAGTTTCTGCTGATGCTCCTCGGGGGTGCGCGCCACGGCCCCCGGGGTGTTGGCGGCGACCGCCACGTAACAGACTTCCGCATCGTAGAACTTGGCCTGGTCGGCGACCACCTGCAGCGAGGGCTCGATCACGTCGAAATGGGCGAGATCCACTGGCACCAGGATCTTCTTGAACATGCCTGTGCTCCTTGCGGCTTGCGAGAGTATCCACCAATGACACTCCCAGTGTGGCTGCTGGATGCGAAATCGGGCAATGGCCTTTTCAACGCAATCCGGTGGCCGGGCCGGGCTCAGATCAGGCCGGCGGCCTTGAGCAGGAAGACGCCCGCGCTGATGGTGAACAGCGACGCCAGGGTGGTGATGACGATGACGTTGGCGGCGAGCTGGGCGTTGCCGTTCACCGCCTTGGCCATCACGAAGCTGGCGGCGGCGCCGGGGCTGCCCAGGAACAGGAACAGGATGCCCAGTTCGGCGCCGCGGAAGCCCAGGGCCAGGGCGCCGAGCACCCCGAGCAGGGGGATCCACACGATCTTCCAGAGGCTGGCGTCCAGCGCCAGGCGGCTGCCGCGCTTGACCGACGTGAACGACAGGGTGCCGCCGATGCATATCAGGGCTAGGGGCAGCGACATGGCGCCGAAGTAGTCGCCGGAGGTCATCAGCCAGGAGGGCAGGTCGATGCCGAAATAGGCGAAGGGAATGGCCAGCAGGACGCTCAGGATCAACGGATTCCTGGCGATGTGCTTGAGGATCGAGCCGATCCCGGATTTCGCGCTGGCGCTGTAGTAGGCGAGGATCGCCGCCGCCAGCACGTTGTAGACGATGATGATGCCGCCGGCGAGGATGCCGCCCAGCGACAGGCCGTAGTCGCCGTACTGGCTGGCGGCGAGCGCCAGGCCGACGATGCCGCAGTTGCCGCGGAAGGCACCCTGGGCGAACACGCCGCGATCGGCGAACGGGCAGCGCAGGATGGCCCAGCCCCAGGCCAGGAAGAAGCTGAACGCCGAGAATCCCAGGAAATAGAGAATCACGTCCGGCTTGAAGGCGACATCCAGGTCGGCGCGGACGATACTCAAAAAGATCAGCGTCGGCATGGTGGCCTTGAACACCAGCGTCGAGGCGGTGGAGACGAACTGGGCGTCGATCCAGCCGATGCGCTTGAACAGTACGCCCAGGAAGACCATGGCGAAGACCGGAAGGGTGACATCGAGGGTGTGCAGGAAGACCCCGAGAAGATTCATCGAGCCGCCTCCTAGCGAACCAGCCAGAAGCCGACGATCAGGGCTGCCGTGACGGTGGCGATGAACAGGGTATTGCGCAGGCGGGTAGGGCGGGGGGCTCGGGGCACGATGCACTCCTGGGTGGATGCGAAAACGACGAGGGGCCGGCGCGTGCGCTGGCATGCCCATGATAAACCCGATAGCCTGCTAAACCCAGTCGACGCCCGTCACCAGCGCTTTCCAGCGGCGTGACGCGGCCTCGACGATCGTGTACTGCCGACTGAGAGAATGCCATGATCTGCGAGGAATTGAGTCTGGCCGACGGCCGCCTGGCGGCGTTGAGCTGGGGTCGCGACGGCGCGCCCGTGTGGCTGGCCCTGCATGGCTGGCTGGACAATGCGGCCAGTTTCACGCGGCTCGCCCCTCGCCTGGCCGAGGCCTTGGACATCCGGCTCGTCGCCCTCGACTTCTCCGGGCACGGCCACTCCCGCCATCACCCGGCGGGGAGCGACTATGCCATCTGGGACTACCTGCACGATGTGCTCGATGCCATGGCCGATCTGACGCTCGAGTCCGCCGTGCTGGTCGGGCATTCCATGGGGGCCGGGGTCGCCGGGCTGATGGCGGCGGCCCTGCCCGAGAAGGTCACGCGGCTGATCCTGCTCGATGGCCTGGGCACCCTGACCACGCCGGACGAGGCCACCGCCGACCAGTTGCGTCGCGGGCTGCTGGGGCATCGCCGGCCGCCCCGGGGCGTGCCCGCCTACGCCGGACTCGACGAGGCCGTGGCGGCACGGGTCGCCGGCGGCGTGACGCCCATCGATGCGGCGACGGCGCAGCCGCTGGTCGCGCGCAATCTGGCGCCGCTGACCGAGGGCGGCTATCGGCTGCGCACCGATTCACGGCTGATGCGCCCCTCGCTGGTGCGCTTCAGTCCCGGGCAGGCGCTGGGGCTGCTGGCGAGCATCGAGGCGCCGGTGCTGCTGATCGAGGGCGATCGCGGCATACTGGCGGAGCGGGCCTTCGCGCGCCGGGCGCGGGAGGCCGTGACGAGCCTGACACGGTGCGTGATGCCGGGCGGCCATCACCTGCACCTGGAGCCGGAGCGAGTCGATGCCGTCGCCGCGGCCATCATCGACTCGATCGTGGCGTCGCCCTGAGCAGCTGGCAGGAGGCGGTCATGAGCAAGCGTGTCGCACTGGTGCTGGGCAGCGGAGGCGCCCGGGGCTATGCGCATATCGGCGTCATCGACGAGCTGGAACGGCGCGGCTACGAGATCGTGGCCATCGCCGGCTGCTCGATGGGCGCGGTGATCGGTGGCGTCCATGCGGCCGGTCAGCTGGAGGGGTATCGGGAATGGGTCACTCAGCTGGACTACTTCGACGTGCTGCGCCTGGTGGACGTGACCTGGAGCCCGATGGGCGCGATGCGGGCCAGCAAGGTGATGGCCCGGCTCGGCGGCCTGATCGGCGAGCGCGAGATCGAGGACCTGCCGATTCCCTTCACCGCGGTGGCCACCGACCTGAAGCGTCAGCGCGAGGTCTGGTTCCAGACGGGCTCGCTGCTGCGGGCGATCCGTGCCTCCATGGCCGTGCCCGGCCTGATCACCCCCGTGCATCAGGGCGACCAGGTGCTGGTCGACGGCGGGCTGCTCAATCCGTTGCCGATCATTCCCACCGTGGCCTCGCACGCCGACCTGATCCTGGCGGTCAATGCCACGGCGCAGACCCACCAGCCCGTCTCGCTCGAGGAGCTGCTGCCCGACGACGAGGCGGCCGAGGAACGCGAGCGCGAGGCGCGGCTGGAGGCCGAGGGCCGGGGGCTCGGCGAGTGGTTCAACGGCGTGCGCGACCGGGCCCAGAAGATGTTCGGCAACGGCAATGGCAGCGAAGCGAGCTGGGACGAGGAGAAGGCGCCGCCGGGACGCGACAGCGTGCGGGCCTGGGGCAAGCTCGATATCATGCTCACCTCCTTCGAGATCACCCAGGCGGCGCTGGCCAAGTACAAGGTGGCCGGCTACCCGCCGGACGTGCTGGTGGAGATTCCCAAGACGGTCTGCGGCGCCTACGAGTTTCATCGTGCCAATGCGCTGATCTGTCTGGGGCGGCATCTGGCTGCCCAGGCGCTGGATCGCTACGAACGCCCCGGCTACGGACATGCCCAGGGCGGGCAGGTGATGGTCAGCGAGCCGCCCACCGGCAAGCCGGCCAACTGACGGCGATCACTCGCCGCCGCGGCGGCGCAGCAGGACATAGACCGCGCCGGTGCCGCCGTCGGCATCGGTGGCCGAGCAGAATGCCAGCACGCTCGGCCACTCGCGCAGCCAGGCGTTGACGTGGCTCTTGATCACCGGGTAGTCGGCCATGCCGGTCCAGGCCTTGCCGTGGACCACCAGCACGCAGCGCTGCCGCTGATGGCGGGCATCGTGGAGGAACTGCTCGAGCTGTGCCCGGGCCTCCTCGAGCGTGTAGCCGTGCAGGTCGAGGCCGGCTTCCCAGGCGATGCGGCCGCGTTTCAGGGCACTGTGGGTGCGGTAGGGCAGGTCGGGCACGGCGAAGTCGAGCGGCGTGCTGGGGCGCAGCGGCTCCACGCGCCCGTCGCTGGTGCGGCTGTGGCCGGCATCGGTCGCGGCGGAGACGGCGGCATCGCGGCGCGCGGCCAGCCGTTGCGGATCGTCGCGACGCGGCGTGCCGGGGTCGGCGCGATCGCTGAACAGGCGCTGGACACCGGCCTCCTGCAGGGCCTGGCGAAACAGCGATACCTCTTCATCTGGCGTGCCGCGTCGACGGCTCATGCGACCCTCTCTTTCCAGCCGGGGGAACGGTTGCTCGAACGGCGCTCCAGTATAGCGGCTGACACGCGACTGTGAAGCGCGCCGGCGGGCGGTTACAATCGCCGTTCACTCTTGGCACCCCGACAGGTTCTATTCCGTGGCTGTTTCCCCGCTCCCCGCCGCTTCCACCCTGACGCTGGACGACCAGCGCCTGGCCGACCAGCTGCTGACCCTGCGCGACTGCCTGCGCTGGGCGACCAGCGAGTTTCATGTCGGCCGGCTGCATTTCGGTCATGGCACGGCCAGTGCCTGGGACGAGGCGGTGGCGCTGGTGCTGGGGGCGCTGCACCTGCCCTGGGATGTCGATCCCGCGGTCCTCGACGCCCGGCTGCTGGACGTGGAGCGGGCGCGGATCGTGGCGCTGGTGCGTTCGCGCATCGAGACCCGCACGCCCTTGCCCTACCTGCTGGGCGAGGCGTTCTTCGCCGGCTACCCCTTCACGGTGGACGAGCGCGTGCTGATTCCGCGCTCGCCGATCGCCGAGCTGATCGAGCACGACTTCGCGGCCTGGTTCCCCGAGCAGCCGCCGGCACGGGTGCTGGATCTGTGCACCGGGTCGGGCTGCATCGGCATCGCCACCGCGCTGCACCTGCCGACCGCCGAGGTCGACCTGGCCGACATCAGCCCCGAGGCGCTGGCCGTGGCCAAGGTCAACATCACCCGTCACGACGTGGGCGCGCGGGTGCGCGCCGTGGCCTCGGACCTGTTCGAGGGCCTGGCCGGGCAGCGCTACGACCTGATCGTCGCCAACCCGCCCTATGTGGATGCCCGCGATCTGGCCGCCATGCCCGCCGAGTTCCGGCATGAACCCGCCCTGGCGCTGGGCGCCGGCACGGATGGCCTGGACATCGTGCGTCGTCTGCTGCGCGAGGCGCGGGAGCATCTCACCGACGAGGGCGTGCTGATCGTCGAGGTGGGCAACTCCGATGCGCACCTCGAGGCCGCCTATCCCGAGGTGCCGTTTCTGTGGCTGGAGTTCGAGCGGGGCGGGCACGGCGTGTTCGCGCTGACCGCCCGGGAACTCGACGACCACGCCGCCTGTTTCGTCTGATCGATTGCGAGGAACGCTGAATGTCCGGCAACACCTACGGCAAGCTGTTTACCGTCACCACCTTCGGCGAAAGCCACGGCCCGGCGCTGGGCGCGATCGTCGACGGCTGCCCGCCGGGCCTGCCCCTCAGCGAGGCCGACCTGCAGCGCGACCTCGATCGCCGGCGGCCGGGCACGTCGCGCCATACCACCCAGCGTCGCGAGCCGGATCAGGTGCGCATCCTCTCCGGGGTCTTCGACGGCGAGACCACCGGCACGGCGATCGGCCTGCTGATCGAGAATACCGACCAGCGTTCCAGGGACTACTCCGAGATCAAGGATCGCTTTCGCCCGGCCCACGCCGACTACACCTACCATCACAAGTACGGCCGGCGCGACTACCGGGGCGGTGGCCGCTCCAGCGCCCGCGAGACGGCGATGCGCGTCGCCGCCGGGGCCATCGCCAGGAAGTACCTGGCCAGCCGGGGGATCGTGGTGCGTGGCTACATGAGCCAGCTCGGCCCCATCACCCTCGACTTCAAGAGCTGGGAGGCCGTCGATGACAACGCCTTCTTCTGCCCGGACCCGGAACGGGTGCCCGAGCTCGAGGCCTTCATGGACCAGCTGCGTCGTGACCAGGACTCGGTGGGCGCGCGGATCAGCGTGGTCGCCGAAGGGGTGCCGGTGGGGCTCGGCGAGCCGGTGTTCGATCGCCTGGACGCGGAGCTGGCCCACGGGTTGATGAGCATCAACGCCGTCAAGGGGGTCGAGTTCGGCGACGGCTTCGCCTCGGTCAGCCAGCGCGGCAGCGAGCATCGCGACGAGATGACTCCCGGGGGCTTTCTCTCCAACCACGCCGGCGGGGTGCTGGGCGGCATCAGCTCGGGGCAGACGCTGATCGCTCATCTCGCGCTCAAGCCCACCTCGAGCATCACCGTGCCCGGCCGCTCGATCGATGTCGACGGCAATCCCGTCGAGGTGGTCACCAAGGGGCGCCACGATCCCTGTGTGGGGATTCGCGCCACGCCGATCGCCGAGGCGATGATGGCTCTGACGCTGATGGATCACCTGCTGCGCCATCGGGCCCAGAACCTGGATGTCGAGGTCGCCACCCCCCGCCTGCGCTGAACGATGGCCGGACCCGGTCGTGCGACCGGGTCCGCTCCCGACCCTCTTCCCGTTATACGCCATTCGGTCGCGCGCCAACCGCCGTGGCGAGCCTGCTACACTCAGGGCAATCCGAAGCGACCGAGTCATGCCATGAAGATCAATGTCGAATTCGACCTGACCCCCGCCGAGTTTCGCCAGGCGCTGGGGCTGCCCGATGTCGATGCCTTTCAGCGCGAGATGCTCGCGCGCATTCAGGAGCAGATGGAAGCCGGGGTCGATGGCTACGATCCCTGGAGCCTGATGCAGCCCTTCTTCCAGCAGGGGGTGACTCAGGGGATGAGCCATTTCGGCAACTACCAGCAGATGATGCTCGACCTGCTGCGTCGCGCCGGCAGCGCGCGCCCCGAGTCCGCGGGGTCGTCGGGGGACGAGAGTGCCGCATCGTCCCGGGAGCCGTCCCGGGAGAAGGAAGGCAGCGCCCGGGCCACCTCGCGTCAGTCTCGCCGCCCCAAGGAGTGATTCGGCAAGCGGTTGCCGGACAGGGCGCGGTGCAGTATTTTTTTGCACTGCAGCAAAAGTGCGCTATTGTCATCTCCACGCCGTTTCCAAAGGGAGGAATGCGTGATGCCACAGGATCCGATGTTCGATGCCTTCACCGACCAGACACAACGCCTGTTCGAGCCCATGCGCAAGCTCAACGGGCTGATGCTGAACAACCTGGAAAAGCTGACCCAGCAGCAGCTCGAGTCCATGAAGCGCTATACCCAGATGGGCACCGAGCGCATGCGGGCGGCGGCGGACGTGCAGAACGCCGACGACATGCGTGACTTCGCCGCGCGTCAGGCCGAACTGATGAACGAGCTGTCCCGGCAGATGATCGAGGACGCCCGGGCGATGACCGAGCTGAGCCTGACGTTCCGCTCGCAGCTCGAGTCCGCCTTCGGCGAACTCTCCGCGGCGGCCACGGAAGCCGCAGACCAGGCCACGCAGACCGCCGAGAAGGCGGCAGGCCAGGCCACCCAGGCTGCCGAGAAGACGACAGGTCAGGCCGCCGGACAGTCGACGGGCGCCTCTGCGACAGCCGGCAAGGAGAAGGAAAAGGACAGTGCCCAGCCGGCCCGGTCCAGCAGTCAGGCCTCGCGCGGCAAGTCGAGCTGACCTGTCGGCGTACATGAAATGTCTTGCCCGGTCCGAGTGGAGCGGGTAGAGGAAGACGGCGACTCGGGTACCGCTCATGGCGGTAGCCGGGTCGTCAGCGTGGGGTGAGGGTGTCGAAGGAGGGGCTATGACCTCGGAGTTGCCCAACGATCTGGATGTGTCCGTCGATCCGGAGCTGGCCGCACGGCTCGAGTCCATCGGCCAGGATTATCACAGTCTGCTGCAGGAGATGCTGACCCGGATCTGGCCGAGCGATGCAGCGGCCGCCGTGTACAGCGACATGCAGCGCAGCCTGCTGGCTGGTATCGAGGCGCTGGCGCTGCGCCCCGATGCGCTGCAGAGTACGCAACAGCAGTGGTTCCAGGACCAGCTGCGGCTCTGGCAGCAGGCCGTCGGCGACCTGAGCGGCGAACCGGGAGAGCCGGTGGTCGAGCCCGACGCCCGGGATCGCCGCTTCCGGGACGATGCCTGGCAGCGCGATCCCTACTATCGCCACGTCCTGCAGCAGTACCTGCTGTTCTCGCGCTATGTCGATCAGCTGCTGGCCGCCACCGATGACCTGCCCGAGTCGCGCCGGCAGAGCCTGAGCTTCTATGCCCGGCAGATCGTCAGCGCCCTGGCGCCGAGCAACTTCATCGCCACCAATCCCGAGGTGATGCGCCTGACCCAGGAGACCCGTGGCCAGAACCTGGCCGATGGGCTTTCCCGGCTGCGTGACGATCTGGCCAACTCGGCCGAGGGCGTCAACGTGGCGATGACCGATCGCGAGGCCTTCGAGGTGGGCGGCAATATCGCGGTCACGCCCGGCGAGGTGATCTACGAGAACGAGCTGATTCAGCTCATCCAGTACGCCCCCACCACCGAGCAGGTGTTCAAGACGCCGCTGCTGGTGATCCCGCCCTGGATCAACAAGTACTACATCCTCGATCTTCGTCAGGACAATTCGCTGATGAAGTGGCTGGTGGATCAGGGCCACACGGTGTTCCTGATCTCCTGGCGCAATCCCGGGCCCGAGCAGCGTGACCTGACCTGGGCCGACTACATGCAGTCGGGGCCGATCGCCGCCATGGGAGCGATTGAGCAGGCCTGCGGCGAGAAGTCGGTGAACCTGCTCAGCTACTGCGTGGGCGGTACCCTGGCCGCGACCACGCTGGCCTACCTGACCAGCACCCGGCGTGGCCGCAAGGTCCGCTCGGTAACCTACATGGCCACGCTGCAGGACTTCAGCGATCCCGGCGAGATCGGCGTGTTCATCAACGAGCCGGTTCTCGAGGGCATCGAGCGCCAGCTCGAGGCCGACGGTTATCTGGACGGCCGGGTGATGGCCTTCAGCTTCAACCTGCTGCGCGAGAATGACCTGTTCTGGTCCTTCTACGTCAACAACTACCTCAAGGGCGAGACACCCGCCGCCTTCGACCTGCTCTACTGGAACACCGACGGCACCAACCTGCCGGCGGCGACCCATGGCTGGTACCTGCGTCACATGTATCTGGACAACCGCCTGATCGAGCCCGGCGGCATCGAGCTCGACGGCGTCCGCATCGACCTGCGCAAGATCGCCACCCCCAGCTACTTCGTGTCGGCCCGCGACGACCACATCGCCAAGTGGACCTCCACCTACTACGGCACCCGGTATCCCAAGGGGCCGGTGACCTTCGTGCTCGGCGGATCCGGCCACATCGCCGGGATCGTCAACCCGCCGAGCAAGAACAAGTACGGCTACTGGACCAATGATTCCCTGCCGGACACGCCGGAGGAATGGTTCGCGGGGGCCACCCAGCACGAGGGATCCTGGTGGCCGCACTGGCAGGCCTGGATGATCGACAACAAGTACGCCGACCCCGAGCGCATGGTAGCGGCCCGTCTGCCCGGCGACGGCGAGCTCGCACCCATCGAGCCGGCGCCCGGGCGCTACGTGAGGCAGAGCATTCCCGAGGTGCTGGCCGAGCAGGGCGTCGACGACTGACGCCGAGCCCAGCGAGCACGCGACGCCCGCCCGTCACCGACGTCGGCGGGCGTCGTGCGTTCGGGCTTCGTCGAGCATGGCGATCATCGAGCGAGCCGCGTTGGACAGGGTGCGGCTCTTGTGAAACAGGTAGCCCAGCGGCCGCTCGATGGGGCGGTGCGGAATCGGCAGCACGTGCAGGTCACCGTCGATCATCGAGGCCGGCAGCACGCTCCAGCCCAGGCCGATGGCGACCATCATCTTCAGTGTTTCCAGATAGTTGGTCGACAGCGCCACGCGGACCTGCAGCCCCTCGCGGGCAAAGGTATCGACGACGATGCCGCGGGTGAAGGTCAGCGGCCCCGGCAGCACGGCATCGTGGTCGGTGAGGGCATTCAGCGGCAGCGACGCGCTCCCGGCCAGGGGATGGTCCTTTCCGCAGACGAAGTGCAGGGTGTCGATCCATACCGGCACCACGGTCAGTCGCGGGTCGGGCGAGGGGGCCAGGGTCACCACGGCCAGCTCCAGCTCGCCATCCAGCACGCCCTGATAGGCCTGTTCCGAGTCCAGGAAGCGCAGATCCAGGCGCACCTCCGGGTGGGCCCGGGTGTAGGTCTTGAGCAGCGGCGGCAGGCGGTGCAGGCCGATATGGTGGCTGGTGGCCAGCGTCAGGCTGCCGCCGACATCGCCGGACAGGTTGGCCAGCGCCCGGTGGCTGTCGTCGACCATCACCAGGATCTCGCGGGCCCGGGGCAGCAGCAGCCGGCCGGCCTCGGTCAGGGTGACGCGCCGCCCGATGCGGTCGAACAGCCGCGAGCCGACCTGGTCCTCGAGGGCGGCGATGCGCTTGCTGACCGCCGGCTGGGTGAGAAACAGCGCCTCGGCCGCCAGCGAGAAGGATTCCCGGTCGGCGACGGCGACGAAGGCCTGCAGGCTTTGCGTGTCCATGATGGCGCCTTCCTCCTATTCCTTTATGGAATCCGAAGAATAAATAACATGAATTGCTTTCATGCGGGCAACTTCTTAGTCTGTGAACACAGACAAGGCAAGCCGACACGTCGCCCACGGGCGCGTCAGGCCCCGTGATGCAAGGCTCATCGAGCACGCTGGAGGAGTTTCATGGCAGGTCAGACCCTTTACGACAAATTGTGGTCGCAGCATCTGGTCAAGCAGCGCGACGACGGCAGCGCGCTGATCTACATCGACCGTCACCTGCTGCACGAGGTGACCTCGCCGCAGGCCTTCGAGGGGCTGCGCCTGGCCGGCCGCACCCCGTGGCGCCTCGACGCCAACCTGGCCACCCCGGACCACAACGTGCCGACCACCGTGCTCGAGCGTGCCGAGGGCAACGCCGGCATCAAGGACCCGGTGTCGCTGATCCAGGTCCAGACGCTCGATGACAACTGCGAGAGCTTCGGCATCGAGGAGTTCCGCATCAACGACGCCCGCCAGGGCATCGTCCACGTGGTCGGTCCCGAGCAGGGCGCCACGCTCCCCGGCATGACCGTGGTCTGCGGTGACTCGCACACCGCGACCCATGGCGCCTTCGCGGCGCTGGCCCACGGCATCGGCACTTCCGAGGTCGAGCACGTGCTGGCCACCCAGTGCCTGATCGCCCAGAAGATGAAGAACCTGCGCGTGCGCGTCGAGGGCGAGCTGGGCGACGGCGTCACCGCCAAGGACATCGTGCTGGCGGTGATCGGCCGCATCGGCACCGCCGGCGGTACCGGCTACGCCATCGAGTTTGCCGGCAGCGCGATCCGCGAGCTGTCGATGGAAGGCCGCATGACCATCTGCAACATGGCCATCGAGGCCGGCGCCCGCGTCGGCCTGGTGGGCGTCGACGACACCACCATCGAGTACCTGCGCGAGCGTCCCTACGCGCCCGGCGCCGACCTCTGGGACGCCGCGGTGGCCGACTGGCGCGAGCTGGTCTCCGACACCGATGCGGTGTTCGACAAGGAGGTGGTGCTCGACGCCGCCGAGATCGCCCCGCAGGTGACCTGGGGCACCAGCCCCGAGATGGTCGCGCCGGTGACCGGCGAGGTGCCCGATCCCGCCGCGCAAGACGATGAAACCGTGCGCGGCGGCATCACCCGGGCGCTTGAGTACATGGGCCTCGCGCCGTGCCAGAAGATCACCGACATCCGTCTCGACAAGGTGTTCATCGGCTCCTGCACCAACTCGCGCATCGAGGACCTGCGCGAGGCGGCCCGGGTGGCACGCGGCGGCAGGGTGGCCGACTCGGTCAAGCTGGCGATGGTGGTGCCGGGCTCGGGCCTGGTCAAGCGCCAGGCCGAGGCCGAGGGGCTCGACAAGGTCTTCATCGAGGCCGGCTTCGAATGGCGCGAGCCGGGCTGCTCGATGTGCCTGGCGATGAACGCCGACAAGCTGGAGCCGGGCGAGCACTGTGCCTCGACCTCGAACCGCAACTTCGAGGGGCGCCAGGGCTACGGCGGTCGCACGCACCTGGTCAGTCCGGCGATGGCCGCTGCCGCCGCCCTGGCCGGGCACTTCGTCGATGTCCGTGAATTCAACCGTCAGCCCGAGGAGGCCTGAGCCATGCACGCACTGAAACAGCACCAGGGCCTGGTGGCGCCGCTCGACCGGGCCAACGTCGATACCGACCTGATCATTCCCAAGCAGTTCCTGAAGTCGATCAAGCGCACCGGCTTCGGTCCCAACCTGTTCGACGAGCTGCGTTATCTCGACGAGGGGTACCCGGGGCAGGATGCGAGCCAGCGTCCGCTCAACCCCGACTTCGTGCTCAACCAGCCGCGTTATCAGGGGGCCAGCGTGCTGCTGGCCCGGCGCAACTTCGGCTGCGGCAGCTCCCGCGAACACGCCCCCTGGGCGCTCGAGGACTTCGGCTTCCGGGTGGTCATTGCCCCGAGCTTCGCCGACATCTTCTACAACAACGCGTTCAAGAACGGCATCCTGCTGATCACCCTCGACGAGGCCACCGTCGAGCGACTGTTCCAGGAAGTCGAGGCCAGCGAGGGCTATCGGCTCGACGTCGACCTCGAAACGCAGACCGTGACCACACCGAGCGGCGAGGTGCTGACATTCGAGATCGACGCCTTCCGCAAGCACTGCCTGCTCAATGGCCTCGACGACATCGGCCTGACCCTGCAGCACGAGGACGCGATCCGCGAATTCGAGCAGGCGCACCGGCAGAAGCGCCCCTGGCTGTTCCGCCAAGCGGGCTGAGCCGGTTGCCGGGATATAACCACAACGCTGGACGCAAAAAAGGGATACCGTCGACGGGCGGCCGCGCAGGGACAGCGCCCCATTCACGACACTTCGACCCGCCAGGGCCGAAGCCACTCAGGAAACATGCATGAGCCGCAAGATTCTCGTTCTGCCGGGTGACGGTATCGGCCCGGAAATCACCGCCGAGGCGGTCAAGGTCCTCGACGCCTGCCGCGAGCAGGGCCTCGATGTCGTCCTCGAGCAAGGCCTGGTCGGCGGTGCCGGCTATGATGCCCACGGCGAGCCGCTGCCGGCCGAGACGCTGGACAAGGCGAAGGCCGCCGATGCCATCCTGCTGGGCGCCGTGGGCGGGCCCCGGTGGGACAAGCTCGAGGACATCAGCAAGCGTCCCGAGAAGGGACTGCTGGGCCTGCGCAAGCAGCTCAACCTGTTCGGCAACCTGCGCCCGGCGCTGCTCTACCCGCAGCTCGCCGAGGCCTCGAGCCTCAAGCCGGAGGTGGTCTCGGGGCTCGATATCATGATCGTCCGCGAGCTGACGGGGGGCATCTACTTCGGTCAGCCGCGGGGCATCGAGGAGCGTGACGGCCAGCGCGTCGGCTACAACACCTACGTCTATTCGGAAGCCGAGATCGAGCGCATCGGTCGCGTGGCCTTCGAGATGGCCCGGAAGCGCGGCAAGAAGCTGTGCTCGGTCGACAAGGCCAACGTGCTCGAGGTCACCATGCTCTGGCGCGAGGTGATCGAGCGTCTGGCCGCGGAGTACCCGGACGTCGAGCTCTCGCACATGTACGTCGACAACGCCGCCATGCAGCTGGTGCGCGCACCCAAGCAGTTCGACGTCATCGTCACCGGCAACATGTTCGGCGATATCCTCTCCGACGCGGCGGCGATGCTGACCGGCTCGATCGGCATGCTGCCGTCGGCCTCGCTCAACGAGCAGGGGCAGGGCATGTACGAGCCGTGCCACGGCAGTGCGCCGGACATCGCCGGCCAGGGCAAGGCCAACCCGCTGGCCACCATCCTTTCGGTGGCCATGCTGCTGCGCTACTCGCTCGGCGAGCCGGCGCTGGCCGAGCGCATCGAGCGTGCCGTGGGCAAGGTGCTCGACGACGGCCTGCGCACCGCCGATATTGCCTATGAAGGCACGCGTCAGGTCAGTACCGTCGAAATGGGCGATGCCGTGGTCGCCGCCTTCCGGCAGGTCTGATGGCGGCAGCGAGCAGGGCAATCGCCGTTGGCTCTGACGAGGGCGCCGGGGGCAGGTTGAAGAGGGGGTCCTACGCCATGGAGGGCGTAGGTAGCGCCCATGGAGGGGTTTACAGCGCCCCCTCGCAAATCTGCCGACGGATCAGCTCGAGTCATGTTGCAGCTATCTGCAATAGCCCTTCGGCAGCGAGTCGATTGCAAGCATAGCGAAAGATTATCTGTTACCATGCCTTTCAATAACACACGCTTATCCCGGTTCACGGGGCAACCCCAGAACGTCAGGAGGACAGTTTCATGTTGAAAGTCGGTTTTGTCGGATGGCGGGGCATGGTCGGTTCCGTGCTCATGCATCGCATGCGCGAGGCCAATGATTTCGCCGGTATCGAGCCGATCTTCTTCACCACCTCCCAGGTCGGCCAGCCCGGCCCGGACGTGGGTGTCGAGGTGCCGCCGCTCAAGGACGCCTTCGACATCGAGGCGCTCAAGGCCCTCGACGTCGTCGTCACCTGCCAGGGCGGCGACTACACCGAGAAGGTCTACCAGCCGCTGCGCGAGTCCGGCTGGAAGGGCTACTGGCTGGACGCCGCCAGCACCCTGCGCATGAGCGACGACGCGACCATCGTGCTCGACCCGGTCAACCGCCACGTGATCGACGCCCAGCTGGCCCGGGGTACCAGGACCTTCGTCGGCGGCAACTGCACGGTCAGCCTGATGCTGATGGGCCTGGGCGGCCTGTTCGAGGCCGACCTGATCGAGTGGATGACCTCGATGACCTACCAGGCGGCCTCGGGCTCCGGCGCCAAGCACATGCGCGAGCTGCTCAACCAGATGGGCTCGCTGCGCGATGCCGTGGCCACCGAGCTTGCCGACCCGGCCAGCGCGATCCTCGACATCGATCGCAAGGTCTCCGCGGCGATGCGCGGTGACGGCTTCCCGATCGACAACTTCGGGGCGCCGCTTGCCGGCGGGCTGCTGCCGTGGATCGACAAGCCGATGGAGAACGGCCAGAGCAAGGAAGAGTGGAAGGGGGGCGTCGAGACCAACAAGATCCTGGGTCACGGCGACAACCCGATTCCCATCGATGGGCTCTGCGTACGAATCGGCGCCATGCGCTCGCACAGCCAGGCCTTCACCATCAAGCTCAAGAAGGACGTGCCGATCGACGAGATCGAGGATCGCATCGCCCGGCACAACGACTGGGTCAAGGTGATTCCCAACGACAAGGAAGCCACCCTGCGCGAGCTCACGCCCGCTGCGGTGACCGGCACCATGAACGTGCCGGTGGGGCGCCTGCGCAAGCTGGCGATGGGCGGCGAGTACCTGACCGCCTTCTCGGTCGGCGACCAGCTGCTGTGGGGGGCCGCCGAGCCGCTCAAGCGGATGCTGGCGATCCTGCGCGAATCGCGGTGACGCTGCCCGTCGCATCGGGCCCATGAGCGCATCGAACGCCTCCTTCGGGAGGCGTTTTCGTTTCCGGAAGAAAATCGGGCCGGTTTCCTGCGTTGTCGGGGCGTTTGCCGCCGGCATGGCGTGGTAATGATAAAGTGACACAACGCTAATTCCTGATAATGACGCTGCTTCATGGTGAAAGTGGCGCACCAGGCGTGGGGAACATGATGAGACGTGTACTTTCCTGGGGGGCGCTGGCCGGTCTGGTGGTGGCCAGCCCCGTGGCCCTGGGGCTGAGTATCGGGGCGCCGGAGGTGGCGTCCACCCTTGATGCGCCGCTCCAGGCGCGGCTGCCGCTGAGCGGCCTGGGCGACATCGACCCGTCGCTGATCCGGGTGCATGTGGCCGACCGGGCCGCCTTCACCGAGGCCGGGATCCCCCGCACGACCCTGGTCGAGAGCATCGCCACGGCGATCGCCCGCCAGGCCGGGGCCCCCGCGGTGGTGCTGTCGACGCAGCAACCCGTCCGGGAGCCCTATCTCGACTTCCTGCTGACCCTGGAGTGGCCGGGCGGGCAGCAGCGCCGCGAAGTCACCCTGCTGCTGGACCCGCCGGGCTACGCGAGCATGCCGTCACTGCAGCCGTCCACCAACGCGTCCGCGACGGCTGCCACCGCGGGCGCCCAGCCGGCCGCTTCCCGCGATGCCCCGTCCGAGCCCGCCGCATCGCCCACGCGCCTGACCGTCACGCCCGGTGACACCCTGTGGCAACTGGCCGGCCGGGTGCGACCGACTGGCGCGAGCATGGAACAGACCCTGCAAGCGCTCCAGCAGGCCAATCCCGAGGCCTTCGTCGACGGCGACATCGACGCCCTGCGGGTCGGCGCGACCCTGAGTGTCCCATCGGCGCAGGCCGTCCGCGGGCAGGCGGTGGCGACGGCCGAGCGGCGGGTGCGCGAACCGGACCGCCGCAGGGCAGGCGGGGGCGCGGAGACACAGGTGGCGAGCTCCGGGGCGGCCGCGGGGGACGCTGCCTCTCGGGAGTCTCCGGGCGAGCCGGGGCGACTCCGGGTGCTCAGCGACCGGGAACTGGAAACCTCGCCACCGTCATCGACGCTGTCCACGGCCAGCGTCGAGGCGGCACGCCGGCTGGCTCGGGAGGCGCGGCTGGAGACGCTCGAGTCGCGCCTGGCCGCCACGCAGCAGCAGCTGGCCGACGCCCGGGCCCAGCGCCGTGAACTGGCCGAGCAGCTGGCGACGCTGAGCACGCAGCTGACTGCGCTTCGCCAGCGACTGGAATCGCCGGACACGGCCTCGGTCGGGCAGTCGCCATCGCCGGCCTCGACGTCTTCCGACAGGACCCCGTCGCCGTCCGCTCCCGATGCCGCCTCGGCGGGGTGGTTGAGCCAGTGGCGCACCTTCGCGCCCTGGCTGGGTGGCGGGGCGCTCCTGCTGCTGCTTGCCGGGCTGGCCGGCAGACGCCGTCGTGCGCGTCGGGAAGCCCGGGACGAGTCGCGCGCCAGACCCTTTCCGATGCAGGGGGTCGTGCCGCCGCCGTACTCGCAGGAGGGCGACGATGCCTCCGCCGAGGGAGCCACCGGGGGCGGCACGGCCGACACGCCGCCACCCGAGGAGGCGCGGGGCGAGACGCTGCGGGCCGAAGTCATCAACGAGGCCGATATCTACATGGCCTACGGTCGCTATGACGAGGCCCGCGAGCGGCTGGAGCGCTCCCTGGCCCGGGAACCCGAGCGCAGCGACCTGCGGCTGAAGCTGCTCGCCGCCCTGGTGGCACTGGGCGATCGCACGGCGGCGAGCCGGGAGGCGACACGGCTGCAGCGCGACGGCGACGCGACCCAGCGCGAGGAGGCCCGGGCGCTGCTGGCCCGGGTCGACCCCGGGGGCCATGAGGTCATGACGCCCGTCAGCCCGGCAGCCGACGAGCCGCTGGCCGAGGAAGACGCCCCGGCGTTCGCTGCTGCCGAGCCCGAGCCCGAGCCCGAGCCCGAGCCCGAGCCCGAGCCCGAGCCCGAGCCCGAGCCCGAGCCCGAAGCGCGTGACTTCCCGGTGGGCAGCGAGCACACGGACGACGCGCGGGTGATCGACTACCAGCCGCCGCGGCTCGACCCGGAGGCGGTGACCGACCGGGCGCCGCATCTGGAGCTGCCGATCGTCGAGTTTCCGCTGGCGGCGTCCGACGACGAGGCCGTCGAGCCGGCAGGCACCGGGAGCGGTTCCCGAGCGGACGGGGACCATGCGCCGGAGGCCGCCGGGGCGGAAGAGGCGGGCTGGGTGCTCGAGGAGGTGGCGTTCGATCCGCTCGATCTGGATAATGACCGCTCCATGGCCCCCGCGCCGGCGAACAGGCCCCGGATGCACCTTCGGCACGATGATGCCTGATCCGGCCTGTCGCG
This sequence comes from Modicisalibacter tunisiensis, assembly GCF_020148005.1. Lineage (GTDB taxonomy): Bacteria > Pseudomonadota > Gammaproteobacteria > Pseudomonadales > Halomonadaceae > Modicisalibacter > Modicisalibacter tunisiensis. Next base: position 40,840 of record NZ_JAGXFD010000002.1, on the reverse strand, counting down.
AGGGCGGCAGCCGGCGGCGGGGGCAGTGAGCGAACACCCTGGTCCGCGAGCGAGCCCCGACGGGCGGGCGCCGGGTCGATGAATCACGAGCCGTGGTGGACATGCCCCTTTTCGAGTTCCTGGATGAAAAACACCCGCTGACCGGCCGTCTCGCCATGGCGGTCGAGTACGACGGCACCGGCTACTGCGGCTGGCAGCGTCTCAAGCATGCCCCGTCGGTGCAGGAGACGCTGGAAACCGCGCTGGGCCGGGTGGCCGGCGCCCCGCTGCGGGTGCTGTGCAGCGGACGCACCGACTCCGGCGTGCACGCCACCCGGCAGATCGTGCATTTCGATGCGCCGGTGCCCCGCAGCGAGAAGGCCTGGGTCTTCGGGGCCAACGCCAACCTGCCGCGCGATGTCGCGGTGCGCTGGGTCAAGCCGGTGCCCGACGAGTTCCACGCGCGCTTCCTGGCCCTGGCGCGGCGCTACCGTTACCTGATTCTCAACCAGCCCAGCCGCCCGGTGCTCGAGCGCGCCAACGCCACCTGGTGCCGCGAGCCGCTGGACGCGCCTCGCATGCACGCCGCCGCCCAGGCGCTGGTCGGCGAGCACGACTTCTCCAGCTTCCGGGCGGCGGGCTGTCAGTCGAAATCGCCGACCCGCCATGTGCATTTCATCGAGGTCAACCGCTACGGGCCGCTGATCGCCATCGACATCCAGGCCAATGCCTTCCTGCATCACATGATCCGCAACATCGCCGGGGCGCTGGTGTCGGTGGGGCGTGGCGACCGGGGCGAGGGCTATCTCGCCGAGCTGCTGGCCATGCGCGACCGGGCGCGCGGCGATGTCACCGCGCCGGGCTGCGGGCTGCATTTCGTCGATTCCGTCTACGACGAGCGCTTCGACCTGCCCAGGGAGCCGCTGGGGCCCAGCCTGCTGGCCTTCCTCGGCGAGTGGACCGGCGAGCGCCCCCTGCCGGACACGCCGATGGTCCGCTACCGCCGCGGCGAGGCCGGCGCCCGGCATCCGGCCGCGGTCGCCAACGGCGTCGACTGACGCCGCCTTCGACAACAAGGAGATCCGCCATGCCGCGAACCCGCATCAAGATCTGCGGTCTCACCCGCGAGGAGGACGTCGACGCCGCGGTCGACGCCGGCGCCGATGCCCTGGGCTTCGTGCTCTGGCCGGGCAGTTCGCGCGCCATCGACCCCGGTCGCCTGGCGCACCTGGCCGCCCGGGTGCCGGCCTTCGTGACCCGCGTGGGCCTGTTCGTCGATCAGGATCCGGCGTTCGTCGAGCGCTGTGCCCCCTGGCTGGACCTGATCCAGTATCATGGCGATGAGGCGCCCGAGCAGTGCCGCCGCTCGCCGCGCGACTGGATCAAGGCGCTGCGCATGCGTGACGGCCTCGACCTGCCGGCCGCCGCCGAGGCCTATCGCGAGGCCCGGGCGCTGCTGCTCGATGCCTACAAGCCGGGCGTTCCGGGTGGGACCGGCGAGGTCTTCGACTGGTCGCGGATCCCCGCAAGCCTGGCAAAACCTGTTATCCTCGCCGGAGGCCTCGGCCCGCACAATGTCGGCGAGGCGATACGCACGGTACGCCCCTTTGCCGTCGACGTCTCGGGTGGCGTCGAGCGCGAGCGGGGCGTCAAGGATCCCGCCAAGCTCCGTGCGTTCATTCACCAAGTGACCCTGTCTCAAGACTCTTGAGCCCAAGCGACCCTGTGAGGTGTCTTTCGTGACCAAGTTCAGCGACCTGACCCGACTGCCCGATGCCCGCGGCCATTTCGGTCCGTATGGCGGCCGGTTCGTATCGGAGACCCTGAGCTTCGCGCTGGAAGAGCTGGAGAAGGCCTACCTGAGCCTTCGCGATGACCCGGCCTTCCAGGCGGAATTCGATCGTGACCTGGCGACCTACGTGGGCCGTCCGTCTCCGCTGTATCACGCTGAACGATGGTCCCGGCAGCTCGGTGGCGCGCAGATCTGGCTCAAGCGCGAGGATCTCAACCACACCGGCGCGCACAAGGTGAACAACACCATCGGCCAGGCGCTGCTGGCCAAGAAGAGCGGCAAGCCGCGGGTGATCGCCGAGACCGGCGCCGGCCAGCACGGCGTGGCCACCGCCACCGTCGCCGCGCGCCTGGGACTGCAGTGCGACGTCTACATGGGCGCCGAGGACGTCGAGCGCCAGAAGCTCAACGTCTACCGCATGCACCTGCTGGGCGCCAGGGTGATTCCCGTGGAGTCCGGCTCGCGGACCCTCAAGGACGCCATGAACGAGGCGCTGCGCGACTGGGTGACCAACGTCGACGACACCTTCTACATCATCGGCACCGTGGCGGGGCCGCATCCGTACCCGATGCTGGTGCGCGACTTCAACGCCGTGGTCGGCCGCGAGGCCCGCGAGCAGTCGCTGGCGCAGATCGGTCGGCTGCCCGATGCCCTGGTGGCCTGCGTCGGCGGCGGCTCCAATGCCATGGGGCTGTTCTATCCGTTCGTCGAGGACGAGGACGTGACCATGTACGGCGTCGAGGCCGGCGGCGACGGGGTCGAGACCGGGCGCCACGCCGCGCCGCTGACCGCCGGTGCGCCGCGCGGCGTGCTGCACGGCAATCGTACCTACCTGATGTCCGACGAGGGTGGTCAGGTGACCGACACGCACTCCATCTCGGCCGGGCTCGATTACCCGGGGGTGGGTCCCGAGCACGCCCTGTGGAAGGACGTCGGGCGCGTCCAGTATGTGGCCGCCAACGACGACAAGGTGCTCGAGGCGTTTCGCGAGCTGACGCGGATGGAGGGCATCATGCCCGCGCTGGAGTCGGCGCACGCCCTGGCCCATGCCAAGGTGCTGGCGCCCACCATGCGCCCCGACCAGCACATCGTCGTCAACCTCTCCGGGCGCGGCGACAAGGATATCCTGACCGTCGCCAAGATCGACGGCGTCGAATTCTGAAGGCGGAGTTCAAATGGCTGCACTCGACCCTACGGCGTTTTCGCCGGGTCTGGCCTTCGTTCGCTGCTTTGAACTTTCGCCTTTGAGGGCATGAGATAATGAACCGTATCGACCAACGTTTCGCGGCCCTCAAGGAGCAGGGCCGAACCGCATTGATCCCCTACATCACCGCCGGCGACCCGGCGCCTGCGCATACCGCCGGGCTGATGCATGCCCTGGTCGAGGCCGGGGCCGACATCATCGAGCTGGGCGTGCCGTTCTCGGACCCGATGGCCGACGGTCCGGTGATCCAGAAGGCCTGCGAGCGGGCGCTGCGTCACCACACGCGCCTGACCGACGTCTTCGAGATGGTCCGCGAGTTCCGTCGTGGCGACGCCGAGACGCCGGTGGTGCTGATGGGCTATCTCAACCCCATCGAGCGCTTCGGCTACGAGCGCTTCGCCGAGCAGGCGGCGGCGGCGGGCGTCGACGGGGTGCTGGCGGTGGACATGCCGCCCGAGGAGGCCGACGAGCTGGCGCCGCTGTTCAAGGCGCAAGGCCTGCAGTCGATCTTCCTGGTCGCCCCTACCACCTCGCGTGCGCGTGCCGCTACAATATGCGACCACGGTGAAGGGTACCTGTACTACGTGTCCCTGAAGGGGGTCACCGGTGCCGCCTCGCTGGATGTCGAGGCCGTCGGCAGGCAGCTCGACGGCCTGCGCGAGCTGACCCAATTGCCGCTGTGCGTGGGCTTCGGTATCCGCGACGGTGCCTCGGCCGCCGCGGTGGGCCGTGTTGCCGATGGCGTGATCGTCGGCAGTGCGCTGGTGTCGCGCATCGCCGAGCATGCCGAGCAGCCCGAGCGGATTCCCGATGCGCTGAAGCGCGTGCTTGGCGAGATGCGCCAGGCGCTGGACGCGTGACCGCAGCCCCTTCGTAACCAACTCGTCGGACCCGGGGCGCCTGCCCGGGTCCTTGACCGCAGCAGAATGGATATCCTCTGACCATGAGCTGGCTAGACAAGATCGTGCCGTCCATGGGACGCATTCAGCGCAAGGACCGGCGTACCAGCGTGCCGGACGGCCTGTGGCGCAAGTGTCCCAAGTGCGACGGGGTGCTCTATCTCCCCGAGCTGGAGAAACACCAGAACGTCTGCCCCAAGTGCGACCACCACCTGCGCCTGACGGCCCGCAAGCGCCTCGACTGGTTCCTCGATGACGAGGGCCGCGACGAGATCGCCGCCGACCTGCAGCCGGTCGACCGCCTCAAGTTCCGCGACTCCAAGAAGTACAAGGATCGCCTGGCCGCGGCCCAGAAGGCCACCGACGAGCACGATGCACTGATCGCCATGCGCGGTCGTCTCGGGGGGCTGCCGGTGATCGCGGTGGCCTTCGAGTTCACCTTCATGGGCGGCTCGATGGGCGCCGTGGTCGGCGAGAAGTTCGTGCGGGCGGCGACGGCCGCCCTGGAGGAGGGGGTTCCGCTGGTCTGCTTCGCCGCCTCCGGCGGTGCGCGCATGCAGGAGGCCCTGTTCTCGCTGATGCAGATGGCCAAGACTTCCGCGGCCCTGGAGAAGCTCAAGCAGGCGGGCGTGCCCTACATCTCGGTGCTCACCGACCCGGTGTTCGGCGGGGTGTCGGCATCGCTGGCGATGCTCGGCGATCTCAACGTGGCCGAGCCCAATGCCCTGATCGGCTTCGCCGGGCCGCGGGTGATCGAACAGACCGTGCGCGAGCAGTTGCCGGAAGGCTTCCAGCGCAGCGAGTTCCTGCTCGAGCACGGCACCGTCGACATGATCGTGCACCGTCACGACATGCGCGAGCGCCTCGGCGGCGTGCTGCGCAAGCTGACCGGCTGGCCGGTGCAGGGGGCGCCCGAAGCAACGGTGGAGCACGCAGAGCCCGTCGACGCCGAGCCGGCCGCGGCGCCGGAGGCGGAAGAGGTCGCGCCGGCGGCCGAGACTCCGGAAGCCGCCAGCGACGACACGCCGCGGGACGACCAGCGCTGAATGGCTACCTCCGCCCGACTCCATGACTGGCTGAGCCGCCTCGAGCGTCAGCACCCGGTGAGCATCGAGCTGGGGCTGGAGCGCGTGGCCGTGGTGGCCGAGCGCCTGGGGCTGACCGGCCGGCCGATCGCCGGCCGGGTCATCACCGTCGCCGGCACCAACGGCAAGGGCTCCACGGTGGCGATGGTCGAGGCGCTGGCCCGGACCCACGGCCTGGCGACGGCGACCTACACCTCGCCGCACCTGCTGCGCTACAACGAGCGGCTGCGTTTCGACGGCCGGGAGGCCGGGGACGCCATGCTGGTCGAGGGCTTCGAGCGTGTCGAGGCGGCCCGCCTGGCGCCGTCGCCGGTAAGCCTGACCTATTTCGAGGCCGGCACGCTGGCGGCGCTGTGGGCGATCGCCGAGCGCCATCCCGAGGTGGCGATTCTCGAGGTCGGCCTGGGCGGACGGCTCGACGCCACCAACGTCATCGACCCCGACGTGGCGGTCATCACCACCGTGGCCCTCGACCATGCCGACTTCCTGGGCAGTGACCTGGAGACGATCGGCCGCGAGAAGGCCGGCATCCTGCGTCCGGCACGCCCGGCGGTGCTGGGTCACGACCTGACCGACAGCGTCTTCCGGGTCGCCGACGCGCTGGGCTGTCCGGTCTGGCGGCTGGGCGAGACGATCCGCCGTCGCGAGGCGCCGTCGGGCTGGCACTGGGAAGGGCAGGGCCCTCGGGGCGACGAGCTGTCGCTGGCGGCGCTGCCCGATCCGGGGCTGCCGCTCGACAATGCCGCCCTGGCCCTGCAGGCGCTCGCGCTGGCCGGTGTTCCGCTCGATATCGACGCCTGTCGACATGGCCTGGCTAGCGTGTCGCTGCCGGGGCGCATGCAGTGGCTGGACCGCTGGTGCCTGGACGTGGCCCACAACCCTCACGCCGCCACGTATCTGGCGGCGCGGCTGGCCGCGCAGCCCCGCCCGCCGCGACGCATCGCCCTGCTGGGCATGCTGGCGGACAAGGATGCGCCGGGCGTCATCGAGGCGCTATCCTCGCAGGTGGATGCCTGGGTGGCCGTGGGTCTCGAGGGGCCGCGGGGGCGCGATGGCGACGAGCTGGCTGCGCTGCTGGCGGCCCGCGGCCAGGCGGTGCTGCACGTGGCCGGCACGCCGCGGGAGGGCGCCGAGTGGCTGGCGAGCCGGCTGGCCGTCGGGGAGCAGGCGCTGGTCTGCGGCTCCTTCCTGACCGTGGCCGAGGTTCTGGCGTGGCACGAAGACCGGGGGCAGGGACGCTGCCCGTCATGAGGTGAGGCCCGCACCCGGGCCGCGAGGAGGGACGCATGAAATACGGAATGCGCGAACGGGTCAGCGGGGCCGTCATCCTGCTGGCGCTGGGGGTCATCTTCATTCCCATGCTCTTCGACGAGCCGCCGGCGCGCGAGCCGCGCCCGCAGCCGGCCCTGTCCATCGAGCAGCCCGTCGAGGTCGAGCAGGCCCCGGTGGCCGAACCGGAGCCGCCGTCGAGCCTGGGCCAGATTCAGTCGCCCCAGGCCGGCGGCGAGCCGGCGCCGCAACCTTCCACCACGACCGACGGCGCATCGCCGGCGGGCGCCGGCCAGGAATCCGCCGGCGACGCCCGGAGCGATACCGGCACCGACAGCAAGCCCGATCCGATCGCCGAACTGGCCCGCAATGCGGAAGATCGCCAGCGCCAGGCGGCGAGCGCGCCGTCCGCCAGCCCCAACGAGGGCAAGCCGGCGGCGAAGGCCGGCGAGTGGGCGGTGCAGGTGGGCAGCTTCGGAGAGCCGGGCAACGCCGAACGGCTCGAGAAGAAGCTCGATGCCCAGGGCTTCAACGCCTATCGTCGCCCGCGCGACAACAACCTGACCTCCGTCTATGTGGGGCCCTTCGCCACCTCCGAAGCGGGCGAGAAGGCGCGCACCGAGCTCAAGAAGAAGGTCAACCTCCAGGGCCTGCTGATCCGTATCCAGGAGGAGCAATGACCCTGACCTGGCTGGACTGGGTCTTTCTGGCGGTGCTCGGCGCCTCGATGCTGGCCGGCTTCATGCGCGGGCTGGTGCGCGAGGCGCTGGGGCTGGGCGCCTGGATCACGGCCCTGTTCGCCTCGCGCTGGCTGGCGCCGCCGGTGGCCGAGCTGCTGGGTGGCTGGATCGATTCGCCGGATATCCGTCTGATCGTGGCCTTCGTGGTGGTGATCTTCGGGGTGATTATGCTCTGCGGCATGGTCATCCGCGGTGTCCAGGCGGCCGTCGAGTGGGTGGGCATGGGCTTTTTCAATCGCGTGGCCGGTGCGGGCTTCGGCCTGCTGCGCGGCGGGGCGATCCTGGTGCTGGCGACGGTGCTGATCAGCCTGACCCCGTTGATGCAGCTTCAGGCCTGGCAGCAGGCGCGACTGCGGCCCACCTTCGAGTCGCTGCGCGACCAGGCGGTGGCGCGCTTCAGCGACTGGCAGCAGCGTCATCCCCAAAAGCTTGATGAATGGCGGGCGTTTTCCCTGCCGGACGACCTGTCCGGCGGCGCGACCCGCGCCGAATCACTGTTATCGATCGGTGCCGACGACGGCACCGCGAGTCCATCGCAAGCGAGGTAAGGCGGAATGTGCGGTATCGTGGGCCTCATGGCCACTCAGCCGGTCAATCAGGCGCTCTATGATGCATTGACGGTGCTCCAGCACCGGGGGCAGGACGCCGCCGGAATGATGACCTGGCACGAGGGACGCTTTCTGCTGCGCAAGAGCAATGGACTGGTGCGCGACGTCTTTCACACGCGTCACATGACGCGTCTCAAGGGCCACCTGGGCATCGGTCACGTGCGCTACCCGACGGCCGGCTCCTCCAGCGAGGCGGAGTCCCAGCCGTTCTACGTCAACTCGCCCTACGGGCTGGCGCTGGCGCACAACGGCAATCTCACCAACGCCGATCAGCTCAAGCAGGAGCTCTACTCCACGGATCTGCGCCATATCAACACCAGCTCGGACTCCGAGGTGCTGCTCAACGTCTTCGCCCACGAACTGGGCAAGCAGGGCCACCATCTCAATCCCGAGGACGTGTTCGATGCGGTGCGCCGCGTCCATCGCCGCTGTCGCGGCGGCTATGCGGCGGTGGCCATGATCAACGGCTTCGGCATGGTCGCGTTCCGCGATCCGCACGGCATCCGCCCGGTGGTGTTCGGCACCCGCGAGACGGTGACCGGGCAGGACGTGATGATCGCCTCCGAGTCGGTGGCGCTGGATGTCGGCGGCTTCGAGCTGGCCCGTGACCTGGCGCCGGGCGAGGCGATCTTCGTCGACATGGACGGGGTGGTGCACACCCAGCAGTGCGCCGATCGGCCCTCGCTGGTGCCGTGCATCTTCGAGCACGTCTACCTGGCGCGCCCGGACTCGATCCTCGACGGCGCCTACGTCTACGGCACGCGCATGCAGATGGGGCGCAAGCTCGGCGACCGGATCCTCCGCGAGTGGCCGGAGCACGACATCGACGTGGTGATCCCGATTCCCGACACCTCGCGGACCTCGGCGCTGGAGCTGGCCCAGCACCTGGGGGTGACCTACCGCGAAGGCTTCATGAAGAACCGCTACATCGGGCGGACCTTCATCATGCCGGGGCAGACCCAGCGCAAGAAGTCGGTGCGCCAGAAGCTCAATGCCATCGATATCGAGTTCGCCGGCAAGAACGTGCTGCTGGTCGACGACTCGATCGTGCGCGGCACTACCTGCAAGCAGATCATCCAGATGGCCCGTGAGGCCGGGGCCAATCGGGTGTACTTCGCCTCGGCGGCGCCGCCGGTGCGCTACCCCAACGTCTACGGCATCGACATGCCGGCCGCCGGCGAGCTGATCGCCCACGGGCGCAGCGAGGTGGAGGTCGGCGAGCTGATCGGTGCCGACCGGATCTTCTACCAGGACCTGGAGGATCTCAAGGACGCCTGCCGCGAGGTCAACCCGGCCCTCGAGCGCTTCGACTGCTCGGTATTCGACGGGCAGTACGTGACCGGCGACATCGACGACGCCTACCTGGCCGCCCTGGAGGCCTCGCGCAACGACGCGGCCAAGACGCAGGACGGCAGCGTGCATGCCGTGGTCGATCTGCACAACGACGTCGAGGACTACGGCTGAGGGGGCCCGCACCATGCAGCAAGACGACTTTCACGCCGATGCCCTGTCGCTGGAGACGCTGGCGGTTCGTGCCGGCCATGTGCGTACCGCCGAGCAGGAGCACGGCGAGCCGATCTTCACTACCTCGAGCTTCGTCTATCGCAGTGCGGCGGAGGCGGCGCGCAAGTTCGGCGGCGAGGAGCCGGGCAACATCTACTCGCGCTTCACTAACCCCACGGTGCGGATCTTCGAGCAGCGCCTGGCGGCGCTCGAGGGCGGCGAGCGCTGTGTGGCCACCAGCTCGGGCATGGCGGCCATCCTGTCCACGGTACTGGCCCTGCTCGAGGCGGGTGACGAGATCGTCGCCTCGCGCTCGCTGTTCGGCTCCACGGTGAGCCTGTTCAGCAAGTACCTGGGCAAGTTCGGCATTACCACCCGCTACGTGGAACTCGGCAATCTCGAGGCCTGGGAGGCGGCGATCACCCCGCGTACGAAGCTGCTGTTCGCCGAGACGCCCTCCAACCCGCTCTCCGAGCTGGTCGACATCGCCGCGCTGGCGGAGATCGCCCATCATCACGGGGCCCTGCTGGCGATCGACAACTGCTTTCTGACGCCGGCGCTGCAGCGTCCGCTGGCGCTGGGCGCCGACCTGGTGATCCATTCCGCCACCAAGTACCTGGACGGCCAGGGACGCGCCATCGGCGGCGCGGTGGTGGGGCGCGACAAGGAGCTCGAGGAGGTATTCGGCGTGGTGCGCACCTGCGGGCCCTGCCTGAGCCCGTTCAACGCCTGGATCTTCCTCAAGGGGCTCGAGACGCTCAGCCTGCGCATGCGCGCCCATTGCGACAACGCCCTGGCGCTGGCCCAGTGGCTCGAGGCCCATCCGGCGGTGGAGCGGGTCCATTACAGCGGCCTCGAGAGCCATCCGCAGCATGCGCTGGCGCGCCAGCAGCAGTCGGGCTTCGGCGCCGTGCTCGGCGTCGAGATCCGCGGCGAGCGCGAGGGCGCCTGGTCGGTGATCGACGCCACCCAGCTGATGTCGATCACCGGCAACCTGGGCGACGTCAAGACCACCATCACGCACCCGGCGACCACCACGCACGGGCGGTTGTCCGACGAGCAGAAGGCCTCCGCCGGCATCCGCGAGGGGCTGGTCCGCATCGCCGTGGGGCTCGAGGCCCTCGACGATCTCAAGGCGGATCTGGCGCGCGGCCTCGACGCCCTGGCCTGAGCATTCGGCGCGCTCCGTGGCGGGGTGGCGGGCGCGCCGTCCCGTCCGCGTGTGCCGATCGGCTGCGCGCCTTGAAGTTTCCCGGAACGTCTCCATCTAGGGGGTGAAGTTGAAGCCAATCGGATTCAAGGAGACCTCGATGAAGATCCTGATGGTGCTGACGTCCCATGACCGCATGGGTGACACCGGCCACAAGACCGGATTCTGGCTCGAGGAGTTCGCCGCGCCCTATTACGTGTTCAAGGATGCCGGCGTCGAGATCACCCTCGCGTCCCCCGCCGGCGGCCAGCCCCCCGTCGATCCCAACTCCACCCAGGAAGATGCCCTGACCGAGGCGACCCGTCGCTTCGAGGCCGATGAGGAGGCGCGCGAGCAGCTGGCCCATACCCGGCCGCTGGATTCGGTCAATGCCGAGGACTTCGACGCGGTCTTCTACCCCGGCGGCCACGGCCCGCTGTGGGACCTGACCGACAACCCCGATTCTCAGCGCCTGATCCAGGCCTTCCTGACCGCCGAGAAGCCGGTGGCCACGGTCTGTCACGCGCCCACCGTGCTGCTCAACGTGCGTGACGCCTCCGGCAAGCCGATCGTCGAGGGACGCCGGGTCACCGGTTTCACCAACAGCGAGGAAGCGGCCGTGGGCCTGACCGAGGTGGTGCCGCACCTGCTCGAGGAGGAGCTGGTCAAGCGTGGTGCCCGGTTCGAGCGCAGCGAAGGCGACTTCACCGCCTTCCAGCTGCGCGACGGCCTGCTGATCACCGGCCAGAATCCGGCCTCCAGCGCCCCCACAGCCGAACTGCTGCTGCAGGTGCTGCGCGGCTGAGCGGCCACCGCACAACGTCGCTGTTGATTGGCCCCGGGAGCCCGGCTCCCGGGGCCGTTGCGTGTCAGGGCGGGTGCCCGAGTGGCGTCAGTCGGTGTCGTCTTCCGCCCGGTAGGTCGCCATGAAGCGGTGATCCAGGTGGCGCTTGAGCCACAGCGCCGAGCGCCCCCGCCACCACAGGCGCCCGCGCAGCGCCAGCCCGCGACCATCGCCCAGGTTGAGTATCGACAGGTAGCGCCGCTGCGGATGAAAGGGCTGCAGGGGCTCGTCGCTAAGCCGGGCCTCCAGGTTGGCCAGGAGCACCGGAGCCTGACGCACGCCGAACACCCCGAGCTTGGGATAGGGCGCCGAGGCCAGCCAGGCGCAGTCGCCGACGGCGAAGAGGCGGGGGTCGTCGGGCGAATGCAGGGCGGGCGTGATCGCCAGCCCCTGATGGGCGTCCTGAGGCAGGTCCAGGGTGGCGATCAGTTCGGGCGCCACCAGTCCCGTGGCCAGCAGCAGCTGGTCGGCCGCGACCTGGCTGCCGTCGTCCAGATGCAGCGTGCCCGGCTCCCAGGCCATGGCCGAGGCGGCGAGTTCCAGCCGGGCGCCGCGTCGCATCAGCCGTCGGGCGACCCAGCGCCCGGCGCCGCGCGGCGCCCCCGGGAGCAGGCGCGCGTCGTTGCCGACCAGCGTGACGCGGGGCGAGCGGCCATAGCGCTCGAACAGCGCCAGCAGGTTGGCGGTGAGCTCGACGCCCGTGGGGCCGCCGCCGATGACCGCCAGCCGGGGCGGCGGGGCGGACGTCGCCAGGGTGCTTTCCAGCTGCTGGCGCAACTGCCAGAGGCGGTGGACGGGCTTGGCCGCCCAGACATCGGGGGTGCCCGGCGGGGCGAGGCGTGATGGCCGATAGACCTCGCTGCCCAGGTTGAGTGACAGCAGGTCGTAGGCGAGCGGCTCGTGGTTGGCCAGATGCAGTCGACGCTGGCGGCGGTCGATGCTCACCACGCGGTCCTGCACCACGTCGCCGCCCCGGGCACGCATCAGCGCCGTCGGGTCGAGTCGATCCTCGTCATCGCGATAGTCGCCGCCGAGCATGCCGCTGGCCATGCCCGAATACCAGAAGGCGCCCGGCGTCACCAGGGTGACGTGGGCACCCCGGGCGATGAGCCGGTCGACGTTCGCCGCCAGATGCAGGTGGGCGTGACCGGCGCCGACCAGCACCACTCGCGTGATCTCGTCCATCGGATAGTCTCGTGGAAGCCTTGTCACCAACCTACCATTGTGTCGGTGGGCGGGGGGATTTTCGTGCACGGAATACCGCCGGGGCACCTGCGGGCTTGAAAAGCCGGAGGCTCGGCCGCAGGACGGATACCGGGCGGCCGCTTCCGGCGCGTCCCGATCCACGCAACGAAAGGAGTCCCGCATGGCCTCGTCAATCATTCCGCAGCCGGGTATCGGCACCTTCCGGCTCAAGGGGCAGGATGCCATCGATTCGGTGACCTCGGCGCTGGCGCAGGGGTACCGGCATGTCGACACGGCGCAGATGTACGACAACGAGGAAGCGGTCGGCGAGGCGATCCGCCGCAGCGAGGTGCCGCGCGACGAGCTGTTCCTGACCACCAAGGTGTGGTGGGATCGTCTGCAGCATGATGCGCTGATCGCCAGCCTCGAGGAAAGCGTCCGCAAGCTGGGCGTCGACCACGTGGACCTGGCGCTGATCCACTGGCCGTCTCCCGGTGACGAGGTTGCCATGTCCGAATACATCGGCGCCCTGGCCGAAGCCCGCGAACGCGGCCTGACCCGGCACATCGGGGTGTCGAACTTCACGATCGCCCATCTCAACGAGGCGCTCTCGGTCCCCGGCGGCGAGCATATCGTCACCAACCAGATCGAGGTACATCCCTTCCTGGCCAATCACAAGCTGGCCCGGCACTGTCAGGACAAGGGCATCCAGGTGACCGGCTACATGCCGTTGGCGGTGGGCAAGGTCCTGCACGAACCGGTCCTGCAGCAGATCGCCGCCAATCATGAGGCCACGCCCGCCCAGGTGGCGCTGGCCTGGGTCGCCGCCCGGGATATCGTGGTGATTCCCTCCTCGACGCGCCCCGAGCATCAGCGGGCCAACCTGGCCGCGCTGGACCTCACGCTGAGCGATGACGAGATGGCGCGCATCGAGACGCTGGACATCGGCGAGCGGATCGCCAACCCCGATTTCGCCCCCAGCTGGGACACCTGAGCCCCGCCAGCCCGGGCACGAGGCCGGCACGGCATGACAAGGAGCGGTCGGTCGGCTTCCGTCGCGTGATGCCTGCCGGGCGTGTTGGGTTGTATCGATGGACATGCCAGAATGCGCGCTTTTCCTGAACAGAAGAGGCCGTGTTGTCTCCACTGGCGCATCAACTCTGGCGACAGACCTGGCCGATGGCGGTCGGGGTGCTGTCCCTGCTGGGCTTTCAACTGGTCGACAGCGCCTTCATCGCGCGGCTGGGCACGGCGCCGCTGGCGGCGCAGTCGTTCACCTTTCCGCTGTCGTTTCTGATCATCGGCGTGCAGGTGGGCATCGGCATCGCCATCGCCGCGCTGATCTCCCGGGCGCTGGGCGCCGGCGAGACGGCCCGGGCGCGACGACTGGGCGCACTGGTGCTGCTCGGCGGGAGTGCCCTGATCGCCTGCCTGGTGGTGGGGCTGCATGTCGCTCAGACGCCGCTGTTTCGCCAGATCGGCGCGCGCCCGGCGCTGCTGCCGCTGATTCGCGACTACTGGGCCCCCCAGCTGCTGGCGGCCTGGCTGGGCGCCGTGCTGTATTTCGGCTACAGCCTGTTCCGCGCCCACGGCGATACCCGCCTGCCGGGCAAGCTGATGGTGCTGACCAGCCTGCTCAATCTGCTGCTCGACCCCCTGCTGATCTTCGGCGTCGGCCCCTGGGCGGGGCTGGGGCTGCCCGGGGCGGCCTGGGCCACCAGCCTGGCCTTCGGCAGCGGGCTGGCCATCGTCGGCTGGCGCCTGGGCCGTTCCGACTGGCTGACCGCCAGCGGTCTCGTCGCCGAGGCGCGCCGGTCGACACGCCCCTTCTTGGGCATCGCCATGCCGGCCATGGTCAGCCAGCTGATGCCGCCGCTGGCGGCCATGCTGGCGACGGCGGTGGTCGCCACGCTGGGCGATGAGCGCGTGGCGGCCTGGGGGCTGGCCAGCCGCCTGGAGACGGTGTCGCTGATGGTGGTGCTGGCGCTGACCATGTCGCTGCCGCCCTGGCTCGGGCGCTGCTACGGGGCCGGGCACTGGCAGGAGATCCGTCGGCTGATGGCGCTGGCCTTCAGGGTGGTGGTGGTCTGGCAGCTGGCGCTGGGCGTGGTCATGGCGCTGCTGGCCCCGTGGCTGGCCGCCGTGCTGTCGGGCAATCCCGAGGTGCGAGATGGACTCGAGGCGCTGATCCGGGCCCTGCTGCCCAGTTATGCGCTGCTCGGGGTGTGCATGGTCGTGGTGTCTGCCGCCAATGCGCTGGGCTGGCCGCTGCGGGCCATGCTGATGTCGGCGGCTCGGCTGTTCGTCTGCTACCTGCCATGCCTGTGGCTGGGCACGCAGTGGGGCGGCGACATCGTCGGCACGGCCTGGGGGGCGGCGCTGGGCAACCTGCTGGCGGGGGCGCTGGCCTATGCGCTGTTCCGGCACTCGCTGGGCGATCGAGGAAAGCTGGTGGAAAGCACTGCATGAAAGTCATTTTTATATGTTTTTAACCGAAATATTGGCCAAATTCGCACTGAAAATTATTATCGAGAGCGATAAGTAGCATAATTTCCCGGGCCTGCCCCGCCAGAGACTGCGCGCTCGTGGCCGTGGTGGCCTCGGTCATGCAACCCGAGGGCGGCGTCGTTGATGGGTCAGGGGCGCTGGGCCAGCGCCAGCTTGACGCCGAACAGCACCAGCACCGAGCCGGTCACGCCATCCAGCGTGCGCGACAGCCAGCGCTTGGCCAGCCAGTGTCCGGCGCGATCCACCATCAGGGCGATGCCGATCTGCCAGAGGTTGGCGATCACGAAATGCACGCTCGCCAGCCACAGCGACTTCAGCAGCGCCGGATCCCCCGGCGCGATGAACTGCGGCAGGAAGGCCATGTAGAAGACCACGGTCTTGGGGTTGAGCACGTTCGACAGCAGGCCTTCCCGGATCGGTTGCCAGAGGCCGACCGGGCGCTGCGCGCCCGTCACCCCGGCGACCGGCAGCGGGTTGCCGCGGCGCGCACTGCGCAGGCTCTGGAGGCCCAGCCAGACCAGATAGGCGGCCCCGGCCAGCTTGAGCGCGCTGAACGCCCAGGCCGACTGCAGCAGGATCAATGAGATACCCAGTGCCGACACCGTGGCGTGGACGAACAGGCCGCAGCAGATCGCCAGGCTGGTGAGTATGCCGTCGCGCACGCCGCCGCGGGCCGTGTTGCGGATCACCAGCAGGGTATCCACGCCCGGGGTGATGCTCAGCAGGGTGATGGCCAGCAGGAAAGACAGGAACTGGGTATCGAACAGCATCGGGGCCTCATATCGAAAGCGTGAGGGTCAGGGCAGCAGCCAGCGCCAGATCACGAAGGCGCCGATCATCACCACCGCCAGGCCGAACAGCATCAGCAGGCCGTCCTCGGCGGCCAGGCCCAGCCCCATGAGCACGATGGCCAGCGCCGGCAGGGCGGCGGCGAAGGGCAGCAGCTCCAGGGGCATCATCGACAGGCCGAGCAGGACGGCCAGCAGGGCGATCAACCGCCGCGAGACCGGGTTCACCAGCACCCGTAGGCGCACCTTGAGCAGCCGGTCGAAGCGCCGTGTCCAGGGACGCAGGCGGGTGACGACGGCGTGCAGGCGGTCATGGTCGATGCCGCGTTCGCGCAGCCGGCGCGGCAGCCAGGGGCTGCGCTTGTCGAGGGCCAGCTGGCCGGCCACGGTGGCGATGAACAGGCCGCACAGCGTGGGCACGCCGGGGATGGCGCCGGTGGGCAGGGCCGCGATCAGTGCCGGGGCGACCAGCAGAGGGCCGAAGCCGCGAGAGGCGAAGGTGTCGATGATGTCCTGCAGGTGAATGGTGCGCCCGGCGTTGGCCTCGTCCATGCCGTCGAGCAACTGGGTCAGTGTCATGCGTTCGGCCATCGTGAAACCTCCCTGGTGGATGGCGGGCAGCTCCGTTGCCCCGTGCCGTGCGCGGTCAGAGGCCGCGACGGGCGTTCTTGTAGGTGATCTGGTCGTTGAGCGTCCAGAAGTCGTAGAGAATGCCCACCAGAAACAGGCCGCCGGTGAGCAGGTAGAGCAGGCCGGTCAGCCACTTGCCCATGTACATGCGGTGGATGCCGAACACGCCGAGAAAGGTCAGCAGCACCCAGGCGACCGTGTAGTCGATCGGCCCGGCTCGATAGCGAATGTCGGCCTGGCGATCCATCAGCGGAATCAGGAACAGGTCGATCAGCCAGCCGATGCCCAGCAGGCCGAGGGTCAGAAACCAGATTGTCCCGGTGACCGGCTTGCCGTAGTAGAAGCGGTGGGCGCCGGTGAAGCCGAAGAGCCACAGCAGGTAGCCGATGGCCTTGCTGTGGGTGTTCGAGGATGCCAGTTGTGTCACGCCAACTCCTGTGGTCGTTTCGCGGTTTCGGAGGGCGAGCCGCGTCGGGCTCGCCCGTGAATCGGGGTCACGACACCACGCCCAGTTCCCGCAGGCGCTCCTGCAGATAGGCGTCGGCCGTGTATCGCTCGGACAATACCACGTCCGGGCGCGGATGGAGGAACAGCGGCAGCGACAGGCGCCCCCGATGGCGGCTGTCGTCGCCGGGGTTGGTGACGCGGTGCGTGGTCGAGGGAAAATAGCCGTGCGAGGCCTCCTGCAGCATGTCGCCGACATTGATGATCAGCTGCCCGGGGTCGCAGGGGACCGGGTGCCAGTCGCCGTGGCGGTCGCGAACCTCGAGCCCCGGCGCGTTGGCCGCGGGCAGCACGGTCAACAGGTTGATGTCCTCGTGGGCGGCGGCGCGCACCGCGCCCTCGGGCTCGTCGCCGGCCAGCGGCGGATAGTGCAGGACCCGCAGCAGCGTCTGCTCGCTGCCGTCGATCATCCGTGACAGGGGCTCGTGAAAGCCCTCGGCCACCTCGGCCGGGGCCTCGCGCTCGATCCAGCCGAGCAGGGTCCGTGCCAGACTCTCGGCACGACGATAGTAGGCGAGGATATCGTCGCGCAGGGGCTCCGGGAGACGTCCCCATGGGTAGACATGGTAGTACTCCTTGAGGTCGCGCTGGCCATGGCCCTTGGCGGTCTCCGAGATCTCGGGGGGAAAGTAGCCGTCCTGGCGCTGCGGGTCGAAGCGCCATCGGTATTTGTCGGGCGAGGCGAAGAAGGCCTCCCAGCGGGCGTAGATCGTTTCCACCTGCGAGAAGGGGATCGGGTGGTTGCGCAGCACCGCGAATCCCGTCTCCTTGAGCGATGTCATGAAACGTTGCGGCGCATCGGGCGAGGTGTAATCGACGTTCTGGACGTGCATGGTTTTTCCATCTATGTTGCGTATTGCGGGCGTGGCGTGATCGGCGAGATCCAGTTCAGCGTAGCTTGACACGGTTCGAAACGATCATGCATGATCCGCTGCGTAGGTTAGCAAGTTGAATGGCGTCGGTTGGTTGTCGATTCTCGAAACTCTTCAGTGCGCATTCCCCCCTTGTCTTACCACGCACTTCGGGCCCGAGGCGAGACGGTCTTGCCCACCCGGTATCATATTTAGCTAGTTAAGGAAATCGACAATGGCAACTGGCACTGTCAAGTGGTTCAACGACACCAAAGGCTACGGCTTCATCTCTCCGGACGACGGTGGTGACGACCTCTTCGCTCACTTCTCCGAAATCCAGGCAGACGGATTCAAGAGCCTGCAGGACGGTCAGAAAGTCTCCTTCGAGGTGACTCAGGGCAAGAAAGGCCTTCAGGCTGCCAAGATCAAGGCTCTCTAAGTCTTGATGGCGGGGCCGGCGAGCCATCGTCGGCCCAAGCGATCTCGAATCGCGAGACCCCGGTCAATCGACCGGGGTCTTTTCGTTTCAGCGCGTCTGGGTCGCGGCCAGGTGACGGTAGAGTTCCCGGATGCCGAAGGTCCAGGGCGGCAGGGCGTCGCTGCGATCGACGTGGTTGACCAGGGCGCCGAGGCTCGGGGTGGCGATGGTCACACGATCACCGATGTGGTGGGTGAAGCCCTGGCCCTCGCCGTCACGGTCGAGGATCGGCGAGAACATCGTGCCCAGAAACAGCATGAATCCGTCGGGGTACTGATGATGGGCGCCCAGCGTCTGCGCCACCAGGTCGAGCGGATCGCGGCTGATCTGGCGCATGTCGCTGGCATCCTCGAGCAGGAAGTCGTCGTCGCTGCCCTCGATGCGCAGGGACACCTGCGCCCCGCGGATCGTGTCCAGGGTGAAGTGCTCGTCGAACAGGCGCACGAAGGGGCCGACCGCACAGGACGCATTGTTGTCCTTCGCCTTGCCCAGCAGCAGCGCGCTGCGCCCCTCGATGTCGCGGAGGTTGACGTCGTTGCCCAGGGTGGCGCCGCGGGCCTGTCCCCGGCTGTCGACGGCCAGCACCACCTCCGGTTCCGGGTTGTTCCACTGCGACGCCGGGTGCAGTCCGACCCCCTGCCCGAACCCCACGGCCGAAAGCGGTTGTGACTTGGTGAAGACTTCCGCGTCGGGGCCGATTCCCACCTCCATGTACTGCGACCAGGCGCCCCGGGCCTGGAGCTCGCGTTTCAGCGCCTGGGCGTCCGGAGAGCCCGGCCGGATGCGCGACAGGTCGGTACCGATCAGCGACTGCAGCTCCTCGCGCAGGGCATGGGCGCGCGAGGCGTCGCCGCCGGCCTGTTCCTCGATGACGCGTTCCAGCATCGACACGGCAAAGGTGACCCCGCAGGCCTTGATCGCCTGCACATCGCAGGGCGCCAGCAGGTAGAGAGCGCTGGGCTCATCGCGCAGCGAGTTGGCAAGCAGGGTCTCCACGCTGCCGAGGACGTCGCCGTCGGCCGTGGCGACGAGTTCATGGGCGCGGGGATCTTCCAGCAGGTCGGCGAGGGTGGCGGCGTGCGCGGAGAGGTCGATCACGTCCCCGCCGCGAACGGCGACGACGGCGGGGCCGGGACGTGGGACGTCGCGCCAGACGCGGCCCACCAGCAGGGCGCGCGCGTGATCGTCGGGCAGATAGCGCTCGCTCAAGGGTGACGACATGAAAAAGCCTCCTGTTCGGATGAGAGGGCCGACAAACGTCGCACTGACGTGTCGAAGCGATGGTCTATCATTGTCAGCATGTATGACAGGTATGCCAAGTGTGAGGCAATCCACTTCCGCTGGCGACCCCTTCACCAGGAGAAATCCATGTTCGAATCCATCGCGGGAAAACGCATCCTGATCACCGGTGCCAGCCGGGGGATCGGCGCGGCCGTGGCCACCCGTCTCGGGGCGCTGGGTGCCCGGGTCGGCGTTCACTATCATGCCAGCGAGGCGGCGGCGCGTCAGGTGGCCGAAGCCATCGAGTCCGCGGGCGGTGAGGCGCACCTGATCCGGGGCGACGTCAGCCGCTCGGCCACGGCGGTGGCGGTGGTCGATCAGGCCGCCGAGGCGCTGGGCGGCCTGGACGTGCTGATCAACAATGCCGGCGACCTGCTGGGCCGGGTGCCGCTGGCCGAGATGGACGACGATCAGTACGACCGGGTGATGGACCTCAACGTGCGCTCGGTGGTGATGGCCAGTCGCGCCGCGGTGGCGCACTTCCGGCGCCAGGGCGGCGGCAACCTCGTGCATACCACCTCGATCGCCGCGCGCAACGGCGGCGGGCCGGGCGTCGGCCTGTACGCGTCCGCCAAGGGCTGCGTGAGCACCCTGACCCGGGCCATGGCCAAGGAGCTGGCGGCCGACAACATCCGCGTCAATGCCGTGGCACCCGGCGTCATCGCCACCGATTTCCATGGGCGCTACTCCAGCGAGGAACAGCTCGAGGCGATGCGCGCCACCATCCCCATGGGGCGGCTGGGCAATGCCGAGGACTGCGTCGGCGCCTACCTGTTCCTGGTCAACGATGCGCTCAGCGCCTACGTGACCGGCCAGGTGATCGAGGTCAACGGCGGGCAGCTGATGCCATGACCGCGCCGCGCTTCTATCCCCTCGCCGTCACCATGGGCGACCCGGCCGGCATCGGCCCGGAGATCATCTGCCGTGCGCTGGCCGCCATGACACCGGAGCAGCGCCGCGAGACGCTGCTGGTCGGTGACATCCCCACCTTCGAGCGTGCCGCCGGCCTGGTCGACGCCTCGCTGCGCTTTGGCGAGCTCGATGATGCCCCGGGCGATGATGTCGTCGCCGTGGCGTCGATCGCGCGTCCCGCCGGTCCCATCATCGACGGCCGGGTCAGTGCGGCGGCGGGGGAGACGGCCTTTCGCTGCGTCGCGCGGGCGGTGGAATGCGTGCAGGCCGGCCGGGCCGGGGTCATCGTCACCGCGCCGCTCAACAAGGCGGCGCTCCACGCCGCACAGCGCTTCTATGACGGGCACACCGGCATGCTGGCCGCGCTGACCGGCGCGCCGTCCTCGTTCATGCTGCTGGCCTCGGCCACGCTGTCGACGATCCATGTCTCGACCCATGTCTCCCTGGCCGAGGCCATCGAGCGCGTCACCGAGGCGCGCATCGCCGAGACTGTGCGGGCCGGCCATGCGCATCTCGAGTCGCTGGGCGTGGCGAATCCGCGCATCGCCGTGGCCGGGCTCAACCCGCACTGCGGCGAGGGCGGCATCTTCGGCGATCAGGACGAGCGCATCATCCGGCCTGCCGTGAGTGCCCTGCAGCAGGAGGGCTACACGGTCCAGGGGCCAATCTCGGCCGACACCGTCTTCTACCGCGCCCATCGCGGCGAGTTCGATCTGGTAGTGGCCCAGTACCACGACCAGGGCCACATCCCCGTCAAGCTCATCGCCTTCGATACCACCGTCAACGTCAGCCTGGGGCTGCCGGTCCAGCGTACCTCGGTCGATCACGGCACCGCCTTCGACATCGCCTGGCAGGGCCGGGCCGATGCCACCAACCTGTCGGCGGCGCTGGCCTATGCCCGGCGGCTGGCGAGGGGAGGCAGGCATGCCTGAATGGCGCGTGGTGATCGTCGCCGATGACCTGACCGGCGCCCTCGACGCCGCCGCACCGTTCGCCGGCCGGGGGGCGCGTACCCGGGTGGTGGTGTCGCCCACGGACCTGGCCGCCGTGCTGGACGATGTCGGCGACTGCGAGGTGCTGGCGGTCAACACCGAGACCCGCCATGCCCCGGTCGCCGAGGCGGCCGCCCGGGTGGCCGAGGTGTTCAACGCGGTGAAAGCGCTGTCCCCGGCGCTGGTGATCAAGAAGATCGATTCCACCCTGCGCGGTCATGTGGTGGCCGAGAGCCTGGCGGCAAGGCGGGTGCTCGGTTACCCACTGATCGTGGCGCCGGCGGTGCCGTCCCAGGGACGCACCGTGCGCCACGGCCGGGTGCAGGTGCACGGCCGGGCGCTGGCAGAGAGCGATTTCGCGCGGGATGCCCGCTCGGCCCCCCCGGACGGGGCGCTGCCCGAGCTGTTCGCGGCCGCCGGGCTGGCGGTGGCCTGCCGCAGCGTGGAAGACGCACGCCTGGCAGGCGACATCGTCTGGGATGCCGAGGACGAGGCGGCGCTGGATGCCCTGGTGGATGCCCTGGAAACCGCGCCGGCCCCCGGCCTCCTGGTGGGCGCGGCGGGCCTGTGTCAGGCCCTGGCGCGGCGGCACTTCCGGGGGCAGGGGCCGACGCCCGCGCCCGGCGACACCTGGCTGCTGGTGGTCGGGTCGCGCTGCGAGCAGGCCCGCCGTCAGATGGCGCAGCTGGCGGAGTGTCCGGTCGTCTGGCGGGAGGCCGAGGCGCCCGCCGACCGGGCACCACCGGCGGGCTGGCAGGGGACGACGCTGCTGCGGCCGGGGCGTGTCGGCCGCGAATGGACGGCGGACGATGTGGCCCGTGTCCTGGCGGTGCAGGCCCAGGCCTGGCTGGCGCGGGCGGCTTCCCCGCCCTGGCTGTTCCTGACCGGCGGCGACACCGCCATGGCGCTGCTGCGACATCGGGGCGTGCGTTCGATCGAGGTGGCCGGCGAGTGGGAGCCCGGGGTCGCCTGGGGCTGGCTGGAGGGCGAGCGCCGCCAGCCCGTGGTGACCAAGGCCGGCGGCTTCGGTGACGACGACCTGCTGGTGCGGCTGCTGGCGGCGTCTACGACCAGAGGATAATACACCGGCCGTTGCGCCATGACGCGACGACGGCTAGCTTTCCTTATGATGGTATGACACGTATACATTTGCGCCATCGAGCCAATACCGGGCAGTGACCTGCCATGTCTTTCAAGGGAGAACAATAAATGGGCAACACGCGCACCCGCCACACCCGCATCAACCGCTGGATCTCGACCGCCATGCTGCTGGCCGGCATCAGCGCGGCCGGCATGGCCAGTGCCGAGACGCTGCGCTTCGCGCACGTCTACGAGACGTCCGAGCCCTATCACAAGTGGGCCGTCTGGGCCGGCGACCAGATCGAGAAGCGTACCGACGGGCGCTACACGGTCGAGGTGTATCCGGCCTCGTCGCTGGGCAAGGAGGCCGACATCAACGAGGGCCTGTCGCTCGGCACCATCGACCTGATCTTCACCGGCAACCAGTTCGCCGGCCGTTCCTACGGGCCCATCGGCATCGCCGGGGCGCCCTACATGTTCCGCGATTTCGATCACTGGAAGGCCTACGCGCACAGTGACCTGTTCAAGGAGATCGCCAAGGGCTACCAGGATGCGACCGGCAACGTGCCGCTGGCGCTCAACTACTACGGCAAGCGTCACACCACCTCCAACAAGCCGATCAACACCCCCGCGGACATGAAGGGGCTGAAGATCCGCGTGCCCAACGCGCCGATGTACATGATGTTCCCGGAGGCCGTCGGCGCGAACCCGACGCCGATCGCCTTCTCTGAGGTCTATCTGGCGCTGCAGCAGGGCGTGGTGGATGCCCAGGAGAATCCGCTGCCGACCATCAAGGCCAAGAAGTTCTACGAGGTGCAGGACTACATCAACCTCACCGGGCATATCACCGATTCGCTGCTGACCATCGCCGGCGGGCCGTTCTGGAACCGGCTCTCCGACGAGGACAAGACGATCTTCCGCGACGTCTATCAGGAGGCCGGCGAGCACATCACCCAGGACGTCCGCCAGTCCGAGGCAGAGCTGGTGAGCTGGTTCGAGGACCAGGGCGTGACCGTCAACAAGGTGGATACCAAGCCCTTCCGCGAGGCCGTGATGCCCTACCACAACGGGGACGCCGCCACCTGGGACCAGGAGACCTACGACCGTCTGCAGGCACTCGGTCAGTAACGCCACCGCGTGAACACCGCCTTCCCTTCATTACCCGCCCGGCGGCCATGCCCCGGGCGGGGTTCGGAGACCGCGATGACGGAACAACGCCAGTCCCATGACAGCGAGGCGCTCGAGGCCCTGGCCGCCCCCGACGAGGCCCCGTTCGACCCGCGCGACTACCGAATCGAGGACTACGTCACCCTGGGCATCTTCTGGGTGCTCGCCCTCGATGTCTTTCTCCAGTTCTTCAGCCGCTATGTGCTCGGCGACTCGGTCGCCTGGACCGAGGAGATGGCGCGCTACCTGCTGATCCTGGTGTGCTTCATCGGCGGGTCCATGGCGGTACGCCGCAACTCGCACATCATGGTCGAGTTCTTCTACCGCTACATGCCGCCGGCGATGGGGCGCCTGCTCTCGACGTTTGTCGATCTGGCGCGGATCGTCTTCTTCGCCGCCGCCGCCTGGATCACCTACGGGCTCGCCGGCCGCACGCACTCGATGATGGTCTCGGTGGACATTCCCAAGAGCTATCTCTACTACGCCGTCATGGCCGGCTTCCTGCTGATGCTGTTGCGGGCCGTGCAGGTGGCGATGCGCCACTGGCGGGACGGCACCAGCGAGCTGCTGGCCGGCGACGACGACCGATAACCCTCCCTGGAGCTGCGCGACAATGTCCTCCACGCTGTCACTTCGCCACGGGCGATTCATGGTTCCCCCGGTCGTCGCCATCCTGGCGGTGGCCTTCTGTGTCGTGCTGGCCCTCCAGGGCCAGTACATCGGCTTTCTCTTCGCCACCCTGTTCACGCTGCTGGTGATGGGGGTGCCGATCGCCATCTGCCTGGCGGGCTCCTGCCTGCTCTATGTCTATCTCAGCGGCCAGGTGCCCGACATCATCGTCGCCCACCGCATGATCAACGGGGTGGACAGCTTTCCGCTGCTGGCGATTCCCTTCTTCATCCTGGCCGGCAACCTGATGAACAACGGTGGCATCACCAACCGCATCTTCGACTTCGCCCTGGCGCTGATGGGCTGGATGCGCGGCGGCCTGGGACACGTCAACGTCGGGGCGAGCATCGTCTTCTCGGGCATGTCCGGAGCGGCGGTGGCCGACGCCGGCGGGCTCGGCACCATCGAGATCAAGGCCATGCGCGACGCCGGCTACGATCAGGAATTCGCGGTCGGCATCACCGCCGCCTCGTCGACCATCGGGCCGATCATTCCTCCCAGCCTGCCGATGGTGATCTACGGCGTCATGGCCGGGGCCTCGGTGGGACAGCTGTTCGTGGCCGGGCTGGTGCCGGGGCTGCTGATGGGCGTGGTGCTGATGGTGATGATCGCCGTGCTGGCGCGTCGCCGCGGCTATCAGCGCGACACCACCTTCGCCCTGAAGACGCTGCGGATCACCTTTGCCCGGGCCTTCCTCTCCCTGCTGACGCCGGTGATCATCGTCGGCGGCATCATCACCGGCATGTTCACGCCCACCGAGGCGGCGATCGCGGCGGTGGTGTACGCCCTGTTCCTGGGCACCGTGGTCTATCGCACCCTGACCTGGCGGCGTCTGGTGCAGGTCAGCATGGAAACCATCGAGACCACCGCGATCATCCTGATGATCGTCGCCGGGGCCTCGATCTTCGCCTGGATCCTGACCAGCAATCAGGTGACCCAGCAGGTCGTGGCGCTGTTCGGGCCGATCGCCGACAACCCGGTCGCCGTGCTGCTGCTGATCAACTTGGTGCTGATCATCGTCGGCTGCTTCATGGAGACGATCGCCGCCATCACCATCCTGGTGCCGGTCCTGCTGCCGGTGGCGGTCAACGCCGGCATCGACCCCGTGCACTTCGGCGTGATCATGGTGCTCAACCTGATGATCGGCCTGCTCACGCCGCCGGTGGGCATGGTGATCTACGTGCTGTCACGGGTCTCGAACATTCCCTTCGAGCGCTGCATGCGCGGCACGCTGCCGTTTTTGGTGCCGCTGTTTCTGGCGCTGCTGCTGGTTACCTTCATCCCCGCGCTGTCCATGTGGCTGCCGACACTGATCTACCGCTAGGAGACTCTTGACCATGACCCAGGATATTGCCGCCCGCGTCTCCGCGGAGGAACTCGGGCGCTTCATGCGCGAGGCGCTGCGCCGCTGCGACGTCGACGAGACCGCCGCCGAGGCGGTCGCCCGGGCCCTGCTGACCGCATCGCGCATGGGCACCGACAGCCACGGGCTGCGCCTGCTGCCGCACTACATCCGGGCGCTGCAGGGCGGGCGCATCCAGGCCCGGCCGGCCATGCGCTTCACGCGGCGCCTGCCGGCGACGGGCTACCTGGACGCCGGCGACGGGCTCGGCCATCCGGCGGGGTACCAGGCCATCGAGCGGGCGATCGAGATGGCCGAGGAGACCGGCATGGGGGCGGTGGCGGTCGGCAACTCGTCGCACTTCGGTGCCGCCGGCTGCTACGCGCTGGAAGCCGCCCGGCGGGGCTACATGGGGATGGCGTTCTGTACCGCCGACGCCCTGGTGAACCTGCACGACGGCACCAACGCCTTCCATGGCACCAATCCCATCGCCTTCGCGGCGCCGGTGGCCGCGGGCCAGCCCTACCTGGTCGACATGGCGACCAGCTCGATTCCCTGGAATCGCGTCCAGCAGTATCGCGCCATCGACCGCACCCTGCCGTCGAACGTGGTGGTCGATGACCGCGGCGGCCTGACCACCGACCCGCACACGGCCGCCTCGCTGCTGCCGCTGGGCGGTGCCGACTTCGGCTTCAAGGGGGCCGCGCTGGCCGGCATGGTCGAGGTGCTCAGCGCCAGCCTGTCGGGCATGCTGCACGGGTTCCGGCTGCTGCCGATGCTCGGCGAGGACATGCACACCCCGCGGGGCATCGGGCACTTCTTCCTGGTCATGAATCCCGGGGCCTTCGTGGAACGCGAGGTCTACGAGCGTGCCATCGCGGCCTACCTCGAGGATCTGCGTGCCCAGCCCGCCGTCGAGGGACGCGAGGTGCTGGCGCCGGGCGACCGCGAGTGGCGCTGCCAGGCGCAGCGTGACGCCGAGGGGATCCCGCTGGACTCGGCCAACGTCGCGGCCTATCGGCAACTGGCCGAGGCGCTGGACGTGGAACCGTTGCCGCTGACCTGACCGGGGGGCAATGCAGTACCATAGGGCGCAGACACGGTTGGCGAGGAGTCGCAGCGAATGACGAAATACAAGGTAGAACGCAAGACGCTGTCCGAGCAGGTGGCCGAGCAGCTCGAGAAGGACATTCTCGAGGGGCGGCTCAAGGCGGACGATCAGCTGCCCGCCGAGCGCGAGCTCATGGAGCAGTTCGGCGTCGGCCGGCCGGCGGTGCGCGAGGCGCTGTTCTACCTGCAGCGGCTGGGGCTCATCGCCATCAACAGCGGCACGCGTGCCCGGGTCATTCGCCCCACCGCCGAGGCCGTGATGGCGCGGCTGTCCGGCGTGACTCGCCAGCTGCTCGCCCAGTCGGAAGGGCAGCAGTACTTCCAGGAAGCGCGTGCCATGTTCGAGATTTCCATGGCCCGCTATGCCGCACAGCACGCCAGCGCCGAGGATATCGACAGCCTGCGTCGCGCCCTGGAGGAGAACCGCGAGGCGCTCGACGACGATACCCGCTTCAAGCGCAGCGACAACGACTTCCACGGCGTGCTGGCCGCGATCGCCCGCAACCCGATCTTCAGCGCCGTGCACGAGGCGCTGTCGGAATGGCTCGACGACCGCCGCGCCCATGTACTCCAGCGCGAGGGCGAGGACCATGCCGCGCTGCGGGCGCATGTCGAGATCGTCGAGGCCATCGCCTCCGGCGATCCGGATGCCGCCGAGGCGGCGATGCGCCGTCATCTCGATCGCCACTACGGTACCTACCGGCAGCTGAAGGAACGCCTGTCCGACGAGGACTGATCCGGGGCGGTACCGGTACATCGTCAGGTCCAGGAGTCAGGTGGTAACAGGGGCGCCCATCGGCGCCCCTGTTCGTTGCTGGGCCCGTGCTTCCGGCCCGCGGTGAGGCGACCTACAGCGAGACGCCGCGCTTCCAGGGAATGAAGTCGTGCTGCGCCAGGCGCACGGCCCGGGGCTGATAGCGTCCCGAGGCGGTGTCGATGCACAGCTGCAGCAGTTCATCGGCCAGTTCGCCGATCCGCGCCTCGCCGCGGATGATCGGCCCGGCGTCGAAGTCGATGAGATCCGGCAGGCGCTGCGCCATCTCGCTGTTGCTGGCGACCTTGAGCACCGGGGCGATGGGGTTGCCGGTGGGTGTGCCCAGGCCGGTGGTGAACATCACCAGGTTGGCCCCCGAGCCGACCAGCGCCGTGGTGGATTCCACGTCGTTGCCCGGGGTGCACAGCAGGTTGAGTCCCTGGCGCACGGTCGGCTCGGTGTAGTCGAGCACGTCGACCACCGGGCTGTCGCCGCCCTTCTTCGCGGCGCCGGCGGATTTCATGGCGTCGGTGATCAGCCCGTCGCGAATGTTGCCGGGCGAGGGATTCATCGAGAAGTGGGCGCCGACGGCGGCGGCATGACGCTGGTAGGCGTCCATCAGCTCGCGGAAGCGCTCGGCCACATGATCGTCGCGACAGCGGGCGACCAGCTCGTGTTCCACGCCGCACAGCTCGGGAAATTCGCTGAGGATGCCGCTGCCGCCCAGCGTGACCAGGCGGTCGATGACCGCCCCCACCAGCGGGTTGGCCGACAGCCCCGAGAAGCCGTCGGAGCCGCCGCACTCCACGCCGATGGTCAGCGCCGACAGCGGCGCCGGCCGGCGCGTGACCCGGTCGGCTTCCTTGATGCCGTCGAAGATGGTGGTCAGGGCCTCGCGGATCAGCGCGTCCTCGCCCTGGGCGGCCTGCTGCTCGAAGTAGTGCACCGGGCGCAGCCCCTGCGGGTCGCGCTGCGCGACGGCCTGCCGGAGCATCTCGATCTGCGCCTTCTGGCAGCCCAGGCTGAGCACGGTGGCGCCGGCGACGTTGGGGTGACAGATGTAGCCGGCGAGCAGCTGGCACAGGGCCCGGGCGTCGTCGTCGGTGCCGCCGCAGCCCAGGGTGTGAGTCAAAAAGCGCACGCCGTCGACGTTGGGAAAGAGTGGCTGCGAGGGCGGGGCGTCCCTGGCGGCACCGGCCTCGCCGTGGAGCAGCTCGCGCGCCATGCGCTTGTAGTCGCGATAGGGGTCCTCGCCCAGCGCATCGGCGACACACTGGCGCAGCACCTCGATGTTGCGGTTCTCGCAGAATACCAGCGGCACCACCAGCCAGACGTTGCTGGTGCCGACCCGGCCGTCCGGACGGTGGTAGCCGTCGAAGGTGATGCCGCTGAAGCGTCTCACGTCCGGGGCGCTCCAGTGGTCGCGGTGGGCCTGGGCGGGGTGGCTGTCGGTGGAGTGCTCGGTGTTCTCGGTGGTGATCGCGGCGCCTTCGGCGATCGCCCGGGTGGCCCGGCCGACGGTGACGCCGTACATGATGACCAGCTCGCCCTCGGCCAGCGGAGCGAGCGTGAACTTGTGCTTGTGGCGCACGGCTTCCGTCAGGCGCACGGTCCGCCCGTCGTCGTCGATCTCGGTGCCGGCCGGCAGGTCCTTGAGGGCCACATGCACGTTGTCGAGTGCATGCACGCGCAGGCTGGGGCGCTGAAAGGTGTCGCTGATGATGGTCTGGCTCATTGCAGGATGCTCCGTCCCGGGGCGGTTCTGGCGCCGCCCCGGTAGTCTCGTTCAGTCGGCCACGACACGCTGGCGCTGCTCGCCCAGGCCGTCGATGCCCAGGCGCATGGTCTGCCCGGCCCGCAGGTAGGTGGGCGGTGTCTGACCCATGCCCACGCCGGGAGGCGTGCCGGTGGAGATCACGTCGCCGGGCTGCAGGCTCATGAAGCGGCTGAGGTAGCTGATCAGGAAGGGCACCTTGTAGACCATAGTGCGCGTCGAACCGTCCTGATAGCGCTTGCCGTCGACCTCGAGCCACAGGTTCAGGTCGTGGGGGTCGGTGATCTCGTCGGGCGTGACCAGCCACGGGCCCAGCGGGCCGAAGGTGTCGCAGCCCTTGCCCTTGTCCCAGCTGCCGCAGCGCTCGAGCTGATACTCGCGCTCCGAGACGTCGTTGACCACGCAGAAGCCGGCGACGTGCGACATCGCCTCCGCTTCCTCGATGTAGCGGCCGCCCTTGCCGATCACCACGCCCAGCTCGACCTCCCAGTCGGTCTTCTGCGAGCCGCGCGGCAGGACGACGTCGTCGTCGGGGCCGCAGACCGCGCTGGTCCACTTGTTGAAGACCACGGGTTCGGCGGGAACCTCGGCACCGCTTTCGGCGGCGTGGTCGGCGTAGTTGAGGCCGATGCAGATGAACTTGCCGATCCGGCCCACGCAGGGGCCGATGCGGGTATCGGCGTCGATCATCGGCAGGCTGTCGATCGGCAGCGCCGCGAGCGCGCGCAGTCGCGCGGCCGCCAGCACGTCGCCGGCGAGATCGTCGATCTGCCCGGACAGGTCGCGAAGGGTACCGTCCTCGGCGAGCAGGGCGGGTTTTTCCTGGCCCGGAGGGCCGACGCGCAGCAGTTTCATGCGTGGGTATTCCTTGTGATCGAGAGAGTGTCCATGGTCGAGAGTGTCCAGCGAAATCAGGCCAGCCAGCCGCCGTCGATGACCGAGAAGGTACCGGTGGTGTAGGCCGACTCGTCCGCGGCGAGGTAGGTCGCCAGTGCGGCGATCTCCTCCGGCGTGCCCAGGCGCCCCAGGGGCTGGCGCGCGATGAACTCGGCGTGGACGTCGGCCTCGCTGCGGCCCTGAGCGGCGGCCTGGTCGGCGATGCGCTGCATCAGCGAGGGCGAGCTGACGGTGCCCGGGCAGATGGCGTTGCAGCGAATGCCCCGGGCCAGATAGTCCACCGCCACCGACTTCGTCAGGCCCAGCACGGCGGCCTTGGTGGTGCCGTAGGCGAAGCGGTTGGGCACGCCCTTCAGGCTCGAGGCCACCGAGGCCATGTTGATGATGCTGCCGTGCTCCCGCTCCAGCATGCCGGGCAGGAAGGCGCGGATCATCCGGTACATGGCCGTGACGTTGAGCGACAGGGAGCGCTCCCAGTCGTCCTCGTCACACTCGAGCAGCGAGCCGCTGGCGACATGACCGGCACAGTTGAACAGGATGTCGATCCCGGGCAGGGACCGGGCCAGTTGCGCGATGGCTCGGGCGTCGAGCACGTCGAGCCGGTGGATCTCGATGCCGGGCACGTCCGCCAGGCTTTCCAGCGCGTCGGTGGCAATATCCGTGGCATGGACACGGGCGCCCTCGGCCGCGAAGCGTCGCGCGGTCGCGTTGCCGATGCCCTGACCGGCGGCGGTCACCAGGGCGGTCTTGTCTCGAAGTCGCATGGCGGCCTCATGGTGGCGGTGTCATTGACTGACTTATTGTATGACAGGATAACAGCCTGACTGTCACGTCGAGTATGGTACAGCCGTCGTCGACTTGCCATACCCGGCGGCACGGCGGGCATTGGCTTTTCGTCGGGGAATGCGGGAACGCGCGGGAACGGGGAAAAGGGAGACGACGGAACGGACGGCCTGTCCCGGGTGCCGCGGCGGCATCCGGGACGCCGGGTGACGGGCTCAGTGACGCCGGGGCAGGATACGCCCCGGGCTCATCAGCTCCTCGGGGTCGAACAGCCGCTTGATGCCCTCGAGCAGCTCGCGCTCCACCGGGGCCAGGCCGGCCAGGTAGGGGGCCTGCTTGACCCGGCCGATGCCGTGTTCGGCACTGATGCTGCCGTGATGGTCGTCGACCAGCGCGAACAGTTCGGTTTCCAGCTCGTGCAGCAGGGCCTTCTTGTCGGCCAGCGTGAGCCCGGCTGGCGGCAGCAGGTTGAAGTGCAGGTTGCCGTCGCCGATGTGGCCGTAGGCGATCACCGTGGTATCCGGCGAACGCTCGACCATCCGGCGGCTGGCGGCCGCGAAGAAGTCGGCCAGGGTCGAGATGGGCAGGGCGATGTCGGTGCGCAGGTGTTCCCCGCGCAGCTGCTGGCCCTCGACCATGCGCTCGCGGATCTGCCACAGGCGCTCGGCCTGGGTGTCGCTGCCGGCCAGCACGCCGTCGAGAATCTGCCCGGCCGCCATGCCGGTCTCGAAGAGGTGCTCGATCAGGGCGTCGAGATCCAGCGGGCCGCTGGCGGCGACCTCCAGCAGCACGTAGATGGGGTAGGGGCTGCCCAGCGGGTCGGGCAGCGAGGGATCGGCCTCGAAGGCGAGTTCCAGGCAGGCGCGCGGGATCAGCTCGAAGGCACTGAGCAGGTCGCAGCAGCTGCGTCGCGCCTGGCCGTAGAGGGCCATCGCCGCGGCCACGTCGGGCACGGCCACCAGGGCGGTGCGCGTGTTGTGCGTCCGGGGAGAGAGCCTGAGCACCGCGCCGGTGACGATGCCCAGCGTGCCCTCGGCGCCGATGAACAGCTGCTTGAGGTCGTAGCCGCGGTTGTCCTTGTGCAGGGCGTGCATGGCGTTCCAGATCCGCCCGTCGGGCAGCACCACCTCGAGGCCCAGCACCAGCTGGCGCATCATGCCGTGGCGCAGCACGTTGAGGCCGCCGGCGTTGGTGGCGACGTTGCCGCCGATCTGGCAGCTGCCCTGGGCGCCGAGGCTCAGCGGGAAGTCGCAGTCGTGGTCGGCGGCGGCGTCCTTGACCGTCTGCAGCACGCAGCCGGCATCCACGCTGATGGTGAAGTTGAGCGGGTCGATGGCGCGGATCCGGTTCAGCCGCTCGAGACTGATCACCAGCTCCGGACGCGCGTCGTCGGGAAGGGCGCCCCCCACCAGTCCGGAATGCCCGCCCTGGGGCACCATGGGGATGCCGTGACGACGGCAGTGGGCGACGACCGACGCCACCTCGTCGGTGGTCCGTGGCCGGGCGACGAGCAGCGGCTCGCCACGCCGGTCGCCGGCCCAGTCGGTGGTGTAGCGGGGCAGGTCGGCCGGATCGTCGATGACCCCGGCCTCGCCGAGCTGCTCGACGAGGAAGGCCTTCAGGGGCGCGGGATCGATGGGCATGGCGGTCTCCTTTGCAGCGTTACCGGTACCAGAGGATCAGGCCGGGGAAGAGCAGGAAGGCGGCCAGCAGCAGCAGCAGGGTCAGGTAGAAGGGCAGCAGGCTCTTGACCAGATGTTCCATGCCGACCTTGCCCACGCCGCAGCCCACGTAGAGCACCGTGCCGACCGGCGGGGTGATCAGGCCCAGGCCGAGGATGAACGACATCAGCACGCCGAAGTACACCGGGTCGATGCCCAGCTTGACCACCACCGGCGTCATCAGCGGCGCCAGGATCACCATCGCCGGGGTCAGGTCCATGAAGAACCCCACCACCAGCAGGAACAGCGACAGCAGCAGGAGCAGCAGCAGCTTGTTCTCGGTGATCGCCGACAGGCTGACGACCAGCTGCTGGGGGATCATGTTGGCGGTCAGCAGCCAGGCCAGCACGCTGGCGAAGGCCAGCAGCAGCATGACCACGCCGGTCAGCCGACCGGTGGCGATGCACAGCCGGAAGAAGCGTTTCAGGGACAGGCTGCGGTAGATGAACATCGACACCGCGATGGCGTAGATCAGCGCGATCGCCGCGCTCTCGGTGGGCGTGAAGACCCCGGAGAGGATGCCGCCGACGATGATCACCGGCAGCAGCAGCGCGAGCAGCGCATCCTTGAGTGCCAGCCCCAGCTCGCGGAGCTCGAAGGGCTGGCCCTTGCCGGTCTTGCGGGCCTGAAGGTAGGTGGTGACCGCCAGGCCCAGGGTGATCAGCACGCCGGGCACGATGCCGGCCATGAACAGCTGCGAGATCGAGGTATTGGTGACCACCCCGAACAGGATCATGGGGATCGACGGCGGAATGATGATGCCCACCACCGAGGCGGCGACCACGATCGCCGTGGCCAGCGGGCCACTGTAGCGGTGCTGCTTCATGGGCTCGATCATCATGCTGCCCACCGCGGAGGCGTCGGCCACCGCCGAGCCGCTGATGCCGCCGAAGAACATCGAGGTCAGCACCGCCACCTGGCCCAGCCCGCCGGCGACGAAGCCCACCAGGGCGCTGGCCAGCCGCACCAGGCGCTGGGCGATGCCGCCCTGGCTCATCACCTCGCCGACCAGGATGAACAGCGGAATCGCCAGCAGCGGAAAGGAGTCGAGCCCGTTGACCGCCTGGGCGACGATCGGCGACAGCGAGTAGTCGGCGGCGAAGAAGATGAACAGGCTGATCGCTGCCAGCCCGAACGAGATCGGCAGGCCGATGACGATGCAGATCGCCAGCCCGACGAGAATGCTCCAGAGAATCATGAGGCGGTCCCCCGCAACAGCTTGACGAGCGCCAGGGTATTGGCGATCAGGGTGAGCACGGCCATCACCGGCATGGCGCTGTAGAGCACGCTTCTGGGGATCTGCAGCATCGGCGTGGCACTGGTGAAGCCCGACAGCTGGTCCCGGAAGCCGAACAGGATGCACACGCAGACGATGTAGATCACCGCGATGCACAGCAGGGCGAACAGCTTGCGCAGCGGCGCCGGGGCCTTGTCCTGAAAGTAGGTGACCGCGACGTGTTCGCGGTCGATGCTGCCCAGCCCGGCGCCGAGCAGCACCAGCCAGATGAACAGCACGCGGGAGAGTTCCTCGGCCCAGGCGTAGGAGTAGTTGAGCACGAAGCGGCCGAAGACGTTGGCCGCCACGCAGAACACCACGCCCAGTACCAGCAGGCCGACGGCGACTTCCAGGGTGGTCTTGAGCAGGGCGAGCGCACTGCGTGAGGAATGGGATGCGTTCATGGCGCCCTCCGAATACGGCGCGTCGGGCGGGCTCCGAGGCCCGCCCGACGCCGGTCGGTGATTACTGGGAGACCGCGCGGACCTTGTCGATCAGCTCGCCGCCGATCTTGTCGCGCCAGTCGTCGTAGACCGGGGCCACCGTCTCCTGGAAGGTCTTCATCTGCTCCGGGGTCAGCTCGGTGATCTGCATGCCCGAGTCGGCCAGCTCCTGCTTGATCTGGTCGTTCATGGTGCGGCTGACGTGGCGCTCGTAGTCACCCATCTGCTTGGCCGCCTCACGCAGGAGCTGCTGATAGTCGTCCGGCAGGCGCTTCCAGAAGCGCTCCGACACCAGGGTGATGAACGGCGTGTAGACGTGGTTGGTCTCGGTGGCGTAGTCCTGCACCTCGTTGAACTTGGAGGACTGGATGGTGATCCAGGGGTTCTCCTGACCGTCGACCACGCCCTGCTCCAGGGCGGTGAACAGCTCGGCGAAGGACATCGGCGTGGGGTTGGCCCCCAGCGTGCGCCAGATGTCGAGGTGAATCGGGTTCTGCATGGTGCGGATCTTGAGGCCGTCGAGATCCTCCGGCGAGCTGACCGGATGCTGACTGTTGGTCAACTGGCGGTAGCCGTTCTCCGCCCAGCCGATCGCCACCAGGCCGTTGGTCGAGGCGTCCTCGAGCATCTGCTGGCCGATCTCGCCGTCCAGGACCTCGTCGGCGACTTCCGGCGTGGGGAACAGGAAGGGCAGGTCGAAGAGGGCGAACTTCGGGAACATGCTGACCAGCGGCGAGGTCGACGGTGCGGTCATCTCCAGGGTGCCGGACTGCAGGGCGCTGACCGCCTGCAGGTCGTCGCCCAGCTGGGCGCCGGGGAAGAGTTCGACCTGGATGTGACCGTCACTGCGCTTCTCGACGATCTTCTCGAAGTACTCGAGCCCGCGATACTGGGCGCCGGACTGGGTGGTGCCGATGCTGAACTTGATCTTGAAGTCGCCGTCGGCCTTGACGACATCACCCTTGACGTCGGGGATCGGCGGCATCTCGGTGGCGGCGCTGGCCTGCAGGGCGGTCAGGCCCAGCAGGGCGCCGCCGATCAGCGAAGTCACGCGGGTCATTGTGGTTGTTTTCATGCTTGGCTCCTTGGTGTGGCTGACGTGTGCAAGACACGTGGCGTGTGGGCCGGGCGGGCAGACACCGCAACCCGGTCACAAATGAACAAACTATGCTGAATAATGTTTGTTTCGTTGATCTCTATGTTGAACTTACACGACTTCGGCGCTCGATGAGAGTTGATCGTTGGTCGAACATGCCCGGGCGGTTGCGCTCACGACTGCCAGGCGTCGCCGTCGGGGAAGTGGTAACGCGCGAGCGTGTCGGCGTGCATGGTGATGCTGTAGCCGGGGGCCTCGGGCAGCCGGTAGCGGCCGCGCTCGATGCGCACGGGGTCGAGGAAGTGCTCGTGCAGGTGGTCGACGTACTCGAGCAGGCGGCCCTCCAGCGAGCCGGAAACGGCGATGTAGTCGAACGCCGAGATGTGCTGGGTGTACTCGCACAGGCCGACGCCACCGCCGTGGGGGCAGACCGGCACGTCGTACTTGGCGGCCAGCAGCAGCACCACGATCACCTCATTGAGCCCGCCGAGCCGCGCGGCATCGAGCTGGCAGTAGTCGATCGCCCCGGCCTGCAGCAGCTGCTTGAACATCACCCGGTTGTGGCAGTGCTCGCCGGTGGCCACCCCGATGGCCGGTGCCAGGCGCTCGCGAATGGCGGCGTGGCCGAGGATGTCGTCGGGGCTGGTGGGTTCCTCGATCCACAGCGGGTCGAACTCGGCCAGGTCGCGCATCTTGGCGATCGCCTCGTCGACGTCCCACATCTGGTTGGCGTCCATCATCAGGCTGCGCTGCCAGCCGATCTCCTCGCGCAGGATCTGCGCCCGGCGCCGGTCCTCCGCCAGGTCGCCGCCGACCTTCTGCTTGAAGTGCTCCCAGCCTTCCTCCAGGGCCTCGCGGGCCAGGTGGCGCATCTTGTCCTCCGAGTAGCCCAGCCAGCCGGCGGAGGTGGTGTAGCCCGGGTAGCCCGACTCGCGAAGATGCGCGATCCGTTCGGCCTTGCCGGCCTCGTTGCGCTTGAGGATGGCCAGTGCCTCCTGGGGCGTCAGGGCGTCGCTGACGAAGCGGAAGTCCAGGCAGCGCACCAGTTGCTCGGGCGACATGTCGGCCAGCAGCTGCCAGACCGGCTTGCCCTCGCGCTTGGCCCACAGGTCCCAGACGGCGTTGATGATCGCGGCGCTCGCCAGGTGGATCACGCCCTTTTCCGGCCCCAGCCAGCGCAGCTGGCTGTCGCCGCTGGTCAGCTCGCGCCAGAAGCGGCCCATCTCGGCGGTGATGGTTTCCAGACGCTGGCCGACGATCCGCGAGGCCAGCGAGCGCACGGCCGCCACGCACACCTCGTTGCCGCGGCCGATGGTGAAGGTCAGCCCGTGGCCTTCCCGGCCGTCGCCGGCGTCGGTGGAAAGGATCACGTAGGTGGCCGAGTAGTCCGGAGCCGCATTCATTGCGTCCGAGCCGTCCAGGTCGCGCGAGGTCGGAAATCGAATGTCGCGCACGTCGAGGTGGGTGATGGTGGTCATGCCTGCTCCTTGCCATGTTGCCGGTCGTCGCCGGGACTCAAGCCTCCTGGCAAGGTAAGCGGTAACTGCGATAACCTTCCAATCAAAATTTTGTTTCTGCGATTTCTTCTGGTTATCAAAATGGCACGCGTTGCCGTGCCGGGGAGCGAAGTCCATGGACCCCCTGTCATCCGCCGGCCTGCTGGGCTGGCTGCGCTTCAAGCATCTGGTGCTGCTGACCACGCTGGATCGCAGCCGCAACCTGCACGCCGCGGCACGCGCCATGCACCTGAGTCAGCCGGCGGCGAGCAAGATGCTGCGCGACCTGGAAGGCTTCTTCGGTTTTGCGCTGTTCGAGCGGCTGCCGCGCGCCATGCTGCCCACCGAGCTGGGCGAGCCGGTGATCCGCCATGCCTGGCGGCTGCTCAACGAGGCCGATCGGCTGGTCAGCGACATCAACGATCTGCGGGCGGGCGGCTATGGGCGGTTGCTGATCGGCGCGATCGCGGCGGCGGCGCCGGAGATTCTGCCGGCGGCGATCGCCCGCTTGAAGCGCGAGCGTCCGCGGCTCTCCATCCACCTGCAGGAGCAGACCAGCGACCGGCTGCTGATCGAGCTCGAATACAAGCGCCTCGATCTGGTCATCGGCCGGCTGACCCATGTCAGCCAGCACAACCAGTTCGACTTCGAGCCGCTGCGTGACGAGCCGCTGCGCGTCGTGGTGCGGCGCGATCATCCGCTGACGCGGGGAGTTGCCGTGCCGAGTCTGGCCACGCTGGCGCGCTGGCCGTGGATCCTGCACCCGCTGACCAGCCCCATGCGTGGCGTGTTCGAGACGGCGCTGGCGGCCGAGGGCGTGACCTCGCCGGACAATGTGGTCGAGACCACCTCGATCCAGACCACGCTGCAGCTGCTGCTGGATTCGGACATGCTGGCGGTGCTGCCGCGTTCGGTGCTGCGGCGCCCGCTGGAAAGCGGCCAGTACGTGCTGCTCGAACGCATCATCGGCAAGCCGCTCGACTATTACGGCATCATCACGCGGCGTGACGAAACGCTGCCATCGACGGCCCGGGCACTGATCGAGCACCTGCGGGAGCTGGCGGCACGTCCCCTCGAGGGTGTGACGGGAGAGGCGTCGGGCGGGGAGGTGAAGCGCCCCTGAAACAGCGACGGGACGGCCGAAGCCGTCCCGTCGGGGTCATGCGTGGCTCAGCGGCTCAAGCGCCGCTCAGCCCTCGCGCCGGCCGTCGACCAGGCGGTTGAGCTGGTACGGGTTGCTTTCCCTGAGCGCCTCCGGCAGCAGGTCATCCGGCAGGTTCTGGTAGCACACCGGGCGCAGGAAGCGCTGGATCGCCGCGCTGCCCACCGAGGTGGTGCGCGAGTCCGACGTCGCCGGGTAGGGCCCGCCGTGGACCATGGCGTGGCACACCTCGACCCCGGTCGGCCAGCCGTTGACCAGGATCCGCCCCGCCTTGCGCTCGAGGATCGGCAGCAGCGCGCGGGCGCTGTCGTGGTCGGCGTCGTCCAGCTGCAGCGTGGCGGTCAGCTGGCCCTCCAGGTGCTCGGCGACCTGGCGCACTTCCGCCTCGTCGGCACACTCGACCACCAGCGACGTGGCACCGAACACTTCGGCCTGCAGCGCCTCGTCGGCGAGGAAGTCGGCCGCCGCGGTGACGAACAGCCCCGGCCGGCACTGGTTGGGTTGCTCGCCGGCCTGGCCACGGGCCACTTCGCGGGTCCTGTCATGATTCGCCAGGTTGTCCACGCCGCGGGTGTAGGCATCATGGATGCCCGGGGTGAGCATGGTCTGGCCGGCGCTGTCGCGTACCGCCCGGCCGGCGGCCTCGACGAAGGTGTCGAGTGCCGGGCCCTTGACCGCGATCACCAGCCCCGGGTTGGTGCAGAACTGCCCGGCGCCCAGGTTGAGCGAGCCGACGAAGCCCTCGGCCATGCTCTCGCCGCGCGCCTCGAGCGCCGCGGGCAGGGCGAACACCGGGTTGATCGCGCTCATTTCGGCGTAGACCGGGATCGGCTCGGGACGCGCCTGGGCGGTGGCGACCAGCGCCTGGCCGCCGCGGCGCGAGCCGGTGAAGCCCACCGCCTTGATGCGCGGATCGGCGACCAGCGCCTGACCGAGTTCGATGTCGGCATCATAGAGCAGCGAGAACACGCCCTCGGGCAGCTCGCAGCGGGCCACGGCCTTCTGGATGGCCCGGCCCACCAGTTCGCTGGTACCCGGGTGGGCGGAGTGCGCCTTGACCACCACCGGGCAGCCGGCGGCGAGGGCCGAGGCGGTGTCGCCGCCGGCCACCGAGAACGCCAGCGGGAAGTTGGAGGCGCCGAACACCGCCACCGGGCCCAGGGCGATGTGGCGCTGGCGCAGGTCGGCCCGCGGCAGCGGCGCTCGTTCGGGCAGGGCCGGGTCGACGCGCACGTCGAGCCACTCGCCGGCGCGCACGACATTGGCGAACAGTCTGAGCTGGCCGCAGGTACGCCCGCGCTCGCCCTCGATGCGCGGAATCGGCAGGCCCGACTCGTCGCTGGCGCGCTCGATCAGGGCATCGCCCAGCGCCTCGATCTCCTCGGCGATGGTCTCGAGGAAGGTGGCGCGCTCCTCCAGCGAGGTCTCGCGGTAGGTGTCGAACGCCGCTTCGGCGAGCTCGCAGGCCCGCGCGACGTCGTCCGGGGTGCCGCCGGCATAGACCGGTTCCAGGCCCTGGCTGGACGACGGATTGATGGCCTGGATCTCGCCGCGGGTGCCGCGCACCGCCTGCTGGCCGATGAGTTGCTTGCCTTCCAGGGTCATGGTTTCTCCTTCTGAGTCAGAACTGGGTTAGAGCGTGTTGACGGATGTCGCGGTCTCGACATCCGTGGCCTCGAAGCACAACGGGTTGCGCAGGGGGCGTCCGAAGACCGGAATCTCGATCTCGAAGCGATCTCCCTCCCGGGTGCGGACGTCGTCGGCAAAACTCAATGTCGCGGTGCCGAAAAAGTGCACATGGACATCGCCGGGACGCCGGAAGCCGGCGTACTTGAAGTGATGATGCTCGAGGTTGGCGAGGCTGTGGGCCATGTTGGCCTCGCCGGTGAGAAACGGCTTCTCCCACAGCGTCTTGCCGTCGCGGACGATGCGGCTGGTGCCCTCGAGATGGTGGGGCAGCTCACCGACGAGCAGCTCGGGACCGAAGCTGCAGGCGCGCAGCTTGGAGTGGGCCAGCCACAGGTAATTGTGGCGCTCGGTGACGTGGTCGGAAAATTCATTGCCGACAGCATAGCCGATTCGCCACGGCTGGCCAGCCTCGTCGATCACGTAGAGCCCCGCCAGCTCCGGTTCCTCGCCGGCGTCCGCGGCGAAGGCGGGCACCGGGATGTCGGCCTCGGGGGCGACCACGCAGTCGCCGTCGCCCTTGTAGAACCATTCCGGCTGCGCGCCGACCCGGCCCGGGTCTGGCTTGCCGCCCTCGACACCCAGCTTGAACATGCGCATGGAGTCGGTCAGCTGGCTCTCGTCGGCCTGGGCCTTGGCATGCATGGCCGAGCGGGTATCGGCGCTGCCCAGGTGCGTCAGGCCGGTGCCGGTGACCAGGCAGTGAGCCGGGTCGGGATGGGTGAGCGGGGGCAGCAGGCGATGTTCGCGGACCAGCTCGGCGTAGTCGAGCCGCTCCTCGGTCAGTGCCGACTCGACCACCGCGGCCAGCGAGCGCCGCTCGCGAATGGCGCGGCGTGCCAGGCCGTAGGTGCCCTCGTCGGCCGCGACCCGACGCACCCGGTCGGGACTTTCCACCACCGCCACCTGCGGGCGGCCCTCGTGTTCATACTGGATGAGTCGCATGGCGATCTCCGCTTGGGTTGTAAGGAGGGAACCTACACCAGCCACATGGCCAGGTCGGGGAAGAACAGCAGACCGAACAGCACCACCAGCTGGATGGCGATGAACGGCAGCAGCGACACGAAGATGTCCTTCAGGCTGATGCCCGGTGGCGCCACGCCCTTGAGGTAGAAGGCGGCCGGGCCGAACGGCGGTGACAAA
>NZ_JAGXFD010000001.1:2979321-3219732 GCF_020148005.1 Modicisalibacter tunisiensis | reverse complement strand
GGATGAAGGCCTGCAGGCACATGAGGATCAGCGCGACCATGATCACGCCCTTGACCAGGGCCGGGAACGGCGGGTTCCAGGAGGTCCCGGAACGCTCCAGCGACCACTCGCCCATGGGGTTGTGGGAAGCGTCCCAGAACATGGTGTAGGCGGCGTAGCTCATCGCCAGGCAGAAGCCGAAGGTGACCAGGTCGTTGAAGCGATCGAGCCACAGCTTGAGATGCGGGCCGGCGGTGTCGTAGAGCACGCGCACGCGGATGTGGCGGTTGCTGGCCAGGGCCGCGGGGCCGCCGAGGGCGAAGGAGACCGCGACCAGCATGACCACCGACTCGTGGACCCAGGAGGTCGGCGAATCGAAGCCATAGCGCATGATGACCTCGTAGACGCTGATGACCATGGCGACGAAGACCAGCCAGGCGGCGCCGCGGGCGCACCACAGCACGCCGCGGTCGAAGGCGCTGCGCGCCTCGTCCGGCGCCGATTCGGGCTCGGCGGGTGGTACCGCGTCGGTGTCGACCGCCGCGGCAGTGTGTTCCTTGTGAAGCTTGCGGGACATGGTTCCTCCAGGCGGCGCCGAAGCGCCGCCGTGGTCAGAAGCAAGAGAGTGATGACGCCGCGTTACAGCAGGTCGCGTGACTTCAGGAAGCCGGTGACGGAGTCGTAGTACTTCTGCGTCATGTCATTCTTGACGGACCATTCCTTCCATTCCTTCTGCGCGGCCTGACGGAACTTCTTGCGCTCCTCGGGCGACAGGTCGATGGGGTGCACGTCGGGGTCCTTCTTGAGTTTCTGCAGGGTCTCGAGATCCTGTTCCTTGAGCTGGGCGATCAGGTCATAGGCCATGTCGTCGAAGGCCGTCTCCAGCGTGGTCTGCAGGTCCTCGGGCAGGCCGTCCCAGATGTCCTTGTTGATCGACACGGCGATCATCGGCATGGAGTGGAAGCCCGGGTACATCGGGTAGTGGGCGAACTCATGGATGCCCTGGGCGTCGTTGTTGGACAGCACCGTGGAGTCGGCGGCGTCGATCACGCCCTTCTCGAGCGCGGTGTAGACCTCGGAACCCGGCAGGTTGACCGGCGAGGCGCCGACCCGCTCGAAGACGTTGTAGACCATGCCCTGCGGGGCACGAATCTTCAGGCCCTTGAAGTCCTCGACCTTCCTGATCGGCACCGTCGAGGGAATCGACTCGAGCGGGAAGGTCGCCGCCGCGATCAGGTGGGTGCCGTAGGGCTCGGCGAGCTCGTTGTAGAGTTCCTCACCACCGCCGTGCTTCATGTACTCGAGGAAGTCGTAGGGATCGCTCCAGGCGCCCACCAGGTTGCCCATCATGCCGAACGCCGGGTTCTGCCCGGAGAAGTAGCTGGGATCGGTCATGTGGCCCTGGAGGATGCCGGAGGAGACCGCCTGCAGGGTCTCGGTGGGCCCGACGATGGAGTTGATCGGCATGACCTCGATATGCACCTGGCCGTCGGTCATGGTCTCGATCTTGTCGGCCCACTTCTGCTTGATCTTGAAGCTCGGCTCGCCCGCGGTTTCCGAGGCCTGGAACTTCCAGTCGTACTCGGCGGCCTGGGCGGTGGTGATGCCGAGCAGCAGCAGCGAGCCGGTGGCGGCGATGGCCTGTTTCATTGTGAACATCATGGTCTCCATGTGGCGCTTGTTGTTGTGACAGCGAGCATTGGATGGCCCCTTGCAGGGCAGAAGGCGGGCATCGGGCCCACCCCGGTCCGTGCCGGGACGCGGCACGGTGAGACTCGCGATCGCGGTACCCCCAAGGCACCACGGCGCGAGATACGGTTGGCCGGGGCGATTTCGGGCAACGGGAAATGGGTCACGTTTCGCCACCGGCATCTCAACAGATAGTCTAAATGTTTAACATATGGCTTTTATGTTCAACATGAACTTTCGTATGGTGTGCCTTGGCTCCGGCTAGCAAGGGTCCTGCGCGACCCGGTTCGAAGGCACGCCTATCGCGTGTATTCGCCGTGGCCGACCGGAGCACCGTCGATATCGGAACGGGTATCGATACGGGGGAGCGTGATATTTCACGGTGGCCGGCGAGTCGAGCCTCGCCGGCCCCATTGACAGTCTTCAGGCGGCGGTTGCCGCCGTCGTCCGGATGGGAGTCATCGCATGACCGACAACAAGCGCCCGCTGCGCAGTGCCGCCTGGTTCGGCACCGCCGACAAGAACGGCTTCATGTACCGCAGCTGGATGAAGAACCAGGGCATTCCCGATCATGAGTTCCGCGGCAAGCCGATCATCGGCATCTGCAACACCTTCTCGGAGCTCACGCCCTGCAACGCCCACTTCCGCAAGCTCGCCGAGCACGTCAAGCAGGGCGTGCTCGAGGCCGGCGGCTACCCGCTGGAGTTCCCGGTGTTCTCCAACGGCGAGTCCAACCTGCGGCCCACCGCGATGTTCACCCGCAACTTGGCGAGCATGGACGTCGAGGAGGCGATCCGCGGCAACCCGCTCGATGCCGTGGTGCTGCTGGTGGGCTGCGACAAGACCACCCCGGCGCTGCTGATGGGCGCGGCGAGCTGCGACATCCCGACGATCGTGGTCACCGGCGGGCCGATGCTCAATGGCAAGCACGAGGGGCGCGACATCGGCTCCGGCACCGTGGTCTGGCAGCTCTCCGAGCAGGTCAAGGCGGGGCAGATCTCGATGCACGACTTCATGGCCGCCGAGGCCGGCATGTCACGCTCCGCCGGCACCTGCAACACCATGGGCACCGCCTCGACCATGGCCTGCATGGCCGAGTCGCTGGGCGTGTCGCTGCCGCACAACGCCGCCATCCCCGCGGTGGACTCGCGGCGCTACGTGCTCGCGCATCTCTCCGGCAATCGCATCGTCGACATGGTCGACGAGGACCTCACGCTGTCGAAGGTGCTGACCCGCGAGGCCTTCGAGAACGCCATCCGCACCAACGCCGCGATCGGTGGCTCGACCAACGCGGTGATCCACCTCAAGGCCATCGCCGGACGCATCGGCGTGGATCTGGCGCTGGATGACTGGAACCGTATCGGCCGCGGCACGCCGACCATCGTCGACCTGCAGCCCTCGGGGCGCTTCCTGATGGAGGAGTTCTACTACGCCGGCGGGCTCCCCGCGGTGCTGCGCCGTCTCGGCGAGGCCGACCGCCTGCCCCACAAGGACGCCCTGACCGTCAACGGCAAGACGCTGTGGGACAACGTCAAGGACGCGCCGCTGTACAACGAGGAAGTAATCCGCCCGCTCGACAACCCGCTGCGCGAGGACGGCGGGATGTGCATCGTGCGCGGCAACCTCGCCCCGCAGGGGGCGGTGCTCAAGCCCTCGGCGGCCACGCCGGAACTGATGACCCACCGCGGCCGGGCGGTGGTGTTCGAGGACTTCGACGACTACAAGGCGCGCATCAACGACCCGGACCTCGACGTCACCGCCGACGACATCCTGGTGATGAAGCACTGCGGCCCGCGCGGCTATCACGGCATGGCCGAGGTCGGCAACATGGGCCTGCCCGCCAAGCTGCTCGAACAGGGCGTCACCGACATGGTCCGGATCTCGGACGCGCGGATGAGCGGCACCGCCTACGGCACCGTGGTGCTGCATGTGGCTCCCGAGGCGGCCGCCGGCGGCCCGCTGGCGGCGGTCGAGAACGGTGACTGGATCGCCCTCGACGCCTACGCCGGCACCCTGCACCTCGAGGTCGATGACGCCGAACTCGAACGCCGCCTGGCCGAGCACGATCCCACCGCGGCGTCGCGCCGGATCGCCAGTACCGGCGGCTATCGCCAGCTCTATATCGAGCACGTGCTGCAGGCTGACGAGGGCTGCGACTTCGACTTTCTGGTGGGCTGTCGGGGTGCCGAGGTGCCGCGCCACTCGCACTGAGGCCGAGCGGTGCCGGGCGGCGCGTGCATGAGGCGGATTTCCCAACGCCGGCGTCGTGCCGGCGTCCTTTCGCGGGCGGGGGAGA
This sequence comes from Modicisalibacter tunisiensis, assembly GCF_020148005.1. Lineage (GTDB taxonomy): Bacteria > Pseudomonadota > Gammaproteobacteria > Pseudomonadales > Halomonadaceae > Modicisalibacter > Modicisalibacter tunisiensis. The sequence goes on along the minus strand of NZ_JAGXFD010000001.1, from coordinate 3,215,768 downwards.
GAACCGGGCGTGAGCCTCGCGAGGCCTCACGACCGCACGGTGGCGGGTGTCAGGACCGGGCGGCGGCCAGCGCCTGGTCCAGGTCGGCAATCAGGTCGTCGACATGCTCGATGCCGATCGACAGGCGCACCATGTCCGGCGTGACCCCGGCCGCGGCGAGTTCCTCGTCGTTGAGCTGGCGATGCGTGGTCGCCGCCGGAATCGCCGCACAGGTCTTGGCATCGCCGATGTTGACCAGGCGCAGCACCAGTTGCAGGGCGTCGTAGAAGCGTGCGCTCGCCTCGCGGCCGCCCTGGATACCGAAGCTCAGGATGCCCGAGGCGCGGCCGTCCATGTAGCGCTCGGCCAGGGCATGGTCCTTGTGGCTGGCGAGCCCGGCGTACTGCACCCAGGTGACCTGGGGGTGGTCCTCCAGGTAGGTCGCGATCCGCTGGGTGTTGTCGCAGACGCGCTCGATGCGCAGCCCCAGGGTCTCCAGCCCCTGAAGCAGGTTCCAGGCGGCCTGGGCCGAGAGCGCGGCCCCCATGTTGCGCAGGGGCACCACCCGGGCCCGGGTGATGAAGGCGGCATCGCCGACGTCGCGGGTGTAGCTGATGCCGTGATAGGAGGCGTCGGGCTCGTTGAGCAGCGCGAAGCGCTGCGCCTGATCGGCCCAGGGGAACTGGCCGGAATCGACGATGACACCGCCGACGGTGGTGCCGTGGCCGCCGATGTACTTGGTGGCGGAATGCACGACGATATCCGCGCCATGTTCGATGGGGCGCCACAGGAAGGGGGTCGCCACGGTGTTGTCGACGATCAGCGGCACGCCCTGGCGGTGCGCCGCGTCGGCCAGCGCGGCGATGTCCACGATGCTGCCGGACGGGTTGCCGATGCTCTCGCAGAACACCGCCTTGGTGCGCTCGTCGATCATCGCCTCGATGTCGGCGAGGGCGTCCTTGTGGGCGAAGCGCACCTCGATGCCCTGGCGGGGCAGGGTGTGGGCGAAGAGGTTGTAGGTCCCGCCGTACAGCTCGCTGATCGAGACGATGTTGTCGCCCGCCTCGGCAATGGTCTGGATCGCATAGGTGATGGCCGCCATGCCCGAGGCGACCGCCAGCCCGGCGATGCCGCCCTCGAGGGCGGCGACGCGCTGTTCCAGCACGGCGCAGGTGGGATTCATGATCCGCGAGTAGATGTTGCCTTCCACCTGCAGGTCGAACAGGTCGGCGGCATGCTGGGCGTTGTCGAAGGCGAAGGAGGTGCTCTGGTGGATGGGCACGGCGACGGCATGCTGGTTGTCGGGAGCATAGCCGTGGTGGAGGGCGAGCGTTTCGGGCTTCATGGCGTGTCCTGTGCGGGCGGAGTTGGTGGTTGTTGTCCCCGGGCATTATAGGGCCAGAGCCCCGGGGGGCCGAAAGGGTATCCATCCCGAGCCAAGGTTATTGCAGATAGCTGCAGCATGACTCGGGCTGATCCGTCGGCAGGTCTGCGAGCGGGGCCGGCCCTCCGGGGGCGCTATAGACCCCTCCAATCTCGAGAGTGCGGGAAAGACAGACATGGGTCGGCATCCATGTTGAACATATCATTCGTTTGTTCAACATACGCGGCGATCCCGGTAGAGTACGCTGGCGACAGGGTGAACTCTCTTTTCGACAACCGACCATCGAGGGAAAGGCGTCAGACCATGAGCGATCACACGATAACTTCCGACCAGCTCCGCTCGCGGTGGTGGTTCGACAATCCCGATCACCCGGGCACCACGGCGCTGTGCATCGAGCGCTACATGAACTACGGCCTCACGCTCGACGAGCTGAAGAGCGGCAAGCCGATCATCGGTATCGCCCAGTCGGGGTCCGACCTGACGCCCTGCAACCGTCATCACATCGAGCTGGTCAAACGGGTCAAGGATGGCATTCGCGCCGCCGGCGGGGTGCCCTTCGAGTTTCCACTGCATCCCATTCACGAGAACGTGCGCCGGCCGACCGCCGCGCTGGACCGCAACCTGGCCTATCTGGGGCTGGTCGAGGTACTGCACGGTTACCCGCTCGACGGCGTGGTGCTGACCACCGGCTGCGACAAGACCACCCCGGCGTGCCTGATGGCCGCGGCGACCGCGAACATCCCGGCGATCGTGCTCTCCGGCGGGCCGATGCTCAACGGCTGGCGGGGCAGCGAGCGGGTGGGCTCCGGCACCATCATCTGGGAACTGCGCAAGCGTCTCGCCGCCGGCGATATCGGCTACGAGGAGTTCCTGAGTCGGGCCACCGATTCGGCGCCGTCGATCGGCCACTGCAACACCATGGGCACCGCCTCGACGATGAACTCGATGGCCGAGGCGCTGGGCATGAGCCTGCCGGGGTCGGCGATGATTCCCGCGCCCTACAAGGAGCGGGCGATGGTCGCCTACCAGACCGGCGAGCGCATCGTCGACATGGTCTGGGAGGACCTGCGGCCGCTCGACATCCTGACCCGCGAGGCCTTCGAGAACGCCATCGTGGTCTGCTCGGCGCTGGGCGGCTCGAGTAACGCGCCGATCCACGTCAACGCCATCGCCCGCCATGCCGGCATCGAGCTCGACAACGACGACTGGCAGCGCCTGGGTCACGCGATTCCGCTGCTGGCCAACGTCATGCCGGCCGGCATCTATCTCTCCGAGGAGTTTCATCGGGCCGGCGGCGTGCCCGCGGTGCTCAATGAACTGCTCAGGGCGGGGCGCCTGCACGGCGACGTGATGACCGCCAACGGCCGGATGCTGGCGGCCAATGTCGGCGAGAGCGAGACGCTCGACGACGACGTCATCCGCCGCTACGACAACCCGCTGGTCGCGCACGCCGGTTTCATCAATCTCAAGGGCAACCTGTTCGACTCGGCGCTGATGAAGACCAGCGTGATCGCCGACGACTTCCGTCGCCGCTTCCTGAGCCGGCCCAAGGATCCCGAGGCCTTCGAGGGCCGGGTGGTGGTATTCGACGGCTCGGAGGACTATCACGCGCGGATCGATGATCCGGCGCTGGCGATCGACGAGGATACCATCCTGGTGATGCGCGGCGCCGGGCCGGTCGGCCATCCCGGCGGTGCCGAGGTGGTCAACATGCAGCCTCCCGAGGCCCTCATCCGTGCCGGCATCGACTCCTTGCCGTGTCTCGGCGACGGCCGCCAGTCGGGTACCTCGGGCTCGCCGTCGATCCTCAACGCGGCGCCGGAGGCGGCCGTCGGCGGTGGCCTGGCACTGCTCGAGACCGGCGATCGCGTCCGTATCGACCTGGCCCGCGGCGAGGCCAACCTGCTGATCGACGCCGCCGAGCTTCAGGCGCGCCGCGAGGCGCTGGCGTCACGCGGTGGCTATATCTATCCGCCGCATCAGACGCCGTGGCAGGAGATCCAGCGCGGCATGGTCGAGCAGCTCGACCGCGGCATGACCCTGGAGCCGGCGACCAAGTACCGCGACGTGGCGAGGCAGTCGCCACCGCGTGATAACCATTGATTGCATGAGGGATATGGCTGGCGGGGTGGCTCGCCGGTCGCCGGGTATCGACAGCCGGGCGGGAAGGCTCAGTCGAGCTCGACGCCGCGCCCCAGCGAGGTCTCGGGGGCGTCCAGGCCCAGCGCCTTGGCGGTGCCGGCGAGGACCCGCTGGGCGGCACGGAAGGCCTCGCGGGGCTGGCGGGCGCGGATGCACTCCATCAGCTGGCGGTGGCGCTCCAGGCTCTCGGCGGGGTCGTCGGTCTCGCTGACGTTGGACATCGACACCAGCAGGTAGATGGACGGGCGCAGGATGTGCGAGAGCTGCGACCAGACGATGTTGTGGGTCGCCTTGAAGATCGCCGCGTGGAAGGCGACGTCGTAGTCGCTGTGCAGCCGGCGCTCCTCGGGGCTGGTGGCGTTGTGCAGGTTCTGCCCCATGCCCTCGTAGGCCTCCTCGAGCGCCACCAGGTCGCGCGCCGTGGCCCGCTTGGCGGCGGTCATGGCGACGTAGGGCTCGACATCCAGCCGGAAGGTCAGGATCTCGCGCTGGACCTTGGGGTTGGGCGCCGCGTAGCGGGTCATCCACTCGGTGACCTGGGGGTCGAGGATGTTCCAGTCGGCATAGTCGCGCACCTTGGAGCCATGCCCCGAGATGCGTTCGATGATGCCGACATCCACCAGCTGGCGAAGGTCGCTGCGTACCGCCGAGCGATTGATGGCGAATTCCTCGCACAGGGCGAGTTCCTTGGGCACGAAATCGCCCGGCTGGTAGTGGCCGGAGAAGATGGCCTCGGCCAGCGCCTCGGCGACGCTGGGCCGCGACGATGACTTGCGTTGCTGTTCCTTCACGTCGGTTGTTTCCACAAATGTTTCATTCAACGCTGCCATATGTTCAACATTTGGGCAACGTGACCAACGGTGTAGTCGGGGTGGTGATGGCTGCTGGCCGGCGTGGCGGGCTCACGCGCCGGCCAGATGATCGCCGAGTCGGTGCATGAAAGCCATCCCGGCGTCGAGTTGCGCCGTTTCCAGGTACTCGTCCGGCTGGTGGGCCTGGGCGATGCTGCCCGGGCCGCAGATCACCGTGGGCAGCCCGGCCTGCTGGAACTGGCCGGCCTCGGTGGCGTAGGCGACGGCCTCCGTGTCGCTTTCGCCGAGCAGTGCCCGGCACAGCGAAAGCGCCGCCGCGTTGTCGCGGTCGGCCAGCCCCGGCACGGTGGCGGTGAGCGGCTCGGTGCGGATGCTGACCTGCGGGGCGCGTTGGCGCAGCTCGCGCTCGAGCGATTCGGCATAGTCCTCAAAGCGCGAATAGACCGCCTCGAAGCCGTCCTGGGGCAGGTGGCGGATCTCCCAGTCGAACCGGCACTCGCGGGCCATGATGTTGATCGCCGTGCCGCCGGCGATCCGGCCCACGTGCAGGCTGGAATGGGCGACATTGAAGGCTTCGTCGACCCGGCCGGCCTCGCGCAGCTCGGCCATGATGTCCTCGATCCGGGTCACCAGGCGGGCGGCCACGTGGATCGCCGAGACGCCCTGGTTGACCTGGCTGGAGTGGGCCTCGAGGCCGGTCACGGTGGTGCGCAGGTTGGTGATGCCCTTCTGGGCGACCACCGGCGCCATCAGGGTGGGCTCGCCGACGATCACCGCAGCGGGGCGGGGCGCGTCGGCCATGAGCCGCTCGATCAGGCGCGGGGCGCCCACGCAGCCGACCTCCTCGTCATAGGAGAAGGCCAGGTAGATGGGCCGGGCGAGGTTCTGCTCCACCCAGCGCGGCACCTGGGCCAGCGCGCAGGCGATGAAGCCCTTCATGTCGCAGCTGCCACGGCCGTAGAGCCGGCCATCGCCGCGCTCGGTCAGCGCGAACGGGTCGCTCGTCCACGGCTGGCCGTCCACCGGCACCACGTCGGTGTGGCCCGACAGCACCACGCCGCCCTCGTGTTCGGGACCGATGCGCGCCAGCAGGTTGGCCTTCCGGCCGTCGTCGCTCTCGATGCGCTGGCAGGGTACCCCGAAATCCTCGAGATAGCCCTCGATGAAGCGGATCAGGTCGAGATTGGAATCGCGGGACACCGTGGGGTGGCCCACCAGGGTTTCGAGTAGTTGCTGCGCGGACTGCATGAGAGAACGGCTCCGGGCGTTGTTTGCCGCACAGCCTAGCATGGCGGCCGCCCCCACCGGCAGGGCGGCATGGTGCATCGCAGCGGTTATCGCCTCCGGGGCGATAGGGGGAGACGCGAGAGGCGCGCTATAGTCATCGGCTCATGCATTTTCCGCGAGGCCGACGATGAGTGGATTCCAGTGGGACGACCCGCTGCTGTTCGAACAGCAGCTCAGCGACGACGAGCGCCAGGTTCAGGCCATGGCGCGCGGCTACTGCCAGGCGAAGCTGCAGCCACGGGTGCGAGAGGCCTTCGAGGACGAGCGCTTCGACCGCGAGATCCTGCGCGAGATGGGCGAGCTGGGCCTGCTCGGTGCCACCGTCGCCGAGACCTACGGTGGCGCCGGTGTCGGCCATGTCGCCTACGGCCTGATCGCCCGCGAGGTGGAGCGCGTCGACTCCGGCTACCGCTCGGCGATGAGCGTGCAGTCGTCGCTGGTGATGCATCCCATCGAGGCCTACGGCAGCGAGGCACAGAAACGCCGCTACCTGCCCGGGCTGGCCAGTGGCGAACTCGTGGGCTGCTTCGGGCTGACCGAACCCGACTTCGGCTCCGACCCCGGCGGCATGCAGACCCGGGCGCGCCGGGTCGACGGCGGCTACCGGCTGAACGGCCGCAAGATGTGGATCACCAACAGCCCGATCGCCGATATCGCCATCGTCTGGGCGCGCTCCGATGCCCACGACGGCAAGATCAAGGGCTTCATCGTCGAGCGCGGTGCCGAGGGCTTCTCGACCCCGACCATCCACGGCAAGCTCTCGCTGCGCGCCTCGCTGACCGGCGAGATCGTCCTCGACGACGTCTTCGTGCCCGACGAGGCGCTGCTGCCGGATGCCGGCGGGCTGGCCGGGCCCTTCGGCTGCCTCAACAAGGCGCGCTTCGGCATCGCCTGGGGCGCCATGGGCGCCGCCGAGTTCTGCTGGCATGCCGCGCGCGGCTACACCCTCGAGCGCCGGCAGTTCGGGCGCCCGCTGGCGGCGACCCAGCTGGTGCAGGTCAAGCTGGCCGACATGCAGACCGAGATCGCCCTGGGGCTCGAGGCCTGCCTGCGCGTCGGCCGTCTGCTCGACGCCGGCCAGGCCACGCCGGAGATGATCTCGCTGATCAAGCGCAACAACAGCGGCAAGGCGCTGGCCATCGCCCGCCAGGCCCGCGACATGCACGGCGCCAACGGCATCTCGCTGGAATACGGCGTGATGCGGCACATGGTCAACCTGGAGACGGTCAACACCTACGAGGGTACCCACGACGTGCATGCGCTGATCCTGGGGCGCGCCCAGACCGGCATTCAGGCCTTCGCCTGAGAAGGCGGAGGGCTGCCGCGCCTGTCAGCCCGCGACCAGCCGGGCCCGGCTGGTGCCGTTGCCTTCCGGCTCCACGCGGATCTGCACCGGGATGCGCTCGTGCATCTCCTGGACGTGGGAGATCACGCCGACGCGGCGGCCCTGGGCCTGCAGGCCGTCGAGGGCTTCCATGGCCAGCGCCAGCGACTGCGGGTCGAGGCTGCCGAATCCCTCGTCGATGAACAGCGACTCGATGACGAGCTCCCCGGAGGCCATGGAGGCCAGTCCCAGCGCCAGCGCCAGCGAGACGAGGAAGGTCTCGCCGCCGGACAGCGAGTGCACCGAGCGGCGCTCGTCGGCCATGTCGAGGTCGGCCACCAGCAGGCCCAGCTCGCTGCCGCCGCGCAGCAGCCGGTAGCGGCGCGTCAGCCCGACCAGATGCACGTTGGCGTGCTCGAGGAGCTGTTCGAGGTTGTAGGCCTGGGCGATGCGCCGGAAGGCCTTGCCGTCGGCGGAACCGATCAGCTCGCTGATGCTGCCCCAGCGGCGATACTCGGCGCGCGCCGCCTCGAGCTCGGCCCGGCCGGCCTGCTGGCGCTCGCGCCTGCGATCGTCGTCGCGCAGGGCATGGACGGCCGCGTCGCGGGCCTGCTGCGCGGCCTCGAGCCGGGGCGCGAGGGCGGCGCGTTCCTCGGCGAGTGAACGGCGACGACGCTCGATGGCGGCCTCGACGGCATCGCCGAGCAGGATTTCCGCCGTTTCCTCGCCTTCGCTCAGCCCCTGGCCACGACGGTGGTCGAGCAATGCCCGGCGGCGCTCGGCCAGGCGGGTGGCGGCCTGCTGACGGGCCGTCTCGGCATCCGCCACCTGTCGCGCCTGCTGCTCGGCTTCCGCGTCCGACTGGGCCAGCAGGCGGGCGAGCCGGTCATCGGTCAGATCGGGATGGGCGGCGCGCCAGTCGGCCAGTTCGCGCGCGAGCGTGTCGTGCTCGCGGCGCAGCGCCTCGAGGTGTTCGGCCTCGTGGTCTGTCTGCTGGGCGAGACGCTGATGTTCGCGCTGCGCCTGGTGATGGCGTGCCTGGGCGGCGTCCCGGGCCTGGCGGGCGTGTTCCTGGCGGGTGTCGAGGTGCTGCTGCCAGGCGTCCGGCGAGGCGTGCTCGCCGAGCCGTGTTCCGAGGTCGCTGGCCAGGGCATCGCGTGCCTGACGCAGCGGCGGCAGCCGTTCGGCCAGCTCGGTGAGTTCCTGCGCGAGCTCCGCCTGCCGCGAGTCGAGCCGGGCGAGCTCGACCTCGTCCTGGTGCAGCGTCTGGTTCAGCGGCGCGAGCTCGGTCTCGGCCCGGGCCAGCTCGTCGAGGACGCGTCGATGCTCGGTGCGCCGGGCCTCGCTGGTCTGCTGCTGGTGGTCCAGCCAGGCTTCGCGCTCCTCGGCGGCGATGGCGATGAGCTCCGGCTGCAGCGGATGCGCGTCGAGGGTCCGATACGCTTCGGCGCGCTGCCGGTCGGCGTTGCCGAGGTCCTCGCGCTGCTGGGCCACCGAGGCCTTCAGGGCGCGGTATTCACCTTCGATGTCGTAGCGCTGCTGGTAGGCCCGATCGCGCTGATCCTGCGCGTCTGCCAGCTGGCGCTCCTCTTCCGCCTGCTGGGCGGCGAGCTGGGCGGCCTCCGGCGAGACGGGCGGCCGGTGACGCCAGGGATGCTCGAGCCCGCCGCATACCGGGCAGGGCTCGCCGTCCGCGAGGCCCTCGCGCAGGCGCATGACGCTCTCGCTGCGCACGGCGCGGCTGCGCTCGACAAAGGCCCGAGTGCTCGTGAGATGGCGCTCGGCGTCGTCGAGTCGCTGCCGGGCGGCCTGGCCCCGGGCGAGCAGGGCCTCGAGTCGCTGCGCGTTGTCCGCCAGACGCGTCGTCAGCGTCTGATGGAGCTGGTCGGCGCGACAGGTCGCCTGCCAGTGGCCGTACAGTTCACTCAGCGCGAGCCGGCGCTGGGCGGCCGCATCATGGACCCGCTGGGCAGCCTGTCGGGCAGTGTCCAGACCGTCATGGTCGCCGATCAGGCGCTGAAGGGCGGCGTGCCAGCGGTCGCGCTGCTCGCGCCGCCGGGCATGGGCGTCGTCGGCCTGGCGCCGCTGCTCGGCAAGGGAGTCGGCGCGTCGACGGCGCTCCTCGTGGGTGCGCTCGAGTTCTGCCAGTTGCTGCTCCCGGGTCGCGAGCCGCTGGGCCAGTTCGCGGGCGTCGCGCAGCGCGGGCTCGGCCTGCCCGCGTGCCTCGGTGGCTTCCGTCAACGTGCGTTCGGTGGCCTCGCTGGCCTGGCGGGCCTGTTCCCATTCGCGCTCGGCGTCGGTGAGCGCTCGCCGCGTCTTCTCGTGGTTCGCCGCCAGGGCGCCGATCTCGCCGGGCAGCTCGGCTTGGCGCGTCAGCCGATGGCGCTGAGGGAGCATCACCCGTCGCCAGACCTGATCCTCCCGGGCGGATGCCAGGGCCCGCCAGCGGGTCTCGGCGTCCTCCTGCTGATGCCGGCCCTCGGCACAGGCCTCGCGCAGCCGTGCATCGGCGGTGTGCCACTGCTCGCGGCTCTCCAGGCGGGCGGCCTGGTTCTGACAAGTGTCCAGCTCGCGCTGGGCGGCCTCGGTGCGCTGCTCGAGTTCGTCGCGGGCCTCGGCGTCGGCGGGCAGGTCGTCGGCGAGCCGGGTCTCGAGCTTTTCGACGGCTTGTCTGGCCTCGCTGGCGCGACGGAAGGCGGCCATCGAGATGGCGGAGTATTCGCGGGTGCCGGTCAGGCGTTCCAGCAGGTCGCTGCGGGCGTTGTCGTCGGCCTTGAGGAAGGCGGCGAACTCGCTCTGGGCCAGCAGCACGGCGCGGGTGAACTGCTCGAAGGAGAGTCCCAGGCGCTCGGGCAGCAGGCGGTCGAACTCGCGCTTCTGGGCGGTCAGAAGGCGGTCGTCGTCGAGATCACGCAGCGACTGCTCGGCGGCCTGCAGACGGCCGTCGACCTTCTCTCGGGCGCGGCGCACCGCCCAGCGGGCGCGGTAGCGGCGGCCGTCGCGGCCGACGAAGTCGACCTCGGCATGGCCGGCGGCGGTGCCGCGACGCAGCAGGGTGCGCGGGTCGGCGGTGGTCAGCATGACCCCGGCGGCGTCGGTGACCTGACTGTCGCGCTGGGGCGCCTGGCGCAGGCGCGGCGTGTTGCCGTACAGCGCCAGGCACAGGGCGTCGAGCAGGGTGCTCTTGCCGGCGCCGGTGGGGCCGGTGATGGCGAACAGGCTGGACTCGGCGAGCGGGCCGCGGGTGAAGTCGAGCTCGAGCGGGCCGGGCAGCGAGGCCAGGTTGGCCAGGCGCAGGGCGAGGATCTTCATGCGCCGTCCTCCGCGTCGGCATCCAGCACGTCCTGGCGCAGCCGGTCGAAGTCGGCGAGCACGTCATCGCCCGGCGGCTCGCCCCAGCGGTCCTGCCAGCGGCGCGCGAAGAGCCGGCGCGGGCCGAGCGCCTGCAGGTCGACCCGGGCGGGGGCGTCGGGGGTCGCCGCCTCGGGCAGCCGGCGGGCCAGACGCAGCAGGCGCAGACCGCGACCCGCCAGCGCCGCCTCGACCCGCGCGCGCAGGTCGGGCAGGGGGGCGTCGAGATCGACGCGGATCTCCAGCCAGGGCCAGGTCTCGCGGGGGCTGTCGGGGTCGTCGTCGAGGGCGTCGAGCTCGGCCAGCACCGTGTCCAGGGAGGCCGGGCCGAGGCGATGCATGGCCACCGGGCGCGGCACGGGCAGGGCGTCCACGGTGCGCAGCCGCTCGCCGTCGAGGGTGATCTCGACGACCTGGTGGGCGTAGTCGACCTCGCTGAAGGCCATCGGCAGCGGGCTGCCGCTGTAGCGGATGCGTGTCTCGCCGACCTGCTGGGCGCGATGCAGGTGGCCGAGCGCCACATAGGCGATGTCGTCGGGAAACAGCGCGGCGGAGACGGCTTCCTCGCCGCCGATGACGATCGGCCGTTCGCTGGCCTCGGACACCGCCGCGCCCTGCAGATGGGCATGGCTCATGGCGACGAGCGCCTGACCGGGAGCGCGTCGCCGGCGGGCGGCGGCGATCAGCTCGTGGTGAACCCGGGTGATGCCGGACACGTAGTCGTCGGCCTGCGTCTCGCCCTCGCGGCGGCCGGTCACCTCGGCGGGGCGCAGGAAGGGCAGGGCCAGGCACCAGGCGCGGGTTTCGCCCTCGGCATCGGTGAGCGGCACCAGCAGGCGCTCGGCGTCGAGGCGGCCGTCGTCGCGCCAGTGGACCCGGCCCCGGGCGTGGGTGCGCAGCCGGGCGAGCAGCGGCGCGGGCAGTTCGATGCGGTTGCCGCTGTCGTGATTGCCGGCGATCAGCACGATGTCGAGCGTCGGCAGGCGCTCGTGGGCGGCGACGATGAAGTCATAGAGCAGCCCCTGGGCGCGCAGCGAGGGATTGACCACGTCGAAGAGATCGCCGGCGACGAGCAGGGCGTCGGGGCGGCGCGTGGCGAGCGTGTCGAGCAGCCAGTCGAGGAAGGCGCGATGCTCGGCGTGGCGCTCCTGGCCATGAAAGCTCTGGCCGAGGTGCCAGTCGGCGGTGTGGAGAAGTGTCAGCATGGACGCCCGGGATTCCCTTGCGCGACAAAACCCCTAGTCTACCTTAGTGACCACCCTGAACCAGGAGCCTCCATGCCGAGAACCGCCTTGCACGACTGGGACCTGTCGCCGGAGGAAGCCATTGCGCTGCAGACGCGCCTGGCCACCCGGCTCGAACGCCGCGACCGCTGTGATCCGGTGACGCATGTCGCCGGGGTGGATATCGGTTTCGAGGACGGCGGCGCGACCACCCGCGCGGCGGTCGTGGTGCTGCGCTGGCCGGATCTCGAGACGGTGGAGCAGGTGGTGCACCGCGAGCCCACGCGCATGCCCTACATTCCCGGCCTGCTGTCGTTTCGCGAGATTCCCGCCGCGCTGGGCGCCTTCGACAAGCTGCCGCGGCGGCCCGAGCTGGTGATGGTCGACGGGCAGGGCATCGCCCATCCTCGCCGGCTGGGCATCGCCGCGCACCTGGGGCTGTGGCTCGATCTGCCGACCCTGGGGGTGGCCAAGAAGCGCCTGTGCGGCCGTCACGGCGAGGTGCCGGCGGCGAAGGGCGAGTGGACGCCGCTGACCGATCGCCGGCGTGCCGAGGACCCGGCTGACGTGCCGCTGGACGACGACGGCCGGGTGGTGATCGGCGCCGTGCTGCGTTCCCGGGAGCGGGTCAAGCCGGTGATCGTCTCGCCCGGTCATCGCCTGAGCCTGGCCACGGCGCTGGAGTGGACGCTGGCCTGCCTGGGGCGCACCAAGCTGCCGGAGCCGACGCGGCTGGCGGATCGGCTGGCCTCACGACGTGGCCGGGCGTTCCGTGACCCCGGCGCGCCTTCCTTGCTGTAGCGGCGCGTTTACACGATATCCAGCGGGGGCTTGCGCTCGGGCGCCGGGAAGGCGGCGTCCAGCCGGGCCAGGGCCGTGGTGTCGAGGCGCAGCGTCAGGGCCTCGGCGTTGGCGCGGACGTGCTCGGGCTGCACCGCCTTGGGAATGGCGATCACGTCGCGTCGTCCGTCGGGGGCGGGGCGAATCGCCCAGGCCAGCAGCACCTGCTCCGGGGTGGCACCGTGCGCCTCGGCCACGGCTCGCACCTCGGCATGGCCGAGCAGGTCGCGGCGCAGGCGGCCGCCCTGGGCCAGCGGGCAGTAGGCCATGGTCGGCAGGTCGCGTTCGCGCTGGCGGGGCAGCAGGCTGTGCTCGATGCCGCGCGAGCCCAGATGATAGAGCACCTGGTTGACCGCACAGCGCTCGCCGCCGGGCAGTGACCAGAGGGCCTGCAGGTCGTCGAGGTCGAAGTTGGAGACGCCGAAGCGGCGGATCTTGCCCTGCTCGAGCAGGCGCTCGAAGGCCTCCAGGGTCTCGTCGAGGGGGATGTTGCCCGGCCAGTGCAGCAGGTAGAGGTCGAGATGGTCGGTGCCCAGCCGCGCGAGGCTGCGCTCGCAGGCGGCGATGGCACTGTCGCGCCCGGCGTTCCAGGGATAGACCTTGGACACCAGGAAGGCCTCGTCGCGCCGCCCGCGCAGGGCGTCGCCGACGACCTCCTCGGCGCCGCCGTCGGCGTACATCTCGGCGGTGTCGATCAGGGTCAGTCCCAGGTCGAGCCCCTGCTGCAGGGCACGAACCTCGGCGTCGCGCGGGGCGCGTCCCTCGCCCATGTACCAGGTGCCCTGGCCGAGCGCGGGCAGGGTGACGGCCGAGGCCGTGGCGGTGGCCGGCAGGGTGACGGTGGTGCGGGTGTCGGGCACGATGGCCTCCACTATGTGGTAATGATTTCCACTCATGGTGGGCCAGGCGCCGCAGTGCTGCAAGGGCTATACTGCACGGCCTTCTGCCATGAGAGCGTGCCATGTCTTCCTCGACCGTCGAGACGGCCGCGATCGCCGCCACCCGTGCCTGGGTGACGCGTTTCGTGATCGCCCACAACCTGTGCCCCTTTGCCGCGCCCGAAGTGCGTCGCGAGCGGGTGCGCTACATCACCGTGGCGTCGAGAAACACCGAGGCCGTGCTGCAGGCCCTGATCGAGGAGTGCCGCCGCCTCGATGCCGACGAGACGGTGGAGACGACGCTGCTGATCCTGACCGGGGCGGTGGCGGCCTTCGACGACTACCTGGATCTGCTGGACCTGGCGGAACGCCTGCTCGACCTCGAGGGCTACACCGGGCGCTACCAGCTGGCGAGCTTTCATCCGGACTACTGCTTCGCGGATGCCGAGCCCGACGACCCGGCCAACGCCACCAATCGCTCGCCCTGGCCGATGCTGCACCTGCTGCGCGAGGCGAGCCTGAGTCGGGCGCTCGAGGACTACCCGGACCCCGAGAGCATCCCCGAACGCAACATGGCGCGACTGCGCGGCCTGGGGCAGGCCGAGGTGGCCGCTGCACTGGCCGCCTGCCGGGAGGATGCGAAGGCGTCGGACAGCTGAGCCCTTGAAGTGCGCCGGACTCGTCGGCATGCACTACAGTGAGCGAAGCGGCGCCGACGCGCCGCCACGTCATCACGGAAAGGAGGCAGTACATGACGATCAAGAAGCAGGGGTCGGCCCAGTGGCAGGGCAGCCTGAAAAGGGGCAAGGGTCAGGTGTCCACCGAGAGCGGGGCGCTCGAGGCCAACCCCTACGGTTTCAACACGCGCTTCGAGGGGCAGGCCGGGACCAACCCCGAGGAGCTCATCGGCGCCGCCCATGCCAGCTGCTTCTCGATGGCGCTGTCGATGATCCTCGGCGAGGAAGGTCTGGAGCCTGAAGCCATCGATACCCGGGCGACCGTGTCGCTGGTGCAGGATGACGAGGGCTTCAGCATCCCGGCCATCCATCTGGAAACCCGGGCCCGGATCCCCGGTGCCGATGCGGACGTCTTCCAGCGTTGCGCCGACAAGGCCAAGGCGGGGTGTCCGGTGTCCAAGCTGTTCAACGCCGAGATCACCCTGGAGGCGCGTCTTGACTGACGGCTCGCCGTTTCTCGCTGTGCGGCCCGCGCCCTGCGGGCCGTTTTTCCTTTCTGTCCTTTCTTTCCTGCGTCCTCGTGCCGTGTGCTCCCCGCAGAGGATGACAGCCTCTCAGGAAACATTCGCCTCGGCGGCGGCCGGCGTCTCGCGACCGATGGCCTGCCACTGACGCTCCTCGAGCATCATCGCCGCGGCCTTCTCGGCGATCATCAGGGTCGGCGAGCAGGTATTGCCGGAGACGATGGTGGGCATGATCGAGGCGTCGACCACCCGCAGGCCATCCAGGCCGTGCACGCGCAGCCGGTCGTCCACCACCGCCTGCGGGTTCTGACCCATCTTGCAGGTGCCCACCGGGTGGAAGATGGTGGTGCCGATGTCGCCCGCCGCCTCGGCCAGCGCCGCGTCGCTCTGGTAGTCCGGGCCGGGCTTGATCTCCTCGGGGCGGTAGGGGGCCAGTGCCGGGGCGCCGGCGATGCGCCGCGTGAGGCGAATCGCGTCCACCGCGACGCGCCGGTCCTCGGCCTCGCTCAGGTAGTTGGGGGCGATGCGCGGCGGCTGGCGCATGTCCCGGGAGCGAATCGTCACGTGGCCGCGGCTGGCCGGCCGCAGGTTGCACACCGAGGCGGTGAAGGCGGGGAAGTCGTGCAGCGGCTCGCCGAAGGCGGGCAGCGACAGCGGCTGAACGTGATACTCCAGGTTGGCGCTGGGCTGGTCGGGGTCGGAGCGGGCGAAGGCGCCGAGCTGGCTGGGCGCCATGGTCAGGGGCCCGCTGCGCTTCAGCAGGTACTGCCAGGCCATGCCCAGCTTGCCCCGCCAGGAGCCGGCGATCTCGTTGAGGGTGCGGGCGCCCTGGATGCGATAGATCATGCGCAGCTGCAGGTGATCCTGCAGGTTGGCGCCGACGCCCGGCAGCTCGTGCACCCGCGGGATGGCCAGGGCATCGAGCAGCGCCCGGGGGCCGACCCCGGAACGCTGGAGGATCGACGGCGAGCCGATGGCGCCGGCACAGAGAATCACCTGGTCGGCGGCCAGTGTCTGGAAGGCGCCGTCGAGGCACACGCGGATGCCGCAGGCCCGGGGCTTCTCGCCGCCGGTGTCGAACAGCACGCGGTCGACCTCGGCGTCGGTGATCAGGGTGAAGTTCTCGCGCGCCTCGAGTCCCTTCAGAAACGCCTTGGAGGCGTTCCAGCGCACGCCGCGACGCTGGTTGACCTGGAAGTAGCTGCTGCCCTCGTTGTCGCCCAGGTTGAAATCGTCGATCGGCGGGATGTCCTGCTCGGCGCAGGCGGCCCGGAAGGCCTCGAGGATCTCCCAGCGATGCCGCTGACGTTCGACGCGCCACTCGCCGCCGGTGCCGTGGGCGTCGCTGGCGCCGGCATAGTGGTCCTCGCTGCGTCGGAAGTAGGGCAGCACGCTCTGCCAGTCCCAGCCGGCGTTGCCGAGCGCGGCCCAGTGGTCGTAGTCGCGGGCCTGGCCGCGCATGTAGATCATGCCGTTGATCGACGAGCTGCCGCCCAGTACCCGGCCGCGGGGATAGCCTAGCGAGCGCCCGTTGAGGCCGCCCTCCTCCTCGGTGCGGTAGCACCAGTCGGTGCGCGGGTTGCCGATGCAGTACAGGTAGCCGACCGGGATGTGAATCCACGGGTAGTTGTCGCGTCCCCCGGCCTCGACCAGGGTGACCCGGTGGTGCGGGTCCTCCGAGAGGCGCTTGGCGAGCAGGCAGCCGGCGGGGCCGGCGCCGACGATCAGGGTGTCGGCGGCCGCGTAGGCGCGGGCGTGAGTCATGGCGGCGTGGCTCTCTTGTCGTTGTTGGCTGCTCCCCAGCCTAGGCCAGCCGGGGTGGCGACGCAGAGCCCGACCATGGTCGAAGCGGGGCGGCGAGACCACGGTCGGTGTCAGAGCACCGGGTCAGAGCACCTCGTCGGAGCGGGACAGCGGGCGGGGTGCCTCGCGGGCGGCGGCGCGCTCGACCAGGGCACGGATCAGGCGCTGCTGGGGACGATTGAAGACCAGGAACTCCGGATGCCATTGCACGCCGATGACGAAGTCATGATCGGTGCTCTCGATGCCCTGTACCAGGTCGTCGCGGTCGCGGGCGACGACGCGGACATTGTGGCCGGTACGATCGATGGCCTGGTGGTGGAGGCTGTTGACGTGGCAGCTGTCGACGCCCAGCAGCTGGTGCAGGCGGCTGCCCGGCGTCACCCGGACGGTCTTGCGCGGCAGCACGGTACGTCGCGGGCGGATGTGCTCGAAGGTGGCGTGGATGTCGGTGATCAGCGAGCCGCCGAGGAACACGTTGATGATCTGGGCGCCGCGACAGATGCCCAGTACCGGGCAATTCGTCGGCAGCACGCGTTCCAGCAGCGCCAGTTCCAGGGTGTCGCGCTGCGGGTCGACACGCACGTCGAGCTGCATCTCGCCGCCGTAGAGCTGGGCGCCGATGTCGTCGCCGCCGCCGACGATCAGGCCGTCGAGAGGCACGTCGCTGCCGCGCGACGGGGACAGGCGGACCGGCAGCCCGCCGGCGCGCCACACGGCCAGCCAGTCGCACCACCAGGCGAGACGGCTCTTGTGATCCGAGGTCGTGATGCCGATGCGCGGACGTCTCATGCCTCCTTCATCCACTCCCTGAGTCGATCCAGCCAGCGCGATACCGAGGGGCGCCGGTGATGAGCCAGATAATCCGCGCTGCGTTGGGCCAGCAGGTCGGCATCGGCGGCCAGCCGCTCCACCTCGACCCAGCGATTCCACTCCGCGGTGGCCGAGCCCGGCTGCGACAGCTGGGCGTTGGGCAGGCGGTAATGGAAGGTCGGCCGGGGCTTGACGAGTTCCTCGTGCAGCAGGGCGTGCGGGCTGTCGGGGCGCAGGTGGGCGAACAGCGGGCACAGGTCCAGCTCGCGGTTGCGGGTCGGGTTGGCGGCCAGGTAGTCATCGATCAGGGTATCGAGATCCGGCCGGTAGTCCGGATCCAGCACCTGCATGGCATAGTCCCGTGGAAAGGGATTGGCATGGGGCAGCATCGCACGGGTGATGTCGATGTCGATCTGCTCGCGCAGCCAGTCGGCGAGAATCAGATAGGCGCGCAGGTGGGAGAGCAGCGTGGCGGCGTCGGTAGCGGGCACTTCGGGATTGAGGTGCAGGCCGAAGCCGTAGAGCAGGCTGTCGCGGGTGTCGCGTGCACCCTGCACGCGCAGGGCGGCGAACAGCGCGTCGAGCTCGCCGAGAGCCGGCCAGGGCAGCGGCGGGCAGATGATCTCGGTGGGCACCACGCCGGCCACGGCGTCACCGATCAGCTCGCGGGTGCGGTTGTGCAGGACCAGTCGCCAGTGCAGCCACTCGTCGTCGCCGCGCTCGCGGGCCTTCTGTACCAGGGCATCATCCGGGTGCGCGTACTTGGCGTCGAGCTCGATGGTGAACTCGCCGCGGGGCGTGCCGACGACCTTGAGCCGGTGCGGGCCCAGGCGTTCGATCTGCCCGCCGAAATGCGACTGCACGAGTTCTGCGGCGGCCTGCGGAGCGATGGCGGCGAACTCGATCTCCACGCCCACCCGGCGGAAGTCGCCGTCCGGAGTGCATGGCGAGGGGGGCGCTGCGGGTGTCATGCGGCCCTCCGGGGAAAAGTGGTCTGGCACCCATTGCAACGGTTGAGGCCGGCCCTTGCAAGCCTTGTTTGCCGCCGTCTACCGTGTCGCGGCGACATGCAGTCCCTGACGGACGTGTTCGGCCAGCCCCAGGCCGGCCTCGTGCATGGTCAGGTAGGTCTGGTTGGCGCCGGCCTGGCGAATCGCCTCGGCCTCGTCCTCGTAGAGGCTGTGGGCGACGATGGCCCCGGTGAAGCCGTGCGCGCGCAGCTGACGCGTGGCGAAGATCTTGGTCTCGGCGTCCGGCAGCGACAGCACCACGACCTCGACGTGGCGCAGCTCGACGCTGTTCCAGAAGCCCACGTCCTCGACGTCGGCGTAGACCACGTGTCGGCCGTCACGGACATGGCTCTCGACCCGGCTGGGGTCGGCATCCAGGCCGATCAGGTACGTGTGGTCGGCATGCAGCCGGTCGTAGGCGGCGGTGCCGGTGCGCCCCATGCCGACGATCATCACCCGGGCCTCGCCCAGCGAGGCGGGCTGTTCGTCGGGGTGCCAGTGATCCTTCTCGAAGCGCCGCAGGAAGGGCTCGAAGCGGGCGAACAGGGCGTGCGCGTTGCGTTGCAGGGGGGCGGCGACGAGAAACGACAGCGCCACCGCCAGCGCCAGGCTGACCAGGGCGTCGGGCACCAGCGCGGCGGCGACGATCAGCCCGAACTCGCTGTAGCTGGTGAGACTGATGGCGGCCTGGAAGGCGTTGCGCGCACGCAGCCGGAAAAGGATCAGCAGGAAGAAGAACAGCGCGGCCTTGAGCGGCAGCAGGGCGGTGAAGGCCAGGGCAAAGCCCAGCGACTGCCAGTCGGGCAGCCCGGACATGCCGATCTTGAGGAAGAAGCCGACGAGGAACAGCTCCTTGAGCGCCCACAGCGACTTGCCCAGTTCCTGGGCGCGGGGATGGCCGGCCACCAGGGCGCCGAGCAGCAGTGCACCGACCTCGCCGGACAGGCCCAGTGCCGTGAAGCCGGCTCCGCCGATCACCACCGCCAGCACCAGCCCCATCAGCAGCAGCAGTTCGTCGTGGCCGCTCCAGTCGATCAGCCGGTAGAACAGCGGACGCAGCAGCGGCAGGCCGAGCAGGCACAGCGCCCATGGCGAGGGGACCTGGCCGGTGGAGAAGGCCAGCACCACCAGGGCAATCAGGTCCTGGATGATCAGGATGCCGATCGCCACCCGGCCGTGGAAGGCGCGCAATTCGCGGCGGGCCTCCAGGCTCTTCGCCGAGAGCACGGTGCTCGAGAAGGCCAGTGCCACCGCCAGCAGTTCCGCCGTGGGCCAGGGGATGCCGCCCAGCCAGTGCAGGCCGGGGGCGAAGACCGCCAGGGTGGCGATGAAGTGGATCAGGCCGCCGCCGAGCACCTCGGGCTGGCCGAGGCTGCGCAGCTTGAGCTTCAGGCCGACCGTGAACAGCAGCAGCAGCACCCCCAGGTGCGAGACATGGTCGAGGATGGCCGGCGTGCTCGCGGGCAGCGCAAGATGCTCGGCGAAGGGGTTGATGAGAAAGCCGGCGGCGAGGAAGCCGATGAGTGCCGGAAGGCCGCACCGCCAGGCCAGCAGCCCGAGCATGAAGGCGACGGTGAGACAGATGACTTCCAGCATGGCAGGCTCCCTGGCAGACGAAGGGGGTGATGGGGCGATCGAAGCGGCTGCATCCTAGCGTATCCTGACGTAATGTCGATGACGATGGTGCCGTATTCGCGACGATCGAGGGTTGACCCATGACACGACAGCCGGGACGGGACTGGCAGGCATTGACCAGCATCGAGCTGCGCGAGCGTGTGACTTCGGACACGGTGGCGCTGCTGCCGATGGGGGCGATCGAGCAGCACGGCGGCCACCTGCCGTTGTCCACCGACCACGACATCGCCGCGGGGCTGGCGGCGGCGGCGCGCAGGCGACTGGCGGACGACTTTCCGCTGCTGGTGCTGCCGGCCATGGCGGTGGGGGCCAGCGACGAGCATCTGAGCTTTCCCGGCACCCTGAGCCTGCCGGCGGAGGTGGCCATCGCGGTGATCGAGGCCCACGGCGATGCGCTCGCCCGAGCCGGCGTGCGACGCCTGGTGCTGTTCAACGCCCACGGCGGCAACAAGGGCGTGATGGAGATTGCCGCGCTGCGGCTGCGACGGCGCTGGGGCATGCTGGTGGTCAAGGCCCACTACATGCGCTTCGCACCGCCCGAGGGGCTGCTGCCCGACGCGGAGTGGCGACATGGCCTGCACGGCGGCGCCCTGGAGACCTCACTGATGCTGGCACTGGCTCCGGCATCGGTGCGCCGGGAGTGCCTCGCGCATCCCGAGTCACGGGGCGAGACGATGGCTGCCGACGGCGGCCGGCTGGGGCCCGAGGGCGAGGCGGCGTTCGCCTGGCTGGCCGAGGACCTGCATCCCGGCGGCGTGGTCGGCAACGCCCGGCTGGCCAGCCCCGAGCTCGGCGAACGACTGGTGGCCCACTATGCGGCGCGGCTGGCCGCTGTCCTCGGCGACACCCGCGCCATGGCCATCGACGACTTTCAGGCCCGGCCGGACTCGCGGTGATCGCCGAGCACCTCGTCGAGCAGATGCCCGGCGCGGTGGGCCTTGGCATGCAGGTAGCGCGCGTTGTGCTCGGTGAGCCGGCCATAGAGGGCCTGACGCTCGGCGACCTCGATGCCGCCGTCGGTCAGCGCGGTGATCTTGACCGGATTGTTGGTGAGCAGCTGCACCCGTCGGATGTCCAGTGCGGCCAGCATGTCCACGGCCACCCCGTACTGCCGCTCGTCCTCGCCGAAGCCCAGGGCCTGGTCGGCATCCACGGTATCCAGCCCCGTGTCCTGCAGGGTGTAGGCGCGCAGCTTGTTGGCCAGTCCGATGCCGCGTCCTTCCTGGGCCAGGTAGAGCAGCACGCCGCCGCCCAGCGCGGCGATCTCGGCCACGGCATTGCGCAGTTGCTCGCCACAGTCGCAGCGCAGGCTGCCGAACAGGTCGCCGGTCAGGCAGGCCGAATGCAGGCGCAGCGGCACCGCGGACGGCCAGTGCCCGGCCTCGCCGATCACGATCGCCACATGCTCGCGCAGGCCGTCGGGCTCGCGGAACAGGATGAAGCGGCTCTCGGCGGCCTCGGCCAGCGGGATCCGTGCCTCGCTGACCCGGCGCAGCATGCCGCGGGCGGTGTCGAACAGGCGTGACGCCTGTGCGG
This sequence comes from Modicisalibacter tunisiensis, assembly GCF_020148005.1. Classification (GTDB taxonomy): domain Bacteria; phylum Pseudomonadota; class Gammaproteobacteria; order Pseudomonadales; family Halomonadaceae; genus Modicisalibacter; species Modicisalibacter tunisiensis. Next base: position 3,194,553 of record NZ_JAGXFD010000001.1, on the reverse strand, counting down.
CCTCGACGGCCAGCAGCTCGCCGCTGGCCAGGCGCGCCTCGACGCCGGCCCGTTCATCGCGGGACACGCGGGTCGTCAGGGCCGCGGGAATCAGCAGGGCGCGGCGCATCAGCGCCAGGGCCGCCCGATCGGCCTGTCCGGCCGGGTGCAGCTCGGGCAGGGCGCCGGCGGGGTCCAGGCCGAACGCCAGGGCGTTGAGCTGCCGGATATCCCGGCACAGGGCGGGCGTCAGCGGCAGGCGGGCGCCGTCGGCATCGATGCGGTGGCCCAGGCGTGCCAGACGGTGGCGGCTGAGTACCAGGTGCGGGGCGTCCGGCCGCTCGGCCAGGGCGGCGAGCCCGGCGGCGTCGAGACTTTCCAGCGGGTGCACGAGGCGGGTGTCGTCGCCGTCACGCAGCAGCACCGGCAAGCCGCGACGGATATCGAAGAGGGCGCGTTCGACCTGATGCATGAGCGTCTCCTTGCGTTGGGGTTGCCCCGGCGCAGCCGGGCTGCGCATGATGAGCCGTCACGCCTTCCCGGAGGGGACATGCACGACTCGCTTCTTTCAGCGGCCTGGCGGCTGGTCCGTCAGGCCCGTGAACATGACTGGTCACGTATCTCCGTCGCCCGTTTCGCGGCCGAGTGGATGACCCTCGAGGTGTGCCGTGGTGGCGCCTGGCGCAGCGATAGCGACCTCGACGAGGCGGTATGTGACCTCCTCGACTGCCTGCTGCCGCTGGTGGCGTGCCCCGGGGCGCTGGCCATCGCCCAGCTGGGACAGAGCCTCGACGGGCGCATCGCCACCGAAACCGGCGCCTCGCACTACATCAACGGCCTGGCCAGCCGGGTCCACCTGCATCGCCTGCGGGCCCTGGTCGATGCCGTGCTGGTCGGGGCCGGCACCGTGGCCGCCGACGACCCGCAGCTGACCGTGCGTCACGTCGAGGGCCGCCACCCCTGTCGGGTGATCCTCGACCCGCGCGGCCGCCTGCCCGCCTCGCGGGTCGTCTTCCAGGACGGACTGGCCGCGACCTGGCACCTGGTGGGCCGCGGCGTGCCGCCCCTGGCCGGGGCCGGCGCGCATGTCCGGCATCTCGAGCTGGATGTCCCGCCCGGCGACATCGCCCCCGCCACGATTCTCGCGGCGCTGGCTGCCGAGGGGCTGCCTCGGGTGCTGATCGAGGGCGGCGGCATCACCGTCTCGCGCTTTCTCGATGCCGACGTGCTGCACCGTCTGCACGTCCTGATGGCGCCGTTGCTCATCGGCTCCGGGCGCCCCGGCCTGACCCTGCCCGCCATCGATACCCTCGACCGGGCGCGCCGCCCGCCGATGCGCCACTTCGTCTGCGGCGAGGACCTGCTGCTCGACCTGGCGCTCGCCGACGCCGCGCCACCGGTGCAGCAGACAGAGGGCACCGGGCAGGCTGGCCAGCAGCACCAGCAGGCCATAGGTCATGGAGATCGCCACGCCCTGGGCGGCGGGCAGGCCGACCAGGCTCCAGACCAGTGCGGCGGCGCCTTCGCGCAGCCCCCAGCCGGCGACTGACAGCGGCAGGGCCATGGCCATCAGCACCGGCGGGATCAGCGCCACCAGGGTCAGCGTCGGCAGTTCGGCCCCCACGGCCCTGGCCGCGCACAGGTAGACCGCGAGGTAGCTGGCGACCACGGCCAGCGAGCCGAGCAGCTGGCGCGGCCAGGCGGCCGTGGCGAGCAGGGTGCGGGCCAGGTCGCCGCCCAGTCCGGCCAGCGCCCGCGGCGGCCGGCGATAGAGCACGGCCAGCCCTGCGATCAAGCCCGACAGGCCCAGCACCGCCGCGGCGTGCGCGATGCCCGGCAGGGCGGCGAGATGATGGCCGGCGAGAGCCAGCGGGGCCTGCCAGACCGGGGTGAGCAGGGCGAGGGCGGTGACCCCCCACAGCACCAGCTGGCCCGAGGTGCGCTCGATGACCACGGCCCGAACCGCCGCGCGCCGCGCACCGCTGGCGCCGGCATGCCGCCAGGCGCGGGCGACGTCGCCCATGACGCCGCCGGGCAGCAGCTGATTGAGGAAGGTCGCCAGGTAGTATTCGCGAAAGGCCGCCGCGCGGGACAGCGGCACATCCAGCAGGCGGGCGGTGAGCCGCCATCGCCAGGCCGAGACGATCACCTGGGGCAGGCTGGTCAGCAGGCCGAGCATGACCCAGCCGAGTGCCAGCTCGTCGAGTTCGGCGGCAATCGTCGCCGGCTCGAGCCAGGCCAGCAGCCCGGCCAGCAGCGCCAGGCTGAAGGCCAGGCGCGCCAGGGTGCCCGGCGGTAGGCGTGTCATGGCGCGTGACGCGGGTGGACGAAGAGGTCGTCGTGCTCGACGCGAACTCCCCAGTCCCCCGCCTCCAGTCGGGCACGGCGGTGGACGTGCCAGCCATGCAGGCGCGCGGCCGAATCGGGGCGCTGTTCGAGGGCGGCCTCCGCCCAGCCGTCGAGCAGGGCCAGTGCCAGCGGACGTGCATCGGCGTCGGCAGGCGGCAGTATCCAGGGGCTCGCGGCACGCCTCAGGTCGTAGCCGTGGGCGGCGAAGCGTTCGGCGAGGGTGTCGGTGGCCGCGCCGCCCAGAGCGGTGCCGAAGCCCTTGTCCCGATGCTGGTGCGTATCGAGGATGCGGCGTACCCAGCGATCGTCGGCGTCCTCCCGGTCGTGGCCGTCGGCGTCGATGAAGCACCAGCCGCCGGTGATGCTGAGCGTGAACAGGCCGGGCAGGCGCCGTTCGGCCATGGCCTGCACGACCCCGGCGAGCCAGTCGCGGGAGACCAGGTCGAACAGCGCCGAGGCGCAGACCAGGTCGGCTCCGTCGAGCAGGGTCGGGTCGAAGGGCGTCAGCGAGCGTGACTCGGTGCGCCATGTCAGGGGGCGGCCCGCCTCATCGCGCAGTGCCTGCAGACGCTCGTCGGCCTGTGCGAGCAGCGCGGCGTCCTGGTCGATCAGCCGCCAGTGCTGGGGGCCGGGCAGGCGCGTGGCCAGGTGGGCCACGTTGCTGGCGCTGCCGCTGGCCAGGTCGATCAGTTGCAGCGGACGGTCATCGTGGCGACACCCTTCCAGCCAGTGGCGGGCCGCAGCCGTCAGCGAGGCATCGCGTGCCCGGTGATCGGCGGGTTCACGCAGGGCCAGCCAGCGGCCCTCGAAACGGCCGCCCGGCGGTATTGGCGTGCGGCTTGCCGGTGCCAGGGTCATGTCAGCGAGTCTCCGGGGTAGTCACGAGGGCGGCGGCGAAGGCGCGGCCGGCCGTGTCCCAGTCGGCCAGTGCCCGACCGGCCTCGCGGGCCCCCTCGAGCAGGTGCTCGCGCAGGGCGGCGTCATCCAGCCAGCGCCTCAGGGCCTCGGCCAGTGCCGTGGAATCGCCGGGCGGCACCTGCAGGCCGGCGCCGTCGGGCAGCGTATGGGCCAGGGCGCCGCCGGTGGTGGTGAGCACGGGAAGCCCGTGGGCCAGGGCCTCGCTGACCACCATGCCGTAGCCCTCGTAGTGCGAGGGCAGCACGAACAGGTCCGCCGCCGCGTAGGCCTCGGCCAGGGCCCGGGGAGCACGCTCGCCGAGCAGGTGGACGCGGTCGCTCAGCCCGTGGGCGGCGAGGCGTTCGCGGACGTGCTCGACGTGGTCGAGATCGCGATCGAGACCGCCGATGCAGTCGCACTGCCAGTCCCGGTCGGCCAGCCCGGCCAGGGCCTCGGCCAGGATGTCGTGGCCCTTGCGCGGGGTGATCGTGGCCACGCACAGCAGCCGCGCGGGACCGTCGTGGCGCGCGGCACGCCGGGAAGGCATCGACGGGCGTTCGACACCGGGCTCGATGACGTGGAGGCGGTCGGCGCCCACCTGGAAGTCGGCGAGCCGGCGGGCGGTGAAGGGACTGGTCACGATGACCCGGTTCACCGCGGCCAGCGCGCGTGTCTCGCTGATCTGGAAGCGGGTGCGCTGGGCATCGTCGAGACCGGTCTCGTCGGCCAGCGGGTGGTGGACCAGCGCCGTGAGATCCAGGCGCGGGGCATGCTGGGCGACGATCTCCGGCAGCCCGCCCATGGCCAGGCCGTCGATCACCACCTGCGCGCCGTTGGGGCAGTCGGCCAGTGCCCTGTCCAGCGCCTGACCGGCGGTGGCGTCGGGCTCGGGGAAGCGCCCTTCCAGACCCACGACCTCGACCTGCCAGCCCTGGTGACGCAGGGCATCGACGATGCGGGCGTCATAGACGTAGCCGCCGGTGAGCTGGCCGGGGTCACCGGCGACGATGAAGGTCAGGTCCGTCACAGTGCCCCCTCGTAGCCGGCCCAGGCGACGTGCGACTCGTGCAGCGTCACCTTGATGTGGGTCAGCGCCTTGGCGCCTTCACCCAGTTCGCCGTCGCGAATCCGCCGGGCCAGGCGCTCGAAGACCGCCTGCGCCATGAACTCGGTGGTGGTGTTGCGGCCCCGGAAGGCATCCTGCTCGTCGAGGTCGGTAAGATGGAATTCCGCCAGCACGGTCTTGAGGGTATCGCTGGCCAGGCCGATGTCGACGACCAGGTCATGCTCGTCGAGCTCGGGGCGCTGGAAGGTCACGTCGACCACGTAGGTCGCGCCATGGCGGCGTTGTGCCGGACCGAAGACCTCGCCCCGAAAGCTGTGGGCGATCATCATCTGGTCGCGGACGGTCAGGCTGAACATCGTGTCGGGCTCCTTGGCTCGCGATGGCGAGCATTCATGCGTAGCGTAGGCGGTGACAGAGGGCGCCCCGGACCCGGGCCAGCCGCGGCATCAGTTCGGGCAGATCGGCGAACGGGCTCTCGGCCTCGATCAGGGCGTCCAGACACGGGTCGGCAAGCAGCTCCAGGGCCAGGCCCAGGCGACGCCGATGCGACCAGCGCGCCCGGCGTGCCGGGGCCACCGAGCCGACCTGGCTGGAGAGCAGCGTCAGGCGTCGGGCGTGGAAGGCCTCGCCCAGCGGCAGGCAGACGCGCTGCCGGCCGTACCAGCTCATCTCGACCAGCGTCGCCTCGAACCCCGCCAGGGTCAGGGCGTGTTCCAGGCCTTGCGATGCGCCGCTGACGTGAAACACCAGGTCGGCGTCGCCGCTGGCCGCGTCGGGGGATCGGAAGGCCATGCCCAGCGCGCGGGCGAGGGCGGCACGCCCGGGGTCGATGTCGATCAGTTCCACTCGCGTGCCGGGCAGGCTCGCGCAGAGGTAGGCGACGAGCGCGCCGACTACCCCGGCGCCGACCACCGCGATGCGATCGCCGGGGCGCGGTGCCGCGTCCCACACGCCGTTGAGGGCGGTTTCCATGTTGGCGGCCAGCACCGCGCGTTCGGTGGGCAGGGCCTCGGGCAGCGGCACGACGGCCTCGGCCGGCACCACGTAGCGATCCTGGTGCGGGTGCAGACAGAACACCTCGCGACCCCGCAGGGCCGACGGGCCGTCCTCCACCACCCCGACGCTGGCATAGCCGTACTTCACCGGCCCCGGGAAGTCGCCCGCCTGAAAGGGCGCGCGCATGCGCTGATGTTCGGAAGGAGGGACCTCGCCATTGAACACCAGCGCCTCGGTGCCCCGGCTGATGCCGCTGTAGCGGGCGCGAACCCGCACCTCATCCTCGCCCGGGGCAGGGAGCGACTCCTCGCGCAGGGCACCGTGGCCGGGCGTGAGCGTCCAGAAGGCCGTGGCAGTGGAGGTGGGCATGGCAGCGTCCTTGTCATCAGCGAGGCGTTCCCGTTGGCATCCAAGACGGGGAGCGCCTACCTTGTAAAACTGTTGTATAATTGTTGTACAGAATGGCGTCCTTGTCACGGGGTCCTGCAGAAGGTGACGGCGGTGGCGTGCATCGCCTGCCATAGTGAAACAAGTTGTCCCGGTGTGGCCTCCGGCGTCAAGCCGCGATGCCTGCCGCCGGTCAAGGAGGTGTCGGATGACGGAATCGTCGGGAAGGCAGAGCGGACGACGTCCGGTGTGGCCGGGTCTCGTCGAGGGGCTGCTGGGCCTGGTGACGTTCGTTCTGCTCACGGAGCTGCTGTTGCTGTGGCTGTCCGGACCGGCCGCCTGGCGATTGAGTGCCGGGGCCATCTTCACCGGGATGCTGGCGGTGGTGCTGTGGCGGCTGGCGGCATCGCGGCAGTCGCTGGGCTGGGCCAACCGGGTGACGCTGGTGCGGGGCATGCTGGTGGCGGCGATTGCCGGGGCGGTGGTGTTCCCCGAGTTCATGGCCAGCCGGGGCGGTGCCATGGCCGGGCTGGCGCTGGCGGCGCTGGCGCTCGATGGCGTGGATGGCTGGGTGGCGCGGCTGACCCATTCGGTGTCGCGCTTCGGGGCCCGCTTCGACATGGAGCTCGACGCCTTCTTCATCCTGGTGCTGTGCGCCGCGCTGGTGGCGCTGGGCAAGGCCGGCGTCTGGGTGCTGGCCATCGGCGCCCTGCGCTACGGGTTCGTGGCGGCCGGCTGGTACGCGGCCTGGCTGCGACGGCCGTTGCCGGAGCGTCGGCGGCGCAAGGCGATCTGCGTCTGGCAGGTGGTGACGCTGCTGGCGGGTCTGCTGCCGTTCATGCCGGCATGGCTTGTCGCGGCGCTGGCCGGCGTGGCGCTGGCCCTGCTGGTGCTGTCGTTCGCGCTGGATATCCGCTGGCTGTGGCGGCGACGCCACCAGCCGCCGTTCGGGGTGCGTTCGCCCCATGGAGGAGTGTGATGATCGCGCGTGGCGTGCCGCTGCCGGCCACCCGGGCCATCGCCCTGACGCTGCTGCTGGGTCTGTCGTCGATCGCGGGCATGGCGCGGGCGGCGCCGGCCACGTATCGCATCGATGCCGAGCATTTCTCGATCGGCTTTCTCGTCTCGCACATCGGCTACGAGCGGTTGCTGGGGCAGTTTCTCGAGGGCGAGGGCGAGTTCGTCTATGACGAGGCCACCCGTACCCTGGGGCAGGGGCGTATCGAGATCGCCGCGGACAGCGTCTTCACCAATCACGACGCGCGCGACAGCCACGTGCGGGGCGGGGATTTCCTCGCCGCCGGCAGGCACCCGACGATCGTCTTCGAGCCGACGCGGCTGGTCACCGAGGACGGCCGCCACGGCACGCTGACCGGGGACCTGACCCTGCGCGGGCAGACGCATCCCGTGACCCTGAATGTGACCCTCAACAAGGCGGCCGTGTACCCGTTCGGTCACCAGGCCTACACCCTGGGGGTGTCGGCGCGGACCACCCTGTCGCGCAGCCGCTGGGGGATGACCTATGGGGTGGCCGATGGCCTGGTGGGGGACGAGGTCGAGGTGCTGCTCGAGTTCGAGGCGATCCGCCAGTAAGGGCTGCGCTGCGTGGGCAGCGTGGACCGATGGGCGTCGGAAGGGGTCGTCAACGCGGGCTTCGGTGAGTATAAGGGGGTCATGATCCACCAGAGGACTGTGCAGCACCATGGCTCGAGCTCCCTTTGAACTGGCCGGCGTGCGCGTCGCCCCGGGCTCCCGCGCCCAGATCGACGTGCCGGTCGCCAAGCTGTATACCCACGCGCCGTTGCACATCCCCGTGGAGGTGGTGCACGGCCGCCAGCCCGGGCCGGTACTGCTGGTGTGCGGGGCGATCCACGGCGACGAGATCAACGGCGTCGAGATCGTGCGCCGACTGCTGCGCTCGGCGGCGATCCGGCGCCTGCGGGGCACGCTGATTGCCGTGCCGATCGTCAATGTCTTCGGCTTCGTGCAGCACACCCGCTACCTGCCGGATCGGCGCGATCTCAATCGCTGCTTTCCCGGCAGCGGCACCGGCTCGCTGGGCTCGCGGATCGCGGCCCTGTTCCGCGAGGAGATCGTCGATCAGGCCTCGCACATCATCGACCTGCACACCGGCGCCATTCACCGCACCAACCTGCCGCAGGTGCGCTCGCAGCTCAACATCGGCACCGAGACGGCGGCCATGGCCGAGGCCTTCGGTGCGCCGGTGATCCTCAATGCCGAACTGCGCGAGGGCAGCCTGCGCCATTATGCCCAGAGCCGGGGCGCGCCCGTGCTGACCTACGAGGCCGGCGAGGCGCTGCGCTTCGACGAGTGGGCGATCGCTCCGGGAGTGCGCGGTGTGCTGCGGGTGATGCGTCATCTGGGGATGCTGGCGGTCGATCATCGCCGGCGTCGCGAACCGCCCGCGGCGGAGGTCGCCAATGGCTCGAGCTGGGCGCGGGCACCGATCGACGGCATCCTGCGCCCCCAGGTGCGCCTGGGGGCACGGGTCGCCAGGGGGCAGGTGCTGGGACGGGTCGCCGACCCCTTCGGCAACGCCGAGGGCGAAGTGCGTGCCAATGCCGACGGCATCGTCATCGGCATCAGCAACCTGCCGCTGGCCAACGAGGGCGAGGCGCTGTTCCACGTGGCGCGCTTCGAGGCGATCGAGGAGGCCGAGAGCGCCGTCGAGTCGTTCCAGTCGGATTACTACGAAGGCCTGCCGGACCCCGAGCGCCCGTGACGCTCCACGCACTGGGCGCCAGTGGCCTTGTTGCGTACAATGCGCGCTTTCCGGCAACCGCCCGACCGAACGATCCCGGAGGCCATCGATGATGCAACCGACAGGTCATGACCCCCTGGCGCGTGCGCGCCGCTTTTCCGTGGCCCCCATGATGGACTGGACCACGCGCGACTACCGGGCGTTTGCACGGACCCTGAGTCGCCATGCGCTGCTCTATACCGAGATGGTCACCAGCGGCGCCATCCTGCACGGCTCGCCGCGCGAGCGTTTTCTGGGTCATGACGATGTCGAGCATCCGCTGGCCCTGCAGCTGGGCGGCAGCGACGCCGGCGAGCTGGCCGAATGCGCGGCCATCGCCGAGGCATGGGGCTACGACGAGGTCAATCTGAATGTCGGCTGCCCCAGCGACCGGGTGCAGAACAACCTGATCGGCGCCTGCCTGATGGGCTATCCGGACAAGGTGGCCGCGGCCGTGACGGCCATGCAGGCGGCGGTCTCGATCCCGGTGACCGTCAAGTGCCGCATCGGCATCGATGATCAGGACGAGGACGCCGACCTGGCGCGCTTCGTCGCGCAGGTGGCCGATGCGGGCTGCGAGACCTTCATCATCCATGCGCGCAAGGCCTGGCTTGAGGGGCTCTCGCCCAAGGAAAACCGCGACGTGCCGCCGCTCAACTACCCGCGGGTGCATCGCCTCAAGCGCGACAATCCGCGGCTGCATGTCGGCATCAACGGCGGGATCAAGACGCTCGATGAGTGCCGCTCGCATCTCGAGCACGTCGACAGCGTGATGGTCGGCCGCGAGGCCTACCAGAATCCCTGGCTGCTGGCCGGGGTGGACGAGGCCCTCTACGGCGAGCCCGGCCCGGCGGCCACCCGGCACGAGGCGGCGCGGGCGCTGCGCCCCTATATCGTCCGGCGCCTGGCGGAGGGGGCGAAGCTCAATCACGTCACCCGCCACCTGCTGGGGCTGTTCCAGGGGTGCCCGGGCGGGCGGCGTTTCCGCCGGCATCTGTCCGAGCATGCCCACCGCGAGGGGGCGGGCATCGCGGTCTTCGACGATGCGCTGGGCCTGGTCCCCGAGACATCCCGCGAGCCGGCGATTGCCTGAATGATCCCGTAGCGCCACCGCCAGCCGCTCAGGCACACGAAACCAGGCACACGAAAAAAGCCCCACCGTGAGGTGGGGCTTTTCGATGCCGCCCGTCCACGCGGGACGGGCAGTCAGGCCGGGGCCGGTCGGCTTACATCATGCCGCCCATGCCACCCATGCCGCCCATGTCGGGGGCACCGCCGGCATCCTTCTCTTCCGGGTCGTCGGCGATCATCGCTTCGGTGGTGATCATCAGGCCGGCCACGGACGCCGCGGACTGCAGGGCAGAGCGCGTGACCTTGGCCGGATCGAGAACACCCATCTCGAACAGGTCGCCGTACTCACCGGTCTGGGCGTTGTAGCCGAAGTTGCCTTCGCCGTCCTTGACGCGGTTGAGGATGACGGAAGCTTCTTCGCCGGCGTTGGTGACGATCTGGCGCAGCGGTGCTTCCATGGCGCGAACGGCGATGGCGACACCGTGGGTCTGGTCCTCGTTGTCACCCTTGAGGCCGGCGATCTTGGTCAGGATGCGCACCAGGGCGGTACCGCCCCCGGGGACGACGCCTTCCTCGACGGCGGCGCGCGTGGAGTGCAGGGCGTCCTCGACGCGGGCCTTCTTCTCCTTCATCTCCACTTCGGTGGCGGCACCGACGCGGATCACGGCGACACCGCCGGCCAGCTTGGCGACACGCTCCTGGAGCTTCTCGCGGTCGTAATCGGAGGAGGTCTCCTCGATCTGGGCGCGGATCTGGCTGACGCGCGCCTCGATGTCACCCTCGGAGCCCGAGCCATCGATGATGGTGGTGTTTTCCTTGGACATGGTGACGCGCTTGGCGCTGCCCAGGTGATCCAGGTTGGCCTGCTCGAGGGTCAGACCGACTTCCTCGGAGATCACGGTACCGCCGGTGAGGATGGCGATGTCCTGCAGCATGGCCTTGCGACGGTCACCGAAGCCGGGCGCCTTGGCGGCGGCGACCTTGACGATGCCGCGCATGTTGTTGACGACCAGGGTCGCCAGCGCTTCGCCTTCGATGTCCTCGGCGATGATCACCAGCGGCTTGCCGGCCTTGGCGACGCTCTCCAGCACCGGCAGCAGCTCGCGGATGTTGGAGATCTTCTTGTCGACCAGCAGCAGGAGCGGGTCTTCCAGCTCGACCGCCATGGTCTCCTGGTTGGTCACGAAGTAGGGCGACAGGTAGCCGCGATCGAACTGCATGCCCTCGACGACTTCCAGCTCGTCCTCGAAGCCACGGCCTTCATCGACGGTGATGACGCCTTCCTTGCCGACCTTCTCCATCGCCTCGGCGATGATCTGGCCGATGCGGGAGTCGCCGTTGGCGGAGATGGTGCCGACCTGGGCGATGGCCTTGGAATCGGTGCAGGGCACGGCCAGCTGCTCGATTTCCTTGACGGCGGCGGTGACGGCATGGTCGATGCCGCGCTTGAGGTCCATCGGGTTCATGCCCGCGGTCACGCCCTTCAGGCCTTCGTTGACGATGGACTGGGCCAGCACGGTGGCGGTGGTGGTGCCGTCACCGGCCACGTCGGAGGTCTTGGAAGCGACTTCCTTGACCATCTGCGCGCCCATGTTCTCGAACTTGTCCTTGAGTTCGATTTCCTTGGCGACGGAAACCCCGTCCTTGGTGACGGTGGGCGCGCCGAAGGACTTTTCCAGCACCACGTTGCGGCCCTTCGGCCCCAGGGTGGCCTTGACGGCGTCGGCGAGAACGTTGACACCACGCGCCATGCGCTTGCGAGCGTCGTCTGAGAACTTGATCTGTTTCGCTGCCATTTTCGTTACTTCCTGCTGTCAGTGCGATGAACGAGATTGACGTGAAAAGAGAGCGGAGAAACCCGCGACTTACCCTTCGACGACGGCCAGGATGTCCGACTCACTCATGATCAGGACTTCTTCACCGTCGATCTTCTGCTTTTCGACGCCGAAGCCTTCCTTGAAGATCACGGTGTCGCCCACCTTGACGTCCAGCGGGCGCACTTCGCCGCTGTCGAGAATCCGGCCATTACCGACGGCGAGGATCTCGCCACGAGTCGGCTTTTCCTGGGCGTTGCCCGGAAGCACGATTCCGCCAGCGGTTTTCTGTTCTTCTTCGACGCGACGGACGACGACGCGATCGTGCAAGGGACGGATGTTCATTGCTCACGTTCTCCTGATGGTTGCATGACTAGAATGCATTTCCCTGTTGAGCAAGGCTCACGGGCGGAGGGCAAAAGCCCCCCGGTGTCAAAGGCCTGCGCGACTGACGAAGGCCGAAGCTCGTTGGCTGTTCCCTTGATGGGGCCGCCCGGAGGGCTTTCAAGGGGCCGAAATGAAAAAAATTCACTGCCGGGGCTCGTCCTTGGCAATGAAGTCGCCTTCCAGGGGTTCGTCCTCGCCATGCTGGGCATGGCGGCGCTCGGCGTCGGCCCCGGCATTGGCCTCGTGGCGGGAACTTTCCTGCCAGCCGGCGTCGCCGCGGCGGTAGGTATAGACGCTGAAGCCGCGCATGTGCGCGGGCAGGCGCTGCAGTAGATGCCCCAGCCAGCGGCGCGTGCCGGGCAGCAGGCAGAGAAAGCCCAGCGTGTCCGAGAGAAAGCCCGGGGCCATGAGCAGGGCGCCGCCGAAGATCAGGGCGGCGCCGGTCATCAGCTCCTCCGAGGGAATCTCGCCCCGGGCGAAGCGCTCCTGGGCGCGGCGCAGGGTCGCGACGCCTTCACGCTTGATCAGGTGCAGGCCCAGGAAACCGGTGCCCAGCACCAGCAGCAGGGTGGTCAGCAGGCCGATCTTGGCACCGACGCTGAACAGGATGACGAAGTCGAGCAGGGCGAACAGAGTAAAGAAGAGCAGAACCGGCATAAGCGCTCCAGAACAATGGATGCCGTTAAGATGGAGGCATCGGCGCCGATTGCAAGTGCGCGTTCGGCGCGGTGGGCTCCGGCCATGGTGTCATGGTCCTTGACGTGCCGCCATGCTATCTTGGGGTTATATTGCAGTGCACAAAACTGGCTGGAGTAGGGAGGAGTCAACATGCAACTGGACGGTGCCACTATTGCCATCACCGGCGGGGCGCGGGGCCTGGGTCTGGCCATGGCGAGGATGCTGGGGGCGCACGGCGCCCGCCTGGCCCTGCTGGACCGGGAGGCGGAGTCGCTGCAGTCGGCCGTCGATGGCCTGAAGGAAAGCGGGATTCATGCCGAGCCCTTCGTGACCGACGTCGCCGACGAAGGCTCGGTGACCGAGACGTTCGCCGCCATCGCCGAACGCCTGGGACCGGTCTCGGGGCTGGTCAACAATGCGGGCATCACGCGGGATGGGCTGCTGGTCAAGGCCAAGGAGGGCAAGGTCGAGAAGACCATGTCGCTGGCGCAGTGGCAGCAGGTCCTCGATGTCAACCTGACCGGGGTTTTCCTGTGTGGGCGCGAGGCGGCCAGCCAGATGATCGAGGCTGGCCACAAGGGCGTCATCGTCAATATCTCGAGCATCTCGCGGGCCGGCAACATGGGCCAGAGCAACTATGCCGCGACCAAGGCCGGGGTGGCGGCGCTGACCGTGACCTGGGCGAAGGAGCTGGCCCGGCACGGTATTCGCGTCGGCGCCGTGGCCCCGGGCTTCATCGAGACCGAAATGACCGCCTCGATGCGCCCGGACATGCTCGAGAAGATCACCAAGGGTGTGCCGCTGGGGCATCTGGGGCAGCCGGAGGATATCGCCGACAGCGTGCGCTACATCTTCGAGAACGCCTACTTCAGCGGGCGTGTTCTGGAGTGCGATGGCGCCCTGCGGCTGTAAGTTGCCGTACCCCTTCCGCCGAACCGGCGGGAGGGGCGCTCGACGAGGCAGGGAAAAGAGGGCGTGGCCGCCGGGCCACGCCCTCTTTATGTATGCAGGTGCAGGGCGCTCGGCTGGCTCATCAGAAGGCGAGGCGATCCTTGAGGCCCTCGGCCGTGGCCTCGCCGATGCCGTCGATACGCGTCAGGTCCTGGGCGGACGTGTAGTCGCCGTGGGCCTTGCGATCCTCGATGATGGCCCGGGCGCGGATCTCACCGATACCGGGCAGGGTGGCCAGCTGCTCGGCCGTGGCACTGTTGATATCGATCCTGGCGGGTTCCTGGGCCTGGGATGCGCCGGCACCGATGCCCAAGGCAAGGGCGAGCAGCAGGGGTGTCAGGTAGCGTTTCATGGGGCCTCCTTGTGGTCGGCGGGTAAGCGGGCATGGTGCGTACCCGTCGTTTCAACGCTAAGGAAAAGCCGGCGGCGGCGTCAGTCGATATCGCTGCCTTTTTTGTAAGCTATCGCTTATATAAGCGTCAGCGCATGCCGACTCGGCGAGGGTCCGATCGGTGCGACCGGACTGGTATACTGCGCGACATTTCCCCCATCCTCGCTGGAGTCATCATGGCCGCCACTCATTCTCCGTTGATCATCGCCCTGGATTACGCCTCGCTGGATGCGGCCCTGTGCATGGCCGATCAGCTCGACCCCCGTCGCTGCCGGCTCAAGGTGGGCAAGGAGTTGTTCACGCGCAGCGGTCCGGCCGTGGTGGAGGCGTTGCATGGCCGGGGGTTCGAGGTGTTTCTGGATCTCAAGTTCCACGACATTCCCAATACCGTGGCCGGTGCCGTGCAGGCCGCGGCCGAGCAGGGCGTCTGGATGGTCAACCTGCATGCCTCGGGCGGGCGGCGGATGATGACGGCGGCCCGCGAACGTCTCGATGCGCATGGCCTGTCGACCCATCTGATCGCGGTAACGGTGCTGACCAGCATGGAGCGCCAGGATCTGGCCGAGGTGGGGGTCGATAGCGAGCCGGCGGAGCAGGTCGAGCGCCTGGCCCGGCTGTCCCGGGACAGCGGCATGGACGGCGTGGTCTGCTCGGCCCGGGAGGCGGCGGCGATCAGCGCGAGTTGCGGCGCGGAGTTCCTGAAGGTGACCCCCGGCATCCGCCCGGCCTCCTCGGCCGCCGACGATCAGCGGCGCGTGCTGACTCCGGCTCGGGCCATGGCGTCGGGCAGCACGCATCTGGTGGTAGGACGTCCGGTCACTCAGGCGCATGAGCCGATGGAGGCGTTGGCGGCTATCGAGGACGAGCTGGCCGGCAGCTGAGCGTCACTCGCCCTCCAGGCCGGTGATCGGCTTGGTGGTGCCCCACTGGCGGCAGCGCGGACACTGCCAGTGCAGCTGGCCGCCGGCGAAGCCGCAGCGGTGGCAGCGAAAGCGCGGCCGGGCCTCGAGCAGCTTGGCGGTGTGCTGCTTGAGCAGGGTGACGGGCTGACGCTGGTCGGGATCGGGGGTGTCGAGGTAGAGACTCATCAGGTAGTCCAGCCCCCGCAGGCTGGGGGTCCGTGCCAGCTGTTCGCTGACGTAGCGCGCGGCGGCCTCGAGGCCGTCATGCTGCTCGATCTGGCGGGCCAGCATGATGATGGTGCTGATGTGCGGTGCCCGCTCGATCCACTGCGTCAGGCAGCGCTCCAGGCCGTCCTCGTCCTCCAGCTTCAGGTAGGCATCGCGCGCCGGTTCGAGAATGATGGGGATGAAGTCGCGATCCTGTTCGGCGAGCCGCTGCAGCAGGCGGATCTGCTGCTTGTAGTGGCCGGTGTCGCGCTCCAGGGTGGCCAGCAGCCAGTTGGCGCGCACGCAGTGGTCGTCGATGCTCAGGGCCTGGCGCAGCTTCTTGCGCGCCAGCGCCGGGCTGGCGGAGTGCATGTCCAGCTCGGCCAGTTCGCACAGCCAGTGGGCGGCGGCCCGGCGCGTTGCCGCGTCCTGGCGGGTCAGCTGGGGGTGAGCGGTCTCCAGGGCCTTGTGCCATTCCCGCTCGCGTTCGTAGAGGTCGACCAGCAGGCGCTTGGCGGTCTGGCGGCGAGTCTCGTCGGGACATTCCCGCGCCAGGGGCTGCAGCAGCCGCTCGGCGCGATCGAGCACGCCCAGGTGGAGGAAGTCACGGGCCAGCTCGAGCTGCACCTGATCGCTCTGTCCGGCCGTCAGGGCGGGGCGGGCCAGCAGATTCTGATGGATCTTGACCGCCCGGTCGGCTTCCCCGCGCAGGCGAAACAGGTTGCCGAGGGCGATATGCGTCTCGATGGTGTCGCTGTTGACTTCCAGCGCCTGGACGAAGGTTTCGATGGCCTGATCGGGCTGCTCGTTGAGCAGGTAGTTGAGCCCCACGAAATAGTCCCGCGACAGGCGATTCGTCGGAGGCGAGGCGGATGTCGAGCGTCCCTGCTCGCGACGTCCCAGCCACCAGCCGATGGCAATTGCCGCCAACAACAAGGCCAGCAGCATCAGATCGGGCATTTAGGGAATTTCCTTGAACTCCTGGATGCGCAGGCGATCGAGTTCCTTGCGTTGTTGCTGGTTGTGGCGCTGGGCACGCGTCAGCAGGGTGCGCAGGCGCAGGTAGACGCCGGTCATGGCCAGCATGCCGAGAATCACGCCGCAGGCCAGGGCGACCAGCAGCCACAGCGAGAGGGACGCGGCCGGGAGTTCGACCCAGATGAGGTTCAGGGGGACCGCCTGTTGGTTGTTGACGGCGAAGAGGATGCCGAGAAGCAGAACGACCAGCAGTATGATTGCGAGCAGCAGGCCTTTTAGCCAACGCATAGTGGTTTCCTTTGTGACGATCTCTCGGGCAGAGCGGCTAGTAGCCCAGGGCTCGACTGGCGTCGACCTGCTCGCGCAGCTCCTTGCCCGGCTTGAAGTGTGGCACGAACTTGCCATCCAAATCGACCGGGTCGCCGGTCTTGGGATTGCGGCCGATGCGGGGTTCACGGTAGTGAAGCGAGAAGCTGCCGAAGCCGCGGATCTCGACCCGTCCGCCATCGGCCAGGGCATTGGTGATGTCGTCGAGGATGATCCGTACGGCGGCTTCGACTTCCTTGATCGACAGCTCCGGCTGTCGCATGGCGATCTGCTCGATCAATTCTGATTTGGTCATCGGTCGTCTCCACACGGCTGACCCGCCTGCGGGCGTGTCTTTTTGTTTTTGTCAGCATACTCGGCAAGTCGTGAGAAAACAACGCACTAGCCATGTCAGACCGCACCGTGCCGGCGGCCCCGGCGCATGTCGTCCGTACACCGCCTCGGGTATACTGCCCGGACATTCCACCCAGTCAAAGCGAGGTTTTCCCGGTGAGTGAAGCGTCCACGCTGAAACGTCTCTACTGGCATTCACGGCGCGGCATGTGGGAGCTGGACCTGCTGCTGCTGCCGTTTCTCGAGCATCGCTACCCCGCGCTGGAGGCGGCGGACCAGCAGGCCTACCAGGCCCTGATCGAGTGCGAGGACCAGGACCTGTTCGTGTGGCTGATGCGACGGGAATGGCCCGAGGAGCCGGCACTGCGGCGGGTCGTCAAGATGATCGTCGAGTATGCGGAAACAACCGGTAACGATCAGTATCGCACCCTCTAGACTGTCGCGACTGCTGGCGGCCGTGCTGGCCGGCGGTGTGGTGGCGCTGGCGGCCCGCTACGGGCCGCTCTGGCTGGCGCTGCTGGCGACACCGGCCCTGGCTGCGGGTCTGTGGCGCGAGTGGCGCCGGGCGGACACCTGGCAGTTGCGCTGGGTGCCGGGCCCGGGGCGTGGCTGGCAGCAATACCGGGCCGGACGCTGGGAAACCGTGCGGGTGACGAGCTTCTATCTCGGGCCCTGGCTGCTGGGGGTGCGCGTCGGCGGGCGCCGCTGCTGGGTCTGGCCCGACAGTACCGACGCGCGCCAGCGCTGGCAGCTGCGGCGCCTGCTGCTATGGGCGCCGGATCAGGCGTGAGCGGGAGGGCCGGGCCGGCCCCGGCAGGTGTGCCGGACAGTCCCGGTTGAAGTGCAGCCCGCGGGATTCGCGCCGCTGGCGGGCCGCCTCCAGCATCAGCGCGGCGAGGCTCAGGGCCTGCTGCAGCCGGGTGGCGGCGACGCTGGGTGGGCGGTCCTGCCGCAGTGGCGCGTAGGTCTCTTCCAGCGCGGCGACAGCGGCGCTGCCCGCTGCAAGCCCGGCGTCGCTGCGCACGATGCCGGCGGCCTCGCTCATGATCTCGCGCAGGGCCATGAGCCCCTTGTCGGCCTGCTGGTCCGGCATGGGCGAGGTGTCCTGCCAGCTCGGCACGAGCGGCTCCCGTCGCGCCGTGTCGTCGGTCCGGCGCAGGGCGGCGGCGGTCGCGCGGGCGAAGACCAGGCACTCCAGCAGCGAGTTGCTGGCCATGCGGTTGGCGCCATGCAGCCCGGTGCAGGCGACCTCGCCGATCGCGTAGAGGTGGGGTACGTCGCTGGCGCCGTCGAGATCGGTGGCGATCCCGCCGCAGCTGTAATGGGCGGCTGGCACCACGGGAATCGGCTCGCGGGTGATGTCCAGCCCCCGGGCGCGACAGTGTGCCAGGATCGTCGGGAAATGGTGGGCGATGCGTTCCGCGGGCAGGTGGGTGATATCGAGCAGCACATGCGTGGCGCGGGTGCGCTGCATCTCCGCGTGGATGGCCCGGGCGACGATATCGCGGGGCGCGAGTTCGGCGCGTGCGTCGTAGTCCGCCATGAAGGCTCGGCCGTGGATGTCGCGCAGGCGTCCGCCCTCGCCGCGTACCGCCTCGCTGATCAGGAAGGCCTCGCCCTCGGGGTCGTACAGGCAGGTGGGGTGGAACTGCTGGAATTCCAGGTTGGCGAGGGTCGCGCCGAGCCGGGCGGCCATGGCCATGCCTTCGCCGCAGGTCGGCGTCGGGCTGGTGGTATGCCGGAACAGGCCGCTGGCGCCGCCGGTGGCCAGCACGACGTCGCGGGCGACGAGCAGCTCGTGGCCACCCTCGGCGGTCAGGCACAGGGCGCCCCGGCAGGCCCCGCGGTCGTCGGCGACCAGTTCCAGGGCCTGACGGTCGTCGAGCAGGCGAATGCGCGGGTCGTCGGTGACTCGCGCCAGCAGTGTCTGCACCAGTGCCCGGCCGGTGGCATCGGCGGCATGGATGATGCGTCGTGTGCCGTGCCCGCCCTCGCGGGTCAGGTGGAAGGGGTAGGGGGCCTGCGGCGAGGTGTCCGGCGTGAAGGGCACGCCCATCGCCACCAGCCACTCGATGGCCGCCGTGCTGTGGGTCACCGTGAAGCGCACGGCGCGCTCGTCGCACAGGCCGTCACCGGCGATCAGGGTGTCGCGGACATGGTCGTCCACGGCGTCGCGGGGGTCGAGCACGGCGGCGATGCCGCCCTGGGCCCAGCGGCTGGCGCCGATGTCGTCGCCGGCCGGGCGCAGCAGCGTGACGTGCCGGTGGCCGGCCAGTTCGAGGGCCAGGGTCAGGCCGGCGGCGCCACCGCCGATGACGAGGACGTCATGCTCACTGCGCGTCATGGGGCTCCTTCCTTTTTCCAGTGTCGAGATCCGAGCCGGTGGCCAGGCGGCGTGCATCGCTGATCAGGGTGTGATGACTGGCGCGACGCCGCAGACGCTGGCTGGGCAGCCGCGGCAGGCCGGCGAGGTGATGGCTGAGTTCCTGCGTGAGCCGGGCCAGCTCGCGATTGAGCCACAGGTAGCCGCTGGGGCTGAAGAGCATGCGCCCGTCGACGCCGCGCGCGGCGATCGCCTGGGGGGCGTAGCGATCCAGGTCGAAGCGGGGCACCTGCAGCTCGATGGGCTGCCCGGTACGGATCTGGAAGGCCAGGGTGCCCATCGTGCGGGCCAGGTGGTGCTGTTCCTCGCGCAGTCCGTGCATGGCGTCGATACGCTCGTGCCCTTCCCGCGTGGTCCAGTGGGTTTCCAGCAGCAGCTCGGCCGTGGAGAGCACGCGGCGCTCCAGCGCCAGAATCGCCTCCAGGGCGTCGCGGCGCAACCGGCCTTCGCGATGAATGGCATCGACCAGGCCGCGCTGCTTGACCAGTTGTGCCGTGGTGGTCTTGAGCAGCTCGCGGGTGTCGACATCGATGGCGGCGGCGCTGGCGGTGTGGGCATGGTAGAGGCGTGCCAGCTTGTCGAGGTTGTCGGCCAGCAGGAAGCGGAAGACGTCGGTGGCCTTCTGAGGCAGTACCGTCAGGGTGACGCCGATGCCGATCAGCGTGCCCAGCAGGACATTGGCCGCCCGCCACAGGCCCACGCTCAGCTCGTGCTCGCCGTTGCCGACCACCAGCAGCAGGGTGATGCCGAACATCAGGGCGCTGTAGCCGTAGCGGGTGGCGAAGGTGGCGTGGGTGGCGATGGCGATGCCGATCAGGGTCCAGGCGGGAATCACGCCCGGCGGCGGGTCGGGGATCAGGATGAGCGTGATGCCCCAGACGGCGCCGAGCAGGGTGCCGAGCAGGCGCTGCAATCCCTTGTCCAGCACGCCGCCGATATGCGGCAGGTTGCCCATGACCATCAGGGCGCTGACCAGCGCCCAGCTGCCGTGGGGCAGTTGCAGGCCCTCGATGAGCGCATAGGTGACGACCAGCGCCAGGCTGGTGCGCAG
This sequence comes from Modicisalibacter tunisiensis, assembly GCF_020148005.1. Classification (GTDB taxonomy): domain Bacteria; phylum Pseudomonadota; class Gammaproteobacteria; order Pseudomonadales; family Halomonadaceae; genus Modicisalibacter; species Modicisalibacter tunisiensis. The sequence continues at coordinate 3,174,645 of NZ_JAGXFD010000001.1, read as the reverse complement.
CACGTGCAGGCGATGGCGATGATGATAGTTGAAGTAGGGGTCGCGAAGGCGCAGCGCCATCATGGCTCACTCCCTGGGTGAAGCGTGCTCGACGGGCCAAGGGCGATGCGGGACAGGTCTGAGGTCGAGCCGGAGATCGACGGCTTGCAGGAGCGGGGCGCCTCGGGCAAGTCGGTCACTGACAGGCCTGGTGCCCGGAGCCGGGCTCGAACCGGCACGGTGTTGCCACCGAGGGATTTTAAGTCCCTTGCGTCTACCAATTTCGCCATCCGGGCGTGACAAGCGGATTCGAATTGCCGGTGATGGGAAGGGGGAAATGGAGGCTGGAGTCGGAATCGAACCGGCGTACACGGAGTTGCAGTCCGCTGCATAACCACTCTGCCATCCAGCCTCATGAGTCGTGTCGTCTCTTGCCGAAGCAAGAAATGGAGCGGGAAACGAGATCGATCGGGCCGGCGTTCCGGCTCGCGACCTGCGTCATTCCACTCTCCCACCGGGGTGGGAATCTGGAGCGGGAAACGAGATTCGAACTCGCGACCCTCGCCTTGGCAAGGCGATGCTCTACCACTGAGCTATTCCCGCTTGACTCGAGAGCGAATTATACGGATAAGTGCGTGACTGTCAAACGATTATTGCCCGCTACAGTGAACGAGTGAGTTCCGGCCAGGCGGCGCGCAGGTATTGCAGCATCGACCACAGCGTGAGCAGGGCGGCCAGGTACAGCGTGACCGTGCCGATATCGGCGATCCCGGTGCCGGGAGGCGTGGCCAGCAGCAGCAGCAGCGCGACCATCTGCAGGGTGGTCTTGATCTTGCCGATCCAGGAGACGGCCACGCTGGCCCGCTTGCCCATCTCGGCCATCCATTCCCGCAGCGCGGAGATGACGATCTCGCGGCCGATGATCACCAGGGCGGGCAGGGTCAGCAGGACGCTGTCGAAGCGCTCGATCAGCAGCGCCAGGGCCACGGCCACCATGACCTTGTCCGCCACCGGGTCCAGGAAGGCGCCGAACGGCGTGCTCTGGTCCCAGCGCCGGGCGAGAAAACCGTCCAGCCAGTCGGTCACCGCCGCCAGGGCGAAGAGCGCGGCGGTGACCGTGTAGCTCCAGGCGAAGGGCAGGTAGAACAGGATCACCAGCAGGGGGATGAACACGATTCGCGCCAGGGTGAGAAGATTGGGTATGTTCATCGCTACGCCGAGATCCCTTGCCGGTAACTGGAGGGCTTCATTGTAACCGTCGGCCGTGGCTTCATCCATGCAGCGCCTGATGAATCGCCGTGGCCAGCTGCGCGCTGATGCCCGGGACCCGGGCGAGCTCCTCGCGGGTCGCCTGGCGCACCCCCTGCAGGCCGCCGAAGAAGCGCAGCAGTTCACGGCGGCGCTTGGGGCCGACGCCGGGAATGTCCTGCAGGGTCGAGGTGCGGCGCGCCTTGTCGCGACGCTGGCGGTGGCCGGTGATGGCGAAGCGGTGCGCCTCGTCGCGGACGTGCTGGATCAGATGCAGCGCCGGGGCGTTGCCTTCCAGTGTCAGGGTGTGATCGACGGTTTCCAGGAACAGGGTCTCGAGCCCCGGCTTGCGGGTGGTGCCCTTGGCGACGCCGATCAGGCGTACCCCGACTACTCCGAGGGTCTCGAACACCTCGCGAGCCATGTTGAGCTGCCCCTTGCCGCCATCCACCAGCAGGATGTCGGGTGACTTGCCTTCTCCCTTGCGCAGCCGCTTGAAGCGGCGCTCCAGCGCCTGGCGCATGGCCGCGTAATCGTCGCCGGCGGCCACGCCCTCGATGTTGAAGCGCCGGTAATCCGACTTGACCGGGCCGTCGCGATCGAACACCACGCAGGACGCCACGGTGGCCTCGCCGTGGCTGTGGCTGATGTCGAAGCACTCGATGCGCTCGGGGAGGGCATCCATCGCCAGGGCGTCCTGCAGGGACTCGAAGCGACGGGTGAGCTGGGTGCGGTTGGCCAGTTCGGTGGCCAGGTGCTGTTCGGCATTGGTGCGGGCCAGCTGCAGCCACTGGGCGCGATGGCCGCGGACCTGATGGGCGAGGCGGACCTGCCGGCCGGCCTGCCGGGCGAGCGCCGACTGCAGCAGTTCGGCATCCGGCAGCGGGTGGCTGGTGAGCACCTCCCGTGGCAGGTCGCGGCCCTGGCCGAGATAGTACTGGCTGACGAATTCGCCGAGCAGGGCTTCCTCGGCGAGATCCAGGCCGTTGTCCGGCGCATGGTGGCGGGCGCCGAGCACCCGCCCCTGGCGCACCGTGAGGACGCTGATGCACAGTCCCCCCGGGCGCTGGGCGAGGGCGAAGATATCGGCGTCGCCGCTGCCGGTGTCGACGATCTGGCGTTCCTGCAGGCGTCGCAGCTGCTGGATCTGGTCGCGCAGGCGGGCCGCTTCCTCGAAGTCCAGCGCGCGGCTGGCGTCTTCCATGTCCTGGGTCAGCTGCTGCGTGACCTGCTCGCTCTTGCCCTCGAGGCACAGGATGGCGTTTTCCAGGTCGCGGCGATAGCCGCTTTCGCTGATGTAGTCGACGCAGGGCGCACTGCAGCGATGAATCTGGTACTGCAGGCAGGGGCGGTCGCGGTGGGCGAAGACGCTGTCCTCGCAGTTGCGGATGCGGAAGATCTTCTGCATCAGCGCCAGGCTCTCGCGCACCGCCGTCGAGCTGGGGAAGGGCCCCAGGTAGCGGCCATCGTTGCGCTTCTGGCGTGCCCGCTTGAACTCCAGCGCCGGGAAGGGGTGGCGATCGCTGGCGAAGACGTAGGGGTAGGACTTGTCGTCGCGCAGCAGGATGTTGTAGGGCGGGCGCAGCTCCTTGATCAGCGTCTGCTCGAGCAGCAGGGCCTCGGTCTCGCTGCGGGTGATGGTGACCTGAATGTCGGCGATGCGTGCCACCAGGGCCTGGGTCTTGGCGTTGAGTGCGCCGCGAAAGTAGCTCGCTAGACGCGCCTTGAGCCGCTTGGCCTTGCCGACGTAGAGCACGTTGCGCTCCGCGTCGAGCATGCGGTAGATCCCCGGCGATTCACTGACGGTCTTCAGAAAGTGCTTGGCGTCGAAACTCATGCCGGCTCGCTTCACCGATGACGGAAAGCCTCGAGGATAACAGACTCGGCCCGAGCCGGAGGATCAGTCGGGCAGCTGGTAACCGTCGATCAGGCCGAAGCGCAGGCCCAGGTGGGTCAGCTCCACATCGGAGTGCACGCCGAGCTTCTCGAAGATCCGATAGCGGTAGGTGTTGACCGTCTTGGGGCTCAGGAAGAGGCTGTCGGAAATGTCGCTGACCTTGTGGCAGTTGACGATCATCATGGCCACCTGCAGCTCGCGGCTCGACAGCTGGTCGAAGGGGTTCTCCTGATTGTCGAGCCGGGCGAGCACCAGGCGCTGGGCGATTTCCGAACTGATGTAACGCTGCCCGGCCTGCACGCCGTGAATCGCGCGCACCATTTCCTCGAGTTCCGTGCCCTTGCTGATGAAGCCGCTGGCGCCGGCCTCCAGCAGTCGCTGGGCGAAGGTGTCCTCGAGGTAGGCGGTCAACACGATCACCTTGATGTCGGACATGCCGCGGGCGATCTTCCGGGTGGCCTCCAGGCCGCCGATGCCCGGCATGCGGATGTCCATCAGCACGATGTCCGGGCGCAGCCGGCGCGCCTGGCTGATGGCGTCCTCGCCATCCGCGGCTTCGCCGATGACACTCAGGCCGTCTTCGGCATCGAGCATGTGGGCGATACTGGTGCGAACCAGGTGATGGTCGTCTGCAACTAGAACCCTGATCAAGTGTGCTCCTGACATCCCTCGGCAAGGACGGGGCGAGCTTGGCGTCGCCATTGCGTGGCTCTCAGTTTACTGGGAACTAATGTTTGGATGCTAGCGATTCGAGTCCGTGAAATCGCTTGACGGCATCGCTCGATGTTCGTAAGATACGCCTCGTTGTCGCACTGGCGGTGCAGGTTGAAGCACCCGAAGCGCAACAACGATGGGGCCTTAGCTCAGCTGGGAGAGCGCAACACTGGCAGTGTTGAGGTCAGCGGTTCGATCCCGCTAGGCTCCACCAACGAATTTACGAAAAGCCGCCCGATCCTTGCCTGGAGCGGGCGGCTTTTCTGTCTAGGCCCTCCCTCTGCTTGGCGCAGCCGGGCCGGTCGGGAAGCGGGCCGGTTGCCCCTTGTACCACTCTTGTATGAGAGCGAAAAATCACTATCCTGTGAGAGTAGACGATCAACGGAATCGATCGTCATTCGCCCTTCAGCCCTCGACGGGGCCGAAGGTGTCATCTGGCAGGAGGCCATATGTTCAATCGCAGTCGCCAAGTCACATGTCCCCATTGCAGTGAAACCAATTTCTGGAAGGGGAATCCCGGCCCGACGGACGAATTGTACTGTCGCGGCTGTGACGGTTTCGTCACCCTCTACGACGACTATATCCGTGACGCCATCCATCAGGAGGCGGAACGTGTGCTGGCCCGGTTCACCGAAGCCAGCACGGCGGAGGATCTTGCTCATCTCAAGGAAGTGCTCACCGAGCCCGAACGGCGCCTGAGCGCCTGATCGATCTGGCCGGCCACGGCCTTTCCGGCGCCGCTGTCGGGAGGGGCGTGGCGGCCTCGCCTTCGCATCGAACGAAAGCCGACCGCCATGTCACCCTCGCGGGCTGCCGCCCGGGGTGACATGGACTTGGTATTCATGCGCAAGGCGCACGATATTGGGGATAGGAACGCCCCCGTGCCATTGACGACGGTTGAGGCCTGCTCTCATGTGCGGTCGCTTCGCGCTCTACAGCTCCCCTTCCAGGCTCGCCCGGGGTCTCGGTGTGCCGCTGAGCGAGCGCGAGCTGACCCGACCGCGAGTCGATCCGTCATATCGTCCATCACCTGCCCGTCGATGCATTGACCAGTTGGGCGGTGAGCAAGCGCGTCGGTTCGCCGAAGAACGAGGGCGAAGGACTGATCAATCCGGCGTAAGACGCTAATGCTTATGTTGGTGAGCATTTACATGATGGACATCGTCACGGCTACTTTGCCCTGCCCGTCCAAGGGTCAACCTGAACGATGTGGTTATTCCAGCCCGTTTCTCCTTTTTTCGCCCCACGTCCTCCGTGGGGCTTTGTCTACTTGCAGCCCGACTGATGCCACCTGGGCCATGGGGCCCTGTCGATGACGACGTGTCGCCGTTGAAGCTGCGTAGTGGAGGGGCTGAAGGGATGGGTAACAAAGCAACACTGCTGGAAAGCGTTTTGTAACCTCATGCGCTTTGTCTCCCGCTATCTTGAGGAGGCTCATCCCCTTGTCCCGCTGGGATCCCCCCTCCCTTGAGGAGGGGGTTTTTCATTCAAGCATGCTCTTTCCCTCAGTCTTGCCCAACGAGCGTTAAATCGGGTCAATGTGCTCGTGCCATTTCCCGGCTAGTCTTGTATTAGGCATGGCATCCAGGGATGGGACATCCAGGGAGCATTGACCAGGGGAAGCACTGGCGAGGGTGCTGGTGGAAGTTGTCCAGGAACGTAAACTATTGGCCCGGCCTCTTGGCCGGGCTTTGTTTTGCCCGGTGATCGATCAGGACGGCCCCGGACTGGGGAGGGCAGCCGTCAGGGTGGGGTTAAGCTGGTCGGTCAGCTTCATTGGGTCGAAGGCGGAGATCTCCAGCAGCCGGTCGAGATCCAGGATCTGAATGTCCTTTCGGGTCTTGCGCAACAGGCCCTGGTTTTCCATTTCGCTCAGGGTCCGACTGACATGCACCTTGGTCATGCCAAGTAGCTTGCCAAAGTCACTCTGAAGTAGCGGCACGGCGAAGTTCCTGTGAACAGATTCGTCCACGCGCTTAAGGCGATAGTACAGCTCGAGTACGAAGTGAGCGATTTTTGCCCTGGCATCGTGGCGGAGAATGTTGACCAGCCGTTTGCTGATGATGACCTGCTGCCGGGCGGCAGCGGCATGGATGGCCAGGGTCAGTGAAGGGGAGCGCTGGTAGATGTCGAGCAAGCGCTCGGCGGGGAAGGGGCAGACGACACCAGAGGTCAGCATGACGACGTCGGTCGAGTGTGCTGGGAAGGTGAGTTCGCGAATCCCCATCAAGTCGCCGGGGAGGAAGATATCCAGCACTTGCTCCTCGCCACTCTCGGACCGGTGCATGCTGTAGGCCCAGCCGCGGCGCAGGGTGTACAGGGTGTCAGGTCGCTCCGAGGCTTTCCAGAGTTGTTGGCCCTTGGCAACCGGCTGGGGTGTCTGCTCCAAAGTGGCCAGCAGGCGCTTGTCGGTCTCGGATAGCTCGAGGAAGTGCATGAGGTTGTCTGTGACACAGACCTCTTGGGGAGCTGTTGCCATGTGGGCCTCCATTCCGTGGGGCCACGGTGTGCGGGATAGTGAAGGGGCAGAGGCTTTGAGTCGCGATGCCAGGTAGTGAAACTGTTTCCTTACCTTGAACCCCAAATGAGTCAAAGGCAAACCCATCAACCCAAATTGCCTATTCCCCGCTACTGATAACCCATGTTGTCTTTGCGCGGAGAAAAAGGCGCGTAACGCGGCTTCAGGCATGGATGCCTGACAGGGAAGAATGGGAAGAGGAAGCCCGAATCGCCAGGGAGGCACGAGCAGGAAGCTCGTGGTGAGCTAGCAAGGAAACGCAGCGATTGAAGGCCCGTGCCTGGAAGAGGGCGGGCCTTCTCTCTGAGGGGCTGGCGAGCCTTTGTCACCAGCAGTTCATCCCCTCGTGCCGTCCACCTCGGCGTGCGGTGCGCACGGCGCCGAGATGCCCTGTAGTTCGAGAACGATGCGCTCGAGGAAGACGCTGAAGCGGCGCCGGATGGGCCCGGGGCCTCGGTTTGGCCTGGGACTCGGGACCACCGACCCCCCCATCGTGTGAATGCGTCCGCGTCACGCGAGCATTCTCGCGTGTTCGAGCAAAACGCGGGGACTCGACGGGGACTGAAGTTTACAGGATCTGCGGAAGCGAATGGCCTGGGAATGCGGCCTGCAGTTAGATCAGTGGTGCGGATGGGGAGACTCGAACTCCCACGCCTCTCGGCACTAGAACCTAAATCTAGCGTGTCTACCAATTCCACCACATCCGCAGGGGGAAAGACGCCCGTATTGTACGGATGTCCGACGTCGAGTCAATGTGCCTCGCCGGGCAGGCGCAGGTAGCGGGCGGCAACCTCCGGCCCGTGCTCCTCGGCGGCGTCGATCCAGGGCACGTGCCCCAGGCAGGGGGCGTCCAGGTGATGGGCGAGCATCGCCAGGGTGTCCTCGGTTTCCGCGTACTCGGGATCGATGTGGTTGCCCACCCAGCCGGCCAGGCGCAGGCCGTCGGCACGAATCGCCTCGGCGCTCAGGCGCGCATGGTTGATGCAGCCCAGGCGCAGGCCGACGACCAGGATCACCGGCAACGCGAGCACTCGGGCGATCTCGCCGAGGTCTTCCTGCCGGTTGAGCGGCACCCGCCAGCCGCCGGCGCCCTCGACCAGGCCGAACTGGCGCGGTGATGCCTGCAATTGCCGGATGTGGGCGATCAGGCGGGATGCCTCCAGCGTCATGCCCGCCTCGCGGGCGGCCAGGTGCGGCGCCACGGCCGGCTCCAGGGCGATCGGGTTGACCTCGCTGTAGTCGACGGCGGGTGCGCTGTAGCGTTGCAGCCACAGGGCGTCGCGATTGCGCAACCCCTGAGCCGTGCGCACGCTGCCCGAGGCCACGGGCTTGATGCCGCGGGTGGTCAGCCCCTGCGCACGGGCGCGGGCCAGCAGGCCGGCGCTGACCAGGGTCTTGCCGGTGTCGGTGTCGGTTCCGGTGACGAAATACAGGCTCATGGGGTGTTCCGTGGCGGCTGGGTGAGTTCGAGGGTGAGGCAGTGGTAGGTCACCGGCAGCCCGGCGGCCTCGCGGTGACGCTCGAAGCGGGCCCGGGCGCGGACCAGGTCGGCGCGGCCGAGGCGCGCGCCGGGACGGTCCACCTGGGCGCCGACGCCCTTGATCGAGGCCATGACCGCGTCCAGGTCCGGGTAGTGAAAGCGCGCCACCCTGGGTGTGAGATGACCGTGCAGGCCGGCACGGCGGATCAGCGCCCGGTAGCAGGCGGCGGAAATGAAGGGCTCCACGGCGGCGCGGCGGTCGGGGTGCGACCAGGCATCGGCAACCTCCGCCAGCGTGCCCGGCCCCAGGGTGTTGATCAGCGCCACGCCGCCCGGGGCCAGCACGCGATGCAGCTCGGCGAACAGGGCCGGGAGGTTCCGGCACCACTGGATGGCCAGGTTGGAGAACACCAGGTCGAGGGCACCATCGGCCAGCGGCAGGCGGGTGGCATCGGCGCACAGCCAGTGCGCGTCGCGGGCATGACGGTGGCGAGCCTCGGCGAGCATGCCGAAGGCCAGGTCGATGCCCAGTGCCGGGCGGCCGTAACGGGCCGTCAGGCGCTGCGTCCAGTCGCCGGGGCCGCAACCGAGATCGACGATGCGCGAGGCTGTGCTCGGCAGGCGCTGCCAGAGATGCTCGCCGAGCTGGGCCTGGGCAAGGGCACGGCGGGTATAGTGGGGGGCGGCACGGCCGAAGGCACGGGCGACGCGTCGCCGCCAGTCCCGGTCATGCGCGGTGTTCGGCGTGTCGGTGAGTGCGGCGGTCATGCGGTGGCCCCCGTGGCAAGCAGGGCGCGGGCGGTGGCGACGAGCGTGCGGGCCAGGCGCTCGGGCATGGCGAGCTGCGGGCAGTGGCCGGTACCGGGCAGCACCTCGGCCTCGCTCAGGGCCGCGGCATCGAACAGCGGATCGTGCTCGCCGATCAGCGTAGCGTTTGGGCAGCCGCTGCGTGCGAGCGGCCCCGTCGTCTCCAGGGTGGCCAGCCAGGCAAGGCCGGCGTCGAGGGTCGCGGTGTCCGCCGGGGGGCGGGGGCCGATCAGTCGCGTCAGGGCCTGGAGCGCCTGGTCGGGTTGCGCCTCGCCACCCAGCTGGCGCGCGAGAAAGCGTTGCCGGATGGCCTCGGGATCGCGCCGGAAGGCACGCCGGAAGGCGCGCAGCTCGGCGAAGGACACCCGGCAGCCGGGGGCGTCGGTGAAACGCTCGGCCATGCCCAGCCGAATCAGCCCGCGCGGGGTCGGCAGGTGGTCGAGCAGGGCGGCGGCGAGCAGGGCGCCGAGCGACCAGCCGATCCAGACGGCCTCCGCCGGCCGCGTCCCGCGCATCGCCTCGGCCAGCGCCGCGAGGTCATTCGCCCGCTCGAGCCCCGGGCTGGCGCGGTAGCCGGGCCAGTCCGGCGTGATGACCTCGACCCCGTCGGGCCAGTACGGGGCCAGCGGCTGCCAGATGCGCGCATCGATTCCCCAGCCGGAAAGCAGCACCAGCTTCATGACGCCTCCTCGGCGGCGAGCGCGGCCAGGCGGTCGAGCAGCTCATCCAGGGTGGCGCGGTCATGGGCGGCGCTGAGGGTGACGCGCAGCCGGGCCCGACCGCGCGGCACGGTGGGCGGACGGATCGCGCCGACCAGAAAGCCCTGTTCATGCAGTCGCCGGGCCCAGCTCAGGGTGCGCGTGCTGTCGCCGAGCAGTACCGGCTGAATGGGCGTGGCCGAGGGCAGCAGCGGCAGGCCGAGTGCGGCGCCCCGGGTTCGCCAGTGAGTGATCAGGGCCTGCAGGTGTCGGCGCCGCTCGGGCTCCGCCGCGAGGATGTCCAGGGCCCGCAGGGTGGCGCAGGCCACGCCCGGGGGCTGGGCGGTGGTATAGATGTAGGGGCGGGCGAGCTGGGTCAGGGCGTCGATCAGCAGGTCGTCGCCGGCCACGAAGGCGCCGGCACTGCCCAGCGCCTTGCCCAGGGTGCCGACCAGCACCGGCACCGCATCGACAGGGTGTCGGAAACCCGCGCTGCCGTCGCCATGCTCGCCGAGCACGCCGATGCCATGGGCGTCGTCGATCACCAGCGCGGCTGCGTGGCGACGGGCGACATCGGCGAGTCCACCGACATCGGCCACGTCGCCGTCCATGCTGAAGACTCCGTCGCTGACGACCAGACGGGCGGTGTCGGCCGGTGCGCGCGTCAGGAGGCGTTCCAGATCGGCGAGGTCCGCATGATGGAAGCGCCGCGAGCGCGCTCCGGCGAGGGCCGCGCCGTCCAGCAGCGAGGCGTGGTTGAGGCGGTCTTGGAAGACGCGGGCCCCGTCGCCGAGCACCTGCAGCACGGCCAGGTTGGCCATGTAGCCGGTCGAGAACAGCAGCGCCCGGGGGCGGCCGGTCAGCGCGGCGAGGCGTTCCTCGAGGGCATGATGGGGTGACAGGTGGCCGCATACCAGGTGCGAGGCGCGGCCGCCGCTGCCGTGGCGGTGCGCGCCCTCGGCCTGGGCCTCGGCGAGGCGCGGGTCGCGGGCCAGGCCGAGGTAGTCGTTGCCGGCGAAGTCGTGCAGGCGGCGCCCGCTCCCGATCAGGCCGGCGTCACCCGCGGGGCGGTACAGTGCCCGATCGCGCCACAGCGACTTGGCGCGCCGCGTCTCGAGGCGATGGGCGAGGGTCTCGCGCCACATCTCAGGCGCTCCGGACCGCCGCGTCGTAGTAGAGCGCGGACGGTACCGGCCGCGCGGCGGCCACGGCGCCGTGGTCGGCATCGTCGGTGATGTCACGGGTTTCCGGGTGCAGGCCCAGACGCTCGAACAGCCGGTGGTCGCGGTCGGCCTCCGGGTTCTCGGTGGTCAGCAGCCGGTCGCCGTAGAAGATCGAGTTGGCGCCCGCCAGGAAGGCCAGGGCCTGGGTGGCATCGTCCATCTGCTCGCGGCCCGCGGACAGCCGCACATGGCTCTGCGGCATCAGGATGCGCGCGACCGCGATGGCACGCACGAAGTCGAACGGGTCCAGGTCGTCGGCATCTTCCAGCGGCGTTCCGGGCACCTTGACCAGCTGGTTGATGGGCACCGATTCAGGGTGCGGGTCGAGGTTGGCGAGCTGCTGGAGCAGGCTGGCGCGATCGCGGGCGGCTTCCCCCATGCCGAGGATGCCGCCGCTGCAGATCTTCATGCCGGCGTCGCGCACATGGGCCAGGGTGTCGAGGCGGTCGGCGTAGCTGCGGGTAGTGATGATCTCGCCGTAGTAGTCCGGCGAGGTATCGAGGTTGTGGTTGTAGTAGTCGAGCCCGGCCTCGGCCAGCCGGGTGGCCTGGGCGTCGTCGAGCATGCCCAGCGTCATGCAGGTCTCGAGCCCCAGCGCCTTGACCTGACGGACCATCTCCAGCACCACGTCCAGGTCGCGCTCCCGGGGGCTGCGCCAGGCTGCGCCCATGCAGAAGCGGCTGGCCCCGGCGTCGCGGGCGGCCTTGGCCTGCTCCACCACCTTCTCGATCTCGAGCAGCCTTTCCTTGTCGAGCCCGGTGTTGTAGTGGCCGGATTGCGGACAGTACTTGCAGTCCTCGGGGCAGGCGCCGGTCTTGATCGACAGCAGCGTCGAGACCTGCACGGCGTTGGCATCGAAATGGGCCCGGTGCACCTGCTGGGCGTGGAACAGCAGGTCGTTGAAGGGCCGGGCGAACAGGGCCTCGATCTCGTCGAGCCGCCAGTCGTGACGCGGGGTCGGGGAGGGCGATACGCTCATGTCAGGTTCGGCTTCCTGTTGTTAACATGATTTCTGAAAATAAGTTGACTGTGATGATAGGGCGAGCGCGGCGACTGTCAACCTTGGTTTCATCAAGGGTTGACCAAGGGTTGCGCACGACCCTGCCCGGCGGCTGCGCCTTCTGCCTGGGGCCCTGCCCGCCGCAGGCGCCCTGGTGCGAGGCCTGCCTGGCGGCGCTGCCGTGGAATCGACCCGCCTGCCGGCGCTGTGCCGAGCCGCTGCCGCCCGCTGCGCCGGACTGGTGCGGGCGCTGCCTGAGCTCGCCGCCGGCCTTCGACGGGGCGCGGGTAGGGCTGCGCTACGAGGCGGAGGTCGCCGCCCTGCTGCAGCGCTTCAAGTTCGCCGCCGACCCGCGGGCCGGCACCCTGCTGGTGACGCTGATGGCCCGGGAGCTGGCGTCGCTGGACGCGGCCGAGCGCCCCGAGTTGCTGATTGCCCTGCCGCGGCACCGGCGGCGGGCCCGCGAGGCGGGGTTGGATACCGGGCCGTGGCTGACCGCGCGCCTGGCCCGGAGCCTGGGCCTGCCGTGGACCGTCCCGCAGCGGCGGCGCGACACGCCGACCCAGCGCGGGCTCGATCGCCGCGCGCGGCGGCGCAACCTGCGCGATGCCTTCGTCGTCGGTCGCGAGCTGCCGGTCCGGGTGGCGCTGGTCGATGACGTGATGACCACCGGCGCCTCGCTGGGGGCCCTGGCCGAGGCCTGCCGCGAGGCGGGGGCCCTGCACGTGGAGGCCTGGGCGGCGGCGCGCACGCCGCTGGCGGCGGGGCGCTAACGGGGCGGCGTGCGGTCTGCTAGCATGCCCTTCATCAAACGGCCAAGGATGCGCACATGACTGCCAATCTGCACCCCTTCGACACCCTGTCCCCCCAGCGCATCGTCTCGGCCGTGGAATCGCTGGGCCTGATGCTGCCCGGCGAGCCGTTCGCGCTGAACAGCTACGAGAACCGCGTGTTTCAGTTCCGGGACGACGAGGGGCGGCGCTGGGTGGCCAAGTTCTACCGACCGCAGCGCTGGAGCGACGCCCAGATTCGCGAGGAGCATGCCTTCCTGCAGGAACTGGCGGAGGCGGCGGTGCCCGTGGCGGCACCGTGGCGGGATGAGGCCGGCGAGACCCTGCACACCCACGCCGGCTTTCGTTTCACGCTGTTTCCGCAGGTGGCCGGGCAGGCGCCGGAGCTCGAGAATCCCGAGCACCTGTTCGCGCTGGGCGAGTTGATCGGCCGGCTGCATGCGGTGTCGAGCCGGCGGCCCTTCGTCGAGCGGCCGACGCTGAACCCGGCCGAGCGCGTGGCCCACAGTCGCGAGCAGGTGCTGGCCGGCGCCTGGTTGAACCGGCGCCAGCGCCAGGCCTACCTGCGCATCAGCGAGGCGCTGGAGCCGCTGCTCGTCGCGCACGCCTGGCCGGCCCGCTCGCTGATCCGCGTGCACGGCGACTGCCATCTGGGCAATATCCTGGGCCGCGACGCCGAGTTCACCCTGGTCGACTTCGACGACTGCGGCATGGCACCGGCGGTGCAGGATCTGTGGATGATGCTGACCGCTCAGAGCGACCCGGAATGGCGGGCCCAGCTGTCGGAACTGCTCGAGGGCTACGAGCAATACCACGACTTCGACCGGCGCGAGCTCGAGTGGATCGAAACGCTGCGCACCCTGCGTCTGATGCGCCACAGCGCCTGGCTGGTGGCGCGCTGGGCGGATCCGGCCTTCCCGCGTGCCTTTCCCTGGGTGGCCAGCGAGGATTACTGGGACCAGCACATTCGCACGCTGGAGCAGCAGCGTCTGGCCCTGGAGGGCGGGCGCTGGCTGGCCTGAGCCGGGCGGCGACCTTTGGCTATTGGTGTCCGGCCGGCAAAGCGCTTAGCATGAAGGACGCCCCAGCGTAAGGGAGAAGGCCTTGGACGGCGAGATCATCGCGTTCGACGATGCAGCACAGGAAGGGACCATCGAGACGCCGGATGGCCAGCGTTATGACTTCGGCCTGGCGGACTGGCGCGGACGCGGACTTCCCGGCCCGGGCACTGCCGTGCGTTTCGATCCCCGGGGCCAGCGTGCGCGCCAGGTCCTCAACCGTCCCGAACCCCAGCGCCGAGCCCGGCCGTGCCCCCCGGCGGCCCGTTCCGGCGCCGAGACCCCCCGTCATGCCAATGCCGCCATCGCCGCCGTGGTGGTGGCCCTGCTGGGCCTGTTTTTCGATGTGCTGGCGCCGCTGTTCGGCGCCGTCGCGGTCCTGTTCGCCCTGTTCGGCCTGTATCAGATTCGTCGCTCCCCCGAGCGCTACAGGGGGCGGCTCTTCTGCTGGGTGGCCATCGGCCTGGCGGCGGTGGTGACGCTGCTCTCCGGGCTGCTCGCGACCGCACCGGCGCCCCCCGCCAGTGCCCATGTCAACGTCATGCCCGGCGACACGGCCGGGCGGCAGTCATCGGCGATCGCTTCCCGGTCGTCGCAAGGATAAGGAGAGCATCATGGAGTCGTTGCAGGACAGTTCGCTGTTTCGTCCCTTCGCCTATATCGACGGCGGCTGGGTCGCCGCCGACAGCGGCGAACAGATCGAGGTCGACAATCCGGCGACGGGCGAGACCATCGGCAGGATGCCGCGCATGGGGCGCGCCGAGACGCAGCGCGCCATCGAGGCCGCCGATGCGGCGCTGCCGAGCTGGCGGGCGCACACCGCCCAGGAGCGGGCCGACATTCTGATGAAATGGTACGACCTGATGCTCGAGCATCAGGACGAGCTCGCCGCCATCATGACCCTCGAGCAGGGCAAGCCGCTCAAGGAGGCGGCGGGCGAGATCGTCTATGCGGCCAGCTTCCTGCGCTGGTTCGCCGAGGAGGCGCGCCGGATCTACGGGGAGACGGTACCCGCCGCCAAGTCCAATCAGCGCATCCTGGTGACCAAGCAGCCGGTGGGTGTGGTGGGCGCCATCACCCCCTGGAACTTCCCGGCGGCGATGATTACCCGCAAGGTCGGCGCGGCACTGGCCGCCGGTTGTACCACGGTGGTCAAGCCCGCCAGCCAGACGCCGTTCTCGGCCACCGCGCTGGCGCTGCTGGCCGAGCGCGCGGGCGTGCCGCGCGGCGTGTTCAACGTGGTTTCCGGTCAGGCCAGCGAGATCGCCGGTGCGCTGACCGAGTCGCCGCTGGTGCGCAAGATCACCTTCACCGGTTCCACCGAAGTGGGCCGCAAGCTGATGGCGCAGGCCTCGCAGCACATCCAGAAGATTTCCCTGGAACTGGGCGGCAACGCGCCGTTCCTGGTCTTCGAGGACGCCGACCTGGACGCCGCCGTGGAAGGGGCCATGGCCTCCAAGTTCCGCAACGGCGGCCAGACCTGCGTGTGCGTCAACCGCTTCCTGGTGCAGTCGAGCGTGGTCAACGCCTTCTGCGAGAAGCTGGCCGCGGCCATGAACAGCGAGCTGCATGTCGGTGACGGCACCAAGGACGGGGTCAACATCGGGCCGTTGATCGACCAGAATGCGGTCGAGAAGGTCAACCGGCATATCCGTGATGCCGTCGACAAGGGCGCCGAGCTGCTGCTGGGCGGCCATCCCCATCCGCTGGGCGGCAACTTCTTCACCCCGACGCTGGTCAATCAGGCCAGCAGCGACATGCTGGTCGCCTCCGAGGAAACCTTCGGTCCGCTGGCGGCGGTGTTCCCCTTCGACGACGAGGAAGACGCCGTGGCCATGGCCAACGATACCCCGTTCGGTCTGGCCGCCTACTTCTATTCGCGGGACCTGAGTCAGGTATGGCGGGTCGGCGAGGCGCTGGAATACGGCATCGTCGGCGTCAACACCGGGCTGATCTCCAACCCCGCCGCGCCGTTCGGCGGGGTCAAGGAGTCCGGCCTGGGTCGCGAGGGCGGTCATCAGGGGCTCGACGAGTTCCTGGAGACCAAGTACCTGTGCATCGACCTGGGCTGAACCGCCGCAAGCCGGAAGAGTCAGGTACTCCTGAAGGCTAGAAGCAAAACACCCCGCTGAGCGATTGGCGGGGTGTTTCGTTTAAAAAGCCCAAGAAAACAGCTGAGCGACGGCCAGGCTAGGCGAAAGTCGGCGAAAGAGCGGAGTTTGCTGTTGCAAATGAGCATCTTGAGCCGACTTTCAACGACGCATGGCCGAGACTCGGCGTTTTCCGCGCCCTAGTGGCGGAAGTGGCGCATCCCGGTGAACACCATGGCGATGCCCGCCTCGTTGGCGGCGTCGATCACTTCCTGATCGCGCATCGAGCCGCCGGGCTGGATGACCGCGGTAATGCCCGCCTCGGCGGCGGCGTCGATGCCGTCGCGGAAGGGGAAGAAGGCATCCGAGGCCATCACCGAGCCGGGCACCGAGAGGTCTTCGTCGGCGGCCTTGATGCCGGCGATCCGCGCCGAGTAGACCCGGCTCATCTGGCCGGCGCCGACGCCGATGGTCTGGCCGCCCTTGGCGTAGACAATGGCGTTGGACTTGACGTACTTGGCGACCTTCCAGGCGAAGGCCAGGTCGCGAAGCTCCTGCTCGCTGGGCGCACGTTCGGTGACCACCTGCAGTTCGTCGCGACCGACCATGCCCAGGTCGCGATCCTGGACCAGCAGGCCGCCGGTGACCCGCTTGAGGTCGTGCGCCGGGCGACGCTCGCCGGGCCAGTGGGCGCCGACGTCGAGCAGGCGCACGTTCTTCTTCTCGGCGACGACGGCGGCGGCCTCGTCGCTGACGCCCGGCACGATGATCACCTCGACGAACTGGCGATCGATGATCGCGCGGGCCGTCTCGGCGTCCAGCGGCCGGTTGAAGGCGATGATGCCGCCGAAGGCGCTGGTCGGGTCGGTGGCGAAGGCCTTTTCATAGGCGGCCAGCAGGGTCTCGCCGAGGGCCACGCCGCAGGGGTTGGCGTGCTTGACGATCACGCAGGCGGTGTCGGTGAAGGCCTTGACGCACTCGAAGGCGGCGTCGGTATCGGCGACGTTGTTGTAGGAGAGCGCCTTGCCCTGGCGCTGCACGGCGGTGGCCACGCTGGCCTCGCCGGCATCGGCCTCGACATAGAAGGCGGCACTCTGGTGCGGGTTCTCGCCGTAGCGCATCGACTGCTTCTTGTGGAACTGCAGGTTGTAGGTGCGCGGGAAGCCGGGCTCGCCGCCCTCGACGCGCTGGCCCAGGTAGTCGGCGATGGCCGCGTCATAGCCGGCGGTGTGCTCGAAGGCCTTGACCGCCAGGTCGAAGCGCAGGGTATCGCTGACGGCGCCGTCGTGGGCCTGCATGTCATCGAGTACCCGGGCGTAGTCGTCGCTGTCGACGACGATGCTGGTGTGGGCGTGGTTCTTGGCGCAGGCGCGCACCATGGTCGGGCCGCCGATGTCGATGTTCTCGATGGCCTCATCCAGCGTGCAGTCGGGCCGGGCGACGGTAGCGGCGAAGGGGTAGAGGTTGACCACCACCATGTCGATGGGCGCGATGTCGTTGTCGGCCATCACGGCATCGTCCTGGCCGCGGCGCCCGAGGATGCCGCCGTGGATCTTCGGGTGCAGGGTCTTGACCCGGCCGTCCATGATCTCGGGAAAGCCGGTGTGCTCGGAGACTTCGGTGACGGCGACACCGTTCTCCTGGAGCAGGCGGTAGGTGCCGCCGGTGGAGAGCAGCTCGACGCCGCGCTCGGCGAGCGCGCGGGCGAAGTCGACGATGCCGGCCTTGTCCGACACGCTGATCAGGGCGCGCCGTACGGGCTGGGGACGGGTCTGCGAAGATTGTTCGGCCATGGTGTCACTCTTGGGGTGGCGGTTTCACGGGGATTGCAGCGACGGTGGCGGCACCGGGGGCTGGACCGCCGGTGCCGCCGGGATCAGATCAGGTCGTACTGCTTGAGCTTCTTGCGCAGCGTGCCTCGATTCAGCCCCAGCATGTCGGCGGCACGGGTCTGATTGCCGCCGGCGTACTCGAGCACGGCGCCGAGCAGGGGCGCCTCGACCTCGGCCATGACCATGGCATAGAGGTCGGTGACCGTCTCGCCCTCGAGGTGGGCGAAGTAGCGGCGCATGGCGTCATCCACGGCCTGGCGCAGGGTCTGTCCGCGGGGCAGGGCCGTTGCGAGCGGCTCTTCCTCCGTCGCGGCTTCGGGGGATAGGGGTTGACTGCTGGTCATGCTGCGCTGATTCCATCGGTTGCCGGACACCCGGTCCGGCAGAACAGTTCATCCACGAAACGCTGCTGCGCGTCCGGCGTCTCGAGCGCGTTGAAGCGCTTGCGCTGCGCCGGAGCGTCGTCCCGCGTGCTCAGATACCAGCCGATGTGCTTGCGCGCGATGCGCACGCCCATGACCTCGCCGTAGAAGGCATGCAGGGCCTCGAGATGGTCGTGCATGACGGCGTGCTGCTCGGCGCGGGACGGTGCGCTCGGGGTCTCTCCGGTGCGCAGGAAGTGGTCGATCTCGCGGAAGATCCAGGGGTTGCCCTGGGCGCCGCGACCGACCATGACGGCATCCGCCCCAGTATAGTCGAGAACCTCGGCCGCCCTGGCGGGGGAGTCGATATCGCCGTTGGCGAAGACCGGCAGCGACACGCTGGCCTTGATGGCGGCGATGGTGTCGTATTCGGCCTGGCCCGAGTAGCGCTGGTCGCGGGTCCGGCCGTGCACGGCCAGGGCCCGGATGCCGGCGTCCTCGGCGAGGCGCGCCACGCGCACGCCGTTGCGGCTGCGCTCGCACCAGCCGGTGCGGATCTTCAGGGTCACCGGCACGTCCACGGCGGCGACCACGGCGTGGAGGATCTCGGCCACCAGGCGCTCGTCACGCAGCAGGGCCGAACCGGCGGCCTTGTTGCAGACCTTCTTGGCCGGGCAGCCCATGTTGATGTCGATGATCTGGGCGCCGCGCTCGACATTGAGTCGGGCGGCCTCGGCGAGCATCTCGGCATCGCCGCCGGCGATCTGCACGCTGCGCGGGCCCGGCTCGCCGCTGTGATCCATGCGCAGCCGCGACTTGCGGGTGTGCCACAGGCTGGGGTCCGAGGTGACCATCTCGCCCACCACCAGGCCCGCGCCGAGACGCCGGCAGAGCTGGCGAAAGGGGCGGTCGGTGACACCGGCCATGGGCGCCAGGATGACCCGGTTGGGCAGCTGGTAGGGGCCAATGGCGGGGGGGGCGATGCTGGCAGTGGCTGACATCGTCATCGGGGGTCTCGGCTCAAGGGGCCGCCTATGATACTCACCTGCCCGCCCAGATTGAAGGCCGCGACCCCGCTCGCTGATGGCACGACCGCGGCCGGACGTTCAGGCGCGACCGGTCAGCAGCACCCAGCCGTCACGCTCGACCGGCTCGTCCATGGCCAGTCCCTGATCGCGGTAGGCGGCGAGCACGTCCTCGGCCTGGTGGGCGAGAATGCCCGACAGCGCCAGGCGGCCGCCGGGGGCGACGTGGCCGGCGATGGTCGGCGCGAGTTCGACGAGCGGCCCGGCGAGGATGTTGGCGAGCACGACCGCGAAACGTTCCGCGGGCAGCGTCTCGGGCTGGTGGAGGAGCAGCCGGTCCGCGGCGATGGCGTTGCGCTCGGCGTTGTCACGTGTCGCCAGCAGCGCCTGGGGGTCGATGTCGGTGCCCGTCGCGGCGCTTGCGCCCAGCTTGAGGGCGGCGAGCGCCAGGATGCCGGAACCGCAGCCGACGTCGAGCACCCGTTGGCCGTCGAGGAGGCCATCGACGCTGAGCCCGTCGAGCCAGCCCAGGCACAGCGCGGTGGTGGGATGGGTGCCGGTGCCGAAGGCCAGGCCCGGGTCGAGGCGCAGGTTGACGGCCTCGGCATCCGGCGCGTCATGCCAGCTGGGCACGATCCACAGCCGCTGCCCCATGCGCAGGGGCTCGAAGCCGTCCATCCACTCGCGCTCCCAGTCACGGTCGGCGAGCAGCTCGTACTCGATGGCCGGGCAGGGCTCGTCGCCCATCGCCGCCGCCCAGCCCTGACGGACCCGCTCGAGCATCGCCTCGACGCCTTCAAGGTCATCGTAGAGGCCGGTCAGCACGGTCTCCTGCCACAGTGGCGTGCTGCCGCGCTCCGGCTCGAAGACCGGGTCGTCGTGGGCGTCCTGCAGGGTGATGGCCTGGGCGCCCTCGGCGAGCAGCAGGTCCTCGAGGGTCTCGGCCTGGTCCGGCGCGATGCGGGCCTTGAGTTGCAGCCAGGGCATGACGGTCTCCTCGGCAAGCCCGGCTCACTCGCCGAGCTTCTTCTCCAGGTAATGGATGTTGACGCCACCCTGCTGGAAGGCGCCGTCGCGGACCAGATCCTTCTGCAGGTCGATGTTGGTCTTGATGCCTTCCACCAGCAGCTCGTCGAGGGCGTTGCGCATGCGCGTCAGGGCATTGGTGCGATCCGCGCCCCAGGTGATCAGCTTGCCGATCAGCGAGTCGTAATGGGGCGGCACGCTGTAGCCGGTGTACAGGTGCGAGTCCATGCGCACGCCGAGCCCGCCGGGAGCGTGGTAGAGGTCCACCTTGCCGGGGGAGGGCATGAAGGTGCGCGCGTCCTCGGCGTTGATCCGGCACTCGAAGGCGTGGCCCTTGACCTCGACATCGGCCTGCCGGATCGACAGCGGCTGGCCGGAGGCGATCAGCAGCTGCTGCTTGACGATGTCGACGCCGGTGACCATCTCGGTGACCGGGTGTTCGACCTGCACGCGGGTGTTCATCTCGATGAAGAAGAACTCGCCCTTCTCGTAGAGGAACTCGAAGGTGCCGGCACCGCGATAGCCGATCTCCAGGCAGGCATCGGTACAGGCCTTGAGCACCCGGGCGCGGGCCTCGGGATCGATGTGCGGCGCGGGCGCCTCCTCGAGCACCTTCTGGTGGCGGCGCTGCAGCGAGCAGTCGCGATCGTACAGGTGAATGGCGTTGCCCTGGCCGTCGGCCAGCACCTGGACCTCGACGTGGCGCGGCTCCTCGAGGAACTTCTCCATGTACACCGTGCCGTCGCCGAAGGCGCTGCTGGCCTCGGTCTTGGTCACGCTGACCGAGGAGAGCAGGTGGGCCTCGGTGTGCACCACGCGCATGCCGCGTCCGCCGCCGCCGGCGGCGGCCTTGATGATCACCGGATAGCCGATGCGCCGGGCGGTGGCCAGCACGGCGTCGTCGTCATCCGGCAGCGGGCCGTCGGAGCCGGGCACGGTGGGTACACCGGCCTGCTTCATGGCCTCGATGGCGCTGACCTTGTCGCCCATCAGGCGAATGGTCTCGGCGCGCGGGCCGACGAAGACGAAGCCGGAGCGCTCGACCTGCTCGGCGAAGTTGGCATTCTCCGAGAGGAAGCCGTAGCCGGGGTGGATGGCGTCGGCGTCGGTGACCTCGGCGGCGCTGATCAGCGCCGGGATGTTCAGGTAGGACTGGGCCGAGGAGGCCGGACCGATGCAGACCGCCTCGTCGGCCAGGCGCACGTGCATCAGGTCACGGTCGGCCTTGGAATGCACCGCGACGGTGCGAATGCCCAGCTCCTTGCAGGCACGCAGTATGCGCAGGGCGATCTCGCCGCGGTTGGCGATGAGTACCTTTTCCAACATGATGTGATCCGCCAGGTTGTCGCGTGAATCAGGAGATGATCAGCATCGGCTGGTCGAACTCGACCGGCTCGCCGTCCTCGACCAGGATCGCCTCGACCACGCCGTCCTGGTCGGCTTCGATCTGGTTCATCATCTTCATGGCCTCGACGATGCACACGGTCTCGCCCTTCTTGACGCTCTGGCCGACTTCGACGAACGCCTTGGCGCCCGGGGCCGGTGAACGGTAGAAGGTGCCCACCATCGGCGAGGTCACGGCATGACCGCTGGGCTGGGCCGGGGCCGGATCGGCCGGTACCGCGGGCTCGGCGCTCGGTGCCGCGGCGGGTGCGTGACTCCACTGCGGCGCGGGCGCCATGGGCTGCGCCGCGGCGCCGTTCGGGTGGCGGCTGATGCGAACCGACTCTTCACCTTCCTGAATCTCGATCTCGCTGATGTTGGATTCCTCGAGCAGCTCGATGAGTTTCTTGACCTTGCGAATGTCCATGTGTCGGCGTCTCTCGAATGGATGAATGGGGCGTGTCGTGCTGGCAGCGTCAGCCGGCAGGGCGTGACGTGCCGGTGGCCCGGGCCGGGCCCGCGGCCGCCGCGGAAAAGCGTTGCGTGGTGACCAGCGACAGCGGGTGCTCGAGCTCGGGAAAGAAAGCGGGCGGTGGGTGGCCGCTTGCCAGCGCGCGGGACGGAACTGCCGCCGGCCGCAAGGGCGTCCGGGCGACGAAAGGGTCGTGGTGTAGGGGGGGTCGGACCATGACCGTGTCCTTGAAATGGCGCTGTTAACCTGTTCCGGATTCGTTCAGATCACGGCAGGTTGCCGCAAGATGCCGTCCCTGAACATCAATAACGCAGTGCTGGCGGAGTTTGCCGAAAAACCGGGGGCTTGTCCAGCCGCGCCGCGAACAGCGTTTTCAGCGACTCGTGGCGGGGGCGGCGTCGACCTGGTTCAGCACGTCATCAAGGTGCCTGGCCAGGGTCTCGGCATCGACCTCGCCCAGCAGCCGGGACACCTTCAGTTCGCGGTTGCCGGCGAAGAACAGCAGGCCGGGCGGGCCGAACAGGCCGAAGTGATCCAGCAGGGCGCGGCTGGTCGCGTCGGTGTCGGTGACATCGGCGCGGATGCGGTGGAAGTCGGCCAGGCGCCGGGCGACGGCGGGGGCCGGAAACACCTCGTGCTCCATGATCCGGCAGGCGATGCACCACTCGGCGCTGATGTCGACGAAGGCCGGTTGGCCGCGCCGTGCGGCCCGGGCGAGCTCGCGCTGCAGGCCTTCGAGTGTCGTCACGGTGGTGAAGGTGGGCGCCGCGGCGCGGGTGTCATCCGTCGAGCCGAGGCGCAGCGGGCGTAGCGGGTCATTACCGCCCTGGGCGGCACCGAGGACCAGGGCCAGCCCCCAGCCCAGCAGCAACAGCCCCAGCGTCTGGCGCAGGCGCGGCCAGCCGGCACCCAGGCCCGGCGACAGCGCACCGAGCATCAGTGCCGTGCCCATGGCCAGCGCGGCCCACAGCAGCAGTGTCACCGGGCCGGGCAGCAGGCGCTCCACCAGCCAGATGGCGATGCCCAGCATCAGCACGCCGAAGGCGCTCTTGATACCGTTCATCCAGGCACCGGCCCGGGGCAGCAGGGCGCCGCCGAAGGTCCCCACCAGCAGCAGCGGCACGCCCATGCCCAGTGCCAGGGCCAGCAGCGCAGCACCACCCCAGAGCGCCTCGCCGGTCGCCGCGATGTAGACCAGGGCGCCGGCGAGCGGGGCCGAGACACAGGGCGACACCACCACGACCGACAGGGCGCCGGCCAGGGCGAGCCCCGCCGGTCCGCTGCGTTGCAGGCGAGTCTGCCAGGCCGACACGCGCTGGCCGAGACGCGAGGGCAGGCTCAGGTTGACGGTATCGAGCATCGCCAGGGCGAACAGCGTGAACAGCAGCGCAAAGGGAATCAGCACCCAGGGGGACTGCAGGCGGGCCTGGAGGTTGAGCCCGGCGCCGAACAGTCCCATCAGCACGCCCACGATGGCATAGGTCGCCGCCATGCCGGCGACGTAGCTGCCCGACAGCAGCAGTGCCCGCCGGTGGCCGGAGCGCTGGCCGACGATGATCGCGGCGAGAATCGGCATCATCGGCAGCACGCAGGGCGTGAACGTCAGGCCCAGCCCGGCCAGGAAGAAGCCGGTCAGGACCAGCCAGGCCGGGACATCGTTGTCGAGCAGGGCGCTGAAAGCGCTGTCCGGGGCGTCGGCGGCGGGAATCGACGCCTTGGCGGAGGCCGGGAGAGCCGGGGTGGTCGACGGATCGCCCACCGAGTCCGTGGACGCCGCGCGGGGGGCATTCGATGACGTGTCCGCCAGGCCGTCGGCCGTCGCGAAGCGCTCCGGTGGCGAGCCGGGGCGGGCGGTCAACGAGAGCGTTTCGGGGGGATAGCACAGCCCGGCCTCGGCACAGCCCTGGAAGGTGATTCGGGCCGACAGGGGCTGGTCGTCCGCCACGTCGCCCTTGATGGGCACGCGCATCACCACCGGGTCGTGGAAGACGTGCACGTCGCCCAGGTAGGGGTCGCTCTTGAAGGTGCCCGGGGGCAGCTGCGGTGCGCCCAGCGACGCCCCCGGGGTGTTCCCGGTCGCGGCGAAGCGCTGTCGGTAGAGGTAGTAGCCCTCGGCCGGCGTGAAGCCGACGTAGAGGGTGTCAGCGTCGCGCCAGGCGCTGACCCGGAAGGCTTCGTCAACCGGCAGGAAGTCGCTGCCGTCGGCCTGATTGTCCGCCAGCCAGCCGGCATGGGCGGACTGGAGGAAAAACAGGGCCGCGATCAGCAGCAGCCGGGCGGCGAATGACGCATGACGCATGATGAGTCGTCCTCGGTTGGGGCGGCGGCGACCGCGAGTGCGGCGTTGAGGGCCCGGCGTGGGGCGCCGAGCATCGCATGATAGGATACCCTTCTCATTGACCCAATTCTCATTCGTCACGCCCAAGGACGTCGTGGACATGGCTCTATCTCGCAACCGCAAGCGTCGCGCCGAGGTACTCGAGCGCCCCGAGTATGGATGGATCTGGAAACCGCTGCTGACGCTGGTCATCGTCTATCTGGTGGTCTGCCTCGGGCTGGGCATCTGGTGGAGCCAGCGCCCCGGCGACATCGTCACGGCCGACGCGGCCGATACTCCCTCGCCGGTGCGGGGGCTGGCGACGGTGACCGCGCTCGAGGGCGTGGTCGAGACCCTGCTCGACAAGCCCGGCGGCCTGTTGAGCAATGACGTCTTCCCGCCCGGCCTCTGGCTGGACAACATGCCGAGCTGGGAAGGCGGCGTGCTGGATCAGGCGCGGGTGATGGCGGCGGCACTGCCCGACCTGAGCGGCCAGACGCCGGCCGCGCTGGAGGACGCCCAGGCCGCACTGAACGCCGATCGCGGCGACTGGCTGTACCCCGGCGCCGAACGACGCTATGCCAAGGCGGTCGGCGCGCTGCAGGGCTATCAGGATGCCCTGGCCCAGTCGACGGTGTCCGGCTTCGTCGGCGATGGCAAGCCGCTGGCGGCGTGGCTGAACGCTTCGGCCCGCCACTTCCAGCGCCAGACCCAGCATCTGCTGGCCAACGTGGACGATCCCGACGCCCTGCGCGAGCTGGGCGTGAGTGACGCGGAACTGCCCGAGGCCACGCCCTGGTTCCGCATCGACAATGTCTTCTACACGGCCCGCGGCGAGGCCTGGGCGTTCACGCAGCTGCTGCGTGCCACGCGGCGCGACTATGCCGACCTCATCGCCTCGGCCGACGCCGGCGAACTCTGGGAACGGCTGATTGCCGAGCTGGAACTGGCCCAGCGGCGTGTCTGGAGTCCGGTGATTCTCAACGGCAGCGGGTTCGGGCTCTTCGCCAATCACTCCTTGGTGCTGGCCAATCATACCCAGGCCGTCGCCGAGCTGGCTCGCTCGCTGGCCGCTCGGGTGCAGGATGTCACGGTCTCCCGGCCCGAGCCGTCCCCTGCCAAGGCGGCCGATCAGCAGACGACCGACCAGCCGGCGGCCGGCCAGGCGGTGAAGGGGCCGGACACGCCCGACGCGGCGAAAGCGCAGAACGGCGAGGCTCCGGCGCCGTCCTCCGCCGCCCCGGACGCTGCCGGTCCAGAGGCTGCCACGCCGGAGGCGACCGGCAAGACCGGCGCGCACTGACCGCCGGCTCCGGCTCCCTGCCGGAGCCTGAAAACGCCGACGGGCCGCTGAATGCGGCCCGTCGGCGTCAGGGATGGCGAGTCGGCCTTACTGCTTGGTGTAGGCGGCGACGGCCTTCTCGATGGCCTTGCGCGCGGCTTCGGCATTGTCCCAGGACTCGACCTTGACCCACTTGCCCTTCTCGAGATCCTTGTAGTTCTCGAAGAAGTGGGCGATCTGCTGGCGCAGCAGTTCGGGCAGGTCGGTGACCTCCTCGACCTCGTCGTAGAGGGAGGTGAGCTTGCTGTGCGGCACACAGACCAGCTTGGCGTCCTCGCCGGCCTCGTCGGTCATGTTCAGCACGCCGACCGGACGGGCGCGGATCACGCTGCCGGGCTGGACCGGATGCGGCGTCACCACCAGGGCGTCGAGCGGGTCGCCGTCGTCGGCCAGGGTATTGGGGATGAAGCCGTAGTTGGCCGGGTAGAACATCGGCGTGGCCATGAAGCGGTCGACGACCAGCGCATCCATATCCTTGTCGATCTCGTACTTGATCGGCGCATGGTTGGCCGGAATCTCGATCGCCACGTAGACGTCGTTGGGGAGATCCTTGCCGGCGGGAATCTGGTTGAAGCTCATCGTCGAATCCTTGCGTTGGGCTGTTGGGCTGGATGACAGAAAGACTGGCCGGATTATACGAACTGTATCCGGCGATTGCCATGCCGCCCGAGGGGCCGTCGCCGTCATGGCCGATGCCGTGCGAGCGTGTATGATAGTCACGCCGCGTGACGAGCAAGGAGACCCGGTTGGCGGAACAAGCGCTGTCTTTGAGTTATGGCCAGGCCTTCGTGGCGCCCGAGCGGCGCCGGCATCGCAGCTCGATGTCGGTGCTGGTGCCCGAGGATGCCGCGGCTCTGGGGGCCAAGGGGGTCTGTGCGCTGATCAGCGATTCCATCTGGCGCAACGCGATCGCCAAGCAGGCCGGCGACCTCAGCGTGCGGGGCTTCCTGACCGACTACTACTCGACCCCGGCCCACTGGGAGGTCAAGGACTCGGCCACGCGGGTGCTGCGGGCGCTCAACAGCTGGAGCCATAGCCAGAGCCGCTACATCGAGGGAGGCAGCTACGTCAGCTCGATGTCGGCCATCGTCTTCCGTGGCGCGGAGGCGCACCTCTTCCACATGGGCGACACCCTGGTCTTTCGCCTGCGCGGGGCTGAGTTCGAGCAGCTCTCGCGCGACCACGTCACCGACCTGGGCGGTTACCGCTACCCGTCCCGCGCGCTGGGGCTCGACGGCAACCTGGACATCGACTATGACCGGCTGCCCCTGAAGCAGGGCGACCTCTTCCTGTTCACCACCCGCGCGGTGCGGGGCACCCTGATGCCTTCCGACTACGTGCAGCTGATCCGCTCCGACGTCAGCGACCTGGACGCGGCCTGCGAGCGGCTGGCCGAGGCCGCCCAGCAGCGTGCCGGTGCACGCGGCTACGATGCCGAGCAGTTCTGCTTCCAGCTGGTGCGCATCGATCGCCTGCCGGAGCGTGAGCCCGACGCCCCCGAGCCGGTGTACGGCAGCATGCCCGTGCCGCCGGAGCTGGACGTGGGGGAGCGCCTCGACGGGTTCGAGGTGCTGGCCGTGCTGTCGCGGACCGCCAAGACACGGGTCTACCGGGTACGCGACGTCCACGGCGGGCGCGAGATGGTGCTGCGCGCGCCGAGTCCCGAGCTCTCCAGCCGCAATGCCTACCTCGAGCACTTTCTGCTGCAGCAGTGGATCGTCGATCGGGTACGCTCGCCGTTCATTCCCCGGCGCATCGACATCGGGCGCCCCCACCGTTACCTCTACTACCTGACGGAGCCGGTGAACGGCGAGACGCTCGCCGACTGGGCGCGCCGTCACCCGCAGGCCACGCTGTCCCAGCGGCTGGACATCGCGCGCCAGCTGGCCAAGGCCGTGCAGGCCCTGCACCGGCGCGACGTGCTCTTCCAGCAGCTGAGGCCCGACACGATACTGCTCGACCCGCACGGGCGGGTGGTGCTGGGCTTCTTCGGCGCCTGCCACCGGCGCGAGGACGACGCCATGGCCCGCGAGCTGGCCCGCGAGGTGGGGCTCAGCGAGCACAGCGCGCCGGAGTATGCCCTGGACACGGAGGTGGGGCGGCGCAGCGACCAGTACTCGCTGGCTTCGGTGATCTACTGGCTGCTGACCGGAAGGCTGCCCTATGCGCAGCCACCGCATGAGCTGCGCAGCCACACCGGCCTCGAGCAGATGCACTATCGCAGTGCACGGCTGGTCAATCCCGAGGTGCCGGTGGCCCTCGACGAGGCCCTCAAGCGGGCGCTGGACCCGCAGCGGGCGCTGCGCTTCCGCCGCTTGTCGGAGTTCCTGCTGGCCCTGCGCGACCCGCGCCGTGCTTCCGCGGAGGAGGAAAGGCCCGCGCTGCGCGAGCCGGCCAACCTCTGGCAGGCGGTCGCCGGCGTGCTGCTGCTGCTGCTGGTGCTGTCCTGGCTGATTCGCTGAGTTCGCCCCGCCCGCCGGCAAGTCGCGGCGGGCGGGGGCGGCCCTCACAGTTCGAAGGTGGGCAGCTTGCGCTCGACCTTGGCCAGCTTCAGCGAGGCGAACATGGGCAGGCCGTTCTCGAACGGCGGGAAGTCCTCGCCCTGGATCAGCGGCGCCAGGTAGCGCCGGCAGACGGGCGTGATGCCGAAGCCGTCCTCGCGGATGAAGTCGCGGGGCATGAACTTCTCCTTGTTGGCGACCTCGGCCAGCGGGGCGGCCTCGACGCGCCACTCGTAGGGGTCGTCGCTGACGCGCTTGATGGCCGGCATCATGGCGTTCTTGCCGGCCAGCGCCAGCTCCACCGCCTCCCTGCCCACGGCATAGGCCTGGTCGACATCGGTCTTCGAGGCCAGGTGGCGCGCGGCGCGCTGCAGATAGTCGGCGACCGCCCAGTGGTACTTGTAGCCCAGATCCTGCTTGATCATGCCGGCCAGGGTCGGCGCCACGCCGCCCAGCTGGCGGTGACCGAAGGCGTCGGTGTTGCCGGCGTCGGCCAGGAAGGTGCCGTCCGCGTAGCGTGCGCCCTCTGAGACCACCACCACGCAGTAGCCATAGCGCTTGACCGACTCCTCGACACGCTTCATCACCGCGCCGCGGTCGAAGGCCACCTCGGGGAAGATCACCAGGTGCGGCGGCTCGCCCTCGCCGTTGCCGGCCAGCGCGCCGGCGGCGGCGATCCAGCCGGCGTGGCGCCCCATGACCTCGAGCACGAAGACCTTGGTCGAGGTGGCGCACATCGAGGCGATGTCCAGCGCCGCCTCGCGGGTGGAGGTGGCGATGTACTTGGCGACGCTGCCGAAGCCGGGCGAGTTGTCGGTGATCGGCAGGTCGTTATCGACCGTCTTGGGCACGTGGATGGCGGTCAGCGGGTAGCCCATCTTCTCGGAGAGCTGGGAGACCTTGAGGCAGGTATCGGCGCTGTCGCCGCCGCCGTTGTAGAAGAAGTAGCGGATGTCGTGGGCCTTGAAGACCTCGATCAGGCGCTCGTACTGGGCGCGGTGGCTCTCGATGTCCTTGAGCTTGTAGCGGCAGGAGCCGAAGGCGCCGCCCGGGGTGTGGCGCAGGGCACGGATGGCCTCGTCGGACTCCTGGGAGACGTCGATCAGGTCTTCCGTCAGGGCGCCGATGATGCCGTTGTGTCCGGCATACACCTTGCCGATCCGATCGCCGTGACGGCGGCACGCTTCGATCACGCCGCAGGCACTGGCGTTGATGACGGCGGTGACGCCACCGGACTGGGCATAGAAGGCATTGTGCTGGGCCATGGGGCTTCCTTTGCTCCTGCTGGTCATTGGGCTTGCGAGGGGGGAACGACCGTGCATCATAGCCGAAAGCGGCGCCAGCTGCACGGCGGCGGGCCTGTGGCGCCGGTCGAGAGCCCCATGCTAGGCTCACCCGCCTGTGGCGGCGCCCGCACGGCGTCCCGGCGACTCACTCCGGCGGGGAACTCCTGACATGCATGTGCATATCCTTGGTATCTGCGGCACCTTCATGGGCAGCCTGGCCCTGCTCGCCCGCGAGCGGGGGCTGACGGTCAGCGGCTCGGATGCCAACGTCTACCCGCCGATGAGTACCCAGCTCGAGGCCGCCGGCATCGCCCTGTGCGACGGCTATGCCGCCGAGAACCTCTCGCCGCGCCCCGACCTGGTGGTGGTCGGCAATGCGCTCTCCCGCGGCAACCCGGAAGTGGAGGCGCTGCTCGAGGCCCGCCTTCCGTATGTCTCCGGGCCCCAGTGGCTGGCCGAGCACATCCTGCCCGGGCGGCGCGTGCTGGCGGTGGCCGGCACCCACGGCAAGACCACCACCGCCAGCCTGCTGGCCTGGCTGCTGGAGTCCGCCGGGATGAGTCCGGGATTCCTGATCGGCGGGGTGCCGCGCAACTTCGGTATCTCGGCGCGCCTCGGCGCCCCCGATGCGCCCTTCGTGGTCGAGGCTGACGAGTACGACACGGCCTTCTTCGACAAGCGTTCCAAGTTCGTGCATTACCGGCCGGATGTGGTGGTGCTCAACAACCTGGAGTTCGACCATGCCGACATCTTCCCCGACCTGGCGGCCATCGAGCGCCAGTTCCATCACCTGCTGCGCACCGTGCCCGGCGACGGGCGGGTGCTGGCCGCCGATGGCGAGCCGGCCCTCGAGCGGGTCCTGGCAATGGGCTGCTGGACGCCGGTCGAGCGCTTCGGGGACGCGGCGGACAGCGCCTGGCGCTGGGCCTCGGAGCGTGCCGACGACGGGCGCTTTCGCGTGATGCACGGCAATGAGGATGCCGTGGTCGAGTGGTCGCTGAGCGGCGCGCACAACGCCCGCAATGCCCTGGGGGCGCTGGCCGCGGCGGCAACCTGTGGCGTCGATCTGGCGCGGGGCTGCGCGGCGCTTTCGCGCTTCGCCTCGCCGCGGCGGCGCCAGGAGGTGCGCGGGCAGGTCGCCGGCATTCAGGTGATCGACGACTTCGCCCATCACCCCACGGCCATCCAGGCCACCCTGCACGGCCTGCGCGCGGCGACCCCGAACGGGCGGCTGCTGGCGGTGATCGAACCGCGCTCCAACACCATGCGCCTGGGCACCCTCAAGGCGCGCCTCGGCGAGAGCGTGGCCGACGCGGATGCCGTGTGGTGGTATCAGCCGCCCGGCCTGGACTGGTCGCTGGATGCGGTGGTGGCCGCCTCGCCGGTGCCGGCACAGCGGGCCGACGACCTCGAGGCGCTGGTGGCGACCCTCGCCGAGACGGCGCGCCCCGGCGATCGGCTGGTGGTGATGTCCAACGGCGGCTTCGGCGGCATCCACGAGAAGTTGCTGGCCGCCCTGGAGGCCCGCCATGGCTGAGCGCGAAACCTTCGAGCCGCCGGTGACGGTGGCATTGACCGGGGCCTCCGGCGCCCAGTACGGGCTGCGCCTGATCGACTGCCTGGTCGCGGCCGGCCACGAGGTCTGGGTGATGATTTCCAAGGCCGCGCACATGGTGATCGCCACCGAGACCGACGTGCACCTGCCGGCCCAGCCGGCGCGCCTGGCCGAGGCGCTGATCGAACGCAGCCGGGCGAGACCGGGCCAGATCCGCTGCTTCGGCCGCGAGGACTGGATGGCGCCGGTGGCGTCGGGTTCCGGGGCGCCGAGCACCATGGTCATCTGCCCCTGCTCGACGGGCACGCTGTCGGCGGTGGCCACCGGGGCGAGCAACAACCTCATCGAGCGCGCCGCCGACGTGGCGCTCAAGGAGCGCCGGCAACTGGTGCTGGTGCCGCGGGAGAGCCCGCTGTCGGCGATCCACCTGGAGCACATGCTCGCGCTCAGTCGCCTGGGTGCGGTGATACTGCCGGCGGCGCCCGGCTTCTATCACCGCCCGGCGAGCGTCGACGAGCTGATCGACTTCATCGTCGCACGGATCCTCAACCAGCTGGGCATCGCTCACACGCTGATGCCGCGCTGGGGGGAGTAGGCCAGGCCGTCACCCTGTCGATTCTCGGATTCGCAACACGGAACCCTGCCTGATGATCAATCCTTCGCTGCTGTCGGTCTTTATCCCGACTTTCTTCATGGTGTCGCTGACCCCGGGCATGTGCATGACGCTGTCGATGGTGCTGGGCATGACGGTGGGGGTGCGCCGGGCCCTGTGGATGATGATCGGCGAGCTGCTGGGGGTGGGGCTGGTGGCGGCCGCCGCCGGTGGCGGGGTGGCGACGCTGATGCTGCGCCAGCCGGCGCTGTTCGCGATCTTCAAGTGGCTGGGCGGGGCCTATCTCGCCTGGCTGGGCTGGCAGATGTGGCGCTCGCGTGGACGCATGGCGATTCCCGATGAACCGCGCGCCGCCCGCGACGTCTCGCGGGGGCAGCTGTTCGTCCAGGGGTTCGTCACCGCCGTGGCCAACCCCAAGGGCTGGGCCTTCTTCATCGCCCTGCTGCCGCCGTTTCTCGATGCCCGCCTGGCGCTGGCGCCGCAGCTGAGCTGGCTGGTGGGCATGATCCTGTCGATCGAACTGTGCTGTCTGCTGCTCTATGCCGTCGGCGGGCGCACGGCGAGCCATCTGCTCAGCCGCAGTGGCAATGTGCGCCTGCTCAACCGCATTGCCGGGACCCTGATGGTCGGGGTGGGGGCCTGGCTGGCGCTGGGCTGAGAGGGTGCTTACAAATGACTGCGCTCGGCCATACGGCGTTGAAATCAGTTTCAAAAGGCTCATTTACCCTCTCGTGAACTCGTGTGCAAGCCCAGTCCGCTTTCGCGGCTGATTTCGCCTTGCCTGACCGTCGCTCGTGACTTTTGTAAACTCCCTCTGCGCACGGCTCAGGCGTGCGGCAGCCAGGCGAGGCGCGCCGCCAGCAGGACCGCGGAGGCCAGCAGCAGGGCCAGCCACGGCGGGCGTGGCGGCCGGCGGGCGGCGAAGCGGTGGTAGCTCAGGCGCACGAGGGCACAGACCACCAGCCCCAGCAGGGCGCCACCCACCAGGTCGCTGAGCCAGTGCACGCCGATCACCAGGCGTGACAGGGCCATGGGCACGCAGATCAGCACCGCCAGCCAGTAGGCCGACGCCCGGTAGCGCGGTGCCAGGCCGTCGGCGACGAAGGCGGCGGCCAGGCCGTAGAGCACCACGGCGGTCGAGGTGTGCGCGCTGGGGTAGGAGAATGATCCGGCGAGGTAGTCGGGGATGTCGGGGCGTACGCGCCCTGCCAGGTGCTTGAACAGCGTGTTGGCCAGGGCGATGCCGCCCAGGGCGCCGAGCCAGTGCAGTCCGAGGGCGACCAGTTTCCGCCGGGCCATCCAGGCCAGCCAGGGGACGACCAGGGCGATGACGCCGTAGGTGTCACCGAGCCTGGCCATGAGCTCGGCCAGTCGGGTGAGCCGCGGATGCTGGAGATCGACGAGCAGGGCCTGGAGCTGCTGGTCCATGGGCAGCGGGCCGTCCTGGTGCAGCACCCACAGCGTCCACCCCGAGAGGGCGGCGAGGCTGGTCAGCAGCAGCAGCAGCGACGCCAGCGGCACGCCGCTGTCGGTGCCCGCGGGCACCAGTGCCTCCCACAGCCGGCGCCCGCCCGGGTGGCGGTCGGCGAGGGCGGCCAGCCGGCGATAGGTCCAGCCGTCATGGTCGAGCTGGCGGCGCAGCAGCGAGAACGTGACCAGCAGGCCGACCACCAGCATCGCCAGCATGATCAGCCAGCGTCGGCTGTCGTGGGGCAGGGCCAGCAGTTGCTGCCAGGTGCGGCCCAGCAGATAGCCCGGCAGCACATAGGCCGGGGCCCAGAGCAGCGCCGAGCCGATGTTGGACCACAGGAAGGTGGCGGGTCGCATGTGCATCATGCCCGCGATCAACGGCACCACCGGACGTACCGGCCCCACGAAACGCCCGATCAGCACCGAGAGCACGCCGTGGCGCTGGAAGAAGCGGGCGCCGCGGGCCAGCCATTCGGGGTGGCGCCGGAATGGCCAGAGCGTGGGAATGCGCTCGCGGTAGCGGTAGCCCAGCAGGAAGCTCATGCCGTCGCCGAGGATGGCGCCCGCGGCGGCGGCCAGCAGGGCCAGGGTGATGGACAGCTCGTGATGCCCCGCCAGGGAGGCGGCGGCGGTGATCAGCACCACCCCGGGAACCAGCAGGCCGACCACAGCCAGCGACTCGACCAGGGCGATGAGCAGGAAGATCAGGTACAGCCAGCCGGGTGACGGGGTGAGCGTCGAGATCCAGTCGGTTGCGGTCACGGACTTGGCTCCAGCAGTTTCAGGCCGGCCGCCGCCAGGCGCTGTTCGAAGCGTTCGAGGGTGTCGCCGGGCAGCAGGTGTTCGCTGCGGATGCGTGCCTGAATGGCCCCGGTTTCGGCGAAGACGTCACGGTTCAGGGCCTGCAGGAGTCGCTCGCGAACGATCAGGGCGCCGGCCTCGCCGGTATCCGGCAGCAGCAGCCAGAACAGCGAGTCGCGCTCCCGGCCGAGCAGATCGTGCTGGCGGCAGTTGGCCTGGATGGTGGCGCAGGCGCGAGTGAGCAGGGCCTGCAGCAGATGGCTGCCGAACTGCTCCTCGGCCATTTCCAGCTGGGGCAGGTGGATCACCAGCACGGCCAGCGGGCGCTTGAGCGCGCGGCCACGCTCCACTTCGGCCGTCAGGCGCAGTGCCAGGGCATGGTGTGACAGGGCATCGCACTGGGCATCGGGCTGTTCGCTGTCCCGCCGCGGAAAGCGACGCTGGAGCGCCAGTCGGGCGGGGAGCGACAACAGGCCGATCAGGGTCAGGTAGGCGAGCCCGGCCTGCCAGAGCATCGGGATCGGGACGGCCAGCAGCAGCCAGACCGGGGTCAGCGACAGATTGAGCAGCGTCGCCGGTGCCAGCGGCAGCAGCAGGAAGGTCAGGGTCGGGGGGACGCCGAGCCAGAGCCAGGCCTGAGTGTCATGAGCCGCGAGGTCGGCGGCGGTCAGCAGGTAGCCGCTGATCAGGACCGCATAGGTCGCCATGCGGTGCAGACCGGGGTTGGCCAGGCGCACGAACAGCGCGCCGGCCAGCAGCAGGGTCAGCAGGGCCGGCAGCAGGATCGCCTCGTAATGCCCCATCAGGTAGTGCCAGAGGGCGTGGCTGGCGATCAGCAGCATCCCCCCGATATACACGACGAGAAACAGGCGGTCGTAGTCGCGCTGGGAGAAGTCGCGCATTCACAGGGCTCCCGCGTCGGTGACCGGCTGGTTCTGCAGCGTCAGGGCGCGGATCTGCTCGGGCAGCGCCAGCGCCGGGGTCAGGCCGGCAAGGCGCAGATGGGCGCCGGCCGGCAGGGCGGCCTGCAGGTGGGTCTGGCGCTGACGGGATTCCGCCGGGGTCCGGCTGATGAGGATGGCGGCCAGGGTGCGACGATCGCACTGGTAGAGCCCCTCGTAGCGGCGCACATGCCGATCCAGCAGGCGCGCCAGTTCGGCGAGCTGGCCGGGGCGTGCCTGGAGCAGGACCAGCATGGCGGAAGAGCCCTCGCGGTCGGTACGCGCGATCTCGCGGCTCAGGTCGCGCTCCAGTTGCCGGCGTGAGTGAACGGCAATGCCGGGCAGGGTCAGGGGGCGCCAGTCGGCATGACGTCGCGATCGCTGAAAGGCCACGGCCTGGCCGCAGGCCAGCAGCCCCAGGGCGGCCAGCACCAGGGCGGCGAGCAGGCGTGTCTCGGTGGGCAGCAGCGGCTGGACCTGCCAGTAACCGACGACCGTCAGCAGCAGGACAGCCAGGCGCATCGGCAGCGGCTGGGGCAGGGCGAGCACGCCGACCCAGCCCCACAGCCACATCGGATAGCGCTCGGGGGCTTCGAGCAGGGCGAGGGTCAGCAGCATCGCGAGCAGGGCCGGCAGCCACACCTCCGCGGCGCGCCAGTTCCCGTCGGCGCGGTGCCAGAGCCAGATCAGGCCCGGGGCGGCCAGCGCCAGTACCAGGCGCAACAGGGTGTCCTGCGCCCCCGCCGCCAGCAGCAGCAGGGTCGCGGCGGTCATCAGGACGAGCCGGCGGTGGTCCCTCGCTTTGAACTTGCTCTCCATGGTGGCTTAGTATTGATCTCCATTTCGAATAGCCGACACTGTACGATACCCGCCCCTTCGGCGACGACTCGTATTACGCATTTTCCTGAATCACGACGGCCGCCCGATCTTCCGGGGCCGGCACGACGTGTCGAGTATGGAGAGATTTCCGGGCATGTCACGACACTCAGCGATCACCGACGTGGAAACCTACATGCAGCAGCTGGGGCGCGCGGCGCGTCAGGCGAGCGTGGCGCTGCGGCGGTTGCCGACCGGGCGCAAGAACGCGGCGCTGCTGGCGATGGCACGCCAGGTCGAGGCGTCGCGGCAGACGCTGCTGGCCGCCAATGCCCGCGACCTGGAGCGCGGGCGTGCCGGCGGGCTCGATGCCGCGCTGCTCGATCGTCTGGCGCTCGACGACCGACGCCTGGACACCATGATCGAAGGGCTCGAGCAGGTGGCCGCGCTGCCCGATCCGGTCGGCGAGATCGATGGCCTGCGCGCCCGGCCCAGCGGCATCCAGGTGGGGCAGATGCGGGTGCCGCTGGGGGTGATCGGGATCATCTACGAGTCGCGGCCCAACGTGACCCTGGAAGCCGCCAGTCTGTGTCTCAAGTCCGGCAACGCCTGCATCCTGCGCGGTGGCTCCGAGGCCAGCGAGAGCAACGCGGCGATCGCCGACTGCATCGCCGC
The DNA here is from genome assembly GCF_020148005.1 of Modicisalibacter tunisiensis. GTDB lineage: Bacteria > Pseudomonadota > Gammaproteobacteria > Pseudomonadales > Halomonadaceae > Modicisalibacter > Modicisalibacter tunisiensis. Next base: position 3,138,725 of record NZ_JAGXFD010000001.1, on the reverse strand, counting down.
CGGCCTGGCCGAGGCCGGGCTGCCGGAAGCGGCCGTGCAGGTGGTGGCGACCACCGATCGCGCCGCGGTGGGCCGGCTGATCGCCATGCCCGAGTTCGTCGACGTGATCATCCCGCGCGGCGGCAAGTCGCTGATCGAGCGGGTGTCCCGGGAAGCGCGGGTGCCGGTGATCAAGCACCTCGACGGGGTCTGCCACGTCTATGTCGATGCCACGGCCGACCTGGACAAGGCGCTGGCCATCGCCGTGAATGCCAAGACGCAGCGCTACGGCACCTGCAATACCATGGAGACGCTGCTGATCGACGCACCGGTGGCCGCCGAGCTGTTGCCGCGGCTGGCCGAAGCCTACGCGGAACATGGCGTCGAGCTGCGCGGCTGCGAGCGGACGCGGGCCGTGCTGACCGAGGTGACGCCGGCCGAGGAGGCCGACTGGCATGCCGAATACCTGGCGCCGGTGCTGGCGATCCGCGTGGTCGAGGGCATCGACGAGGCGATCGCCCACATCGAGACCTACGGCTCCCACCACACCGATGCCATCGTCAGCGAATCCTATTCGCTGGCACGGCGTTTCCTGGCCGAGGTGGACTCCAGCTCGGTGATGGTCAACGCCTCGACGCGCTTCGCCGATGGCTTCGAGTACGGCCTCGGCGCGGAGATCGGCATCTCCACGGACAAGCTGCACGCACGCGGCCCGGTGGGACTCGAAGGGCTGACCACGCGCAAGTACGTGGTACTCGGTGACGGCCAGATCCGTGGGTGATCCCGCGGGCCGTCCCGCCCGCATCGCCATGCTGGGTGGCACCTTCGATCCCGTGCACCTGGGGCACCTGCGCAGCGCGGTGGAACTGCACGAGGCCCTGGGGCTGGATCGGGTGCACATGATCCCGGCGCACGTGCCGCCGCATCGCCGCGCCCCCGGGGTCGACGCCGCCCGGCGCCTGGCGATGCTCGAGGCGGGGATCGGCGACACCCCGGGGCTGGTCGCCGACGATCGCGAGCTGCGTCGTCAGGGCCCCTCCTACAGCGGCGACACCCTGGCCTCCCTGCGCCGCGACTACGGCGCCCGGGCACGGCTGGTGATGGCAGTGGGAGCCGATGCCTTCTTCAAGCTGCATCAGTGGCGCGACCCGCAGCGGCTGTTCGAGCTGGCCCACGTGGTGGTGATCGATCGCCCCGACCATCGCCAGGCACTGCCCGCCGAAGTGAATCGCCTGATCGCGGGGCGCGAGGTCGACACCGCCGGCGCGCTGTTCGCCCGTTCCGCCGGCGGCGTGCTGCACCTGCGCCTGCCCAGCCGCATGGCGATCTCGGCGACGGGGCTGCGCGAGCGGCTGGCCGAGGGGCGCAGCGTGCGTTATCTGCTGCCCCGGGCGGTGGAGGATTACATTCGTGTGCACGATCTTTACCGCTGGCAGGAATTGTCGGGGTAGAATGGCGTCTGACGAGACCGTTGCTTACGAGGAGCTATGCAGACCGACGCACTCAAGACCCTGGCGATCGATGCCCTGGAGGAACTCAAGGGGCAGGACATCGCCGAACTCGATGTCTCGGCGCTGACCAGCGTCACCGATATCATGCTGGTGGCCAGCGGGACCTCGTCCCGCCACGTGGCGGCACTGGCCAACAACGTGGTCGAGAAGGCCAAGGAAGCCGGCGTGCGCCCTCTGGGGGTCGAGGGCAAGGCCGGCGACGAATGGATGCTGATCGATCTCGGCGATGTCGTGGTGCATGTGATGATGCCGGAAACCCGTCGACTCTATGATCTGGAACGCCTGTGGGCCGACATGCCTGCCGACGTCGAGGAGCGGGTCGGCGGAGGGCGGGCGTGAAGGTACGCCTGATCGCCGTGGGTAACCGCATGCCCGACTGGGTCGAGCGCGGTGTCGACGAGTACCGCAAGCGCCTGCCGCGGGACTTCGCGCTCGAGATCGTCGAGATCGCTCCCGGGGCACGCGGCAAGAATGCCGACGTGGCCCGGGCCGTGACGCTCGAGGGACAGCGCATGCGCGAGCGCCTGCGCGGCGACGAGCTGACGGTCGCGCTGGAAGTCGGCGGCAAGGCCTGGTCCACCGAGCGCCTGGCCCGGGAAGCCGACGACTGGCGTCATTCGGGGCGTGACGTGGCGCTGCTGGTGGGCGGCCCGGACGGTCTCGAGCCGGGGCTGTCGGCGGCGGCCGACCAGCGCTGGTCGCTGTCTGCCCTGACCCTGCCGCATCCCATGGTGCGGCTGATCCTCGCCGAACAACTCTACCGGGCCTGGACGCTCCTGGTGGGCCATCCCTATCACCGCTGACGACGTATCGATGTCACCATGTAGCAGCCACCACCGCCGATCCCGAGCGCCCGCCGTCTCGTCATGCCTGATGCCAGCCGCGGGTCGCGATGCGTAAACGTCGCGATGCGCTGAAGAATCCCGAGCAGGAGCTGCGCGTCTTTCGCAACCGCTCGCTGCTGGCGGCGGCGCTGGTGGTGCTGATGTCCGGCGCGCTGGTGACGCGGCTGGTCTACCTGCAGGTCGTCCAGCACCAGGTCTACACCACGCGCTCCGAGGACAACCGGGTGCGGGTCGAACCGCTGCCGCCGACCCGGGGGTTGATCTATGACCGCAACGGCCGGCTGGTGGCCGAGAATCGTCCCACCTACAACCTGACCATCGTGCCCGAACGGGTCGACGATCTGGATGCCACCCTCGAGCTGCTGGTCGACATCCTCGACCTTCCCCCCGAGAAGGCGAAGGTCTTCCACAAGCGTGCCTACCAGCGTCAGCGCCCCTACCAGCCGGCGCTGCTGATGAGCGAGCTGGACGAGCGCCAGATCGCGCGGCTGGCCGTCAACCGCTATCGGTTGCCGGGGATCGAGGTCGAGGCGCAGCTGCTGCGCTACTACCCCGACCCGCTGATCATGTCCCATGTGCTCGGCTATGTCGGACGCATCAACGCCGAGGAGCTCCGCGAGCTGGACAGCGGCGAGTACGCCGGTACCCACTTCATCGGCAAGACCGGGGTCGAGAAGCAGTACGAGTCGGTCCTGCACGGCAAGGCGGGGCTGCGCCAGGTCGAGGCCAATGCCCGGGGGCGGGTGGTCAAGGAGATCGGGCGCACCGACCCGGTGCCGGGGCAGGATATCGTGCTGACCATCGACGAGCGTCTCCAGCAGCTGGCCTACGACCTGCTCGATGGCCAGCGGGGCGCGATCGTCGCCATTCAGCCCCAGACCGGGGATATCCTCGCCATGGCCTCGTCGCCGGGCTTCGATTCCAACCTGTTCGTCACCGGCATCAGCCGCAAGGATTATCGCGCCCTGCGCAACGACCTCGACCTGCCGCTCTACAACCGGGCGGTGCGCGGGCAGTATCCGCCGGCCTCGACGGTCAAGCCCTACATGGCGCTGGCCGGGCTGGCCAACGATGTCATCTCCCCCGACAAGACGATCTTCGATCCGGGCTACTACAAGTTGCCGGGGTTCGACCGGCGCTATCACAACTGGCTGCGCTGGGGGCACGGGCGCGTGGACATGCGGCGCGCCATCGAGGTGTCCAACGATACCTACTTCTTCCGTCTGGCCCACGAACTGGGCATCGACCGGCTGTCGGCCTTCATGCACCGCTTCGGCTTCGGCGAGGACACCAGCTACGACGTCTACGGCGCCTCGAAGGGGCTGATGCCCTCGCGGGAGTGGAAGCGCGAGCGCAAGGGGCAGGTGTGGTTCCCCGGCGAAACGCTCTCGGTCGGCATCGGCCAGGGGTACTGGCTGGCCACGCCGCTGCAGATGGCCACGGCGCTGTCGGTGCTGGCCAACCGTGGCCAGTGGGTGACCCCGCATCTGGCCAGGCGGATCGGCGACGAGCCGGTGGACCCGCCGCCTGCCAAGCCCGACATCAAGCTCGACGACAAGTGGTGGGATCTGGTGCGCAATGCCATGGGCCAGGTGATGAGCGGCAGCGAGGGAACGGCGCGGCGCGTCGGCGCCGGCCTCGAGTACCGCATGGCCGGCAAGTCCGGCACGGCACAGGTGTTCACGCTGGGCAACGACGAGCGCTACAACGCCGACGAGCTCGAGAAGCGCCTGCACGATCACGCCCTGTTCACCGCCTTCGCGCCGATCGACGATCCGCAGATCGCCGTGGCCGTGGTGGTGGAAAACGCTGGCGGCGGCAGCTCCCATGCCGCACCGCTGGCGCGAGCGATCACCGATGCCTGGCTGTTGCCCGACGACAAGGCGCTGGACAAGGCCGCGGCGGAAATTGGCGAACGAGGTACCCATGGGACTCCGTGATTCGGCCCTTCTGCATTATCCGCGGAACGCCCGCGTCAAGCGACGGGTGACGCTGTGGACGCGCATCCATCTCGATCCCTGGCTGTGCGCCTTCCTGCTGCTGCTGCTGGGCGGCGGCCTGGTGGTGCTCTACAGTGCCAGTGGCCAGCGGCTGTCGGTGGTGGAGGCCCAGGCGATGCGCCTCGGGGTGGCGCTCGCGGCGATGGTGATCGTCGCCCAGTTCTCGCCGAAGACGCTGTGTCGCTGGACACCGGTGGCCTACGGGGCGGGCCTGTTGATGCTGATCGCCGTCGAGCTGATGGGGGATATCGGCATGGGCGCGCAGCGCTGGCTGGTGATCCCCGGGGTGATCCGCTTTCAGCCCTCCGAGCTGATGAAGGTGGCGATGCCGATGATGATCGCCGCCTACCTGCACCGCCGGGCCCTGCCGCCGAGCCTGCCGGACCTGCTGGTGTGCGCCGCGATCATCGCCGTGCCGGTGCTGCTGATCGCCCGGCAGCCCGATCTGGGCACGTCGCTGCTGGTGGCGGCCTCGGGCGTGTTCGTGGTGCTACTGGCCGGCATCTCGTGGCGTATCGTCGGGGTGCTGGGGCTGCTGGCCGGCTCGGCGCTGCCGCTGCTGTGGATGAACATGCACGACTACCAGCGTCAGCGCGTGCTGACCTTCCTCAACCCGGAAAGCGACCCGCTGGGCTCGGGCTGGAACATCATCCAGTCGACCACGGCGATCGGCAGCGGCGGCATCTTCGGCAAGGGCTGGACGATGGGCACCCAGTCGCAGCTGGAGTTCCTGCCCGAGCGCCACACCGACTTCATCGTCGCGGTGCTCGGCGAGGAGCTGGGGCTGATCGGCATGCTGAGTTTCCTGGCCGTCTACCTGCTGATCGTCGGCCGCGGGCTGGTGATGGCGAATCAGGCCCACGATACCTTCGGCCGGCTGGTCGGCGGCAGCCTGATCCTGACCTTCTTCATCTATGTATTCGTCAACATCGGCATGGTCAGCGGCATCCTGCCGATCGTCGGGGTGCCGCTGCCGCTGGTCAGCTACGGCGGGACCTCCAGCGTGACGTTGCTGACCGGCTTCGGTATTCTCATGGCGATTCACGGGCACCGGCGGCTGCTGCCGCGCTGAGCCGCCATCTCCGATGGCGGTGACCATCGGCCAACAGGGAGATTCGACGACAATGAGGAAGTGGCTGGACCGTCGACAACGTGCGCTGCGTGCGGGACTGCTGGGTGGCGTTTGCCTGCTGGCGGCCCTGCCGGCGGGGGCCGACGAGACATTCGATCCGGGCACGCATCCGGCGATCGCCCGCTGGGTCGATGCCCAGGTGGCCTCCGGCGCGGACCGTGGCTGGCTGGAAAAGGCCCTGAAGCAGGCCCGGTATCGCCAGGGCGTGCTCGAGGCGATGTCGAAGGCACCCGAGCGCCACCTGCGCTGGGACGAGTATCGCGACATCTTCATCCAGCCGGAACGCATCCAGGCGGGGGCCGACTTCGTGCGTGCCCATCGCGACGCCTTCGAGCGGGCCCGTGACACCTATGGCGTGGCGCCCGAGGTGATCGCCGCGATCATCGGCGTGGAAACCTACTACGGGCGCCATGCCGGCAGCCATCGTGTGCTCGATTCGCTGGCCACGCTGGCCTTCCACCATCCGTCGCGGGGCGATTTCTTCCGCGGCGAACTGGCGGCCTTCCTGACCCTCACCCGCGAGCAGGGGGTCGACCCCGATTCGCTGGAGGGCTCCTATGCCGGGGCGATGGGCTATCCCCAGTTCATTCCCACCAGCTATCAGGCCTACGCGGTGGACTTCGACGACGACGGCAAGCGGGACCTGTGGCATGACCCCGTCGACGCCATCGGCAGTGTCGGCAACTACTTCGCCCGGCATGGCTGGCAGGCGGGGGCGCCGATCGTCGCCGCGGCGACGGGCCCCGCCACACCGCCCGATGCCATCGCCTTCAATCGCACCCGGCCGCCCTACGAGCGCATCGATACCCTGGCCGCCGCCGGTATCCGCGCGCAGGAGTCGGGTCTGGCGGCGGATCGCCAGGTGATCCCGCTGGCCCTCGACGTGGCCGACGGCAAGACCCGTTACCGCCTCGGCTTCCGCAACTTCTACGTCATCACCCGCTACAACCACAGCCACCTCTATGCCATGGCGGTCGCCACCCTGGCCGAGCGGATCCGCGAGGCCCTGGAGGCGTCGGCATGAGAGGCGTGTGGTGGCGGCCGGTGGCCCTGGCCACGCTGCTGGCCCTGGCCGGCTGTGCCGGTGACGGGGCCCGGCAGGGCGGCGGGCGTTACGCCATGGGCGAGGATGCCTACCCCGACAGTCCGCCCGATGTCTCGCAGGTCCCCGATGCCGTGCCCCGGGTCGAGCCGCGGGCCGAGAGTGGCAATCGGCCGACCTACCGGGTGTGGGGCAAGACCTATCATGTGCTCTCCGATCCGCAAGGTTACGCGGCGGAGGGCACGGCCTCCTGGTACGGCAAGAAGTTCCAGGGGTATGACACCGCCAGCGGCGAACCCTACGACATGTACAAGATGACGGCCGCGCACCGGACCCTGCCGTTGCCGACCTATGCCCGGGTCACCAACACCGGCAACGGCCGCTCGGTCATCGTCCGCATCAACGACCGGGGGCCGTTCCACGGTGACCGCCTGATCGATCTCTCCTATGCGGCGGCGGCGCGACTGGGTATCCTGCGCCACGGCACGGGGCATGTGCGTGTCGTGGCGATCGACCCGGTGGCCTGGCAGGCCCGGCATGGCACGTCGACGGCGGGCGAGGGCAAAGCGGTTGCCGCCGCGAAGGCAGCGACGAAGAGGCGGACGACGGGGGCGACACGGGCCGCTCCCGCAGCCGCATCGCCCTCGGTGTCACCGCTGCCGTCGCGCAAGTCGGCGGCCGCCGGTGCCACGGCGAGTGGTGCCGACCCTGGCGCCTTCTATCTGCAGGTGGCGGCACTGGGGTCGGCCGGCAACGCCGAACGGCTGCGCCGACGCCTGCAGTCGCGTCTCGATCGGCCGGTGCGCGTCGACAACGGCGGCCGGCTGCATCGGGTCCAGGTCGGCCCGGTGGCCGATCGGCCGGCGCTGGAAGCGCTGCGGCGAGAACTTCAGCAGGCCGGCTTCGCGCAGGCCTTCACCGTCACCGCCGGTCAGCAATGATGATCGATGGATTTCCCTGACAACCAGCAACGAGAAACACGCGTCATGAGACTGTCCCTTTTTCCCTCTCGTCCCTGGCATGGTCTGGCTGTTGCCGTTACCGCGTTCTGCATCGCGATAATCCAGCCCGTGATGGCCGAGCAGCAGCCCCAGCCGGACTCCCGGCTGCCGCAGAAGTCCCTGCCGCAGCCGATGATCCCCACGCCGCCGAGTCTCGATGCGTCGTCGTGGATCCTGCTCGATGCCAACAGCGGCGAGGTACTGGTCGAGCACAACGCCGACGAGCGGCTGCCACCGGCCAGCCTGACCAAGATGATGACCGCCTATATCGTCGAGAAGGAGATCGACGACGGCAACATCTCCGACGACGACATGGTCACCATCAGCGAGCATGCCTGGCGCACCGGCGGGTCGCGGATGTTCGTGCGCGAGGGCACCCGGGTCAAGGTCGATGACCTGCTGCACGGCGTGGTCATCCAGTCGGGCAACGATGCCAGCGTGGCCCTGGCCGAATACGTCGCCGGTTCCGAGTCGTCGTTCGCCGACCTGATGAACCAGCAGGCGCAGCGCATGGGGCTCGAGAATACCCATTTCGCCAACGCCACCGGGCTGCCCCACGAGGACCACTACTCGTCCGCCCGCGACCTGGCGACGATCGCCCGTCACATCATCCGGGACTATCCGGATCACTATCAGATCTATTCCAAGAAGTACTTCACCTACAACGATATTCGTCAGCCCAATCGCAACCGCCTGCTGTGGCGGGATCCGGCCGTGGACGGCCTCAAGACCGGGCACACCGAGGAGGCCGGCTACTGCCTGGTGTCGTCCGCCAAGCAGGACGACATGCGGCTGATTTCCGTGGTGATGGGCACCCAGTCCGACGAGGCCCGCGCCCAGGAGTCGCAGAAGCTGCTCAGCTACGGCTTCCGCTTCTTCGACACCTTCAAGCTCTACCAGCGTGGCGCCGTGCTCAACCAGCCGCGCATCTGGGGCGGGGCACGCGATAACCTCAAGCTGGGGGTGACTCAGGACATCTACCTGACCGTGCCGCAGGGACGCCGCGACGAGATGACCGCCAAGCTGAACATTCCGGAAACCATCAAGGCACCGGTGCAGGCCGGCCAGCAGCTGGGGTCGCTGCAGGTCAAGCTGGGCGACAAGGTGATTCGCGAGCAGCCGCTGGTGGCGCTGCAGAGCGTGGAGCAGGGCGGCTTCTTCAAGCGCATCTGGGACTCGATCGTGCTGTTCGTGACCGGCCTGTTCTAGGCTTTGTCTGAAAACTGGCTGCGCTCGGTCATGCGGCGTTGAAAATCAGCTCAAAATGCTCATTTACACTCTGTAAACTCCGCTTTTTCGCTGATTTTCGCCTTGCCTGATCTTCGCTCGCCGACTTTTCGGACAAACCCTGAGGCCACCCCGCGCCCGGTGGTGGTCGATTGCCGGGCGCCACGCTTGCCCTGGGTACCGGTCGACCTTGGTCGACCGGTACAGGTTGCGTAGAATACTCGGAAATGGCTTTCACCGAGTGACCCTCATGAACGACAAATCCCTGCGCGACCTGCGGGTCGAGACGCCGCCCTCCGGTGTCGAGCGGCCGCGGGTCGAGTTTCCCTGCGACTATCCCATCAAGATCGTCGGCGATGCCGCGCCGGACTTCGAGCAAGTCGTGATCGAGATCGTCGAGCAGCATGCCCCGGGCGTCGATCGCACCACCATCACTGCCGTCGACAGCCGCAACGGCCGCTTCCGCTCCGTCCGCGTGACCATCACCGCCACCGGCAACGACCAGCTCGAGGCGCTGTTCGCCTCGCTCAAGGCCACCGGTCGCGTGCACATGGTGGTGTGATGGCGAGCGACAGCGGCCGGTCGCCGATTCAGGTCCAGCGACTCGGGCGGCGCGACTATCTGCCCGTCTGGCAGGCGATGCGCGAGCTCACCGACCAGCGTGACGCCGATACGCCCGACCAGTTCTGGCTTGTCGAGCATGAGCCGGTATTCACCCAGGGGCAGGCCGGCAAGCCCGAGCACCTGCTGATGCCCGGCGACATTCCGGTGGTGGCCACCGATCGCGGCGGGCAGGTGACCTATCACGGGCCCGGTCAGGTCGTGCTCTATCCGCTGCTCGATGTGCGGCGTGCCGGTCTGGGCGTGCGCAACCTGGTGACGGCGCTGGAGAATGCGGTCATCGCCCTGCTGGCCGGGTACGGCGTGGCGGCGAAAGCGCGTCCCGATGCCCCGGGGGTCTACGTGGGCGAGGCCAAGATCGCGTCGCTGGGGCTGCGCATTCGGCGCGGCTGCAGCTTCCACGGCGTGGCGCTCAACGTCGACGGCGACCTGTCTCCCTTCCTGCGCATCAATCCCTGTGGTTATGCCGGCATGACGATGACGCGCCTTGCCGACCTGGTCGATGACTGCCCGGCTATCGAGACGGTGGCGGAACAGCTGGCCGAGTGCCTGGCCCGTGAGCTCGGCCGTGAGCTGAGCCTGGCAGAGGCGTAGTCCGTGAGTGAGAAGCGGGCATGAAAAACCCGGCGGCCTGAAGCTCGCCGGGTTTTTCATGGGCGGCAGGCGCGACGCTCAGCCCACGTTGACGGCGTCGATGCGATTCGGATCGGCGGACTGGCCGGGCACCTCGGCGGGCGCGGCCAGGCCCAGGTTGTTCTTCTCGAACACCCGGTCGGCGCGATAGCTGGAACGCACCAGCGGGCCCGAGGGCACTTCCATGAAGCCCTTTTCCAGACCCAGCACCCGGTAGCGCTCGAATTCCTCGGGGGTCACCCAGCGCTCCACCGGCAGGTGGTTGCGCGTCGGCTGCAGGTACTGGCCCAGCGTCACGATATCGACACCGATGGCCCGCAGGTCGTCGAAGGTCTGCAGGATCTCCTCCTCGGTCTCGCCCAGGCCCAGCATCAGGCTGGTCTTGGTGATCACCCCGGGGCGGTGACGCTTGGCGTGGGCGAGGACATCGAGGGTCTTGCGATAGCCGGCGCGCGGGTCGCGCACGCGCTGGGTCAGGCGCTCCACGGTCTCGACGTTCTGGGCGAACACCTCGAGACCGGAGTCGACGACCTGTTCGATGGCGCTGGGTGCGCCGTCGAAGTCCGGGGTCAGCGCCTCCACGGCGACGTCGGGGGTGTGCGCCTTGATGGCCCGGATGCAGTCGGCGTAGTGGCTGGCGCCCCCGTCCGGCAGGTCATCGCGGTCCACCGAGGTGAGCACCACGTAGCGCAGCCCCATCAGTTCCACCGACTTGGCGGTGTTGGCCGGTTCCTCGGCGTCGAGCCAGCCCCGCGGGTTGCCGGTGTCGACGGCGCAGAAGCGGCAGGCCCGGGTGCACACCGAGCCCATCAGCATGATGGTGGCGGTACCGTTGCTCCAGCACTCGCCCATGTTGGGGCAGTGCGATTCGGCGCAGACGGTGCTCAGCCGATGCTCGGCCACGTTGCGCTTCACGGCGTCGAAGCGCCCGCCACCGGGGATCTGGGCGCGCAGCCACTGGGGCTTGCGCCCGCCGACGCCACCGCCTTCGCTCTGGCTGCGGGACTTCATGCCATCCTTGATGGCGGCGATGCCGTGATCGTTACGGTACTTCTTGCCACTGGTGACGCGCTGGGAAGGGGTGTCGCTCATGGTTCTTGAGCCTCTCTGCAAGCCGGCCGGTGGCGTCGGAACGCCGGCAATGCCACGGGGGCATGAACGCTGCGCCGAGTGGCGATTCCGGGCGGCCGGGCATGACGGATGATGCGTGGATCGATGGCCCCAACATACCACATGAGGCCCGGTTCTGGACAGGCGCGGGCCGGTCCGGCGCTCAGGCGTCGACCATCGGCAGGCACACGAAGCTGGGGCCGGGGGCCGGCTCGAGGGGAGCCTTGAAGTGGGCGTTGAGCTCGGGCAGCAGCTCGCGCACGAAGCGCATGAACAGCTCGGTGACCGGGGTCGGATAGCGGTCCTTGGGGTAGACCGTGCACCAGGAGCGCTTGAGCGGAAAGCCGGGCAGGTCGGGGGAGGCCAGCAGCCCGGAAGCCAGCTCGAGCTGAACCGCCAGTCGCGGCAGCACCGCCACGCCGAGATGCGCCATCACACCCTGCTTGATCGCCTCGTTGGTGCCCATCTCCAGGGTGTGTGCCAGGGAGACACGCTCGCGCGCGACGAACTCCTCGAAGGCGGTGCGTGTGCCGGAGCCGGGCTCGCGCATCAGCACGTAATGCTGCGTGAAGTCCTCCAGCGTGGGCTTGGCGGCGGTCAGCAGCGGGTGGCCGGGCCAGACGATGGGGATCATCTCGTTGTCGAGGATGGGCATGAAGGCCAGATTGGCGTCGTCCGGCACCATGCCCATGATCACCAGGTCGTCGCGCCGCTCGGCCAGACGCTCCAGCGCCTGGCCGCGATTGCACACCCGCAGTCGGATATGGACTTCCGGATAGCGGGCACGGAACCGCGCCAGGATATGCGGCACCACATACTGGGCGGTGGAAACCGCCGTGAGATTGAGTTCACCACGGATCGTGCCGGCCAGCTCGGAGAGCTCCATCTGCAGGCTCGACACCTGGCCGAAGATCGACTGCACGGTGGCCGCCAGGGCATCGGCGGCGGGCAGCACGTGCAGGGTCTTGCCGGCGTACTTGAACAGCGGCTGCTCGAGGGCCTGTTCCAGCTGGCGAATCTGGGCGCTGACCGCGGGCTGGGTAAGGCCCAGCTGCTCGGCCGCGCGCGAGTAGGATTGCTGGCGGTGAACGGCCTGAAAGACCTGAAGCTGGCGAAAGGTCAGTCTGTTGAGCAGGTGCGGGCGCGACATGGCGGTTTCCGTTACAGGTATAAGCGCTACCTTATAGGTTGGCAAAAAAATATCAATTTTTCTATTGGTGTTTGCCCGGGGTAGCGTAAAAGCCACACCCAACACGGCCGCGGCAACGGACAAGCCACCCTTGAGTTTTTCGCATGCCCGTCGTGGACGCAACCCTGGAGGACAGCCTGTGTTCCGGAAACTGTTGATCGCCAATCGCGGCGAGATTGCCGTACGGATCGTGCGCGCCTGTGCCGAAATGGGGATCCGTTCCGTCGCCATCTATACCGAGCCGGATCGCTTCGCGCTGCACGTCAAGCGGGCCGACGAGGCCCACTTCGTCGGCGACGATCCCCTGGCGGGCTATCTCGATCCGCGCCGCATCGTCGACCTGGCCCGCGAGACGGGCTGCGATGCCATTCACCCCGGCTACGGCTTTCTTTCCGAGAATGCCGACCTGGCCCGCATCTGCGCCGAGGCGGGGATCGCCTTCGTCGGCCCGGATGCCTCGGTGATCGCACGGATGGGCGACAAGACCGCGGCGCGCGCGGCGATGCGAGAGGCCGGCGTGCCGGTGACGCCCGGCTCGCAGGGCAACCTGGAAAGCCGCGAGGCGGCCCTCGCCCTGGCCGACGAGATCGGCTACCCGGTGATGCTCAAGGCCACCTCGGGCGGCGGCGGGCGCGGCATCCGCCGCTGCGACGATGCCCGGCAGCTCGAGCAGGCCTGGGAGCGGGTGATTTCCGAAGCCACCAAGGCCTTCGGCAGCGCCGACGTGTTCATGGAGAAGTGCGTGGTCGAGCCGCACCACATCGAGGTGCAGATCCTCGCCGATCGCCACGGTCACGTCATCCATCTGTTCGAGCGCGACTGCTCGATCCAGCGCCGCAACCAGAAGCTCATCGAGATCGCCCCCAGCCCGCAGCTGACCCCCGAGCAGCGCGCCTATGTCGGCGAGCTGGCGGTGCGCGCCGCCAAGGCGGTGGGTTACGAGAACGCCGGCACCGTGGAGTTCCTGGTCAAGGGCAACGAGATCTACTTCATGGAGATGAACACCCGCGTCCAGGTGGAGCACACCATCACCGAGGCGATCACCGGGGTCGACATCGTCCGTGAGCAGATCCGCATCGCCGCCGGGCTCAAGCTGGCCTTCCGCCAGGAGGACATCCACCACCACGGCTACGCGATCCAGTTCCGCATCAATGCCGAGGATCCCCGCAACGACTTCCTGCCGTCGTTCGGCCGCATCACCCGCTACTACGCGCCCGGCGGCCCCGGGGTGCGCACCGACACGGCAATCTATACCGGCTACACGATCCCGCCGTATTTCGACTCGATGTGCCTGAAGCTGATCGTCTGGGGGCTGACCTGGGAGGAAACCCTGGACCGGGGCATCCGGGCACTCAACGACATGCGTCTGCAGGGGGTCAAGACCACCGCGCCCTATTACCAGGAGATCCTGCGCCATCCCGACTTCCGCAGCGGCGAGTTCGATACCGGCTTCGTCCCGGCGCATCCCGAACTGCTCAACTACTCGGTGAAGCGCAACCCCGAAGAGGTCGCGCTGGCCATCGCTGCCGCCATCGCCGCCCACGCCGGACTATAAGGAGAGATTCATGAGCCCGAAGCAACCCGACCGGGTCCACGTCACCGACGTCGTGCTGCGTGACGGTCACCAGTCGCTGATCGCCACCCGCATGCGCACCGAGGACATGCTGCCGATCTGCCCGCAGCTGGACGCCATCGGCTTCCACTCCCTCGAGGTCTGGGGCGGGGCGACCTTCGACGCCTGCGTGCGCTTCCTCAAAGAGGACCCCTGGGAGCGCCTGCGCTCGCTGAAGGAGGCGCTGCCCAGCACGCCGCTGCAGATGCTGCTGCGCGGCCAGAACCTGCTCGGCTATCGGCATTACGCCGATGACGTGGTGGAGCGCTTCGTCGCCCGTTCCGCGGAGAACGGCATCGACATCTTCCGGGTGTTCGATGCGCTCAACGACCTGCGCAACCTCGAGACCGCGATGGCCGCGGTCAAGGCCAGCGGCAAGCACGCCCAGGGCACGCTGTGCTACACGGTCAGCCCGGTGCACACCCTGGCGATGTACGTCGACCAGGCGCGGCGGCTGGTCGAGATGGGCGCCGATTCCATCGCCATCAAGGACATGGCCGGGCTGCTCACGCCGTATGCCGCCGAGGAGCTGGTCGCCGCGCTGAGCGAGGCCGTCGACGTACCCATCCAGCTGCACGCCCACGCCACCTCCGGGCTTTCGGCGCTGTGCCAGCTCAAGGCGATCGAGGCCGGTTGCCGGCACATCGATACCTGCAACTCGGCGTTCGCCGGCGGCACCAGCCATCCCTCCACCGAGTCGATGGTCGCCGCCCTGCAGGGCACCGGCTACGACACCGGGCTGGATCTGGAGGCGCTCAAGGAAGTGGGGGACTACTTCCGCGAGGTGCGCGGGAAGTACGCCGCCTTCGAGAGCGAGTTCACCCGCGAGGACGTCTCGGTACAGATCAATCAGGTGCCGGGCGGCATGATGTCCAACCTCGCCAACCAGCTCAAGGAACAGAACGCGCTGGGCAAGATCCGCGAGGTGTTCGCCGAGATCCCGCGGGTGCGTGCCGACCTCGGCTACCCGCCGCTGGTCACGCCGACCTCGCAGATCGTCGGCACCCAGGCGGTGATGAACGTGCTCACCGGCGAGCGCTACAAGAGCATCACCAACGAGGTCAAGCGTTACCTGCTGGGCGGCTATGGCCACCCGCCGGCCGAGGTCAACGAGACCGTCCGGCGCCAGGCCATCGGCAACGAGCCGGTCGAGGAGGGGCGGCCGGCCGACAGCCTGTCGCCCGAGATGACACGCCTGACCGGCGAGATCGGCGAGCTGGCCGAGAGCGAGGAGGATGTGCTGACCTTCGCCATGTTCCCCGATCTGGGACGTGACTACCTGCAGGGTCGCCGCGACGGCACGCTGTCGCCCGAGCCGCTGCCCAGCGCCGAGCCGGCCGAGCGCCCGGTGACCGAGGGCGTGCCCACCGAGTTCGTCATCGACGTGCACGGTGAGTCCTACGAGGTGCAGATCACCGGCGTGGGGCGCACCGGCGACAAGCGCCAGGTCTACCTGACCCTGGACGGCATGCCCGAGGAGGTGGTCTTCGAGGCCAAGGACGATTATGTCGGCGGCGGCGAGTCGGGGCGCGCCAAGGCCTCCGCGCCCGGTCACGTGACCACCTCGATGCCCGGCAACATCGTCGACGTGCTGGTCGAGGTCGGCGACGCGGTCGAGGCGGGACAGGCCGTGCTGATCACCGAGGCGATGAAGATGGAAACCGAGGTGCATGCCCGGGTCGCCGGCAGCGTCAAGGCCGTGCACGTGTCGCGCGGCGACCGGGTGACCCCCGGCGAGGTGCTGATCGAGATCGAGTGACACGGCACGCTCGACACCACTTGCTTGCCCGGCATCAATGCCGGGCTTTTTCGTCTCGGGCGGCTATCACCTATGCTGACAGCGTCTTCAGGCGGATCGGGAGCGTGTCATGAACGCCAGGGGAATGCTCGAGGAATTGATGAAGCAGGCCGGCAGCCGCGGCAAGCGCAGCCCGGATCCACGCCGACTGGTGCCCGGCAGCGCCCTGGGAATCCTGCTGGGAACCCATCGCGGGCGGCGTGCCGGCCGACGGGCGATCCAGTACGGCGCCCTGGCCGGGCTGGGAACGCTGGCCTGGCGCGCCTGGCAGTCGCACCAGGCCGGTCGGGACACGAGCGAAACGGCCGTGCCCGACGATGGCGAGCCACTGGAACAGCTGCAGGGCGAGGCCCTTGAAGCTCGCAGCATGGCGCTGCTCAAGGCGATGATCGCCGCCGCCCGGGCCGACGGCCATATCGATGCCGCCGAGCGCGCCCAGCTGGTCGAGCAGATCGATGCGCTGGGAGCCGACCCGCCGTTGCTGGCCTGGGTGGACGAGCAGCTCCAGGCGCCGCTGGATGCCGGGCAGCTGGCGATGGACGCCGACTCGCCCCAGGCGGCGCGTGAAATGTATCTGGCCAGTGTCGCCATCATCGACGTGCAGAATCCGATGGAGCGAGCCTGGCTCGACCAGCTTGCCGCCTCGCTCGGGCTGGGAAGCGAGGTGGTCGAGGCGCTCGAGGCCAGGACCGCGAACGGCGGTTGAGACGCCCGGGCATGATGGCCCCGCACGGCGTGCGGGGCGCAAGGTGCATGGTCATCGACACACAGGAGAGAATCGCATGGATGACAGGCAGGCGAAGGATGAGGTGAGCCGCTGGCTCGATCGCTGCTGCGGTCAGGCATGTCGCCTGGATACGCGCAGCATGCTGACCGGCGGGGCACTGGGGCTGCTGCTGAGCAGCCGCCATGGTCGCAGTGCCCTGGGCAAGGTGATCAAGTACGGCGCCGTGGCGGGGCTGGGGGCCCTGGCATGGCGGGAGCGGGAGCGACAGCGCGGCAGGCCCTCGGAAGCCGCGGCACCCGGCGGCTCGACCGGCACGGCCGAGCCGCCCGAAGTCTTCGAATCGCCCTCGGGCGAGCCGCCGGCAGTTCCGCCGCGGGGCGAGGACCCGCCGTCTGTCTGAGTAGAATGGCGGCGCTTCAGTCGCGATTCGGCGTGGCGCTGATCCGGTGCAATGCCAGGTCGGCGCCCTCGAACTCCTGCTCTTCGCTGAGACGGATACCCACCAGCCGCTTCATCCCGCCATAGACGATGCCGCCGGCGACGACCGCCAGAACGATGCCGCCCAGCGTGCCCACGAGCTGCGCGGCCAGGCTGACGCCACCCAGCCCGCCCAGCCAGGACTGACCGAACAGGCCGGCGGCGATGCCGCCCCAGGCGCCGCAGATGCCATGCAGCGGCCACACACCCAGTACGTCGTCGATGCGCCAGCGGTTCTGGGTCAGGGTGAACAGCGACACGAACAGGGCCCCGGCCACGGCGCCCGTCGCCAGGGCGCCGATCGGGTGCATCAGGTCCGAGCCGGCACAGACCGCCACCAGCCCGGCCAGCGGCCCGTTGTGGATGAAGCCCGGGTCGTTGCGGCCCAGCGCCATGGCCGCCAGGATGCCGCCGACCATCGCCATCAGCGAGTTGACGGCGACCAGGCCGCTGATGCCGTCGAGGGTCTGCGCGGACATCACGTTGAAGCCGAACCAGCCGACCGTCAGGGTCCAGGCGCCCAGCGCCAGGAAGGGGATGCTCGACGGCGGGTGGGCGGCCACCGCGCCATGACGAGGATAGCGCCCACGCCGCGCACCCAGGGCCAGCACCGCCATCAGCGCCACCCAGCCGCCGAAGCCGTGCACCACCACGGAGCCGGCGAAGTCGTGGAAGGGATGGCCGAAAGTCCGGGTCAGCCAGTCCTGAAGCTGCCAGTTGTCGTTCCAGACGATGCCTTCGAAGACGGGGTAGGCCAGCCCGACCAGCAGCAGGGTGGCGGTGAACTGCGGGTAGAAGCGGGCCCGTTCGGCGATGCCGCCGGAGATGATGGCCGGTATGGCCGCGGCGAAGGTCAGCAGGAAGAAGAACTTGACCAGGCCATAGCCATGATCGGCCGACAGGCTCTGGGCGCTGACGAAGAAGCCCGAGCCGTAGGCGATGAGGTGGCCGATCGTGAAGTAGGCCACGGTCGAGGCGGCGAAGTCGGTGATGATCTTGACCAGGGCGTTGACCTGATTCTTGGCGCGTACCGTGCCGACTTCCAGGAAGGCAAAGCCGGCGTGCATGGCCAGCACCATGCAGGCGCCCAGAAGCAGGAACAGGACGTCGGAGCTGGAAGGCGTGTCAGTCATGGCGTGTCGTGTCGTTGTGTGGGTTCCTGGTGCACGCCGCGGGGCTGTCCGCGGGTGAGGTCCCCTTTTCAAGCACGATACATGCCAATAGTGTTTCCATTTAGAAAACAGCGAGTTGTTGTCGAACCTCACCACAATGGCGCCCCTTGCGCACCGTTCTGGTGCGTGTCGGCACCGGTCTTGCACCAGGTGAGTGCCGACCGACGTCGACTTGCCCTCGAAATGCGCATGAATTTCCGGCGCTTGCGGGCTGTATCGGCGCCGGGGGAAGCGTATGCTTACCCCGCAGTGCAGCACTCATTTCCGGAGTCGAGCCATGTTTCCCGTCCCTGCTTCGCTAGCCACGTCACTGACCGCCCTGTGGGATCCGCTGGGGATCGGTCAGGCCGCCGTCGACTACTGGCGAGATACCCTCGAGCGCAGCGTGCTCTACCTGGACGTCATGCGTCAGCGGGGCAACCAGTACCTCGAGCACATGGAGCAGACGCGCCCCACGGTGCTGGGCTTCGAGACGGAGCTGCTGGTCGATGGCCGGACGCTGGCGCGGCCGGTCAACTACGAACTGCTGCGCATCCTGCCCCCGGACGGGGTCGAGATCGACGAGGATCAGCGTCCCTTCGTGGTGATCGACCCGCGTGCCGGGCACGGTCCGGGGATCGGCGGATTCAAGCCGGACAGCGAGATCGGCGTGGCCCTGCGGGCCGGCCATCCCTGCTATTTCATCGGCTTCCTGCCGTTCCCCGAGCCCGGCCAGACCGTCGAGGACGTGGTCGAGGCGGAGATCGAGTTCCTGCGTGCCGTCATCGCTCGGCACCCGCAGACCACGGAGCGGCCCATGGTGGTCGGCAACTGCCAGGCCGGCTGGCAGATGATGATGGCGGCGGCGCTGGAGCCTGCCTGCTTCGGCCCGATCCTGATCGCCGGCGCACCGCTGTCCTACTGGGCGGGCGAGCGCGGCCGGGCGCCGATGCGCTATACCGGCGGCATGACCGGCGGCAGCTGGATCACGGCCCTGGCCAGTGACCTGGGCGCCGGCAGCTTCGACGGCGCCTGGCTGGTGCAGAACTTCGAGAAGCTCAACCCGTCGAACACCCTGTGGAGCAAGCAGTATCGGCTGTTCGCCAACGTCGACAGCGAGGCCGAGCGTTATCTGGAGTTCGAGCGCTGGTGGGGCGGGCACGTGGTGCTGGCCGGCGAGGAGATCCAGTACATCGTCGACAACCTGTTCGTCGGCAATCGCCTGAGTACCGCGCAGCTGCTGACCCGCGACGGCCGACGCATCGACCTGCGCAATATCCGCTCGCCGATCGTGGTGTTCTGCTCCCGGGGCGACGACATCACGCCGCCGCCTCAGGCGCTGGGCTGGATCACCGACCTCTACGACAGCGTCGACGATATCCAGGCCAACGAGCAGACCATCCTCTACTGCATTCACGACACCACCGGGCACCTGGGGATCTTCGTCTCGAGCAGTGTCTCGCGCAAGGAGCACGCCGAGTTCACCGCCAACATGGACTACATCGACATCCTGCCGCCGGGCCTGTACGAGACCCAGGTCACCGAGCGTCCGGCGTCGGCCAGCGGGTCGGTCGACGGCGACTACCTGCTCGAGTTCTCGCCGCGCGAGCTCGAGGATGTCGAGGCCGTGGTCCAGCCGTTGCAGGAAGACGAGCGGCGCTTTGCCACCGTGGCGCGGCTTTCCGAGATCAACCTGGGGCTCTACCAGCGTTACCTGCAGCCCTGGCTGCGTGCCTGGATGACCCCCGAGGCCGCGCGCTGGATGCGCCGCCTGCACCCGATCCGGCTGGGCTACAAGCTGCTCTCGGATCGCAACCCGGCGACCGTGCCGCTGCCGGTGCTGGCCGATGCCGTGCGTGCCAATCGCGCCCCGGTCGGTGACGGCAATCCCTGGCGGGCCGCCGAGCAGGTCGTGTCCGACAATATCGTGCGCGGGCTCGATGCCTACCGTGACCTGCGCGATCGCGCCACCGAGTGGGCGTTCCTGGAGGTCTACGGGCAGCCCTGGCTGCAGATCCTGGCCGGCCTGGGCGCCGATCGGGGCGAGGTGCCCAACCGGCGTCCCGGTCGTGCGCCGGAACATCGGCACTTCATCGCCCGGCGGCGTGCGGAGCTGCGGGCCAAGATGGATCAGGGGACCAGCCATGACGCCGTGGTCCGTGCGATCATCTTCGTGCTGGGCGGCGCACCCTCGACCGACGAGCGCAACTTCCAGCGCCTGAAGGCGACGCGGGCCGAGGTCGAGCCGGGCACCGATCTGGCGCATTTCAAGGCGGTGGTCCGCGAGCAGTTCTTCGTGCTCAAGCTCGATGCGGTGGCGGCGCTCGAGGCGCTGCCGACACTGCTGGCCACGGACTCCGTCGAGTCCATCGACCGGCAGCTGGCCCACGTCGAGCATGTCGTGGCGGCCAGCGCGCCACTGTCGGCCAGCAGCCAGATCCGGCTCGAGCGGGTGCGGACCCTGTTTCACACCGCCCGCGAGGCCGCGAGGGAGCGGATGAAGAAGGCGGAGGGCGGCGCGAAGCCGGAACTGCCTCGCGCCTGAGGTGTCGTCAGGTTCGGGTGCGCGAGGCGATCCACTCGCCGGCATCCGGAATGTTGATGTCGTAGTTTTCCGCCACGTAGGGCGAGCTGATCATGAAGTCCGCGCTCGCCGCGTTGCAGGCGACCGGTACGTTCCACAGGGCCGCCAGCCGCAGCAGGGCCTTGACGTCCGGGTCGTGGGGCATCGGCGAGAACGGGTCCCAGAAGAAGATCAGCAGGTCGAGGCGCTGCTCGGTGATGCGCGCGCCGATCTGCTGGTCCCCGCCCAGCGGGCCGCTCATCAGGCCTTCCACCGGCAGTCCCAGCGTATCGGCGACGCGCCGCGCCGTGGTGCCGGTGCCCAGCAGGTCGTGGGCGGCCAGGATGCTCTTCCAGCGCCTGGCCCAGGCCAGCAGCTCCTCCTTCTTGCCGTCATGGGCGATCAGCGCGATGCGCTTGCGCTCGGGCAGGGTGCGCGTGACATCCCGGGCGGGGCGAGCGCTCATGACGTCGCTTCCATGTCGAGGATCTTCATGGTGTTGGTGCCGCCGTGGGCGTTCATGTGATCGCCGCGGGTGAGGATCACGTGATCACCGCCCTCGGCGATGCCGCGCTCGCGCAGCAGCTTGAGGGCCCGGGCGTCGAGGTCCTCGGCGGGGATGTCGGTGGTGTCGAAGGGCAGCGAGACCACCCCGCGATACAGCGCCATGCGCCGCTGGGCGATGGGACTGTGGGCCAGCCCGACGATCGGCAGCCCCGAGCGGATCCGCGAGGCGATCAGCGGCGTGTAGCCGGTCGAGGTCATGCAGGCGATCGCCGCCACTCCGGAAAGGTGGTTGGCGGCGTACATGGCGGACAGCGCCACCGTCTCGTCGATCCGCGAGAAGCCCTCGTGGATGCGGTGCTTCGACTCCTGGGCGCTGCGCTCGCGCTCGGCGCCCAGGCACAGCCGGTCCATCGCCTCGATGGTCTCCACCGGGTAGTCGCCGGCGGCGGTCTCGGCGGAGAGCATCACCGCGTCGGTGCCGTCGAGCACGGCGTTGGCGACGTCGAACACCTCGGCGCGGGTGGGCAGCGGCGACTCGATCATCGACTCCATCATCTGGGTGGCGGTGATCACCGCGCGGTTGAGCGTGCGGGCGCGCTGGATCAGGCGCTTCTGCACGCCGATCAGCTGGGCGTCGCCGATCTCCACGCCGAGATCGCCGCGGGCCACCATCACCGCCTCGCTGGCGCGGATGATGCCGTCGAGCGTGTCATTGTCGGCGACCGCCTCGGCGCGCTCGATCTTGGCCACCAGGCCGATCTCGGCACCCGCCTCGCCGAGCAGCTCGCGGGCGAGCTGCATGTCGGCCGCCGAGCGCGGGAAGGACACCGCCAGGTAGTCGACGCCGATGTCGATGGCGGTCTTCAGGTCCTCGCGGTCCTTGTCGGTGAGCGCCGCGGCGGACAGCCCGCCGCCCTGCTTGTTGATGCCCTTGTTGTTGGAGAGCTTGCCGCCGACCCGCACGCGGGTGTGCACGCGGGGCGGTTCGACGCGCTCCACTTCCAGTTCGAGACGGCCGTCGTCGAGCAGCAGCACGTCACCCGGGGCCACGTCCTCGGCGAGCTGCTGGTAGTCGCAGCCGACCCGGGTGGCGTCGCCGGCATCGCGATCGAGCGAGACGTCGAGGACGAAGGGCGCGCCCTCCTCGAGGGTGACCGCGCCCTCTTTGAGGCGGGCGATGCGGATCTTGGGCCCCTGCAGGTCGCCCAGGGCGGCGACGGTGCGACCGTGGCGCTCGGCGGCCTCGCGCACCGCGACCAGGCGGCGGCGGTGGTCCTCGGGGCTGCCGTGGGAGAAGTTGAGGCGCACCACGTCGACGCCGGCGGTGATCATCGCGTCGAGCACGCCCTCGCGATCGCTGGCGGGGCCCAGGGTGGCGACGATCTTGGTGCGACGGATGGGGGCATGGCCGTGCAACGCTTCCGGCATGGGGGTCTCCTTGGTTGGGCGCTTCATCGATGCATGGAACAGCGTGGCAAATTCTCGTCGCGAGTACCGCCACTGCAGGCCGGCAGGGAGGGCTCCACGAGCCAGCACGCGTCGCCATGCTTTTATGTAGTCATTTTACTACATAATACTACAGCACGATGTCAGCACCGAAAACAGACTCGTCCGCGCGGGGCAGGCAGGTACCGCGGCGACGAGGAAGCTTGCGCAGGCACTTGGGTCATGGCTAGTGTCATGAAGGCCGGCCCGGCGGCAGGCGGCCCGGCCGGCCCCGACCCGTGACTGGCGTGAATCAGGTGGCTGGGGTAGGGTAGGCGCATTTTTCCGCCGACAGCCCGGCGCCGTCGGCAATGGACACCTTGCCGGTTCCCGACGCCGGGAGCCGGCCAGTCGAAAGTGGAGCACTATGGGCAAGTCACTGGTCATCGTCGAGTCGCCGGCCAAGGCCAAGACGATCAACAAGTACCTCGGCAACGACTATATCGTGAAGTCGAGCGTCGGCCATATTCGCGACCTGCCGACCAGCGGCTCGGGCAAGAATGCCTCCGACCCCAAGGAGCGCGCGCGCCAGGCGGCGGCGACCCGCAAGATGTCGCCGGAAGAAAAGGCGGTCTACAAGAAGCAGAAGGCCTGGACGCAGCTGGTTCGTCGCATGGGGCTCGACCCGGAACACGGCTGGGAAGCCAACTACGAGATCCTGCCCGGCAAGGAGAAGGTCGTCGAGGAGCTGGCCAAGCTGGCCAAGAAGGCCGATGCCATCTATCTCGCCACCGACCTTGACCGCGAGGGGGAGGCGATCGCCTGGCACCTGCGCGAGACCATCGGCGGCGACAACGACCGCTACAAGCGGGTGGTGTTCAACGAGATCACCAAGAATGCCATCCAGGAGGCCTTCAAGGAGCCGGGGACGCTCAACATGCCCCGGGTCGAGGCGCAGCAGACGCGTCGCTTCCTGGACCGGGTGGTGGGCTTCATGCTGTCGCCGCTGCTGTGGAGCAAGGTCGCCCGCGGCCTGTCGGCAGGGCGCGTGCAGTCGGTGGCGGTGCGCCTGATCGTCGAGCGCGAGCGCGAGATCCGCGCCTTCGTCCCCGAGGAATTCTGGGATGTGCATGCCGACCTGACGCCCGCCGGTGACGACACTCCGGTGCGCTTCGAGCTGGTCCGCCAGGACGGCAAGCCGTTCCGGCCCACCTCCGAGGCCGAGACCCTGGAGCGCATCGCCGCGCTGCGCACGGCGGAGCTGGCGATCACCGCCCGCGAGCAGAAGCCGACCCGCTCGAAGCCCAATGCGCCCTTCATCACCTCGACCCTGCAGCAGGCGGCCAGCGGCCGGCTGGGCTTCTCGGTCAAGAAGACCATGACGCTGGCCCAGCGGCTCTACGAGGCGGGCTACATCACCTACATGCGGACCGACTCCACCAACCTCTCCCGGGAGGCGGTGGACAGCGTGCGGACCTACATCGGCGAGGCCTACGGCGAACGCTACCTGCCGGAGTCACCCAACCGCTACTCCAGCAAGGAGGGCGCCCAGGAGGCCCACGAGGCGATCCGGCCGTCGGAGGTGACCCGTACCACCGCCGACCTCAGCGGCATGGAGCGCGACGCCGAACGGCTCTACGAGCTGATCTGGCGGCAGTTCGTGGCCTGCCAGATGACGCCCGCCGAGTACCTGTCGACCACGCTGACCGTCGAGGTCGACGGCTACGAGCTGCGTGCCCGCGGGCGGGTACTCAAGTTCGATGGCTACACCCGGGTGATGAAGCCCACCGGCAGGAAGGACGAGGACCAGACGCTTCCCGACCTGGCCGAGGGCACCGCCATGCAGCTGGTGTCGCTCGACCCGCAGCAGCACTTCACCAAGCCGCCGGCGCGCTTCACCGAGGCGAGCCTGGTCAAGGAGCTCGAGAAGCGCGGCATCGGTCGGCCGTCGACCTATGCCTCGATCATCTCGACCATTCAGGATCGCGGCTACGTCAAGCTCGAGAACCGGCGCTTCTATGCCGAGAAGCTCGGCGACATCGTCACCGACCGGCTGGCCGAGTCCTTCGACGACCTGATGGACTACGGCTTCACCGCGCGCATGGAGGACAACCTCGACGAGGTCGCCGAGGGGCAGCGCAACTGGAAGGGGCTGCTGGACGACTTCTACGCGCATTTCAAGCAGCAGCTCGAGCGGGCCGAGGCCGAGGACGGCATGCGTCCCAATCAGCCGGTGCCCACCGACATCGACTGCCCCAAGTGCGGGCGCAAGATGCAGATCCGCACCGCCTCCACCGGCGTGTTCCTGGGCTGCTCGGGCTACAACCTGCCGCCCAAGGAGCGCTGCAAGACCACCATCGACCTGATCCCCGGCGAGGAGGCGGTGGCCGCCGACGCCGGCGAGGATGCCGAGACCGATGCACTGCGCGCCAAGCATCGCTGCCCCGAGTGCGGCACGGCGATGGACAGCTACCTGATCGACGAGACCCGCAAGCTGCACATCTGCGGCAACAGCCCCGACTGCGCCGGCTACGAGATCGAGACCGGCAAGTTCAAGATCAAGGGCTACGAGGGGCCGACCATCGAGTGCGACAAGTGCGGCGCCGACATGCAGCTCAAGTCCGGGCGCTTCGGCAAGTACTTCGGCTGCACCAACGAGAACTGCAAGAACACCCGCAAGCTGCTGCGCAACGGTGAGGTGGCGCCGCCCAAGATGGACCCCATCCCGATGCCGGAGCTGGCCTGCCAGAAGGTCGACGATCACTACGTGCTGCGCGACGGGGCGAGCGGGCTGTTCCTGGCGGCGAGCCAGTTTCCCAAGAACCGCGAGACACGCGCGCCGCTGGTCAGGGAAATCCGCGCGCATGCCGAGGCGCTGCCCGAGAAGTATCGCTTCCTGCTCGAGGCGCCCGACGAGGACCCGGACGGCCGTCCGGCACAGATCCGCTTCTCGCGCAAGACCAAGAGCCAGTACGTGATGACCGAAAAGGACGGCAAGGCGTCCGGCTGGAAGGCGACCTACGACGATGGCCGCTGGCAGATCGAGGACAAGCGCAAATGACGCCACGGGGACGCACCAACCAGTTGCTCTATCAGGCCGAATTGCTGCTCGGCATGCCCGTCGGCGATGACGAGCATGCCTCGGCACGCCGCATGGCGCGCGAGGAGGGGGCGCTGGCGCTGCTCGGCCTGGCACTGAACGCGGCGCTGCGCGAGCTGACCGAGCATGCCGCCCTGGCGAGCCATGACTGGCGCGACCTGCTGGGATCGCAGGGCGAGAGCGTTGCCGAGCTGCAGCGCCTGCGGGTACTGCGTGCCGACCCGCAAAGCTGGCTCGGGCACTTGTGCGCGCAGCTTGACGCCCTCGAGTCGGTCGAGGGGGCGGCACGTCGCGAGGCCGACGCCTCGCTGATCGCCATCGCCGATCGTCGCCCCCTGGGCGAGGAGCTGCAGGCCGGCATCCAGGCATTCAAGGCCGAGCTGGCGCGCCTGCGTGAAACCAGCGTCGAATGGTGACGCTCGCGGCGCGGGAGTGGTAAGCTGGGGCAAAGACAATGACGACCACGGCCATGCGCTGTGGTCGTTTTTTGTTGTCATGACAGGACATACCGAGGTGACCGTGTCTGAGACCGCCGTACTGGAAATCGTCGAGCTCGCCGATGGCGAGGTTATTCTGCGTCCCGCCGAGGGGGAGGGGGAACCGCTGCTGCGCATCCGCTTCTCGGAAGAGGCCGCGGGGCTGCTGCGAGAAAGCCGCTTCGAGGTGGCCCGCGAGATGATCGATCACGCGATCACGCGCACGACCCTGTGGGAGGGCGAGCGCGAGGAGGCCTCGGTTCCCGAGACGGTACACTGAAAGCCTCTCGCAGGACGCCCATGCCGGCCTGAGCCGGTGCCGTCAGCCACCTCGCGCTGCATTCGGCCCGGCGAGAGCCCCTCCGGCCGGCGCCGAAGCCCGACGACGCCTGCCGCCATAGCGGCTACCCTCAACACTGGCGTGGCGAGGGAGGGCAGGGAAATGCGTCTGAGGATCGGTTACGAAATCGTCTACGAATGCCCGCAAGCGTTGCCGATGATCGTGATGACGCACGTGCACTCGTCACGGGCGTCGGACCTGGTGGCGCCGGATTACCTGATCACGGTGCCGTCGCTGCCCACCGAGCCCTACCGCGACTCGTTCGGCAACTGGTGCGTGCGGCTGGTGGCGCCGCCCGGCCGCACCGTGATCGCCGCCGATGCGGTGATCAACGACCCGGGTCAGCCCGACCTGATGCATCCCGAGGCGCAGCAGGTGCCGGTGGAGCGGCTGCCGGCGGAGACCCTGCTGTATCTGATCGGCAGCCGCTACTGCGAGACCGATCGGCTCTCCGACATCGCCTGGCAGCTGTTCGGCAATGGCCCCACCGGCTGGCAGCGCGTGCAGGCCATCTGTGACTTCGTCCACCGGCACATCAGCTTCGGTTACCCGTATGCCCGGGCCACCAAGTCGGCCTGGGAGGTCTATCACGAACGGGGGGGCGTGTGCCGCGACTTCGCCCACCTGGCGGTGACCTTCTGCCGGGCGATGAACATCCCGGCTCGCTATTGCACCGGCTATCTCAGCGATATCGACATTCCGCCGCCGCACGCGCCGATGGACTTCCATGCCTGGTTCGAGGCCTACCTCGACGGCCGCTGGTACACCTTCGATCCGCGCAACAACGACCGTCGGGTCGGGCGTATCCTGATCGCCTACGGTCGAGACGCCGCCGATGTGCCGATCGCCAACACCTTCGGCCCCAACAGCCTGGTCGCGTTTCGGGTCTGGACCCATGAAGACGACGGCCGGTCGCCACTGGCGCCGGGCTGATCCTGTTTTTCTCGCCTCGGGAGCCGAGCCTTGGAGCGCATTGCGATCCTCATCGACGTGCAGAACGTCTACTACACCACCCGCCAGGCCTTCGGCCGGCACTTCGACTACCGGGCGTTCTGGCGCCGGGCCACCGCCGATCGCCAGGTCGTCGCCGCGTTCGCCTACGCCGTGGACCGCGGCGACGAGCAGCAACGCCGCTTCCAGGACATCCTTCGCGGCATCGGCTTCACGGTGAAGCTCAAGCCGTTCATCCAGCGCCGTGACGGCTCGGCCAAGGGCGACTGGGACGTGGGGATCACCCTCGACGCCGTCGAGCTCGCCGCCGAGGTCGAGCGCCTGGTGCTGGTCTCCGGCGACGGCGATTTCGCCCTGCTGGCGGATCGACTCGCCGAGCGTTTCGCCATTCCGGTCGAGGTCTACGGCGTGGCGGAACTGACCGCCGAGGCGTTGAAGCGCGCGGCGTCGAAGTTCATTGCCATCGACGACACCCTGCTGATCGCACGACCCGGGTAGCGCCGCCGGATCACCGCTCAGATATCGCGGTGGCGCTTCATCCAGTTGATCAACCCGCCGTCGAGCAGCACCTCGACCTGTCGCGGGGTCAGGTCGTGGCGCAGGGTGATCTTGCCTCTGGGGGTCTCGGCGGTCAGGGTGTCGCCGTTCTTGAGGGCCTTGTGCAGTCCCGAGAAACGCAGCGTCTGGCCGGACTCCAGCGCATCATAGTCGGCGTCGCTGTCGAAGCGCAGGGGCAGCACGCCGAAGTTGACCAGATTCTGCCAGTGGATGCGCGCGAAGCCCTTGGCCACCACCACGCGCAGGCCCAGATAGCGCGGTGCGATGGCGGCGTGTTCGCGGCTCGACCCCTGCCCATAGTTGCCCCCGGCGATCACCGTGTGGTCGCCGGTGTCGTGGGCGTTGCCGACGTAATCCGCGTCGACGGGGCCGAAGCAGAAGTCCGCGATTCGCGGGATGTTGCTGCGGTAGGGCAGCACCTCGTTGCCGGCGGGCATGATCTCGTCGGTGGAGATGTCATCGGCCATCTTCAGCAGGATCGTCAGTTCGAGATCGTCGCCGATCGCTTCGAACTCCGGCAACGAGGCGATGTTGGGCCCCTTGATCAGCTTGATCCGCGAGGACTCCGGTTCGGGCAGCGGCGCCATCAGGTGGCGGCTGTCGAGGATCGGATCGGCCGGATCGCTGACCCGGGGATAGTCGACGTCGAGATCGCGGGGATCGGTGATCTCGCCCTTCAGCGCCGAGGCGGTGGCGGTTTCCGGGCTGCACAGGAACACGCGGTCCTCGCGGGTGCCGGAGCGACCGGGAAAGTTGCGCGGGGTGGTACGCAGGCTGTTGGTGTCGTTGGCCGGCGCCTGGCCCATGCCGATGCAGCCGTTGCAGCCGGCCTGGTGGAGGCGGGCGCCGGCGCCCAGCAGGCTGAGCACATGACCGTCGCGGGTCAGGGTCTCGAGGATCGAGCGAGAGGTGGGATTGACGTCGAACGAGACCCAGTCGCTGACCCGGCGGCCCTTGACCATCTCCGCGGCGACGGCGAAGTCGCGATAGCCGGGGTTGGCCGACGAGCCGATATAGGCCTGGGACAGGCTCTCGCCGGCGACCTCGCGGACCGGTACCACGTTGCCGGGGCTCGAGGGCCTGGCGATCAGCGGTACCACGTTCGACAGGTCGATGGTCTCGTGGACGTCGTAGTCGGCGCCCTCGTCGGCCTCGAGCGGCGAGAAGTCGTCGGGACGGCCCACCGCCGTCAGGAAGCGCTTCACCGCCTCGTCGGCGGGGAACACGCTGCTGGTCGCGCCCAGTTCGGCGCCCATGTTGGCGATCACGTGGCGGTCCATCGCCGACAGGCTGGCGAGCCCCGGGCCGTAGTACTCGATGATCCGCCCGGTGCCGCCGTCGACGCCGTGGCGGCGCAGCATCTCGAGGATCACGTCCTTGGCGCTGACCCAGTCGGGCAGCGCGTTGGTGAGCTTGACGCCCCAGATCTCGGGCATCTTGAGGTGAAAGGGCTCGCCGGCCATGGCCATCGCCACGTCGATGCCGCCGGCGCCGATCGCCAGCATGCCCATCGAGCCGGCGGCGGGCGTGTGGCTGTCCGAACCCAGCAGGGTCTTGCCGGGCCTGCCGAAATGCTGCTGATGCGTCGGGTGGCTGACCCCGTTGCCGGCCCGCGAGAACCACACCCCGAGCCGGGCGGCGGCGCTCTGCAGGAAGCGGTGATCGTCGGGGTTCCGGTTGTCCTCCTGGATCAGGTTGTGATCGACGTACTGCGCCGATACCTCGGTTCGGACCCGGTCGAGTCCCATCGCCTCGAGCTCCAGCATCACCATCGTGCCGGTGGCATCCTGGGTCAGGGTCTGGTCGATGGTCAGGGCGATCGGCTCGCCGGGTTGCATGCGTCCCTGCGCCAGATGAGCGTCGATCAGTTTCTGCGCCACGTTCATGGCCATGATGTGTCTCCTTTCACGGATCCTTCCGGCAATGGATGGCTTTCCTCCTCCAGTGTAGAAAATCACGTCCCGTCGACTAACGTCGCACGCCGGAGTCACTGACGCGGCGGAGAGGGTGTTCTATGTTACGTAAACGTCAACACGCGAATGGCCGTCCAGCGTTGAAAGCCGGCCGTGTCACGTCGGTGCGCGTTCCGTCCCCCGACGGTGCCGCCGACTACAGTGACGGTGTGGGGGGCGACCGCCGCCCCGGCCGACTGCCGTCCGGAGCTCGCTCACGAGGCGTTCGGCTCCGGTCCTGTGGTGTGACGCACGCCTCCCGTGATCCGGAAGGCGACAAGGAGCGACGAGCATGAGTACAACAGCCAGCGCGGACATCGTTCATGAACCGACCTTCCTGAACGGCGATGAATTCCACATTCCCCGTCTCGAGCTGCTCCGGCAGGACGGGACGCTGCACCCTCAGGCCGCACCGCCCGAACTCGAGCGCGAGACGGCATTGCGCATCTATCGCGCCATGCTGTTCACCCGGGTGCTCGACGAGCGGATGCTGGCCGCCCAGCGCCAGGGGCGGCTGAGCTTCTACATGCAGTCCACCGGCGAGGAGGGTACCGTGGTCGGCAGCACCGCGGCGCTCGATCCCGGCGACATGATCATGGCGCAGTACCGCGAGCAGGGCGCGCTGGCCTACCGCGGCTTCGGCCTCGACGAGTTCATGGACCAGCTGTTCGGCAACGAGCACGATCACGGCAAGGGCCGGCAGATGCCGATCCACTACGGCTCGAAGACGCTCAACTACCTGACCATTTCCTCGCCGCTGGCCACCCAGATCCCCCAGGCCACCGGTTATGCCTACGGCCAGAAGCTGGCCGGCGACGGCCACTGCACGCTGACCGTGTTCGGCGAGGGCGCGGCCTCGGAAGGCGACTTTCATGCCGCGCTCAACATGGCCTCGGTGCTGCAGGTGCCGGTGATCTTCCTGTGTCGCAACAACGGTTATGCGATCTCGACACCCGCTCACGAGCAGTTCCATGCCGATGGCATCGCCCCTCGGGCCTTCGGCTATCGCATGAAGGTGATCCGCGTCGACGGCAACGACATCCTCGCCGTCTACCAGGCGACGCAAGAGGCGCGCAAGCTGGCGGTGGAGCACAACCAGCCGGTGCTGATCGAGGCGATGACCTACCGCCTCGCCGCGCACTCGTCGTCGGACGATCCCTCGGGCTATCGCAGCCGCAAGGAGGAGGAGGCCTGGCGCGACAAGGACCCGGTATTGCGCATGAAGCTGTGGCTCGAGGGCCAGGGCTGGTGGAGCGAGGACGAAGAGAAGCAGGAGCAGGAAACCCGCCGCCGCGAGGTGCTCGAGGCCATGAAACGCGCCGAGAAGCGTCCGCCGCCGCCGCTGGACAGTCTGGTCAGCGACGTCTATCAAGAGTTGACGCCGGCGCTTGCCGAGCAGCTCGAGGCGCTCAAGGCGCATATCCGCAAGTATCCAGAGGCCTATCCCAAGAGCGCGCCCGCGCTCGACACCGAGCGGGGAGATGCGCGCGATGCCTAACATGAACATGCTGCAGGCCATCAACCAGGCGCTGGACACGGCAATGGCCGCCGACGACAAGGTAATCTGCTTCGGCGAGGACGTCGGGGTGTTCGGCGGGGTGTTTCGTGCCACCAGCCACTTGCAGGACAAGTACGGCCGCGATCGCTGTTTCAACACGCCGCTGGTCGAACAAGGCATCGTCGGCTTCGCCAACGGCCTGGCCGCCCAGGGCTCGGTGCCGGTCGCCGAGATCCAGTTCGCCGACTACATCTTTCCGGCCTTCGATCAACTGGTCAACGAGACCGCCAAGTTCCGCTATCGCTCCGGCAATCTGTTCGATGTCGGCGGGCTGACCATCCGCACCCCCTATGGCGGCGGCATCTCGGGGGGCCATTACCATTCGCAGTCTCCGGAGGCCTATTTCGCTCACACCCCGGGGCTCAGAATCGTCGTGCCCCGCAATCCGCACCAGGCCAAGGGCCTGCTGCTGGCCGCGATTCGCACGCCCGATCCGGTGCTGTTCCTCGAGCCCAAGCGGCTGTATCGCGCCGCCGTCGGCGAGGTGCCGGACGAGGACTACGAGCTGCCGCTGGGCGAGGCGGAAATCACCCGCGAGGGCACGGACATCACCCTGCTCGCCTGGGGGGCGCAGATGGAAGTCCTCGAACAGGCGGCCGAACTCGCGGAAAAGGAGGGCATTTCCTGCGAGGTCATCGACCTGCGCAGCATCCTGCCCTGGGACGTCGAGACCGTGGCCGAGTCGGTGCTCAAGACCGGCCGCCTGGTGATCAGCCACGAGGCGCCGCTGACCGGCGGGTTCGCCGCCGAGATCGCCGCCACCATCCAGCATCGCTGCTTTCTCTACCTGGAGTCGCCCATCGCCCGGGTGACCGGCCTGGACACACCCTTCCCGCTGACGCTGGAGAAGGAGTACCTGCCGGATCACCTGAAGGTCCTCGAGGCGATCAAGGCCACCATCGATTACTGAGCGGCGAGTTCGGGAGAGACAGGACATGAGCGATTTCATTCTGCCGGACATCGGCGAAGGCATCGTCGAGTGCGAGCTGGTCAAGTGGCTGATCCAGGAGGGCGACGTCATCGAGGAGGACCAGCCGGTCGCCGAGGTGATGACCGACAAGGCGCTGGTCGAGATACCGGCGCCTCACGCCGGGCGCGTGACCCGTCTCTACCACCGCGAGGGCGAGACGGCCCGCGTGCATGCGCCGCTGTTCGCCGTCGAGCCGCTGGAGGGGGAGCCGTTGGAGCAAGCCTCGGCCGCCGGCACCGAGGAATCACCGGCTCAGGCGGAGGTGCCCGACGCGTCGAGCGCTCCCTCGAGCGACGCGTCCGGTCGCGAGGACGAGGACGCGGCGAGCGAGGACTTCATCCTGCCGGATATCGGCGAGGGCATCGTCGAGTGCGAGGTGGTGGAATGGCGTATCCGCGAGGGCGACGAGATCGACGAAGACCAGCCGGTGGTCGACGTGATGACCGACAAGGCGCTGGTCGAGATCACCGCACCCCGGGCCGGCCGCGTCACGCGGCTCTACTACCAGCCTCGGGAGAGCGCCCGCGTTCACGCGCCGCTGTTTGCCTATGTACCGCGTGATCGGCAGGCCGGCGCGGCTGTCCCGTCACCCCGCCACGAGCCGGCACGTTCCGGCCCGACCGAGCGCGGCCCGACCGAACGCGGCCCGACCGAAACGGCATCAGCCGAACGTCCCCGAGCGGGTTCCAGTGCGGACAGGGGCAGGGGGCCCTACGGGCGGATTCCCGCCAGCCCGGCGGTGCGGCGCCTGGTGCGCGAGCTCGGGGTGAGCCTCGCGGACGTGCCGGGCTCCGGCAAGCACGGCCGGGTGCTCAAGGAAGATATCCTCGCCTTCAAGAAGGCGCGTGACGGCAAGGGGGCGACCCCGACGCCCGCGGCGTCGAGCACGCCCGACCATGCCACGGCCGAGCGGGCGGCGGACGACGAGGTGCGTGTCGAGCCGCTGCGCGGGGTGCGGGCGGCGATGGCCCGGCGCATGAGCGAGGCGGCGGCGACCATTCCCCATTTCAGCTACGGCGACGAGATCGACGTGACCGAGCTGCTGGCACTGCGCGAACGGCTCAAGCCGCTGGTCGAGCGCGATGGCATCCGGCTGACGCTGATGCCGCTGGTCATGAAGGCGCTGGGCCTGGCGGTGACGGCCTATCCGATCCTCAACAGCCGGCTCAGCGACGACGGCCGCGAGATCCACTACCAGCCGCACTGCAATGTGGGCATGGCGGTGGACAGTCGAGCGGGGCTGCTGGTACCCAACGTCAAGCGTGTCGAGCGGCTCAGCGTGCGCGAGATTGCCGCCGAGGTGGCGCGGCTGACCGAGGCCGCCCGCGAGGGCCGGGTCGCGCAGGCCGACCTGCAGGGCGGCACCATCAGCATCTCCAACATCGGCGCCCTGGGCGGCACCTATGCGGCGCCGATCATCAATCCGCCGGAGGTGGCGATCGTCGCCCTGGGCCGGGTCCAGACCCTGCCGCGCTTCGATGCCGAGGGCAGGGTGGTGTCGCGTTCGATCATGACCATCACCTGGTCGGGGGACCACCGGATCATCGACGGCGGCACCATCTCGCGCTTCTGCAACCGCTGGAAGGACTACCTCGAGGCGCCGCAGACCATGCTGCTCGACATGGCCTGAGCGATACGGGGAGGGCGGCATGGCCCGGGATACGCTCGAACAGTTCTACATCCCCGAAGAGCAGTCGATCTATCTGCTCAGTCACGACGATGCCCGCAAGCTCAAGGACTGGGTCGCGCTGTGCCGCACCCAGCTCGAGCAGCTCGGCTATCGCGACACCGAGCTGGTGGGCAAGGGCGCCTACGGCTTCGTCTTTGCCGGGGTCTCGGCGCGTGACGAGCATCACGTCTTCAAGTTCTCGCGGATCACCCTGCCCCGGCACCTCCAGGACCGCCTGGAGGAAGAGGCGTTCATGCTCGAGCAGGTCGATCATCCGCGGGTACCCCGGCTGGTCGCCTTCCAGCGCATTCGCCGGCAATCGATCCTGGTCATGGAGCGGGCGCCGGGGAGCAACCTCGAGGAGTATTCGCTGGGTCACGGGCGCCTGCCGCCGCGCCTGGTGGTGCACATCGCCGCCCAGCTCGCCGATATCCTGCGCAGCCTGCGTCGCGAAGCCGGGCCGCATGGCAAGCCGATCGTCCACGGCGACATCAAGCCCTCCAACCTGGTGTTCGACCCGCGCACCGAGCGCGTGGCGCTGATCGACTGGGGCTCCTCGGTGTTCGCCCAGCTCGATGCCAACGGTCAGTTCGTGTCCAGCAACGTCATGGAGCTGATGTCCGGCGACCTGCAGCACACCAACGCTCGGCTGGGCGATGTCTATTTCATCGGCGACGAGCAGTTGAACGGCGGCCTGTCGTCGCCCCGCTTCGACGAGCAGGGAGCGGCCGCCACGCTTTATGCGCTGGCCTCGGCGCAGTCATGTCGCTTCGGCCACCGCGCGATCCCGGCGACGGCGCTGGGCCTGCCCGTCGAGTTCGCCCGCGTGCTGGACGGCATGCTCGACAGCGATCCGCAACGCCGCCGCCGGGCCGGCGACTACTTCCTCGCCGCGATGCCGCGTCTGGCGCGGCTGGTGATGGTCGACCTGCCCGAGCCGGCCGAGCCGGCACAGATCCCGGTCTGGGCCAGGCCCAGGCGAGGCGAGATCGATACCGTGGTCTACAGCTCGCGCAAGGCGTTCCTGCGCGAGGCGGTCGCCACCGATACCCTGCGGGCGGTCAACGATGTCCAGCTCGATCGTTATTACCGGACCTTCATGCAGGGCATGGGCGAGACCGAGAAGGCCTTTCTCGCCGCGGTCAGCCGGCTCGGCAAGTATCCCGTGGTGGGCGGCCTGGCGGTGCGCTGGGCGAGCGACGGCGTGTACATCGACAGCGTGCTCGACCTGCACGATCCGTCGCTCAAGCGCGCCTTCGTCGCCGCGGTCAACAACATGGTCACGCTGGCGCGGGCGATCTACCGCCGCGGCATCTTCAAGAGCTGTTTGTTCAATGCCCGCGACACGAGACACATCGACCGCACCGATCCCGAGTCGCCGTTTCAGCCCCCGGCGGGCATGACACTGCCCTACGAGGTGAGCGCCGTGCCCGAGCTCGAGGACCGCGCCCGGGTGCATTCCTACTTCGAGGATGGCCCCGACCCCGAGGAGTTCCTGCAGCTTCCCGCGGCGATCCTGCGCCAGCTCGAGGCGCTCAACGCGATCCATCATACCGGGCTGATCATCTTCGAGGCCCTGCCGACCCACCTGAAGATTCACAGCTACTACCGGCTGCTCGATCCCTCCCGCGAGGTGCAGTTCCGTGCCTGTCTCGACGCCATGCTCGCCGCCGTGCCGTTGATTCGCGGGCTGGGCGTTTCCGGCTACATGAAGATGCCCTACAAGGACACCCGAAGCTTCTCGCACATCGAGCGGCTGCCGGCGCGCTTCTATCCTCGCAACCCGCGGGAGGCCATGCGCGCCGGCCATGGCGCCGGGTGAGCGCCACGCTCCCGGCACGGTAACGAAACATCACACCCCGAGTTTGTGTAGGCGCGACTTGGCGACTACGTTGGGGCGGAATCGGTCAATTGTGACCCTTTCAACGGCAGACTAAAGGAGGAGTTTGCGATGAAAGAGACTCAGGACCTGTTCCCGACCCGCCTGGAGCGAAAGCTGGGCATGTTCGAACGCATCGACCCCGTGGTGCACAGTGACGGCGAGCAGCGCGCCCGGGGCCCGCTCAGCGAAGCGCAGCTCGACGAGTTCGACAGGAAGGGGTTTTTGTCCTTCGATGGGTTCTTCGGCCAGGAGGAAATGGATGCCTTCCTGCAGGAACTGCGCGATTACGAGGATGACGAGGACCTCAAGCTCTCCGAGGGCACCATCCTCGAGCCGGGCAAGCAGGAAATTCGCTCGGTCTTCGGCATTCACGAGGTTTCCGAGCACTTCAGCCGGCTGACCCGGGACCCGCGGCTGCTGGCGATGGTCCAGCAGATTCTCGGCAGCGAGGTCTACATCCACCAGTCACGCATCAACTACAAGCCCGGCTTCAAGGGCAAGGGCTTCGACTGGCACTCGGACTTCGAGACCTGGCACAGCGAGGACGGCATGCCGCGCATGCGTTCTCTGAGCTGCTCGATCATCCTCACCGACAACGGCGAGTTCAACGGCCCGCTGATGCTGATTCCCGGTTCCCACCGGCAGTTCGTGCCCTGCGTGGGGCGCACGCCGGAGGACAACTACAAGGAGTCGCTGAAAAGCCAGGAGATCGGCGTGCCGGACGAGGCCAGCCTGCGGGACCTGATGGTCGAGGGCGACATCGAGGCGCCCAAGGGGCCGGCCGGTTCGCTGGTGATGTTCGAGTGCAACACCATGCATGGCTCCAACATCAACATGTCCTGCTGGCCGCGCAGCAACCTGTTCTTCGTCTACAACAGTGTCGAGAACACGCTTCACGATCCGTACTGCGGCAACCGGCCGCGGCCGGAATTCCTCGCCAACCGCAAGGACTGGCGCCCGCTGACTCCGGTGGAATGACGCCGGACGGCCCGGCTGTCCGGAACCCTGCCCCCGCAAGACACGCCAGGCACCCCACGGGGTGCCTGGCGTCATTGTGCGCCCGGAACCACTGTCGCGATCACTCGCGTGGCAGTCCGTCTCCCCACACGTCGTGCCAGGCCCAGCCGTCCTTTTCGATGTAGGCGAGCAGCAGGCGCTGATCCCCCAGCGCCTCGAGCATCCGCTGCCAGGCCGGGTCATCGCGAGTGACCCCCGGGAGGGTGGTGTAGTCCTCGAGCGAGGGCAGCCGCGGCGAGCGCGGCGCCGGATGGATGAAGGCGTTGCCCAGGGTGGCGAGGAAGCCGTCGATCAGTGACTGCGTGGTGGCCAGCTGAAAGCGTACCGTCGCGGGCAGGTCGGGGCAGGTGTGCTGCAGCAGCACGAGCACCTGGTAGAGCCGGGCCAGGGCCACCGGCAGCGCGCTGTCGTCGTGCCGGCTGTGGAAGTAGTGCAGGACCGGATAGGCCAGGTGCTGCTGGCCAAGGCTGGCGATGCCGCCCTGCAGCTGCTGCAGCTGGGTGGCCAGGCTCCGGTAGTCGCCGTCATCGGCGGTGGCGGCGGCGATGCGGCAGGGCGTGCGGCCGATCGCACTGATCGTCAGGGCCAGCTGGCGTTTCTGGGTGACCGCCGAGACCACCGGAACGATGTAGGTCACCGCCAGGGTGAACAGGATCAGGCCGTTGCCCGCGGCGAGCACGCTCAGCAGTCGCCACGCCGAGCCGCCGGGAACGAAGTCCCCATAGCCCAGGGTGGTCAGCGTGTAGCCGGTGAAATAGGCGCGTTCGCTGAGCGACGCCGCCACGCGCGAGGTCGAATTGACCACGGCCAGCGGCTCGCTGCTGAACAGCAGCCACCAGCCCGCCCAGGCGATGACGATCCAGCTCAGCATCAGGGCGCCGGCGATGCAGGGGCCGGCAGCCGCGAGCAGGGCATGGTCGGGCCGGCGCCGGTGCTTCCATAACAGGGCCTGCCAGATGACGCTGATCAGGCGGTTGGTGACGGGACCGGAACTCGAGGCCGACAGGGTGGTGCGGGCGGCATCGTAGGTTGCCAGCAGCACCAGGACGCTGCCGGCCACGATGAACAACAGACTTTGCGACATGGGATCTCCCTTCCGTGTGTCGGGCGGCCTTCCTGACCGCCTTGCCTGACATGGCAAGGCCGCATGGTACTACCAACGGCGCTTGCCGTAAGGTAAGGGCTGAGCCATGCAGGAGAGGAAAGCGTCATGAACCGGACCAATTCACGCTTCGTGCGTACCATCGAGCGCCTCGATGCCCTGCATGCCGAGGACCCGCGCCGGGTGGACGTTGGTGGTGAAACCCTGCCCCACGAGCTGCATTATGCCCGCTGCATGAGCGCCTGGCTGGAACGGGTGGCACCCGAGGCGTCCGAGGCCCTGCGTCTGGCGGTACGTGCCCAGCACCTGCAGCGCTGGCAGCTTCCCCGGGACGCCTATCCACGCGACCGTCCCGGTTACCTGGCCTGGCGCCGGGAACTGGGGCGGCGCCAGGCGCAGACCGCGGCCGAGGTGCTGCGCGATGTCGGCTACGACGAGGCGACCGGCGAGCGGGTCGCGCGCCTGATCCGCAAGGAGGGGCTGCGGCGCGATCCCGAGACCCAGGCCCTGGAGGATACCGCCTGCCTGGTATTTCTCGACAACGAGTTCGCCGATTTCGCGGCACGCCACGACGACGACAAGATCCTGCGTATCCTGCGCAAGACCTGGGCCAAGATGTCGCCGCGCGGCCACGAGCTGGCGATGACAATCGATCTGCCGGAAGAGGCGCAGGCGCTGGTCAAGCGTGCGCTGGCCTAGACGAAGCTCAGCGCAGCTTGGTGCTGCGCCGCTCGAGCAGCTCCTGCGGTGGATGGAAGGCATCGGCGCGGGCGCTGTCCCAGAAATGGCGGAAGACATGATGCTCCGGTGTCCCGTGCAGCAGCTCGTCCGGCTCGAGATAGGCGTAGAGTGTATCCAGGGTCTGGATCTCGGTTCGCGAGGCCCGGCGCAGCACGTGTTCGGGGCCGAGCTGCTCGGGATGCGTCAGTCCGGCGGCGGCGAGCATCTCGGCCAGCGCCTTCAGGGTGTTCTCGTGGAACTGGGCGACGCGCCGCGACTTGTCGTCGACATCCAGCTTGCGACCGCGGTGCGGGTTCTGGGTCGCCACGCCGCTGGGGCAGCGGTCGGTGTGGCAGGACATCGACTGGATACAGCCCAGCGCGAACATGAAGCCACGGGCGGCATTGCACCAGTCGGCCCCCAGGGCGATGGTGCGGGCCACGTCGAAGGCCGAGATGATCTTGCCCGAGGCGCCGACGCGGATTCGCTCGCGGAGCCCGGCACCGACCAGGGTGTTGTGGACCAGCAGCAGGGCCTCGGTCAGCGGCATGCCCAGGCGATTGATGAATTCCAGCGGGGCGGCACCGGTGCCGCCTTCGCCGCCGTCGACGACGATGAAATCCGGTCGCGTGTCGCTCTCCAGCATCGCCTTGACCAGCCCGAACCACTCCCAGGGATGGCCGATGGCCAGCTTGATACCCACCGGCTTGCCGCCGGACAGCTGGCGCAGCCGCGCGATGAAGGCCATCATCTCCAGCGGTGTGGTGAAGGCGGAGTGCCCGGCCGGTGACACCACGTCCTGGCCCAGTGGCACCCCGCGGGTGGCGGCGATCTCGCGGGTCACCTTGGCCGCGGGAAGAATCCCGCCGTGCCCGGGCTTGGCGCCCTGAGAGAGCTTGATCTCGATCATCTTGACCGCCTCGAGGGTGGCATTCTCGACGAAGCGCGCTTCGCTGAAGCTGCCGTCCTCGTTGCGACAGCCGAAGTAGCCGGAGCCGATCTCCCAGACCAGGTCGCCGCCGTGACGGTGATAGGGCGAGATCGCGCCTTCACCGGTATCGTGATAGAAGCCGCCCTGCTGTGCGCCCCGGTTAAGGGCGCTGATCGCGTT
This sequence comes from Modicisalibacter tunisiensis, assembly GCF_020148005.1. Lineage (GTDB taxonomy): Bacteria > Pseudomonadota > Gammaproteobacteria > Pseudomonadales > Halomonadaceae > Modicisalibacter > Modicisalibacter tunisiensis. The sequence continues at coordinate 3,098,769 of NZ_JAGXFD010000001.1, read as the reverse complement.
GGCCGAGAGCGCGCCGAAGCTCATCGCCGAGATGTTGAACACACTCGCGGAGTAGGGCCTGGCGCAGTCGGCGCCGATCACCAGCCGGAAGTCGTGGGTCTTGATCGTCGCCGGGCGCAGCGAGGGGCTCATCCACTCGTAGCCCTCGGCGTAGAGATCCTGGACCGAACCGAAGGCCTTCTTGTCGGAAACATTCTTGGCACGCCGATAGACCAGGGAACGCTGCTCGCGGGAAAACGGCTGGGCGTGGGTGTCCGACTCGATGAAATACTGGCGAACCTCGGGGCCGATCGACTCCAGCCAGTAGCGAAAGTGGGCGAGGATCGGGTAGTTGCGGCTCACGGTATGGCGCTTCTGGCACAGGTCGTAGGTGCCCAGCGCGGCCAGGGCACCCAGGATCAGGGCCGCCCAGCCCCATCCCGGGGCGGTGGGCCAGAGCGCCAGCGCGACGACCAGGCCGATCAGGCTGAGGGTGTAGGGGGCATAGCGGAAGGGAAGGCGGCTCAGCAGGGAAGGGTCGTGCATCGATGGGCTCCTGTCGACAATCCGGGACAGTCAAAAGCAGCGCGTCACGCTTTGCAAGCGGACCGGTCTGCTATGGTGAAGTGACCAGCCGTCGGTTCTGCTCTCCGGCGCCGCACAAGGGCCTTCGCCGATGCCACGGTCCGTTCCCCCGGCCTCGCTGTCGCTGGATGACAAGCGCGCCTTCCTCTCGAGCTCGAGCAGTTACGGCATCACCGCGCCCGTCGAGGTGGTGGAGACGCACGTGTCCTGTGTCTTCCTCACGCCGCAGCGGGTCTACAAGCTGAAGAAGCCGGTCGCATGGGACCATGTCGACTTCACGACCCTCGCCGCTCGTCGCGCCAATTGCCAGGCCGAGGTCGCGCTCAATCGTCGCCTGGCTGCGCCCACCTACCTGGGGGTGATCGCGCTGGTGCGCGATACGGCCGGTGAATGGCGTCTGCGTCGTGAACCATTGCCCGGGGACGCAGTACTGGACTGGCTGGTCGAGATGCGCCGTCTCCCCCACGGGAAGATGCTGGACCGGCGCATCGCCGCGGGTCGTGTCTCGTGCGCCGACCTGGAGCCGGTGGTCGAACGCCTGGTTGAACTCTACCGTCGCGCCGCCCCCGAACCGCTGACCGGCGCCGAGTATCGCGGGTATTTCCGGCGCACCCTCGCCGAGCATGCCGACTCGCTGTGTGACGCGCGCCTGGGCATGGACCGCCGGCGCATTCGGCGCCTGGAAGCAGGGCTGCAGGCGTTTCTGGCCCGGTGCCCGGAGCTCTTCGAGGCGCGCGTCGCTGCCGGGCGGATCGTCGAGGCGCACGGCGATCTGCGCCCGCAGCACATCTGTCTGGTCGACCCGCCCCAGATCATCGACTGCCTGGAGTTCGATCGCGACCTGCGCCGCCTCGACCCGCTCGACGAACTCGGCTTCCTGGCCATGGAGTGTCGGCGCATGGGGGTCGCCGGTCTGGGAAAGGCGGTGCTCGCCCATTACGCATCGCTCAGCGGCGACAGCTGTCCGCCGACGCTGCTGGCCTTCTATCAGGCCTATCGCGCACTCCTGCGAGCCCTGCTGGCGGCCTGGCATCTGCTCGACGAGGAGTGCCGCGATCCCCGGCACTGGCGCCACAAGGCCGGCACCTACCTTGATCTGGCCGAAGAGTACCTGACCGAAGCCGGCCGCGACCGGGAAGCACTCGTGCCCTGAGGGTCGGATGAACGTCGGAAAGGCGGCTCAGGGAGCGCCGCCGTCGAGGAGCTCGACCAGCGAGCCGCCCCCGTGCAGGCGCTGGATCGCCTCGCCGAGCAGGGGCGTGATATCGACCACGTCGAGCCTGCTCCTCGCCACCGATGCCTGGAGACGAAACGGCGGTACGCTGTTGCTGACCATGAGACCGGTCAGGTCGTCGGTGTCGAGGATCGTGTCGGCCTGTTCCGAAAACAGGCCGTGCGTGGCAATGGCATGAACCTGTTCGGCGCCACGCTCGAGAAAGGCACGTGCGGCACGGGTCGTGGTGGTGCCGCTGGCGATCAGGTCGTCGACGATCAGTACGCACCGCCCCTCGACGTCGCCGGCGACGAGCTTGCCGGTGACCCGGCCCTCGCTGCGCTTCTTCTCCATGAAGGCAAGGGCGACCTCCTGGCCCAGCCGCGCCTCGAGCGATTCCCGGAAGGCCTCGGCGCGCTTGACGCCTCCCACGTCCGGGGAAGCCACGCACAGGCCCCGGGTGGGGCGCCCCCCGGCCAGCCAGGCCTCGATGAAGACGTGTCTGGCCTCGAGCATCACCGACGGGCAACGAAAGGCATTCTGGAAGGCCGCCACGTTATGCACGTCGAGGGTGACGATGCGGTCGATGTGCATGGCCTCGAACAACTGGCCGATGTAGCGGGTGGTGACGGGATCGCGCGGCTTGGTGCGCCGGTCCTTGCGCGAATACCCCAGGTAGGGCGCGACCATCGTCAGCCGCGCCGCCCCGGCGTCCCTGAGCGCGCCGAGCAGGAACAATACCCGTATCAGCGTGTCGCTGACGGCCTGTTCCGGGCTGGTGCAGAGCGATTGCACGACATAGACATCACGCTCGCGCACGCTGATGGTCGGGCGTATCTTGTGTTCGCCATCCTCGAAGGCACGCTCCTCATGGGCGCCACGCTCGGCACCCGCCCATGCAGCCACACGGTCGGCAAGGTCACTGCCGGAGGCCAGGCTGAAGACCAGCGGGGGACGAGAGGGCATGCCGTTCTCCCTGAGGCGAATCACGACGCTCGGCCGCGCAGCGTAATCCGGGCGGTTCAGCCGTGCGCGGCCTGCCGGCCTTCACCTTCCGCGAGACGCCGCAATCCCTCGAAATCGAGGATCTGGAATTCGCGCCCCCGGGTGGCCATCAATTGCTGCTGCTGGAAGCGGCTCAGAAGCCGGCTCACCGTTTCCACCGCCAGTCCCAGGTAGTTGCCGATATCGCCCCGGGACATGGCCAGCCGGAAGCAGTAGGGCGAGTAACCGCGCCGCTGAAAGCGTGCCGACATGGCCATGAAGAAGCTGGCCAGCCGCACATCGGAGGTGCGGCGCAACAGCAGGCGCACCAGCATGCGCTCGTGATGCATCTCGCGGCTCATGGCATGGAAGAGGTGATTGCGCATCTCGACGACCAGCGGATGGTCACCCTCCAGGCGCTGGAAGGGCACCTCGCAGACCGTGGTGGTTTCCAGGGCCACCACGCTGCCCGGGTAGCGCTGATCGCCGATGCCGTCGAGGCCGACCCATTCGCCGGGCAGAAAGAACTGGGTGATCTGATCCTCGCCCGAGGGCAGCCGCGACGACTGCTTGAGGCTGCCCGAGCGCACGATGAAGAAACTGGTGAAGGGCGCCCCCTGCTGGAACAGGACCTGACGCTTGTGCAGCGGCGGGGCTTGCCGGGTCAGCGACCTGAACTGTTCCATTTCCTGGAAGGTGAGCGTCAGCGGTGTACAGAGCGAGCTGAGGCCGCATGACTGGCAGCGAGCCTGGGTCTGGCGTGCCAGCGGCAGGACGCGGCTGTGTATCGTCATGTCACCCTCCCGATACCCGATATGCATTAAATGAGTACGGAAGAGGACGGCGGAAGCAAAAGGTTGGTATTCGTCATCGAATCCGGGGGAGTTTGCTGGTCTTTTTGATGCTATCGGCGCGCGTATGACGCCCATCAAAGTTTGTTGAAACCTCCCTGACTACAGTGCGCCGAAGAACGGGACAGAACAATCAGATCGCCGCATGGCATGTCATGGCCGGACGGCGGGAAACGCCACTTTTTACAGGGGAGGGAGTGCCATGCTGGTCGCACTCGATAGCAAAAAGACCGCATTGCTGCCCGAGGAAGGCAGTCTCCGGGCCATCGCGCATGAAGCGGAAGGGGGGGCGCTCTACTATCAGCTGTCGCTGCGCTTTCTGGCCTACCAGCCGGCCGTGAGTCGGCTGTTCGATATTCTTGCCGACGAGTGCCGTGAGCGCGTCAGGTCACTGGCGCACACGGCGGAGCGCATGCAGCTGGTGGAGCGGGCGACGCTGAAGGCCAACGCGCAGGTACTGGCCGCCACACCGGCCTGCAGCCATTTCTTCGTCACCGACGAGGCCATGGCCTCACGGCTCATCCGGGAGGCGCAGCAGCGAGCCGAGCAGTCCCTGGCCTGCTATCGCTTCTGGTTCGGGCTCAATGCGGTGACCGCCTGGCAGCCACTGCTCAAGGAGATCGTCGAGCAGAAGCGTGCCGAGTGCCGGCTGATCGCCGAGAGCGTACCCGGCAACCTCCCCACCTTGTCACCGATCCTTTCGGAGCGCTGTATCGCCTGAAGCCGGGCTCCACCTTTCTCCTTCCTTCACCGCATCTCGTTACCCGGCCCGCCGATTCGGGGCGGCCGGGGCCGGACGGCCGGGCAGTTCGCTGGCCCAGTCCATGGCCGCCTGCTGCTGGTGGTTGGTGAAGACCCGTACCGTCAGCGGCGCGAACAGGCGGCTTTCCAGGGCCGCCACCGGTCGCAGCCAGTGCTGGTCCGAGATGATGGCCACGTGGTGGAAATGCTCCAGCTGGCCGACCTGGGTGAGCCCATAGCCGATATCGCGCAGCAGCGCGGGGGGCGTCATGCTGCGCAGCGCATCGAGCTCCAGGTACAGGCTGATGCGAGGGTGCAGGGTCTTGGCGGTTTCGATGGCATCGATGATGGACTGCAGTTCGTCGGCATCGAGGCGGCCGCCGAGGCGCATGGCCAGTACATGGGGTGCCGGGGTGTCGATCCATTCGAGCATGGGAATGCCTCCGTGAGGGCCATGTCCTGAGCCTAGCAGAACCCGGTGCGACGGCCTGGCCCGTGGACGCGGGGCTGGTAGAATGCCGCTTTCATTGTCGTCCCGGAGTCCGCGAGGATGAGGTCCAACCCCGATGTGGTGGTCATCGGCGCCGGTGCCGCCGGCCTGATGTGTGCGTTGACCGCCGGCTACGCCGGCCGGCGGGTACGGGTGATCGATCATGCCGGCAAGCCCGGCAGGAAGATCCTGATGTCCGGCGGCGGGCGCTGCAACTTCACCAACCTGGCGACCGGGCCGCGGAACTTCTTTTCTGCCAACCCGCATTTCTGCATCTCGGCGCTCAGGCGCTACCGCCCTGAACATTTCCTCGAGCTGGTCGAGCGCCATGGCATCGAGCCGGTCGAGAAGGCGCCGGGCCAGCTGTTCTGTGCCGACTCGTCGCGGCCGATCCTCGACATGCTGCTGACCGAGTGCGACTGGGCCGGCGTCGACATTCAGCTGAAGACCTCAATCGAGCGCGTCGAGCGTGTCGGCGACGGCATGCGGTTGACCACCAGCGCCGGCACCCTCGACACGGGCGCGGTGGTCATCGCCACCGGCGGGCTGTCGATTCCGACGATGGGGGCCAGCGGTTTCGGCCACGAGGTGGCGCGCCAGTTCGGGCTGGCGGTGACCGAACTGCGTGCCGCCCTGGTGCCCTTTACCCTGACCTCGCAGTGGAAGGCGCGGGCCGCCGATCTGGCGGGGGTGTCCTGCGAGGTAGCGGTGCGCTGCCGAGACGGGAGCTATCGCGAGCCGTTGCTGTTCACGCATCGCGGCCTGTCCGGACCGGCGATGCTGCAGATTTCCAGCTACTGGCAGCCGGGAGACGCCCTCGAGATCGACCTGCTGCCCGGGATGGACGCCGTGGCGGCACTGCGCGAGGCGCGCGAGGCGTCGCCGCGGCGTCATCTGTCGACCTGGCTGGCCCAGCAGCTGCCCCGGCGTCTGGCGCAGGCGCTGGTGGAATGGCACGCCGATGACGGGGTGCTCGCCGAGTGCAGCAATGCCCGCCTGCAGCGCTGGGGGGAACGTCTCAACCACTGGACGATCAAGCCGGCCGGTACCGAGGGCTGGCGCACCGCCGAGGTGACCCTGGGCGGGGTGGATACGCGAGCGATCTCATCGAAGACCTTCGCGGTCGAGGCGCTGCCGCAGCTGCGCTTCATCGGCGAGGTGCTGGATGTGACCGGCGAGCTGGGTGGTCACAATTTCCAGTGGGCCTGGTCGTCGGGCGTTGCCTGTGGTCTGGCTCTGTAAAAGCACGGCGAAATGAGGCGAGTACCTTGAAGGTCCGGCATGGCTGCCTACGCTGAGGACGAGCAGCCAAGGATGACACCGGAATTTTCAGGAGCAGCAGCATGTCCTCTTCCTTCATGTCGCACGTCGATGACGCCCCCTGCGACCTGGCCGATGCGTGGAGTGTGCGCTATCGAAGGACGCGCCTGGCCAGCGAGACGATCTGTGCGCCGTTGCACGCCGAAGACTACGTCGTCCAGAGCATGCCCGACGTCAGTCCACCCAAGTGGCATCTGGCGCATGTCAGCTGGTTCTTCGAAACCTTCCTGCTGATCCCGTTCCTGAATGGCTACCATCCCTTCGATCCGGCCTACGACCGCCTGTTCAACTCCTACTACGAGACCCACGGCCAGCCGTTCCCGCGCCCGCGTCGCGGCGTGATCTCGCGTCCCACGGTGGCCGAAATATACCGTTATCGTGCGTATGTGGACCAGGCCATGGAGCAGCTGCTGCAGGCGCCACCGGCCGGGCACGCCGACGTCATTCGTGAGCGTGTCGAGCTGGGGCTGCACCATGAGCAGCAGCATCAGGAGTTGCTGCTCATGGATATCAAGCACATTCTCGCCCAGAATCCGCTGAACCCGGTCTACCGTGGTGACCTGGCAGCGTCGCCTGCCGTCGAGGCGGCTCCGCTCGCCTGGCATGCCTATCCGGCCGGGGTGCAGGAGATCGGCGTGGCGAAGACGGACACCGGCTTCTCGTTCGACAACGAACGCCCTCGTCACCGGCGCTTTCTCGAAGCCTTCGAACTGGCCGCACGGCCGGTCACCAACGGCGAGTTCCTGGCCTTCATCGAGGACGGCGGCTATCGTCGCCCCGACCACTGGCTTGCCGATGGCTGGCAGCAGGTCAACGAGGCCGGGTGGTCGGCGCCGCTCTACTGGTGCCGGGAGGGCGGAGCCTGGCATCACATGACGCTCGGCGGGCTGAAGCCGCTGGATCCGGCGGCGCCAGTGTGCCATGTGAGCTTCTTCGAGGCGGACGCCTATGCCCGCTGGGCCGGGGCACGCCTGCCCGACGAGGCCGAATGGGAAGTCGCCGCCCGCAACGTGCCGGTGGCCGGCAATCTGGCCGAGGCCGACCATCTGCAGCCGGTGGCCGCGGCGGCGCCGGGGAAGGGCCGGGTCAATTGTTCGGCGATGTCTGGGAGTGGACCGGCAGTGCCTATCGGCCCTATCCCGGCTTTCGCACGGCGGCCGGCAGCCTCGGCGAGTACAACGGCAAGTTCATGTCGGGGCAGATGGTGCTGCGTGGGGGGGCCTGTATCACGCCGCGGGCCCATGTCCGGGAGACCTATCGCAACTTCTTCCCCCCGCAGGCCCGCTGGGCCTTCAGCGGCTTTCGCCTGGCGCGGGATGGCTGACACGAGGAGCAGGACAATCTCAGTTGGCTCTGACGAGGGCGCCGGGGGCAGGTTGAAGAGGGGGTCCTGTGCCATGGCCGGAAAATGTTCCTTTCCATTCCGGCATTTCCGCCATCCATGGCGGTCAGATGGCGTAGGTAGCGCCCATGGAGGGGTTCATGGCGCCCCCTCGCAACCTGCCGACGGATCAGCCTGAGTCGTGTTGCAACTATCTGCTGCAATAGCCCTGACACGAGGAGCAGGGGCCTGCGCAGACGAGGGTGATCGTGCGATACTGGCGCCCCTTCACGTCATTGCTGTTGCAGGTCCATGAACTCGACACGTCTTTCTTCCCTACGGCAGCGGCTGCGGGGTTCGCTGGCCTTTGCGCTGGTCAACCTGGTCGCCGTGTGGCTGATCGCGCTTCGTTACACGCCGTTTCTCGAGGTTCCGCACGACCCGCTGGGCATCGCCTACCTCATCGTGACCTGGGTCGGTCACTTCGGCTTCCTGGCCCTGCTGGCGTGGCTGCCCCTGGCTGTGCTGGCGCTGATCCTGCCGCGGCGCGTGCTGTGGCTGCCGGCCAGCCTGCTGGCCATGGCCGGGCTGTGCCTGATGCTGGTGGACACCGTGGTGTTCGCCCAGTATCGCTTTCATATCAATCACTTCATGGTGTCGCTGTTTCTCAATGACAAGAACGGCGAGATCTTCAGCTTCACGACCTCGACCTGGCTGGTCGTCGCCGGGGTGTCGCTCGGCGTATGGCTGGCCGAGGCCTGGCTGGCCTGGCGGCTGCTGGGCAGCGAGCGGGTGCGTCGGCTGCCCTTGTGGCGGGGCTGTAGCGTGCTGCTGCTGGCGCTGGTGGCCAGTCACGCCATCCACATCGTCGCCGATGCGCGCTACCAGCGCAGCGTGACCCAGCAGGTCAATATCTTTCCCCTGCTGTTCCCGGCCACGGCCAAGAGCTTCATGGAGGCCCACGGCTGGCTCGACCCGCGCGCCATGCGCGCGGCACGGGCCGACATCACCCACGATGCGCCCGACGACATCGACTGGCCGAAGGCGCCGCTGCAGTGCAGCCCGGGAGACACGCCGCCCAACGTGCTGCTGGTGCTGGTCGACACCTGGCGCCACGACGAGTACGGACCGCGCAACACGCCGGTCATGGTGCGCGAGCTGAAGGGCGACTCACGGCGTTTCATGAACCACTACAGCGGCGGCAACAGCACCCGCACCGGGGTCATGAGCCTGTTCTACAGCCTGACCGGCAATTACTATCATCGGCTGCAGAATTCCCAGACGCCGTCGCTGCTGCTCGAGCAGTTGCAGGCCAATGATTATCGGCTCGGCATCTTCGCCTCGGCGAGCCTCGACAGCGTCGGCTTCGACCGCTCGATCTTCTCCTCCGTGACCGACCTGCGCGACTCGCCCGACGGCGACACCCCCGCCGAGCGGGATCGGCTGCTGACCCGGGAATGGCTCGACTGGCAGGCCCGGCGCCGCGACAGCGGGGACGACCGCCCCTGGTTCGGCATGGTCTTCTACGATGCACCGCACGGCTACAGCGTGCCAAAGGGGGGCGAGACCCCCTATCAGCCCTCGGCCTCCAGCATGAACTACCTGGATCTGGGGCCGGATACCGATCCCGAGCCCTATTTCAACCTGCACCGCAATGCCGTCTACAACGTGGACCAGCGCATCGGTCGCGTGATCGAGGACCTGAAGCGCCACGGCGAGTGGCGGAATACACTGGTGGTGATCACCGGCGATCATGGCGAGTCGTTCAATGACTTCGGTCGCAACTACTGGGGCCACAACAGCCATTTCGCCTCGCCCCAGACGCAGGTGCCGATGATCGTTCACGGCCCCGGCGTGACCCCGGGCGAGCATCGCGGCACCACCAGCCATCTGGACGTGGTGCCCATGCTGATGCGCCATGCGCTGGGCTGCACGAACCCGGTCGGCGACTATGCCCAGGGCCAGGACCTGCTGAAGCCGGGGCTGGATCATGACTGGGTCATGGCCAGCAGCTACCTGGACAATGCCGTGATCGAGGACGATCGCATCACCGTGATCAATACCGCCGGCAGCTGGCGGGTGGTGGATCGGCAGCTGAACCCCCTGGAGGAGACGATCTCGCCGGCCGTGCGCCAGGCGATGCAGGCGATGCGTGCGTTCTATGCGCGATGAATGAGCGTGATGCCTGCGGCGCCGGCCGGGCCGGTGCCGCAGGCGGTCATGCGAGGGGGGCGTGTACAGAAGCGCTGTGGAGCGCCGAGTGATGCCGTTCAGTGGCGGTGCAGCGAGCGGTAGACGGCACGCAGACGATTGGCCAGCAGCAGGCCGGTCATGAGGCGGCGGGTGAGCCGCCCGGCCGAGCGCGGGCGGCGCAGGGTTCGCCACGACACCAGCCCCAGGGCGGCAAGGGTGGGCGCGCGCCAGCGCATCAGCTTCTGCCAGCCGTGATCGATCGGGGCCGTGGCCTCGCGCCAGTCGCGCAGAGCCATGCCCATGTCCAGGCGCTGCTGGAGAATCTGCGCGTCGAGCCGCTCGCGATAGGCCAGTCGTTCACGATGCGTCACGGGACGGCTCCAGTGCCTGACGATCCTGGGCGAGATGATGCAGTGTGGATTCCATCAGCCGGCGCTGTCTGGCCAGCCGCCTTGCCCGAAGTGCCAGCCCGGCGGCCAGCAGCAGCAGGACAGCCGCGCAGAGAGAGATTGCCAGCAGGCGATGGTCCTCCCAGTACAGCACGACGACCAGCAGCAACAGCATGCCGACGCCGAACAGGAAGAGAATCAGGCTGGCGCCGACCAGCAGCAGTATGGTCAGCAGCCGGTCGCGCTCGAGCTCGAGTTCGAGCACCGCGAGACGCAGGCGCGTCTCGCCGGTGGCGACCAGGTTGCCGATCAGGCGTCGGGCGGCGTCGATGACGCGTTCTGCCGGTCCCTGGCTCTCCGACATCAGCGACGTCCGAGCAGCAGGCCGACGACCACGCCCACTGCCGTACCGATGCCGATGCTGGTCCAGGGGTTCTCGCGGACATAGCGATCGCAGGCGTCGGCGCCATCGAGCATGCCGTCCCGGGTATCGTGATAGAGCTTCTCGCCGCGTGCCTCGAGGCGGGCGCGCGTGTCATGCAGCCGTTGCTGGGCGCGGTCACGCAGTTCCTTGACGTTGCTGCGCGAGTCCTCGGCCGTCGCGGCGACGAGTTCCTCGACGGTGCGGGACAGGTGCTGCAGGTCTTCCTTCAGCTGGGCCGTGCTGGCCTCGTTATCGTGATGCCCGGTGGGATGCATGGCCATGGTCGTGTCTTCCTTTGACGATGAATGACGCTCTCATCATAGCAGCGTGTCCTGTCGGTTCAACGACTTCCCGGGATCCCGGCGAGGAAGGTATTGAGGCTGAAGCCAAGCCCCAGGCGCTGAACGTCATTGTCATAGTCGATCAGACTTTCCCCGTAGCCGTCGTAGTACTGGATATAGCCGCGAATCTTGCCGGCCAGCGGGAACGAGTAGTCGAGCTGGACCCCGTAGTGCTGCTTGCCGGGGTTGCCGCGCACCATCATCGACACCTCCTGGTCGCCGAAGGCGCGGACCAGGGTGATGTCGCCGTAGCCGATGTAGTTTTCCAGATCGGGGTTGTCGTCGTTGGCACGGCTTTCCGGGACCCGCCAGTGGGGCGCGACACTCAGTGCCCATTCGCCGCGCTGGAACAGCAGGTCGGCATAGACCCGGTTCCAGCTGCGCGACAGCGGCTGCGAACGGCCATTGGACTGGTGCGCGAAGCCGATCCGGTTGAGGGTGTTGGTCCAGCCCAGGAAGGACAGGTCGTTGTCGAAGCTGAGAAAGGCCTCCGGCTCGTAGTTGGTCTCGCGGAAGGGCGCCGAGGCATCGGAGTTGTAGGCCTGCCACCAGCTGCGCTGGGTATAGGCGAAGTACAGGTCCCCGTTGTTGCCGAAGATGTCGTCGAGCACGCTGATCTTCAGGCTCAGCTGGAACTTGACCTCGGCGTTGTCGGCGTTGGCCTCGTTGGTGATGGCATCGAAGTCCTTCTGATTGGGGTTGGCGTTGTGGGTCCAGGGCAGCAGATAGTTGCGGTGATAGACGGTGATCGCCAGCGGGTTGCGATTGGAATCACGTTCCAGAGCACGGCGATTCTGCGCCTGTTCGAGCGCTGCCTCGGTGGCGGGGTCCGTCGCTGGATTATCCTGGGCAAGAGCCATCAGCGGCAGGCCGAGTGTCAGCGAGAGCAACAGCGGTGATAGTGCTCTCGACGCGGTCGACAAGGCCATAAGTTACGTCCTGTGGGAACCATCAAAGGTCCGTTTCTACCACGCCGGGCCGCCAAGTCAATTCCGGCGGATTGCCAAGGGGGTGGCCGCCCCGCACAATCTCAGCGGCGAGGTGGCCGGTCAGAGGAGAGACAGGCGTGAGCAGGTGGTGGCGGAGTGCACTTTTCTGGGTGATCCTGACGAGCTGGCTGGTGAGTCTGGCGGCCCTGGCGCAGGACGATGTCCAGCTGCCGGAGCGTGATACCGTCGAGCAGCAGCTGCAGACCCTGGAGGCGGTCGACAAGCCCGACTCGGGCCAGCAGGGCACCATGGAGGTGCTGCGCTCGGTGTTGACCACGCTCGACAAGATAAAATCGGTCGAGAAGGAGCGCGCTGCGCTCGAGAAGCGCCTCGAGCAGGCGCCTCAGGAAATCGATCGGCTGGAGCGAGAGGCCCGCGACAGCGAGCGCCAGGCGCTGCCGGCCACCTCGCAGCTGGAAAAGCTCTCCCAGGAGAAGCTGGAGGCGGATGTCGCCCAGACCCTGGACGAACTGCAGACCCTGCAGAACCGGCTGGCCGACACCAATTCCCGACTGATCGAGACTCAGACGCTGCCCGAACGGGCGCAGAAGACAATTTCCGAGGCGCTGGACAGGATCGAGAAGCTGCGCATGGCGCGCGATAACCAGACCGCCGCCGAGGACAGTCCGCAGGCCTGGCTGACCCAGGCGCAGCTGCAGCTGGCCGAGAGCCAGCTGGCCCTGAACCGCCGCCAGCTGGCCACCAATACCCGCCTCAACTCGCTGGCGGAGCGTCGGCGTGATGCCCTGAGGCAGCGTATCGACAGCGTCGAGGCACGGCTCAACCTGCAGCAGGCGGTACTCGACCAGCGTCGCCGTCAGCAGCTCGAGGCGGCGGTGACCGAAGCGGCCAGCCGCGACCCGCTGATCGCCGCCGGCCATCCGGTGGTGGTCAAGGCCCAGTCCCGCAATCGCGAGCTCAGTCAGTCGCTGCTCGATGCCATCGACCGGCGGCACACCTACGAGCGCAAGGGCGTTCGGGTGCGCACCCAGCTGGATCGAGTACGGCAGGTGCAGCGTACCCTGACCGAGCAGATCGAGGCGATCCGCGGCAGCCTGCTGCTGTCGCGAATCCTGCGCGAGCAGCGCCGCGAGCTGCCCGACATCGATGCCATGGAGGGGCTGCAGGAGCAGATCGCGGACATCCGGCTGGCGCAGTTCGAGCTGAGCCGCCAGCGCGATGCCCTGCGCGACATCCCCGCCCTGGCGCGCCAGCGACTCGAGGCGGCCGGGGTCGACCCGTCCCCCGCGCTGCTGAAGTCTCTGGAGCAGCTCTACCAGTCGCGACGCGACCTGGTCGACGAGCTGGAGCAGGCCGACGGGGAGCTGCTGACCGCCGCCATCGACCTGCAGCTCAACCAGCAGCAGCTGGTCTCCATCACCCGCGGGTTGCGCAAGACCATCGAGGAGCAGCTGTTCTGGGTGGCCAACCGCAGCCCGCTGGGCCTGGACTGGCTGCGTCATCTGCCGGCCAGCGTGACCGAGAGCCTCGCCCCGGAGGCGTGGCGCCAGATCGGCCATGCCCTGGCCGGCCCGCTGAAGGCCGCTGCCGGCTGGGGGCTGGTGCCGATACTGCTGGCCGGTGCCCTGGTCCTGCGCCGCCGCCAGATCAAGCGCTCCCTGCGCCAGCTCAACGACGAGATCGGTCGGCTCAAGCGCGATACCCAGATGCATACCCCGCGTGCCATCGGCCTCAACGCCCTGCTGGCGACCCACTGGCCGCTGGGGCTGGCCGGGCTGGGGGCGGCGCTGATCCTGGGCGGTGACGGCGCGCGTACCCTGCTGGGCTGGGCCTGTCTGCATCTCGCGCTGGCCTGGGGGGTGATCGAGCTGGCCCGACGGCTGCTGGTCAACGACGGCGTGGCCATCCGGCACTTTCACTGGCCGGCGAAGTACGCCGCGCGCCTGCGCTGGCTGCTGTGGTGGCTGGGCGCCGCACTGATGCCGGTGCTGGTGGTCAGTACCCTGGCGCAGGAGGGCGGCCTGTCGCTGGAAAGCCGTCCCGTGGCGCTGCTGGTGCTGCTGGCCGGGCTGGTGGCGATGAGCTGGGTGATCGCCCGGCTGATTCTCGCCCATGTGCCGTTCTTCGGCACCAAGGTGTTTCGTCTGCTGCTCGGGCTGGGGCTGGCGGCCGTCAGCCTGGTGCTCGGCGGCCTGATCGTGATGGGCTACGAATATACCGCCCTGCAGCTGATCAACCGCTTCGTGATCAGCCTGTATATCCTGGGCGCCTGGATCCTGGTCGAGGCGGCCGTGGTGCGGGGGCTGGCGGTGGCCGCACGGCGCCTGGCCTACCGGCGGGCGGTGGCCCGTCGCCGGGCCCAGGTGCAGGAGGGTGCCGAGGGTGGCGTGGAGGTCGTGGAAGAACCGCCGCTGGATCTCGACCAGGTCAACCAGCAGTCGCTGCGGCTCTCCAAGCTGATCCTGTTTCTCGGCTTCACGCTGGTGCTCTATCTGGTCTGGGCCGATCTGCTCACCGCGCTGGCCTACCTGGATCACGTGGCGGTCTGGACCACCGAGCAGGGCCAGGGCGATGCGCTGACCACCACGCCGATCACCGTGGCCGACCTGCTGGTAGGGCTGTTTACCCTGGTGCTGACCTTCGTCATGGCGCGCAACCTGCCCGGCCTGCTGGAAGTGATGGTGCTGTCGCGGCTGTCGCTCAAGCAGGGCAGCGCCTATGCGATCTCCTCGCTGCTCTCCTATGCCATCGTCGGCACCGGGGTGGTGGCCTCGCTGGGCACGCTGGGCGTTTCCTGGGACAAGCTGCAGTGGCTGGTCGCCGCGCTCGGCGTGGGGCTGGGGTTCGGTCTGCAGGAGATCTTCGCCAACTTCATCTCGGGGCTGATCATCCTCTTCGAGCGGCCGGTGCGCATCGGCGACACCATCACGCTGGGCAACCTGCATGGCACCGTCAGCCGCATCCGCATCCGTGCCACCACCGTGACCGACTTCGATCGCAAGGAGATCATCATCCCCAACAAGACCTTCGTCACCGACCAGCTGATCAACTGGTCGCTGTCGGACACCGTCACCCGGGTGGTGCTGACCTTCGGCGTGGCCTACGGCTCCGATCATCGGCGTGTTCACGAGCTGCTGCGCCGGGCCGCCGACGAGAACCCGCGGGTGCTGGGCGATCCCGAGCCGCAGGTGTTCTTCATGACCTACGGGGCGAGCACCCTGGACTTCGAGCTGCGCATCTTCGTCAACACCCTGGGGGATCGCCTGCTGGCCACCGACGAGATCAACGGGCGGGTCGGCGAGCTGTTCGCCGAGCACGGCATCGAGATCGCCTTCAACCAGCTGGAGGTCTGGCTGCATCGTGCCGACGGCGCCGAGGCACGGGTCGAGAGCCGCGTCGTGACACCGGGAGCGGCGCCCGAGCCGCAGCAGGGCGACCCCGGGGCGGCGGGTATCGAGGCGGGGGACGCCGAGCGCTGAGGGGGAGTACCCGGCGCCGTTCAGGCGCGCCGGGCGTGGAGCAGGAACTCGCGGTTGCCGTCGCCGCCGCGGATCGGGCTCTCCCGCCAGGTGTCGACGCGAAAGCCGTGCTCGGCGGCACAGGCGCGAATCCCGGCTTCGACCTCGGCATGCAGCGCGGGGTCGGTGACGATGCCGCGGGCGTCGACCCGGCCGGGTCCGACCTCGAACTGCGGCTTGACCAGCGACAGCAGATGCGCGCCCGACGGCAGCACGCGGGCGATTTCGGGCAGGATCCGGGTCTGCGAGATGAAGGAGACGTCCATCACCGCCACCCGTGGGCAGCGCGCATCGTGGGCCGCGAGCGCCTCGTGAAGGCGCGGATCGTCACTCATGGCCCGGGCATTGAGCCCCTCGAGGCAGGTGACGCGCGGATCCTCGCGCAGGGCGACATCGAGCTGATCGTGGCCCACCTCGATGCCGATCACGTGTCGGGCGCCGCGCTTCAGCGCGCAGTCGGTAAAGCCGCCGGTGGACTGGCCGACATCCAGCACCAGACAGTCGCTCAGATCCAGGGCGAGGGTATCGAGCAGCGCTTCCAGCTTGAGCCCCGCCCGGGAGACGTAGCGCTCCTCGGGGTCGTCGGTGATCGTGAAGGCGGTGTCTTCGGGCCACTTTTCGCCGGGGCGGGTCAGCGGCCGTTCGGGAGCGTCGGTGGCGCTGACGCGGCCGTGGCGGATCAGTCGCTGGGCCCGCGTGCGCGAACGCGCCAGGCCCCGGGCGACAAGCAGCAGGTCGAGTCGCATCATGGCGAGGTCTCGTCTCGGGTGTCGGCGGCGATCGTGCCGCGCTGGAACTCGCGTGTCCAGCGCGTCAGCAGGGCCTCGCGCTTGAGGCGGTCGAGTGTCGCCAGCAGGCCGGGGCCGATGCGGATCGGCCGCAGGGCGTCGCCGAGACGTTGCCTCAGCGCGTTGGCGGTGCCGGGGCCGTCCAGCGCGGGATGGATCGCGCCCAGGGTGGTCAGCTCGCTGATGGCACGCTGACCGGCCTCGCCGAGCAGGTAGTCGAGAAAGCGCCGCGCCGCCATCGGGTGGGGGGCGTCCCGAGGAATGAAGGCGAGCCGCTGGGTGACCAGGGCGTAGTCGTCCGGGACGGCGATCTCCAGCTCGGGGTGCTCGCGGACGAAGTCCCGGGCGTAACTGCCCAGCAGGTTGTAGCCGATCAGGTAGCGTCCGTCGGCCAGCCCCTCCAGCATGTCGCGCGTGGTGCCGGCCAGCACGGTATCGACGCCGCCCAGCGCATTTACCAGCTCCCAGTAGCGCGGCGACAGCCGCGCCTCCTCGATGGCATAGGTATAACCGGCACCGCTGGTGGCCGGGTCGTAGGTGACGACCCGCCCGCGCAGTGCCCGGCGATGCCCGGTCAGCAGGTCAACCAGGTCGGCATGGCTGGTCACGGCGCCGAAGCGCTCGGCGAGCTCGCGGCGATAGACGATGACCACCGGCTCGAAGGTGAAGGCAAACAGTTCATGACGCCAGCGGGCCCAGGCCGGCCAGCGTCGTGCCGCCTCGCTGGCCAGCGGCTGGGCATGGCCGTCGTTGGCCAGCCGGTACTGCCAGGGCATCGCCGAGGACAGCACCACATCGGGGCGTGGCGTGGCGTCATCGTCGAGAAAGTCGCGGTAGATCGCCAGGGTGGTCAGGTTGTTGTAGCGCAGGGCGAGATCCGGATTGCGATGATGAAAGTCCTCGAGCAGCGGGGCGATCAACGGGGTGTCCAGCGCGCCGTTGATGACCAGCGTCTCGCCGGGAGCGCCGGCCCGCGCGGGGTAATCGAGCCGCGACTGGGCGAGGGCGACCTCGATCGGCGAGAGCACCAGCAGCACGGTGGCCAGCAGAGCGGTGACGAGGCTCATGCGCGATCTCCCTGAAACGTCATGGACACGCACAGGCCCGGCCCGTGCCGGCCCTCATCGAGGGTCAGGCGGGCGCCGTGCCCACGGGCGATGCTGTCGACGATGGCCAGCCCGAGCCCGGAGCCCTCGCCGGTCTCGGCGCCGCGATGGAAGGGCCGCAGCATCAGCCGCCGCCGCTCGGTGGGGATGCCGGGGCCGTCGTCCTCGACCTGGAGGCGGGGCGGGGCGGCCTGCACGCGCACGGTGATGTGGCGCGCGCCGTAGCGGCGGGCATTGTCGATCAGGTTGTTGAGGGCTTCTTCCAGCTGCCAGTCGATGCCGGTCAGGGGGATGGCGTCATCGGGCGCGTCGAGCTCGAGCGCAATGCCGGCGCGGTGGCAGGCGGCGAAGGCATCCCGGGTGGCGTTGCGTGCCACGGCGACCAGATCCAGCATCGAGGTCACCGGCGTGGCTTCGGGGTTGTTGAGCCGGGTCAACGACAACAGCTGGACCGCCAGCCGGGCGGTGCGGGCACTGGAGGCCTGGATGGTCTCCAGGGCCGAACGCCAGCTGGCGGGGTCGGGCTGGCGCAGGGCCAGCTCGGCGCGCGCCGACAGCCCGGCCAGCGGGGTGCGCAGCTGGTGCGAGGCGTCGCCGATGAAGCGCTCCTGATTGGCGCGCACGCGGCGCATGCGCGCCAGCAGCTCGTTGAGCGTCTCGCGCAGTTCGGCCAGCTCGCGGGGCAGCGGCAGGTCCAGGGGCGCCAGGGTCCGCGGATCGCGATGGCGGATGGCGCGTCGCAGCCGGGTCAGCGGCGCCAGGGCGATGCGAATCGCCAGCAGGACCACGGCGATCGCCAGCAGTGCCATCAGGGCGATGCGACCGGCACTGCCGGTGAACAGCGACCACGTCAGCTGGTCGCGGCCCTCCCGGGTGTGGGCGACCCGCACCTCGAAGCGTTCCCGCTGGCTCCAGCTGTCCAGCCGTGCGGGGCGCACCCCGACGCGCAGGGTCATGCCGTGCCAGTGGGTATCGGCGAAGCGCAGGGTATCAGCGCCGCCGGGGACCGCGGGCAGGTCGGCGTTGCCGGTGATGAAACGGCCGTGGTTGTCGTAGAGCGCGTAGAACACCCGCTCCTCGGCATCCGTGGCCAGCATCTCCAGCGCGGCGGGCGGCAGATCCAGCCAGAGCTGCTTGTCCTGCCACTTGACCTGCTCGGCGATGGCCAGCGAGGCGGCCTCGAGCAGACGATCGAAGGCACGGTCGGCGGCATCGTGGGCACTGCGGTAGGCCTGCATCAGCATCAGCGCGCCCAGCCCCAGCAGCGGCAGCAGCAGCCAGAGGATCAGGCGCCGGTAGAGGCTGTCGGTGGCCTTCATGACTCGGTCAGCAGGTAACCCAGCCCGCGTATCGTGCGCAGCTCGACGCCGCGGCCGGCCAGGCGCCGGCGCAGCCGGTGCACATAGACCTCGATGGCGTTGTCGCCGACGGAGTCCGTGGCGAAGGCCTCGCCGGCCAGCTGCGCCTTGTCGATCGGCTCGCCGGCATGGCGCATCAGGCAGCCCAGCAGGCGCTGTTCGCGTGGCGGCAGGTTGAGCGGTTCATCGTCGAGGGTGAAGCGCTGGGCCAGGCCGTCGAACGCCAGCGGACCGACCTGAAGATGGGCGCCGGAGGGGTGGCGGCGGCGCAGCAGGGCTCGCACGCGGGCCTCTAGCTCGTCCAGGGCGAACGGCTTGGCCAGGTAGTCGTCGGCGCCCAGGTCCAGGCCGCGTACCCGGTCCTCGATGGCGCCCCGGGCGGTGAGGATCAGCACCGGCGTGTCGGCATCGTGGCCACGCAATGTGGCCAGCACCTCGAGCCCGCTGCAGCCGGGCAGGTTGAGATCGAGCAGGATCAGCGCGAAGTCGTGCCGGCCGGCGAGCCGCTCGCGGGCCTCGTTGCCGTCGGCGAGGCAGCCGACGGAGTAGCCGGCCAGCCCCAGGGCATCCTGCAGCGTTTCCGCCAGCAGGGTGTCGTCCTCCACCAGCAGCAGTTTCATGGCGTGGCCTCCGGGTCGTGAGTCGGGCCGTCCAGCGGCCGGCGCGCCAGGGCATTGACGGCGGCGTCGAGTCGACTCGCGGCGTCGGCGGCATCCAGGCGGCCCGCCGGGCCGGAAAGCGCCAGCCACAGGGGCAGATCCACGGTGGGCGACTCGGCCAGCGGGCGGCAGATCATGCAGCCTCCGGCGAAGGCCAGCGCCGGCGAGTCGGGCTCGGGCGTGCGCCAGCGTGTGCCGGGACGCAGGTCATGGCGCAGGGCGCTGTCGGCCAGGGCCACCAGCCGGCACTCGGCGTGGCGGCCTTCCACGGCCAGCAGCGACGCCGTCTCGCCGCTGTCCTCCGCCAGCGCCTCCAGGGCGGGGCGAATCCAGGCCTCCAGGCGGCGCTGCGGGAGGTGGCGCCGGGCCAGGCGCACGGGGGAGTGCCCCAGCCGGTAGCGCCCGTCGCGGTCGCGCTGGACATAGTCGAAACGTTCCAGGGAGCCCAGCAGACGCAGCAGCGTGCTCTTGTAGAACCCGGTGGCCGTGGCCAGCTCGGCGAGCGAGAAGCGTTCCTGAGCGTTATCGAAAACCTCGAGGATCGTCAGCGCGCGTTCCACGGCCTCGACGCGATCCTGTGCCATGACGGGCCCTTTATCTCCATGACCGGCGTTGCGGTCGCATTCAACTTTGGTCGCAACCTTGGGCGCAGGCGTTGACGCCCGCGCTCAGGAACCCTAGCTTTCCATTCTGTAGAACGATGTTCTTCCTTACAGAATTGTAAGGCAGGCGTCAGGTTTCTGCAAGCCGTTCAGGCTGAATCCAATACACCGTTCATAGGGGACGATAACAATGTCGATGAGAACGCCTCTCAAGTTTCTCGCCGCGGCATCGCTGACGCTCAGCGCCGGCCTGGCCATGGCCTTCCAGCCCTCCGGCAAGGTGGACTGCATCGCGCCGGCCGACCCGGGCGGCGGCTGGGACTTCACCTGTCGCAGCGTGGGCAAGGTGCTCGAGGATCTCGATCTGGTCCCGGGCAGCGTGCAGACCATCAACATGGCGGGTGCCGGGGGCGGCGTGGCCTACGCGCATACCGTCAGCAAGCGCTCCGACGATGACCAGCTGCTGGTCGCGGCGTCCACCGCCACCACCACGCGTCTCGCCCAGGGGCAGTTCCCGGGCATGAGTGCCGACGACGTCAACTGGATCGGCGCCGTGGGGGCCGACTACGGCGTCATCGCCGTGGCCAAGGACTCCAAGTACAAGGATCTTCCGGCGCTGATGGACGCGCTGAAGAAGAATCCCAAGGCGGTCAAGTTCGCCGGTGGCAGCGCCAATGGCGGCTGGGATCATCTCAAGGTGCTGATCGCCGCCAACAAGGCCGGCGTCGACAACCTGCCGAAGATTCCCTACCTGTCGTACAACAACGGCGGCGAGGCGATGACCCAGGTGGTGGGTGGCCATGTCGATGCCTTCACCGGTGACATCTCCGAGGCCCAGGGCTTCATGGAATCCGGTGATCTGCGCATCCTCGCGGTGCTGGCCGACCAGCGTCTGCCGGGCAAGTTCTCGGACATTCCCACCGCCAAGGAACAGGGCATCGACGCCATCGGCGCCAACTGGCGCGGCTTCTACATGCCGGGCAAGATTTCCGACGACGCCAGGCAGTACTGGGTCGACGCCGTCGACACGCTCTACAAGAGCGACGAGTGGAAGGACGTCATGAAGAAGAACGGCCTGATGCCGTTCCACCCGGGGCAGGGCCAGTTCGAGCAGTACGTCAAGACCCAGATCGATGACATCCAGGCACTGTCCAAAGAAATCGGGCTGATCAAGTAATGTTGCGTCTCAACGACCGTGTCTTCGGTCTGCTGATGCTCGCCCTGGCCGTCGCGTACGGCTGGGGCGCCCAGCAGTTTTCCGAGCCGTTCGGCGGCGGCGAGGCCGTCGGGCCCAGGACCTTCCCGACGATTCTCGCCGTGGTGCTGGCGGCCTGCAGTCTCTACCTGATCGTGCGGCCCGACCCCGGCAATCCCTGGCCGAAGGGGCGCACGGCCCTGGAGATGCTGATCGCGGTGGCGGTGCTGATCGCCTACACCCTGATTCTCGAGCCGGTGGGCTTCATCGTCGCCACCATGCTGGCGATCGGTACCCTGTGCTGGCGCATGGGGGCGCCGCCGCTGCGCGCCTACCTGAGTGGCCTGATCGGCGGCATCGTGGTCTTCGCGCTGTTCAATTACCTGCTTGAGCTGCCGCTGCCCTGGGGCGTGCTGGCCTTCGTGGAGGGACACTGATGGATACCCTCAATTATCTGATCGACGGCTTCGGCGTCGCGCTGGCGCCGCACAATCTGATGTTCGCGCTGATGGGCGCCTTCCTGGGCACCCTGATCGGTGCGCTGCCCGGTCTCGGCCCGGCCAACGGTGTGGCGATCCTGATCCCGCTGGCGTTCACCCTGGGGCTGCGCCCGGAAACCGCGCTGATCATGCTCACCGCGGTCTACGCCGGCGCCATGTACGGCGGGCGCATCTCGTCGATCCTGCTCAACATCCCCGGTGACGAGCCGGCGATGATGACCTGTCTGGACGGTTACCCGATGGCCCGGCAGGGGCGCGCCGCCGAAGCGCTGGCGATCTCCGCGGTGGCCTCGTTCATCGGCAGCCTGATCGCCACCGTGGGCCTGATCCTGCTGGCGCCGCTGCTCGCCAGGTTCGCGCTGACCTTCGGCGCGGCCGAATACTTCGCGCTGTTCGTGCTGGCCTTCGCCACCCTGGGCGGCATCACC
The DNA here is from genome assembly GCF_020148005.1 of Modicisalibacter tunisiensis. GTDB lineage: Bacteria > Pseudomonadota > Gammaproteobacteria > Pseudomonadales > Halomonadaceae > Modicisalibacter > Modicisalibacter tunisiensis. Next base: position 3,076,834 of record NZ_JAGXFD010000001.1, on the reverse strand, counting down.
GGCAAGAACCCGGTCAAGACCATTCTCGCCGCGGCGCTGGGGCTGATGATCGCCACCGTGGGCATCGACCTGTCGACCGGCGTGCAGCGCTTCACCTTCGGTACCCTGGAACTCTACGAGGGGGTCGACTTCATCATTGCCATCGTCGGCCTGTTTGCGGTCTCCGAACTGCTGGTGTTCATCGAGGAGAAGGCCGGGGCCGGCCGCGAGATGATCCGGGTCAACAAGCTCTCGCTGAAGTGGAAGGATATTCGCGAGATCCTGCCGACTTCCTTTCGCGGCGGCGTGATCGGCTTCATCTCCGGGGTCCTGCCGGGGGCCGGCGCCTCGCTGGGCAGCTTCATCAGCTATACGCTGGAGAAGAAGATCCTGGGCAGCAAGAACCGTTTCGGCGAGGGCGACTCGCGCGGTGTGGCCGCCCCGGAGGCCGGCAACAACGGCGCCTCGAGCGGGGCCCTGGTGCCCATGCTGACGCTGGGCGTGCCGGGCAGTGGCACCACCGCGGTGCTGCTGGCGATGCTGATCTCCTTCAACATCACCCCCGGGCCGCTGATGTTCACCCAGAACGCCGACGTGGTGTGGGGGGTGATCGCGGCACTGCTGATCGGCAACTTCCTGCTGCTGGTGCTCAACATTCCGCTGGTCGGGGTGTTCGTCAAGCTGCTCTCGGTGCCGCCGATGTACCTGCTGCCGATGGTGACCATGGTCGCCTTCGTGGGCATCTACTCGATCAGCCACTCGCCCGTGGATTTGTACTTCATGGTGGCGTTCGGCGTGGCCGGCTATTTCCTGCGCAAGCTGGAGATCCCGCTGGTACCGGTGATCCTGGGCATGCTGCTGGGTCCGGAGATGGAGAAGAACCTGCGCCACGCGATGCAGATCTCCGACGGCGACTGGATGGTCCTTTGGAGCAGCCCGCTGTCGATCACCCTGTGGGCGATCGCCATCGCCGGGCTGGTGCTGCCGGTGATCGTCGGGCCGATCCTGCGGCGCCGGATGAAGGCGGGCGCGCAGCCGGACTGAGCGCCCGGCCAGACCGGGTCAAGAGATCCCCGCCGGCCATGCCGGTGGGGATCTTGCGTTGTGGCGCTCTTGCGAAAGCCCGTGGAGGGCAGGGTGGGGTCAGGAGGAGCCGGCGTGCGCCTGGAGCCCGCTGGCGGGAAGCCGGTCGGCGCCCCAGCTGCGATGGATATGGCCGATCACGCGGTCGAGTTCCTCCTGGGTGATGTCGGCCAGCTCGCCGCGCTCCAGCGGGTCGTAGTGGAAGATGTAGAGGCGCGAGGCGAACTGCTCGAAGGGCAGCGAGGCCTCGCCGAAGCGCTCGCCGTTGCCGGCGGTACTGACCTTGATGCCGTCGCCCCAGTCCTGGCCGCTGTCGTTGTTGGGGTTGAAGAAGTAGGCGCGCATCACGTCCTGCGGGTCGAGGTTGACGCGCAGCAGGGTGATGGCATGCCAGCCGATGAAGCGCGCCGCGCTGTCGGTCACCGCGATGCCCGCCGGTTGCGGGTGGATCAGCGGCTGGTTGCCGTTGTAGTAGGGGTGGTAGCTGGCGTAGAAGTGGCGCAGGAAGTCCTCGAGCGCCTCGAGCTGACCGGTCTCGACATCGACGTTGATGCGAAAGCCGCGGCCGGCCCACCAGCCGTGGAATTCCGGGTTGACCCAGCGGTGCGGATCGCCCTCGCGGCCGATGCAGCGCCGGCCCATCTCGGCGTAGATGCGGTCGAGATGCGGCACCACCAGCAGCGACACCGGGTCGAGGTCCATGGGCAGGGTGGTGGCCACGCCGGAAAGGCTGGCCATCGACGAGATCGGCTGGCCCTCGAAGTGCATGATGATCTCGTCGTCGCGGGCCGCCCAGGCGACCATCTGCAGCAGGTAGTCGGGGTCGTTGTAGGCCCACATCGACAGTGCGCGCGCCGACTGGCAGGTGGGGTTGTTGCCCTGGCCGACGCCCAGCGGCAGCCCCAGCATGCACAGCACCCCCTCGATCAGGCGTGCCCGGGGCGTCGCCGCGTCGCCGTAGGCGAGGCGCAGCCGCTCCTGCGACCAGGGGGTCAGCGGCAGGCCGATCTGGCGCCACAGCGCCGGGGCCACCGGCGGCTGGTAGAGGATGCCGCGCTCCAGCGTCAGGGCGAGGCCGTAGACCGCCTGCGGGGTCTCGGGCTGCACGCCTTCCTCGATCAGCGCCTGGACCAGCTGCCGGTAGCACAGCAGGCAGTCGCGGCCGGTCGACGACAGGCCCAGCGCCTCGGCGAGCAGGTGGTCGCCGTGATCGAGCAGGTGGCGCAGCAGCACCGGGTGGTAGGGCGACACCAGCCCCGTGTCGTGCATCGCCCGGGCGAAACCGGTGGCCTCGTACTGCAGGGCGCCGGCGTCCATCGACTGCAGGCGCTCGGCATAGACCGCGAGTCCCGGGTCCTCGCGGCAGGCCTGAGTGGGGCCGAACAGGCTGCTGACCAGGCGGTCGGCGCCCTGACCGCTGGCGCCGAGATCGATCTCGGGGTTGGCCCGGCAGATGGCGATCTGGGTCACCATGCGCTTGACGGGATCGACCTGAATGGGGCGCTGCTGGAGGATGCGCCAGATCTCGTCGATCAGCTGGTCGATGACGTGCTCGTAGCCGATGCTCTCGGCCAGGTGGCTGAACAGTTGGCGGGTCATCAGCGCCAGCCGCCCCTGGGTCTCGCGTTGTGCCTCGCTGGGTGCCGTGAACAGCAGTTCGAGGTTGATCGCCAGCACCTGGGTCAGGTAGTGATGCGCCTGCTCGGCGGAGATCAGCGGATGCTCGTAGGCGCCGCGCGCGACCGCCAGCAGGCGCAGTTCGCTGAGCGCCTCGAGCACCACGGTGTCGGCGTCGCCGCTGCCGAGCGAATGCGGCGTCAGCGACGGGATCAGGATCTGCGGGTGGGCCCAGTCGGACCCGTTGAAGGCCCCCGCTTCCTCGAGGGCTCGCGCCCGCGCCTCGATGGCCGCACAGCCGCCGTCGAGCAGCATCACGCGCCGTGCGGTGTCGTAGACTCGCCTGGCCTTGCCCGGCTTGGCGAAGTCCCGTGCATCGGCGAGTATCGCGGTCGCCTCGTCCAGCTTGGCCAGCAGGCCGTCCAGCCTGCCGGCGTCCGTGGTTCGTTCACCATTATGAGTCGTCACGCGGACTCCTTGTCCCCGAAGATGTGCCGCGATTATACATAGAAGTCGAGCTCTTCCTGATGCTTGAGCAGATCGCGCAGGGTGTGGGGATCGTCACCGAAGAAGTAGATCAGCCCCCAGTGGGTGCCGAAGGCCGTGCGCTTGGTCACGGTTTCTTCCAGGGGGGCGGTCAGTTCGTGGGATTCGAAGTAGGGGTGGTCCTCGGTTTCCTCGGGAATCTCCAGGCGGCTGACCACGCGGCGGCGCGGATAGACGCCGAAGCAGCCGGCAAAGCCCTTGGCGTCGACGACTTCCTTCGGGAAGAAGGCCTTGACCTCATCGTCGGTGGTCTTGGGATCGAAGACCAGGATGGTCGCCTGGTAGGCATTGAAGCCGTAGGCGCGCTCGAGCAGCTCGAAGACCTTGAAGCCGGGCGGACGGTAGGCCACCTCGCCGAAGTACATCTCGCCGTCGCTGGTGACGAAGTACTCGGGGTGGATCAGCCCGAAATCGATGTCGAAGGCCTTGATCAGCTTCTCGATCTGGGCGGTGATCTGCGGGCGGTACTTCTCGAGTTCCGGCGAGGCGGGAACGAAGACCGAGTAGCCCAGGGTCACGTACTCCGAGATATTGAGGAAGGCGATCTTGCCGTTGTGAATCCAGGCCTCGACGGCGAACTCCCAGCCATCGAGGTGCGATTCCATCAGTACCGGGAACTCCTCCTCGGGGATGGTATCGATCTCGTCGGGGGTGCGGATCACCCGGTGACCCAGGCAGCCGGCCTTGTCGAAGGCCTTGAGGTGAATGGGGTCGTTGGGGTCCCCGTCGAGCTTGAGCAGGGTCTGGTTGACGCGCTTGAGAAAGCGGATGACATCGTCCTTGTCGTGGGCTTCCTCGAAGATGCCCACGCGGATGCCGCCGAGCTGGGCGCGCCGCTTCATCAGCGCCTTGTCGCGCAGCAGCAGGGCCTGACCGTAGAGCCGTGGGTTGTCGAGCAGCACCGCGTTGATGGCGCCGGCCCATTCCACGGTTTCCTCGAACAGCGGAATCGCCACGTTGACGCCCATCTCCTTGAGGGTCTCGGCGATCTCCATGGAGCGGTCGTTGAGACGCTCGAAGTTCCACGGCACATAGGGGATGTCGTGCTGCTTGCAGTAGTCCTCGGCCCAGTCCGGCGCGACCACCACGTAACGTCGGTCGAAGTTCTCGGCCGCCTCGACAGCGTTGAGGCTCCAGCCGAGCAGCGCAACGTAGCCCTTGTCGGGGTTCTTGTTCATGGTGCTTTCTCCTTGACCAGTGAGTCGCGTTCGTGACTTCTACTCAGCCTAGACGAAATTTGCCGTGTACCCCGGTGTCGATGGATGGCCCCTTCCGGGCTTGCGGGGCCGGGTCCGCACTGTTATAGTGCTGCGGCGCTCGAGGCAAGCGTGGCGAAACAATTTCGCATTCAACGAGTTAGCCTCGAATGCATCGGCGCATCAACGCCGATCCCATTGTGGTGGCCCTGTCGGTCCTCCCGCAACGCGAAGCCGCAAACCCCGCCAGGCCCGGAAGGGAGCAACGGTAGTGGTGGATGCGTGTGCCGGGATGCGGCTGGCGGGGCCGCCTCCCGTTCTGCCCTCCGCGTTATCCTGCCCGTTCCTCGCGGCCCCGTGCTCGGCATCTCCGTCGCAGACATTGACCCCGCCCCCTCGAATGCTATCGTGCCCACGACGCTGACAAAGCTTCGTAAAAATTGCGTCATGAAATTTCCCATTTCTGTACGCAGGTTGACCCAATGGGCATATTTTCCATCAGCTACGATCTTTATCAGGCCCGCGAGTACCGGGCATTCTACGACCATCTGGAAGCCCATGATCACTGCTGGGCCATGGACGGCCAGTGCCTGATCCGTACCGACCAGGATGCCACCGTGCTGCGACGCACGCTGATGCAGCTGATCGGCAGTCACGACGTGCTGTTCGTGTGCCGGCTGGGTGACGACTGGTCGGGGGTCGGCACCCAGTGCGGCGGCTGGCTCGATCGGCAGCGTCAGGGCGGCTGATACTCCGGCGGGGTGACAGGGCATGTCGGGCGGCTTTCCGCCCTTGTCGCGAATCGCTAGAATGAAGCCATGTCACGCATTCTCAACGGGTCGCCCTGGGTCGACCCGGTTTCCAGCCGCAAGGACTTCCGCGCTGCATGAGCTATCAGGTACTGGCCCGCAAGTGGCGGCCGCGCACCTTCCATGAACTGGTCGGGCAGGAGCACGTTCAGCGGGCGCTGATCAATGCGCTCGATCAGGGCCGTCTGCACCACGCCTACCTGTTCACCGGCACGCGCGGCGTCGGCAAGACCACCCTGGCGCGGATTCTCGCCAAGTGCCTCAACTGCGAGCAGGGCGTGACCTCGTCGCCGTGCGGCACCTGCAACACCTGCCGCGACATCGACGAGGGGCGCTTCGTCGACCTGATCGAGGTGGACGCGGCCTCGCGCACCAAGGTCGAGGACACCCGCGAGCTGCTGGACAACGTGCAGTACGCGCCCACCCAGGGGCGCTACAAGGTGTACCTCATCGACGAGGTGCACATGCTCTCGACCCACAGCTTCAATGCGCTGCTCAAGACGCTCGAGGAGCCGCCGCCCCACGTCAAGTTCCTGCTGGCGACCACCGACCCGCAGAAGCTGCCGGTAACCGTGCTGTCGCGCTGCCTGCAGTTTTCGCTCAAGAACATGCTGCCCGAGCGTATTGTCGAGCATCTCGAGCACGTGCTGCAGGCCGAAGCGGTGACCTACGAGACGCCGGCCCTGTGGCTGCTCGGCAAGGCCGCCGAGGGCTCGATGCGCGACGCCATGAGCCTGACCGACCAGGCCATCGCCTTTGGCCAGGGCCAGCTGCGCCGGGCCGACGTGGCGGCGATGCTCGGCACCCTCGATCACCGCCATCTGCTGGCGCTGGCCGAGGCACTGGCCGAGGTGGATGCCGCCCGGGTGCTCGGCGAGGTGGCGTCGCTGGCCGAGCAGGGGCCCGACTTCGCCGGGGTGCTGGATGACCTGACCGGCGTCTTCCATCGTCTGGCGATCGCCCAGATGGTCCCCGAGGCACTCGACAACGGCCATGGTGACCGTGACGAGCTGCTGGCGCTTGCCGCGCGCTTCACCGCCGAGGATGTCCAGCTCTACTACCAGATCGGCCTGCAGGGGCGGGCCGACATGGACAGCGCGCCGGAGCCGCGCACGGCGCTGGAGATGACCCTGCTGCGCATGCTGGCCTTCCGCCCGCAGGGCGTGCCGAAGCCGCCCCAGACGCCGCTGCCGCTGCGCGGTGAGGTCGCCGCGGGGAGCGCAGGCAACGCCGAAGGCGGAGGCGCGGCCGGGACGCCGGCCCCGGCCGCGCCTCCGCCCGACATGCCGGTGGCCGATGAAGCCCCCGGGGAAGCGCCCACGGCGGCGGCGCCGCCCGAGGCGCCGCCACCGCCCTGGAGCGAGACTGTCCTGGAACCGGAACCGGAACCGGAACCGGAACCGGAACCGGAACCGGAGCCGGAACCGGAGCCGGAACCGGAACCGGGGCCGGATGTGGCGGCGAACGAGGCTCCCCCGTCACCTGCGGCGCCGTCCGTTTCTGAGCCGGTCGCCCCGGCAGCCGCTTTCGAAGCGGACGACGTGCCGGACGAGGCCGCGGAGCGACTGAATCATGCGCGCTGGCTGGACCGCTTCGAGACGCTGGCCCTGACCGGGTTGACCCGCAACCTGGCGGCGCACTGCGTGGTCGAGGCGGATGACGGCGAGCGACTGCAGCTGCGCCTCGATGCCCGGCACGCGATGCTGCTGGCCGATGTCCACCTCGAGCGTATCCGCCGGGCACTGGCCGAGGCCGGCATCGAGCGCCGGGTGGTCATCGAGCCCGGTGAGCTGCCGGCGGAGCTCGAGACTCCCCAGGCGCGCAGCGAGCGCGAGACACGACAGCGCCATGCCCAGGCGGTTGAAGCCCTGCGCGACGACCCGCATATCCAGGAACTCGAGCAGGCCTTCGGCGCGCGCCTGATCGAGCAGAGCGTGTCGCCCCAGGCGGCGTCCGACTGACTTTCTTGCCGGCTTGCGGCCGGCAAGCCATCACGATCGAGGTGACTTATGTTCAATGGCGGAATGGGCAACCTGATGAAGCAGGCCCAGGAAATGCAGGAAAAGATGCAGAAGGTGCAGGAGGAGATCGCCCGCGCCGAAGTCACCGGGGAGGCCGGTGCCGGGATGATCCGCGTGACCATGAACGGCCGCCACGATGTCAGCAAGGTGGACATCGACCCCAGCCTGCTCGAGGAAGACAAGGAGATGCTCGAGGACCTGCTGGCCGCCGCGGTCAATGACGCGGTGCGCAAGGTGGAAAGCACCTCTCGCGCCCGGATGGAGGAAGCCACCGAAGGGCTGAACCTGCCGCCGGGCTTCAAGATGCCGTTCTGAACCGCGGTTCCCGGCCGTCGCCCGCGGGGTGGCGGCGCCTTCCCGGCGCCCTCCGACGCGGGCGTCCCGTTACCGTCGTGTCGTGCCGGCGCGCCCCGAGCCAAGGAGTGTCATGAGCTTTTCGCCACTGGTCGATCGCCTGCTGGAGGCATTGCGGGTACTGCCCGGCGTGGGGCCGCGCACCGCCCAGCGCATGGCGCTGCACCTGCTCGAGCGTGACCGCGAGGGCGGCCGTCGGCTGGTGGCGGTGCTCGGCGAGGCGCTGGAACAGGTCGGCTACTGTCGCCGCTGCCGGACGCTGACCGAGGAACCGGTCTGTGAGCTGTGTCGCAGCACGCGGCGCGATGCCGCGCTGCTGTGCGTGGTGGAGTCGCCGGCCGACATGCTGGCCATCGAGGACGCCGGGGGCTATCGCGGCCACTACTTCGTGCTGCATGGCCATCTCTCGCCGCTCGACGGCATCGGCCCCGAGGACATCGGTCTCGACCAGCTCGAGCAGCGGCTCGACGAGGGCGGGATCACGGAAATCATCCTGGCCACCAATCCCACGGTGGAAGGTGAGGCGACCGCGCACTACATCGCCGAGCAGATCCGCGAGCGAGGGCTGACCCTGTCACGTCTCGCCTATGGCGTGCCCATGGGTGGCGAGCTGGAGTACGTCGACGGTGGAACCCTGAGCCGCGCCTTCAACGGGCGACTGCCGTTCAACGGCGAGTGAGCCCCCTGTCTTTGCAACCCGAGACTCTACATGCCCCTGGAACCGATCCATCACTGGATAGACACGCCCGATGCCCTCGATGCCGTCTGCACGCAGCTGGCGGATGCCGCCTGCGTGGCCGTGGACACCGAGTTCTTCCGCGAGACCAGCTTTCATCCCGTGCCGGCGCTGATTCAGCTGTCGCGGGGCGATGTCGCCTACCTGATCGACCCCGTGGCGGTGTCGGCGACGCCCGCCGTCCGGGAGCTGCTGGGCGAGACCGGGCCGCTCAAGCTGATGCATGCCAGCAGCGAGGATCTGGAAGTGCTTCGCCACTGGACCGGCGTGACCGTCCAGCCGCTGATCGATACCCAGGTGGCCCAGTCGCTGCTTTCCGAGGATCCGGCCATGGGCTACCAGCGGCTGGTCGAGCAGTGGACCGGCGACGCCCTGCCCAAGGACGAGACGCGCTCCGACTGGCTGGCGCGCCCGCTGTCCGAGGCGCAGCGTCGCTATGCGGCGCTGGACGTGATCTACCTGCCGCGGGTCTGGGCCGCCCAGCGCGAGGTGCTGGTCGCGCATGAGCGCCTGACCTGGCTCGAAGCCGACTGCCGCGGCCTGGTCGAGCAGGCGGGGCGCAGCGCGGCAAGCGATGGCGAGTGGTATCGCCGGCATCGCCAGCTGTGGCGGCTGGCGCCGCGCGCGATCGCCGCCTATCAGCGCCTGACCGCCTGGCGCGAGGCCGAGGCGCGGCGGCGTGACCTGCCGCGCAACTGGCTGGCGAGCGACAGGATCCTGTTCGCCATCGCCGAGGCCATGCCCGCCAACCGCTATGAGCTGGCGGCGGTGGAAGGGGTCAAGCCGAGTCTGGTCAAGCGCGAGGGCGAGACGCTGCTGGCCCTGGTGAAGGACGCGGCTGGCCTCGAGACGTCGGCGCTGCCGGCGGCCCTGCCGTCGCCGCTCGGCGGCCCGTTCAAGCGACGCTTCAAGGCGCTCAAGCGCGTCGTCGCGCAGACGGCCGAGACCCTGGGCATCGCGCCGGAGGTACTGGCTCGGCGCCGGGACCTGGAGGCGCTGGTGGCCGCTGATCTCGCCGGCGAGCCATTGGCGCTGCCCGGTGGCTGGCGCGGCGAGCTGCTGGGAGCCGAGCTGGCACAGGCGCTGGAAACGATCGATACGCCGGTAGAAGAGTGAGAGCCATGGAGCGAGTCCTGTGTGAAATCCTGCGCAGCCCGCGCAGGGACGAAATGTATCTGTACATCGACAAGCGGCGTGGCCTGGAGCCGGTGCCGGAGGCCCTGCTCGAGCGCTTCGGCACGCCGCAGCCGGTGATGACGCTGCTGCTCGACGGCAAGCGCAAGCTGGCCCGGGCGGATGCCGCGCGGGTGATCGAGGCCATCGCCGAGCAGGGGTTCTACCTGCAGATGCCGCCGGCCCGGGACGAGTACCTGCTCGATCTGTACCGGGCGCCGACCGAGGCGCGTTACTGATGCGCGAACGCTTCTGGGAGCGCTATCCGCTCGAGGCCCTCGATCGCGAGGAGTGGGAGGCGCTGTGCGACGGCTGTGCGCGCTGCTGCCTGCTCAAGCTCGAGGACGAGGAGAGCGGCGACATCGCGACGCTCGGCGTGGCCTGTCAGCTGCTCGACATCCCGAACGGCTGCTGCAGCGACTATCCCCACCGCAGCGAGCGCGTGCCCGGCTGCGTGCCGCTGACCCTGGAGCGCATCGCCGCGTTTCGCTGGCTGCCCGAGTCCTGCGCCTACCGGCGTCTGTACGAGGGGCGCGGGCTGGCCGACTGGCACCCGCTGGTCTCCGGCGACCCGGACAGCGTGCGCCGAGCCGGCATCAGCGTCACCGGTTATGCGGTGTCCGAGGCGGAGGTGCCGGAAGCCGAATGGGAGGATCGCATCATCGCCATCCTGTCTCCCGAGGACGAGGCGCCCCGGCCCGAGTAGCCGGGGCGACGTCGCCCCCGCACGCCGTGCGGGGCAAGTGCTCCCCCTGGCTCATTCCTCCACCCGCTCTGTCTCGGCAAGCCCCAGTGCCCAGAGCAGGAAGGCGTCCTGGCGGGCATTGTCGTGCCAGGCCTTGAAGCGCCCCGAGGCACCGCCGTGGCCCGAGGTCATGTCGGTGCGCAGCAGTAACGGGCGTCGCTCGGCGGCGTCGCGCCGGGCGGCCATTTCGCCCAGGCGGGCATAGAGCTTGGCGGGTTCCCAGTAGGGGACCCGCGAATCGTGCCAGCTGCCCTGCAGGAAGATGGCCGGATAGGCCTGGTCCGAGAGGTTGTCGAGCGGCGAGTAGGCCTTGATGCGCCGGCGTGCCGCCGGCTCCTCCGGGTTGCCCCATTCGCCGTACTCCGCCGTGGTCAGCGGCAGGTCGGGGTTTTCCATGGTCCGCAGCACGTCGACGAAGGGCACGTCGAGCACCGCCGCGCAGAAGGCCCCGGGGTCGAGATTGAGGCTGGCGCCGACCAGCAGGCCGCCGGCGCTGGCGCCGTAGGCGGCAATGCGCTCGGCGTCGGCGACCCCGTGCTCCACCAGGGCCTCGCGGGCGGCGAGGAAGTCGCGGAAGCTGTTGGTCTTGTGCTCGAGCTTGCCGGCCAGGTACCAGGGCTCGCCGCGATCCCCGCCGCCGCGCACGTGGGCCACGGCGAAGGCCACGCCCCGCGCGAGCAGTTCCAGCCGGGCGATCGAGAACCACGGGTCGAGTACCTCGCCGTAGGCGCCGTAGCCGTAGAGCAGGGTGGGCATCGGCCCCTCGGCCCAGCAGTCGGCACGTGCTACCACCGATACCGGGATGCGCTCGCCGTCGTGGCCGGTGGCCCACAGGCGGCGGCACTCCAGCTGCTCGGGCTGCAGGTCGCCGTGCACGGGCTGGGCCTTGAGCAGACGCTGCGTGCCGTGGTCGAGGTCGTGCTCGACCCAACGCACCGGCAGCGTGAAGGATTCCTCGCGGACGCGCAGCCGCCGGGCGTGGAAGTCGGGGGTGTCGCCCAGCGCCAGGCTGCAGGGGGCGTCGGGCAGCGCCAGTCGGTAATCCTCGCGGGGTGTGGCGAGGCCGTCGAGGGCGAGAATGCGCAGATGAACCTGGGCTGCGTCGTGGTCACGCTCGGTGATTACCAGCCCCCAGTCGAAGGCATCGACGCCCTCCAGGGTATGGTGGTCGCGATGGGCGAGCAGGGGGCGCCACTGCCCGGGGTCGGCCTCGTCGGCCACATCCAGGCGGAAATGCGGCGCCTGGCGGTTGTGCAGCACGTAGAAGCCGCCCGGGCGATGGTCGACGGCGTATTCCACCCCCGGCTCGCGGGCGCGCACGCAGCGCGGCAGCGTGGCCGGGGCATCGGCGGGGATCAGGTGGCACTCGGCGGTGTCCTTGGAGGCGGTCTCGAGCACCAGCCAGCGCTTCGAGCGGGTCTTGCCCAGCCCCACCCAGAACTCCACGTCGGCCTCTTCGAACAGGCAGATCGGCGCGGCGCCGGCTGCCCGGAGGTCCAGCCGCCAGACGCTGGCCGGGCGCTGGGTGTCATCGTAGCGCGTGAACAGCAGGGTCCGGTTGTCCTCGGCCCACACCAGGTCCGGGCCGATGCCCTCGAGCACGCGACGGGGCTTGTTGTCCTCGGCCCACACCAGGTCCGGGCCGATGCCCTCGAGCACGCGACGGGGCTTGCCCGCTGGCAAGTCGTGCACGAAGAGGTCGAAATACTCGTCGCCGCGGGTGTCCTCGGTCCAGGCCAGACAGGTCTCGTCGGGCGAGATCGCCAGGTCGCCGAGTTCCAGGAAGTGCCGGTCGCCGGCCCGGGCCTCGAGGTCGAGCAGGCACTCCGGGTGTTCGGCATCGCCGTTGGGGTGACGCCACCAGACTGGATAGTCCGCCTCGGCGGCGGTTTCGCTCCAGTAGGTGTAGCGCTCCAGCGGCGTGCGCAAGCCGCTCACCGCCAGTTCGCGTCGCGCCAGGTGGCCTTCGTAGAGGGCCTCGACCAGCGGCTCGAGAGGGGCGAACCAGGCGTCGCTTTCCCGGTTGGCGGCGTCGAGGAAGGCGCGCACGGCCGGGTCGTCGCGCTGTTCGAGCCAGTGCCAGTGCGGGTCCTCGGCGCGGCGATGGATGACGGCCGGCGATGGGCCTGCGTGAGAGGAGAGCGGCTGTGCTTTCATTGGACGCGGTGTACCATGATGAAACAATGTATTCAGGACGTAAGGTGAGACGATGCTGATTTCCGACTCGATGCCGTTGCTGTGGCTGAGCTACGTGGCATTGTCCCTGGTGGTGCTCGGTGCCGGCTATCTGTCGATACGCTGGCTGCCACGCCTGCCGCGGTTCGCGATCACCGGCCTGGTCGCCGGCCTGATCTGGATGCCCAGCAGCTTTACGCTGCCGCTGCTGGACAAGGCGTCGAACTATCATGGCATGGCGCCCTCGGTCGTGGTAGCAGGGATCGCCTTCCTGCAGAAGGATCAGGCGGCACTGGGCCAGGCGTTGCCGCTGGTACTGCTGGGCTGTGCGCTGGGCGCCGGGGCGGGGGCCGCGCTGGCGGTCTGGTTCCGGCGTCGCGATCGGCGCCCCGAGGACGACGGCGACCGTCCGGGAGGCGGCAGCAGCGACGCACCGCAGGCCCGCCAGGAGCCGGTGATCGGCTGAGGACGGCGCATGCAATGGTTGATGACGGTATCGCTGGCAGTGACGTTGCTGCTGAGCGCGTCGGCGCAAGCCCAGCGCTCGGCGTCGCCGCGCGGGGATGCCGATGTCCGGCTGGTGTTCGACGTCTCCGGCAGCATGAAGCGCAACGACCCCGAGCGGCTGAGCGGCAGTGCCCTGGAGCTGTTCGTGGGATTGCTGCCATCGGGGGCACAAGGTGGACTGTGGACGTTCGGCAGTGAGGTGGACAACCCCCTGCCGCCGGCGCCGGTCGATGACGCCTGGCGCGAGCAGGCGCTGGCCCTGAAGCCGGCGCTGGCCGCGTATCAGCAGTACACCGACATCGAAGCGGCCATTCGCCGGGCGGCCGACGCCGAGCCAACGTCAGGGCCGCGCCATGTGATCCTGCTGACCGACGGCATGGTCGACATCCCCGGTGGTGCGGACAAGGCGGCGCGGGATGCGGCGTCGCGGCGGCGGCTGATCGAGGAACTCGCCCCGCGGCTGCGTGACGAGGGCGTCGTGGTGGACGCCATTGCCTTCTCCGCCCACGCCGACCGCGACCTGCTCGAGACGCTGGCGCGGCGCACCGGTGGGCTGGCGACAGTGGCCGAGGATCCCGACGCGTTGCTGCGTGCCCTGATGGATGTGGTCGAGCGCATCTTTCCGCGCGACCAGGTCCCTCTTGCGCAGGGGCGCTTCCCGATCGACAAGACGGTCGACGGGTTTTCGGCGCTGCTGTTTCACGATCCCGGCTCGCCGGCGCCGACGCTGGTCGCGCCGGACGGCCAGCGTTATTCGGTCGATGTGCATCCCGGCTCGATACGCTGGCAGCATCAGCCACGCTTCGACATCATCCATGTGCCGTCGCCGAACGCCGGCGAATGGCGCATCGAGGGCGAGGTCGGTCCCGACAGCCGGGTGAGCGTCGACTCCCCGCTGGCGTTGCGGACCGGCCCGTTGCCGGCCACCCTCTATCAGGGCTTCGAGACGCCCATCGAGGCCCGTGTCACCACGCCGGACGGGGCCGTACCCGAATCGCCCCTGGCCCTGCGTGCCGAGCTGCGCGACATTGACGGTACGCTGCGCCAGTCGGTCGCCCTGGCCGAAGAGGGCGACCTTTACCGTGGGGTGCTGCCGGCGCCGCAGGTGACCGGCAACGCCCGGCTGGTGGTGGTCGCCCGCAACGATGAGCTGGTGCGCGAACGCCGACAGGCGGTCAACATCCTGGCGCCGATCCACGCGCGCGTTGCCGAGGACGGCAAGCGCGTCCTGCTGCGCGCCGAGCACCCGCGGCTGAACGCCGATAACACACAGCTGTCGGCGACGCTGCAGGGCGATTCCCTGCCGGTGGTCGAGACAGGGGCGACGAGCTGGCGCATCGACCTGCCGACGCTCGACACCGATGTTTCCGTGCCGTTGACGGTGACGGCGGACATGACGCTGAATGGACGCACGCACCACGTGATCCTGCCGGTGATCCGTCTCAACCCCGGGGCGTCCACCCGACTCGACGGGGCCAGCCTCGACCGCCCGCCGGGGCGCGCCGAGGTCCTGGCGCCGGCCCCCGGCACGGACGCCGAGACCCCGACCGATGCGGCCCGGGGGCCGGCGGCGACGGTCAACGACTGGCTGGCGCATCTGCCCGACGAGGCCCAGGCGCTGTGGCAGGCGGTGCCGCCCCGGTTGCGGCACTATGTGCAGCAACGCCGCGACGACCCGCTGGCCTGGGTCGTGTGGGGCGTGCTGTTGCTGATTCTGGTGCTGGGCGTGTATGCATGGCGTCGTGCGCGTGCGCGGCGGCGTCCGGTCAAGCGGGAGGAACCCCATGTGTGAACTGCTGGGCATGAGTGCCAACGTGCCCACCGACATCTGCTTCAGCTTCGCCGGGTTCCTGCAGCGCGGCGGCGGCACCGGGCCACATCGTGACGGCTGGGGCATCGCCTTCTACGAGGAAGGGGGGTATCGCGACTTCCGCGACCCCCACCCATCGGTGGATTCGCCCATCGCGCGGCTGATCTGCGACTACCCGATCAAGTCCCATGTGGTGATCAGCCACATTCGCCAGGCCAACGTGGGCGGCGTGCGCCTGGCCAACACGCACCCCTTTACCCGGGAGATGTGGGGGCGCCCCTGGTGCTACGCCCACAACGGGCAGCTGGCAGGCTGGGAAAGCCTGCCGCTGGCGTTCTATCAGCCGGTGGGCGGCACCGACAGCGAACATGCCTTCTGCTGGCTGCTCGGTGAGCTGCGCCGGCACTTTCCGCACCCGCCCGGCGATCCCGAGACGCTCTGGTCGACCCTGCACGCCCTGTGCGAGCAGCTCCGGGCACTCGGGGTATTCAACCTGCTGCTGTCGGACGGCCGCTACCTGTTCGGCTATTGTTCCACCAAGCTGGCTCACATCACCCGGCGGGCGCCGTTCGGACGCGCCCAGCTCAGCGACGCCGAGATGACCGTCGACTTCGCCGAGCACACCACGCCCCACGATGTGGTGTCGGTGATGGCGACCGAGCCGCTGACCGCCAACGAGGCGTGGGTGCGCATGCAACCGGGGGAGCTGCTGGTCTGGCGCGATGGCGAGATCGTCGCCCGTTACGCGAGTGACAGCCCGGCTCCGGCGGCTGCCTCGCACGGCGAGAGGGTGGAACGCTAGTTTCAAGCGGTCGTTTTACAGCGCGCCGGGCCTGCGCTAAGGTGGTCGCGACAACAAGACAGCGTATCGACCGATGTCGAGCGAACCTGCGGAGACCCGCCCATGAGTCAGCACGCCAACGACTTCATTCTCGCCGGCCCGCCCCTGGAAGGCGAGGACGACTATGCGTCGATCTGCGATGTCTTCGCCGCCTCGGTGGGGCGCTTTGCCGAGCGGCCGGCCTTCAGCTGCATGGGCCGGACCCTGAGCTATCGGGAGCTCGACCGCCTCTCGGCCGACTTCGCCGCCTGGATCCAGCACGAGACGGACCTGGCGCCGGGGGACCGCATCGCCATTCAGCTGCCCAACGTGCTGCAGTTTCCGGTGGCGGTTTTCGGCGCGCTGCGCGCCGGGCTGGTGGTGGTCAACACCAACCCGCTCTATACCGAGCGCGAGATGCGTCACCAGTTTACCGACTCGGGGGCCCGGGCGATCGTCATCCTCGCCAACATGGCCGCCAAGCTCGAGTCCATTCTCGCCGATACCGAGATTCGCCACGTGGTCGTGACCCAGCTGGGCGACCTGCACGGCTTTCCGCGGCGGCCGCTGATCAATCTGGCCGTGCGGCACGTCAAGAAGCTGGTACCGCGCTACCATCTGCCGGATGCCCTGACGTTCCGCGATGTGCTGGGCCGTGGCGCGCGGCAGCCGCACCGGCCGGTGGCGCGCCGGCGCGACGACATTGCCGCCCTGCAGTACACCGGCGGCACCACCGGCACCGCCAAGGGCACCATGCTGACTCACGGCAACCTGGTGGCGAACATGCTCCAGGCGCGCGCGGTGATCAGCGATGTGCTGGGCGAGGGCTGCGAGACGGTCATCGCACCGCTGCCCGTCTACCATATCTACACCTTCACGGTGAATTGCCTGTTCATGATGGAGACCGGCAACCACAGCGTGCTGATTCCCAACCCGCGGGACATCGCCGGCTTCGTCAGGACGCTCAAGTCGCAGCCCTTCACCGGCTTCGTCGGCCTCAATACGCTGTTCAATGCGCTGTGCCAGCGCGAGGACTTCCGCGCCCTCGACTTTTCCCGGCTCAAGCTGACCATCTCCGGGGGCATGGCGCTGACCAAGGCGGTCGCCCAGCGCTGGGAGGCGGTCACCGGCTGTCCGGTGGCCGAGGGCTACGGCATGACCGAGACGTCGCCGATCGTCTCGTTCAATCCACCGGCGGCCATCCAGCTGGGAACGATCGGCAAGCCGGTACCCGGAACCGAAGTCAAGGTGATCGACCCGGACGGGGCCGGTCTGCCGCGCGGCGAGCCCGGCGAGCTTTGTGTGCGCGGGCCGCAGGTGATGAAGGGTTACTGGAATCGCCCGGAGGATACCGCGCGCACCCTGGACACGCAGGGCTGGATACGCACCGGGGATATCGCCGTGCTGCAGGAGGACGGCTATATCCGCATCGTCGATCGCAAGAAGGACATGATCATCGTCTCCGGCTTCAACGTCTATCCCAACGAGATCGAGGATGTGGTCGCGGGGCACCCCGACGTGATCGAGGTGGCGGCGATCGGCATCCCCGACGAGGCCACGGGCGAGGCGATCAAGCTGTTCGTGGTCGCGCGCGGGGAAGCGCTCGATGCCGAGACGCTGCGGGTCTGGTGCAAGCGGGAACTTACCGCCTACAAGGTGCCCAGGTTCGTCGAGTTCCGTGACGAGCTTCCCAAGACCAACGTCGGCAAGGTGCTGCGCCGCCAGCTGCGCGATGACGACACGCAGTCCTGAGTGCCGGGCCGGCCCGCCCGTCGGCGCGAAACGAATGGCACGCCGGTGTTGAAACGACGCCTCGGCACCACCAGAGTCGTCAGAGCGGGGGTGATATCCGCCCCCGGCGACGAGTCAAGGAGTGACCGATGCGTATCGAGACGATCAAGTCAGACGGTGTGGCTCATCTGTCCTACATGGTGATCGATGGCAATGCGGCCGCGGTGATCGATCCCCGTCGGGATGTCGATGTTTATCTCCAGGTGGCCCGGCGGGAGGGCGCCAATATCACGCATGTCTTCGAGACCCACCGCAACGAGGATTATGTCGTGGGGTCGCGCAGCCTCGCTGCCGTGACCGGGGCCGAGGTCTTTCACGGCCGGGGCGGTCAGGTGGATCATGCGCGGCCGGTCGAGGAGGGGGAGTCGTTCGATATCGGCAAGGCCCGACTCACGGTACTGGAGACCCCGGGGCACACCTTCGACAGTATCTCCCTGACCCTGGCCGACAGGAATTTCAGCGAGGCACCCGTGGCGGTCTTTACGGGGGACACGCTGTTCATCGGCGATGTGGGGCGCACCGACTTCTACCCGGATCGCCGTGAGGAGATGGCGGAAAAGCTCTACGACAGCCTGTTCGGCAAGCTGCTGCCGCTGGGCGACGGGGTTCAGCTCTATCCTGCCCATGGTGCGGGGTCGGTGTGTGGCGGCGGCATGGCCGATCGCGAGTTCTCCACCCTGGGCTACGAGCGACGCTTCAATCCCCGGCTGCAGCTCGAGCGGGAGGCGTTCATTCGCGCCAAGAGCGGGGAACACCATTACCAGCCGCCGTACTTTCGGCGCATGGAGACGCTCAATGACCGGGGCGTCGAGCCGGATGCGCTACCGCGCCCGGCTGCCTTGCCCCCCGGTCCCTTCGGCGAGCGCCGTGACGAGGGCCTGACGGTGCTCGACCTGCGTACGCCCGAGGCATTCTGCGGGGCGCATATTCCGGGAAGCCTGTCCATGCCCACGGCGGTCGCCCCGGGCTACATCGGCTGGCTGGTTTCCTACGAGACGCCGCTGGGCCTGGTCCTGGACGATGACGCCGACCTGGACCGGGCGTTGCGTGAACTGTATCGGCTGGGCTATGACCGGGTGGAAGCCTATCTGACCCCAGGCATGACGGCCTGGGAGGCGAGTGGCGCCGACTACGGGGTGGTGCCGACCGTCTCGGCGGCGACGCTGAAGCAGCGTTATGCGCAGGGGGATGATTTCCTGCTGCTCGACGTTCGGGCCATCGACGAGTACCAGGCCGGCCACCTGCCCGATGCCACGCATATCTATCTCGGCCACTTGGCCGATCGCCTGGAGGAACTGCCGCGAGACGTGCCGATCGTGACCTTCTGCGGCAGCGGCAAGCGGGCGGCGGTCGCCGCCTCCCTGCTGACGCGTCACGGCTTCACACGGGTGGAAAACTGCCTGGGCTCCATGGCGGCCTGCCAGGCGGTGGGGTGCCGGATTGTCGATTGACCCCGGACATCCCCGACCGTGAGGGATATAATGACTGGCTTGCCCCGAGGTTTCTCGGGGCAAGTCGCGTCGTGATCCACTCGATGAGGTTGCCTTGAGTACCACCACCTCCGACCCCGCACTCTCCCGTCAACAGGCCCTGATCACCCGCCAGCGCGCGCTGGACGGTGCGCTGCTCAGCGATGCCCACCGCCTGGGCCGGCGCCTCGAGGGGCTGACCCGGCGCGCCCGTGACGGCAAGCCGATCGACCGCGCCCTGCGCGAGATCGATGCCCGGCTGGCCGAGTCCCGGGCGCGGCTGGAACGGCGTCGCGCGCTGCCGGTGACGCTGGACTATCCTCCCGCGCTGCCGGTGGCGGAGAAGCGCGAGGATATCCTGGCGGCGCTGCGCGAGCATCCGGTGGTGGTGGTGGCCGGCGAGACCGGCTCGGGCAAGACCACCCAGCTGCCCAAGCTGTGCCTGGAGCTGGGGCTGGGGCGGCGCGGGCTGATCGGCCACACCCAGCCGCGGCGGCTGGCGGCGCGCTCGGTGGCCTCGCGGCTGGCCGAGGAGCTGGCGGTGCCGCTGGGCGAGCAGGTCGGCTACCAGGTGCGCTTCACCGACCAGACCAACGAGTCGACCCTGGTCAAGCTGATGACCGACGGCATCCTGCTGGCCGAGACGCAGCACGACCCGGACCTGTCCCGCTACGAGGCGATCATCATCGACGAGGCGCACGAGCGCAGCCTCAACATCGACTTCCTGCTCGGCTACCTCAAGCGGCTGACCGCGCGGCGGCCCGATCTGAAGATCATCATCACCTCGGCGACCATCGACGTCGATCGCTTCGCCCGGCATTTCGCCCGCGACGACGGCACGCCGGCGCCGGTGGTGCAGGTTTCCGGGCGCACCTACCCGGTCGAGGTGCGCTACCGCCCGCTGGTGCGCGAGGAAGACGACGAGGAGGACCGCACCCTGCAGGAGGGCATCCTGCACGCGGTGGAGGAGATCGAGGCCGTCGAGCGCGAGCAGCGCTGGTACTCCGGCCCGCGCGACGTGCTGATCTTCCTGCCCGGTGAGCGCGAGATCCGCGAGACCGCCGACACCCTGCGGCGCGCCGACCTGCGCGGCACCGAGATCCTGCCGCTCTACGCGCGGCTGTCCAATGCCGAGCAGAACCGGGTCTTCCAGCCCCACACCGGGCGGCGCATCGTGCTCGCCACCAACGTGGCCGAAACCTCGTTGACCGTGCCCGGCATCCGTTACGTGATCGATCCCGGGCTGGTGCGCATCAGCCGCTACAGCTACCGTGCCAAGGTCCAGCGCCTGCCCGTCGAGCCGGTCAGCCAGGCCAGCGCCGACCAGCGCAAGGGGCGCTGCGGGCGTATCGCCGAGGGCGTGTGCATCCGCCTGTACAGCGAGGAGGACTACCTTGGCCGTCCCGAGTACACCGAGCCGGAGATCCAGCGCACCAACCTGGCCTCGGTGATCCTGTCGATGCTGTCGCTCAAGCTCGGCGACATCGAGGCGTTTCCCTTCGTCGACGCGCCGGACTCGCGCTTCATCAAGGACGGCTTCCGGCTGCTCTTCGAGCTCGGCGCGGTCGACGCGGACAATCGCCTGAGCCGGCTGGGCGCCCGTCTGGCTCGCCTGCCGATCGACCCGCGCCTGGCGCGCATGGTGCTGGCCGGCGCCGAGCAGGCGTGCCTGCGCGACGTGCTGGTGGTGGTCAGCGCCCTGGCGATCCAGGACCCGCGCGAGCGCCCGGCCGAGAAGCGCCAGGCCGCCGATCAGAAGCACCAGCAGTGGAACGATGCGGATTCGGACTTCATCGCCTGGCTCAACCTCTGGCACGGCTTCGAGGCAGCCCGCGAGTCGCTTTCCGGCAACCGGCTGCGCCGCTGGTGCCGCGACAATTACCTGAGCTACCTGCGCCTGCGCGAGTGGCACGACACCTTCCGCCAGCTGCGCCAGCTGCTGCGTGACATGGACATCAGCGTGCCGGCCGCCGGCCAGCTGCCGGCACGCGTGCCGGGCGACGAGGCCAGGGTGGACCGCGAGGCCCACCGCCATGCCTATGCGACGATTCACCAGGCGCTGCTCGCCGGGCTGCTGTCGAACCTCGGCCAGCTCGTCGAGAATCGCGAGTATCTCGGCGCGCGCAACCGCAAGTTCGTGATCCACCCCGGCTCGGGGCTGGCCAGGAAGTCGCCCAAGTGGGTGATGGCCGGCGAGCTGGTCGAGACCTCGCGGCTGTTCGCCCGCGATGTCGCCCGCATCCAGCCGGAGTGGATCGAGCCGCTGGCCGGCCACCTGGTCAAGCGCCACTACAGCGAACCGCACTGGGAGATGAAGCGCGCCCAGGTGGTGGCCTTCGAGCAGGTCACGCTGTTCGGGCTGCCGATCGTCAACCGGCGCAAGGTGCATTACGGCCCCATCGCCCCGGCGCAGGCCCGCGAGCTGTTCATCCGCCGGGCTCTGGTCGAGGGGGAGTATCGCACCGGGGCCGCGTTCTTCGCCCACAATCGGGCGCTGATCGACGAGGTCGAGGATCTGGAGGACAGGGCGCGAAAGCGTGATATCCTTGTCGATGAGGAAACGCTGTTCGATTTCTACGATCAGCGGCTGCCGGAGGACATCGTCAACGGCAAGGGCTTCGAGCACTGGCGGCGCCAGGCGGAGCGGGACGACCCGAACGTGCTCAAGCTCGACAAGGCCGCGCTGATGGCGCGGGAAGCCGATGAGGTCAATGCCGCGCAGTATCCGGACACCCTGACGCTGGGCGGGGTCAGTTACCCGCTCGGCTATCACTTCGCACCGGGGGCCGAGGACGATGGGGTGACGCTGACCGTACCGGCGGCGATGCTCTCGCAGCTTCCCCGCCATCGGCTGGAATGGCTGGTGCCGGGGCTGCTTCGCGAGAAGTGCATCGCGCTGCTCAAGTCGCTGCCCAAGTCGGTGCGCCGCCAGGTGGTGCCGATTCCCGACTGGGTCGATGCGGCACTGGAGTCGCTGACGCCCGACGACATCCCGCTGACCGAGGCGCTCGGTGAGTTCCTGCGCGTCAAGACCGGCCTGCGCTTGGCTCCCGACGACTGGCGGACCGATCAGCTCGAGCCGCACCTGATCATGAACCTGCGCGTGGTCGACCACGAAGGGCGGGTGCTGGGGCAGGGTCGGGACCTGCCGGCCCTCGAGAAGCGCTTCGCCGAGGCGGCGACGGCCGGCGCCCGGGCGCTGGATGTCGCCGGCGACACCGCGGAGACGCTGGAGGATCTGCCCGAGACGCCGCTGGCCGAGTCGCGCACGACCACCCAGGCGGGCATCCGGGTCGAAGCCTATCCGGCGCTGGTAGAAGGCCGGGACGCGGCCTTGGCCGTCGAGCTGTTCGATCATCCCGCCAGGGCCCTCGAGGCGCATCGCCATGGCGTCAAGCGGCTGGCCATGCAGCGCCTGCCGGACCAGGTCAAGGCCCTGCGGCAGTTGCCGGGGATCGAGCGCTGTGCGCTGCTGTTCGCCAAGATCGGCAGCAAGCGCCAGCTCGTCGACGACGTGGTGGAGGCCGTCTTTCTGCACGAAATCGCCGTCGATCCGCTGCCGCGCTCCCGCGAGGCACTGGCGGCCCGGATCGAGGAGCGCCGGGCCGATCTGGTGGCGTATGGCGAATCGCTGCTGCCGATCGTCCAGCGGGCGCTGGAGGGCCACCTGGCGGTGACCAAGGCGATGAAGGGCAATCTCAGCCTGTCCCTGGCGCTGGTCTACAACGACCTCAAGGCGCAGATGCAGCGGCTGGTGCATCCCGGTTTCATCCGCGAGGCGGGGGAGTGGATCGCCGAGTACCCCCGATACATGGAAGCGGCCGCTATCCGCCTGGAAAAGGCGCCCCGGGAGCGCATGCGCGACCAGATGCTGATGCAGGAGGTTCAGGATTTCGAGTCGCGCCTGATCCAACGCCGCGAGGCCGAACGGCGGGGCGGTCACGAGGACCCGGCGCTGCTCGAGTTCCGCTGGTGGATCGAGGAGCTGCGCGTGTCACTGTTTGCCCAGCAACTGGGCACGCGCATGCCGGTGTCCGTCAAGCGGCTCGAGCGGCACTGGGCCGAGATCACCGGAAAGCGCCCGGGCTGAGCGGGCGTTTCCAGGGCGGCGCAGCGTCGTCGCGAGGAGACCACAATGATACAAGCCGTGATTAGTGGTACCGGGCTCTACACGCCGTCGCAGGCCATCGGCAACGATGCCCTGGTGGCGGCCTTCAACACCTGGGTGGACGGCGAGAACGAGCGCCATGCCGAGGCCATCGCCCGCGGTGAACGTGAACCGCTGGCCCACTCGAGCAGCGAGTTTATCGTCAAGGCATCGGGGATTCACAGCCGCCACGTGATGGATGCCGAGGGCATTCTCGATCCCGCGCGAATGCGGCCGAAGCTGCCCGAGCGAGGCGACGATGACCTTTCTCACCAAGCCGAGATGGGGCTGGCGGCGGCGCGCGAGGCACTGGATCGGGCGCGTGTCGCCGCCGAGGACATCGAGCTGGTGATCGTTGCCTGTTCCAACCTCGAGCGGGCCTATCCCGCCGTGGCGGTGGAGCTGCAGGCCGCGCTGGGGGCCGGGGGGCATGCCTACGACATGAACGTGGCCTGCAGTTCGGCGACCTTCGCCATCGATGCCGCGGCCAACGCCGTGCGCAGCGGCAGCGTGCAGCGCGCGCTGGTGGTCAACCCCGAGATCTGCTCGGCGCACCTCAACTTCCGCGACCGCGATAGCCACTTCATCTTCGGCGATGCCGCTACCGCCGTGGTGGTCGAGGCCGACAGCATCGCCGTGGCGCCGACGCGCTTCGCCATCCTCGGCACCCGGCTGATGACCCGCTATTCCAATGCCATCCGCAACAACGCCGGATTTCTCAACCGGGTCACCGACAGCGACCCGCTGGCGGCGGACAAGCTGTTCGTCCAGGAGGGCAAGCGCGTCTTCAAGGAGGTGTGTCCGATGGTCGCCGAGCTGATCGTCTCGCACCTGGCGTCACTCGAGCTGGGCGGTGAGGCGCTCTCGCGATTGTGGCTGCATCAGGCCAATCGGCACATGAATGCGCTGATCGCCCGCCGCGTGCTGGGCCGCGAGGCGTCGACCGAGGAAGCGCCGGTGATCCTCGACCGATACGCCAACACCAGTTCGGCCGGGTCGATCATCGCCCTGCACCGCCATCACGACGACCTGCCGGATGGCGCGTTGGGGGTGGTGTGTTCCTTCGGAGCCGGATACAGTGCCGGCAGTGTGATATTACGTAAGATAAACGCACGCAAGGTGAACGAATGACGCAATGGGGCAAGGGCGCGCTGGGGGTTGCGGCAGGGCTGATGCTGGCCGGGTGTGCCAGCCAGGGCAACGTCGCCGCCAACCCGCAGGACCCCTGGGAAGGGTTCAACCGCAAGGTCTTCGCCTTCAATCAGGTGCTGGATCGCTATGCGATCAAGCCGGCGGCGCAGGGCTACAACTTCATCACGCCGCAGCCGGTGCAGAAGGGGGTCGGCAACTTCTTCTCCAACTTGGGGGAGGTGAGCACCATCCTCAACAGCGCGCTGCAGTGGAAGTGGGCCAATGCCGGGGTCGCCTCCGGGCGTTTCCTGATGAACACCACCCTGGGGCTGGCCGGTTTTCTCGATCCGGCGACCGATTTCGGGCTGACCGAGCACGAGGAGGACTTCGGCCAGACCTTGGCGGCATGGGGGATCGGCGAGGGGCCCTACGTGGTGCTGCCGCTGCTGGGGGGACGCACGCTGCGTCATGCCGGTGGCCTGCCGGTGGACTGGTATACCGACCCTGTGACCTATGTCGAGGAGGACAGCACCCGCTACGGTATTCGTGCGCTCGACGTGATCAACTACCGGGCGAGCGTGCTGGATGAGGAGGCGCTGATTCAGGGGGACCGCTACAGTTTCCTGCGTGACACCTACCTGCAGCGGCGACGCTTCGAGGTCAACGATGGCGAGACCGGCAAGGATCCGTTCGCGACCGACGACTTCGATTTCGAATCCGGTGATTTCGCCGAGTAAGAGTCCGACCCATGGACAAACCGCGCACTTTGATTGGCTTGCTCGACCTGCCGGGCGATAACCGGGACGCGCTGGCCGCGGCCCTCGGCAAGGGGCACCTGGCCGTGGTCGCGGCCGAGCGGCTCGAGGACCTGCCGGACAGCGTCGAACTGGTTGTCGCGCATGTCCGCGCGATACCCAGCCGGCAATGGACGGCGCTGGCCAAGCGTCATCCCACGGTGGTGGTGACCGAGTCGCGCCTCGACGACGAACTGCTCCACGCCGTGGACTCGGGGCTGGTCGACTACCTCGTCGAGCCGCTGCGTCACGGTGACGTGCTGCGTCGCCTGGTGGCTCGGGCCGTGGAGCACCAGCGGCTAGCCGAGGCCCATGCCCGGGATCGGGCGCGGCTGGTCGAGCTCAACGAGAATCTCGAGACGCATCTGGCCATGCTGCGCCTGGATCAGCAGGCGGGCGGCCATGTCCAGCGCAAGATGCTGCCGCCCACCCCGCTCGTGCTCAACGGCGTGCGCTGCGACTACTGGCTGGAGCCGTCGCTGTATCTGTCGGGCGACTTTCTGGATTTTCTGCGCTTCGATGCGCGCTACAGTGCCTTCTATTTCGCCGATGTGTCGGGGCACGGGGCATCGTCGGCCTTCGTCACGGTGCTGTTGAAGTACCTGTGCAACCGCTGGCTGCAGGAGTGGCACGGCGAGTCGCCCGAGGCCCTGCCGGCCAGCTGGCTGGCGCGCCTCAACCACGAGCTGCTGGACACCGGGATCGGCAAGCATGTGACGCTGTTCGTCGGCGTGCTGGATCGAACCGAGCGCTGCCTGCACTACTCGCTGGGCGCCCAGCTGCCGATGCCGCTGCTCAAGGACGATGACGGGATCACGGTACTCGAGGGGGAGGGCATGCCGGTGGGCTTGTTTCCGGGCCTTGCCTACCCCACCTATCGGCTTGACCTGCCCGCGAACTTCCGCCTCTGGCTGTGTTCGGACGGTGTGCTCGAGTGCCTGCCCGGCGAGACACTCAGCGCCCGGCTCGACGAGCTCAAGCGGCGCGTCGCGGCGAGTGACGACATCGAGGGGCTGCGGGCCGGGCTGAACGTGGCCCGGGATGACACGGATGTCGACCACCAGGAAGAGCTCCCCGACGACCTGACCATCATGACGCTGAGCGGTTTCGACCATGACAAGCAATGACGGACGGCTGAAGGCGGCATTCGACGCCGGCGTGTTCGTGCTCAAGCTGTGCGGCGACGTGCGCCTGACACTCTGCGCGACGCTCGACAACGAGGCGCAGCGTCTCGCCAACATGCCGGGGCTGACGGCGGTGATCGTGGACCTGCGCGAGGCGACCAACGTCGATTCGACGGCCCTGGGCTTTCTGGCCAAGGTGGCGCTGGCGGTGAAGGGGCGGCTGAGTCATCCGCCGACCATCGTCGTCGACCACCCCGATGTGCGCCGCATGCTCGACGTCATGGGCTTCTCGCGCTACTTCACCCTGGTCAATGCGCCCATCGCCGAGCCGGGCGGGCTCAACGACCTGCCGGCAGTGGAGGCGGACGAGTCCGGCCTGCAGCAGCGCATCCTGGAGGCCCATCGCATCCTGATGCGCATGAACGAGCACAATCGCGAGGAGTTCAAGCCGCTCGTCGAGCTGCTCGAGACGCAGCAGCAGAACTCGCCCACCGGCTGAGCGGCCAGTTCTGTCTTATCCTGACCGCTGACATCGTCAGTGCAACCGCTTCGTTCTTCGTTGTTGACAGTCCGGTTTCTTGTTTCCCGCCTTGAATCCGGTGCGATGCCGTGTAGGAGCGGGGTATCAGACGGGGGCCGGTTGTGCCTCGTCGTCACATGCCAGCGTTGGTTGGCTCGCGGATCCTGAAGCGTCTGACAGGACCGCTATATCTGATGTGGCCTCGTCGCCAGGGCGTCTAGTGGCGGCACTGGCGAAAACGGTCGTGGCGGAGTCCATGTCAGCCCCCGAATCGGCTGCGGTCGAGTCGGGGGCAAGTCGAAAGCGGGCCACGCTGTCGCGCAGCCGGTCCGCATCGCTCTGCAGGGTCCGGGCGATCTCGCTGGCCTGCAGGGCGCGGCGCCGATTGCCCAGGGTTACGCTTTCCATCTCGGCGACCGCGGTGTTGACCTGCTCGAGGCCGCGGCTCTGCTCGTGTGAGGCATTGGCGATCTCGCCGACAAGTTCGCTGACCTGCCCGATGGCCTCGACGATCGCCTGCATGGTCCGGCCGGCGCGGCCGGCGAGTTGTACCCCGGCTTCGACACGCTGGTCGGAGTCATCGATCAGTTCGCGAACCTGGCTGGCAGCGGTCGCCGAGCGCCCCGCGAGATTGCGGACCTCGCCGGCAACCACCGCGAAGCCGCGCCCTTGTGAGCCGGCCCGGGCCGCTTCCACCGAGGCGTTGAGGGCTAGAATGTTGGTCTGAAAGGCGATGGTGTCGATCAGCGTGAC
Organism: Modicisalibacter tunisiensis; assembly: GCF_020148005.1. Lineage (GTDB taxonomy): Bacteria > Pseudomonadota > Gammaproteobacteria > Pseudomonadales > Halomonadaceae > Modicisalibacter > Modicisalibacter tunisiensis. Next base: position 3,049,534 of record NZ_JAGXFD010000001.1, on the reverse strand, counting down.
GATCTCGCCGACTCGTCGGGAGCCCTCCTCGATACCGCGCATGGTGTTGGTCATTTCGTCCATGACCCGGCCGCCATCGTACGCCTGGTGCGCCGTGTTGGCGGCCAGGTCGCTGGCACGGTTGGCATTGTCGGCGTTGTGGGCGACAGTCGTGGTCAACTGATCGAGGCTGGTGGCGGTCTCTTCCAGCGAGGTCGCCTGACATTCGGTGTCGTCGGAGAGCTCGGCGTTTCCCTGGGCGAGGTCACGAACCCGTGCATGCACCGCCTCGCCGCTGTTACGGACGCCATTCACCGTCGACGCCAGGTTGTGTCGCAGCTCCTCGAGTCCCAGGAAAAGCCGGCCGATCTCATTGGTCCCGCGTGCCCCGACGGGATGGGAAAGATCGCCGTCGCGCATCTGCGCGAAGTGTACCAGCAGGTCGCGCAGTGGGCGGGTCACGTGACGGGCCACCCAGAACAGCATCAGACCGCCCAGCACCAGGCTGACGAGCAGGGCGCCGGCGATGGCGATGTCGAGCAGCACACTCATGGCGTTGAAGGCACTGACCAGGGCGTTGCCGCGCTGGCGCGAGGTCGTGAAAAAGTCATCGGCGCTGGCCATGAATGCCTGGCTCATCGCGCTGACCCGCGAGCGCCCCGACTGATAACCGCTGACGTCGCTGTCCTCGAGGCTCATCAACTGCAGGGAGAGGCCGGTATTGAGCAGCGACTGGAAACGTTTGGCGAGCGCCTCGGTCGCCTTGGCCTGACCGGGCTGCGGTGGGATGGACTGAAAGTGTTCGAAGGCCTGGCTGGCACCGGTGAGTAGGGTCTTGGCTTGTTCGATGACTGGCCCCGGGCGATCGAAGGAGGGTTTGGCGAGAAGGGCGGCGGCACGATCCATCGCCACCCGGGCGCGCAGCATGTCGATATAGGCCCGGTCCAGCGCGGAGGATTGCTCGACATGAATCTGATCGAGCGTGCCGAAGGTCTGGCGGCTGTAGTGATTAGCGTACAGGCCCAGAGCGCCGACGCTCAGCACCATGAGGCTGAAGACGGCCAGCACGGCCGTCCAGGTCGCGCGGACGGACAGATTATCGAGAGTTTTCATGAATGACCCTTGCGATGATTCGATTTCTTTTCGTGCCGCTCTGGGTGCGGCATCGGGTCGGTTCTAGCAGGGATGTGTTGCAGTTTGGCTAATATGGCAGCATCGCCCTGACAATCGTCCGGGCCTGCTATGATGTGCGCCCGACCCGATTGACTACCGACGTAAGGAAACGTATGTCGCCGATCACCCCACGACGGATTGCCCTGCTGGTGGCGGCCAATACCGCCATTGCGCCGCTGGCGATCGATGCCTACCTTCCCGCCATTCCGGCGCTGGCGAGGACCGTCGATGCCAGCGTGCATCTGACCGAGCTGTCGGTGAGCCTGTTCCTGTTCGGCTTCGCCCTGGGCCAGTTGATCTTCGGGCCGCTGTCGGACCGGCTGGGGCGGCGCCCGGTGCTGCTCGGCGGAGTGGTGGTCTTTCTGCTGACCAGCCTTGCGATCACCCAAGTGAATTCGCTGGAGATGCTCTGGGCGCTGCGTTTCCTTCAGGCACTGGGGGGTGGGGCATCGGTGGTCAACTCGGCGGCGATCGTGCGCGACTGCTTCAGTGGACGCGAGGCGGCCAAGGTTCTGTCGACCATGGTGATGATTTTGATGCTGGCACCCTTGGTGGCGCCGGCACTGGGTAGTGCGCTGCTCTACCTGGCGGACTGGTGGCTGATCTTCGCCTTCCTCGCCGGCTATGCGGGCTTCGTGCTGTGGTTGTTGCACCGCTACCTGCCGGAGACCCATGGCCGTGACCCGGATGCGCCGAACTTCGTGCAAGTGCTCGGCAACTATCGCAGCGTACTCGCCCACCGCGAGGCGATGGGCTACATCTGTGCGGTGTCGATGTCCTTCGCCGGAATGTTCGCCTTCATCACCGGGTCGCCGTTTCTCTACATGGAGTATTTCGATCTGTCACCGGCGGCCTATCCCTTCGTCTTCGGCGCCAACATCCTGGTGATGTCGGCGTCCAATCGCGTCAATATTCGCCTGCTGCGCTATTTCTCGCCACAGAACAATCTGCTCTGGGGGCTGGCGATTCAGTTGGTCATGGGCATCGTCCTGCTGGCGGTCTTCGCGCTCGGCTGGGATTCACTCTACTCGGTGGTACCTTTGCTGGTGGTGTTTGTCGGCATGCAGGGGCTGATCGGTCCCAACGCCATGTCGTCAATGCTCGATCACTTTCCACACATGAGCGCCACGGCGACGGCCATGCAGGGCAGCATCCAGTTCTCCTGCGGCGCGCTGGCCGGGGTGCTGGTGGGGGCCTTCCAGATTCCCAGTGCCTGGCCCATGGTGCTGACCATGGTCGGTGCCTCGGTGATCGGCAACGTCGGAGTGCGCGTACTGTCTGGCCATGCCCTGCGGCAGGCACCGGCATCGCCATGACGCTCAGCGAGTCAGGGGGCGGCGCGATCTGTGTCCGGCCTTTCCTTGACCGTGATGATCTGTCACGCTCCCGACCTGGCTGCTTTCATGGGGCTGGAGGCGCCACCCTGGGGCTGGAGGCGCCGCCCGGTCCTCGCTGCACTGAAGAGCCCGCTGGCCTTGCGTTTCGCCCCGCGGATGGGAGTGAACGATGCTGGCTTCCCGGACAGGCGTTCCACGTCCGTTGGCTGTCACGAAGCTGTCATCTTCCTGCGGCATCTTGTGCAGAGAGAAGGTTGAACACTCTCATCGACAGGAGTTACCCGCATGAACCGCATCCTGAAGACCACTGCCGTTGCCGCCGCCGTGATGGGCGTAGTCGGTGTCGCCCAGGCCCGTGAGCAGCTTCGCATCGTCGGCTCGAGCACGGTCTACCCGTTTGCCAGCTATGTCGTGGAAGAGTTCGGAGCGACCACCGACTACCAAACGCCGGTTATCGAATCCACTGGCTCTGGTGGCGGTTTGAAGCTGTTCTGCGCCGGTGTCGGTGAGGACACTCCGGACATCACCAACGCCTCTCGACCCATGAAGGTCTCCGAGTTCGAGCGCTGCAAGAAGAACGGGGTCACCGATATCACCGAGGCGACTATCGGCTATGACGGTATTGCCTTCGCCGAATCGAGCGACAACGACCCGATCAACCTGACTCGTAAGCAGATCTTCCTGGCGCTTGCCGCCAAGGTGCCGCAGGATGGCAAGCTCGTTGCCAACCCCTACAAGAAGTGGAGCGACATTGATCCGTCGCTGCCGGATCGCGAGATCTCCGTCTATGGACCGCCCACCACTTCCGGGACCCGCGATGCCTTCGAGGAACTGGTGATGGAAGCCGCCTCTGAAGACATGAAGGCCTACGGTGGCAAGGCCTACACTGACATCCGCTCGGATGGTGCCTACATCGACGCTGGAGAGAACGACAACCTGATCGTTCAGCGTCTGGCCGAGGATACCGATGCCTTCGGCATTTTCGGTTACTCTTATCTGGAAGAGAATTCCGACACCCTGACTGGTGCCAGCATCGACGGTGTCGAGCCCACGCCCGAGACGATCAGCTCTGGCGATTATCCGGTGTCGCGTTCGCTGTTCTTCTACATCAAGAACCAGCACGCCGACAGCGTGCCGGCGATGTACGAGTACGCTAACCTGTTCATGAGCGAGAAGATGATCGGGCCGATGGGTTACCTCAAGGGGCTGGGTCTGATCCCGCTGCCGGAAGACATGCGCAAGATGCAGCGCCAGCAGGTAAAGAACCACGAGAAGCTCGAACTGGCCGACCTCAAGTAAGTCAGCGTCGCCCATGAGAAGCGAGGCCGGCGACGAGAGTCGTCGGCCCGTTTGCATACCGAAAGGCCCTCGAGGCCCGGGGCCAAGTGTCATTTGGTTCCGGGGCTGACGGGGCGGGGTCCGTAGCAAGAGACCGATTATGCTGTCCAACCTGACTTTACTGACGTTCTGTGCGGTGCTGGCGGTGCTCGGCCTGATCGCATTCGTCGTGGCGCGCGCCAAGGCTTTGCGCACGCGCCAGGCAGGGGTGGCGATGTATGCCCAGCCCGATCAGTACGCCTGGTTTTCGGTGCTGGCCACGGCCGGCCCGGCCATTCTGGTGGGGGCCGTCGGTGCCTTCGTCATGCTGCTGCTGGGTGCTGAGATACCCACGCCCTACCTGCTTGCCGCAAGCCTGGTGATTGCCGCCATTGGGCTGTTCGTCGGGGTCATGCAGGTGCGTCCCGATTTTCACGCTCGTCAGGCCATCGAGCGGGTGATTCGCCTGGCGCTGGCCTGTGCAGCCCTGGTGTCGATCGTGACTACCTTCGGCATCCTGTTGTCGATCATTTCCGAAGCGATCCGCTTCTTCCAGATGCAGAGCCTCTGGGATTTCCTCACCGGCACCACCTGGGCGCCGGGCGATAGTTTCCTCGCCGCGGCCGGACGCGGCGGCGAGGTGGAGAGCGTTGCCCAGTTCGGCTCGGTGCCGCTGTTCGTAGGCACTTTCATTATTTCGTTGATCGCCATGCTCGTGGCGATACCGGTCGGGCTGCTCGCGGCAATCTACATGGCCGAATTCGCGCCGCCGCGGATCCGTACCCTGGCAAAGCCGGTGCTGGAGGTGCTGGCCGGCATCCCCACGGTGGTCTATGGCTTCTTTGCGGCGATCACCGTGGCGCCGATCATCGTCGACTTCGCCGGCTTCTTCGGCCTCGATGCTTCCTACAATAACGCCCTTGCGCCGGGTGTGGTGATGGGGATCATGATCATTCCCTTCATCTCGTCGCTGTCCGATGACGTGATCAACGCGGTTCCCGACAGCATGCGCGAGGGTTCACTGGCGCTGGGCATGACCAAGAGCGAGACTATCAAGAGTGTGGTGCTGCCCGCGTCGCTGCCGGGCATCATCTCGGCCTCGCTGCTCGCCGTCTCCCGTGCGCTGGGGGAGACGATGATCGTGGTGATGGCTGCCGGCATGCGTCCCAACCTGACCGCCAACCCGCTCGAAGACATGACCACGGTGACCGTGCGTATCGTCGCTGCGTTGACCGGCGACCAGGAGTTCGAAAGCGCCGAGACATTGTCCGCCTTTGCCCTGGGGCTGGTGCTGTTTGTGGTCACCTTGGCCCTCAACATGGTGTCGGTACTGATGATTCGCCGCTTCCGCGAAAAGTACCGCACCAACACTCTGTGATACGACGAGGTTCGTTACACTCATGAGCCAATCCTTCGACGAGATCACCGCCCAGCTCAGGCGGCGACATCGGCGCTCGGCCAACCTCAAGCGGATGTCGATGGGCGCGCTGATCCTCGCTGCGGCCTTCCTGGTGGTGTTCATTGGCGACATGCTGGTCAAGGGGCTGCCCGCCTTCCAGCAGGCCCAGATTCAGATCGAGGTGAACTACAGTGAGCAGGCCCGGGAGATTCCGCCTGCGGCGGTGGGCGACGACGTGCGCTCGCTGGTCAGCCGTGGCTACCTGCGCCTGATTCCATCACGGATGGAAGAAAATCCAGAGCTGCTCGGCACGCAGCGTATGGAGTGGGTGATCGCCGACAGCACTGTCGATCAGTATCTAAAGGGGCACAATTCGGAACTTCGTCCCAAGGAGAAGCGCGTCGTCGATCGACTGGTCGAGCAGGGGCGTGCCGAGCTGCGCTTCAATACTACCTTCTTCACCACAGGTGACTCGCGGATGCCCGAAATGGCGGGGATCGCCGCGGCAGCGATGGGCACGGTGATGACGCTGATCGTGACCATGGCTGTGTGTTTCCCGGTCGGAGTGATGACCGCGGTCTATCTCGAGGAGTTCGCACCCGACAACCATCTTACCCAGATCATCGAGATCAACATCAACAACCTGGCCGCGGTCCCGTCGATTCTCTTCGGTCTTCTGGGGCTGGCGGTCTACATCAACTTCTTCGGCGTGCCGCGCTCCTCGCCGCTGGTGGGTGGCCTGACGCTGGCGTTGATGACGCTGCCGGTGATCATCATCGCCACCCGCACGGCGCTACGCAGTGTGCCGGATGGCATCCGCCAGGCCGCCTTCGGTGTGGGCTGTTCACGCTGGCAGGTAGTGCGCGATCATGTCCTGCCGCTGTCGCTGCCGGGCATCCTGACCGGGTCGATCATCGGCATGGCCCAGGCGATGGGCGAGACCGCACCACTGATCATTGTCGGTATGGTGGCCTTCATTCCCGATGTCTCGGCCTCGTTTACCAACGCCGCCACGGTGATGCCGGCGCAAGTCTTCACGTGGGCGGGCGACCCGAGCCCCGCCTTCGTCGAGAAGACCGCCGGCGGCATTCTGGTCCTCCTCGCGGTGCTGATCACGCTCAATGCCACTGCAGTGTTGCTGCGCAAGAAATTCGAACGTCGCTGGTAAGCCGGCGACTATCTCGAGGACACGATTCATGCTCAACGAACAGACTACCCAGGCGAAGGGGCAGGCCATCGACGTGCCAACGGGCGATTCCACAAGGACTCACGCACCCCAGGCGGGGCAGCCGGGCGAGCCGGTCAATCGCAACAAGGAGGCTAACCACGAGTTGAGCATTCGCGTGCGCGATCTCAATCTCTGGTACGGCGAGCATCAGGCGCTGAAGAACATCAACATCGACATCTATCAGAAGAACGTCACTGCGCTGATCGGCCCCTCGGGCTGTGGCAAGTCGACCTTCCTGCGTTGCCTCAACCGCATGAATGACCTGATCAAGAGCGTGCGCATCCAGGGGCTGGTGGAGATGGACGGCCGCGATGTCAACGAGACAAAGATGGACGAGGTGGCCCTGCGCCGCAGGGTGGGCATGGTCTTTCAGAAGCCCAACCCGTTCCCAAAGTCGATCTACGAGAATATCGCCTACGCGCCGCGCATGCATGATCTGGTTGGGCGCAAGGCCGAACAGGACGAGCTGGTCGAGCGCGCACTGCGAGACGCTGGGCTATGGAACGAGGTCAAGGACAAGCTGCACCAGCCGGGCACCTCGCTCTCGGGCGGTCAGCAGCAGCGTCTGTGTATCGCCCGGGCGATTGCCGTGCAACCCGACGTGATCCTGATGGATGAACCGACTTCGGCGCTCGATCCGATCTCGACGGCGACCATCGAAGACCTGATGGACAAGCTCAAGCAGCAGTTCACCATCGTCACGGTCACGCATAACATGCAGCAGGCCGCCCGCGTTGCGGACTACACAGCGTTCTTCCATCTTGGCGAGCTGATCGAGTACAACGATACGCGGGTGATGTTCTCCAATCCACACATCAGGAAGACCGAGGACTACATCACCGGCCGTTACGGCTGATCGCAAGCCTGCCCGCGGCAGGCCTTGAACCCTCGCGGGAGGGCATGCTAAACCTATCGCCCGGGAGATGGCATGCCTCCCGGCGGCACGGTGTTTCCGGCCCGCCAAACCACCGTACTCACGGTTAATGATGCCTGCGAGGCGCCCGGGTGGCGCAGCAGGCGTCGTGCGTTCTGATCCTGTGCGTCTCGCGTTCTTGATTATGTTCGGCAACAGGACAGGGTCCTTCCTCATGTGGTTATCGATCATCGCCATCGGCAGTGGCGCGGCGCTGGGGGCCAACCTGCGCTGGCTGCTCGGCCTGTGGCTCAATGCACTGTTTCCCTCGCTGCCGCCCGGCACCCTGGTGGCCAACTGGCTCGGTGCCTGGCTGATCGGCGTGGCCATCGCGTTGTTCGGCCAGCTGCCGCTGGCGCCGGAATGGCGGCTCTTCGTGGTCACCGGCTTTCTCGGCGCGCTGACCACCTTCTCGACCTTTTCCGCGGAGATGCTTTCCGCCCTGCAGGGCGGGCGCTGGAGCCTGGCGCTGACCGGCATCGTGCTGCATGTCGGCGGTTCGCTGGCCATGACTGCCGTGGGCATGGCGACCTTTCAACTGATGCGCAACCTGGCGGGGGCAATACGATGACAGCCTGGCAGCAGGGATTCGAGGTGATCTTCATGGCGCCGGAGTCGCGTCGTCATCACGGCCGTTCGGCGCTGGAGGCGGTGATCGACGAGGCGCACGGGCTGGGTATCACTCGGCTGACGCGGCGCGCCGGCGAGATGAGCGCGGGCGAGGACGGGCATCGCCATTCGGCACACTTCTTCGAGCTGGCCGATCGCCCGGAGGAGGTGATGTTCGTGCTCGAGCCCGGCATGGCCGACCGGCTGGTCGAGGCGGTGGCGGCGGCCGGCATCCCGGTGTTCTGTCTGCGCCGGCCGGTCGAGTTCGCGCATCCGGGCCACTGAGCGGCGGCTCAGTCGAGCCGTTCGATGGCCACGGCGGTGGCCTCGCCGCCGCCGATGCACAGGCTGGCGATGCCCCGCCGGCCGCCGCGCCGGCGCAGGGCGTTGAGCAGCGTGACGAGGATCCGCGAGCCGCTCGAGCCGATCGGATGGCCCTGGGCGCAGGCACCGCCGAACACATTGACTCGCTCGTGGGGCAGGTTCAGTTCGTCCATGGCGATCAGCGTCACCACCGCGAAGGCCTCGTTGATTTCGAAGAGGTCGACGTCGTCGACGTGCCAGTCGAGTCGCTCGAGCAGCTTGCCGACGGCGCCGACGGGCGCCAGGGTAAACTCGCTCGGGTGGCGGGAATGCGTGGCGTGGCCGAGTATCCGCGCCTGGGGTGTCAGGCCGCGCGCCTCGGCGGCATCGCGACGGGCGAGCAGCAGTGCCGAGGCACCGTCCGAGATGGAGCTGGCATTGGCGGCGGTGATGGTCCCGTGTTCGCCGAAGGCCGGTCGCAAGGAACGAATGCGCTCCAGCTTGGCACTGAAGGGCTGCTCGTCCTGCTCGACCCGGCTCGTTCCCTGCCGGGAGGTCACGCTCACCGGCACGATCTCGTCGGCGAGTTCGCCATGCCGGTCGGCGGCCATGGCGCGCTCCAGGGAAGCGATGGCGAAGTCGTCCATGCGCTCGCGGGAGTAGCCGCGGTCATCGGCCACCTGCTGGGCGAAGGCGCCCATCAGCCGGCCGCTCTCGGCATCCTCCAGGCCGTCGAGGAACAGGTGATCCTTGAGCGCACCGTGGCCCAGCCGGTAGCCGGCGCGGGCGCCGGGCAGCAGGTGCGGGGCGTTGGACATCGACTCCATGCCCCCGGCGACCACCAGCGAGCCGCTGCCGGCGCGCAGGAGGTCGTGGGCCAGCATGGCCGCCTTCATGCCCGAGCCGCACAGCTTGTTGACGGTGGTCGCCCCGCAGGCGTCGGGCACGCCCGCGCGGCGCAGGGCCTGACGCGCCGGCCCCTGGCCGAGCCCGGCAGGCAGCACGCAGCCCATCAGGCCCTCGTCGATCTCGCCGGGCTCGACCCCGGCGCGCTCGATGGCACCGCGCACGGCGACGGCGCCCAGTTCCGGGGCACTGATGCTTGACAGGCTCCCCAGCAGGCTGCCCATGGGGGTTCTGGCTCCCGAGAGGATGACGATCTCGTCTGCGGCGTTCATGGGCGGTCTCCGAGGCTGGGCGGCGGGTTGGGGCAGGGTGCCGCGCGTTGACCCGCTTCGGCCCCTGTGGTTTGCTCGGACGAAACCAAGCAAGCGCTCGTTCAGGAATGACTCTAGAAAACGCCTCGCCGCGCCGCAAGGAGCTGGTCGGCATCGCGGCTCGTCTTTTCGTCGAGACGGGCTTCGATCGCACCACGGTGCGCATGCTGGCCCAGGCGATGGGCATCAAGTCCGGCAGCCTGTTCCATCACTTCCGTGACAAGCAGGAGATCCTCTGTGCGGTGATCGAGGAAGGCACGCAACGGGCTCTGGCCATCGCCCGGCGGGAACTGGCGGAGGCCGACCCCCGGCCGCGGGCACGCCTGCATGCCATGGCCCGCGCCCACCTGGAAACCCTGCTCAGCGATCGCAACGCGCATGTGGCCGCCCTCTACGAGTGGCGGCGTCTCGATGCGGCCTCGCGGGAGCGGCTGGTACCGCTGCGTGATGCCTACGAACGGCTCTGGGAGCAGGTGATCGACGAGGCGATCGCCGCCGGGATCGTCACGGGGGATGCCTTTCTGGTGCGCCGTTTCGTGCTGGGGGCACTCAACTGGACGGTACGCTGGTACAACCCCTCGGACACGGTCGGCGAGGGAGGGCGCACCTCGGAAGATCTGGCGCGGGCGCTGGTGGCCATGATCACGCGCGAGTGACGGGCGGGCCATCCCGGGCTAGCTTCATTCTCAGGGCGACAGGTTCAGGGCCACAGGGGAGAGCGGCGATGCAGATACGTGACCGGCAGTTCCTGGTGACCGGTGCGGCGTCCGGGCTGGGCGCGGCCACCGCCGAACGGCTGGTGGCGGGTGGCGCCCGGGTGGTGATGAGCGACCGCAGCGAGGCGGTGAACGATCGGGCGGCCTCGCTCGGCGCGCGTGCCGAGGCGGTGTGCGGTGACATCCTCGATGCGGCGGCCATGCAGGCGGCGGTGGACCGGGCCGTGGCCCGGGGCGGTCTGCACGGGCTCGTGCACTGTGCGGGGGTGGTCAGCGTCGCCAAGCTGCTCGACCGGGACGGCAATCCGGGCTCGCTGGATGACTTCGCGCGCACGGTGGCGATCAACCTGACCGGCACCTTCAACGTCGTGCGGCTGGCGGCGGCGGCCATGGCCCGCAACGCGCCCGAGGGCGAGGACGGCGAGCGTGGCGTGGTGATCACCACGGCGTCGATCGCCGCCTTCGACGGTCAGGTGGGGCAGGCGGCCTACAGTGCCTCCAAGGCCGGCGTGGCGGGGATGACCCTGCCGCTGGCACGCGAGCTGTCGCGCTACGGCGTGCGCGTGCTGAGCATCGCCCCGGGCGTGTTCGAGACGCCGATGATGCAGGGCATCCCCGATGACGCGGTGGCCTCGCTGTCGGCGGCGGTGCCGTTTCCCAAACGGCTGGGGCGCGCCGCGGAGTATGCGGCGCTGGTGGAGCAGGGCATCACCAACGTCATGCTCAACGGCGAGACGATTCGGCTCGACGGCGGCATCCGCATGAGCTGATTCCGTCATGTTGCTTGCGGAAACGAGGCTTCCCGAAATTGAAACGAACGCTTGACTTTGTGCAGATGCAACTCTAGTTTCAAACGACTGTTTTAGTGCGGCCACTGTACGGTCGTTACCCAGTCATTCGAGGAGAGCCCAGGATGCCCGATTATCAGGCCCCGCTACGCGACCTGCACTTCGTCATGAACGAGGTGCTCGATTACCCCGGCCACTATGCGCGTCTGCCCGGTGGCGAGGAGGCGACGCCCGATATCGTCGCGGCGATTCTCGAGGAGGGTGGACGCTTCGCCCGCGAGGTACTGTTGCCGCTGAACCAGAGCGGGGATCAGGAAGGCTGTCGGCTGGAAGGCGGCGAGGTGAAGGCGCCGCGGGGCTTCAAGGACGCCTACGCCCGGTACGTCGAGGGGGGCTGGCCGGGGCTGTCCGCGGCGGTCGAGCACGGCGGCCAGGGGCTGCCGGCATCGCTGGGTCTGGCCCTGTCGGAGATGATCTGCTCGAGCAACCTGGCCTGGGGCATGTATCCGGGGCTGTCCCACGGTGCGGCGGATGCGCTGCGCCATCACGGCACCGAGGCGCAGAAGGCCACTTACCTGAGCAAGCTGGTCGAAGGCGTGTGGACGGGGACCATGTGCCTGACCGAACCGCACTGCGGGACCGATCTGGGGCTGATCAAGAGCCGCGCCGTTCCCGAGGGCGACGACGGTTACCGGATTACCGGCACCAAGATCTTCATCTCCGCCGGCGAGCACGACCTGGCCGAGAATATCGTGCATCTGGTACTGGCCAAGCTGCCCGATGCCCCCGAGGGCTCCCGCGGCATCTCGCTGTTCGTGGTGCCCAAGTTCCTGCCCGATGCCGACGGCAACCCGGGCGAGCGCAACGGCGTCACCTGCGGCTCGCTCGAGCACAAGATGGGCATCCACGGCAACGCCACCTGCGTGATGAACTTCGATGACGCCAAGGGCTATCTGGTCGGGCCGCCGCACAAGGGCCTGGCCTGCATGTTCACCATGATGAACGAGGCGCGTATCGGCGTGGGCATTCAGGGGCTGGGCCTGATGGAGGCGAGCTACCAGAACTCGCTGGCCTATGCGCGCGATCGCCTGCAGATGCGCGCCCTGTCGGGTGCCAAGGCTACCGACAAGCCGGCGGACCCGATCATCGTGCACCCCGACGTGCGACGCATGCTGCTCACCCAGAAGTCGCTGGCCGAGGGTGGGCGCATGCTGGTGATGTACACCGGGCAACTGGTCGATCTGGCTGGCCACGCCACGGACGCTGCCGAGCGCGAGCGGGCCGAAACGCTGCTGGGTCTGCTGACGCCGATCGTCAAGGCCTTTCTCACCGAGCTGGGCTTCGAGGCCACCAACGAGGGCCTGCAGGTCTTCGGCGGTCATGGCTTCATCCAGGAGTGGGGCATGGAGCAGTTCGTCCGCGATGCCCGCATCACCCGTCTCTACGAGGGCACCACCGGCATCCAGGCGCTCGACCTACTGGGCCGCAAGGTGCTGATGAGTCAGGGCGAGACGCTCAAGGTCTTCACCAAGGAAATTCACAAGTTCTGCCAGGCGAATGCCGACAACGAGGTGCTGAAGCCCTTCGTCGAACCGCTGGCGACGCTCAATGCCGAATGGGGCGAACTGACCCTGGCCGTGGGCATGAAGGCGATGAACGATCGCGAGGAAGTCGGGGCCGCGAGTGTCGATTACCTGCTCTATTCCGGCTATGTCACCCTGGCCTACCTGTGGGCGCGCGCCGTGGCGACCGCCGAGCGGGCGCTGGCGGAGGGCACCGAGGACGCGGCCTTCTATCGCGCCAAGCGGGCGACCGCCGACTTTTACTATCAGCGCCTGCTGCCGCGGACTCGCGCGCATGCGGCGATGATTCGCGCCGGCGGCGAGTCGCTGATGGCACTGGACGAGGATGACTTCGCACGCGGCTTCGCGATCTGAGTAAGCGTCGCCTCGAGTGACACTGCGCTATCGCCCCACGCCGTTTGATGCCGGCGTGGGGCTGTCGTGTCGGGCGATTGTGGTCCGACGGCGATGACGCCATCATGGGCGCACCGCAACTGCCAGGATGGCCAGCATGGACCACGACGTTGACCCAAAAAAGCGCGACATCCCCCTCAACCTGATTCTGACCCTGGCGGCGTTGGTGGTCATCATCGGGGGCATGAAGCTCGGCGCCGATCTGTTGGTACCGCTGCTGCTGTCGCTGTTCATCGCGGTGATCTGCACGGCCCCGGTTCACTGGCTGTATCGCCTGGGCGTGAGCCGGCGTCTCTCGGTGTTGCTGACGTTGCTGATCCTCTGCCTCTTCTTCACCCTGTTGGGCACTCTGCTGGCCAGCAGCTTCACGACCTTCATGGAAGCGTTGCCCCAGCTCGAGGACCAACTGCGCAAGCACTATCTCACGGTGCTCAACTGGTTGAGCAACATGGGCGTCTACATCCAGCCGCGGCGCATGTCGGAGTGGCTGGACCCCACGACTGCGACGCAGATGGTGCCGACGTTCCTCGGCGGTATCGGCAACCTGCTGTCGCAGAGCGTGCTGATCATCCTGCTGGTGATCTTCATGCTCTTCGAGACCCTGGACTTTCGCGAGAAGGTTGCCGAGTCGCTCGACAATCCGGTGCCGAGTCTGCGCCGTTTCAATGAATTCAGTCACAATCTCAAGTGCTACCTGGCGATCAAGACGGTCATCAGCCTGGTCACCGGGGCACTGATCTATCTCGCCTGCCTGCTGCTGGGGGTGCAGTTCCCGCTGCTGTGGGGAACGCTGGCGTTCAGTCTCAACTACATTCCCAACATCGGTTCGGCCCTGGCGGCGGTGCCGGCCGTGATGCTGACCCTGGTGATGCCCGACGGCGGTCTGGCGAAGGCGAGTGTGCTGGCGCTGGCCTATCTGGTCATCAACTTCGTGATCGGCAATCTCATCGAGCCACGGGTGATGGGCCATACCCTGGGGCTTTCGACCTTGGTGGCCTTTCTGTCGCTGGTAGTATGGGGGTGGATCCTGGGGCCGGTGGGAATGCTGCTCGCGGTGCCGCTGACCATGACGCTGAAGATCGCCCTCAACAGTCATCCCGAGACACGCTGGCTGGCGAGAATGCTGGGCGGACGCCGGGAGTATTGACGCGATACGGGGATACGAAAACGCCGCCCCATGGCTGGATGGGGCGGCGTTACGAGACGCGAGCGCTCGTTGTGATCAGGCGTTCTGATCGATGAACTGAACCAGCTGCGACTTCGATTGGGCGCCGACCAACGAGGCGACCTTGGCGCCGGACTTGAACAGCATCACGGTCGGTACGCCGCGCACGCCATGCTCGGCGGCAATGTCCGGAGCATCGTCGACATTGACGCTGACGACCTTGAGGGTATCGGCCTTCTCGTCGGCGACTTCCTCGACCACCGGCGCCATCATCTTGCAGGGGCCGCACCAGGGCGCCCAGAACTTCAGCAGGACGGGCTTGTCGGCCTTCAGCACCTCCTGCTCGAAGTTGGCGGTGGTGACATCGACGTTATTAGCCATGTGAATCTCCAGATTGCTTGCGCTGACTCTAGCGTAGTCGGTCGATGGTAGCCTTGGAGCCTCCCGCTGGCAAATACGCTGGGTTCAGCCCTTTGATAGGAGCGGTCTATCGGCAGGCACGCCGCGGTCGCGATCGCTTGCCGCTGTCGGCGCGGGCGTCTATGATGCTCCCTATATTCTATTAGGTAATTGATAGGCTGCCCATTATTCCCTTGTCGATGTCAAGGCAATAGCGGGCGGCGGTCAGGAGTCGCACGCGCATGAAACTGCAGCAGCTTCGCTACATCTGGGAAGTCACCCGGCACAACCTCAACGTCTCGGCCACCGCCCAGAGCCTGTTCACCTCCCAGCCGGGCATTTCCAAGCAGATCCGCCTGCTGGAGGACGAACTGGGTGTGGAGATCTTCGCGCGCAGCGGCAAGCACCTGACGCGGGTGACGCCGGCCGGCGAGTCGATCATCGAGCTGGCCGGCGAGGTGCTGCGTACCGTCGACAATATCAAGGAAGTCGCCCAGGAACACAGCGACGAGCGCCGCGGCAGCCTGTCGATCGCCACCACCCATACCCAGGCCCGCTACGCGCTGCCGCCGTTGATCAGCGAGTTCACCCGCAAGTACCCCGACGTGGCGCTGCACATGCAGCAGGGCACGCCCAAGCAGATCGCCCAGATGGTGAGCACGGGGCAGGCCGATTTCGCGATCTGCACCGAGTCGCTGGAGCTGTTCAACGACCTGGTGCTGCTGCCGTGCTACCGCTGGAATCGCTGCGTGCTGGTGCCCGAGGACCACCCGCTGGCCAAGCTGGGCGAGCTGACCCTGGAGCGCCTGGCGGAGTACCCGCTGGTGACCTACGTGTTCGGCTTCACCGGCCGCTCGCAGCTCGACGAGGCCTTCCGCGCCCGGGGGCTCACCCCCAATGTGGTGCTCACCGCCGCCGATGCCGACGTCATCAAGACCTACGTACGCCTGGGCCTGGGCGTGGGCATCGTCGCCCACATGGCGGTGGACCCGCAGACCGACACCGATCTGGTGCCGCTGGACGCCGGGCACCTGTTCGAGAGCTCGACCACCAAGATCGGCATTCGTCGCGGCACCTTCATGCGCGGCTACATGTACGACTTCATTCAGCGTTTCGCCCCGCATCTCGACCGCGACCGGGTCGACGCCGCGCTGGCCGCCGGACCGCGCCACGAGCGGGCGCTGTTCGAGGGGCTCGAGCTGCCGGTACGCTGACGCCCGGCGAGTGACGAGTCTCGAATGCAGAGAACCCCGCGCATGGCGGGGTTCCGTCGTTCAGGGCAGGCGATCGGTCAGTGCTGCAGATGCAGGCCGCACTCGCGCTTCTCCTCGACCTTGGTGGGGTCGAAGTAGTCGAAGTTGTTGGGCAGGTCGAAGCGCTGCAGGTACTGGTACATGTCCTTCGCGGTCCAGTGCAGTACCGGCGCGACCTTGATCAGGCCGTCGGCGTTGAGCGAGACGGGCTGCATCCGGGCGCGCTGGGCGGTGTCCTCGGCACGCAGGGCGGTCAGCCACACCTCGGGGGCCATCTCGCGCAGGGCGCGGTTGAAGGGCTCGAGCTTGACCTCCTCGGTGAAGGCGGCATGGCGCGGGTCGTCGATTCCCGGCAGGGGGCCGTCCACCGCCTCGCGATGCGCCCGCGAGCGGCGCGGGTGATAGATCGTCAGGTTCAGCGACAGGCGTTGGGCGAGTTCGTCGGCGAACCGGTAGGTGGCCTCGGTGTTGTAGCCGGAGTCCATCCATACCACCGGGATGTCGGGCTGAAAGCGCGTCGCCAGATGCAGGATCACCGCCTCGAAGGGTCGGAAGTTGGTGGTGCAGATGGCGCGCTTGTCGAGCTCCAGCGCCCAGCGGGTCAGGGCCTCGGGGTCATGGCCGAGTTCTCGGTTGACGGCGTCGATATCCAGGGTCATGCGGCGCTCCTCGAAGGGCGTGAATCCGTGAAATGCGTCTACGGTAGCAAAGCCGCTACAGGCCGCCCCAATAATGTTTGGTTCGATGCTTATATAGCGTAAATTTCAGTATGAATCACCCATTTAGATGATTTGGCGCTAAGAGGCCGCCGCGCACCACGGCGCCGGTCTTGGCGTCAGGGCGTGCCGCCACCGCCGTCGGGTCGCCGGGTGGCCGCCAGCGGCGTGATGCGGGCGCCGGCCGGGCCGCCGGTATCCACCTCGGCCTCGATGGCATAGACGCGCCGCAGCAGGTCGGCGGTGAGTACCTCGCCGGGCTCGCCCTGAGCCACCAGACATCCCCGGTCGAGCACCCAGAGCCGATCGGCGAAGCGGGCGGCGAGGGTCAGGTCGTGCAGCGCGATGACGATGATCTGGCCCTGTTGCCTGGCGCGCTGTTGCAGGTCATCGAGCACGCGCAGCTGGTGATGCAGGTCCAGCGCACTGGTGGGCTCGTCGAGCAGCAGCAGTCGGGGCTCGCGGATCAGCGCCTGGGCGACGGCCACGCGCTGGCGCTGCCCGGTGGACAGCTGGGCCAGCGGGCGCTCGGCCAGTGTGTCGAGTTCGAGCTGGTGCAGCATGGTCCGGATGCGCTCGAGGGTCGCGGGGGCGTCGGCAGGACAGCCCCGGGTGCGCAGGGCCAGCAGCAGGGTCTCGAACACCGGCAGGCGGCTGGCGGTCGCGGTGTTGGGTGGCAGGTAATAGAGGTGGCGGGCAAGACGAGCCAGCGGCTGGTGGCGCAACGAGGCGCCGTCGAGCCGGATCTCGCCGCCGGCCGGCTGGTGGCCCGCGATGCTGCGCAGGAGCGTGGACTTGCCGGCCCCGTTGGGGCCGATCAGGGCGGTGATCTCGCCGCCACGGGCCTCGAGCGGGCCGACGCCGTCGAGCACCGGGCGGCCGTCGCGACGGCAGTACAGGGCGTCGACCTGCAGGCTCATCCCCAGGGCTCCGTGCGGCTGCGCAGGATCAGCGAGACGAAGAACGGCAGGCCGATCAGCGCCGTGATGAGGCCGATCGGCACCACCAGGCCGGGGACCACGGACTTGGCCAGCGTCGCGGTGACACTCATCAGCAAGGCCCCGCACAGGGTCGCCATGGGCAGGAACACCCGCTGGTCCTCGCCCACCAGCAGCCGGGCGATATGCGGGCCGACCAGGCCGACGAAGCCGATGGTGCCGACGCAGGCCACCGTGGCCGCGGCCAGCAGCGAGGCGCCCAGCAGGGCGCGCAGGCGCAGCGTCTGGGTATCGATGCCCAGCGAGTGGGCATGGGCCTCGCCCAGGCCGAGGGCGGTGAGCTGCCAGCGTCCGCGCGCGAAGCCGATGCCGCAGACCGCAAGCACCACGGCGACCAGCGCCACCGCGGGCCAGTCGGCACGGCTCAGGCTGCCCAGCGACCAGAAGGTCAGCTGCTGCAAGGCCTCGGCGGAAGCGACGAACTGCAGCAGCCCCAGCAGGGCGTTGAAGAAGAACATGATGGCGATGCCCAGCAGCACCAGCCCCTGGACGCCGACGCCGCGCCAGCGGTTGACGGCCCACAGGGTCAGGGCCGCGGCCATGGCCATCAGGAAGGCGTTGCCGGCGATCAGCCAGGGGCCCACCAGCGGCACCAGTTGCACGCCCAGCACCAGGCTCAGCGCGGCGCCGACGCTGGCGGCGGAGGCGATACCCAGCGTGAAGGGATCGGCCAGCGGATTGTTGAGCAGCGTCTGCATCTCGGCGCCGGCCATGGCCAGGCTGGCCCCGGTCAGCACCGCCATCAGCGCCACCGGCAGGCGCACCTCCCAGACGATGGCGCGCAGCGTGGGCACGGCCCGGTCCGGGGTCAGCAGCGCGCTCAGCACGTCGTCGAGCGGGTAGCCGCCGGGCCCGGTGGCCACTTCCACCAGCAGGGCGAGCAGCGTCAGCCCGGCCATGCCGGCCAGCAGGCGCCGCTGGCGACGCCGCCGCGCGTGGTAGCGCGCGACGCTGTCGTGCGTATCGGCACTGGCGCTCGGCGAAGTGGCTCTCATGACGGGGCGCTCCGCGGGCCGATCATGCGTCGAGGGCCTCCATCAGGCGGGTGATCTTGGCCAGGGTTTCCTGATACTCGGCTTCCTCGTCGGAGTCCGCGACCAGCCCGCCGCCGCCCCAGATGTGCAGCCGATCGCCGTCGGCCACCACCGTGCGGATGGCGATCGAGGTATCCATGTGGCCGCGCACGTCCACGTAGCCGAGACTGCCGCAGTAGACGCTGCGCTGGCCGGGCTCGAGTTCGTCGATGATCTGCATGGCGCGAATCTTGGGGGCGCCGGTGATCGAACCGCCGGGGAAGGCGGCGGCCAGCAGGTCGAGCGCCGACCGGCCGGCGGCCAGTTCGCCCCGGACCACGCTGACCAGATGGTGCACGTTGGCGTAGCTCTCCAGCCCGCACAGCTGCGGGACCCGCACGCTGCCCGGCCGGCAGACCCGGCCCAGGTCGTTGCGCAGCAGGTCGACGATCATGACGTTCTCGGCGCGATCCTTGAGACTGCCGGTGAGCGCCTCGGCCTCCCGACGATCCGCCTCGGGCGTGGCGCCCCGCGGCCGCGTGCCCTTGATGGGCCGCGTCTCGACCCGGCCGTCGCGCACGGCGATGAAGCGTTCCGGCGAGACCGACAGCAAGGCCTTGTCGTCCCAGGCCAGGAAGCCGCCGAAGGGCGTGGGCGTGGCCCGGCGCAGGCGCTGGTAGGCGTCCCACAGGCTGCCGCGGAAGGGCGCGCTGAAGCGCTGGGCCAGGTTGATCTGGTAGCAGTCCCCGGCGCGAATGTAGGCCTGCACGCGGCGGAAGCGCTCGCCGTAGGCGTCGCGGTCGAGTTCGGCGGCGAAGGGCGCGTCGAGAGCGAACGGCGCCGCGTCCGGGGACGCCCGGGTGAGCCAGTCGAGAACCTGGGCGCGGCGCGTGGCGCCGGCCACCAGCCAGGCGCGGTGCTGCTGATGGTCCTCGATGATCGCCCAGTCGTAGAGGCCCACGCGGCTCAACGGCAGGTCGGTAACAGGGCGGGCGCGGCCCTCGAGAGGGGCGAGGTGGCGGTTCAGATCATAGCTCCAGTAGCCGATCAGGCCGCCGAGGAAGGGCAGCTCGCTGTCGGGCACCTCGTTCGGCAGGCGTTCCAGCAGTGCCTGCTGGGCGGCGAAGGGACTCTCGGGCAGGGGGCTGCCGTCATCCGCCGTGACCCGACCCGCGGCATCCACGCTCAGCGTGGTCAGCGGGTCGCTGGCCAGGATGTCGAAGCGCCCGCTCGGGGCCTCGGGCCTGCCGCTGTCCAGCAGCACCGCGCCGGGCCGGTGGCGCAGTGCGGCGAAGCGGGCCATGGGGGTGCCGTGATAGGGCAGCGGGGTGATGTCGAGTCGGTCGGTCATGCGCGGCGGTCTGGCGTGGGAAGGGGCGTATTCTATCAGGCACCGGGGCGCGGCGTCGTTGATCGTGGAGCGCGCTTATTGTCGACAATGCTGTTGCAAGCCCCGGAGAGGTGACTCACCAAAGGTCTAACAGCCGGAAGCAAACGGGGTGTTGACGCTCATCGACGGGCTGACTAGAGTGCAAGACAATCCAGATTGTCGACAATGGCGAGCATGACATGCAGGACACTCCCGTTCCCGAAGTTCGCACCCTCGCCGAGCGCGTATTCAACCAGCTGCAGGATGCCATAGTGCGCGGCGAACTGGCACCCGGCACCAAGATCACCGAGCCGGGCCTGGCCAAGACCTACGGCATTTCGCGAGGGCCGCTGCGCGAGGCGATGCGCCGGCTCGAGACCCATCGGCTCATCGAGCGCGTCCCCCACGTCGGCGCGCGCGTGGTCAAGCTCACGATGCGCGAGCTGCTCGAGCTGTTCGATGTGCGCGAGGCCATGGAAAGCATGGCCGCGCGGCTGGCGGCGCGCCACATGACCGCCGAGGAGATCGCCGGGCTGCGCGAGGTGCTGGCGTTTCACGAGCGCCAGTCGGACCTGTCCCGCGGCGAGGCCTACTACCAGCGCGAGGGCGATCTCGACTTCCACTATCGCATCGTCCAGGGCAGCCACAACCGCATGCTGATGACCCTGCTCTGCGACGACCTCTACTACCTGGTGCGGCTGTATCGCACCCAGTTCAGTGCCAGTGGCGCGCGCCCGCGGCGGGCCTTCGTCGAGCACCATCGCATCGTCGACGCCATCGAGGCGGGCGACGAGGAGCTCGCCGAGCTGCTGATGCGCCGCCATGTCAGCGCCTCCCGCGAGAACGTGGCCAAGCGCTACGCCGCCGTGCTCGAGCAGGAAGCCGAACAACCGCCCGTGCCCCCCCTCCAGAGGAAGACACCATGACCCGACTCACCCCCGGGGCGCGCTTTCGCGCCGCCCTCGACGCGCAGCGCCCGTTGCCCATCGTCGGCACCATCAATGCCTATTCCGCGCTGATGGCGGAAAAGGTCGGCCATTCGGCGATCTACCTGTCCGGCGGCGGCGTGGCCAACGCCTCCTTCGGCCTGCCCGACCTGGGCATGACCACCATGAACGACGTGGTCGAGGACGCCCGGCGCATCACCGCCGCCACCGACGTGCCGCTGCTGGTGGATATCGACACCGGCTGGGGCGGGGCCTTCAACATCGCCCGCACCATCCGCGAGATGGGTCGAGCCGGCGTTGCTGCGGTCCATCTCGAGGACCAGGTGGCCCAGAAGCGCTGCGGGCACCGCCCCAACAAGGCGATCGTCTCCAGGCAGGAGATGGTCGACCGCATCAAGGCCGCCGCCGATGCGCGCCTGGATCCGGAGTTCTACCTGATCGCCCGTACCGATGCCTTCCAGAAGGAAGGGCTCGAGGCGGCCGTCGACCGCGCCAATGCCTGCATCGAGGCCGGCGCCGACGCGATCTTCGCCGAGGCCGTGCATTCCCTCGAGGATTACCGCGCCTTCTGTGAAGGGGTCGACGCCCCGATTCTCGCCAACATCACCGAATTCGGCGCCACGCCGCTGTTCACCCAGCAGGAGCTGGGCGAGGTGGGCTGCCGGATGGTGCTGTACCCGCTCTCGGCGTTCCGCGCCATGAACGCCGCGGCGCTCAAGGTCTATCGCAGCATCCACGAGCAGGGCCACCAGCACGACGTGGTCGAGCTGATGCAGACCCGCGATGAACTCTACGACTTCCTCGATTACCACGCCTTCGAGCGCAAGCTCGATGAGCTGTTCGACAAGGATCGCTAAGCGCTGCCCCGGGCGGTTGCCGGACATATCCGGCGCCCGGGCAGGGATTGTGTAAAGAGGCTGACAGCATAACAAGGCAAGGAGACACGTCATGGCAGAGACTGCGTCCAACACCGCCGGCCTGCGCGGCCAGAGCGCCGGCAGCACGGCGCTTTGCACCGTGGGCAAGAGCGGCTCGGGGCTGACCTATCGCGGCTACGATATTCACGACCTGGCCGAGCATGCCCGCTTCGAGGAGGTCGCCTACCTGCTGCTCAAGGGCAAGCTGCCCAATCAGGCCGAGCTCGACGCCTACGTTACCCGGCTCAAGGGGCTGCGCGGCCTGCCCGATGCGCTCAAGACGGTGCTCGAGCAGATTCCCGCCGACGCCCATCCGATGGACGTGATGCGCACCGGCTGCTCGATGCTCGGCAACCTCGAGACCGAGGAGAGCTTCGACGAGCAGCAGGACCAGAGCGACCGCATGCTGGCGGCCTTCCCGTCGATCATCAACTACTGGTACCGCTACTCCCACGACGGGGTGCGCATCGACACCGAAACCGACGACGAGTCGGTGGGCGGGCACTTCCTGCACCTGCTGCACGGCAAGCCGGCCTCCGAGCTGCACGCCCGGGTGATGAACGTCTCGCTGATCCTCTACGCCGAGCACGAGTTCAACGCCTCGACCTTCACCGCGCGGGTCTGCGCCTCGACGCTGTCGGACATCCACAGCTGCGTGACCGGGGCCATCGGCTCGCTGCGCGGGCCGCTGCACGGCGGCGCCAACGAGGCGGCCATGGCGATGATCGAGGACTGGCAGAGCCCCGACGAGGCCGAGCGCGAGATTCTCGGCATGCTCGAGCGCAAGGAGAAGATCATGGGCTTCGGGCACGCCATCTACCGCGAGTCCGACCCGCGCAACGCCATCATCAAGCACTGGTCGAAGCGGCTGGCCGAGGACGTCGGCGACACCCGGCTGTACCCCGTCTCCGAGCGGGTCGAGGCGGTCATGTGGCGCGAGAAGAAGCTGTTCTGCAACGCCGACTTCTTCCACGCCAGCGCCTATCACTTCATGGGCATCCCCACCAAGCTGTTCACGCCGATCTTCGTCTGTTCGCGGCTGACCGGCTGGTGCGCGCACGTCTTCGAGCAGCGCGAGAACAACCGCATCATCCGTCCCAGCGCCGACTACACCGGGCCGGACAAGCAGGAATGGTTGCCGATCGAGCAGCGTCAATAAGCGCCCCCCTCAACCGGCAGAGGAGATGGGCTTTCCCGGCGGCAAGGCTTCGCGAGGGCGCTGTAAACCCCTCCCTGGGCGCTACCTTTGCCATCCATGGCAAAGGACCCTCGCTTTGCCTTGGCCCCCGGCGCCCGTCATTCCGAGAGTTTGGAAACGAATTCCAATGCGGCTTCGCCCCCTCTACATCAAGGAACCACGATGAGCGCCAACGTTGAACAGAACCAGCGTCCGGACTACGACGCCGAACTCCAGCAGATTGCCGATTACGTGCTCGGCTACCGGATCGACAGCACCGAGGCTCTGGATACCGCCCGCAACTGCCTGATGGATACCCTGGGCTGCGGCCTGCTGGCCCTGCGCTTTCCCGAGTGCACCAAGCACCTGGGCCCGCTCGTCGAGGGCACGGTGGTGCCGCACGGCGCCCGCGTGCCGGGTACCTCGTTTCGTCTCGACCCGGCCAAGGCCGCCTGGGACATCGGCGCGATCATCCGCTGGCTGGACTACAATGACACCTGGCTGGCCGCCGAGTGGGGCCACCCCTCCGACAATCTGGGCGGCATCCTCGCCGTCGCCGATCACCTCTCGCAGCAGCGTGTCGCCCGCGGCAAGGCGCCGCTGACCATGCGCGAGGTGCTTGAGGCGATGATCATGGCCCACGAGATCCAGGGCGTGCTGGCGCTGGAGAATTCCTTCAACCGCGTGGGTCTGGATCACGTGGTGCTGGTCAAGGTGGCCTCCACCGCGGTGGTCGCCAAGCTGATGGGCGCCGATCGCGAACAGCTGCTCTCGGCGCTGTCGCATGCCTTCGTCGACGGCCAGAGCCTGCGCACCTACCGCCATGCGCCCAATGCCGGTTCGCGCAAGTCCTGGGCGGCGGGGGATGCCACCTCGCGGGCGGTGCGTCTGGCGGATATCGCCCTGCGTGGCGAGATGGGCATTCCCGGGGTGCTGTCCGCGCCGCAGTGGGGGTTCTACGACGTGCTGTTCTCCAAGACCAACAAGGACCAGGCGCTCAAGCCGGAAGACCAGCGCCGCTTCAACGTGCCCCAGGACTACGCCACCTACGTGATGGAGAACATCCTGTTCAAGATCTCCTTCCCCGCCGAGTTCCACTCCCAGACCGCCTGCGAGGCGGCGGTGCGGCTGCACCCCGAGGTGAGGGATCGCCTCGACGAGATCGAGCGGATCGTCATCACCACCCACGAGTCGGCGATTCGCATCATCTCCAAGGAAGGGCACCTTGCGAACCCCGCCGACCGCGACCACTGCCTGCAGTACATGACCGCGGTGCCGCTGGCGTTCGGGTCGCTGACCGCCGAGCACTACGAGGACGCCTTCCACGAGGCGCACCCGATCATCGACGAGCTGCGCGGCAAGATGGTGATCGAGGAGGACCCGCGCTATACCCGCGAGTACCTGGAGGCCGACAAGCGCTCCATCGCCAACGCGGTACAGGTGTTCTTCAGCGACGGCAGCAAGACCGACAAGGTGGAAGTGGAGTATCCGGTGGGCCATCGCCGCCGCCGCGCGGAGGGCATCCCGCTGCTCGAGGCCAAGTTCCAGGCCAACCTGGCCACGCGCTTCCCGGCCGGGCGCTGCGAGCGGATCTTCGGCCTGTGCAAGGACCAGGCGCAGCTGGAGGCCACGCCGGTGCATGAGTTCATGGATCTGTTCGTGATCTGAGGAAACACTGACTAAATGCCTGCGCGGGTGCATCGCTTCGTTGCGCGGTGCTCGGAATCCTCACCTATACCCCATAGGCTCCGGTTCCTGTGCTCCGTGCGCCTTGCGCTGCACTCCGCTCGGCGATTTATTCAGCGCTTCCTGAATCGAAGCGAGGACTACAGGCTCAGCGGTTATCGCCGCCGCGCTCCAGGCGGTCGATCAGCGCATCGAGGTCGGCTTCGTCCATGGCCGGTTCGCCGGCGATGCGGTGGGATTCGTCGGCCCAGGCGCCGAGGTCGAGCAGCCGGCAGCGCTTGGAGCAGAACGGCCGGTAGGGGTTGTCCGTGGACCAGACCACACGGGTCCGGCACTGCGGGCAGGCCACTTCCAGCGGGCGTTGCCGGGTCGGGTTGCGGGTGTCGTCGCTCATGGTGATCCTTGGTCGGTGGAGACAGAGGCGGCCAGCGCCCGGTAGCGGGCGTCGAGTTCCGCCACCCGGCGCGCGAGCGCCTCGTGATCCCCCTGATTGTCGATGACATCGTCGGCCCTGGCCAGACGCTCGGCGCGTGGCATCTGCGCGGCGATGACGGCGCGGGCCTGGGCCTCGTCCACGTCGTCGCGGGCGGTGGTGCGGGCGACCTGCACGGTTTCCGGCACGTCCACCACCAGGCAGCGGTCGGCGAGGCGCGCCTGGCCGGACTCGAACAGCAGCGGCGAGACCAGCAGGTGGTAGGGCGCGCCGCCGGCCCGCAGGCGTTCCAGATGCGTCAGCAGGCGTTCGCGGATCCGCGGATGGGTCACGGACTCCAGCCAGGCACGCTCGTCGGGCGCGTCGAACACGATGGCGCGCAGGGCCCGACGGTCGAGGCGCCCTTCGGCGTCGAGTACCTCGGGGCCGAAGTGCTCGGCGATCTCGGCCAGCGCCGGCTCGCCGGGCTCGACGATCTCGCGGGCCACGTGGTCGGCGTCCACCCAGGGAATGCCGAGGGCGGCGAAGGCGTTGGCCACGGCGCTCTTGCCGGCGCCGATGCCGCCGGTCACGCCGATGGTCAGTGGCGGAGTCATGTCGTGGACCTCCTGTAAACACCCTTTGAAGGCGGAAAGGGATATCACGTCAGCAGCAACGCCTGATAGGCGGCCAGCAGCGGGGCACCGAAGAGCAGGGCGATCCAGCCGGCCAGCGCCAGGAACGGGCCGAACGGCATCGGCTGGCCGCGCAGCCGCGGCACGGCGAGCTGGGCGAGGATGCCGACCACCGCCCCCGCTCCGGCGGACAGGATCAGCAGCAGCGGCAGGGCCTGCCAACCCAGCCAGGCACCCAGCGCGGCGAGCAGCTTGAAGTCGCCGTAGCCCATGCCTTCCTTGCCGGTGATCAGCTTGAAGCCCCAGTAGAAGAGCCAGAGAACGCCGTAGCCGAACATGGCGCCGAGCACCGCATCGCCGAGCATCAGCGGCTGGAACAGCAGCTGGTAGAGCAGCCCCGCCCACAGCAGCGGCAGGGTCAGCACGTCCGGCAACAGCTGGGTGCGCAGGTCGATCACCGCCAGCGCGAGCAGGGTCAGGCAGGCGCCCAGCAGGGCCAGCCCGGCCGGGTCGACCCCGTGAATCGCCGCCACGGCCACGGCCAGCGCCCCCCCGGCCAGCTCCACCAGCGGGTAACGCAGGCTGATCGGCAGCCGGCAGTGGGCGCAGCGCCCGCGCCGCTTGAGATAGCCCAGCAGCGGAATGTTGTCGTGCCAGGCGATGGCGGTTCCGCAGCGCGGGCAGTGCGAGCCGGGGCGCCACAGGTTGAGGTGGGGCAGTTTCGCCACCTCCGGGTCGGGATCGCGGTCCAGGGCGGCGCAGGCCTCCTCGTGCCACTGGCGCATCAGCATCGGCGGCAGGCGCGCGATCACCACGTTGACGAACGACCCCAGGCACAGGCCCAGCACCGCGACCAGCGGCCACAACAGCAGGGGCGGAAAATCGGCGGGCAAGGGGAACTCCTTCTAATCGTCGGCGGGCATCGGCGCCAGACGGTACCACAGCCGCGCTTTTCTGGCATGGCAGCAGTCGAGGTGCGTCACGAGCGAAGACGAGACAAGGCGACCTTCATCGAGGCAGCGCGAGTTTAGCAGCGCTAAATGAGTGTGCCGAGATGAAGGTCAACGCCGTATCGTCGAGCGCAGTAGCACCGTTGCCTATATCGCGTTGCCCAGCTCGAAGATCGGCAAGTACATCGACACCACCAGTCCGCCGACCAGCACCCCCAGCACCACGATGATGAAGGGTTCGAGCAGCGAGGTCAGGGCGTCGACCTTGTTGTCGACCTCTTCCTCGTAGAAGTCGGCCACCTTGTTGAGCATGGTGTCCACCGAGCCGGCTTCCTCGCCGATGCTGACCATCTGCACCGCCATGGTCGGGAAGCGGCGCGTGTTGCGCATGGCGAAGTGCAGCTGCTGGCCATTGGAGACGTCGTCGCGGATGCGCAGCACGGCCCGTTCGTAGACCTGATTGCCGGTGGCGCCGGCGGCGGTTTCCAGCGACTCCACCAGCGGCACGCCGGCGGCGAAGGTCGTCGCCAGGGTGCGCGAGAAGCGCGCCACGGCGGACTTGTCGAGAATGTCGCCGACCACCGGCAGGCGCAGCGCCAGCGCGTGCAGCCGATAGGCGAAGGCCGGGGAGCGCCGGGCGGCCAGCCGTGCGGCGACGGCCGCCGCCAGCAGGGCGCCCAGCCCGGGCAGCCAGTAGGTCTGGGCCAGCTCGGACAGCGAGATGGTCATGCGGGTCATCGCCGGCAGCTCGGCGCCGAAGCCGCGGAACAGGCTCTCGAACTGGGGCACCACCTTGATCAGCAGCAACGCGGTGACGCCGATGCCCACGGCGATGACCGCCGTGGGATAGTAGAGTGCCTTGCGGACCCGCGCCTTCAGGGACTCGACCTTCTCCTGGTAGGTGGCGACCCGGTCGAGCATGCGGTCCAGCGACCCGGACTGCTCGCCGGCCTCCACCATGTTGGTGAACAGCCGGTCGAAGTGGCGCGGATACTGGCGCAGCGCGTCCGAGAAACTCGAACCGGCCGCCACGTCGTCGGCCAGCTTCTGCACCAGGTTGCGCATCGCCGGGTTCTTGAGGCTTTCGATGACCACGCTGAACGCCTGCAGTACCGGCACGCCGGCGCGGATCATGGTCGCCATCTGGCGCGAGAAGAGCATCACGTCCCGTGGCTTGATGCGCCCCACGCCGCCGAACAGACTGCTCTTGCGGCGGATGGTCTTGACGATGATGCCCTGTCGGGCCAGTTCGCGTTCGACCTCGCCGCGATGGCCGGCGACCAGTTCGCCGTCGACCTTCTTGCCCTTGTTGTTCTTGCCGGTCCAGCGCCACCGGTAGAGGGGGGTGCGCTCGTGCGGCTTGCGTCCCTTGCGCGATTTGTCACGGCGAGAGCCGTACGTCGTTGTCGTGGCCATGGCTGGTTCCCTGCGTCCCGGGGGGCGACTTGCGTTGCGTACCGTCAGGGCCGCCGTGGCGGCCATTCGTCATCCCTCTGCGGGGACTGTTTTGCAATTCCTGTCTGTCAATCCTTGGTGACGCGGCTGATCTCCTCGAGGCTGGTGGTGCCGTCGAGCACCTTGCGCAGGCCACTGTGCCGCAGGTCCGGGTAACCCTGCCGGCGAGCGACGGCGGCGATATCCATGGCGCTGGCCTCGGCCAGGATCAGGCGGTCGATCTCGTCGTCGACCGGGACTACCTCGTAGATCCCGATCCGGCCACTGTAGCCCAGCGTGCACTGCTGGCAGCCCACCGGCCGATAGAGCCGGGCGCCGGCGATCTCGTCCTCGGTGAAGCCGGCCTCGATCAGCACCTGCCGGGGAATGTCCGCGGGCTCGCGGCAGTGGCGGCAGAGCTTGCGGGCCAGCCGCTGGGCGATGATCAGCGAGACCGAGCTGGCGATATTGTAGGAGGCCAGCCCCATGTTGCGCAGCCGGGTCAGGGTCTCGGCCGCGGAGTTGGTGTGCAGCGTCGACAGCACCAGGTGGCCGGTCTGCGCGGCCTTGACGGCGACCTCCGCGGTTTCCAGGTCACGGATCTCGCCGACCATGATCACGTCCGGGTCCTGGCGCAGGAAGGCGCGCAGGGCGGTGGCGAAGTCCAGGCCGATCCGCGGCAGCACGTTGACCTGGTTGACCCCCGGCAGCTTGATCTCGACCGGGTCCTCGGCGGTGGAGATGTTGCGCTCGGCGGTGTTGAGCTGGTTGAGCCCGGTATAGAGCGTCACCGTCTTGCCGCTGCCGGTGGGGCCGGTGACCAGGATCATGCCCTGGGGCGCGGCCAGCGCGTTCTCGTACATCGCCCGCTGCTCGGGCGTGAAGCCCAGGGCGTCGATGCCCAGCTTCGCCGAGGTGGGGTCCAGCAGGCGCAGGACGATCTTCTCGCCGTACACGGTGGGCAGCGAGTTGACGCGGAAGTCGATCGAGCGGTTGCGCGACAGGCGCAGCTTGATGGCGCCGTCCTGGGGCAGCCGGCGCTCCGAGATGTCCAGCCGCGCCATGATCTTCAGGCGCGCGGCGATGCGCGTGCGCAGGTTGAAGGGCGGCTGGGCGACCTCGAGCAGCATGCCGTCGATGCGATAGCGAATCCGGTAGGTGCTCTCGTAGGGCTCGAAGTGGATATCCGAGGCGCCGCGGCGGATGGCGTCGAGCAGGATCTTGTTGACGTACCTGACCACCGGGGCGTCGTCGCCGGCGGTGCTGGCGTCGAGGGTGGGCTCCTCGTCGAGCGGAATCGTCTCGGCCTCGAGCTCGTCGAGGCCGGTGGCATCGTCCAGCGCCTCGAGCATGCTGTCGGCGTTGCCCTGGGCCAGGTAGTTCTCGACGGCGGGCTCGAGCTGGTCGATTGGGGCCAGCACGCCGTCCACCGACAGGCCGGTGGCGAACTGCAGCTCGTCCAGGGCGGCCAGGGTGGAGGGGAAGGGCACCGCCACGGTGAGGCGATGCTCGACCCGCATCAGCGGCAGGATGTGGTGCCGGCGCAGGACGTTTTCCGGCATGCCCCGCGACGGCGGGAAGCGGTCGCGGCGCAGGGCGTTGAGGTCGACCACCGGCAGTCCGTATTCGCGGGCGGCCGCCTGGGTGGCGTCCCGGGCGGTGACCAGGCCGGTGTCGATGATGTGCTTGAGCAGCGAGGTTTCATTGGCCCGCGCCTCTTCCTCCGCCTGGTGCATCGCCGCCTCGCTGACCCGCCCCTCGGCGATCAGCCGCCGGGACAGGCCGCGCAGCCCGTCCGAATGCCCCGCCGAGGCGCGGGCCAGAGGCGAGCCGGCTACCGGCGCATCGTCCGTCGATGCTGGCGGCGTGTCATCGGTATCGGGAGCGTAGGGGGGCTGGTAGGAAGACATGGCGTCGGGCGTTCTGCCTCTCGTTGCGGTCGCGTTCCTGCGTGGGGCACCGATCAGCCAGGATGCCGACCCGTGCCACCATGAAATACGGTACTCTCGGCAGGGCGTTTCTGGTGTAAAATAATGTAGTCTATTTCAACGCTGGTGGTGCAGGCCTGCCACCGCGCGCATGACGATTGTCAAGGTGAGCGGGGCCGTTGGCTCATGCCGCGTTGACGCGCGAGGGTCCACGAGGCCGTCCGGGCTGTGATAGCGTCGGAGGGCGTCGGCAACGGGCCGACACGGTACGCATGGAATTCGAGGAAGCTGGAAATGATGAAGACGATGACCCGGACGGCCCGGGGGCAGGGTGGTTTTACGCTGATCGAGCTGATGATCGTGGTGGCGATTGTCGGGATTTTGGCGGCTATAGCTATCCCACAGTACCAAGATTATACGGTAAGAGCGCGTGTGAGTGAGGGACTTTCCTTGGCTTCGGGGGCAAAAGTTGCTGTAGCAGAAAATGCTGCTTCTGGCGTAGCGCTTGATTCTGGCTATGTTGCACCTTCAAGTACAAATAATGTGAAGTCTGTAGGTATCAATCCAGATAATGGTACAATTACTGTAGCGTTCACTGCTGCTGCTGGTGGCGCTGATAAAACTATAACTTTTGTCCCCAACGATAATGATGGTGCTATTGCTAAAGGAACACCCCCTAATGGCAGAATCTCTTGGGACTGCACCGGTGGAGATTTGGCGGATAAATACAGGCCTGCTGAGTGCAGAGGTTGATTTTTGAAAATGTTAGGCCGGTATAATCCGGCCTATTTATTAATAAAGCGCCTTCTCCTCACTCACCACTTCCTTCAGCAACTCCAGGAACAGCTTGTCCGCTTCCGAATAAGACTCCGGATCGTCCGGAATATGAATGCTGGTGGTGTCGCTGATCTCGTTGGCAATCTGCGCCAGGGCCGCCGGGCCGCTGTCCTGATCCAGGCGCTGGCGGGCGATGACGAGCGACTGCTCGAGGATCGCCGGATCCTGCAACAGCTTCTTGATGAAATCCCGCAGTTCGTTGATGACACGGACTTTCTGCATTTCCGAGCTGGCCATGTCGGTTTTCTCCCCGTCGACGGATCACGTTACCGCGCAAGATACCACGAGTCGGGCGATGCGTCAGGCCGGCGTGAGTGGCCGCAGGCTCAGGCGCGTCCCGGCCCGCGCCACACGCGCAGCTGGCCCAGCCAGGGCAGGGTCTCGCCGGCATGGCGCAGGCGCTTGGCCTGATGATCCAGGTCGTGCGGGGCGAGGCTCTCGTCGATGTACAGCGAGACATCGATGCGGTTGTCCAGGTAGTGCAGGTCCAGCGCCACGCGGGACTGCCAGCAGTCGAGCCGCCCCCAGGCCTGCTCCAGGGCGTCTTCCACGTCGGCGCGCAGCGGCAGGCCGTCGTCGGCATCGGGACGGGCGTCGTGGGAGTCGTCCTCGGGGTCGACGTGGAAGGTGATGTCCTCCAGCCGCGGAAAGGCGGCATACAGCTCGCGGCAGACCTGGTTGCCGATCTCGTGGGCCTCGGAGACGGTCAGCCGCGGCGCCACCACCAGGTGCAGGTCGAGCAGCACCTGCTCGGCAACGGTACGGGTGCGCAGCTGGTGCACGTCGCGCACGCCGGGCACCGCCATGGCCAGCTCGCGCATGCGCCGCTGGTCCGCCTCGGGCAGGGCGGTGTCGACCAGCTCGCGGCCCGCCTCCCAAAGCAGCTCGACGCCGATCTTGCCCACCAGCAGGCCGACCACCACCGCGGCGACCGCGTCCAGCCAGCCGGCGCCCAGCTCGCTGCCGATCAGGCCGACCAGCACCGCCACCGTGGACAGGGCGTCGCTGCGTGAATGCCAGGCATTGGCCTCGAGCAGACGCGAGCGGATGCGTCGTGCCGCCTTCAGGGTATAGCGGAAGATCCATTCCTTGCCGAGCAGGGCGACCACCGCCAGGCCGATGGCCCAGGGGCCGGCCGGGGGCACCGGGGTGCCGGCCAGCAGCCGGCTGAGGCTGGCCCAGGCGATGCCGCCGGCGACGAACAGCAGCACGCTGCCCAGCAGCAGGGTGCCGAGGGTCTCGATGCGGCCGTGGCCGTAGGGGTGGTTGTGATCGGGTTCCTGGCGGCCGAAGTGGGTGGCGACGACCACGAAGACGTCGGTCAGCAGGTCGGAGAAGGAGTGGATGCCGTCGGCGACCAGCGCGGCGGAGCCCACGGCGAGCCCGACGAGGATCTTGGCGATGCCCAGCAGGGTGTCCAGGACGGCGCCGATGATGGTGACGCGATGGGCGAGACGGGTCTCTTCGGCGCGAGTAAAGGCTTGTGTCATGCGGTGTTTTCCGGGAAGCGAGTTCAGTTGTACGTTATAGTCCTCGCCCGCATACAGGAACGCAAGGGAACGAACGCAATGGCTTCACTCGTGATGCCGCGGCTGTCGCTCAGCTCGTGGGCACCGGTCTTCAAGGTACTGGCCGTGCTGTGGCTGGTGCTGGCCGCCTTCATGATCCTGCCGTGGCTGGTGCTGCTGGCCGAGGGGGACCCGGATGCCCACGCCTTCGCGCTGTCGATGGCGATCGTGCTGGCGACGGTGGCAAGCGTGCTGCTGCTGACCCGCCATGTGCCCATCGCCCTCAAGCCGCGCCAGATGTTCGTTCTGACCACCCTGAGCTGGCTGACGGTGAGCGGCTTCGCCAGCCTGCCGCTGGTGCTGGGGGCGCCGCAGCTGTCGTTCACCGATGCCGTCTTCGAGTCGGTGTCGGCGATCACCACCACGGGGTCGACCATCCTGGTGGGCATCGAGCGACTCTCCGACGGCCTCAAGCTGTGGCGGGGCATGATGCAGTGGCTGGGCGGCATCGGCATCATCGTCATGGCGATCGCCATTCTGCCGTTCCTCAAGGTCGGCGGCATGCGGCTGTTCCACACCGAGTCCTCGGACTGGTCCGACAAGGTGATGCCGCGCACCCGCGGCATCGCCAAGGCCACCATGAGCATCTACCTGGGCCTGACGGCACTGGCCACCCTGTGCTACTGGCTGGCGGGCATGCTGCCGCTGGATGCGGTGGTGCTGGCGATGACCTCGCTGTCCACCGGCGGCTTCGCCAATTCCGACGCCTCCTTCAGCGCCTATGCCCACCAGCCGGTGCTGCTGTGGCTGGGCTCGCTGTTCATGCTCAGCGGCGCCTTGCCGTTCGTGCTCTACATCCGCGCGATGCGCGGCACGCCGGGCGTGCTGTGGCGCGACCAGCAGGTGCGCGGCATGCTGGTGCTGCTGGCGCTGGCGATCGGCGTGCTGACCGCCTATCGCGTGCTCGGCGGGCTGCCGGTCTTCGAGTCGCTGAGCCAGGTGACGTTCAATGTCGTCTCGGTGGTCACCACCACCGGGTACGCGTCCGACGATTACACCCAGTGGGGCGCGCTGGCGATCGTGGCGTTCTTCTACCTGACGTTCGTCGGCGGCTGCAGCGGTTCCACCAGTGGCGGCATGAAGATCTTCCGCTTTCAGATCGCGCTGCTGATGCTGCGCAACCAGCTGCGCTTTCTGATCCACAGCAATGGGGTGTTCGCCCAGCGCTACAACGACAGCATCCTCAGCGACGAGATCGGCCGTGGCGTGGTGGCTTTTTCCTTCTTCTTCTTCCTGACCGTGGCCGGGCTGGCGCTGGGCCTGTCGATGCTGGGGCTCGACCTGGTCACGGCGCTGTCGGGGGCGGCCACCGCGGTGGCCAACGTCGGGCCGGGGCTGGGCGAGATCATCGGCCCGGCGGGCAACTTTTCCACCCTGCCCGACGCGGCGAAGTGGCTGCTGTGCGTGGGCATGCTGATGGGGCGGCTGGAGATTCTGACGGTTCTGGTGCTGCTGACGCCGATGTTCTGGCGGAAATGATCGGAACTGGCTGTGCTCGGCCATGCGTCGTTAAAAGTCAGCTCGCGCGCGAGTCCGATCGGAATGCTCATTTAGCAGCAAGTAAACTCGCGTGCGAGCCCAGTCCGCTTCCTCGCTGACTTTTGCCTAGCTGTGTAAACCCACCCAGGTTGTTCACGGAAAGGCCCGGCCGGCTAACCGGAGTCACCTGTGGGAGGGGATTCATCCCCGACAGCGGTGGCCCGATGACGGGTTCATCGCGCTGAAGTCGCTCCCACGGCCAGGCTCCGGATGAACCACCTGCCGAGAGATCACACCTGGCCTGGCCGTCGCTCGCCGAGTTCTCGAGTCCGGTCCTTCTTTCAGTTTTCAGTCGCTGGTTATTCTGCCGGCGCGATTGAGCACGGGGTTGGCGTACTGCGCCAGCCACCATTCCCGCAGGGGCTCCGGCACCGTCGCCAGCCGTTCCTCGAAGCGCTGGCGGTCGGCCGCGGTGACCTCGCTCAGGTCGACGAGGTCCGGGGCCAGACCGCTGGCCTCGAGCGCCAGGTGGTGGCTGGGGAACAGGTGGTAGCCCGCCAGCACCTGGCGGTCGATCTCCTCGGCCACCGCGTCGGGGGTGGCAAAGCCGCCTTCCAGCGGGGTGCCGAAGGTCAGCTTGATGCGTCCCTTGTAGCCGGTGATGCCGGCGACGATGGAGCGGATATCCTCGAACTCGACCTTCTCGTAGCGGCCTTCGGTGTGCACTGCGTGCAGCTCGCGGGCCTTCTGCAGGTCGCAGGGGTCGTACTCGTAGCTGATTGACACCGGCACCAGGCGCAGTTCGCGGATCGCCTCGGCGAAGTCGGCCTGCTTGTCTTCCTGCCGGCGAGCCATGGTCAGCATCTTGACGATGGCGGCGTCGGCGCGGTCGATGCCGTCCTTGGCGCGGCCCTCGCGCTGGGCCAGCCAGACCGGGTGGTTGTCGACGGTGATCGAGTGGCGAATGTAGCTCGACAGGGTCTGGTAGGCGGCGAGCATGGCGCGCTTGCCCTTGGCGCTGCGCGGCACGATGAAGCTCTTGTTGAGGCGCATCAGGTCGGTGACGAAGGGCTTCTGCAGCAGGTTGTCGCCGATGGCGATGCGCACGGTGTTGCGCCCGGCCTGGTAGAGCGCGTAGTTGACGAAGGCCGGGTCGAGGGCGATGTCGCGGTGGTTGCCGATGAACAGGTAGGCCCGCTCGGGGTCCAGCTTGTCGATGCCCTCGACGGTGAAGGCGTCGGTGGTGGTGGCCAGCATGCGGCGCATGTAGGCGGCGATGTGGGACTGGAAGTCGGCGACGCTGGCCACGCCGCGCATCTGCCGCTGCAGGGCGAAGGCGGCCAGCCGGCGGGCCAGCCAGGGCGCATGGCGCGACAGGCGGGGCAGCCGGTAGCGGGTGATGGCGTCGAGGAACTCCCGGTCGTGGGCCAGGCGGTCGAGAACGCCGGCCACCTCGTCGTCGTGGTAGGGGCGAATCTTTTCGAAGGCGTCGGGGGAAAGCAGTTGTGTCATGGTGTCGGTGCGGCCGGGGAGGCTTCGCCGCCCAGCCAGTCGATGAGTTGTTCGATGGAGCGGGCCAGGACCTGGGTCATCAGCAGGAAGTCGGTTTCCAGGCGCAGTTCCGGGTCGTCGCCGGTCTCGTTCTCGGCGGCTTCGTCGAGGACCGCGTCGGCGAAGCGCAGCGACTTCAGCGCCAGATCGTCGTGCAGCACCAGCGACACGGCATCCTGGATGGTGAAGGCCAGGCGGGTGGCCTGGCGGCCGCTGTCCAGCGCGGTCTGGATGTCGTCGCCGTCCAGGTCGACCTGGCGGCCGCGCAGCACGCTGTCGTCGCCGGTGGTCGACTTGAGCTCCACCTGGTCGCCGAGCTCCAGCCCGGCGGGCCGGGCGCTGGGCTGCGAGAGCCATTCGGTCATCGCGCGGGTCGGCGTCACCTTCGTGGCCAGCGGCGTGACCTTGAGCGAGCCCAGCGTCTGGCGCAGCAGGTCGAGGGCATCCTCGGCGCGGGCCCGGCTCGAGGCGTTGACGCCGATCAGGGCGTTGCGGGTGTCCCACCACAGGTCGATGCGCTGGGTGCGCACGAAGGCGCGCGGCAGGAACTCCTCGTAGACCTGCTCCTTGAGCGCCTGCTTTTCCGGACGGCGCAGTGGCCGGCCCTCGGCGGCCTCGCGCTCGGCGGCGCGGCTCTCGACGGCCTCGCGCACCACCGAGGCGGGCAGCAGGCGCTCCTGGCGGGCCACGGTCAGAAGGCGCTGCCCCTGGAGTTCATGCAGGCGGCGGGATCCCCCCTGGCCGGCCGGCGCCTGCCAGCCCAGGCGTTTGGCTTCGCTCTCGCCGAGCGGGCGAAAGGCCTGCTCATCGAGGGCCGCCAGCAGTTCATCGGCGGTCAGCGACGGCGCGTCGTGCAGGCGATACAGGTGCAAGTGCTTGAACCACATGGCGTCGTCCCGTTGCAAAGGAGACACATTATGGCGAATTGGCCAGGCGGGTACCAGTCGTCGCGCGGCGACGCCGAATGCAGCAGACGCTTGCCGGCAGTTTCAAACTACCGTTTGTTACCCGGTGTGGGGCTGACTAGAATCGGAAGCATTTGTCATTTTTTGATGCTCAAGGATTGCCGACCCATGGATAACCGTATCGCTCGTTCGACCCTTCGCGTGCGCGGCTTTCATCTCGACGGGTACGCCCATGTCAACAATGCGCGTTACCTAGAATTTCTCGAGGAGGGGCGCTGGGCCTATTTCGAGCAGCAGTTCGACCTGGCCGAGCTGTTCAACCGGGGGCTGGCGGCCGTGGCGGTCAACCTCAACATCAACTACCGCCGGGCCGCGGTGATTCATGACGAGCTCGAGGTGCTCACCTCGCTGGCCGGGCTCAATCATCGCAGCGCGATCATCCATCAGGAGATCAATCGCGTTGCCGACGGCAAGCGCATCGCCGATGCCGACTTCACCTTCGTGCTGCTCGACACCCATACCGGGCGCGCCATGGCCATCGAGGGCGAACTGCGCGACACCCTGACGCCCTACGTGCTGAGTCCGGCGGCCGATCGCGCCTGATCCGCCGCTGCTTAACGGCGGGGCGGATGGTATAATCGCTCGATTATCGGCGTCCATCGGCTCGCCGGGGGCTCCGCGGTCCGTCGGGTCACGGGGACCGCTTGCTGGCTGTCCGGCCAGCGTTCATCAGTCGCAGTGCAAAGGATTTGACGATACATGGGTGACATCGCCAGAGAGATTCTGCCAGTCAATATCGAGGACGAGCTCAAGCAGTCGTATCTCGATTACGCGATGAGCGTGATCATCGGTCGTGCACTGCCTGACGTGCGCGACGGGCTCAAGCCCGTTCACCGGCGTGTGCTGTATGCCATGCACGAGCTGGGCAACGACTGGAACAAGCCGTACAAGAAGTCCGCCCGTGTGGTCGGCGATGTCATCGGTAAGTACCACCCGCACGGCGACAGCGCGGTCTACGACACCATCGTGCGCATGGCCCAGGACTTCTCGATGCGCTACGTGCTGGTCGACGGCCAGGGCAACTTCGGCTCGATCGACGGCGACAGCGCGGCGGCGATGCGTTACACCGAGGTGCGCATGGCGCGGCTCGCCCACGAGCTGCTCGCCGACCTGGAGAAGGACACCGTCGACTGGGTCGACAACTACGACGGCACCGAGCGCATCCCCGACGTGCTGCCGACCCGGGTGCCCAACCTGCTGGTCAACGGCGGCTCGGGCATCGCGGTGGGCATGGCCACCAACATCCCGCCCCACAACATGAGAGAGGTGGTCGACGGCTGCCTGGCGCTGATCGACGACTACACGCTCTCGGTCGACGACCTGATGGAGTACATTCCGGGGCCGGACTTCCCCACCAGCGGCATCATCAACGGCCGGGCCGGCATCCTCGACGCCTACCGCACCGGTCGCGGGCGCATCTACGTGCGGGCGCGCCACACCATCGAGCATGACGACAAGAGCGGTCGCGACCACATCGTCATCACCGAGCTGCCCTATCAGGTCAACAAGGCGCGACTGATCGAGAAGATCGCCGAGCTGGTCAAGGACAAGCGCATCGAGGGCATCGCCGAGCTGCGCGACGAATCCGACAAGGAAGGCCTGCGCGTGGTGATCGAGGTCAAGCGCGGCGAGTCCGGCGAGGTGGTGGTCAACAACCTGTTCGCCCACACCCAGCTCGAGACGGTGTTCGGCATCAACATGGTGGCGCTGGACAACGGCCAGCCCAAGACGCTCAACCTCAAGGAAATGCTCGAGGCCTTCGTGCGCCACCGCCGCGAGGTGGTCACCCGGCGCACGCTGTTCGAGCTCAAGAAGGCCCGCGAGCGGGGCCATATCCTCGAGGGCCTGACGGTCGCGATTTCCAACATCGACAAGGTGATCGAGCTGATCAAGGCGTCGCCGTCGGCGGCCGAGGCCAAGGACAAGCTGATCGAGCGCTCCTGGCGGCCGGGGCAGGTGCTCGACATGCTGTCCCGCGCGGGGGCCGAGTCCTGTCGCCCCGAGGCGCTGGAGGAAGGCTTCGGGCTGTCCGGCGATCGCGGCGAGTATCGCCTGTCGCCGGCCCAGGCCCAGGCGATCCTCGAGCTGCGCCTGCATCGCCTGACCGGGCTCGAGACCGAGAAGCTGCTCAACGAATATTCGGGTATTCTCGAGCGGATCGCCGAACTGTCCGCCATCCTGGCCTCCGCGGATCGCCTGCTGGAGGTGATCCGCGAGGAGCTGGTCGCCGTGCGCGACCAGTACGGCGACGCGCGCAAGACCGAGATCCAGACCAGTCGGCTCGACCTGACCATCGAGGACCTGATCAGCGAAGAGGACATGGTGGTCACCATCTCGCGCTCGGGCTATGCCAAGAGCCAGCCGATCAGCGACTACCGGGCCCAGCGTCGCGGCGGTCGTGGCAAGTCGGCGACCAGCATGAAGAACGAGGATGTCATCGAGCACCTGCTGGTGGCCTCGACCCACGACACCGTGCTGCTGTTCTCCAACAAGGGCAAGGTCTACTGGCTGAAGGTCTACGAGATTCCCGCCGCCAGCCGCGGCTCTCGGGGCAAGCCGCTGGTCAATCTGCTGCCGCTCGACGACGACGAGGCGATCAACGCCATGCTGCCGGTGCGCGAGTACCGCGAGGACAGCTACATCTTCTTCGCCACCGCCCGGGGCACCGTCAAGCGCACCTCGCTCGAGCAGTTCTCGCGGCCGCGCAGCGTCGGCCTGATCGCTATCGACCTCGACGAGGGTGACCGTCTGGTCGGGGCGGCCATTACCGGCGGCTCGGATCACGTCATGCTGCTGTCCTCCAACGGCAAGGCGATCCGCTTCGATGAAGGCGACGTGCGGGCCATGGGGCGTACCGCCCGCGGCGTGCGGGGCATGCGCCTGGCCGACGATGCCGAGGTGATCAGCCTGATCATCCCGAGCTCGACCCGGATCGACAGCGAGGAGGCGGCCGTCGAAGACACGGGTGCCGGCGATGCCGCGGCGGC
This sequence comes from Modicisalibacter tunisiensis, assembly GCF_020148005.1. Taxonomy (GTDB): domain Bacteria; phylum Pseudomonadota; class Gammaproteobacteria; order Pseudomonadales; family Halomonadaceae; genus Modicisalibacter; species Modicisalibacter tunisiensis. The sequence continues at coordinate 3,010,193 of NZ_JAGXFD010000001.1, read as the reverse complement.
GACCGAAGCGGAGCAGGCCTATATCCTCACCGCCTCCGAGCACGGCTACGGCAAGCGCACCCGGCTGGAGGAGTTTCCGCTGCGCGGTCGCGGCGGCCAGGGGGTCATCGCCATGCAGACCAGCAACCGCAACGGCGACCTGGTCTCGGCCATCCAGGTGCACGGCAGCGACGAGATGATGCTGATCACCGATCGCGGCACCCTGGTGCGTACCCGGGTCGAGGAGGTCTCGGTGACCTCGCGCAACACCCAGGGCGTGATGCTGATTCGTCTGGGCGAGGCCGAGTCGCTGGTCAAGACGGTACGCGTCGACGAGCCCAGCGACGAGGAGGAGGGCGTCGACGAGATGGCCGAGGACGGTGCGGCCGAGTCAGGCGATGAAACCGCATCCGACGCGGCCGCGCCGGGCACCCCGGATGACGCCGAGTGAGCGCCTGATCCCCCGCGACCGCCGCGATCACGGCGGTCGTCTTTCACGGACTTGTGAGACGCAACGCTGATGACACGCCTTTACAACTTCTGTGCCGGGCCGGCCGCGCTGCCGACCCCGGTTCTGCAACGCGCCCAGGAAGAGCTGCTCGACTATCACGGTCGTGGCCTGTCGGTGATGGAGATGAGCCATCGCAGCGCCGACTTCACGGCGATCGCCGAGGCCGCCGAGGCCACCCTGCGCGAGCTGCTGGCGATCCCCGACAACTACCGGGTGCTGTTCCTGCAGGGCGGCGCCTCCTCGCAGTTCGCCATGGTCCCCTACAACCTGCTGGGCCGCGGCGGCACGCCCAACTATCTGTACACCGGCATCTGGGGCAAGAAGGCGATCGCCGAGGCGCGCCACGTCGCCGGCGCGCACATCGCCGCGTCGAGCGAGGACAACGGCCTGCGCGAGGTGCCGCGCCCCGAGGCCATCGCGCTGTCATCGGACGCCGCCTACCTGCACTACACCGACAACGAGACCATCGGCGGCCTGGCCTTCGACTACATCCCCGAGGTCGAGGTGCCGCTGGTCTGCGACATGTCCTCGTCGATCCTCTCGGCGCCGCTGGATGTCTCGCGGTTCGGGGTCATCTACGCCGGCGCCCAGAAGAACATCGGCCCGGCCGGGCTGACGCTGGTCATCGTGCGCGACGACCTGCTCGACCGCGCCCGGCCCGACACGCCGACCATGTTCAACTACCGGGTCATGGCGGAACACGGCTCGATGTACAACACGCCGCCGACCTATGCCTGGTACCTGGCGGGCCTGGTGTTCGACTGGCTCAAGCAGGATATCGGCGGGCTGGAGGCGATGGACGCCATCAATGCCCGCAAGGCCGAGACGCTCTACGGCGCCATCGACGCCAGCGGCTTCTACAGCAACCCGATCGCGCCGCGCAATCGCTCGCGGATGAACGTGCCGTTCGTGCTGGCCGATGACGCGCTCAACGGCGACTTTCTGCGCGAGGCCGAGACAGCGGGGCTGCTCAACCTCAAGGGGCATCGCAGCGTCGGCGGCATGCGGGCCAGTCTCTACAACGCTGTGCCCGAGGCGGCGGTGGAGGCGCTGGTGGACTTCATGGCCGACTTCGAACGGCGTCACGGCTGAGGGCGGGGGAGAACATGAGCGACATACCGATCAATCTCGATGAACTGCGCCAACGCATCGACCGGATCGACGGCGAGATCCTGCGCCTGATCAGCGAGCGGGCCGAGTGTGCCCAGCAGGTGGCGCGGGTCAAGCTGGCCGAGGACGCCGGGGCGGTGTTCTACCGGCCGGAGCGCGAGGCCCAGGTACTGCGCCGCATCATGGCGCTCAACCAGGGGCCGCTGGACGCCGAGGAGGTGGGGCGGCTGTTCCGCGAGATCATGTCGGCCTGCCTGGCGCTGGAGCAGCCGGTCAAGGTGGCCTACCTCGGTCCCGAGGGCACCTTCACCCAGCAGGCGGCCCTCAAGCATTTCGGCGAGAGCGCCGTCAGCCTGCCGATGGCGGCGATCGACGAGGTGTTCCGCGAGGTCGAGGCCGGCGCCGTCAACTACGGCGTGGTGCCGGTGGAGAACTCCACCGAGGGCGTGGTCAACCATACCCTCGACTCCTTCATGGACTCGTCGATGCACATCTGCGGCGAGGTGGTGCTGCGCATCCACCATCACCTGCTGGTGGCGCCCACCACGCGACGCGACAAGATCTCGCGGATCTACTCGCATCCGCAGTCGTTCGCCCAGTGCCGCAAGTGGCTCGATGCCCACTACCCGCATGCCGAGCGGGTGCCGGTGTCCTCCAATGCCGAGGCGGCGCGGCTGATCAAGAGTGAATGGCACAGCGCGGCAATCGCCGGCGACATGGCCGCCAAGCTCTACGAGCTGGAGAAGATCGCCGAGAAGATCGAGGACCGCCCCGACAACTCCACACGCTTTCTGATCATCGGCCACCCGTCGGTACCGATGTGCGGCGACGACAAGACCTCGCTGGTGGTGGCGATGCGCAACCAGCCCGGCGCCCTGCACGACCTGCTCGAGCCGTTCCATCGTCACCAGATCGACCTGACGCGGCTGGAGACCCGGCCGTCCCGCTCCGGGGTGTGGAACTACGTGTTCTTCATCGACTTCAAGGGCCATGTCGACCAGCCGGAAGTGGCCGCCGTGCTCGACGAGGTCAGCCTGCGCTCGGCGGAAATGAAGGTGCTGGGCTCCTACCCGCAGGGTGTGCTGTAGATGACGGACGCGCAGGCGCCCCGGGTACTCATCGTCGGGCTGGGGATGATCGGCGGCTCGCTGGCCGCGGCGCTCAAGGCCGGCAGCTTTGCCGGTCGTGTCGTGGCCTGCGACCGTGATCCGGAAGAGATCGCTCGCGGGCTGGCGCTCGGGGTGATCGATGCCGGCGGTACCGAGGTGGCGGACTGGGTCGCCGACAGCCAGCTCATCGTGCTGGCCGTGCCGGTGCTGGCGATGGAGTCGGTGCTGGCACGCCTGGCGCCGCTGCTCGACGCTCAGGTGATTACTGACGTGGGCAGCACCAAGCTGGCCATCCGCGCCGCCGCCGAGCGGGTCTTCGGTTCGTTGCCGCCGCGCTTCATTCCGGGGCATCCGATCGCCGGGTCCGAGAAGAGCGGCGTGGCGGCCGCCAATCCCGATCTCTACCGCCACCACAAGGTGATCCTGACGCCCGGGCTGGACAGCGATCCCGCGGCCCTGGCGCAGGTGCGGGCCATGTGGCAGGCCTGCGGCGCGGAGGTGGTGGACATGGCCATCGAGCGCCATGACCAGGTGCTGGCGCGCACCAGTCATCTGCCGCATCTGCTGGCTTTCTCGCTGGTCGACACCCTGGCGCGCCAGGACGAGCGCCTCGAGATCTTCCGCTACGCGGCGGGCGGCTTTCGCGACTTCACGCGTATCGCCGGCAGCGACCCGGTGATGTGGCGGGACATCTTCACCGCCAACAAGGACGCGATGATCGCCGCACTGGACGACTTCGAGGCGGGCGTGGCCCGCCTGCGCCGGGCGATCGTCACGGGCGACGACGACGCCATGCTGGCGACGCTGGACCGGGCCAGCCATGCCCGACACTATTTCGACACGCTATTGAACAAGACGAGATATCAGGCGATGGAACAACGCAATATCCGTTACCGGGTCAGTCCCGGCGGCGGCGTTCGTGGCACGATCCGGGTGCCCGGCGACAAGTCGATCTCGCACCGCTCGATCATGCTGGGTGCGCTCGCTGACGGGGTTACCGAGGTTTCGGGCTTTCTGGAAGGCGAGGACAGCCTGGCCACCCTGCAGGCCTTCCGCGAGATGGGCGTGGCCATCGAGGGGCCGCATCAGGGCCGGGTGACCATTCACGGGGTCGGCCTGCATGGCTTGAAGGCGCCCGCCGGGCCGCTCTACGTGGGCAATGCCGGCACCGCCATGCGGCTGTTCGCCGGGTTGCTCGCCGGGCAGGCCTTCGATACCGAGCTGACCGGCGACGAGTCGCTGACCAAGCGCCCGATGGGCCGGGTCGCCGATCCGCTGCGCGAGATGGGCGCGGTGATCGAGACCGCCGAGGGCGGCCGGCCACCGCTGACGATCCGCGGCGGGCAGCGCCTGAAGGGCATCGACTACGCCATGCCGATGGCCAGCGCCCAGGTGAAGTCGTGCCTGCTGCTGGCCGGGCTCTATGCCGAGGGCACCACGCGGGTGCGCGAGCCGGCGCCGGCCCGTGACCATACCGAACGCATGCTCAGCGGGTTCGGCTACCCGGTGCATCGCGACGGCGACCTGGCCTGGCTCGAGGGCGGCGGCCGGCTGACGGCGGCACCGATCGATGTGCCGGCCGACATCTCCTCGGCGGCCTTCTTCCTAGTGGCGGCGGCGATCACCCCGGGCGCCGACCTGACGCTCGAGCATGTCGGCATCAACCCGACGCGGATCGGCGTGATCAACATCCTCCAGGCGATGGGCGCGGATATCCGCCTCGACAACCCGCACGAGGTGGGCGGAGAGCCGGTGGCCGACCTGCGTGTACGCTACACCCCGCTCAAGGGCATCACGATTCCCGAGGACCAGGTGCCGCTGGCCATCGACGAGTTCCCGGCGCTGTTCATCGCTGCCGCCAACGCCGAGGGCGTGACCCGGCTGCGCGGCGCCGCCGAGCTGCGGGTCAAGGAGTCCGACCGGCTGGCGGCCATGGCCGATGGTCTTTCCGTGCTGGGGGTCGAGAACACCCTGCACGAGGACGGCATCGATATCGTCGGCCACGGTAGCGAGACACCCAATTACGGCGGCGGGCGCATCGACAGTCTCGGCGACCACCGCATCGCCATGGCCTTCGCCATTGCCGCGCTGCGGGCCCGGGAACCGATCGTCATCGACGACTGCAAGAACGTCGCGACCTCCTTTCCCGGGTTCGTCGACCTGGCGCGCCGGGTCGGCCTGACGCTCGACGAGGAGGCGTCATGACGGCAGGTGGGTCTCCTGTGGCGGTGCTGGCCATCGACGGGCCCGGCGGGGCCGGCAAGGGCACGGTGAGCCGCCTGGTCGCCGAGCGCCTGGGCTGGCACCTGCTGGATTCCGGCGCGCTTTACCGGCTGACCGCGCAGGCCGCGCTCAAGCACGGGGCGGCGCTTGATGATGCCGACGCCCTGGCGCGGCTGGCGGGCACCCTGGACGTGGCCTTTCTCGCCGAGGCGGGCGAGGCCCGGGTGCTGCTCGAAGGCGAGGACGTCACCCGGGCGATCCGCACCGAGACCATGGGCGAGAATGCCTCGCGCGTGGCGGCGGTACCCGCGGTGCGCGAGGCGCTGCTGGCGCGCCAGCGCGAGTTCCGCCAGGCCCCGGGGCTGGTGGCCGACGGGCGCGACATGGGAACGGTGGTGTTCCCCGAGGCGCCGCTCAAGATCTTCCTCACCGCCTCCGCCGAGGAACGGGCGCGACGGCGCTACCGTCAGTTGCAGGACGCGGGAGTGGATGCTAGTCTATCGAGTCTTTTGGAAGAGATTCAGGCTCGGGATGCGCGCGACATGCAGCGCAGTGTGGCTCCACTGAAACCGGCGCACGACGCTGTCGAACTGGACACCACCGAGCTGACGATACCGGACGTGGTGGATCACATTCTGCGGCTGATTGAAGACCGGGGCCTGGTGTCCCAGCTTTGACATCCCGATGCGATAACGCTTCCGGCGCCCCCGGCCAGACGTGATGACGTGGCCCGGCAACCTGAGTGTGATGCCGAGAGCCGGACCAGGTCGAACCAGCGCCAACGTCCCCGGGGATATGTAGAGAAGGCCCGCACTCGCTGGTGGTGCGGAGAGGGCGAAAACCGCCATCAACGTTGATCACGTAGGATGCTCATGAGCGAAAGCTTTGCTGAACTGTTCGAACAGTCACTTCAGGACATCAACATGGAACCCGGTGCCATCGTCATGGCGACCGTGGTGGACATCGAGGGTGACTGGATCACCGTCAACGCCGGTCTGAAATCCGAAGGACAGATCCCCGCCGCCCAGTTCCGCGACGAGAACGGCGAGCTGACCATCGGCGTCGGCGACGAAGTCAAGGTCGCCCTGGAAGCCGTCGAGGACGGTTTCGGCGAAACCCGCCTGTCCCGCGAGAAGGCCAAGCGTGCCGAAGCGTGGAAAGAGCTGGAAGCGGCCTTCGAGAAGGACGAGATCGTCAAGGGCGTGATCAACGGCAAGGTCAAGGGCGGTTTCACGGTCGACGTGTCCTCCATCCGTGCCTTCCTGCCGGGCTCGCTGGTCGACGTCCGTCCGGTGCGCGACACCACGCACCTGGAGAACAAGGAACTCGACTTCAAGGTCATCAAGCTCGACCCGAAGCGCAACAACGTGGTCGTTTCCCGCCGTGCCGTTCTCGAAGCCGAGAACAGCGCCGAGCGTGAAGCCCTGCTGGCCACCCTGCAGGAAGGCCAGCAGATCCAGGGTATCGTCAAGAACCTCACCGACTACGGTGCGTTCGTCGACCTGGGCGGCGTCGATGGCCTGCTGCACATCACCGACATGGCGTGGAAGCGCATCAAGCATCCGTCCGAGATCGTGGCCGTGGGCGACGAGATCAACGTCAAGGTGCTGAAGTTCGACCGCGAGCGCAACCGTGTCTCGCTGGGCCTCAAGCAGCTGGGCGAGGATCCCTGGGTCAACATCAAGGATCGTTACCCGGAAGGCACCAAGGTCAACGCCCGCGTCACCAACCTCACCGACTACGGCTGCTTCGCCGAGCTGGAAGAGGGTGTCGAGGGTCTGGTCCACGTCTCCGAGATGGACTGGACCAACAAGAACATCCACCCGTCCAAGGTCGTTCAGGTCGGCGACGAAGTTCAGGTCATGGTGCTGGACATCGACGAGGAGCGTCGTCGTATCTCCCTGGGCATCAAGCAGTGCACCACCAACCCGTGGGAAGACTTCAACGCGCGCTACAACAAGGGCGACCGCGTTTCCGGCACCATCAAGTCGATCACCGACTTCGGTATCTTCATCGGTCTGGAAGGCGGCATCGACGGTCTGGTCCACCTGTCCGACATCTCCTGGTCCGAGACCGGCGAGGAAGCGGTGCGCCAGTTCAAGAAGGGCGACGAGGCGGAAGCCGTCATCCTCTCCATCGATCCGGAGCGTGAGCGCATCTCGCTGGGCATCAAGCAGCTCGAGACCGACCCGGTCTCCGAGTTCCTGGCCGTCAACGACAAGGGCTCGATCGTCACCGGTCGCGTCGTCGAGGTCGATGCCAAGGAAGCCCACGTGGAGCTGGCGACCGACGTCATCGGCATCCTCAAGGCCTCCGAGATCAGCGCCGATCGCGTCGAGGATGCACGCAACGTGCTCAACGAAGGCGACAGCGTCGAGGCCCGGATCGTCGGTGTCGATCGCAAGAACCGCGCGATCAACCTGTCGGTCAAGGCCAAGGACCAGGCGGATACCCGTCGCAACATGAGCCGTCTGCGCGAGCAGGAAGTCGAGACCGGTGGCCCGACCACCATCGGCGACCTGATCAAGCAGCAGATGGGTCAGGACTGAGCGCCTGGCGCCATCCCGGCGCAGTGATCGAAACCGCGGCCCACGGGCCGCGGTTTTTGTTTGTGGGACGCTTGTGTCTCGGCCGTCGCTCAGCGGGACTCGGGCAGGTGCGACTCCAGGGCGCTCAATAGGCCGCGCAGCAGCGAGAGCTCCTTGCGGCTGGGCTGGGCCCGGGCGAACAGGGCATGCAGGTGCTCGCTGGTGCGGGCATGGGGCTGGTTGAGAAAGCCGCTGGCGCCCATGACCCGCTCGAGATGGGCGTGGAAGTGCTGCAGCTGGGCCTGGTCGGGCAGGGGGCCGCGGCCGGGTTGCGGTGCCGTGCGGCCCTGCTGCCGCCGCCAGGCGCGATAGACGTCGTAGGCCAGCACCTGCACGGCCTGGGACAGGTTCAGGACGCCGTAGTCGGGATTGGCGGGAATGCTGACCTGATGCGTGCAGTGGCGAATCTCGTCGTTGGTCAGCCCGAAGCGTTCGCGCCCGAAGACCAGTGCGACCGGCCCTTGCGAGGCGTGCTCGATGACCTCGCCGGCCATGGCGTCGGGTTCGTCGTAATGGGGCAGCGGCAGGCTGCGCAGTCGGGCGCTGGCGCCGATGACCTGAACGCAGTCGCTGACCGCCGCTTCCAGGCTGTCGACGACCCGCGCCGAGGCCACCACATCGTCGGCCCCGGCGGCCAGACGGGTCGCTTCGTCGTCGGGGAAGGCGCGCGGGTTGACCAGCGTCAGCCGGGTCAGGCCCATGGTCTTCATGGCGCGGGCCGCCTGGCCGATGTTGCCGGGATGGAAGGTCTGGACGAGAACGATGCGGATATTGTCGAGCATGGAAACGGGTTTCGTGGCGCAAAAGCCGTCAGTGTACGCCAGCCGCTGCGGCGGCACGAGGGGCGGCTTGTCGGTGCTCGGGCGGCTCGCTAGACTGCTGGGCCTTTCAGGGGAGGTGACATGACACAATCCGCGCAACTCGTGCCGCGCGAGCTGCTCTTCTACTGCCGGGCCGGTTTCGAGCGGGACCTGAGCGCCGAGCTTCAGGACAAGGCCGCCGCCCTGGGCTGGGCGGGCTATCCCGTCGCCGAGGCGGGCGACGCACACGTGCGTTTCGTGATGCTCGACGAGCAGCCGGCCAATGCCCTGCATCGCCAGCTGCCGCTGGAGGCGCTGGTCTTCGCGCGCCAGTCGCTGGTGGCACTGCCGGTGCTCGAGGCGCTGTCGCGGGAGGATCGCCTGACGCCGATCATCGAGCAGGTGATGGCCAGCGGGTGGAGCTTCGAGTCGCTGTGGCAGGAAACCCCCGACAGCAACGAGGCCAAGGCGCTGGCCGCGCTGACCAAGGCGCTGCAGCGCCCGCTCGAGGGCGCATTGCGCAAGCGCGGTGCGCTGCGGCGCAAGGCCCAGGGGCGGCGCCTGCACCTGTTCTGGAGCGCCGGCGACCGCGTCCAGCTGGCGATGAGCTTTCCCGGTAACCGCAGCGAGCAGCCCGGCGGCATCCGGCGGCTGCGCTTTCCGCGGGAGGCGCCCAGCCGCTCGACCCTCAAGCTCGAGGAGGCCTGGCACGTCTTCGTGCCGCGCGATGAATGGCCGGCGCGTCTGCACGAGGGCATGCAGGCGGCCGACCTGGGCGCGGCCCCGGGCGGCTGGACCTATCAGCTGGTGCGACGCGGCATGCATACCTATGCCATCGACAACGGGCCGATGGATCGCGACCTGATGGCGACCGGCCTGGTCGAGCATCTCCGCGAGGACGGCTTCACCTGGGAGCCGCCGTACCGGCTCGATTGGCTGGTCTGTGATATCGTCGACAAGCCCATGCGGGTGATCGACATGGTGGAGCGCTGGCTGATCCGGCGCTGGTGCCACGAGGCGGTGTTCAATCTCAAGCTGCCGATGAAGCAACGCTGGGCCGAGGTGAAGCGCTGCCTGTCGCGCCTGGCCGCGTCGCTGGAACGGGCCGGCGTGCGGGCCGAGATCGCCTGCAAGCAGCTCTATCATGACCGCGAGGAAGTCACGGTGCATGTCAGGCTGGACTGATCCGCCGAGGTTCCCGGTCGTTCGCTATGGAGGAATGATGGACGCAACACCCGATTTCGATGCCGAGCTCGATACCCGCGGGCTCTATTGCCCCGAGCCGGTCATGCTGATGCACAACAAGGTGCGTGACATGCAGCCCGGTGAGATCCTCAAGGTGGTCGCCACCGACCCGGCGACCACCCGCGACATCCCCAAGTTCTGCAATTTCCTGGGGCACGAGCTGGTGACCCAGGAGACCGGCGGCGAGACCTACCTCTACTTCATTCGCCTGGGAGGGTGAGGGCGGCCTGACTAGCCCTCCTGGCCGACCATGCAGGCCAGCGCCTCGAGCGTGTCCGGGTCCTCCTGGCGAATGCGATTGGCGATCGACCGCTGGAAGAAGTACACCACCGCGTGGCGGCTGTGGCCGGCGTACAGGCAGGCATCGCCGGCGACCACCGGGGTGGATTCCACGCGGCTCTCGTCGACCAGCAGCGCCTCGACTTCGCCGTTGCTGTAGAGCCGCCAGCCGAACACCAGCTTGAGCTGCCAGCTCGCCTGGCTGTCGTCGAGGCACAGCGCGTGTGTGCCCAGCGTTTCGGGCAGCTGCTGGAGCAGGGTGGTTTCCGCGCTGTCCTCGTAATCGAAGTAGGCGGCGGCATGCTCGAGTTCGAGCACCTTGTGCTCGGGTGCGGAGAGGAAGACGTCCTCGGTTTCCGGATCGCGATAGCCGACGAAATGGCCGTGCTCGGGATCGTCGAGTTCGTGGCAGGGAGTCAGGGCCTCCATCCAGGGCACCATGCCCACCACTTCGCCATCCTCGCGCAGCCCCCAGGCAAGAATCGGCATCCCGTACAGGGTGTCCGGGTCCGAGGCCAGATGATAGACCATTTCCAGGCCATCCAGCTCCGGCGCCAGGCGGATCAGGCGGCGTCTGGCCCTCAGCCGATGACGGGCGGTGTCCAGGTCGATGACCTGGGCGGAACGGGGGGACGTCGGGATACCCATGGCTACCCTCCTCAGCGGCAATGTGTCGGCCTGGGCCACGCTTCACTATTAGCACAGCCCGACGTCGAAAGTTAAGCCCCGTCGGCCGTCGACGCGCCGGAAGCGCCCGGCGTGGCGCAGTCCCGGCGCAGGCTGGCGATCCGCGCCGCGTGACGGGCGAGGGCAACGCGAAACCGCGGCCAGGGAGCGGCGGGGGCGTCGAGCGACAGCCAGCGTCGGCGATAGCGGGTGACGGCCGGTCGGGCCAGCGGATAGGCATCGAGCAGGGCATTCACCGCCGTCAGCCAGCGCCTGCCCTGTTCGGCCAGCCGGGCCAGATAGGCGTGCCCGCGCCGGACCGCCGGTGAGGCCAGCGCCGCGTTCAGGGCGGCGGCATTGTCCGGGGAGCAGGCGGCCCCTGCCAACTGCCGGTCCAGATCCTCGAGACGTTGCGTGGCCAGCAGCAGGGCGCGCAGGACCTCGGCGGTGAAGGGCGCCTGCCGCAGGGCCTTGAGATGCCCCTCGAGATCGGCCGAGGTGGGCGTCCAGCGGGGATCGAACTGGTGCACCACCATTCGGCGCAGGTAAGCCAGTGCGGCCAGGGCGCGCCCCGGGTCGGCGTCGGGCGGCAGCGGCGAGCTGGCGCGCGAGAAGGTGCCGACCCATTCCTCGGCATCGAACAGGGCGTTCCAGCTCACGCGCGGCAGTTGGCGGGTCTTGCGTTCGAGCAGGTGGCCGAGCCGCTGGCGGTCCTCGGCGGCGAGTGCCTGCGCGGCCGGGCCGTTCCAGCAGGCCTGCAGGCGTCGCCAGAGGGTCAGCTCGTAGAGCCAGCGCTGGCTGGCGGGCGCCACCTTGCCCAGCTGGCTGTTGCGTCGGGCGACCAGCTTGACGATGTCGCAGCGGCGCAGGGCATAGACGTCCAGCAGGCCCTCGCGCGTCTCCGCGACGGGAAACAGGCGCGCGTCGCGCTCGGGAAAGGCGCCGATATTGGGCGGCGAGGGTGTCGCCGGCGGCGCAACGTCCAGCGCCTGCGCGAGTCCGGCCTGCCAGGCGGCCAGGCGCTGATCGGCGGCCGGGTCGCCGCAGCCGCTCAGGCTCAGGAGGGCCAGGCCGAGCAGCACGCGGCCCGGCCGGCGCCAGGCCCGGCGACGATCAGTGCCCATGGGCTTCGGCTCGACGCGGCGCGCGGCTGATGACGTGCAGGCGCCAGCCCAGCAGCACGGCGGCGACGCTGAGTCCGGCGATCAGGCCCAGCCAGTAGCCCCGCACGCCCAGCGGCACGAGCCCCGGCCAGGCCCCGGTGGCCAGCAGCCAGCCGCCGCCCAGCCCCACCAGCCAGTAGGCGACGAGGGTGATGGCCATGATGATGCGGGTGTCCTTGTAGCCGCGCAGCGCCCCGGCCAGCGTCACCTGCAGGCAGTCCGACACCTGATAGAGCAGCGCCAGGCCGATCAGCGTCAGGGCCAGCGACTGCACCTCGGGATTCGGGCTGTAGAGCGCGACCACCGGACCGGCGGTCAGCCACATCAGCAGGTCGTTGACCAGCGCTGCGAGGACGCCGACGCCCAGGCCGACGAGGGCGACGAAGCGGGCGCGCTCGGGCGCGCCGCGTCCCAGGGTATTGCCGACGCGCACCGTCAGCGCCATGGCCAGCGACAACGGCAGCATGAACAGGATCGAGGTGTAGTTGAGCGCGACCTGGTGCGCGGCCACCGTGACCTCGCCGAGCCGGGCGACCAGCAGCGCGATCAGGGTGAACAGCGTGACCTCGACGAAGATCGCCACGCCGATCGGCAGGCCGACCCGGAGCAGCTCGGCCAGCGGGCGGCGCGCCGGCAGGCACAGGGTCTGCCACAGGCGTACCGGGGCGAGCACCCGGCTGCGGCGCGTGCAGACGAGCATGGTCAGGCACATCGTCCACATGGCGATGGCCGTGGCCACGCCGCACCCCCGGGCGCCGAGGGCGGGCAGCCCGGCCAGGCGAGCGGGCGTGGCGCCGCCCAGCACGGCCTCGATGCCGGCGCCGCCGTAGATCAGCACATAGTTGCTGGGGATGTTGACGGCCAGCCCCACCAGGCTGATCCAGAGGGTCGGGCGGGTGTGGTTCATGCCGTCGGCAAAGGCACGCAGGGCCTGATAGAGCGCCACGCCGGGCATGCCGATGGCGACCATGCGCAGGTAGTCGGCGGACAGCGCCGCGACCCCGTCGGGAACCCCGAGCAGCGTGAACACCGGCGCGACGCCGAACACCAGTGCCAGGCCGGCCAGCACGCCGAATACCAGCGCCAGCCACAGGGCCTGATGCACGGGAGCGCGAACCGCCGGTATGCGGCCGGCGCCCACCAGCTGGGCGACGATCGGGGTCAGGCCCATCAACGCGCCGGTCATGAACAGCATCAGCGGCAGCCACAGGCTGGAGCCCACCGACACCGCCGCCAGGTCGCGCGCGCTGGCCCGGCCGGCCATGATCACGTCGGCGACGCTCATGCCCGACTGGGCCAGCTGGGCACCACAGATCGGCAGTGCCAGCCGCAGCAGGGCGCGGGACTCCTGAAACGTGGATTGCCAGCGTTCATGCCGGGCCGGATACGCCATGTCGAGCCTGTCTCTTAGCGGAAAGGAAAGAGCCGCCAGTCTAGGCAACCGGCGCCGGGATGTCTGCCTGTGCGATGCGCATTTTCGCACCGCGCGGGGCGCCGTATAATGCGCCGCCATGAGCGACCAACCCCTGCATCCCCATGGCGTCGCGGACCTCATCGCCCTGTTCGATGGTCTGTTCGCCGATACCTGCCGGACCCGGCTGATCCGTGGCGGCGACGAGCCCCTCTACCTGCCCGCCGATGCCGAGTGCGCCTGGCATCGGGTGATCTTCGCCCGGGGCTTCTTTGCCAGCGCCCTCCACGAGATCAGCCACTGGTGCATCGCTGGCGAGCGTCGCCGTCGCCTGGAGGACTACGGTTACTGGTACCTGCCCGACGGCCGCGACGCCCGCCAGCAGGCGGCCTTCGAAACCGTGGAGGTGGCGCCCCAGGCGCTCGAGCTGCTGTTTACCCGGGCCTGCCGTCGTCGCTTTCACGTCAGCGTCGACAACCTCGGTGACGTGGTGGTGGACCGCGAGGCCTTCCGGGAGCGGGTCGAGGCACGCGCGGCACGCTACGAGGCGCAGGGACTGCCGCGGCGCGCGGCGAGCTTTCGGGTGGCGCTGGACGCCCGTTACGGGCAGGGCGCCGATGTGGCGGCGGCCGTTACCGCCGGTCGTGAGGTGCTCGGCGGCGTGCCGGCATGAGGCGAATGCGAGGCAAGTCGATGGTCTAACACCATGACCGAACGGTATTTCCCGGCCATGGCCCCGGCTTGGCAAGATAGCGCGCTTTGTCACGTCGAGGGAGCGAAAGCCGCATGGTTCGATACTACCTGGGAAAGATGCGGGGCGCGCCGGCCGTCAGGCCGCGTCCGCCATGGCGCGATGCGCTGTGGTCCTGGCTGGGCGCCTTCCTGGGCATGGCGGGGGTGGGGGCGATCAGCGAGCAGTCGTTCTCGGTGCAGCCGCTGCTGATGATCGGCTCGTTCGGTGCCACCTCGGTCCTGCTCTATGCCGCCCCCGAGAGCCCGCTAGCCCAGCCGCGCAACGTGCTGGGCGGCAATGTCCTCTCCGCGCTGATCGGCGTCGCCTGCTGGCAGTGGCTGGGCGACACCTGGCTGGCCGGCGCGGTGGCGGTGTCCACCGCGATCCTGGTGATGCAGCTCACCCACACTCTGCATCCGCCCGGCGGGGCCACGGCGCTGATTGCGGTGATTGGCTCCGACGCGCTGCATGCCCTGACCTGGCAGTACGCCTTTGTGCCCGTCGGTGCGGGCTGTCTGCTGATGCTGGGCGTCGCCGTGCTGGTCAACAACCTGGCGCGGCACCGCCGCTATCCGCACCACTGGTGGTAGCCCGGCTGGCGGTCACGAGACGCTGTCGATCAGGCGCTGGTGCAGGTAGAGCATGACCTGCACCTCATGGTCGGCGCGCAGCGGCTCGAGGCCGAGTTCACCGAACAGGTCATTGCGCGCCCGCTCCCATTCGCCCGGTTGCAGGTCGGGGTAGAGGCTCGCCACCGGCGCCAGCTCCACGAAGGGATCGACGCCGAAAGTGTCGAAAATCCGTGACAGCGCCGCCTCGTCGTCGCTGATGCCCGTGGTGTAGAGCGTGGTGCTGAAGTGATCGCCCTCGAGTTCCTTGAGCACATCGAGCGGGCTGACGCCGAAGGTACGCAGTTCGTCCAGGCTGTAGTCGCCGAGCGCGGCGAGCTCCTCGCCGAGCCAGTCATCGTCGGGCTGGATCAGGGTGTGCTTGATCTGGCCGTCGGGCAGCGCCCAGGCGATGGCCAGTGGCAGGGCGTCTTCCTCGCCGGTCTCGACGGCGATGAAGCCGGGAAAGTCGCTCATCGGACGTTCTCCTCGAGCTGAAAGAAACGGCGGGCGGTGGCGGTGGTCTCGCGGGCGACCGTCAGCGCCGTGTCGCCACGCCAGTGGGCGATCTCCGCGACGATCCACGGCAGCAGCGCCGGTTCATGACGGCGCGCCCGGGGCTTGGCGGGCAGGTTGCGCGGCAGCAGATAGGGGCAGTCGGTCTCGACCATCAGCCGGTTCAGCGGGATGTCGGCGAGCAGCTCGCGCAGGTGATGGCCGCGGCGCTCGTCGCACAGCCAGCCGGTCAGCCCCACGTGCAGGTCGAGATCCAGGTAGCCGTGCAGTACCTCGCGCTCGCCGGTGAAGCAGTGCACCACCGCATCGCGGATATCGTCGCGCCAGGCCGTGAGCATCTCGAGCATGCGCCGGCCGGCGTCGCGTTCGTGAAGAAACAGCGGCAGCCCGTTCTCGGCGGCCAGCGTGAGCTGCGCCTCGAAGGCCCGCTCCTGCTCGGCGGGTGTCGAGAAGTTGCGGTTGAAGTCGAGGCCGCATTCGCCGACGGCAACCACCGCCGGATGGCGATGGAGTTCGGCAAAGGCCGCGGCCAGTTCGGCATTCCACTGGCTGGCTTCATGCGGGTGAATGCCGGCCGTGGCGTACAGCCCGGTGTGGTGTTCCGCGAGTTCGATCGCCTGGCGGGCGTGACGCTGATCGGTGCCGGTGACGATCAGCGTCTCGACACCGGCCGCTCGGGCGCGCTCGATCACTGCCTCGCCGTCGCGGCTGAAGCTGTCGTGGGTGAGGTTGGCGCCGATGTCCACCAGCGGGGCCGGTGCCCGGAAGCGCAGCGCTTCCGGCAGGGGAGAATCGTCGCGGATATCGGGCAAATCAGACATGCGCCGCTCCTTGAATCATGGTGGCGCGCATTGTAACGCGATGACCGGCCCCGCCACAGCGCTGACCGGGTGCGTTACACTGGGCGTTTCTGACATCCCCCGAAGTGAGGTAGTGCGTGACACTGCTACGTCTGGAACAGTTGCATCTGGCCTACGGGCCGCATGTGCTGCTCGACGGCGCCGACCTGGTCCTGGAAAAGGGCGAGCGTCTGGCGCTGGTCGGCCGCAACGGCACCGGCAAGTCGACCCTGCTCAAGCTGATCAGCGGCGAGATTCTCCCCGATGACGGCCAGGTCTGGCGAGCTCCCGGGCTGCGCGTCGGCGTGCTGGCCCAGGACCTGCCCGCGGCCAGCGGCGAGACGATCTTCGATGTGGTGGCCCAGGGGTTGCCCCGGGCCGGCACGCTACTCGCCGAGTACCATCATCTGGTGCAGTCGGCCGAACCGGACATGGCGCGGCTGGCGCAGCTGCAGACCGAGCTCGAGTCGATCGACGGCTGGTCGTTCCATCAGCGCATCGACACCGTGCTGACGCGCCTGGGCCTGCCCGAGGATGCGCCCATGTCCGAGCTGTCGGGTGGCTGGCGGCGGCGTGTGGCGCTGGCCCGGGCGCTGGTCGCCGAGCCCGATCTGCTGCTGCTCGACGAGCCCACCAACCATCTCGATCTGGATACCATCACCTGGCTCGAGGAACAGCTGGCCGCCTTCCCCGGCGCCGTGCTGTTCATCACCCACGACCGGGCCTTCCTGTCGCGCCTGGCCACCAACATTCTGGAGCTCGATCGCGGCCGGCTGGGGCGCTATCCGGGCGACTACGCGCGCTACCAGGCGCAGAAGACCCACGAGCTGGAGGTCGAGGCGCGCGAGAACGCCGAGTTCGACAAGAAGCTGGCCCAGGAGGAAGCCTGGATTCGTCAGGGCATCAAGGCCCGCCGGACCCGCAACGAGGGGCGTGTGCGTGCGCTCGAGCAGATGCGCCGGGACCGGGCCGAGCGGCGCGAGCGCCAGGGGCGGGCGACGATCCGCGTCGATACCGGCGAGCGCAGCGGCAAGCGGGTCGTCGAGCTGACCGGCGTCAGCCAGCGCTATGGCGATGACTGGATCATCCGTGACCTGAACCTGGAGATCCAGCGCGGCGACCGGGTGGGGCTGATCGGGCGCAACGGCGCCGGCAAGACGACGCTGCTCAAGATCCTGCTCGGCGAGCTCGAGCCCACCGAGGGGCAGGTACGCCTGGGCACCAACCTGCAGGTGGCGTACTTCGACCAGCTGCGCGCCGGCCTCGAACTCGAGAAGAGCGTCTACGACAACGTCGCCCAGGGGCGCGATCGGGTGACGATCGGCGGCAAGGATCGCCACGTCATCAGCTACCTGCAGGACTTCCTGTTCACCCCCGAGCGCGCTCGCCAGCCGGTCAAGGCGCTGTCGGGCGGCGAGTCCAACCGGCTGCTGCTGGCCAAGCTGTTCACCCAGCCGGCCAACGTGCTGGTGCTCGACGAGCCGACCAACGATCTCGACGTCGAGACGCTGGAGCTGCTCGAGGAGCTGCTGCTCGACTTCCCGGGCACGCTGCTGCTGGTCTCCCACGACCGGGAATTCATGGACAACGTGGTGACCGACGTGCTGGCCTTCGAGGGCGACGGTCGGGTCAGGGCCTATGTCGGCGGGTACAGCGACTGGATCCGCCAGGGCGGCAAGTTGCCGCCGGCGCCCTGGGTCTTCGACACCGCCCGACGCACGGCCGAACCCGCCAGCGAGGCAGTGCCCGCCACCGAGGCCGCCGCGCCCGAGCGCGGCGCCCGGCGCCCGGTCAAGCTGTCCTACAAGCTGCAGCGGGAGCTGGACGCGCTGCCGGCGACCATCGAGGCGCTGGAGGCGGAGATCGCCGACTTCGAGAAACAGGTGGGGGACCCGGGCTTCTACCAGCAGGAGGCGAGCGCGGTGACCGCGACGCTGGAGGCGCTGACCGCCAAGCAGGCGGAACTGGATGCGGCGATGGAACGCTGGATGGAACTGGAGGCGATGACCGACGGCGATGCCTGAGCCGGCGGCCCCGGCGACTGGCGCCGGGGCCCGCGAAGACGTTACTCGGCGGTCTCTTCGCCTTCCTTGCCGACGCGAACCGCCAGCACGTCGCATTCGGCGCCGTGCAGCACGCCGGTGGAGGTGGAGCCCAGCAGCAGCGCGAAGCCGTGACGACCGTGGGAGCCGACCACGATCAGGTCGACGTCGTTTTCCTTGGAGAAGCGGTGGATCTCGGTGTCCGGCATGCCCACCACCACATGCTGATCCTCGCGGGGGACGTCATGGGGGTCGGCGACCTCGGCCAGGCGGCTCTTGGCATGCTCGTCGAGCTGATCCTGGATGCTGGTCAGGTCCATGGGGATGTCGCCGCCGTAGGCGAAGCCCAGCGGCTCCAGGGTGTGAATCACCGACAGCTTGGCGTTGTTGCGGCGCGCGATGGGAATGGCGCGCTCGAGAACCCTGTGGGAATCCTTGGTGAGGTCCACCGCCACCAGGACGTGATGGTATTCATTGCTCATGGGAAGCCCTCCCTTGTCGACGAATGGTCGACTTCACTCTACGGCGTCGTTTTGTGCTTCACAACGACCCATATCAACGTTTTAGGAGATTTCGATGACCTTCTGGCTGGTCCTGGGACTGGCGCTGCTGGCGATGCTGTCGCCGGTGGTGTGGCTGCGTCCCTCGCCGCGCGAGCGGCGCCTCGTGGGGCTGCGCGAAGCGGCGCGCGAGGCGGGCGTGTCGGTGCATTTCGGCAAGCCGCCGCTGCACCAGCCGGAAGGGGGGCTGGTCGCCTATCGCTGGCGCTACCCGCAGACGACTCCCGGGCCGCGCTGTGTCGCCGTGCGGGACTCCCACGCCAGCGAGGCGCTCAAACCGTGCGCCGAGGGCTGGCGCTGGCGGATCGAGCCACTGCGGCCGCTCACGCAGGAGCAACGTGTGGCGCTGGAGGCGGTGCTGGCGCAGCTGCCCGGGGATGCCCTGGTGCTGGAGTCGACCCGCGACTTCCTGTGGCTGTGGTGGCGGGAATCGCAGCCGGCGGCGGCGTTCGAGGCACTCGATGCTCGGCTGGGCACGCTGCGTGATGCCCTGGCCGGCAATGAGGCACGACGGGGGCCGCCCGACGCGCCGTGCTAGATCGGCGGCCCCGGGAGGCGGGCCGCGCGGGTGTCAGCAGTCGTCGCTGCCCGGCTTGCGGGTCTGCAGGCGCAGGGCATTGCTTTCGACGCGAGTCAGCAGTTCGTCGAGGACTTCCAGGTCCTGCTGGGCGATGCCGGCCAGCATCTCGGTACGCGCCTGGGTGACGATGGTGTCGATCTGCTCCAGCAGCGGCGTGGCCTGCTGCGTGAGGAAGACCTGCTTGGTGCGACGGTCCTCGGGAGACGGGCGGCGCTCGACCAGCCCCTGTTCGGCCAGCTGGTCGAGCGTGCGCACCAGCGAGGGCGCCTCGACGCCGATGGCGCGGGCCAGGTCGCACTGCGGCTGGCCATCGCCCATCTGCCAGAGATGGTAGAGGGTCACCCAGCGGGTCTGGGTCAGCTCCAGCGGCGCCAGCCGCTCGTCGATGATGGCGCGCCAGATGCGCGCCAGGCGCGTGAGCTTGAATCCGATAGTTTCAGGCATTGGATTTGTCGTTTCGCAGGCTAATTTCATGCTTGATTCTCCGGGAACTGCCGGGTAATGCAACCCCCCTTGAGCGATTCGATGTCAGTCCGCGTCGGGAATCAGCCGACGCAGGTCGAGCCCCGGCACGCCTGCCGGGGAGCGGATCCGGCCGTCGGCCCGGCCGGCCTGGCGCGCCTCCTCGACGACCGAGAAGCGGATGACCCCCAGACGTTGCCCGGTGGCGGTCATCACGTCGATCCGCCAGCGCCCGGCGGCGGCCTCGGGGAAGTGCTGCTTGTGGGTCCAGGCGCGATAGCCGCCGTCACGCCCACCGTGAATGATCAGTGGAATGCGGTCGATGATTTTTCCGTCGTGACGCCAGACGTGGTAGACCTTCTCGCGCAGCCCGCGCGGGGCGCGAATGGCGGTATAGGCATAGAGCCCGCGTTTCTGCAGGTTGGCTTCGGTCAGGGCCATGGACTCCACGGGACGGCGGTGCGGGACGTCGAAGCCGGGCGACAGGGCGCTGCCGGTGATCCACAGCGTCGCCGGCGGAATCCAGGCGCGCCCGGCCCAGGCGCCGGCCCCCAGCAGCATGGCCAGCCCCAGCATCGCCAGCCAGCGCAGCAGGCCGCGCGGCTGAAGCAGGTGCACCAGGCTCGGCAGGCTGAACACCATGGTGGCCAGCACGGCGAGCAGCAGCGTCTCGCCGGTGGTCAGGTGCAGCATGATGGGCAGCGTCACCAGGATCACCAGGAAGACGCACAGCGCGTGAAAGGCGAAATACAGCCAGCGATGGCGCTCGGCGAGGCGGAAGTAGAGCGGGTCGAGGATCGACAGCAGCCCGCAGCCGACCATGGCGAGGGTGAACAGGGCCTGGCCGCTGCGCCAGACCGTGGTGGCCAGCAGGAAGGGCAGGGTGAAGAACAGCGTCTCCTGATGAATCATCTGCGCGATGAAGGTGGTCACGCCGCGGGGCAGGGTCGGGTAGCCGCGCCGGGCCAGCAGCCGGCCGATGAGGCTCTCCGACAGCAGCAGTACCCAGGCCAGCAGCAGCCCCAGGGCCAGGAAGGCGCCCAGGGACTGCTGGCGGTCGACCAGCAGGAAGCTCAGTGCGCCGATCAGGAAGGCGACGGGCGGCCATAGCCAGGCGTAGGGACGCAGATGCTGCACCGCCTGTTCGGTGAACTGATGCAGGCGCAGCAGACGTGAGGGTGCGGCTGGGGTCATGACGGGGCCAGTGTGTTCGGGTCATGATGCATGAGGCGCGCATCCTAGCAGGTGTGCCCGCTCACCGGGAGTCGCCCGATGGCGACGCTCGGGGCGGTGTGGCGGGCGAGGCTTGACGCGGCCACGGCGGGTGCGCCAAGCTAGGACGTATTCAAACGCTTGTATGAATGCCTTTCCTTCCAACCGCGGAGATCGGTCCATGCTCTATCAAGGCAGTGCGTTATCGGTGACGACGGATGGCGACGGCATCGCCACCCTGACATTCGATCGGGAGGGCGAGTCGGTCAACACCCTGTCCAGCCGGGTGATCGGTGAGCTGGAGGAGGCCGTCGGCGCCATCGAGGCGGCGCCGAACCTGACCGGCCTGATCCTGGCCAGCGCCAAGTCCGCCTTCATCGTCGGTGCCGACATCACCGAGTTTCACGGCCTGTTCGCCAAGGGCGAGGACTATCTGGTCGAGATGAACCAGACCGTGCATGCGCTGTTCAACCGTCTGGAGGACCTGCCGTTTCCCAGCGTCTCGGCGATCAACGGCCTGGCGCTGGGCGGCGGTTTCGAGATCACCCTGACCACCGACTTCCGGGTCATGGCGGAGAAGGCCGAGGTCGGCCTGCCCGAGACCCGGCTGGGCATCCTGCCGGGCTGGGGCGGCTGCGTGCGGCTGCCGCGCCTGGTGGGGGCCGACAACGCCATCGAGTGGATCGCCGGCGGTACCCAGAACAAGGCCGCCGAGGCGCTGCGCATCGGTGCGGTGGACGCCGTGCTGCCTGCCGAGGAACTGCTGGAGGCCGCCCGCGACATCCTCAAGCGCGCCGCGCGGGGCGAACTCGACCACCAGGCGCGGCGGGCGATGAAGACCGGTCCGCTGGGGCTCAACGGCGTCGAGCAGATGATGGCCTTCGAGACCGCCAAGGGCTATGTGGCCGGCAAGGCCGGACGGCACTATCCGGCACCGGTCGAGGCGGTCAAGGTGGTCCAGAAGGGGGCCGGCGAGTCCCGGGAGCGCGCCCAGGCCATCGAGGCGAAGGCCTTCGCGAAGCTGGCGCTGACCGATGTCTGCTACAACCTGGTGGGGCTGTTCCTCAACGACCAGCAGGTCAAGAAGAAGGCCGGTGCCTACGAGAAGCAGGCTCCCGAGCTGAACCAGGCCGCCGTGCTGGGCGCGGGGATCATGGGGGGCGGCATCGCCTACCAGAGCGCGTCGAAGGGCGTGCCGATCCTGATGAAGGACATCCGCGAGGAGGCGATCCAGCTGGGGCTCAAGGAGGCCCGCAAGCTGTTCGTCAAGCAGGTCGAGCGTGGCAAGCTGGATACGGCGACCATGGCGGAACGCCTCACCGGCATCCGCCCGACGCTGTCCTACGGCGATTTCGGCACGGTGGACCTGGTGGTCGAGGCGGTGGTCGAGAACCCCGACGTGAAGACGGCGGTGCTCGGCGAGGTCGAGGCGGCGGTCGGCGAGGGCGCGATCCTGGCCAGCAACACCTCCACCATCTCCATCTCGCGCCTGGCGAAGGCCCTGAAGCGCCCCGAGAGGTTCTGCGGCATGCACTTCTTCAACCCGGTGCATCGCATGCCGCTGGTCGAGGTGATCCGCGGCGAGCACACCGGCGACGAGGCGGTGGCCGCCACGGTGGCCTATGCCCGGCGCATGGGCAAGACGCCGATCGTGGTCAATGATTGCCCGGGCTTTCTGGTCAATCGGGTGCTGTTCCCCTATTTCGGCGGCTTCGAGCGGCTGCTGGCGCAGGGCGCCGACTACGAGCACGTCGACAAGGTGATGGAGGGCTTCGGCTGGCCGATGGGGCCGGCGTACCTGCTCGATGTGGTAGGGCTCGACACCGCGCGGCACGCGGCCGAGGTGCTCGCCGAGGGCTTCCCCGATCGCATGGCCCAGCAGGACGGCTCCGTGGTCGCACGGCTGGTCGACGACGGCCGCCTCGGCCAGAAGAACTCGCGCGGCTTCTATCGCTACGAGGAGGACCGCAAGGGCAAGCCGCGCAAGGTCCGCGACGAGGAGGCGCGCGCCCTGGTCGCCGAGAGCGTTCAGGACACCCGCGAGCTGGATGACGAGACCATCATCGCGCACCTGATGGTGCCGCTGTGCCTGGAGACGGTGCGCTGCCTGGAGGACGGCATCGTCGGCACGCCCGCCGAGGCCGACACGGCGCTGATCTACGGCATCGGCTTCCCGCCGTTCCGCGGCGGGGCGCTGCGCTACATCGACGCCATGGGCCTGGAGGCCTTCGTGGCGCTGGCCGACCGTCTCGCCGAGGAGCACGGCGCGCTGTATCGGCCCACCGAGCGGCTGCGCGAGATGGCTGCCGGCGGCGAACGTTTCTATCCGGCCACCGGCGACTCCGCCGCCCGCTGAACCACCACTTTCAGGAGAGTTGTCATCATGTCCTTGAACCCTCGCGATATCGTGGTGGTCGATGCCGTTCGTACCGCCATGGCCAAGGCCAAGCACGGGGCCTTCCGTCACGTCCGCGCCGAGACCCTGTCCGCCGAGGTGATGCAGGCCCTGTTCGACCGCAACGACCGGCTCGATCCGGCCAGCGTGGACGACGTGATCTGGGGCTGCGTCAACCAGACCCTGGAGCAGGGCTACAACATCGCCCGCAACGCGGCGATTCTTACCGACATGCCGCGCACCGTGCCGGGCCAGACCATCAACCGGCTATGCGGCTCCTCGATGAGCGCCCTGCATATCGCCGCCGCCAACATCCGGGCGGGCATGGGCGATTTCTACATCATCGGCGGCGTCGAGCACATGGAGCACGTGTCGATGATGCACGGCGTCGACATCAATCCCGGGGCCAGCCGGCATGTCGCCAAGGCGGCGATGATGATGGGCCTGACCGCCGAGCTGCTGGGCAAGATGCACGGCATCACCCGCGAGGAGCAGGATCGCTTCGGGGTGCGCTCCCACCAGCGGGCGCTGCTCGCCAACGAGAAGGGCTACTTCGACAACGAGATCATCGGCGTCGAGGGGCACGATGCCCGGGGGCGGCGCTGCCGGGTGCAGCGCGACGAAGTGGTGCGCGAAGACGCCAACCTGGACGACATGGCCAGGCTCAAGCCGGCGTTCGACCCGCGCAACGGCACGGTGACCGCCGGTACCTCCTCGGCGCTCTCCGTGGGCGCCTCGGCGCTGGCGGTGATGAGCTACGAGCGGGCGCAGGCGCTGGGCGTCGAGCCGCTGGCGCGCGTGCGCTCCACCGGCGTGGCGGGCTGCGATGCCTCGATCATGGGCTACGGCCCCGTGCCGGCCACCCACAAGGCGCTCAAGGCGGCGGGCCTGACGATCGACGACATCCAGACCGTCGAGCTCAACGAGGCCTTCGCGGCCCAGTCGTTGCCGGTGCTCAAGGATCTCAAGCTGATCGACCGCCTCGACGACGCCGTCAACCTGCACGGCGGGGCCATCGCCCTCGGCCATCCGCTGGGCTGCTCCGGGGCGCGCATCTGCACCACCCTGCTCAACGTGATGCGCCAGCAGGACACCTCGCTGGGCCTGGCGACCATGTGCATCGGCATGGGCCAGGGCGTGGCCACGGTGTTTGAGCGCATCGGCTAAGCGTCCGATATTATCCGCGACAGTAATGACGACGGCGCCGAGTTCGGCGCCGTCGCCTTTTGGGTGAGGCGGCGTCAGTCGCGCTGTTCGTTGTAGGTAGCGTAGCAGGGCGCGGACGCCGGCAGGTCCTCGCAGTCGCGATCCTCGGCGTCCAGAGCATCCAGCACCGCCTGGCGCAGCACCGGCACGTGGGAGTGTTCCAGATCCCGTGCCGCACTCAGCAGTGTCAGGCGGCCCTGGCGGGCCAGGCGCATCAACGGCAGCAGGCAGTCCGGGTCGCGGTCGATCTCGTCGCGATAGCGACCGGCAAAGGTGTCGTCGTCGATCTCGCCGCGATGCTTCTGGCGACGCAGCACCGGGGAGGGCGAGGCATCCCGGTACCACTGCGTCAGCGCCAGGGTGTCGCGGCGCTTGCCGCGGGGCCACAGGCGGTCGACCAGTACCCGGGCACCGTCGTCGTCAGCAGCCTCGGCGTAGATACGCTTGCAGCGGATGTCGTGGCGCATGGTGATTCTCCTGTCAGTCTCAGCCTAGCGTTCGCGATTCGTGTCATCCAGCGATACGGGGCGGGGCCATCGGGTATACTCGCCGGGTTCCAACGGGAGAGAGTTCGTGAGCGACCGTCGCATTACCGCCCTCGATGACCTGGGGTGCGTTCGCCCCATCGGCAAGCTCGAGGCGCACCGCCGGGGCACCCGCCACCTGGCGATCTCGGTGTTCGTCTTTCGCGGGCGCGAGACGCTGCTGCAGCGGCGTGCCGCGGGCAAGTATCACTCGCCCGGGCAGTGGGCCAACGCCTGCTGCTCGCATCCCGACTGGGGCGAAACCGTCGAGGCCTGTGCCGCGCGCCGGCTCGAGGAGGAGCTGGGGCTGGTGCTGGTGCTGGCGCCTGCCGGCCGCCTCGACTACCGGGCCGAGGTGGGCGGCGGGCTGATCGAGCACGAGCATGTGCAGGTCTTTGCGGCGGACTGGGACCCGGCGGCGACGCTCGCCCCGGACCCCGCGGAGGTCGCCGAATGCCGCTGGGTCGATGTGGCGGCCCTCAGGCAGGAGGTGGCCGCGAATCCGCAGGCGTTCACGCCCTGGCTGCGGATCTATCTGGAACGGGCCGCGGAGACCGGGATTCCCCGGCTGGCGGGCGACGGCTGACGGGATCGCCGGCCGATCACCGGCGTGCGGTACTTGCCGTGCCGGGCAGGGCGGCACAGGCCGCACTCGACTCGCCGAGGATCTCGGCGCTTTCCACGCTCTCGGTCTCGGTGACCGTGCGGCTCAGCGCGGTGCAGAAGGCGTCGAAGGCTTCGCCCATCTGCCCGGGGCTGCGGTGAATTTCTATCTCCACATGGCCGAGCTCGGGCAGGCCCTCGCCGGCGTCGACGATACGGCAGCCGGCCGGCACGCTGCGCGGCGTCTTCACGGTCAGCGCCAGCCCGGACTGCACCGCCACGTTGACGCCGGTGGGCGAGGGGCTGGTGTAGCGCACGTCCCAGCTGCGCGATGCCCGCCCCAGGGCGGCGAAGGCATGGGCCCGGAAGATGCAGCCTTCCGGATTGAGGGCCAGCGGCAGGTGCGTCCACTCCGCCAGATCGACGGAGTCGGCCACCGCCCAGACCATCGGCTCCCGGCCCAGCAGCTCCCCGGTATGCGTGGGGCCGTGGCGCACCGCGAGCACCACGTCGAGCAGCCCTTCCTGAAAGCGCTCGATCAGGCTGGCGCTGATGTCGCAGACGAGCTCGAGGCGTACCTCGGGGTGCTCCCGGGCGAAGGTCGGCAGCAGCTCGGGCAGGTAGGCGCCGGCCTGCTCCTCGGAAATCCCCAGACGGATCGTCTCGCCCTGCCGGTCGGCGCCCATCATGCGCTTGGCTTCGTCCTCCAGCTTGAGCATCTGGCGCGCATAGGGCAGCAATCGCCCGCCGGCCGGGGTCAGCAGCACGCTGCGGCTGGTCCGCTCGAACAGGCTCTCGCCCATCCGGTCTTCCAGGCGCTTGATCTGCAGACTCACCGCCGACTGGGTGCGGCAGAGGATCTTTCCCGCCGCACTGAACCCCTCGCATTCCGCCACGGTCACGAAGGATCGCAGCAAGTCGGTATCCATGGTCTATAAGGCTCCCAAATCAATCTTATCTTAATCATTCATTTTTATTATGGAGTCGGCGGCTCTAGGCTGTCCAGGCGTTATCGAAGGCCAGAGGAGCTTACCGCATGCACGCCAACGCCGCCGAAGCCGGGGACACCACGTCGGCCCTGCAGGGCATCGTCGATCTTCAGCGTTACCCCATCACCCAGCTCTCGGGCGACGCCGGCCAGGCGCTGATCGATGCCTGCCGCCGGCAGCTTGCCGAGGATGGCTGCGTCGTCCTCGAGCGGTTCGTGCCGGAAGAGGCGCTGGCGCGTCTCGAGCGCGAGACGGAGCGCCTGTCTCCGGAGGCGCATTACAACCAGAACGAGACCAATCCCTACAACTCGTCGGGCGACCCGAGCCTGCCGGATTCGCATCCGCGCAACCGCTTCGACGATCGCACCAACGGCTTCGTCGCCGGCGATCGCATCGATGACTCGACGATCATCCGTCAGATCTACCGTCACCCGGATTTCCAGCGCTTCATCGCCACCGTGGTGGGCGTCGACGAGATCCACCAGTACGCCGACCCGCTCGCCGACCTGGTGGTCAACGTGCTGCGCGAGGGCTGCCAGCACCCGTGGCACTACGACACCAACGAGTTCATCGTCACCATGATGACCCGTCAGTCGGAAGGCGGCGGACGCTTCGAGTACGCGCCCGGCATCCGCAGCCCCGAGGGCGAGAACTTCGAGGGTGTGCAGGAAGTACTCGACGGTGACCGTAGCCGCCTGAAGTCGCTGGACCTGAAACCGGGCGACCTGCAGATCTTCTTCGGCCGCTATTCGCTGCACCGGGTGACCCCGGTGGAGGGCCAGCGCGAGCGGCACACGGTGATCTTCGCCTATGCCAAGGAGCCGGGCTTCATCGGTCAGCCGGAACGCGCCCGGCGCATCTTCGGCCGCATGGCACCGGTTCACGAGCGCATGCTCAGCGAAGGCCGCACCCGGCGCAGCGACAGCCTCGCCGACTGAACTTCCGTCACGTCATGGCCCGGTGTCTCGCGACGCTGGGCCCAGCAAGGACTCTTTCATGAATTCCATCGAATCCGATCGTCTGACCGACAGCGAACCGGATCAGATTCCGGTCATTCCCTCCGCGCCGATGGCCAACGGCGACAGCATCCCCAACGCCTTCGACCCGAAGCAGCTGCGTGCCGGCCGTCTCGCGCGCCTGCGCGCCATGATGGCCGAGCAGGGCTATGCCGCCGTGGTGCTGTTCGACCCCTACAACCAGCGCTACGCCACCGGCTCGCGCAACATGTTCGGCTATTTCCTGCGCAACTCCACGCGCTACATCTACGTGCCGCTGGAAGGGCCGGTGATCCTCTTCGAATACCCCGGCAGCGCCCACGTCTCGACCTGGCTCGAGACCATCGACGAGTCGCGTACCTCCAAGGTGGTGTGGTCGGCGGTCAACCAGCGCGACAACCTCTCCGCCGACCCCTTCGGCGTCGAGATCGCCGAGCTGATCGAGGCACACGGCAAGGGCAACAAGAAGGTCGGCCTGGACCGCTGCGCGCTGAACTTGGCGCGCTCGCTGGAGGCGCAGGGGCTCGAGGTGTTCGACTGCATGCAGGACACCCTGCACTGCCGGCGCATCAAGACCCCCGAGGAGGTCGCCTGCCTGGCCCAGTCGATGGCCGGCAGCGAAGCCGCCGTGGCCGAGGTGGAAGCGGCGATCAAGCCGGGCGTCACCGAGAACCAGCTGTTCGCCATTCTCTACGGCAACGTGATCGAGCAGGGCGGCGAGTTCATCGAGACGCGCCTGTTGTCTTCGGGTCCGCGCACCAACCCCTGGTTCAACGAGGCCAGCAGCCGGGTGATCCGTGCCGGGGAGCTGGTGGCGCTGGATACCGACACCATAGGCTGCCACGGCTACTATTCCGACTTCTCGCGGACCTTCCACGTCGGCCCCGGCCGGCCCACCGGCTACCAGCAGAGCCTCTACCGGATGGCCTTTGATCAGGTCCACCACAACATGGCGATCCTCAAGCCGGGCATGAGCTATCGCGAGATCGCCGAGCGCGCCTGGAAGATTCCCGAGCGCTTCCTCGACCGCCGCTACCCGTCGATCATCCATGGCGTGGGCATGCACGGCGAGACGCCGCTGGTCGCCCACCACATGGACTTCGACCGCTTCTCCAAGGACGGCATCCTCGAGCCGGGCATGGTGGTCTCGGTGGAGAGCTACATCGGCGAGGTCGGCGCCGCCGACGGGGTCAAGCTCGAGGAGGAAGTGCTGGTCACCGAGACCGGCATCGAAAAGCTCTCGCGCTATCCGTTCGATGAAGCCCTGCTTGGAAGAGAGCTTTAAGAGATTCTTTCCAAACGCTCGGAATGAACGATGGGCGCCGGGGGCAAGGCGAAGCGAGGGTCCTTTGCCATGGCCGGAAAGTGTTCCTTTCCATTCCGGCATTCCCGCCATCCATGGCGGTCAGATGGCAAAGGTAGCGCCCATGGAAGGGTTTACAGCGCCCTCGCGAAGGCTTGCCCCCGGGAAAGCCCATCCCGTTCTCCGGTTATGAAAGGTGTTCCAGGCCCCTACCCCTGACTGACGACCATATTCGCGAGAAAAGAGACGCTATGACAGACGTATACCACTGGATCGCCGGCGAGCGCCTGGCGGGCCAGCGCACCATCGACGTGATCAACCCGGCCACCGCCGAGCCGGTACGCCGCCTGTCGATGGCCGACACCGCCACCGTGCAGCGCGCCATCGACGCCGCCCGCGAGGCCCAGCCCGCCTGGCGTGACCTGCCGCCGGCCAAGCGCGCCCAGGTGATGTATCGCTTCAAGACCCTGCTCGAGCGCGACGCCGACGAGATCTGCGCGCTGATCAGCGAGGAGCACGGCAAGGTGCTCGAGGACGCCATGGGCGAACTCAAGCGCGGCATCGAGAACGTCGAGTACGCCTGCGGCGTGCCGGAGCTGCTCAAGGGCGAGTATTCCCACAACGCCGGGCCGGCCATCGACACCTGGTCCAACCACCAGCCGCTGGGTGTCGTCGCCGGCATCACGCCGTTCAATTTCCCGGCCATGGTGCCGCTGTGGATGTACCCGATGGCGCTGGCCTGCGGCAACGCCTTCATCCTCAAGCCCTCCGAACAGGTGCCCTCGGCTGCCGTGAAGATGGCCGAGCTGCTCGACGAGGCCGGGCTGCCCCGCGGGCTGTTCAGCGTGGTCCACGGCAACCGCGAGGCCGTCGAGGCGCTGATCGAGGCGCCCGAGGTGCGGGCGCTGTCGTTCGTCGGCTCCACCCCGGTGGCGCGCAGGATCTACGAGGGCGGCACTCGGCAGGGCAAACGCGTGCAGGCCCTCGGCGGCGCCAAGAACCACGCCGTGGTCCTGCCCGACGCCGACCTCGACAACGCCGCCAATACCCTGATCGGCGCCGCGTTCGGCAGTGCCGGCGAGCGCTGCATGGCGATCTCCGTGGCCGTGTGCGTGGGTGATGCCACCGCCGACGCCCTGATCGAGCGTCTGGCGCCTCAGGCCCGCGAACTCAAGATCGGCGCGGGCACCGAGAAGGGCCTCGACATGGGCGCGCTGATCAACGCCGGCCAGCGCGACAAGGTCGCCGGCTACATCGAGCAGGGCGCCGCCGCTGGTGCCGAGCTGGTGGTCGACGGCCGCGAGCATCCGCTGGTGGACGGCTCGCCGGGCTACTTCCTCGGCGCCACGCTGTTCGACCGTGTCACGACGGACATGAGCATCTACCGTGACGAGATCTTCGGCCCGGTGCTGTGTGTGGTGCGCGTCGAGACCTTCGACGAGGCCATCGCCCTGATCAACGCCCACCAGTACGGCAACGGTACCTGCGTGTTCACCCGCGACGGCGAGGCCGGGCGGCGCTTCGCCGACGCCATCGAGGTCGGCATGGTCGGCATCAACGTGCCGCTGCCGGTGCCGGTTGCCTTCCACAGCTTCGGTGGCTGGAAGGACTCGCTGTTCGGCGACCTGCACGCCTACGGCCCCGACGCCGTGCGCTTCTATACCCGCCGCAAGGCCATCTCCCAGCGCTGGCCCAGGCGCAGCGCCCAGGAAAGCGCGCAGTTCAACTTCCCCTCGTAAGCCCCTCGCACGGCTGAAACTACGCCCGCGCCGCCAGACGGCGCGGGCGTTCTTGTGTGTACGCCTTTCGTGTAACGCCATGTCACGCGATGCGGATTCGCGATAGGTTAAGTTTGATGAGAGGTCGCCGATACAACCCTAATGACCCAGCCGGTGGAGCGTTCAGTGCTTCGCTTGGCGGTAGCGTGGGGGACGCGATATCGAGCCAGTAGGGAAGGGTGGAGGTCGGCCCGAGGCCCACATGGCGACAAATGTAGCATGCGCGGTTATTAGAGCTATATAGTGAGATAAAGCGCATAGTCTTTTGAAATCAATGGGTTGGGCGCGCAGCATAAGAATATTGAACGTGCGTGCTCGTTCAAGTTGTTATGCGAGCGCGCTATCTAATACCTGTCGGGTCCCGTGTGATTGACCACCCGCTTGGTAAATAACTCTGGCCGTTTAGCCCGCCATTCCTTCATCGCTGCAATCGGTGATTGATG
>NZ_JAGXFD010000001.1:2820918-2979311 GCF_020148005.1 Modicisalibacter tunisiensis | reverse complement strand
TGTCGGGTCCCGTGTGATTGACCACCCGCTTGGTAAATAACTCTGGCCGTTTAGCCCGCCATTCCTTCATCGCTGCAATCGGTGATTGATGATGCAGCGCCTTCTGAGGGATGTGGTGATTGTACAGCCAAGCGTAGCGTTTTAGCGTCTGCTCCAGATCCTCGCCTGAGGTATAGCGCCGGGTCGCCAGCACGTCGCTGATGCGGCCGTTGAACCGCTCCACCATACCGTTCGTCTGTGGCCTTCCCGGCTTGATCAGGCGATGTTCGATACTATGGGCTTGGCACTCCTGGTCGAAGGGGTGGCGGCCGCTGGGCGTGCGCTCACCTGCCCGCGTGAAGCGATCGGTGAACGACTTGCCGTTGTCAGTGAGCACCGTCTGGATCGTGAAGGGAGCCATCTCCTCCACGCACTTCATGAACGCCTTGGCGTCCTTGGCAGACTGGCTGCGCCTGACCTCCAGATAGACCCAGCGTGTGGCACGGTCGATGGCGACATACAGGTAGCGCTTCTGCTCCTCATCAGGCATCTGAGGAAGGTGCTTGATGTCGATATGCACGTACCCGGGCTCGTAGTCCTTGAAGGGCTTGTGCCGGGGCTTCCCATCATCGCCAGCGTCCTGCCGAGCCAGTTCTGCCAGTGTCGGCACCTCGCGCCGCTGGAGCATGCGGTGCAGGCCTGAGCGAGACAGTCGAGGGTTCAAGAACTCACGTGCCACGACGAGCAGATCATCCAGGCCGAGGCGCAGGAATTCACGAGCGGCGATCAGCACCTCCTCCTGCTCAGACGTGAGGGTGGCCAGTAGGTTGTGACGCGTATGGGGTCGATCATAGACATCGTCACGGTACCGCCAGCGCCGAATGGTCGCGGTGGCGACGCCAAACTGGCGGGCCAGCTCGCTATCCGTGATGCTGGAGGGCGCCGCCTGGATTTCAGCACGGATCTTCGGTGTTGTCGTGGCCTGCTTATGCAGCTTGATGTCCATGAACCTGCTCCCGGATGAATTGCTGTAGAAGCTCTCTGGCTGCCAGCAGAGGATAACTCCTATAGCTCATTTGATCATCCGGGACCCGACAGATATATATAATCGGTGGCTGTTCTACGAAGGGCCGGGTGACCCAAATGCTGGTGAATCTTATACTGGAGAAGCGCAGATATTATTGCCTCTAATAAAGATTGGGTGGGAGTTGTGGGCGTAGCCGATAACTAGGCGTTATATTCAAAATTTAGTTTCATTTAATTGAAGGCAGGGAAGTGAATGAAAACTTGGCTGGTGAATACCAATACGAAAGAGAGAAATGGTAACCCGAACGCTTTTAAGTATATGTTGCGTCAGAATAAGGCGGCGGCATTTTATGACCGGGCGCCAGAAGTTGATAAAATCAGTAAAGGTGACTTGGTGTGCCTTTATCACAATCAAAATCGAATTATTGCTATTGGGGCTGTCGTTGCTCCGTACCTAGGGCACGATTTTGGTGACTATGAAGAAATTGAGCATTGGGTTGATGTTAACTGGCTCTGGAAAGCAGAGCTTGACGCTGATTACGAGCCGATGAACTCAATTGATCGTCATGATCTCGGGATTACGATGGTTAATGGTACAGTAGTTAATGTGACTGAACAGGTGAATTATAAAGTTCTACTCGCAAAGGTGGCCGAGCGCCAAAGTTTTTAACATAACAGCGCATTATGAAAGGAGGGTGTGCCAAGGTTTATGCCACCGAGCAGTGGTAAGCGGTCGCTCGATGGCTTGAATCCTCCACTCCCGCCACCATCTTCCAGAGACAAGCCGACGCAATGTCATCACTCGGTTAACCGTTTCACCACATTCCATGGGAGGCCCCTATGCCCTTTGCACCATCCAGCATGCACGTCGAAAGCCCCGCCTTCGCGCCGAACGGGGCGATGCCCAGGCGCCATTCGGCGGAAGGCGAGGATCTGTCCCCGGCCCTGAGCTGGAGGGATGCGCCGGCGGGAACCCAGGGCTTCGCGGTGATCTGCCACGACCCGGATGCGCCGCTGGTGAAGGATGGCAGCTATGGCTACGTGCACTGGCTGCTCTACAACCTGCCGGCGGATGTCACCTCGCTGGAGGAGGACACGACGCTGGGCACCGCCGGCGTCAACGATGGCGGCGCCATCGGTTACGGCGGCCCCATGCCGCCGGAAGGCCACGGGGTGCACCAGTACTATTTCTGGGTGCTGGCGCTGGATACCCTTACCGGGCTGCCCGAGGGGCTGACGCAGCCGGAGCTGCTCAACAAGCTGGAACCGCACATCCTCGGCATGAGTCGGTTGGTCGGTACGTACCGTCGCGACTAGTCTTTACCTGAAAACTGTCTGCGCTCGGCCATACGGCGTTAAAAATCAGCTCAAAGTGCTCATTTACACTCGTAAACTCCGCTTTTTCGCTGATTTTTGCCTTGTCTGGCCTTCGCTCGACGACTTTTCAGGCAAAGCCTGACCCCTGTGCGGCTTGCATGCCGCTGAGACATGAACACGGCGCCTTCCCTCGGGAGGCGCCGTGTTTCGTTTTGTGGCCCCGAAAAGCGCTGTAATGCCCCCATAGCTTTCCCGCCTGTTGGTGATGCCGAGCGGGCGTTTGCCACCCCGCTTGTGCGCCAAAAGGCTGACTATACTGGCAAAGGACGGGGGGGCGTCGACTACGCTGAATATGAGGCTCCAGCGATGGAGCGTTCAATGGCAATCGAGGAGGTGTGGCATGCTCACTCATGTGTGGGGACTGCTGTCCCATCCCAGCCGCGAATGGCGGCAGATTCACGACGAACGCGAGACCATCACCCATCTCTACGGGCACCACGTGCTGATCATGGCGCTGGTCCCCGTGATCTGCGCGTTCATAGGCACCACCCAGGTGGGCTGGGACTTCGGCGGTGGCCACACCATCCAGCTCAACTACCTGGATGCCTTTTCCGCGGGGATCGCCTTCTATCTGGCGATACTCATCGCCGTCGGCTTCATGGGCGTGGTCATCCACTGGCTGGCGCGGCGCTATCCTAACCGGCCGAGCCGGCGGCGCTGCATCATCTTCGCCGGCTATGTCGCCACGCCGATGTTCCTCGGCGGCGTGGTGGCCCTTTATCCGCTGGTCTGGCTGTGCGCGCTCGCCGTGATCGTCGGGCTCTGCTACAGCGCCTACCTGCTCTACGTCGGCATCCCCACCTTCCTCGACATCAGCAACGAGGAAGGCTTCATCGTCACCGGCTCCACGCTGGGTATCGGGGTACTGGTGCTCGAGGCGCTGCTGGGTGTCACCGTGCTGCTGTGGGGCTACGGCGCCCAGCTGCTGGGTATCCAGCTCTGAAATCGGGCTGGCGGGCCGCCCTGACGTCGGTCAGGGCGCGCCCAGCAGGGCCAGCAGGTCCGAGGCGGGGCATGATTCCAGCGTATCGACCGTCTCGTGAAGGGCCCGCGCCCGCCGTTCGCCGAGTACCGGGTCGGCGAGTGCATGAAACTTGGCGGTGAGTTCCGCATCCTCGAGCGGGTTGGTGGGGTTGCCGCGGGCCTCGCAGGGTTCGCTTTCCAGGACCCGACCATCGCTCAGCAGCAGGCGCGCGCTGGCCCAGCGCTCGGCCGGGAAGCGGGCGTTGAAGGTGTCACTTTCCTCAATATGTACCCGTGAAGCCAGGTCGTGAACCTGCGGCGACTCGAGCGCCGCGGTGATGCCGTGCACATCCACGGTACCGAAGCAGACGGCGCAGGCCACCGACCAGGGCAGGCTGTACTGGGCCTGTTCGGTGTTGGCCGGGTGGGGCGTATGCAGTCGCCGCGCCTCGTGGAAGGTGCGAATCTCGATGCGTTCGATGGCGGAAGGCTCGATGGCGCCCAGGCCGAGCACGGCCTCCACGGCCGGCTGCGCCCAGCGGCACACCGGGTAGGCCTTGAAGTACTGCTCGAACAGGTACCAGCGCCGGCCGAGGTCCTCCCACAGTGACGCGACATCGCCCGCCTGAAGCGTCACCGCCGGCGCGCCGGTGAAGGCGTCCCCGGCGAGCAGGGCGGCACTGATGCCGGTCATCGCGCCCCAGCCGGAGCCGTCCTTGAGCATCGTGGGGTGCTCGATGCAGCGCATCATCTGGCTGCGCGGGCCGTAGAACTCGGCGATGCCCAGCGCCTCGCCGAGCGTGGCGCGATCCTGCCCCAGCAGGCGCGAGGCCACCGCGGCGACCCCCAGGGCGTTCCAGGCGCCGGAGGTGTGGTAGTCACCCGCCGTGGCGTGCAGGGCGATGCCGGCGCGGGTGGCCACCTCGTAGCCCAGGGCCAGCCAGCCCAGCAGTGCCCTGCCACTGAGCGATTCCACCTCGGGCAGGGCCAGCAGGCCTGGCAGCAGGGCGACCCCGGCATGGCCCTTGGTGAGCACCTGGCCGTCGTGGGCATCCAGCGCGTCGATCAGCCAGCCGCCGTGGAGCGCCACCCCCGTCGGCGAGGCCCGCCCCCCGGCGAACAGCAGCGGTCGCTCGCCGCCGTGCTGCGTGGTGACGAAGCGTTCGGCGATCGCGGCCAGCGGCGTGCGCGTGGCGCCGGCGGCGACGCCGAGCAGGTCCAGCAGGCAGCGCCGGGCCTGGGCGTAATGCGTGTCGGGCAGGGTTTCCGGGTCGAAGGCGTGAATCCAGTCGAGCGGCGTGGCGGTGGTCATGGTGGGCAGTATCCCGAATCGCGGGTCAGCGGTAGCCGTCCATCAGTTGACGGACCAGCGGCGTGTCGGCATCGCGCAGCGTGGGCAGTTCGAAGCGCGCGCGGGCGATGGCGGTGCGTGAAATCTCGGCGACGATCAGCTGCTCGCCCGCGTCGGCGGCGGCCAGCAGGTCGCCGCGGGGCCCCAGGATGCGCGAGCCGCCCCAGAAATGGCTGTCGCCTTCCGCACCGTAGCGGTTGGCCATGATCACCGGCGTGCCGTAGGTCATGGCGTAGAAGCGTACGTTGAGTACCCAGTTGTCCTCGTTGGAGAAGGACTCGCTGACGATGCCCGAGGCGGAGTTGATCGGCGCGCAGAGCACCGTGGGGCGGGCCAGCAGGGCGGCGTGGACCAGCGCCGGGTTCCACAGGTCGGCGCAGATCAGCGGCGTGGCGGTCCAGCCGGGGCGAATCGTGGTGTGGGTCAGCGACTCGCCGTGGGCGAACCACTTGCCTTCTTCCAGCCCGCCGTAGGTGGGCAGGTTCAGCTTGCGATGCACCGCGGTGACGCGGCCGTGCTGGAGGATCGCCAGGGCGTTGTAGTATTCGCCGGGGCTGGCTTCCTCGACGAAGCCGACGACGACCTGCATCTCGCCGGCGGCCTCGGCGAGGCGGGCGAGCCGTGGGTCCTCCCGTGGGAACGCCACGTCGATCACCCGCGGGCCCAGGCTGTAGCCGGTCAGCGAGAGCTCGGGAAAGACCAGCAGCTCCAGCGCTTGCCGGTGTGCCTGGGCGATGAGGTCGTGATGGTGGGCCAGGTTGGCGTCCACGTCGCCGAGCTCGGTGTTGATCTGGGCCGCGCCGACCTTGAGCGTGTCCTGATAGTGCATGCGATCTCCCGTGTCCGAAAAGGCACATGGCCGCCCGAAGGCGGCCATGCCGTTGCTGCCGGACGTGTTTTACAGCAGATCGTGCGTCTCGAGGAAGCCCTGGGCGACGTTCTCGATGCTCTTCTTGTCGACGTCGACGCTGGCGTTCAGCGAGGCCATGGTGTCGTCGTCGAGCAGGCTGGAGAGCCTGGCCATCTGCTCGTCGAGCTTGGGATTGGCCTCGAGCGTTTCCTGGCGTACCACCGGGGTCAGCGAGTAGGCCGGGAAGAAGTTCTTGTCGTCTTCCAGCACCCGGAAGTTGAAGGCCGGGATGCGGCCGTCGGTGGCGAAGACCAGCGAGACGTCGACCTGGCCGTCACGCAGGGCCGGGTAGGTCAGGCCGGAGTCCATGCGCTTGACGTTGGGGCGTCCGAAACGGAAGCCGTAGGCCTGCTGCAGCGGGCGCAGGCCGTCCTCGCGGGCGTAGAACTCGGCGTTGGAGGCGAAGGTCAGCTTCTCGCCGTCGTTGACGGCCTTGGCCAGGTCGGAAATGGTGGCGATGCCGCGCTTCTCGGCATCCTTCTCGCGCATGGCCAGGGCGTAGGTGTTGTTGGCGTTCGACGGCTCGAGCCACACCAGCCCCTTCTTGGCGTCGAGCTCCTTGACCTTCTGATAGGTCTCCTCGGCGGAGAGGCCCTTGGCGGACTTGTCGTTGTAGTTGATCAGCGAGGTGCCGGTGTACTCCCAGTAGAGGTCGATCTGGCCGTTTTCCTGGGCCTGGCGCAGCACCGCGGAGCCCATGCCGGCACGCTTGTCGACATCGTAGCCCAGCCCCTTGAGGTACTGGGTGGTCATGCTGGTGAGAATCTGCTGCTCGGTGAAGTTCTTGCCGCCGACGACGATTTCCTCGGCCTGGGCGTTGGCGGCGATGCCGGCGCTCAGGATCAGGCCGGCGAGGGTTGCGGTCAGTGTGCGAATCATGGGCTTGTTTCTCCTTGCACTTGTTGTGTGACTTGCAGTGTGGGAGCCGTTCAGGCTCGTGACGGATTGACGCCGCGCGGCACGACGAGGAAGGCGATGGTGGCCACCAGTGCGTCCACGATCACCGCGAGCAGCGCGGTGGGAATGGCCCCGGCCAGCATCATCACCGTGTCGTAGAGGTCGATGCCGGTGAAGATCAGTTCCCCGAGCCCGCCGGCGCCGATCAGAAAGGCCAGCGGCACGGTACCCACGTTGATGGCCAGCGCGGTGCGGATACCGGCGAAGATCACGTACAGGGCGTTGGGCAGCTCGACCCGGAACAGCCGCTGCGCCGGCGACATGCCCAGCCCGGCCGCGGCTTCCATCAGCGCCGGCGAAACGCCCTTCAGGCCGACATAGGTGTTGCGGGTGATCGGCAGCAGGGTCGCCACGGTCAGCCCGAACACGGCCGGTACCGTGCCGATGCCCAGAAAGCTCATCGACAGCGCCAGCACCGCCAGGGTGGGGATGGTGGTACCGACGTTGAGGACCTGCATCAGCGATTCCGCGAAGCGCGCCATGCTCGGCCGCGAGAGCACGATGCCCAGCGGCACGGCGATGGCGATGGCCAGGCTGCCCGACATGGCGGTCAGGAACAGGTGCTGGACCGCCAGATAGCGCACATCGGGCAGGTAATAGAGGAAATCCTCGATGACGCCGCTGCGCTGGGCCCAGACCCCGGCCGCGAAGAGCAGGATGGCGAGTACCCAGCGCCCGGCGCTTTTCAGCGAGCGAATCGGCATGCCGTTACTCCTTGGTCTCGGGTTGCGAACGCAACGGGGCGCTGTCCTCCGGCCGCGAACGGTAGCGGGAACCCAGGTGGTGGGTCATCGCACGCTGCGTGATGTGCCCGCAGACCCGACCGCGCGCATCGACGCAGGGCAGCCAGGTGGTGTCGTTGGCGAACATCAGCGAGGCGACCTTGCGCAGGTCGTCGTCGAGCTGGGCCACCGGCGGGGCGGTCTGGTAATGGTCCCGGCAGTAGCCGCGGGTGGTGCGGGCGACCGAGCGGGTGATCATGCCGGCGGGCTCGCCACGGTCGTTGACCATCAGGATCGCGTTCTGGTAGCCGAAGTCGTCGATGCGGCTCAGGGCGGTCTCCAGGGTGTCGTCCGGCTTGACCGAGCCCATCTCG
Organism: Modicisalibacter tunisiensis; assembly: GCF_020148005.1. Lineage (GTDB taxonomy): Bacteria > Pseudomonadota > Gammaproteobacteria > Pseudomonadales > Halomonadaceae > Modicisalibacter > Modicisalibacter tunisiensis. The sequence continues at coordinate 2,971,652 of NZ_JAGXFD010000001.1, read as the reverse complement.
TCGGAGAACACCTCGCGCACCTTGACCAGGTTGAGGCGCTTGAGCGCGCGATCCTCGCCGAGGAACGACTCGACGAAGCCGTTGCGCGGCGCGGAGAGCAGGTCGTCGGGGGCGGAGTACTGGACCAGCTTGCCCTCGCGGAAGATGGCGATGCGATCGCCCATCTTGATCGCCTCGTCGATGTCGTGGCTGACGAACATGATGGTCTTCTTGAGTTCCGCCTGCATCTTCAGGAACTCGTCCTGGATCACCGCCCGGTTGATCGGGTCGATGGCGCCGAACGGCTCGTCCATCAGCATCACGGGCGGATCCGCGGCCAGCGCCCGGGCGACGCCGATGCGCTGCTGCTGGCCGCCGGACAGCTCGCTGGGGTAGCGCTTGAGGAAGGCCTCGGCATCCATGGCGATCATGTCCATCAGCTCGCGGGCCCGCTTCTTGTAGGCGGTCCGATCCCAGCCGAGCAGGCGCGGCACCACCGTGATGTTCTCCTCGATGGTCATGTTGGGGAACAGGCCGATCTGCTGGATCACGTAACCGATGCTGCGACGCAGGTCCTGGGTATTCATGCCGGTGGTGTCCTCGCCATCGAGAAACACCTTGCCCGACGTGGCCCGGATGATGCGGTTGATCATCTTCAGGGTGGTGGTCTTGCCGCAGCCGGAGGGGCCGAGAAGGATGCAGATCTCGCCCCGAGGCACTTCCATGTTGATGTGGTCGGCGGCGACGACGGCCCCCTTGGGGGTATCGAAGACCTTGGTCAGGTTGTCGAGTCGTATCATGGAAAAACCTTGTCGAAATCGGGTTGGCGCATTCAGGCGGCGGCGACGTCACGCTCCATGCCGCGTGGCGTGAGGCGCTTCTGCAGCGCCAGCAGGGCGTAGTCGACGATGATGGCGAGCAGGCTCACGGCCACCGCGCCGACGATCAGCTGGCGCGGGTCGGACTGCGAGATGCCGCGGCTGATCAGCGTGCCCAGGCCGCCGGCGCCGATGTAGGCGGCGATGGCCATGACGCCGATGTTGAGCACCACGGCGGTGCGCACGCCGGCCATGATCACCGGCACTGCCAGCGGGATCTCCACCATGCGCAGCCGCTGGTTCTGGCTCATGCCGATGCCGCGGGCGGCCTCGCGCAGCGCGGGGTTGACGTTGTTGATCGCGGTGTAGGTATTGCGAATGATCGGCAGCTGCGAATAGAGCAGCACGGCGATCACCGCCGGCACGTAGCCGATGCCGTAGCCGAAGATCGACAGCAGCGGGATCATGACCCCGAACAGCGCGATCGAGGGGATCGTGACGATGATCGAGGCCAGATACAGCACGCTCCTGGCCAGGCGTTCGTTCTTGGTGATGGCGATGCCGATGGGCACCCCGGTCAGGGTGGCGATCCCCACGGCGACGCCGACCAGGCTGATATGCTCCAGGGTCAGTTGCCCCAGCAGCCCGGCATTGTCGAGAACGTAGCGAAACAGTTCCAAGCGATGTCTCCTCCAGTCGCGTGGACGTCATGGATGGCCGGCGTCGACGGAGATGCCGACGCGGCCGAAAAGCGTCCAGCCGGGATGATAACCCGGCTTTGCGTCGAAACCGCGTTAGCTTAACAGAGGGGTATAGCAATTTTTTCTGTTAATGGATGAGTAATCAAAATTCAGATTATTGATGATCGTGATTTGCCCCTTGTACCGCGTATTTCCCTCGGGCGGCTGCCTCGAAGCCGTCGACAGGATAGGCCGGGGGAGCAGGGGGCGCCGGCTTTCACCGGCAGAGGGCCATGAACAGGAAGAGGGCGGAGGCAGGAAAAGCCCCCGCATCGCACGGGGGCAAGAAGGGGGAAGGGAGATCAGTCGGCCGGCGACAACGGCGCTTCCGCGTTGCGGCTGGAAACGATCGCGAAGCCGGCCAGCGCCATGGCGATGGAGATCAGCGGTACGCTGTAGTTGAGCACCGCGTAGGGAGCATAGCTCCAGGCGCTGACGCCGAGAGCGCTGTAGACGAAGATCGCGTCGGTACTCCACGGTACCAGCGCCGAGGTGATGGTGCCGCCGTCCTCCAGCGCCCGGGACAGGTTCTTGGGATGCAGTCCCTTGTCGCGGAAGGCCCCGGCATACAACCGGCCCGGGATGATGATCGAGATATACTGCTCGGCGGTGACCACGTTGGTCAGGAAGGACGAGCCCACGGTGACGGCGCACAGCGAGCGGCCGCTTCTGGCCAGCGCGACGACGCCGCCGACCAGCGCATTGAGCATGCCGGTGCGCTCCATGATGCCGCCGAAGATCATGGCGATGATCGCCAGCGAGATGGTGTACATCATCGCGTCCAGCCCGCCCTGGCTGAGCAGCTTGTCGACACCGGCGTTGCCGGTGTCGGCGACATAGCCGCTCTGCAGCAGGTTGAACAGCGAGGCCACGTCGCCGCCCTGCACGAACAGGTAGGCCAGGCTGCCCAGCACGATGCCGACGATCAGGGTCGGCACCGCCGGCACGCGGGCGAGCGCCAGTGCCGGGACCGCCAGCGGAATCAAAAACAGCCAGGGCGAGATCACGCTGTCGGCCCGCAGGTGGGTGATCACGGCGGTGATGGCCTGATCAAGCGCGGCGCCCTCATGGCCGCCGGCCATGGCCGTGAACACCACCAGGGCGATGATCAGCCCGGGCACCGTGGTGTAGAGCATGTGGCGGATGTGGGCGAAGATCTCCGTGCCGGCGATGCCCGAGGCGAGAATGGTGGTATCGGACAGCGGCGACATCTTGTCGCCGAAGAACGCGCCGGAGACGATGGCCCCGGCCAGCGCCGCCGGCGGCAGCCCCATGCTCACGCCGGCGGCCATGCCCGCCACGCCCAGGGTGCCGATGGTCGACCAGGAACTGCCCATCATCAGCGTGCTGACCGCACAGATCAGCATCAGCGTGGGCAGGAAGTAGGCGGGCGACAGGTACTCCAGGCCATAGTAGACCATCGTGCCGACCACGCCACCGGCGACCCAGGAACTGATCAGCAGCCCCACCAGCATCAGGATGACCACCGCCGGCAGGACCTTGGTGATGCCCTCGTAGATGTAGCCTTCGATGTGCTTCCAGCTGTGGCCGTAGTGCCAGGCGACCAGCCCGGCGACCACGGCGCCGATGAGCAGGGGCAGGTGGGGGCTGCCGTCGAAGACGAGGATCGTCGTCATCATCGTGGCGATCATCACCGCGAAGGGCAGCAGGGCGGCAAGAAAGGGAACGGTTCGTCGGGATTCGGATAGGGACATGGTTCAGGACAGTGACAGGAAAGTGGAACGCCCGCCGGGCCTGTGCCCGGCGGGCAGGGGTAACGCCGAAGGCGTGTTCGGTTCAGGAATGCGGATCAGGCACGGCGATAGGCCTGGGGCAGTTCGGCGAGCAGACCGCGGCCCCCGGCGAGGGTCAGGGCGAGATCATTGAGCGCGTCCCAGACGGGCAGCGGCAGGCCGCCCTTGATCGCCTGGTCGATGCGCTGGGCGAACAGCAGCAGCTTGTGCAGCCGGCGATGGGGCAGGCGCTGCAGCGCCTGCTGGTAGTTGGGGCGGCGCTTCTCGGGAATCATCGGTCGCTGCGCCTTGCAGGCGTGCTCGAGGCTCTGGCCCTGGTCGAGATGCTGCTGCAGGGAGAGCAGGGTGCGCATCTCGCGGGTCAGGGCCCACAGTACCACCGGCGCCTCGATGCCCTCGCCGCGCAGGCCGGCGACGATGCGTACCGTGCGCTCGCGCTCGCCGCGCAGACAGGCGTCGGTCAGCGTGAAGACATCGTAGCGGGCGTTGTCCTCGACACCGCCGGCGATGGCGCCGGCATCCAGCCGGGCGCCGGTCGGGTGGAGCAGGGCGAGCTTCTGCAGTTCCTGGTCGGCGGCCAGCAGGTTGCCTTCGGTACGCTCGCCGAGCAGTCGGGCGGCGTCCCTGTCGAGCTGCAGGCCGTGCCGGGCGGCGCGGTCACGCAGCCAGAAGCCCAGGCGGGCATGATCCACCGGCCATACCGGCACGAACAGGCCGAGCTTGTCGAGGGCCTTGAACCACTTGCTCTGCTGCTGGCGCCGGTCGAGCCGGCCCGCGGTGATCAGCAGCACGTCGTCGCTCTCGCCGGCCTGGGCGGCGTAGGCCTCCAGCGTCTTGCCACCTTCCTGGCCGGGCGCCTGGTCGCCGAGGCGCAGTTCGATCAGTTTGCGGCTGGCGAACAGCGACAGGCTGGCGGCGGATTCGGTGAGCCGCCCCCATTGGAAGCCGTTCTCGACATGCAGGACCTCGCGCTCCTCGACGCCCTGTTCGCGGGCGACCCGGCGCACCGTATCGCAGGCATCGCGGTGCAGCAGCGGCTCGTCGCCGGCGACGATGACCACCGGCGGCAGGCGTTTGGCCAGCGCCTCGGGCAGCTTGTCGGGGAAGACCTTCATGGGGCGTCGGCGAGGCTCTGCAGGCGATCGATCAGGCGGCGCGCCGCCTCCTGACGCAGCGACTGCACGGCCCGCTCGCGGCGGTCGTCACGAGCCAGCAGGTCGCTGGTGCCGGCCTCGTAGGTGGTCGACACCGTCAGGGTCTGGCGCTCGAGGCGATAGGCGTCGTCCCGCTGGCGCTGGACCGAGAAGGGCACGCCGAGCTGCAGCTCGACCGTCCGGCTGCCGGCATTGTTGGCCGTCAGGTTGATCTCGTCGAGTTGCTCCGCGCCCAGGTTGAGACGCCACGGCGCCTGCGCGTGCACCGCCACGCCCGCGCCCTCGAGCGCCTGGCGTACGGCGTCGGCCAGCGGGCCCGGCGGGGCGTCCAGGGCCAGGCTGTCGAGCCCGGCCAGGTTGCGCCCCTGCCCGCGCAGCTGGAACCCGCAGCCGGCCAGTGCACCGGCCGCCACCAGCGCCATGCTGGTATGCAGGGCGCGATTCAGGAAGGTGCGACGCTTCATCCGGGCCTCCTAGCGACCGTGGGCTTGTCAGTTGGCGACGATGTTGACCAGCTTGCCGGGGACGACGATCACCTTGCGCACCGTCTTGCCCTCGATATGCCGCTGGACGTTCTCGCTGGCCATGGCCTCGGCCTCGACGGCGTCCCTGGCGGCGTCGGGGGCGGTCTCGATGCGCGCGCGCAGCTTGCCGTTGACCTGCACGGCCAGCTCGACGCTGTCCTTGACCAGGGCGCTCTCGTCGACGGCGGGCCAGCGGGCGTCGATCGCCGGCTCGTCATGACCCAGCGCCTCCCAGAGCGCATGGCAGGCGTGCGGGGTGATCGGGGCGAGCAGCAGCACGCAGGCTTCCACGGCCTCGCGGGTCACAGCCAGGCCCTGCGGGCTGTCGGCAGCGTTCTCGTTCTGGAAGCGGCCCAGCGCGTTGGTCAGCTCCATCACCGCGGCGATGGCGGTGTTGAAGGTGGTGCGCCGGCCGATGTCGTCGCTGGCCTTGGCGATGGTCTCGTGGGTCTTGCGACGCAGCGCCTTCTGGGCGTCGTCGAGCGCGGCGACGTCGAGTGCCGCCGGGGTGCCGGCGTTGACGTGGTCGGCGACCAGCTTCCACAGGCGCTTGAGGAAGCGGTGGGCGCCCTCGACGCCGGCGTCGGACCACTCCAGCGACTGCTCGGGGGGCGCGGCGAACATCATGAACAGCCGCACGGTGTCGGCCCCGAAGCGGTCGATCATCGCCTGCGGGTCGACGCCGTTGTTCTTCGACTTGGACATCTTCTCGATGCCGCCCATCGCCACCGGCTGGCCGTCGCCACGGTAGACGGCGCTGACCGGGCGGCCCTTGTCGTCGCGCTGGACGTCGACATCGGCGGGGTTGAACCAGTCCTTGCCGCCGTCCGGCAGCTCGCGATAGAAGGTCTCGGCGATCACCATGCCCTGGGTGAGCAGGCGCTGGAAGGGCTCGTCACTGTTGACCAGGCCGAAGTCGCGCATCAGCTTGTGGAAGAAGCGCGCATAGAGCAGGTGCAGGATGGCGTGCTCGATGCCGCCGATGTAGAGATCCACCGGCAGCCAGTAGTCGGCGCGCTCGTCGAGCATGGCCTCGGGGTTGTCGGCGCAGGCGAAGCGCGCATAGTACCAGCTCGACTCCATGAAAGTGTCGAAGGTGTCGGTCTCGCGGGTCCAGCCGTCGCCCAGGTCATAGAAGGCGGGCATTTTCTTGAGCGGCGAGCCGGTGGCGTCGACCTCCACTTCCATGGGCAGGGCGACCGGCAGCTCGTCGTCGGTGAGCGGCACGGTCTCGCCCTCGGGGCCGTACTTGACGGGAATCGGCGCGCCCCAGTAGCGCTGGCGGGCCACGCCCCAGTCGCGCAGGCGGAAGTTGGTCCTGACCTCGCCGCGGCCCTCGGCCTCGAGACGCAGGGCGATCGCCCGGAAGGCGCCGTCGAAGTCCAGCCCGTCGAACTCGCCGGAGTTGATCAGCCGGCCGTGCTCGGCGTAGGCCCCGTCGGAGAGATCCGGGGCATTGCCGTCGGCGTCGGCGATCACCGCCTCGATGGGCAGGCCGTACTTGGTGGCGAACTCCCAGTCGCGCTGGTCGTGGCCGGGCACCGCCATCACCGCGCCGGTGCCGTACTCCATGAGCACGAAGTTGGCCACAAAGACGGGCACCTCGCGGCCGGTCAGCGGATGAATCGCCTTGTAGCCGGTATCGCGGCCGCGCTTCTCCATGGTCGCCAGGTCGGCCTCGGAGGTGCCGCCGCGGGCACATTCCTCGAGGAAGGCGGCCATGTCCGGATCGCCCTCGGCGGCCTGGCGAGCCAGCGGGTGACCGGCGGCGACGGCCACGTAGGTCACGCCCATCAGGGTGTCGGGACGCGTGGTGTAGACCTCCAGCGGCGCGTCACGGCCGGCGACGTCGAAGGTCAGCTCCACGCCGCGCGACTTGCCGATCCAGTTGCGCTGCATGGTCTTGACCTGCTCGGGCCAGTCGACGTGCTCGAGATCGGCCAGCAGCTCCTCGGCGTAGTCGGTGATCTTGAGGAACCACAGCGGGATCTCCTTGCGCTCGACCAGGGCACCGCTGCGCCAGCCGCGACCGTCGATCACCTGCTCGTTGGCCAGCACGGTGTTGTCGACCGGGTCCCAGTTGACGGTGGACATCTTCTTGTAGACCAGGCCCTTCTCGACCAGCTTGGTGAAGAACCACTGTTCCCAGCGGTAGTAGTCGACGTCGCAGGTGGCGAACTCGCGGCTCCAGTCGTAGGCGAAGCCCAGTGCCTTGAGCTGGCGGCGCATGTAGTCGATGTTCTGGTAGGTCCAGTCGCCCGGCGGCACGCGGTTCTTGATGGCGGCGTTTTCCGCCGGCATGCCGAAGGCGTCCCAGCCCATGGGCTGCAGGACGTTCCGGCCCTGCATGCGCTGGTAGCGCGAGACCACGTCACCGATGGTGTAGTTGCGCACATGCCCCATGTGCAGCTTGCCGCTGGGATAGGGGAACATCGACAGACAGTAGAATTTCTCGCGGTTGGCGTCTTCCACGGCCTTGAAGCATGCGTTCTTGTCCCAGTACTGCTGGGCGGCTGACTCGGTGGCGTGAGGCTGATACTGAGTGTCCATCGTCTGCGCGGTGCACCTTGCGTTGGGGCTTCGGTTCATCGGCGCGCTCGGCTCGACCCGGGCGGGGAGCGTGACGCGTGCCGGAGACAACACCCTGCCGTACACTGTATTGGAAAGGTGCCGGGGCAGGTGTGAAAATCGTCGTGGTGGCCCAAGGATACCCTAGACGTGACGTGGCAGGTAGGGGCCGGCCGGGCGAGGCCCGCCGGCTGCCGGACCGCCCCGGCGTCGATACCCAGCGAGGAGAAACAGCAACATGAGTGACGACCAGCAGCACGACCGGCGCCTGAATGCCGCCTACGAGCGGGTGCTCGACCGGCTGCGCGACGGGGCCGATGACCTGTCCTGGGAGACCCTGCAGAAGGAGCTCGACGAGGCGGTGGAGTTCGAGGCCGACGTCGAGACGTTCACCAAGGACGAGATGGCGCTGCTGCGGGCCTGGGTGGAACGTGACCTCAAGGACCTGCGCCGTTACCTGGCGGCCGGCGGTGCCGGCGTGGCCAGCTGGCTGGGGATCGACCTGGACGTGCTGTCACGCAAGGTGACCGATGCACTGTTCTCCATCGCCGATCGCAGCGTGGTGGAGCGCGAACGCTTCGAGGACGATCTCGAGGCGGCGCGGGCCGATTACGTCGAGGGCGAGCTGGCCGCCCCCGGACGCATGGCCTGCGTGCACTGCGGCGAGACGGTGGTGCTGGAGTCGGTGACCCGCCTGGAGCCCTGTCACGCCTGCGGGCACCGCTACTTCATGCGTTCGCCCAGCGACGAGACGCCCCCCGCGGCTTCCTGACGCCGCGGAGGCCGCCCGTCACGAGGGGCGGGCGGCAGCGGTGCGCCGGCGCCCCGGGCGCCTGAGCCCGGGCAGCCACAGTAGACCGGCCAGCAGCCAGGCGGGCCAGCTGCCGGTGCGGGTGAACGGCGTCTCGCCCTGCATTCCCTGAACCGTGCCGGTGACCGTGGCGGTCTCGAACTGCGGCGCGCGTTTCACGATCCGGCCCTCGGGGTCGATGATCGCGGTCACGCCGTTGCTGGTGGCGCGCAGCACGTAGCGGCCGTTCTCCAGCGCCCGCAGGCGCGCCATCTGCACGTGCTGGAGCGGCCCGATCGAGCCGCCGAACCAGGTGTCGTTGGACACCGTGAGCAGCACGTCGGCGTCGCGGGCGCGGCTGGCGACCAGGTCCGGGTAGATGATCTCGTAGCAGATCGCCGTGCCGATGGCGAGCCCGGCGGCGTGCAGGGGCGGCTGGTCGCCGGCGCCGGCCGAGAAGTCTGACATGGGCAGGTCGAAGAAGGCGATGATGCCGCGCAGCAGCCCTTCCAGCGGCAGGTACTCGCCGAACGGCACCAGGTGCTCCTTGCGATAGCCGCCCTGCGTGTTGCCCAGCCCGATCACCGCGTTGTAGTAGCCGCCGTCGTCGCGCTCGACGATACCGGTGAGCAGGGCACTGTCCGGGGGCAGCGTCGCCTGCAGGCGCTCGAGGAAGGGGCGGGCCTGACGCTCGAACATCGGCAGGGCGGTTTCCGGCCAGACGATCAGCTCGGCGTCGTCGGCCACCGCCCGGGTCAGCCGCGCGTAGGTGTTGGCGGCGTTGCGCTGCCCCTCGGCGCTCCACTTCATCAGCTGGGGCAGGTCGCCCTGCAGCAGGGCGACCGTCACCGGCTGGCCCGAGGCCGTCGTCCACTGCGTGGGCAGCAACAGCGGCACGCCCCACAGGGCGACGAGCGGGGCCAGGGTCCACCAGCGCCGGCGCAGCAGCTCCACACCCAGGGTGCCGGTCAGGGCGGTGATCAGCGACAGCAGGAAGACGCCGCCGACCGGAGCCAGCGGGGCCAGCGGCGAGTCGACGTGGGCGCTGCCCAGCAGCAGCCAGGGAAAGCCGGTGAACAGGTAGGTGCGCAGCACCTCGCTGGCGACCCACAGCCCGGCGAAGCTCAGGCAGGCCAGGCGGCGTCCGGTCACGTGACGGTAGAGCCAGAAGGGGACGGCGTAGAACAGCGCCAGGGTCACGGCGAAGAGTGCCGTCAGGAAGACCGCCAGCGCCACGCCGGTGTAGCCGTAGTCATGGATCGACACGTAGATCCACGAGGTGCCCGAGGCGAACAGGGCGAACCCGTAGCACCAGCCGCGCAGCGCGGCCTGGCGGGGCGTCAGGTCGTGAAAGCCGACATAGACCAGGCCGACGGCGACCGGGCCGAGCCACCAGAGGTGAAAGGGCGCGAAGGTGAGGGTGCTGAGCACGCCGGCCAGCAGGGCGGCGAGATGGCCCAGCCACGGGCGTTGTCGGGTCGGCATGGGGCACTCCTTGTCGGGACGCTGCCCCTTATACCAGACCCGGCGGCGAACTCGAACCGTGCCGGCTCAGTCCTCGAGCGGCTCCTCGGCGAGCAGGGCGAGCGGTTCGGCCTGCAGCAGGCGAATCCGCCGGTTGTCGGCACCCAGCACGGTGAACCGCCAGCCGCCCAGGTCGGCATGCTCGCCGCGCCGCGGCAGGTAGCCGAAGCACTGCATCACCAGGCCGCCGACGGTGTCGAACTCGTCGTCGGAGAGGCTGGTGTCGAAGCGGTCGTTGAAGTCGTCGATGGGCGTCAGGGCGCGAATCGCGAAGGAGCCGTCACCCATGTCGCGGATGTCGTCTTCCTCGTCGGTGTCGTGCTCGTCCTCGATGTCGCCGACGATCTGCTCGAGGATGTCCTCGATGGTGATGATGCCCGCGGTGCCGCCGTACTCGTCCACCACCACCGCCATGTGGTTGTGGGTGTCGCGGAATTCCTTGAGCAGGCTGTTGAGGCGCTTGGACTCGGGGATGAACATCGCCGGGCGCAGCACCTCGCGCAGGGCCAGGCGCATGCGCTCGCTGTCGTTGACCTGCAGCAGCGGCAGCAGGTCCTTGACCAGCAGGATGCCGAGCACCTCGTCGAGGTTCTCGCCGACCACCGGGTAGCGGGAGTGGCCGGTCTCGAAGATCACCGGCAGGTAGTCTTCCGGGGGCTGGTCGATGCCGATGGCGGTGACCTGAGAGCGCGGGATCATCACTTCCCGGGTCTGCTGGTCGCTGATCTGGAAGGCGCCCTCGAGGATCGTCAGGGCATCCTGGTCGAGGCGCAGACGGGTGGCGGCCTCGCGGAGAAACACCAGCAGCTCGTCGCGGGAACTGGGCTCGTCGGCATCGCTGGAAAAGGCGCTGAACAACTTCTCGAGCCAGGACTTGCCGCCCTGGCTGCTCGATCGGTCTTCGCTCATGCGTCGGGTCTCGTGTCCTCGCTGCGGCACTCGTCGGCGTCGAGCGCGTAGGGGTCGGGAATCGCGAAGTCGGCGAGAATGCGGCGCTCGAGCGCCTCCATCTCCTCCGCCTCGGCATCCTCTATATGGTCGTGGCCGAGCAAATGCAAGGTACCGTGGATCACCATGTGCGCATAATGGTGCTCGAGCGCCTTGCCCTGTTCGCGGGCCTCGCGATCGACCACGTCGTGGCAGATCACCAGGTCGCCGAGCAGCGGCAGATCGAGGCCGGCAGGGGCCTCGAAGGGGAACGACAGCACATTGGTCGGCCGGTCCTTGCCGCGGTAGTCGCGGTTGAGAGCCCGGCTCTCGGCTTCCTCGACGAAGCGCACGGTCAGTTCCAGTGCCTCGGGGGGCGCGGCCAGACTGCCGTGGCGGCGATGATGCTCGAGCGCCGCGGCGACCCATGCCTGCAGTCGGTCGGCGTCGGGCAGGGTCTCGGCGCGGACCGCCACCTGCCGGTCGATGACCGGCGGCGGCAGGCGGCTCATGCGTCGCCTCCCGCGGTGCTGCCGCCTGCAGCGGCCTCGCTGTCCCGGGCCTCCTGGCGCGCCTGTTCGCGGGCCTCGCGCCTGGCGCGCTCCTCGGCCTCCTGCTCGGCCTCGAAGACGTCGTAGGCCTCGATGATGCGCTGCACCAGCGGGTGGCGTACCACGTCCTTGGCGTCGAAGTGGGTCATGCCGATGCCGGACACATCCTGCAGGATCCGGGTGACATGGATCAGCCCGGACTTCTGGCCGCGGGGCAGGTCGACCTGGGTGATGTCGCCGGTGATCACCGCCGTGGAGCCGAAGCCGATGCGGGTCAGGAACATCTTCATCTGCTCGCGGGTGGTGTTCTGGCTCTCGTCGAGGATGATGAAGGCGTTGTTGAGGGTCCGGCCGCGCATGTAGGCCAGCGGCGCGATCTCGATCACCTGGCGCTCGATGAGCTTGGCGACCTGCTCGAAGCCGATCATCTCGTAGAGGGCGTCATACAGCGGGCGCAGGTAGGGGTCGATCTTCTGCGCCAGGTCGCCGGGCAGGAAACCGAGCTTCTCGCCGGCCTCGACGGCGGGGCGGACCAGCAGGATGCGACGGACTTCCTGCTGGTTGAGCGCCTCGACGGCGGCGGCCACGGCCAGGTAGGTCTTGCCGGTGCCCGCCGGGCCGATGCCGAAGTTGATGTCGTGGGCACGGATGCTGTTGACGTAGCTCTGCTGGTTCAGGCCGCGCGGCTTGATCAGGCTGCGCGGCGTGCGGATCACCACCTCGGCGTTGTCATCGCCGCCTTCCTCTTCCTCGAGGGCCTCGACCCCGGATTCCTGCAGGAACAGGTGGACGGTATCGGGCTCGAGCTGGCTGGATTCGGTTTCCCGGTAGAGGTGCTCGACGACATTGGCGGCGGCCTTGACCCGCGGGCCGGGCCCGGCGAGCTGGAAGGTGTTGCCGCGGTTGCGCAGCGTGACCCCCAGCCGCGACTCGACCAGCTTGAGATGCTCGTCGCGCTGGCCGCAGAGATTGGCCAGACGCATCGGGTCGTTGGGTTCCAGGGTCAGGGTGATGACGCGATTTGCCGGAGTGCTTTGTTGGCTCAAGAACAGGAAATCCGTGCGTGATGGGTGAGAGGGTCAGCTTACTGCCCCGGAGCGGGCCGGGGCAATGTGCGTGGACGTCCATGATCTGCGGCGCGTTGGCCATATGGCGTTGAAACCGTGATCAGACGGCTCATTCAGCGAGCTGGACTGCGCGTCTTTTCACGGTTTCGCCTTGTCTGTCCTGAGCTCGCGAGACCATGAATCGCCCCCGCCCGAGGAGAGGGGTCAGAAACACTCCGGCGAGGCCAGCTCGCCGCGCAGCGAGTTGGGCAGGGCCTCGGTGATCTCGACATCGACGAAGGCGCCGATCAGCTCGGTGGGATTGGGCGCGCGGAAGTTGACCACGCGGTTGTTCTCGGTGCGTCCGGAGAGCTGCCCCGGGTCCTTCGGCGAGAAGCCGGTGACCAGGATGCGCTGCGTGCTGCCGACCATGCGCCGGCTGATCTGCATGGCGTTCTGGTTGATGCGCTCCTGGAGAATCGCCAGGCGCTGCTTCTTGACCGCCTCGGGGGTGTCGTCCTCGAGCTGGGCCGCGGGGGTGCCGGGGCGCGCCGAGTACACGAAGCTGAACGAGACGTCGAAGCCGATGCGACCGATCAGGTCCATGGTCGCCGCGAAGTCGGCCTCGGTCTCGCCGGGGAAGCCGATGATGAAGTCCGACGAGAAGCTGATGTCGGGGCGCAGCTCGCGGATGCGCTCGAGCTTGGCGACGTACTCCTCGACCGTGTGGCCGCGCTTCATCGCCGCGAGGATGCGATCCGAGCCGGCCTGGACCGGCAGGTGCAGGTGGCTGACCAGCTCGGGGATCTCGCCGTAGGCCTCGATCAGGCTGTCGGAGAACTCCACCGGGTGCGAGGTGGTGAAGCGGATGCGGTCGATGCCGTCCACGGCGGCCACGCAGGCAATCAGCTCGGCGAGGTCGATCTCGTCGCCGAGGCTGTTGCGGCCACGGTAGGCGTTGACGTTCTGGCCAAGCAGGTTGATCTCGCGCACGCCCTGTTCGGCGAGGTGGATGACCTCGTCCATGACCGCTTCAAAGGGGCGCGAGACTTCCTCGCCGCGGGTGTAGGGCACCACGCAGAAGGTGCAGTACTTCGAGCAGCCTTCCATGATCGAGACGAAGGCGGTGGCGCCGTCGGAGCTGGGCTTGGGCAGATGGTCGAACTTCTCGATCTCGGGGAACGTCACATCGACCACCGAGATCGGCTCGGCGCTCTTGCCGCGCTGCTCGAGCATGTTGGGGATGCGGTGCAGGGTCTGCGGGCCGAACACCATGTCGACATAGGGCGCGCGCTTGCGCAGGTTCTCGCCTTCCTGGCTGGCCACGCAGCCGCCGACGCCGATCACCAGGTCGGGGTTGCGCTCCTTGAGCTTCTTCCAGCGGCCCAGCTGGTGAAAGACCTTTTCCTGGGCCTTCTCGCGGATCGAGCAGGTGTTGAGCAGGATGACGTCGGCCTCCTGCTCGTCGTCGGTCAGCTCCATCTGGTGCGATTCGCCGAGCAGATCCGCCATGCGTGCGGAATCGTACTCGTTCATCTGGCAGCCATGAGTCTTGATGAAGAGTTTCTTCGCCATAGAGTCGCGTCGGCGCCGGGCGCCCGACATGTCCGTGAAATGGGGGTGAGTGCAGCGGCCGGGTCGGCCGGGATCGGAATGCGGCGATTATACGGACCCCGGGGCTGACTTGGCCAGTCCGCGTGCCGGGGCGTCCATGCTCTGTGGTATTCTTCGGGCACGGCCCGGGGCCGACGCGACGGGTGAACCTGCTAGAAACGGGAGAGACATGGCGGCAAAATCGATCTACCGGGTGGTCTTCCACAATCAGGGGGAAATCTGGGAACTGTATGCCCGGGATATCTACCAGAGCGACCTGTGGGGGTTCATCGAGGTCGAGACCTTCGTCTTCGAGGATGCCTCGAAACTGGTCGTCGATCCGTCCACCGACAAGCTGCGCCGGACCTTCGAAGGGGTCAGCCGCAGCTACATTCCGATGAACGCCATCGTGCGCATCGATGAAGTCGAGCGAGAGGGCACGGCCAAGGCCGTGAAGGCGGACGGCAAGGTGGCGGAGTTTCCGCGCCCCTTCACCCTGCCGCCGCGGGATGATTAAAAATTGACCGATCTGTTGCCCTGGCAGACGACTCGGACGATCGCGTGACGCGGTCACCGGGTTTTCCCAAGGTTTATCCACAGAAAGTGTGGATGATCGGCGACACGGCCTTGTAGCCGGGCATGGATGTCCCCGGTGATATCGCAACCTCGTGTCGAGCCAGCGTTTTTTCGAGCCTCCCGACAGCCACGAGACAACGTCGAGACATGTTCAAGTTCAAAACCTTGCTGATAGGCCTCGTCTGGGGCCTGAGTGCGGTCGGCGCCGTGTCGCCGGCCCTGGCCCAGGCGCCGGACGAGACGCGCTGGGTGGCCGATGACCTCAGCGCCTATGTGCGCAGCGGCCCGACGGACGGCTACCGTATCGTCGGCAGGCTGACCTCCGGCGCGCCGGTGACGGTGCTCGAGACCCAGGGCGACTACACCCGGGTGCGTGCCGAAAGCGGCGACGAAGTGTGGATTCGCAGCGACCAGCTGCAGAGCGACCGGAGCCTGCGCCAGCGCGTGCCGGCGCTCAAGGAGAAGGTCGCCACGCTCAGTGACAAGCTCGATGGCATCAACCAGACCTGGCAGTCGCGCACCGCGAGCATGACCGAGACGCTCAAGGCCCGCGAGCAGCGCATCGAGGACCTGAGCCAGCGCAACACGACGCTGGACCAGAAGCTGACGCAGACCGAGGCGACCCTGCGCCGCCTGAAGGCGCGGCTCGACACCCAGGAACAGGACCTGCTGATGCGCTACTTCCTGTATGGCGGGGGCGTGGCCGGCGCCGGGCTGGTGGCCGGCCTGCTGGTTCCGCACCTGCCGCGGCGGCGCAAGAAGCGCGACCGCTGGTTCTGAGCCGCGATCCGGGGAGATTGGCATGAATAACGAATGGCGCAATCGCTGGCGGGAAGGGCGCATCGGCTTTCATCGCGACGCCGTGCACCCGGCGCTGGAGCGCTACTGGCCGACGCTTGCCGTGGCCAGCGACAGCAAGGTGCTGGTGCCGCTGTGCGGCAAGAGCCTGGACATGCGCTGGCTGGCCGAGCGCGGGCATCCGGTGCTGGGGATCGAGCTGGCCGAGGAGGCCGTGGCGCAGTTCGTCGCCGAGGGCAGCGGTGAGGTCTCGCGCTATCGTCACGGCGTCTTCGAGGTCTGCCGACAGGGGCACGTGGAGCTATGGTGCGGCGACTTCTTCCACTTTCACATCGATCAGGCGCTCGAGGTCGAGGCCTTCTACGATCGCGCCGCGTTGATCGCGCTGCCCGAGGCCACGCGCCAGCGCTATGCCTTCCATCTGGCCCAGTTGCTGCCGCCCGGGGCCCGGGGGCTGCTGATCAGCCTGACGCGTCAGGACGGGCCGGACAAGGGGCCGCCGTTCTCGGTGGCGGCCGACGAGGTCGAGCGGCTTTTTTCGCCCAATTTCGAGCTGGCCCGGCAGGCGGTGCTGCCGCCGGACGAGCGGGGCTTCGCCGAGGAGGTCTGGACCCTGGTGCGCCGCGGGCCCGAGCGCGACGCACCGGCCGGCGAGTGAGGGTCAGCGCGCCAGCAGCTCGCCGATCGCGGGATCGCTGAAGGCGCGGTTGAGCGCATTGGTCAGCAGGTCGCTGACCATCTGGTTGTTCTCCCGGGTATCCGGCTTCAGGGCGTAGGTCTGTTCGCGCTTGGCGGTATACACCCCGGTATAGGTGGTGCCGCCGTTGCGGGCCACGGCCTGGATGCGGGCGATCAGCCGGGCCTTGTCGAGCAGGGGCTTGGCGTCGGCCTTCTCGTAGCTCAGCTGGGCCAGCGTCAGGGTCAGGCTGGGCCGCCCTTCGGCGGTGGCCTCGGTGGGCGCGAAGCCCATGCGCTGCAGGGCCTGCTGCGCCTGCTGCTGCAACCGGGGCATCAGCGTGTGGGCGGGGACCGTGATGGTGTCGGTGGCCATGCGCTTGCCACTGCGGGTGCCCAGAACGTCGCTGTCGCGTCCGTCCACGGTGGCCAGGGTCACCGCCTGGCCGCTGCCGGCGCGAGGCACGGCGGTGGTCACCTGCGGCTCGACATTCAGGTATTGCGGGCTCTGCGCGCAGCCTGCCAAGAGACCCGCCATCAGCGCGAGCCCGCCCAGTGTCTTGAAGCCCGGTGTCTTGAAACCCGATGCCTTGACGCGAAATGCCATTGTCCTTCCTCCCGGCTTGTCCTCTGCAGCCGCCCGGCGCGGCCCCTCGGCGCAGTATAACGCGACGCACGCCGGGGATTCAGGCGCTGACGGCCTGACCGGCCTGTTTCCGGTGGGCGGCCTAGCGTGATGCGGGTGTACTGCGGCTGATCAGCCACAGCCCGATTACCGGGCCCGGCAGCAGCAGCCAGCCCAGCCAGGGGCCCAGCCGTGGCCACAGCGGCATCAGCGCCAGCAGCGAGAGTACCGAGATACCGAAGCCGATGGCGTTCTGCAGCGTCAGGCCGGTACCCAGCCGGGACGGCGGGCAGGCGCGGGCCGAGAGCGCCGAGAAATGCGGCGAGTCGATGACCGCCAGGGCGCTCCACAGCCCGAGGAAGGCGACCTGCCAGGCTGGTGGAAGGCCGGCCAGCCAGGGGTAGAGCAGGGCGCAGAGGGCCGATCCGGCCAGCCCCAGTGCGGCGACGCGGCGGCTGCCGTGGCGCTGGCTGAGCCACCCGCCCAGCCAGCAGGCGGGGCCGCCGATGGCGATCAGCGCGAAGCTGCCCAGGGCCAGCGTGACGGCATCGGTGCCGGGCACGGCGCGAGCCAGCAGCAGCGGGATCAGCGCCCACAGCGTGTACAGCTCCCACATGTGGCCGAAGTAGCCGCCGGCGGCGCGGCGGTAGCCGGGGATCCGGAACACGCTGACGTCGAGCGCGACACCCTGGCCGCGGGGGGCGCGTCGCCCGGCGCGCATGGCGTCGGGTTCGCCCAGGATCAGGATCATGGCGCCGGCGACCAGGGCCAGCAGCGAGGCGGCCCACACCGCGCTGGCCCAGGGCAGGTCGATGCGACCCAGCAGGCTCAGCCCGCGCAGGGCGTGGGGCAGGGCCGTGCCCAGCACCAGCATGCCCACCAGCCAGGAGAGCGCCAGCCCGGCCCGTTCGGGCGCCCAGCCGACCATCAGCTTCATGCCGACGGGGTAGATGCCGGCCAGGGCCATGCCGGTCAACAGGCGCAGGCCGGTCGCCGGCCACAGGCCGCCGGCAAGGGGCAGCAGGGCGTTGCTGGCGGCGCCCAGCAGGCAGGCGCCGAGAAACAGTCGGCTGGCATCGACCCGGTCGGCGAGCCCGCTCAGGCCGATGCCCAGCGTGCCCAGCAAAAAGCCGCCCTGCACGGCGCCGGTCAGCCAGCCCAGGTCGGCGGGCGACAATGCCCAGGCCGCCTGCAGGGACTCGATCACCGCGTTGGGGGTGAACCACAGGGCGGTGCCGAACAGCTCGGCGATGGCGATCACGACGATGGGCATGGAGGTCTCCGTGCAGAGCGGCGCAGGGGCCGATTGGCCCATGCCCTCGGCGGGCTGTCGATGGCACCTTGGTCGTGCCGGGGCGAATGCCGGAGAAAGACGCCCCGGACGGTGCCGGGGCGGTGCGGGGAAGGGCCGGGGTTACAGGCCCATCGCCGAGGAGGTCGAGCGCCGGGGGTCGGCGCCGCCGTAGAAGGTGCCGTCGTCGATCAGGATCGACTGCGCGGCGCCCATGGCGTCCTGCTGGCTGACGGTGTGGCCCATCGCCTCGAGCAGGGCGATGGTGTCGGGGCTGATGCCCTGTTCGATGCGAATCTCGTCGGGCAGCCACTGATGATGGATGCGCGGCACGCTGACGGCGGTCTGGACGTTCATGTCGTGATCGATGACGTTCATCAGCACCTGCAGCGTGGTGGTGATGATCCGCGAGCCGCCGGGGCTGCCGGTGATCAGGACGTTGTGGCCGTCCTTCTTGACGATGGTCGGGGTCATCGACGACAGCATGCGCTTGTTGGGTTCGACCTTGTTGGCTTCGCCGCCGATCAGGCCGTAGGCATTGGGCACGCCGGGCTTGGCCGAGAAGTCGTCCATCTCGTTGTTGAGCAGAAAGCCCGCGCCCTCGACCACGATTCCCGAGCCGTAGCTGAAGTTGATGGTGTAGGTGTTGGAGACCGCCAGGCCGTTGTCGTCGGCGATCGAGAAATGGGTGGTCTCGTTGGACTCGTAGGGCAGCGGCTTGCCGGGGGCGATCTCGGTGCTGGGCGTGGCCTGGTCGAGCGGGATCTCGGCGCGCAGCTCGTCGGCGTAGGCCTTGGAGGTCAGCCCCTCGAGCGGCACGTCGACGAAGTCGGTGTCGCCCAGGTACTTGGAACGATCGGCATAGGCGCGCTTCATCGCCTCGGCCATGACGTGGATGGTGTCGGCCGAGTTGAAGCCCATGGCGCCGATGTCGTAGCCCTCGAGGATGTTGAGCATCTGCACGATGTGCACGCCGCCGGAGGAGGGCGGGCTCATGGCGTAGACGTCGTAGCCGCGGTAGGTGCCGTGGCTGGGCTCGCGGATCGTCGGCTGGTAGGCGGCGAGGTCCTCGCGGGTCATCAGGCCGTCGTGATCCTGCATCTCGGCGGCGATCAGCCGGGCGGTCTCGCCCTCGTAGAACTCGCGCGGGCCCTTGTCGGCGATGCGCTTGAGGGTGGCGGCGAGGTCCGGCTGGCGGTAGATGTCGCCGACATCGTAGCGGCTGCCGTCGGGCTTGAAGAACTTGGCGCGGGTCGCCGGCCACTTCTCGAGCCGCTCGCGGGCCTGCTCGATGCCGTCGACGAAGCGCTGCGGCAGGGGAAAGCCGTTCTCGGCCAGGTCGATCGCCGGCGCCAGGGCCTCGGCGAGGCTCAGGGTGCCGTACTGGTCGAGCGCCAGTGCCAGCCCGGCCACCGTGCCGGGGACGCCGGAGGCGTTGTGGGTGAAGCGCGACAGTCGCGGCACCGCCTCGCCCGCGTCATTCTGGAACATCGTCTCGTAGGCGGCGGAGGGCGCCTTCTCGCGGTAGTCGATGGCGATCACCTTGCCGCTCTTCTCGTCGGAGATCAGCATGAAGCCCCCGCCGCCGATATTGCCGGAGCGCGGCTGGGTCACCGCCAGGGCGAAGCCCGCGGTCACCGCGGCATCCACCGCGTTGCCGCCGTCGGCGAGCACGTCGTGGGCGACCTGCGAGGCGAGGAAGTGGCTGGTGGCCACCATGCCGTGGGCACCGACCTCGGGGTGGAAGCGTTCGCCCTCGAGGATCGCGCGCGAGTCGGCGACGGCCAGCGGCACGCTGGTCACCAGGGTGGTGGCGATCAGCAGGCGAATGGTGCGGCGCCACAGTCGGCGCGGGCGGGAATGGACGATCGGCATCGAGGCTCTCCCTGACGGTTCTGATGGATGGGTCGGTTTCACTATCGACGCCGGTCCCCGAACCTGCAAACCCGATGCCCCCGGAATGGCGCGTTGTGGGGTAGAATGGCGGCTTTTGCCAACCCGATTGCCGAGCCATGTCCGACCCGAATCCCGATTTCCAGATCGCGCCCTCGATCCTCTCCGCCGACTTCGCCTGTCTGGGCCAGGAGGTGGATGACGTGCTGGCGTCCGGTGCCGACATCGTCCACTTCGATGTCATGGACAACCACTACGTCCCCAACCTGACCATCGGCCCGATGGTCTGCGAGGCGCTGCGCAGGCACGGCGTGACCGCGCCCATCGACGCCCATCTGATGGTCAGTCCGGTGGACGACCTGATCCGCCAGTTCATCGACGCCGGCGCCACCTATATCACCTTCCATCCCGAAGCCTCCGCGCACATCGATCGCTCGCTGCAGCTGATCCGCGACGGCGGCTGCAAGGCCGGTCTGGTGTTCAATCCGGCCACGCCGCTGCACTACCTCGACTACGTGATGGACAAGCTCGACATGGTGCTGCTGATGAGCGTCAATCCCGGCTTCGGCGGCCAGGCGTTCATTCCCGGCACCCTCGACAAGCTGCGCGAGGCGCGGCGGCGCATCGACGCCAGCGGGCGGCCGATTCGCCTGGAGATCGACGGCGGTGTCAAGGTCGATAACATCGCCGAGATCGCCCGCGCCGGAGCCGACACCTTCGTCGCCGGATCGGCGATCTTCAAGGCCCGCAATGCCGACGAGCCGCACCGCTATGACGGCGTGATCCGCGCGCTGCGCGATGAACTCGCCAAGGCCTGAGCGTCGTGGGCGACGCCGAGGCGCTCGTGCGCGGCGATGAGGAGCACGGCGCGGTGCCATGCTGGTCTCTCTACGTCATCGAGACGGCGACGGGGGCGCTGTATACCGGCATCTCGACGGATGTCGAGCGGCGCTTTCGCGAACATCAACGCGGTGGTCGGCGCGGCGCACGGGCGCTGCGCGGCAAGGGACCGCTCAGGCTGGTGTATCGCCAGACGGTGGGGAGCCGCGGCGAGGCACTGCGGCTCGAGGCCTGGCTCAAGCGCCAGCGGGCTCCGGCCAAGCGCGCCTGGCTGGCGGCCAGGCGCGAGGAGCGCGATCATGGGTGAGTCGCGCTCGGCGGGGCTCAGTGGAGCTTCATCTTGGGGCGCAGGAAGCGGTTGAGGCCGTCGACCACCACGGTCATGCCGGTCTTGACGGTGCCGTGGATGGAGCGTTGGTGCATGCGATACAGCGAGGCGTAGAACAGCTTGGCCAGGCGGCCCTCGATGAACAGACTGCGTGCCGAGGCACCGCGCATCAGGCTGCCCACGGCATCGAAATGGGCCAGCGAGATCAGCGAGCCGCGGTCGCGGAAGACGAACTCCTTGAGCGGCTTTCCGGCGAGAGCCGCGAGCAGGTTGTGATAGAGGCGGCTGGCCTGTTGATGGGCCGCCTGGGCGCGTGGCGGCACACGCTTGCCGTCGGCCTGGGGGCAGGCCGCGCAATCGCCCAGCGCGAAGATGCGCGGATCGTCGACGCTCTGCAGGGTCGCGTTCACCCGGATCTGGTGATTGCGCTCGGTGCTCAGGCCCAGCTCGGAGAGGAAGGCCGGGGCGCGGATGCCGGCCGCCCAGACGTTGAGCGCGGTCTGGATGCGTTCGCCGTCGGCGGTGACGAAACCCGATTCGTCGGCGCAGGTGACCCGGGTGTCGACGTGGATGTGCACGCCGAGCTTTTCCAGTTCGCGATGGACCGTGCGACCGAAGCGCTCCGGCAGGGCGGGGAGGATGCGCGGGGCGGCCTCGATCAGGTGGACGTCGAGCTTGCCGCTGTCGAGTGCCGTGAACCCGTAGCTGTGCAGCATCTTGGAGGCATCGAAGAGCTCCGCGGCGAGTTCCACGCCGGTCGCCCCGGCGCCGACGAGCCCCACCGACAGCTTGGGATGGGTGCGCCGCTCCGGGTCGCTGTAGCGCATGAAGGTGGTGAGCATGGCCTGGCGAAAGGTCTCGGCCTGCTGCGGGCTGTCGAGGAAGTGGCAGTGCTCGGCGACCCCGGGCGTGCCGAAGTCGTTGGAGACGCTGCCCAGGGCGAACACCAGGTAGTCGTACTCGATCTGGCGGGCCGGCAGGACCACGCTGTCGTCCTCATCGAGGATCGGCGCCAGGGTGATGGTGCGCGCCTCGCGATCCAGGTCGCTCAGGGTGCCGCGCTGGAAGCGGTAGCCGTGGGCCTTGGAATGGCCCTGGTAGGAGACCTCGTCGAGTCCCGAGTCGAGAACGCCGGTGGCCACCTCGTGCAGCAGGGGTTTCCAGATGTGGGTGGGATTGCGGTCGACGAGGACGACGTCCGCCTTCCGGCGCTTGCCGAGGCGGTGGCCCAGCCGGGTCACCAGCTCCAGTCCGCCTGCGCCGCCGCCGACAACCACGATGCGTGGTTTGGTCATGGGTGCTCCTGTAGATGGGTATGTCAAGCGAGAAAATCGGGTCGCCCGGGTCAGGAGAACGGTTCGGGAGACCGGGTGCGCACTCCTGCGGGTTTTTAATAAGGCTTATTATAAGCTTGTTAACAAAAAAATCCTACATTCTGTCGCCGCTTGGGGATACTTTATTCGTAATATTACTTTCGTGACAGAGCCTGCCGACAGGAACCGCCAGCAAAGGAGAGAAATCATGTCGCCACACCTGCAGGGGATCCAGCTGATTGCCTTCGACCTGGATGGCACCCTGATCGATTCCGTGCCGGATCTCGCCGCCGCCGTGGATGCGATGCTCGCCGACCTGGGGCTGCCGCCGGCCGGCGAGGCGAAGGTCCGGGACTGGGTCGGCAACGGCTCGCGCAAGCTGGTCGAGCGGGCGCTGGCGCATGCCGGGGACGGCGCGGGCGAAGCAGCGGGCCGGGAGGACGCGCATGAGCGTTTCCTGCGTCATTACGCGGCGACGCCCTGTGCCCGGACGCGTCTCTATCCCGGCGTGCGCGAGGCGCTGACGGCCCTGAAGGCCCAAGGGTTCACGCTGGCGCTGATTACCAACAAGCCCGAGGCCTTCATCGCGCCGATCCTCTCGGCGTTGTCGCTGCAGGCGTACTTCGCGATGGCCGTCGGCGGCGATTCCCTGCCGCGCAAGAAGCCCGATCCGCTGCCGCTGACGCATGTCGCCGAACGGCTGGGCGTGGCGCCCGAGGCCGCGCTAATGGTCGGCGATTCGCGCCACGACGTGGAGGCCGGCCGGCGTGCCGGATTTCGTACCCTCGCCGTGCCGTATGGCTACAATCATGGCGAGCCGGTGTCGCTGGCGGGCCCCGATGGGGAAGTTGAATCGCTGGCGGAACTCGTTTAGGGTGGCGAGGCGCCATGCCAAAGGCTATCAATGGCGCCCTGTCAATAAGATTCCGCAATCAACGGATCCCGATCATGTTGAAGTCTCGTCTGCCCTTGCGGGGAACGTTCACGCCCCGGCGCGTCCCGTCCATGCGCTCCCGCGGCTGGCGATGGTGAAGCGCGACCGCAGCTCCTTCCGTTCGCCCTGACGCCGTCCCCTTCGTTCCAAGGAATCGACGAGAATGATGACCCCGCAACGCTTTGCCGAGCTGGCCGCCGCCGGCTACAACCGTATCCCGGTCACCCGCGAGGTGCTGGCCGACCTCGATACCCCGCTGTCCACCTACCTCAAGCTCGCGGACGCGCCCTGGACCTTCCTGCTCGAGTCGGTGCAGGGCGGCGAGAAGTGGGGCCGCTACTCGATCATCGGCTTGCCGTCGCGCGAGCGCATCGAGGTGCGGGGCCACGAGGTGCGCCACATCGTCGATGACGATTGCCTCGGGGCGAGCGAGGTGGCCGATCCGCTGGCCTGGATCGAGCAGTTCCAGGCACGCTTCCGGGTACCGCGGCTCGATGATCAGCCGCGTTTCGACGGCGGGCTGGTCGGCTATTTCGGCTACGACACCATCCGCTACATCGAGCCGCGTCTGAACGGCGCCAAGGTGGCGACCAAGCCTGACCCGATCGGCGTGCCCGACATCCTGCTGATGGTCTGCGACGATCTGGTGGTGTTCGACAACCTGTCCGGCCGCCTGACCCTGTGGACCCATGTCGATCCGAGCCGGGAAGGTGCCCACGAACGCGCCAGCCAGCATCTCGAGTCGCTCGAGGTCCGCCTGCGCAGCGCGACCCTCAACACCGTCAGCCCGGGGACCGGCCGGGCGGCGGTGGAAGAGGGCGACTTCACCTCGGGCTTCACCGAGGAAGGCTTCAAGGCCGCGGTGGAAACCATCAAGGAATACATCAAGGCCGGCGACATCATGCAGTGCGTGCCCTCGCAGCGCATGTCGATTCCCTACCAGGCGCCGCCGCTGGATCTCTACCGCGCGCTGCGCAGCCTCAACCCGTCGCCCTACATGTTCTTCTTCAACCTCGGCGACCATCACGTGGTGGGCTCCTCGCCGGAGATCCTCACCCGCCTCGAGGAGGGCGAGGTCACGGTGCGGCCGATCGCCGGCACCCGCAAGCGCGGGCGCAACGAGGAGGAGGATCGCGCGCTCGAGGCCGACCTGCTGGCCGATCCCAAGGAGATCGCCGAGCATGTCATGCTGATCGACCTGGGGCGCAACGACGTGGGCCGCATCAGCGAGACCGGCTCGGTGACGGTCACCGACAACATGGCCGTGGAGCGCTACTCCCACGTCATGCACATCGTCTCCCAGGTCACCGGACGGCTGAAGCCGGGCATGACCGCCATGGACGTGCTGCGCGCGACCTTCCCGGCGGGCACGCTCTCCGGTGCGCCGAAGATCCGCGCGCTGGAGATCATCGACGAGCTCGAGCCGGTCAAGCGCGGCGTCTACTCGGGGGCGGTGGGCTACCTGTCCTGGCACGGCAACATGGACACCGCGATCGCCATTCGCACCGCGGTGATCAAGGACGGCGAGCTGCACATCCAGGCCGGCGCCGGCATCGTCGCCGACTCGGACCCGGACAGCGAATGGCAGGAGACCCTCAACAAGGGGCGGGCGCTGTTCCGCGCCGTGGCCATGGCCGAGCGCGGCCTCGACAACCTCTCTTGATCCCCACGTTCCACGCGACGGCATGGACCATGCCCCGTCTGCCTCGGCAGGCGGGGCGCGGGTGCTTGTTGTGTCATGTCTGCGGGCCGCCGGGCTTGCTTACATTGGTTAAGAAATAGTGCGTATTCCGGCTTAAGGTTCATGCGCTTCCGCCGATAAAGGGAAAAGCAGCCCTTTCCCATCCATGCGTGGCGGAGTAAGTCGAATGAGCAACCTTTCCATACGCCGGAGCCTGACACTCGCTCTGGCGGCCCTGGTGCTGATGATCGCCCTGATCAGCGCCGTGGGAATCTATTCGAACCAGACAGGCTCCCAGGCAGTCAACGAACTGTCGGATATCAACATCGAGCAGGCCAACACGATCAACCCACCCAGGTGAACCTGCTCAACGCCGAATCGGCCCTGAAGGCCTACGCGACGTTCAGTCGCCAGGGCAGTACTCAGGAAGCCCAGGCCAGCAAGGCCGAGGCTCAGGAGTATCTCGACCGCGCCCGGGAACGCT
This sequence comes from Modicisalibacter tunisiensis, assembly GCF_020148005.1. Classification (GTDB taxonomy): domain Bacteria; phylum Pseudomonadota; class Gammaproteobacteria; order Pseudomonadales; family Halomonadaceae; genus Modicisalibacter; species Modicisalibacter tunisiensis. Next base: position 2,946,246 of record NZ_JAGXFD010000001.1, on the reverse strand, counting down.
TTCAGCAGTTCCAGGCCGTCCCGCTGCAGGATGGCTCAAGACGCGCTCCCTACGTGAAGACGATCACCCAAGCCTATCAGGGGCTCGTCGATAACACGCTGCAGCCCCTGCTGGCGAATCCCAGTCCGGCTGCCGTTCAGGAGCAGACAGCTGCACTGAAGGATGCCTATGGTAGCTTCGATACCGCCGTGCGTGATTTCGTCCATTATATCGAGACTCGTGGTGATGAGCTGATTGCCGAAACCGCGCGGATGGGGCAGGTCGTCAATGCTCTCTCCGTCGGTCTTCTGGTCCTCGCGCTGGTGCTGGCGGTGCTGCTTCGGGTGGGCATGATCCGTATCGTCGTGCGGCCGCTGGACGAGGCGGTGGAGCACTTCGAGCGGATCGCCAAGGGGGATCTCACCTCCCGTATCGACGAGCGGGGCAACAACGAGATCGGAAAGCTGTTCGGTGCCCTCGGGCGCATGCAGCAGCGGCTCAAGGACGTGGTCACCTCGCTGCGCCAGAGCAGCGACAGCGTCTTTACCGGTGCCCGCGAGATCGCGGCAGGCAGTCAGGACCTGTCGTCGCGCACCGAGGAGCAGGCCTCGGCGATTCAGGAAACCGCCTCCAGCATGGAGGAGATGGCTTCGACCGTGCGCCAGAACACCGACTCGGCCGTCGAGGCGGACCGACTGTCCAGCCAGGCGTCGTCGACCGCCGAAAGCGGTGGCGAGGAGGTCCAGCGCACCGTCACGCTGATGCGCGAGATCGCCGAGAGTTCGAAGAAGATCAACGACATCATCGGCGTCATCGACTCCATTGCCTTCCAGACCAACATCCTGGCGCTCAACGCCTCGGTGGAGGCGGCCCGGGCCGGCGAGCAGGGGCGCGGCTTCGCCGTGGTCGCCAGCGAGGTGCGCTCCCTGGCCAGCCGCAGCGCGGATTCCGCCCGCGAGATCCGCGAGATGCTCGAGGCTTCCACGGCGCGTATCGAGAAGGGTGCCGAGCAGGCCGAGCGCAGCGGCGAGACCATCAATGAGACGGTCGAGGCGATTCGCCGGGTCTCGCACCTGATGAGCGAAATCTCCCATGCCACCCGGGAGCAGAACAGCGGCATCGAGCAGATCAACGTCGCCATCACCCAGATGGACTCGGCCACCCAGCAGAACGCCTCGCTGGTGGAGCAGTCGAGCGCCGCCGCCGCCTCGCTCGAGGAGCAGGCCGAGCAGCTGCTGTCGATCGTCGGCACCTTCCGTGTCGATGGCTCCGCCGCCTCCGGACAGGGAAGCGGCGTGGCACGCCTGCCGGCTTCCGGCGGCAAGGGACGTTCGGCAAGTGCCGGGCATGGCGGGCAGAGTGCCGGTCGTCGTCACGCCCACCAGGATACCGCGCCGGAGGATGACTGGAGCGAGTTCTGAGCCTTGCAGCCCGGCCCCGGCGCTGCCGGGGCCGGCTTGACAGCCATCGCCTGCCGCCACACTATAACCGCCATGAACACTCTCGCGATCACGACCCACGGCAACGCTTGGCGCCTCGGCCAGTAAGAGGCGGTCGTCGTGTGTCCGAGTATCAACGCCGCCTCCGGGGCGGCGTTTTTGTGTCTGCCGTCTCGACAAGCGGGTTGATTTGGGCGTTGTGAGTACGCGGGCGGGTAAGATAGGCCGATCTCGCCACAGTGAATCAATGAAATCAGGAGCTTGCAGCCCAAATGATCTTGATGATCGATAATTACGACAGCTTTACCTTCAATGTGGTGCAGTATCTCGCCGAACTGGGCGCCGAGGTCCGGACGCATCGCAACGATGCCATCACCCTGGCCGAGATCGAGGCCCTGGCGCCGACGCATATCGTGATCTCCCCCGGCCCCTGCACGCCGGATGAGGCGGGGATCTCGATGGAGGTCATCCGGCATTTCGCCGGCAAGCTGCCGATCCTGGGCATCTGCCTGGGGCATCAGGCCATCGGGCAGGTGTTCGGTGGGTCGGTGGTGCGCGCGCCGCAGGTCATGCACGGCAAGACCTCGCGGGTGCGCCACCGCGGCGAGGGCGTGTTCGCCGGCCTGGCCGATCCGCTGGAGGTGACCCGCTACCATTCGCTGGTGGTCGCCGACGAGGGGCTGCCCGAGTGCCTGACGGTGACCGCCCGGGTCGACGAGGACGACGTCACCCCCGGGCTGATCATGGGGCTGCGCCACAAGACGCTGGATATCGAGGGGGTCCAGTTTCATCCGGAATCCATCCTGACGCGCCAGGGCCACGAGCTGCTGGCGAACTTTTTGCAACGCGGCGCCTGAAGGGGGAACACAACATGCAGATGCGAGAAGCCATCGACGCGGTGATGCGCGGGCGCCATCTGAGCTACACCGAGACCCACGCGGTGATGAACCTGATCATGACCGGCGAGGCGACGGACGCCCAGGTCGGCGGCTTCCTGATCGGCCTGTCGATGAAGGGGGAAACGGTCGACGAGCTGGCGGCCGCCGCCCAGGTCATGCGCGAGCTGATGCTGCCGGTGCCGGTCGGCCTGCCGGACGTGGTGGATATCGTCGGCACCGGCGGCGACGGCGCCAACCTGTTCAACGTGTCGACGGCATCGAGCTTCGTGGTGGCGGCGGCCGGCGGTCATGTCGCCAAGCACGGCAACCGCAGCGTCTCCTCCTCCTCGGGCAGCGCCGACCTGTTCGACGTGGCGGGCATCAAGCTCGACCTGCGGCCGGTCGAGGTGGCGCGCTGCATCGAGGAGGTGGGCGTGGGCTTCATGTTCGCGCCCATGCACCATCCGGCGATGCGCCATGCCATCGGCCCGCGTCGCGAGATGGGGGTGCGCACGGTCTTCAACATCCTGGGGCCGCTGACCAACCCGGCGGGCGCCCTGCACCAGTTGCTGGGCGTCTACCAGCCCGAGCTGGTGCCGCTGATGGCCGAGGCGGTCAAGCGCCTGGGCAGCCGCCACGTGCTGGTCGTGCATGCCGAGGACGGGCTCGACGAGATCTCGCTGGCGGCGCCGACCCGGGTGGCCGAGCTGCGTGACGGCGAGATCCACGAGTACACCATCGCCCCCGAGGACTTCGGCATCGAACGCCAGTCGCTGGGGCCGCTCAAGGTGGTGACCGCGGAGGACAGCCTGCGGCTGGTCCGCGAGGCGCTCGCCGGCGAGGGCGAGGCGGCGGACATCGTCGCGCTCAACGCCGGGGCGGCCCTCTACGCCGGCGACATCGCCGACAGCATCGCCGAGGGGGTGGCCATGGCCCAGGATGCCATGGGCAGCGGCCTGGCGCTGGAGAAGATGCGGGAACTGGCCAACTTCACACGCGTGTTCGCCGACCAGGGCGGGGAGGTGTCATGAGTCCGTCCAACCTGCCGACCATCCTGGCGCGAATCCTGGCCCGCAAGGACGAGGAGATCGCCGAACGGCGCGCCCGGGTCAGCGAAGCGACCCTGCTCGAACAGGCCGCGGGCCAGTCGGCGCCGCGCGGCTTCACCGCCGCGCTGCAGCGTGCCATCGACGACGGCGATCCGGCGGTGATCGCCGAGGTCAAGAAGGCCTCGCCCTCCAAGGGCGTGATCCGCGAGGCGTTCGATCCCGAGGCGATCGCCCGCGCCTATGCCGAGGCCGGTGCCAGCTGCCTGTCGGTGCTGACCGATGCCGACTACTTCCAGGGCTGCGAGGCGTACCTGCAGTCGGCGCGTGCGGCCTGCTCGTTGCCGGTGATCCGCAAGGACTTCATCATCAACGGCTACCAGGTCAGCGAGGCGCGGGCGATCGGCGCCGACTGCATCCTGCTGATCGTGGCGGCGCTCGATGACGTCCAGCTCAAGGATCTGCACCAGCAGGCGCAGGCGCTGGGCATGGACGTGCTGGTCGAGGTGCACGACGCCCTGGAACTGGAGCGGGCGCTGACCCTGGATCTGGCGCTGGTGGGCGTCAACAACCGCGACCTGCGCACCTTCGAGACCAGCCTCGAGACCACCTTCCAGCTGCTGTCGCGGGTTCCCGAGGGCGTGACCGTGGTCACCGAGTCGGGCATCCACACCCGCGGCGACGTGGAGCACATGCGCGAGCACGGGGTCAACGGTTTCCTGGTGGGCGAGGCCTTCATGCGCGAGGCTGACCCCGGAGCCGCCTTGCGCCGGCTGTTCTTCTGAACCGCGCCACCCTGGCGCCTGCTGTCGGCCGCCCCTCGTGGGCGGCCGAGTCGTTTCAGGCGCGCTGCGCCGAGCGCCGGTCGTCCCGTTCCGGGGCGTATTCCGGTGAGTCGGGGAAGATCAGGCTGATCAGCGTCTCGCCCGCCCGGGGCGCGAGAGGCTGGCGGTCGCTGGCGACACGCAGGCGACCGCCCTGGCCGATGCAGAACAGCGGCAGCAGGCGATCGTCATGGATCGCGCGATAGTCGTCGATGGTGAAGGACTCGCTGAGCCGGGCACTGCGCAGCTCGGCGCCGCCGGCGATCAGGCTGGACAGCCGCGCGTAGGTGGCGTCGTCGGCGAACAGCAGCGGCAGATGGGCCAGTGCCTGTTCGCGGTGGCGGTGGGCGCCGGCGTCATCGTGCTCGGCCAGGCGGAAGACCCGGCCGTGGCCGAGCAGGTGCTCGAAGTGCAGGGCCGCCAGGTTGTTGAGTTCCCGGTAGGGCGACAGCGGCAGCAGGTGGCCGATGCCGGTCAGCTCCAGGTGCTGGGCGGCGTGCTCCGACAGCGGATTGCCGTAGTAGACCGGCAGGCCGGCCATGCGGGCCTCCTGCACGGCGTCCCAGTTGGTGTCGGCCAGGCGCACCGCGAAGCCGGCATCGGTCAGCGCGCGGGCCACGGCGCGGGCCAGGGGATTGGCGCCGAGGATCAGAAAGCCCGAGGGCGGCGGTTCGCTGACCCCGAGCAGCCGGGCGATCGGCCGCGACAGCAGGCTCTGCACCACTACCGTGCTGATGATCACCAGGAAGGTGGTCGGCACCAGGCGGTCGGCACCGGCGACTCCGGCGTCCTCGAGCTTGATGGCGAACAGCGAGGCCACCGCGGCGGCGACGATGCCGCGCGGCGACAGCCAGGCCAGCAGCGCCTTCTCGCGCCAGTGCAGGCCGCTGCCCAGGGTGCACAGCCAGACCGCCAGCGGGCGGGCGACCCCCACCAGCACGAACAGGTAGCCCCAGGCCGGCCACGACAGCGAGGCCAGCTGATCGGTGGTCAGTCGCGCGGCCAGCAGGATGAACAGCCCCGAGATCAGCAGCACCGAGAGCGTCTCCTTGAACTCGATGATCTGCTGGGTGGGCACGGCGCGCATGTTGGCCAGCCACACGCCCATCACCGTCACGGTGAGCAGCCCCGACTCGTGGAAGAGCTGGTTGGAGACCGTGAACAGCCCGAGCATGGTCATCAGCGTGCCGAAGCTGTGCAGTCGCTGGGGCAGCCAGTGGTGGCGCAGCACCAGCCCCCACAGGTAACCGCCGATGATGCCCAGGCCGAAGCCGATGGACAGCGTCTTGCCGAACAGCAGCAGGGTATGGGTGATCGCCCCCTGGGCGAGCCCCAGGGCCACGAACTCGTAGACCAGCACGGCGCCGATCGCGCCCACCGGGTCGATCAGAATGCCCTCCCAGCGCAGGATCTGCGTCAGGTGGGCGCGGGCCCGCAGCGTCTGCACCAGGGGCAGGACCACGGTCGGCCCCGTGACCACCAGCACCGCGCCCAGCACGCTGGCCATCGGCCAGTCAAGGCCGAGAATCCCGTGCGCAGCCAGTGCGCCGATCACCGCGGTGACCAGCGCGCCCCACATCACCAGTCGGCGTACCGTGTGGCCGTGGCCGCGCAGGTCCTTGAAGTCCAGCGTCAGGCTGCCCTCGAAGAGGATCACCGCGACCGCCAGTGAGACCAGCGGAAACAGCAGCTCGCCAAGCAGGGCATCGGGCTCGAGCAGGCCGGTGACCGGGCCCGCGGCGATGCCGCCGATCAGCAGGGGCAGGATGGCCGGCAGGCGCAGGCGCCAGGCGAGCCACTGGCAGGCGAGCGCCAGCAGGCCGATGCCGGTCAGCACGAGGGCGGGATGCTGCATGATGACGGTTCCCCGGTGTGGCGAGCAGAACGAGCGCGCAGCCTAACCGGCCGCCGGGCAGGGCGCAATCGCGCGGCGGTGACAACCAAGGCTAGCGTAGTTCGTGTCGTCGCCAGGGTCTGATCCGTCGACAGCTCTGCGAGGGGGCGCTGTGAATCCCTCCATGGGCGCTACCTGCGCCATCCATGGCGCAGGACCCCCTCTTCGAGCTGTCCCCGGCGCCCCTGGCCCGAGCCAACTGCGCTTGTCCTGCATTGGCGACAGGGTTAGCGATGAAAGAGCCAGACCAGCAGCGACAGGATCGCGCTGATCAGCACCATGGTGGTCACGGGAATATAGAGGGTGATGTGCTCGCGCCGGATCAGCAGATCACCGGGCAGCCGGCCCAGCGGCAGTTTCGACAGCCAGGGCCAGAGCAGTCCGACGACGACGATGCCCAGGCCGATCAGGATCAGGGTCCGCGACATGGCGACCTCCGCTACGGCGTGTCGTGAAGCGACGGGGCCGAGCGGCCCCGCCGGTGTCTCATGCCGGATGATGCTGGCGCTTGAGGGTGATCAGCAAGCCCTGCAGTGGATGCGGCAGCGCCGTATCCGACAAGCGCCGGGCCTGGCTGCGGCAGGAGTAGCCGGTGGCCAGCAGGCGCCCGGCGTTGGCCGGATCCTCGACCCGCCCGCGCCAGGAGAGGTCGTAGATGGTCTCCGAGGTCTCGCGGTTGCGGGCCTCGTGGCCGTAGGTGCCGGACATCCCGCAGCAGCCGGTGGCCAGGGGCTCGAGCTGCAGGCCGAAACGGGCGAACAGCCGCTGCCAGGCCCGCGGGCTGCCCGGCGCGTTGGTGGCCTCGGTGCAGTGGGTCAGCAGCCGGAAGCCGGGGTCCTCGTGGACGGTGGTTTCGGGCAACACCGCGTCGGGCAGGTCGAGCAGCCACTCCTGAAGCAGCTTGACCTCGGGGACGGCCGCGGCGCCCAGCGCCTTGACGTACTCCTGGCGGTAGGTGAGCGTCATCGCCGGGTCGATGCCCACCAGCGGCACGCCGAACTCGGCGAGCGTCGACAGGCGCCGGGCCTGCTTCTCGGCGGTGCGCGCGAAGGCACCCAGGAAGCCCTGGACGTGCAGCGGCTTGCCGTTGGGCGCGAAGGGCGCGACGAACACGCGGATGTCGAGCCGGCCGAGCAGCTCGACGATGTCCATCACCAGCTTTGCCTCGAAGTGGCTGGTGAAGGCGTCCTGGACGAGGACCACGCTGCGTGCCTTCTGGGTCTCGGTGAGCCGGCCCAGCGTGGTCGGCGTGGCCTCGGCGATGCCCCAGGCGCGCAGCTGTCTGGCGAGATTCGCCCGCGACAGCCGCGGGCTGTCGACCATGCCGATCGGGCCGGCCAGCAGGCGATCCACCAGGCGGGTGTCGAGCAGGGCGTTGTAGAGCGGCGCCACCGGGCGCAGGTAGGGCACGAGGAACTCCAGCCCGCCGATCAGGTAGTCGCGCAGCGGACGCAGGTAACGGCCGTGGTAGATCTCCAGGAACTGCGAACGGAAGGTGGGCACGCTGACCTTCACCGGGCACTGCCCGGCGCAGGACTTGCAGGCCAGGCAGCCGGCCATGGCGTCGTAGACCTGATGGGACACGTCCGGCTCGCCGCGCCGCGCCGCCAGGGTGTTGGCGAGGCGCTTCGGGAAGCCGCGAACGAAGCCCCAGGCGCCCTGGCGGCGCGTGCGGCGTGACTCGTCCAGCACGTCGATGCCGGCGTTGCCCTGCAGGCGCAGCCATTCACGCATCAGGCTGGCGCGCCCCTTGGGCGAGTGGACGCGATCGCGCGTGGCCTTCCACGACGGGCACATGGCGTCATCGGGGTCGTAGTTGTAGCAGGCGCCGTTGCCGTTGCAGTACACCGCCTCGCCGTGGGCCTGCCAGACCCGCTCGTCAATCTGGCGGTCGTGCTCGCCGCGGGTCGGCACGCCGTCGATGCGCAGCAGGCCCGGGTCGACCCATTTCACGGCCTGCTCGTCGGTGTCGCCGCTCGCCGTCGTCACGGAGGCCGTTTCAGCCGCGGCGTCGGGCGGGGTGACGGCTTCCGCGGCGTCGGGCGGGGGGGAAAGCGGCGTGGCGATCTTGCCGGGATTGAGCTGGTTGTGCGGGTCGAAGGCGCCCTTGAGGCGCTGCAGGCTGGGGTAGAGGTCGCCGAAGAATTTCGGCGCATATTCCGAGCGCACGCCCTTGCCGTGCTCGCCCCACAGCAGGCCGTGGTACTTGTGGGTCAGTGCCGCCACGGCGTCGGAGATCGGCCGGATCAGCGCGGCCTGCTCGGGATCCTTCATGTCGATCGCCGGGCGCACGTGGAGCACCCCGGCGTCGACGTGGCCGAACATGCCGTAGCTCAGGCCGTGGCCGTCGAGCAGGTCGCGGAATTCGGCGATGTAGTCGGCCAGGTGCTCGGGGGGCACCGCGGTGTCCTCGACGAACGGGATGGGGCGCTTCTCGCCCTGCACGTTGCCCAGCAGGCCCACCGAGCGCTTGCGCATGGCGTAGACGCGCCCGATCTGCTCGCGGCCCTCGGCGAGGGTGTAGCCCAGGCGCTCGACGCTGGCGTCGGCCTCGAGGTGCGCGCAGAAGTCGGCGACCCGGGAGGCCAGACGCGCGGGATCGTCGTCGTTGAACTCGATCAGATTGATGCCGCGTACCGCCGGCGCGCCGGCCTCGCCGGTGGGAAAGAACTCGGCGACGCTGTCCCAGACGAAGTCCTGCATGGCCAGCAGCAGCACCCGGTCGTCGACGGTCTCGATCGAGGTGGGGGCCGCCGAGGCGGCCATCAGTGCCTTGGCGTCGCGCAGGGCGTCCATGAAGCCGGCGTAGCGGACGTTGACCAGCGTCGAGTGGGCCGGAATCGGCAGTACGTTGAGGGTCGCCTCGGCGAGAAAGGCCAGGGAGCCCTCCGAACCGCACAGCACGCTGTTGAGGTCGAAGTGACCGTCCTTGGTGCGCAGGTGCGCCAGGTCGTAGCCGGTCAGGCAGCGGTTGAGCGGCGGAAAGGTGGCGTCGATCGCCTCGCGTTGGGTGTCGATGATATCGCGGGCGGTCCGGTGCACGTCGCCGACGATGCCCTCGCGTTCGCACAGCGCCGCGAGCCCCGCGTTGTCCACCGGGCGGCTCTCCAGGCGCTCGCCGCCACGCAGCACCACGTTCAGGGCCAGCACGTGGTCGCGGGTCTTGCCGTACTCGCAGCTGCCCTGGCCGCTGGCATCGGTGGAGATCATGCCGCCGATCGTCGCCCGGTTGGAGGTGGACAGCTCCGGCGCGAAGAACAGCCCGTGGGGCTTCAGGGCGGCGTTGAGCTGATCCTTGACCACCCCGGCCTGCACGCGGACGCGGCGGTTCTCGACGTCGATCTCGAGGATGCGGTTCATGTGCTTCGAGACGTCGATGACCAGCCCGTCGGTGAGCGACTGGCCGTTGGTGCCGGTGCCGCCGCCGCGCGGGGCGAGGACGATCTCGTGGAACTCCTCGCGCGCGGCGAGCCGGGCGATGCGTTCGAGATCCTCGGCGTCGCGCGGGTAGAGCACCGCCTGGGGCAGGCGCTGGTAGATCGAGTTGTCGGTGGCGAGCACGGTGCGGTCGGCGTAGTCCGGCGCGATGTCGCCGGTGAAGCCGGCCTCGCGCAGGGCGTCGAGGAAGGCCACGTAACGCGCACCGGTCCGGGAAGCAGGGTCCAGTCGTGCGATCATTTTGGTCGTCGGGTCGGGCATGCGAAGGAATCGGGAGAGCGTCCTACCTTACCCGAGATCGCCTTGCTGCGCATCCGCGTGCCGGTCGCAGCCAAGCTCGACAAGGATAACCTCCGCATCTTTCTGAGCTGACCCGTCGACAGGTCTTCGAGGGGCGCTATGTACCCCTCCTTGGGCGCTGCTTTGGCCATCCATGGCCAAAAACCCCCTCTACGACCTGTCCCCGGTGCCTCTGTGTCTGGCTGGCAAGCAGCAGTTGCCCCGCGGTCGCGGCGGGGAGCGCTTTTCCTTACAATGACAGCCCTTGCCGGACCCGCCGTGGCGGGTTCGCCCTCTATCATGACTGGATTCGTCAACGGAAAAGGCACCCATGCTCGATCCCAAACTGCTTCGCAGTGACCTCGAAGACGTGGCGCAACGCTTGGCCAAGCGAGGCTTCACGCTGGATACCGCGCAGTTCGAGGCGCTGGAGAGCCAGCGCCGCACGCTGCAGACCGAAACCGAACAGCTCCAGAACGAGCGCAACACGCGCTCGAAGGCGATCGGCAAGGCCAAGGCGGCCGGCGAGGACATCCAGCCGCTGCTCGACGAGGTCAGTGACCTGGGAGACCGACTGGATGCCGCCAAGTCGCGCCTCGCCGAGGTTCACGCCGAGCTTGACGCCCTGCTGGCGAGCCTGCCCAACCTGCCTCACGAGAGCGTGCCGGAAGGCAATGACGAGGCCGACAATGTCGAGCTGCATCGCTGGGGCACGCCGTCGACCTTCGACTTCCCGGTCCAGGATCACGTCGATCTGGGGGCGCGTCACGGCTATCTGGATTTCGAGATGGCCGCCAAGCTGACCGGCTCGCGCTTCGCGGTGATGCGCGGGCCGATCGCGCGGCTGCACCGGGCGCTCGTGCAGTTCATGCTCGACCGCCAGACCCTCGAGCACGGCTACGAGGAGTGCTACGTCCCCTACATCGTCAACCGCGACTCGCTGACCGGGACCGGCCAGCTGCCGAAGTTCGGCGAGGACCTGTTTCGCCTCGAGGGGGAGAGCGACTATTACCTGATTCCCACCGCCGAGGTGCCGCTGACCAACTTCGCCCGCGACCACATCTTCGAGGCCCGGGAGCTGCCGGTGCGGTTGACTGCCCACACGCCCTGCTTCCGCAGCGAGGCGGGCGCCTACGGCAAGGACACCCGCGGCATGATCCGCCAGCACCAGTTCGACAAGGTCGAGATGGTCCAGATGGTCGATCCCGAGACCAGCTACGACGCCCTGGAGGAGATGCGCGGCCATGCCGAGGCGATCCTGCAGGCGCTGGAGCTGCCGTATCGGGTGGTCACCCTGTGCGCCGGCGACATGGGCTTCGGCGCCGCCAAGACCTACGATCTCGAGGTCTGGCTGCCCAGCCAGGAGACCTACCGCGAGATCTCGTCGGTCTCCAACTGCGAGGACTTCCAGGCGCGGCGCATGCAGGCTCGCTTCCGTCGCCCCGAACAGAAGAAGCCGCAGCTGCTGCATACCCTGAACGGCTCCGGCCTGGCCGTGGGGCGCTGCCTGCTGGCGGTACTCGAGAACAACCAGCAGGCCGATGGCTCGATCCGTGTGCCGGACGTCCTGCGCGGCTACCTGGGCGGGCTCGAGGTCATCAACGCCGACTGAGCCCGCCGTCGGGCGATGGGGTCACTCGCCGTCGGGACCGGCGATCGCCCAGGTGACCGCTACCCCGGCGTCGATCTCGATCTCGCCTGCGCGGTATTCGCTGCCGCCCTTGGCTTGGGCCGCCTCGGCCCGCATCGCCAGGGTGCGGGGCTGCACGTCGGGGGCGGTGGTTTCCGCGACGCGCACCACCGGCCCCAGCGAGATGCCCAGGCGCTGCGCCATCAGCTGCGCCTTGTGTCGGGCCTTGTCGATGGCACGTTCCAGGGCCTGGTCGGCGGCGGCGTCACGATCGGCGAGGTCGTAGGTGACGCCGTCGAGGGCGTCGACGCCGGCCCCGGTGAGGATGTCCAGCACGATGGGCAGCCGCGACAGCGTGTCCAGGTGGATCGTGATCGGCCGTTCGAGCTGGGTGCGGACCCGGGGTTCGGCGTCGCCGTCCCGGCTCGCTGCCGGCAAATAGTCGGGGTGCACGCTCAGCGAGCCGGCCTGAATGGCCCGGCTGGAAACGCCCTTGACCTCCAGTGTGCGGATTACCTCGGCGATGCGTGCCTCCAGGCGTTGCCGAGCCTCGGCGAGTGCCTCGGGATCGGTTGACTGCGCGGCGCTGCGGGACACGGCCGGTGTGCGCTCCCACAGGCGGGCATTGAGCGTCGCCGTGTCCGGTGCCACGTGGAGCGTGGCGCGGGCCTCGACGCTCAGGCCGTCGTCGTGGGTCGGCGCCTGGGCGTGAGCGGCGAGGGGAGTGCCGATCAGGGCGACGGCCGCCGTGATGCGCAGCCAGGAAAGTGGGGGCATGGAACCTCCTTCGAATGAGTGTCGGGTGCCAACAAGGATACGCCATCATGCGACTGGCACGGACCTTTTGTCTGCTGGTGCTGCTCGTGCTGTGCCGGGTCGGCGCGGCCGAGGCCAGCATCACCGTGGAGGATGCCCGTGACGAGCCGGTGACGCTCGATGCCCCGGCGACACGCATCGTCGCCCTGGCCCCGCATGCGGTGGAGCTGCTCTATGCGGTCGGGGCCGGCGACGCCCTGAGCGGCGTGATCGCGGGCAGCGATTACCCGCCCGCGGCGCGGACCCTGCCGCGGGTCGGCAGCTATCAGGGAATTTCCCTGGAGGCGATCCTGAGCCGGCGGCCCGACTTGGTGGTGAGCTGGCTGAGCGGCACGCCGCATGCCGTGACGACTCGCCTGCGGGCGCTGGGCATTCCCGTCTACGCCAGCGAGCCGCGCCATCTGACGGATATTCCCGAGGAGCTGCGCGAGCTGGGTCGGCTGACCGGGCGCGCGGACCGGGGCGAGGCGCGGGCCGAGCGTTTCGCGGCGCGCCTGGCCGAGTTGCGCCAGCACTTCGCCCGGCCGCCGCGGGTCTTCTACCAAGTGGCGTCCGCGCCCCTGACCACGCTCGGGGACGGGCAGATCATCACCCAGGTGATCCGCGCCTGCGGCGGGCAGCCGCTGTTCGCCGATTCGCCGGTACTGGTGCCGCAGGTCAGCCGCGAGGCCCTGCTGGCCGCGCGGCCGACGGTGATTCTCGCGGCCGGCGACGACGATGCCTGGCAGGCCGCCTGGCAGCGCTGGACGACGCTGCCGGCGGTGCGCGACGGCCATCTCTATACCCTCGACCCCGACGAAATCAGCCGCCCCGGGCCGCGCCTGCTCGAGGGCATGGCGCAGGTCTGCAGGGTGCTGGCCGAGGCCGCCACCGCTCAGTAGTCGATGCCGCGGCGGGCCTGGATGCCGGCGTCGAAGGCGTGCTTGACGTCGCGCATCTCGGTGACCGTGTCGGCCATGTCGATCAGTTCGCGATGGGCATTGCGGCCGGTGACGATCACCGTCTGCTCCGCGGGGCGCTCCCGCAGGGCACGTTCCACCGTGGCGATGTCCAGATAGCCGAACTTGAGCATGTAGGTGATCTCGTCGAGGACCACCAGGTAGACGTCGGGGTCGCGCAGCAGGCGCTCTGCCTGCTGCCAGACTTCGCGACAGGCGCGGGTGTCGCTCTCGCGGTTCTGGGTCTCCCAGGTGAAGCCGGTGGCCATGATCGCCACCTCCAGGTTGGGATCCTCGGCCAGCCGTTCGCGCTCGCCGCATTCCCACTGACCCTTGATGAACTGCACCACGCCGACCCGGTAGCCGTAGCCCAGCGCCCGGGTGACGGTGCCCCAGGCGGCGGTGGTCTTGCCCTTGCCGTTGCCGGTGAAAACCAGCAGCAGGCCGCGTTGTTCATTGGCGGCGGCGATGCGCTCGTCGACGTGGGTCTTGAGTTTCTGCATCGAGTTGCGATGGCGGGTGTCGCGATCGGTCATGGGGCCTCAGTACACGATGGATGGGTCGGGGCAAGCCTACGCGAGCCGCGGTTTCGCGTCAGCCGGCGTCAGTCGACGGCTCGGGATAGCCGAGCACGCGGCGCAGGTGGTCGTGGTGTTGCGCGACCCAGCCGGGGTCGATCGGCCCCCAGTCACGGATCACGTGGCGGCCGGTGCGGTGGCGCTCGCCGGGCGCCTGCTCGAAGTCGCAGACGATATCCAGGTCGGCGAGGGCCGCCAGGGTGTCCTGCGCCGTGCGGCGGGGCATGCCGGTGGCCCGGGTCAGTGCCGGCACGCTGTCGGCGAGCCCGCTGTCGATCAGGTAGGCGACGTAGAGCCGGCGATAGAAACTGCTGCGGGTCTTGCTGACGGTCATGGGCATCTCCGGGTCGTCGTTGGCCGCTGCCCATGTTACCCGAACAGGTCGCCCTGGCGATGGGGCGGGCGAAACGCCGACGTGTCGAGGCCCATCGCGGCGTGTCCGTCCAGGCCGAGGCGCCGGCTGGCCCGGCGGAAGCGCTGGGCCAGCAGGTCGGCGAAGACACCCTCGCCACGCAGGCGCCGCCCGAAGCGGGCGTCGTGGTCGGCGCCGCCGCGACACTGACGGAGCAGGCTCATCACCCTGGCGGCGCGCTCGGGATAGTGGCTGGCCAGCCAGTCCTCGAACAGTGGTGCCACCTCGTGGGGCAGGCGCAGCAGCATCCAGGCGGCGCTGCGGGCACCGGCGTCGGCGACGGCTTCCAGCAGGCGTTCCAGCTCGTGGTCGTTGAGCCCCGGGATCAGCGGCGAGATCAGCGCCCCGATCGGCACCCCCGCGGCGCTCAGCTCGCGCATCACCCTGAGTCGTGCCGCCGGCGAGGCGGTGCGCGGCTCCAGGGTCCGCTTGAGGTCGTCGTCGAGGCTGGTCAGGCTGACGAACACCCGCACCAGACGGTGCTCGGCCATCGCCGCGAGCAGCTCGCGGTCGCGCAGGATCAGCGCGCTCTTGGTCACCAGGGTCACCGGATGGCGAGATTCCAGCAGCAGCTCGAGCACGTCACGCGTGGTACCCCGCTGCGCCTCCAGCGGCTGGTAGCAGTCGGTGTTGCCCGACAGGTTGATGGGGCGGCAGACGTAGCCGGGCCGGCACAGCTCGTCGCGAAGGCGTTCGACGAGGCCGCTGCGGGCGATCAACCGGGTCTCGAAGTCGATTCCCGGCGACAGGTCCCAGTAGGCGTGGCTGGGGCGGGCGTAGCAGTAGATGCAGCCGTGCTCGCAGCCGCGATAGGGATTGAGCGAGCGATCAAAGGGCAGGTCCGGCGAGCGGTTCCATGACAGCGCGCTCTTCGCCGGCTCGTCGCGTACCGTGGTGGCGATCCGCTCGGGCACGGCCTCCTGCCACCAGCCGTCGTCCACGGCCTCGCTGTGGGTGGGCGAGAAGCGATTGGCCGGATCGCAGGTCGCGCCGCGCCCCTTGCGGACCACGGTATTCCGGGGAGGCGTCGCCATGCCGATCTCCTGTACTGCATTTGCATACAGTATAGTGGCGATGGCGATACCCTGCAGCCGGTTCAACGCGCTCGAGATGGGGCTGTCGCGTTACAATACTCGTGTGCGCGGCGATGTACCGGTCGGCTCAGGCCCCCTTCGGTGCTCCGCCCTTTCATTCCCCAAAGGCAACAGGGTTCCATGGGCAAGCAAGCAAAGGTCGCCGAAAGCAGCTGGGACAATCTGCTGAGGATCTTCACCGTCCCCGAGGCGTCCGGGGCGACGCTGAACCGTCTGGACAGGGATATTTCGGCGAATCTCGCCGGCTTCCTGCAGGAGCATATCGTCGCGGAAGAGCACGACCTGGTCAGGATCGAACGGGACTTCCACGATACCCGCATCCCCGAGGCGCCGGTCTTCGTCTCCGACCAGACCCGGTTCCTGCTCGACAAGGTGGTCGCGCAATCCGTGCATACCGCCTCGCCCAGCTTCGTCGGCCACATGACGTCGGCGTTGCCCTATTTCATGATCCCGCTGTCGAAGATCATGATCGCGCTGAACCAGAACCTGGTGAAGACCGAGACCTCCAAGGCCTTCACGCCGCTGGAGCGCCAGGTGCTGGGCATGCTGCATCGCCTGATCTATGCCCAGTCCGACGCCTTCTACGAGCGTTGGCTGCACCACAGCGACGAACGCCTCGGTGCCTTCTGCTCCGGGGGCACCGTCGCCAATATCACCGCGCTGTGGGCTGCCCGAAACCGGGCCTTCGGTCCCGACGGCGAGTTTCCCGGCATCGGCCGCAGTGGGGTCTTCGCGGCCCTGCGTCACCATGACTGTGACGGTGCCGCGGTGCTGGTCTCCGAGCGTGGCCACTACTCGCTCTCCAAGGCCGCCGATGTGCTGGGCATCGGACGCGATCAGATGGTGGCCGTCGAGACCGACGCGCGCAACCGCATCCGTCCCGATGCCCTGGTCGCCACGCTGAAGCGGCTCGAGCGGCAGCGGATACGGCCCTTCGCGCTGGTGGGGATCGCCGGCACGACCGAGACCGGCAACATCGACCCGCTGGACTGCCTGGCCGACATCGCCGCGGAGCAGGGGATCCACTTCCACGTGGATGCCGCCTGGGGCGGACCGACGCTGTTTTCGGAACGCTACCGACCGCGTCTGGCCGGCATCGAGCGCGCCGATTCCGTCACCATCGACGCCCACAAGCAGCTCTATGTGCCGATGGGAGCGGGCATGGTGCTGTTCCGCGAGCCGTCGGCCCTCGCCAGCATCGAGCACCATGCCCAGTACATCATTCGGCAGGGCTCCAAGGACCTTGGCAGCACCACGCTGGAAGGCTCCCGTCCCGGCATGGCGATGCTGGTGCAGTCGGCCCTGAAGATCATCGGTCGCCAGGGCTATGCGATGCTGATCGACAATGGCATCGAACTGGCGCGACGCTTCGCCGACCGGATCGCGGCGCTCGAGGATTTCGAGCTGATCACCGAGCCGGAACTCAACATCCTCACCTATCGCTGGGCGCCTGCCGGGGTTCAGGCGCGGTTGCACGACGCCGACGAGGCGCAGCGCCGGTGGATCAACGACCTGCTGAATCGCATGACGCAGTCCATCCAGAAGCGCCAGCGCGAGCGGGGCAAGTCCTTCGTGTCGCGCACCCGGCTGACCCCGGCGAGCCACGATCGCCAGGCCATCACCGTCTTCCGGGTGGTGCTGGCCAATCCCCTGACCACCGACCAGGTGCTGCGAGAGCTCATCGAGGAGCAACGCCAGATCGCCGCGGAGCACCTGGAAAGCGCCGACTTCGCCAACCTTAAGGCTCTACTGGACACCCATCGCCGCCGGATGTGAGCGTGCCGGCGGGTGGCGACCAGCGTGATGGCTCACGACAGGTGCCCGGGGTTGTGCAGCGCGCGCTCGTCGACGGGGGGCGGCGTCCACTGATAGAGCCAGGTCTCGGTCAGCGGCTGGTCGCCGGCCTTGAGATAGACGCGCAGGTTGATGGGGTCGGTGGTTTCCGGGGGCACCAGGTCGAACATGGCGCGGTAGCCGTCGATGGCATGCAGCGGCCGCGCCGAGGTGATTTCCACGCGTCCGGCGCTGTGCTCGATGACCGGCACGACGTTGACGTCCTGGTCGGCATCGAAGGGGAAGGGCCCGCCCCGGAAGTCGATCACGAAGCGCCGGCTGAAGTACTCGCGCTTCTGGCCGATCACGCCGCCGAGCCCGGTGCGGGTCGCCACGCAGCGGGCCAGCTCGGGCTGCGACGGCAGCGTGTTGCACCAGTAGAGGCGGTAGGCGTAGAGCAGCTCCTGGCCTGGCTGCACGGGCGCGTCGGGGTTCCAGAAGGCGACGATGTTGTCGAAGGTCTCGTCGAGGGTGGGGATCTCGACCAGCTGCACCGAGCCCTTGCCCCAGTCGCCGCGGGGTTCGACCCACACCGAGGGGCGCCGATCGTAGTACACGCCGTCGTCCTGGTAGTGGTCGAAGTCGCGATCCCGTTGCAGCAGCCCGAACCCCCTGGGATTCTGGTCGCTGTAGGCGTTGAAGCGCAGGTGCGGCGGATTGACCAGCGGTCGCCACAGCCACTCGCCGGCACCGGTGTGCATCGCCAGGCCGTCGGAGTCGTGGATCTCGGGTCGCCAGTCCCAGTCCGCCTGGCGATCGTTCTCGCCGACCAGGTACATGCTGGTCAGCGGCGCGATGCCCAGCCGTTCGATCGGCTGACGCGGATAGAGGGCGGCATCGACGTCCATGGTGACATCCTCGACGATGCGGATGACGAAGCGGTAGGCCCCGGTGATGCTGGGTGATTCCAGCAGGGCGTAGACCGTCAGCTCGTTGCTGCCGGCGGCGGGCCGTTCCAGCCAGAAGCGGGTGAAGTCGGGAAACTCCTCGGGACGGGGCAGGCCCGTGTCGACCGCCAGCCCGCGGGCCGACATGCCGTACTGCAGGGTGCGGCTGACGGCGCGGAAGTAGCTGGCGCCGAGAAACGCCACCCGGTCGCGCTGCCAGTCGTCGTCATGCAGCAGGCGAAAGCCGGCGAAGCCGAGGTCGCTTGGCAGGGCCTCGCCGTCGATGCCCGAATCGCCGTAGTCGAACATCGCCGGATCGTAGGCGATCTCGTGCGCCCGACCGTCGACCACTTCATGCATCTTGACCGGTTTCTTGAAGTACAGCCCCAGGTGAAACAGCTCGGCACGATAGCGGGCCTGCGCGTCGTCGGCCCACAGGGCGTGGTCCTTGCGAAAGCGGATCGCCTGGTACTGGTCCCAGGTCAGGCCCTGCAGCTCGGGGGGCAGGGTCGTCTCGCCGGCCTGCGGCGGCTGGTCGGCGAGGTGGCGTGCCAGCCCCTTGAGCCAGGCGTAGTCGAAGGCACTACCCTGGCCCGTGCCGGCGGGGGCGGCGTCGGACGCCGCCGCCAGTACCCGGGAAAGCGGCAGGAAGGCCCCGCCCAGCGCGCCGGCGGCCTTGAGGAAATCGCGTCGATGCATGAGTCGTCCCTGATGGTCGATGAGGCGTCATCGACGTTCACTATAGGAATCCCGCCGGACCCCGGCAATCCATGCCGGGGCGCATGACGGCCGCCGCATTACAGGCGCAGGGTGATGCCGCCTTCCAGGTAGCGACCCTGGGTGTTGTAGCCGTCGACGAGCTGATAGTCGCGATCCAGCGCATTGTCGAGCTTGGCGGACAGCGCGATGCGGGGCGTGAGCCGCCAGGTGGTGCGCAGGTCCATCACGGCGTAGCCGGCGGTGGTGGTGTCGGCAAAGGTGACGGCGTCCGTGTCACGGCGATCGCCGGCGCTGCGCAGGGTGGCGCCGAACGACCAGTCCCCGGTCGCGTAGTCGGCGTCGAGGCGGCCGAAGGTGCGCGCGCGGCGCTTCAGGCGCTCGCCCGTCTCGCGGTTCTCGGGGTTCTGGTGCGTCAGGGCGGCGTGCAGGGTGAAGCCGCCGTACTGCCAGTCGCCCGCCAGTTCGACGCCACGGATGCGGGCCTTGCCGACATTGTAGGGAATGAAGGTGGCCGGATCGTAGTCGATCAGGTCGTCGATGCGGGTGTCGAAGGCGGTCGCCGACAGGCCCCAGGTCTCGCGGTCGAGGCGCCAGAACAGCTCGGCGGTACGCGAGGTCTCGGCATCGAGGTCGGGGTTGGCGCCATAGGGGCCGTAGAGGTCGAGCAGGCTGGGTGCCTTGTAGGCGGTGGCGTAGCTGGCGCCGATCTGCTGGGCGTCGGTCAGCGCATAGGCATAGGCGAGGCTGCCGGTGGTGGCGCCGCCGAAGCGGTTGTCGTCGTCGTGACGGATCCCGGCCGAGAGCCGATGGCGGGCCAGGCGCTGGTGCCAGTTGGCGAACACGCCCCAGTTGCGGCGGCCGTCCTCGGCGTAGGTCAGCGGCGAGTCGAGCGAGGCATCGCGGACGTCGGCGCCGAGCGCGGTCTCCCCCCAGTCGCCCGACAGGCGGTTGGTCAGCGAGGCCTCGTTGCGCCGGGTCGATGTCTCGCCGGATGAGCGGCCGTCGATGAAGCGCTCGCGGCTCTCTGTGACCCGGGCGACGGCCAGTTCGGTATCCCAGCCCGGCCGGTTGTGCGTGGTCAGCGAGGCGGAGAGGACCTGCTGGTCGCCCTCGCCGCGGCAGTCCTGGCTGGAGGGATAGCCGCAGTCGTCGTAGTCGTAGTCGTTGCGGGTGCGCAGCAGCGAGACGTCCAGGTCGGCCCGCTCGCCGAAGGCGTGGCTCATCGCCAGCTTGCCGGTGCGCTGGTCGAAGCCGTCGTCGTCACCGTCGTCGGCGCGGGCCGAGAAGCCGTCGGTGCTCTGGTGGTCGATCAAGGCCGACAGCCGGGTGTCCTTCTGTGTCGCGCTGAACCAGGCGGTCTCGCGCCGGGTATGCTCGCCGCCGGCGCGCAGCTCCAGGGTCGCGTGCTCGCCGCCGGTCTCGGCCTGGCGGGTGATGATGTTGATCACGCCGCCGATGGCATCGGCCCCGTAGGCGGCGGCGCGCGGGCCGCGCACGATCTCGATGCGCTGGATGGCCGCTACCGGCAGGAACTCCCAGTTGATCGAGCCGTCGGTGGCCGAGGCGATGCGCGCCCCGTCGACCAGTACCAGGGCATGGTCGGAATTGGTCCCGCGCAGGAACAGGCTGGTCTGGTTGCCGCGGGCGCCGTTGCGGGCCAGCTCGACCCCGGCCCGGCCCTGGAGCAGCTCGGTCACGGAGTTCGGCTGCAGGCGCTCGATCTCGTCGCGGTCGATGATGGTGGTGCTGGCGAGCACATCGGCACGTGTCTGGGGCAGGCGATTGGCGGTGACCTGCAGGGTGTCCAGGCGCTGGTCGGCCTGGCTCAGGGGAGCCACCGTGACACCGATGGCGAGCCACAGCGGGGTCTTGCGAAACGGCATGGAAAGATCCTCAAGCGCGTCGTGACGGTCGATCGCGATGAGGAGGACAGAAAGGGTGACGACGGCACGACACGCATGGCCGGCCTGCCGGCACGCCGCGGCGTGCCGGTTGATGTCGCCACTGGCGAGGCCCTCCGCATCAGCCAGTGAAGAGACGCAGGCCGGTCTCCGGACTGACGCGCTGGGCCGTGGTTCACGGCCACGGATCGAGGTCACCTTCCCGCCTGGCGGCAGTGGTCGGCACTGGGCCCGACCTCGATCGACGCGAACACCGTTGCGGGGGCAGTGCGGGGGTCTCACCCGCTTCCCGAGCACCCGTGTCTCGACGGTGGGGAATTCTGCGGGGCCGGGGAGGGCAAGTCAACGCGCCACGGGCAAGAACCCGATCATCCCTGACCGGGCATGCGCGTCGCGTCCCTGCGGTCCCCGTCGGGCATGTCCGTGCTCAGCAGGGTAAACATGGCACCGGCTTCGTGTTCCTGCAGTTGACCCGGGTTATGAAGCGATAAAAAACCGCGGCCGCTTGATCGGGGGGTCACGGGCCGGCGCGCCGCTCGTGAACGACCAGTTCCACGCGACGATTGGCGGCGCGGTCGCGGCGCGAGTCGTTGGGACGCAGCGGGCGTGTGTCGGCATAGCCGATGGCACGCAGTCGATCGGCGGCAATGCCCTGGTCCTGCAGGTAACGCAGCACGGCGCTGGCGCGGGCGCTGGAGAGCTCCCAGTTGGAAGGGAAGCGTCGCGTGTGGATGGGGACGTCGTCGGTGTGCCCTTCCACGGAGATGGTCCCCCGGGTGTGCTCGAGAAGCGGCAGCAGACGATGGAGCACATCGGTGCCGGGAGCGGTCAGGTCGGCCTGCCCGCTGGCGAACAGCAGGTGATCCTGGATACGCAGGTTGAGGCCGGCATCGCTGCGCGAGACGCTGACGCCATCGAGCCGTGGCAGCAGGCCGGTGAGGTCGGGCTGGGTCCCCGTGGCGCGGGCCGGGCCGGCAACGCCGGGCAGCGGAGCGGGAGAGGACGAGGCCGTCTCCGCAGCGGGATCGGTGAGCGTCAGCAGCAGCACGAACAGCGTGATGAGCAGCGTCAGCACGTCGAGGTAGCTCAACAGCCAGCTTTCGCCGTCCTCGCCCGATGCCTTGGCCTGGCCGGGCAGCAGGGGATCGTGTCCGTCACCCATGCGAGCCGTCCTGCATGGGGTCAAGAACCGGCGACGGCTCGCCGTCGTCGCGAATCTCGTCCTGGTGATTGGCCATGAAGGAGTTCAGGGTTTCCTCGATGAACGAGGGCAGGCGCCGCCGCGAAATCAGCGAGATGCCCTCGAGTACCATGTTCATGGCGATCAGGCGCTCCTCGGTGCGGCGTTCGAGCTTCACGGCGATCGGCTTGAAGACCAGGTTGGCCAGCAGGATGCCGTAGAAGGTGGTCAGCAGCGCCACCGCCATGCGCGGGCCGATGTCCGCCAGGCTGCCGCCGTCCATGACCTCGAGCATGTTGACCAGCCCGACCAGGGTGCCGAGCATGCCGAAGGCCGGGGCATAGGCGGCCATGGTGCGAAAGATCTGTGCCTCGGCATGCTCCCGGGCCTTGAGGCGGGCGATGCGCCAGCGCAGCAGGTCGAGGATCTCCTGCTCCTTGGTGTTGGCGATGACCAGCTGGATGCCGGTGCGCAGGAAGGGGTTGCGGGTCTTTTCCAGCGCGCGTTCCACGGCCCGCACATCCCCCTTGAACCACAGCCGGGCCATGTCCACCAGTTCCTGGATGTCGTCGCGGAGATGGTTGTCCTCGCGACGAAAGACCAGCCCCACCAGTCGTACCACGCGAACCACTTCCTTGAGAGGATAACTGATGAATGTCGCCGCCATGGTGCCGGTGAGCACGATGGCCAGGCCGGGCAGGTTGAGGAAACTGTCGGGGGACTCGGCCGTGAGAAACAGCACGCTGGCCAGCAGCAGACAGCTGGCCACCATGCCGATCAGCGTGGAGGGATTCATCGAGGCTCCTTGATGGCGATCGTTTATCGCCCTATCGGCCTCGGTCTCGGAAAGTTGAGGGGGGATGAACCGCGATTCCGCGTTCACTTGATGTCGGTCAAGGCGAGCGGGTCGTCGCTGATCAGCGAGGCCGCGCCCCAGGCGTACAGACGCCGGGCGATGCGCGGCTGGTTGACCGTGTAGGCGACCAGACGACAGGGACTCGCCGCCACGGCACGCGCCTGAGGTTCGCGCAGGCGTCGCCAGTCCAGGTGCAGGCTGAAGGCACCGAGCTCGTGGACCTCCTCCCGCCAGCGGCGCGGCAGGCGCTTGTCGATGACGCCCAGCCGCAGCCGGTGTGGATCGGGGCGGTGCCGGCGCAGGGCGTGCAGTGCCCGCCGATCGAAGGAGGAGGCCAGCCAGCGCGAGGGGGGCAGGCAGCGCTCGACCAGCGGCAGCACCGTGTCCACCAGGGCGGCCGGGTCGCGTCCGCGGTGGAGCTTGAATTCCAGGTTGAGACCCAGCCCCAGCGTCTCGACCAGCGCCAGCATGGCCTCCAGTGAGGCCATGGGCTCGCCGCGAAAGCGGGGCGCGAACCGGCTGCCGGCATCCACCCGGCGCGCCCGTTGCCGGTCCAGGTCGGCGAGACGGCCGCGGCTATGGCTGCAGCGGTTAAGGCGGGCGTCGTGCCAGATCACCGGGGTGCCGTCGCCGAGCAGCTGCACGTCGAGCTCGACCCAGCGGCAACCGGCGGCATGGGCGGCGCGAACGGCGGCCAGGGTGTTTTCCGGCGCACGGGCCGACAGGCCGCGATGGGCCATGACGGGCGGGAGGGAGTCGAGCGGCGGCGCGGGCAGCATGCGGAGTCCTCGGGCGGGGCCGGAAAGGCGTGGGGCGGCGACGGCCGGTATGCTAGTCTGCCCCGCCGATCATCTCGCGAATGGAGACCCCATGAAAGTCGTGAACGTGAACGATGCCCGGCAGCGCGAGGCCTGCCTGGCGCGCCTGTGTGCCGAGGTCTACGGCCGGGACGCCGGCCTCGTGCCGCTGGCGAGCTTCGCCGGCACCCTGGGCGTGCTGGTGCGTCAGGATGCGGCGCGCGTCCTGGCACTGACCGACGACGAGGGCCGCCCGGCGGCACTGGCGCTGCTGGTATCCGACGCCCGCGGCGAGAGCATGGAGCTGG
The DNA here is from genome assembly GCF_020148005.1 of Modicisalibacter tunisiensis. Classification (GTDB taxonomy): domain Bacteria; phylum Pseudomonadota; class Gammaproteobacteria; order Pseudomonadales; family Halomonadaceae; genus Modicisalibacter; species Modicisalibacter tunisiensis. The sequence goes on along the minus strand of NZ_JAGXFD010000001.1, from coordinate 2,922,519 downwards.
CCCTGCTCGGCATCCTGCCCGATGCGCCGGTCGAGAACGCCGCCGAGCGCCTGGTGGCGGAGCTGGCCACGCGGGCACCGCTGCGGGTCAACGCGGCCGACGCCGACCAGGAGGCCATGTTCCGCCGCGCCGGCATCCAGCGCTGGCTGAATGGGTCGGAGGGCCTGCGCATCGGCCTGGCGCCCCGTCACCCGGACGCCGGCCCCGACACGCTGCCCGTGAGCCTGAACTTCGACGTCAACGCCGTGGTGCAGTCCTTCAGGCAGGACCGCGAGCTGTTCGATGGCTACAAGACGCGTTTCGTGCGCGGTCTGGAGCAGTTTCCCGAACGGCTGTTCCCCGAGCGTCTGTGACGCCGGTCGGGGTATCGGCTCAGCGTGCCAGCCAGCCGCCGTCCACCGCCAGCGCATGGCCGTGGACGTAGTCGGCGGCCGACGAGGCGAGAAAGACCGCGGCGCCGGCGATATCCTCCGGCTCTCCCCAGCGCTCGGCGGGAATGCGCGCCAGCAGCTCGGCGTTGCGCTGCGGGTCGTCGCGCAGCGCCCGGGTGTTGTCGGTGGCCATGTAGCCGGGGGCGATGGCGTTGACGTTGATGCCGTGGGCGGCCCATTCGTTGGCCATCAGTCGGGTGAGGCCGAGCAGGCCGCTCTTGCTGGCGGTGTAGGAGGGCACCCGAATGCCGCCCTGGAAGGAGAGCAGCGAGGCGACGTTGATGATCTTGCCGCGGGCGCCGCGCGCGATCAGGTGACGGGCAACCTGCTGGGCCAGGAAGAAGGCGGCCTTGAGATTGACGTCGATGACCGCATCCCAGTCCGCCTCGCTGAACTCGATGGCCGGGGCGCGACGGATCAGCCCGGCGTTGTTGACGAGGATATCGAGTTGCCCCGCCGCAGCGACGGCTTCCTCGACGATGGCGGCCGGGGGCGTCTCGCCGAGCGCCGCGGTGATGGCATGGTAGCAGCGTCCCTGCGCTTCGATGATCCCCCTGGTGGCGCTGTCGTCGCTGCGATTGACGCCGACGATGTCGGCGCCGGCCTCGGCCAGGGCGACGGCCATGGCGCGGCCGAGCCCCTTGTTGCAGCCGGTGACCTGGGCGGTGCGCCCCTCGAGCGAGAAACGGGTCAGAGACATGCAGGCTCCTTGTCGGCAATGCGTGGTTGCAAGTGTTCCCAGCGTAGGCGATGGCACGGCGCTTGCCGACACGCCGGGACTGGTCTTGACCGGCGGGCGCTTGTAAGGTGATCCGACTCCGTCAGTTGAACAAGGATTGCCGGCCATGGCCAAACGTATCCAGTTTTCCCGCACCGGTGGCCCCGAGGTGCTCGAGCTCGTCGACGTGACGCCCGCCGAGCCCGGGCCGGGCGAGGTGCGCGTCGCCAACCGGGCGATCGGCCTGAACTTCATCGATATCTACTTCCGCACCGGTCTCTATCCGGCGCCGGGCCTGCCGTCCGGTCTGGGCACCGAGGGGGCCGGCGTGGTGGACGCCGTGGGCGAGGGTGTGACCCACCTCAAGCCGGGCGATCGCATCGCCTACGCCCAGGGGCCGCTGGGCGCCTATGCCGAACAGCACGTGCTGCCCGCCGAGAAGGTCGTGGTGCTGCCCGACGGCATCGATTTCGAGACCGCCGCGGCGTCGATGCTCAAGGGCCTGACCGTGCAGTACCTGCTGCGCCAGACCCACCGGGTCGAGGCGGGCGAGACGATTCTCTTCCACGCCGCGGCCGGCGGGGTCGGCTCGATCGCCTGCCAGTGGGCTCGGGCGCTGGGCGTCAAGCTGATCGGTACCGTCAGCTCGCCGGAGAAGGCCGAGCTGGCGAAGAACAACGGCGCCTGGGCGACCATCGACTATACCCGCGAGAACGTGGTCGAGCGGGTGCGCGAGCTGACCGACGGCGAGATGGTGCCGGTGGTCTACGACTCGGTGGGCAAGGACACCTGGGAGACCTCGCTGGACTGCCTGCAGAAGCGTGGTCTGATGGTCAGCTTCGGCAATGCCTCGGGGCCGGTGGAAGGCGTCAACATCGGCATTCTCAACCAGAAGGGAGCGCTGTTCGTGACCCGGCCCAGCCTCAACGGCTACGCCGATACCCGCGAGCGCTTCGAGACGATGTGTCACGAGCTGTTCGAGATGCTCGAGAGTGGCAAGGTCAAGGTGGATATCGGCCAGCGTTACCCGCTCGACAAGGCCGGCGAGGCCCAGGACGCCCTGGCCTCGCGCCGCACCACCGGCTCGACCATCCTGCTGCCCTGAGGCCGGCCGGCACCGGGCTCGAGGCCGGTGCCGGTTGTCTTGCGTTTCTTCCGCCCTTGCGGGCATGAAAAAGCGCCCTGTCCGCCGACATGGCTGACAGGGCGCTTTTGCGTGTCGCACACGGCGTGGCGGCGTCTATGCCACGTCGGGATGGCTCGCCGAGGCCGGTTGGCTGGCGAAGGCATCGAACGCGAAGTCGTCGACGGTGAGCATGTCCAGCACCTCGGCCTCGAAGGCGTGCAGGAAGGCGGCGTCCTCCTCGCCGATCAGCCCGGCGGCGAGCCCGGCGTCGATGCGTTGCTCGGGGTGCAGGGCCTCGGCGGGCAGCTCGCCGCGGGCATGGGCCTTGTTGAGGGTGCGATACAGCGGCTCGGCCCGCGGGTAGTCGGCCAGCAGGGCATTGTAGCGGGCCAGGGGGTTGTCGACGTCGCCTTCCGCCTGGGTATTCCAGGTGCCGGCCAGCAGCTTGTCGCGCAGCGGCGTGGCGGTGGAGATGGCGTGGGCGATCTCCCGGGTGAGGGAGTCCTCGGGGGTCTTCCAGCGCCGCCCGAGCGGCATGACGATCGCCGACAGGCTGCGTCCCAGGGCACGGCTGGGCAGGTTGTCGAAGAGTTCGACGAAGGCCTGCTCGGTGCGGTGGAGCAGGGTGCGGCAGCTGTAGTGGAGCAGGGCCGCCTCGTGCTCGACGCTGGTGTCGTCGTGCCAGTGCTTGAGCAGCATCGACAGCAGGTAGAGGTTGGCGAGCACGTCGCCGAGCCGGGCCGAGAGCATCTCGCGCTTCTTGAGGCTCGAGCCCAGGCTGGCCATGGCGGCATCGGCGCACAGCCCGAAGCCGGCGGAGAGGCGGCTGACCTCGCGGGCATAGGGCGCGGCCAGCTCGTCGAAGGGCACCCGCGGCCCACCGAGACCCAGCGCCTGGGTGAAGGCGCGGGCGGCGTTGCCGGCGATCAGCCCGGCATGGCCGAAGAAGGCCCGGTCGAAGGCGTCGAGGTCGTCGGTGTCGGCGGCGGCGAGCTCCTCGAGCACGTAGGGGTGGCAGCGGATGGCGCCCTGGCCGAAGACCATCAGGTTGCGGGTCATGATGTTGGCGCCCTCGACGGTGATCGACACCGGCACGGCGCTCCAGGCGAGCCCCAGGTAGTTGCGTGGCCCCAGTGTCACCGCCTTGCCGCCGTGAACGTCCATGGCGTCGGCGAGGATGCGCCGCTGGAACTCGGTCAGCTGGCTCTTGAGGATCGCCGAGGGCACCGCCGGCTTGACGCCGTGATCGATCAGGTTGGCGGTCTGATGCACCGCGGCCTGGGCGATGTAGGCATGCGCCGTCAGGCGGGCCAGGGCCTCCTGCACGCCTTCCATCTCGGCGACCGGCACGTTGAACTGGCGGCGGATGCGGGTGAAGCCGCCGGACCAGCCGACGGCGTAGCGGCCGACCCCGGCGGCGCCGGAGGGCAGGGTGATGCAGCGGCCCACCGACAGGCACTCGACCAGCATGCGCCAGCCCTGGCCGGCCATCGCCGGGCCGCCGATGATGCGGTCGAGCGGCACGAAGACATCGCGGCCGACGATCGGTCCGTTCATGAAGGGGCTGCCGATGGGGTGATGGCGGCGGCCGATCTCCATGCCCGGCGTGTCGCGGGGGATCAGTGCGCAGGTGATGCCCAGGTCGCTTTCCTCGCCGAGCAGGTGGTCCGGGTCGAACAGCCGGAACGCCAGACCCACCACGGTGGCGATCGGGGCCAGGGTGATCCAGCGCTTCTCGAAGGTCAGCTCGATCCCCAGTACCGATTCGCCGTCGACCTCGCGCCTGACCACCACGCCGACGTCGGGCAGCGAGGTGGCGTCCGAGCCGGCCCGCGGCCCGGTGAGTCCGAAGCAGGGGATCTCGCGGCCATCGGCCAGCCGCGGCAGGTAGTGGTTCTTCTGTTCGTCGGTACCGTACTTGAGCAGCAGCTCGCCCGGGCCGAGCGAGTTGGGCACGCCCACCGAGATCATCAGCGTCTCGTTGACCACCAGCTTCTGCAGCACCGCCGACTGTGCCCTGGCGGAGAAGCCCAGGCCGCCGTATTCCTCGGGGATGATCATGCCGAAGAAGCGTTCCCGCTTCAGGTAGTCCCAGGCGGCCTCGGGCAGGTCGGCGCGTTCGCGGGCCACATCCCAGCCGTTGCACAGGCCGGCGACCTCCGCGCACTGGTGCTCCAGAAAGGCGCGCTCGGCGTCGCTCAGGCCGTCGTCACGGTAGGCCAGCAGGCGCTGCCAGTCGGGGCGGCCGGTGAACAGCTCGCCGTCCCAGGACACGCTGCCGGCTTCCAGGGCCACGCGTTCGGTGTCCGAGACGCGTGGCGCCACCCGGCGAAAGCGGGTGAACAGGCGCGGAGTCAGCCAGCGCCGGCGCAGCGCGGGCAACCCGCAGGCGGCGATGGCCAGGGTCGCCAGCAGCAGTAGTGTGGCGGCGACCGGCGCACCCAGCATGATCCCCAGCAGACCGGGGATGCCGGTGACGGCGAGCGCCGGCGTGGCGCCGGCCTCGCGGCGCATGACCTCGATCAGGCCGATGACGGCCAGCACGATGAGCAGCAATGACAGCATCGAGATTCTCCGAAGCGGACGATAAAATGATTCGAACGTGCGTTTGAATGCTGTCAGCCTAGAGGATTTGCGCGACCCTGACCAGCGCGGTGGAGCCCGACGCCAAAAAAAAGCCCCGCAGGTGCGGGGCAAACAGGGGGAAAGCGGGGGTATCAGGCCGGGCGCTCGGGCGCGCGCTGCCGGGCCGGGGCGCCGTCGGCGACGTAGTAGGGGGCGTCGCTCTTCGGCAGCGGCTCGCGGCCACGGATCTTGTCGGCCATCTTCTCGGCCAGCATGATCGTCGGCGCGTTGAGGTTACCGGTGGGGATCACCGGGAACAGCGAGGCGTCGACCACCCGCAGAGCGTCCACGCCATGAACCCGGCCGGCGCCGTCGACCACACTGTCGTCGCCGTCGCCCATGCGGCAGGTCCCGCAGGGGTGATAGGCGGTCTCGGCGTGCCGGCGGACGAAGGCGTCGAGCTCGGCATCGGACTGCACGTCCGGCCCCGGGGAGATCTCGCGGCCGCGGTAGGCGTCCATGGCCGGCTGATTGATGATCTCGCGGGTCAGGCGAATCGCGTCGCGGAATTCCTGCCAGTCCTTCTCGGTGGACATGTAGTTGAACAGGATCGAGGGGGCGGCCGCGGGGTCCAGCGAGGTCAGGCGCACCCGGCCCTCGCTCTCGGAGCGCATGGAGCCGACGTGGGCCTGGAAGCCGTGGGCCTGCACCGCGCTCTTGCCGTTGTAGCTGATGGCGATGGGCAGGAAGTGGTACTGCAGGTTGGGCCACGCCTCCTCGTCACGGGTGCGGATGAAGCCGGCGGCCTCGAACTGGTTGCTGGCGCCCACGCCGGTGCCGAACAGCATCCACTCGGCGCCGATCTTCGGCTGGTTGTACCACTTCAGGGCCGGATACAGCGAGATCGGCTGGGTGCACTCGTACTGGATGTACATCTCCAGGTGGTCCTGAAGGTGCGCGCCGACGTTGTCGTTGACCTTGACCGGCGTGATGCCGAATTCGTCGAGCACGTCCTGCGGGCCGATGCCGGAGCGCTGCAGGATCTGCGGCGAGGCGATGGCGCCGGCACACAGCAGCACCTCGCGACGCGCCCTGACCTCCCGAGTCTGGCCGCCGCGCGCATAGCGCACCCCGCTGGCGCGCCGGCCCTCGAAGGTGATGACGTCGGTGGTGGCGCGGGTCTCGATGGTCAGGTTCGGGCGCGGCCTGGCCTGGTCCAGATAGCCTCGGGCGGTGGAGGCGCGGCGGCCGTTCGGCGTGACAAAACGGTCCATGGGGCCGAAGCCTTCCTGCTGGTAGCCGTTGACGTCCTCGGTGGCCGGGTAGCCGGCCTGGACGCCCGCCTCGATGAAGGCATGATAGAGGGGGTTGTTTCCCTCCTTCGGGGTCGTGACGCTGACCGGGCCGTCGCCGCCGTGATAGTCGTTGGCACCGATGTCGCGGGTCTCGGCCTTCCTGAAGTAGGGCAGGCAGTCGGCGTAGGTCCAGTCCTCGAGGCCCGCGCGCCTGGCCCAGTTGTCGTAGTCCAGGGCGTTGCCGCGGATGTAGCACATGCCGTTGATCAGCGACGAGCCGCCCAGGCCCTTGCCGCGGCCGCACTCCATGCGACGGTTGTCCATGTGGGGTTCGGGATCGGTTTCGAACGCCCAGTTGTAGCGCTTGCCCTGCAGCGGGTAGGCGAGTGCCGCCGGCATCTGGGTGCGAAAGTCGAAACGGTAGTCCGGGCCGCCGGCTTCCAGCAGCAGCACCTGCACGTCCGGGTCCTCGGTCAGTCGCGTGGCGAGGACGTTGCCGGCGGAGCCGGCGCCGATGATGATGTAGTCGTATTCACGAGCCTGCGTCATGAGCGGCCCTCCTTCGTGAACTCGGGGTCGAAAAGCGGTGGGGCGGCGGGCCGGCGCGAGGGCCGGCCCGGGACGTCAGAAGACGGTCGGGAAGGGGCCCATCTCGACCTGGACCGACTTGATCTGGGTGTACTGGTCGAGCGACGAGAGCCCGTTCTCGCGACCGATGCCGGACTCCTTGTAGCCGCCCACCGGCATCTCGGCCGGGGAGTCGCCCCAGGTGTTGATCCAGCAGATCCCCGCCTGCAGGCGATGGATGACGCGATGCGAGCGGTTCAGGCTTTCGCTGAACAGGCCGGCGGCCAGCCCGTAGGTGGTGTCGTTGGCGCGCCGGACGACCTCGTCCTCGTCGTCGAAGACCAGGATCGACATGACCGGGCCGAAGATCTCCTCGCGGACGATGCGCATGTCGTCGCGGCAGTCGGTGAACACCGTCGGTGCCGCCCAGGCGCCGTCGGCGAAGTCGCCATCGTTCCAGCGCTCGCCGCCGACCAGCACGCGGGCGCCTTCCTGCTTGCCCAGGTCGATGTAGCCCTGGACCTTCTCGAGGTGCTCGAAGCTGACCAGCGGACCGAAATTGACGTTCGGGTCGAGCGGGTCGCCGGCGCGGATGCGCTCCACGCGCTCCTTGATGCGGGCCTCGAAGGCGCTCTTGATCGAGCGATGCACGAAGACGCGGGTGCCGTTGGTGCAGACCTGACCGCTGGAATAGAAGTTGGCGATCATGGCGGCGTCGGCGGCCCGATCCAGATCGGCGTCGTCGAAGACGATCAGCGGCGACTTGCCGCCCAGCTCCATGGTCACTTCCTTGAGGGTCGAGCCGGCCGCGGCGGACATCACCTTCTTGCCGGTGCCGGCTTCGCCGGTGAAGGTGATCTTGTCGATGTCGGCATGGTGCGTGAGCAGCTCGCCGACGCGGCCGTCGCCGTGGACCACGTTGAACACGCCGTCGGGCAGACCGGCCTCGGTGAAGATCTCGGCCAGTTTCAGGGTGGTCAGCGGTGTGACCTCGCTGGGCTTGAAGACCACGGCGTTGCCGGCGGCCAGCGCGGGAGCGCTCTTCCAGCAGGCGATCTGGATGGGGTAGTTCCAGGCACCGATGGCCCCGATCACGCCCAGTGGTTCGCGGCGCGTGTAGACGAAGGAGTCCTCGCGCAGCGGGATCTGCGTGCCCTCGATGGCGGGTGCCAGCCCGGCGTAGTATTCCAGCGAGTCGGCGCCGGTGACGACGTCCACCGCCTGGGTCTCGCTGATCGGCTTGCCGGTGTCCAGGGTTTCCAGCTGTGCCAGCTCGTCATTGCGTTCGCGCAGCAGGGCGACGGCGCGCAGCAGGATGCGGCTGCGCTCCATGCCGGTCATCGCCGCCCACACCTGCTGGCCCCGACGGGCCGAGGCGACGGCGCGGTCGATATCCTCGCGTGATGCCTGCTGAACGCGGGCCAGTACCTCGCCGTTGGCGGGGTTGACGGTGTCGAAGGTTTCACCGGAGGTGGCGTCCACGCGACGTCCGTCGATGTAGAGTGGCTGAGTTTCGAGTGTGGCCATGTTGCCTCCGCGAAAGGATGGATGTGTCGCGCCGCCCGGGGCCGCCGTCAGGCGAGGCAGTCGGCGCGCGCCAGTTGTTCTTCCAGGTAGTCGTAGGCCAGCCGGCGGGCCCGGTCGACGTCGAGCCCCTCGGGTGCCAGGGCGCCGCGCAGCCACAGGCCGTCGATCATCGCCGCCAGGCCGCGAGCGGCGCGGCGGGCCTCGGCGCGTGGCAGGCAGCGTCGGAACTGGCTGCACAGGTTCGAGTAGAGGCGCCGGTCGTTGACCCGCTGCAGCCGCTGGAGGTCGTGCTTGTGCATGCTCGAGGCCCAGAAGGCCAGCCAGGTCTTCATCACCGACTGGCTGACCTGGCTGCGATCGAAGTTGCCGTCGATGATCGCGCGCAGGTGGGCCGCCGGCGTATCCTCCGGCAGGCGGCCGCGGCGTGTGGCCACGGCGGCTCCCAGGTCGTAGAGGATCTGGCGCATGGTGGCTTCCAGCAGGCCATCCTTGCCGCCGAAATAATGGCTGATGATGCCGGCCGAGACGCCGGCCTGCCGGGCGATTCGCGCGACGGTGGCGTCCGCCAGTCCGACGTCGTCGATGGCCTGCATGGTGGCGCTGATCAACTGCCGCCGGCGTATGGGCTCCATTCCGACCTTGGGCACGAGCCTCCTCCTTTGCCTGTCGCGAGACGGGGCGACGTTGAATCGTGACTCGGGCCGTCCACGTCTCATTGGTCTATAGTGTGCAATGTTTTTATTGAACGTTCAATCAACAAAAACTATTGTATAGTGGAATGCGTAGTCGATTATCGCATAATTCATCGTTATCCAACGTGCCGCAAGGCGGCACGCCACTTCGTCCGCAGGAGACACGTCAATGTACAAGACATCCTCTCTGACTCTGGTCGCCGGCAGCCTGCTGGCATCGATGGCGCCCCTCGCCGCTGCCGCCGAGGTGCCCGAACAGTGCCGGACGGTGCACTTCGCCGAGGTCGGCTGGACCGACATCACCGCGACCACCGCGATGACCAGCGAGGTGCTCGACGGCCTGGGCTATGACGTGACCAGCGACACCGTGTCGGTACCGATCGCCTACTCCGGCCTGAAGAACGGCGACTTCGACGTCTTCCTCGGCAACTGGATGCCGTCGATGGCGTCGATCAGCGATCCCTACATCGACAAGGGCCAGGTCGATCGCGTGGGCGCCAACCTCGAGGGCGCCAAGTACACGCTGGCCGTGCCGCAGTATGTCTACGATGCCGGCGTGACCTCGGTGGCCGACCTCGACAAGCACGCCGACCAGTTCGGCAAGCGTCTCTACGGGATCGAGGCCGGCAACGACGGCAACATGATCATCCAGGACATGATCGACGACGATGCCTTCGGTCTGGGCGACTGGGAGCTCGTCGACTCGTCCGAGGCGGGCATGCTCGCCGAGCTCAAGTCGAAGGTGGGCGACAAGCAGTGGATGGTGTTCCTGGGCTGGGAGCCGCATCCGATGAACACCAACTTCGACATGGCCTACCTGTCCGGTGCGGATGACTACTTCGGCCCCAACTATGGTGGCGCGACCGTCTACACCAACACCCGTGCCGGTTACGTCGACGACTGCGCCAACGCCGGCCGGCTGCTCAAGAACCTGACGTTCACCCTGGCGATGGAGAACGAGGTGATGGGCGCGATCATGGACGACGGCAAGAAGCCGCGCGTCGCGGCCCGCGAGTGGCTCCAGGCCCATCCCGACGTGCTGGCTGACTGGCTCGAGGGCGTGACCACCGTCGACGGCGGCCAGGGGCTGCCGGCCGTGAAGAAGGCGCTGGGAATCAAGCAGTAATCCGCGAGCAGGGGTTGCCAAGACGGCGGCCCCTGTGCATAATTCGCAACCGCTGTACCGGGGCTGCAAGCCTCGGCGCGGTCGGCGACATGGCTACGTAGCTCAGCTGGTTAGAGCACATCACTCATAATGATGGGGTCCCCTGTTCGAATCAGGGCGTAGCCACCAGGATTTCGAGAGCCCAGCGCTTTGCCGCTGGGCGTTTTCGTCAAGGAAAGCCGAGGGTTGCGACGGGCCCGGCGGCGATTACATGCCTTGACGATTGAAGAGGAATCCGTATACTACGTCGCGAGCTCAAGTGATGTTCCCCGATAGCTCAGTTGGTAGAGCAAATGACTGTTAATCATTGGGTCGCAGGTTCGAGTCCTGCTCGGGGAGCCAAGCATCGCAGCGTGCATTGTCGAGTCAAGCGACCAAGGCGCGTAATATAGAGCTTTTACATCGACGGTATTCCCCGATAGCTCAGTTGGTAGAGCAAATGACTGTTAATCATTGGGTCGCAGGTTCGAGTCCTGCTCGGGGAGCCAGCATCGATGTCCTGCCTTTTTCAGGTATTCCCCGATAGCTCAGTTGGTAGAGCAAATGACTGTTAATCATTGGGTCGCAGGTTCGAGTCCTGCTCGGGGAGCCATTCTTCTTCTGTCATTTCGCCGTATCCCCATCCTGTCTGGCGCATGAAGCCAGCGCGGGCGGTGCCAGGGTGATGCCTGCGCGCTCCAGCGCTTCCAGTGCCGGTTCGCGCACATAGTCCTGCTGCCAGGCAACACTGTCGACCAGGCGACGGTCCCACAGCACGATATCCAGATCGATGGTTCGTGGCCCCGACTTGATGGGGCCGCGTCGACGGCCGAGTCGGGCTTCGATGTCCTTGAGGTAGCGGCGAAAGGCGCGATAGTCCAGCGAGGTGTAAAGCAGCAGGGCGCCGTTGAGAAAGTTGGGCTGGGCCTGATAGCCCACCGGGGTCGTCTCGATGACCGTCGCCGCGGCGAGTACCCGGCATTCGGCTTCCAGAATCGTGGTGGCCATGGTGATATGGCGTCGCGGCTCGATGTTGGAGCCCAGTGACAGCAGGCACTCATGGGAGGCGTCGGGCATCGGGGTATCCTTTCCTGACCGGTCTGCCGGTTCTATAGCATGGGGGTTTCCCGGCTTTCAACCGAGCGGGGACGGGGTGGGGACCGCTACTGGGCGATCGTGATATGATTCGGCGTCAGGTTGCTCGACAACCTCTGTCCATGGTTTCCGCCGCGGGGCGGGAGTCGCAAGCATGAGCGGGATTTCACGAGGATAAGCATGGCATCGACAGCGCCGAGCCGTGAAGAGGCCGAAAACGCCGTCCGGACACTGATACGCTGGGCGGGAGACGACCCCGAGCGCGAGGGGCTCGTGGATACCCCCGCTCGGGTGGTGCGTGCCTACGAGGAGTTCTTCGCCGGCTACACCTCCGACCCGGTGGGGGTGCTCGAGCGGACCTTCTCCGAGGTGGAAGGCTACGACGAGATGATCGTCATGAACGACATCCGCTTCGAGAGCCACTGCGAGCATCACATGGCGCCGATCATCGGCAAGGCGCATATCGGCTATATTCCCGATCGCCGCGTGGTGGGCATCTCCAAGCTGGCCCGGCTGGTGGAGATCTATGCCAAGCGCCTGCAGATTCAGGAAAAGATGACCGTGCAGATCGCCGATACCCTGCATGACGTGCTGCAGCCCCAGGGGGTGGCCGTGGTCATCGAAGCGTCCCACCAGTGCATGACCACGCGGGGGATTCACAAGCCCGGTGCCAGCCTGGTGACCAGCCGCATGCTGGGGACCTTCCGCAAGAACCCGGCGACGCGCCGTGAATTCCTGAGAATTCTCCGGCTGTCCGGCGCCTCGGTCGCCGACTGATCCTCACCCGCGCCCGCGCCCGCGCCCGACCTGCGACGCCATGCCGACCGGCATGGCGTCGTCGCGTTCGGGAAGCTCAGCGGGCCAGGAGCCCGCGCTCGGTCAGCTCGTCCAGCAGTGCCCGCGTGCCCGGCTCATGAAAGAAGCGCCACAGCGCGTCGGCGCCCGCCGGGCCGACGCCATCGATGCGCTGCCAGTCGCGGCGGTGGCGTGACGCGAGTCGTTCGACACCGGCAAAGCGCCCCTCGCGCTCCAGGGCTGCCGGCGCCACGCTCGGCAGGCCCAGGGCCTTCAGCCAGGTGGTATCGGTAGCCTGGCGGGCTCGCTCGAAGGCGTCCATCCAGTTGGCGGCCCTGGCGCGCCCCACGCCGTCCAGGCGCTTCAGCGCCGGCGCACGCAGGTCCAGCCAGTCCAGCAGCGAGGTGACCAGCCCCGCCTCCACCAGCTGTCGCCAGCGGGCTTCGCCGATACCGTCGATGGCGAGCCCGTGATCGCTGGAGAGCCATTCGAGCCGGGCCAGGAACTGCTGTCGGCAGCCGGGCGCCGGGCTCAGGCAGCTGAAGGCATCATGAGCCTCGGCATCGGGCGCGTCCACGCTCGGGCGAGGCCTGCGACGCACCACCACGTTATCGAGATGGGGGATGGTCAGGCCGGCCAGGGAGACCTGCACCTGATCGCCGGGACGCACGTCCAGCTCGCGCCAATGCGCGAGCGAGCCCAGGCTGACCCGCGTGATGGTGCGATCGTCGAGCGTGACCGGCGAGAGCACGGCGATCGGCGTGATGCGCCCGGTACGGCCGATCGAGAAGGTGACGCGCCGGACGTCGGCCAGGGTGCGGTGTGCCGGATACTTCCAGGCCAGTGCCCAGTCGGGTGGCTCGGGTTGCCAGGTCGCCGCCGCTGGGCGTTGCCCCTGGCGCAGCACGATGCCGTCGCTGGCGAAGGGCAGGGGGTGGCGATACCAGGACTGGCGCTGCTGCACCACGTCGCGAAGGCTGTGGACCCGCCGCGTGTCGCGCCTGGCGTCGCCAAGGCCCCAGGCCGCCATTTGCTCGAGCCGGGCAGGCATGGCCTCAGGGCCGTTCGGCCAGTCCCAGACGAACAGGCCGATACGGCTTGCCGCTTCGGCATCGAGGGACTCGCGTGCCATCAGGCCGCTGATCGCTGCACGGGCGCCGTCGGTGCCGTCGCGCGACTGCACATGCCCCGGGCGCTTGTCATAGAGCTCGCCCTGCAGCACCACCCGGGGCGGCGCGCCGGGCAGTCGTTCGGGGATCGCCGCGATCACCCGCGCCCGGGGCAGCCAGTTCTGCCCGCGAATCCCGTCGCCACGACTGACGGCGGCGCTGAGCCGGCCCTGTTCGTAGAGCAGGGTGACGGCGACGCCGTCGACCTTGGGCTGGATCCAGAGTTCTCGATCCTGGCGGGCGCGCAGCCATTCGGCGACCGCCTGGCGGGAGTCGGCCTTGGTCAGGCCGGTCTGCACGACGGGATGTCGCACCTCGCCGCCGGTCGGGGCATGGGGCTGTGGCGGCGGGGCGGTGAGGCCGAGGCACTGGCGCCAGCGTGCCTGACGCCGCCTGGCGGCTTCGTAGACGCCGTCCTCGACCAGGCGGGTGCCGTGCCGGTAATAGGCATCGGCCCAGCGTTGCAGGCGCGACGAAAGCCGATCGAGGTCGTGTTGCAGCTGCTCGCTCGACCGCCCGTCGCAGGCGTCGGTGTCACCTCGGGCCGGCGAGACGACCAGCAGCAGGGCGAGTGCCAGGAGGGCAATCGGTAGGTGTGGGTGATGGCAGGCGGTCATGGGCGGGGGCTCTCCAGGGACTGAATCGGTGGGCTGAAACGACGACCGCCACCCCGGGGGGTGGCGGTCGTCGTTACCTCGCGTCGAACACCGGAGGGTGCGTGGTGTGCGTCAGTGCGACCGACCGAGTCGCGCGTAATCCAGCACGATCTGCGACCCCTCGATCACCTGGGCGCGATCGATCGGGTCCGGCGCCGGTTCGCCGCCGCCGTTCGTGTCGCCGTTGCGCGCATCGGCCCAGTGCGCGAGCGGCTCGAGGCCCAGCGCCCGCCGCCGGCGATTTTCCAGGGCCAGTTCCTCCTTCTCCTGCGCGTCCATCTCGCGCTGGCGCTGCTCGCGATTGAGGCTGACACTGGTCTGCTGCTCGCGCAGCTTCTTGATCAGGCTGGCCTGCTGTTCCAGGTAGAGGAAGTTCGGCTCCTGCTCGACGCGCTGGCGGTGGCGCGCCTTGAGGGTGTCGAGGTAGGCGCTCGGGTGGCCGTAGCGACGGTACTGCACGGCGCGCACGGTATCCCAGGGCAGGGCGTTGTCGAGGCTGCTTTCGCCGATGGTCTGCGGATCGATCAGGCTGGGGAAGCTGATGTCCGGGGTGACGCCGCGCAGCTGGGTGCTCTCTCCCGAGACGCGGTAGAACTTGGCGCGGGTCAGCTTGATCTGGCCGTGGCTGAGGTCGCTGAGCGTCTGCACGGTCCCCTTGCCGAAGGTCTGGCTGCCGATGATCAGCCCGCGCCCGTAGTCCTGGATGGCCCCGGCGAAGATCTCCGAGGCGGAAGCGGACAGGCGATTCACCAGCACGCCCAGCGGGCCGTCGTAGGCGACGCCGCTGTCGGTGTCGCCATACAGGCTGATGCGTCCCCGGGCGTCACGCACCTGGACGGTGGGGCCGCGGTCGATGAACAGCCCCACCAGCGAGTTGGCTTCCTGGAGGGCGCCGCCACCATTGTTGCGCAGGTCCAGCAGGATGCCCTCCACGTTCTGGGCCTTGAGCTTCTTGATCTCCTTGGCGACGTCGCGGGTCGAGCTGCGGTAATCCTCTTCCCCGGCCTGCCAGGCATCGAAGTCGACATAAAAGGTGGGGATCTTGATCACGCCGATGCGGTGGTCGCCGTCGTCGCGATGCACGGTCACCACCTCGCTGCTGGCGGCCTGGTCCTCGAGCTCGACGGTGTCGCGGACGATCTTCACCACGTGCGAGCGGGTCACGTCCACCGCCTTGGCGGGAATGACGTCGAGGCGCACCGTGGATCCCTTCGGGCCGCGGATCAGCTCGACCACGTCATCCAGGCGCATGCCCACCACGTTGACCATCTCGCCGCTCTTGCCCTGGCCCACGCCGACGATGCGGTCGGCAGGCTGCAGCACGCCGCTCTTGGCGGCGGGGCCGCCGGGAACCAGGCTGGCCACCTTGACGTACTCGCCCTCGGTCTGCAGCAGGGCGCCGATGCCCTCGAGCGACAGCCGCATCTGGATGTCGAAGGACTCGCTCTGACGCGGCGAGAAGTACTCGGTGTGCGGGTCCACCGTGCCGGTGACGGCGGCCATGAACAGCTCCAGTACATCTTCCGGCTTGGTCTGGCTCACCCGGGAGAGCTGACCCTCGTAGCGATCATGGAGCGTCTTCTGCACGGCCTCGGGCGACTGGTCGCTGAGGCTCAGGGACAGGGCGGCATTCTTCAGGCGCTTGTGCCAGAGGGTGTCGAGCGCCCCCTCGTCGCGGGCCCAGTCGGCCGATTCGCGATCCAGCGCCAGGCGGCCCTGGCCGGTGTAGTCGAAGTCCAGGCCATCATCGACCTGTTTCAGCAGCCACTTCAGGCGGGCCTCCAGGCGCTGCTGGTAGCGACCGTAAAGGGCGTAGACACGATCCAGCTTGCCCTGGGTGACGGCGTCATCGAGCGAGGTGCGCAGATCGCTGAAGTCATCGACATCGCTTCGCAGCAGATAGGCGCGCTGCGAATCGAGCACATCGAGAAAGCGGTCGAAGGCACGTCGCGACCAGGCGTCATCGAGCGTGACGTCGGCATAGTGACCGTATTCCAGAGAGTCCGCGACTTCGGTCGACGCCTGGCGCTGGGCATCCGTGGGGGTGGGGCCGGCAAGGGCCGGTACACCCAGCGCGATCAGCAGCAGGAAGATCGTCACGCGCTGGATGACTGCAGTCAGGCTCATCGATGAAGCACTCCCGGTTTCATGTACACTCTGTTCCCTGGTGACCGGCCCGCGGATGCCGCACAAGCCGGTTTGGCATTGTAGCAGCCTGTATCGCCAGACATAGACCCCGACGAGGATGAGCATGCCCCAAGATCCGACCCTGGAACGCCTCCTGACATTCCTGGCCCGCTCGCCGACCCCCTGGCACGCGACCGCCAACATGGCCCGGCGGCTGGAAGGCGCCGGTTATCGTCGCCTCGACGAGACCCGGGCGTGGTCGCTGTCGCCGGGCGACCGCGTGTTCGTGACGCGTAACGACTCGTCGTTGATCGCCCTGCAGCTGCCCGAGGGGCGCCTCGAGACGCTGCGCATGATCGGCGCGCACACCGACAGCCCCGGGTTGCGGCTCAAGCCCAATGCGGCGCTGCGCAACCGCGACTGGCTGCAACTCGGCGTCGAGGTCTACGGCGGGGCGCTGCTGGCGCCCTGGTTCGACCGTGACCTGGGGATCGCCGGTCGCGTGCATGTGCGCCGCGAGGACGGCACTACCCAAGGCGTGCTGATCCATGTGGATCGCCCGGTGGCGACGATTCCCAGCCTGGCCATTCACCTCGATCGCGAGGCCAACAACGGGCGTGCCCTGAACGCGCAGACCCAGATGGCGCCGGTGCTGCTGCAGGGCGGCGGCGACTCGGACTTCACGGCGCTTATCAAGCGCTGGCTCCACGAGCAGCAGGGGCTGGAAGACGTCGAGCCACTGGCCTTCGAGCTGTGCCTCCATGATGTTCAGCCGCCCAGCCGCGTGGGGGTCGAGGCGGAACTGATCGCCGGCGCCCGCCTCGACAACCTGCTGTCGTGCTTCTGTGGCCTGGAAGCGCTGCTGGCCGCCGACGGCAGCCAGGGGGCACTGCTGGTGGCCAACGATCACGAGGAGGTCGGCAGTGCCAGTGCCTGCGGTGCCCAGGGGCCGTTCCTGGCCGATGTGCTGCGCCGCGTCAATGCCCAGTGCGGCGAGGCCGGTGAAGAAGGGCTGGTTCGGCTGATCCAGGGCTCGCGCCTGATCTCCTGCGACAATGCCCATGCCCTGCACCCCAACTTTCCGGACAAGCATGACGCCGCCCACGGTCCGGCGATCAACGGCGGCCCGGTGATCAAGGTCAATGCCAATCAGCGCTACGCCACCACCAGCGAGACGGCGGCGCTGTTTCGCGATCTCTGTCACGAGGCGGGGGTGCCGGTGCAGAGCTTCGTCACGCGGGCGGACATGGGGTGCGGCAGCACCATCGGGCCGATCACCGCCAGCGAGATCGGTGTACCCACGCTGGATGTGGGGGTGCCGCAGTGGGCGATGCACTCGATCCGTGAAACCGCCGGCGTGCATGACATCGCCTACCTGATTCGCACGCTGACGGCCTTCGTCAACCGCTCGCGACTGGGCTGAGCCGTGCCGCCGCGCTGAACAATCCGGGGTAGACAAGAAAACGCCCGCCCTCCTGACGGAGGGCGGGCGTTGTTGCGTTACCGAGGCGTCTCGTGCGCGATCAGCGATCGCTCTCGGTCTGGCTCGAGGAGGCTTCGGTCGCGCTCGGGGCTTCCTCGGCCTGTGCCGGCGTTTCCTTGGCGGCGGGCTGCTGCTCGCGGCGACGCTTCTCGCGCGGGTCGTTGTGCGCCCGCCGGCGGCGCGGACGACGCTCGGCCCTGGCCGGAGCGGCCGGCGGCTCGCTCGCCGGTGTCTCCGCCTTGGCAGATGCCTCCGGCTCGCTGGTCTTGCCGGTGCCTGCGTCAGCCTCGGCTTGTGGTGCCTCGGTCGTCTCGGGCTCGGCGTTGCTTGCGGCCTGCGGCTTGGTGTCGGCTGCCGGGGTTGCCTCGGAAGCGACTGCTTCAGCCTTGTCTGCCGGCGTGTCATCGGTCTGCGGGGCCGAGGCTTCCGCTGCCGGTGCATCGAGATGAGCCCGGGACTCGGTGCCGGTGGCTTGCGGTTCCTCCGGGGTGGAGGGTGCCTCGGCGGGAGTCTCGGAACCGGTGACGGGGGCGGCGTTCTGGGCGGACGCATCGCCAGCCGTTTCGGTAGCCGCCTTTTTCTCGCTCTCGACGGAGGACGGGGATGCCTTGCCGTCATCCTCGGTGGCCGCCTTCGCCGTGTCGCCTTCGCCGCGCCGCTTGCGCTGGCGGCTCCGGGCGGCGGGCTTGTCGGCGGTGGTCGCCGCCCCGGCCGTATCGTCGGTCGCGCCGCCATCGGCCGGGCTGTCGGCCTGGGTCGCGGGCTCCTTCGCGGCCTTTGCCGTCGGGGCCGTTTCGTCGCTGCTGTCGCGGCCCTCGGTCTTGCTCGGCTCGGCGGCCGGCGTCCCGGCGGCTTCCGACTTCGTGCTTTCTGTCTTCTCGGCGGCTTCCGGCTTGGCGGCTTCTGCCTTCTCGGCGGCTTCCGGCTTCGCGGCTTGGTCCGCTGCCGGCGCCTCGGCCTTCAGCCGTTCCTGCTCGGCGACCGACTCGGGGTTGAGGGCATGCTGCCGACGCCGCTGACGGGGGTTGTTGCGGGTGCGCTTGGGACGAGAGTCCGTGTCTTCCGCTGCCTCGCCTTCGGCCCCGGCAAGCTTGTTCGGCTTGTCGCTCCTGTCATCGTCGCGACGCGCCTTGCCGCTCTCCGGCTTGTCGGCCTTCCGGGGCTCGCTTTGCTGGGTGTCGGCCTTTTCCGTCTTGTCACCCTTCTGGGTCTGGCGGGGGCCTTTCCGGCCACCGCCCTCCTTGCCGGTGCCCTGACGCGATGGCTTGCCGGTCTGATCGCCCTGACGCTTGCCGTCGTCGCGGCTCTCGTCACGTGACGGGGCTTCGTCGCGGCGACGCCCGTTCTCGCGTGGCTCTTCGCCACGGGATTCGTCGCGACGGGCGTCGCTACGCCGGGCGTCGTCACGCCGGGCGTCGTCACGCCGGGCGTCGTCACGCCGGGCGTCGTCACGCTGCGCATTGCGACGGCGCCCGTTCTCGCGGCGCTCGTCGTCACGACGGCTATCGCTGCGCTGGCCTTCCTGGCGGCGACGGCGCTGGCCGCCGTTGCCGCGACCCTGCCCGTCCCGGGCGGCGGCGCCGTCATGGCTGCCTGAGGCCTCGCCGTTGCCGCGCTGGGCGGCATCGGTGCCTTCCTCTTCCGGGGTGCCGATCAGTTTGCCGAGCCCCTTGAAGAAGCGTGACAGCAGGCCGGTAGGCGCGGGGAGGGTGGCGCTGTCCTGGTGGCGCGTCTCGTCCTCGATCGGCTGCTGCAGGGAGGCCGGTGCCGGGGCGTTGTGGGCCACGCCCTTGACCGCCGCCTCGGTGCGCTGGATGGGCTTGGCCAGCGTCAGGTCGGGTTCCTTGCCGACCTCGGTGTCGGTGGAGAGCTCGAAGCTGGACTTGTGCTCGCCTTCCTCGCTGACGTGATCGTCGCGCAGGCGCTGCACGTCGTAGTGCGGAGTGTCCATGTCGGGGTTGGGCAGCAGCACCACCTTGACGCCCTGACGCTGCTCGATGTCGGCCAGGGTGGCGCGCTTCTCGTTGAGCAGGTAGGTGGCGACCGGCACCGGCAGGATGGCGCGAATCTGCGCGCTGCGCTCCTTCATCGCCTCTTCCTCGATCAGGCGCATGACCGACAGCGACAGCGAGCGGACGTCGCGGATGGTGCCCTGGCCGTCGCAGCGCGGGCAGACCACGCCGCTGGTCTCGCCGAGCGAGGGGCGCAGGCGCTGACGGGACATCTCCATCAGGCCGAAGCGCGAGATGCGGCCGATCTGCACGCGGGCGCGGTCGATCTTGAGCGCGTCGCGCATGCGGTTCTCGACTTCGCGCTGGTTGCGCGCCGGCGACATGTCGATGAAGTCGATGACCACCAGGCCGCCGATGTCGCGCAGGCGCAGCTGGCGGGCGATCTCGTCGGCGGCCTCGAGGTTGGTCTGCAGGGCGGTTTCCTCGATGTCGCTGCCGCGGGTGGCGCGCGCCGAGTTGATGTCGATGGAGACCAGCGCCTCGGTGTGGTCGATCACCACCGAGCCGCCGGAGGGCAGCTTGACCTCGCGCTGGTAGGCGGTCTCGATCTGCGATTCGATCTGGAAGCGCGAGAACAGCGGCACGTCATCGGCGTAGAGCTTGATCTTCTGCTGGTAGGAGGGCATGACCTGACGAATGAAGCCCAGCGCCTCCTGATGGACCTCGGGGCTGTCGATCAGCACCTCGCCGATGTCCTGGCGCAGGTAGTCGCGCATGGCGCGAATGATCACGTTGGACTCGCGGTAGATCAGGAAGGGCGCGGAGCGCTTGCCGGCCTCCTCGGTGATCGCCTCCCAGACCTGAGCGAGGTAGTCGAGGTCCCACTGCAACTCTTCGGTGCTGCGGCCGATCCCGGCGGTGCGCACGATCACGCCCATCTTGTCGGGCAGGGTCAGCGCCGACATCGCCTCCTTGAGCTGGGCGCGCTCCTCGCCCTCGATGCGCCGCGAGATGCCGCCCGCCCGCGGGTTGTTGGGCATCAGCACCAGAAAGCGGCCGGCCAGGCTGATGAAGGTGGTGAGCGCCGCGCCCTTGTTGCCGCGCTCCTCCTTGTCGACCTGAACGATGACTTCCTGGCCCTCCTTGATCACCTCCTTGATGTTGGGGCGACCGGAAGGCTCCTTGGTGAAGTATTCGCGGGAGATTTCCTTGAGCGGCAGGAAGCCGTGGCGTTCGGCACCGAAGTCGACGAAGGCGGCTTCCAGGGAGGGTTCGACGCGGGTGATCTTGCCGCGATAGATGTTGGCCTTCTTCTGTTCGCGGGCGCCGGATTCGATATCCAGATCGTAGAGGCGCTGTCCATCGACGAGGGCGACGCGCAGCTCTTCGGGCTGGGTCGCGTTGATGAGCATCCGTTTCATGTTGTCTCGCTAGTTGGCTCGCACCGGGAGGCGGGCCTGGGGACAACGCTGTGGAAATGTCGGCGCGGATGCTCACGGTATTGCGCGGGCGAGTGAAGGCTGACACGAGTCAGGCCATATCCCGGTCCGCCAGGCGCGTGGTGCTTGTTTCCGCACGTCTATTATCTGACCAGCGATTCCTTTTGCGTCGGCGACGGCGAACCGCTTCGTGCTGTCGTGCTGTGCTCAGCGCATGTCGTGACTGTGGCGCCAGCCCCGGCAGGGCCGGGAATGGCAAGATCATGTTGAGTACGCGGCGGCGGCAGGACATGTCGCGGCGGGGTGCATCCCCCGGCCGGTCCTGCAGACGACCGCCAGACACCTGGCATTGTTCGATTCGCCGACGCCGGCCTCCGGCACGGTGTTGAAGTCCCCGTGGTCTCGATCAGGCATCAGGCGTGATCGGGCCCGGGCGTGGCGTCGTCTTTCACTTTTCACTGCATGGCGATGGGGATGTCCCCATCGCCGGAATCATGGCTCGGGCCTGCGTGCTGATCGGGCAGGCGCGTGACGATGGGTGCTTTTCACCCATCCGAGCGACTTCGGAATATAACAGTAAAGCCGTATAGCGGCAATTGACGTTGACACCGCCGAGGTGGGTTAGAATGGGGCTTTCGGTCACTGAGGCCGGAACAGGCAAGGAGAGAGCATGGCCGAAGGGCGCGACATTCAATGGGTCGACATCGGCGAGGCCCACGCCGGGCAGCGCATCGACAACTTTCTGCACACGCGCCTGAAAGGGGCGCCGCGGGCGCTGATCTATCGGATCGTCCGCAAGGGCGAGGTGCGCGTCAACAAGAAGCGCGTCAAGGCCGACTATCGGCTGGTGCCCGGCGATCAGGTGCGCATCCCGCCGCTGCGGCTGGCGCCGGAAGAGGCGGTGCGCGAGGTCAGCGACAACCTGCGCAACCTGCTGGCCGGCAGCGTGCTGATCGAGGGGCCGCAGTGGCTGGTGATCAACAAGCCCTCGGGGCTGCCGGTGCACGGCGGCAGCGGGGTGAAGATCGGCCTGATCGAGGCGCTGCGTCAGGTACGCGAGGATCTCGACTTTCTCGAGCTGGTGCATCGGCTCGACCGCGACACCTCGGGATGCCTGCTGCTGGCCAAGACACGTCCCGCGCTGCTGGCGCTCAACACCGCACTCAAGCAGCACAAGATGGAGAAGCGTTACCTGGCGCTGGTGGCCGGGCGCTGGCCGGCTCGCCGGGATTTCGTCAGTGCGCGCCTGGATCGCTATGACGCCGGCAACGGCGAACGCCGCGTGCGCGTCGACCCGGCCGGCAAGGTGGCGCGGACCCGTTTCGCCGTCCAGGAGACGCTGGCCGGGGTGACCCTGGTCGAGGCCGAGCCGGTGACCGGGCGCACCCACCAGATTCGGGTGCATGCCGCTCACGCGGGACACCCTCTATTGGGGGACGACAAGTACGGTACCGCGGCGGCGCGTCGCCTGGCGGCGGAGCTGAAGCTGCCACGCCTGTTCCTGCATGCGGCGTCGCTGACCTTTCCCGAGCCCAGCAGTGGCCGGCCCGTCAGGGTGCGGGCGCCGCTGGGTGACGAGCTCGAGGGGGTGCTCGAGCGTGCCCGCGGGCGGGGGATGTCCTCATGACCTCCTCGACCGGAGAGCTTCGCTATCGGCTGGTGATCTTCGACTGGGACGGCACCCTGGTGGATTCCGAGGCGCGGATCGTCAGCTGCATGCAGGCGGCGGCCGAGGAAATCGGCTGGACGCCGCTGAGTCGCGAGGCAGTGCGTGACATCATCGGGCTGGGGCTGCCCGAGGCGATCGCCCGGCTGTGTCCGGGAATCGACGCCCGGCGGGCGGAGGCCCTGCGGGCCGGCTATGCGCGCCGCTTCGTTGCCGCCGACCAGTCGCCGACCCCCTTCTTCCCGGGGGTCGAGGCGGGTCTGGGGCGGCTGCGGCGTTCCCCGGCAACGCGGCTGGCCGTGGCCACCGGCAAGAGCCGCCGGGGGCTCGATCGGGCGCTGGCGACGACCGGCGCCGGCGGCTGGTTCCACGCCACGCGAACCGCCGACGAGACCCGTTCCAAGCCCGACCCGCGGATGCTCGAGGAGCTGCTGATCGAGACCGGCGTCGCGGCATCGGAGGCGTTGATGATCGGGGATACCGAATATGACATGGCCATGGCCCGCTCGCTGGGCATGGATCGCGTGGCGGTGACCTACGGGGTGCACGCGCCGGAGCGCCTCGCGCAGTGCGAGCCGACCTTCACGGCGGACGACTTTGCGGCCGTCATCGACTGGCTCCATGGCTGAAGTGAATATCG
The DNA here is from genome assembly GCF_020148005.1 of Modicisalibacter tunisiensis. Taxonomy (GTDB): domain Bacteria; phylum Pseudomonadota; class Gammaproteobacteria; order Pseudomonadales; family Halomonadaceae; genus Modicisalibacter; species Modicisalibacter tunisiensis. Next base: position 2,899,432 of record NZ_JAGXFD010000001.1, on the reverse strand, counting down.
AGGAGGTGCGTGATGGCCGACGAGCGCAATGACGATCCCTGGACCGGCGGGGAAGAGGTACCACCCGGCGACGAGCCGCGAAGAGAAAGAAAGGAGGAGGCGGGCGCGGACTGGCGCGAGCGTCGGCAATGGCAGCAGTGGCAGCTCATGGAGCGCTGGATGGAGGGCGTGCTGGTCGAGCAGCGTCGCGCACGGCGCTGGAAGCTGTTCTTCCGCTTCGTGTTCGCCGGGCTGCTGCTGGCGCTGGTGTGGGCGGTCTTCAGTGGCGTCCGGCAGGCCGGCGGGCCGACGCCCACGGGGCCGCATGTCGCCGTGGTGCGCGTCGAGGGCGCCATCGATGCCGAGGGGCGGGCCAGTGCCGAACGGATCATCGAGGGCGTCAGGCAGGCCTGGGGCAATCCGGATGCTCGTGCCGTGGTGCTCGACATCAACAGTCCCGGCGGCAGCCCGGTGCAGTCGCAGCGCGTCTACGCCGAGCTGCGGCGGCTCGTGGCCCAGGGCGGCAAGCCGGTGGTGGCGGTCATCGAGGACATCGGGGCCAGCGGCGCCTATTACATCGCCTCGGCGGCCGGTCGCGTCTATGCGTCCCCGGCGAGCCTGGTCGGCTCGATCGGGGTGATTCATGCCGGCTTCGGTCTCCAGGGCGCCATCGATAAGCTGGGGGTGGAGCGGCGGGTCTTCACCGCCGGCGAGAACAAGGACTTCCTGGATCCCTTCGCGCCGGTGACGCCGGAGCAGCGCGAGTTCTGGCAGCAGGTGCTCGACACCACCCATCGGCAGTTCATCGACGCCGTCAAGGCCGGTCGCGGCGACCGGCTGGCCGATGACCCGCGGCTGTTCTCGGGGCTGGTCTGGACCGGCGAGCAGGCCGTGTCGCTGGGACTGGTGGACGAGCTGGCCAGCCTGGAGCAGCTCGATCGGGAGCGCTTCGACGGTCTGCCGCTGGAAGACTACACGCCGTCGCTGGACCCGTTCACGCGCCTGTCGCGTCAGTTCGGCCGGGTCGCCGCCGAGTGGCTGGGGCTGCCCTCGACCCGCTCGCCGGTGCGCTATCAGGCCTACTGAGTGCGGCGAGGCTCGGGGGTCAGGCGGCGAGGGGGTCCAGGCCGGCCTCGCGCAGCAGCGCGCACAGGCGGATCAGGGGCAGGCCGATCAGCGTGTTGGGGTCGTCGCCCTCCAGGCGCTCGAAGAGCGTGACGCCGAGACCTTCCATGCGGAAGCTGCCGGCGCTGTCCAGGGGCTTTTCACGGGCGACGTAATGGGCGATCTCGCGTTCGCCGAGTCGTCGGAAGACGACGTCGTAGCGTTCGTGGCAGACCCAGTGACGACTGGCGCGGGTGTCGATCAGCGCCAGGCCGGTGAGAAAGCGCACGCGGTTGCCCGAGAAGCGGGCCAGGTTGGCCCGGGCGGTGGCCTCGTCGCCGGGCTTGCCGAGGATGTCGCCCTCGAACAGGGCGATCTGGTCGCTGCCGATGACCAGGTGGTCATCGAAGTCGCGGGCCACTCGCTCGGCCTTGCTCAGGGCCAGGCGATGCACGAGTGCCTCGGGCGGCTCGCCGTCACGGGGGCGCTCGTCGATGTCGGGGCTCGCCCAGGTGAAGGGCAGGCCGAGGCGTTCGAGCAGCTGGCGGCGCCAGGGCGATCCGGAAGCCAGAACGAGACGGCTCATGGCAGTGTCCTCGCGGAGGAAGTGGAGGGCTCAGTCTGCCCCCGTGCTCGCGGGCTGTACAGGGCGTGACGGTGCGCTTTGACAGGCCCGGGGGGAATCCCTATTATTGCGCGCCTATGATGACCACTAGACTTCCCCTGCACGTCGAGCCCTACCGGCTGGCTGCCGGCGAACAGACGCTCGAGGGCAGTGTCCCTCTGGATGCCATGACGCGTCTGGCCGAAGAGGCCGGGCCTCAGCAGGGTGACTGCGAGGTGCGCCTTGCCTTCGGTGTCGGCCCTCAGGGGCGCCGTTACATCGAGGGGTGGCTGAGTGCCTCGGTGCAGCTCGCCTGCCGGCGTTGCCTGGAGCCGCTGCCGGTGTCGGTCGAGAGCCGCTGGCTGCTGGGCATGGTGAGCAGCGATGCCCTGGCCGCCGACCTGCCCGGCGACTACGAGCCGGTCCTGGTGGAAAACGAACAGCTCAACCTGCTGCCGGTCATCGAGGACGAACTGATCCTCAGCCTGCCGCAGGTGGTCTATCACGACGAGGCGGCGTGCGCCGTGTCGCGCGACCAGCTGGCCAGCCGTCCCGACACCGAGGATTCGGACGAGACCGCGACAAGCCCCTTCGATGTGCTGCGCACATTGAAGGATAAACACTGATTATTTCGACACGCTCTTTGGAGTACTACCCATGGCAGTTCAACAGAACCGCAAGACCCGTTCCAAGCGCGGCATGCGCCGCAGCCACGACGCGCTGACCGGCCCGACCCTGTCCCAGGACAAGGAAACCGGCACCACGCATCGTCGTCACCACGTGGCACCGGACGGTTTCTATCGCGGCCGCAAGGTCGTCGACGCTTGACGCAGCGCTGAATTCGGGCGACTTCGGCGTCACGTCGTGCGTATCGCCATCGACGCCATGGGCGGGGACCAGGGTCCCCGCGCCGTGGTTCGGGGAGCCGCCGAAGCGCTGTGCGCGCATCCCTCGCTGTCCATCCGCCTGTTCGGGCCGCAAGTGCGGCTCGAAGAAGAACTGTCGTCACTGCCTCGTCGCTACGGAGCAGTGCGTGAGCGCATGAGTGTCCATCATGCGGGCGAGGTGATCGCGCAGTCGGCGCGTCCTTCCCAGGCCCTGCGTACCGGGGGAAGCAGCAGTCTGGCCCGCATGCTCGATGACGTGGCGGCCGGGCAGGCCGATGCAGGCGTCAGTGCCGGCAACACCGGTGCCCTGATGGCGCTGTCGCGCCGTGCCCTGGGCATGGTGGCGGGCATTCCGCGACCGGCGATCACCACCGCCATCCCGACCCGCGGCGGCGGTCGCTGCTACATGATCGACCTGGGTGCCAATATCGAGACCACCGCCGAGCGGCTGGTCGATTTCGCGCGCATGGCGGATGTCATGGCGCGACATGTCGACGGCCTCGAGCACCCAAGGGTGGCCCTGCTCAACGTGGGCGTCGAGGCGACCAAGGGCCCGGCGATGGTTCGCGAGGCCGACGAGCGGCTGCGACGCCTGTCGTCGCTCAACTACATCGGGTTCGTCGAGGGTGACGGCCTGTTCAACGGAGACGCCGACGTGGTGGTCTGCGACGGCTTCGTCGGCAACATCGTGCTCAAGTCCAGCGAAGGGCTGGCGCGCATGCTGGTGGAGCGCTTCCAGACCACCTTCGCCGCCCACTGGGGCAGTCGTCTCGTCACGCTGCTGGCGCGTCCGGCCTTGCTGCGTATCAAGCGTCAGCTGGATCCGGTCCGCTACAATGGCGCCAGTCTTCTGGGTCTGGCAGGCATCGTGGTGAAGAGCCACGGCCGTGCCGATGCCCAGGGGTTCGCGTTTGCCGTCTCCCGTGCGGTGCAGGAGGTGCGCCGTGATCTGCCGTCGCGGCTGGCGCAGGCGCTGGGACAGTCCGCTATCCCGTCGGTCGCGTGCGGCCCGGGGGATAGCGGGTTTTCCGCCCGCTCGAGACCCGACGATTTCAATCCTGAAAGGTGAATGCCATGACTCAATCCCTGGCCCTCGTTTTTCCGGGGCAGGGCTCCCAGCACCTGGGCATGCTGAGAGAGCTGGCCGAACGATACAGCGTGGTGCGAACCACTTTCGAGGAGGCGTCCGACGCCCTCGGATACGATCTGTGGCACGTGGCTCAGGAGGGGCCGGAAGAGGCGCTCAACGCCACGGCCTGCACCCAGCCGGCGCTGCTGACATCGAGCGTCGCCATCTGGCGTGTCTGGCAGGAACTGGAAGGCCCGCGCCCTCTGGTCATGGCCGGGCACAGCCTGGGCGAATACAGCGCGATGGTCTGCGCCGGGGCGCTGGGCTTTGCCGAGGGGGTAAAGCTGGTGCGTCTGCGCGGCGAGGCGATGCAGGAGGCCGTGCCGGCCGGCCGGGGTGCCATGGCGGCGATCCTCGGTCTCGACAATGAGGCCGTCGAGCGTGCCTGCCGCGATGCCGCTCAGGGCGAGGTCGTCGCGGCCGTCAACTACAATGCGCCGGGGCAGGTGGTGATCGCGGGCGACAAGCCCGCCGTCGAACGCGCCATCGCCCTGTGCCAGGAGGCCGGCGCCAAGCGGGCGCTGCCCCTGCCGGTGTCGGTGCCGTCGCATTGCGCGCTGATGAAGCCCGCCGCCGAGCGGCTGGCCGCGGCCATGGGCGAGATCGAGATCAAGACGCCGCGCTACACGGTGGTCCAGAACGTCGACGCCCAGGCGCATGCCGACATCGACACCTTGCGCACGCGCCTGATCGAACAGCTCTATCAGCCGGTACGCTGGACGGACTGCGTCGAGACCATGCTCGCCCAGGGCGCCGAGGTGTTCATCGAGTGCGGGCCGGGCAAGGTGCTCACCGGGCTCAACAAGCGCGTGGCCCGCGGGGCCAAGGGGCTGGCGGCCAATGATCCCGACAGTCTGGCGTCGGCGCTGACGCTGGCGCGGGAAGCGGTCGGCCAGAACGCCAACGATTGATTCGAGAAGGCTTTATGACCAGCGAACGCAGAATCGCCCTCGTCACCGGTGCCAGTCGTGGTATCGGGCGTGCCATCGCCCACGAGCTGGGGCGTCAGGGGCGCATCGTCATCGGCACGGCGACCAGTGATGCCGGCGCCGAGCGCATCGATGCCGACTTTCGCGAGCAGGGGATCGAAGGCGGTGGTCGGCGGCTCGATGCCACCGACCCGGCCAGTATCGATACCCTGCTCAAGGCGATCGTCGAGGAGTTCGGCGCGCCGACCATTCTCGTCAACAATGCCGGAATTACCCGTGACAACCTGCTGATGCGCATGAAGGAAGAGGAATGGGATGCGGTGCTCGACACCAATCTCAAGTCCGTCTACCGCGTCACCAAGGCCTGTGTGCGAGGCATGACCAAGGCGCGTTTCGGGCGCATCGTCAACATCAGCTCGGTCGTGGCGACCATGGGCAACCTGGGGCAGACCAACTATGCTGCCGCCAAGGCGGGCATGGAGGGCTTCACTCGGGCTCTGGCGCGGGAAGTCGCCTCGCGCGGCATTACCGTCAATGCCGTGGCACCCGGCTTCATCGCCACCGACATGACCGAGGCGCTGCCCGAGGAGCAGCACAAGGCGCTGCTGACCCAGATTCCGCTGGCGCGCCTGGGCGCTCCCGAGGAAATTGCCGCGGCGGTGGGCTTTCTGACCAGCGATGCGGCAGGCTATGTCACCGGCGAGACCCTGCAGGTCAACGGTGGCATGAACATGCGTTGAGGCCGTGCTCGACGCCTTGGTTGCGTCGATCTGGGGCCGTCTATAAACTACCCGGCAGTTTCCGGCTGGCGGATATGTACCACTAGGAGTAATCACAGAATGAGCACCATCGAAGAGCGCGTGAAGAAGGTCGTAGCCGAGCGCCTGAACGTCAAGGAAGAGGACATCCAGAACTCGTCATCCTTCACCGAAGATCTCGGCGCCGATTCCCTGGACACCGTCGAGCTGGTGATGGCGCTCGAAGAGGAATTCGACACCGAAATCCCCGACGAGGAAGCGGAAAAGATCACCACGGTACAGGAAGCGATCGACTACGTCGTGGCTCACCAGTAAGCCGACGTGCGACGGCGCTGAATGCCTGTACTCGGAAAGCCGTTCTGGTGACAGAGCGGCTTTCCTTTTTAGGGTGCCAGACCCCATAGCCGGTACGCTTCGGGTATAATGGCGAGCTGCATGGGTGCGCCGCTAGGCAAGCGCCTGACATGGACATCTGGAGGAGAGCTGATGCCTCGTAGAAGGGTCGTGGTGACCGGACTGGGGTTGGTGACACCGGTCGGTAATTCCGTCGAGGAAAGCTGGAGCAATATCCTGGCGGGCAAGAGCGGCATAGCCCCGATCGAGCATTTCGATACCAGTGGTTTCAATACGCGCTTCGGCGGCTCGATCAAGGGGTTCGATATCAGCCCCTATCTGAACCCCAAGGATGCGCGCAAGATGGACCTGTTCATCCAGTACGGCATCGCGGCGGCCTCGCAGGCGGTCCAGCATGCCGGGCTGGAATGCCGCGAGGACAATGCGCACCGTATCGGGGTGGCGATCGGGTCCGGCATCGGCGGTCTGCCGATGATCGAGCACAACCACAACGCCCTGCTCAAGGGCGGGGCGCGGCGCATCTCGCCGTTCTTCGTGCCGGGCTCGATCATCAACATGATCGCCGGCAACCTGGCGATCCGCTACGGCTTCCAGGGGCCCAACATCGCCATCACCACGGCCTGCACCACGGGTACGCACAACATCGGCTACGCGGCGCGCACCATCGCCTACGGCGACGCCGACGTGATGGTCTGCGGCGGGGCGGAGATGGCCACCACACCGCTCGGCCTGGGCGGCTTCTCCGCGGCGCGGGCGCTGTCGACGCGCAACGACGACCCGGCCGCCGCCAGCCGCCCCTGGGATCGCGATCGCGACGGCTTCGTGCTGTCCGATGGCGCCGGGGTCGTGGTGCTCGAGGACTACGAGCACGCCCGAGCACGGGGGGCGACGATCCATGCCGAGCTGACGGGCTTCGGCATGAGCGACGACGCCCACCACATGACCGCGCCGCCCGAGGACGGTCGCGGCGCGGCGGCGGCCATGCGCAACGCGCTGCACGACGCCCGGCTGGCACCCGAGCAGATCCAGTACATCAACGCCCACGGCACCTCCACCCCCACCGGGGATCTGGCCGAGAGCCAGGCCATCGAGCGGGTCATGGGCGACGCGGCGCGAAACGTGGCGGTCAGCTCCACCAAGTCGATGATCGGCCACCTGCTGGGCGCGGCCGGTGCCGTCGAGGCGGTCTTCTGCGTGCTGGCACTGCGTGACCAGGTGGCGCCGCCGACCATCAACCTGGACAATCCGCAGGAGGGGTGCCGGCTGGACTACGTGCCGTACACGGCCCGTGAAACGGCCATCACGCACACGCTGTCGAACTCGTTCGGCTTCGGCGGGACCAACGGCTCGCTGATCTTCTCGCGCGTCTGATCCGCATGCAGGACGACGGCGTTCCCTTCGACGACCGTGGGCTGGCCTACGGGGATGGGGTGTTCGAGACCGTCCTCGTCCGCGACGGTCGGCCCCTGCTCTGGGACGCCCATGTGGCAAGGCTCCGGCGCGGTTGCGAGCGCCTGGGGATCCCCTGTCCCGAGCATGACCTGCCGGCGGCGCTGCCGGGCCGGGCCGGCTCGGGGCTGGCCGTGCTCAAGCTGATCGTGACCCGGGGCAGTGGCGGACGGGGGTATCTGCCGCCGGTCGAGCCGCAGCCGCGATACCGCTGGCGAGTGACGCCTTTCGCCCCGCGGGAAACCGCCTGGCGCGAGGGCGTCACGATTCGCCTGTGCGATCTGCGTCTGGCCAGGCAGCCTGCGCTGGCCGGCATCAAGCACCTCAATCGCCTCGAGAATGTGATGGCCCGGCGCGAGTGGGACGATCCCGCGATTGCCGAAGGGGTGCTTCTCGATACCGAGGGGCATGTCGTCGAGACCACCAGCATGAACCTTTTCTGGCATCGTGCAGGTCGCTGGGAAACCCCGGCCCTGGACGCCTGTGGCGTGGCCGGCACCCTGCGTGAGGGTCTCCGGGAGCGGCTGCCGATCGCGGTCGTCACGGCCGGTGTCGATGCGCTGATGCAGGCCGATTCGTTGTGGGTCGGCAACTCCGTGCAGGGGCTGTGGCCGGTGCGACGCCTGCTCGATGCCCGGGGCGTCGAGCGGCAGGCCTGGCCCGTCCCGTCCACGTCTGCACGTATCCTGCAGGATGCTGCCCATGAGCTGCTGGGGTATCCTCGCCTCACCGACTGACCGCGGGCGTCCGGCGGCGCCCGCTTTCGCGTAAGGACTCCGCATGCGTTGGTTGAAACTGTGTCTGGCCGCGCTGGCCGTACTGGGACTCGTGGCTTACGGCGCCTTCCGGTACTGGCAGTCGCAGCTGGTGCAGCCGCTGGCTATCGAACAGTCGATGCTCTACGAAGTCCCCCAGGGCGCGGGGTTCGACCGTGTCGTCGATGACCTGGTGAGCCGGGGCGTGCTGGCCGAGGCCTGGCCCTTCAAGCTCGCCAAGCGTTTTCGGCCTGCCGCATGGCCGGCGCTGCGGGCGGGCGAGTTTCGCCTCGAGCCCGGCATGAGCGGTCGGGCTGCACTCGAGCGCCTGGGCAGCGATCAGGTGGTCACCTACACGGTGACCTTTCCCGAAGGCTGGACCTTCCACCAGGTCCGCGAGGCGCTGGATGACGCCGTCAAGCTCAAGCACACCCTCGAGGGCCTCGATGACAGCGAGGTGATGGCCCGGCTGGGGCATCCCGACCAGCATCCGGAAGGGCGCTTCTTCCCCGATACCTACCGCTATCACAAGGGGGTCAGTGACAAGGCGATCCTCGCGCGAGCCTATGCGCGCATGCAGTCCTCGCTGGACGAGGTCTGGAGCGAGCGCGACGCGGACCTGCCACTGAAGTCGCCCTATCAGGCATTGATCCTGGCGTCGCTGATCGAGCGGGAGACCGGGGCCGACGGCGAGCGGGCCCGGATCGCCGGCGTCTTCGTGCGCCGTCTGGAGAAGGGCATGCGGCTGCAGACCGACCCTTCCGTCATCTACGGCCTGGGCGACGACTATGACGGCAACATCACCCGCGCCGACCTGCAGCGCAAGACGCCCTACAATACCTACGTCATCGACGGGCTGCCGCCCACGCCCATCGCCATGCCCGGCATGGCCGCGCTGCGTGCGGCCGTGCACCCGGCCGACGGCGACGCCCTGTACTTCGTCGCCAAGGGCGATGGCAGCCACCATTTCTCGGCGACGCTGCGCGAGCACAATGCCGCCGTGCGTCGCTACATTCTCAATCGCTAGACGAGGCTGCTGCCCATGCCATCACGCGGACGCTTCATTACCCTCGAGGGGGGAGAAGGGGTCGGCAAGAGCACCAACCTGGCCCTGGTGCGTGATCATCTCGAGTCGCTGGGCATCGAGACGATCACCACCCGCGAGCCCGGCGGCACGCCGCGGGCCGAGGCGATTCGCGAGCTGCTGCTGGCCCCCGACGAGGCGGAAACCCTGGCCGATGATGCCGAGCTGCTGCTGGTCTTCGCGGCGCGGGCCCAGCACCTGGCGCGCCGGATCCGGCCGGCCCTGGAGCGTGGCGCCTGGGTGGTCTGCGACCGCTTCACCGATGCCACCTATGCCTACCAGGGCAGCGCCCGGCGGGGCGATCGCTCCGCCATCGCCATGCTCGAGACGTTCGTGCAGCAGGGGCTTCAGCCCGACCTGACGCTGTTGCTGGACATGCCCGTGGACGCCGCGCGCGAGCGCGTGACGGCCCGGGGGCAGGGACTCGACCGCTTCGAGCGCGAGCGCGCCGCGTTCTTCGAGGCGGTGCGGCAGGGCTATCTCGAGCGGGCCGCGGCGGCCCCCGCGCGCATCGCGGTGATCGATGCCGCACGGTCGCTGACGCAGGTGCAGGCCGACATCTGTCATTGCCTCGATCAACGGGTGGCCGCATGGCGCAGCTGACGCCGCTGCCGTGGCAGTCCGAGCTCTGGCAGCGCCTGGTGGCCCTGCAGACTTCCGACCGCCTGCCCCACGCGCTGCTGATTTCCGGTCCGCACGGGCTGGGCAAGCAGCAGCTGGCCGAGGCGCTGGTGGCGCGAACCCTCTGCCTGTCGCCCGGCGATGCGGCCTGTGGCCACTGCCACGGCTGCCGGATGCTGGCCGCCGGCTATCATCCGGACCTGCTGCGGATCAGCCCGGCCGACAATCGCCGCCAGATTCGCATCGACCCGATCCGCGAGGTCAATCAGTTCGTCGCCCAGACCGCGCAGCAGGGCGGCTATCGGGTCATCCTGCTGCAGCCCGCCGAGGCGATGAACGTGGCGGCGGCCAACGCGCTGCTCAAGAGTCTCGAGGAGCCGGGGTCGCGTACCCTGTTCGTGCTGCTCTCGGACGTCCCGTCGCGCATGCTGGCGACGATCCGTTCGCGCTGCCAGCACTGGACGCTGACGGTGCCGGCCCCGGCAGCCTGCCTTCCCTGGCTTGCCGAGGCGCTGGGGGATGAACGCGAGGCAGCGTTCTGGCTGCGTGTGGCCGGCGGGCTGCCGCTGCTGGCACGCGAGCTGGCCGGGGGCGAGGCCCGTCAGCTGCGCCAGACGCTCCAGGAGCTCTTCGACGCCCTGGTGCGCGGTGCCGAGCCGGTCGCCGAGGCCGCCCGGCTCGACCGTCAGGCGGTCGAGCGCATCCTGTGGTACGGTATCGCCTGGCTGGAAGACCTGATTCGGCTGGGGCTGTCCGGCGATACCGAGCAGGTCCGCAATCCCGACCTGCTGCCGCTCTACCGCCAGGCGATCAAGAACGGCCGCCTGCGCGACTGGTTCCGGCTGCTCGATTATGCCCGCGAGCAGCAGCGGCTGCTGGTGGCCGGCGGCAACCCCAACCCCCAGCTGGTGCTCGAGGCCTGGCTGGTGCGCTGGTCGGCATTGCTGCGTTCCTGATCGAAGACCCGAGGAGGCTGTCATGGCGGAACACAAGGCGCTCTCGCTGACCTTCAAGGATCATCGGACCCTGCTGTCGGCCTACATGCCGGCGCTGGAGCGGGGCGGCATCTTCGTGCCGACGCAGGACACCTATGCGCTGGGCCAGCCCGTCTACCTGCTGCTGACGCTGCCCGACGAGAGCGAACGCCTGCCGGTCAGCGGTGACGTCGCCTGGATTTCGCCGCCCGGCGTCTCGGGGCGCCGCATCCCCGGCATCGGTGTGCATTTCGGCGTCAATGACCGCCGGGTCCGCGACCGTATCGAGAATCACCTGGCCGGGCTGCTCGACAAGGGCGAGCCCACCTTCACCTTCTGAGCCACCATCCGCCACTCCTTCGTCAGTCACGAGCCTTTCCGCATGTTTGTCGATTCCCACTGTCATCTGGACCGCCTGGATCTTTCCGCCCACGGCGGCGACCTGAATGCCGCCCTCGACGCCGCCCGTCGGCGCGAGGTCCGCCAGTTTCTGGCGATCGCCGTCACCCTGGAGGACGTGCCCGGACTCGCGGCGATCGCCCGCGAGCACGAGGATGTGGTGATTTCCGCCGGCGTGCATCCGCTGCACGAGGTGCCCCGCGAACCGGACGTGGAGGCCATCAAGGCATGCGCCGAGCGCCACGCGGCGGTGGCGATCGGCGAGACCGGCCTCGACTATCATTATCAGGGGGTGGCGCCGCCGCAGCAGCGCAGCCGCTTCGCCAATCACCTGATCGCCGCCCGGGAGCTGGAACTGCCGGTGATCGTGCACACCCGCGAGGCCCGGGAGGACACCCTGGCGCTGATCGCCGAGCATGGGGATCCGGCCGTCGGCGGCGTGCTGCACTGTTTCACCGAGGATCTGGACATGGCGCGGGAGGCGGTGCGCCACGGCTTTCTGATCTCGTTGTCGGGCATCGTCACCTTCCGCAATGCCGCGGCGATCCGCGAGCTGGCCCGGGCCATTCCGCTGGATCGGCTGCTGATCGAGACCGACAGCCCCTACCTGGCGCCGGTGCCGCACCGGGGCAAGCCCAACGAGCCGCAATGGGTGGTCGAGGTGGCCGAGTGCATCGCCGCCGAGCGCGGGATCAGCGTCGACGAAGTGGCGATGCAGACCACCGCCAACTTCTACCGGCTGTTCCGCGAGGCACTCCCGCAGGCGCCGGCGGACCTGCGACAGTCACTGGAAGAGGCCGGATGGCGCTGAGCCGGCGGCCCGGGAGAGAAAGCCATGATGCTGGAAGGGCTGATCGGCCAGGTCGAGCCGGCGATGACGAACCCCGCCAGGCTGCCGCCGCTGGAAACCTGGACGCCGCCGCTGAGCGGTGACATGGCGCTGACCATCGCCGCCGATGGCCGCTGGTATCACGAAGGACGGGTGATGTCGCGCCCGCGCCTGGTGCGCCTGCTGTCGACCATCCTGCGCCGCGAGGCTGACGGCGATTACTACCTTGTCTCGCCGGTGGAGAAGTGGCGCATTCAAGTCGAGGATCGCCCCCTGCTGATCGTCGATGCCGACCGCGAAGCCGATGCGCCGGGTGGCGGCTGGCGCCTGACGACCAACCTGGGCGATACGCTCGTGCTGGGCCGCGAGCATCGGCTCGCCCTGAGCCCGATGCCCGGCGGCGACGTCATCCCCGAGGTCCCGGTGCGGCACGGCCTGGCTGCCCGGCTCAATCGCAACGTCTACTACCGGCTGCTCGACGTGGCCGAGAGCCGCCAGGTAGCGGGTAGCGAGGAATGGGGGCTGGTCAGCGGCGGCGTGTGGCAACCGCTGGGCCGGCTGGAGCCCGACGCTTGATGCCCCTGACCGACGAGCAGCGCGCCGTCGTCGCGCATGGCGACGGGCATGCGCGCGTCGCCGCGGTGGCCGGCGCCGGCAAGACCACCACCCTGGTCGCCCGGGTACTGGCCCTGCTCGAACAGGGGGTGCCGCCGCGCCGGCTGCTGGTGCTGATGTTCAACCGTGCGGCCCGCGAGGACTTCGCCGCCAAGCTCGAGGCCCTGGCGCCGGCGGGCCTGGCGCTGCCCGACGTGCGTACCTTCCACTCCATCGGCCATCGACTGACCCGCAGCCTGGTGAGCTGGGGGCGGCTGGCGCCGCGCGAGCTGCTCACCGCCGACTGGCAGCGCGAGCGGCTGTTGCGCCAGGCCACCCAGCAGGTGCTGGGCGAGGCCGACGCCCCGACCCGCGAGGCGGCGCTCGAGCCCGACCGGCTCGAGGCCCTCGGCCACTTCTGCGAAATGGTCAAGGCCGAGCTGGTCGCGCCGCAGGTGCTCTACGAGCGCCTGGACCTGGGGGCGGGCACGGCGCATTTCGTCGCCGCCTTCGACGCCATGGAATCGCTGCTCGAAGCCCACGGCCGCATGACCTACGCCGACCTGCTGTATCGACCGCTGCGCTGCCTGGCCCGGGATGGCGACGCCCGGGCGCGGGTCCAGGGGTTCCTCGACCATGTGATCATCGACGAGTATCAGGACATCAACGAGGCCCAGCAGCGCCTGCTGGCCCTGCTGGCGGGAGATCGGGCCGCGGTGATGGCGGTCGGCGACGCCAACCAGTGCATCTACGAATGGCGCGGTGCGCGCCCCGACTACATGCTCGAGCGATTCGCCGCCACCTTCGGCGCTGCCCGCGACTACCCGCTGTCGGTGACCTTCCGCCACGGCCATGCCCTGGCGCTGGCCGCCAACCATGCCATCCGCGGCAACCGGCGGCGCCCCGACCAGCTGTGCCTGGCGGCGCCGACCAACCCTGACACGCGCATCGAGCAGGGCCAGGGAGTCGCGCCGCTGCTGCAGGCGCTGACGGCCCGGCAGCAGCAGGGGCGGCTCGCCGAGTGTGCCGTGCTGGTGCGCAGCTGGACACTCTCCGTGTCCGTGCAGCTGCAGCTGCTGCGGGCAGGGATTCCCTTTCGGCTGGCCCGGGAGGATCGTTTCGTCTTCCGGCTGCCGCTGGTTCAGGCGCTGGCCGGCTACCTGCAGCTGGCGCGCGAGCCGCGGCGCCTGCAGGATCCCGCGCATCTGCTGCTGCTGTTCTCGCAGCCCACGCCCTTCGTCGCCCGCGAAAGACTGGAAGCGGTGACGCGGCAGCTGGCCGAGACCCAGCGCTGGCCGTTGCGGCAGGATCCGCTGCTGGAAGGGCTCAAGCCGGTCCAGCGGCGCAACCTCAAGCGCCGCTGGGAGCTGCTCTGCGAACTGCCGCGCCTGGGCGGGCTGCCGGCCGCCCGGCTGCTGGAGCACGTGGTGGAGCGCCTGGACGCCGACAAGGTGCTCAAGCGTGCCGCCGCCCGGCGCGAAAAGGGCGAGGAGGACGTGCGCCTGCTCGACGTGCTGATCGAGCAGGCCGAGGAGATGGCCCGGGCACCCGACGACTTCCTCGAGCTACTGGGCAGCCGCCCGGATACCCGGCACGACGGGGCCGGCGGTGACGGGGGTGTCCTGGTCACCACCGTGCACGGTGCCAAGGGACTGGAGTGGCCGCTGGTCGCACTGTGGGGACTCAACGAGGAAGACTTTCCCCATTATTCCCGGGACAATCCGCTGGATGACGAACGCCTCGAGGAGGAGCGGCGCCTCTTCTACGTGGCGGCGACCCGGGCCCGCGAGCAGCTGCTGATGCTGCATGACGGCGGCACGCACCGACCCAGCCGCTTTCTGCAGGAGACCGCCTGGGCCGATTGCATGCGGGTCGCCCGCGCCCTGGAGGTCCCGAGCGACGCGCCGCTCGCGGTGGCCGAGCCCGAGTTGGTGGCGCGTTACCTCAAGGCGGTGGGGCGCGAGGATATCGACCCGCCGATTTCGCGTGGTGCGCCCGTCGAGCCTGGCGGCGGAACGGACGATTACCGGGTCGGGCAGCGGGTGCATCATGCTGTTTTCGGCGGTGGCGAGATTCTGGTCATCGAGGGCAGGCCGGCCGATCCGGTGCTCGAGATCCGTTTCGACCAGGCCGGGCGGCGGCGCCTCATCGCCCGGCGTGCCCCGCTGGAAAGCGCGGAGCCATAGGCAGCGTGCAGCCGTCACACAAGGCATTAACTGCGGACAAGAGGAGGGCGAGAGATGTCGCTGCAAACGCTGGTGGATGCCACCACGGTACGGGATTGGCTGACGCAGGACCGGTCGGTGCGGATTCTCGATTGCCGGGCCCGTCTGGGCGACCCCGATGCCGGCCGACGGCTCTGGCGGGAAGGCCATCTGCCCGGCAGTCGGCATCTCGATCTGGAGGCGGACCTGTCCGACCCGGCCGGTGAGGGCGGGCGTCATCCGTTGCCCGACCCGGGGCGCTTCACCGCCACGTTGCACCGGTTGGGCATCACGCCGGCGGTGCCGGTGATCGTCTACGACGATGCCGGTGGCCAGCTGGCGGCGGCGCGGGCCTGGTGGCTGCTGCATGTCTGGGCGGGGCACCCCGACGTGCGTGTGCTCGACGGCGGGATCGCCGCCTGGCAGGACGCGGGAGGCGCGCTCGAGAGCGGCGAGCCGGTTGCGCCGGTGGCCGCCTCGAACTGGGAGCCGACCTTCGACGGCACGGCATGGATCAGCGCCGACACCGTGGCAAAGGGCGAACTGACCCTGGTCGACGCCCGGACCCGCGAACGCTATCGCGGCGAGGTCGAACCCATCGATCCCGTCGCCGGGCATATCCCGGAGGCCGTGTGTCGGCCGAGCGCCGCCAATCTCGATGCCGAGGGCCGCTTCAAGACGCCGTCGCGGCTCGATGCCGAGCTGCCGCAGAGCGAGGCGAGCTATTGCGGCTCCGGAGTCACCGCCTGTCACAACATCCTGGCCTATGCAATTGCCGGGCGGGCGCTGCCGAAGCTCTACGCCGGCTCCTGGAGCCACTGGATCCGCGATCCCGCCCGGCCCGTTGCCACCGGGGATTGAGCCCGGAGCGTGGCCGGGAGCGGTAAGCCATAAGCTTGAAGAGGGAAGAAAAAAACGCCCCACGCAACTGCCGTGGGGCGGTTGGCTTTATGCGGCCTTCGGGCTTGGGACTTCGAATCTCGCCCCTCACACCTCACTCACATTTACATGTTCGGATAGTTCGGACCGCCGCCGCCCTCCGGCGCCACCCAGGTGATGTTCTGCGCCGGATCCTTGATGTCGCAGGTCTTGCAGTGGATGCAGTTCTGGAAGTTGATCTGGAACCGCGGCTGGCCGGCGTCGTCCTCGACCACCTCGTAGACGCCCACCGGGCAGTAGCGCTGCGCCGGCTCGGCATACTTGGGCAGGTTGTCGCGGATCGGCAGCTCGGGATCGGCGAGCTTCAGGTGGCAGGGCTGGTCCTCCTCGTGGTTGGTGTTGGACAGGAACACCGAGGAGGGCTTGTCGAAGGACAGCTTGCCGTCCGGTTTCGGGTAGTCGATCGGTTGCGCCTGGTCGGCGGTCTCGAGCCGGGCGTAGTCCGGCGTGGTGTCGTGGACCCGCGGCAGCCGGCCGCCCAGCCACTGGTCGAGGACATTGTAGGCGCCGCCCAGCAGGTTGCCGTACTTGTGGATCGCCGGGCCGAAGCTGGCGCTTTCCTCGAGCTCGGCGTGGGCCCAGCTCGCCTGCCAGGCCTCGGTGAAGGCGCTGAGCTCCCGGCCGCCCTCGTCGCCGTCGGCCAGCGCGGCGAAGACCGTCTCGGCGGCCACCAGGCCCGACTTCATGGCGGTGTGCAGGCCCTTGATCTTGGCGAAGTTGAGGGTGCCGGCGTCGCAGCCGATCAGCAGCCCGCCGGGGAAGGTCATCTTCGGCAGGCAGTTGACGCCGCCCTTGGCGATGGCCCGGGCGCCGTAGGCCACCCGTGAGCCGCCTTCCAGGTAGCGCTTGAGCAGCGGATGATGCTTCAGGCGCTGGAACTCGTCGAACGGCGAGAGGTACGGATTGGTATAGGCGAGATCGACGATCAGGCCCACCACCACCTGCTGGTTCTCGGCGTGGTAGAGGAAGAAGCCGCCTTGGGTGTCGTCGGGCAGCGGCCAGCCGGAGCCGTGGAGCACCAGCCCGGGCTCGTGGACCTCGGCGGGCACGTCCCACAGCTCCTTGAGGCCGATGCCGTAGTGCTGCGGGTCCTTGCCGGCGGCCAGGTCGAAGCGCTCGATCAGCCGCTTGCCGAGATGCCCGCGCGCGCCCTCGGCGAACAGCGTGTACCTGGCGCGCAGTTCCATGCCCGGCATGTGGCCGTCCTTGGGCTCGCCGTCGGCGCCCACGCCCATGTCGCCGGTGATGATGCCGCGCACCGTGCCGTCCTCGGCGTGGAGCACCTCCTGGGCGGCGAAGCCGGGGAACACCTCGACACCCAGCGCCTCGGCCTGCTCGCCGAGCCAGCGACACAGGTTGCCGGCGCTGATCACGTAGTGGGTGCGACCCTGGCCGACGTTGTGCATGCTGCCGGGCACCAGGGCGTCGGGCAGCTTCCAGGTCTTCTCGGCATCCTTGAGCAGATGGACCTCGTCGCGGGTGGCCGGGGTGGTCAGCGGCGCGCCGCGCTCGGCCCAGTCGGGAAACAGCTCGTCGAGCGCGCGGGTCTCGAGGATGGCGCCGGAGAGGATGTGCGCGCCGACCTCCGAGCCCTTCTCGACCACGCAGACCGTCAGTTCGCGTTCGGCGTCATTGGCCTGCTGCATCAGGCGGCAGGCGGCGGACAGGCCGGCGGGGCCGGCACCGACGATCACCACGTCGAAATCCATGTATTCGCGTTCCACGGCTATCTCCTCGGTCAGGGCAGTGGCGGGCGGCCATGCCGATCTTCGGCACGCGAAAGGCGTCACCGAAAATCATCGTGTCGCTGAATTTTCGGAGCCCTTACTATAATTAAAACGATCGTTTGCTTCTACCCGGAATTGGTGCTAGTCATATTCCACTATCGCAGGGGGTGCAGGCCCGTATCATGGGCGATGCGCCGCCATCTTGGGCGGTACTCAAACCTGTGGCACACTACAGTTTTGGCCGGTTCCCCTATCAAACGCTTGCATGAATTAATGCCTTCCGGTTCTAACCCAGCGAGGACGCCATGAAAGTACTCGTCGCGGTCAAACGCGTCATCGATTACAACGTCAAGATCCGCGTCAAGGCGGATCACTCCGACGTCGACCTGACCAACGTCAAGATGGCCATGAACCCGTTCTGCGAGATCGCCGTGGAAGAGGCGGTGCGCCTCAAGGAACGCGGGATCGCCACCGAGATCGTCGCCGTCACCGTCGGCCCCAAGGCCGCCCAGGAACAGCTGCGCACCGCCCTGGCGCTGGGCGCCGACCGGGCCATCCATGTCACCACCGACGAGCGGGTCGAGTCGCTGGCGGTGGCCAAGCTGCTCAAGCAGGTGGTCGACGCCGAACAGCCCGGGCTGGTGATCCTCGGCAAGCAGGCGATCGATACCGACAACAACCAGACCGGCCAGATGCTTGCCGCGCTGACCGGCATGGGGCAGGGCACCTTCGCCTCGAAGGTCGACGTCAAGGAAGGCACGGTGGACGTCACCCGCGAGATCGACGGTGGCCTGCAGACCGTGGCGCTCACGCTGCCGGCGGTGGTCACCACCGACCTGCGCCTCAACGAGCCGCGCTACGCCAAGCTGCCCGACATCATGAAGGCCAAGAAGAAGCCGCTCGAGACCAAGACGCCCGAGGAGCTCGGTGTCGACATCGCCCCGCGCACCGCCCAGCTCAAGGTCGAGACGCCGGCCGAGCGCAAGGGCGGCATCAAGGTGGGCTCCGTCGATGAGCTCGTCGACAAGCTGAAGAACGAAGCCAAAGTCCTTTGAAAGGAGCTGATCTCATGAGCATTCTGGTCCTCGCCGAACATCACGACGGTCAGCTCGCCGGCGCCACCGCCCATGTGGTTGCCGCCGCGAAGGCGATCGGCGGCGATATCGATGTGCTGGTCGCCGGCGAGAACGTCGCCGCCGTGGCCGAATCGGCCGCCAAGCTCGACGGCGTGAGCCGGGTGCGCGTCGCCGACGCCGCCGTCTACGCCCACCAGCTCGCCGAGCCGCTGGCCGACCTGCTGGCCACCTTCGCCGACGACTACTCGCATGTGCTGGCCGCCGCCTCCACCACCGGCAAGAACGTCCTGCCGCGCCTCGCCGCGCTCAAGGACGTCGCCGCGCTCTCCGACATTCTCAGCGTCGAGAGCGCCGATACCTTCAAGCGGCCGATCTATGCCGGCAACGCCATCGCCACCGTGCAGTCGGCCGATCCGCTCAAGGTGATCACCGTGCGCACCACTGCCTTCGATGCCGTGGGCGAGACGGGAAGCGCTACCATCGAGGCGGTCGACGGGGCCATCGACAACAGTCTCTCCGCCTTCGTCGACGAGCAGCTCGAGCAGAGCGAGCGTCCCGAGCTGGGTGCCGCCCGGGTGGTGATTTCCGGCGGCCGCGGCATGGGCAACGGCGAGAACTTCCAGCTGCTCGAGGGCATCGCCGACAAGCTGGGCGCGGCGATCGGCGCCTCGCGAGCCGCCGTGGACGCCGGTTTCGTGCCCAACGACATGCAGGTCGGCCAGACCGGCAAGATCGTCGCCCCGGAGCTGTACATCGCCGTGGGCATCAGCGGCGCCATCCAGCACCTGGCGGGGATGAAGGACTCCAAGGTGATCGTGGCGATCAACAAGGACGAGGAGGCCCCGATCTTCCAGGTGGCGGATTACGGCCTGGTGGGTGACTTGTTCGAGGTACTGCCGGAGCTCGAGAGCAAGCTCTAGGCACGGGGTGTCGTGGTTGTTTGATCAGGGTCGGCTCATGTAGCCGGCCCTGCTGCATTCTGGCACTGGATCTCCCGTTGATAAGGGTTTCTTTTTGTATTGGCGTGTCGCGCATTTCCGGCCGGTGTCGGACCCACGAGGGGAGCAGTAGCGTGAAGAAGGACGGCATGGCGATGGCCTGCCTGCTCGTTGCGGCAGGCATCGCGGGGCCCGGGGTTGCCGAGGCGGCGTCGTTGACCGAGACGGCGGTCGAGGCCCAGCAGCACCAGGCGAAATTGCAGGCAAGAATCGATGCGGCGGACGACCGGACCCGCGAGGCCCTGCGTGAATTGCGTCGCGTCCGTCGCGAGGCGAGTCGGCTCGAGGCCTATGACGAGGAGCTCGCGCGCCAGGTCGAGCGTCAGGATCAGTCCATCAACCAGCGTGAGCGGGCGGTATCGCAACTGGCCGATGCCGGGGAACGCCTGCCGGTGCTGACCCGTCAGCTGGTCGGCCGGTTGCAGGCGCTGGTCGAGGCCGACATGCCGTTCCTGCACGACGAGCGCCTGGCGCGTCTGGCCAGCCTGCAGCAGATGCTCGACACCGGCGAGCTGTCCGCCGCCGACAAGCTCGACCGGGTACTCGCCGCCTGGCGCACCGAGCTGGATTACGGACGCGAGGTGGATGCCTGGCACGGGCCTCTCTATCAGTCTGACGCTCAGCCCGACACGGCATCCGGGGGGGCGCCGCCGGCCGTCGACTATCTGCGCGTGGGCCGGCTGGGCTGGTACTACCTGACGCCGGATGGTGAGCAGGGCGGCGTATGGCAGGCCGGTGCGCACGGCTGGCAGCCGCTGGATGGCGATGCGCGGCGCGAGGTTCGCAAGGGCCTGCGCATCGCCCGCGAGGAGCGTGCCCCGGCGATGCTCGACCTGCCGTTGTCCATCACCCCCGAGAACGCCAGACAGGCGCCGCTCGATGGCTCTCCCGCGAAGACGGAGGGCGACTCATGATGCGTCCACGGATGCTGTTCGCCCTGGCGGGGCTTTCGCTGTCGGTCCTGGTGCTGCCCGCGCTTGCGCAGTCGCAGCAGGGTGGCACCGGAACCTCCGGCGACGCCGCTCGTTCCTCGATGGTGCAGATTCTCGAGGACTTTCGCGCCGACAGCCAGGCCGCCGAGGCCCGGGATCGCCGGCGCCTCGGCGAACTGCTCGACGATCGCCAGGCGCTCGACGAGGCCCTGGCCGAGGCCAGGGCGCGCCTGAAGGCCGCCCAGCAGCGTCGCGACACGCTCGAGGGACGACGCGACGATCAGCAGAAGCGCCTCGACGCGCTGCGCCGGCAGGCGCAGTCACGGACGGGCGGGCTGGACGGCCTCGAGGACGTGATCCGCCAGCGCATCGGTGAGTTGCGCGACGACCTGGGCGATGGCTGGTTGACGGTGGGCGGTGATGCCCGCCTGCCCGAGCGTCCCGATGACGAGGCGCTGCTCGATCTCGACCGGCTTGCGGCACTGGGGGACAGCCTGGCGCACCTCACCGCCGAGAGCGGCCGCGCGGTGCGCTTCGAGGCGCCGGTAGCCGGCCGCGATGGGGCGGTCGCGCCCCGCGAGGTCATGCGCCTGGGGGCCTTCGCGGCGTTCAGCGACGGTCAGCTGCTGCGTTCGCCGGGCGACGACGGCACCCTGACGATGCTCGAACACACCCCCGGTTCGGTAAGCGATACCCTGCGTGCCTTTCAGCAGGGCGAAAGCGACCGTGTGGCCATCGACCCCACGCAGGGCGAGGTACTCAAGGCCCTGTCCCGGCGCCCGAGCCTGTGGCAGCGCTTCCAGCAGGGCGGCTATGTGGGCTACGTGATCGTGGGGCTCGGTTCCCTCGGCCTGCTGGTGGCCCTGGTCCAGTACATCTATCTGCTGCAGGTATCGCTGCGACTGCGGCGCCAGCTTCGGGATATCGCCGCCTTGCGCGACGACAATCCGCTGGGTCGGGTGCTCCAGCGTTTCCGGGCGCTGGGCGAAGGGTATGTCCCGGAAGCACTCGAGGCGCGTCTCGACGAGGCGCTGCTCGCCGAGCAGCCGCGCCTCGAGCGCGGCCAGCCGCTGGTCAAGCTGCTGGCGGCGGTGGCGCCGCTGCTGGGACTGCTGGGCACGGTGACCGGGATGATCGTCACCTTCCAGTCGATCACGGTATTCGGCACCGGCGATCCGCAATTGATGGCCGGTGGCATCAGCCAGGCGCTGGTGACCACCGTGCTGGGCCTGATCACCGCCGTGCCGCTGCTGTTCGCGCAGACCGCGCTGTCGAGCCGCAGCCGCACGCTGATCGGCGTGCTCGAGGGCCGGGCCAGCGCGGTGCTCGCCGAGCATCTGGAATCCCGTCAGGCAATCGGGGAGAGCGGGCATGTGGCTACCGATTGAGCCCCTGGGCCGACTGATCGAGGCCGGTGGCACGGTGCTGGTGCTGATCGCGGTTGTCGCCATGGCGCTGTTCTCGCTGGCGCTGGAGCGCGGCCTCTACTGGCGCTTCCACCATCGCCGCGCGCGGCGCGAACTGATCGAGCGCTGGGCGATGCGTCGCGATCATGTGAGCTGGAGCGCCTTGACACTGCGCGAGACCTGGGCCCGGGAGCTGATCGCCCGGCTGCGCCGACCGCTGCCGTGGCTCAGGCTGCTGGTGGCGCTGTGCCCCCTGCTGGGCCTGCTGGGTACCGTCACCGGCATGATCCAGGTGTTCGACAGCCTGGCGCTGACCCAGGCCGGTCAGGCGCGGGCGATGGCCGACGGCGTGGCCCGGGCGACGCTGCCGACGCTGACCGGCATGGCCGTGGCGGTGGTCGGCCTGCTGTTCGTCACCCGCCTGGAGCAGGTCATTCGGCGCGAGGACCAGCGATTGCACGATCGCATGGCGCGGGCCGTGGAGGCACGGCATGCGTAGACGCCGGACGACACGCGACGACGAGACCGCCGAGATTAACCTGACGCCGATGCTCGACGTCGTCTTCATCATGCTGATCTTCTTCATCGTTACCACCAGCTTCATCAAGGAAAGCGGGGTGGAGATCGCGCGCCCCGAGTCCTCGTCGGCGACGGCGCGGCCCGATGCCCGGGTGATGGTGGCGATCACGCCGCAGGGGGCGGTATGGGTCGACGGCGAGCCGGTGGATGTTCACCGGGTGGGCGGCAAGGTGGCGGGGCTGATCGGCGATGATGGTGCCGTGGTGATCCAGGCCGATCGCAACGCCACTACCGGGCTGCTGATCGAGGTGATGGATCGCCTTCGTCAGGCCGGGGTCGACAACCTGGCGGTCGCGGCGACGCGGGGCGGGCCCTGATGCGTCATCTGCTCGGAGCACTGGGGGGCGCGGTGCTGGCGCTGGTGCTGCTGACGCTGCTGGCCCTGCTGGTCGCGCCGCCGGTCGACCAGCGTCCCGAGATCCAGCCGCCGATGACGGTGGCGTTGGTCGAGGCACCGCAGCAGCAGGCGCCTTCGAGCGAGCCGGCGCCCGAACAGGCGGCACCGCGCCCGCTTGCGGCCATGCCGTCGCCGCCACCGCCGGCGGCGATTCCTTCGCCGAGCCCGACGCAGCCGATAGCGGTGCCGACGCCCGACCTGCCGTCACCGCGGGCACCGGCGCTGCCGCTCGATCGGCGGCTGCCCGAGCTGACCACGCAGCAGCCCGAGCCGCAGCCGAAACCGGCGTCGAAACCCGAGCCGGAGCCGACGTCCCGGGTCGCCGAGGCTCCGGCCGGCGACTCGGCCCCGAAAGACGCCAGTCAGACGCCGGCGGCCAATCACGGGGTGGTGAACTCGTCCCGGCCGACCCGGCGGGTGCCGCCGACCTATCCCGCTCGCGCCCAGCGCCGCGGTATCGAGGGCTACGTCGAGGTGCGCTTCACGATCCGTCCGGATGGCAGCGTCGATCGCGATTCGCTGCGCGTGGTCGATGCCGAGCCGCGGAATGTCTTCGACCGGGCGGCGCTGAAGGCGATCGCGGACTGGCAGTTCCCGCGCGCCTCGCGGCCCCGCGAGGCACGCCAGCGTCTGGTATTCAAGCTCAGGGGATGAAGGCGATCATGGGAGCACGAACGAGCCGAGTCGCCTGGCTGCTGGGGATTTGCCTGCTGGTGCCTTGCGCCGGTGAGGCTGCCCCGGCCTTGCGTTCCGACATGGTGGCGAGCCTCGAGCGCCTGCAGGCGCGCCTCGGGGATGGCGACCCGGCGGTCCTCGCCCGGGAGGCCGAGGCCGCCGCCGAACGCCTCGCGGGGGGCAACGCCGCCGATCGCTGGGCGCGGGCCCTGTTTCTGCAGATCGCGGCGACGGCCGAGGTGGAGCGTGGCAATGACGTGCGTGCCGCGGCCCTGTTCGCCGAAGCGCGCGGCATCGACGGCGTCGAGTCGCGCTACCGGCGCCGCTGGCTGCACCAGGAAGCCCGGCTGCGCCTGCGTGCCGGGCAGACCGAGCAGGGCGCCGCGCTGTTGAAGCGCTGGCTCGAGAGTGGCGAGGGTGCGGCCGACGACGCCTGGCTGATGGCGCAGGCCCGGGCCGATCTCGACCAGTGGGCGGCCGCCGCGCAGTGGGTCGATCGGGCGCGGCAGGCTTCCGGAGTCCTCCCCGAGCGCTGGCAGTCCTTCGCCGCCGCCGTCTATCAGCGCGCGGGTCGCAACGCGGCGGCGCTCGCCGTGCTCGATGTCCTTCTGGCCGATGACGACGCCCCGGCCGATGTCTGGCGGCGTGCCGCCGGGCTTGCCCAGCGGCTCGGCGAACGCGGGCGCGCCGCGGCGATTCTGGAAGCCGGCCGGCGGCGTGGCGTGCTGACGGGCGAGACCGACCTGCGCCGGCTCATCGAGCTGCATCTGGCGGGCGGCACGCCGGCGCGCGCCGCCGAGCAGCTGGACGCGGCACTCGCCCGGGGGCGCTTGCCCGATGACCTCGACAATCGCCGGCTGCTCGCCCGGGCCTGGAGTGCCGCTCGTGCCCATGACAAGGCGCTGGTCGCCTGGCGGGAGGTGGCCGAGCGCAGCGGGAGGGCGGATGATTGGCGTCGCCTGGGCGAGCTGGCCTATGGCTGGGGGCGCCGGCAGACGGTGGTGGAGGCCTTGCAGAAGGCGCGCGAGGCTGGCGATGCCACCCCGCGCGACTGGTTGCTCACGGGCGTGGCGGCCTTCGAGCAGGGCGACGTTGCCGCAGCGCGGCGGGCGTTCCGGGCCGCCCGGGAGGCCGGTGCCGCTCAGGCCGCGGCCTGGCTGGCGGCACTCGATGATGGGCAGGTGGTCACGACGCCCGCCGGGGCGGGCGAGCGCTGAGGCAGGCTCAGAGGTCGAGTTCGAGCCATACCGGCGCGTGGTCGGAGGGCTTTTCCATGGCGCGCAGCGGGTAGTCGATGCCGGCGGCCGTGACCCGCTCGGCCAGCGGTGCGGTGACCAGGATGTAGTCGATGCGCAGACCGCGCTTGGGATCGCGGTCGAACCCCTTGGAGCGATAGTCGAACCAGCTGAAGGTGTCGGCATCGCGGGGATGGCAGAGCCGGTAGCCGTCGACGAGCCCCCAGTCCTTGAGACGCTCGAGCCACTCGCGCTCGACGGGCTGGAAGCTGGTCTTGCCCTCGCGCAGCCAGCGCTTGCGGTTGGTCTCGCCGATGCCGATGTCGATATCCTCCGGCGAGATGTTGAAGTCGCCCATCACCGCGAGCCGCTGGTCGGGACGGTAGTCGTGCTCGAGCATCTCGCTCAGGCTGGCGTAGAAGGCGCGCTTGTGGGGGAACTTGGTCGGGTGGTCGACGTTCTCGCCCTGCGGGAAATAGCCGTTCCACACGGTCAACGGGCCGCCGTCGCCATCGCTCAGGCGGGCGCCGATCAGGCGCCGCTGGGCATCGTCGCCGTCATCGGGCAGGCCGTAGAAGACCGCCTCGGGGGCCTGGCGGGTGAGCAGGGCGACCCCATAGTGGCCCTTCTGGCCGTGATAGTGGACGTGATAGCCCATGGCCTGCACGGCCTCGAGCGGAAACTCGTCGTCGTGGACCTTGGTTTCCTGCAGGCCGATGACATCGGGTGCGTGGCTGTCGATCAGCGCCTGCAGCTGGTGCAGGCGGGCGCGGATGCCGTTGATGTTGAAGGAAACCAGCCGCATCAGGCATCGTCTCCTGGCGAGTCCTTGTCGCCGTGCAGCGAGAGGGTGGTGGCCTGCTGCTGGCGTGCCAGCTTGCGGGCGGCCTGCTGCTTGCGCTGCTGGCGCTTCTTCTGCAGGTAGCGACGCGACGACGTGATCTCGTCGGGATTGTCGTGGCGCCACTGGCGATAATCCTTGCGCCGGCCGGTGCGGATCGTCACCTTGTCGGCCAGCGAGCGGGTCTTTTTCTTGCGCGTCATGGGAAAAACGTCCTGAATCGGTTCTGCGCCTAGTCTACCAGCTTGCCGGCGGGCGGCGTCACCCGTGCAAGCCCTGCTCGACAAGGACTGGTACAATGGCGCGATGATAGACACCTTCAACGCAACCGGAACAACCGCAAGCCTATGAGTGAGTCGGAAAAGACAGCCGCCCCGGCCGAGAATCGCAAGCCCAAGCGTCGGCGTCGCAAGCCGCGCAAGAAGCCGTCGAGCTGGGATCTGCGCCAGTTCCAGGTGCCGCCGATGGCCGGCAAGTGGCGCTTCCACGACTTCGATCTGCCGCTGCCGCTGATGCGGGCCATCCATGCCCTGGGCTTCGAGTACTGCACGCCGATCCAGGCCGAGGCGCTGATCCACACCTTGCTGGGCGGTGACGTGGTGGGCAAGGCCCAGACCGGCACCGGCAAGACGGCCGCCTTCCTGATCTCGATCCTCGCCTACTTCCTCGAGGAGGACGCGCCGGACGGCCAGAAGCCCGGGACGCCGCGGGCGCTGATCGTGGCGCCGACCCGCGAGCTGGCGCTGCAGATCGAGAAGGACGCCAAGGCGCTGGCCCGCTTCACGTCGCTCAACGTCGCCAGCGTGGTCGGCGGCATGGACTACCAGAAGCAGCGTGACCAGCTCGGCAAGAAGCTCGACATCCTGGTCGCCACCCCCGGGCGCCTGCTGGACTTCCAGCAGAAGCGCGACGTGGACCTCAGCCAGACCGAGGTGCTGGTACTCGACGAGGCGGACCGCATGCTGTCCATGGGCTTCATCCCGGACGTCAAGCGCATCATCCGCCACACGCCGAAGAAGGAGGAGCGTCAGACCTTCCTGTTCTCGGCCACCTTCACCCAGGACATCCTCAATCTGGCCGAGCAGTGGACCTGGAATCCGGCACATGTCGAGATCGAGGTCACCGTCGACAACGCCGCCAACATCGACCAGCGGGTCTACCTGGTCAGCGACGCCGACAAGCAGCGGCTGCTGGTCAACCTGCTCAAGCAGGAAAGCTTCGAACGGGTGATGGTCTTCGGCAACCGCCGGGATCTGGTGCGCAAGCTCGACGACCTGCTGCGCAAGGCCGACATCAATGTGGCCATGCTCTCCGGCGACGTGCCGCAGAACCAGCGCATCCAGACCCTCGAGCGCTTCCGCGAGGGCGAGCTGACGGTGCTGGTGGCGACCGACGTGGCCGGCCGCGGTATCCATATCGATGACGTCAGCCACGTCATCAACTACACCCTGCCGGAAGATCCCGAGGACTACGTGCACCGCATCGGCCGGACCGGTCGCGCCGGCGCCAAGGGCGTGTCGATCAGCTTCGTGGGCGAGGAGGACGCCTTCTCGCTGCCCGAGATCGAACGCTTCATCAACGACAAGCTGCCCTGCGAGCATCCGCCCGAAGGACTGCTTTAACGGCAGCTATAAGCTGCAAGCCTCAAGCAAAGGCTTGCAGCTTTGGCGGAGCCGCCCATAGAGCCAGGTTGGGCTCGGCTGGAATGTTTTTCTCTTGCCGCTTACGGCTCAAGGCTTACCGCTAGGACGCTTATGCTAGACGAGGCCCTGAAGGGCGAGATCCAGGAAGCCTATCGCCGCGTGCTCGAGGGGCTCGACCTGACCCCGCGCTACGGCCAGCGCCTGATGATCGCCGAGATCGCCCGTACGCTGGGCGGCATCGAGGTCGATGACGCCGGCCAGCGCACCTCCAGCGAGCACGTCTGCGTGCTCGAGGCGGGCACGGGCACGGGCAAGACGCTGGCCTATCTGCTGGCCGCGCTGCCGGTCGCCCGGGTCCGCGGCAAGCGACTGGTCGTCGCCACCGCGACGGTCGCGCTGCAGGAACAGGTGCTGCACCAGGACCTGCCGGCGCTCCAGGCCCACAGCGGCCTGACGTTCGACTATGCGCTGGCCAAGGGGCGCGGTCGCTACCTGTGCGTGGCCAAGCTCGACCAGCTGCTCGACGGCGGCGAGGAAAACCCCACCCTGTCGCTGTTCGATCCGGCGGAGAGCGCCGCCCACGGCGACGGCTTTCAGGCGCTGGTCAACGATCTCGCCGAGGCCTACGGCAACGGCCGCTGGGAAGGCGATCGCGACAGCTGGTCCGAGGCGATCGAGCCGACCGACTGGCGACGCCTGACCACCGATCATCGCCAGTGCACCAACCGGCGCTGCGGCCATTTCGGGGCCTGTGCCTTCTTCCGTGCCCGTCGACGGCTGGATCAGGCCGACGTGATCGTCGCCAATCACGACCTCGTGCTGGCCGACCTGTCGCTGGGCGGCGGGGTGGTGCTGCCGGCGCCGAAGGACTGCATCTACATCTTCGACGAGGGGCATCACCTGCCCGACAAGGCGCTGGAGCACTTTCACCACCGCTTCGGGGTCAATGCCACGCTGCGCTGGCTGCGCACCCTCAAGAAATCATTGACCGAGCTCA
The DNA here is from genome assembly GCF_020148005.1 of Modicisalibacter tunisiensis. Taxonomy (GTDB): domain Bacteria; phylum Pseudomonadota; class Gammaproteobacteria; order Pseudomonadales; family Halomonadaceae; genus Modicisalibacter; species Modicisalibacter tunisiensis. The sequence goes on along the minus strand of NZ_JAGXFD010000001.1, from coordinate 2,871,334 downwards.
ACGCCGCCCTGGGCGGACAGCCGACCCTGGCACGCATCCTGGCCGGTTTCCCCGAGCTCATCGCCGCCCTGGAGCCGCGCCTCGGCGAGGCCTTCTCGCTGGGCCATCAGCTGGCCGATCTGCCGGAAGGTGCCGGCGGCGAGACCCGCCATCACCGCTTCCCCCGGGGGCAGGCGCCGGAGGCGCTGCGCGAACTGTCCGACGCGCTGGTGACGCCGTTCGCCGAGCTGTCGCGTCAGCTCGAGACCATGAGCGAGATCCTGCGTGAAAGCCTGGATCCGGAAAAATCCACGGGGCTGCCCCGCGAGCAGGCCGAAAGCTGGCTGCCACTGGTGGCGTTATTGCACGGCCGTGCCCTGGAGGCCCATGCCCTGTGGCAGGCCATGGCGGAGAACGACCCCGAGGGCGAGCCGCCCCGGGCGCGCTGGCTCACGTTCGAGACGCCGGGCGGCGACAGCGAGCTGACCTATGCCGCCAGCCCGGTGTCGGCCGCCGAGACCCTCGCGCGCCACCTCTGGGGCAGCTGTCATGGCGCGGTGGTGACTTCGGCGACGCTGACCGCGCTGGGCCGCTTCGAGCGGCTTCAGGAGCGGGCGGGGCTGGCCAATCGCTACCGCTACCAGCGCCTGCCCAGCCCCTTCGACTATTCGCGGGCGGTACTCAGCGTGCCCCGGGCGGCGGCCGACCCGGCCGATCGCGAGGCGCACGAGAGGGCGATCATCGATTTCGTCGCCGCGCTGGCGCCGGACGAGGCGGTGCTGATGCTGTTCTCCTCGCGGGCGCAGCTGCGTGCCGTCGAGAAGGCCCTGCCGAGTGCGTTGCGCGAGCGGGTGCTGGCCCAGGACCGCCTGCCCAAGCGCGAGCTGCTGGATCGGCATCGCAAGCGGGTCGACGCCGGGGAGGGCAGCATCATCTTCGGTCTGGCCAGCTTCGCCGAGGGAATCGATCTGCCGGGCCACTACCTGACCCATGTGGTGATCACCCGACTGCCGTTCGCCGTGCCCGACGACCCGGTGGGCGCGACCCTGGCGGAGTGGATCGAGAGCCGCGGCGGCAACCCCTTCATGCGCATCGCCGTGCCGGATGCCTCGATCAAGCTGGTCCAGGCCTGCGGCCGGCTGATTCGCAAGGAGGCCGACGAGGGGCGCATCACGCTGCTCGATCGACGGGTGCTGACCCGGCGCTACGGCCGGGCGCTGCTCGACTCGCTGCCGCCGTTTCGCCGCGAGATCGACGGCGTGGCCGTCGGCGCGTCAACCTGAGCGACGCCTGAAAGGCCTTCAAGGGGCTACAAGGAAGGGCCACGGGCCCGTCGGCGACGGGCCCGTGGCGATGCGCCGAACTCAGGCGGCGCGCCGGCGTTCGTCGAGTACCGGCTTGAGCTTCTCGGCCATGCGATGCAGGGCTTCCTCGGTGGTCGGCCAGTCGATGCAGGCGTCGGTGATCGATACGCCGTACTCGAGCTGGCTGCGGTCCTCGGGGATCTTCTGGTTGCCCCAGCCGAGGTTGGACTCGACCATCAGGCCCATGATCGAGCGATTGCCTTCGAGGATCTGGTTGGTGACGTTGTCCATGACCAGCGGCTGCAGGGCCGGATCCTTGTTGGAGTTGGCATGGGAACAGTCGATCATGATGTTCGGCTTGACCCCGGCGCGGGTCAGCTCCTGCTCGGCCAGCGCCACGCTGACGCTGTCGTAGTTGGGCTTGCCGTTGCCGCCGCGCAGCACGACATGGCCGTAGGTGTTGCCGCGGGTACGGATCACCGCCACCTGGCCGGCCTGGTCGATGCCTAGGAAGTTGTGCGGATGGGCCACCGACTTGAGGGCGTTGACGGCGACATCGAGGCTGCCGTCGGTGCCGTTCTTGAAGCCCACCGGGCAGGAAAGCCCCGAGGCCATCTCGCGATGCGTCTGCGACTCGGTGGTGCGTGCCCCGATCGCCGACCAGCTGATGCAGTCCTGCAGGTACTGGGGCGATATCGGGTCGAGCGCCTCGGTGGCCAGCGGCAGTCCCATCTCGGCCAGCTCCACCAGCAGGCGACGGGCGATATGCAGGCCTTCCTCGATCTCGAAGGAGTCGTTGATATGCGGGTCGTTGATCAGGCCCTTCCAGCCGACGGTGGTACGCGGCTTCTCGAAGTAGACGCGCATCACCACGTAGAGGCTGTCGCTGACGCTGTCCGCCAGCTGGCGCAACCGGCGGGCATAGTCGCGGGCCGCGTCGACATCGTGGATCGAGCAGGGGCCGAGCACGACCAGCAGGCGCGGGTCCTCGCCGTCGAGGATCCGCTGGATGGTGTGGCGTCCCTCGATCACGGTCCGTTCGGCGCTTTCCGACAGCGGAATTTCCTGCTTGAGGGCTTCGGGCGTGATCAGGACGTCCTGGGAAAGAACGTTGAGGTTGTTGACCTGCTGTTCCGACATTCAGCTACCTGTGAATCGCGTGGGGGAGAATCCCGTTACTATCGCCCGCCGGGGGCGGAAAAATCAATTGCGGGCCCGCTTTTCGGCCCGTCGCGGCCATCGGGACACCCTGCGGGACGTACTGCCGGTTGATGCCGTGGCCATAAACAGGAACACTTAGCACGAAACGTTCGTCATCCAAGGCTCAGCTTGCATTCATGAATCACCATCGTGTCATGCCGCGAAGGCGCTGCTTTTCTCCCGCCCATCAGGCTCGTCCCGTCTGCCGGGAGACGCACTGAATGGGCACGCGGGAGACCGATCAGCAGCTCGTCGAACGCGCCCAGCGGGGCGACACCCGAGCCTTCGACCTTCTGGTCAAGAAATACCAGCACAAGATTCTTGGCCTGATCGGGCGTTATGTGCATGACCATGCCGAGGTCCAGGATGTCGCCCAGGAGGCGTTCATCAAGGCCTATCGTGCCCTGGGCAACTTCCGCTCCGAGAGCGCCTTCTATACCTGGATGTATCGCATCGCCATCAACACGGCCAAGAACTACCTGGTTTCCAAGGGGCGCCGGCCGCCGGGCAGCGACCTGGATATCAACGATGCCGAAGTGGTGGATCACAGCGGGCGTCTGTCCGACATCGAGACGCCGGAAGCCGCCATGGCGCGCGATCAGCTCGAGGCGGCGGTCTTCGAGGCGATCGAGCAGCTGCCGGAGGACCTGCGCACGGCGATCACGCTGCGCGAGCTGGACGGGCTGTCCTACGAGGATATCGCCAACATCATGCAGTGCCCGGTGGGCACCGTGCGCTCGCGGATCTTCCGGGCACGCGAGGCGGTGGACAAGCATATCCAGCCGCTGCTGAGCCAGTCGCGGGAACAGGACCCGATTCACGAATGATGCGCATCAAGAAAATTGACCTCGTGACTGAACTGTCCGGCCGTTCTGGCGTCACACGGGGTGTCGCATCATCGGGTGCGAAGGAACTGACGGGGCGCCGCAAACGGGCGCAGGAATGAGGGAGTGTCGTGTCGAGCCTGGAACGGTCGCGGTCGCCGTTCCACCGACTGTGAGGGTGCAAAATGAACGACAATCTACGCGAATCGCTGTCCGCGCTGATGGACAACGAAGGGGATGAACTCGAGCTGCGGCGTGTGCTCAAGTCGCTCGGCGATGCCGACGAGAGTGCCGGGGACAGCGCCGAGGTCTGGCGGCGCTATCATCTGGCGCGCAGTCTCATGAACCGGGACCGGGACGTCGATGTCACCACCGATCTCTCGGCGGGCATCCTGGCACGCATCGAACGGGAGCCGCGTCCCGAGATGCACGATGCCGGCCTCTCCCGGCGTCACGGCGGGCTGTCCTTCGCCGGCAGCGCTGCCATCGCGGCCACGGTGTCGCTGATGGTCATCACCGGCGTGCAGGTCTACAACGGCATGGATCCGGCCTCCGCGCCGGCCATGACCGCCGACTCCGGCGCCTCGACGACGGTGTCGAGCGGCAGTGGCGTATCGGGGAGCCCGAGCGGCGGCGTCGAGACGGTCAGTCTGCCGCACTATTCCTCCCTGGTCACCGATGGGGGCGGCAATGGCCTGATGACGGTCGGCGCCAACGTCGAGACACCGATGTTCCTGGCGCCCAACGCCTCGCAGTCGCCGAGCCTCGACTTCGAGCAGGCCCAGCTGCTGCAGGGGTATCTGGATCGCCACGCCCAGGGCGCGGCCTATCGCTCCGGTGAAACCTGGATGCCGTTGCTGCGGGCATCCGCGCAGGACTCCCTGGGTGTGCGTTGATGCCGAACCGCTGGATCGCGCTGGTTGCGCCCTTGCTGCTGTGGGGGGCCGGCCCGGCCCGGGCGGACACGCCGGATGCGGCCGGGCTCGACTGTCGGCGACTGAGTGAGGCCGCCGCCCCAGAGACGCCTCGCGCCTGGCTGGAACGCAGCCTGTGGGCCAGCCACTGCTACCAATTCCGGGCCCGGGCGGTGCGCATCAGCGGCGAGGGCGTGCGGACCCTGGCACTGTCCCACGACGTCGAGAACGGCGTGGAGCGTGAAATCGCCAGCTATCTCGATGGTCCGCCGGTCGTCTATGAGCGTCGCGGGCGGGTCGGGCGGGGCAGCCCGGCGCAAGCCATCGGCACCGGTCGGGCCTCGCCGACGGCCATCCTCTCGCGGCTCGACGGGCACTACCGCCTGACTCTGGACGGCGAGTCCCGCGTGGCGGGGCGCGACGTGATGCGTCTGGACATCGACGCGCAGGACAACCTCCGCTACGGGCATCGGCTGTGGCTCGACAAGCGCACCGGCCTGCCTCTCAAGCAGGTGATGGTGGGGCTGGACGGCCGCATTCTCGAGACCTTCCAGATGACGGAGCTGGGCGAGCCGTCGCTGTATGACGGCACCATCGATTTCGAGCCGCTGGCGACGCCGTCGTCCTCCCCCTGGGCGGCGCGCTGGCTGCCTTCCGGGTATCATGCCCTGCCGCTGCCCAACGACTTCGGTGTCCGTTCGGTGCCGGTGGCTCATCGTCTCTACAGTGACGGGCTGTCCAGTTTCAGCGTCTTCATCGAGCCGCTGCGCCAACGGAAGCGGGTGCTGCGCGCCGGCATGCACCGGCTGGGCATCACTCATGCGGCGGTGCGCCATATCCGCCTCGGCGACCGGGTCTTTCAGATCGTGGCGATCGGCGAGGTGCCCCCCGTGGCACTGGCCCGCGTCGTCGAGGGGCTGGAGTATCAGCCGCCCGACGACACGCGCTGAGTCTGCCGTCAGCCCTGTCCTTCGCCACGGCCGAGCCGTGATACTTCATGTCAGGCCCGTCATCCGGCGGGCTGCTTGCGTTTCGACCCCGACGGCAGGTCAGGGTCATGGGCTGTTGTCCGATCGCGACAATTTCCTGGCTTCGGCTGAACTCTTTGCAGTGGCGTGACTCAAACCCGTCGAGTGCCCGGCCGCCGGTCGGCGACAAGAGGCACTTGCCGACAATCAACCGCGTTCCGTGATGGAGCTTCCTTCCTCGGGCGGTGTTGCCGGATATCGAAGGACGTGGCGGTGACGGTTTTTGGATGGATGGTGTTCCCGTCGATCGTCGGTTTTTCGATGTTTCCGGCCGCTGCCGGGCGGAACGGCTCCCAGACAGCAAGCAGGAGTTCTCAATGCAACGCATCACACGACAGGTCTCCATGTGGCTGATGCTCGTGCTCGCCACGTTCGCCGTGCAGGCGGCACAGGCGCGCGAGTTGCCGGACTTTACCGAGCTGGTGAAGCAGGCGGCGCCGGGGGTGGTGAACATCTCGACGACGCAGGAGGTCCAGCGCCGCAGCATGGGGCCCTGGGGCGGTTCCAGTCAGGATGTCCCGGAAATCTTCCGGCACTTCTTCGGCGATCAGATCCCGTTCGGGCCGGGGCAGCAGGGGGGCAATGATGGCGGTACTGCAGAACGGCATTCGCTGGGTTCCGGCTTCATCATCAGCCAGGATGGCTATATCCTGACCAATGCCCATGTCGTCGATGGGGCCGACAAGATCGTGGTGCGGCTGAATGATCGCCGCGAGCTCAAGGCCAAGCTGGTCGGTGAAGACAAGAAGACCGACGTGGCTGTGCTCAAGGTCGATGCCAAGGATCTGCCGACGCTCAATATCGGCAACTCCGACGACCTCGAGGTCGGCGAATGGGTGGCCGCCATCGGCTCGCCGTTCGGCTTCGATCACTCGGTGACCTCGGGCATCGTCAGCGCCATCGATCGCACCCTGCCGACCGACACCTATGTGCCGTTCATCCAGACCGACGTGGCGATCAACCCCGGCAACTCCGGCGGGCCGCTGTTCAACCTCGACGGCAAGGTCGTGGGCATCAACTCGCAGATCTTCACCCGCAGCGGCGGCTTCATGGGGCTGTCCTTCGCGATCCCGATCAATGTGGCGATGGATATCGCCGACCAGCTCAAGGCCACCGGTCATGTCAGCCGTGGCTGGCTGGGCGTGGTGATTCAGCCGGTATCCCGGGATCTGGCCGAATCCTTCGGCATGAAGGACTCCCACGGGGCGCTGATCGCCGAGGTCGCTCAGGACTCGCCGGCGGCCAAGGCCGGTCTGCAGGCCGGTGACATCATCCTCGGCGTGAACGGGGACGCGGTCGATCAGTCCAGCAAGCTGCCGCGCCTGATCGGCAAGGTGGCGCCGGGCGAGACGGTGTCGCTCAAGGTGCTGCGCAACGGCAAGGAGCGTACCCAGAAGGTGACCGTCGGCGACTGGCCGGAAAGCGACCAGCAGGCGATGCAGGATCAGCAGGGGCAGGGCCCGCAGACTCGCCTGGGTGTGGCGGTCAGCGACCTGGACAGCCGTCAGCTCGAGCGCCTGGGCCTCGATCATGGCGTGCGCATCATGCAGGTCGATCCGAGCGGTGCTGCCGCCGCCGCGGGCATCCAGAGCGGTGACATCATCGTCTCGGTGGCCCAGCAGTCGATCGACTCCGCCGAGCAGCTGGCTTCGGTGATCGAATCGGTCAAGAGCAGCAGCGTGGTGCCGGTTCGCCTGGTCCGTGATGGCCACTCGCTGTTCGTGGCGCTGCGCCTGGGCGGCAACGAGTAACACCGCCAGTGGCGTCAGACAGTCGGCGGCGGGGCCCTCGGGCCCCGTCGTCGTGTTCGTGTCCGGCGCCGGCGCGTCGCTGTCCATGCCGGGGGCTTGTCGGTACAATGCCCGCCAATCGATTCCGTTACACGGTCGTCGTCCGCGCCCCGGCCGGCGCGGCAGGATCGTGTACACAACACCGGACAGGCGTCAATGAGCAGCAACGACAATCGCAAGGTCATCAACAACATACGAAATTTTTCGATTATCGCGCACATCGACCACGGCAAGTCGACCCTGGCCGATCGCATCATCCAGCTCTGCGGCGGGCTGACCGAGCGCGAACTCAAGGAGCAGGTGCTCGACTCGATGGATCTCGAGCGCGAGCGCGGCATCACCATCAAGGCCCAGTCCGTGACGCTGGACTACCACGCCGAGGATGGCGAGGTCTATCAGCTCAACTTCATCGACACCCCGGGGCACGTCGACTTCTCCTACGAGGTCTCGCGGTCGCTCTACGCCTGCGAGGGCGCGCTGCTGGTGGTGGATGCCGCCCAGGGCGTCGAGGCCCAGTCGGTGGCCAACTGCTACACGGCGATCGCCCAGGACCTGGAAGTGCTGCCGGTGCTCAACAAGATCGACCTGCCCCAGGCCGATCCGGATCGCGTGGCCCAGGAGATCGAGGAGATCATCGGCCTGGATGCCGTCGATGCCTGCCAGGTCTCGGCCAAGACCGGCATCGGCATGGAGGGCCTGATGGAGCGTCTGGTTCGTGACATTCCGCCGCCCAGGGGGGATGCCGAGAAGCCGTTGCAGGCGCTGATCATCGACTCCTGGTTCGACAACTACCTGGGCGTGGTGTCGCTGATTCGTCTGTTCGACGGCACGCTGCGCAAGGGCGACAAGATTCGCATGAAATCCACCGGGCGTGACTGGGAGGTCACCGAAGTCGGCATCTTCACGCCCAAGCGCAAGCAGACCGGCATCCTGCGTGCCGGTGAGGTGGGCTTCGTGGTGGCCGGTATCAAGGACATCCACGGCGCGCCGGTGGGGGATACCATCACCCACGCCAAGACACCGGACACGCCGCGTCTGCCCGGGTTCCAGAAGGTCAAGCCGCAGGTCTATGCGGGCATGTTCCCGGTCAGCTCCGATGACTACGAGGAGTTCCGCGATGCGCTCGAGAAGCTGGCGCTCAACGACGCCTCGCTGGACTACGAGCCCGAGAATTCCGATGCCCTGGGCTTCGGCTTCCGCGTCGGCTTCCTGGGCACGCTGCACATGGAGATCATCCAGGAGCGGCTCGAGCGCGAGTACAACCTCGACCTGCTGACCACCGCCCCGACGGTGGTCTACGAGCTGGCGATGAAGACCGGCGAGACGCTCTACGTCTCCAACCCCTCGAAGCTGCCGGACCTGGCCAACGTCGAGGAGATGCGCGAGCCGATCGTCAAGGCCAGCATCCTGGTGCCGCAGGAGTTCGTGGGCAACGTGATCGCCGAGTGCGAGCAGCGCCGCGGCGTCCAGCAGGACATGCAGTTCCTCGGCAGCCAGATCCAGCTCACCTACGAACTGCCGATGAGCGAGGTGGTGATGGACTTCTTCGATCGCCTGAAGTCCATTTCCCGGGGCTATGCGTCGCTCGACTACGGCTTCGTGCGCTTCCAGGCCGCCAAGCTGGTGCGGCTCGACGTGCTGATCAACGGCGACAAGGTCGATGCCCTGGCGGCGATCGTGCATCGCGATCATGCCCAGGGACGCGGCCGCTCGCTGGTCGAGAAGATGAAGGAGCTGATCCCGCGGCAGATGTTCGACGTGGCGATCCAGGCCACCATCGGCAGCCAGGTCGTGGCGCGTTCCACGGTCAAGGCGCTGCGCAAGAACGTGACCGCCAAGTGCTACGGCGGGGATGTGACGCGCAAGAAGAAGCTGCTCGAGAAGCAGAAGGCCGGCAAGAAGCGCATGAAGCAGGTGGGGCGCGTCGAGATCCCCCAGGATGCCTTCCTCGCCGTACTCAAGGTCAATGACTAGGAACTGAAAGAGACATGGATTTTTCGCTGCTGCTGGTGGTGGCCGTGGCCGTCACCGGACTGGTCTGGTTGCTGGATGTGGTCTGGTGGCGGCGTCGCCGTCGGGCGCGGCTGGTCGCCGCCGAGGCCGGCGAGTCGGTGACGCTCGACGACACGGCGCGCCGCAAGCTGACTCGCGAGCCCTGGCCGGTCGACTATGCCCGGTCGTTCTTTCCGGTACTGCTGATCGTGCTGCTGCTGCGCAGCTTCATCGTCGAGCCGTTCCAGATTCCCTCCGGCTCGATGCGCCCCACGCTCGAGGTGGGCGATTTCATCCTGGTCAACAAGTTCACCTACGGGCTGCGGTTGCCGGTGGCGAACACCAAGGTGCTCGATCTCGGCGAGCCCGAGCGTGGCGACGTGATGGTGTTCCGTTTCCCGGAAGACCCCTCGGTGGACTTCATCAAGCGTGTCGTGGGGCTGCCCGGCGACCGGATCCGTTACGAGGGCAAGCAGCTCTACGTCAACGGCAAGCCGGTGACCAAGGAGGTGGCGGATCGCAATCCCGAGACCGCCCCGGGCGAGGTACGCTTCAAGGAGTGGCTGGGCGAGCACGAGCACGCCATCTACAATAACCCGCGCGATCCCGGGCCGCAGATGCGCGAGGTGGTGGTGCCGCCGGGCCACTACTTCATGATGGGAGACAACCGCGACCACTCCAACGACAGCCGCTACTGGGGCTTCGTGCCGGAAGAGAACATCGTCGGCAAGGCCTTTGCCGTGTGGATGCACTGGGACGGCGGGCTTCCCAGCTTCAGTTCGGTACGCCTGATTCCATGAGCCGGCGACCGACCATTCAAGAGAATTCGAGAGCGGACGTTTCGTGAGTACCTCGCAACAAGCCTTCAGCCGCCGCATCGGTCACGACTTTCGTGACCCGGCCCTGCTGGAACTGGCCCTGACGCATCGCAGCTACGGTGGCGACAACAACGAGCGCCTGGAGTTTCTGGGCGATTCCATCGTCAACTTCGTGATCGGCGAGGCGCTCTTTCAGCGCTTTCCCCAGGCCCGCGAGGGCCAGCTGTCGCGGCTGCGGGCGCGCCTGGTCAAGGGGCTGACCCTGGCGGAGCTGGCCCGCGAGTTCGAACTCGGCGAGCAGCTCCGGCTCGGCTCGGGCGAGCTGAAGAGCGGCGGTTTCCGGCGCGAGTCGATCCTGGCCGATGCCATGGAGGCGGTGATCGGCGCCATCTACCTGGACGCCGGCATGGATGCCGTCAAGGCGCGTATCCTCGCCTGGTACGGCACGCGGCTCGAGTCGATCAACCTGCACGATACCCAGAAGGACCCCAAGACGCGGCTTCAGGAATTCCTGCAGTCCCGCCAGTCGCCGCTGCCGCGCTACGAGGTGGTGTCGGTGGAAGGCGAGGCGCATGCGCAGACCTTTACCGTCGAGTGCCACGTGGCGATGCTCGATGAACACACCCTGGGTGTCGGCTCCAGCCGCCGGCATGCCGAACAGCAGGCGGCCGAGCAGGCCTTGCACCGGCTCGAGCCGCGAGGAGGGCGCTCATGACGCAACGCTGTGGTTTCGTGGCCATCGTCGGCCGGCCCAACGTCGGCAAGTCGACCCTGATGAACCGCATCCTCGGGCAGAAGGTGTCGATCACCTCGCGTCGCCCGCAGACCACGCGTCATCAGGTGATGGGCATCAAGACCGAGGACGAGACGCAGTTCATCTACGTCGACACGCCGGGCATGCATATCCAGTCCCGGGATCGCAACAAGGCCATCAACCGCTTCATGAACCAGGCGGCGACCCAGGCCCTGCGTGATATCGACTGTGTGGTCTTCCTGGTCGATCGGACCCGCTGGACCGAGGAAGACGACGTGGTGCTCGACAAGCTGACCCATGTGCGCGCACCGGTGATCCTCGCGGTCAACAAGGTCGACTGGCTCAAGGACAAGAGCACGCTGCTGCCGTGGCTGGAGTCGCTGCAGGCCAAGCGCGAGTTCGCCGCCATCCTGCCGATCTCCGCCAAGCATGGCACCAATGTCCCCGAGCTCGAGGCCGAGGTGGCCCAGTACCTGCCCGAGGGGGTCCACTACTTCCCCGAGGACCAGATCACCGACCGCAGCCAGCGCTTCCTGGCCGCCGAACTGGTGCGCGAGAAGGTCATGCGCCAGCTCGGCGACGAGCTGCCCTACCAGATGACCGTCGAGATCGAGGAGTTCCGCGACGAGGGGCGGATCATTCACATCAGCGCGCTGATGCTGGTGGAGCGCCCGGGACAGAAGAAGATCCTGATCGGCGAGAACGGCGAGCGCATCAAGAAGATCGGCCGCGAGGCACGGCTCGAGATGGAGCGGGCCCTGGGCGCCAAGGTGATGCTCAACCTCTGGGTCAAGGTCAAGCGCGGCTGGTCGGATGATGACCGGGCCTTGAAGAGTCTGGGGTACGATCTGGACTGACGCCGACGACACCTGCCTGCGCTCGATCAATGCTGTGTTGAAGAGCGGCTCAAAATGCTCATTTACTCATTGGTAAACTCTGCGTTCTCCCCGCTCTTCGCCTTGCCTGATCGTCGCTCGGCGAGGTCTCGTCTGGCGTCAGGGAGACAGTCATGACCCCCCAGCCGGCCTACCTGCTGCACAAGCGGCCCTACCGCGAGACCAGCGCCCTGGTCGAGCTGCTGACGCTCGAGCACGGCCGGGTGCGTGCCGTGGCCCAGGGTGTGCAGCGGGCCGGCAGCAAGTCGCGGGGCCGCCTGCAGCCCTTCGCGGCGCTGCACGTCACCTGGCAGGGCGACCATGAGCTCAAGCGCCTGCGCCTGCTGGAGTCGCGTGGCTCGGTGTCGCTGCTGGCCGGCGAGGGTCTGCTGTGCGGCCTGTACGCCAATGAGCTGCTGACCCGGCTGCTGCCGCCCCTGCTGCCGGCGCCGGACGTCTTCGCCTACTACACGGCGGCACTCGACGCGCTGACCGTGCCGGCGCAGCGTGCCGGGGCCCTGCGTCGCCTGGAGATCAGCCTCCTCGAGGTCCTCGACAGTGAACCGGTGTTCCTCGATTCTGGGGATCGGGCCCTCGATCCGCAGTCCCGCTATGTCTATCTCCCCGAGCAGCGCCGCTTCGCGCCCACCGAGTCGGACCGGGGCATGGACGGGCGCGGCCTGCGGCTGCTGGCCGGGGGCGACTGGGAGCGCCCGGGGCTGGCCGGGCTCGCCAAGGCGCTGACGCGTTCCGCGCTGGATCCGCTGCTGGGCGAGCGCTCGCTGCGCTCGCGGGAACTGATGCGTGCGCTGGTGGCCCGGCGACGCGGCGAGCACCGCGAGGTGTAAGCCGCCGGCGGTAGACGCTAAGATGCCCCTCCATCTTGCGGCTTACCGAAGGAGTATCCCCATGCAGCCTCCCCGCATCCTGCTCGGCGTCAACATCGACCATGTGGCGACCCTGCGCCAGGCGCGCGGCACCCGCTACCCCGATCCGGTCCAGGCCGCGCTGCTGGCCGAGGAGGCGGGTGCCGACGGCATCACGCTGCACCTGCGCGAGGATCGCCGGCATATCCAGGAGCACGACGTGCGGCGCCTGGCCGAGGTGGTCAACACGCGCATCAACCTGGAGATGGCGGTGACCGAGGAGATGGTCGCCTTCGCCGAGCGCGTGAAGCCGGCGAACGTGTGCCTGGTCCCGGAAAAGCGCGAGGAGCTGACCACCGAGGGCGGGCTGGACGTGGTCGGCGGTCGGGCCACGATCGCCCCGGCCTGCGAACGCCTGGCCGCCGCCGGCTGTGAGGTGTCGCTGTTCATCGACCCCGACCCCGAGCAGATTCGTGCCGCCCACGAGATCGGCGCCCCGGTCATCGAGCTGCATACCGGCGCCTATGCCGAGGCCCGGGGCGAGACCGCCCGTCTCGAGCATGCGCGGGTCGCCGCCGCGGCGGAGCTGGCGCTGGAGCTGGGGCTGACGGTCAATGCGGGACATGGCCTGCATTACCACAATGTCGAGCCCATCGCCGCGATTCCCGGCATTAACGAGCTCAACATCGGCCACGCGATCATCGCCCGCGCCCTGTTCGTGGGGCTCAAGGAGGCGGTTGCCGAAATGAAGCGTCTGGTCGTCGCCGGCTACGAGGCGGGCTTCGTGGCCGCCCTGGATGGGCACGACCACGATGACCACGACTACCACTAGCTGTGTAAACCCATCAGGTTGTTCACGGAAAGGCCCCGCCGGCTGACTGGAGGGTAGTAATCCAGGCTGACCGGCCTGCCGGAGACGCTTGCCGGAAGGGGGGCCGCCCTGAAGGGAGCTTGTGGAAGGGGATTCATCCCCGACAGCGGTGTCTCGGTGGCGCGCTCATCGCGACTGAAGTCGCTCCCACGGCCAGACTGCGGATGAACAACCTGCCGAGAGACCACAACTAGCGCTCGCCGCCGTCGGGGGTGGTGACCGGGCGTGCCTGCTCGGCGCGCCAGGCGCGCAGTCGCTGCAGGGCTTCCAGCAAGGTCACGTAGATGTCCGCCACGCTGGCGAGGCCCTGGGCGCGCAGGCGCGACTCGAGGGTTTCGGCCACCAGGGCCAGCTGCGGCACGCCGCAGTAGCGACAGGCGCCATTGAGGTGGTGCACGGCATCGAGGAAGGCGCTCTCGTCGTCCAGCGCGTAGGTCCGTCGCAGTTCGGCCTCGATCTCGTCGAGGCTTTCCAGCAGGGCCGCCAGCATGCGCTCGGCCAGCGCCGGTTGCCCCCCCGCCAGGGTGATGCCGAGCTCGGTATCGACGACCGGCAGTTCGTCGTCCTCGAGCGTCGTGCCATGCCCGGATGCCACGGGCCCGAGCGACGGGGGCAGCGCCAGGTGGTCGCTCAGCACGCGGCCCAGGGCGTGCTCGTCGAGCGGCTTGGTCAGTACGGCCTGCATGCCGGAATCCAGCAGCGAGCGAGTGTCCTCGGCCCGGGCGTGGGCGGTCAGCGCGACGATCGGGCAGTGACGCCACGCGCCGCCCAGCCGTCGCAGTGCCGCCGCGGTGGCGATGCCGTCCATGCCCGGCATGCGAATGTCCATCAGGACCAGGTCGACGCGCTGCCGGCGGGCCAGGGCCAGGGCCGCCTCGCCGCTGTCGGCACAGAGCGCGCCCTCGATGCCGCGTTGGCGCAGCAGCTCGCTGACCAGCAGGCGGTTGGAGGCGACGTCGTCGACGATCATCACGCGGGGGGCCGGCGCCGTGGTCCGGGATGCTCCGGTGGCGGTCGGTGCCGGCGGATGGGCCGGGGGCGGCAGCAGCTCGTCGAGGGCGGCGGCCAGGCGTGTCCGCGTCAGCGGCTTGGTGAACCAGCGGAGCCGGTCGGTCAGGGCGGTGGCCTCCCCATCCTGCGGCTCGCCCTTGCCCAGCAGCAGCACGGGGCAGGGCAGTCGCTCCAGGCGAGCGCGGGTCTCGGCAGCGAGAGCGCTCGATCGGGCCTCGATCACCAGGTCCGTGTCCATCGGCAGGGATTCGGCCGTCACCGGCCGTTCATGCACCCTTACCTCGGCACCGGCCTGGTGCAGCAGGTGGGCGAGGGCGCGGCGGCTGGGGGTGTGCGGTTCGCGGAGTACCAGCCGCCGTCCGCTCAGGTCAAGCGCCGGGCGGCGCTCGTCAGCCGGGGTCACCACGCCCAGCGGCAGGGTCACGTGGAAGGTGGTTCCGCCCTCGGGGGTGCTGTCGGCGCGGATGTCGCCGTGCATCTGGTCGAGCAGCTTCCGGCAGATCATCAGTCCCAGGCCGGTGCCGCCGGGGTGGCTCAAGCGGGTGCTCTCGCCCTGCACGAACGGCTGGAACAGCTGGTCGCGAACCTCCTCGGCCAGGCCGATGCCGGTGTCGCTGACGCGAATGCCCAGCACGATGTCGCTGCCGTGCTCCGCCTCGACCTGGACGCGAACCAGGATCTCGCCGTGATCGGTGAACTTGACGGCATTGTGGACCAGGTTGGTGAGGATCTGGCGGATGCGCAGCGGGTCGCCCGACAGCGTCGCCGGTACGTCATCATAGACCAGGCCCAGCATCTCGAGGTCCTTGTCCTGGGCCGCGGGGGCCTGGAGGAGCAGCACCTCGTCGATGATCTCGGCGATATCGAGGCTGGTGGTATCGAGCGACAGCTTGCCGGCCTCGAGCTTGGAAAAGTCGAGGATATCGTTGACCAGTGACAGCAGGTTGTCGGCCGCCAGGGTGACATTCTCCAGCCACTCCTGCTGGCGTGCCTCCAGCGGGCTGCGCTCGAGCAGGCGACAGAAGCCGATGATGCCGTTGAGCGGCGTGCGAATCTCGTGACTGACGTTGGCGAGGAACTCCGACTTCACGCGGTTGGCGTCCTGGGCCTGCTGGCGCGCGCTCTCGAGTTCGGCGTTCTGGCGCTCGATGGTCTGCAGCGAGGCGCGCAGTTCGGTGGTGACCGGCGTGTCGCCGTGGCGGCCGGAGGCCAGGGTGTCGGCGAGCCCGTTGATGGCCCGGGAGAGCAGGGCCAGCTCGCGGGGGCCCTCGGTCGGCAGACGGGCGCGGCGGTCGCCGGCCCGCAACCGCTCGAGGACGTGGCGCTGTTCGGCGAGAGTCGCCAGAGCCCGGCGGGGGACGAGCAGGGCGGTGAGGCCCAGCATCAGCATCGCCAGGGCCAGGGCGATCGCCCAGCCGGCCAGCTGTCGGTAGCGCGGCAGGCTCAGGGCGCCATCGTGGAGCGTCACGTCCAGCCAGGCGGCGGGGGAGGCCACCCCGGGCAGCGGCACGATCACATGCGTCCGCCCGTCTCGTCGGATCAGGCTCGTCCGGGCGGGAGGCGTGCTGTCTGCCGAGCCGCTGTCGCGCCAACGGACGTCGGCCACATCCGTCAGCCGGGCCAGCCGCTCGAGCGGCGCCGCCCGGGGTGTCGGCGTCACCGTGTCACGGGCCTCGGCGAGAGCGGGCGCGAGCAGCCTGACGCCGTCCTCGATGCGGGTCACCAGCGCCTCGCGGCGCTGGCGATCGTCCGCGGCGAACTGCCAGCCGCCCAGCGCCAGCATCAGCAGCCAGGGAATGACCAGCAAGGCCAGCAGCAGGCGCAACCACAGGGTCATGGGGCGAGATTCCGAAGGCGTGTCATGGCTCGCCAGTATGCCACAGACCGTCCCCCCGCCTGTCCACCACCGGGCGGCGACGATATAATGCGGCAAGTTCTTATTCACCGTTCGGGCGCTCGCCGAATGACAGCTCGCCCCGGCGCAGAAGGAAACCGTCATGCACTTTCCCACCCTCGAGGATGTCGTCGGCAACACGCCGCTGGTCCGCCTGCAGCGTATCGGAGCCGGTCGCAACAACACGCTGCTGGCCAAGCTGGAGGGCAACAACCCGGCGGGCTCGGTCAAGGACCGTGCGGCCCTGTCGATGATTCGTGAAGCCGAGGCCCGGGGCGAGATCGCCCCGGGCGACACCCTGATCGAGGCCACCTCGGGCAACACCGGCATCGCCCTGGCGATGGCCGCCGCCATCAAGGGCTATCGCATGGTGCTGATCATGCCCGACAGCGCCTCCAGCGAGCGCAAGCAGGCCATGGCGGCCTATGGCGCGAAGCTGATCACGGTCACCGGCGAACAGGGCATGGAAGGCGCCCGCGACCTGGCCGACGAGATGGTCGCCCGGGGCGAGGGCAAGCCGCTCAACCAGTTCGCCAACCCGGACAACCCGCTGGCGCACTACCGCACCACAGGGCCGGAGCTCTGGGAGCAGACCGCCGGCGGCATCACCCATTTCGTCAGCTCGATGGGCACCACCGGCACGATCATGGGGGTATCGCGCTATCTCAAGGAGCGCAATCCGCAGATCCGGATCGTCGGCCTGCAGCCCGAGGATGGTGCCAGCATCGCCGGCATCCGCCGCTGGCCACAGGCCTACCTGCCGAGCATCTTCGAGGCCTCGCGCGTCGATGACGTGCTCGACATCGGCCAGCACGAGGCCGAGGAACACATGCGTCGTCTGGCGCGCGAGGAAGGCATCCTCGCCGGCGTTTCCTCGGGCGGCGCGCTGGCCGGCGCGCTGCGCGTCGCCGAGCAGGTCGAGAATGCGGTGATCGTGTTCATCGTCTGCGACCGGGGCGATCGCTACCTGTCCACGGGCCTGTTCGCCCCCGAGGCCTGACATGAGTCGACTGGGCGAGCGGCGCACGCCGCGCAAGGCGCGCCGGCACCGTCAGGGGCCGGCGATATCGGACGGAACCGCCGTATCCGGAGGGGCGGTGGAGATCGAGCGCCTCTCGCATGACGGCCGCGGCGTGGCGCGCGACGCGGCCGGCAAGACCCTGTTCGTCAGCGATGCCCTGCCCGGCGAGCGGGTGGCGGTGGCGGTGCATGCCTCGCGCAAGCGCTACGACGAGGCGCATGTTCGCGAGCGGCTGACCACGGCGGCAGCGCGAGTGGCACCCGCCTGCGCGGTCTACGGCCGTTGCGGCGGCTGCGACCTGCAGCACCTGGCCGTCACCGCCCAGCGCGAGCACAAGCGCGAGGTGCTGGCCGATCAGCTGCGCCGTCAGGGGGTCGCGGCACCGGAGCCCATCGAGCTGCTGGCAGGGGCCCCGCTGGGCTATCGGCGCCGGGCTCGCCTCGGCGTGCGCCGCGACCATGCCGGCGAGGTGCATCTCGGGTTCCGGGCGCGAGGCAGCCATCACCTGGTCGACGTCGATGACTGCCCGGTACTGATGCCCGAGCTGGCGTCGCTGATCGCGCCGCTGCGCGCCTTGCTGCCGACCCTGGCGGCGCCGCGGCACGTCGGCCATCTGGAACTGGTGGCCGGCGAGACGGAACGCGTCGTCGTGGTTCGCCAGCTTCGCGAGCAGGCCGAGGACGCCCGGCGCTGGGCGGCCTGGGGCGAGACCCACGGCGTGGCGGTGGCCTGGCTGGTGGGGCGCGAGCAGCCGGGCTGGCGCTGGCTCGGCAAGCCCGGAACGCTGCGCTATACCCTGAAGGGAGGGGCCCGCGACGTCACCCTGGATTTCGCGCCGGGCGATTTCCTGCAGGTCAATGCCGACGTCAACCGGCAGCTGGTGCAGCGGGCGCTGGCGTGGCTGGCACCGACGGGCGGCGAGCGCGTCCACGACCTCTTCGCCGGCATCGGCAACTTCTCGCTGCCGCTGGCGACCCGGGTCGGCGAGGTGACGGCACTGGAGGGCAGCGCCGCGATGGTGCAGCGACTGCGTGACAATGCGCTGGCCAACGGCCTGACCAATGTCACGGCACGCACCCACGACCTCGGCATCGCCCCGGACTGGCGTGACGTGCCCGACATCGTGGTGCTGGACCCGCCCCGCGAGGGTGCCGAGGCGGCCTGTGACGCCCTGGCGTCGTCGGCGGTGCCGCGCGTGCTCTACGTGGCCTGTGATCCGGCGACCCTGGCCCGCGATGCGGCACGTCTCGTGCATGGCGGCTACCGGCTGCGTCGCGCCGCCGTGGCCGACATGTTCACGCAGACGGCGCATCTCGAGTCGATGCTGCTGTTCGAACGCGCAGGATGAGCGGATGGGGCGACATCGTCGCATCGAACAATAGGAAGAGGCACCCAGACAATCATGGTCAAGGTTCGCGAAGATCAACCCCTCGACGGCGATGGACAGGTCGATATCGATCGCTGGCTGGCGCGCCTGCAGGATGACGTCACCCTGCGCGACGTGGACGAGCTCAAGTCGGCCTGCGAACTCTCCCAGCGCCTCGCCCGCGAGACGGAAAAGCCGCACAAGGCGTGGCTGGAGGACGGCTCCAGCTTCCGCACCGGACTCGAGATGGCGGATATCCTCGGCGAGCTGCGTCTCGACCAGGAGGCGCTGGAAGCCGCCGTGCTCTATCGCGCCGTTCGCGAGGGACAGATCGGCCTGGCGGCGATCGAGAAACGCTTCGGTGCCGGGGTGGCGCGGCTGATCGACGGCGTGCTCAACATGGCCGCGATCAGCCAGCAGCAGACGCCCAGCCACGGCATGTCCCAGCACAACCAGCAGGAGAACCTGCGCAAGATGCTGGTGACCATGATCGACGATGTGCGGGTGGCGCTGATCAAGATCGCCGAGCGCACCTGCGCCCTGCGTCAGGTGCGTGACGCCCCGCGTGAGAAGCAGCTCAGCGTGGCCCGCGAAGTGTTCGACATCTATGCGCCGCTGGCCCACCGGCTGGGCGTCGGTCACCTCAAGTGGGAGCTCGAGGACCTGTCGTTCCGTTACCTGCACGAGGACGACTACAAGACCATCGCCCGGCTGCTGGCCGAGAAGCGCGTGGATCGCGATCACTACATCCAGGACGTGGTGGCCACCCTCAAGCAGCTGCTCGAGCAGAATCATATCCATCGCTACGAGGTCAGCGGCCGCGCCAAGCACATCTATTCCATCTGGCGCAAGATGAAGCGCAAGCACATCGACTTCTCGCAGGTCTACGACGTGCGTGCCGTGCGCATCCTGGTGCCCGAGGTGGCCGACTGTTACACCGCGCTGGGCATCGTGCATTCGCGCTGGCATCACGTGCCCAACGAGTTCGACGACTACATCGCCAACCCCAAGAAGAACGGCTACCAGTCGCTGCACACCGCGCTCATCGGCCCCGAGAACAAGGTGCTGGAGATCCAGATTCGCACCTTCGCCATGCACGAGGAGGCCGAGCTGGGGGTCTGCGCCCACTGGCGCTACAAGGGCCACGACGTGGGCGGCAAGAGCCGCAGCTACGAGGAGAAGATCGCCTGGCTGCGCCAGGTGCTGGAGTGGCAGGACGAGGTGGGCGACCTCGGCGACCTGCGCGAGGGGCTGTCCAGCGACGTGGCGCCGGATCGCATCTACGTGTTCACCCCCGACGGGCATGTCATCGACCTGCCGCGGGTCGCCACGCCGATCGACTTCGCCTACCGCGTGCATACCGAGATCGGCCATCGCTGCCGGGGGGCCAAGGTCGACGGTCGCATCGTGCCGCTGACCTACCGCCTGAAGACCGGCCAGCAGGTCGAGATTCTCACCGCCACCCGCGGGGGCCCCAGCCGCGACTGGCTCAACCCCAGCCTGGGTTACGTCAAGACCTCCCGGGCGCGGTCCAAGATCCAGTCCTGGTTCAAGCATCAGGCCCGGGAGCAGAATCTCGAGGAGGGCCGGGCGCTGTTCGAGAAGGAGTTCCGGCGCCTCGACCTCGAGGGACTGGACCTCGCCACCCTGGCCGGCGCGGTCAACTACGGCTCGCCCGACGACATGTACGCGGCCATCGGCGCGGGCGATCTGCGCATCGGTCAGGTGCTGCACCAGGCCCAGCAGCTGTTCGGCGACACCGATGACGAGGAGCAGCTCGATCGCCTGCTGGCCAAGCCCCGGCGCTCGCCGAAGAGCCCCGGCGAGGGCATCACCGTGCTCGGCGTGGGCAATCTCAAGACCATCATGGCCAACTGCTGCCACCCGGTGCCCGGCGAACAGATCATCGGCTACATCACCCAGGGGCGCGGTGTCACCATCCACCGCCAGGACTGCCCGAAC
Organism: Modicisalibacter tunisiensis; assembly: GCF_020148005.1. Taxonomy (GTDB): domain Bacteria; phylum Pseudomonadota; class Gammaproteobacteria; order Pseudomonadales; family Halomonadaceae; genus Modicisalibacter; species Modicisalibacter tunisiensis. The sequence continues at coordinate 2,850,865 of NZ_JAGXFD010000001.1, read as the reverse complement.
ATCCTGCAGTTGCGCAGCGAGGAGCCGGGGCGCATCGTCGACGTGGAGTGGGGCGACCAGGCACGCACCCAGTACCCGGTGGACATCGAGATCGAGGCCTGGGACCGTTCCGGGCTGCTGCGCGACGTGACCCATGTGCTCAGCCACGACCGGGTCAATGTGCTCGGCGTCAACACCCGGACCAACAAGGACGACAACGTCGCGCGGCTGCACATTACCCTCGAGGTCGACGGCCTGGAGTCGCTGGGGCGGATCTTCTCGCGCATCCAGCAGCTGCCCAACGTCATCGACGTCAAGCGCCTGCGCAACGGCGCCGGCAAGGGAGGACGGCCATGAGCGCTCATCGCCATGATCTCGACGACCTGCTGACCCTGATGGCGGTGCTGCGCGATCCCGTCCAGGGCTGCCCCTGGGACGTCAAGCAGGACTGGGACTCGATCGTCCCCCACACCCTCGAGGAAGCCTACGAGGTGGCCGATGCCATCGAACGCCGGGCCTACGACGAGCTGCCCGGCGAGCTGGGCGATCTGCTGTTCCAGGTGGTCTACTACAGCCGGTTCGCCGAGGAGGAGGGACGCTTCGACTTTTACGACGTGGTCGACGCCCTGACCGCCAAGATGCTCGCCCGCCATCCACATGTCTTCCCCGAGGGTACCCTGGCCTCGCGTCGCGAGGGCGTGAGCGCGGCCGAGGTCGAGACGCGTCAGGTCAAGTCCCGCTGGGAGGCGCTGAAGGCCGACGAGCGCCGTGAACGTGATGCCGTCTCGGTGCTCGACGATGTGCCGCGCACGCTGCCGGCGCTGTCGCGCGCCGCCAAGCTGAGCAAGCGCGCCGCCCGGGTGGGCTTCGACTGGCCCGACGAGCAGGGCGTGCTGGCCAAGATCCGCGAGGAACTCGGCGAGGTCGAAGGCGCCCTGGACGCGGGCGAGACCGAGGAAGCGCGCGCGGAAGTCGGCGACCTGCTGTTTGCCGTGGTCAACCTGGCGCGGCGCTTGGGCGCCGACCCCGAGCAGGCCCTGCGCACCACCAATGCCAAGTTCGAGCGCCGCTTCCGGCATGTCGAGCGGGCGCTGGCCGCCGACGGCCGGCAGCCCGACGAGGCCTCCCTGGCGGAGATGGATCGGCACTGGGAAGAGGCCAAGCGGCGGGAACATCATCATCCCGAGGAGAGCCACAACAATGAGTGATGACCTGCACGAATCATTGCGCGACAACGTGCGCATCCTGGGCGACAGCCTGGGGCATACCATCGCCGACGACCTCGGCGACGGTTTCGTCGACAAGATCGAGGCGATCCGCGGGCTGGCCAAGCGGGGCCGCCAGGGGGAGGGCGGCTCTCAGCGCGAGCTGATCGAGTACCTGCGTGCGCTGCCCGATCAGGACCTGCTGCCGGTGACCCGGGCCTTCAACCAGTTCCTCAACCTGGCCAACATCGCCGAGCAGCATTACCGGGCCCGGTTCCGCCGCGTCGAGGACTACAAGCCGGGCTCCCAGCCGGTGCTCGGCGAGCTGTTCGAGCGCATCGGGCGCTCCGGCTACTCGCCGCGCCAGTTGATCGAGACCCTGGCCGGCATGCGCGTCGAACTGGTGCTGACCGCGCACCCCACCGAGGTCATCCGGCGTACCCTGATCCAGAAGTACGACGCCATCGACGACTGCCTGACGGCGATGGAAGGCGCGGTCGACTATCCCGAGAAGGCCACCCGGGTTCAGGGGCGTCTTCAGGAACTGATCAGCCAGGCCTGGCACACCGACGAGATTCGCCACGAGCGGCCGACGCCGGTCGACGAGGCCAAGTGGGGCTTCGCGGTGATCGAGAACTCGCTGTGGCAGGCGGTGCCCGACTTCCACCGCGATCTCGACAACCTGCTGCTGGATGCCGCCGGGGAGCGGCTGCCGCTGGATGCCTCGCCGCTGCGCTTTGCCTCGTGGATGGGTGGCGACCGTGACGGCAATCCCAACGTCACCGCCAGGGTCACCCGCGAGGTGCTGCTGCTCGGGCGCTGGATGGCCGCGGACCTGTATCTGCGCGATCTGGAACAGCTCAAGTCCGAACTGTCGATGTGGAAGGCCAACAGCGCCCTCAAGGCCGAGGTCGGCGATGAGCCCGAGCCCTATCGGGCGCTGATCCGGCGGTTGCTGGCGCGAGTCGAGGCCACTCGCGACTGGGCCAAGGCGTGTCTCGACGGGCGCAGCTTCGAGGGCGGGCCGATCATCGAAACCCGCGATCAGCTCTATGCGCCGTTGCTGACTTGCTACCGCTCGCTGTGCGACGTGGGACTGGACACCATCGCCAACGGCGCGTTGCTCGATACCCTGCGGCGGGTGGCGGTGTTCGGCGTGTCGCTGACCAAGCTGGATATTCGCCAGGAGTCCAGCCGCCACACACAGATGCTCGACGAACTGACCCGCTACCTGGGGGTTGGCGACTACCAGGCCTGGGATGAAGCGCAGCGCCAGGCGTTCCTGCTCGAGGAGCTGGCCTCGCCGCGGCCCCTGATTCCACGGCGCTGGGACTGCTCCACCGAGGCCCGCGAGGTCATCGACACCTTCCGGGTGATCGCCCGGGAACACCGCGAGGCGCTGGGCACCTACATCATCTCGATGGCCGGCCAGCCCTCCGACGTGCTGGCGGTGGCGCTGCTGATGAAGGAGGTGGGCGGCGACGTGCGCCTGCCCATCGCGCCGCTGTTCGAGACGCTCGATGACCTGGATCGCTCCGGTGCGGTGATCGACCGGTTGCTGTCATTGCCTGGCTACCGCGAGATGGCCGGCGACAGTCAGGAAGTGATGATCGGCTACTCGGATTCGGCCAAGGATGCCGGTCAGCTGGCCGCCGCCTGGGCCCAGTACCGGGCCCAGGAAACGCTGGTCGAGATATGCCGGCGTCACGGCGTCGACCTGACCCTGTTCCATGGCCGCGGCGGTACCGTGGGCCGCGGCGGCGGCCCGGCCCATGCGGCCATCCTCTCGCAGCCGCCGGGTTCGGTGAACGGCAGCCTGCGCGTCACCGAGCAGGGCGAGATGATTCGGTTCAAGTTCGGTCAGCCGGACATCGCCCTGCGCTCGATGGAGATCTACGCCTGCGCGGTGCTCGAGGCCACGCTGCTGCCGCCGCCGTCTCCCGAACCCGAGTGGCGCGAGGAGATGGACCGGCTGGCCGAGATCGCCCACGGTGCCTATGTCAGCGTGGTGCGCGAGGATCCGGATTTCGTTCCCTATTTCCGCGCCGTGACCCCGGAAGGGGCCCTGGGTCGCCTGCCCCTGGGCTCGCGGCCGGCCAAGCGGCGTTCGGAAGGCGGGGTGGAATCGCTGCGGGCGATCCCCTGGATCTTCGCCTGGACCCAGACGCGGTTGATGCTGCCGGCCTGGCTGGGTAGCGGTGAGGCCTTCGCGCGGCGTCTGGAGGAACCCGACGGGCTCGATCGGCTGCGCGAGATGCGCCATCGCTGGCCGTTCTTCGGCACCTATCTGGACATGCTGGAGATGCTGCTGGCCAAGGCCGACCTGGGCATTGCCGCCTACTACGAGCAGCGCCTGGTCGACGAGCCGGCGCTCCAGCAGCTGGGCCGCTCCCTGCGCGAGCGCCTCGAGCGCCTGCACGGCGTGCTGCTGTCGATCCTCGATCAGCAGGAGCTGCTCGAGGGCACGCCGCTGATCCGTCAGGCGATCGACGTGCGCAACCCCTACATCGACCCGCTGCACGGCCTGCAGGCCGAGTTGCTGCAGCGCAACCGGGATGCCGACGGGGCGATCAGCCCGGCGCTGTCGCGGGCGCTGATGGTGACCATGGCGGGCATCGCCGCGGGGCTGCGCAACACCGGCTGACACGACGCCGGTGAGTTCAGGCGAAAAGCGGGGCCGGGGATCAACTCCCGGCCCCACTTGCGTACGGTCGCCACCCCTTCGCCCGTGTTTGCCACGAGTGTCGGTCACCGGTGCGAGGGCTTACCCGCTTTTTATACCGTTATCTTAATGCCTTGCCAACGTGAAATCTTGGTGGCGGATTCATCGCGACTGAAGTCGCTCCTACGGCAGACGCCGGATGAATAACCTGCCGAGAGATCACACCTGGCTGCCATTTCGAGAACTATTGCGTTGAGTCCTATTGCGGCGTGTCGTCCCGGAGTCGTTCCAGTGCCGGCACGCTCAGGCCGTGGCGCCGCGCGGCCTCGAGCAGCGGGCCGAGGATGGCATCGCGCTCGGTACGACGTCCGGCCAGCACGTCCTGCAGCATCGAGGCGCGATTGTTGGCCGTGCCCTCGATGACCCCCCAGACATGGGCCTGCCAGCCGGTTTCCGGCGGCTCGATCTGCTCGGCGGCCATGAGGGTCGCCACTTCGGCAACGATCGCCTCGACACGAGGACGATACGCCGGGGCGCGCAGCTCGCCGTTGCGAATGCGGTGAATCGCCACCAGCGGGTTGATCGCGGCGTTGACGGCGAGCTTGTGCCACAGCCGGCGGCGGATATCGTCGCAGGCCCGTGTCTCGAGGCCGGCGGCGGTCAGGGTCGCGCTGGTGCGTGTCGCCAGTTCCGGGTAGCGACCCTCGAGGTGGCCCAGGTGGGTCAGACCATGGCCGGCATGCACCACCCCGTCCTCGCCGTGTGTGTAGGCGCCTTCGCTGGTCACCGCGCAGAGTACCGGGCCGGCCCAGCGCCGGGTCGCCCTGGGCTGGGCCTGAAACCCGTTCTGCCACAGCACCACCGGGGTATCGGCGGCCACCCGGGCGGCCAGCTGGTCGAGCGCGGCGTCCACCGCATGGCTCTTGGTGGTGACGTGGATCAGGGCCGGTCGGCGCGGCGCCTCGGCGAGGGTGAGGCGCACCACCGCGTGCCGGCGAACCTCTCCCTCCGGGGTCGTCATGATGAGCGGGTTTGAGCCGGTACGGCGGCCGATCAGGATCGAGGGCTGTCGTTCGGCCAGGCGTGCCGCCAGCAGCCGGCCGAGAGCGCCGGCGCCGAGTATCAGCCAGCGAGGGTCGGTGGTCATGTGTCCTCTCCCTGCCGGGTGGTGCGGCGCGTCCCGCGCCGTGTGGACTTGCCGGTCATGTCACTACTGCCGGATTGACTGGAGCGCCGACGACGCGACGAGGCTTTTGCTTTTTTTGAGGCCGGCTTACCGGAGGCCGGCTTACCGGAGGCCGGCTTCTTCGGCGTCGGCCCCAGGCCACGGGTCTCGCCGAGGGCCTGGCGCATGCGGCCGGCATCGGCGGCGGCCAGCAGCTCGCGCAGGTCCGCGAGCAGCCCGTCGAGGAACGGCCCGGGTGCCTCTTCTGCCTCGGCGATGGTCCGCAGGCGCTGCTCCCAGAGGGCGGTGCGCTCGGGCCGTGTCGCCGCATCGGGCAGAGCCTGGATCAGGGCGTGTCCGGTGGCAGTGGCGCGCAGGTTGCCGCTCTGGCGCACCAGGTAGCCGCGCTTGAGCAGCGTCTCGATGATCGTGGCGCGGGTCGCCTCGGTGCCCAGGCCGTCGGTGTCGCGCAGGGTCCGCTTGACCGCCGGTTCCTCGACATAGCGGGCGATGTTCATCATCGCCTTGATCAGGCTGGCGTCGGTGAAGGGTTCCGGGGGGCGGGTCAGCTTGTCGTCGATGTCGGCGTTCGTCACCGTGACCGGCTCGCCCTCGGTCAGCGCCGGCAGGGGCGGGGCCTCGTCGCGGCTGGTGAACAGCGGCTTCCAGCCGGCGACCAGGATCTCGCGGCCCTGGGCGCGAAAGGTCTCGTCGAGGATCGTGAACTCGGCCTTGACCTCGCGGGTTTCCAGCATCGGGTAGAACTGGGCGATGACGTTGCGGGCGATCAGTCGGTAGATCGCCGCTTCCGGGGGCGACAGGCGCTCGGGCGCGAAGGGCTTGCCGGTCGGCGCCAGGGCATGGTGCGCGCCGACCCGGGCATCGTCGAAGGCCCGGGGACGCCGCGTGAAGTCGGTGCCGGCCAGCCAGTCGCGCAGGGTCGCGTCGCCCGCCCCGGCGCGCTCCAGCAGGGTGCCCATGCCGGCGCGGTGCTCCTCGGGCAGGTAGCGGCAGTCCGAACGCGGGTAGGTGATCAGCTGATGGCGCTCGTAGAGCGCCTGGCAGACATCCAGCACCTGCTGGGCGGAGAAGCGGTGGCGGCGGGCGGCGTCGACCTGCAGGGCCGACAGCGAATAGGGCAGGGGCGCGCTCTGGCGCTTGCGCCGGGCGTCCAGCCGGGTCAGCCGCCCCTCGGCGCCGGGCAGCCGGGCCAGCAGCGCCTCGGCCGGGGCCCGGGCGAGCAGGCGTCCCTGGTCGTCGAGCGGGTGGTGTTCCCCCGGCTGCCACCAGGCACGCAGCTCGCCGGCGGCCACCGTCAGGTCGGCCCACAGCACGTGATACGGGCGCGGCTCGAAGCGGGCGATGTCGATGTCGCGGCGGGCCACCAGGCCGAGTACCGGCGTCTGCACGCGGCCCACCGACAGCACGCCGTCATGCCCCGCCTGGCGGCCGGTCAGGGTCCAGGCGCGGGAGAGGTTGATGCCGTAGAGCCAGTCGGCCCGCGAACGCGCCCGGGCCGCCTCGTAGAGCGGCTGATAGCGGCGGTTGTCCTGCAGCGCGGCCAGTGCGCGGGTCACCGCCGGCCGGTTGAGGTCGCTGATCAGCAGCCGCGCCACCGGCCCCCGCCAGCCGAGGTGCTCGATGACCTCCTGCACCAGCAGCTGACCTTCCCGGTCCGGATCGCCGGCATGCACCAGGCTGTCGGCGCGCTTGAGCAGGTCACGCAGTACCTTGAGCTGGCCGCGGGCCTTGTGACGCGGCACCAGACGCCAGCGTTCGGGAACGATCGGCAGGTGGTCGAGCCGCCACTGCTTGTAGCGCGGGTCATAGGCATCCGGCGGGGCCGGCTCCAGCAGGTGGCCGAGACACCAGCTGACCCAGGTGTCGCCGACCTCGAGGGCACCGTCCCGGCGCTGCGTTCTGCCTGGCAGGGCGTCGGCGATGGCGCGGGCCAGGCTGGGCTTTTCGGCGATGATCAAGCGCATGGTGGTGAGTATGGCGCCATATGGCTGGATGGGCGTCCAGTATGCCCGAGCCGACAGGGATGGTGCATCCCCGGGCTGACGGTTTCAACCGAGGGCGCGCTTGGCCTGGACCAGGGCCCGGTACCAGTCGCGGCGCGGGGGGCCGATCGCCAGCGGGCGCTGGCTCAGGAAGCTCACGCCGCGATTGTCGCTGTGCGCATGGCTGGCCTGGTAGTTGACCAGCATGTCGAGGGTCTGTTCGCGGGCGCCGTAGTGCTCGATCAGAAAGCGCCGGGCGGCGGGGTCGAGATCGACCCGGTAGTGGCGCACCAGCGCCAGCGCCAGGGATTCGGCGGTACGCGAAAGGCTGACCTCGATCTCCTTGACCATGGCCGAGCCCAGCGCCGCCTTGGTGGCGGCCGACAGGTTGGGTTCGAGCTGGCCGAAGTCGGCGGCGTTGGAGCCGTTGATGGCGCGCTGGACCTCCGCGTGCGACAGCTGGATATGGGGCTCCAGGGCCAGGGCGATCTCGATTGCCAGGCGCTTGGCGGCGTCCACGCCGACGGTGAGCAGGGTGTCACGTTCCACCTGCTGGGCACGGGCGTGACGCGGCATCTCGATGCCGGCTTCCTTCAGGTGGCGGGCGAGATGCTTGCAGACCTCGGCCTTGGCGGCGTCGTCCAGGGCGATGACGTGTTCGCGGATGCGCAGGCCGCGCCGCCCCGGGCCCAGACGCAGCCGGGTATCCTGATCGCCGAGGCGGCTGCTGATGCGTTCCCAGCGCTCGGAGCGCTTGATCAGCTGGGCATGGCTGCGACCGACCGCTTCGTAGGCGTTGTAGGCCGACTTGTAGAGGCGGATGGCGTTGGTCAGCAGGTCGGCCTTCTGGCGCAGCTGGCTGCGCCGGTCGGTCAGGCCCCGGGCCACCACCGGCGCCAGGTGATGGATCTGTTCGGCCAGCGCGTCCATGGCCTGCAGCGAGCGCTCGAGCAGCACCTCGGCGCGCAGCCCGGCGGCGGCATGCTCGACCAGGGTGCCGGACTGCTCGGCCAGGTAAGCGGTGAGTGCCTTGAGACGCGACAGGGCGGTGGCCTGGGCGATGCGGTAGCGGGCCCGGGCCTCCTCGAGGCCGTCCAGCGCCTGGGCCAGCCGCCAGCGGCCGCGGTACTCGAAGGTCAGCATGGGGATCCGGCGCCCGCTGATCAGCTCGAAGGCCAGGATCAGCATCTCCTCGACATCCTGCAGCGTCATCAGCAGCTCGTTGTCCTGCTCGATGGCGGCCAGCACGCGCTCGATGAAGTTGGTGTCGCGCGGCACGCCCTGGCGGAGGTTGGGGGCGCGGCCCTCGAAGCGCTCGCGCAGCAGTGTGGTGGCTGCCGGGGCGAGCTCGGCGATCGCGGCGAACTGCGGCTCCAGGGTATCGCGATAGCGTGCCACCAGGTCGCGGATGCGGGCATGCAGCCCGGCGCGCCGATAGATGTCGATCTGGGTGATGATGCGCGCGCTGTCGCGGTCGTCGAGCAGTTCGATGGCGGCCAGCTCGACCCCCTCGGGGGACAGGTCCTGCTTGCGCAGCAGCATGGCGGCGGCCTCGCGGCGGCGGGCGTCGCCCTCGAGGCTTTCGACGATCAGGTTGCGGGTCGCCAGCAGCAGCTCCGGCAGGCTCTTGATGACACGTTCGACCTTCTGGGCGGTACGCTCCGCCCGTCGCCCGCCGGTGAGGTTGTGCACCAGGTTGGCGATGATGCCCGCGGCGCCGGTGATCACCGTGTAGGAGATGAAGAAGATGTAGTTGTCGGCGGTGGGCGCCTTGCCGTAGCCCAGCAGGTAGCCGCCCCAGGCGCCGAGGAGGGTCACCGGGCCGGCGGTCCACAGGATCTGCAGCAGGCTCACCGTCCAGGGGACCTTCTCCACGGCGGCGGTGATGCGTCGGATCTCGTCGCGGCCTTCGCGCTCCAGGCGTACCTGCGGGGTTTCGTGGGAAGATGGGTCACGACGGAACGGCAGGCGCAACGCGAAGAGTCCTCGAGCGGGGGTAGGCAGACCGGAACAGGGCGCTACCCTAGCACCGCCGGGGCAGGCGCGCCAGCGTTGGTGAGTCGGCTGCACGGGGCGTGCTAGAATGGGCGGATTTGCCGAGGAGGGGTGCAATGCTGGCGATGTGGGTAGAGCAGCTGCTGGGGTATGCCGGGGGCGCCCTGGCGGCGATCCGGGCGGATGAACACTATCCCTCGCTGATGGCCTGGGCCCGTGACGAGGGCGTCGGGTATCTGGGCGGCAACATCGCCCAGGCGCAGGCACTGGCGCCGGAGCTGTGGAACCAGACACCGCTGGAACGGCTGGACTTCGCCTGTGAACCGCTGGCCCGGCCGGGGCGCAACGAACCCTGCTGGTGCGACTCGGGGCGCAAGATGAAGCACTGCTGCGGGGCCGTGAGCCTGCCGGGCGCGGTGCCGCCGCACCTGATGTGGATGCTGTCGCTGCGCGACTGGAAGGGCGATACCCTAAAGGCCGCGCTGGAAAGCGGCCGGGCGCCTGCCCAGGCCCTGCTGGAAGCCGGCCTGATCGCCGCCGAGGGCGGCCAGCGTGGCCGCGCCCAGCAGATTCTCGAGACCCTCTTCCAGGCCGCCGACTGGGATCACCTGCCCGAGCAGGCCGAGCCGGCCTTCGAGCTGCTGATCGAGCTCTACCAGGAGCGCGGCTTCAACCGCAAGCGGGCCGCGCTGCTGGATGCCATCCTCGAGCGGGGGCCGCTGTTCCTGCGCGGCGTGGCGCTGGAGCGGCTGTGCCTGATGCACCTGGACAGCGACGATCTGGCCAGCGCTCGCGAGGCCTTCGTGCGGGCCCAGCAGACCCTCCCCGATTCGCCGACCCTGGCCTACATCGAGGCCATGCTGCTGCTCCACGAGGGGCATCCGCAGGAGGCCCGTGAACGGGCGAACTTCTGGTTCCGTCGCCTGGCCCGCCAGGGCGACCTGGATGGCGAGCAGCTGCAGTTCCTGGCCGACCTGGCCGACAATCCCGGCGCGACCCTGGCCGAGCAGATGGTCAACTCCGAGGAAGCGCTGGCCGAGCCGCTGATGGGACTCCAGGCGCTGCTCGAAGCGCTGACCACCGCCCCGCGCCTGCAGTTCGAGATTGGTGACGAGGGTACCGAATACCACTCGACGGCGCGCGAGGACACCTTCTTCGCCGCCTGGCGCGAGGTGTTCGGCGTCGACGTGGACGAGGAGGCGGCGCTGGGCTTCCAGGCGGACCCCTGGCCGCAGGCCGGCGACTGGCTCAATGCCCTGTGCGCCCACCCCGAATGGCTGGATTCCCCGGCCGTGGTGCAGACCCTGAGCATGGCCCTGGCGAGTCGCTTCGGCAGCCTGCCGTGGATGGCGGAGAGCTTCTTCGCCCCCCTGGCGGCGCGCTTCGAGCGCTGGCTGGAGCAGATCGAGGCGCACGCGGCGCCCTTCGTCTGGGACGTGGCCGACAATGCCGTGCTGCTGCGGGCCGGACTGGCACTGGTGGTGGGCATGGAACGCGGCGATCGGCAGCGTTCCCGTCGGCTGGCCGAGCGCCTGCTGGTGCTCGACGAGAACGACAGCCTGGGGCTGCGCGAACTGGTGCTGGACCAGCTGCTGCGCGAGGGCCGCGATAGCGAGGCGCTGGCCCTCAGCGACCAGCCGACGGGAGAAGAGGAAGCACCGCTGCTCGGCGTGCTGATGGGGCGCGTCCTGGCCCTGTACCGGCTGGAGCGTTTCGATGCCGCCGAGGAGGCCCTGGACGCGGTCGATGCGCTCAACGCCCATGTCGTCGCCATGCTGTGTGCCGACAATCCCCGGCCGGTACCGCTGGCCGTGGAAGTGCCCGAGCCCGGCACCAAGGCCGAGGCCTGGCAGTATCGCGCGCTGATGCGCGACCAGTGGGTGGCCACCCGCGGCGCGCTCCAGTGGCTGGCGGAACAGCGCCAACGGCTGGCCGAGCGCTCCGGCGGGCGCTGATCAACGCGCGCCGTCCTCGGTGGCGGCCGCCGGAATCCGGCTCGGATCGCGCCCCAGCCACCAGGCCAGGGCGATCGCCGGCAGGCCGATGAGGGTGGACCACAGGAAGAAGACCGCGTACCCCTGGCTGGCCACCACCACTCCGGAAAAGCCGCCGATGAACTTGCCCGGCAGGGTCATCAGCGACGAGAACAGCGCATACTGGGTGGCGGTGTAGGCCCGCGAGGTCAAACTCGAGAGAAAGGCGATGAACACCGTGCTGGCCAGCCCGTTGGCCAGGTTGTCGCCCATGATGGTCACCACCAGCATGGGCAGCTGGGCCCCCAGGCCGGCCAGCGCGGCGAACAGCAGGTTGGTGGCCGCGGCGAGCACGGCGCCGGCCAGCAGCATCCGGGCGATGCCGTAACGCACCACCAGCAGCCCGCCGACTACCCCGCCGGCGATGCTCATGGCGATGCCGAACACCTTGGTCACGTTGGCGATCTCGGCCAGCGAGAAGCCCAGGTCGATGTACAGCGGGTTGGCCATGGCGGCCATCGACAGGTCGCTCAGGCGGAACAGCCCGATCAGTGCCAGCAATCCGATGGCCTGCCGCCCGTAGCGGGTGAAGAAGTCGGTGAAGGGGCAGATCACCGCGCCCACCACCCAGGCGCCGAAGCGCCGCCAGCGCCGGGGACGATGCCGCTGGGCGTGCAGGAAGCGGCGCACGCGGGGCTCGTGCTGCCAGGGCACGCCGAGTGTCGAGCGCGGCGGCTCGGGTCGCGACAGCACCGTCAGCATGCCCACGCCGACCAGCCCGGCCATGGTCAGGTAGGCGGCCTGCCAGGACACCAGGTCGGCGATGTACAGGGCGCCGGCACCGGCGGCCAGCAGGCCGCCGCGATAACCGATGATGTAGGTCGAGGCCATCGCCGCCTGGATGCGCTCCTCGGCAGACTCGATGCGAAAGGCGTCGATGACGATATCCTGGGTGGCCGAGCCGAAGGCCACCAGCAGGGCGAAGGCAGCGACCAGCGGCAGGTCCTGGCGCGGGTCGAGACCGGACAGCGCCGCCAGCGCCCCGGCGATCACCAGCTGGGCGAGCAGCATCCAGCCGCGGCGCTGGCCCAGGCGGCGGGTCAGGATCGGCAGCGGAAGCCGGTCGATGACCGGCGCCCAGAACAGCTTGATCGAATACAGCATGCCGATCCACGAAAAGAAGCCGATCGCCGCGACCTCGACGCCGGCATCGCGCAGCCAGGCGGTCAGCGTCGAGAAGACCAGCAGGAAGGGCAGGCCGGCGGCAAAGCCGAGAAACAGCATGGCGACGACGGGGGCACGGCGATAGACGCTCAGGGCCTGGCGCCAGGAGCGGCGGGGGGAGTCGGGCATGTCGGCCTCCTGCCGGACGGGACGCTGCCGAGGGCGAACGTCCACGCCATCGATGTTAGGATGAAGGGGTGGCGGCAAGCGGCTAACTTACGCGGTTCCCCGTCGCCGAATCAATGCCGCCCCCGCGAGTCATCCCAGCCATGGTGTCAAAAGCGAGATGAGCGAATCCCACAGCGTTTCCACGGAGATCGACAGTCGGGCCATTCCCCACTGGTACCTGATCCAGTGCAAGGGCGGGGAATCGTTCCGCGCCACCGAGCATCTGGCCAACCAGGGCTACGAGATCTTTCATCCGGTACTGCAGGTCCAGAAGAAGCGTCGAGGCCGGCTGTGCTGGATCGACGAGCCGCTGTTTCCCTATTACCTGTTCATCCGACTCGACCGGCTGGCCAGCAACTGGCGGCCGATCCGCTCGACCCGGGGCGTGCTGCGTCTGGTGACGTTCGGCGATCAGCCCCTGCCGGTCGATGACGCCCTGATCGACGCGCTGCGCCACAATGCCGCCGCCAGCCCGGACGATCGCGAGATCAACGTCTACTTTCGGGCCGGCGACACCGTGGAAATCTGCGAGGGTCCGTTTCGGCAGCTGCAGGCGGTCTTCGAACGGCGCAAGGGCGAGGAGCGTGCCATCGTGCTGCTCAACCTGCTGCACGGCAGCCAGGCCGTGGACGTGCCGATCTCGCAGCTGCGCCGTTCCTGACCCCCGGAGCCGACCCTTCTCTTTTCTTGCCGACCGGAGGCTTTCATGTCCATTACCGCCCAGCAGGTCGTGACCCTGCACTACACCCTGCGCGATGCCGACGGCGAGGTGCTCGACGACTCGCGCCGTCGCGAGTCGCCGCTGGAGTATCTGCATGGCCACGACAACATCGTGGCGGGTCTCGAGCGGGCGCTCGACGGCCATGCGGCCGGCGACAGCCTGACGGTGACCCTGGCGTCCGTGGACGGCTACGGCCCGCGCGACGAGGCGCTGGTCCAGACGGTGGCGCGCAGCGCCTTCGGTGGCGTCGAGTCGCTGGCGCCGGGCATGCGCTTTCAGGCCCAGGGCCCGGACGGCCCCCGGGTGGTGACGATCGTCGATGCCGACGCCAGCCGGGTGACCGTGGACGCCAACCATCCGCTGGCGGGGCAGACCCTGAGTTACAGCGTCGAGATCCTCGCGGTGCGCGAGGCGACCCGCGCCGAGCTGGCCAAGGGGCATCCGCTGGCGCCGGACGTCGCGGCGTCCGAGGTCGAGGACAAGAAGTTCGGATGAGCCCGGCGACATGCCCCGTTGGCCGTGCCGTGCCCGGCTCTTGACCCAGGTCAGAAAGCCGGGCGCGGTGCTGCGCTACAGTGCGAGGTGTCGGGTCACGCGGTTGGCCGGGATCACCGGGCCGGCCGCGCGGATCGACAGATGTCGTCAGGGAGGGGCAATTGCCCCGCTATCGCCGGTCCTCGGACCGGCTTTTTTTCGTGCGTTTCCTGCGTTTCCTGCGTGTGCTGCCCGGACCCGCCCCGGTGTCAGGCGGGGGTGGCCTGCAGGGGGCTCTCCCGATAGCGGTCCAGCCAGGCCAGCACGGCGTCGGCCTCGAGGCCGGGCGAGATCAGGTAGCCCTGGACCTGGTCGCAGCCGACGGCGGCCAGCCGATTCAGGTGCTGCGGGGTTTCCACGCCCTCGGCGATGACGCTCAGCCCGAAGCGGTGAGCCAGCGCGATGCTGGCATCGACGATCATCGCGTCCTCGGGCTGCTCGAGCATGTCCATCACGAAGGACTTGTCGATCTTGAGTACATCGAGTGGCAACTGGCGCAGCTGCGCCAGCGACGAATAGCCGGTGCCGAAGTCGTCGATGGCGACCTGGATGCCCTGGCGCCGCCATTCGGCCAGCCCCCGCGCCGTGCGTTGCGGATCGTGCATCATCGACTGCTCGGTGATCTCGACCATGAGGCGGTGAGGGTCGACGCCCCGTTCGGCCAGCCAGGCCGAGACCAGCATGTCGAAGCCGGCGCGCTCCAGGTCGATTGCCGACAGGTTGACGGCGATGGTCTGGGGGCGCTGGCGGGCCTGCCAGTCCGCCATCTGGGCGATGACGTGCTGCAGCAGCCATTCGCCCAGCAGCGCCATGTGTCCGGAGGCGGCGGCCAGCGGCAGGAACTCGTCCGGCTGCAGCAGGCCGAGCTGGGGGTGCTGCCACTGCATGAGCGCCTCGAAGCCGGTCACGCTGCCATCCTGGACCCGGATCTTGGGCTGGTAGACGACCCGCAACTGCTGTTTGCGGACCGCCATCACCATGTCGTGGAGCAGTCGGCGCTCGCGTTCATGATGGCGGTCCAGTCCGCTCTCGTAGGCGTGATAGCCGTCGTGTGACTGCCGGGCCAGCGACAGGGCGATGCCCGAGCGCCGCATCAGGCGATGTCCGTCATCGCCGTGCTCCGGATAGTGCAGGTCCGATATCGACAGCGAGGGAATCAGCGACGTGCCTTCCAGCTCCAGGGGGCGATCGACCGCCTCGCGCCAGTGGTCGTTGCCCTGGGCGCCGTCGGTGATCATCAGGAACTCGTCACCGCCGAGCCGATAGAGGCGGCCGTCGTGCAGTGTCAGCCGCTGCAGCCGGCGAGCCAGCGAGACCAGCAGCTCATCGCCGATGGCATGGCCCAGGCACTCGTTGATGGTCTTGAGGTTGTTGACGCTCAGGCGGATCAGCGAGAACGGCCGGCGATCGCCGATCAGTCGCTCGATCTCGGCCAGTGCCGCGCGATGGGTGCCGACCCCGGTCAGGGCATCGATGTCCACGGTCGGCAGCGGGGCGATCGGTCCGGGTGACGACGACAGCAGGCGTGCGGCGCTGCGGCGGGTCAGTTGCGAGGTGCCCAGCAGCAGCCGGGCAATGGCGCGTTTCAGCAAGGCGGTCACGAGCGGGTATCCTGTCGGGTGAAGGCCAGGCGAGTCAGGGGTATGGCATTTAACCTTGGGCAACGCAAGACGCCAAGGGTTCGCCGGAGGCCGATGTCCGGCTCAGTGACGGTGGTCCGCCAGCCACCAGTGTCGCTGCCAGGCGCGCATGACGCGCTCAGGGTAGTCCGTTCGGCCTCGCGAGCCATGGTAACGGGCCAGCGCCCGGGTGAGATCACCGTGCTCCTGACGCAAATAATAGGCCAGGATGGTGCAGCCGTAGCGCAGGTTGGTGGCAGGGTCGTGCAGGTCGTCGTCGGCCCGTCCCAGCACGCGCTTCCAGAACGGCATCACCTGCATGAGGCCCCGGGCGCCGGCCGGTGACTCGGCCTGGGTGCGAAAGCCGCTTTCCACCTGGATCACCGCCAGCACGATCTGGGGATCGAGGCCGGCCAGGCGCGCTTCCGCCCGGACGCGTCGCAGCAGGGTACGGCGCCGGTCCGCGTCGGGCAGGTGCGAGGCCAGTCGGCGCTGCATGGCGTCGATCCAGGCCGCGTCCACGGTTGAGGCGACATCGCTACGGGTCGCCTCGAACGTCTTCTGCAGGCCGGTGGGCAGCGGCGGTGTGCCCTGCACCGCCGCCACGGCGAGGCAGGGCGCCAGGCTCAGTGCCAGCAGCAGCCAGCGCAGGCGTTCACTCGGCGAGCCGCTCACGCAGGAAGTCGGCCACGCTGTCGGCGGGGATCATGGTGTTGTCCGTGTCGCGGCGGCCCTTGTATTCCAGCTCGTTGTTGTCGAGACCGCGGTCGCCGATGACGATGCGGTGGGGAATGCCGATCAATTCCTGATCGTTGAACTTGACGCCGGGCCGGGTATCGCGGTCGTCGAGCAGCACGTCGAAGCCCTGGTCGCGCAGCGTTTCATAGAGCGACTCGGCGGTGTCGCGCACGCGCTGCGACTTGTGGGCGTTCATGGGCACCAGCACCACCTCGAACGGGGCGATGGCGTTCGGCCAGATGATCCCGGCCTCGTCATGGTTCTGCTCGATCGCCGCGGCGACGATGCGCGTGATGCCGATCCCGTAGCAGCCCATCCACAGGGGCGTCGGCTTGCCGCTCTCGTCGAGCACGGTGGCATTCATGGCGGTGGAGTACTTGGTGCCCAGCTGGAAGACGTGGCCGACCTCGATGCCGCGCTTGATCGAAAGCCGGCCCTGGCCGTCCGGCGAGGCGTCGCCCTCGATGACATTGCGCAGGTCGGCGACCCGGGGCAGAGCCACGTCACGCTCCCAGTTGATGCCGAAGTAGTGCTTGCCGTCGATGTTGGCACCGGCGCCGAAGTCGCTCATCAGCGCCACGCTGCGGTCGATGATGATCGGCATGTCCAGGTTCACCGGACCCAGCGAGCCGGGGCCGGCACCCACCGCGGCGCGAATCTCCTCCTCGCTGGCCATGGTCAGGGGCGTGGCGACCTCGGGCAGGTTCTCGGCCTTGACCTCGTTGAGCTCATGGTCGCCGCGGATCAGCAGGGCGATCAGGCCGCCCTCGGCGGCATGCACCATCAGGGTCTTGATGGTCTTCTCGATGGGCAGGCCGTGCTGCTCGACCAGCGCGGCGATGGTCCTGGCGTTCGGGGTGTCGACCAGGCGCAGTTCCTCGCTCGGCGCGGCGCGCTCGCCCTGAGGCGCCAGTGCCTCGGCCTTCTCCATGTTGGCGGCGTAGTCGGACTCGGTGGAGAAGACGATGTCGTCCTCGCCGGAGTCGGCCAGCACGTGAAACTCGTGGGAGCCGGTGCCGCCGATGGAACCGTTGTCGGCGATCACCGGGCGGAAGTCGAGCCCCAGGCGGGTGAAGATGCGCACATAGGCGTCGTACATCACCTGGTAGGTGGCCATCAGCGAGGCTTCGTCGACATGGAAGGAGTAGGCGTCCTTCATGATGAACTCGCGCGAGCGCATCACGCCGAAGCGCGGCCGGATCTCGTCGCGGAACTTGGTCTGGATCTGGTAGAAGTTGGCCGGCAGCTGCTTGTAGCTGGCGATCTCGCGGCGCACCAGGTCGGTGATCACCTCCTCGTGGGTCGGGCCGACGCAGTAGTCGCGGTCGTGGCGGTCCTTGAGCCGCAGCAGTTCCGGCCCGTACTGCTCCCAGCGGCCGGATTCCTGCCACAGCTCGGCGGGTTGGACGGCCGGCATCAGCACCTCCTGGGCACCGGCGCGATCCATCTCCTCGCGGACGATGCGCTCGACCTTGCGCAGGGTACGCAGGCCGACCGGCAGCCAGGTGTAGAGACCCGAGGTCAGGCGGCGAATCATCCCGGCGCGCAGCATCAGCTGATGACTGACGACCTCGGCGTCGGCGGGAACTTCCTTGAGGGTGGCGATCAACAGTTGGCTGGCGCGCATGGGTCCGGCGTTTCCTTCAGTGACTCGTTAACGGGCCTGGTTCGGCGATTCGAGGCATTGTACGGGCAAGCCGTGAGCGCGGCAAAAATCCGTGATCTCAGCGCAGGCGCACGGTCTCGATCGGTATTTCCAGGCGTGTCAGCTGGCGCTGCCAGTCGGCATGATTGTCGACCTGTCCGGTCTCGCGCAGCGCGGCGATGGCATCGAGATCCAGGCGGGCGAACTGCCAGCCGGGGGTGTCGTCGTGGGCGCGGGTCAGCACGCCGTCGGGTGGAAAGCCGTGGTCGCAGGGGGTGTAGACCGCGGCCCGGCCGATGTTGATGTCCACCGCCGGCGACCACAGGGCCTCGCCGCTGGTCGGCGAGTGGATCACCGCGACCTGCTGTTCGATGGCGCGGGCCTGGGCGCACCAGCGGACCCGGTGATAGCCGGCTTCGGTGTCGGTACAGCTGGGCACCAGCAGCAGCTCCGCGCCGGCCTCGACCAGGCGGCGGGCCAGCAGCGGGAACTCGCTGTCGTAGCAGATCAGCACCCCCAGGCGCCCGACCGGCGTATCGAAGACCTTGAGCCCGCCGCCATGGTCGGGATCGCCGGGCGCGATGCCCCACTGGCCGCGCTCGAAGCGGGTCATGAGCTGCTTGTCCTGAAAGCCGGATCGCCCGGGGGCAAGCAGCCAGGCACGATTGACGTAGCGATCCGGTGCGATGCGCCAGGGCATCGACGGGGCGAGCAGGGTGACGGCGTGGCGTTCCACCAGTGACCACCAGGTGGCGAGTGCCTCCTCGCGCAGCGCCTGCAGCGCCTCGCGCTGGGCGCGCAGGTCATCGCGAACGGGAGCGGGCAGCAGCGAGGCGAGCTCCATGCCGCCGTACTCGGGCAGCACCAGCAATTCGGCGCCGTGGTTCACGGCGTTCTGGACCCAGCGCTCGGCCTTGGCATGGAACTCGCCCATGTCGTGGAAGGCCTCGATCGGGTACTGGGCCGTGGCGACGTCGATCATCCGAGGCATGCCGGCTCCTGGTCGTCGATTTCACCGGCAGAATACCACGGCTTTCGCAAGCGGCGCAGGGTCGCCGATGCCGGACACTGGCCAGGCCAGGATGAAGAGCTTATACCAAGGTCTTACTACCAAGGGATTGGCGGACGCCTCGTTAGCATGCAATCATTTTATTGTCGACACGTTCGTGTCACGCGTTCCTTGCCATTGACGGAGAGACCAGCATGACCGTAGCCAGTATCGGGGCACGTTGCCGCCTGCCGGGTTGGGAGTCACTCAAGCGCAGCGCCGAGGAAGCCGCCGCCCTGATCGAGAATGGCATGACGGTCGGCATGAGCGGTTTCACCCGGGCCGGCGAGGCCAAGGCGGTTCCGCTGGCGCTGGCCGAGCGAGCGCGGCACGACCCGCTGTCGATCACCCTGATGACCGGCGCCTCGCTGGGCAACGATCTCGACAAGCAGCTGACCGAGGCCCATGTGCTCTCCCGGCGCATGCCGTTCCAGGTCGATGCCACGCTGCGTCGGGCGATCAACAGCGGCGAGGTGATGTTCATCGACCAGCACCTCTCGGAGACCGTCGAGCTGCTGCGCAATCACCAGTTGAAGGACATGGACGTGGCGGTGGTCGAGGCGGCAGCGATCACCGAGGAGGGCGGGATCGTGCCGACCACCTCGGTGGGCAACTCGGCCAGTTACGCGATCCTCGCCAAGCAGGTGATCATCGAGCTCAACCTCTCGGCACCCGCCGAACTCGAGGGGCTGCACGACATCTACATTCCGCAGATGCGTCCCAACCGCACGCCGATTCCGGTGGTGGCGCCCGACTCGCGGATCGGCACGCCCTACATCCCCATCGACCCGAGCCGGATCGCCGCCATCGTGGTGACCGACGGCCGTGACAGCCCGTCCACGGTGTTGCCGCCCGACGTCGACACCCAGCGCATTGCCGATCACCTGATGGCGTTCTTCGCCGCCGAGGTGGAAGCCGGGCGCTTGTCCCGCTCGCTGCTGCCGCTGCAGGCGGGGATCGGGACCATGGCCAACGCGGTGATGACCGGCCTGGCCAACGGCCCCTTCGAGCATCTGACCATGTACTCCGAGGTGCTGCAGGATTCCACCTTCGACCTGTTCGATGCCGGCAAGCTCGACTATGCCTCCGGCTGCTCGATCACCCTGTCCGAGGCGCGTGGCGAGGCGGTCTGGCGCAACCTCGACAAGTATCGTGACCGGCTGATCCTGCGCCCCCAGGAGCTCTCCAATCATCCCGGCATCGTGCGGCGGCTGGGCGTGATCGCCGTCAACACGGCACTGGAGGCGGACATCTACGGCAACGTCAACTCCACGCATGTCTGCGGCACGCGGATGATGAACGGCATCGGTGGCTCCGGGGACTTCGCCCGCAACGCCCAGCTGGCGGTGTTCATCACCAAGTCGCTGGCCAAGGGCGGCGATGTGTCGAGCCTGGTGCCCTTCGTCAGCCATGTCGATCATACCGAGCACGACGTCGACATCCTGGTGACCGAGCATGGCCTGGCGGACCTGCGTGGCCTGGCGCCTCGCGAGCGGGCGCCGCTGATCATCGAGAACTGCGCCGACCCGGCCTATCGGCCGGCCCTGCATCGCTACTTCGAGGCGGCCTGCCGGCGGGGCGGCCATACGCCGCACTGCCTGGAACAGGCGCTCGGCTGGCACCAGGCGATGGAGCGCGACGGCCACATGCGCACCCTGCGCGACGACGGCTGAGCCCTTGCGGCGCGCGAAGCGCCGATTGCCAGCCGCCCCGTTAGCGACTATCCAGAAAGAGCACGGGATAGCGCCAACGGGAGTTCGGCATGAAAACCTATGAGTGTGTCTGCGGGGCCAGGCTGTTCTTCGACAATACCCACTGCCTGGCCTGCGGCCACGAGGTCGGCTGGTGCCCGGGGTGCGCACGCATCAGTGCGCTCGAGTCCCTGGCGGAGGGCGGCTACCGTTGCCTGCACGAGGACTGCGGCGCGGCACTGCTCAAGTGCGGCAACTATGCCGACCACGACGTCTGCAACCGGCTGGTCGCCATCGTCGACGGCCGGGCCGAGGCGCTGTGCGACTGCTGTCGCTACAACGACGTGGTGCCCGACCTGTCGATCGAGGGACACCGCGAGCGCTGGGCGGCACTCGAGGCGGCCAAGCGGCGGCTGTTCTACACCCTCGACCTGCTGGCGCTGCCGCACGGCACCGCCGATGAGGGCTTCGATCCGCCGCTGAGCTTCTCGTTCATGGCCGATGCGCTGCCGGATGCCGGGCTCTGGCGCAGCACCGCAGGCAGCGAGCGGGTGTATACCGGGCATGCCGGCGGGCATATCACCATCAACGTCAAGGAGGCCGACGACGTCGAGCGCGAACGGCTGCGCGTCGACATGAACGAGTCTCATCGCACCCTGATCGGGCATTTTCGCCACGAGATCGGCCACTATTACTGGGACCTGCTGGTCAAGGGCCGTGACGAGGACGCCTTTCGCGAGATCTTCGGCGACCCGGCGGCGCCGAGCTACGGCGAGGCGCTGGAGCGTTACTACGAAGCCGGGCCCCCCGCCGGCTGGCCGGCGGACTTCGTGTCCGCCTACGCCGCCATGCACCCGTGGGAGGACTTCGCCGAAACCTTCGCCTTCTACCTGGATATCGTCGCGGTGCTCGACACGGCCCATCACTTGGGCTTCTCGGGGATCGACCATGACGCCAGCCTGCCACGCATGCTCTCGGCCTTTCAGCAGGTGGGGCTCGCCGCCAACGAGCTCAATCGCGAGATGGGGCTGACCGACCTCGTACCCGAGGTGGTCACCCCGACGATTCGCGACAAGCTGGCCCATGTGCATCGGCTGGTCCATCAGGCCTCGGGCTAGGTGGGTCAACCCATCGGGTCGTTCACGGGAGTTCCCGACCCGGCTAATCGGAGGGTAATTGTAGGGTCCCGGATGAACAACCTGCCGAGAGATCACGCCTAGTCGGCTTCCTCGTCATCCTCTTCCGCCGGCACCAGGCCGCGCGGGGTGTCCTCGAGACGCGCGAAATAGGCCGTGGCGATGGCCTCGTGGAGGGTATTGAAGCCGATCTGCAGCTCGTCGATGAAGGCGTGCAGCTCGTCCGGGGAGCGCGCCAGAGCCTGCATGTCGGCCTCGAGGACGTCGGCACGAACCAGCGCCGCCGCCGCCAGGGCGCGGTCGTGACGGGGCAGCGACTGCAGCTCCCAGGCCAGCGCCTCGAGGCTTCTCGCCACCGCCCGCGGGAAGTGCTGGTCCTGGAGCAAAAAGCGCAGCACGTCCGGCCCGCGGACCCGCAGGCGGACCTGCTGGCGGTACATCTGGTAGGCGGTCAGCGACTTGAGCACGCTCATCCACTGCAGGTTCTCGAAGGGGCGCAGTTCTTCCGGATCCTTGGGCAGCAGGTTGCCCGAGCGCACGTCGAGGATGCGGGTGGTCATGTCGGCCCGCTCGAGATGGCGGCCGATCTCGATGAAGGTGCGTGCCGCCGAATGGCTCAGCGTGCCCTCGATCAATCCGGTGAGCGTCTGGCAGCCGCGGATCAGGCGCTTGAGGAAGCCGTCGCGACGCCGTGGCGCGAGGCCGTGCTCGGCCTGGTCGCGAACCTCCAGATACATCTCGTTGATCTGCTCCCAGATCTCGCGGGAGACCACGTCGCGGGTGGTGCGCAGGTTCTCGCGGGCGCCGGCCAGCGAGGAGAGGATCGAGCCCGGGTTCTCGCGCTCCACGCAGAGAAAATGCACGACATTCTTCTCGTTGCGCCGGTCGTGCAGCACGGCGAAGGTCTCGTCGCTGCCGGTGATGTCGATCAGCGTCGACCAGCCCAGGGCCGTCTGATGGGGCAGGTCGAGCAGCAGGTGGCTGTTCACGCTGACCAGGCGTGCGGTGTCCTCGGCACGCTCGAGGTAGCGCGCCATCCAGTAGAGGTTCTCGGCGACTCGCGACAGCATGGCATTCACTCCCCGTCGGTCTCGACGATCCAGGTGTCCTTGCTACCCCCGCCCTGCGAGGAGTTCACGACCAGCGAATCCTTGACCAGCGCCACCCGGGTGAGCCCCCCGGTGGTGACCTGAATGTCGGTGCCGGACAGGATGAACGGCCGCAGGTCGACGTGGCGCGGTTCGGCGTGGCCGTCGCAGAGGGTCGGTGCGGTCGACAGATTGAGCGTCGGCTGGGCCATGTAGTTGCGCGGGTCGGCCTGGATACGCTCGGCGAACTCGGCACGCTGGGTCGGCGTGGCGCGGGGGCCGATCAGCATGCCGTAGCCGCCCGACTCGTTGGCCGGCTTGACCACCAGTTCATCGAGGTGGTCGAGCACGTAGCGGCGATCCTTCTCGAACATGCACAGGTAGCTGGGCACGTTGGGCAGGATGGCCTCCTGATCGAGGTAGTAGCGGATGATCTTCGGCACGAAGGCGTAGACCACCTTGTCGTCGGCGACCCCGGCGCCGGGTGCATTGGCCAGCGCCACCTTGCCGGCGCGCCAGGCGCGCATCAGCCCGGCGACCCCCAGGGTGGACTCGGGATTGAAGACCTCGGGGTCGAGGAACAGGTCGTCGATGCGGCGGTAGATGACGTCGACCCGGGTCAGCCCCTCGATGGTGCGCATGTAGACGATGTCGTCGTCATCGACCACCAGGTCCGAGCCCTGGACCAGCTCGACACCCATCTGCTGGGCCAGATAGGCATGCTCGTAGTAGGCGGAGTTGTAGATCCCGGGGGTCAGCACCACCACCTGCGGCTCGTCGTGAGGACGCGGCGAGAGGCTGGCCAGCATGTCGTAGAGCTGGGCGCAGTAGTCGTCGACCGGCAGGATGCGACCGGTGGCGAAGACCTCGGGCAGCACCCGCTTGGTGACGTTGCGGTTCTCGAGCATGTAGGAGACCCCGGAGGGCACGCGCAGGTTGTCCTCGAGGACGTAGAGGGTGCCGTCGGCGTCGCGCACCAGGTCCGAGCCGCAGATATGCGCCCAGACATGGTGGGGCGGGTCGATGCCGCGACACTGCGGGCGGAAGTTGACCGACTGGGCCAGCACCTCGGCGGGCAGTACCTTGTCCCTGACGATGCGCTGGTCGTGGTAGAGATCGTCGATGAACAGGTTGAGCGCCTCGACACGCTGCTTGAGCCCGGCCTCGGTGCGCCGCCACTCGTCGGCGGGGATGATCCGCGGGACGATGTCGAACGGCCAGGCGCGATCGATCATGCTGCCTTCGGAGTACACGGTGAAGGTGATGCCCATGGTCTGGATGGCGATCTCGGCGGCGGCCTTGCGCTCCGAGAGGTCCTGCGGCGTGAAGCCGGCGAGGATGTCGCAGAGTTCCCGGGCCGCGGGGCGGGGCTGGCCGGGGGCCGCCAGGAGCTCGTCGTAGAAACCCTTGCTGCGGTAGTTCTGCCAATCGATGAGACTCATGGGCGTTACCTCGGCAGGCGACCGGCAAGCGGGTCGCGATTTCGGTCCGTTACACGCCGCGGGGGCTTTTTTAAAGCTATACCAGTTTGTGGGTGACCGCCTCTCGTCAAGCGTTGATGCGAGTTGATGCCAAATGTTGCAGGTTGTGCTGGGTGGGACCTCGGCCGATAGTGAAGGCATCCGCCGGTAGTCCCGGTATCCGCCGCGCCAACGGGGGTCGCCATGACGATTCGCGTCGCCTTGCAGCACCACACGAGTTACCACTTCGATCGCCCGGTCAATCTCTCGCCGCACCTGATCCGCCTGAGACCCGCCCCGCATTGCCGGACCCCGGTCGAGGCCTATTCGCTGACCATCGGTGGCGGCCCCCACTTCCTCAACTGGCAGCAGGATCCCTTCGGCAACTTCATCGCCCGCGCGGTGTTTCCCGAAACGCTCACGCAGCTGACGGTCGACATCGAGCTCATCGCGCCGATGACCGTGATCAATCCCTTTGACTTTTTCGTCGAGCCCTACGCCGAGACGTTTCCCTTCGCTTATCCCGAGGCGCTGGCCAAGGAGCTGGCGCCGTATCTCGAGGTGCGCGAGGCGGGGCCCCGGCTGCGCGACTGGCTGAGCGCCGTAGCGCCCGAAGCCCGCGGTTCGGTCGATTTCCTGGTCGATCTCAATCAGCGTCTGCAGCGTGACATCGCCTATCTGGTGCGCATGGAACCCGGGGTCCAGAGCTGCGAGGAGACGCTTGCCAACGCCAGCGGCTCGTGCCGCGACAGCGCCTGGCTGCTGGTGCAGATCCTGCGTCACCTGGGGCTGGCGGCACGCTTCGTGTCCGGCTACCTGATCCAGCTCGCCGCCGACGTCAAGGCGCTCGACGGCCCGTCAGGCACCGAGGTCGACTTCACCGACCTGCATGCCTGGACCGAGGTGTTCATCCCCGGGGCCGGCTGGGTAGGGCTGGACCCGACCTCGGGCCTGCTGGCCGGGGAAGGGCACATTCCCCTAGCGGCCACTCCCGAGCCTTCCAGCGCGGCGCCGATCAGCGGCTTCTCCGACGAGTGCGAGGTCGAGTTCGACGTCACCATGCACGTCGAGCGTATCCACGAGGAGCCGCGGGTCACCAAGCCCTACAGCGAAACCCAGTGGGCCGAGATCATGGCGCTCGGCGAGGCCGTCGACGAACGCCTCGCGGCCGGCGACGTGCGCCTGACCCTGGGCGGCGAGCCGACCTTCGTGTCGATCGACGACATGGATGGCGAGGAGTGGAACACCGCCGCCCTCGGACCCCACAAGCGCCGGCTGGCCGGCGATCTGCTCAAGCGCCTGCGGCGGCGCTTCGCCCCGGGCGGGCTGCTGCACACCCACCAGGGCAAGTGGTATCCCGGCGAGTCGCTGCCGCGCTGGGCGCTGGCCTGCTACTGGCGCCGCGACGGCGTGCCGCTGTGGCGCGACGAGACGCTGCTCGCCGACGCCCGCCAGGCGGGGCGCCACACGCTCGGCGACGCCCGGCGCTTCGCCGAGGCCCTGACGCGGCGCCTGGGGCTCGATCCCCGCCACCTGATCCCCGGTTACGAGGACGCCTACTACTACCTGTGGCGCGAGCGCACGCTGCCGGTCAACGTCGACCCGCGCGATTACGATCTCGACGATGACGAGGAGCGCCGCCGGCTGGGCCAGCTGCTCGAGCGGGGGCTGGGCGAGGCCACCGGCTTCGCGCTGCCGCTGCGTCATTCGCGGACACGCGCGCATGCCTGGGAAACCGGCGACTGGCCGCTCAGGCGCGACCATCTCTACCTGATTCCCGGCGATTCGCCGATGGGCCTGCGCCTGCCGCTGAGCGCGCTGCCGTGGGTCGAGCGTCCGGATTCGCCCCACCCGCAGTCGCTGTTCGAGTTTCGCCAGGTGCTCGGCGACATTCACGGCGAGGTGATGCGCCGCTACAGCGAGCTGCGCGAGCGTCAGGGCGGCGATGCCGGGCACGGCCTGCATCACGAATCCGACGACGAAACGTGGCAGGCCCAGGCCTCGCCCGAGGACGACCGCGAGGACCGCGTCATCCACACCAGCCTCTGCGTCGAGCCGCGTGACGGTCGGGTGCACGTCTTCATGCCGCCGCTGACCCGGCTCGAGCACTACCTCGATCTGGTGGCGAGCATCGAGGACACTGCCGCCGAACTCGCCATGCCGGTGATCGTCGAGGGGTATCCGCCGCCGGCCGATCCGCGTCTGGCGAAGTTCCTGATCACCCCCGACCCCGGGGTGATCGAGGTCAACATCATGCCGGCCGAGGACTGGCCCTCGCTGGTCGCCCATACCGAGACCCTCTACGAACAGGCCCGGCAGTCGCGGCTGGGCACCGAGAAGTTCATGCTCGACGGCCGTCACACCGGCACCGGCGGCGGCAATCACGTCACCCTGGGCGGTGCGACGCCCGCCGATTCGCCGTTTTTGCGCCGCCCCGACCTGCTGGGCAGCCTGCTCACCTACTGGCAGCATCATCCCAGCCTGTCGTACCTGTTCTCGGGGCTGTTCATCGGCCCCACCAGCCAGGCGCCGCGGGTGGACGAGGCCCGCCACGAGGCGCTCTACGAGCTGGAGATCGCGCTCTCGCAGATGCCCGAGGGCGAGGTGCCCCAGCCGTGGCTGGTCGATCGCCTGCTGCGCCACCTGCTCACCGACATCACCGGCAACACCCATCGCGCCGAGTTCTGCATCGACAAGCTCTATTCGCCGGACAGCGAGACCGGCCGGCTGGGGCTGGTCGAGCTGCGCGCCTTCGAGATGCCGCCCCATGCCCGCATGAGCCTGATGCAGATGCTGCTGATCCGCGCCCTGGTGGCGCGCTGCTGGGAGCGCCCGTATCGCGGCAAGCTGGTACGCTGGGGTACGGCGCTGCACGACCGCTGGCTGCTCCCGCACTGCCTGTGGAACGATCTCGGCGACGTGCTCGACGACCTGCGGCGTCACGGCTTCGACTTCCGGCAAGAGTGGTTCGCGCCGTTTCTGGAGTTCCGCTTCCCGGTGCACGGCCGGGTGGCCTACCGTGACGTTCGGCTCGAGCTGCGCCAGGCGATCGAGCCCTGGCACGTGCTCGGCGAGGAGAACGCCGGCGGCGGCACCGCGCGCTACGTCGACTCTTCGGTGGAACGCGTGCAGGTCCGCGTCGAGGGCATGAGCGGCGATCGCTACGCGGTGACCTGCAACGGCCGTCGGGTGCCGCTGACGCCCACCGGTCGGGTCGGCGAGGCGGTCGCCGGGGTGCGCTTTCGGGCCTGGCAGCCGCCGTCGGCGCTGCATCCGCGGATTCCGGTGCAGGCGCCGCTGGTCTTCGACGTCGTCGATACCTGGAACGCGCGCTCGGTGGGGGGCTGCACCTACCACGTCTCGCACCCGGCCGGACGCAACTACGAGACCTTTCCGGTCAACGCCAATGAGGCCGAGGCGCGGCGTCTGGCGCGTTTCCGGGCCGAAGGCCATACTCAGGGGGCCATGAGCGCACCGCCCGAGGCGCCGAGCCTGGAGCTGCCCATGACCCTGGACCTGCGACGCATGCCGTGAACGACCGACCGGGGTGATCGGGCCAGGGGCTTCGAGGAACGACATATGTCGTCGTGCCGGCGCGTAGATCGACGCTTTGCCGGACGGCAAACGCGGTATCATGACTGTCGGCTTTCATTACCTCACGGGCCTCTCTCGATGCTGGGTCACGATGTTCCCGGTCTGCCGGATGCCGCGCGACTGCGCGATGCCCTCGCGCTCGATGCGCCGCTGTCGCCCGAGACGGCGCTGGCGCTCGAGGCGTTCCTCGGCGATTACGCCCCCGGTGCAGGCCATGACGTCCTGCTCGATGGCGAAGGGCGCTTGCGCCCGCACTGGCGCGGGCTGCTCGAGGCACTGGCGGCGCTCGGCGAGGCCGGTCTCGCCGAGCGCTCCGACGAGGTCCAGCGGCTGCTCTACGAGAACGGCGTCACCTTCAATGTCCACGACGACGCACGCGGCCGCCTGCGTACCTGGCGGGTCGACCCGCTGCCGCTGGCGATCGACCCCGCGACCTGGCGCGAACTCGAGGCCGGGCTGACCCAGCGCAGCCGGCTGCTCGATGCGCTGCTCGCCGACCTCTACGGCCCGCGTCGGCTGATCGACGAGGGCGTGCTGCCGCCCGAGCTGATCTTCGAGCATCCCGGCTTCCTGCTGGCCTGCGACCGGGGGGGCGAGCCTGCCGGAGAGGCCGCCGCCACGCCGTCGGGGCTGATCTTCCACGGCATCGACCTGGTGCTCGATGCCGAGGGACGCTGGCGGGTGATCGCCGACCGGGTCCAGGCCCCGTCGGGCGCCGGCTACGCCCTGGAAAACCGCATCATCCTCGCCCGCGCCATGCCCAACCTCTATCGCGAGGCGCCGCTGCGTCGCCTGGCGGGTTTCCTCGAGGCCGAGCATCGCACCCTGGCGTCGCTGTCGACCCGGCATCGCGATCAGCCCCACGTGGTGCTGCTGACGCCGGGGCCGGACAGCGACAGCTACTTCGAGCACGCCTACCTGGCCAACTACATGAATCTCCCGCTGGTCGAGAGCCTCGACCTGGTGGTGCGCGACGAACGGGTGTGGATGCGCACCCTGGGCGGGCTCAAGCCGGTCGACGTGATCCTGCGCCGGCTCGAGGATGCCTGGTGCGATCCGCTGGAGCTGCGCGGCGACTCGCTGATCGGCGTGCCCGGCCTGGTGCAGGCGGCGCGCAGCGGCGGCATCGCGCTGTCCAATCCACTGGGGGTGAGCGTGCTCGAGCATCCCGGGCTCGCGCCGTACCTGCCGGCGCTCTGCCAGCGCCTGCTCGGCGAGCCGCTCGCGCTGGCCACCCCGGAAAGCTGGTGGTGTGGCGACCCGGCCTCGCTGGAGACGGTGCTCGCCGAGTTCGACGCCCTGGTGATCCGCGGCATCGAGCCGGGCGCCCGGCTCGTCGAGGTGTCGAGCCTGAGCCGGGACCAGGCGCAGGCACTGCGCAAGGCGGTGATCGCGCGGCCGACCCGCTACGTGGCCCAGCGGCCGATCATGCCCGCCACCGCACCGGTCTACGACGATGCCGAGCACCGCCTGCATCCCGCGCCGTTCAACCTGCGTGCCTTCGTGACCCGCGAGCCGGGCGAGCACGACGGTGACTGGGACTACCGGGCGATGCCGGGCGGGCTCGCCTGGGTCGGCAGCCCCGGGAC
Source organism: Modicisalibacter tunisiensis (assembly GCF_020148005.1). Lineage (GTDB taxonomy): Bacteria > Pseudomonadota > Gammaproteobacteria > Pseudomonadales > Halomonadaceae > Modicisalibacter > Modicisalibacter tunisiensis. Next base: position 2,821,628 of record NZ_JAGXFD010000001.1, on the reverse strand, counting down.
ACCGTCGCTGGCCAGCGAGGTGGTCAAGGATGTCTGGGTGCTGGCCGAGAAGCCGCAGCCGCACGTCAGTCTGCTGCGTCAGGCCGCCGGACCGATCGTGGTCACCCGCGATGGCGTCGATCTGCCGAGCCGGGTCGCCGACAGCCTGTTCTGGCTGGGACGCTACGGCGAGCGTCTCGACGTGCGCGCGCGGCTGTTGCGCGAGGCCCTGCTGCGTCTGCTCGAGCAGGACCAGCAGGAGTATGCCGACATCAGCCTCGCCGACCTGTTCGAGGCATTGACGCTGAAGTGGCCCGCGGCGGCCGCCGCCGAGCGACGCTTCGGCGACCTGCGTGCGACCCTGCTGACGCTCCTCGAGGACGACCAGCCGGCGGGGCTGCCGGCCTGCTTCCAGCCGATGCTGCGCAACTGCCGGGCGGTGCGCGACCATCTGGGAGACGACGCCTGGCGCGTGCTCAACCATCTGCGCCGCCACATCAATGCGCTGTCGCCGGTGCCCTCGGCGAGCGCCGGACGGCGCGCCTGCGAGGAGGTCGTCACCCAGCTGTCGGCCTTCTTCGGGCTATGCAACGAGACCATGCCGCACCACTTCGGCTGGCGTTTCATGGATATCGGACGTGTAACTATTCAGGTCACGCTGCCTGATCCAGGCCGTCCCGACGCATGAATTCGGGCACTTCACCGGCAAACAACTGTTCTAGTGCGGTGTG
>NZ_JAGXFD010000001.1:2820327-2820908 GCF_020148005.1 Modicisalibacter tunisiensis | reverse complement strand
GTAACTATTCAGGTCACGCTGCCTGATCCAGGCCGTCCCGACGCATGAATTCGGGCACTTCACCGGCAAACAACTGTTCTAGTGCGGTGTGCGCTGCCAGGCCCTGCTTGACCGCCGTCGAGAGGAAGCTGCGCATCCGGCAGAAGATCTCGGCACCTTCCCAGGAGCGGAAACAGCCTGAAATCTTCTGCTGGACCTTGGTCATCCGCAGGTCACGCTCCCCTTGGTTATTGGTGAAGGGCGCGGCGGGGTCGTCGAGGAAACGCAGCACATCGTCCTCGTACGCCTGGAGACGTTCGAGCAGGTTACGTGCCTTGGTACGTTTGGCACGACCGCGCTTTCCCGGTGGTGGTGGGATCGGTGGCGGACACTCGGTCTCACCCTCTGTCAGGCACTGCCGATAGCGGACTCGCCAGCGTTGCGCCTCTTCGGGCGAGAGCGTGCCACCGGCAGCGTCAACGGCCTGATGCATCTCCAGCAGCAGATCATGCAGCGCCTTGGCCCACTTTTGGTGGTCATTTTCCCAGGCCGCAGTCAATTCACGCAGGTGATGGGCGTTGCAAAGTGCGTGGCGGCAATCC
>NZ_JAGXFD010000001.1:2743592-2820317 GCF_020148005.1 Modicisalibacter tunisiensis | reverse complement strand
GCAATCCGCGTAGCGGTAGTAAGGCTTCCAGTGATCATGCACCAGCACCCCCTGGACATAGGGCAGGATGCCGATGGCATCCATGGCCTCCTGACCTCGCTTGGCGTGAGGCGCCAAGTAGGTCAGGGCGTCATTCGAGGCGCTGTGCAGCCAGTAGCGCTTGCCGCCGACCTGCATCCCGGTCTCGTCGGCATGCACGGTCGCGGCTTGCCTCAGCGCCGGGATCGCCCACTCGGCAAACGCCTCGGCGCGCTGATAGGCCTCTTGATTGAAGGCGAACAGCGTGCCGGTGCTCAGCGATAGATCGCACTGTGAGGCCAGCAGCGCCTGGATGCGGGCATAGGGCAGCAACTGATACTGCGAGAGATAGACGACATGCGCCTTGAGACGTGGGCCATACTGGATCGGGCGGGTCACGCCGTCGGGAAACGGCGCCACATGGCGCCGCCCGAGATCGTCCTCCAGCACCTCGGCGCGATACTCGGTGACGACGGCCTGGATCACGATGTCTTGCACCTGGCGCGTTTCGATGCCGACCGAGCGATAGGTGCGCCCTTTGGGCAAGGTGCGGCGATCGACGCGCAACGACACGATCTCGTCGGGATCGGTGACCGGCGCCAGCGTCTTGCCTTCGTGACCCGGTTGCCCGCCAGGGCGACGCTCGCCCTTGGCCCGGGAACGGCGTTGGCGGTTGGGGTCTTGTGACGGCGGCTTGCTGCTGTTGCGGCTGCTGGTGGCCAGTCGGTCGGCCATCAGCTTGACCAGCAGCATCAGCACGTCGATGGCAGCACGCAAGGAAGGCGAGACCGTGTGGTCTTCCTTGAGCTGCTGCCGGACCCGTTCCAGGGCCTCGTCGACGTTGATATCGCTGATGGTCATGTCACCGCATAGACGTGCCGAAGGATCAGGCACACTATGCCAAAAAAATCAGGTGGTTGGCGACATGCCATCCGCAGCCACCTGAATAGTTACTCGGACGTTTCATCGAGCGTGTGCTGCACACCCTGGAGCTGCTGCAGCTGGCGCTGATCGAGGCCCGCGAGCCGGGCGTGGCACTGTGGGAGGTGGTACTGGCCACCACCGATAACGTCACCGCCTATCGCCGGCGCTACCGCAGCGAACTGCATCCCACGGCGATTCTCGATCTGCTGCTGTTCGACGAGGGCAACCCGCGTTCGGTGGGCTACATGCTCAAGCGGCTGTGTCGCCAGATCGAACGCCTGCCACAGAGCGAGGCATCGGGCACGCCGTATCGGCGCCGGGAGCAGCGGCTGATCCTCCAGGCCTCGAGCACGCTGCAGCTGGCCGATATCGACATGCTCTCTCATGTCCACGAGTCGGCCGAGGCCCGCGAGGCCCTGGCGGCGCTGTTCGAGGCGCTGCTCGAGCCGCTGGAGAAGCTCTCCGACGCCATCGCCCACAGCCACTTCAGCCACGTCGAGGCGCCGCGCCAGTTGATCAGGATGCAGGTACAGCCGTGATCTACCGTCTGCGCCACACCACCCGCTACACCTACAGCACCCCGGTGACGCTGTGCCACAACGAGGCGCGCATGCTGCCGCGCGAGCTGCCCTGGCAGCACTGCGAGGCCTCGCAGGTGGCTATCGAACCGCACCCGGCGGTGCTCAGCGAGCGCCGCGACTTCTTCGGCAACCGGGTGATGTACTTCGCGATCCAGGATATCCACTCGAGCCTCGAGGTCACCGTGCGCACCCGGCTCGAGACCCTGTCGCGACCGCCACTGCCGACGGTGATGGCCGGCGACTGGCAGGATTGCCGCGACGCTCTCGCCCGGGCCGCCGAGCGCCGCTGCCTGCAGGCTCGCCAGTTCCGCCTCGATTCACCGTTCATCCGCCGGCATCCGCGGCTGGCGGGGTACGCCGCACCCAGCTTCCCGGCCGGGCGCTCGCTGCTCGACGCGGTGATCGACCTGAATCGCCGGATTCACGAGGAGTTCACCTACGACGCCGAGTTCACCACGCTGGCCACGCCGCTGATGGATGTGCTCGACGAGCGCCGCGGGGTCTGTCAGGACTTCGCCCATCTGGCGATCGGCTGCCTGCGCTCGCAGGGGCTGGCGGCACGCTATGTCAGTGGCTACCTGGAGACGCTGCCGCCGCCCGGGCAGGCCAAGCTGGTGGGGGCCGACGCCTCGCATGCCTGGCTGGCGGTGTTCCTGCCGGGCTGGGGCTGGCTGGAGCTCGACCCCACCAATGGCAGCCTGCCCGGCGAGCAGCACATCGTCATCGGCTGGGGGCGCGATTACGCCGACGTGCCGCCGCTCAGCGGGGTGATGAGCGGCGGCGGCGAGCACACCCTCGACGTGGCGGTCGATGTGATTCCCGACGACGACGCCTCGCGTCGCACGGCCTGAGTCTTCAGAGACTCTTCAGCGGACTTTCATGAACCTGGCTAGCCGCGCTGAGCGACGCCTTCTTCGGTGGGATCAGCGTCGCTGCTCGTCACCTTCCGGGTTGCTGCTCGGGGTCGACGCCGCAGGGCGAGCACCGCCAGCCCGCCCAGCAGCCCCCAGAAGGCCGCGCCCACGCCCAGCAGCGTGATATGGGAAGCGGTGAGCAGAAAGGTCACCACCGCCGCCTCGCGCTCGCTGGCGTCATCGAGGGCCTGATGCAGGCTGTTGCCGATCGTCGAGAGCAGGGCGAGGCCGGCGACGGTGGCGATCAGCGGTTGGGGCAGGGCGTCGAACAGGGTGCCGATCGAGCCGCCGAACACCCCGGCGATCAGGTAGAAGCCCCCCGCCGCGGCGGCGGCCGTGTAGCGCCGCGCCGGGTCGGGGTGCGCTTCGGGGCCCATGCAGATCGCCGCGGTGATCGCCGCCAGGCACACCGAGAAGCCGCCGAATGGGGCCAGCACCAGGGTGGCGAGCCCGGTCCAGATCATCAGCGGCGACACCGGCACGGTGTAGCCCGCGGCGCGCAGGGTCGCCACGCCCGGAGCGTTCTGCGAGGCCATGCTGACCACGAACAGCGGGATGCCCACACCGATCAGCGCCGCCGGCGAAAACGCCGGCATGATGAATGATGGCGTGGCGAAGCGCAGCGCCGTGCGCTGGGTCGCGATATCGCCGGCGGCCCAGGCCACCCCCAGGCCGGTCGCCAGCACCAGGAGGATGGTGTAGCGCGGCAGCCAGCGCTTGCCGATCAGGTAGGCGGCGCACATCGCGCCGACCAGCGGGAAGTCGACGTGCAGGGCGGCGAAGGCGTCGATGCCGAAGCGCAGCAGCACCCCGGCCAGCATGGCCGCGGCGATCGACGGCGGGATGCGCCGCATGAGGCGCGCGAACAGCCCGGTGACCCCGCAGAGCAGCACCAGCGCCGCCGAGAACAGGAAGACGCCGATCGCCTCGGGCAGGCTGTAGCCGGGCAGGCTGGTGGCGAGCAGGGCCGCGCCGGGTGTCGACCAGGCGGTGAGCACCGGCTGGCGATAGTGCAGCGACAGGCCCAGCGAGGTGAGCCCCATGCCCAGCCCCAGCATGCTCAGCCAGGCGCCGATCTGTGCCGGGCCGGCGCCGGCGGCCTCCGCCGCCTGGAAGATGATCACCGCCGAGCTGGTATAGCCGACCAGGACCGCCACGAAGCCGGCGACGAGTGCCGACGGGGAGAGGTCACGCAGCACGGAAGGGACAGGCATGGGTGTCTCCAGCGCTCACTTGTGCGCTATAACGCATGGTGCGGCGACGATAGCATCGTGCGCCATCGCGTACAATGACAGCCCACGGGTACCGACCGACGAGGAGTGTCACGTGTCCGATCCGACCCCCCACATCGCGGCGACGTTGAAGACCCTGCGCCAGGCGCGGGGCTGGAGCCTGAGTCGTGCCGCCGGCGCGACCGGTGTCAGCAAGGCCATGCTGGGGCAGATCGAGCGGGGCGAATCGAGCCCCACGGTGGCCACGCTGTGGAAGATCGCGACCGGTTTCGAGGTCCCGCTGTCCGCCTTTCTGGTGGAGGCCGCGGCGCCACCGGTCGAGCCGCGGGCGGTGTTCAGCGACAGCGCCGGCATGCACGTGCGCGTGTTGATTCCCTTCGAGCCGCGCTGGCGCCTGGAGATGTTCGCCATCGACCTGGAACCCGGTGCCTGCAGCGAATCGAGCCCGCATGGCCCGGGGGTGGTGGAGCATGTGATCGTGATCGAGGGCGCGCTCGAGGTGGCCGAGGCCGGGCGCTGGCAGTCGGCGCAGGCGGGTGACGTCGTCCGGCTCGACGCGGCGCAGGGGCATGCTTACCGCAATCCGCACGCGACGAGGGCGTGCTTTCACAATCTGGTGAACTACCCGACCGGGGCGTGAGACGGGATCGGCCGGTGCGCCCTAGGATGTCATCTCGGCCGATTCCTTGATCCCGGCGCCGACATGCCGGCCGATGGTGCAGTTGCGTCCGGCGGCCTTGCAGGCGTAGAGCGCCTCGTCGGCGCAGGCCAGCAGGCTCTCCAGATCGATCGGGGTACCGGGGGGTGCGGTGGCCACGCCGATGCTGACGGTGACCACCTTCGCGGTCGGCGACCAGGCGTGGGGGATGCCGACGGCCTGCAGCATGCTGCGCATGCCCTCGGCGAGCCGAGTGGCCTCGTCGAGCTGGTTGTCGAGCAGGACCACCAGGAATTCCTCGCCGCCCAGACGCACCACGATGTCGGTCTCGCGCCGGAAGGTGTCGCGCAGGACATTGGCGATTTCCCTGAGGCATTCGTCGCCCGCCGGGTGGCCGTAATGGTCGTTGTACTGCTTGAAGTGGTCGACATCGATCATCAAGGCCGACAGCGGGGTCATGCGGCGCCGGCTCAGCGGCAGGGCGATCTCCAGGCGCTGTTCCAGCAGCCGGCGGTTGCCCAGGCCGGTCAGGGGGTCGTTGAGGGTCTGGGCGTGGAGCTGCTGGTTCTTGTCATGCAGGGCGTGGAGCAGCTTGGCGATTTCCCGGGCGAGATAGCCGATATCGTCGCGGCGCCGGTACAGGTGGCTGGGCGGCGATTCCGGGCTCCCCGTCTGCTGGGCCCGCACGTAGGCGACCAGCTCATTGAGCGGGCGAATGAGCTGGCGGCGTATCGCCAGCAGGCTGAGCACCAGAAAGGCAATCAGCAGCAGCACGAGCAGCTCGGGACGATAGTGCACGATCAGGGCATCGAAGCGCGGCAGATCCTCGGCACGGGCCAGCAGCCACAGCCCCGTTCCGCCAAGCAGGAACAGGCTGCCGAAAGTGCTCAGCAGGCGAAGGGGCAGGCGTTGTCGACGGTCAGGCATCACGTCTCGCTTGGGAGGGTTCAGGGAAATTCTACTCCCGCGACCGGCGCCGCGGGAGACCACAGGCCGGCCGTGAGAGGAAGATCACGTGTGACATGACGACGCGTATTATGACGCGCTTTCGGTGGCAGGCGAGCCCCCGGCATAACGCAGAATCAACGTCGCCGGGTCGGCATCGGCAAAGCCCTGGCCGGCATGCTGGCGCAGCAGCTGATCGGCCAGGCCGGTCATCGGCGTGGCACTGGCGCAGCGGCGGCCCTGCTCGACGGCCATGTCCAGGTCCTTGAGCAGGGTGCGCACGTGCCAGGCCGGTGCTTCGAAGGTCCCGGCGGCCATGCGCGGGGCCAGGATGCGAAACGGCGTCGAGTCGGCGAAGCCGCCGGCCAGCGCCTCGGGCAGGCGCTCGGCATCCACGCCGCTGGCGCGGGCCAGGGCCATCATCTCGGCGACCACCAGCGCATTGCAGCCGACGATCATCTGGTTGCAGACCTTGGTGACCTGGCCGCTGCCCACCGGCCCCATGCGGGTCACCCGAGCCGCCAGCGGGGCGAACACCGGTGTCAGGGCCTCGATGCGCGGGGCATCGCCGCCGCACATGATGGCCAGGCTGCCGGCCTCGGCGCCGGCCACACCACCCGAGACCGGGGCGTCGATCCAGGTCGTGCCGCAGGTCTCGTGCAGGCGGCGGGCGAACTCGCGGGTCGCCTGGGGGTCGCTGCTGGAGAAGTCGATCAGGGTCTGGTCGGCCCGTGCGCGGGAGGCCACGCCGTCCCCGCCGAATACCACGGTCTCGACCACGGTCGTATTGGCCAGACACAGCATCACCACGTCCACGTTGTCGACCAGCTCGCCCAGGGTGGCGGCCACCTCGGCGCCGGCCCCGGCGAGCGCCTCGGCCTTGGCCGGGGTCCGGTTCCAGACACTCACCGTGAAACCGGCCCCCAGCAGGCGGCGTACCATCGGCTCTCCCATGAGGCCGATCCCCACGAATCCCAGGCGCAGTCGGGGCATTGCATGTTCTCCAGACGGTAACGGACGGAAACACGATGCTACTGGTCGCCGATGGCGCTGGAAAGTCACACGGCCCTTGATCGGACAGGCGTTTCGCGCCATATCTGGGAATGGCTATCGATCCGGGAGACGGCAATGACCGAAATGATGCAACTGGGCTGCCCACACTGCCTGGCGATCAACCGCGTGGCCATCGCCCGCCTGCACGACGCGCCCCAGTGCGGGCGCTGCAAGCGGCGGCTGTTCACGGGCGAGGTCGTCGAGCTGACCGAGGAGAACTACTCGGCACTGGTCGAGCGCAGCGAGCTGCCCGTGGTGGTGGACTTCTGGGCCGCCTGGTGCGGCCCCTGCAAGATGATGGCGCCGGTCTTCGCGCAGACCGCCGAGGTGCTCGAGCCGCGCCTGCGCTTCGCCAAGCTCGATACCGAGGCCCATCCGCGGCTGGCCGGGCGCTTCGGCATCCGCAGCATTCCCACGCTGATCGTCTTTCGCGAGGGGCGCGAGATCGCCCGCCAGTCCGGGGCACTGCCGGGTCCGCAGCTCCAGCAGTGGCTCGAGCAAGTGACGTGAACCCCAGGGAGGACCCATGACGTCGATGTCCAGCGAATGCCGTGTCCGCGTGACCACCGGCGACATCACCCGGCTCGAGGTGGATGCCATCGTCAATGCCGCCAACCACTCGCTGATGGGCGGTGGCGGCGTGGACGGCGCCATCCACCGGGCCGCCGGCCCCGAGCTCAAGCAGGCCTGCCGGCGCCTGCGCGAGACCGACTGGCCCGATGGCCTGCCGGACGGCGAGGTGGCGCTGACCGATGGCTTCAACCTGCCGGCACGCTACGTGATCCACACCGTCGGGCCGGTGTATGCGAAGACGAAGGACAAGTCGCACCTGCTCGCCAACTGCTATCGAAACGCCCTGGCGCTGGCCGACGAACATGACTGCCGCAGCATCGCCTTCCCGGCGATCTCCACCGGCGTCTATGGCTATCCGTTCGACGAGGCCGCGCGGGTCGTCATCGACGTGCTGGCCGAGGCGACGTCTGAAGACGCACCGGAGGTGATCCTGTGCTTCTTCAGCGAACGGGACGCCGGGGCCTTCGAGGCGATCTGCGAGGAGACCGGCTTTCCGGTGTGCGCCGAGCACGGCTGATGGGTGCTGCTTGCCGAATGCCCCGGGCTCGCGCAAGGTATGGAGCCTTTATTCGGGCAGGAGGCGTGATGAATCAGGTAATGCTGGTAACCGGGGGGAGCCGGGGAATCGGCGCGGCGACGGCCCGTCTCGGGGCGGCCGCAGGCTACGGGGTGTGCGTCAACTATCGGGGCAACCGCGAGGCCGCCGAGGCGCTGGCCGAGGAGATCGTCGCCGCCGGCGGCCGAGCCATCGCCGTGCAGGCCGATGTTGCCGACGAGGGCGAGGTGGTGCGGCTGTTCGAGCGTGTCGACCGCGAACTGGGAGCGGTCACCGCGCTGGTCAACAATGCCGGCATTCTCGAGCAGCAGTGCCGGGTCGCCGACATGGATGCGGCGCGGCTGACTCGCCTCCTGGCCGTCAACGTGACCGGCAGCTTCCTGTGTGCCCGGGAGGCGATCCGTCGCATGTCCACCGCCCAGGGCGGCAACGGCGGTGCCATTGTCAACCTGTCCTCCGTCGCCGCGCGGGTCGGTGCCCCGAACGAGTATGTCGACTATGCCGCCACCAAGGGGGCCGTCGATACCTTCACGCTGGGGCTGGCCAGGGAAGTGGCCGACGAGGGGATCCGCGTCAATGCCGTGCGTCCCGGCATCATTTATACCGATATCCACGCCAGTGGCGGGGAGCCCGGGCGAGTCGACCGGCTCAAGGACAGTGTGCCGATGCGCCGGGGTGGCGAGGCCGAGGAAGTCGCTCGGGCGATTCTCTGGCTGCTTTCCGACAACGCGTCCTATACCACCGGCACCTTCATCGACGTGACCGGGGGCCGCTGACGGTTCAGCGTGCCCAGCGGCCCATCTCGTGCAGGCGTTCGAACCAGGCACGCAGGGCACGTTCGCTGAGCGACTCGACCTGGCCGATGAGCGTGGCCTCGATCGGGGCGATGCCCACGAAGCCGAGAACATTGCGTTCCAGCGACTTGACGCTGTGGGCGCGATAGAAGTGTTCGTAGACCAGTGCCGGCATGCCCATGGTGACCACGACCCGGGCCGAGCGTCCGGAGAGCCCCTTGGCCGCGAACGGGGAGGTGGCGCCGGGCGCAAAGGCGAACCCCGGGCGGGCCACCTGCTCGAGAAATCCCTTGAACAGCGCCGGCATGTCACCCAGCCAAAGCGGAAAGAACAGCACGAGATGCTCGGCCCAGGCGATGGCGGTCTGTGACTCGCGCAGCGCCTCCGGCAGCGGTTCGTTTTCCCAGGCACGGCGGCTGCGCAGCAGCGGAAAGTCCAGCGTGCCCACATCGATCACGCGCACGGTGTGCCCGGTCGCTTCCGCGCCTTCCAGATAGTGCTGTGCCAGCGCATGGCACAGGTGAGGCTCGCTGGCGTCGGGGTGGCCCTGGAGGATGAGGATGCGTCGGGACATGAATGCCGCCTCGAATGCCGGGGTCTGTCAACGAGCGTAGTTCAACACCCGGCAGCGGTTCGGCGGATTTAGCTGGTGCCGGGTGCATGACGCCTCTGGTCGTCATGCACCGCGGCCGATCACTTCCACTTGATGTTGCAGCCGATGGCCGGCTTCTGGTCTTCGCTCGGTGCCTTGCCGGCCAGCACCGCATCGGCGGCGGCACGTAGGGCCTCGCCGGTCACCGGGGTGTCCTTGCTCGGGCGGCTGTCATCGAACTGGCCGCGGTAGGCCAGCTTGTGCTCGCGGTCGAAAAGAAAGAAGTCCGGCGTGCAGGCGGCACCGAAGGCGCGCGCCACTTCCTGGCTCTCGTCCACCAGGTAGGGGAAGGTGTATTCCCGGTGGCGGATCTCCTCGCACATCTTCGCCGGGCTGTCGTCCGGCTGGCTGTGGAAGTCGTTGCTGTTGATCGCCACCACGGCCAGCCCGCGTTCCTGATACTCGCGGCCGAACGCGGAGAAGGCGTCGGCGATATGCTGGACGAACGGGCAGTGGTTGCAGATGAAGGCCACCAGCAGCGGCTGGCCGGCCAGCTCGTCGCTGGCGACTTCCTCGCCCTCGGCATCCGGCAGCCGGAAGGCCGGCATCGGCGAGCCCAGGTCGATCATGTTGGACGGCGTGAGTGCCATGCGAAACTCCTTTTCTCGTGTCTCGGCCCCGTTGGCAGCAGCAGGGCGCGAAGGTTCCAGTGTAGGCGCCATGTCGGCGTCACGCCCAGGCAGCGGGATGGGAATCAAGCACTTGGCGGGTCCCATGCATGGGGTTGACCACGCTGTCCGGCCGTGGCCTGCCCGGGCGGCGATTTTTCAGCCCCCGCCCAAGACGACACCGGCGAAAAGCTGGATAATGGCGCCCATTCGCCTGCGGGCGCTTCCAGTCACCAATCCGGCTTTTTCCATGGAAATCAAGGTCAATTACCTCGAAAACCTGCGTCAGGAAGCGAAGTTCGACGATTTCAGCGTCATCACCGATCAGCCGATCCGCTACAAGGGCGACGGCTCCGCGCCGGGGCCGTTCGACTACTTCCTGGCCTCCTCGGCACTGTGCGCCGCCTACTTCGTGCGGGTGTACTGCAACGCCCGGGACATCCCCACCGAGAACATCCGGCTGTCGCAGAACAACATCGTCGACCCGGAGAACCGCTACAACCAGATCTTCCGCATCCAGGTCGAGCTGCCCAGCGACCTGACCGACAAGGATCGTACCGGCATCCTGCGCTCCATCGAGCGCTGCTCGGTCAAGCGGGTGATCCAGAACAATCCCGAGTTCCAGATCGAGGTGGTCGACAACATCGACGAGGACGCCCAGGCGCTGCTGATGGGCGGCACCGTGGAAGGCGACGAGACCTGGATCGAGGGCAAGGACCTGCCACTGGAGCGGACCATCGCCAACATGACCGGCATCCTCGAGGAGCTGGGCATGAAGATCGAGATCGCCTCGTGGCGCAATATCGTGCCCAACGTCTGGTCGCTGCACATCCGCGACGCCCATTCCAACATGTGCTTCACCAACGGCAAGGGGGCTACCAAGGAAGCCGCGCTGTGCTCGGCGCTGGGCGAGTTCATCGAGCGCCTCTCCTGCAACTTCTTCTACAATGACCAGTTCTTCGGCGAGGCCATCGCCGACAGCCACTTCGTTCACTACCCGAACGAACGGTGGTTCCAGCCGGGGCCGAACGACGAGCTGCCGGCCGAGATTCTCGACGACCACTGCCGGGCGATCTACGACCCGGACGGCGAACTGCGCGGCTCGCACCTGATCGACACCAACTCCGGCCGGGCGGAGCGGGGCATCGTCTCGCTGCCGTTCGTGCGGCGTTCGGATGACGCGACGGTGTACTTCCCCTCCAACCTGATCGAGAACCTCTACCTCAGCAACGGCATGAGCGCCGGCAACACCCTGGCCGAGGCCGAGGTGCAGTGCCTGTCCGAGATCTTCGAGCGGGCGGTGAAGCGCGAGATCATCGAGCAGGAACTCGCGCTGCCCGATGTGCCCGAGTCCGTGCTGGCGAAATACCCCGGCATTCGCGACGGCATCGCCGCCCTGGAGGCCCAGGGCTTCCCGGTGCTGGTCAAGGATGCCTCGCTGGGCGGGCGCTATCCGGTGATGTGCGTGACGCTGATGAACCCGCGTACCGGCGGGGTGTTCGCCTCGTTCGGCGCGCACCCCAGCTTCGAGGTGGCGCTGGAGCGCAGCCTCACCGAGCTGCTGCAGGGGCGCAGCTTCGAGGGCATGGACGACCTGCCGCCGCCGACCTTCAGCTCGCTGGCCGTCACCGAGCCGAACAACTTCGTCGAGCACTTCATCGACTCTTCCGGGGTGGTCTCCTGGCGCTTCTTCAGCGACCGCGCGGACCACGCGTTCTGCGAGTGGGACTTTGCCGGCAGCACCGAGGCGGAGGCCGAACGGTTGTATGGCCTGCTGGCCGCGCAGGGGCTCGAGGCCTATGTGATGGTCCACGAGGACCTGGGTGCGCCGGTATGCCGTATCCTGGTGCCGGGCTATTCCGAGGTGTACCCGGTGGAGGATCTGGTGTGGGACAACACCAACATGGCCCTGATCTTCCGCGAGGACATCCTCAACCTGCACGCCCTGGACGACGAGCGGCTGGCCGATCTGCTCGAACGCCTGGAGGAAAGCCAGCTCGACGAGCAGATGAAGATCGTCACCCTGATCGGCATCGAGTTCGACGACAATACCGTCTGGTCCGAGCTGACCATCCTCGAGCTCAAGCTGCTGATCGAGCTGGCGCTGGGTCAGCACGAGGCGGCGCTGGAGCGGGTCGAGATGTTCCTGCAGTTCAACGACAACACCCTCGAGCGCGAGCGATTCTACCGTGCCATGCAGGCGGTGCTGGAGATCGTGCTCGACGAGGAGCTCGAGCTGGATGACTTCCGCCGCAATCTGGCACGCATGTTCGGCGAGGAGGTCCTGACCGCGGTGATCGGCTCGGTGACCGGCGAGGTGCGCTTTCACGGGCTGACGCCCACCAGCCTGGGGCTGGAAGGCATCGACCGGCACCAGCGGCTGATCGAGAGCTACCGCAAGCTGCACGCTCATCGTGCGGCCCGGGCGGAACGGCAGGCGGCGACGCCGGTGCAGTAGACGCCGACCCGCAGCAGGTTCCATCGTGCTCGGCCGCATTGGCAGCCGAGCACGCGGCGTGGACTCAATTCATGCCGGAGCCCATGCCGCCCCCGTGGTTGCGTTTCTTGTCCCAGCCCTTGCTCCGCGATTCGGGCAGCGTGACTCCCTGTTTCCTGGCGCGTTCCTGCATCAGCCGGTGATGTTCTTCGCGAAGACGCTGGCGCTCCGTGGCGCCCTGGGCGTCATGCATCTGCTGCTGGTACTGCTGGCGCTCCTCGCGAGACATGATCTGCCAGCCATAGATCGACTGCCCGTCAGGGTCACGATCCCGTAGCCGGGTCTGGTCACGATCGCGAAGCTGGTCCTGGGTCTGGGTGGCGCCAGCCTTGTGAATGCGATCCTGGTCTCGATCGCGGTCCTGATCCTGGGCGAGTACCGGGGAGGCGAGGGTGGCTGCCAGAAGGGCGATGAACAAGGGTCTCATGGACATTCTCCATAACCGTGCAAGGGGACACCGGCAGAGTAAGGCTACCGGCGGTCAAGCCGCACCCTGGTATATAGTCGCCATCCTGTCGGCCATGATTGATGGTCATCAAGAGAGAGGGCAGGCGTGCTCCTGGCGATCGGAAAACGCCGGAGGCCTTGCTCGCCGTCAAGGCAGGTGTGGCCGTGCCTGAAGCCCCTGAAGGGCGGCTTCAGGCATTGTCGACGGCCGTTGTCGGCAAGGGGTTACGCGGGGCTGACGGCTCCCTGTCCGGCGGCGTCGAGCAGCGTCACGGCCAGGCGCACGAAATCCACCGAAGAGACGATGCCGACGAGGTGCCCGTCGTCATCCACCACCGGCATGGCTCCCTGGCGGTGGGCCAGCAGTTGCCGGCCGGCCTCGGCGAGCGGCGTGTCGGTCGAGAGCGTGAGCACGTCGCGGGAGAGGGCCTTGGCGAGCGGGATTCGTCCCAGGTGGCGGCTCAGGTGCAGCGAGCCGAAGGTGTCGGTGATCCGCAAGGCTTCGCGCAGCACCACCTTCTGATTGAGCAGGCCGACCAGGCGATCCTGTTCGTCCAGCACCGGCAGGTGGCGTACCTTGTGCTCCCGCATGGCCTCGTTGCCGTCGTGGAGCGTCTGCTCGAGACGTAGTGTCACGATGTCGCGCGTCATGATGTCGGCGACGATGGCAGGAGTCTCTTGGGTCATGAAATGCGTCCTCGATCGAGTCGAATATCGGGCGTTGCCAACGCCACGGCTGGTTTGCGCCATCGGCTCGCGGATGGCTCCCAGGACGCCGGTCGGCTGGCGCCCTCGCGACAGGTCGGGCGTGGGGCGATGAGACTGCCGGCCCACGGCGTTCCCCTGCATAGTTATATCGGCAGCCATCGGTCGCAGAGTAGGCCGAGGGCGATTTTTCCGGAACGACGCTGCGCCCTCAGGTTTGTGCCGCCAGTGCCGAGTTCACCCGGATCGATACCGGTTTCGATACATTCCGCCCTTTGCAACTATAATGTCAGGTGACGTCGGGCGTGAGATCCCGGACCGGGGCAGGGCGGTATTCTTGCATGCTTTTCTATAGAGAGGTGGTCACCATGACCACGGTGATTGCAGTGCATGATGTGGATGACGTCACTCGCTGGCTGGGGTCGTCCAGACGAGCCGAGTTCTTCGGGGCACACGGGATGGATGTCAGGCCATTCGTGAGTCCTGGCGGCGGAAGCCGGGTGGGGCTGATTATCGAGAACGTGCCCAGTCTCGAGGCCCTCACGGAAGTCCTTCAAGGAGCGGATGCGGCCGAGGCAATGAAGCTCGACGGGGTACACCCCGACACGGTGGAGCTCTTCGTGGCATCGTAGGCGGCCGATCTGACGATACATGTCGCGAGACTGAAGTGACGTCCTATTCTTCTCTATTGAAGAAAACCAGGCCCCTCTGACTACGGTCAATTTCTGGGCTTGGTTTTTTTCATGACTCCGCTTAATCTGAATTTTCGAGCCTTTGACTGCACCCGGTAGTCCGTGAGATGTATCGAGGTGTCTCCATGATCGGATCCGCATGGCTTGTTGCGCCTGCTAGGCTGATGGGCTAATAGAGCGCCAAGCCAGAATTTCATCGTGCACTATCTTTTTATCAGCTCCTGCCAGGAAAAAAATATGGTTCCGAAATCAGCAGTGCTGAGAATAGCCAGGCCGACCGATAATCTGTCGGAAATTACCGAGATGTATATTGAGGGTCTAGGGTTTCAGTTGCTGGGTGCTTTTGAGGACCATGATGGTTTTGACGGCTCGATTCTGGGGCATTCTTTACATAATTACCATCTGGAGTTTACTTGCCAGCGAGGGAGTTCAGTGGGCAGGGCGCCAGCAAAAGATCACCTTCTGGTCTTTTATCTGCCTGACCATGCCGTTTGGAAAGGGTGCTGCGAGGCCATGTCGCGAGCAGGTTTCGCTTCAGTGAATTCTTGCAACCCCTACTGGGATGTCGCTGGGAAGACATTCGAAGATATCGATGGCTATCGGGTTGTTCTGCAAAATCGGGAGTGGACGACCTAGAAGCAAGACGCTTCATGAGTCCATGATGTGTGATTCTCGAAATTTTTTTGGATGTGGCCCCGACCTCTTGTCCGGCATGTCTGGCATAGAGTGAGGCCCCGTGAAGTCATGTCAGGGTAGGGACGGAACTTGCGATGTTCTGGATATTTACAAGCTTGGCAGATTTTCTGGTGTATTCTGTTCTGGGCCTGGTTCCGGGCTCGAGGCTGGGAGGCGCTGTTCATTTTTTTGTTGAAGACGTCACGAAGATATTTTTTCTTCTGGTCGTTATGATTTATGTGATTTCTCTCGCTCGAGCCTCGCTGAACGTCGAGAAAATACGTAACTATCTTGCAGGGAATAATAAATACCTTGGCTATGTTCTCGGTTCCACGTTTGGTGCAATCACGCCATTCTGCTCGTGTTCCAGCATCCCTATTTTCTTGGGCTTTACATCAGCAGGGATACCCATCGGCATTACAATGTCATTTCTCTTGACGTCGCCGTTGATTAATGAGGTTGCAGTATTGCTTCTGTTCAGCCTGGTAGGATGGGAGATAACTCTTATCTATGTGCTGACAGGGATGTTGATTGGCGTTTTCGGTGGCATGTTTCTCGACCTCGTGCGTGCCGAGCGCCTTTTGCAACCCTTTGCTCTCAAGGCCTATCAAACGGCCGGGGCCCCCGGTGTGGAGCCCGGTGACGGCTCCAGAATTTCCCTGAAGGAGCGCCATGAATTCGCCAAGATGGAGTTGCTGGGTATTCTGGGGCGTGTCTGGAAGTGGGTGTTTATTGGTGTGGGGCTGGGCGCAGCATTGCATGGTTTTGTACCAGAAGCCTGGTTTGAAAGTAACCTGGGCAGTGGTCAATGGTGGTCGGTGCCCCTCGCGGTGCTGGTTGGAATCCCTCTCTACTCAAATTCCACGGGTATTATTCCGGTGATGGAGAGCTTGATCATGAAGGGGTTGCCGCTGGGAACAACATTGGCATTTTGCATGAGTACGGTGGCCGCGAGCTTTCCGGAATTCATCCTGTTGAAACAGGTGATGACCTGGAAGCTGCTTGCCATCATCTTCGCGATCTTGCTGATGTCGTTCACCATCATCGGCTGGGTAGTTAATATCGTTTACGTGATTTAGGGGGTGGCCATGAAAGAAATCAAGGTTCTGGGTAGTGGATGTGCCAAATGTGTCAAGACGGCCGAGTCCATTCAGCGGGTGGCAAGGGATAGCGGGATTCCTGTCAATGTCACGAAGGAAACCAGTCCGGAAGCCATGTTGAAATATGGTGTGATGAGCACTCCTGCCGTGGTCGTCGACGATCAGCTGGTGCATTCGGGGTCCATACCTCCCAGGAAAAAGATAGAAGAATGGCTGAAATAGCCCGGCGCGAGAGCCCCGTCAACATCGGACGAGACAGCCTATTCCGTACTGCATCTGCCCGCGTCACAGGGTGGCCTGTTGCAGGCATTGACCGCCGGAAGACAGGTGATACTGCCGTTCAGGGCCCCGAGTCGGCCAACCGGTTCGGGGCTTTTCGCGGGGGCTTTCAGGTCAGGCCAGGTCCTTCAGCGGGCGGGACAGCAGTTCCGAGACCACGCTCGGCATGAATTCCCGGGGCAGGGTGATGGCATAGAAGTTCTCGTAGACGTTGGGCAGCCTGGCGTAGCGAGTCAGCCGCCCCTGCTTCACCTCATCCTTGACCACCACCTCCGGCAGCACGCTCAGCGCGCCGCTGTCCCGGGCCAGCAGGCGCAGCATGGCCATGTCGTCGGCCTCGGCGAGGATCTCCGGCCGGTACTGATGCAGGCTGCAGAAGCCGTCGAAGGCGCGGCGTATTTCATGATGCTCGCCGGGCAGCACCCAGCGCAGGTCGGCGTAGCCCTCGGGGAAGGCGGCGCCCGGATCGGACTCCGGCGGACCGAGGATCGACAGCGGCTGGCGGGCCAGCAGCTGGCTCTGCCACGCCGCCCGGGGTGAGTCGGAAGGGGACAGCTGGGTGTTGGTAAGCACGACGTCGAACTCGTGCCGGGCCAGGCCGTCGAGCAGGTTGCTCATGCCCCGGGCATGCAGGCTGAAATGCACCTTGTGCTCGTCGCGGTTGAGCAGCGGATCGATGAAGCTCTCGATGAAGTTGCGCGACATGGTGGAGAGCGTGCCGATCCGCAGGCGCTGATACTCGGGTTCGATGCCCCGGCTGATCAGCGATTCCAGCTCCTCGCCCTTGGTGAAGATCACCTCGGCATAGTTGAACACCTGCCGCCCCGCCTCGGTCAGCACCAGGGTACGATTGCGCCGCTCGAACAGCCGCTTGCCCATCCGGTCCTCCAGCTTGCGGATCTGCGCCGAGAGGGCGCTCTGCGACAGGTGCAGCGCCTCGGCAACCCGCGTGAGCTTGCCCTCGCGGGCCACGTGCCAGAAGTAGTAGAGGTGGTGGTAGTTCAAACGGCTCATTTCGTTCTCTTTTATAGAACAATAAATCAATATATATCCATTTTAATTCAAGAAAAGCAGGCTGGATACTGCTCCCTCCACGGATCATCGGAGGCATTCCATGCATTGGAACGAGCTGTTGCCCACCATCCTGCTTTCCCTGGTGCCTGCCATCCTGGTGCTGGGCGCCCTGGCAAGCGGCCGCCAGACGAGTGCACGCGCCTGGCGCACGGCCCGGACCGCCACCCTGGCCGGGCTGTGTCTCTCGGCGCTGCTGCTGGCGCTGGGCCTGGCACAGAGGCTGCCGGCGGTGATCGGCGTGTGGCAGGCGACGCCCCTGCAACTGATCATGCTGCTGCTCGCCAACTTCATTGCCTTCGTGGTGGTGCGCTACAGCGCCACCTATCTGCAGGGCGAGCCTCGCCAGCAGCGCTTCGTCACGCTCGTCCAGACGGTATTCGCGGCGGTCAGCGTGGCGGTGCTGAGCGACTTTCTTCCGATGTTCCTGGCCGCCTGGCTGGGCATCAGCCTGGCCATGCATCAGCTGCTGATGTTCTACCCCGACCGGCCCCGTGCGGCCCTGGCAGCCCACAAGAAGTTTCTCTTCGCCCGCGCCGCCGAGCTGTGTGCCCTGGGGGCCTTCCTGCTGTTGTACCTCCACCACGACAGCGCCCGGATCAGCGTGATCGTCGGCGCCTATGCGGCGCCGGGCGGGAACCTGTCCGTCGGGGAACAGGCGGCGGCCTGCCTGCTCGCGCTGGCGGCGCTGATCAAGTGCGCCCAGCTGCCCTTGCATGGCTGGCTGATCCAGGTGGTCGAGGCGCCCACGCCGGTCTCGGCGGCGTTGCACGGGGGCGTGATCAACCTCGGCGGCTATCTGCTGCTGCTGTTCTCGCCGCTGTTGCTGCAGTCCACGCCGGCCCGGGCGCTGATCCTGATCGTCGCGGGTCTCGGCAGCGTACTGGCGGCGCTGGTCATGATGACGCGCATCAGCATCAAGGTCCGACTGGCGTGGTCGACCAGCGCCCAGATGGGGCTGATGCTGGTCGAGATCGCTCTGGGACTGGTGGAGCTGGCGCTGCTGCATCTGCTGGCGCACTCCTGCTACAAGGCCTACGCCTTCCTGAGTTCCGGCGAGGCCGTGCAGGAGGATCTGCTGCGCCGGCAGGCGCCGGGCCGTCGCCCGACGCCGGCACAGTGGCTGGCGGCCGGTGCCACCAGCGTTGCCCTGGTGGCGGGCCTGGCGGTTGTCGTGCGCGCCGGCTTCGACTCGAGCGCCTTCGCGGTGGTCAGCCCCTGGGTGCTGTTGACCCTGGCGCTGACGGCCTTGCTGGCCGAGCGGCGCGGTCCGCTGGCGTCGGGGGACGGGGCGGGCTTCCTCGGCCTGGCCGCGCTGGTGATGCTCGCTTATTTCGGTCTCAAGTCGCTGTTCGCCGTCCTGCTGCCCCCCGCCGAGCACACGGCGCCGCTGTGGGCGGATCTCTGGATGAGCACGCTGTTCGTGCTGCTGTTCGCGGGCTACGGCCTGCAGCGCCATGGCCTGCACCTTCGCTGGGTACAGACGCTCAACCTCTACTGCTACGCCGGGTTCTACCTGGACGAGTGGGTCACCCGCAGCACCCTGAGACTCTGGCCACACCCGCTGCCCGCTCGGATCAAGGCCAAACGACTGCACGCCACTACCGGGGAGGCTTGACCATGACGAATCTCGACAACACCAGGATGGCATGGATCTCCGACGTCGAGGAGAGCCAGTACCCGCCGCTGACGCCGGCGCATGAGCAGGCCCTGGACCAGGCCTGTGCCAGCGTGGCGCCGAACTGGCCCCTGGACCGGCTGATCGCGACCAGCCCCTTCTGGGCGATGCGTGGGGAACACATCGCCAGCGTCTCGGCCCGGCTTTCGGCGCTGGGCAATGTGCACTGCCTGATGCCGCCGAGCCATTACCTGGGGCGTCGGCAGCGTGGCGAGATCACCGATCATCACCTGGACCAGGCGGCGGAGCGGCTCGGCTATCGCGGGCCCTACCGGAACCTGCTGGGGGTCGTCGAGGAACTCGGCCGGCTGCCGCACTGGCACAACATCAGCGACCTGGTGGATGCGCGCCGTGACCGGCAGCACAAGATGGCCTGGCGCGACGAGATCACCCACCAGATCAGCCAGTTCTGTGCCGCCTTCTTCCAGGAGGACGGACCGCTCAATGCCGCACGGCTGAATGCGCCCGCCGGCAAGCGGCTCTATGGCCACTGGCGGGACATGACCCTCAAGGACCGCGGCATCGCCATCCTGATGGGGGAGCCGCGGCTGCGGCACTATTTCGAGACCCTGCCGACTGCCGAGGCCGGCCTCTTCCAGGCTGCGGTCGCCGAACTGGACCTCGATGCCAGCCGCTTGAGCGGCTATGCCCAGGCGCTGCTGCTGGACATCAACGGCTGGGCCGCCTGGGTGGCCTATCAGGACTGGCAACGGGAACTGGCGTCGCCCGAGACGCCACGTCACCCTTCCGACATGCGCAGCCTATTGGCCATCCGCCTGGCCTGGGAGCTGGTGCTGTGGCGTTACATCCGCACGGAACAGCCCGACCAGGCCGACCGGCTGACGCGTCTGTGGCATGCCGAGCTGGTGGCGCTGCCGGCGCGCATCGAGCGGCATCGTCGCGCCCAGCAACCCCTGTGGGTATGGCAGCTCGCCAGCGAACTGGCCTATCAGCAGCCGCTGCATCGGGCCCTGGAGGAGTCGGTAAAGGCGGGGAGTGCGAGCGCCACATCGCCGCAACTGCAGGCGGTGTTCTGCATCGACGTGCGCTCCGAGCCGCTGCGACGGGCGCTGGAGCACCAGAGTCCGGCCATCCAGACCCTGGGATTCGCCGGCTTCTTCGGCCTGCCGATGGAGTATCGACCGGGTGGTGCCGAGTTGGCCCAGCCCCACCTGCCGGGCCTGCTGGCCCCCCGGGTGACCCTGAGCAGCGGTTCGGCCGAGGGTGGCCGGCGCTCGGCCCGGCGGCTGAACTGGCAGGCGCGCCTGCAGGAGTGGAGCCGGGCGGCGAGCGCCACCTTCACCGCCGTGGAGACCGGGGGGCTGCTGTACGCCGGCAAGCTCCTGCGGCGCTCGCTGGACGCCAGGGGCAAGCGCGGCCCGCTCGTCATGGACGAACTCCGCTGGCACTGGCGGGATAGCGGCGAGGCGTTGAGCCTCGCCGACAAGGCGGCGCTCGCTCGGACCGTGCTGGGTACCATGGGGCTCACCGAAAGCTTCGCGCCCCGGGTGCTGCTGGTGGGGCACGGCAGCCACAGCGCCAACAATCCGCATGCCGCGGGGCTCGAGTGCGGCGCCTGCGGCGGGCAGTCGGGGGAGGTCTCGGTCCGTGCCCTGGCTCGGCTGCTCAATGATCCCGCGCTGCGCGACGCACTGGCCGAGGCCGGCCTTGTCATCCCGGAAGAGACCCGTTTCATACCGGCGCTGCATTACACCATCACCGATCGCATCGAGCTGCCGGAGGGCGCGGCGGATGCCTTCTCGCTGAGCGAGGAGGAGCGTTCGTGGCTCGACCAGGCCGGGGCCGAGGCGCGACGCGAGCGTGCCCCGCGGCTCGGCCTGTCGGGTGACGCGGCGGAACTCGAGGAGAGCCTCGATCGCCGCGGCGCCGACTGGTCGCAGACCCGCCCGGAGTGGGGGCTGGCCAACAATGCCAGCTTCATCGCCGCGCCGCGCCGTGTCACCGCACCGATCGACCTGGATGGGCGCAGCTTCCTGCACGACTACGACTGGCGCACCGACCCCGACTTCGCGCGGCTGGAACAGATCATGACCGCGCCCCTGATCGTCGCCCACTGGATCAACATGCAGTACAACGCCTCCACCCTGGACAACCGCAAGCTGGGCAGCGGCAACAAGGTGCTGCACAACGTGGTCGGTGGGCATATCGGCGTGTTCGAGGGCAACGGCGGTGACCTGCGGATCGGCCTGCCGATGCAGTCGCTGCACGACGGTGAGCGCTGGCGGCACGAGCCCCTGCGCCTGAGTGCCTACCTGGCGGCGCCGCCCGAGGCCGTCGACTCGATCGTGGGGCGACACGAGATACTGCGCTCTCTGGTGGAGAACGGCTGGCTGCACCTGTTCACCCTCGATGACGAAAGCGGCGAGATCCTTGCCTGTCGGGGAGGGGCCTGGGTCGCCGCCTAGCGGCGCAGGGGAGACCCGGCCGGGAAACTCGTCGGCATGTCGTCGAGTGCGACCGCCGCGTGTCTTCCGCCGAGAGAACAGGCCCCCGAGCCGATTGCCCGGCCCGGGGGCTGTGGATACGAGGCGTCATTTCGCCGGTCAGCGAGGGTCAGGCCAGCTGGCGTCTGGCGGCACGCGTCGTGTTCAGGAGCAGGCAGGCGATGGTCATCGGGCCCACTCCACCGGGCACCGGGCTAATAGCTCCCGCTGTCTCGGAGACCGGGGCAAACGCCACGTCACCCACAAGCTTTCTCTTGCCATCCGCTTCGATGGCATTGATACCGACATCGATGACCGTGGCACCCGGCTTGATCCAGTCGGCGTTGACGAGTTCCTTCCGGCCGGCGGCGGCAACCACGATATCGGCGTTGCGGCACAGCGACTCGATATCCCGTGTGCGAGAATGTGCCATGGTGACGGTACAGTCGGCCTGCAACAGAAGTGCCATCATCGGTTTGCCAACGATGTTGGAACGACCCACCACCACGGCATGCTTGCCGCTCAAGTCCTGATGGACTTGACGCAGCATGATCATGCAGCCCTGGGGAGTGCACGGCACCAGCGATGCCTGCCCGGCAGCAAGCGCCCCGACATTGAGAGGGTGAAAGCCATCGACATCCTTGGCCGGATCGATCGAGGCGATGACCTCGTCCTCATCGAGGTGTGGCGGGAGTGGCAGCTGTACCAGGATGCCGTGCACTTGAGGGTCATTGTTCAGTTGAGCAACCAGCTGGTTCAGGTCCCCCTGCGTGGTTTCCGTGTCGAGACGGTACTCTATGGACCCCATCCCTGCCTCTTTCGCCCGCTTCACCTTGTTTCTCACATACACCTGGCTGGCAGGATCCTCTCCGACCAGCACCACCGCGAGTGTCGGCACCACACCATACTCGCCCTTGAGGTACTCGACTTCGGAGGCCACCTTCTGAAGTACCTGGTTCGAAAGCTGCTTTCCGTCTATTAATTGAGCCATGGCACGTCAGCCTCTATTTGAAAATGATGGTCTTGTTGCCCGACAGAAAGACCCGGTGCTCGGCATGCAGTTTCACGGCGCGAGCCAGCGCTATCGTTTCGGTATCTCGCCCAAGGGCCACCAGCTCTTCCGGATAGTAGGCGTGGTTTACCGGTTGCACGGATTGCTCGATGATCGGGCCCTCATCCAGATCCGCAGTCACGTAGTGCGCGGTAGCTCCGATCAGCTTGACACCACGATCGAACGCCTGGTGATAGGGCTTGGCACCCTTGAAGCCAGGCAGGAAGGAGTGATGGATGTTGATGGCTCGGGCGTGGAGCTTCTCGCAGAGGTTGTCGGACAACACCTGCATGTAGCGTGCCAGTACGACCAGGTCCGTACCGGTCTCATTGACAATATTGAGGAGATCAGCCTCCTTCTCCGGCTTGGTGTCCTTTGTCACAGGGAGATAGACAAAGCGTATGCCTTCTCGTTCGGCGATTGGCCGAAGATCCAGGTGATTGGATACCACCGCAGTGATCTCTATGTTCAACTCTCCCTTGCGATGACGGTAGAGAAGATCGACCAGACAATGGTCGAATCGAGATACCATGATCAAGACCTTGGTCGGGATGTGGGCATCATGCATGGCCCACTTCAGGGAGAACTTCTCTGCCAGATCAACGAACCCGGAACGCAGGTCTTCAAAGGTATGCAGCGAATCCGGCAGGAGACTGAATACGCTCCTCATGAAGAACTGACCGCTGACCTTGTCATCGAACTGGGCCAGTTCAATGATGTTACCCCCTCGTTCGGAAAGGTAAGAGGTAATGCCGGAAACGATGCCTGGTCCGGTTTCGCAGCTGACAGTCAGGACGAATTGATTGTTCTGGTCCGGGGAAGTTGTCATGACAGAGACCCTACTAGAGTAATGGTTGTTTGCCGCTGGTTGGAGGGCATCCCGAGCTCCCGTTCCTCGTCTGCAAAGAAGGGCCCGGGACGTAGCCGATTATCGGGTTGCCGACTGATGCTCTGAACTGGAATGCCGTATGATCAAGCATAATCTCCCTCGAAAGCGGATTCGCGGGAGGGCACCCATGGCACTCGGCCGCCCAGTACCCCGGATCGTTCAATAATCCCGGCAACGGAAGACTCCTGGCGATGAGCCATCACGTGTATACCGCTGACCCCTTCGATCTCCCGCAATTGCTGAATCAGTTCAATGCAGATGTTTCGACCCTCTGCCTTTTGATCCTGGGCACCTTCCAGGCGCTTGATGATGGCATCCGGAATATGAATGCCCGGAACTTTTCTTCGCATCCAGTCTGCCGCACGTGCCGAGGCCAGCGGCCCCACACCGGGCAGGATGAAACACTTGTCCAGCAATCCCAGGTCTCGGGATCGGTCCATGAAATTCCGGAAGCGGGGCAGGTCGAAGCAGTATTGCGTCTGAATGAACTGAGCACCTGCAGCAATCTTTTTCGCCAGCCGGTAAGGACGGAAATCAAAGGGGGGGACGAACGGGTTTTCTGCCGCACCGAGGAACACTCTCGGCGGCTCACTGAGCGTCCTTCCGCTGGCAAATACATGCTTGTCGCGTAACCTGGAGACCGTCTCGAGCAGCGACAAGGAATCCAGATCGAATACCGGCTTGGCTTCCGGATGATCTCCCGCTTGTACCCCATCCCCCGTCAGGCAGAGAATATTATTGATGCCCAGCGCCGCCCCTCCCAGTACATCCCCTTGAATGGCAATCCGGTTCCTGTCCCGACAGGAGATTTGCATCACTGTCTCGTAACCTTCTCGTGCCAGCAGCGCACACATCGCGACGCTGGACATATGGCAGTTGGCCCCCGAGCCATCGGTGGCGTTCATGCTGTCAACGTAACCGTCGAAGATTCGCGCCCGGGCATAGACCTCCTCCGGATTGGCCGAATCGGGGGGCGCCAGTTCAGTGGTGACGGCAAAATGCCCTGACTTCAGCACCCGTTCGAGCCGTCCGGTAGAGCTATAGCCCGTTGTGTCGGATATCATGCGGCCAGCTTCAGGCCCAACGTTAACGCTCACTGCGAGCCTCCTTTTTGTACTGCCTGCTGTTCCGATGCCTCGCGAGCCACGCGCAGCCAGGAGGAGCTTCCTTCAAGACGATGATCAACCGGCAGTTGTACCACCTGTATCTTGTCGCCCCCTTTCATCTTCTGGCTCCCCTCCCAGGCTTCAACCCAGACACAGCGTTTCTCGGGATAGACCTCGCAATTCCCGTTCTGAAGGACACCGCCACAGGGTCCGTTTCGCATGGTCTTTGGGCAGTTCATGGAACAGGACATGCCGGTAGAGCTGAGAATGCATTGACCACACATCTTGCAATCGAAAAGTAGCCCCTTGCTGAGCTCCTCCAGCTTGCCAACTGGCTTTTCTGCACGCTGGTAGCCAACCGCTTTCCACAACGGATGCAGTTTGACGATTACCGGCTCGAAGGCTCGATAGGTAAGTTCAAGCAGTCTCGCGTGCCGTACGGCCCAAAGGCGAACGGAATACACAAGCTTCTCCTACCACGGTAGCACCACCGTGGAGCCAATTCTTGCTTCCTGAATTATTGATGCGTCTATTGAAAATCGTATGCCATCGTGATCCCCGGGGACTGGACAGCATCCTCCAGGAGATACCTTGTGATAAAGGCATTCATTGATGGTTATCGGTGTTTCAATAGCCCTCAAGCATTCAGGGATTGTTTGGGACGGTGATCCGAAATTCTTATAGACGGTATCGGCCTGCGATCCCGGACCACCATTCCCGACTTCGCAGTAGCCCACCTTCCTCGTTCAGTTGGCTGACGTGCAAGCGGATGCCGCAATTTTCTTCTTGGGGTCGAAGAACGGCTTTTCGACAACCAAAGCCTTTGCCGGTCCCGACAGAGTCTGCACCTCCAGCTCAGTTCCGATCCGAGCATGGTCAACAGCCACCATGGCCAGGGCGATGTTCTGATCAAGCCTCGGGGAGTAGACGGCGGAAGTAACCTTGCCGACAGTTTCACCATCATGATTCAGGGGCCAGAAGGTAGTGTTTGGTCCTTTGAGAGGTGCCCCTTCGATACGCAGCCCGACCTGCTTGCGGCTCACGCCATTGTCACGGATGCGCTTCAAGGCGGCCTTGCCGATGAAATCAGACTCCATATCCGGGTTCACTAGACGGTCCATCCCCAGTTCGTAGGGATTGGTGTCGATGTCCGCATCGGCGTGATAGGAGAGCATGCCGCCTTCGATGCGGCGAATGGAAGAGGTATGGCCGGGACGAAGCCCGAAGGGCTGACCTGCCGCCATGATTTTCTCCCAAAGTTCGTCGCCACGGGAGCCGTCTTGAAGATACAGCTCATAGCCCAGTTCACTCGACCAGCCGGTGCGCGAGACGATCAGTGGGATACCGTCGAGTTCGATCTCGCGAAGCCAGAAGTAGCGCAGGTCCGTGATGTCGTCTCCGAAGAGTGACTTCATGATCTCCCCGGACTGTGGGCCCTGCAATTGCAAGGGTGAGACATCGGGTTCACGAATGGTGACATCGAGGCTGGAGTTGACAGCGACACCCTGTGCCCATAACAGAATGTCGCTGTCAGCCAGTGAGATCCAGAAATGATTTTCCGCCAGGCGCAGAAGAATGGGGTCATTGAGGATGCCGCCGTCGGCATTGGTGATCAGGATGTACTTGCACTGCCCGACAGCCATTTGGGAAAGGTCGCGCGGGGTCAGGTTCTGCACAAACTTCGCCGCATCCGGACCGGTGATTTCTACCTGCCGTTCAGCGGCGACATCGCAGAGGATGGCCTCGTTGACAAGGTTCCAGAAGTTCTGTTCCGGGTCTCCGAAGTCACGCGGTATATACATATGATTGTATACTGAGAAAGCTGTTGCGCCCCAGCGTAGTGTTGCATCGAAGTAGGGAGATTTTCGGACCTGTGTTCCGAAACCGAAATCCGCCTTTCTTTCCATCTGGATTACATTGCTGGGTGATACGCTTGTCATGATGAACACCTTTTCAGGATATGGAATTCATTGAGGTGTGAAAACCCGTTTATTCAGCATGGCTCACTATAGCTCTGGCAGGCCTCGAAACGCGTCCTAAAAGCACTCTAAAACTAGGATGAAAAGGCCAATTATTGGCGCTGTGAAGTCCGTTTGGTCCGGTGCCTGCGAAAGGGGGCCACCCCGGTCTCATCGCGCTCGTGACCCTGGCCCTTGCAGAGCATGGCGGGATCGAAGAAGCCCTGCTGGAGGATGGAAGAAGGCGTTGGGAGAACAAGTCTCGCATGACGGGGGCCTGCGGGCCGTTGGCATCAGCCCCGTAGCCTCGAGCTCGAGG
This sequence comes from Modicisalibacter tunisiensis, assembly GCF_020148005.1. Lineage (GTDB taxonomy): Bacteria > Pseudomonadota > Gammaproteobacteria > Pseudomonadales > Halomonadaceae > Modicisalibacter > Modicisalibacter tunisiensis. The sequence continues at coordinate 2,793,898 of NZ_JAGXFD010000001.1, read as the reverse complement.
TTCAGGAGAGCCTTTCGCGCAGGTCAGCCTCCAACCCGCCGGGGGCATGCCGTACAACGTCTGGCGAAAGACCGGCTCAGGCTTTGTCGTTGTTGATTACCATTAGATTGGCGAGGTTGACTTGCGTCGATTTTATCTCTCGGGTGGCGATGTAGGTCATGTAGCGTTCGATCCCCAGCTCTGCCGAAAGAAGCCGATCAATGACTTGCTGAAAGGCGGAAAGGCTGGGCGTCACGACTTTCAGGACGTAGTCCATACCGCCCCCCCGTCGTCATGCATTCGACGATCTCATCGACCTGGAAAATATAACTCTCGAAACGTTCGAAGTTTTCCTTGCGATGTCCCTCGAGCGAAACGGTTACCATTACCGTGGTGGTGTTCGCGATCCTGTCGAGCGCGATATCTGCGTGATATCCGCGTATCAGTCCGGCTTCCTTTAATCGAGAGAAGCGAATCCAGCATGGCGTCGGTGACAGGTTGACCAGTTCCGATAGCTTGGTCTTGCTGAGCTGGCTATGCTGCTGAAGTGCACGCAGAATGCGGATGTCTGCCGCATCAATGGCGATTTTCCTCATTGGTTCTCAGCCCTCATGGTAATCCCTACAGATGTGACTCATTCAGGAGTGAGTTGCAACATTTCCTGGCGCCATGCATGGCATCTGACGGCCACGCTACAGGTGATGTCGTAATGGGATAATGATGTCACTGCAATCATCCAGGGGCGTTCGTGAGGTATCTGTCGCCGACTCCCGGAACAGTCAGGCATGAGCGAAGGGCAACCCTTCACGCATAACCGCTGCAGACGCTGATATCGGCTAGCTCAAGGGCAAGGCGCCATATCGCCCCGTGCCGTGGCAAAGCAGGAATCCCCGGAGCCAGTCCCCGGGCAGGATGGCAGCGTAACGCCGCGGAACCGGAGGTCGAATGCCGAACGAGGGAAATGTACCTCTCCGTCACGTGTCTCAGGGAACAGCCGAGTGACTCCCCCACCTTCTGTAAAGACCGGCAGACCGAGGGAAAGGCGAAGTCGATCTCGAGAATGCCGAGCACACTATATGCGTGCCAGGCATTCAGGATGTTGAGCTGCATCGCCGACGAGTATGAAAAGATACAAGTTGCTGCCGCTAGTCTTCAAAAACAGGCTGGCCAGAGATTCTTGACTGGCGCCCTAGCTCTGACATTAGATTGATTGTGGTGTCCAGCCCGCGACGAGCATCCTCATCATTGTTTAACCGCCTGACACTTTTCCATAGCGTCGGAGGAGCTTCTTTTTGTCCCGCTCGAACTGATGCATATTGAAGTGCGCTCGTGATTTTCCAGGCACCTCCGATGCTGTCGTCATAGAGTGTCATGAGTTTCTGAATCATGGCGTCGTCTGTCATTTCAATGACATCGGATGCTGCGGCTAGCAAGTCAACGATATTATGCAGTCGACGTCCTTGAAGCAAGGGCGAGACTTTTTCTATCAATTCAACAACGCCTTTTAAAGTCGCAGGGTCTTGCAGGGCCGGTGAAGATTCAAGTATAGTCTCAAGTGACTGTATGGAAGCGGCCGCTGTATCATTTTTCATGAGTTTTTCTCCTTGTTTAAATAAGGCCGCGAGCTACAGACCAGTACACTCCACGATTAAAGCTCTTGCGCATGAGCCCGCCAATCTTGGTCGGTGGTGTCGGTTTTACATCTTCATCATAGTCGTACCAAAGAGGCATGCCTGCCTCCAGGCCCATTTGGGCAATGGCTTGTACTTTGCCATCGTATTCATCGACTGTTTTCCCGATGCGCATCAATCCTGCAATATTGTTGCAAATGACAGGGGACTGGTTGTGGCAACTTCCTCCAGCTTTGCTGATGGGCAAGTCAACAGTGTCGCCCATGATGAACACGTTATTAAAGCCTTCAAGTTGCAGTGACTGGCGATCGGTGGGTAACCAGCCTTCATGATTGGGCGACTCTGAAATATTCGAGTCAAGCACTGCATCGACGGCTCGGATGGGGGGCGTTTGCATCAGGATGTCAAAGTTTTCTTCGTCGCCTTCTTCTGAAGTGGCGACATTGTTTTCGGGGTCAACGCTGGCCAGGGTGAAACCTCTTTTGTGCTTGATGTTTTTTGAGTCAAAAATCGACGGCAATATTTCACCGGTGGGCTTCTGCAAGAACAGGCAGTTGCGAGTTAGCTGAGAAATTGTTGGGTAAGTGTACACCAGTTCAATTTTGTCGCGCACCCCTCGTTGACGTAAGAATTCATCCAGCATCAATGTGGTTTCTATCGGTGCGATACCGCACTGATGGGGCACGTTCGGGGTTTTGGGAAATGTTACACCAATAAATATGCGACCTTTTTCGATGGTCGAGATTTTTTCAAAAAGCTGTCGCGCCGGATTGTGCTGGTAGAAGTGATCTCCCGCTTCCTGCAAACCGTCTATCCGTTCCGGGGCGGGGATGCAGCCTGTGGAGACCACCAGGTAGTCATAGTCATGCACGTCACCCGAACGCATTCTTAATCGACTGTTTTTGAATTCAAATCCTTCTACTTGATCAAGTGTGAAATTGATTTCCGGGCGTAGTAGGGATGCCAGGGGGCGTCTTAGTTCATTCTTGAAGAACTTTCCAAATGCCACGTACATGAATGCTGGTTTGTAGTAATGCCAATGACTGTTGGAAATCAGGGTGATGCGTGCCTTTCCGCTTTTGATCTCGGGGTAGATTTTTCGAACAAGGTTGTTGGCAGTCATTGTTCCACCAATGCCGCCACCCACTACAATGATATCCTTCACCATATGGTTTCTCCGGAAGTGCCCTGCCTGGGCCGAATGTAGGGTAATTGGTTTTCAAGTCACGCCTGCATGCACATCTCCCGCCGTGCTCAATAGTTTTTTCAGGGCCTGAAATGGCAGAAATGCAACTTCATGGCGCGAAGGCATGGCTGCTGCGTTTTGCAACATCATCAATTCTGGCCAGATCAGCGCGCCGTCATCAGGTGGCTTGTCTTGAAAAATCAGCGACACTTGTTGCTCAATAGCTGATAGTGACTCCATGTTTAAGCCAGCTGCACGTTCAGCAACGAGTGCCGTTGTCGCTTGTGCCAGTGAACAGGCGCGAACTCGATACCCCACCTCCTGGATAATGCCATCTTCGATCACTGCATCAATGGTGACGCTATCCTTGCTTTCTGACTGGATTGTGAGAGTGATCGTACGGACATTGCCACCCTGGAGGCGTCGGTCACGACGTGCCCGAGAAGAATATTTTCTCAGTTGAAGGATAAAGTCAGGGTTCTCGATGCCATCATTCATGCTATTCAATTTAACCCTCATTAAACATTGAGCACGGCTTTTAATAAGCGCTGGAAAATAAGCCCTACTGCCTCAGCACAGTGAGTACCGGGTGGGGTCTGGGGTTCTCGCAGATGGTCCCGGTCTCGGTCATCGCGTACCGAGAATCCGGGGGCTGGTTTTGTCTGTGGCATCGATGTTTGAACGTTACTGGCACTCGGGTTTTTTCGAGACGGTTGTTGATGCTTTGCAGCCGTCGCAGGTTCTTATCTGACATGGCCTAATGCCTGCCGCTGTCATCAGGCTTCGATACATCACCTGAATATTCTTGACTGAGGGCGCGATTGCCGGGACTGCTGATTAGACAGAGCATCGCGATGAAGTTGTCCTCTCCCTATATTCTAGGTATGTCTGGCTGACCTGATGGTCGATGAGAGCTTTGCACTCCTGGCCCGTAGGTGGTGCGGATCCTTTCAAGCATGCTGCCAGAGGGCGTGCCGTTACTTTTTCATGGAGGTCTAGCGTTAAGCTGGTGTAGTCAGGCTCACTGTCTCCGCTTCGTGTCGCTTGCGCTTTTTCCGGGCATCGATCAACACATCCCGCAGCAATTCTTCGGCACTGGGGTGGTAGATGGGCATCGCCAGTACCTGTTCCGCCGTCATGCCATGCGTGATGGCCAGGGCCAGCAGATGTGCCAGGTGCTCGGCCTGGTATCCCAGCAACTCGGCACCCAGGATGACGTCGGTTCGTGCGTCCAGGTAGACCTGAATACGCCCTTGCACCTTGTTCCAGACCACATGGCGGGCGCTGGTGAACGGCAGTTCACCGATGACGATCTCCCGGCCTTGAAGCTGCTGGAAGCTCTGGCCGATGATGGCGATCTGGGGATCGGTGAAGAAGACCATCAATGGCGGTCGACGTCCTGCCGGGGCGGGGGCCGGGGAGTTCAGTGCATTGTCGGCGGCGATTCGTCCCTCGTCATAGGCTTCGTGCCAGACTGGCAGGTGATCGGTGGCATCCCCGGCAATGAAGAGGGGCAGGTTGCCGCAGCGCATCGTGTGCGGATCGAAACTCACCGTGCCCCGGTCCGTGATCTCCACACCCGCTTGCTCCAGCCCCAGCCGGTCCAGGTTGGACACCCGCCCCATGGCGACCAGGATCCTGTCGAATACCTTGGTGATGCGTTGGCCGTCCGGCTGCTCATACTCGATCCAGGCGCCTTCCGCGTCTTCCCAGGTGCTCAGTACCTGGCCACATGGCTGGATGTCCAGTTCGGCGGAAAGCACCTCGAGCGCCTGGCGCTGCATGATCGGGTGGGTGAGGGCGTTGATCCTGCCGGAGCGCCCGTAAAGGGTCGTGTCGACGCCCAGTCGATGGAGCGCCTGGCCCAGTTCCAGGGCGATGACGCCCATGCCGATCACGGCAATCGAACGGGGCAGGTCTTCCAGCTCGAATATCGTGTCGCTGGTGAGGACGCGGGACATCACGGGATTGAAGACCTCGCTGATCGCGGGACGCGAGCCGCAGGCGAGGATGAACTTTTCCGCCCTGACCTCGACCGACTCACCCACCATCAGGCGCCCCGGCCCGATAAACCGGGCGCGCCCCTCGAGCTTGTGATGGTTCGGAATCTTGTCGATGTAGCGGAGGTTGCGGGCGACGAACCGATGATCGCGCTCTCGCCGCAACCGCTCCAGTACCTTGCGTCCTTCCACGCGGCCCGAGGAGGGCACCCCGAAGAAATCGCCAGTGTGCAAATGGTGGGCATGGTCGGCGGCAGTGATCAACAGTTTGCTGGGCATGCAGCCAACCCGCGCACAGGTGGTACCGTAGGGGCCGTCCTGGATCATCACCAGGCTGTCGGTCTGGCGACTGATCCTTGAATAGGCACCCAGTCCACTGGTGCCGGCACCGATGATCGCGTATTCAACCTCAATGGTCTTCATGCTCAATCGCCCTGTCCCGCGTGATCTCATGACGCATGCAGGCTAGCCGGACCCATGCAAGGGGGTAAAGTGACCCTTTCTAAGTATTTGGCTTACTTTTTGTCATTCATCTATTTTCGCTCCATTGCCTGGTCCTCGTTATCTCCCGCCATGATAACGCCGCGTGGCCGGCGGCGATCTTTCCGGTGAGCTTTGCATTAGATAAGCTAATCTTACGGGTTAGCAATCGTCGTTTTACGGCTACCCTCGGATGGCATAGCCTGCGGGCATGCTCAGGAGGTATTTCTATGTCAGTCCATCAGTCCGTCATCCGTTGGCAGCGTGCTCCCCACGAAAGCGATGCAAGTACCTATTCGCGTAATCACCGGGTTACATTGAACGGTGGCCAGCAGATCGATGTTTCCGCGTCGACCGAATTCAAGGGCGATCCAGGCTGTGCCGACCCGGAGCAAATGCTGATCAGTGCGGTGTCCAGCTGCCATATGCTGTTTTTTCTGGCTATCGCCGAGTTTCAGGGTTATCAGGTCGAAGTCTATGAAGATGATCCGGTAGGCTATCTGGAGAGCAATGATAAAAAGGGGCGGGAAGTGACGCGTATCGAGCTGTCACCGCGCATCACTTTCAGTGGTGATACCATGCCGGACCAGAAGGCAATATCCCGGATGCATGCCGGGGCTCACCGGAACTGTTTTATCCGAAACTCGATCACCGCCGAGGTGACGATAAATCACCTTTAAAAATCTACTTTTGTCGCGAGGCATGTATGAGTCTCAGTCACACCATGGACGATATTCTTCTCAGGGAAGAGAGCGATGGAGCCGTCTATCTCACGCTGAATCGTCCGGACAAGTTCAACACCCTTTCCCAAGCGATGCTGATCGCGTTGCAGCGGGAGCTGGATACGCTAGCGGGCGATCCTGCTGTCCGCTGTGTGGTTATCGCCGGCAAGGGTCGTGGTTTTTGTGCCGGACACGACCTGCGGGAGATGCGTGCCAATCCCGACAAGGCCTATTACCAGGAATTGTTTCGCAGCTGCAGCCGGGTGATGCAGAGTATCGTGGCCCTGCCGGTCCCGGTCATCGCCAGGGTCCAGGGCATGGCCACGGCGGCGGGGTGCCAGTTGGTGGCCAGCTGTGACCTGGCCATCGCGGGCCGTTCTGCCAGCTTCGCGGTATCGGGCATCAATGTAGGACTGTTCTGCTCGACTCCGGCCGTCGCGCTGTCACGCAGCATCTCTCCCAAACGGGCGTTCGACATGCTGGTGTCGGGCAATTTCATCGATGCGGACACGGCTTTTGACTGGGGCCTGTTGAGCGCTGTTACCGATGACGACAACCTGGATGCTGCCGTGGCTGACAAGGTCGATCAAATACTCGGCAAGAGTCCGGCGGCGGTTCGTTTCGGAAAGTCCATGTTCCATTCCCAGCGTCAGATGGTACTGGCCGATGCCTACGATTACGCCGGCAATGTGATGGCGGAAAACATGATGAGCCCCGACGCAGGCGAGGGGATCGATGCCTTCCTCGGCAAGCGTCGACCCGTCTGGGAACAGCCTGGCCAGTAGCCAATACCTGAAACGTGCCTGCAATCGTTGATTCTTTTTGGCCACTGACGAGCAGCACGTCATGCATTTGAAAATCGAAGTAAATCCTGAAACGGCCTTGCCGTCGACATGTGTGGTGACGGCTGAAAGGCTATTGGCCCGTACCGTGGTTATGGCGGTTGAAAGCCCGGGTTATGAACCCTTCCCTAAAATAACAGGGGTTGATCCATGAACGATATTTGCCATTTCAATGAGGCTCTCGAGAAAACGGCGGCGAATCATGTGGCGCTGTCTCCCTTGAGCTTCATCAAGCGGGCTGCCGCCGTTTATCCAGACAGGACGGCGCTGATCTACAACGACACACGGTACACCTGGCGGCAGACCTATGGCCGCTGCTGCCGACTGGCCTCCCTGTTGAGACGCTTCGGCATTGGCCGCGGCGATACGGTCGCGGTCATGCTGCCGAATGTCCCGGCCATGTATGAGGCACACTTCGGGGTGCCGATGGCGGGGGCGGTATTGAATGCCATCAACATTCGCCTGGATGCGGACGCGGTAGCCTTCATCCTGGATCACAGCCGCTCACGGTTGTTGTTGGTCGATCCCGAGTATGCGGACGTGGTCGACAAGGCCCTGGACCGGCTGAAAGGTCCGGCGCCCCGAGTGATCAACGTCTCCGATCCAAGCCAGGGCGCGGAGCGTTTCGTGGGCGACCTGGAGTACGAGGCGCTTTTGGCCGAGCAGCCGGAGCAGGACGACTGGCAGCTGCCGGTCGATGAGTGGGATGCGATTGCGCTGGGGTACACCTCCGGCACCACCGGCAATCCGAAAGGGGTGGTCACCCACCATCGAGGCGCTTACCTGAATGCGGTCAGCAACGTGCTGTCCTGGACGCTGCCCGCCGAGGTGGTCTATCTCTGGACGCTACCGATGTTTCACTGCAACGGCTGGTGTTTCCCGTGGACACTGGCGGCGCTCGGCGGAACCAGCGTCTGTCTGCGTCGAGTCGATCCGGAGGTAATCCTGGACTTGATCCGGCGGCATGGGGTCACTCACTACTGTGGTGCGCCCGTCGTCCACTCGATGATCGCCGATGCCGCCGTGGCGGCGCAGCGACCGATCGACCACCCCGTGTCCGGCCTGATCGCCGGGGCGGCGCCCCCGGCGTCGGTGCTGGAGCGGATGGAGACCATCGGCATCGAGCTCACCCATGTCTATGGACTGACCGAGACTTATGGCCCGGCATCTGTGTGCGTCAAGCAGGATAGCTGGGATCAATACCCCCTGGAGGAGCGGGTCCGGCTCAACGGACGTCAGGGGGTGGCCTACCCCTTGCAGGAAAGCATGGCGGTGCTGGACCCTGTCACGCTGGAACCCGTCCCCGCCGATGGCGAGACGGTGGGCGAGATCATGTTTCGTGGCAACATCGTCATGAAGGGATACCTGCGGAACGAGGCCGCGACCCGGGAAGCCTTTGCCGGTGGCTGGTTTCACTCCGGTGATCTTGCCGTGGTGGAAGCGGATGGTTACGTCAAGATCCGTGATCGGCTCAAGGACGTGATCATCTCGGGCGGGGAGAACATCTCCTCCCTGGAAGTCGAGGAAGTCATCCAGCGGCACGATGACGTCGAACTGGCAGCGGTGGTGGCGATGGCGGACGAGAAATGGGGCGAGGTGCCCGCCGCCTTCGTCCAGCTGCGCCCCGGCAGCGAGTTGAACGAGGCGGCGTTGATCCATTTCTGCAGAGAGAACATCAGTCGCTTCAAGGTCCCCAAGAAGGTGATATTCACCCGGCTCCCGACCACCTCGACCGGCAAGATCCAGAAGTTCCAGTTGCGTCGGCAACTCGAGAGCCGTCTGCCGGCCTGAGAAGTCGCGACAGGAGGTGAGGGCCTTGAAGTGGACGGTATGGTGTGTAGCCCGGCAACAATTATAGTGGCCCTTCACCGGGTCGCTCGATCGGGCCGGTGGCCCCCGTCACTCAAGTGAGCACTGGTCATGTCACGACTTCCTCCCCTGATTGCGCTCTCCTACTTCGAGGTCGCCGCGCGAACCAGGAGCTTCGCCGCGGCGGCCAAGGAGCTCAATGTCACGCCGGCGGCGATCAGCCATCAAATCAAGGCGCTCGAGGAGTATCTCGGTGTTGATCTATTTGTCCGCCACCATCGGCGGGTCAGCCTGACGCCGGCCGCGCGTGGTGCCTTGCCGGAGTTGCATGAGGGATTCCAGACCCTGGGGCGTGCGGTCGAGAAGATCCGCTCCTACGGCGAGGAACGTCTGATCGTCACCGTGTGCGCCGAACCGCTGTTCGCCACCAAGTGGATTGTGCCGCGCCTGCACCGGTTCTATGCCCGTTGCCCCGACGCCGAAGTGAGACTGCAGGCAAGCCTGCATACGGTGGACCGGGACCGAGGAAGCGTCCTGGGCGTAGCCGATCTCAAGCGTGCCGGCATCGATGTCTCCGTGCGTCTTGGCTATGGCAACTATCCCGGCCTGGCGCCCCGGCGGTTGCTGAGCCTGGACCTGGTACCGATCTGCGCGCCGGAACTGGCCTCCACCAGGGCGGGTATCGAGTCACTGAAGGGGTTGCCGTTGCTGTGTGACGGCACCCTGTCCCGCTTGAAGGAGCCCTATGGCTGGAAGGAATGGTTCCAGCAGCAGGGGGACGATACTGGCGCCTTACGCGAACTGCGGTTCGGCAACGGGTTGCTGGCGCTGGAGGCGGCCATCGCCGGCCAGGGCGTCCTGCTCGGCAGCCGGGACCTCCACCAGGCGGAGCTGTCCGCCGGAAAGCTGGTCGTGCTGGCCGATCGCCCGCTGAACTGTGACCAGGCCTACTACGTGGTGAGCGCGGGCGAGAGCCTGGAGCGCCCCATCGCCTGTCAGTTCCGAGACTGGTTGCTGGAAGAGGCCGGCATGCTGGCCGAAAATGAAGAGAGCCGCTGACCGGCTGACCTGAGCCGACTATCCAGTGGTAGGCCCCGAGGCCCTCCTCCGGCTGACCGGGGCCGGTATCGGTAACATGGCCGCATCATCCCCTGGCGGCCAGCGCCACACCCACCTTCGATCGATTGGGTCGCCCGATGGTCCGGGTGATCCAGGTGCCGGTGTCGGCCAGGGTCTCCAGGTCGATGCCGGTTTCGATGCCGAGCCCGTGGAGCAGGTAGACCACGTCCTCGCTCGCGACGTTGCCGGAGGCGCCCCTGGCGTAGGGGCAGCCGCCGAGGCCGGCGACGGAGCTGTCGATGACGGCGATGCCTTCCTCGAGCACGGCGTAGAGGTTGGCGAGTGCCTGGCCGTAGGTGTCATGGAAGTGAGCGGCGAGCCTGTCCATCGGCATGTCGCGGGCTACGGACTCCAGCATGCGTCTGGCCTTGAGCGGGGTGCCGGTGCCGATGGTGTCGCCGAGCGAGACCTCGTAGCAGCCCATCTCATGCAGCGCCTTCGAGACTTCCGCCACCTTGCTTGGCGCGATCTCGCCTTCATAGGGGCAGCCGAGCACGCAGGAGACGTAGCCGCGCACGCGCACATCGGCCTGTCTGGCGCGTTCCAGCACCGGCTCGAAACGTGCCAGCGATTCGGCAATCGAGCAGTTGATGTTCTTCTGCGAAAAGCTCTCGCTGGCGGCGGCGAACACGGCGACCTCTTCGACGCCGCCTTCCAGTGCGGCTTCCAGCCCCTTGAGGTTGGGGGTGAGGGCGGAGTACACCACCCCCGGGCGACGGGCTAGGCCGGTCATCACCTCGCGATGATCGGCCATCTGCGGCACCCATTTGGGCGAAACGAAGCTCGCTGCTTCGATGTGCCGCAGGCCCGCCACGCCCAGCCGGTCGATCAGTTCCAGCTTGGTGGCGGTGCTGATCGGTTCGGGTTCGTTCTGCAGGCCGTCGCGGGGTCCGACCTCGACCAGCCTGACGGATTGGGGAAAGGGCATTGGGACCTCCTGGTGGCAAGATGCGGGTGATGACTCCACGCAACGCGTTGCAACGCGACTGAAGTCGCTCCCGCCGTTCGGCCCGGCACCCCAGGCTTGTCGTGGGAGGGCATTCACCCCCGACGGCAAGGGCCCGGAGGCCGGTTCATCGCGACTGAAGTCGCTCCCGCAATTTGCTCCTGCGAGCCCGGGGACTCCTCGGGCTACTCTTCGGCGGTGAAATTCAGCAGCACATCGCCCTGACCGACAGTATCGCCGCCCTGGAAGTGGAAACTCTCGACGTGGCCGTCGGCGGGGGCGCTCAGGGTGTGCTCCATCTTCATCGCTTCCATCACCATCAGCGGGGTGCCCTTGTCGACGCGCTGGCCCGGCTCGACCAGCAGCGCCACCACGGTGCCGTGCATGGGCGCGGCGAGGGTGGCGTCGACCTCGTGGTGGCCGTGGTCGACGCCATCGAGCCGCCGCCAGGCGAGGCGCACTTCGCCGTGGGCATCGCCGAGGATCAGACGGTCGCCATCGGCGGCGCGCTCGTGGCGCGCCAGGTAGCGGCGACGGTAGCCGTCGAGGGTGATTGCCACGGCGTCGCCTTCGAGCCGTTGCAAGTGTCCCTGAAAGCGCTCGCCGTTGACGCTCAGGTGCCAGTCGTCGCCGGCGTTCGGTCGTTCGGCGCGCACGGTGACGACGGCGGCGCTGTCGCCGGCGTCCGCGGCGTGGGCCGGGTCGGTCAGGGCGATGCGCACCTGCCGCGGCGCGTTGAGCCGCCAGCCATCGCGACGCGCCCAGGGAGCGTCGCTGGCTTCACCCTGCAGGTGATCGAGCGCCTGCAACGCGACCTGTGCGTAGGTGGCGGCGTCGGGCGAGCGAACTGCAAAGAGATCGTCGTGGTGATGCTCGATGAAGCGGGTGTCGAGCTCGGCGCGTTGAAAGGCGGGGTGGCCGGCCAGGCGCTGCAGGAAGGCGCGGTTGGTGGTCACGCCGACCACGTCGAGCGCCGCCAGGGCGCGATTGAGGGTCGCCAGCGCCTGATCGCGGTCGTCGCCGTGAACGATCAGCTTGGCGAGCATCGGGTCGTAGTGCATCGAGACCGCATCACCGGCATCGACGCCGCTGTCCAGCCGCACCCGGTCGGCATCCAGCGCGGCGCCGGTCAGGTCGAGGCCGAAGCGTTCCAGCGTACCGGTCGCCGGCAGGAAGTCCTGCGCCGGGTCCTCGGCGTAGAGGCGGGCCTCGAACGCATGGCCGCTGATGGCGAGTTCATCCTGCGCCCTGGGCAGCGGCAGGCCGGCGGCGACGGCGAGCTGCCATTCGACCAGGTCCTCGCCGGTGATCATCTCGGTGACCGGGTGCTCGACCTGCAGGCGGGTGTTCATTTCCATGAAGTAGAAACGGCCATCGGCATCCAGCAGGAACTCGACGGTGCCGGCGCCGACGTAGCCGATCTCGCGGGCGGCACGCACGGCAGCCTCGCCCATCTCGCGGCGCAGTGGCTCGGTCATGCCCGGCGCGGGGGCCTCCTCGAGCACCTTCTGGTGGCGGCGCTGCACCGAGCAGTCGCGCTCGAACAGGTAGACGCCGTCGCCCTGGCTGTCGCAGAACACCTGGACCTCGACGTGGCGCGGCCGGGTCAGGTATTTCTCGATCAGCATGCGGTCGTCGCCGAACGCCGCCTTCGACTCGCGGCGGCAGCCGTCCAGCGCGGCCTGGAAGTCGCCGCTGGACTCGACCACGCGCATGCCCTTGCCGCCGCCGCCGGCGCTGGCCTTGAGCAGCACCGGGTAGCCGATGCGTTCGGCCTCGGCCCTGAGGTGGTCGTCGTCCTGATCGTCGCCATGATAGCCGGGCACCAGCGGCACGCCGGCGGTCTCCATGCGCGCCTTGGCGGCGGACTTGTCGCCCATGGCGGCGATCGCCGAGGCCGGGGGGCCGACGAAGGCGATGCCGGCGTGTTCGCAGGCGGCGACGAACTCGGCGTTCTCGGAGAGGAAGCCGTAGCCCGGGTGGATGGCGTCGGCGCCGGTGCGCCGGGCGGCGTCGATCACGGCGTCGATGTCGAGGTAACTCTCACGGGCCGGCGCGGGGCCCAGCCGTACCGCTTCATCGGCCTCGCGGACATGGCGGGCGTTGGCGTCGGCATCGGAATAGACGGCGATGCTTCTCAGCCCCAGGCGGCGGGCGGTGCGGATCACCCGGCAGGCGATCTCGCCGCGATTGGCGATGAGGACCGAGCCCAGCGGGCGGGGTGCATTGGCGAGACTCATGAGCGGGATTCCTTGTCGTCGTCGCCGGCCGGTCGCCAGGCGGGGGTGCGTTTGTCGAAGAAGGCGGCCAGACCCTCCTGCCCTTCATCGCCGACGCGCAGTTCGCTGATCACCCGACAGGTGGTCTCGCGGGTGGCGTCGCTGTCGGGCGCGCGGGCCACCTCGGCGAGCAGGGCCTTGGTGGCGCGCTGTGCCCGGGGCGAAGCCTCGAGGAGGCGGGCGACGCAGTGCTCGACACGCTCGTCGAGTTCGTGGCTGCCGGCGACCTCGTGGACCAGGCCCAGCGTCTGCGCGGTGGTGGCGTCCATGACCTCGGCGGTCAGCGCGAAGCGGCGCATCTGGCGGCTGCCGATGGCGCGCTGCACATAGGGACTGATCACCGCCGGCGAGAGGCCGATCCTGACCTCGGAGAGACAGAAGCGTGCGGCCTCCGAGGCGACGACGATGTCGCAGCATGCCGCCAGTCCCACCGCGCCGCCATAGGCGGCACCCTGCACGCGGCACAGCGTGGGGCAGGGCAGGCTGTCGATGCGTTGCATCAGGCGCGCCAGCTCCCGGGAATCGGCCAGGTTGTCGTCGACACTGTAGTCGACCATGCGCTTCATCCAGTTCAGGTCGGCGCCGGCGGAGAAGTGCTTGCCCTCGGAACCGAGTACCATCACCCGCACCTCGCCATGCTCGGCGGCGTCATGCAGGCGGTCGAGATGAGCGTTGAGCTCGCCGATCAGGGCATCGTCGAAGGCGTTGTGGACGTCGGGCCTGGCGAGCCTCAGCCAGGCGACGCCGCGGATATCGATGTCGAGACGGGAATAGCGGATTGCGTCTGTCATGGCGTCCTCACATGCGGAACACGCCGAAGCGTGTCTCTTCGACTTCGGCATTCATCGCCGCCGCCAGCGCCAGGCCGATCACGTCGCGGGTCTGCAGCGGATCGATCACGCCGTCGTCCCACAGCCGCGCACTGGCATAGAACGGGTGGCCCTGGCGTTCGTACTGGTCGCGGATCGGCGCCTTGAAGGTGCTCTCGTCGTCCTCGCTCCAGGTCTCGCCGCTGCGATCGAACTGATCGCGCTTGACCTGGGCCAGCACGTTGGCCGCCTGCTCGCCGCCCATCACCGAGATACGCGCGTTGGGCCACATGAACAGCAGGTTGGGGTCGTAGGCGCGTCCGCACATGCCGTAGTTGCCGGCGCCGAAGCTGCCGCCGATCAGCACCGTGAACTTGGGCACCTTGGCGCAGGCCACGGCGGTGACCAGCTTGGCGCCGTGCTTGGCGATGCCTTCCTGCTCATACTTGGAGCCGACCATGAAGCCGGTGATGTTCTGCAGGAAGATCAGCGGAATCTTGCGCTGGGCGCAGAGTTCGATGAAGTGCGCGCCCTTGACGGCGGATTCCGAGAACAGCACGCCGTTGTTGGCGATGATGCCCACCGGATGGCCGCACCAGTGGGCGAAGCCGGTGACCAGGGTGTCGCCGTAGTAGCGCTTGAACTCGTCGAAGTCGGAGTCGTCGACCAGCCGCGCGATGACTTCACGCACGTCATAGGGCTTCTTGAGGTCGGTGCCGACGATGCCGTAGAGCTCGTCCGGGTCGAGCCGCGGCGGGCGCGATTCGCGCATCGCCAGCGCGCCGCGCTTCTGCCAGTTCAGCCGCGATACCGCGCGGCGGGCGAGCTGCAGGGCGTGGGCGTCGTTGTCGGCGTAATGGTCGGCCACGCCGCTGACCTTGGCGTGGACGTCGGCGCCGCCCAGGTCCTCGGCGCTGATCGTCTCGCCGGTGGCGGCCTTCACCAGCGGCGGACCGCCGAGGAAGATCGTGCCCTGGTTGCGCACGATGATCGACTCGTCGGCCATTGCCGGCACGTAGGCGCCGCCGGCGGTGCACGAGCCCATCACCACGGCGATCTGCGGGATGCCTTCGGCGGAGAGCGTGGCCTGGTTGTAGAAGATGCGCCCGAAGTGGTCGCGGTCGGGGAACACCTCGTCCTGATGAGGCAGGTGGGCGCCGCCGGAGTCGACCAGGTAGAGGCACGGCAGGCGGTGCTTGCGGGCGATCTCCTGGGCGCGCAGGTGCTTCTTCACGGTCAGCGGGAAATAGGTGCCGCCCTTGACCGTGGCGTCGTTGGCGACGATCACGCACTCGACCCCCGACACCCGGCCGATACCGGCCACCACGCCGGCGGCGGGCACTTCGGTGCCGTAGACCTCATGGGCGGCCAGCGCGCCGATCTCGAGAAACGGCGCGCCCTCGTCGAGCAGGTGGTCGATGCGGTCGCGCACGAACAGCTTGCCGCGCGACTCGTGGCGCTCGCGGGCCTTGTCGCCGCCGCCCCGGACGATCGATGCGGTCAGCTCGTGCAGCTTGCCGACCTCGGCGCGCATTGCCGCGTCGTTGGCCTGGAAAGCCTCGGTGCGCGGGTTGATCTGGGTCGTCAGGATAGCCATGTCTCGTCGCCCTTATGCTGACTCGTTGAAGAGTTCACGACCGATCAGCATGCGGCGAATCTCGCTGGTGCCGGCACCGATCTCGTAGAGCTTGGCATCGCGCAGCAGGCGCCCGGTGGGGTATTCGTTGATGTAACCGTTGCCACCGAGCAGCTGGATGGCATCCAGTGCGACCTGGGTGGCCTTCTCGGCGCAGTAGAGGATCACGCCGGCGGCATCCTTGCGCGAGCTGCGACCACGGTCGCAGGCGCCGGCCACGGCGTAGAGATAGGCGCGGCAGGCATTCAGCGTGGTGAGCATGTCGGCCACCTTGCCCTGGACCAGCTGGAACTCGCCGATCGACTGGCCGAACTGCTTGCGCTCGTGAAGGTAGGGCACCACCACGTCCATGGCCGCCTGCATGATGCCGATGGGCCCGGCGGCGAGCACGGTGCGCTCGTAGTCCAGGCCGCTCATCAGCACCCTGGCGCCACGATTCTCCTCGCCGAGTACGTTCTCCGCGGGGACCTCGCAGTCCTCGAACACCAGTTCGCAGGTGTTGGAGCCGCGCATGCCCAGCTTGTCGAGCTTCTGGGCGGTGGAGAAACCGGCAAAGTCCTTTTCGATGATGAACGCCGTGATGCCCCTGGAGCCGGCCTCGGGGTTGGTCTTGGCATAGACCACCAGCACGTGGGCATCGGGGCCGTTGGTGATCCACATCTTGTTGCCGTTGAGCACGTAGGTGTCGCCGCGCTTCTCGGCGCGAAGCTTCATCGATACCACGTCGGAGCCGGCGCCGGGCTCGGACATCGCCAGTGCGCCGACATGCTCGCCGCTGATCAGCCCGGGCAGGTACTTTGCCTTCTGGGCGGCATTGCCGTTGAGCTTGATCTGGTTGACGCACAGGTTGGAGTGCGCGCCATAGGAAAGCCCCACCGAGGCGCTGGCCCGCGAGATCTCCTCCATGGCGATGCAGTGGGCGAGATAGCCCATGCCGCTGCCGCCGTCTTCCTCCGGTACGGTGATGCCGAGCAGGCCCATGTCGCCGAACTTCTGCCACAGGTCACTGGGGAAGACGTTGTCGTGGTCGATCTGCGCGGCCCGCGGGGCGATCTCGTCACGGGCGAAGGCGTTGACATGATCGCGCAGCATGTTCAGTTCGTCGGGAAGGCCGAAGTCGAGCGGAGTGTAGGGGGCGTGCATGGCGATGTGTCTCCTGAACCGGGTGGCTTCGCGGGTCGGCGTGGCGCGAGCTGGCCACGGGCTGTCCGTCATGCAGGGCAGCATAGAAAGGGTTTACGTTAACGTAAAGTAGAGCTTTGGTCGCAGACGGGCGTTACACACAGAAACCCCGGCACGAGCGTGCCGGGGCGCAGGGGGAGAGGGGAAGGCGAGGGAGGGATCGTCAGACGTTCTGGCGCATCGGTCGCTCGCCGTGGGGCAGGACCAGGTTGAGCACGATGGCCACCAGGGCTCCGGGAATCAGCCCGGAATCGATGATCGCCGCCAGGTTGTCCGACAGCCCCGAATACAGGCCTTCCTGGGCGGGCAGGCCCAGCGCGGTGGCCAGGGCCATGGCCATGATCAGCATGTTGCGCCTGTTGAACTCGATGCCGCTGAGCATCTTGATGCCGGCACTGGCGATCATGCCGAACATGATCACCACGGCGCCGCCGAGGACCGAGTTGGGAATGCCCGAGATGATCGCGCCCAGCTTGGGCAGCAGCCCGGCGATGACCAGGAAGAGCCCGCCGATGGCGACCACGAAGCGGCTGATCACCCCGGTCAGGGCGACGATGCCGACGTTCTGGCTGAAGCTGATCTGCGGGTAGGCGTTGAAGATCGCCGCGAAGACGCTCGACAGGCCGTCGGCCATGACGCCGCCGGAGAGTTCCTTGTGAGTGGGCTCGCGGTTGGCACCGCCGACCGTGGTGCCGACGATATCGCCGATCGATTCGGCGCAGGTGACCACCGCCAGCAGCACCACCGGCAGGATGGCGGACAGGTGGAACTCCACGCCGATGGCGAAGGGCACCGGCAGCGAGAACCAGGCGGCGGATTGCAGGCCGGAAAAGTCCACGTAGCCGAAAGCCAGCGCCGCCACGAAACCGGTGACCAGGCCCAGCAGTGGCGACATTTCCGACCAGATGCCGCGGCCGAACTGGTGAAAGCCGATGGTCACGACCAGCACCAGGGCGGCCAGCAGCCAGTGGTGCAGGGCCCCGAAGTCCGCGGCGCCGAAGCCGCCACCGATATAGGCGAAGCCGACCGGCATCAGCAGGGTGCCGATCATGATCACGAAAGTGCCGGTGACCACCGGCGGAAACAAGAAGCGCACATAGGGTAGAAACAGCCCCACCAGTGCCATGGCCACGCCCCCGCACAGGGCGGCTCCCAGGGCCGTGGGCACGCCCATGCCCACGGCGATGGGGATGAGCACCGGCACGAAGCCGAAACTGGTGCCCATGACGATCGGCAGCCGGGCCCCGATGGGGCCGAGCCCCAGCGACTGGACGAGGGTGGCGACCCCGGCGACGAACATCGCCGCCTGGATCATCAGCGTGGTCTGGGCCTCGGACAGGTCGGCGGCCCCGGCGATGATGATCGGCACGGTGACGTTGCTGACGAACATCGCCAGCACGTGCTGAATACCCAGCGGTATGGCCCGCCCCAGCGGCGGCATGGCGTTGACGTCATGGGTGCTGCGCACGCTCGGCGGAGCCTCCTGCATGGATTGCTCGGAAGCGGTGGTCATGGTGTGTCTCTCCTTGCCTTGCTTGTTGTTGTTGAGGGGGATGAGCGATGCCACACCGCGGCATCGGGGTTACAGGGCGTGCCGCAGGCGCCTGGCGGCAGCGTCGTGCCGGGCCATGAGCGCCTCCAGATCGATGCCGCGGGGCATGCCGTCGGTGACCCGCCAGTGGCCGGCGACCATCACCCGGTCGGCCCGGTGCGCACCGCACAGCAGCAGCGCGGCCAGCGGATTCTCGGCGCCCGAGAAGCGCGCTTCATCGAGCCGGAACAGGGCCAGGTCGGCCTGCTGGCCCGGCGCCAGCCCGCCGATGTCGGTGCGCCCCAGGCAGCGGGCCGAGCCCTGGGTGGCCCAGCGGATCACCGTCTGATGGGACAACGTCTCGGGCGAGTAGCGCAGCCGGCCCAGCAGCAGGGCCTGACGCATTTCCTCGGCGAGATTGGAGTGGTCGTTGGAGGCGGAGCCGTCCACGGCCAGGCCCACCGGGGCGCCGGCTGCCTCCAGCTCCAGCGTGCGGCACAGCCCGGAGCCGAGCACCATGTTCGAGGACGGGCAGTGGGCGATGCCGGTGCCGGCGCGGCCCAGTCGCGCGATCTCGTCGTCGTCGAAGTGGATGCCGTGGGCGAGCCAGGTGCGATCGCTCAGCCAGCCGCAGGCGTCCAGATAGTCGAGCGGGCGCATGCCGAACTGACGCCGGCAGAAATCGGTTTCGTCTTCGGTCTCGGCGAGGTGGGTATGCAGGCGCACGCCGTTGGTCTCGGCCAGACGGGCAGTGGCTTCCATCAGCTCGCGGTTTACCGAAAAGGGCGAGCAGGGCGCCAGGGCGAGATGGATCATCGCGCCGTCCCCGGGCTCGTGATAGCGGTCGATGAGACGCTGGCTGTCGTCGAGGATGGTGGTTTCGTCCTGCACCACGGACTGGGGCGGCAGGCCGCCGTCATCCCGGCCCAGGCTCATGGAGCCGCGGGTGAGCGTGGCGCGCACACCCAGCCTCCGGGCGGTCTCGACCTGGATGTCGATGGCGTGGGTCAACGCGCCCGAGAAGACATAGTGATGGTCGGCCACCGTGGTGCAGCCGGACATCAGAAGCTCGACCATCGCCAGCTCGCTGGCCAGTGCCAGTTGCGCCTCGTCGAGATTCGCCCAGACGTCGTAGAGAGAGGTCAGCCAGGGAAACAGCGGCTTGTCGAGTGCCGGTGAGTAGGCGCGGGTCAGGGTCTGGTAGAAATGGTGGTGGGTATTGACCAGCCCGGGCAGCAGCACATGGGCCGAGGCGTCGAAGACCTCGTCGACGTGGGCGTCGGGCCGGTGCCCGGCAGGCACCGCTTCGATGATTCGCTGCCCCTGGACAACCACGCCACCGGCAGCGGCGTCGTCGCTGCAGGCCAGTGGATGACGAATCCAGAGAGTGCGCTGTGTCTCGGTCATATCGGTCTCCTCGGCCAATGACGCCACACCCCCTTGACCGATCAAGGGTTACCCACGCGAGGGTGGTTCAGGTGCCTGTCCGATGCCGGAGATGTTTTGTGTACTATTGTTGTATACCAAAATTGTCCACACGGCATGGCCTTGTCAACCCTTTCCTGTGTCCTTTGTGCTGTCGCCGTCACGCGACTTATGGTGAGGGACGATTTTCGCTAAGCTTCAGGCATGAAACGACCCCTGAGAACGAAGGAGAAACCCATGATGATCCGTGCCCTCGGGCTGCTGCTGGTGGGGCTGGTGCTGGCGGGGTGCAGTTACACGCCGGCCCGTATCGACCCGGAACCGATCGTCGAGATCGGCGATGGCCATCACGATCATGACCGTGGCGGCGATTTCTGCCCGCCCGGCCAGGCGAAGAAGGGCAACTGCTGAACTGGCGATGACGGCTGCCAGTGAACCGTCGGCGCCGGCCTGACGGCAAGCACGAGGCGATGGACGGGAGGTGTCATGCATGTGGTGGTGATTGGCGGGGGTGTCGTCGGCGTGACCACCGCCCAGGCGCTCGTCGCGCGCGGGCATCGTGTCACCGTCATCGAGCGCTGCGCCGACGTGGGGCTGGAGACCAGCCGCGCCAACGCCGGGCAGCGTTCCTACGGCTATGTCTCGCCCTGGGCCTCGCCGACGATGGTCCGCAAGGCGCTGCCCTGGCTGCTCCAGGCCGACGGGCCCTTCAAGCTGCACCTGCCGCCCTCGCTGCGTACCCTGCGCTTTCTGTTCGCGACCTGGCGCTTCGCCCAGGCGAGCGATCGGTACGAACGCAACAAGCGGGCCATGCTGCGCCTCGGCGCCTACAGCCGCCAGTGCTTTCAGGCCCTCGAGGTGCGACACGACCTGGCCTTCGACGGCGCTCAGGGCGGCCTGATCGATCTCGCCAGCGACACGGCGGCAGCCGACGGCCTCAAGGCAACGGCCGGTCTGCTCAGCGAACTGGATATCGACCATCAGTGGCTGACGCCGGCGCAGTTGCGCGAGCATGAGCCGGGGCTGTGCGGCGAGGCGCCGCTGGTCGGGGCGTTGCGCCTGCCCGATGACGGCACCGGCGACTGTCACCGTTTCACCCGAGCCCTGGCCGACTGCTGTCGTGACGCGGGCGTGACCTTTCGTTGCCGGACGGAGGTGACGGATCTGGTGCGCCGTGACGGGCTGATCCAGGCACTGGTGCTGGCGCCGGTCGGGGACGGGGAAAAGGGTGGCGCCGGCGGGGCGACGGAAATCCTCGAGGCCGATGCCGTGGTGATGTGCGCCGGCTGCCTGTCCCGCCCGCTGGCCGCGACGCTGGGTATCGAGGTGCCGATCTATCCGGTGAAGGGCTATTCCCTGACCGTCGATGTGGCCGATCCGTCACGCGCCCCGCGTTCCACTGTCATCGATGACCGCTACAAGGTCGTGGCCACGCGGCTCGGCGAGCGGCTGCGCGTCACCGGCTTCGTCGAGCTGGCCGACTTCGACCGCCGCATCCCCGCCGCGAGGCTGGCGACGCTGCGCCGGGCCGTGGAATCGCGCTTTCCCGGCGCCGCCGATCTGGCGCAGGCCGAACCCTGGACCGGGTTTCGGCCCATGACCCCGGACGGGCCGCCTGTCATCGGTCAGCTGCGGCGCGACAACCTCTACTTCAACACCGGCCATGGTACCTTCGGCTGGACCCTGTCGGCAGGCAGCGCCGAGCTGATCGCGCAGGTGATCGATGACGAGAGTCCTGCCCTCGCGCTCGATGCCTTCGCACCGGGGCGTTTCATGCATTGACGCGGTAGAAAGAGGCCACGGCAGCTACCGTGGCGCGAAGATGTGCCTCCCTGCGCGGCCGGTCCCTGCCGCATGGCTCCTCGGGCGCCTCCTGCGCCGATGCATCCCTGGCTGGCGTCGGGCAGTGTCCCTTGCCGTCGCGAGATGGTCTGCGCCATCCCGAGCCCGATGATCGCGGCCGGCGATGTCAGGTGCGTGACGGTTGGCGGACAACGCCGTGACAGATGCCGGCCTCATGGCAACGTGGCGTCTCGTGCCTCCAGAAACCAAGCCTTCATCGTGGTGGTGATCGCACGCAGTTCGTCGTCGCGGGTGATATAGGCGGGCATGGTATAGAGCCAGCGGCCGAAGGGGCGCAGCCAGATGCCGCGTTGCCGGGCAAAGGCCTGCACACCGTCGAGGTCGGCGGCATCGCTGACCTCGATGACCGCCGTGGCGCCCAGTACGCGCACATCGGCGACGCGCGGGTCCCGGTGCAGGGCGTCGTCCTCCATGAGTTCCTCCCGCAGGAGCGCATTGAGGGCGGCGATCCTGCCCAGGTAGTCCTCCTCCTCGAACACGGCGAGACTTTCCAGGGCGACACGGCAGGCCAGCGGATTGCCCATGAAGGTCGGCCCGTGCATGAAGGCGTGATCGGGATCGTCGCTCAGGAAGGCGGCGAAGACCTCCCCGGTGGCCAGGGTGGCGGCGTGACCCAGATAGCCGCCGGTCAGCCCCTTGGAGAGGACCATGATGTCGGGCGTCACCCCGGCGTGCTCGGCGGCGAACAGCTTGCCGGTGCGGCCGAAGCCGGTGGCGACCTCGTCGAAGATCAGCAGCACGCCGAATTCATCGCACAGCGCGCGTGCCGCCCTGACGTACTCGGGGGACGTCATGTTCAGCCCGCCCGCCGCCTGCAGCAGTGGTTCCATCAGCAGGGCGGCGATCTCCTGGTGATGCTGCTCGAGCACGCCCCGCAATGCCGCGATATCCCCGGCGACAGCCTCGGGCGGGGCGTCGAACGGCGCCGTCGGTGCCGGTGCGAAGTGATGGGTGGGCAGGAAGCCGGCAAACAGCGAGTGCATGCCTTCCTCGGGATCGCAGACGGCCATGCAGCCGCTGGTATCGCCGTGGTAGGCGCGCATCAGCGACAGCATGCGGTGCCTGCCGGGGCGGCCGCGCTGAACCTGATATTGCACGGCCATCTTCATGGCGACCTCCATGCCCACCGAGCCGCTGTCGGAAAAGAAGACATGCTCGAGCCCCGGCGGCGTGATGCGTACCAGGGCATCCGCCAGCGCCTGTGCTGGCTCGTGCGTCAATCCGCCGAGCATGACGTGGCACAGTTGATCGGCCTGTTCCTTGAGCGCGCGGGTCAGGCGCGGGTGGCCGTAGCCATGAATCATGCACCACCAGGAGCAGGTGGCATCGATGAGTGACTCGCCGCCGGCCAGATGAAAGCGCGCTCCGTCGCCACCGACCACCTGCGGGGCCGGAGGCTGGGTCTGCATCTGGGCATACGGGTGCCAGAGCGAAGAGGAAGATAGCGTCGGCTGCATTCTGTTAACCTTGAAAAATAAAAAGGTTTACTATGATAGGGTGGCGAGGGCCGGCTTGTCCAAGCCGGTGGCGGGCAGGGGAGGGTGAGCCGAAATAACGGGTCGCCGTCTTTTCGCTTGCTGTTGAAATCGGTCGTAGCGATTAATTGGTTAATCTTTTCTTAAATTGCATTAGCGCGCACCGGTGTTTGCAGAGTTGTTCCGTATATGGACTTGGCATAATGAATAAAACAACGGATAATGCGCAGCGCATCCCCTATCCCGAAATCCCGAGGTGCAAGATAATGTCCCTGTTAAGCGAATACATGAAAAAGGAACAGCTGCTCAAGCAGATCTCCGAGGAGTTGAAGCAGCTGGAAGGCGATGACCGTCTCAAGAGCGAGTTGCAGTTCAAGGAACGCCTCGAGGCCCTGATGGCGGAGTTCGACAAGTCTCCGCGCGACGTGATCGACATGCTGGATCCGAAGCCGCAGGCGTCTGCAACGGTTGCACAGCCCAAGAGCAGTGGCGGTCGCCGCAAGCGCAAGCTGAAGATCTACAAGAACCCGCATACCGGTGAAGTCGTCGAGACTCGCGGCGGCAACCAGAAGACACTGAAAGCCTGGAAGGACGAGCATGGTACCAGGACCGTGGAGTCCTGGCTGGTGCGTACCGAGGACTGATACTCCCGATTCTCGTGGCGTTGGCCCGTTGCCTTCGGTGAGGGCCGGCGCTGCCGTGATGCGTGGTGATGTCGCAGTGCCGTGTTTTCATTCTGTCTGACTTGGGCTACCATGCCTTTCCCTCCTTGTCATGCATGAACGCCCGTGGATCACGTAACGGGTGAGTTTCTTTATCGTCGTGGCATGTCGCGACAAGGAGCATCGAAGACCGGCCTGTTCCGATGGCCCTGCAACAGTCAACCTATGAAAAACTACGGTTCGAAAAAGCCCGCCCAGCTCAGCGAGCGCGAGAAGTTGCGCAAGTTCAGTGAACTTGATGATGCCTTTGCCAGGGCATTGCGCGAACTGGATGCCCCCGACTCCCGTCAGGGGGAAAGTCCGTCGGAGGATTTCGAGCAGCGTCTGCGTACCCTCATGGCTGACTTTCACCAGTCCGAGGACAGCGTGCGAAACATGTTGTCGCTCATGCTGAACAACGAAGCCGGCTGATCCTGTCGCATGTTTGGGGCCATCGCTTCGCCCCGTGGCGATTGTGGCTCATCGCCGTCTCGCGTCGGCAGCAACAAGCCTTGAAGAGTGGCGCCCGGGCGTCGCTTTTCAAGGCTTTGCCATACGGGGGCGACGTTAGGATGGCAGCTTCACCGAATCCATCGACAGTCGATCCCCCATGAACGCCTCCACTTTCATCGGCATTATCGCCAGCGTCCTGCTTCTGGCCTGCGTGGTTCTGCTGAGTGCCGATTCAGCCATGAGCTTCGTCAACCTGCCGGGGCTGATCATCGTGCTGGCCGGTACCCTGGCCGCCACCTTCATCAGCTATCCCCTTCGCGAGGTCGTGCGTGTCGTGCGGCTGGTGCTGGTGGTCTTTCGTCGCGAGGATGATTACGCCGAGGAGGACATTCAGGAACTGGTCGCCATGGCGCGATTGTGGTTCAAGGGGGACATCCGCGCGGTGGAGAACGCGCTGGAGGAGACTCGCAACCCGTTCCTGCGCACCGGTGTGCAGCTGGTCATCGACAATACCCGCGAGGAGGAGGTCATCGATCTGCTGCACTGGCGTATCGCGCGTCTCAAGGCGCGCGAGCTGGCCGAGGCGCAGATCTTCCGGACCATGGCGGCCTATGCGCCGGCCTTCGGCATGATCGGCACCCTGGTGGGACTGGTCGACATGCTCGACGTGATGCAGGTCGGCGATATCGCCACCATCGGCTCGCGCATGGCGGTGGCGCTGCTGTCCACCCTCTACGGGATCCTGCTGGCCAACCTGGTGTGCAAGCCGATCGCCGTCAAGCTGGAGCGTCGTACCGAGCAGCGGCTGATCGCCATGAACATGGTCATGGAAGGCGTATCGCTGATCGCCCGGCGTCGCGTCCCGTCCTTCATCGAGGAAACCCTCAAGTCGTTCGTGGCCGCGCCGCCGGACGAGATTCGCGAGACCCTGCCGAGATCCGCTCGCGAGAAGCGGGGTGCCGCCGTCAATGCTTGACGTGCCGAGGCACCGCAGTCGTCGGGAGCGCCTGCTGTCGGTGCGCCACGAGGGGCGCGACGGCGAGGGATGGATGATCAGCTACATCGACATCATGACCCTGCTGGTCACGCTGTTCGTGCTGCTGCTGACGCTCAGTGGCAAGTTCGGTGTGCTGTCCGCCGTGGCCCGCGATGTGGTGAGCGATGGAGTGTCCGTGCCGGCTGTGCAGGTGAGCGAAGCGGCGGCGCGGGCGGCGGCGGCCGTGCAGGCCGCGCCGGCGGTCACCTCGCCACGCTTTCCGCTCGAGACGAACCGGATGACCGGGGTTCGGGTATCGGCCCTGCTGGCGCCGCCACGCCTGACGCCGGTGGCGCTGGCCAGTGCCCGGCTGGTTGCCGGTCCCATGCTGTCGCCTGTCGGTACATCGCCGCCCAGGCTGTCAGATGCCGCCATCGCCGCCGCCGAACGGCTGTCGGTGGCATCGCCTGTCCGGCTCGATCCGGCGGCCAGAGACGCCGCGCTGCGTGTCGCCGAGGCGGCATCGCGTCCGCTGCCCGTCATCAATGGGGTCGAGGTGTCGCGGGTCAAGGGGGGCATCAACCTGCGCATCCAGGATCATCTGCTGTTCGGATCCGGCGATGCCGCGCTCACCGGGGGCGGGCGCGAGATGATCAATCAGCTGGTGGCGATTCTCCAGCGCTACGACGGCGAGATTTCGGTCGAGGGCCATACCGACAGCGTGCCCATCGACACGCCGCGGTTTCCCTCGAACTGGGAGCTGTCGAGCGCCCGGGCCACGGCCATTCTGCGTTACCTGGTCCAGGCCGGTGTCGACCCCGACCGCCTGCGCGCCGTCGGCTACGCTGACACTCGGCCGCTGCAGAGCAACCGTTCCGCCGCAGGACGAGCGGCCAACCGCCGGGTCGAGGTCATCATTCATGCCCCGGAAGCGCATTGAATGCGGTATCATGAATAAAACCAGTGAATCATCGTCCCGTTATCGGGCAATCCACGAGATTGTGGCAGGTCATGTCGAACAAGCGCGTTAATACCTGGAAGGCACGTCAGCACCAGTCCGGCAGCATCTATACGGACAAGCAGATCGAGCAGTACCTGTTCCTGCTGATCTATTCGGGGCGTCACAGCGATGCGGAAAGCCTGTTCGCCGAACTCCGAAAGATGCTGCCGGGCGTGGATCCCACGCAGATGAACCGGGTCGCCCATCAGTTCGCTTCCGAACTGAAGAACGCCGGCCTGTATTAATCGAGGTACGTCCGAGAAAGCGGCGGGCCATCGGACGGACCCGCCTGACGTCAGCAAGGGATCGCGCTACCCTGTATGGCTTTGCCGTGGACGAGAGCCGAACATGCCCGCGTTGATCTTCTTCACTTCGTTGCTGGCACTGAGCGGTATCCTGGCCGTTTCCCTGGTGCGTCTCGCGAGGCGCCGTATCGCGGCTCGCAATACCCCGCCCGCCGGCGCCCGCAAGCGGCGCCGGTCCGGCAGCTCGCCCAAGGCCTCCGGCGCCCGTCGCCAGCGTTCCTCGACTGGCAGTGGTAACCGTTCCACCGGTCGCGCCGGTGGCAAGTCCGCCTCCTCTGGTTCCCGGCGTGGCTGGCGCCTGCCCGCCATGCCGACCCTGCGAGTGCCCTTTCCGCGTGGCATGGCGGCCTGCCTGCCGCTGGGGCTGCTGCTGGGGCTGATCGCCGGGGCCGGTCAGCTGTCTCTCTACGGCCTGCGTCAGGCGCAGGGCGCGCTGAACGACCCGCGGCTGAGTTCGCTGGACAACGCGCTCGCCGCGATCTCGCTGGGTGCGCTGGCGCTGATCGTTCTGGGCGTGCTGGGACGGCTCTCGGCACGGCGGGCGACCTGATGCTCGGCATGGCCTCCATTCACCCGTTTTCGCCCTGCGGGACACACGCGGTCGTGTGCCCGACATTGCCTGGTGCATTGCGTTCATGAACATTCTGATCACCGGCATGGCCGGCTTCATCGGTCATGCGGTTGCCAGACGGCTGGCTCGTGAAGGACACGCCATCGTCGGCATCGACAACCTCAACGACTATTACGACATCACGCTCAAGCAGGCCCGTCTCGCGGACCTGGACGCCTTCGACAACGTGCGTTTCGAGCGTATCGACCTGGCCGACGGCGAGGCCATGCAGCGGTTGTTCGCCGCCGAGCGCTTCGATCGCGTCGTGCACCTGGCCGCCCAGGCCGGGGTGCGCTATTCCCTCGACAATCCGCATGCCTACGTCCAGTCCAATCTGGTGGGGCATCTCAACGTGCTCGAGGGGTGCCGCCATCAGCAGGTCGGCCACCTGGTCTATGCCTCGTCGAGTTCGGTCTACGGCATGAACCCCAAGGTGCCGTTCGATACCCGGGACCCGGTCGATCACCCCATCAGCCTGTATGCCGCGACCAAGAAGTCGAACGAGCTGATGGGGCACACCTATGCCCATCTGTACGGCATTCCCATGACCGGGCTGCGCTTCTTCACCGTCTACGGCCCCTGGGGGCGCCCCGACATGGCGCTGTTCAAGTTCACCCGGGCGATCCTCGAGGGGCAGCCGTTGCCGGTCTACAACCACGGCGAGCTGTCGCGGGACTTCACCTATATCGACGATATTGTCGAGGGCGTGGTGCGGATCCTCGACGTGGTGCCCACCGGACACCCCGAGTGGCCGCAGGAGGCCACCACGCCGGACACCGCCCGGGCGCCGTTCACGCTCTACAACATCGGCAACGGCAGCCCGGTGGCGTTGATGGACTTCATCCGTGCCATCGAGCGCGCCACCGGCAAGACCGCGCTGTGCGACTTCCAGCCCATGCAGGCCGGCGACGTGGTACAGACCTGGGCCGACACCGAGGCGCTGTTCGAGGTGACCGGTTACCGGCCGCAGATGAGCGTCGACGAGGGCGTGTCCCGCTTCGTCGACTGGTATCGCGACTTCTATCAGTGTTGATTTCCGACTCAAGGAACGCCTCATGCAGATCACCATCTTCGGCACGGGCTATGTAGGTCTGGTCACCGGCGCCTGTCTGGCGGATGTCGGCCACGAGGTCCTGTGCATGGACGTCGATGCCGACAAGATCGCCCGTCTCGAGGCCGGCGAGATTCCCATCTACGAACCGGGGCTCGAGGCCCTGGTCAGCCACAACGTCGCCGAGGAGCGCCTGCGCTTCACCACTGATCCGGCCGCCGCCGTGGCCTTCGGCACCCTGCAGTTCATTGCCGTGGGCACGCCGCCCGACGAGGACGGCAGCGCCGACCTGCAGTACGTGCTGGCGGTGGCGCGTACCATCGGCGAGCACATGGACGGGTACCGGGTCATCGTCGACAAGTCCACCGTACCGGTGGGCACCGCTGGCCGGGTGCGCGAGGCGGTGCGCGGGGCACTGGCGACACGCGGCAGCGAGCTCGATTTCGATGTCTGTTCCAATCCCGAATTCCTCAAGGAAGGCGCAGCGATCGAGGACTTCACCCACGGGGCACGGATCATCGTCGGTACCGATTCGCCGCGCGTCGAGGCGCTGATGCGCGAGTGCTATGCCCCCTACAATCGCCACCATGAAAAGCTGATGTTCATGGACGTGAAAAGCGCCGAGCTGACCAAGTACGCGGCCAATGCCATGCTCGCCACCAAGATCAGCTTCATGAACGAGATCGCCAACCTCGCCGAGCGGCTGGGGGCGGACGTGGAGGAGGTGCGCCGGGGCATCGGCTCCGACCCGCGTATCGGCTACCATTTCATCTACCCGGGCTGCGGCTACGGCGGTTCCTGCTTTCCCAAGGACGTCCAGGCGCTGGCGCGCACGGCAGGCGAGGTGGCGTACCGGGCCGAGCTGCTCGAGGCGGTGGAGGCGGTCAACCATCGTCAGAAGGCGACACTGTTCGCCAAGCTGTCCCAGGCCTTCGACGGCGATCTGAGCGGCAAGACGGTGGCACTGTGGGGGCTGGCCTTCAAGCCCAACACCGACGACATGCGCGAGGCGCCCAGCCGGGTGCTGATGGAGGCGCTCTGGGCCGCCGGCGCCCGGGTGCAGGCCTACGATCCCGAGGCGATGGCCGAGTGTCGCCGGCTGTACGGCGAGCGCGACGATCTGGCGCTGGTCGAGGGCCGCGAGGCCGCCGTGACCGGTGCCGATGCCCTGGTGATCTGCACCGAGTGGAAGGCCTTTCGCAGTGTCGACTTTGCCTGGCTGCGGCGGACCCTGACGACCCCCGTGGTGGTCGACGGGCGCAATCTCTATGACCCGCAGGCGGCGCGCCAGGCCGGGCTGCTCTACTATGCCGTGGGGCGTGGCGCCTCGCTGGTCGACTGACACGCGCGTCGTGACCCACGACGAAGACGAAGGGGCCCCGACTCGTTGAGTCGGGGCCCCTTCGTCTCTTTGCGTCTGTGTCGCCGGGGCGACGGCGGGTCAGCCCATCAGCAGCGGGGTGACCAGCATGCCGCCGCCGATCAGCATGGCGAACAGGCACAGCGCCAGCAGGAATGGCTTGATGCCCAGCGCCTTGAGCCTTTCCAGGCGTGTCTCGAAGCCCAGGGCTGCCATCGCCATGGCCAGGGCGATCTGGCCGATCACCACCAGCCCCTCGTGAAGCGGTGCGGGCAGGGCGATGAAGCTGTTGAAGATCACCACCGCCAGGAAGCCGAAGGCGAACCACGGAATCACCAGTCCGCCACGGACCACCTCGGTCGTGTCGTCGGCGGCCCGGCTGCGGATCCACCACTGGCCGACCACCAGCAGGAAGGGGACCAGCAGCATGACCCGCACCAGCTTGACGATGACGGCATTGGCCAGTGCCTGCGGGCCGACCGCGTCGCCGGCGGCGACCACTTGCGCCACTTCATGCACGGTGGCGCCGATGTAGATGCCGAACAGCCCCTCATCCATGCCGGTGAGCGGGTAGAGCAGCGGATAGACCAGCATCGCCAGCGAGCCGAACAGCACCACGGTGGCCACCGCCATCGAGGTGGCCGCCGGCTTCGAGCGAATCGTGGTCTCGGTCGCCAGCACGGCGGCGGCGCCGCAGATGGCGCTGCCGGCACTGGTCAGCAGGGCGGTCTCGCGATCGAGCCCCAGCAGGCGCGTGCCCACCCAGTAGCCGACCAGGAGCACCGTGGTGATGACCAGGGTGTCGAGCAGGATGACCTTGGGGCCCAGGCCCAGTACCTGCTGCAGGGTCAGCGACAGGCCGAACAGCACGATGCCGCTGCGCAGCAGCCAGCGGGTGGCGAACTGCAGCCCCGGACGGGCCTGGGGCAGGCGACCGATGAAGGGCAGGTTGCCGATCACCAGACCGAGCAACAGCGAGAAGACCAGCGGGCTGATCCCGCTGTCGGCGATGCCGGGCGCATGAGCCAGCAGGAACCCGCCGAAGGTCAGGCCGGCGCAGAGTAATAGACCTTGCCACATGGTAACGCTCTCCCGTGTCTGACGATGTCGTCGTTGTATTGCTCAATAGGCTAATCGGGAATAGCGTTATGTGTTATTGGATAATAACGAAATGACTATTAAGTAGAACCGTATGCTACCCCATGTCACCTTTCGACAATTGCAGGTTTTCGTCGCCGTGGTGCGATTCGGCACCGTCAGCGCCGCGGCGCGCCATCTCAGTCTGTCACCCTCGGCGACCAGTCAGGCCCTGGCCGACCTGGAGCGCCAGCTTGGCGTGGTGCTCTTCGAGCGGCTTGGACGACGCCTCGAGCTCAACGACGCAGCGCGGCGCCTGCTCCCCCACGCCGAAAAGGTGCTCAACGGGCTCGACGACCTGGTGGTCGCCGCCCGCGAGCCCGAGGGAGCGCTGCAGGGCACTCTCCACGTCGCGGCCAGCGCGACGATCGGGACCTATTTGCTGCCGACCCTCGCGGGACGCTTCATCGAGCAGCATCCCGATGTGGATCTCCAGCTGCGCCTGCGCAACACCGAAGACGTGATGCGCGACATCCTGCGTTTCGATGCCGACCTGGGGCTGATCGAAGGGCAGTGCACCGAGTCTCGGCTGGTCAGCGAGGTATGGCGTCAGGATGAGATGGTGGTGGTTGCCGGCCCCCAGCACCCGTTTGCGCAGCGCGACAGCCTGGATGCCGAGGCGCTGCAGGCGGCGCAGTGGATCCTGCGGGAATCCGGGTCGGGGACGCGCTCGATCTTCGAGGCGGCGATTCATGCCCACGTCGAGCGCATCCGTGTGCGCATGGAGCTCGATCAGCACGAGGCGATCAAGCAGGCCGTGCGCGCCGGCTTCGGCCTGGGCTGCCTGTCCCGGCTGAGCGTGGCCGGCGAGCTCGAACGCGGCGAGCTGGTGGCCCTGCCGTCGCCCCTGCACCTGACCCGGGCCTTCTCGCTGGTCTGGCACCCCGAACGCTATCGCAGTCCCCTCTGGCAGGCCTTCAAGGTCTTCCTGCTCGAGTCCCGCTGATCACCGGCGCCGGCGTCCGTTCCGGCCCTCTCGCTTCGTTCCCTCCGTTGTTTCGTGTTCCACACTGCGGCGCCTTTCAGGGCCGTGGCAGGCATGTGTGCGTCTGTCGGCCGCATTGATAATCTTGTCGAGATTGCTTGACTGTCCTATATACTATGTCATATACATGAGTTGAGGCGACGCCGAGGCGTCGCTCGGGCAACAACAAGGAGAGGAGCATGAGCATCGATTTCGTGGTCCACGATGCCGACGACGCGGTCGGCGTGGTGGTGGTGGAAGGGGTCCAGGCGGGTCAGACGCTGACCGGCTGGGTAATGGATCAGGACAAGACCCTGCAGTTCGAGGTCAAGGACGCGATCCCGATCGGCCACAAGCTGGCGATCCGCGATCTCGCCGAGGGCGAGACGGTGATCAAGTACAGCGTCGACATCGGGCGGGTGGTGAAGCCGATTCGCCAGGGCGAGCACGTTCACGTTCACAACGTCAAGACCAAGAGGTGGTAAGCATGGAACTCAAGGGACGTACCTTCCTGGGCTATCGTCGGGACAACGGCCGGGTCGGCATCCGCAACCACGTGATCGTGCTGCCGGTGGACGACATCTCCAATGCCGCGGCGGAAGCGGTGGCCAACAACATCAAGGGCACGCTGGCGCTGCCGCACCCCTATGGCCGGCTGCAGTTCGGCGCCGACCTGGATCTGCACTTCCGCACCCTGATCGGCACCGGCTCCAACCCCAATGTTGCCGCGGTGATCGTGATCGGCATCGAGCCCGGCTGGACCGGCAAGGTGGTCGACGGCATCCGTGCCACCGGCAAGCCGGTGGAAGGCTTCTGGATCGAGCAGAACGGCGACCACAACACCATCGCCGCGGCCTCGCGCAAGGCCCGCGAATTCGTGCAGTACGCCACCGAGCTGCAGCGCGAACCGTGCGACATCGGTGAGCTGTGGGTTTCCACCAAGTGCGGCGAATCCGACACCACCTCCGGGTGCGGTGCCAACCCCACCGTCGGCGATGCCTTCGACAAGCTCTACGCCGAGGGCTGTACCCTGGTGTTCGGCGAGACCTCCGAGCTCACCGGCGGCGAGCATCTGGTGGCCGCGCGCTGCGCCAACGACAAGGTGCGCGAGGAATTCCAGGCGATGTTCGACCGCTACAGCGCGATGATCGATCGCCACAAGACCAGCGACCTGTCCGAGTCGCAGCCCACCAAGGGCAACATCGAGGGCGGGTTGACCACCATCGAGGAAAAGGCGCTGGGCAACATCCAGAAGATCGGCAAGGAATGCCGGGTCGACGGCGTGCTCGACAAGGCCGAGACACCCACCGGGCCGGGGCTGTGGTTCATGGATTCCTCGTCGGCGGCGGCAGAGATGGTGACGCTGTGCGCGGCATCCGGCTACGTGGCGCACTTCTTCCCGACCGGCCAGGGCAACGTGATCGGCAACCCGATCCTGCCGGTGATCAAGATCTGCGCCAATCCGCGCACGGTGCGCACGATGGGCGAGCACATCGACGTCGATGTCTCGGGCCTGCTGCGCCGCGAGATCAACATGCCGGAGGCAGGGGATCAGCTGCTGGAAATGCTGCTGCGCACGGCCAACGGCCGGAATACCAGCGCCGAGGCACTGGGGCACCGGGAGTTCGTGTTCACGCGCCTCTACGAGAGTGCGTAAGGCGATGGGTTGCCAGAGGCACGGGCGGCGGATGGGGCAGCGACGAGCTGCCTCACGCCGGCTCCATCTCGTGCAGCGGCGGGGCCGTGGTGCCCCGCAGCACCACTCGCGCCTCGAGCACCTGACGATGAGGCGTCTGGTCACCGCGAATGCGCGCGACCAGGGTGTCGGCCACCAGCCGGCCCACCTCGGCGGAAGGCGCGGCCACGGTGGTCAGTGCCGGGTGCATGAAGCGCGACTGCGGCAGGTCGTCGAATCCGGTGATCGACAGGTCGTCGGGAATCGCGATACCTGCCTGTGCCGCGGCGAACATGGCCCCGAACGCCAGCACGTCGTTGCCGCAGAGTATCGCCGTGGGGCGGGGCATGAGCCGCATCAGTTCGGCGAATGCCGCCGCCCCTTCCTCGATCCCGTACTCGACGGTGACGACATGGTCGTCGGCCAGGTCGAGCCCGGCGGTCTCGAGTGCCTGACGAAAGCCCGCCAGGCGAGCGCGGGCGCGGTCGTTGCCGTCGACGGGCGCCGAGATGACGCCGAATCGGCGGTGCCCGAGGTCGATCAGGTGCTCGGCCAGATGCCGGGCCGGGGCGGCGTTGTCGAAACCGATGCTCGGCCAGTCCGGGTCTTCCTCGCTGTGCCAGCAGGTCAGGTAGGGCACCTCGTGACGCCGGAACAGTTCCAGCGTGGCGGGGAGGTGATCATGGCCGATCAGCACCGCACCATCGATACCCTGCTGGATCAGGGTGCGCAGCGATTCGACTTCCTCATCGAGACTGTAGCGATAGGTGGCGATCAGCAGCCGGCAGTCGTACTGCTTGAGGCGCTGCTCGAGGCTATCGATCATCGCGCTGAAGACCGGGTTGTCGAGCGTCGGCACCAGCGCGCCGATGGCGCCGATACGCCGCGAGGCCAGCGCCCTGGCGGTGCCGTCGGGGACATAGCCGAGGCTGTCGATCGCCGCTTCCACCCGGTTGCGCAGCCGCTCGCTGACATGCGGTGCCCGGTTGAGCACCCGCGACACCGATGCCGTGGAGACGCCGGCTTCCCGGGCGACGTCCTGGAGCAACGTGCGTTTGGCATCCCTGTTCATGATGAGCCTCTTGAGTGTTTGCTTGAGCGTACCACCCGCGTCCGGCAGGCCCCAGTCATGTTGACGAACGTCTAACTGGACAGCATGTGGACCCTTGACTAGCTTTGAGAGTAGCTTAATTGTAAGCGCTTACAATAATGGCTTGTAAGCGACCGCACAACAACAACAGGAGAGGCATGATGCAGACGACGAAAACCACGTCCCATCGCCGCCATGGTCGCATCCTGCTGGCCATCGCGGGCCTGCTGATGGCGGTCTTTCTCGCGCGAGTGGCCCTGGAAAGCGCCGGAATCCCGCTTTTCTCGCTGTCACCGGCGGAGGAGGCGGTGCTGCTCGTTGCGGCCGTCGCCTGCTTCATCACGGCCTGCATCCGACTCGAGTAGCGGGCCAGGTGGGCGGTCGAAATCCCACCATGCAGCACCACGATAACAACACAGGAGCTTCAGCATGCTACGCCAATCCAGACTCTTCACACGCACGTCCGGCGACAACGCCGAGCCACAGCGCCCCGAGCGCCGTCACTTTCTGAACATGGTCGGCCGCTACGGCTTCACGACCGCGCTGATCGGGGCGCTCGGCGGCAGCCTGTTCTCGGAATCGGCCATGGCCGCCATCTCCCAGGAGGAGGCCGAGCGTGAAAAGGCCGCGGACACGGTGCTGGTCATGGCCACCGGCTATCGGCTCGGGGCCTCGCGCGCCTATCCGATCATGCAGCTCAACTTCAAGGAGAACCTGCAGAACTTCAGCCGCGGCAAGCTCTACGTGCGTCTGCAGCCGGGCGGCCAGCTGGGCGCCGGCGGCGCCCTGATCACCAAGGTGCAGAACGGCACCATCGCCATGGCTCAGCACTCGATGTCGAACCTCTCGGCGTTCGCACCGGAGGTCGACCTGATCAACATTCCCTACTGGTGCGGCGAGAACCAGCACCTGATCAACCTGGTCACCTCCGACACCTGGAAGGACGTGGTGCACGGCAAGGTCGAGGATCGCGGCTTCAAGGTACTGTCCTACGTCTGCATCGACCCGCGGACGGTGGCCGTGCGCAAGGGGCTGCTCGACCATCCGGTGCGCACTCCCGACGACATTCGCGGCATCAAGTTCCGCGTGCCGTCCTCGCAGATCCTGCAGAAGGTCTACAAGCTGGCCGGCGCCAACCCGACGCCCGTGGCCTGGGGCGAGACCTCCTCGGCGATGAAGCAGGGCGTGGCGGATGCGCTGGATCCCAGCGTTCAGGCGCTCTTCGTCTACGGCTTCACCGATGTGCTGGCTTCGATCTCGACCATCCAGTCGGTGCCCGATGCCCAGGTCTACACCTGCAACAAGCAGTGGTTCGACGCTCGGCCCAAGGACGTTCAGGACGCCATCATGCGTGCTTCCGACGTGACCTTCCGCGAGAACCTGGCCAAGGTGCCGGCGGCGCGGGCCTACGCCTACTACGAGATGCGTCACGCCGGCATCGACATCTATTCGCCGACCGAGGACGAGGTCGCCCAGTGGAAGGCCAAGTGCGGTCATCAGCTGGAGACCTGGAACGACCTCAAGGTCCAGCTGGCCGGGTCGATGGACAACTTCAACGCGTTGCTGGAGGCGACGGGGGTGTCAAATGGCTATCACGTCGACAGCAATGTCTGAGAAAAAGCCGCAACGCCGCTCATGGGGCGACCGGTTCTCGGTCCTCGATCGCCGGGTCGAGCGCTGGGTCCTGCTGACGTTCTACGCCTTGATCATCACCACCGTGTCGGTCGAGGTGCTGCGTCGCTTCCTGCTCGATTATTCGTCCGTCTGGGGCGAGGAGCTGTCGCGCTATGCCTTCATCTACCTGGCGTGGATTGCCGCGGCCGCCGCGGTCAGGGACCGTGCGCACATTCGCATCGACGTGCTGGTCAATCTCGGCGGACCGCGGGTCCGCCGGCTGGCCTGGTGGCTGTCGGACATCGCCACGCTGGTGCTGGCGATCTGGGCACTCTGGCTCTCGCTGTCGCCGGTGATGACCTCGCTGCAGTTCGGTTCGGTGACGCCGGGGCTGCGGGTCTCGCAGGCGATCTTCCTGGTCGCGATCCCGCTGGGCTTTCTGGTCGTCGCGGGGCGGGTCGTGCAGTCGATGGTGATGGATATCCAGCGCATGCGCCGGGGCCAGCCACCGTTCGATGGCAACAAGCTTTTCGATTGAGGAGGTGACGCATGGAATTTCTCGCTGCACAGCAGGCCGTGTCGTCGCTGGACTGGACCTTCTATCTGCCGCTTGGGTTGCTGGTGGCGATGATCGCGCTCGGCGTGCCGGTCTGGGTCTCGATCGGCCTGGGCGCCCTGGGCATGTTGACGCTGACCGAGACGTTGCCGCTGTCGGTATTCGGCGAGGCGCTCTTCGACGGCATCAATGCCTTCGCGCTCATCGCGGTCCCGCTGTTCATCCTGACCGGTGACGCCCTGGTGCGATCGGGGTTGTCCGACAAGCTGCTCGACGTGGCCGAGGCCACGGTCGGCGGGTTGCGGACCGGGCTGGGCAACTCGACCACCCTCGGCTGCGGCTTCTTCGCCTGCATCTCGGGCTCGGATGCCGCGGGGGCGGCGGCGGTGGGGCGCATGACCATCCATCGCCTGGTCGATCGCGGCTATCCGCTGCCGGCGGCCTGTGCGCTGGTGGCGTCGGGGGCCTGTACCGGCATCCTGATCCCGCCCTCCATCGCCTACATCGTGATGGGGCTGGTGCTGGGCATGTCCGCCTCCACGCTGTTCCTGGCGGCGGCGATCCCCGGGGTACTGGTGATGATGTCGGTGATGCTCACCAACATGCTGATCAACCGGCGCTATGGCTACGAGGCCGAAAAGTCGCCCTTTTCCTGGCGGCGCTGGCTGAGCACGGTCTGGGATGCCCGCTGGGCGCTGTTCGTGCCGGTGGTGATCCTCGGCGGCATCTACTCGGGCATCTTCACGCCCACCGAGGCCGCAGCGGTGGCCGTGGTGGTGGTGGTGATCATCGGTCTGCTGCAGAAGCGACTGGTGCTGGGCGACATCCCGCGGATGCTCGAGTCCTCGGCGCGGGTCTGCGGGGTGATCGTGCCGATCATCGCCGTCTCGCTGCCCCTGGCGCAGACGCTCTCCAGCCTCAACATTCCGCAGACCCTGGTCGGCGGGGTGAGCGCAATGACCGACTCGCCGACCCTGATCATCCTGATGATGATCGGCATCCTGGTGCTGGCCGGCTGCGTGATGGAGACCACGCCCAACATCGTCATCCTCTCGCCGTTGCTGCTGCCGCTGGCGCAGCAGGCGGGCATGAACGAGTTCCACTTCGCCATCCTGATGGTGACGACGCTGGGGCTGGGCTTCATCACGCCACCCCTGGGGCTGAACCTGTTCGTCGTCTCCGGTCTGACCCGCTGTTCGGTACTGGCGGTGGCCCGGCATGCCGTGCCGTTCGTCATCGGGATGCTGGCGGTGGTGCTGCTGGTGGCCTTCGTGCCCTGGCTGTCGACCTGGGCCCTGTAGGCAGGCAGTGAACCAGCTTTGATGGGCAATGGGATGCGTGACGAATTGTAAGCGCTTACATAAATGGTATGTCTCGCTATCCAAAACGTCGTGAAGCGGTCCTCACGGAGGGCGCCACGACCACAACAAGCACGAAGGAGAACGGCAATGGCTATCGATTACTACAAGAAAGCGGAGAAGAATGCCTCGACGGGTTATGACCAGACCCAGGAGATCGTGTCGCGGATGCTGGCCGAGATCGAGGCCGACGGCGAGGCGAAGGCCAAGGAGTACTGCCAGAAACTCGATGGCTGGGAAGGCGACGTGGTGGTCTCGCGCGAGCAGATCGAGGCGGCGAAGGCCAAGGTTCCGGAGCAGCTCAAGGCCGATATCCAGTTCGCCTACGAACGGGTGTCGCGTTTTGCCGCGGCGCAGCGCGACAGCATCCGCGAGTTCGAGACCGAACTTTCGCCGGGCCTGTTCGCCGGGCAGAAGCTGATCCCCATGGAGACCGCCGGCTGCTACGTGCCGGGCGGGCGCTACGCGCACATCGCCTCGGCGATCATGAGCGTGGCGACGGCCCGAACCGCCGGGGTCAAGAACGTCATCGCCTGCTCGGTGCCGCGCGACGAGAACGGCATCCATCCGGCGATCCTCTACGCCATGGATCTGGCCGGCGCCGACACCATTTTGCAGATGGGTGGCGTGCAGGGCATCGCCTCGATGGCTTTCGGGCTGTTCACCGGCAAGCCCGCCGACATCCTGGTGGGGCCCGGCAACCGCTTCGTCGCCGAGGCCAAGCGGCAGTTGTTCGGTCGTTGCGGCATCGACATGTTCGCCGGGCCCACCGAGATCGGCATCATTGCCGATGACTCGGCAGACCCGCATATCGTCGCCACCGACCTGGTCGGCCAGGCCGAACACGGTCCGGATTCACCGGCCTGGCTGTTCACGACCTCGCGTGCGCTGGCCGATGCGGTCAGCGAGCGGATTCCCGGGCTGATCGCGGATCTACCGGAGACCCAGTCCAAGGCCGCCGATGCCGCCTGGCGCGATTACGGCGAGATCGTGATCTGCGACAGCCGCGAGGAGGTGGTCGAGGTCAGCGACCGTTACGCCTCCGAGCACCTCGAGCTGCAGGTCGAGGATCTGGACTGGTGGGTGGCGAAATTAACCAGCTACGGGTCGCTGTTTGTCGGCGAGGAGACCACGGTCGCCTTCGGCGACAAGTGTTCCGGGACCAACCACATCTTGCCCACCAAGGGGGCGGCCCGCTACACCGGCGGCCTGTGTGCCCAGAAGTTCCTCAAGATCGTCACCTACCAGCGCCAGTCCCGCGAGGCGACCCGCGACGTGGCGGCGACGACCGCGCGGCTGTCGCGCTGCGAGGGCATGGAAGGGCATGCGCGGACCGGCGACGTGCGTCTGGCCAAGTACTATCCCGGCGAGCACTTCGATCTGGTGATCGACGAGGAGGTGTGACATGCGCCCGGCCTTCGATCTCACGGGGCAGGTGGCGCTGGTCACCGGCGGCAGCAGCGGACTGGGTCGGGGCATGGCCCAGGCGCTGGCCGCGGCCGGGGCCGCGGTGGTGGTCGCGGCGCGGCGGCGAGCCGCGCTCGACGACACGGTGGCGGCCATCGAGCAGGAGGGCGGTCGTGCGGCCGCCCTGGTCGCCGATCTCGCCGATGCGGCCGCACTCGAGAGCGTGGCACAGCGCGCCGCCGAGCCGTTCGGCCCGGTCACGGTGCTGGTCAACGCGGCGGGGGTCAACCTGCGCCAGCCCATCGACGAGGTGGACCTGGCCAGCTGGAACCTGACCCTGCAGCTGCATCTGGGCACGCCGTTCTTTCTCGCCCGGGCCCTGGTGCCCGGCATGCGCGAGCGTGGCTACGGGCGCATCATCAACCTGGCGTCGCTGCAGTCACAGCGCGCCTTCCCGGACAGTGCGCCCTACGGCGCCGGCAAGGGCGGCATCGTCCAGCTGACCCGGGCGATGGCCGAGGCCTGGTCGCGGGACGGCATCAACGCCAACGCCATCGCTCCCGGCTTCTTTCCCACCGAGCTGACCGCCTCGCTGTTCGACGACCCGGAACGCGCCCGCGAACTGGCGGCGCGCACCGCGATCGGCCGCAACGGCACCCTGGAGGATATCGCCGGGCCCACGGTCTTCTTCGCCTCGCCGGCCTCGGCCTACGTCACCGGGCAGACGCTGTTCGTCGACGGCGGCTTTACCGCGCGCTAGCGACTCACTGGAGGAACACATGATGCAAGCGCTTTTCTATACG
The DNA here is from genome assembly GCF_020148005.1 of Modicisalibacter tunisiensis. Lineage (GTDB taxonomy): Bacteria > Pseudomonadota > Gammaproteobacteria > Pseudomonadales > Halomonadaceae > Modicisalibacter > Modicisalibacter tunisiensis. The sequence continues at coordinate 2,753,924 of NZ_JAGXFD010000001.1, read as the reverse complement.
GGCCCCGATCGGCTCGAGATCCGCGAGACCGAGGTGCCGCCGCTGGCTGCCGGCGAGTCGCGAGTGCGCATCCTGGCGACCGGGATCTGCGGCTCCGACCTGCATGCCTACCACGGCCACGACCCGCGTCGGGTGCCGCCGATGATCCTCGGTCACGAAGCGGCCGGCGAGGTCATCGAGGGGGCGCTGGCCGGCAAGCGGGTGACCATGAACCCGCTGGTGGTCTGCGGCCACTGCGACTACTGCCTCGAGGGCCGCCAGAACCTGTGCAGCAACCGCACCATGCTGGGGATGAACCGGCCCGGCACCTTTGCCGAGAGCGTGGTGGTGCCGGATCACTGCCTGATCGAGCTGCCCGAGGACCTGGAGCCGGTGGCCGCGGCGCTCACCGAGCCGGCGGCGACGGCGCTGCACGCCATCAACCGCCTGGAGCGCAGCCTCACCCGGCCGCTGGCCGAGGCCAATGCGCTGGTGATCGGTGCCGGGGCGGTGGGGCTGCTGGTCGGCCTGATGCTGCGCCAGCGCGGCGTGCGTCGGCTGACCCTGGCCGACACCAACCCGCTGCGCCGCGAGACCGCCGAGAAGGCGGGGCTGACGGTGATCGACCCGCGCGACACGGCTGTCGACGCCGACAGCGTGGAGGCGGTGTTCGACTGCGTGGGGGCGTCGGCGACACGCGCGATGGCGATACAGGCGGTGCGCCCGGGCGGGGCCGTGATGCACCTGGGCCTGCAGGACAACGACGGGCCGCTGGATGTGCGCAGCCTCACCCTCAAGGAAGTCACCTTTCTCGGCGCCTACACCTACACGCAGAACGACCTGCGGGCGACGGTCGACCTGCTGGCGTCCAGGGCCCTCGGCAACCTGGAGTGGGTCGAGATCCGCCAGCTCGCCGACGGCGCCGATGCCTTCGCCGACCTGGCCGCGGGGCGTACCGCCGCCGCGAAGATCGTGCTTACCCCCTGAACTCGCCCCGCGCCTTCCTTTCACTCACGACACACGGCCGCCGGCAACGCCCGGCGGCCGCGTCATTGGATTCATTCTCGATGCTACAGCCGGCTGGCATAGCAGTACTCATTTGTCGCCAGCCGCGAGATGCGCAGCTCCAGCGGCTGGTCCTGATAGTCCTGGGCGACACGGCGGATCTCGATCAGCGGCTCGCCGGGTTCCACGCCCAGGTGGGCCACGTCCTGAACGTCGGCACGCACCGCCACGAGCTGCTCGTCGGCGTGGGCGACGGTGGCGCCGAACTGCTGTTGATAGAGCTGATAGAGGGTATTGGGCAGCACCTCGGGCTGATGCTCGAGCGTGGCGAAGGTGCCGGCATCCAGCACGATGGTCTCGAGCAGGGTCGGCTTGCCTTCCAGCTCGCGAATGCGCCGGATATGGATCACCTCGGCGTCCGCGGGGAGCTGCAGCGCCGTGGCTTCCTCGTCCGTCGCCCGGCGGCGCGAGCGGCCCAGCACCCGGGAGACCGGCAGGCTGCGCTCACCGTCCCGACGTACCACGTTGAAGAAGCGGAACAGGGCCCGGTCGGCATCGTGGGTGGCCACGGCGGTGCCCTTGCCCTGGCGACGGACCACGACGTTGTCGGCCACCAGTTCGTCAAGCGCCTTGCGCAGGGTACCGACGCTGACGTTGTAGCTGGCGGCCAGCGAGGCCTCGCTGGGGATGAAGGTCCCCGGCGGCCATTCGCCGGCGGTGATCCGCTCGAGCAGCAGGTCCTTGATCTGCCGGTAGAGGGGCTGAAACGTGGGGCTTTTCGGAGCACTCATGTTGGAGGGGGCCTGGGTCGTCCTTGGCGATGAGGATGTGTCGTGGGCCGAAGTATACCGGGGAAAGGGCATGCCGACATCTCCTTGACTGTTTTATATACTATGTCATATACATGAGTTGCAGGCGAGGTAAACCGCTTCTCCCTCACGGCACCATGACGGCCTCGTCTGGCGAGAACAGCATGGCCTTGAGCAAAAAGGCCGAGGGCGTCTAGACCAAAGAACGGTATCGACAGACAGCGCGGCGAGGCCGGAATGCGTAATACTGGGGCCGGTCCGCCGCCAACCGAGAACGACAAGAGCAACACCGCGCATCGCGACATGGCGATGGGCGATGTGTCGCCGGGCCCGCGGGCTCGCTCCATACCGAAGCACAACAACAGCAACAAACCGAATCGGAGACCGAAACATGCGCCAGACACGCTTCAAGACCTGGAAACTGGGTGCCCTCATGGGCGGGCTGCTCAGCGCCGCCGCCATCGCCGGCCCTGCCATGGCCGCCGATGCGGGCTCCTTTCCCGATCACAACATCCAGTACATCATTCCCTTCGGCCCGGGCGGCGAGTCGGACATCAGCGCCCGCCTGCAGCAGAAGTACTTCCAGGACATCACCGGCCAGCAGCTGATCATCCAGTACATGGCCGGTGGCGGGGGTGCGGTCGGCTGGTCGCAGCTCAACGAGATGGATGGCGATGGCTATACCATCATGGGCACCAACCTGCCGCACATCATTCTCAAGCCGATGGGCAAGGACCCGGGTTTCAAGACCGAGGACCTGAAGAACTTCTTCTACTTCCACTATTCGCCGGACGCGCTGATCGTCAAGAAGGACAGTCCCTACAAGACCCTCGATGACCTGATCGCCGCCGCCAAGAAGGCGCCGGGCAGCGTCACCGTCTCGGGCAGCGGGACCCAGTCGGCCAACGACATCGCCAACCGGCGCTTCGAGTCCATGGCCGACGTCAAGACCACCTACATCCCCTTCAAGGGCACCGGGGCGGCGGTCACCGCGCTGCTCGGCGGCCAGGTGCAGGCCGAGTGGGGCTATACCACCACCGCGGCCAACCACAAGGACAAGGTACGCATGCTGGCGGTGGCCGCCGACGAGCGTCATCCGCTGTTCCCGGACGTGCCGACCTTCAAGGAGCTCGGCTACGACATGACCGGCGGGGCCTACCGCGGCATGGCGGTACCCAAGGGAACGCCTGAGGACGTGACCGAGAACCTCTCGAGCCTCTTCCAGCAGATCAACCAGAATCCAGAGTTCCGTCAGAAGATGGAAAACCTGGGCTTCGTGCTGATCAATGTGCCCTACGGCGATGTGGATGAGTTCATGGCCGAGCAGAAACAGGCCTACGAGGAGGTTGCACGCAGCATGGGCATCATCGAATGAGCCAATCGGTAATTCCTGGAAAACGGTACTCCGACCTCGAGGGTTATCCTGTACGGAGGTAGTTCTATGGAAAACTTGAGTTTCATGATGGTGGCGTTCTCCCCAATAAACTTTCTACTCGCTGTATTGGGTGTTGCCGCGGGGATCTTCATCGAGGCCTTGCCGGGACTATCCGCCACTATGGCGGTGGCGGTGTTGGTACCGGTCACCTTCGGCATGCCGCCCGAAGCCGCACTGATCATGCTCGGGGCGATCTATACCGGCGCCATCTATGGCGGCTCCTATGCTGCCATCCTCGTCAATACGCCGGGCACTCCAGCGGCGATCGCCACGACATTCGACGGCTATCCTATGGCGCAACGTGGTGACGGTGATCTGGCGGTTACCCTCTCTACGATGTCCTCGATGGTCGGGGGGCTAGTGGGGGCGTTAGCGCTTTTGACACTGGCGCCGCTTCTGGCACAGGTTGCGCTTAAATTCGGATCCGTCGAGTATTTTTGGTTGGCAATCTTCGGACTGACCCTGATTTCTGCATTATCGGAAGGCTCCGCTCTCAAGGGCTTCATCGGCGCCGGGCTGGGGCTGCTGCTGTCGACGGTCGGCGTCTCGGTGATCGGCGCTGATATCCGTTACGCGTTCGGCTCGCAGTTCCTGCTCGGCGGGGTGGAAGTTATCTCGGCGCTGATCGGTCTGTACTGCATCCCGGTACTGATCGACCTGGTGGCCACACCCAGCGCTCACCTGGAGCCGCCCGAGGAGGGGCGCGGCATCCGCTTCGGCGAGGGGCTCTCGCTGATGTGGCGGGGCAAGTTCAATGCCCTGCGCAGCGCGATCATCGGCACCGCCGTGGCGATCCTGCCGGGGGCCGGCGGCTCGATTGCCAGCCTGGTGTCCTATTCCGAGGCCCGGCGCACCTCGCCGCGCAGTGACCAGTTCGGCAAGGGCGAGCCGGACGGCGTGATCGCCACCGAGACCGCCAACAATGCCACCGTCGGCGGCGGTTTCATCCCTACCTTCGTGCTGGGCATTCCGGGCACACCGCCCGACGCGGTGATCCTGGGTGCGCTGCTGGTCCAGGGATTCCGCACCGGGCCGGAGATGTTCACCACCAATGTCGGCGTCACCTACACCTTCATCGGCGGGCTGTTCATCGCCACGTTGCTGATGCTGCCCATCGGGCTGCTGATCGGCCGTTATGCCTTCAAGTCGATCGTCAGCATCCCCAAGGCACTGCTGGTGCCGAGCATCGCCTTCATGACCATCATCGGCACCTACGCCATCCGCAACAATCCCTTCGACGTGGTGGTGATGGTGGTGCTGGGCGTGGTCGGCTGGGTGCTGTCGCGCTACGGCGTGAAGCCGTCGCCGATCGTGCTGGGGCTGATCCTGGGACCGATCGCCGAGCAGGGCTTCGTCCAGGGCTACCTGATGGGCAATGCCTCCGGCTCGGTGATGGGCGCCTTCTTCGGTCGGCCGCTGTCGTTGGCGATCATCGCGCTGGTGCTGCTCTCGGTGCTCTTCCCGCTGTGGCGCGCCTGGCGCACCCGTTCACCCAAGGAGACCGCCAATGGCCACTGACCACGAAACGTCGACGCTCGACGCCCGTCCGTCGGATCGCGTGCTGGCCGTGGTGATGATCGTCATCGCTACCGGGGCGATCGTCTTCAGCCGGGACATGTCGATCATGGCCAGCGTCTTCCCGCGCACCATCGCCACGCTGCTGCTGGTCTTCAGCGCGGCGTTGCTGATCAAGAGCTTCGTGGTCCATCCGCGGCGTGCGCGGCCCGAGCCGGGCAGCGTCGGCCGGCGCCTGGGGCTGATCGCGGTGATGCTGGTCTGGAGCTTCGCGCTCAAGTGGCTGGGCTTTCTGGCGGCGAGCCTGATCAGCGCCGCGGCGCTGGCCGTGCTGGCGCATTACCACGCCTGGACGCCGCGACGCGTCGGGGGCTACGCCATCGCCCTGGCGGCCATTATCGGCGCTTTCTACACCCTGTTCGCCGTGGTGCTGAACGTGCCGCTGCCGGTGGGCCTGCTGTGGCGTCAATTGTGATTAACGAGGAAAACGGCATGACGGATGTGTTGATCAGTGAGTTCATGGACGAGGCGGCCGTCGCGGCCCTGGCGAAGGATTGCGAGGTCACCTTCGACCCGACGCTGGTGGAGGAACGCGAGCGTCTGCTGGGGCTGGGGCAGGGTGTGAAGGCGCTGATCGTGCGCAATCGCACTCGTGTCGATCGTGAACTGCTCGATCGGTTCCCCGACCTGACAGCCGTGGGGCGGCTGGGGGTCGGGCTGGACAACATCGATCTCGATAGCTGTCGCGAGCGGGGCATCGAGGTACTGCCGGCGACCGGCGGCAATACCGTGTCGGTCGCCGAGTACGTGCTGACCGGTATCTTCATGCTGCGTCGCGGGGCCTATCTGTCGACACCGCGGGTTCTCGACGGTGAATGGCCGCGTCAGGCGCTGATGGGACATGAAACCCAGGGTGCCGTGCTGGGGCTGGTGGGCTTCGGTGGCATTGCCCGGGATCTGGCGCGGCGTGCCCAGTATCTGGGGCTGCAGGTGATGGCCTTCGACCCCTTCGTGGCCGAGGACGATGCCGCCTGGGCGACGGTCGGGCGCGTCGAGCAACTCGAGACGCTGCTGGAGAAGGCGGATGCCGTCAGCCTGCATGTACCGCTGACCGAAGGCACGCGACACCTGATCGACGCCGCGGCGCTGGCGAGGATGAAAGCCGGCAGCGTACTGATCAACACGGCCCGTGGCGGCATCGTCGATGAGGCGGCCCTGGCGGCCAGCCTGAGCGAAGGCCACCTGGGCGGGGCGATGCTCGACGTCTTCGAGAACGAGCCGCTTGCTGCAGGCTCGGTGCTGGCCGGGGTCGAGGGGCTGATCGCCACGCCGCACATCGCCGGGGTCACCCACGAGTCCAACACCCGCATCAGCTGGATCACCATCGACAACGTGCGCCGCGCGCTGGGAGTCCCCGCATGAAGACGCAACTGACGCTGGACGAGGCGCAGGCTCTGGCACACGATGCGCTGCTGGCCGTCGGTGTTCCCGAGTGGGAGGCCGGTGTCTGCGCGCGCGCCCTGCTGGACGCCGAACGCGACGGCCTGCCGTCTCACGGGCTGTCGCGCCTGCCGTTCTACCTGGCCCAGGCGCGCAGCGGCAAGGTGGTCGCCGATGCCCGCGCCCGGGTCGACGTCAAGGGCTCGGTGATTCGGGTCGATGCCCGGCACGGCCTGGCGTTCCCGGCGATCGCCCGCGGCGTCGAACGGGCGATCCCGCTGGCCCGCGAGCTGGGCATGGTCGCGGTGGCCATCGCCCAGTCCCATCACTTCGGTGTTGCCGGAGCGCCGGTCGAGCAACTGGCGCGGGAAGGGCTGGTGGCGCTGGCCTTCAGCAATGCGCCCTCGGCGATGGCCCCCTGGGGCGGCAAGCGGCCGCTGTATGGCACCAACCCGATCGCCTTCGCCACGCCGCGGGCGGAGGCCGACCCGCTGGTGATCGATCTCTCGCTGTCGAAGGTCGCCCGGGGCAAGGTGATGTTGGCGAAGAAGGCGGGGGAGTCGATTCCCGAGGGCTGGGCGCTCGATACCGAGGGCCGGCCCACCACCGACCCCGATGCCGCCATCGCCGGCAGCATGGTGCCCGCGGGGGATGCCAAGGGCGCAGCGCTGGCACTGATGGTGGAGCTGCTGACCGCCGGGCTCACCGGCAGCCACTTCGGCTTCCAGGCGTCTTCCTTCTTCGAAGCCGAAGGGGAGCCGCCCGGGGTCGGCCACCTGATCCTGGCCTTCGATCCGGCGCATTTCGGCGAAGGTTACACGGCCCATGTCGAGACCCTGCTGACGGCGATGCTCGAGCAGGATGGCGTGCGCCTGCCGGGCGCTCGTCGCTATGCCACGCGTGCGCGTCATGCCGAGCGCATCGAACTCCCCGCGGCACTCGTCGAGGAGCTCAGGGCCTATTGTGGAACGCCGGCCGATTGAGTTCGGCGGCAGGGCGGCGTCATCGGCCCTCTGCCTGAACGCCTGAAGCATCGGCTGTTCGCTCTCGCCATTCCGAACGTCTTGTGTATGCTTGCATGACAGGTTGTGTGACGTGACGGTCATTGACGCCGTCACGTCGGGAAATCCGGGATGGGGAGAGATGAACGATGCAAATGGGCGAAAATGACTTCAAGCGCCGGCTTAGCGCCGGCGACGTGCTTCACGGGATCTGGCTGGGGCTGGCGAGCCCTTATGTGGCGGACATGGCGGCCACGGCCGGCTTCGACTGGCTGCTGCTCGATGGCGAGCACGCGCCGAACGATCTGCAGAGCCTGCTGGGGCAGTTGCAGGTCATGGCCGCGCATGCGAGTCACCCGGTCGTGCGCCCGCCGACCGGTGACCCGGTCCTGCTCAAGCAGTATCTGGACATCGGGGTGCAGAACTTCCTGATCCCCATGGTCGAGGATGCCGAGCAGGCCGCGCGGCTGGTCGCCGCGACGCGCTATCCGCCCGCGGGCATTCGCGGGGTCGGCAGCGTGCTGGCGCGGGCCTCGCGCTGGGGCGAGATCGAGGACTATGTTGCCCGGGCCGATGACGAGGTCTGCCTGATCCTGCAGGTCGAGAGCCCGGCGGCACTGGACAATATCGAGGCCATCGCCGCCGTGGAGGGCGTGGATGGCCTGTTCATCGGCCCGGCGGATCTCTCCGCCGCCATGGGCTACCCGGGGCAGCCGGACCACCCGGCCGTCACGCGGGCCATCGACGACGCCATCCGGCGCATTCGCGACGCCGGCAAGGCCGCCGGCATCATCACGCTGGATGACGCCCAGGCCCGGGCCTGGCGGGACGCCGGCTGCACCTTCGTCGGCGTGGGCGTCGATGCCCTGCTGCTGGCCGGGGCGATGCGCGAACTGGCCCGGCGTTACCGCTGAGGAGGCGCTTGCCGGTCGTCCATGACGTGCGGGCTCGCGGCTGACCGGCGGCCATGGACGAGCGAGGTTTCGCTACGGCTCCATGATCGTCCTGGCGTCTTCCCAGTAGCTGCCCATGTCGCGCTCCTGCGTCAGGCCGTAGAGGGAGTAGCGCCGGGCGAGACGCGCGCCACCGTCCCGGGTCAGTGGCTGCCAGGCAATGGTCGAGTAACCGCGGCTGGATTCGACGAAGAACGCATCGAGCGGGATGCTGATGTAGACACCCTTGTCGAAATCTCCTTCGCCATAGGCGTTGCCGGCATCGGTCAGGGTCACCCAGGCGCCCACGTTCACGCCGTTGGCGAACCGGCGCGACAGGTCGAGCGTGGTCCCGAGATCTCCGGCGAGATAGCGACCCACGCTGAGCTTGGCGAGCACGTCCCCGACGCCGGTCTGCAGGTAGGCGGTGGCGTGGCCGGTCCAGGTGCTGTAATCGCGCAGGTCGAAGCGCTGGTCGAAATCACGCTGCCGGACCCAGTTGAGGTCGGCGCCCAGGGCCAGCGGGCTGTTGAACGGGCGATAGAGCACCTCGCCGCCGGCACCGGCATACATCATCTCCAGCAGGCCGCCATAGCCCATCGCGTACCAGTTGCGGGCGAAATGCGTGGTGCGGGTGTACTGGAGAGTGTGGATGCCGACACGGCTGCCGGCCAGGTAGTCACCGATGTGCGTGCGCACGCGGGGCAGCTCGGAGTCGGCGATGTAGGTGTAATTGTCGAGGTTGTCGGCCAGGTTGACGCCGATTTCGCCGGATAACCAGCCGTTGGTGTCGGTGCGGTATTCGGCATCCAGGCGCGCATAGAGCTGATACAGATAGCCGTCCGGCCCACCGAGGTTCTGGTTGAGCCCCGGCGACAGGGCCCAGGAAAAGTCGCGCAACGAGGATTCGTGGAGCACTTCGCCGCGAGGCGGCGTGGCGTCGGGCCGGGTCAGGGCGGTGGCGTAAAGGCTGTGGCGATAGATCGCATCGTGGGCCGCCGACCGGCTGGCGGCGAGAAAGGCACGACGTGGCTGGATATCCTCCCGCAGCCCCAGGCCGCGGGACTGCCAGCGGTAGCGGAAGGTATCGACGTCCGCCGATAGTTTCCAATCGTGCAGCCCTGACAGGCATCCTATTCGTCCTGCGCTCGGGTATCCCTTGGGAGATGTTGCCTCAAGAGATGGGATGCGGTTCCGGCGTGACCTGTTGGCGGCGCCTGCGTGACTGGCAGGAAGCGGGCGTCTGGGAACGCTTGCATCAGACGCTGCTGGAACACTTGCAGCATGCGGATCAACTGGATTGGGAGCGAGCCTGTATGGACAGTGCCTCCTTACCGGCAAAAAAGGGGGCTCATCGATCGGCCCCAACCCGACAGACCGAGGAAGACCGGGCACCAAGCGGCACCTCCTGACCGATCGTCAGGGAGTCCCGTTGGCTGTCCTGCTTTCGGGAGCCAACATGAACGATAGTGTGCCATTAACGGCTCTGTTCGATAGCGTTCCACCGATTTCGTCGGGGCGACCGGGACGGCCTCGCCGTCGTCCCGACAAACTCCATGCGGACAAGGCGTGCGATCATCGCCGTTGCCGCCGAGCCTGTCGGCGACGTGGCATTCAGCCCCGTATTGCTCGTCGAGGTGTCGAGGATAGTCAGCGACTCGGCTGCCATCGCTGGGTTGTCGAACGAACCTTTGCCTGGCTGGGCCGGATGAGGCGACTCACCACGCGCTATGAGCGACGAGTCGATATCCATTATGCCTTTACGCTGCTGGGCTGTTCCTTGGTCTATCTGAACAAGCTTCAAGGCAGGTTTTGAAAGGCGCTCTTAATAGGTTGGGTAACTGAAACATTGTTACCGAAATGATCTGTATATATAAAATCTAATATTTTCTCGCCTTTTCCGTAAAACGCCCAGCTCGCTGGGCGTTTTACATGGCTGCCCGGTTTTGATCACGAGCGCATAAATGTAGGGGCCCGGATGATCAAATGAGTTATAGGAGTTATTCTCTGCTGGCAGCCAGAGAGCTTCTACAGCAATTCATTCGGGAGCAGGTTCATGGACATCAAGCTGCATAAGCAGGCCACCACGACACCGAAGGTCCGTGCTGAAATCCAGGCGGCACCGTCCAGCATCACGGATAGCGAGCTGGCTCGCCAGTATGGCGTCTCCCCCGCGACGATCCGGCGCTGGCGGTACCGTGACGATGTCCATGACC
>NZ_JAGXFD010000001.1:2502598-2743582 GCF_020148005.1 Modicisalibacter tunisiensis | reverse complement strand
TCCAGCATCACGGATAGCGAGCTGGCTCGCCAGTATGGCGTCTCCCCCGCGACGATCCGGCGCTGGCGGTACCGTGACGATGTCCATGACCGACCGCACACGCGTCACAACCTGCTGGCCACCCTCACGTCCGAGCAGGAGGCGGTGCTGATCGCCGCTCGCGAATTCCTGCGGCTCGGTCTGGATGACCTGCTCGTCGTGGCACGTGAGTTCCTGAACCCTCGACTGTCTCGCTCAGGCCTGCATCGCATGCTCCAGCGCCGCGAGGTGCCGACACTGGCAGAACTGGCTCGGCAGGACGCTGGTGATGATGGGAAGCCCCGGCACAAGCCCTTCAAGGACTACGAGCCCGGGTACGTGCATATCGACATCAAGCACCTGCCTCAGATGCCTGATGAGGAGCAGAAGCGCTACCTGTATGTCGCCATCGACCGTGCCACACGCTGGGTCTATCTGGAGGTCAGGCGTAGCCAGTCTGCCAAGGATGCCAAGGCGTTCATGAAGCGCGTGGAGGAGAAGGCGCCCTTCACGATCCAGACGGTGCTCACTGACAACGGCAAGTCGTTCACCGATCGCTTCACGCGGGCAGGTGAGCGCAAGCCCAGCGGCCGCCACCCCTTCGACCAGGAGTGCCAGGCCCATGGTATCGAACATCGCCTGATCAAGCCGGGAAGGCCACAGACGAACGGTATGGTGGAGCGGTTCAACGGCCGCATCAGCGACGTGCTGGCGACCCGGCGCTATACCTCAGGCGAGGACCTGGAGCAGACGCTCAAACGCTACGCTTGGCTATACAATCACCACATCCCTCAGAAGGCGCTGCATCATCAATCACCGATCACGGCGATGAAGGAGTGGCAGGCCAAGCGACCTGAGTTATTTACCAAACGGGTGGTTAATCACACGGGACCCAACACATAAACAAGAGCATCGCCAGGTCACCCATCCGATGGCAGCCCCAGCCTGGCCTCGGCCTGACGACGATAGTCATGAATGCGCTCGCTGATATCAACCCGATAGGCGGCCCCCTGGTCGAGACGATGAAGCCCCTCGGGCAACCGGGCGACGGCATCCAGGCTGGCCTCACGGGCGGTATCGGGATCGGCCATCCGCTCGGCCTGAAACTCACCATCGATGATGATGGGTTGCAGCAGTGGCATGCCGGGGGCGGTTTCGTCACGAAGTGTCAGGGTGTCACGCCGGTAGAACCCCTCGGCATCGGATTCACGATAGACCTGCTTGCGTCCGGGCAGGGAATGCTTGCCGGGCGAGTGCTTGAGGCGTGGCTCGCCGGCATATTCGGTCAGCTTGTAGGCCAGTTCCAGGCAGGGCGCATCGCTGGCCGCGCCGAGGGCCGTACCCACGCCGAAACTGTCGATGGGCGCGTCATCGGCCAGCAGGTCCTGAATGCGATACTCGTTGAGCCCGCCACTGGCGGTGATCTTGATTTCCGGGTAGCCGCCGTGATCCAGCAGGTGGCGACAGGTCTTGGCCAGCTCGCCGAGGTCGCCGGAATCGAGTCGAATGGCGCTGATGTGCAGGTCGGGATTGGCATCCAGCCAGCCGATCAGTCGCTTGACGGCATCCACGGTGTCGTAGGTGTCGACCAGCAGGGCCGTGCCCGGAAACTCCCTGGCGAATGCCTGCAGGGCGACGTCTTCGCTGTCATGCGCCTGGATGAAGCTGTGCGCCATGGTGCCGCGAGCCGGCAGGTCATGGCGGCTCGCGCCGAGCACGTTGCTGGTGGCGGAGATGCCGGCCATGCGATAGGCGCGCACGCCGCGGACGGCGGCATCGATGCCATGCATGCGGCGCATGCCGAAGTCGACGACCGGACGTCCCTGGGCGGCATTCACGATTCGCGAGGCCTTGGAGGCGAGGACGGTCTCGAGATGCACGTAGTTCATGATCAGGCTCTCGAGAAACTGGGCTTCGCCGATCGGTGCCTCGACTTCCAGCAGGGGTTCGTGCGGGAAGACAGGGGTGCCTTCAGGTAGCGCATGCAGAGTGCCGGTGAAGCGAAAGTCGGCCAGCCAGTCGAGAAAGGCCGACTGGAAGAGGTCCAGGCGGCGCAGGGCCTCGATCTGGGAATCCCCGAAGCGCAGCTGCGAGATGAGTCGGGCGACATGCTGCTGGCCACAGGCCAGCATGTAATTACGGTGCGGCGGCAGCTTGCGGAAGAACAGGCTGAAGGTGGCGGTATCGTGCATGCCTTCGGCCCAGTAGGCCTGCAGCATGGTCAGTTCATAGAGATCGACCAGCAGACTCAGGTCCTCGTCGCGGGGCAGTTCCTGGATGGGCATTCCTGAATCACTCCTTGATGATGGCGCCGGCCTGACGCAGGGCATCGAGGCAATCGGCGGCGTGTGTCGGATCGACGGCCCGGGTGGCCTCGGCGAGCAATTCGACCTCGAACCCCTGACCGAGCGCCTCCTCGACGGTGGCCTTGACGCAGACATCCAGAGCCAGGCCGGCCACATGCAGGCGCTGGACGCCGTGCCGGCGCAGGTAGACGGTCAGCCCTGTGCCGTCGAAGGCCGAGTAGTTGTCGCGGTCGAAGGCGCACCCCTTGCTGACGCGTACCGCCTCGTCGGGTAGCTGCAGGTTCTCGTGAAAGGCGGCGCCCGCCGTGTCCTGAACGCAATGTACCGGCCAGGGGCCTCCTTGCTCGACGAAGCTGCAATGCTCCTGTGGATGCCAGTCGCGGCTGGCCACGATCGGCCAGTCCTGACGTTGTGCCGCATCGATCCAGCGGTTGACGACAGGCAGAATCCGCTCGGCCTCGGGTACGGCCAGGGTACCGCCGGGGCAGAAGTCGTTCTGGATGTCGACCAGCAGCAGGGCGTGGGTAGCCATGGCGCTTGCTCCGTTGGGGAACCTGTTTCAGGTGTGGCTGCCTTTGCCCGGCTTTTCAAGGGCCATCCCCGGGTGGCGGATGAATCGGGTAGACTCGAGTGCTGGCATTGATCCCGGGACGACAAGAGGTAGACGTGTACGATTTCATCATCATCGGTGGCGGCATTCTCGGCCTGTCCACGGCCATGCAGCTTCAGGAGGCCTATCCGGACAAGCGCATGCTGGTCGTGGAAAAGGAGGCAGGGCCGGCCCGGCACCAGACCGGGCACAACAGTGGCGTGATTCATGCCGGCGTCTATTACACGCCCGGCAGTCACAAGGCACGCTTCTGTCTTGCCGGCAATCGCGCCACCAAGGCCTTCTGTGACGAACATGCGATTCCCTACGAGGTGTGCGGCAAGCTGCTGGTCGCCACCAATGCGCTCGAGATGCAACGCATGGAGGCCCTGTGGGAACGCACGGCGGCCAACGGCCTTGAGCGTGAATGGCTGTCGGCCGAGGCGTTGCATGAACGCGAACCCAACATCACGGGGCAGGGCGGGATCTTCGTGCCGTCCAGCGGCATCGTCGACTACGCCAGAGTGGCGGAGGCCATGGGCGAGGTGTTTCGTCGCCAAGGCGGCGAGATTCGTTACGACACCGAAGTGACGGGGCTCAGCGAGCGGCGTGAGGAGGTCGTGGTGGAGACCGGTCAGGGCAGCTTTACCTCGCGCTATCTCGTCTCTTGCGCCGGGCTGATGGCGGACCGGGTGGTCAGCATGCTGGGTGTGAAGCCGGGCTTCACCATCTGTCCGTTCCGGGGCGAGTACTACCGGCTGCCCGAACGCCATAACGGCATCGTCAACCACCTGATCTACCCGATTCCGGACCCCTCGATGCCGTTTCTCGGTGTGCACCTGACCCGCATGATCGATGGCAGTGTGACCGTCGGCCCCAATGCGGTGCTGGCCTTCAAGCGTGAGGGGTATCGCAAGCGCGACGTGTCCTTGACCGACAGTGCCGCGATGCTGACCAACCCGGGCATTCTCAAGGTGCTCAAGGCCAATCTGCGGCCGGGCCTGATTGAGATGAAGAATTCCCTGTTCAAGAAGGGGTATCTCGAGGAGGTGCGCAAGTACTGCCCGGAGCTGGCGCTCGAGGATCTGCAGCCCTATCCGGCCGGCGTGCGGGCTCAGGCGGTGTCCGACGACGGCAAGCTGATCGATGACTTCCGCTTCGTCAACACCACGCGTACCGTCAACGTCTGCAATGCGCCGTCGCCGGCTGCCACGTCGGCGATCCCCATCGGCGCGCACATCGTCGAGAAGGTGCAGGCGCTGGTCGGTTGACGGCACTGCCGGTGCGTCACAGCGACCAGCCGTCGCCGCGCATCGGCACCAGCTTGCCCCGGTCGATGACGCGGCCGGAGGGACGGCCCTGTGGTGCACCACCGGCCGGCTCAATGCTGACCGCGAAGTCGGCATGGCGCATCATCGGCCGCAGGGATGCCGGCATGCGCATGCGTGTCTCGCCTCGGCCGGGCAGCATGCCCAGAGAGACCGGCTGGCCATCGGCCATCATCCACAGTTCGCCGGCCATGCCGGAAGGCATATCGGCGGGTTGCACTGCCTGTACCATCAGTCTGCCATCGCCTTCGGCATAGATGATCCAGCCAGGCACCCGATTGTCGTCGAGTACCACGTAGACGGCTTCCCCGGGCATGCCGGAGGGGGCCGAGTGGGCCAGCAGCAGGGTACCCAGAAGCAACGTGCTCAGGGCCAGGCCGGCGCTCAGGGAGCGCCATACATTCAGCCGACGCCACCAGGGACGGGGTGCCAGGCCAAGCGTCCGAACGATGCGCGGCCACAGCGAGTCCGGCGGGGGCACCGGCTCGAGGCGCGTGTTGAAGACCTGCAGATGTTCGCGCCAGTCGGCAACCTGACGCTGCAGTTCGGGGCTGACCGCAAGCAGGGCTTCGAAATGGGCCTGCTGCCGGCTGTCCAGGGTGCCCAGCACATATTCGCCGGCCGCCAGGTCGCGCTCGTCCGGGTCGCTCAGATCCCACGGGTCATGCATGTTCTCAACCTCTCGAGTCCACGCCGTATCCAGCTCTTGATGGTGCCCAGGGGTTGGCTCAGGGCCTCGGCCAGCTCGCCATGGGTCAGCCCTTCGAAATAGGCCGTCTCCAGGGCTCGCCGTTGATCGTCCGACAGCGTCTCGAGGCAGACATGCAGTCGCTCGGTATGCTGGGCGAGCTGGCTGGCAGCCGTCAGGTCGGTGTCATCGGCGAGCGTTGCGAGTTCCGCGTCGCCATCCTCGCTTCTCCGCCGGCTGCGTCTCAGCCAGTCGATTCCCACGTTCCGCGCGATGGTGGACAACCAGGTCATGGGGCGCGACAGGTTGGCATCATAGCGCCCGGCCGTCTGCCAGATGCGCAGGTAGACCTGCTGCAGGCAGTCCTGAGCGGCGCTTTCCTCCCTGACAATACGCAGCAGTTGCGCGTATAGATGCGCGCTGGTGGCGTGATAGAGCCGTTCGAAGGCTCGGGCCTCGCCATTGGCGCAACCAGCCAGGATGTCGATGAGGGGATCCTGCTCGTACCGGGTCATTCCGCTCTCTGCCACGCTGGGTATCCGGTCATCATAGCGAGCCCGGCCGGGTTGCGATATGCAGCCGTCAACGACACGCGCTGCGGTGATCTTCGCCTTCGGCACCACCCGGCAAGCAGGGCCTGCCACTTTGGTCGCCCGTGGCGGGGCGCGGCTTGATGGCTGTGGCGGGAGGTCGCATCATCCGCACTGGTCCCATCAACATCGCCGTCTCGCCAGTCGGGGTGGAACAGGAAACTTGCCGGTTATGACGATGCAGCCTTCGACAGTGGCCGTGGTCGATGACGATGCCGAAATTCGTGAATTGCTGAAGACCTATCTCGAGCGGCAGGGCTTCGCGGTCGCTCTCGCCGCGGATGGCGAAGCGCTCCGGGCGCTGATGCAGGAGGCCGTGCCGGATCTGTTGGTGCTCGACATCATGATGCCTGGCGAGGATGGTCTGTCGCTGTGTCGGGATCTGCGGCGCCATCATCAGGTGCCGATTATCATGCTGACCGCCAGCGCCGATGAAACCGATCGGATTCTGGGGCTGGAGCTGGGGGCCGACGACTATCTGGCCAAGCCGTTCAATCCGCGCGAGCTGCTGGCGCGCATCAAGTCGGTGCTGCGGCGTGCGCGCCCGGTGAGTCCCGAGGCCGCCCGGGTGGTTCGCTTCGGCCACTGGCGACTGGATCGCATCACCCGCGAGCTGATCGACGCCGAGGGGCAGCGCAGTGCATTGTCAGGGGCCGACTATTTACTGCTCGGCGTGTTTCTCGAGCATCCCGAGCAGGTCCTCTCGCGTGAGCGGCTCTATGATCTCAGCCGCGGGCGCCGGGCGCCCCCGCTGGATCGTTCCATCGATGTGCATATGTGCCGACTGCGTCAACGCCTCGGCGAGGATGCCCAGCACTCGCAGTTGATACGCACGGTACGGGGCGCCGGCTATGTGCTGGCCACGACCGTGGACGCGGAGGTGTGAAAACCGCCTTGCGCCCGCGGACCTTGCGCGGCCGCTTCGTGCTGTTGATGCTGCTGGGGGTGCTGAGCGCCCAGGTGGCCAGCTATGGCTTGTGGAGCTGGCAGGAGAACCGCGAACGTTTCGCCCAACTCGATACCCTCTCGCGCAACCTGGCCGACAGCCTGGCCGCCACGGTGCGTTACTTTCGCTCGCTGCCTTACGAGTACCGGCATATCGTGCTCGAGCAGCTGCGTGACATGGGAGGGACGCGCTTTTTCGTCAGCGTCAACGACCACCGTATCCACCTGACGGGGTCGACTCCGGACCGGGCTCGGCAATTGGTGGCGCGCAACCTGCGCGAGGGGCTGCATCGTCAGCTGGGCAAGGTGGCGCTGACCATCGACTTCTCCCGCCCCGAGCATCTTCGGGTCTTCAACAACGAGGTGGCGCTGGATGCACTGCCGGCCCACTGGGCGCATCGCAGCCTGGCGATGGCGCCGCTGTCGACGCCGATCCTGGTGGTGCAGATGCCACTGGATGCGCACCAATGGCTGTTCGTGGCCACCAGCCTGCCGGTCGCGGGGTTGCTGGATGGGCCGAGCTGGCTGGCCGGCGACCGGCTGTTCGCGTTGCTGGCGGTGCTGGTCACGGTGATTGTGCTGTCGCTGATGGGGATTCGCTGGCTGACCCGGCCGCTATCGGTGATGGCGCGGGCGGCACGACGCCTGGGGGACGACCTGGAAACGCCGCCACTGGCCGAGCGGGGCCCGCGGGAACTGCGTGACACGGCGGTGGCGTTCAATCGCATGAGCGAGCGGATCCGTCAGCAGGTCGAGGAGCGCGAACGGCTGTTCTCGGCGATCTCGCATGATCTCAAGACCCCCATTACCCGGTTGCGGCTGCGTGCCGAACTGCTGGAGGAGGATGACCAGCGCCAGGCCTTCATCCGTACCCTCGATGAGATGGACCAGCTGGTGAAGGGGGCGCTGGCGTCGGTCAAGGGACTGGATCTGCACGAGCAGCTCCAGCCGGTGGCACTCGATGGCCTGCTGGTCGAGTTGCGTGATGAATTGGCCGTGCATGGCAAGCCGCTGCACCTCAGTGGTGAAGCCGGGTCGGTGATGGCCAAGCCGCTGGCGCTCAAGCGTTGCCTGACCAACCTGATCGAGAATGCCATCTTCTACGGCAGGCGCGTGGATGTGGCGGCCCGCCGTGAGGTCGACCGGGTGGACGTCTGGGTTCGCGACGACGGCCCGGGCATCCCCGAGGCGCAGCGTGAGCGTGTCTTCCAGCCCTTCGTGCGTCTCGAGCCCTCGCGCAGCCGCCACACCGGCGGCAGCGGGCTGGGGCTGGCCATCGCCCGGCATATTGCGCGGGCGCATGGGGGCGATATCCATCTGGGGCGAGCCAGTGCCGGCGGCCTCGAGGTAAGGCTGCAACTGCCGCTCGGCAGCGACACGTCGAGTGTTACCAACCTGTAATAATTCGGCAAGACTTTGCAGAATTCGGTAATCCCTACCTGCAACAACCTGCGCTATCGTGTCCCTGATGCCCTGGTCGGCACGCCCTATAACGACAATGATTGCAGGACCACGCCCATGCCTCTCGACGACCCACGCCAGCTTCGGTCGCATCTTGCGCGCACCATGGCCTTCTATCATCCGCGCTGCATCGATGCCGGCGGCGGCTTTCACCATTATCTCAAGGATGACGGCGAGGTTTACGACGCCCGCCATCGCCATCTGGTGTCGAGTGCCCGCTATGTCTTCACCTATGCCCGCCATGCAGCGTTCACCGGGCGTGAGGAATATCGCCATTGGGCGCGTCACGGACTCCGCTATCTCGAGCAGGCGCATTTTCAGACCCGCTACCAGGGCTATGCCTGGACACTGATCGACCATCAACCCGAGGACACCACCAATCATTGCTATGGCCTGGCCTTCGTGCTGCTGGCCTATGCCACGGCGCTGCGTTGCGGCATCGAGGAAGCCCGTGAAGGGCTCGAACGGGTGCATGCGCTGCAGACTCGGCGCTTCTGGGAGCCCGAGTGGCAGCTGTACGCCGACGAAGCGGATACCCGCTGGCGGGTAAGCGACTACCGCGGCCAGAACGCCAACATGCACAGCTGCGAGGCTCTGATCGCCGCCTTCGAGGCGACGCAGGACCCGGCCTATCTCGAACGCGCGCTCGCCGTCGCACGGGCGATCTGGCAGCGTCAGGCCCGGCAGACCGATGGCTGGATCTGGGAGCATTTCGATCGTCGCTGGCGCGTGGATCTGGAGTACAACCGCGATGATCCGCATCATCTGTTCCGCCCCTGGGGCTTCCAGATCGGCCATCAGACCGAGTGGGCAAAGCTTCTGACGATCCTTTCGCGCCACTGCCCCGACGAGGCCTGGCTGCTGCCGACGGCCGCACGACTGTTCATCGAGGCGGTCGAGGCGGGCTGGGATGCCGATCATGGCGGGCTGGTCTACGGGGTCGATCTCGAGCGGCACCACTGCGACGGCGACAAGTATTTCTGGGTCCAGGCGGAAAGCCTGGCGGCGGCGGCGATGCTGGCCGACGCCACCGGCGAGCTCCGCTTCTGGCGCTGGTACCGGCGCCTGGCGGATTTCAGCTGGCAATGGATGATCGATCATCG
The DNA here is from genome assembly GCF_020148005.1 of Modicisalibacter tunisiensis. GTDB lineage: Bacteria > Pseudomonadota > Gammaproteobacteria > Pseudomonadales > Halomonadaceae > Modicisalibacter > Modicisalibacter tunisiensis. The sequence goes on along the minus strand of NZ_JAGXFD010000001.1, from coordinate 2,734,554 downwards.
TCATGGAGGCTGGTACCGCATCCTGACGCCGGACAATCGCCGCTATTCCGACGAAAAGAGTCCGGCCGGCAAAGTGGACTACCACACCATGGGCGCCTGCCATGACATCCTGCCGATTCTCGAACGTCGCGAGGCGCACCTGCCTCGCGTCTGACCCTGCGTCACCACAATAACCAGAAGGGAGACACGTCATGAAACCGCTCTATACCCTGGCTGCCGGCGCCGCACTGGCGGCTGCCGTGACTCAGGCCAACGCCGCCGAGATCGAGGTGCTGCACTGGTGGACCTCCGGCGGTGAGGCCAAGGCCGCCAACCTGCTCAAGCAGAAGCTCGAGGCCAAGGGGCATACCTGGAAGGACTTCGCCGTGGCCGGTGGTGGCGGCGACAGCGCCATGACGGTGCTGAAGTCCCGTGCCATTTCGGGCAACCCTCCGGCGGTCGCCCAGATCAAGGGGCCGCTCATCCAGGAATGGGGAGAGATGGGCTTCCTCGGCAACATCGACAAGGTCGCCAGGGAAGAAAACTGGGACTCCTTCCTGCCGCCGGAGCTGTCGGCCTATGACAAGGTCGACGGCCACTATGCCGCGGTCCCCGTGAATATCCACCGTATCAACTGGCTGTGGGCCAACCCGGAGGTGCTCGAGAAATCCGGCATCGATTCGCTGCCCAAGACCTGGGACGAGTTCTTTGCGGACGCCAAGAAGATTCGCGACGCCGGCTTCGTTCCGCTGGCGCATGGCGGCCAGCCCTGGCAGGACGCCACCGTCTTCGAGGTGGTGCTGATGGGCGTCGGTGGAGCCGACTTCTACCGCAAGGCCTTTGTCGATCTCGATCCCGAGGCGCTGACCAGCGACACCATGGTCAAGGCACTCAAGACCTTCAAGAAGCTGCGCGGCGCCATGGACCCCGATATTGCCGGGCGTGACTGGAACATCGCCACCTCGATGGTCATCAGCGGCAAGGCCGCGATGCAGATCATGGGCGACTGGGCCAAGGGCGAGTTCACCGCCGCCGGCATGACGCCGAGTGAGGATTACCTGTGCGAAGCGGCGCCCATGACCGAGCACATGTTTTCCTACAACGTCGACAGCTTCGCCATGTTCAAGGTCGATGACAAGGGCAAGCAGCAGGCCCAGATGGACCTGGCGGGGCTGATCCTGTCCAAGGATTTCCAGACCACCTTCAACAAGGCCAAGGGATCGATTCCGGTGCGCATGGACGTACCGCTGGATGACTTCGATGCCTGCGCCAAGTCCTCGCGCGAGGCTTTCGATGCCGCACAGGCGCAGGGCGGTCTGGTGCCCAGCTTGGCCCACGGCATGGCGGTGTCGGCAAGCGTGCAGGGGGCCGTCTTCGACGTCATCACCAACTTCTTCAATGATCCCGACATGCCTGCCGAGAAGGCGGCCGAGCGTCTGGCCAGTGCGGTACGTGCCGCCGGCTGAATGATGCCATCGCCCCGGGGCCGGTAATGGCCGGCCCCGGTTTTCCCGACCATCCCGTCAGGTTCATGTTCCATGACTCCAACCGACTCCCTGTCGCGCGCTTCGTCGCGGCGGGCCGGCCGTCGCTCGCTGGCCGGTACCCTGGAACGGGTACTGCCGCGCCTGGTGGTGGCGCCGTCGCTCGCCGTGGCCCTGTTCTTCGTCTACGGCTACATGCTGTGGACGTTCATCCTGTCATTGACCGGTTCGCGCATGCTGCCGCAGTACAACTTCGTCGGCTTAGAGCAGTATGCGCGTCTGTTCGCCAACGAGCGCTGGCACGTGGCAGCCACCAATCTGGTGGTGTTCGGCGGCCTGTTCATCGCCATCTGCCTGGTGCTGGGGCTGGCGCTGGCCATCTTCCTCGACCAGCGTATCCGCCAGGAAGGGGCGCTGCGCACCATCTATCTCTACCCCATGGCCCTGTCGTTGATCGTGACGGGTGTGGTATGGCGCTGGCTGCTCAACCCTAGTCTGGGGATCGAGGCACTGGTGCAGAGCTGGGGCTTCGAGAACTTTCGCTTCGACTGGCTGGTGGATCCCGACATGGCGATCTATACCCTGGTGATCGCGGCCGTCTGGCAGGCCTCGGGCTTTGTGATGGCGCTGTTTCTGGCCGGTCTGCGTGGCATCGACGACAGCCTGTTCAAGGCGGCGGCGCTCGATGGAGCCAGTCTGCCGCGTGTCTACTGGCGCATCGTGCTGCCGTGCCTGCGTCCGGTGGTGTTCAGTGCGGTGATGATTCTCGCGCACATCGCCATCAAGAGCTTCGATCTGGTGATGGCGCTAACCGGCGGCGGCCCGGGCTACGCCACGGATCTGCCGGCCACCTTCATGTATGCCCACACCTTCACGCGGGGGCAGATCGGCCTGGGCTCGGCCAGTGCCATCATGATGCTCTGCGGGGTGCTGGCCATCCTGATCCCCTACCTGTATTCCGAACTGCGGGAGCGCAAGCATGGATAACGTGATACGTCGCCGGACGCCACGTGCCCGGCTGCTGCGGGCCGGCCTTTATGCATTGCTGATCGCGGCCGCGCTGGTCTATCTACTGCCGCTGGTGGTGATGGTGCTGACCTCGGTCAAGCCGATCGAGGAGATCCGCGCCGGAGCGCTGCTGTCGCTGCCGAGTCATTTCACCCTGGACCCCTGGATCAAGGCTTGGAGCAGTGCCTGTACCGGCATGCGCTGTGATGGCTTGTCGGGGTATTTCGTCAACTCGATCAAGATCGTGGTGCCGGCGGTGGCGATCTCGACGCTAGTCGGGGCAATCAATGGTTATGCGCTGACCAAATGGCGATTCCGGGGATCGGAGCTGGTCTTCGCGATGCTGCTGTTCGGGTGTTTCGTGCCGTTTCAGGTGGTGCTGATGCCGATGGCGCGGACCCTGGGCTGGCTGGGGCTGGCCAGTTCGGTCAGTGGCCTGGTGCTGGTGCACGTGGTCTATGGCATTGCCTTCACCACGCTGTTCTTCCGCAACTACTACGTGGCCGTCCCGGACGAGATGATCAATGCCGCCAAGCTGGATGGCGCCGGCTTCTTCCGCATCTTCTGGCGGATTCTGCTGCCGGTGTCGGGGCCGATCATCACCGTGTCGGTGATCTGGCAGTTCACGCAGATCTGGAACGACTTCCTGTTCGGCGTGGCCTTTGCCGGATTCGATTCGCAGCCGGTGACGGTGGCTCTGAACAACATGGTCAATACCTCGACCGGCGTGAAGGAGTACAACGTCGACATGGCGGCGGCGATGATCGCGGCGCTACCCACGCTGGTGGTCTATGTACTGGCCGGCAAGTATTTCGTCCGCGGGTTGACCGCGGGGTCCGTCAAGGGCTAGGGAGAACTGATTTCATGTCCGCATTGGAAATTCGCAACGTACGCAAGACCTTCGGTGACACTGAGGTGCTCAAGGAGATCTCGCTGGCCATCGACTCCGGGGAGTTCCTGATCCTGGTGGGCCCCTCGGGCTGTGGCAAGTCGACGCTGATGAACGCCATCGCCGGTCTCGAACCGGTCACGGCCGGCGAGATTCACATCGGGGGCGAGGACGTCACCTGGCGGACGCCCGCCGAGCGGGACATCGCCATGGTCTTCCAGTCCTATGCCCTGTATCCGAGCATGACGGTGCGCCAGAACATCGCTTTTGGTCTCGAGATGCGCAAGGTGCCGAAGGCTGAGCGCGACCAGGCGGTGGAGCGGGTCGCCGACCTGCTGCAGATATCCCAGCTGCTGGATCGCAAGCCGTCGCAGCTCTCCGGCGGCCAGCGCCAGCGCGTCGCCATGGGCCGGGCGCTGGCGCGGGAACCGCAGATCTACCTGTTCGACGAACCGCTGTCCAACCTGGACGCCAAGCTGCGCGTCGAGATGCGCACCGAGATCAAGAAGCTGCACCAGCGTCTCGGCACCACCATCGTCTACGTGACCCATGACCAGATCGAGGCGATGACGCTGGCCGACCGCATCGCGATCATGCGCGATGGGCACATCCTCCAGCTGGGGACGCCCGACGAGGTCTACAACGATCCAGCCGACATGTTCGTCGCCGGCTTCATGGGATCGCCGGCGATGAACTTTCTCTCGGCGTCCCTCGAGGGTGGGCCCGGCGAGTATCGGGTACGGGTGGAGACCGAGGGCGCGCAGGCACCGCTGGTGCTTCCCTGGCCCGTGGAGCGCGAGACGGAGGCCCTGGCGTCGCAGGTCGGCCGCCCGGTGACCCTGGGGCTGCGTCCCGAGCACTTCAGCGAGGAGGACGAACGGCTCGGGGATCAGGCGGAAGGCACGCGCTTCGAGGCCACCACCACGGTGGTCGAGCCCACCGGAGCGGACACGCTGCTGCAGGTCCGCCTGAGCGGTGTCGAGGCAACCGTGCGCCTGGGGCCCAAGAGCCGCATCAAGGCAGGGGATCGCATTGCGCTGCGTGTCGACATGAGCCGCGCGGTCCTGTTTTCGACCGAGGACGAGTCGCGCCTGGCTTGATGCTCATCGGCTCGCGCCTTCATGCGCGGGCCGGACGCTCTACTCAAGTGGCTGTATCGACGCCCGCGCCGCATGGCGCGGGCGTAGTTCGCTCCAGGCACCGTAGGTACTCAGGAACACCCGGCCGGTCAGGGTATCGAGGAAGTCGCTGTGCTTGAGCCGGTCCATGACCGGCCCCTTGACCTCGGCCAGATGGAGTGTGACGCCGGAGTCCCTGAGACGCGCGTTGATGGCTTCGAGGCTCTCCAGCGCGGAGGCGTCGATCAGGTTGACCGCCGAGCAGATCAGCACCACGTCGGTCAGCTCGGGCCGCTCGGCGACCAGCGCATAGAGCGTGTCTTCCAGGTAGCGGGCATTGGCGAAGTAGAGGCTTTCGTCGATGCGCAGCAGGGCTATCTGGGCATGGCTCTCGACATCGTGGCGAGCCACGTTGCGAAAGTGCTCGGTGCCCGGGACGCGTCCCACCAGGGCGCTGTGAGGGCGGCTGGTGCGATACAGGAACAGGCCGATCGACAGTGCCACCCCGGCAATGATGCCGGCCTCCACGCCTTCGAGCAGGGTCAGCAGCAGCGTCGCCAGCAGGGCCGCGAAGTCGCTGCGCGAGTAGCGCCAGGTACGCCGCATGGCGGGGATGTCCACCAGGGTCAGGATGGAGACCGTGATGGTTGCCGCCAGGGTGGCGATGGGCAGGAAGTGGATCAACGGCGTGAAGAACAGCGTCACCACACCGATGCCCAGTGCCGCGATCAGGCCGGCGGCCGGCGTTCGGGCGCCGGCATCGAAGTTGATCACCGTGCGCGACAGTCCGCCGGTGACCGGCATGCCACCGGTAAAGGCGGATGCCAGGTTGGCCGTGCCGAGCCCCAGCAGTTCCTGGTCCGGCAGGATGCGCTCGCGGCGCTTGGCGGCGAGCATCTGGCCCATGGACACCGACTCGACGAAGCCGACGATGCTGATCAGCAGGGCCGGCACCCAGAGCTGGCCCCACAGGGTTGGATCGAGGCCGGGCAGGGTCAAGGGCGGCAGACCGCCGGGGACATCGCCGACCACCGCCACGCCCGCACTTTCCCAATCGAACAGCCAGGTGGCCGCCGTGGTGAGCACCACGGCAAAGACGGGGCCGGCCTTGGCGATCAGGTCGGCGAGTTTGGCGGGCATGCCGATCCGTTTCAGGCTGCTGCGGCCATGGCGTCGCATCAGCAGCAGGAAGGCCAGGGTGAACACGCTGATGCCCAGGGTCAGCGGATGCAACTCGCTGAGGTGGGTGAACAGACCGCTCAGCAGGGTCGGCAGGGTATAGCCGGAGACGCCGATCCCCAGCAGGTGGGAGGCCTGACTGGTCGCGATCAGCAACCCCGAGGCGGACAGAAAGCCGGAGATGACCGGGTGGCTGAGGAAGTTGGCGAAAAAGCCCAGGCGCAGAAAGCCCATGATCGTCAGCATCAGTCCCGACAGCAGCGACAGCATCAGTGCGGCCTGCACATAGTCGGTGGAGCCGGGGGCAGCGATCGCCGACAGTGACGAGGCCGTCATCAGGGCGATGATCGCCACCGGGCCGACGGCCAGGGTGCGGCTGGAGCCGAAGACCATGTAGACGATGGCCGGCAGGATGCTGGCGTACAGGCCCATGACCGCCGGTAGACCGGCCAGCAGGGCGTAGGCCAGCGATTGAGGAATCACCATCACCGTGACGATCAGGCCGGCGATCAGGTCATGGCTGAATGTCTCGCGGCGGTAGTGGGGCAGCCAGCTGAGAATGGGCAGATAGCGCTTGAGCATGGGGCAGACATCGAGAAGGTAGCGGTAATGGGAGGCGCCCGGGACGAACCCCGTTCCATCCGGCGCTCTGCAACCGGTTCGGCGTCGTTTGGCCGAAATGATGAAGAGTTGCGCAGGGGGGTGCAAGCCGCCTGGCAGGTTGATGATGTTCGCGTGTTGCCCGACGGCCCTGTCTCCGGCCAAAGTGAGCAGAGCGAACTCGGCGTCCACTGAGTCCGTGAACAAGCAATAATCAGAAAAGGAGCGTGGCATGTCGCCATTCGAGGAGCGTGTCGGCCGGAGCGATTCGAGGCAGATGGCGGAGCGGCCGAGTCAGGCGTACTGGATGCCGTTTACCGCGAACCGGGACTTTCGCGATCACCCGCGCATGGTCACGGGAGCCGACGGGCGTTACCTGATCGACACGGCGGGACGCCGGGTGTTCGACTCCCTGTCCGGACTGTGGTGTTGCGGGGCGGGGCACAACCGGGAGGCGATTCGCCAGGCGGTGAATCGTCAGCTGGGGCGGCTGGACTATGCCCCGGGCTTCCAGATGGGACATCCGCTGGCCTTCGAGCTGGCCGAGCGTATCGCCGCGATCACCCCGGCGGGGCTGGATCATGTCTTCTTTACCAATTCCGGGTCGGAAAGCGCCGATACCGCGCTCAAGATGGCGCGCGCCTACTGGCGGCTCAAGGGCCGGCCCGAGAAGACCCGCTTGATCGGGCGTGCCAAGGGCTATCACGGCGTCAATGTCGGCGGTACCAGTGCCGGCGGGATCGTCGCCAACCGGCGGCATTACGGGCAGCTGCTCGACATGGGGCACCTGCCGCACACGCTGCAGGCCGGCCAGGCATTCACCCGGGGCCAGGCGAAAAGCGGCGCCGAGCTGGCCGACGCCCTGCTCGAACACATCGCACTCGACGATGCCGCGAACATCGCCGCGGTGATCGTCGAGCCGATGTCGGGATCCGCCGGCGTGATCGTGCCGCCCGAAGGCTACCTGCAGCGACTGCGCGCGATCTGCGATCGGCACGACATCCTGCTCATCTTCGATGAAGTGATTACCGCCTTCGGGCGTTGTGGCGCGGCGACCGGCGCCGAGGCCTTCGGGGTGACGCCGGACATCATGACCGTGGCCAAGCAGGTGACCAACGGTGTCGTGCCGATGGGGGCGGTGATCGCGTCGCAGGCGATCTTCGAGGCCTTCATGCAGGGCGGTGGGCCGCGACATGGCATCGAGTTCCCCCATGGTTATACCTACAGCGCGCATCCTGTAGCCTGTGCCGCCGGGCTGGCGGCTCTCGACCTGTTCGAGGCGGAGGACTTTCCGGCTCAGGTTCGTGCGATTGCCCCGGCCTTCGAGACCCGGCTGCATGCCCTCAAGGGCTCCCCGCATATCGTCGACATCCGCAACTACGGTCTGGCCGGGGCGATCCAGCTGGCGCCGCGTGACGGTGACCCCACGATCCGGCCGCGAGACGCGGCGCTTGCCCTGTGGGAAGCGGGATTCTATGTGCGTTATGGCGGGGATACGCTGCAGTTCGGCCCGCCGTTCGCGACCACGGAAGCCGAACTGGAATATCTCTTCGATGCCGTGGCCACAGCGCTGGCTGTGTTGACGTGAGTCATGTGTGACTGCCTTCATGCGAAAGTACCATGGGAGCTCACTTCACTTGGCTCGGGGTTTGGCGGTTAATGGGCATGAATTCTCCATGAGGAAAATGTCATGCAGCTTGCCCGTCGTTTGCTTTGCCTGGGGCTCGTGGTCCTCGCTTGTGGCTTGGCGCTGTGGTCCGGTGCAGGGTGGGGGGCGCCGCTTGCCACCCTGGGGCTCGGCATGCTTGCCGGCGGGCTTTACCCCAGGATGGAGCGCATCTATCGGGCCGATCCCGAGGCCCTGTCGACATTCTCCGCGCGAGGCATGAGCCGGGCAGCGCGCGACTACCTGTCACTCAGGCAGATGGGACAGCGTCTGGTCGGGCGGGCTTCCAGCACGGCCATCGCGTCCGCGGAAGTCTCTCATCATGCAGACCGGCTCGATCAACGCCTGGGCGAGCAGGAAACCATCGTCAAGGATGCGGTAACGCGCATGGCGGCGATTACCGATGCCATTCAGCGAGTGTCCGCCAGTGCAACCCAGGTGGCCGGGCAGGCGGCCAGCTCCCAGGAAGCCAATAGGCACAATCGCGAGTCTTTGGGCGGCGTCCTCGAGGAAATGTCGGCGCTTGCCGAGCGCTCGGGGCAGGCACTGACCTTGCTCGAGTCGCTGGCCGACAAGAGTCAGAGCGTGCGCAACGTGACCGACATGATCGAGGATATCGCCGAGCAGACCAACCTGCTGTCGCTCAATGCCTCCATCGAGGCGGCTAGAGCCGGGGAGCACGGCCGGGGATTCGCGGTTGTGGCCGGCGAAGTTCGTGAGCTGGCCCGGCGTACCCGGGATGCCACCCGGCAGGTCGAGTCCCTGATCGACGAGATCGGCGAGAGCAGTGAGCAGGTGGTCGAGACCATCGGCCATCTGATGCGTCATGTGGGTGATCGGGCCAAGGAGGTGGAGTCCGTCGGAGGCCACCTGGCGACCCTGTCGCGGGATTTCGATACTGTCGAGAGCGAGATCACCGATATCGCCGACGCCATGCGTCAGACGCGCGATCATGGCGAGCGGGTGGCCGAGGTGCTTGGCACGCTCGAGCATCATGTCGATGAGGGGCATCGGGACATGCATGATCTGGCCAAGCAGGCGCGTGACCTGATGGAAGCCGCGGAAGCCGTGGACGGTGAACTGGCCCAGCAGCGCCTCGGCGGGCGCCATCAGCAGGTCTATCGGCTGGCCCGGCAGACGGCGGATCGTATCGGCCTTCTATTCGAGAAGGCCATTCAGCGGGGGGAGTTGGCGGAAGCAACGCTCTTCAATTCTGATTATACCGTTATCTCAAAGACCCAACCAACCAAATATTCAACGGACTACGATCAGTTCACGGATAAAAACCTTCCAGATATTCAGGAGCCTTTGCTGAAATCATTGGGAGCCGCTTATGCGATTGCCTGTGACCAGAGAGGGTATGTGCCGACTCACAATACACATGTCAGCCGGCCGCCCACGGGAGACCCTGACGTCGATCTCAAGTTCAGTCGCAGCAAACGCATCTTTGACGACCCCACCGGACGGCGCTGCGGCGCTCATACATCACCGTTGCTGGTGCAGACCTACAAGCGGGATACCGGCGAAGTCATGCACGATCTTTCCGTGCCGGTGTTCGTGAAAGGGCGCCACTGGGGCGGGTTCCGAATCGGCTATCAGCCTGAAGCGGTGGCCTGAACCGACACCGCAAATGCAAGCAGGAACTCGACCGCAAGTAATGCCCTCATACCCTAAAGAAAATGAGCGATCTGCCGTTAATCATGACAAGAGCGCCTGAAATCAGCGCAAAAAAAGAAGCTGGCCTCAAGAGACCAGCCGGTACGCAGGAGTTCAATTATGTCAGAGGGCCTTCCCAGCCCCATGAGTCTGCTGCAGGAGTCGTTGCTAGGCACTGCAGCAGGCGATGTCCTGTCGGTGGATGCCTTGACGGAGGAACTGTCGACGGCCTGCCATGACCTGGCCGGACCATTGCGACGACTCTGTCTGGGCCACGAAACGGAGTCCATGGACGGACCGCACGCGCTGTCCGCCAGTGCGCTGGCCGTGCGCATGAGCGAAACGTTATGCGAACTGCAAGCCTGGGCGCTGGCCCAGCCGGAGGAAGAGGCTTCGGGGCTTGAGGCTGAGCGGCTCAGCGACTTGTGGCATCTCGTGGCCATGGCACATAGCCTGGGCAGCGTGGCCGGGCGCGGGCACCCTGCTCGATTGCTTCACATGATGGGGCTCGTGGCGTTGCGTCTACGCCTGGAAAAGCATGCGGGAATAACCAGTACACTACCGTTCTCGCTGCAGGAGACCGAGGAACGCGGGCTCAGCATCACCGAGATTGCCGCGCTTTGCGGGCTCAAGCTCTCCACGGTCCGTAATGCCCTGTCTCGCCGCGAAATGCCCTATGACCGCCGGGTTGGTGTGGCGCTCGATGATGCGCTCGACTGGATGGTTCAGCGTAGCGGCTTTCTCTATCCCCATATCAATGCGTCGACCGTCGATCGCCGCATCAACGGTCGCCTGGCCGCCAACTGGCTAGCCGACCGCGAGAATGTGGTCTTCGAGCGCTCGATCAGCCGCTTGCGCCTGTCGGTCTGGCGGTTGACTGACAGTGGCCGGCGTTTTGCACTCAATACGGAAGGGGTGCGCAGCTGTGTCCTGCTGCTGCCGCACATGCTGATCGATGAAATCATCGACCTGCCGCTGGACGAGTGGGAAGAGCGCGGCCAGGATCCTTCCGCGGCCATGCATCGCGAAGCGCTGGGTCTGGAGACGGGCGTGTCGCTGTTGCAATGCCAGGTCCCGACGTTGAGCTGCCTGGAGGCGGTCATTCTGCGACTGGGGCCGGCCGGCCGGCCGTGCCACTCTGCCCGAGCTGGCGCACGATGAAGCCATGTAGCCCCTGATGACGGCGCCCCGTTGCCCGGAGAAGCGGGACGCCAGCATTCAAGCGCCTCGCGACTGCGGGCGCCCCTGCCAGGCTGAGCAGGAGTAGACGGCCAGACCAATCCAGATCAACACAAATGTGGCAAGCTGGATCGGCGACAGGGGCTCATGGAAGACCAGCAGGGCAATGAAGAACTGCATGGTCGGGTTCAGATACATGAGAAAACCGAGCGTCGCCAGCCGCAGGCGGCGCGCGGCACCCGCGAAGGCCATCAACGGCAGGGCGGTGAAGACGCCGCTGGCGATCAGCAGCAGCGTGGTCCGAGGGTCGCCCTGCAGGAAATGCGAGGCGCCTTCGGCGCTCAGCCAGCCCAGTGCCAGCAGGGCAAGCGGAAGCAGCAGCAGGGTTTCGACGAACAGCCCCGAGAGCCCGTCCAGAGGTACCTGCTTGCGCAGCAGGCCGTAGGTGCCGAAGGACAGTGCCAGCACCAGCGTGATCCAGGGCAGCTGGCCCAGCAGGATCAGCTGCACGGCGATGGCAATCGCTGCCAGTCCCACCGCCAGCGCCTGCCAGCGTGACATCCGTTCCTTGAGTACCAGCATGCCCAGTGCCACGTTGACCAGAGGCGTCAGGAAGTATCCCAGACTGGCCTGAAGCACATGACGGGTTTCCACGGCGTAGATGTAGATTCCCCAGTTGAGACCGATCAGCAGCGCGCAGGCCAGCACACGCCCCAGGCGTTGCGGGCGGCGCAGTGCGCCGATAACCGGCTGCCAGCGACGCAGCAGTACAATCAGGCCTGCAAGGAAGACACAGGACCAGAGCACACGGTGGATCAGGATTTCCCAGGCCGGCGTTCCCTCGAACAGCGCGAAGAACAGCGGGAAGCAGCCCCACATCAGGTAAGCGCCGAGACCAAAGAGAACGCCGTGGGTGGCATCCTTGTCGGAAGGCATGGCCGGTGTCATGGTGATCCTTGTCCTGTCGAGCGTGAAGACGAATGGCCGCCCAGCGTGTCATCACGCCGGCGGCAGCTAATGTTAGCATGGCAGGGTGCTTCGCGACGCGTTCACGGGCCGTCCCCCCTGTCTTCAAGAAAGAGGTGTCCATGAGCAACCTTCGAACGACACTCGTCCAGGCGGACCTGCGCTGGGAAGACCCGGAGACCAACTGCCGACGGCTCGATGAGCAGCTCGGCAGCCTGGATGCGACGACGAGCGATCTGATCGTGCTGCCGGAGATGTTTGCCACCGGGTTCACCATGAACTCGCGGGAGATGGCCGAACCCATGGCCAGCAGCCGCAGCGTTGCCTGGATGCGTGAGCAGGCGCGGCGGCGCGGCTGCGTGGTGACCGGCAGCGTGGCCGTGACCGAGGAAGGGGAGTACTACAATCGCCTGATATGGGCGACGCCGGATGGCGAGGTGGTGCACTACGACAAGCGTCATCTGTTTCGCATGGCCGGCGAGCACGAGCGATACGGCATGGGTCAGCAGCGTTCGATCGTCGAACTCAAGGGGTTTCGCATTCTGCTGACGGTCTGCTACGACCTGCGTTTTCCGGTCTGGCTGCGTCAGCAGCCTGCACAGGACGAGCACTTCGAGTATGATGCGCTGCTTTGCGTGGCCAACTGGCCCGCTCCCCGACGCGGCCCCTGGCGGACCCTGCTGCAGGCTCGAGCGATCGAGAATCTGTGTTACGTCATCGGCGTCAACCGCGTCGGCGAGGATGCCAAGGGGCTGGCCTATGCCGGCGACTCGATGCTGGTCGACTTCAAGGGAGACCCGCTGATCGACGAGGCGCGGGACCAGCCCTTCATTCGCACCGGCACTCTGGACAGGGAGGCGCTGTCGCGGTTCCGTGACAAGTTCCCCGCCTGGATGGATGCCGATCGTTTTCAACTGGAGAGGTAATGCGGCTCGACAAGTTCCTGTGTGATACCACGGATCTCACCCGCAGTCTGGCCAAGAAGGCGCTGCACCGTGGCGAGGTCACGGTCGATGGAGCAGTGATCAAGAACCCGGCCACTCAGGTGGGGGAGGCGCACGACGTCCGCTGGCTGGACGAAACGCTGACCCTGAGCGGCAATCGCTATCTCATGCTGTACAAGCCGCTGGGGGTCGAGTGCACGACGCGTCCGGACCAGTATCCGACCGTTCTCGAGCTGATCGACCTGCCCAATGTGGGGCGTCTGCATCCAGTCGGGCGGCTGGACGTCGACACGACCGGCATCGTGCTGCTGACCGATGACGGCAAGTGGTCGCATCGGGTGACGTCTCCCCGCAAGGCCTGCCCCAAGGGTTACCAGGTCACACTGGCATCTGCGCTGAATGCCGACGAGGCAGAGCGTGCCCGGCGTCGCTTTGCCGAGGGCATTCAGCTGGATGGCGAGGAACGGCCGACCCAGCCAGCCGAGTTCGACTGGCTGTCGCCCACGCAGGCCAGGGTGACGCTTACCGAGGGGCGCTATCACCAGGTTCGGCGCATGGTGGCCGCGCTGGGCAATCGCGTGGCGGCCCTGCATCGGGAATCCATCGGCCCGCTGGTTCTCGATCCGGATCTAGAGCCCGGGGAGTGCCGCCACTTGCGCCCTGATGAAATCGCCATCTTTGCCGAGTAAGGTTTTATACCGTTATCTTTTCTTCAAACTGAATTAACTACAAAAAAGATGCCTTAAGTAGCGATTGTGTGTAGGAGGCGGTTGGTGAACGTAGTACTTCTTCACATTTTCCCTGTTCCATGATGGCACCATCCTTCATCACGATAATGCGGTGAGCCATGGCGCGTACCACCGCCAGATCATGGCTGATGAACAGATAGCTCAGCCCTCGTCGTTCCTGAAGGTTGCGCAACAGACGAATCAACTGCTTCTGAACGGTGCGGTCGAGAGCGGATGTGGGCTCGTCGAGCACCAGCAATTCGGGCTCCAGAATGATTGCCCGGGCCACGGCAATTCGCTGGCGTTGCCCGCCGGAGAACTCATGCGGGTAACGGGCAGCGACTTCCCGGGGAAGACCAACTTCACGCAGCGTCGACAGGACGCGTTCTCTCACTGTCTCCTTGTCCACCTCGGGATGGTGATAACGCAGTCCTTCGCTGATGATGTCGGCGACCGGCATGCGGGGGGACAACGCCCCGTAGGGGTCCTGAAAGACGATCTGGGCACGGCGCCGCTGACGACGCAGGTCCCCGCCGGTCAGCCGATCCAGCCGTGTCTCGCCGAGGGTGATGTGACCTTCACTCTCGACCAGCCGCAGCAGGGCCATCGCCAGAGTGGTCTTGCCGGAGCCGGACTCCCCGACGATGCCCAGGGTTTCGCCTCGGGCGAGCGACAGATCCAGCGGCTTGACGGCCGCGAAGCCCGGTGGGCGCCGGGCAAACAACCGCTTGGGCCGGCGGAAGGTGACCGAGAGTCGCTGTGCCTCGAGCAGGACTTCCGATGTCGGACGGGACACCGGCCGGCCCTCGGGTTCCGCGGCCAGCAGGGTTCGTGTATAGGCACTGCGGGGCGCGTCGAAGACCCGGGCGACGCTGCCGGTTTCCTGTTCGCGGCCTTGGTAGAGAACACAGACACGATCCGCATGACGTCGCACCAGGTTGAGATCGTGGGTGATGAACAGCATAGCCATGCCGTGCCGGGACTGTAATTCACCCAGCAACTGCAGGATTTCCTGCTGGACGGTCACGTCGAGTGCAGTGGTGGGTTCGTCGGCGATCAGCAGACGAGGCCGGTTGGCGATGGCCATGGCGATCATCACCCGCTGGCGTTGCCCGCCGGACAGTTGATGCGGCCAGGCATCGAGCAATTCCTCGACGCGCGGCAGGTGTACCTGGGCCAGCAACTCCCGCGCCCTGGCCCGGGCCTCTCGCCCCCGCAGTCCCTGGTGAAGCCGCAGTGTCTCGCCAATCTGCTTGCCGATGGTATGCAGCGGGTTGAGGGACGTCATCGGCTCCTGAAAGATGAAGCCGACCTGATTGCCCCTGAGACGCTGCCAATCGCGCGGGGTCAGGGATGCCAGATCACGTCCCTCGAGCCGGCAATGCCCCTCGATCCGAGCATTGGCCGGCAGCAGGCCCATGGCGCCCAGGGCACTCACGGACTTTCCCGAGCCGGACTCGCCGACCAGTGCAAGGGTCTCGCCGGCGCCGACCTGCAGAGAGAGGCGATCGACCACGGTGGTCCTGTCGAAGGCGATGGAGACCTCGTCGAGCTGCAGTACCGGTTCAGCGTTCATCGGTGGGCTCCTGTGGCAGGGGTAGGGCGTCCGATTCGGCGGCTGGCTGAAGCGTGCCGGCAGGTTTGCCTGCCGGCTTCTGGATATGCCGGGGGTCGAAGGCATCGCGCAACCCCTCGCCGATGAAGACAAGCAACGACAGCATGAGACTGAGACTGACGAAGGCGGTGATGCCCAGCCAGGGCGCCTGCAGGTTGTTCTTGCCCTGGGCGACCAGCTCGCCCAGCGACGGCGATCCCGGCGGCAGGCCGAAGCCGAGAAAATCCAGTGCCGTGAGGGTCGTGATGGCCCCCGTGAACAGGAAGGGGATAAAGGTCAGGGTCGCGACCATGGCATTGGGCAGCACATGCCGCCACATGATCAGGTGAGCAGGCAGTCCCATGGCCCGGGCCGCGCGCACGTACTCCAGGTTGCGCGCACGCAGGAACTCGGCACGCACGATATCCACCAGGCCCAGCCAGGAAAAGAGCAGCATGATGCCCAGCAGCCACCAGATGTTGGGCTCGACCAGGCTGGCCAGGATGATCAGCAGGAACAGCACCGGCAGGCCGGACCAGATTTCCGACAGCCGCTGACCGATCAGGTCGACCTTGCCACCGAAATACCCCTGAATCCCGCCGAAGACCACTCCCAGCACCAGCGAGCCGATCGTCAGGGCCAGCGCGAACAGGACCGACAGACGGAAACCGTAGATCACCCGGGCCAGCACATCGCGCCCCTGGTCGTCGGTACCCAGCCAGTGGCGAGCGTCGGGCGGCGAGGGAGCGGGATGGTCAAGCGCCTGATCCAGGGTGTCGTAGCTGAAGGGAACGGGCGGCCAGAGCATCCAGCCGTGGGTCTCGATCCCCTCCTTCACGAAGGGATCACGATACTCCGCCGTGGTGGGCAGGAAGCCACCGAAGTCGGTTTCCGGGTAGTCGACCAGCAGCGGCACGTACCATTCGCCCTGATAGCGCATGACGATCGGCTTGTCGTTGGCGATCAGCTCGGCGCCGAGGCTGAACACGAACAGAAACAGGAACAGCCAGAAGGACCACCAGGCACGACGATTGTCTCGAAAGGCCTGCAGGCGACGGCGTGTGATGGGCGAGAGCCGGGACGTGGAACCGTGCTGGGTCATCAGGCCTCCCGTGTCTCGAAATCGATACGCGGATCGACCCACATGTAGGTCAGGTCCGACACCAGCTTGAGAATCAGGCCGATCAGGGTATAGAGGTACAGCGTGCCGAAGATCACCGGGTAGTCGCGCTGCATGACGGCCTCGAAGCCGAGCAGACCCAGGCCGTTGAGCGAGAAGATGACCTCGATCAGCAGTGATCCGGTAAAGAAGATGCCCACCAGGGCCGAGGGCAGGCCGGCGATGATCAGCAGCATGGCATTGCGGAAGACATGCCCGTACAGGACCCGCCGCTCGCTGGCTCCCTTGGCCCGGGCCGTCAGCACGTACTGCTTGTGGATCTCGTCGAGGAAGCTGTTCTTGGTGAGCATGGTGAGCGTGGCGAAGCTGCCGATCGAGGCGGCGAGTACCGGCAGGGTGATGTGCCAGAGGTAATCGGTGACCTTGCCCCACAGCGACAGCTGATCGAAGTCCGGTGAGGTCAGCCCGCGCAGGGGGAAGAGGTCGTAGTAGCTGCCCCCGGCGAACAGCACGATCAGCAGGATGGCGAACAGGAAACCGGGGATGGCGTACCCGAGGATCACCAGCCCCGAGGACCACACGTCGAAGCGCGAGCCGTGGTGCAGCGCCTTGCGGATACCCAGCGGGATCGAGATGAAGTAGACCAGCAACGTCGTCCACAGTCCCAGCGAGATCGAGACCGGCAGTCGCTCGAGCATCAGATCGAGCACCGGCCGGTCGCGAAAGAAGCTGTCGCCCAGGTCGAAGGTCGCGTAGTCCACGATCATGTCGAAGAAGCGCTGGTAGGCGGGTTCGTCGAAGCCGAACTGCTGCTCGAGCTGAGCGATGAAGCGCGGGTCCACGCCACGAGCGCCTCGCGAGGCGGCATCGCCGCCGGCCGAGGGATCACCGCCGCCGGCGTCCAGGCGGGTACTGGCGTTGCTGTCCATGCCCTGATAGCGGGCGATGATCTGGTCGATCGGTCCGCCCGGTGCTGCCTGGACGATCACGAAGTTGAGCAGCATGATCCCCAGCAGGGTGGGAATCATCAACAGCAGGCGCCTGACGATGTATGCAGCCACCGATGCCTACCCTCCGTGCTGACGGGCTTCGATACGCGGGCCTTCGTCGGGGTCGACCCACCAGGCATCGAAATCAAGGCCGTATTCAGGAGATGGCTGCGGGTGGCCGAACTTGTCCCACAGCGCGATGCGTGTCGCGCCGAGGTGGAACTGCGGAATCACGTAGAAGCCCCAGCGCAGCACACGATCCAGGGCCCTGGCGGCGGTATCCAGGGCCTGACGGGAGTCGGCCCGGATCAGGTCATCGACCAGAGCATCGATGGCGGGGTTCTTCAAGCCGATGAGGTTGCGGCTCTGGGGCTGGTCGGCATAGGCCGAGGTCCAGTACTCGCGCTGTTCGTTGCCGGGATTGATCGACTGCGGGAAGGTGGCGATGACCATGTCGTAGTCGAAGCTGCGCAACCGGTTCAGGTACTGGTTGACGTCGACGGTGCGAATCTTGCCCTGAATGCCGATGCGCTTGAGATTCTTGAGCAAAGGCTGGACGATGCGCTCGAACTGAGTGTCATACAGCAGGACTTCCAGCGTGAAGGGCTTGCCGGTCTCGCGATTCACCATCTGGCCGTTCTGTATCTCGTAGCCGGCATCGCGCATCAGGCCCAGCGCCTTGCGCAGCCGAGGGCGCAGGTCTTCCGGCTCCGCGATGGGCAGCGGCTTGTCGAAGACGGCATCGGGCAACTGATCGCGATAGGGCTCGAGCAGCGCCAGCTCACCCGGGCCGGGCTTGCCGCCGGCCGCCATCGGCGAGTTCTCGAAGTAACTGCGCGTGCGCTTGTAGGCCCCGTAGAAGAGGTTGTCGTTGAGCCAGGGGAAGTAGAACGCCAGGTTCAGGGCCTCCCGGACTCGCGGGTCCTGGAACTTCTCGCGCCGCAGGTTCATCACGTAGGCCTGCATGCCCGCCGGTTGCCCATCCGGCACCAGCAGCTTCTTGACGAAGCCCTGCTCGGCGGCCGGGAAGTCATAGGCCGTCGCCCAGTTGCTGGCACTGGATTCGATGCGCAGGTCGAGGTTGCCTGCCTTGAAGGCCTCGAGGGCCACGGTCTGATCCCGGTAATAGTCGAAGACCAGGCGGGCGATGTTGTGCCGCCCCCGGTTGACCGGCAGATCGCGTCCCCAGTAGTCGTCGACCCGGTCGTAGACGATACGCTGGCCGGGCTTGATGGCGGCGATGCGGTAGGGGCCGGAGCCCAGCGGCTTGTCGAGGGTGGGGCGGGTGAAGTCCCGGTTCGCCCAGTAGTGCTTGGGCAGGACGGGCAGCTGGCCGAGAATCAGTGGAAGCTCACGCGAGTTGGCCTTGGCGAAGTCGAAGCGCACGGTGTCGTCATCCAGCGCCTGTGCCGAGGTCACATCGGCATAATAGGCCGCGTAGAAGGGCTGGCCCTCGTCCCGCAGCAGGCGAAAGCTGAATACCACGTCCTCGGCGGTGACCGGCGTGCCGTCGTGAAAGCGTGCCCCGGGATTGATGTCGAACTCCATCCAGCGCCGGTCGGGATCGAGTCGTACCCCCGACGCCAGCAGGCCGTACATCGAGAAGGGCTCGTCGGGGTTGCTGGCCAGCAGGGTGTCATAGACCGCCATCAAGCCACTGGCCGGGGTTCCCTTGACGATGAAGGGATTGGTGGAGTCGAAGCTGCCGACCGACGCGCGTACCAGTTCGCCGCCCTGCGGTGCCTCGGGATTGACGTAGGGGAAATGGGTGAAGCCGGGTTTCAGGGCCGGCTGATCATACAGCGACAGCCCCGTCACCGTGGGTACCTCGGCAGCAGAGGCCGCAAACGAGAAGGAAGCAGGAGTCAACAGCGAAACGGCAAGCAACGCCGCCAGGGCGCTTCGTAGCATGGATGGTTTCCTTCTGGTCACGCGTTCACCCGCGATGCCCTCGCCACGCCGGACATCGACGTGCCGGGGCGTCTTCTCGACCCCGCCGGGAGATAGAGGTTCCCGGCGGCTCTCCGAGGCCGGTCCCGAGCGGTCAGTGCGAATACAGTGTCAGCCGCTGGCCGGGATGTAAATATGCCGCCGTGTCCAGGCCGTTCCAGCGGGCAATCTCCGCAGCGGTGACATCGTGTCGGGCGGCGATGCGGCTCAGGCTGTCGCCGGGGCGCACCTTGACCACGAGCCGTTCGTCCGGATCGGCCTGGGCCGTCATGCGACCGGCAGGCACTCTCAGGATCTGACCGATGCGAATCATGTTGCCTCGCAGGTCGTTCTCCCGCCGCAGCACGCTGATGGGCACGCCCTGGCGTGCGGCAATCGCGGAAAGCGTGTCGCCACGGCGCACTCGATAGCGTTGCCAGCGAGCCAGGGCGGCGTCGGGCTGGCGATCCAGCGCGGCCACGAAGGTGTCGCGCGCCGTCGCCGGGACCAGCAGGGCCGGCGACCGGGACGGCAGGGTCATGTTCTGCAGCAGCCCGGGGTTCAGGCGACGCAGCCGAACGGGGGCGATGCCGGCCAGCTTCGCGGCTCGTGACAGGTCGATCTGACCGGGAATCTCGACCCTGGCGAAGCCCGGGCGGTCGGGGATCGAGGGCAGCTGGACCCCGTACTGTTGGGGGGAGGCAATGATCCGCGACAGGGCCAGCAGCTTGGGCACATAGTTCATGGTCTGCCGCGGCAGATGCAGGCTCCAGTAGTCGCCGCTTCCGCCGCGTGCCTGCGCCTGGCGAATCGCCCGATTCACGGTGCCGGCGCCGGCATTGTAGGCGGCCAGGGCCAGTTCGAAGTCGCCGTCATACCACTGGTCGGCCTGTTGCTGCAGGTAATCGAGCGCCGCCTTGGTCGAGCGGATCACGTCGACACGGCCGTCATACCACCAGTCCCGCCGGACCCCCAGGGCATCGCTGGTACCCGGCATCAGCTGCCACAGGCCGGTGGCGCCGCCCGGATGCTTGGCGGTGGGCTTGTAGGCACTCTCGATGAACGGCAGCAGCGCGATCTCGGCGGGCATGTCGCGCTGTTCGACTTCCTGGGTGATCCAGTAGAGCCAGGGGCGCGCGCGCTCGGCGATTTCCGCCACCCCGCGGGGGTGACGCCGGTAGTAGTCGATCCAGTGCTTTACCCGAGGTTCGCGGGCATCGAAGGACCACGCAAAGCCCTGGCGGAGCTGCTCCCAGACATCCCGGGGCTGGGCATGTACCATCAGCGCATCCCAGAACGACCCGGATGACTCGGGTGGCATTGCCGCGGCATGCACGCCACCGGCCAGTGAGGTCAGTGTCAGAAGCAGACCACCCGCCAGGTGTCGGCCTCGGCGGGACAAGGGTCGGTTGGTCATGTCGTTGAAGCCTCGTGGGCGCAGGAGTGAGCGTCCATGGGACGGATTAGAAGCGGTCTTTCCAGGCACGCAGGGTGGCGAAGGTCGCCAGCGACGAGCCGGCATCGCCCTGGGCGGAAGCGGCCTGACGCACGCCCGGTTCCGCAGCACGCAGAAACGGGTTGATCTGGCGCTCCCTGCCGATCGTGCTGGGCAGGGTGGGGCGATCGAGCGAACGCGCCTGCTGGCATTCCGCGAGGAAGCGGTCGCGCAGCGCGTTGTCCGGCTCCGCGGCTTGGGCGAAGCGCAGGTTGGCCAGGGTGTACTCGTGGGCGGCAAAGACCAGAGTGTCTTCCGGCAGGGCCGCCAGGCGGGCCAGGGAATCGAACATCTGTTCGGGCGAGCCCTCGAAGAGCCGCCCGCAGCCGGCGGAAAACAGCGTGTCACCGCAGAAGAGCAGCGGCGGCGTGCCGGACGCGAAGAAGGCAATGTGATCCAGGGTGTGGCCCGGTACCGTGAGCACCTCGAAGCGCCGCCCGAGAATGCGGCAGGCATCGCCATCGCTCAACGGCTCGTCGATGCCGTCGATGCGGGAGCCGGCAGGGCCGACGACCCGGCAGCCATAGCGCTTGACCAGCTCGGCGACGCCCCCGGTATGGTCGGGGTGGTGATGCGTGACCAGGATGGTGTCGAGCGCCAGAGATTCGCGCTCGAGCGCTTCGCTGACCGGGCTCGCATCGCCCGGGTCGACGACCGCGACGTCGGGAGTGGCGTCCTGGCGCAATAGCCAGATATAGTTATCCGAGAAGGCCGGAATCGGTGTCACGCTCATCATGGGGTATTTCACCTCAGCAAGGTTGTCGGCAGCCGGCGGCGTGTGGCATCGATGCCGGGGATGTCGTCACCCACAGGGGACCCCGCAGATGCTGGCTGCGTGAAATGGCATAAACCTTGGGGGGATCGAGCCGCCGTGTCAAATTCGGAGCCGTCGATTCAGCTGGCCCGGCTGGTGCGAGAAGGCCGACGCTACTGGTCGACACCCGCCGGGCAGTCGCACTGGCAGGCCGAGCGAGCCTGCCTGGGGCCGGTCTGCGAGCGGCTGTTCGGCCAGCACAGCCTGCAGGTCGGCATGGCTCCGCGCCTGACCGACATGTGCCCGATCCGCCACGCACTCAGCTGGGCCCCCACGCGGGAACTGGCCGAGGATGATCGGCATGTGGTCTGTCTGCCCGACCATTTCCCGCTGCCCGACGAAAGCCTGTCGCTGGTCGTCGTTCATCATCTGCTGGAAGTCATCCCGGAGCCACACCGGCTCCTGCAGGAACTCACGCGCCTGGTCGCCGACGATGGCCGGTTGATCCTCTTCGGCTGGTCGCCGATGGGCATCGAGGGGTGGCGCCGCCCCTGGCCGGGGCGACGCGAGTGGCTGCCGTGGCGAGGACACTGGCGTTCCCCCGGCCGTCTGCGCGACTGGCTGGCGTTTGTCGACTTCGAAATCCAGCGAGTAGACTACTGTGCCTTCCGGCTGCCCGGCGGTCAGCCCGGCAGCCCGGGGCTGGAGACCTTCGGGCGGCGCTACAACCTGCCACTGGGGGACAGCTACATGATCCAGGCCTGTCGTCGGGTACAGCGCGTGCAGGTGGTCAGGCCACGGCTGCCTGCCAGCGTTCCCGGCGGCCACCTGATCGGCCACGCGACGCGGGTCGCCCGTACGCCGGAGGAGCACGACGAATGCCAACACGAGAGGATTGCCGAGCTTGACTGATCACCCGTTACCCACCGTCACGATCCATACCGACGGGGCCTGTCGCGGCAATCCCGGGCCCGGAGGCTGGGGGGCACTGCTGGAATCGGGCCCCCACGAGAAGACGCTCAACGGCTTCGAGGCGGAAACCACCAACAACCGCATGGAACTCAAGGCGGCGCTGATGGCGCTGCGGGAACTCAAGCGCCCCTGTCGCGTCGCGCTCTACACCGACTCCGAATATCTGCGCAAGGGCATCACCGAGTGGATCCACGGCTGGCAGAAGCGCGGCTGGAAGACCGCCTCGCGGCAGCCGGTCAAGAATGCGCAGCTCTGGCGGGAACTGCTCGACGAGACCCGCCGCCATCAGATCGAGTGGCACTGGGTGAAGGGACACAGCGGCCATCCGGGCAACGAGCGCGCCGATGCCCTGGCCAACGAGGCCATCGACGCCGCCGTGGCCGCCACGGGCTGATCCACCCCTGTCACACTTTTCCTTGCTTTGCAGTCAGCGAGACACCATGCGCCAGATCATACTCGACACCGAAACCACCGGCATCGATCCCCGTGAGGGCCACCGCCTCATCGAGATCGGCGCCGTGGAAATGGTCAACCGGCGGTTGACCGGCCGGACCTACCACCAGTACATCAATCCCGAACGCACGATCGATGCCGAGGCCATTGAGGTGCACGGCATCACCAACGAGCAGGTCGCCGACGAACCGGTCTTCGCCGAGATCGCGGATGCCTTCTGGGACTTCATCCGGGGCGGCGAGCTGGTCATTCACAACGCTGCGTTCGACGTCGGCTTCATCGATCACGAGTTCTCGCGGCTCAACGCCCACCGGGGCGAGCCGAAGCTCGGCCCGGTCGCCGAGCATTGCGGCATCCTGGATACCCTGCAGCTGGCCCGCGACAAGCACCCCGGCCAGCGCAACAACCTCGACGCCCTCTGCAAGCGCTACGCGATCGACAACGGTCACCGCGTGCTGCACGGGGCGCTGCTGGATGCCGAGATTCTCGCCGATGTGTATCTGGCGATGACCGGCGGACAGACCGCCCTGTTGCTCGATGCCGACGGCAGCGAAGACGGAGGCGACGCCAGCCCGGGCACCGCCCGTGTCCGGCGGCTGAGCGCGGACCGGCCGTCGCTCGCCGTGGTGCGTCCCAGCGAACAGGAGTGGGCCGCCCATGACGCCAAGCTGGCCGCCATTCGCGACAAGGCGGGGCAATGCCTCTGGGACGGCATGCCATCCTCATGACGTTTCGCCGCGAGCTCCCCGACGCCGAGACCTGCACCGGCGGCCTGTTGATCCGGGTGGACAGCGCCAACGGGATCGCCGCCGGACAGGATGACCAGCCCTTCACCAAGGTGGCCACCTGGCCGGCCGCGGCGCAGCCCCTGGGGTTCTGGGAAGAGCAGGCCATCGCCGTGCTCGCCGAGCCCGAGCCTCGGGACTGGCCCTCGGCGCGCCAGTGGCTGAACGGCTGGGACGAGTCGCGCTTCGCGCTGCTGTCGACGGCCCTGCAGGTCGTCGCCTGGCAGCGCAACCACCGCTTCTGCGGGCGCTGCGGGCATTCCCCCCGGCGCATCAGCGGCGAATTCGCCATGCACTGCGACCACTGCGGGCATCGCAACTACCCCCGCATCTCGCCCTGCATCATTACCCTGGTGACCCATGGCGATGACCTGCTGCTGGCCCGCAGCCCGCGCTTTCCTCCGGGCCGCTACTCGACGCTGGCGGGCTTCATCGAGCCCGGTGAGGCGGCCGAGGAGGCCGTGCATCGCGAGGTGTTCGAGGAAGTGGGCGTGACGATCGGCCGACTGCGCTACTTCGGCAGCCAGTCGTGGCCATTTCCGCATTCCCTGATGCTGGGCTTCTTCGCCGAGGCCACCAGCCGGCGCATTCGCATCGATGGCGTGGAAATCGCCGACGCCGCCTGGTTCACGCCGCGCCGACTGCCGCAGCTGCCGCCGAGCTATTCGATCTCGCGTGCGCTGATCGATCGCTTTCTGGCCGACAGGCGCCCCCGCTGACGCTTGTCGGCCCCGGTTCGACAGGCACATGCCACGACGTCACGATCGATTTCGCGTATAATTCGCGCCCCTGAACTGCCGCGGGCCGGCAGGTCCGCACCCGAGGGTTCCCTCACCCCTCGTGCCATCACCCAAAAAGGATGCCTGTCGCATGCTGTCACTGAGTCCCGGCCAGTACCGTCGCTGTCTGACCGCTCTGGCCGCCTTTCACATCCTGGTCATCACCGCCAGCAATTACCTGGTGCAACTGCCGTTCACCATGGGCGGCCTGCACACCACCTGGGGCGCCTTCAGCTTCCCGTTCATCTTCCTGGCCACCGACCTGACCGTGCGTCTGTTCGGCAAGACCTCGGCACGCCGCATCATCGCGCGGGTCATGCTGCCGGCGCTGGTGATCTCCTATCTGCTCTCGGTACTGTTCGAGAAGGGGGAGTTCCGCAGCCTGGCCGCCCTGGGCACCTTCAACCTGTTCGTGGCGCGGATCGCCCTGGCCAGCTTCATGGCCTACGTGATCGGGCAGTTGCTGGACATCCAGGTCTTCGATCGCCTGCGGCGCAGTGCGCGCTGGTGGGTGGCTCCGGCGGTCTCGACGCTGTTCGGCAACCTGGCGGACACCTTCGCCTTCTTCGCGATTGCCTTCCATCATGGCCCGGACGCCTTCATGGCCAGTCACTGGGTCGAGATCGCCTGGGTGGACTACGCCGTCAAGCTGACCATCTCGCTGTTGCTGTTCCTGCCCATGTACGGCCTGCTGCTGGGTGTCCTGACTCGCCGGCTGCTGTCCTGGGGCGCACAGCCTACACGAGAGGGCATCTGACTTGTCGTCGCCTCGCATCCGCGGGGCGGCCCATCATCCCGCGACCGCAAGGGGAGGACCTCCATGAGTGACACCGTCGAGCTTCATTATCAGGCGGATGGCCCGGAAGACACGCGCCCGCTGGTGATCCTGCACGGTCTGTTCGGCAGCGCCGACAACTGGCGCTCTCATGCCAAGCAGTGGCAGCGCCGGCGCCGGGTCGTGGCCGTCGACCTGCGCAACCACGGCCGTTCGCCTCACGTGGCGGGCATGAGCTATGCCGCCATGGCCGATGACGTGATCGCGCTGCTGGACCGGCTGCAGATCACGGACTGCGACCTGCTGGGACACTCGATGGGCGGCAAGGTCGCCATGAGCGTGGCACGCCTGGCGCCACGACGCGTCGCCTCGCTGATCGTGGCCGACATCGCGCCGATCGCCTATGAACATGGCCATGACAGCATCTTCGCCGCCATGCGCCGCGTCGAGCGTAGCCGACCCGCATCGCGCCAGGAGGCCGATGCCCTGATGGCCGAGGAGATCGACAGCTCGGCCACCCGGCTGTTCCTGGCCACCAATCTGGTGCGGGAGGGCGGCGTCATGCGCTGGCGGGTCGGCCTCGACGAGATCGCCGCCGACTATGACGCCATCATCGACGTGCCCGCCGGCGACAGCCCCTACGAAGGACCGGCGCTGGAGATCCGCGGCGCCCAATCGCCCTATGTACCGGACAGCACCCTGCCGGCCCTGCGTGCCATCCTGCCGAATGTCGAGATCGTCACTCTCGAGGCCGGCCATTGGGTCCATGCCGAGGTGCCCAAGCCGTTCCGCGAGGCGGTGGATGCCTTCCTGGAGGCGGGCGAGTCACACTGATCCCCCGTCGGCTGGCGAGACACCGTCCGTGAGGGGCTTGTCACGGGCGGCGTGTCGGACGCCAGGTGGTCGAGTTCACGGCGTGTCCAGTTCGACCGCGAGATTCGACAACGGCGTGACCTCGTCCCGCAGCCCCCGCTTGTTCAGATAGCGCTCGAAGCCACGGTAGCGCTCCGGCTGGAGCAGGGCCGGGCGCAGCGCGAAGTAGCGCACCACGTTCGGCCAGGCATCGGCATTGGCCGTCGTGTCCAGTGCCGGCTCGGCCTTGCGGATCAGGTTCCAGGCCGCGTCGGGGTGCTGGATGATCCACACGGTGGCCTGCTCCAGGGCCTTCAGGAAATGCGAGATATCGCGGCGGTGCTGAGCGAGCGTGTCGCGATTGGCCACGATGATCAGCGCATCGTACAGCGGCAGCCCGCTGTCCTCGGTGGTCAGTTCATGGGTCGCCACGCCCTGTCTGGCCAGGCCGTCACGCTCGGTCGGCCGCAGGGGGGCGATGATCGCGTCGACGTCCCCATCGGCCAGCGCCCGGCCCAGGGCGAAGTCGAGCGGCTTGAGCGTCACGTCATTGGCGGTCAGCGGCTGCTGATCGAGCAGGGCATCGAGGTAGACCTGGGCCACGCTCTCGGTGGCATAGCCGATCGTCTTGCCCTTGAGCCGGGCCAGCGAGTCGATGCCGGCATCATCGCGCACCAGCAAGCCGCTCAGGGGCAGCGGGATCAGGGTGGCGACCCTGACCAGCGGCATGCCCCTGGCGACCAGATGATGCAGGGTCGGCTGCGATGTCAGCGCCAGCTCCGCCCGGTCGGCGGCGACCAGCTTGGCCGGCACGCTGGGGTCGGCCGGGGCCGAGAGGGTCACGTCGAGCCCCTCGCGGTCGAAGAGCCCGCGTTCCCGGGCCACGATCAGCGGCGCGTGATAGGGATTGATGTACCAGTCCAGCATCACGCGCAGGGTGTGCGTCGGCGGCGGCGTGATCGGTTCCGGCTCGCTGCGGGTGAAATACGGCTCATCCGGGGCGGCGAGAAAGGCCGCTTCGGTGCCCTCGGCCAGCTGACGGAGCAGGGGGTTGTCTTGGAGGGGCGCTGCCGGCGCCGTTTCAAAACCGGCGACCTGCCGTGCCGAGGAGGCGGCACCGGCGTCGACCGTGGTCGCCGCCAGTACCGAGGGGCTGATCACCAGCCAGACACTCATCAGGAGTGTCGAAAGGCGTCGCTCCAGCATGAAGGGTTCCTTGTAGATCGCGATGAGACGCCCGCCGAACGGGCGGCGAACCAGTCTATCCTTGCCGTCCGGGAGAGGCCAGAAGGGCAGCCACCTGCTCACGCTTCTACGACCATGGCATAATGGCGTTCTGTCTGGGCAAGGATCGGCCATGGATAGCGTCAATACCCTGTTTCTCTTCGGCGGCTCCCTGCTGGCCCTGAGCATTCTGGCCAGCCGGCTCTCGTCGCTGTTCGGCGTGCCGCTGCTGTTGATCTTCCTCGCCCTGGGGATGCTGGTCGGCGAGGACGGCCTGCTGGGCATCGAGTTCGACAACTACCCGCTGGCCTTTCTGATCGGCAACCTGGCCCTGGCGCTGATCCTGCTCGACGGCGGCCTGCGCACCCGGCTCAAGACCTTCCGCGTGGGGTTCAAGCCGGCGCTGTCGCTGGCCACCATCGGGGTCTTCCTGACCAGCGGCATCGTCGGCCTGTTCGCCACCTGGCTGCTGGACCTGACGCCGGCAGAGGGCCTGCTGGTCGGCGCGATCGTCGGCTCCACCGATGCCGCGGCGGTGTTCTCGATGCTGAGCGGGCAGGGCGTCAACCTCAACGAGCGCGTGGGCGCGACCCTGGAGATCGAGTCGGGTACCAACGACCCCATGGCGATCTTCCTGACCCTGACCCTGGTCGCGCTGCTGACCGGCGAGATCGGCGGGCCGCTCGATACCCTGGGCATGTTCGTCAACCAGTTCGGTCTGGGGCTGGCGGTCGGCGTGGGCGCCGGCTGGCTGATCGCCCGGCTGCTGAGCTGGCTGGACCTGGCCCCCGGCCTCTATTCGTTGCTGACCCTGGGCCTGGGGCTGTGCGTGTTCGGCGTGACCAGCGCCCTGGGCGGCAGCGGCTTTCTGGCCATCTACCTGACCGGCCTGATGATCGGCAACCGTCCCGGACGTCACCTCAACTTCATCCTGCCCGTGCACGACGGTTTCGCCTGGCTGAGCCAGATCGGCCTGTTCCTGGTGCTGGGCCTGCTGGTCAGCCCGCGGGAGATGCTGTCCTATGCGCTGCCCGGCGCGGCGCTGTCGTTCGTGCTGATCTTCCTGGCCCGCCCCTTGGCCGTGGTGCTGGCCATCAAGCCGTTCTTCCGCTTCCGGTGGCGCGAGGTGATCTTCATCGCCTGGGTCGGCCTGCGCGGTGCGGTGCCGATCGTGCTGGCGATCTTTCCGGTCATCGGCGGGGTCGAGAACGCCGCGGTCTACTTCAACATCGCCTTCTTCGCCGTGCTGATGTCGCTGCTGGTCCAGGGCGGCACCCTGTCGCTGGTGGCACGCTGGACCCGGGTCCAGATTCCGCCACGGGTCACCCCCAATCGGCGCGGCCCCCTGGGGGTGCTGCCGGAAAACGACTACGAGATGTTCGTCTACCAGGTGGAAAACGACGCCCTCGAGGACGTGCCCATCCGCCTGCTGCGCTTCCCTTCCGGCGCCCTGATCTCGGCGCTGTTTCGCCAGCGCACCATGCTCCATCCCAAGGGCAGCACCCGATTGCGGCTGGGCGACGTGCTCTGCGTGATCGGCCGCAGCGCCGACCTCCCGGCCCTCAACCGGCTGTTCAATGGCGACGCCCGGCTCAAGCAGGAGCGCGCCTTCTTCGGCACCTTCACCCTGGACGGCCAGGCGCTGATGCGCGATGTCGCGGATGCCTACGGGCTGACGCTCAGCCCGGGGGAGCATGAGATGACGCTGGGCGAGTTCATGTCGCTGCGGGTGGGGGGGCATCCCGTGATCGGCGACGACGTCGACTGGCACGGGATTCACTGGGTGGTCAGCGAGATGCAGGGCAATCGGGTGACCCGGGTGGGGCTGCGCCTCTACTGAGGCGTCGCCGGGAGCGATTCAGCCGGTGCCCGGGTCCTCCCGACCCTCGGCTGGGGCGAGCGCGGCACGGTTCGAGGCCTTCAGACGAGCCATCTCGTCCTGAGCCGCGGCCTGGCTGGGAAAGGTACCCAGCGGCGTGCCGGTGTCGCTGTCGTAGAGTTCGTAACGCGTGGTGGTGTCATCCGACGAGCCCCGAAGCTCGCGGACGGACAGGGCTTGCTGCAACATGGGGTCTCCTGCCTGCATGAGGGAATGGCATTTCCAGAGTGGCACCATAGGCGCCACCCCCGGCATCCGGTCCATAACCTGCGTCAACGTGCCTCGGCATTCAGCCAGGCGCCGCAGCGCGTGCCGGCCCCGGCCCAGTCCTCGTCGACATGCATCACGAAGATGGCATCATCCTGATGGACCTGGGCCTTGAGCCGGTCGCGCAGGGCACCGGCGTCGCCCTCGGTCTCGAGCAGCCAGAAGCCATCCATGACGCTAACGTGAGGCACGGACTCGAGGATATCGTAGAAGCCATCGTAGGCATCGGGGCGCTGAAGATCGTAGTTCACTGCGTACACGGGCATATCATCACCTGCAGGGCATTATGGAATGCGTTATTCGTGGGTGAACCGCCGACGATACAAAGCGTGACACACCGGGCGCAACCGCCACCGAGGGCGGACAGTGTGTACCATGGTCGCACCCCGGCAGCCTGGCGAGAGACGACGAGACCATGAGAGTGCCGCAAGACCTTCCCATCGAGTCCCGCCTCGATGACATCCAGCACGCGCTGGCAACGCATACCCGCGCGATCCTGATCGCCGAGCCCGGGGCCGGCAAGACCACGCGAGTGCCGCTGGCCCTGCTCGACGCCGAGTGGTGTCGCGGTGGCAAGCTATTGCTGCTGGAGCCCCGGCGTGTCGCCGCCCGACTGGCCGCTCGCCACATGGCCGCGCAACTCGGTGAACCGGTGGGACAGACGGTCGGCTATCGCATGCGCGGTGAAAGCCGCACCAGCGAGGCGACGCGCCTGGAGGTGGTCACCCAGGGCGTGCTGACGCGCCTGCTCCAGGACGATCCGCTGCTCGAGGGCGTCGCCGGGCTGCTCTTCGACGAGTTTCACGAGCGCAGCCTGGAGACGGACCTGGGGCTGGCCCTGGCGCTGGATGCCCAGACCGGGCTGCGCGACGACCTGCGGCTGCTGGTCATGTCGGCCACCCTCGACGTCCAGGCCCTGCAGGCAGTGCTGGGCGAGGCGGCGCTCATCGAATGCCCCGGACGGCAGTTCCCGGTGACGACGCACTACCGCCCCCTCGACGCCCGTGACGTCGCGGCGCGGGAGCAGGCCCAAGTCGTGCGCGAGGCGCTCGACCGCGAAGCGGGAGACCTGCTGGTCATCCTGCCCGGTGTCGGCGAGATTCGGCGCCTGGCCCGGGAGCTCGAGCCGCTTCCCGACGGCGTGGTGGTACGCGAACTGCACGGGCGCCTGCCGATCGACACCCAGCAGCAGGCGATCGCCCGTGATCCCGAAGGTCGGCGGCGCATCGTCCTGGCCACGGCGATTGCCGAATCCAGCGTCACGGTGGAGGGGGTGCACACCGTCATCGACAGCGGCTTCGAGCGCGTGCCGGTCTTCCAGGCTCGGCGTGGCCTGACGCGCCTGGCCACGCGCCGTGTCAATCAGGCCAGTGCCGACCAGCGCCGGGGACGGGCAGGGCGGCAGGGGCCCGGCGCCTGTTACCGGCTCTGGGCCCGGGAGCAGCCGCTGCCGGCCCACGGCGAGCCCGAGATCCAGCAGGCAGACCTGGCGCCGCTGGCCTTCGAGCTGGCCCGCTGGGGGATCGACGACGCCGGCCAGCTTCGCTGGGTGACACCGCCGCCGGCCGCCGCGTTGACGGCGGGGCAGGCCCTGCTGCAGCGCCTGGGCGTGCTGGACGAGCATCGCCACCTGACCGCGCTGGGGCGGGCCTGCGCGCGCCATCCGGCGCACCCGCGGCTGGCCGTGATGCTCGAACGCGCCGGCCCGCTCGACGCCCGGCCGCTGGCCTGCTGGCTGGTGGCACTGCTCGAGGGGCGCGGGGCGACGGGTGACGAGCCCGATCTGGCGGCGGTCGTGGCGCGGCGCCCCGAACGTCAGGCGCAGGATCCGACCGGGAACTGGTACCGCGAGGCGCGGCGTCTGGCCGATCGGCTGGGATGCGGGTTGCGCGTGGACACCCTGGCCCCGCTGGGCGAGCTGCTGGCCATGGCCTACCCGGAGCGCGTGGCGCTGCGCCAGGCGCCCGGGCGCTTCAAGCTGGCAGCGGGCAATCAGGCCTGGCTCGACGAGCGCCACCCGCTGGCCCATGCCGAGACCCTGGTCGCGGTGGACCTCGACGGTCGGGCTCAGGGTGCCCGGATCTTCCGCGCG
Organism: Modicisalibacter tunisiensis; assembly: GCF_020148005.1. Taxonomy (GTDB): domain Bacteria; phylum Pseudomonadota; class Gammaproteobacteria; order Pseudomonadales; family Halomonadaceae; genus Modicisalibacter; species Modicisalibacter tunisiensis. Next base: position 2,703,199 of record NZ_JAGXFD010000001.1, on the reverse strand, counting down.
GCCCGGATCGAAAGCGAGCGGCTTGCCGCGCTGTTCCCCGAGACGCGCGACTACCGGCCCCGTCTGACGTGGGACGACACCGAGGCGCGCGTGGTGGGCGAGGAGGTCAGAGCCTTGGGCGAACTGATCCTGGCGCGGCGCCCCCTGCAGGAGCTGCCCGAAGACGCCGTTCACGAGGCCCTGCTGAGGGCGGTCCGGCGTCGGGGGCACCTGGCGCTGGATGGCGAAGCGCAGCAGCTGTGCGCCCGCGTCGCCCTGCTGCGACGTGCGCTCGGCGATGACTGGCCCGACTGGTCACAGGAGGCGCTGCTGGCGAGCCTGGAAACCTGGCTGCTGCCGTATCTTGGCGGGATACGGCGGCTCGACCGGCTCGATGCGTTGCCGTTCGCGCGGATTCTGCACGACCGGCTCGACTGGCCCCGGCGGCAGGCGCTGGATGACCTGGCGCCGAGCCATCTTCGCGTGCCCAGCGGCTCACGCGTGCGGCTCGATTACACCGGTGACGAACCGGTACTGGCGGTCAAGCTTCAGGAGCTGTTCGGGCTGGCGGAAACGCCCCGGCTGGCCGGCGGGCGCGTGCCGGTGCTGCTGCACCTGCTCTCGCCGGCGGGGCGCCCCCTGCAGGTCACCCGCGACCTGGGCAGCTTCTGGGCCCAGGGCTATTTCGAGGTACGCAAGGACATGCGGGGCCGCTATCCCAAGCATCCCTGGCCCGACGATCCGGCCACGGCCACGCCCACGGCGAGGACCAAACGGCATTTGTAGTGGGTGAGGTGTGAGGGGCCATGGGCAAAAAGGAGCGGCAAACAAGAAGGGCTGCCATTGGCAGCCCTTCGTTATCTTGTTCCCGCGTGTTGTCTTGTCACAGCGTGCCGTCAGCGTCAGGCGACATGTCTGGCAATCCAGTCGAGCACGCTGTCGGGAAGGGAAAGCTTGCCGTGTCGCTCACGGTTCTGGCTCCAGACCATGAGGCATGAGACGACGCCCAGCGTCATAAGCAGGCTCGCCAGCATCCATTCACTCATGAGGGTTACCTCGCTCGTCGGAGGCCTTGTCGCGTTCCACGTAACCATAGCCGAACGCGCCGATGAAGATCAACACGAGCCCCATGAGCACGCCCCAACCGACGCCATCCGTGTTGACGCTCGGGTTGGTGATGACCCAGCCGGCGGTGAAGCAGGTGGCCACGACGATGACTCCGACGTTTCGGGTGGCCTCCAGGAACTGCTGGCGGGTAGCGTGCGTTCCCGCCCTGCGGTGCGGCGACGGATGGGCTCGTCTGGCCTGCTCGCGGATGATGAGCTGCCGTAGTCGCCTGCGAATGCGTCCTGGGTGGGGCATGACCGACTCGATGACGTCAAGGGGGAAAGGGGGCAGGCGCGATGGCCTGGCCGAGCTCCTGCGTGCAGGGCTCGATCCGGATCCATGACTGTAACAGTCCAGTGGGATAGCCCGAAACGAAAACGCCCCGAGACCAGTAGGTGACTGAAATCTCGGGGCGACATGTTCGAAGTGGCGGAGGGACAGTCCGCCTCTGGGCGTTTTAAATCAACATCTTAAGTGACTGATTTCCACATACCCCACAACCAGCCCCACGAACAGGAAGGCGCTAGGGTGATGCTGGACGATGCCCTATAAGCGGGGTTTGGCGATGGTCGCCAGCCATTGCTCTGGGGCCTCCAGATGCAGTCATCGGGCGCGCTTCAGGATGCATGCCGCGTCAGGTCGTGGAAGTGGATGCCGGTCGCCTTGATCACGGCGGTCATGGTTCGCAGCGTCGGGTTCCCCTTGGGCGATAGTGCCCGGTACAGGCTCTCGCGTGAGACCTTGGCACGCTCGGCAACAGCCGCCATGCCGCCCTGGGCTTCCACCACATGACGCAGCGCCAGCAGGAAGGCAGACTCACCCCCCTCTTCGTCCAACTCGTCGAAGGCGGTGCGCAGGTAGTCGAGCGCCATGTCAGGGTCATCGCGCAGCATCTCAATCACAGCATCGTCGTGTCGTTTCATCTCCGGGCTCTCCTCCGGTGGTCGACCAGAAACGCCTTGGCCTGCTCGATGTCGGCCTGCTGGCGTTTCTTGGTGCCCCCGATCAACAACATCACCAGACGCCTGCCAACCTTAGCGTAATACACCCGGTAGCCAGGGCCATAGTCGATCCGCAGCTCTAGCACTCCATCACCAACGGCCTTGGTGTCGCCGGCATTGCCGGCGGCCAGGCGGTTAAGGCGGGTCAGCACGCGCATGGCTGCCTGGCGGTCCTTGGCCTTTGTAGCATCTAGCCAGGCTTGGAACGGATCGTGGCCGTCAGCGGTGAGGTAGTGCGTCAGCTCCATCATCGGGAGCATTGTAGCCTAAAAGCTACAGCGGAGATAGACACCCCCTAAGCCAACTTGCTCCACCCCTCCTCGATGGCATGCTTGCGGATCGCTGTATTGCTCACCTTGCCGTTCAACTCCTTCGACAGCCAGGCATAGCCGTCGCGGGGGTCGACCTCCCAGCGCCTGCGAACCTCCTGCCAAAACTCCTTGCTCATCCCATGGTTGATGAGGCGACGCCGGGTTGGTGCGATGCCGGAGGCAACAGCCAGCAGTGATGTTTGCAGGCGCTCGACATCAACGTCGCCTTCGGCAAGACGCTGCATCAGCGCCCCTTCGACCGAAAGCGCCAGCGTTCGGGCAGTTTCCCGCGCCAGCACATGGCGGTTGGTAGAAATATCACTCATCGTCCTGGCTCCGTATGTAGTCGGCGACGTAGGTGCTGCCGGTGTCGGGATACGTACCATCGTCCAACATTAGCCCCAGCCGCTCGGCACGCCCCCTCATCTCTCGCTCGACCTGCGCAGCCTTCTCCAGCGCGGCCTCGATGCGCCCTCTCATCGCCTCCTTGTCCACCAGCGCGATGCTGGGCTTCTCCTCGAGCTCTACCTTGTCCTTCCAGAACTCCGGCTGACGGTTCTTCAGCCACAGCCGCGCGGCGGCGGTCTCAGGAGGGTAGTGGCGCTCCAGGTCCGTCAGGATCACCTGGCCTTGGTGCTGGGCCACGTGCGTCTCTGGTACCACGGCCCCCTTTGCTCGATGGAACAGCGCATGAGCCACCTCGGCATCGGCCAGGGCGCCACCCCGCCATATGGCCTGACGAAAATCGGCGTGCTGCTGCTGCCAGCGATAGATGGTGCGCTCGTCCACCTCGAAGAAGGCGGCCAGCTTCTCCCGCGTGAAGCCCAGCAGCATCAAGCGCTCGGCTTGCTCGGCATACTCGGGCCGGTACTCGCTGGGCCGGCCGCGCCCCTTGGTTACGGGCGTAACCTCCTGCGTAACTTCGGGCGTAACCGTAACCTCTGGAGTAACCTCAGTCTCAGCACTCGGAAGGGCGGACTCCTCCTCAATGGCACGCTTCTCCCAGCCCTCGGCCTTGGCACGCCGACTGACGGCCACGCGAGACACGGGCAGGTTCAGCTCACGCTGGAGCCAGGCGTAACCTGGCCGCGCGTCCGCCTCCCACAGCTTGCGGGCCTTCTCCCATTGCTTCGTGGTCATCTTCGCAGCCACTGCCTCACCTCCTCGGCGAACCCTGCACATTCCCGTACAGGCCGCCGTGGCGCGCGCCGAACCCGTTCGGTGGCTGCGCTCCCTCCCAGCTTGCGCCGTCCCATGCGGTCAAGGTGGCGAAGGTGACAGGAATCTGGATCTGGACGAAGCGCCCGTCCTTGTCGGACGGCGAGTTGAGGGGAAGGCCGATGCTCTCGATCACCAGGGGCGCGAAGGTCCGCTTCTTGTACTTGATCGCCAGCAGAGCAGGAACTTCGGAAGGCAAAGCGGCCTCGACCAGGGATTCCGCTGTCTTGTTGTCAGAGCCGGCCCAGTCCAGCGCCGCGGTCAGCAGCGTGCCCTCGGCGGCCAGGTGACGCGGCAACGCCCAGTCCATCAGCAGATTGATGGCGGCCTCCACTTCGGCCTCCGGGTCCTGCCAGGCACGGAGCATGATGTTGACCGTCAGCTTGACGGGCGCCATGCCGGTGAACACCTGAGTGGAGTTCAGCTTGGTGATGCCCGTGCGACCGCGCGCATGCTCGGCGGCTCCGGCTGTCTTGTCTGCCCAGCTACCGGGCGTGGCTGTATCGAACTTCTCGCGCTCCTCGCTGGATAGCACCCCCCTCACGCTTTCAATGATTGGCTGAATCATGCCGCTTTGGAGCATTGCAGACAGGCTGGGTGTCAGGCCGCCCGTTCCAGCATTCTCGAATGGCGACTGCCAGTTGAAGGTCGCCTCAAGATTGGCGTCGTCGACGAACAGGCAGCGCAGGACGGCACCATTTTCGTGCAACTTGTCGCCGTGGTGATCCACCTCGAAAATCGAGGCGACCAGCGTATCGTTGATGCCGTCCCACTTTGGGCCTATCTCGCCCGGCGCGGCGCCGGTGACAACCATAGCCATGTCACTCCCCCTTCTGCTGCTTCGCGATCGCCTTGGCGGCTTCCAGCAGGGCTTGCGCCTCGCGGGCGCGCATCGCCACCGCCTTGAGCGCTCCTTCAGGTGAGCCGAACCGCTCCAGGTCGACCTGATAGCGCGCGGTCGCCGGCAGGCTCGCCAGTTCGGCCAGGGCGTCATCCACGGCCTGGCTAGCAGCGGCGTGGAGCTCGGAAGGTAGCGGCGTCACGTTGTTGTCAGTCATGTCCTTCTCCCGTGTCGACGGGGCCGCTTACGCGGCCTCCTCCTCGTGGGTGGTCTCAGCCAGGTACAGCTCCATCCGGCCCGCGTAGCTGGTCAGCAGGGCATCGTTGCGTTCGATCTCGCCCGGGATCTCGGCCAGCTCGTGCTCCAGGGCCTCGATGTCGGCCAGGGTGGGCTTGGCCTGACGGTCCGCCATACGGCGCGGCAGCCCGGCCTCCACCAGGTCGCCGATGGCCTTCTCGCGGGCAGTGCGGGCGCGCTCGATATGGCCTCGCTCACCCTCCAGGGCGCTCTTGCGCTCGCGCAGCGTGCGGCCCTTGGTGATCAGGTCGCTGGTCACGGGATTCAGCAGCGCGTCGAGTTCGCGGCGGTCCTGCTCGGCATCTGAGCCGGCGACGGCGGCCTCGTGGAGACGTTCGGTCAGTGCCTCGACCTCGTACTGGGCGGCACGCAGGGCCTCTGAGGGGCTGCCGTGCTGGGCGACGGCGGCGACGAAGCGGCCCGGAGCGCGGACGTTGCTCAGGTCGCGGCGCAGGCGGTCAGCCTGGCGGGTCAGTCCAAGCCATTCGCGGAACGCGGCGGAGTTGAGGTCGTCCAGGCAGCGGGCCTTGCCCATCAGGGCGTCACGGTTGGTGTCAGTCATGGGTCTCTCCTTGGTTGCGGGTCTTGCTCTTGCGGTTGGTGTCTTGGGCGCGCCACAGGCGACGCAGGCCGCGCAGGCGCAGGAAGGCGGTGCGATCGCCGGCCAGGGCGCGACGGTGAAGCCGCTCCTCGAGCTGGTCGCGCTGTAGCGGGTCACGGGGCGTCATCATGACTTCCCTTTTGCGGCTGCTTGCAGGATGGCGACCGCCTCTTCTGGCGTCAGGCCGAGATCCCGGGTGGTGGCCATCAGCTTGTCGCGGGCGGCTGGCGAAGCGCCCAGTGCCTGCATACGCTTGCTACCATTGGCCGTGCGCTTGGGCTTGGTGGTGGTCGCTCGGCTCTGTCGACGCAGGGCGCGGCGGGCGCGGTCGAAGTCGCGGTCGCCGGTGTCCTGAGCGTTCGCCGCCATCGGGCGAGAATCCTGCTTTCGGGCCTGGCGCTCGGCTTCCTTCTCCGACGTGTACTGCCTCCCCGTCATGCCGGCCCTGACCTTTTCGACGGCCTTGGCCAGAAACATCTGCACGGCGCTGCCGCCCTCGATCTCGGCCATGACGCGCAGCACATGCTTGCAGGCCACACCGCTAAGCCCGGGGTTGGTGATCTTGGGAAAGCCAGCCTCATCGCGCCCGGCGTTGTACCCGCCAATGGTGGCGATGTAGCGCAGGCGATAGCGGTGGTGGTCGCAATCGCAGTTGAACCGGATGCCGCCTTGGCGCAGGCGCACGGCGGCCTTTTGAGGCGTCAGGCTGCCGTCGGCCACCACAGACGAAAAATCCAGGAACTCGACCACAGGCTGGTAGCGATTGGGGGCGCCTTTCGTCAGGCCGCTGGCGTTGGTGATGAACCTCACCTCCAGGGCGCCGGTGCTGACGGGGCGGCTGGCGGCGGCAACCGCCATACGGATCTGGGTGCGAGCTCGCTTGCGATCTTCGTTGGTGCTGAGATCGACCACTCCCCGTACATTGATGCCGCCCTTGAAACGCTGGCCGGCCACGCGGGCGTTGTGGCGGAAGGCAGCCAGGTCGTCATTGGTAATTTTGCGCCTCACGCCGCCCAGCGTGGTCTCAAGCATGCGCGAAGCGTCGTAGTCGCCACTGATTTCATTGGGGTTGAGTATCCACTTCGCCCCTTCCCGCTGGCGTGCGTCTGCCGACTGGCGCTCCCGTAGCTCTTGGGCGCTCCCCTTGATGCTGCCGATGCCAGTCATCCCTACTTCTCGCTGCCGTATGCCGCGTGGTGCGCTTGGCAGTGCAGCACGACGCCCAGGGCTTGCTCGATACCGGCCTGCATCAGGATCAGGCGCGACGCAGATAATGGTCTGTCATCAGCATCGATAACGGCGCAGTCCAGTTCGTCACGAACGGCTTCGAGTACGGCGCGAGCATCGGCTAGGTCGAACTCGATATCGGCGTTGATGAGCGCCTCGTCAGGCGTGTGGTCAGTCATCAGCCAGGCTCTCCAGGTGATTGATGAGGAAGTCCAGGGCGATATGGCCGCGCATCGCGATGTCAGCAGGCATAACGTCGCCTTCCGCCACGTCGCAGAGGGCATCCCGTAGCTCTTCCAGGTCGTCGGCAAGTTCTGTCAGCTCTTCGCGTCGCATTGCGAATCTCCGGTTGGTGGAGCCTTCACCTTAGCGCCTTGGGTTTCCGGTTCTTGGCGAGTTTTCCGGGCATGAAAAACCCCGCCGAAGCGGGGTGTAAGGACCAAGTGGAAGCCGGACCGGGCGCTGCAAGCGGTGTCGTCAGTGCAGCGGCTTGGGTGGCGTGGTGCGTAGCTGATCGGCAAAGCCGGCTTCCTCGGCATGGGCCAGCAAGTCCTCCTCACTGGCACCCAGCGCCTCGGCAAGATCGGCCAGGCTGTATACCGGGTTGCCCTGATCGTCGTACCCGGCGGGCTTCAGGTCGGGGAAGTGTTCGCTCATCCCTTCGCGTAGCGTCTCAAGGATCGGCAAGCGCAGGAACATGGGGTGATCCTCGTCATGGGCGCGGTGGATCATCGCCTCGGCATCGCCCGGGGCCACGTCGCCGAAGAATCGGCGCTGGGCCAGGCGCTCGACACTCTCCAGCAGCTCGGTGATATGCGGCGCCAGCGGCTTCTCCAGGCGCTCCGGGGGCATGGCCAGGTGATGCGCCGCCCATGCCTGGCCTGGGCTCAGGTGCGCGATGCCGGTGCCCTCCTGGGCGGCCTGGGCCAGTGAGTCGCGGGTGATGGTCCTCATGGTGATGGTCCTCATGGTGGTGTCCTCCAGGGTCAGGCGGCGGGTGGTGGTGTCGGGGCGTCGTCCTGCATCGCGGCGACTATGCCGGCCAGGCTGCGGATCCGGATTCGCACAAGCCCAGCCAGCGCGCCTTGCGGCAGTTGGGCGTCGATGCGGTGCAGTGCGGCGGCAGCATTGGCGCGGTCCTCACGCGCCAGCGCCTTCAGCAGTAGCTCGGCATCGACCAGGGCGTCGTGGGCTCTCAGGCTGCGCAGGCTGGCGCGCAGGCGGTGGGCTTCTTGAATCGCGATCACTGGCCACCCCCTCGTCGAACGGGCCGCAGCGTGGCGTTGGCGGCCCGCCGGGCGGCATTGTCGCGGCGCTGGGGTAGGGGCTCGGCATCAGCGGCCTGAAGCCAGGCTCGTGAGTACCAGCATGCCGCCGTTGCCCGTCGTCGAGCGGGCAACAGGCGCAGCAGGTCGCCAAGATAGCGTCGGTCATCGGCATTGATCGGGCAGCGTGTCGCGATCCATTCCACCCACTGCTCGGCTGAAGCGGGGTCAAGGTCGCCTCCTCCCGGCAGGTGCCGGCTGATGCTCAGCCGAGCCTGTTCGATGCTGGTGCCAGCCTCGAAGGCATCGTCGATGGCGGCGGCCAGCTCTGCTCGTGCCTGACGGCTCATCTTGGCCATGGCACGACGCAGCCTGGCCTCCAGGTCGTGCCCAAGGTTGTGGCCTGCCTCGGACAGGGCGGCCAGCAGGGTGTCTATTTCGCGAAGTGGTCCGGCCTCTTCTTGCTGTCCCTCATCTCTATGGTGTCCTACATGTCCCATTTGTCCCAATGGCTCAACCATGCGGGTTTGCGGCGGGACACCTTCGGGACAGGTGGTGTCCTGTGGTGTCCCGGCGAAGGCGCGGTAAACGTCATCCAGGCTCATGCTTGGATCTCCTCGCTTTCAGTAGGGCGGATTACGTAGACACGGCGGCGGGTGCCGTTGATGTAGATTCGAATGGAGCGAGCCGCACTCTCTCGTTCGACTATCCAACCAGCGACCTCCAGGGCTTCGGTACCGCGCTTCAGGTCGAAGCCACCTAGCGCCTCGTTCAGCCCCTCCCTGTTGAACAGGAAGGCTCGTCCATCGGCATCGTCACGCCACCAGCCGGCACGGTTGTGAACTACAGGGCCGTGGGCTGGGTCTGCATCTACGTTGCTGAAGCGGGCATCGCCGTGACGCTCGATGAAGCCGAACACATTGGCCAGGATTTGCTCATGCTCGGTCCGCGCTCCGCCTTGCTCGGCAGCCCACGCTTGGAAGGCGTCAACAGCCGCGGCCATGGCTTCGCCTTGCTTCCAGCCGACCAGCCCATACTCGGCTGCCAACTCCCCGGCCAGCCCTATCAGCGCTAGTGCCTTTGCAGCCCGGCCTTGCAGCGGGCGGGCCGCATCAAAGCCAGGAATCTGAGCGAAGCGGTCTACCTCGCCGGCCAGGTCTCGCTCCTCGCTCACCAGCTTTTCGATGAAGGCAGGACCAACGCGACCATAGTGGCGCGTGACCTCGCTCTTGAGGTGGTCTGCGAAGGCGCGGCCATCGTCCAAGCGGTGCAGGTGGTCGAAAGCGCCATGCTTGCGCTTGGCGGGTATGTCCAGCAGTCGGACAGCCTGCCCAGCGTGGGGGCGCTTGCCTGCCGCGCTCATGTGGGCGGCTAAGGTGCGCTCGCCGCTGCTCAGCACTGCGATGCGCCAGCGATGGGGGCGACGGGCGGTGCCGTTGCGGCTGGCGCGGGCTTTACCGACGCCATTTCCCAATGCGTAGACGGTGGCGCCGATCTCCCGGCCATCGGCCTCGCCGATCTCATCCAGCACCAGCGCCGTGTCGCTTAGTGCCGCAGCGATGCCTTCTAGTCCATTGCCGGTGGCTCGCCAGGTTCGCTTGAAGTCGGGCGCACCCCAAACACTGGCCGCGACTTCCAGTAACGTAGTCTTACCGTTGCTGCTATCGCCCACCAGGTGGATGCCGGCGGCCTGCCGGTGGGTCAAGTACAGCAGCGGGCCGGCCAGGGCGGTGGACACAGCGAGAACCATTAGTGGATTGCCGCTGCATAGCTGGCCAATGTTGTCGCGCCAGCCCTCCAGAGTGCCGGCTGTGGCGTAGTCGTCATGAGAGGCGAACTCGGACTGGAAAGAGACCCGGCGGGCCAGCCCACCCTGGGCGATGGTGCGCCGCGGCATGACAAACGCTCGACCTCCCTCCAGGGTGTGCCAGCCAACACGGGTTGCCGCTATCACCTTGTCCTCGGGTGCAGACTGAGCCAGCCACTTGTTCAGCCACTTGTGGGCGTCGGGATTGATCCTGACCCCCATGTCCAACAGCTCGCCGCGCAACTCCTCGCCACTACCCTTGAGCAAACGTAGCGGCATTGCCCACTGGCGCCAGCCTCCATACGGCGGCTTGAACCGCAGCAGCAGACCATGGTTGTCGCCACGCTCATCGTGAGTGGCAGCCAGACACTCAATGGGGCTGCACACCCATACGTCGAACGACTCGGGATCGCCGTCACCCCTTGGCTGTCGCTGTCCGTGGTAGTAAAGGCCAGGCGACCCGTAGCGGGTGAGTGTCAGGTAGGTGGCAAAGGCTGGGCGGCGTGGTTCCCTTGTTTCTTCTGGCTCGCTGTCATGGGCCTGTTGTGCAGGGTCCACTTCGTGTCCGATAGGACACATCGGGACAGGTGGAGTCTCTGTGCTGTCCCAGCTAGAAGCCGCGTGGTTGCTGGGCTGGGACAGGTGGGACAGATGGGACACATCAAGCGAGGTATGCATAGGGTTGGCCACGACCTCCTCCTAGCCAGCAAAGGCGAGTGTCGGCGAAGTCTGTGCAGGTCTCGCACCTAGCACAGAAGCTCGGCATCAGCAGTGTGGCGTCGATAGCCAGGGCAGCGTGGCGGGCAGCGACTCGCCCCTTGTTGGCGAGCCCCTGGGCCGGCAGGTGCCGGTCATCGTCGCCGCAGATGGTAATGCCCACCTCATCCGGCAGGCGTTGGCGAAGGCGCCGCGCCACGGGGGCCAGATTGTCGGCGTTGCGGGCCACCACCACAGGGCAGCCCATGGCCTCATGCAAGGCGGCAGCGGTAGACCAGCCCTCGGCCACCAGCACGCGCTCGGCGCCAGCCAGGCGGCCTATCAGGCTCGCCACGCCCTTGACGCGCCCGCCCTTAAGGGGGCGCTTGCTGCCGTCGGGAAAGATGCGCTCCAAATTCACCAGCTCGCCCTCGAAGTACAGCGGCACCAGCAGCATCTCGCCGCGCTGGCGCAGGTTGTACGGGGGCAATCGCTTGCCGGCCAGCCAGGGGTGGGCAGGATCGCCGGGGCCGGCATCGGCCCACCAGCGCCGGGCCTCGTCTGCCGTCTTGGCTGCCTGCTGCTGGCGCTCTCGCTCTTGCCGCTCGCGGTCGCGCATGGCGTCCAGCCGGGCCTGGGCGGCGGCCTCGGGGTCGCTGGCGCCGTGCAGCGTCACCACCTCGGACACGTCCAGATGCCAAATGCCAAAGCTCGCCGCCTGGGGGCCATGGATGCGATACCAGCCGTTGCCGTTGCCCTTGGGCTTGTCGGGAGTGTCGAATCGCTCGAAGCGGCCTGACGCCCTGGGGGTCAGTGTGACGCCGTAACCGGCAAGGGCATCGGCCAGTGCTGCCTCGATGGTGTCGTGATGATCGACTGCACCCGTGCTATGCTTTCCCCGAGCCCTCTTCAAGCTCGCCTTTGGTGCCCCGGCCTTGTGCCGGGGCGCTGTCGTTTGCGGGATCATTGGGCACCTCCCTCCCGGTCGATGCGATAGGCGTCTTGCCAGGCGCCGATAATCAGGTCTGCCAGGCGGCGGGTCGTGTCGCGTTCCAGCAGCTCCAGGGCTTCCACCAGCTCGCTGAAGCCCTCCAGGGCGTGAAGGTGATCCTCTCGGGTGCGGAGGTAGCGGAGCGGGCGCTTGAGCCGGCGGGAGTGGCCACGGGCGGCAAAGCCGAGGCCGTCCTCACGCTGGCCGATGTCGTCCAGCAGGGCAATCAGGTTGGTGGTGGCCGTCATGACTCCCCCTCCTTGATGACGCGCTGAAGCTCACGCTCGGCAGCCTCTCCGGCCTCTTTCGCCTCACAGCCGGCCAGGTCGGCAACGTCGATTCCCAGTCGGGCCAGCGTCGCGGCTGTGCTTAGGTCGGGCTTGTCGCTGTCGACCAGGCGAGCGATTACCTCGAACAGCGCAGACACGTGCTCAAAGCGGGTCGCGGACACTTCGTAACCGAAGACGATTTCGTTGGCGTCAGAACGATTCATTGCGCCGCCTCCTGGCCGCGTGCAGCGGCTTCCAGGCGGCGGGCTTTCTCGGTGTGGTGGTTGAAGCGCTTGAGCCGGACGGCGGCGCTTGAGTCTGCGAACAGAGCAGCGCGAGCCATTGCTCGATGAGCGGCGGCGCGTGCAGACGGATTGCGGGTAGGGAATAGGCACAGCTTGGCCATGGGTGAGACTCCTTTGTGTTCGGAGTCGCCACGGCCCTTCTCACGGGGCTGGGTGGCGACTGTACGCGGGGTGAGAAACCGGCCACAAAGGAAACCGGCACGCTCGGAAGCGTCCCACGCACAGCCGCCATAACCGACGGACGCAAAAAAAGCGCCTGTCGATGGGGCGCTGGTGCGCCTTTGTGAACTCGGGTTCTCACGCCCGGCTGCTGAATTTGCAGCAGCCCCCTGAGCATAGCGATACGGGATGATCGACGCAAGCATCATGCGACCTCCCGCTCGTCTTCCCAATGCTCCAGGTCGGAGAGGCGCCAGCGGGTGCAGTTGTCGCCCAGCTTCTTGGGCTTCGGGAAGTCGTCACGGTCGCGTGACCAGCGCCAGATAGTCGCCACCCCCACGTCATAGCGGGCGGCGACTTGCTTGGCAGTCAGGAAGGTGCGGGCTTTCTCGATAGTCACAGCGTGATACCTCATGCGTTGGGTTTACATGGGGTATCGTGGAGTCGTGAGCGGGCGGGCTGGTCCAGTTGGAGAAATCTGATTCCAGTTGGAAAAATCAGGACTAGCTATCCTTCTTTGCCTCCCAGGCTCTGATGGCAGCCTTCAAAACCTCGTCGAGCGTACTTTTGCCAAACCCATATAGGTTTATTGGGTCGGCATCAGGATCGGACGGCTTCTCATAGCCCTCCACCACTCCTCGCATGATACTGATGATCCCAGACCTGTTGGGTCTCCCTGCTGCTGCATACGGGCCAGGATGTTGCTGCGAAAGCGCCTCGGCCAGCAGCCCCAGCACTTCCAGTGCTCGCAGCTCCTCAGCACCACTTGCGCCGCTACTGGCAGGCTTCTGGGGCTCTTCGACCAGGGCGTCGATGTCATCAGCTCGAACGAGGATGCTGCACCCATTTGGCAGGGTCTTGGCCCCGGAGTCATCTCGCCCAAGGAGCTCAATCACCTTTCCCGTTTCTGGGGACCAGATGTGAATGCCGCCCATCTCACACTCCAGCTCGCCATGCACATTGATGAAATGCCAAGGCATGCCGCCATGGTCCCAGAGCTCGAAGATACCCCGCAGCCCACCGAGAAAGGGCGGCTCGTACACCAGTCGGTCGCTGAGATATTCGGACTCGCTGGGCTCAATGGTTGCCGCCCTGGCATTGACAGAGCCGCGCAGCTCCACGAACAGCGGTAGCTTGCCGTTAATACCAAGTTTCAAGAGATCAACGGACCCAACCTCTTCGCTGGCCAGGTTGGCGAGCCTCGATGCAGCCTCCTCCAGCGTCAACCAGGGCTTCAGCTCTCTCAACAGTTTCTGCAACGCCATCGCGCTACTCCTCGCGCTCACTCCATAGTGGGAAGGCCGGCGGGCATGGTGGAGTTGCCATGCTTTCGGGTGATCGGCCCTAGCCAGCCAACGGGGTCGGTGGCGCCGGCTACTCGGCGGCCACCTTGTTCTCGCGGATCGCTGTCACGTTCTTGGCCTTGGCTGGCGTGGTGGCCAGGAAGTCGGCCCACTGCTGCATCAGCTTCGCCCGCTTAGCCAGCAGGTCGCCGCGACGATAGGCGGCCTCGGCGTGGTTCTTGATCGTGTGGGCCAGGGCCATCTCGGCAACGTGGTGTGGCGTGCTGGTACGCTCGGCAGCCCAATCGCGGAAGGTCGAACGGAAGCCATGGACGGTGGCTGTCTCGTGAAGCTTCATCCGCTTCAGGACGGCGGCCAGGGTGGCGTCGGACAGCTTGCGGCCCTGGGTGTTAGGGAAGATCAGGTTGCAGCCAGCGAAGCGGGGCAGGGCCTCCAGCAGCTCGACGGCTGGCGCCGATAGGGGAACGCGATGTTCCCGGCCTGCCTTCATGCGGTCGCCGGGGATGGTCCACACTTTCTCGGCCAGATCGATCTCGTCCCACGTCGCGGCCCTGGCCTCACCAGAACGAACAGCGGTCAGGATCACGAAGGCCAGGCACCTCGGGGCGATGCCCTTACGCTTCTCCAGCGCCAGCATGAAGTCGTGCATGTCGTCCATTGGCATAGCGCGGTGGTGCTCCACCTTCGAGACCTTGGTAGGAGCCGGCAGCACCGCATCGAGGTTGCCTTTCCAGCGGGCAGGGTTCTCGCCGCTGCGGTGGCCATGGACGGATGCCCACGACAGCACTGCCTCGATGCGCTGGCGAACGCGAGTCGCGGTCTCGGTCTTGGTCTGCCAGATGGGCTCAAGCACTTGCTTGACGTGCGCCAGCTCGATGTCGGCCACGCTCATCGGGCCAAGGACAGGGTAGGCGTAAGTCTCCAGCGTGCTCGCCCACTGCTTGCCGTGCTTCGGGTTGCGGGCCTCGGCCTGCTTCTTGGCCACGACCGCCTCGGCGGCCTTCTCGAAGGTCATGTCCCTGAGCCGTTCAGCCAGGGCGGCGGACCGAAGGCGCTGGCGCTCGGCTACCGGGTCAATGCCCTGGGCGATCTTCTCGCGGGTGTCGCGGGCCTTCTCGCGGGCCAGGGCCAGGGTCACGTCTGGATATCCACCAAGACCAAGGTCACGACGCTTGCCAGCGATGGTGGTGCGCAGAATCCACGACCGGGCGCCGGATTTCGTCACCTGAAGATGCAGGCCGGCCACGCCGCCCACGGCATATAGACCAGGGGTGGTCAGGCGCTTCACCTCGACGGGTGCTAACTCTCTGGCTTTCCTCGGCATGGCGCTTACCCCACTTCGTACCCAACATAGGATTTATGCTTGGACGATAGACGGTGATACGCCTTAATACAAGGAATGCAGGTAAGTGGCTGATTTTATAGGAGGGGATGCGATGGCATGACACAAAAAAACCGCCCTTGATATAGGCGGTTGGCGGAGGGACAGGGATTCGAACCCTGGGAAGGCGTTAACCTTCGCCGGTTTTCAAGACCGGTGCATTCAACCGCTCTGCCATCCCTCCGGCTCACGGCGCTGTATATTACCACTTTTTCTTTTGCCGTCAACTCCTTCGGCGCCTTGCGTTGTCCCGCTTCCGAGGATCAGCAGCGAGAGACAATATCGAGACTTTCTTGCATCACGGGGTAGGCGCGGCGTCGACAGGACTGCTACGTTGAGACCGTGCAGCCGGGATGGCTGCCCGCAACCGACGGACATCCTCGACAAGGAGACGATCATGAACCGTGATCAGGTCAAAGGTAACTGGAATCAGGTAAAGGGCGAGGTCAAGCGCCGCTGGGGCAAGCTCAGCGATGACGACCTCGACGTGATCGGCGGCGAGTACGACAAGCTGGTCGGCAAGCTGCAGGAGCGCCACGGGCTGGAACGCGAGCAGGCCAAGAAGGAAGTCGATGCGCTCTATGACACGCTGTGACGTGTCGCGATTGCCAAGGAGAAGGCCATGCCTACCGAAACCCCGCACAATGACACGCTGTTCATCGAGAAGGGCTCCGGCGAGCGTCTGGGGCCCCTGCACGGGACCGTCGAGGCCGATCGAGTCATCCTTGAGGCGATTCACGAGATCGCCGCGGGCGACGTCTTGATCCATCGGCGCTCCGACCAGGCCGATGCCCGACTGACCGTGACCGAGCCGGGCTTTCAGCCTGAAATCGGTAATGTCCCCGCACACTATGAAGCACGCGTCACCAGGGCGGAGTGACGCTGTTACGGCGTGCCCGGCACGCCATGAAACGGCACAAGGAGACCGCCATGGAAGTTACATTGCAGAATGCCGGCGAGATCGACAGCACCTTTCATGAAATGGTTGCCGGCGATGCCGGCACGGCACTGCGCAAGACCGGCAGGGACTTCATCGGCTCCCGCAATCTCTCCGAGAATCAACTGCGGGCCATGCAGCGTGATGATCCCGAGGCCTTCGAGCGTCTGGAGGCGGAAATGACCCGGCATGCCCTCGAGGTCAACAACGTGGCCCTGGACGCCGGCATCGCCCTGAAGCTCAACCTGGAGGGTGACAAGGCGCCCTGACGACGCGCTGGCGATTGTCACCGGCTCGGCACACATCCGGCGTGCCGAGCCCCGGGTGCCGTGAGGCCTCTCGGGCCGGGGAGAGAGGCTTGCGCGGGGAACCGCGAGTGGGCATGCTGGGTCCAATCATTGCCGTTATCGAAACGACAGGAGCCGTACCCCATGGCCTATCCCTCCTCGCATGCGACAGACCGCAGTCAGTCGGTACTGGCGACCAACAAGACACTGCGCAACACCTACCTGCTGCTGGCGATGACCCTGCTGTTCTCGGCAGTGACCGCCGCCGGTGCCATGGCGCTGGGCGTGGGTCAGATGAACATCCTGATCTTCTTCCTGGGCGCCTACGGCCTGATGTTCCTGGTGCACAAGACCGCGGACTCGAGCGCCGGACTGCTGGCCATCTTCGCCTTCACCGGCTTCATGGGCTTCACGCTCGGGCCGATCCTGAACCTCTATCTGTCGATCCCCAACGGCGCCCAGCTGGTGATGACCGCACTGGCCATGACCGGTGCCACCTTCATCGGCCTGTCCGCCGTGGCGCTGGTGACCCGCAAGGACTTCAGCTTCCTGGGCAACTTCCTGATGGCCGGCGCCATCGTGCTGGTCATCGCGATGGTCGTGGCGATGCTCTTCAACATCGGTGCCCTGGCGCTGGCCGTGTCCGCCGGCTTCGTGCTGTTCTCCTCGGCGGTGATCCTCTATCAGACCAGCGAGATCGTGCACCGTGCCGGCGAGACCAACTACATCCTCGCCACGGTGACGCTGTATGTCTCCATCTACAACCTGTTCCTCAGCCTGCTGTCGCTGCTGGGCGTGATGAGCGACGACTGACGCGACCCGGAGTATGTCGAGCTCGGCCCCGCCTTCGTCGGCGGGGCCGTTGCATGAAAGAAAGGCAGGAGGGCAGGAGTGGCAAGCGAACAAGGCAAGCTGCGCTATGCGCTGGTCGTGCTGGGCGGCCCCTACAGCCAGGCGGCCACCCATTCCGCGCTGCGCTTCGGCGAGGCGCTGATCGCGCAGGGGCACCGGCTGGAGACCGTGTTCTTCTATCACGATGGCGTCTACAATGCGTCACGCCTGGCGGCGCCGCCTCAGGACGAGCCCCATCTGGTCGACGCCTGGGTACGCCTGGCGAATGACCAGGGAACGGAACTGCTGGTCTGCGTGGCCGCCGCCCTGCGCCGCGGCCTGCTTGATGAACGCGAGGCACAGCGCCACGGCAAGCCCGCCTTCTCGGTCGAGCCCCCCTTCGTGCTGGCCGGGATCGGCCAGCTGGTCGAAGCGGGCATCACCCACGACCGTCTGGTGACCTTCGCCCCCTGAGGAGAAGCCCGCATGAGCGACGACACCGCTGACATGCCACTGCTGGTGATTCTGCGTCATGCGCCGCATGACGGCAGCTGGCTGCGTGAAGGGCTGGACGTGGCCCTGGTGGCCGCCGCCTTCGGCCGTGCGGTCACGCTGCTTTTCATGGGGGATGGCGTCGAGGCGCTGCGCCCGGGACAGACGGCAGGGCCGCTGGGGCAGAAGGGCACGCACCCCACGCTCGACATGCTCGCCATGTACGACATCGAGGACCTGCGCGTCGACGCGACCTCGCTGGCCGAACGCGGGCTGTCCACGGCGGAGCTGCCATGGCCGGCTCGGTCCGTGGCCGCCGAGGAGTTGCCCGCGGTGATCGCGGCGGCTTCACCCGTCTTCAACTTCTGACTCCGGGCTTGCAACGCGCCATGCTACTGCACCTGCTCAACCGCTCCCCGGCCAGCAGCCGCCTGATCCAGGATGTGCTGCGCGCCATGGGCCCCGAGGACCGCCTGCTGCTCATCGAGTCGGGCGTCTACGGGGCCGTGCCGCCACAGTCTGCCGGCTTCGAGACCCTGAAAGGGCGCTGTTACGCGCTGCAGGAGGATCTGACGTCACGCGGCCTGGCCGAACGGCAGGCCGACTGGATCATTCCCGTGGACATGGCCGGCTTCGTGGCCCTGACCGCGGAAACCCAACGCACCGTGAGCTGGTACTGATGGCCACCACAAGCATCGCCCGCCACCTGACCGTCGAGGGTCGCGACGTGGCACTCGACCCCGAGGGCTATCTGGTTCACCTGGAGGACTGGACGCCCGCCGTCGCCGAGGCCCTGGCGGCCGAGGAGGCGCGCACGCTGACTGCCGAGCACTGGGAGATCCTCGATATCCTGCGGGATTTCTACCGGCGCTACGAGATGGCCCCGGCCATGCGCCCGCTGGTCAAGGCGGTCGGGCAACGGCTCGGGCCGGAAAAGGGCCGCTCGCTGCATCTGATGCGGCTGTTTCCGGATAGCCCCGCCAAGGTAGCGGCCCGGCTCGCCGGGCTGCCCAAGCCCACCAACTGCCTCTAGGCTGACGTCATGAACTTCCTGGCGCACGGCTGGCTGGCCCGCGGCGGTTCGGATGACTTCCTCTACGGCAACCTGATCGCCGACGGCGTCAAGGGGCGCGATCTGCAGGCCTGGAGTGCGGCCACCGCCGAGGGCATTCGCCATCATCGTCGCGTGGATGCCGGCGTCGATCGGCATCCGGTGGTGTGCCGGGCCCGGGCCCGGGCGCCACGTGACGGGCGCCGCTATGCCGGCATCGCGCTCGACATGGTCTGGGACCACTTCCTGGCCCGGGACATCGCCGACCCGGCCCTGATCGCCCGCTGCTATCGGGTGCTGGGCCAGCGGCCCGCGCCGGATCGGCTCGCCGGTATGGTGCCCGCCCTGATCACCGAGGACTGGCTGTCGCGGTATGCCGACCTGGAGTTCACCTGCCGTGCCCTGCGGGGCATCGGTCGTCGCCTGCGGGGGCCCGACCGGATGGGCGAGCTGGCCCGCTGGATCGAGGACGACTACGCCCGACTCGAGCGTGATTTCGCCGAACTGTGGCCGTCGCTGACCCGCACGCTCGCCATCTGAGCATCTGGTGTCGAGGGCGCTCTGGCTCGGCGGCTCAGGTGCCGTCGGCTCGGGTGCAGACCGAAAGCACCGTGGCATCCTGTTCGCTCAGCGAGACCAGGGCGTGGCCCATGTCGCTGTCGAAGTAGATGCTGTCTCCCTGGTCGAGGCGCACGGGTTCATAGAACTCGGTGTAGAGCATGATGCTGCCATCGAGCACGATCAGGAATTCCTCGCCGTCGTGACGGACCCACTCGCTGAACGCCGCGAAGTCGCGGGCCCGGACGATGGTCTTGAAGGGAATCATGCGCTTCTGCGCCAGCTGATGGGAGAGCAGCTCGTGCTCGTAGGTGGGGGTGGGGTGACGCTGCCCGTCGCCGCCGCGCGTCAGGTCCCGGCGCCCCATGGTGCGGGTCTGGGCCCGGGGCGCGCTGAGCAGCTGCGGCAGGTCGATGTCCAGACCGCGAATCATCTTCTGCACGGCCGTGAAGGTCGGCGAGATCTGATGGTTCTCGATCTTCGAGAGGGTCGAGCGTGCCAGCCCGGTTCGCTGGCTGACATCCTCCAGCGTCCATTGATTGGCCAGGCGAATCTCCTTGAGCCGCTCGCCCAGCTGCAGGGGTTCGACGAAGGGCTTGCGCCCGGAAGCGATGCGCAGTGCGGCATCCTGATCGGTGTTTGACATGGTGGCTGTTCACGATAGGAAACTTAGTTTCCTCGATGCTACCACAGCCCGGCACCCATTCGCTGCCGAATCCCGCTATTGGCATGACCACGAACGACCATGGCGCCTCGGCGTTTCCCGATTTCGGGAAACGCCAATTCACCCCTGCGCGAAAGGCTGGCCCAGCAGGGCACGGACATGCGATGTGGCGCTGCGACCCAGCGCCTCGAGCGAGTAACCGCCCTCGAGCACCGAGACGAGGCGGTTCTGCGCGTGGACACGAGCGACATCCATGATCAGCGTGGTGATCCAGTGGTAATCGACATCGTCCAGGCAGATGTCCGCCAGGGGATCGTCGCGATGCGCGTCGAAGCCGGCCGAGACGAGAATCAGCTCGGGGCGATGGGCCTGCAGGGCGGGCAGCCAGTCGCGTTCCACCAGCCGCCGGAACGCCGGACCATCGCACCCGGGCTCGAGCGGCGTGTCAATGACGTTGTCGAAACTGGCACGCAGGTACCGCCAGGGATAGAAGGGATACTGATAGCTGGTGCACACCAGGGTGTCGGGATCACCGCCGAAGATGTCGATCGTGCCGTTACATTGGTGGACGTCGAAATCGATGATGGCCACCCGGCGGATACCGTAGCGCGCCCGGGCGTGGGCGGCGGCCACGGCGACATTGTTGAAGAAGCAGAAGCCCATCGCCTCGCTGATCTCGGCATGGTGGCCCGGCGGGCGCACGGCGCAGAAGACGTTGTCGGCCTGGTGGCGCATCACCCGATCGACCCCGGTGATGGCCGCGCCGGCAGCGAACCGGGCCGCCTCGAGGCTGTCGGGGTTCATGAAGGTGTCGTTGTCGAGGTTGATCAGCCCCTGCTCCGGGACGCAGCGTTTCAGGGCCTGTAGATGACGCGCCGGATGGATGCGCGTGATCTGTTCGTCGGTGGCGGGGCGGGCCTCGGACTGCATGGTCTGCTGGAGTACGCCGGCCAGCGCCATGTGGGCACGAATGCTTTCCAGGCGCTTGGGACTTTCCGGATGTTCCGGCCCCATGTGATGCAGATCACAGTGCGGATGCGTGATGAAGGCAGTGATCATGGGGGTCTCCGGCTGAAGGCCATAACAAGGTAATGGTCGGCGAGGCTTGCACGACACTGTCAATAAGTCGTACACAGGGAACAACCTCGGGGCAAGGGAGACACTCGTGAGCACGCGCTTCTTGCGGTATTTCTTCGAACCGCGCTCCATCGCGGTCATCGGTGCATCGGAAAAGACCCACTCGATGGGGGGGCTGGTGATCGGCAACCTGACCGAAAGCCAGTTTCCCGGCACCATCTGGGCGGTCAACCCCAAGGGGTATGCGTCGGTGCATGGCCGGACCTGCGTCAGGCATGTCGCCGACCTGCCCGAGGTGCCCGACCTGGCGGTGATCTGCTCGCCGGTCGACACCGTACCGCCACTGATCGAGCAGCTGGGCCGCGTCGGCGTCAGGGCGGCCATGGTGCTCTCGGGCGGCGCCTACCTGGACGATGCCGGACGTGACGGCGGCTCGATCCGCGAGCGCATGCTGGCCGCCGCGCGGCGCTCGGGCATCCGCGTGCTGGGCCCGGAGTGCATGGGCATGATCGTGCCGGGACGCCGGCTCAACGCCAGCTATGCCAGCCAGCCGATCAAGCGCGGACGCGTGGCCTACCTGGGCCAGTCCGGCATGCTCGGCAACGCCATGATCGACTGGGCGGCGGGCCGGGGCATCGGCTTTTCGCACCTGGTGACGCTCGGCGACAGCGTCGACGTGATGCTCCCCGACCTGATCGACTACATCAATCAGTACTCGCCCTGCCAGGCCATGCTGCTGCACCTCGAGCGCATCCACGATGCCCAGCACTTCATGACCGCGCTGCGCGACACCTCCCGCAACCGCCTGGTGCTGGCGATCAAGAGCGGGCGCACACCGCAGTCCGATCTCGCCGCGGTCGCGCCGACGCCGGGCGTGGCCAATCGTGACGTGATCATCGATGCCGCCCTGTCGCGGGCCGGGGTGGTCCGGGTGGACGATTCCGACGCGCTGTTCGACGCTCTCGAGACACTGACCCGCATGAAGCCGCTGCGCGGCGATCGCCTGGCCATCGTCGCCAACGGGCTGGGACCGGCCCTGCTGGCCATCGACAAGCTGATCAGCGCCGGCGGGCGCCTGGCCGACTTCACCGCGGAGACCCGCGAGGCGCTCACCGTCGGAGAGTTCGACCTCAGCCTGCCGGGACGCAATCCGGTGGACCTGGGCGGGCATGCCACCCCCGAGCGCTTCGTCGAGGCGCTGGAAATCGTCGCCGCCGACGCCAATACCGATGCCGTGCTGGTGGTCCACGCCCCCACGCGCCTGGCGCCGTCGCGCACCACCGCCCAGGCGCTGGTCGCCAACCGCCGACGCTTCAAGCGCAATCTGCTGACCAGCTGGATGGGGCTCGAGGAAGCGCTGAGCGCCCGCCACGAATGCAACCTGGCAGGGATTCCGACGTACATCTCGCCCGAGAAGGCCATCAAGGCCTTCATGCACATGGTCGACTACCAGCGCGTGCAGGCGCTGCTGCAGGAGACCCCGCCGAGCCTGCCGTTCACGACCACGCCGGACATCCGAACCCGCTGCCACCGCCTGATCGAGGAAGCCAAGGCCGGCGACCGCGACCGCCTGACTCATCAGGAGACCGCGGAGGTACTGGCGGCCTACGGCATCCCCGCGGCACCGAGCCGCTACATCAATACTCCCGAGGAGGGCGCCGACGCCGCGGCCCAGCTGGACGGCCGCATGGCCCTGAAGGTGGTACACGACCACAACTGCGTGCCGTTTCGCTATCGCAGTCATCCCCACAAGCTCTCCGCCGGCCTGCTGCAGGACCTGGAGAGCCCGGAGCAGGTGGCCGACGGCATCCGCCGTCTCGGCGACAAGGTTCGCGAGAAGTTTCCGGAAAGCCGTATCCACGAGTATTGCCTGCAGAGCATGCAGCGCGGCAAGCACTCCATGCAGCTCTGCGCGGGCATCACCCGGGACGCGACCTTCGGTCCGGTCATCGTGTTCGGGATCGGCGGCTACAAGGTCAACGTGCTCGCCGACCGCCATGTCGCGCTGCCGCCACTGAACATGACCCTGGCCGACGAGCTCATCCAGCGCACCCACGCCGCACGCCTGATCCATGAGCATTCCCGCGACCCCGAGCGCGATATCGACCGGCTCTGCCAGCTGCTGGTCAAGCTCTCGCAGATGGCCTCCGACCTGCCGGAACTGCGTGGTCTCGAGCTCAACCCGCTGCTGCTCAACCGCGATGGCCTGGTGGCCGTCGACTTCGCCATGGACCTCGGCAGGCCGGCGCGCCATGCCATCATGCCCTATCCCGAGGAACTGCGAGAGTGGGTCACCCTCAACGACGGCATGCCCGTCGAGATCCGCCCGATCCGCGGCGAGGATGCTCCCCTGATCACCAGCTTCCATGCCCAGCTCTCCGAGGAGAGCATTCGCTATCGCTATTTCCACAACAAGGCCGACCTGACCCAGCGCGACCTGTCACGCCTGGCCCAGATCAACTACGACCGCCAGATGGCCTTCATCGCCGAGCATCAGCGCGATGACGGCAGCAAGGAGATGCTGGGGGTCGTCCGGGTCTGGAACGACCCGGACAACATTCGCACCGAGTTCTCGATCATCATCCGCGACGACCTGCACGGCCACGGGCTGGGGCGGCTGCTGATGGAGAAGATGATCCGCTACTGCCGGGGGCTCGGCACCCTGGAAATGATCGGCAAGATCATGATCGACAACGGCCCGATGCGCGCCCTGATGAAGCAACTCGGCTTCACCTGCCGCTACAACATGGAGGAGCAGGTGGTCGACGCTGCCCTGCGACTCAACGAACCCACCAGCGACTGGCAACGCCACCGTCTGGAAAACCCAAGGGTCTGAGGACCTCGCTCGTCGCACAGGCGCATGGTTGAGCCAGTGTTTTTTTGAACCGTTGATCAATCATCAGCTATTCTGATTTGAAGCCCTTTCAATAAGAATGTATGATGCGCCGTAAATTATAAGTAATCGTTATGAGAGCAGGGATAAGCGATTGCAATGCAGAATCCATTGCCATCGCCTATCCCGCGACGAGACAGGTCACGACGAAAACAGGCGAAGTCGATGAGCGAATCCCAAACGACCAAGATCCAGGTACGCGGCCTGAGCAAGGTCTTCGGCAGCCAGCCGAAGAAGGCACTCGAGTTGCGCGACCAGGGCCTGAAGCGGCCCGAGATCCTCGAGAAGACCGGCCAGACCCTGGGCCTTTCCAACATCAGCTTCGACGTCAAGGAGGGCGAGCTGCTGGTGATCATGGGGCTGTCGGGCTCCGGCAAGTCCACCCTGATCCGCTGTCTCAACCGGCTGATCGAGCCCACCGAAGGCGACATCATCATCGATGGGGAAAACATCCCCAAGCTCAACGAGAAGGAGCTGCTGCAGTGTCGCCGCAGGCACTTCTCCATGGTCTTCCAGAATTTCGCGCTGTTTCCGCATCGCACGGTGCAGAACAACGCCGAGTACGGCCTGGAGATCCGCGGGGTCGACAAGGCCGAACGTACCCAGAAGGCCCGTGACGCCCTGAAGCAGGTGGGGCTGGATGGCTGGGAAGACGCCATGCCGAGCCAGCTGTCCGGCGGCATGCAGCAGCGCGTCGGTCTGGCCCGCGCGCTGGCCAACGATTCCAGCGTGCTGCTGATGGACGAGGCCTTCTCGGCCCTCGACCCGCTGATCCGCAAGGACATGCAGCAGGAGCTGCTGGAGCTGCAGCACCGGATGAAGAAGACCACCATCTTCATCACCCACGATCTCGACGAGGCCCTGAACATCGGCGACCGCATCATCCTGCTCAAGGATGGCGAGATCGTGCAGATCGGCACGCCCGAGGATATCCTCACCAACCCGGCCGACGAGTACGTGGCTCGCTTCATCGAGGGGGTCGACATGTCGCGCATTCTGACCGCGCGGCATGCCATGCGCCCGGTCCGTGCCACGGCGCGCGAGGACGACGGCCCGCGCACGGTGCTGCGCAAGCTCAGCGAAAACGGGCTCGACTCCATCTATGTCACGACACGCGAGCGCAAGCTGCTCGGCCTCGTGGACGCGGATGCCGCCGACCAGGCCGCCAAGGACGGGGAGCAGTCCATCAAGGCGATCCTGCACGACGACTTTCCGCGTGTCGGCCCCGATGAACCGTTGAACAACCTGTTCGCGATGTTCAATGAAAAGAGCCGCCCCATCGCCGTGGTCGACGAGAATCAGCGCCTGCTGGGCGTGGTGGTGAAGGGCGCCGTGCTGGCGGAACTGGCTGAATCTGGAGAACGCTGATGGCTATCGATATCCCCCGTCTTCCGCTCGGCGACTGGATCGAGGGCGGACTGGACTACCTGACGACCCAATTCTCCGCGGTGACACGCGGCATCTCCCATGTCACGCAGGGCGGCATCAACTCGCTCAACGATGCGCTGATGTGGATGCCGGCCTGGTCGCTGATCGCGCTGATCGCGCTGCTGTGCTGGCGAATGTCCGGCGTTCGCCTGGCCGTCGGCTCGGCACTCGGCCTGGCGCTGATCTGGAATCTGGGGCTCTGGGACCCGATGATCGAGTCGCTGACGCTGGTGGTCATCGCCACCCTGGTGGCCGTGGTCATCGCGCTCCCGCTGGGCATTCTGGCGGCGATTTCCAACCGCTTCTACGCCATCATCATGCCGGTGCTGGACTTCATGCAGACCATGCCGGCCTTCGTCTACCTGATCCCGGCGATCCCGTTCTTCGGCATCGGCTCGGTGTCGGCCATCTTTGCCACGGTGATCTTCTCCATGCCGCCGGCGATCCGCTTCACCACGCTGGGGATTCGCCAGGTGCCCAAGGAGCTGATCGAGGCCGCCGACGCCTTCGGCTCGACCCGTAGCCAGAAGCTCGTCAAGGTTCAGCTGCCACTGTCGCTGCCGACCATCATGGCCGGCATCAACCAGACCATCATGCTGGCCCTGTCGATGGTGGTCATCGCCGCCATGATCGGCGCCGACGGCCTGGGCAACGAGGTCTGGAAGGCGATCCAGCGCCTGCGTCCGGGCGACGGCTTCGAGGCGGGCATCGCCGTGGTCATCCTGGCCATGGTTCTGGACCGGCTGACCCAATCTTTCCGCAAGACCAAGAAGGCGCAGTAAGACGCCATGTTCGTGGCCGATCCTCCGATCGGCCACGAGGCGGCTCCGCCGGCCGGGGTCGTCGTCATTCTCAAGACCACAAGAAGGGGAAAGTGATGAAGACCGTCAATACCATGTCCCGTGCCGTTCGTTTCGGTTCGCTCATGATGATCGCCGGCCTCGGCGTGAGCGGGCTGGCCCAGGCACAGGAAGGCAGCAAGGGTGATGTCACCCTGGCCTATGTCGAATGGGCATCCGAAGTCGCCTCCACCAATGTGGTGCGCGCCGTGCTCGAGGACATGGGCTACAACGTCAAGCTGTCGTCATTGTCGGCCGCCGCCATGTGGCAGGCCGTCGCCTACGGCGACGCCGACGGCATGGTCGCCGCCTGGCTGCCGACGACCCACGAGAACTATTACAAGCAGACCAAGGACAAGCTGGTCGATCTCGGCGCCAACCTCGAGGGCACCCGGCTGGGTCTGGTCGTGCCGGCCTACACCGACATCGACTCCATCGACCAGCTGGCCAAGCCCGAGAAGGCGGACATGGTCGATGACGAGATCGTGGGCATCGATCCGGGTGCCGGCCTGATGGGGCTGACCGAGGATGCCATCGACGCCTACGGCCTCGACGACACCATGGACCTGCAGAGCGGCAGCGGCGCGACCATGACCGCCGCCCTGCAGGCTGCCATCAAGAACAAGCAGGATATCGTGGTGACCGGCTGGACGCCGCACTGGATGTTCGCACGCTGGGACCTCAAGTATCTGGACGATCCCAAGAACGTCTATGGCGACGCCGAGGAGATCCACAGCATCGCGCGCAAGGGCCTGAAGGAAGACATGCCGGCGGTCTACCAGCTGCTCGACAACTTCCACTGGACCCCGGAGCAGATGGGTCAGGTCATGCTGATGAATCAGAAGGAAGATTCCGACCCCTACGAGAACGCCCAGAAGTGGGTCGACGAGCACCCGGACGTGGTCAAGCAGTGGACGCAGGGCATCGACAGCTGATTGTCGCCTGCGACACCTGCTTTCACGCAAAACGCCCGGCCGAATGGCCGGGCGTTTTTCATGGAGCGAGAACCGTCGAACCGGGCAAGGGAAGGCGACCCGCCCGATGGACGGGGCCAGGATTCACGGTGCCAGGCGAACCTTGATCCAGTCGTTGTCATGGCGACGATAGCGCAGCCGGTCATGCAGCCGATCGGACTGTCCCTGCCAGAATTCGAACACCTCCGGCACGACCCGGTAGCCTCCCCAATGAGGCGGACGGTCGATCGACTGATCGGTATAGAGCTGCTCGAAGCGATGGCGCCGTTCTTCCAGCCATTCGCGATCGGGGATCTCCACGCCCTGCTGGGAGATCCAGGCACTCAGCTGGCTGGCCCGGGGGCGGCTCTGGAAGTAGCGATCCGACTCGCCGTCCTCGACCTGGACGACGCGCCCCTCGATGCGAACCTGGCGCTGCAGTACCGGCCACCAGAAGACCAGGGCGGCATGCGGCACATTGGCCAGCTCCGCGCCCTTGTGACTCTGGTAGCTGGTATAGAAGACCAGCCCGTGTTCATCGACTCCCTTGAGCAGCACGATGCGGGCATGCGGCATGCCCAGGCTGTCGACGGTGGCCAGCGTCATGGCATTGGCGTCGTCGTTTTCCTGCTTCAACGCCTGGGCAAGCCAGTCCTCGAACAGCGTGACCGGCGAGTCGGGGCTGTTGCGGATATCGAGGTGATCCCCGCTGTAGTTGCGACGCACGTCGGCAATGTCGGTAGTCATGGTGCTCTCCTGAAGTTTCCCTTCATCATCGCCCGTGATGCTGGCGGGCTCAACCCGAAAAACGGCTCATCGACACTGTTGTGGCCCGACCGTGACCTGGCTCAGGATGCGTGCACGACAACCGCCGTTTTAGGGCCAGACCAGCTGGATCAGCACCATGTACAGGCCGGTTCCCCCGACGATCGACAACAGCGCATTGCGACGCCACAGGTGCAGGAAAACGACGGCCAGTGAGGCCAGGATCAGCGGTACGCCCTGCGGTGATACATTCAGCTGTCCCGCGCTCCAGGGCGCCAGGTGACGCAGAGCGTAGATCACCAGGATCGCCATGACCGCCGGCGGCAGGTAGCGCCCCAGGTGCAGTATCAACGGATGATCGGCCTGGCGTGACAGCGCCACGAAGGGCAGCACGCGGGTCAGGAAGGTCGCCAGGGTGCAGACACCGATGAAGGCCAGTAACTCGAGGTCGCTCATGTCCGTGCCTCCTGTGGCTGACGGTGCAGCCGGTAGTGCACCAGCAGCAGCAGGCTGGCGGCACCGATCGCGCCCAGCAGCAGGTGTCGTTCCGGCAGCAGCAGGATGGCACCCAGGCCGGTGGTCAGCGCAATCAGGAAGGGCAGGGCCTGGCGCAGGCGCGCGGCCTGTTCCAGCGTGAGCACGATGAACAGGGCCGTCAGCGCGAAGTCGAGCCCCCGTCCGTCGATGTTCAAGGTGGCGCCGGCCAGGGTGCCAAGCAGCGTGCCCAGCACCCACCACAGCTGGTTGAGCGCCCCGATGCGGGCCGCCAGTCGATGCGTCGCCACGCCGAGATCCTGCTGGCGGGCCTGGCTGGTCAGCAGCGAATAGGTCTCGTCGGTCAGCGAGAAGATCATGTAGGGCTTGCGCCAGCCGGCCCCGCGAAACCGCTTGAGCAGCGACAGGCCGTAGAACAGGTGCCGCGAGTTGAGCATGAACGACGCGACCGCGACTTCGACCAGACCGGCATGATTGGCCAGCAGGGTCACGGCCAGGAACTGGCCGGCACCGGCGTAGATGAACAGCGACATCAGCGGCGCCCCCCACCAGGGCAGGCCGAGCTGCATGTACAGCACCCCGAACGCGGCCCCCAGGGGCAGGTAGCCGAACATCACCGGAAGGGTCTGGATCGCGGCATGCCGCCAGGAATGCAACGCAGGTGACACGCCTATACTCCATTCAGTCCATGGGTCATCATCGGCGCCGCATGGGCGCGCTGCATTGTATTTTGCTGATTAAAGCGCCATCTGGCTACAGGAAGGAGCCCCCATGAAGGTATACAAGGCCTGGGACCT
Organism: Modicisalibacter tunisiensis; assembly: GCF_020148005.1. GTDB lineage: Bacteria > Pseudomonadota > Gammaproteobacteria > Pseudomonadales > Halomonadaceae > Modicisalibacter > Modicisalibacter tunisiensis. Next base: position 2,674,373 of record NZ_JAGXFD010000001.1, on the reverse strand, counting down.
GCCCGTCCGCCTGTTTCACTGGTCGCTGGTGGCCGCGATCCTGGTGTCCTGGTACACCATCAAGACCAGTGGCCAGCCGCTGGCCTTTCCGGTCGAATGGCACGCGCGGGCCGGTTACACCATCCTGGCGCTGCTGGTCTTTCGCTGGCTGTGGAGCCTCGTCGGCAGCCGTCATGCCCGGCTGCGGGAGCTCTGTCGATCGCCGCGGACGGTCTGGCGCTATACCGCGAGCTGGTTCCGGCGCCGGCCCGACCTTTATGTCGGTCACAATCCACTCGGTGGCTGGATGACCCTGCTGCTGCTGGTATCACTGACCTTACAGGCGACGTCCGGCCTGTTCATGAGCGACGGCATCCTATTTTCCGCGCCGCTGGCCAGGCGCTTCGAGGCCGACGCCATCGCCTGGCTGGTGACCCTGCACCATGTCAACGGCAACCTGCTGTTTGTGCTGGTGGGCATTCATCTGCTGGCGATCCTGCTGCATCGCCTGCGCGGCGAGGCCCTGGTCGGCGCCATGTTCAGCGGCCGCAAGCGCCTGGCCCGGCCTGTGCGGGATGGCGATGACCAGCCGGTATCGGGCTGGCGAGCCTGGGCCAGCGCGTCAATCGCCGTGCTGGCCCTGACCGCCATCCTGGAGTGGCTGTGAGCCCGCCTTGCTATTCGCGATAGGCGTCGTGGCAGGCCTTGCAGGAGCGGGCCACGTCCACCAGGGCCGCCCTGGCCGCGTCGAAGCTGCCGTCACCGGCGGCCTGCGTCAGCGCCCGGACGGCTTGCTCGAAGGCCTCGGCCTTGCCGCGAAAATCCTCCGGCTGCGCCGCAATCGTCGCGGAGGCCGCCGTGCCCCCGCGTGAATAGGAGCCCTCGATGAAACCTTCCCAGGGCAGGGGAGCCAGCGCCTCGAGATGCCGGGCGCGCTCGGCGAAGGTCTCGGCATCATAGGGGGTCTCGCCCCTGGCCATGTCGGCCATCGGCTGCAGCTGCCAGGCCATGACCTCCATGGCGGACTGCCGGTAGATGATGGCATCATCGATGGGGTCGGCGCCGGCCGTGGCGGGCAGCCCGACCAGGCCCAGCACGGGCCACAGGATTCGCAGTCCTTTCATGCTCGCCTCCGAGTCGCTTGCCGATCACCCGCATCGGCGGGCTTCGCTCTTACCATAGGCGAGTCGGGATAAGGCTGCTCAGCCGAGCCAGGCCCGGAGTGCCAGAATCCCCCCGCAGGCCAGCCAGCCGACGACCGCATAGGGCAGGTTCCAGCACAGCATCTCGCGAGGCGCCACGCCGTAGCGCGAGCACAGCACCAGGTTGCTTCCCGACAGCGGGCTGCTGCCGGTGCCCAGCGCCCAGCCCATCAGGAACACCATGCCCAGCAGCGTCGGCTCGGGGTGCAGGGAAGCCAGCAGGGGCGCCAGCGTGGTCACACCCACCAGCGGGTGGATGCCGACGAAGGCCAGCGACACGATGACCCCCAGCGTCAGCCAGGCCTGCAGGTGACCGAAATGCGCAAAGGGCAGCACCGGTCCGTCCGGCCAGCTGGCCAGCAGCGCGCTCAGACCACTGGAGAGCACGCCCGCCGCCAGAAACAGCGCGAACTGCGGCATCAGGCGGGCCAGGCCGTGATCGAGCTGCTGTCGCAGGCGGACCTGGCGCTCGCCCCGGGGCGCCAGCAGCAGGGCAGCGACAGGTGCCACCACGCTGATGATCAGCGGGATGCCCATCTCCGGTCGCCAGCTGTGCCAGAGCAGCACGGCCAGCGCCAGCACGCCCGGCAGCAGCAGGGTCCCCGGCGACAGCGGGTAGCCCTGGAACGGCCCCTCGACGCGCAGGACATCCAGGGCGGTCAGGGTCAGCAGCACGCCCGCGCAGGCCAGCCCCCAGGGCAGCAGCGCGGTGAACTCCAGCCCCGGCGCATAGGTCAGTGCCACCCCCATGGCCACGAAGAAGGGCGACCAGGCCGCCGCGGCAGGAAAGGCACGACCCAGCACCATGGCCTGGCGTCGGGAAAGCCCCCGTTCGAACTGCATGCGATCGGCGAACAGGAACAGCGCCGACAGGTTGATCACGGCCCCGAACAGGTGAACGCCCACCAGCGTGCCCAGCAGGCTGCCGTCGTGCCGGGCACCGTCGTGCCGGGCGTCGGCAGCCTGCGGCCGTGGTGCCGCCATCGACAGGAAGCTCACGCCGGCAAACATCATCAGCAGCGTCTGGTTGATGGCCAGAGCCTGCAGCAGGGAGGCAGGCGTGCCGCGCCACAGGGCCACCACCCAGAAGCCCACGCCGGCGCCCCCCAGCCACAGTGCCTGGCGCCGCGAGGCACTGGGCAGCTGGCGGGCCAGGCGCAACGTGGCCAGCCAGCTGAGGATGGCGGCCGGCCATAGCGGCCAGTGAAGCAGGCTGGCGACGATGCTCAGCCCGAGCATCGCCAGGATCAGCGCGCTGGAAGGCCTCAGGCGGCGCACTGACGCCGCCGCCAGCGCGCGTAGGCCAGGCTGGAGATGCCCAGCGCCGCGGCCGCCAGGCACTCCAGCACACCCCACCAGAACCGATCGGGCAGGTTGGCGATGGTGATGCCCTGGGCGACATACAGCACGCTGACGAAGGCCAGCCAGAGGTGGCCGCGCGGGCGGCGTGTCAGGACGCTGGGCAGGAACAGGATCAGGGGCAGCATCCGCACTAGGATCGGGGCCCAGCCGACCGACTCGCTGGCCCGGAGCTGCCAGCCACCGAGCCCCACCAGGCAGAACAGGACGACGAGGCTGATGATCACTCCCAGGCGCGCCTGTCGGGTGCGTCGGTCGATGACGCCACGCTCTGCTTCAGGCATGGCTCGTCTCCGCATGCAGCGCCCTGGCCAGCCGAGCGATGCGCCGCCCCTGCGCCTTGGCCAGATGGCGTTCGGTCTCGTCGACATCGCGCTCGTTGCGACCGCCCGCAACATGACTCGTGCCATAGGGCGTGCCGCCGCTGGTGGTGGCGAGCAGCGCCGTCTCGCTGTAGGGCACGCCGGCATAGACCATGCCGTGGTGCAGCAGCGGAATCAGCATGCTCAGCAGGGTGGCTTCCTGCCCGCCATGCAGGCTGGCCGTGGAGGTGAAGGCCGTGGCCGGCTTGTCGATCAATGCCCCGTTGAGCCACAGCTCGCTGCTGGTATCCAGGAAATACTTCAACGGCGACGCCATGTTGCCAAAGCGCGTCGGGCTGCCCAGCGCCAGCCCGGCACAGTGGCGCAGGTCATCGAGCGTGGCATAGACGGCGCCGGACTCGGGGATCTCGGGATCGACGGCCTCGCAGGTCGGCGATACGGGCGGCACCGTGCGCAGCCGGGCATCGATGTCGCCCAGGCTCTCGACCCCCGCGGCGACCTGCTCGGCCAGGGTGCGGGTCGCGCCGTGGCGCGAATAGTAGAGGACCAGCACGTAGGGACGTGTTGCACTCATGGGCGTTCCTTGTCAGCAGGCAATGGGGAAAGCGGCGGTCTAGCGAGTCTCGAGCAGGGCCAGGATCGCTTCCGGCGGGCGGCCGATCACGGCCTTGTCGCCGCGGTCGAGAATCGGGCGCTGCAGCAGGCGCGGATGCTCGGCAATCGCCTCGAGCATCTGCGCCTCGGAGGGCGCCTCGAGGCCGAGCGCCTTCCATTCCGCCTCGTTGCGGCGCAGCAGGGTCTCGGTCGGGGCGTCGAGGCGGGCGGCCAGTGCCTGCAGTTCCTCGCGATCGAGCGGGTCATCGAGGTAGCGCCGTACCGTGACATCGACGCCGCGTGACTCGAGCAGGGCGAGCGCCTCACGGGACTTGGAGCAGCGCGGGTTGTGCAGGAGAGTCAGGGTCGTCACTCGTAAGTCCTTGTCTGCCGTGGTGGATGGAATCCTCATTCTACCCCATGCGCCGAGAACCGGGAGAGTCGACGGCATTACTCCTCGGGGTCGAGGCGGTCGTAGACCCAGGCCTGTCGGCCATCGGCCAGGGTGACGCGCACCCGCCGGTAGCGCACACCCAGCCGCTCGTAGCGATCCAGCCGCGCCAGTTCACCGGCATCGACCCTGAGCAGCGCCCCCGGTACGCGCCCGCCGGGCTGCGGCACGATATCCAGTTCATCGCGAACGTACCCCGGCAGGGTCGCCGAGGCGGGATCGCCCCAGTCGCCGTAGACCAGCCAGCGCACCACGCCATGACGCAGGGTGCCATAGACGAAGACCCGATGCTCGCCCGGCGCGATCGCTGCCATCCCGGCCGGGCGCGCATAGCCCCAGGGGCTGGCGAAGGTGTACCAGGCATAGCCCGCCGTCATGGCGCCGAGAGCGAGCAGCCCCGCCAGCGCCAGGATCAGCCATCGTTTCACGCGCGCCTCCTTGTCGATTGCTCTCCGGACCCTGCCACAGCTGTCTCCACTTTCCCAAGCCGGGAAGCTTAGGCTGGCCTCGTTCCTTTGCTAACATCGAGATTCGGACCAAGAGGGAGGGTGTCGCCATGCAGCAGCATCACCAGGATGCGGACTTCACGGCCCTGATGGGCGGCAAGGTGCGCCCGTTGACCAAGGGGCGCGACAGGGCGGATGTGTCGACGCCCGCACCGGAACCCGACGAGGCCCAGCTGGCACGGCGCGCCAGCGCCCAGGCCGAGGAGGAGGCCGCCAACTTTCTCAGCGACGAGTTCGTCGACCTGCTGCCGAAGGACGATCCCGTCGAGTATCGCCGGCCCGGCGTGCAGACCGGCGTCGCCGACCGGCTGCGCCAGGGCGAGTATGCCCCGGAAGCCCGGCTGCACCTGATCGGCCGGCCGGTGCGCGAATGCCGCCAGGCGCTGTTCCGTTTCATTCAGGAGGGGGGCGAGCACGACCTGCGCTGCCTGCTGGTGGTGCACGGTCGCGGCAAGGCGGTGGACAGCCATGCCAACGTGGTGCGCTCCTACGTGGCCAAGTGGCTCGCCCAGTTCGAGACGGTGCAGGCCTATGTCTCCGCCCAGCCGTTCCACGGCGGGCTGGGGGCCACCTATGTCATGCTGCGCAAGTCCGAGCGAGCGCGAGCCGCCAACCGCGAACGCCAGCAGAAGCGCCGCGGCTAGCCCGCAACGAGAGAGCGGCCCGTCAGGGCCGCTCGGGTGATTCAGGCGAGCGCAGCTTCCGCGTGCCGGGTGCGTTCACGCAACCGGCGCCGGAACAGCGGTTCGCCGATATCGGTGCCCGGCTGATAGCTGAGGCTGAAGGTGTTGAGCGCCGCCAGGGCATCCTCGACGATCTGGTCGGGACGCAGCGAGAAGGCATTGAACCCGCAGCGACTCATGTAGAACAGCTGGTCGATCAGCACGTCGCCCACGGCACGAATCTCGCCCAGATAGCCGAACCGTTCCCGCAGCAGCCGGGCGATGCTGTAGCCCCGGCCGTCGGTGAACTTCGGGAAGTCGATGGCCACCAGCGGCGCCATGCGCAGGCTCTCGGCGAGTGCCGGTGTCACCTCGGTATCGCTCGGCAGCCAGGGCGCCAGCTCGGCGCGCTCGTCGGCGGCCAGCCACTCCTCCAGCGGCACGATCGCCGGACGACCGGCAGGGCGCTCGGCCAGGCTCTCGCACAGGGTCCAGGCATCCGTGGCGATGCGGCGATCGAGAATCAGCGGACGATCGGTCTGTGACTCAGGCATAGACACGCTCCTTGAAGGGTTTGATACCGATGCGGCGATAGGTGTCGAGGAAGGTTTCCTCGGGCGTGCGTTCGCCGACATAGACCTGCAGCAGCTTGTCGATGACGGCCGGCACATCCTCGCGATAGAAGGACGGGCCGAGAATCTTGCCCAGCGAGGAGGCGTTGCCCTGGCTGCCGCCCAGCGACACCTGATAGTACTCCTCGCCCTTCTTGTCGACGCCCAGGATGCCGATGTGGCCGACATGGTGATGGCCGCAGGCATTCATGCAGCCGGAGATGTTGAGCTCCAGCGGCCCCAGGTCGTAGAGGAAGTCCAGGTCCTCGAAGCGTTCCTGGATGGCCTGGGCGACGGGAATCGACTTGGCGTTGGCCAGCGAGCAGTAGTCGCCGCCGGGGCAGCAGATCAGATCCGCGAGCGTTCCGACGGTGGGGTTGGCCATGCCCAGCGCATCGAGGCGTTGCCAGAGGTCTTCCAGCCGGTCCACCGGGACATCGGTGAACACCAGGTTCTGCTCGTGGGTGACGCGCAGCTCGCCGTACCCGAACTCGTCGGCCAGGTCGGCGATGGCGGCCATCTGCTCGGAGGTGACGTCCCCCGGCGAATGGGCACGCCGCTTCAGTGACAGCGTCACGGCCTTGTAGCCCGGCACCTTGTGGTCGGTGACGTTGTTGCTGACGAAACGCGCGAAGGCCCGATTGTCACGGCGCAGCTGCTCGAAGTCGGCGATGGCGTCATCGGAGATTGCGCGGCGCTCGGGGTCGACGAAGTGCGCGGCGACGGCGGCGACCGCCTCGTCGGTCAGCGTCTGGGGCCCCTCCTTGAGGTGCGCCCATTCGGCCTCGACCCGCCGGCGAAACTCCTCGATGCCCAGTGCCTTGACCAGGATCTTGATGCGCGCCTTGAACTTGTTGTCGCGGCGGCCGAACTGGTTGTAGACCCGCAGGATGGCCTCGAGATAGGTCAGCAGGTGCTGCCAGGGCAGGTCCTCGCGCACCACGTCGCCGATCATCGGCGTGCGGCCCAGGCCGCCACCGGCCAGCACGCGCACGCGGACCTCGCCGTTGTCGTCGCGCCACAGGCGCAGGCCCACGTCGTGAACCTGGATGGCGGCACGATCCTCGGCGGCGCCGGTCACGGCAATCTTGAACTTGCGCGGCAGATAGGCGAATTCCGGGTGGAAGGTGGACCACTGGCGGATCAGCTCGCACCACGGCCGCGGGTCGACCTCTTCATCGGCGGCGATGCCCGAGAACTGGTCGGTGGTGGTGTTGCGGATGTCGTTGCCGCTGGTCTGGATGGCGTGCATCTGCACGCTGGCCAGCTCCGCCAGAATATCCGGCACGTCTTCCATCTTCGGCCAGTTCAACTGCAGGTTGGTACGCGTGGTGAAGTGGCCGTAGCCGCGGTCGTAACGCGCCGCGATTTCCCCCAGCTTGCGCAGCTGGTAGGACGCCAGCATGCCGTAGGGGATGGCGATGCGCAGCATCGGCGCATGACGCTGGACGTAGAGGCCATTCTGCACGCGCAGCGGCAGAAATTCCTCGTCGCTGATCTTGCCTTCGAGATAGCGACGCATCTGATCGCGGAACTGGGCGACGCGCTCGTCGACAAGTGTCTGGTCGTAAGAGTCGTACCGATACATACCGGAGTTGTCCTGCTAGTCAGGGCGAAATGGGATCCATGCCATGCCCTGACCATACTCCGCCGGGTTTATTCTATGAAAGAATAAATAATCATACTTTCTGATTTTATGGTTATTAAAAGGTGCCTGGCGCCGGTAAGGGGCCGAACCGTTCTTGCGCTGCCGCTACACGACTACCTGCTGCCAGCGACGACGCTGCCAGACCATCGCGAACGACAGCGAGTTGAGCCCCCGGTAGCCGAGCTGCGCCCACCAGACACCGAGCAGCCCGGCTCCCTGGTGGACGCCGACCCACCAGGCCAGGGGCAGGAACACCAGCCACTGCAGGGCCAGGGTCAGCGCCATGACCGTGCGGTTGGCACCGGCCCCCAGCAGGGCCTGGCCGAGCACGATGGCGGCGGCGTCGAGCACGATCATCAGCGCCGTCAGTCGCAGCGGCAGGCGGCCGAGCGGGACCAGATCCGCGGGGAGGAAGACGCCCAGCACCGTGTCGGGGAAGATCAGCATCGGCAGGGCCAGCACCGACAGGCAGACCCAGGCCACGCGCACCACGTCCCAGCCCCAGCGGTGGGCATCATGCGGGGTGTCGCGGCCCAGCGCCTGGCCCACCAGGCTCATCGCCGCCAGTCCCAGGCCGACCCCGGGCAGGATCAGCAGCAGTGACAGGTTGACCAGCACATGTCCCACGGCAACACTGGCGGTGCCGATCTGGCCGAGAATCCAGAACAGGGCCGCGTAACCGCCGGCGAACCACATCTGCTGGAAGGAGTGGGGGGTGGCCAGTGCCAGCGTGCGGCGTATGACGGCGAGGCGAGGCCATCGCCAGCGTTCGCGGGTGCGCTGCGTGTGGCGCCAGCTGCTGATTCCCCACAGCAGCAGGGCCACCATCAGGGCCACGGTGGTCCCGGCCCCGGCGCCGGCGGCGCCCAGATCGGGCAAGCCCGCCAGGCCGAAGATCAGCCCGGCACTGACCGCCACGTTGAGGGCATGGGTGACCAGCATGATGCCCAGATAGATGCGGGTCTGCTGGATGCCGTTCCAGTAGCCGCGAAAGCAGAAGATCAGGGCGATCGGCACCAGCCCCACCAGGCGCCAGCGCAGATAGGCCACGGCGACCGCCGCGACGTCCGGCTGACCGGTCAGCAGCCCGATCAGCCGCGGCGCCTGCCAGAGGCAGAGCGCGGTCAGCGGCAGGGCGAGCGCCAGGGCGATCAGCAGCCCGGCCTCGAGGGGCTGGGCGCGGCGCGCATAGGCAGCCTCGCCATGGCGGCGGGCGGTCTGGGACTGCACCCCCGAGGACAGCCCGAACACCACCGCCGTGATCAGGAACATGGCATAGCCGCCCAGCCCCACGCCGGCCAGCGGCACCTCGCCCAGCGTGCCGACGAAGGCGGCATCCACCAGGTTAAGCAGGCTCTGCGAGAGCATGCCGCCGATGATCGGCAGCGCCAGGCGAAGAATCACCTGGCTGCGGGCGGCGTCGATCATTCCGCGGGGTCGTACCCCAGCACCGGCGACAGCCAGCGCTCCAGCTCACCGAGCGTCATGCCCTTGCGCTCGGCCAGCGCCTCGACCTGATCCCGGGTGATCTTGCCGGTGGAGAAGTATTTCGACTCCGGGTGCGCGAAGTACCAGCCCGAGACCGCGGCCGCCGGCCACATGGCGAAACTGTCGGTCAGTTCCAGGCCGGAATTGGCCTCGGCATCGAGCAGGCGGAACAGCGTGGCCTTCTCGGTGTGATCCGGACAGGCCGGGTAGCCCGGGGCCGGCCGGATGCCCTGGTATTTCTCGGCAATCAGTGCATCGTTGTCGAGTGTTTCGTCGGGCACATAGCCCCAGAACTCCTTGCGTACCCGCTCGTGCATGCGCTCGGCGAAGGCCTCCGCCAGCCGATCGGCCAGGGCCTTGACCATGATCGCGTTGTAGTCATCACCCGCGGCTTCGTACTCGGCGGCGAGGGCGTCGGCGCCGTGGCCGGTGGTCACCGCAAAGCCGCCGATCCAGTCGGACCGGCCGCTGTCCCTGGGCGCGATGAAGTCGGCCAGGCTGTAGCAGACGCCGTCGCGGTTGCGGGTGGTCTGCTGGCGAATATGGTGCAGCCGCTCGATCACCGTCTCGCGAGCGTCATCGGCGTAGACCTCGATGACGTCATCGTCGACGACGTTGGCCGGCCAGAAGCCGATCACGCCGCGGGCGGTCAGGCGCTTCTCGTCGATCAGCTTGCGCAGCATCGCCCGGGCGTCGGCGAACAGGTTGCGCGCTGCCTCGCCGACCACCTCGTCATCGAGGATCTTTGGGTACTTGCCGCTGAGCTGCCAGCTCATGAAGAAGGGCGTCCAGTCGATGCGCTCGACCAGCTCCTCGAGGTCGTAGTCATCGAACGCCTTGAGGCCGGTGAAGGTCGGCGCGGGCGGCGTGTAGGCGGACCAGTCCGGCTGGAAGCGCCGCTCGCGGGCCTCGGCGTAGCTGATGTCGGCGGCCTTGGGGCGGCGCCTGGCGTTGCGCTCGCGGACCGTCTCGTACTCCGCGCGGATCTCGTCGACATAGGCCGCCTTGAGGCCGGGCGAGAGCAGCCGGCCGGCCACGCCGACGGCGCGGGAGGCGTCGGTGACATAGATCACCGGATGTTCGTAGCCCGGATCGATCTTCACCGCGGTGTGCGCCTTGGAGGTGGTCGCGCCACCGATCAGCAGCGGAATGTCGAAGCCCTGACGCTGCATCTCCTTGGCGACATGCACCATCTCGTCCAGCGAGGGGGTAATCAGCCCCGAAAGTCCGATGATGTCGGCGTTTTCCTCGCGGGCGGTCTGCAGGATCTTCTCCACCGGCACCATCACGCCGAGGTCGATGACCTCGTAGTTGTTGCACTGCAGGACGACGCCGACGATGTTCTTGCCGATGTCATGCACGTCGCCCTTGACCGTGGCCATGACGATCTTGCCCTTGGCCTGGGAATCCTCGCTCTTCTCGGCCTCGATGTAGGGAATCAGGTAGGCCACCGCCTGCTTCATCACGCGCGCCGACTTGACCACCTGGGGCAGGAACATCTTGCCGGCACCGAACAGGTCGCCGACCACGTTCATGCCGTCCATCAGCGGCCCCTCGATCACCTCGATGGGGCGCTCGGCACGCTGACGGGCCAGCTCGGTGTCTTCCTCGATGTAGGCGGTGATGCCCTTGACCAGCGCATGCTCGATGCGCTTCTCGACCTGCCAGCCGCGCCACTCGAGATCTTCCTTCCTGGCCCCGCCGGAACCGTCACCCTTGTAGCGCTCGGCGAGGTCGAGCAGCCGCTCGGTGCCGTCGCTGCGACGGTTGAGCACCACGTCCTCGACCGCCTCGCGCAGCTCCTCGGGCAGGTCATCGTAGACCGCCAGCTGACCGGCGTTGACGATGCCCATGGTCAGCCCGGCCTGGATGGCGTGGTAGAGGAACACCGAGTGGATCGCCTCGCGCACGGTATTGTTGCCGCGGAACGAGAACGACACGTTGGACACCCCGCCGGACACCATGGCATGGGGCAGGTGGGTGGTGATCCAGCGGGTCGCCTCGATGAAGTCGACGGCGTAGTTGTCGTGCTCCTCGATGCCGGTGGCGATGGCGAAGATGTTGGGATCGAAGATGATGTCCTCGGCCGGGAAGCCGATCTCGTCGACCAGCAGGCGATAGGCGCGCTCGCTGATCTCGGTCTTGCGCTCGAAGGTGTCGGCCTGGCCCTGCTCGTCGAAGGCCATCACCACGATGGCGGCGCCGAAACGACGGCAGACGGTGGCCTGCTCGCGGAAGGCGTCCTCGCCCTCCTTGAGCGAGATCGAGTTGACCACCGCCTTGCCCTGGATGCACTTGAGGCCGGCCTCGAGGATCGACCACTTGGAGGAATCGATCATGATCGGCACCCGGGCGATGTCCGGCTCGGAAGCGACGAGGTTGAGGAAGTGGACCATCGCCTCCTGGGAGTCGAGCATCCCCTCGTCCATGTTGATGTCGATCACCTGGGCGCCGTTCTCGACCTGCTCCAGCGCCACTTCCAGCGCCGTGGTGAAATCCTCTTCCTTGATCAGCCGCTTGAAACGCGCCGAGCCGGTGACGTTGGTGCGCTCGCCGACGTTGACGAACAGCGAGTCGGCCTCGATGTTGAACGGCTCGAGGCCGGACAGCCGGCAGGCCTTTGGACGCTCGGGCAGGCGCCGGGGCGCGACGCCGTCGACCGCCTCGCGGATCGCCGCGATGTGTTCGGGCGTGGTGCCGCAGCAGCCGCCGATGACGTTGACCAGCCCGCTTTCGGCGAACTCGCGGATGATCGCCGCCATCTCCTCGGGCGTCTGGTCGTACTCGCCGAATTCGTTGGGCAACCCGGCATTGGGGTGGGCCGAGACCAGGGTGTCGGCCTTGGCGGACAGCTCCTCGAGGTAGGGGCGCAGCTCGGCCGCGCCCAGCGCGCAGTTCAGGCCCACCGAGAGCGGCGAGGCATGACGGATCGAGTTCCAGAACGCCTCGGTGGTCTGGCCCGAGAGGGTGCGCCCCGAGGCATCGGTGATGGTGCCCGAGATCATCACCGGCAACCGCGCGCCGCGTGCGGCGAACAGCTCCTCGAGGGCATAGATCGCCGCCTTGGCGTTCAGGGTGTCGAAGATGGTCTCGATGAGGATGACATCGACGCCGCCGTCGATCAGCGCCTCGGCGGCCTCGTAGTAGTTCTCGCGCAGGGCGTCGAAGGTCACGTTGCGCTTGGCGGGGTCGTTGACGTCCGGCGACAGCGAGGCGGTGCGGCTGGTCGGCCCCAGCACCCCGGCGACATAGCGCGGCACACCGGTTTCCTCGCCCACCGCATCGCACACCGAGCGCGCCAGGCGGGCGGCCTCTCGGTTGAGCTCGACGACCAGCGCTTCCATGCCGTAATCGGCCTGGGACAGCCGCGTGCTGTTGAAGGTGTTGGTCTCGACGATGTCGGCGCCGGCCTCGAGGTAGTCGCGGTGAATCCGGCACACCAGCTCGGGCTGGGTCAGCGCCAGCAGGTCGTTGTTGCCCTGCAGCTGGCTCGGCCAGTCGCCGAAACGCTCGCCGCGGAACTCGGCTTCGCTCAGCCGGGCGTTCTGCAGCATTGTCCCCATGCCGCCGTCGAGCAGCAGGATGCGCTGTTCGAGCGTCCGGGCGAGCGTTTCGGGCAGGCACGCGGCCACCCTGGGCGAAAGCATCGAAGTGAGCGTAGCGGCAGCCATGGTCGGCATGTGTCTCCAGCAGCGTCGTTTTTCGGTATGTCCTGTCGCGAGGGGCGGCAAGGCCACCTTGCGGTCAGGGCTCGCGCCCCGCGGGCCGGCCCTGTCGGGTGCCACATCCTACCAGACTCGTAACGGCGGCGGGACTCGCCGCCTAAAACCCAGTATTTCAGTCAGGATTGTGCCTGCCGGGGTTTTTTCTTACCATGTCAGGAAAATCTTCAACCCTGACGGGACCCGACTGATGAGCGAGAGCATCCAGATTACCGACAGCGCCCAGGACTACCTTGCCGAACTGCTGGCCAAGCAGAACGTCGAGGGAATCGCGGTGCGCATCTTCATCACCCAGCCGGGCACGCCTTATGCCGAGACCTGCCTGGCCTACTGCCGCCCCGGTGAGGAAGAGCCGAGCGACGAGAAGATGACGCTGGACAAGATCACCGTCTTCGTCGACACCCACAGCGTGCCGTTCCTCGAGGAGGCGGTGGTCGATTTCAACGCCGACCGCATGGGCGGCCAGCTGACCATCAAGGCGCCCAACGCCAAGATGCCCAAGGTCAATGCCGACAGCCCGCTGGAGGATCGCATCAACTACATCCTCTACAGCGAGATCAATCCCGGCCTGGCGGCCCACGGCGGCGAGATCCGCCTGATCCAGCTCACCGACGAGAACTACGCCGTGCTGCAGTTCGGCGGGGGCTGCCAGGGCTGCGCGGCCGTCGACCTGACCCTCAAGGAGGGCGTCGAGAAGACCCTGCTGGAGCGCATTCCCGAACTGTCCGGCATCCGTGACGTGACCGACCACACCGACAACACCAACGCCTACTACCGCTGAAGCGCCGCGACGCCGGCCGCCTGACAGCGCAAGGCCCCGGCACCGCACGGTGCCGGGACCCGTTGCCTCCATCGGCACTTCAGTAGACGAAGGGTGGCAGCGGCAATCGAGCCAGCCGCGCCTCCGTCTCGCGCAGCTTCTCGCGTGCCTCGTCACGTTCCTGCCGATAGCCCTGGGCATCCGCCTCGCGGGCCTCTTCCCGGCGCCGGGCCTCCTGCAGCGCGGCGTCGGCCTGCTGCAGTGACCACTGGGCCTCGCGCTGTGCGGCCTGGGCTTCCGCCTGTTCCCGCCGCGCCTCGCGCAATGCCTCATCCGCCTCCCGTAGCCGCGTTTCCAGCGACGACAGGCGCTGCTGAAGCTGCCTTTCATTGCGCTGGCGTTCCTGGCGCGCCTCGTCGAGCAGGGTCATGAGCCGGCCCTCGGCCGTCTCGTTGCGCGTTTCCTCCTGATCCAGCCGCTTGCGCCACTCGGCCTGCTGTTCTTCCAGGGCAGCCTGGTGCGTCTCGGCAAGACGCTCCCGGCGCACCTGTTCATCGGCCAGCTCGGCCTGCTGCTGCGCGCAGCGCTCGGCGAGCTGTTCGCCGTGTCGTTCCGCGGCCTCGCGGGCCGCCTGCTGCCTTGCCAGCTCCGCACTCTGCGCCTGCAACTGCTGCTGTGCCTGGGTCAGGTGCTCGTTGAGGGCCTTCTCCCGTTCGCGGGCATCTTCCGCCTCGCGGCGCGCCTGTGCCGACTCTTCCCGTGCCGCCGCAACCGCCTTGTCGGCCGCCTCGCGGTAGTGCGCCAGCTCGTCGGCGGCCGCCGCCTGTGCCTGCTCCCAGAGTGTCTGCATCAGCGCGGTGATGGACTCGGGCAGCTCGCTGGTCGCCGGCTCGTCACGATTCTCCTCGCAGCGGGTGCGCCATTCCCGCAGGTGCTCGCTGATGGTGGTGAAACTGCCCGTGCCCAGCACCTCGCGGATCTTCTGGACCCCCGGCGTCTCGCCGCGCTTGAGCAGCACCTCGATGGCCTGCCGTACATCCGCGTACTGCACTCCGCTGCGTGCCATGCCTTTCCTCCCGAGCGATTCGCGATCCTGCTTGTGCAACGCAGTTTACTGCAAGCGCGATAGACCTGTCGCCATTTTACGTATTATGTAATTACGAATTCTACGCATATTGTTCGGAAGAAATTCAAGATTACGCGCCTTATCTTGATAATCATGGCCGTAGTGGCGACACTGGGCATCCTGGAAAGCCACGAGGCAGGGGAGGCGGCGGGAAAGGACATGGCAGACAGCGAGACAGGGCCGCAGGCCATCACGTCGCTGGACGTGACGCACCTGGACGAAGCGTCACCCACGGCACGACAGGGGGCGTTGGCCACGCGCCTCTCGCGCATCGCGGCGACCACGGATGCCGAGGCCGTGGGACGCTGGCTCGAGGAGTACCGGGCGACACCGCAGACCTTTCGCGCCTACCGCAAGGAAGGCGAACGGCTGCTGCTGTGGCTCGCCGAGCGCGACATGCGCCTGGCCGATCTCGATCGCCAGGCGCTGCAGGCCTTCGAGGCCTTCCTGACCGATCCGCAGCCCGCGTCACGCTGGATCGGTCCGCCGCGTGGTCGTTCGCACCCCGCGTGGCGGCCGTTTCGCGGGCCGCTGTCCGCCGCCAGCCGCCGGCAGAGCCTGACGATCCTGCAGGGGCTGTGCAGCTGGCTGGTGGAGGCGGGGTGGATCGACCACAACCCGTTTCGCCTGATGCGCGACAAGCGCCGCCGTCTGGACAACCGCCAGCCCGGCATCGAACGCTATCTCGAGCGTCCGCTCTGGCAGTGGTTCTGGGGCTGGCTGAACCGGCCGCCCGAGGAGGGCGCGACACTCCGCGAGTGGCGGCTGTGGCAGCGTCGGCGGCTGGTCTTCGGCTTCGGCTACCTGCTGGCCCCGCGCATCCGCGAGATGACCGACGCCCGCATGGCGGACTTCCAGTGCCGGGAAGGGCTGTGGTGGTGGCAGGTAGTGGGGAAGGGCGGCAAGCTCGCGCGTATCCCGGTACCCGAGGACATGATGACGCTGCTCGGCAGGTGGCGGGCGCATCTGGGCCTGCCCTCGAGGCCCGACGCCGGGGAGGAGGACGCGCCGGTGATCCGTGCGCTGGACGGCACGCGCGGCGTCGGCGACAACCAGCTCTACCGGCTGATCAAGGCGACCTTCGCCCGGGCCGCCGAGGCTCTGGCAGCGGACCCGGAGGCGCCCGAGGCCGTGGCCCGTCTGGCCGGCCGGCTGGCCGAGGCCACGCCCCACTGGCTGCGCCACACGGCGATTACCCATCAGGCCCAGGCCGGCGTGGAGCTGCGCTACCTGGCCCGAACCGCACGCCACTCCCGGCTCGACACCACGGCCCGCTACCTGCATGCCGAAGCCGAGGAGTGGCAGCGCCAGATCGGCGCCCACCGGCTGAGCGACATGCCCTGAGGGTGGACGACGCTGCGCCGGCGAGCCGTTATAATGCCGCCGACGAGTCAGGAGGAGAGAACATGAGTGCCCAGCAAGCCCAGGCGGAACTGGTCGAGGAATTCGGCTTCTTCGACAACTGGATGGACCGCTACCAGTACATCATCGACATGGGCAAGCAGTTGCCGACCTTTCCCGAGACGCTGAAGACGCCGGAGAACAAGATCCAGGGCTGTCAGTCGAACGTGTGGATCCATCACGAGCGCCAGGGAGACGTGCTGCACTTCCAGGCGACCTCCGATGCCGCCATCGTCTCCGGGCTGATCGCCGTGCTGATGCGCATCTACAACGATCGCCCGGCCACGGAGATCGTCGCGACGCCACCGGCCTTCCTCGAGGAGCTCGGCCTCGACAAGCATCTGTCACCGACCCGTTCCAACGGCCTGCACGCGATGCTCAAGCGCATCTACGCCGTCGCCGAGCAGGAAGCCGCCTGAACGACCCCGGCTAGTTCCTGCCGCCCGGCCCCTCCCGCCGCGCGGCCGCCTCCTCACGGGCATCGCCGGCGTCTCGGGGACGGAAGGTCGCATCGAGCTCGGGATCGTCACGACACAGCTGTTCGCTGGGCCCGCCCGGCACCGGGTCGATGCCGCCCGCCGAGCCGGGGTGACAGCGCAGGATGCGCCGCACGGCGAGGGCGCTCCCCTTGAACGCCCCGTGGGTGCGCAGGGCCTCGATGGCATAGCGGGAACAGCTCGGCCAGAAACGGCAGCGCGGGCCGAGCAGGGGGCTGATCAGCCACTGATAGCCCTTGATCAGGCCGATCAGCGGCCAGGCCAGCCAGCGGCCGGCCCGGATGTCAGTGCGAGGCGCCATACAGGGTGGCCGGGTCGATCAGCGGATCGCTGACGACTTCGCCTTGCGTCTCACCCAGGGCCACGTAGAAGCAGCTGCGCCGCCCCGAGTGGCAGGCCGGCCCCGCCTGATCGACCGCCAGCAGCAGGGTATCGCCGTCGCAGTCCAGATAGGCGCGCTTGAGCTTTTGCACCTGCCCGGATGACTCGCCCTTGCGCCACAGCTTGCCGCGCGACCGGGACCAGTAGCAGACCCGGCCGGTCTTGAGGGTTTCCTCCAGGGCCTGACGGTTCATCCAGGCCATCATCAGCACTTCGCCGCTGTCGTGCTGCTGGGCGATCGCCGGCACCAGCCCGTCGGCATTCCAGCGCATGGCGGCCAGCAGGCTCTCGGCGGGGCGGGTGTCACCGCGCTCGGCGGTTTCCAGGGTCTTGAAGAGATCGTTCATGGGGTCGGCCTGTGTCGTCGCGGGTCGAGGGAATGATCAGCCGTCGGCCGCCGAGGTCCGGCAGGCATCGCAGGCACCCAGCAGCTCGATGGTCTGGCGGTCCACCGCAAACCCCAGCGCCGCCGCCCGGGCGCCGAGCTGGGCGCTGACGTCATCCAGATGCAGCTCCTCGACACGCCCGCAATGCCGGCAGATCAGCAGCTGGAAGCCGTGATGATGCTCGGGGCAGGGGCAGGCCACGTAGGCATTGAGCGACTCGATGCGATGCACCAGCCCCTGCTCGATCAGGAAGTCGAGGGCCCGATAGACCGTCGGCGGCCGCGCGGCGCCGTGCTCGACGGCCAGGCGGTCGAGCAGGTCGTAGGCCTTGAGTCCGCCGGACGAGTCGGCGATCAGCTCCAGCACCCGGCGGCGAATCGGCGTGAAGCGCACGCCGCGCTGCTGGCACTGGCGTTCGGCCTGTCGGGTCAATGTCTGGATATCGGGCATGTCGGCATGCGTCGGCTGCGAGGGACACACATTCTACGCGTCCGCCTCCTCGCGAGCCAGACGCCCCCCGGCGTCCTGAAGCTCGCCGTGCCGCGCGAAATGCCGGCGGGCGAACGCCACGCGCTGTGCGACACTCATCCCTGTCGCCTGACGCTCGACGGTGTCCAGGCGCCGCCGCAGCCCTTCGCCGTTGGCCATCTGGATCGCCAGTCCGGGACGGGCGTTGAGCTCGAGCAGCATGGGGCCGTGGTCGCGATCGAGCACCATGTCGGTGCCCAGATAGCCGAGCGCCGTCATCTCGTAGCAGCTGGCGGCCAGGTGCAGCAGGGTGTCCCAGTGCGATACACGCAGGCCGGCCAGGGGATGGCCGGTGTCGGGATGGTCGTGGCGCGGGCGATCATGCTGCACCCCGCGCAGGGCATGGCCCGAGGCCATGTCGAGTCCCACCCCGACGGCGCCCTGATGCAGGTTGGCCTTGCCGTCCGAGGCGGCGGTGGACAGGCGCATCATGGCCATGACCGGATAGCCCCGGAAGACGATCACGCGGATGTCCGGCACGCCCTCGTAGGTATAGCGGGCCAGCGTCTCGTCGAAGGCGATCAGCGACTCGATGACCGCCACATCCGGCGATCCGCCCAGGGAGTACAGCCCCGAGAGGATGTTCGAGACGTGGCGCTCCAGATCCTCGCGCCGCAGGCGATGCCCGCTGGGCTTGACGTAGCCGTCGCCGTCCTGATGTTCGATGACCAGGATGCCCTTGCCGCCACTGCCCTTGGCGGGCTTGATGACGAAGCCGGCCTGCGCCGCCACCAGGGCGGCGACCTGCTTGACCTCGAACTGGCTGGTCACGGTGCCGATCAGCGCCGGCGTGGTGATGCCGTGCTGCTGGGCCAGCAGCTTGGTCTTGAGCTTGTCGTCGACCAGCGGGTAGTGGCGGCGGTCGTTGTAGCGGCCGATGTAGCGGATGTTGCGTCGGTTCATGCCGATGACGCCACTGGCGCGCAGGCGGGAAGGCGGTGCCCACATGCTCTCAATCCTCCGCGAGTGGCTTGAAGCGGCGCAGCTCGAGCAGGCGATAGCCGGTGTAGTTGCCGAGCGTCAGGATCAGCGCCATCAGGATCAGCTGCAGGCCGATGAAGTTGAAGGTGAGATGGCGCACCCAGGGATTGTTCATGGCCAGGAAGGCCAGCACCGCCGTCAGCAGGCTGCCGCCCCCCTGTATCAGCACCTCCCGGGGGCCTTCCTCTTCCCAGAGAATCGACATCCGCTCGATGGTCCAGCTGAGGATGATCATCGGGAAGAAGGTGATCGTCAGCCCGGCATTGAGGCCCAGCCGGTAGGCCAGCACCGAGAACAGCGAGATGATGGCGATGACCGTGATGATCACCGCCGACACTCGCGCGACCAGCAGCAGGTTGAGGTACGACAGGTAGCTGCGGATCACCAGGCCCACCGCCACCACCAGCAGGAACCCCACCACGCCCGTCAGCAGCGAGGTCTGTATGAAGGCCAGGGCGATCAGCACCGGCATGAAGGTCCCCGAGGTCTTGATGCCGACCAGCACCCGCAGGATGACCACCACCAGCGCCCCGATGGGGATCAGCAGGATCGTCTTGAACAGCGACTGTTCCTCCAGGGGCAGGCTGTGTATCGAAAAGTTGAGCAGGGTGTCCTCGGCCCGCTGATTGCGCACCGCCACCGCGGCAGGCTCGTTATGGCGAATCATCGAGAAGCTCACCTGCGAGCGGCTGCCGCCCTGAACCTCGAGCACGGCAGGGCTGCCCGCGCCCCACAGCAGCAGGTTGTCGGGGCGCCCCCGCCGGCCGGTGACCGGGTCGACCAGGATGCGCTCGCGGCCATCGAATACCTCGAGCCAGGGCGTCAGGTGCTGTCGGCGGCGGCCATCCTCCAGGCTCAGCCCGCTGACCTGACGGGCGGCCACCCCGGCCTGGTTGAGCAGGCGCACCAGCAGCGTGGCCCGGTCGTACTGGGTCAGCAGCAGGCGGGCGTTCTCGCTCTGCGCGTCGGTGAAACGCTCGACCAGCCGGTGAGCGAAGGTGAAGGGATCGGCCGAATGGCGCCACGCCTGATCGATGATCTCGCGGGCCGCCGTATCGTAGGGCGGCTCCCAGGCCACCGGGGATTCGATGACTGGCGGCGGGGCCGGCGTCGCCCGGGCACGCGGATCGACGAGCACCTGGACCGAGTAGTAAAGGCGCTGGGCGCCGGCCGCCTTGCGAATCGCCCATTGCGCGTGCCGGACGCCCTGTTCCTGGAGGAAGCTGAGCCCATAGCCGGAGGACGCGGTATTTTCGGTCAGCACGCGGTAGCCCTGCTGCGTCACGGGCAGTGCCAGCTCGACCCTGGCCGGGCCGCCGTCGGCGATGAAGTTGACCTGGGCCTCGACCTCCCAGACCTGGCGCTGCTCGCCGGGCGACCAGGGGACATCGAAGGCCAGGTGACGATAGAGGGTCAGGGCGATACCGGCCAGCAGCAGCAGACCGACCAGCCCGTAGAAGGGAATGCGGGACATGCGGGTTCCTCAGGTGGCGTCGGCGGGCGGTTCGCTCGGGTACTCGGGGCGTTCGTGCAGATACTCGCGGGCTACGTCAACGACCGCGATATCCATCAGGAAGCGGCGGCCCAGCAGCACCGGGTAGGTGAGGTGGCTGCGGTCATTGAGGGTGAAGTCGACATTCTGCTCGATGGGCCCCAGCGCCAGCGGCAGGCTGATCACCGGGCGACTCTCCTCGCCGGCGGCCTGGATGATCCGCACCCGGCGGGTGATCCGGGCCTCGATCCAGGTGTCGCGCGCCGCGTCCGCCACGACGGCTTCGTCGTCGAGTGCGAGCTTGAAGCGCACCCAGTCCTCGCCGTCCCGCTCGAACTCGGTGATCTCGCGCGCGGACAGCGAGCCGGTATTCGCGCCGGTGTCGATCCGCGCCTTGAGGAAAGTGCCGATGGTCGGCAGGCCGATCCACTCGCTGCGCCCCAGCACCTCCTTGTCGGCCAGCTCGGGGGAGCGCGGCGCCGGGCATTCCGGCACCTCGACGACGGTGTCGCGCGTCAGCCGCGTGACGTCATCGTTCAGGCGGCTGACCCGGCGGCCCACGCCCTGGACCGCCCGGCGCAACCCGGTGAGCGCCTGCCGCTGATCCGCCTGCGCGCCGTCCAGCGCCTCGCAGCGAGCGGCCAGGCTGGTTTCCAGACGGCCCAGCCGTGCCTCGAAGCGCGAGGTGGTCACCAGCGCGTCAAGGCGCTCCACCGTATCGCTGTTCTGCCAGGCGCAGCCGCCGGTCAGCAACGCCAGGCTGAAGACCAGCGCCCAGCGGGCCGTGGGAATTGACATGATCTCGACTTCCTTGTGCAACGCATCGATTCCGCCGCTGGAGGGCGGCAGGATGCAACCAAAAGCTGCCGATGATAAGGAGGGCCCCGGCGGCTGTCCACGCCGCCGAGGCGAGCGGCCGCACTAGCGGGACTCGGCCTTCACCAGCGGCAGCAGCCGGCGTTGCAGCCAGTGGCGGATCCGGACCACAACCCATTCCTGGAAGAGCATGCAGAACACCACGGTCACGGCCAGGAAGACGGGATACGCCCACAGCGAGGCCGGGCCGGCGGCATCCATGCAGCGGGAAACACTCGTCAGACACAGCGACGGTTCACCCGCCAGAACGCGCTCGGCGCGGGTGAAGATCACGAACAGCGGCACGTGCAGGGCGAACATCGGCAACGATGCGCCGCCGAGCCGGGTCGCCAGACGCTTCACGCGGTGGCTTTCCGGCGAGGGCCAGTGGGCCACCACGTAGATCAATGCCAGCTGCGCCGGCAGGAAGAAGCCGTTGTGCAGCAGGTAATACCAGGCATGAGCGCCATGCTGCAAGAGCCAGGAGCCGATCACGACCGCGACGGCCACGCCGCCCAGCAGCAGGGCCTGCTGCCCGGGGCTCAGCAGCCGGCCCTCGCGGCTGCGCTGACGGTACAGTGCGTACAGCAGGATGCCGGCGACGAACTCCGGCAGCCGGATGATCGGGTTGCGGTGCAGCAGGCCGGTCTCCGGCGCACCGAAGTCGGTCAGGGCGATCACCAGCAGCGGCGGTATCAGATAGACAAGATTGGTGATCGCCAGGGCTCGTCGCAGCGCGGCGATCTTCAGCAGGCGAGGGGCGATCCAGGGAAACACCAGATAGAAGAAGAACAGCGTGGAGATCGACCAGGTGACCGGGTTGAAGGTCAGGTAGAAGGGGTTCCAGGCATGCAGCAGGGTGAGATTGAGCAGGATGTTGAGCACCAGCTCGGGGTTGCTCATGTAGTGGGTGATACTGGCCATGCTGGAGCCGTCGTTGACATCGTAGAGCACGAAACGGATCGAGGCGCCGGCATCCTGGTCGGTGATCGCCAGATAGCCCACCAGCGAGGAGATCGCCATGGCCAGCAGCACCGAGCCGATATGCAGCGGGTAGAGATTGGAAAAGCGCTTGACCCAGAAGCTGCGCGCCGGTTCGCGCATGGCGCCGGTGGCACCGAAATAGACATGCGTCAGCAGAAAGCCGGACAGCACGAAGAAGGCGCTGGTGGAAAAGAAGCCGACATTCGTCACATACCCGGACCAGTCGCTGATCGACGGGTAGGTGTGCAGGGTGTGGAAGATGACGATATACAGCCCCAGCAGGAAGCGCAGCCATTCCAGTCCGTAGAAGCGCTGCGTGCGTGAAGCCGCGGAGGAACGTGAATCATCCATGACGTGAACCACCATGAAAGCCGTGACAGGGGAAAAGGGCGGCCCGTCGCCAGTCCCTGACGACGGGCCGGAGCGATCAGCCGTCGGCCGGCAGCCGGTAGAACCAGGTCTCGGACAGCGGCTGGCCATCCTCGTCCTGCAGCCGGGCGCGCAGCTCCAGCGGCTTCGCCGTATCGTCCCGCTTGACCCGCAACTTCAGCCGCCAGCCACCCTCGGCCGTGTTCGGCATGAGCCGGCTCTCGACCAGTTCGCCATTGTCCCCCGTTTCGATCCGGGGCTGCGGCGGGCTCTTGCCTGCCGCTTCGCCCCCCGTGAAGTCGACGACGAAACCGATCGAGCCGTCGGGCTGACGGACCAGGTCGTCCCGGCGCACCTCGCCGGGATAGCGCCGGGTCTGATCCACCCAGGCCAGCCGCGGATCGAGCAGCTTCGACTCCTGACGGGTCCAGTGAATCCGGTAGTCGAACTCCATCGGCTCGCCGGGGCTTGCCACGTTGTCGGGCCGCCAGAAAGCGGCGATGTTGTCGTAGGTCTCGTTGGGGGTGTGCAGCTCCAGCAGCTCCACGGAGCCCGGACCCCAGTCGTTGGTCGGTTCCACCCAGGCGCTCGGCCGGCGGTCGTAGCGGTCGACCAGATCCTGGTAATCGTGGAAGTCATGCGAGCGCTGTAGCAGCCCGAAGCCTTCGAGCGACTGAACGGCATAGTCGTTGTCCTCGACACCGGCCGGATTGACCAGCGGCCGCCAGGTCCAGCCGGCATCGGCACCATGCATCAGCAGGCCATTCGAATCATGGATGGCCGGGCGGTAGTTGGCCTGTTCGGCCGGCTGGGAAGGGCCGTAGAGAAACATGCTGGTCAAGGGGGCGATGCCCAGCTTGGCGACCGGCTTGCGCAGAAAGACGCGGGACTTCACGTCCACCACGGAGTCGTCGCCCGGCGTGAGCACGAAGCGATAGGCGCCGGTGGCGCTAGGTGAATCGAGCAGGGCATGGATCGTCAGCGACTCCGCGTCCGGTGCGGGCTTCTCGATCCAGAATTCGCGGAAGTCCGGAAACTCCTCGCCGGAGGGAGTCTCGGTATCGATGGCCAGGCCGCGCCCCGACAGGCCGTAGATCTGGTCACGCCCGATCACGCGAAAATAGCTGGCACCCTGAAACACCATGATCTCGTCATCGATGTTGTCGGGGTCGTTGATGGGAAAGTGAATCTTGAGCCCGGCAAACCCGAGCTGGTCGAGGTCCGCCTTGTCCAGCTTGAGATCCCCATAATGGAAATCGTCGGGATCGAACGCGATGCGATGCACCTGGTCACCGTCGACGATGTTCATCTGCACGCTGCTGGTATAGTGCATGCCTTCATGGAAGAAGCTCAGATTGAACGGCAGGCCCTCATCCCGCCACACGGCGTGGTCCATGCGGTACTGGATCTGCGCGTACTGTTCGTATTCCAGGTTGCGCAGCCGCGGCGTGGTGTTGCTTTCCGGCGGTTGATAGGGCTTGTCGGCCAGGGCCTTCGCGCGCTTGGCGACATCCTCGAAGCCGAAGCCGAAACAGGCCGATACGGCAAGGGCCAGGGCAAGTCCCATCAGGATCGACGCCACGAGGCGAGGGCGACAGGCATATTGGGGGGCAGGGCACGAGGCCACGGCGGTCTTCCGGTTCACGGGTCATTCCTTTGCAGCCATTTCCGGTCCACGAGAGCCTACCGTCCTCGGTGCCATGACAGAAGTATGAATTTCCTCGAGACACAAACACTGACCCAATTTAACATAATATACATTATGCGAAATAAAGGATGCCGCGACGGTTACCAAGCCCTGATGGCGATTTCCCAGCCTGCGGTCAACACCGCCACCTGAATCGGACGCCCCGACAGCCTAGACACCCTGGCCAATTCAGGTGGCCTTCCTGGCTTTTCTGCCTCGGCACTTCAGCCGTAATGCGTCGAACCGCCGAGGAACAGCTCGCCGGCCTCGCCGAGGGTCTCGGTGAGCGTCGGATGCGGATGCACGGTCAACGCCAGATCCTCGGCGACGGCGCCCATCTCGATGGCCAGCACGGCTTCGCCGATCAGCGACTCCGCCTGGGGGCCGACGATCCCGGCGCCCAGCAGGCGCCCGCTGTCCGGCTCGACGATCAGCTTGGTCAGGCCGTCATCGGCCTGCAGCGACAAGGCGCGCCCGGCAGCCTGCCAGGGAAACTTGAGTACCTTGACTTCGCGATCCTCGTCGCGGGCCCGGGCTTCGGTCAGGCCGCACCAGGCGATCTGCGGCACGGTGTACACGACGGCGGGCACCGCGCGGGCATCGAAAGCCGCCGATCGGCCGGCCGCCGTGCGTGCCGCCACCTTGCCCTGGTGCATGGCTTCATGAGCCAGCAGCATGCCGCCGGCGACGTCGCCGATCGCATAGATATGCGACACGTTGGTGCGGCATTGCGCATCGATCTCGATGAAGCCGGCGTCATCACGGCTCACGCCGACCCCGTCGAGACCCAGCCCGTCGCTGTTGGGACGCCGACCCACCGCGACCAGCACGCGGCTGAAACGATGCTCGCGCGAGCCGTCGGCGTCTTCCAGGGTGACCGTTACCTGCCGCGGCGTCTCGTGCAGCCCCGAGACCTGCGTCCTGAGGTGCACGGCCTTGAAGCGCGACTCCAGTGCCCTGGCGAGCGGCTTGACCAGATCCTCGTCGGCATTGGGCATCAGCCGTTCGGCCATCTCCACCACGGTGACCTGACTGCCCAGCGACTGGTAGACCATGCCCATTTCCAGGCCGACATAGCCACCGCCGATGACCAGCAGTGACTCGGGCACCTCCTCGAGCTCGAGCGCGCCGGTGGAATCCATGATCCGGCGGCTCTCGGCGATATCCACGTCCGGCAAGGTGGCCGGTCGCGACCCGCTGGCGATGATCGCCTGCTCGAAGCGCAACGTGCCCGAGACGTCGTCACCTTCGACCGTCAGGTTCTGCTCGTCGGCGAAGCGCGCACGGGCCCTGACCAGGCGCACGCCACGCTGACGACACAACCCTTCCAGGCCGTCGGTGAGCGTCTTCACCACCTTCTGTTTCCACTGGCGAAGCGCATCAACATCGATCTCCGGCCTGGCGAAGCGCAGGCCCATGGTCTCTGCCGATTCGCTGGCGTGTATCAGTTCGGTGACCTCGAGCAGCGTCTTCGAGGGAATGCAGCCGCGCAGCAGGCACACGCCGCCGACCGGCGTCTCGTCGTTGATCAGCGTCACGTCCAGGCCCTGCCTGACCGCCTCGAAGGCCGCAGCATAGCCGCCCGGCCCGCCACCGATCACGGCCAGCTGCGTGCTGTCGGGCAGCTTGGATGATTCGTGCTTTCTTGCCATGGTCGTCCATTACCTCCGGCAGCGTGGGTCAGATCTTGAGCAGCAGCGAATGCGGATCCTCGAGGGCGCCGATCAGGGTCGTCACGAAGCCGGCGGCATCCGCGCCATCGTTGGCCCGATGGTCGAACCCGAGCGACAGCGGCAGCATCAACCGCGGCTTGACCTCGTAGTCATCGAGATCGCCATGAACCACGGGCTCGAGCCGGGCCTGGCCCATGCCCAGGATGGCGACCTCCGGCGGGTTGATCAGTGGCGACAACGAGGTACCGCCCATCGGTCCGGGGTTGGTCAGGGTAATGCAGCCGCCTTCCATGTCGTCGCGCCCCAGCTCGCCCGCCTTGGCCTTGTCGATGGTTTCCTTCAGCTCGGCGGTCAGGTCGATCAGGTTCTTGCGATCGACGTCACGGAGCACCGGAACCAGCAGGCCCTGATCGGTGGCGACGGCCACGCCGATGTGGAAATAGCGCTTGAGGATGAGTTCGTCGTTCTCGGCATCCAGGCTGGCGTTGAAGCGCGGATACTGCTTCAGGGCGTAGACCATCGCCTTGAGCATCAGCACGGTCATGGTGAACTTGCCACCGTTGGTCTCGGCGCTCGGTTCGTAGTCGCGCCGGAACCGCTCGAGTGCGGTGATATCGGCCACGTCCTGATGGTAGACGTGCGGGATCGCCTGCCAGGACTGGCTCATCCGCCGGGCGGTGGCGCGACGAATCGAGCGCATCGCTTCGCGCTCGGTCTCGCCCCAGCGCGAGAAGTCCGGCAGTTCAACGGATCCCTGCCGCGACTCCTGCCCGGTGGATGCCGCCTTCCGGGAGGCGTCGCCTGGCTCTGCCTTCGCCGCGGCCTCGACATCTTCCGCCGTGACCCGGCCCTGCGGGCCACTGGGCTCGACCTCGTGAAGGTCCACCCCCTTCTCGCGGGCGATTCGCCGCGTGCTGGGCGCCGCCGGCACCGGCTGACGCCGGTCGGTCTGCCTGCCGGGGCCGCGGGTCTCGTCCTCTTTTCGAGCCCCCTGATCCTGGCGGCCGCTCCCTGCTCCAGCGCTTTCCTCGGCATCCTTCTGCGGCGCTTCGCCATCAGTTTCCGGCGTCTCGTCGTCGCTCTCGCCAGACGAGGCACTCTCGTCCCGGTCATGCGAGGCGTCTTCCCGGCTTGCTTCATCCCGAGATTCTGCCGCCGAGGCCCCCTTTTCTTCCTCACCGCCGCCTGACTCGTCATCGGGCCGGTAGGTGATCAGCAGATCGTCGACCCGGACGCGATCACCGGTGCCGGGATGAACCGTCTCGACGGTACCGCTGAATGGTGCGGGGATATCGGTGGCCGCCTTGTCGGTCTCCACGGTGAGCACGGTGTCACCGTCGTTGACGTGATCGCCCTCGCTGACATGAATCTCGAGCACTTCCGCTTCCTCGAGCCCCTCCCCGGGGTCGGAAAATCTGAACGCTTCGCTCATGGTTCCTTGTCCCTCAATCGTTCAACACGCCCCGGGCGGCCGCCAGGATGCGTTCCTGATCCGGCAGATAGGCCTGCTCCCGGGCGAACAGCGGCACGATGGTGTCGAAGCCGGTAACGCGGCGCACAGGAGCCTCCAGATAATAGAAGGCGTCCTCGATCAGCCGGGCCATGATTTCGCCTGCCGGACCGAAGCTGCGATGCGCCTCGTGGACGATCACCACCCGCCCGGTACGCCGCGCGGATTCGGCGAACCGCGCGTGATCGAGCGGCGACAGGCTCAGCAGGTCGATCACCTCGGCCTCGACGCCGTCCTCCTCGGCCAGGGTATCGGCGGCTTCCAGGGTCCGGTGCAGCATGGCCCCGTAGCTGATCATCGTCAGGTCATCGCCTTCCCGGGCGATGCGCGACTCGCCCAGCGGCAGGGTCTCCTCCTCGTCGGGCACCTCCTCGCGGAAAGCCCGGTAGACGGCCTTGGGCTCGAAGAACACCACCGGGTCCGGGTCGCGGATGGCGCTGACCAGCAGCGCGCGGGCATTGCGCGGCGTCGAGGGAATGACCATCTTCAGCCCCGGCGTGTGGGCATAGAAGACCTCCTTGCTCTCGGAGTGGTGCTCCAGGGCATGCACGCCGGCCCCGTAGGGCATGCGCAGGACCATGGGCACGGTATGCCCGCCGCGGGTCCGCCAGCGCATGCGCGCGGCGTGGGCCTCCATCTGGTGAAAGCCCTGGTAGCTGAAGCCCGAGAACTGCATCTCGCAGACCGGCTTGAGGCCATTGATCGCCAGCCCCACCGATACGCCTGCCAGTGCGGTCTCGGCCACCGGCGAGTCGATGACCCGCCGTTCGCCGTAGCGCTCCAGCAGCCCATCGGTGACACGAAAGACCCCGCCGTCGACGCCGACGTCCTCGCCGAGCACGACCACGGATTCGTCATTTTCCATTTCCTGGTTCAGCGCCAGATTGAGCGCATCCGCCATGTTCAGTTCGGCCATCGGTCACTCTCCTTCCTTGAGTCGATCGGCGAACGATTGCCGTTGCGATTCGAGATAGTCGGGCATCTCGGCGTAGCCATGATCGAAGATCACCTGCGAATCATTCAGCGATTCGATACGTTCGTGTGCCGTCTTCCAGGCCTCGTCGACCTGTTCCTCGATCTCCTTCTCGAGCTTGTCGATCTGCTTGTCGCTGAGCCAGCGCTTCTTCTTTAGATAGGTCTGCAGGCGGGTGATCGGCTCACGCTCCTGCCACTTCTCGACCTCTTCCTCGTCACGATACTTGCTGGGATCGTCGGCCGTGGTGTGTACCGTCAGGCGATAGGTGACGCACTCGATGAGGGTCGGCCCCTCGCCGTCACGGGCGCGCTGGGCGGCCTCCTGAACGGCGCTGTAGACGGCCAGCACATCGTTGCCGTCGACCTGCAGCGAGGGGATCGCGTAGGCCAGCCCCTTCTGGGCGAGCGTCCTGGACTCGCTCTGCCGCCCGCGCGGCATCGAGATCGCCCAGTGGTTGTTCTGGCACAGGAAGATCACCGGCGTCTTGAGCACACTGGCAACGTTCAGCGCCTCGTGGAAGTCGCCCTCCGACGTCGCGCCGTCGCCAAAGAAGGTGATGGTGACCTCGTCGCGCTCGCGCAGTCCGGAAGCGTAGCCGATACCCACGGCGTGGGGGATCTGGGAGGCCACGGGGATGGAGATGGGCAGGTCGTGGGTGCCCTCCTCGATGGCGCCGCCTTCACTGTAGCCGGCGTTGTAGAGCAGCAGGTTTTCCGGCGGGGTGCCGCGCCACAGCATGGCCGCGGTTTCCCGGAAGGCCGGCACGAACCAGTCGTTGCCGGTGAGGGCCGCCATGGCGGCGACCTGGGAGGCTTCCTGCCCCTTGGCCGGGGCGAAGGTACCGATCCGTCCCTGGCGCTGCAGGGTGAGCATGCGTTCATCCAGACGCCGACTGAGCAGCATCGTTCGATGAATATCGAGCAGGGTCTCCTTGTCGATCTGCGGCTCGAGCTTCTCGTCGACGCGTCCCTTTTCATCGAGTATCGAGAGATACTCGACGGCATGTTCCAGCCTGACTCGCTTCCTCGGCATGACGCCCCTCCACGGATTCAGTGAATTCCGGGTGTCGGCCATACTCCATATGACCATTGAACGTCTAGTGACTGTAGAAACCCTGCCGAGGCATTGCCAATCGTTATCGGGCTATCAACCACGCTGTGGTCATGGCGGTCCGTACGGACAGCATCAACGAAAATGCCCCCGCGGGTACGCGGGGGCATCGTGACTGAGATTTTCCGAGGCGTTGGCTCAGAGCTCTTCCGCCGGCGCGTAGGAACCATCAGGGCGATGGTCTTCCTTGCCGGTCAACCCGGGGGTGAAGACACAGGCCAGCACCAGGGTTTCCGAGGCACGCAGCATGTGCTCGTCATGCTGGTCGAGGATGTAGATGTCGCCCGGCCCGATCGGCCAGATCTTGCCATCGGCCAGGGTCTCCACCTCGCCCTTGCCCTCGATGCAGTAGACCGCCTCGAAGTGATGCTTGTAGTGGATATGGGTCTCGGTATTGGCAAAGATCCGCGTGATGTGGAACGAGCAGTTGCCGCCGTCGTCGGCCAGGCTCAGCCGCGTGCTGTCCCAGTTGCCGTTGGCCGCGGTGACCAGGCGATCCGTCTTGCGGGCTTCTTCGAGATTGCGAACGATCATGATGGTGTCCCTTGTGACAAGCGATTGACAGGGGTAGCCCTCGCCGGGCCGCCCCGGATTCCCGGCCGTCAGGCCCGGGTTTCAGCCGATGGCCTGCTTGGTGCTGGCCTCGAGGATATCCAGCCCCTCGATCAGATCCTCGTCGGAAATCGTCAGCGGGCACAGGCACTTGACCACTTCGCCATCCTGACCGCTGGTCTCGATGACCAGGCCGTTCTCGAAGGCCTTGGCAGTGATCTTGTCGGCGACGTCGCCGGTGCCGACATCGATGCCGCGCATCAGGCCGCGACCCCGCTCGGAGGCCGGCACGCCCTGCTCGGTCAGCCAGGCGGCGATCTTCTGGAAGCGATCCTCGACGACGCGTCCCTTGCGCTGCACGTCACGCTCGAACTTGTCGTCGCTCCAGTACTGACGCATCGCCGCGGCGGCCGTGGTGAAGGCCAGGTTGAAGCCGCGGAAGGTGCCGTTGTACTGGCCCGGCTTCCACTTGTCGAGCTCGGGGCGCATCAGCACATGGGCGAACGGCAGCCCATAGGCGGACAGCGACTTCGAGTTGGTGATGATATCCGGCGTGATGCCGGCATGCTCGAAGCTGAAGAACTTGCCGGTGCGTCCGCAGCCCGCCTGGATGTCGTCGATGATCAGCAGGATGTCATGATCGCGGCAGATCCGTTCGAGGCGCTTGAGCCAGTCGAGGCCCGCCACATTGATGCCGCCCTCGCCCTGCACGGTCTCGACGATCACCGCCGCCGGCCGATCCAGGCCGCCGGAGTTGTCGCCGAGCAGCTTCTCGAAGTAGCTCAGGGTGTCGTTGCCTTCCCCCATGTAGCCGTCGTACGGCATGAAGGCCGCGCCCTGGGTGGGAATGCCGCCGGTCGCCTCGCGGAACTTGCGGTTGCCGGTGGTGGCCAGCGCCCCCATGGTGACGCCGTGGAAGCCGTTGGTGAAGGTGACGATGTTGTGCCGGCCCTTGGCCACGCGTGCCAGGCGGATCGCCGCCTCGACCGCGTTGGTGCCGGTCGGCCCCGGCAGGTGCACCTTGTAGTCGAGACCGCGCGGCTTGAGGATCACGTTCTCGAGGGTTTCCAGATAGTCGCGCTTGGCGGCGGTCCAGAAGTCCAGGCCGTGGACGATGCCATCGCTGGACAGATAGTCGAGCAGCGCCTGCTTGATGTGCGGGTTGTTGTGCCCGTAGTTCAGCGTGCCGGCACCGGCCAGAAAATCGATGTACTCGCGACCGTCTTCATCGGTCAGGCGAGCGTTCTGTGCCTTGGTGAAAACGACGGGGAAGGAACGCGAATAGGTCCGGACCTCGGATTCCATGCGTTCAAGAATCTGCGTCTGCATTGACGACCTCCAGGTCGGTAACAAGAAAACGTGAGTAACGAAAAACGGCGACGCAATATAACGGCAGGAAACAGGCGTCGCCGCCTGGCTCAGATACGCTCGGGGTCGAAGGGACCGATGCGCACCAGGTTTTCGGGATCGTGCTCGCCACCCAGCTGATCGGTGGAGAAGTATTCCCGGCTGTTGAGTGGCGCCTGCCAGCGATCGGCCAGGCGCTTGAAGAGCCCCCAGGATGCCTGGTTGTCGGGCGTGATGGTGGTTTCCAAGTGGCGTACGTGGGCCATTTCCGGGCGACGCATCACGGCTTCCACCAGGCGCCGCGCCAGGCCGGTGCCACGCGCCTTCTCACCGACGGCCACCTGCCAGAGAAAGTAGGTTTCCGGCGAGTTGCGCTTGGGATAGCCGGAGACGAAGCCGACGATCTCGCCCTCCTCGTCCGTGGCCACGGCACAGCTGTCACGAAACTGCGTGGCCAGCAGCAGATAGGCATAGGCGGAGTTGACATCCAGCGGCGGGCAGGACTTGACCAGTTCGTAGATGCCCCAGCCATCATCGGTCGTCGGCTTGCGGATGAAGAGCGGCGTCTGCTGACTGCCGACCACGGCATCCGCGACACTGGGCTTGGCCAGGTCCGCCGAAGGCGTGAAGGATTGCGTTGTCATGGTCATGGAACGGTTCGCCGTTGCGAATTTGTTTTCAACCTTAACAGGCGTTTATGAATAAATCAAAGAAACGGTTATTGCTTTACGCATAGTCCATAAAGACTGGTTATGTGCGATTGCAGCGAAACAGCCGCCGAACGCGACGCTACTGTCTTTCCAACTGATGGCCGGCTTCCGACAATCGACCACTCTCGTCTCGTCATTGAGTTTAGGCGGCGACGCGAAGCCGTGCTAACTCGGGATGCAGAAAACGACGAAGCCGCCTCGGGGGCGGCTTCATGTAGCGGGAAACGGCGGATTGCGATCAGCGCCGGCTCGGCGTGCGCATGGTGACGAACTCCTCGGCCCCGGTAGGGTGGATCCCCACGGTGGCGTCGAAATCGGTCTTGCTCAACCCGGCGCGCACGGCGATGGCGATGCCCTGGATCACTTCGCCGGCTTCCTCGCCGACCATGTGCGCCCCGACCACGCGGTCGCTGGCATCATCCACCACCAGCTTCATCAGGCAACGCTCCTCGCTGCCCGACAGCGTGTGCTTCATGGGACGGAAGTCGGCGGTATAGACGCGAATCTCGCCGCACTCGGCGCGCGCGGCTTCCTCGCTGAGTCCCACGGTGCCGATGTTGGGATGACAGAACACCGCCGTGGCGATGTTGCGGTAATCGAGCGGCCCCGGCGGCTCGGCCGTGAAGTGGTGCTGCACCATGTGCATCGCCTCGGCGAGCGCCACCGGCGTCAGCTCCGGGCCGCCGGTGACGTCCCCCAGGGCGAGAATCGAGGGAACGGAGGTCTCGTAGCGCTCGTTGACCTTGATGGTGCCATCCGGGTTGAGCGCGATATCGAAGGCATCCAGGCCCAGCCCGGCCAGGTGCGGCCGGCGCCCGGTCGCCGACAGCACGGCATCGACGACCAGCGTCTCGCCGTTGGTCAGGGTCACGGCCAGCCCGTCGGCCTGCTTCTCGATCGCCTCGATGGTGGTCTCGAAATGCAGATCGACGCCCTTCTTGGCCATCTCGTCGCGGGTGAACTCGCGGACCTCGTGGTCGAAGCCGCGCAGGAACAGCTCGCCGCGATAGACCAGGTGGGTGTCGCTGCCCAGGCCATTGAAGATACTGGCGAACTCGACGGCGATGTAACCGCCGCCCAGCACCAGAAAACGCCTGGGGAATTCCTCGAGATCGAAGACACGGTTGGAATCGAGGACATGCTCGTTGCCGGGGAAATCGGGGATCCACGGCCAGCCGCCCACGGCCACCAGGATCTTCTCGGCGGTATGGGTCTCGCCGTTGACCTCGACGGCGTGTTCGCCGACCACTTGGGCGCGACCATTGATCAGTCGCACCCCGGCGTTGTCGAGCAGGCGAGCGTAGATGCCGTTGAGCCGCTTGATCTCGGCGATCTTGTTGTCACGCAGGGTCGCCCATTCGAAACGCGGCGCCTCAGACAGCTGCCAGCCGAAACCGGCGCTTTCCTCGAAGGCGTCGTGATAATGCGCCGCGTAGGAATACAGCTTCTTGGGTACGCACCCGACATTCACGCAGGTCCCGCCCAGATAGCGGTCCTCGGCGATGGCGACGCGAGCCCCGGTGGCCGCGGTCGTGCGCGCTGCACGCACCCCGCCGGACCCGGCCCCGATGACGAACAGGTCGTAATCGAATTCAGCCACGTTGATGTCTCTCCTGTCTGCAATGGGGCGATGATAACAGCCGTGCCGGCCGCTCGGGAGACCCGCTCCATTGACCCTCTCTATGCCATTGATAAAGAATGCTATCCGCCGTGCGGTCTGACCATTAAGGAGTCCTCGACATGAAAAACGAAATGAAACGCCTGCTGGAACGCAACCGTGACTGGGCCGAGACGGTCAGTCGGCAGGATCCGGACTTCTTCACCCGCCTGTCACAACAGCAGAACCCGGACTATCTGTGGATCGGCTGCTCCGACAGTCGCGTGCCCGCCAACCAGATCATCGATCTGCCGCCCGGCGAGGTCTTCGTCCACCGCAATGTCGGCAATGTCCTCAATCACAGCGACATGAATGCCCTGTCGGTGGTGCAGTTCGCCGTCGACGTGCTCAAGGTCAAGCACATCCTGATCGTCGGCCACTACGGCTGCGGTGGGGTCAAGGCCTCGATCACCGGCGGCGAGTTCGGCATCGTCGACTACTGGCTGCACCCGATCCGGGCCCTCTACAGCCAGCATCGCGAGGCCCTTCAGGACCTGCCGCTCAAGGATCAGGTCGACCGCATGTGCGAGCTCAACGTCAAGGCACAGGTCGCCAATCTCTGCCAGACCAAGATCATCCAGCGCGCCTGGCTGCGCAAGCAGCCGCTGGCCGTCCACGGCTGGGTCTATGGCCTGAACGACGGTCGCGTCACCGACCTCGACTGCACCGTCGAGGGGCTCGATCAGGTCTCGCAACTCTACCGTGTCGATCGCGTCGATCCCCTGCCCTCCGACGACTGAGCCTTTCCGGTCGCCTGCCGGCTAAATTCTGGCTGTCGTGACTGCCGCGACGGCCCGTTTTCAGGCCCTGCCTGCCCCGGTTTTCCCGCCCCTTTTCCGTGCCGAGACGGCCGCATATACGCCTAGCGCATGAGACCTGTCAGTTTTTCGATTGTGCCCCGCCCCCGGCCTCCCTATGTTGGATGGTGGACCCAAGGGTCAAACAACGAACAATCAGCCATGCATGGGTTAACACATGACATTCAAGAAAACGCTGCTTGCCACCCTGGTCGGTGCGTCGCTGACGCTGCCGATGGCCGCCCTCGCCCAGGACGTCAATGGGGACGGGAAGGACGTCACCCTGCGTGTCGCCTACGACGCCGACCCGGTGTCCCTGGACATCCACGAGCAGTTGTCCGGCGGCATTCTGCAACTCTCCCACCTGGTCTTCGACCCGCTGGTCCGCTGGACCCAGGACTTCACCTTCGAACCGCGCCTGGCCACGGACTGGGAGCAGGTCGACGATACCACCATGCGCCTGCACCTCCGCCAGGGCGTCAAGTTCCACAGCGGCAACCCCTTCACCGCCAAGGATGTCGTCTGGACCGTGGACCGCCTCAAGCGCAGCCCCGACTTTAAGGCGATCTTCGAGCCCATCGAGAGCGCCGAGGCCGTCGACGACCACACCGTCGACATCCATACCAAGCGCCCCTATCCGCTGCTGCTCAACCTGGCCACCTACATCTTCCCGATGGACAGCGAGTTCTACTCCGGCACCACAGAAGCCGGCAAGGACAAGGGCGAGATCGTCAAGAACGGCAACTCCTTCGCCTCGCGGCACGAGTCCGGCACGGGGCCGTACCGGGTCACCGCCCGTCAGCAGGGGGTGAAGGTCGAGTTCGAGCGTTTCGATGACTACTGGGACAAGGACTCCCCGGGCAACGTCGACCATATCGTCATGACGCCGATCAGCGAGAATGCCACCCGCGTGGCCGCCCTGCTCTCCGGTGACGTCGACTTCATCGCCCCGGTGCCGCCCAACGACCTGGAGCGCGTGCGCGCCGACAAGAACGTCAAGCTGGTCACCATGTCCGGCACGCGGATCATCACCCTGCAGATGAACGAGAAGCGTGTCGAGGCCTTCAAGGACGCACGGGTCAGGCAGGCCATCGCCTACGCCGTCAACCAGGAGGCGATCGCCGACCGCCTGATGAAGGGCTTCGCCACCCCGGCCGCCCAGCTCTCGCCCAAGGGCTACTCGGGCCACAACCCGAATCTCGAGCCGCGCTACGACCTCGAGAAGGCCAAGCAGCTGATGAAGGACGCCGGCTACGAAGACGGCTTCAGCATCACCATGATGGCGCCCAACAACCGCTACGTGAACGATGCCCAGATCGCCCAGGCGGTGGCGGCCATGCTGGCGCGGATCAACATCAAGGTCGATCTCAAGACCCTGCCCAAGGCGCAGTACTGGGGCGAGTTCGATGATCGCGCCGCGGATATCATGATGATCGGCTGGCACGCCGACACCGAGGACTCCGCCAACTTCTACCAGTACCTGACCGAGTGCCCGGACCCCGATACCGGGGCCGGCCAGTACAACAGCGGCAACTACTGCAACCCGGAGCTCGACAAGCTGGTCGAGAAGGCCAACCTCGAGACCGATCGTGACAAGCGCGCCAAGATGCTGCAGGCCGTGGAAAAGGGGCTCTACGACGATGCCGCCTTCATTCCGCTGCACTGGCAGGATCTGGCCTGGGCCGCCAAGAACGAGGTGCAGATCAAGCCGGTGCTCAATGTCATGAACTTCCCCTACTTGGGTGACGTGGTCGTCGAGCAGGACTGACGCACGACAGCGGTGACGGCGCGTCTTGAGCCCGCCGTCACCGGTCACCCGTTCCCGAAGCCATGGAAAGCGTCTCGACACCCCCGCGGGGGTGTCGACTGGGGCTTTCGTATCCAACAGGGCCGCAATCCATGATTGCCTTTCTGATCAAGCGACTCTTTCACGCCCTGCTGGTGATGTTCGTCATCAGCGTGGTCAGCTTTGCCATCCAGGACAACCTGGGCGATCCCATCCAGCAGATGGTGGGACAGTCGGTGCCCGAGAGCGAGCGCGCCGAACTGCGTGAGGAGCTGGGTCTCAACGACCCCTTCCTGGTGCAGTACCTGCGCTTCGCCGAGAACGCCCTGCACTTCGACTTCGGCTATTCGTACTTCTACAACGAGCCGACCACCGACGTGATCATGCGCCACCTGCCCGCCACGCTGGAGCTGGTCTTCGCGACCACCCTGCTGATCATCCTGCTGTCGGTGCCGATCGGCGTCTACAGCGCCATTCGACCCCGGGCCTGGCTGTCGCGACTGTTCATGGGGGTGTCGATCGTCGGCATTTCCATCCCGGTCTTTCTCACCGCCATCGTGCTGATCCAGATCTTCGCCATCGGCATTCATGTCTCGCTGTTCCCGGCCGACACGGCCTGGGGCGCCTGGCTCAACGACCTGCTGTCCACCAGCGGTGGCATGCCCGCCTACGGCCGAGGCGACGTGACGCACGTGTTCGGCACCTGGGACACCAACTTCGCCTCGCTGAGCAGGCTCACCTATCTGGTGCTGCCGGCGATCTCGCTGGCCTCGATCATGCTGCCGCTGTTCATACGGCTGATCCGTGCCGAGATGATGGAGGTCCTGCAGTCCGAATACATCAAGTTCGCCAAGGCCAAGGGCATCAGCATGCGCCGCATCTACTTCCTGCACGCCCTGAAGAACACCATGCTGCCGGTGATCACCGTCGGCGGCGTGCAGATCGGCACCCTGGTCGCCTACACCATTCTCACCGAGACGGTCTTCCAGTGGCCGGGCGTGGGGCTGATGTTCCTCGACGCCATCCAGCGCTCCGACATTCCGCTGATCGTCACCTATCTGATGGTGGTCGGCCTGATCTTCGTCATCACCAACACGCTGGTCGACCTGATCTACGGACTGGTCAACCCCACCGTGAAGCTCACAGGTAAACCCGCATGACGACCACGACCCAAGCTTCCCCGGTCCCCTCGCGCTGGGCCCGCTTCCGCGACTCCTACCTGGTCTACAGCTTCAAGCGCGATCTGGTGGCCCAGGTCTGCCTGGCAACCTTCGTGGCCATGGTGCTGGCCGCCGTGCTGGCACCCTGGCTGGCGCCCATGAACCCCTATGACCTGGCCCAGATCGACATCATGGCGTCCGAGTTGCCGCCCTTCTGGATCGACGGCAGCGACCCCACCTACGTGCTGGGGACCGACGCCCAGGGCCGCGATCTGCTGTCGACCATTCTCTATGGCGCCCGCGTATCGCTGATCATCGGCTTCGGCGCGGTCATCCTCCAGGCCATGCTGGGTGTCACCTTCGGGTTGCTCGCCGGTTATCTCGGCGGCCGGGTGGATGCCTTCCTGATGCGCCTGGCCGACATCCAGCTGTCGTTCTCCACGCTGATGGTGGCGATCATCGTCGGTGCGGTGATCAAGGCCTCCTTCGGCGGCGCCATCTACAGCGAGTATGCGGTGATCATTCTGGTGCTGATCATCGGCCTCGCCGAATGGCCGCAGTACGCCCGTACCGTGCGCGCCTCGGTGCTCGCCGAGCGCAGCAAGGAGTACGTCGATGCCGCCCGGGTGATGGGTTTTCGCGCCAAGCGGATCATGTTCCGCCACATCCTGCCCAACACCCTGTCGCCGATCTTCGTGATCTCCACCGTGCAGATCGCCAACGCCATCATCTCCGAGGCCGCGTTGTCGTTTCTCGGCCTGGGCATGCCCGAGACCCAGCCCTCGCTGGGCTCGCTGATCAAGTCGGGCTTCGACTACCTGCAGTCGGGCTCCTGGTGGATCACCCTGATCCCCGGCGCCGTGCTGGTGGTGCTGGTGCTGGTCATCAACCTGCTCGGCGACTGGCTGCGCGACGTGATGAATCCGCGACTCTACAAGGGCTGACGTCATGGCATTACTCGAAGTCTCCAATCTGGACGTGCGCTTCGCCCTGCGTCAGGGCGAGGTCAAGGCGCTGCGCGACGTCAGCTTCACGCTGGATCGCGGCGAGCGCCTGGGCATCGTCGGCGAGTCCGGCGCCGGCAAGTCGGTGGCCGCCTTCACCATCCTCAACCTGATCGCCAGGCCGGGCTACATCGCCGGCGGCAGCATCCGCTTCGACGATCGCGAGCTGACCACCATGAAGCCGCGCCAGTTGCAGCAGATCCGCGGCAACAAGATCTCGATGATCTTCCAGGACCCGATGATGACGCTCAATCCGGTGCTCACCATCGGCGAGCAGATGGTCGAGTGTCTCAAGGCGCACCGGCGCATCCGCACCCGGGCCGCCCGCGAGATCGCGCTGAACAAGTTGCGCCAGGTGCATATTCCCTCGCCGGAAAAGCGCCTCGACCAGTACCCGCACGAACTCTCCGGCGGCATGCGTCAGCGCATCATCATCGCCATCGCGCTGCTGCTCGACCCGGACATCATCGTCGCCGACGAGCCGACCACCGCGCTGGACGTGACCATCCAGGCGGAGATCATGTCGCTGCTGCTCGAGCTGTGCGAAAAGCACAACGTGGCGCTGGTGCTGATCACCCACGACCTGGGGGTGGTCAGCCAGGTGACCCAGCGCACCCTGGTGATGTACGCCGGCCGGGTGATCGAGCAGGGGCCGACCCGCGAGATCATCAACGACGCCCAGCATCCCTACACCCAGGGCTTGATCAATGCCCTGCCGCAGATGGCCACGCCGGGCAGCCGGCTCAACCAGATCCCCGGGGCGATGCCCACGCTGGCGAAGATCCCGCCCGGTTGCGCCTTCCACCCGCGCTGCAGCTTCGCGTTCAACGACGACGGTTCGCCGCGGCGCGACTGCCGGGAAGTGATCCCGGGCTTCGTTCGTTCGGGCAACTGCGACGTCGCCTGCCACATGGTCCGCGATCTGGTCGAGAACGACTCGGATGCCCGTGACCCCGTCGAAATCCAGGAGGCCCCATGACTCAGGTGAAGGCCAGGAGCGCGCCGCAGGCCGCCTCGGCCCAGGCGGGCGATACGCTCGTCGAGATCCGCAACCTCGAGAAGCACTTTCCGCTGTCCGGCGACTTCCTCGAGCAACTGCGCTTCAAGGGCGGCAGGCTGGTTCGCCGTCAGGAGTTCGTGCACGCCATCAACGGCGTCGACATCGACGTCAGGCGTGGCGAATCGCTGTGCGTGGTGGGGGAATCCGGCTGCGGCAAGTCGACGGTGGCGCGCATGGTGATGGGACTGCTGCGTCCCAGCGGCGGCGAGATCCGCTACGACGGCGAGCGCATCGACCACCTCTCGCCGCGCCAGTTGCTGCCCTATCGACGGCGCATGCAGATGATCTTCCAGAACCCCTATGCGTCACTGAACCCGCGCATGACCATCCAGCAGACACTCGAGGAGCCGCTGCGCTTCCACCATCCGGACTGGAAGACGCCGCAGGTTCGCGACAAGGTCGCCGAGGTCATGGACTCGGTGGGCATCGATCCCGAATGGGGCAAGCGCTTCGGCCACGAGTTCTCCGGCGGCCAGCGTCAGCGGATCGCCATTGCCCGCGCCCTGGCCGTCGATCCCGAGTTCATCGTCGCCGACGAACCGATCTCGGCGCTCGACGTGTCGATCCAGGCTCAGGTGCTCAACCTGCTGATGGACGCCCAGGAAACCCATCATCTCACCTACTTGTTCATCACCCACGACCTGGCGGTGGTCGAGCATTTCGGCACGCGGGTGGTGGTGATGTACCTGGGGCGGGTCTGCGAGGTTGCCGAGACGCACACCCTGTTCTCGACGCCCCGCCACCCTTATACCCAGGCCCTGCTATCGGCGATTCCGCGTCTCGAGGACGATCGTCCGGACTACATCCGCCTCGAGGGTGAAGTCCCCACGCCGGTCAATCTCCCTTCAGGCTGTGTCTTCCACGGCCGCTGTCCGCATGCCAACGACCGTTGCCGTCGCGAGGTCCCCGAGCTCATCGCGGCCGAAGGCACCCGGGTCGCCTGTCACGGTGTCGAGGAGGGGCGCCTCTGACGCCACGGTGATGGCACGACGCACCGCGCATGCCACAATGCCGATGCCACCCCGATACCCGGGGATGGCGTCGGCCCGGTCGACGACGCCGCCGAGGCCCGAAGCCCACCGGTAGACGAGGTACTGGATGGAGATTCGCTGGTTGGAGGACTTCATCGCGCTGGCGCATACCCGTCACTTTTCGCGGGCCGCCGAAACGCAGAACGTCACTCAGCCGACCTTCTCGCGCCGGATCAAGCTGCTCGAGGAAGAGATGGGCACCACTCTGGTCAATCGCCAGACGCTGCCGCTGTCGCTGACGCCGGCCGGCGAGGAATTCCTGCGCCTGTGCGAACAGGTCACCGAACGGGTGCGCCTGTCGCGCGAGCGCATCCAGCAGATCGCCGACGACCAGGCGCGCCGCATCGTCGTGGCCGCGCCCCAGAGCCTGCTTTCCTACGTGCTGCCCGAATGGCTGGCGCGTCATGACCTGACCCGACGCGTGGAGCCCTACCTGCGGGCCACCAGCTGGCTGCTGGCCGACTACTTCCAGGCCCTGGAGCGCGACGAGTGCGACCTGGCGCTCTGCTACTGGCCCCGCGAGCGGGTGGCGCTGGACATCGATCTCACGAACCACGAGTCCCTGGAAATCGGCACGGAAACCCTGGTGCCCGTCTGTGCGCCCGACGAGACCGGCCGGCCCCGCTTCGCCCTGCCGGGCCAGCGTCGCCACCCGCTGCCGTGCATCGCCTATCACCCGCGGGGGCTGATCCAGCGCGTGATCGAAGCTCGTCTGACCCGGCTTTCCCAGGCCGCTCACCTGGTCACGCTCAACGAAAACGTGCAAACCGCCAACATCAAGGAACTGGTCACCCTGGGCTACGGTCTCGGCTGGCTTCCCTGGCGCGCCGCCCGCCGCTCGCTGGAAAGCGGCGAGCTGGTCCGCGCCGGCGACGAGCGCTGGGACGTGGCGCTGACCATTCGCCTCTTCCGCAGCCGCCAGAACCTGCACCCCGGCCTCGATGCCCTCTGGCACCAGTTACAGGAGACCCGACATGACCCGAGCCTCAGTTCGTAACACCCGGCACGCGGCCCATCTCGACGCCCTCGAGCACGCCTACGCCGACATTCTGGCCAGCCACGGCTATGACGCCGTGCTGCTGTACAGCGGCCAGGCGCACACCTTCTTCGCCGACGACCAGCAGGCCAGCTTCGCGCCCTTCGGCCACTTCCTGCACTGGGTGCCGCAGCCCGGCATCCAGCACAGCTGGCTGCGGATACGTCCCGGGGACGCGCCTCTCCTGCGCTTTCATGCGCCAAAGGACTTCTGGCATCTCGCCCCCGAGCCGCCCACGGCGGCCTGGACACACCGCTTTGCCATCGAACCGACGCCCGAGACGGGGCCGCCGGCCACCGGCGGCGGACGGGTCGCCCTGCTCGGCGAGGTGGAGCCCTCGCTGGCCCGCGAACTCGGCGCCGAACTCAATCCGCCCGCCCTGCTCGCCGCCCTCGATGAACTGCGTCTGCGCAAGAGTGCCTACGAGATCGACCGCCTGCGCGATGCCAACCGGCTGGCGCTGGCCGGACACCGGGCGGCCCGGGATGCCTTCGAGGCCGGCGGTGCCGAACTGGATATCCAGCTCGCCTATCTGGCCGCCAGTCGCCAGCGCGAGTCCGACGTGCCCTATCAGAACATCGTCGGCCTCAACGCGCACGGTGGCGTCCTCCATTACCAGCATTACGATCTCGAGCCGCCGGCGCGACAGCTCAGCCTGCTGGTGGATGCCGGGCGACGCGACGCCGGTTACTGCGCCGATATCACCCGCACCTGGGCCGGCCGTGATGCCGACCCGCGCTTCGCGGCGCTGATCGAGGCG
Organism: Modicisalibacter tunisiensis; assembly: GCF_020148005.1. Taxonomy (GTDB): domain Bacteria; phylum Pseudomonadota; class Gammaproteobacteria; order Pseudomonadales; family Halomonadaceae; genus Modicisalibacter; species Modicisalibacter tunisiensis. The sequence goes on along the minus strand of NZ_JAGXFD010000001.1, from coordinate 2,632,212 downwards.
GTCACGCAGTTGCAGCAATCCCTGATCGACGCGATCGCCCCCGGGGTCGCCTTTCCGGACCTGCATCGGCGCATGCACGAGCAGCTCGGCGAGCTGCTCGTCGACCAGGGACTGGTATGCTGCAGTGCTGCTGCCGCCGTCGAGCGCGGCATGACCCGCGCCTTCTGCCCGCACGGGCTGGGGCACTCCCTGGGGTTGCAGGTGCACGATGTCGGCGGACGCCGTGATGCGAAGGGACGCTATCTGCCGCCGCCCCGCCAGGACCCGGCCCTGCGGCTGACCCGAACACTGGAGACCGGAATGGTGGTGACCGTGGAACCCGGCCTGTATGGCATCCCGATGCTGCTGGAGCCATTGCGCGATACATCCGCCGGGCGCGACATTGCCTGGGACGCGGTCGCCAGCCTCTACGAGCATGGCGGCATCCGCATCGAGGACAACGTGGCCGTGACCGAGACGGGCGCCGACAACCTGACGCGCGAGACGTGAACGGCCAGCGCTTGCCAGCCTGCGCTGGCAGGATATGCTGGAAAGGAAGCCGTCTGTCGAGAGTCTCATGCCACGCAATATCGTACCGGCCGATTTCGTGGCCGCCCCGGGGCTGCGCAACCGCCACGTGCAGACCCTGCTGCCCCGCTTGCGGTCCCTGACACGCGTCGAGCGGGAGACCGAAATCGTCGACCTGCCCGATGGCGATTTCGTAGAGCTGGCCTGGGTGCAACCGGCACCGGCCCGACCGGACGCCCCGCTATTCCTGCTGTTCCACGGCCTCGAGGGATCCTTCGACTCGCCCTATGCCCGCGACCTGCTCGCCACCGCCAGCCGGCTGGGGTACCGCGCGGTGTTGATGCACTTCCGCGGCTGCGGCCAGGCGCCCAACCGCCTGGCAAGGGCCTACCACAGCGGCGACACGGCGGATGCCTACTGGGTGCTCGGCCAGCTGGCCAGACGCTACCCGCAGGCCATCAAGATCGCGGCCGGTGTCTCCCTGGGCGGGAACATGCTGGTCAAGCTGGTGGCCGAGCAAGGCGGCGATGGCCTCGATCTCTCCGGCGCCATCGCCATCAGTGCCCCGCTCGACCTGGCCGCCAGTGCCGATGCCCTCAACCGCGGCTTTTCACGTGTCTACCAGCGTCACCTGCTGAGCGCGCTGAAACGCAAGGTCATGCTCAAGATGGCCGCCGGCCTGCTGCCGGACATGACCGCAGGTCGGCTGCGTCAGCTGACTACCTTCTGGGCCTACGACAACGAGGTTACCGCCCCGCTGCATGGCTTCGGCTCGGCCAGTGACTACTATCGCCGAGCGTCGGCCGGAAAGTTGCTGGGTGACGTCGAACTGCCGCTGCTGGTATTGCACGCTGCCGATGATCCCTTCATGCCGCCGGATCTGTTCGAGCGCTTGCCGGTACCCAGTGACGCCGTGCGTGTCGAGATTGCCCGTCATGGCGGACATGTGGGCTTTCTGGAGACTCACCAGCGCCGACTGGTCAGCTGGCTGTCACGCCGCGTCGCCCATCAGCTGGCGGCCTGGGCCGGCATGCCCCGGCCGGCCGGCGAATCCTGTGTCAGCCGATCGGACAGCTGACGCCGGTCCCCTTGAGGCCGCAGTGACCCCCCGGATTCTTGGCCAGATACTGCTGGTGATATTCTTCGGCGTAATAAAATTGATGCAATGGCGCAATTTCCGTCGTTATCGATGCCTTGCGAGCCTCTTCCAGAGCAGCCTGATAACGTTTCAAGCTGTCTGTAACAATGGATTGTTGAGAGAAGGTAACGGTATAAATCGCTGAGCGATACTGGCTGCCCACGTCATTGCCCTGGCGCATCCCCTGGGTGGGGTCGTGGGCTTCCCAGAACACCTGCAGCAGCTCGGGCAGCCCGATCTCGGTAGGGTCGAAGACCACGCGCACCACTTCCGCATGCCCGGTCCGGCCTGTACAGGTTTCCTCGTAGGTGGGATTAGGTGTATACCCGCCGGCGTAGCCCACCGCCGTGACATGCACGCCGGGCAACTCCCAGAACAGCCGCTCGGCCCCCCAGAAACAGCCCAGGCCCAGCACGATCTCCTCGAGCCCCTCGGGAAAAGGCGGTAGCATCGAACGGCCGTTGACGTAATGCACCCCGCTGATGGAGAGCGGCGCATCGCGTCCGGGCAGTGCCTCGTCAGGTGTCGGCATGCGCTGTTTGTCACTGATCCACATGGAGTCTGTCTCTCTTGCTAGCGAATGTTGCTCGTTCTTCGGCCTGCCCCTGCGGAAGCCGGCACCCATTCGGCGACTGCTGCGCCCCGGTGCTCGACGATGCGCACCGGGCCGGCCATCCGGAAGCCCTGATGCGCGCCCGCTTTTGCGGTTTCGTCACCGGCGCCGCCGAGTTCCTGCATGCGACCTGGGACCCCGTCCACCGGCCGGCGCTGGAAACGCTGCGCGATCCCGGCCCCCGCTGGTGTCGTCTCGATGTGGCACACAGCCATGCCGAGGGCGACCGGGGCGAGGTCCATTTCACCGCCATCGGCCGGGAATCGGGGCACTTCTTCACCCTGAGCGAGACCAGCCGCTTTCGCTTCGACGCTTCCCTTGCGCACTGGCTCTACGTGGATGGCGACGCGACCTGGCAGCGACTCGACACGGGCCGCAACGCCCCCTGTCCCTGCGGCAGCGGCCTCAAGGCGAAGCGCTGCTGCGCCCGAGACTGAAGGAATAGATCAGGTCGACCGCCTGGGCCGCGCCGGAAACCGCCTCCACATACAGGTTCTGCCACAGCTGGTAGCGCAGGGTCAGCTCGGCGATCGGCGAAAAGATGCCCACACCATAACTGACCTGCAGACCGTCGAACAGATAGCCGCTGACCACCACCTGGCTGTCGGCGCCACTGCCGGAGGTATCGACACTCAGGTCCTGCACGCCGAACGCCTGTCCCAGCTGCCCGATGGCACCACCGGTACGCGACAGCGACAGGCCGATCAGCGCCGAGGTCAACGCCCCGTCGCCGCCGCCGGTATCCTCGGGCGCCCGCCCCCGCAGCAGGTAGGACAGCGCCCGGCTCTCCGCCATCGCCGGCTCCGAGAACACCCTCAGATCGGGTTGCGCGGCCGGGCCAGTCACCCGCAGCCCGGCGATGACGCCATCCTGGGTGGTGTCGGGGTTGCGGATCGCCTCGAACTGCAACCGCGGCTCCGATGCCGGACCGCTGAACAGCACCTTGCCCTGGCGTATCACCAGGTCCTGGCCGAAGGCGCTGTAGCGCCCGTCGAGCAGGTTGACGTCACCGAACAGCTGGACCGGCCCGTTGCCCTGGCGGACCTGCAGGTCGCCGCGCAGCGAGGCACTGAGCCCGTAGGCTTCGAGTTTCACATCCGGGCCGATGTGCAGATTCACGCTGACATCCAGTTGCATGCCGACCCGGGAAAGTGCCTGGGCGGTCGCCTTGCTGGCATCGTCGGTTGCCTGCCGTGCGGCCTGACGCGCCTGCTGCCGGGCACGCGCCTCGTCCTCACGGGTGATGATCACCTCGTCGCTGCTCGGCGACACGGCCGAGGGCGGAATCTTCCCGACCTCCAGGCGTGCCCAGGGGATGGTGACATCGCCTCGTACCTGGAGGCGCTGCGGGGTCGCCAGGATCCGCAGGTCCGGCGCGACATCCAGCCGCCCGAACTCCGGCATCGCCAGCCGCAGCGGCGCCTTCACGGCGCTCAGCGAGACATCGGCACGCCACTGATCCAGGCTCGGCCAGCCCAGCTGGCCGGTCAGCGTCAGGCGTCCCCGATCGCCTGCCACGAAGCCGCTGAGGTCGGCCGAATGGCCGGCGACGCTGACAGTGACCCGCCCATCCGTCACGCTCAGCGGCAGGTCACGCCCGCCGGCCTTCAGGTCCGCGAGGGTCAGCTGTCCATCCAGCGACGGATTGCCCAGCGCGCCCGACAGCGCCAGCTGCCCATCGAGGCGCCCCTCGAGCGTCTGCAGGCTGGTGACCAGCGGTTGATAAGGCGCCAGCCGCCAGCCGTCCAGCGCCAGCTGCCCGGAGAGCGTGGCCTCGCCGGCCGGATCGGTGATGCGAGTCTGCAGATCGAGCCGCCCGGCCTCGCCCACATTGGCCTTGAGGGTCACATCGGCGGCCGCCGGCGACGCCGCCAGCGACAGGGAAAGACGCGTGACTGGCAGGGACCAGGGCTGGCCATAGGCATTTTGTCCGTCCAGGCTCACCCGGCCATTCAGATCCGCATCGGCCTTCCACTGCTGCCCGCCCTGCGACCAGTCGAGGCCCAGCGTGCCATCCAGCTGGCCGCCGGTCGCCCAGCCGTCCGGGAGTGCCGCGTTGGCGAGATCCAGCGGCAGGGCCTGCAGGGACAGTGCCACGGCACCGTTGTCGGCGCCGGCCTCGACGGGGCGCGTGGCACACAACCGCCCCCCTTCCCGACGCGCCAGGCAGAACGGCTGCAGCTGCACCTTTTGCGCGTTGAGATCGACGCTCAGCGCCGTGGCTTGCGCCAGCTGCAGATGGGCCTGGTCGGTTTCGAGACTCAGGGCCTCGAGCCGGCCGCGATAGGCATCGCGGGCAGCGTTGAGCCCGCCGGTGAGCGCCAGCTGCGCCCGGGACATCGGCATGCCCGGGGCGGCATCCACGCTCACCGTCAGGTGGTGATCGGAAAGGCGGCCCTTCAGACGGGCTTCGGCCCGGGTCAGCTGCTGACCCGCCGCGTGAACCTCGGAGGCCCGCAAGGTCACGTCCAGATCGGGATCCTCGACACCGCTCACCCGGGCGTCCAGCGCCAGCTCGGCAATCCGGTTGTCGGCAACGCGCAGGCTGTTGCCCGTCAGTGTCGCGTCGACCCGGGGCTTCTTCATCGTGCCCCCCAAGGACAGCTGCCCCCTGGCCTGCCCGCCCAGGGACGGCAACAGCGACTCCAGCGCCGGCGCATCCAGCCGGCCGCGCAGGTCCAGGGTGTCGCCGACGGTACCCTCGGCGGTCAGGCGATTCCGGCCCTGGCGCAGGTCCAGCGTATCGATGCGCCAGTGCATAGCGCTGTCGCCCTGCAGTACAGCCTGAAGCGACAATGGACGCTGCTGCAGGCTGCCGTCCACGGCCAGTTTCGGGACCGTCAGGGACCAGCCGCCGTCCGCCATAGCGAAGTGTGCCTGCGCCTGACCGTTCAGGCTGCCCTCGACCGCCGGGGTCAGCAGGCCCGGATTGAAGCGACTCAGATCGAGCCGGGCCGTCACGTCCAGCGCCGGCGACCAGCGCACCTCGCCCCGGCTGACCAGCGAGCCGCCATTCGCCGCCAGCGACAGCGGCAGCCAGTTGAAGTGCTCGCTGTCACCGTGGCCGGTCAGGCCGACCTGGACGGTGTCCGGCAGGTCGCGGCCGGACACCTGGCCCTGGAGCGCCACCCGGTAGTCACTGAGCTGCCCCGTGGCCTGGAGGGTCAGATCACGTACCCGATACTGCGGCACCTGATTCGTGTCCGCCGCGGCATCCGGCAGGGGCCAGGCCAGCGACGACGCCGTCAGGGTGGCATCGAAGGGCAGCTCGGGCGCCAGCACGTTGGCGGCGGCCTCGAGCCGCGCCGAGACCGGGCCGTCGGCGGTCAGTGTCGCCTTCAGGGCGCTCAGCGAGCCGCTTGCCTGGAGGTCGATGTGCTGCCCGGCCAGCGGCGCCTGATGCAGCGTGCCCGTCAGGTGCGCGCTCAGCGGATAGTCGCCCTGCAGCCGGACCTGCGCCGTCAGCTCGGCATCGGCCTGCGGGGCCTTCACCGTCAGGTGCTTCAGGGTCACCCGATGCGCCTGGCCCTCCAGGCTGAGTGACAGGCGATCGATGCGCTGCGGCTGGGCCCCTTCCAGGCGAAAATCCCGAATGACCAATTCCGGAATGCGGATCGGCAGCGGCAGCCGGATGTCCGGCAGTTGGCGCGGCTGCGGCGTATCGGCACTGGCGGGCGAGCCGCCGGAGGCCGCACCGGACGCGCCGTCGGGAGCGTCATCGGCGGCGTCGCCGGACACCGCCGCCATCCGAGTCTCGGCTACCTTTTCATCCGGCGTGGCTACGTCCGGCGTGGATACGTCCGACGTGGATACGTCCGGCGCAGGTGGCGCCCCCTCGGCACGCGATGCCTGCAGTGCCCGGCTCGCCGTGACGGCTGCCGGGGACAGCCCCCCGGCGCTTCGGGCGCCGGCCGGCGTCAGGGTGACGTCGGCCGCGTTCGGCAGGTGCAGCCGGGCCCCGGCCAGCTCGGTCGGTTTCAGTGTCAGGGCCTGCCGGTCGAGCCGCGCCCCGGTGCGAAAGTGCTGCCAGCTCAGGCGGGTTCCATCCGCCAGCTGCAGGTCGACGTCATCCAGCGCCAGTTCGCGCACCTCGACGGGAAACGGCACCACGACCGGCGGCAGGCCGCTCGATTCGGAGGCCGCCGGCGGCGGTGCCGCGTCGCCGGACTGCAGCTGGATGTCGGCGCCCGCGACCTGCAGGCTGTCGAGACACAGCCGGCCTTTCAGCACGCAGTCATCGGCCCAGACCAGGTGCAGGCGATCGATGGCGATATCCGCCGGGCCGGCCGTCAGGTGCAGGCCGCGCAGGGTAAAATCGTCCAGCGGTGCCCCGGCGACGGCATCGTAGCTCAGCCAGTGGCGCTGCTGCCCCTGATCGAGCAGCCATGCCGTCCCCCAGGGCGACAGCGCCAGGCCCAGCAGCAGGAAGAGCAGCCCCAGCAGCCACAGCGGCAACCAGACCAGCAGTCGCAGCAGGCCCGTCAGAACTCGGGCCCGATGGCGAAGTGCAGACGCCACGAAGACTCCTTGTCATCGAAGGGGTGAGCGATATCCAGGCGAATCGGCCCGACCGGGGACACCCAGCGGATCCCCAGCCCCGCCCCGGTGGCAAGATCCTGCGGCCACCAGGTGTTGAAGGCGTTGCCGGTATCGACGAAGGCGGCGCCCCACCAGTTGCCGGTCAGGCGACGCTGCGCCTCGACGCTGGCCACGAACAGCTGCTGCCCCCCCACCAGGTCGCCGTCGGCGTTGGTCGGCGCCAGGCTCTCGTAGGCATAGCCCCGCACGCTGCGATCACCGCCGGTGAAGAAGCGCAGCGACGGGGGGATCTTGTCGAAGTCGGGGGTCGTCATGGCGCCCAGGCTGGTGCGTCCGATGAAGCGATAGTCGCTGCCCAGCGAGCGGATCCACTGCGAATCGAGGGTCGCTCGCAGGAAGCTGGCATCCGAGCCCCAGACGGTGTCGGAGGCTGCCAGCGACAACCGCTGCCGGTCGCCCCAGGTGGGGAAGCGCGGGTTGCGGGTCCGCGTGCGGCTCCAGCTCACCCCGGGGTAGTAGAGCAGCACTTGATCCTTCTGGTTGGCCTGGCGGAAGTCCTCGTAGGTGGCATGCACGAACACCCGCTGGGTCCAGTCGTTGTCGAAGGTCCAGCGCCGCGCCAGCTCCACGGACGCCTCCAGGCTGCGGGTGTCCTTGTTGTCCTGGTTCTTCAGGCCGTACTGCAGCTCGTAGCTGTCACGCCGCGGGTTCTCCAGCGGCATGGTGTAGGTGCCGCTGAAGGTCTGCTCGGGAGCCGACAGATAAAGCGCGTGATCGAGGCTGTCGCCGTCCGCGTTGATCCACGGCTGCTTCCAGGAGAACTGCGTGCGCGGCCCGACGTCGGTCGCGTAGCCGACCCCGATCTCGAACTGGTGACGGTCGGCAGGAATCACGCTGACATCGACCGGCACCCGCGGTGGCCCCTCGGTGCCCACGCCACGCGCCGCGACGATGGCGTCGGCCGACAGCAGCGGTTCGCTGCCGGAGACCGCGGCCTCGCCGCCTGCCGGCCGATGATCCACGGCCTCCCACCAGCCTCGATGGGCCAGTGCCACGGGCTGGGTCCGCTCGATCTGCGGGCGCACGCCGATGCTGCGAAACCACCCCGTCTGTCCCAGGCGCTGATTGTATTCGGCCAGGCTGTCCGCCAGATAGGGCTCGCCGGTGGCGAAGGGCAGCAGGTTGACCAGCCGCTCCTGATCGATCTGGCTGCCACTGAAGCGGATGTCGCCGAAACGGTAGCGGGGACCGCTGTCGAAGGTCAGGTAGATGCGAGCGCTGTTCTGCCAGGGCCGCACCTCGATGCGATGGCGGGTGAAGGTGGCATCGAAATAGCCCCGCTGCAGCGCCAGCGTCGACAGGCGGCTGCGCAGTCCCTCGTAGGGCGCATGGCGCAACGGGTCTCCTTCATGCAGCGGAAACGCCTCGAGCGCCTGGGTGAAGGTCTTGTCGTCTCTGGCCTCCCCCTCGATCGACACCTCGAGATGCTGGATGATCACCGGCTTGCCGGGGGAAACCTCGATGCGGGCGCGCTCCACGTCGGGCTTGCCCTCCAGGACCACCTGAAAGGACGGCGAATAGTAGCCATAGGCCTTGAGCGCCTTGGCGGCACGCTGCTTGATGTCGTGGGTCAGGCGGTCGCGACTGTAGTCGCCGGCGGTCATGGACGCCAGATAGTGGCGGATGTTGTCGGCCGGCTCCCCGTCGATGCCCGTCACCCTGGCGTCCAGCGCCAGGACCGAGGTGCTCCAGACAAACGCCACGGCCGCCCCGTACAGGGCCAGTCGCGGATAGCGCATGAGATCAGGCCTCCCTTGCCGGCGACCGGTCATCCTGCCCCGGGACGAACGACGCATCAACCACCACGCAATGCCTCGAGCGAGGCACTCAGAGCCACCTGATTCTGACGCAGCTCGGTCAAGGACGCACGCAGGTCATCCACCTGAGAGGCCAGCTTGTCGAGCTGGGACTGTCGGGTCTGTGCCGACTGGGCCAGCGAATCCATGCGTCCGGCCAGGGTATCGAGCCGGCCCGTGGCGCTGTCCTGGGAACGCTTCAGGGTGTCCAGCCGCTCGGCCACGGTCTGGCGTGCCGTCTCCAGGCTGGACAGCCGTGTGGCCAGGGCCTGGCGCGCGGTGCCGCTTTGCTGTTCCAGCGCGGTCATCGAGCGCTGCACGGCGTTCAGGGTATCGGCCAGCGTCGAGCGCTGCTGGTCGGCGTCGTCGAGACGCCGGTTCACGGCGTCCAGAGAAGCGCGGTTCGGCGTGCGTTCATCTAGACTCTTCAGGGTCGATGTCAATTCATCCAGCCGGTCACGCAACCTGGCGCGTCCGTCGTCGACCGACGCCATGCGCTTCTCGAAGGTGGCACTCGACACGCCCTGACTGTCATCGAGGCTGTCGAGGCGCGCATGCAGATTGGACACCTGGCCGCCCAGCTCACGCTGGGTCGCCTGCCAGGCCTGACGATCCAGCCAGTAGCGGCCGGCCAGCGCCGCCAGCCCGGCCAGCAGCAGCAGGCACAGCAGCCACAACGGCCAGGTCCGGGGCCGGCGGCCGCTGACGGCGGCACGATGGCGGGGGCTGAGCTCATCTTCCGGACCCGGCACGATGGGGGCGGTCAGACGGGGTTCTTGATCATGATCCGCCATGCGGTCTCCTCGTCGGTTGGGGGGCGCGCCACCATGGCCGGCGCCGGTGTCCGTCAATCCCGAGTCGCATTATCGGAATTGGCGAGCATACCCCAGGCTGCTAATATGATGCGACAACACTTAACGCAGATGCTTGGTATTGTAAGGTTTTTTATCAAGGTCTGTATTCCACGGTGATTCAAGACAAGGAGTTGACCATGGCATTTGAACTGCCCGCCCTGCCCTACGAGAAGAACGCGCTGGAACCGCACATCTCCGCGGAAACCCTCGAGTACCACTATGGCAAGCACCACCAGGCCTATGTCACCAAGCTCAACGACATGACCAAGGGCACCGACGACGAGAACAAGTCGCTCGAGGAAATCGTCAAGTCCGCCTCCGGCGGCCTGTTCAACCAGGCGGCCCAGGTGTGGAACCACACCTTCTACTGGCACTGCCTGTCGCCGAATGGCGGTGGCGAGCCGAGCGGCGCCCTGGCCGAGGCCATCAACGCCAAGTTCGGCTCCTTCGACAAGTTCAAGGAAGCGTTCAACACCAAGGCCGCCGGCAACTTCGGCTCCGGCTGGACCTGGCTGATCAAGACCGCCGACGGCGGCGTCGACATCGTCAACACCGATGACGCCGACACCCCGATCGCCCACGGCCAGACGCCGCTGCTGACCATCGATGTCTGGGAGCACGCCTACTACATCGACTATCGCAACGCGCGTCCGAAGTACCTGGATGCCGTGTGGAACATCCTCAACTGGGACTTTGTCGCCCAGAACTTCGGCTGATCACGATGCATCGGCCCGCCCGGCCATCGCGGCCGGGCTCCCAAACAACAGCGCCCCGCATCTTCTGCGGGGCGCTGTTCGTTCGGGCGTTCGCTGCCTGATCCGCCTCACGGGTCGGCGCGACGGCCGATTCCCCGATAGACCAGGCCACGCGCGGCCACGTAGACCGGATCGTAGATATTGCGGCCATCGAGCACCAGCCTCGCCGACAGCGTCTCGCCCAGCCGTCGCCAGTCCGGATTCCAGTAGCACTTCCACTCCGTGACCAGCATCAGCGCATCGGCACCCTCGCAGGCCTCGTAGGGATCCTGATCGAGCAGGGTCAGCAGCGGATGATTGCCGACCACCTGGCGCAATGCCGGCAGGGCCGCCGGGTCGTGCAGGCGCACGTGCACGCCCTGGGCCCACAGCGCCCGCAGCAGGGTCAGCACCGGCGCGTGGTCGATGCGCGTGGTGCCCGGCTTGAACGCCGCACCCCAGATCGCCACGGTGCGCCCCTGCAGCTGGCCGTGAAAGTGGGTCCACAGCTTGCGGAACAGCGTTTCCTTCTTGTGCTCGTTGATATCGAGCACCTGCTCGAGCAGCTGGGACTCGCGCCCCGTCTCGTGCTGGACGTCCGCCAGGCGCATCAGATCGCGCGAGAAGTTGGGCCCGCCGAAGCCGCAGCCCGGGTAGAGATACTCGTAGCCGATGCGCGTGTCCGCCCCCATGCCCTGGCGAACATGCTCCACGTCCACGCCCAGCGAGTCGGCCAGGCCGGCAACCTCGTTCATGTAACTGATGCGCGTCGCCAGCATGCCGTTGATCGCCAGCTTGGTCAGCTCGGCGGCGCGCCGCGGCATGCGCTGGAAGACCTCGGCGCGGCGATTGAAGGCCCGCAGCAGCTCGCGCACCTGGTCGCCCGCCCAGTCATCCTCGCAGCCGAGCAGCCACCGCGTGGGGCGGGTGAAGACCTGCCAGGCCCGGCCTTCCTCGAGCATGTCGGGCAGCACCACCGCCACCTGGGAAGCATGGCGCAGCAGCCCTTCGAGCGACTCGGTCTGGCCGACCGGGAAGGTAGAGTTGTTGACCACCACCAGCGGCGCGTGCTGCTGGCCGGCCACGGTATCGACGAAACGCTCGGCCGCCTCGCGCTGATCCGGGGCCAGGGCCAGCCAGACGATGTCCATTTCCTCGCCGGCCGGCGGCGCCTCGACCAGGCGCAGGGTGCCCGAACGCCGGCTGGCCTCCAGCTGCTCACCCACCTGGGGTTCGCGGGCCAGCCAGTCGGCCTCGGCCAGTTGCTGCCAGGGCGCATCCGGATGGGGCAGCCAGGTGACCTGATGGCCCACCGAGGACAGGGCCGCGGCGGCGGTGGCCGCGGCGAGTTCGCTTCCGTGAAGAAGGATTCGCATGGCTTACTCCTCGCCGGCGTAGCGCGCGAGCAGCGCCTGGAACCCTTCACCGAACTTGGGGTGGCGCTTGGCGTACACCAGCGTCGCCTCGAGATACCCGAGCTGGTGACCGCAGTCGTAGGTGGCGCCCTGCATGCGATAGGCGGCCACCGGCTGCGTCTCGCGCAGGCGATCGATGGCGTCGGTCAGCTGGATCTCGTTGCCGGCGCCGGGCGGCGTCTCGGCCAGCAGCGCAAAGATCTCGCCGGGCAGCAGATAGCGGCCGATGACCGCGAGGGTGGACGGCGCCTCCTCGACACTGGGCTTTTCCACCATGCCGGTGATCGGCGCGCTGCCACCCGGGGCCGGCGTGTCGCCGTCGAGCGCGACGATGCCGTACTTGTGGGTCATCTCGCGGGGCACGTTCTCGACCATGATCTGGGCGGCACCGCTGCTCTCGTAGGCCTCGATCATGCCGGCCAGGTCATTGCGGGCCATGCCCTCGTCGTCCACCAGCACGTCGGGCAGCAGGACCGCAAACGGCTCGTCGCCGACCACCGGGCGGGCACACAGCACGGCGTGGCCCAGCCCCAGCGCCTCGGGCTGACGCACCGCGATGATGCTCACGTCGTCCGGCACGATGGCACGCACCTCGGCCAGGAGCTCGTCCTTGCCCTTGGCCTCGAGCATCGACTCCAGCTCGAAGTGCTTGTCGAAGTGGTTCTCGATCGCCCCCTTGCTGGAGTGCGTCACCAGGACGATCTCCTTGATGCCGGCCTTGACGGCTTCCTCGACGACGTACTGGATCACCGGCTTGTCGACGATGGTGATCATTTCCTTGGGGATGGCCTTGGAGGCCGGGAGACAACGGGTGCCGAGACCGGCGACGGGGAGAACTGCCTTGCGGATCATGGGTCCCTCCTCATGGATCAATGAATCGATTATGCCAGAGCGGCATGCGGCTCGCTGCGTCCTGCAAGAGCCGCCATCAAGGATGCAGATGCCAGTCCACACCCTGTGGTTCACGAACGATAACATCGTTACGGCCGAATGGGGATGGGCCGAGACTGGATGACCGCCTCCGACATCCCGGGGCGATTCGTCACCCGGCATCCCCAAAGTCGACCGATAACGAGTAGAATGCGGGCACGCGACGCAGGCGACCCACATGGCAGACGATACCCGCCTGCGCATCGCATTCTGCATGGCGCTCCGGGATCCGGCAACTCGCCCCCGGCCCGCCAGGCATTCAGGCCGTCACCAGCCAACCGGGAGAGGCGCAATGACCCAGGGGCAGACCGACCCGCACCGCCACAATGTCGATCATCAGGAAATCGCCAAGTTCGAGGCACTGGCCAGCCGCTGGTGGGATCCCGACAGCGAGTTCAAGCCACTCCACGAGATCAATCCCCTGCGTCTGGACTTCATCGACGCGCGCGCCGGACTGGCCGGCAAGACGGTGATCGATGTCGGCTGCGGCGGCGGCATCCTCAGCGAGGCCATGGCCCACCGCGGCGCCACCGTGACCGGCATCGACCTCGGCGAGGCCCCGCTGGCGGTAGCCCGCCTGCATCAGCAGGAAAGCGGTGTCGAGGTCGACTACCGGCACGCCAGCGCCGAGGAGATGGCACAGGCCCACCCCGGGGCGTTCGACATCGTCACCTGCCTGGAGATGCTCGAGCACGTGCCGGACCCGGCCGCCGTGGTGCGCGCCTGCGCGACCCTGGTGCGCCCCGGCGGCCACGTCTTCTTCTCCACCATCAACCGCAATCCCAAGGCCTATGCCTTCGCCATCCTGGGTGCCGAGTACGTGCTGGGCCTGCTGCCCAAGGGCACGCACGAGTACCGCAAGTTCATCCGCCCCTCCGAACTGTCGAACTGGTGCCGTGCCACCGGGCTGCGGATCCGCGAGCAGAGCGGGCTGACCTACAATCCGGTGACGCGCCGCTACCGGCTCGCCCCGCGGGATGTCTCGGTCAACTACCTGATGCACTGCACGCTGGACACGCCATGAACGGCTCGCGTCGCCCCGGCAGCCCCGCGGGGCTGCTGTTCGACCTGGACGGCACCCTGATCGACACGGCCCCCGACCTGGCGCGGGCCACCAACGCCCTGCGCGCCCACCACGGCTTGCCCGAACTGCCCTATGCGGTGATTCGCGCCCAGGTCTCCAACGGCGGCAGCGCGCTGGTGCAGCTGGCGCTGGGGCTCGAGGCGGCCCACCCGCAACATGCCGAGGCGCGCCAGTTCCTGCTCGACCGCTATGCCGAGGCCGTCGCCGTGGACAGCCGCGTCTTTCCCGGGCTGGAGGCCGTGCTGGGCGCCTGGTCGCGGCCGTCGCCGGCCTGGGGCATCGTCACCAACAAGCCCCGCGCCTATGCGGCACCCTTGATCGATGCCCTGGGGCTGACCCCCGGCGTGCTGCTGTGTGCCGACGACCTGCCGGTCAAGAAGCCCGATCCGGCCCCGCTGCATGCCGCCGCGCACCGGCTGGGGCTGGCCGCCGAGGCCTGCTGGTACATCGGCGATCATGCCCGCGACATGCAGGCCGCCCGTGCCGCCGGCATGACCGCCGTGGCCGTGGGTTACGGCTATCTCGATGAAAGCGAGGATCGCGAGAGCTGGCAGGCCGACCACTGGTTCGAGACCCCGGCGGCCCTGGCGTCGGCGCTGCTGGGCTGACAGCGCCCGACGCCCCGGCGCCTCACCGGGCGGGGGGCTGGGCGTCGAAGCGCTCGCCGGTGTGGCCGCGGCTGTCCGGCCCCATCAGCCACAGGTAGGTGGGCATGATCGCCTCCGGGGTGCGCAGGGTCGCGGGGTCCTCGTCCGGCGCCGCCTCGGCACGCATGGCGGTACGCGTGCGCCCCGGGTTGAGGCTGTTGACGCGGATGGCCGTCTCCGCCTCGAGCTCGGCGGCCAGCACCTGCACGAAGCCCTCGGTGGCGAACTTGGACACCGCATAGGCGCCCCAGAGGGCGCGTCCCCTGCGTCCCACGCCGGACGACGTGAAGATCACCGACGCATCCGGCGAGGCCTCGAGCAGCGGCAACAGGGCCCGGGTCATCCAGATCGGGCCATTGATGTTGACCTGCATGACGCGCTCCCACAGCTCGGGCTCGTAATCGGCAAAGGGCCTCAGGCCACCGAGCAGGCCGGCGTTGTGCAGCACCCCGTCCAGGCGGCCGAATTCGCTGCCGATCCGGTCGGCGAGTTCCTGATAATCCTTGTGGGTCGCGCCCTCGAAGTTGAGAGGGAAGATCGCCGGTTGCGCCCCGCCCTGCGCCTCGATCTCGTCATAGACGGCCTCGAGCTTGCCCAGGGTACGCCCCAGCAGCACCACGGTGGCGCCGTGGGCCGCGTAGCTCAGGGCGGCGGCCCGCCCGATGCCGTCCCCGGCCCCGGTGACCAGAATCACCCGCCCGGCCAGCAGTCCGGGCGGTGCCTGGTAGTCGATCTTGCAGGACATGTAGCTTGCCCTCCTGGTCGATGAACGCGCCTACAACCCGGACTGGTTGAGGAAATCCTGGGCCATGCCGGCCGCATTGCTGTCAGGATAGTCCTTGACCACCCGAGTCAACAGTTCCTTGCCGGCATCCGGTTTCCCCTGGCGCGCCTTGAGCAGCCCCAGCTTGTAGAGCGCATCCGGCACCTTGCCGCTCTGCGGATAGGACTCGATCACCGTATTGAATGCCTTGGCCGCCGAATCCAGCTCGGAGCGTGCCGAGTAGAGTTCGCCCAGCCAGTAGTAGCCGTTGGGACGCAGCGGTGACTGCGGGTAGTCCTTGACGAACGCCTCGAAGGCCTGGATCGCCGCCTGGAAATCCCGCGCCTGCACCTTGGCAAAGGCCGCCTGATAGGCCTGCCGACCGGCCTGGCTGGAGTCGCTCGCCTCACCGCCGGACGCTGTGCTTCCCGACGCGGAAGTGGGTTCATTGCCGGTATCGGAGGATGACGCCCCGCTCTGCCCCGACGCGCCACCGGCGCCACTGCCACTACCGCTCATGGCGTCGATACGCTTCTCGAGATCCAGGTAGCGCTGATGCGACAGGCTCTTCTGCTGTTCGAGCTGATAACGCAGCTCCTCGAGCTGGCCTCGCAGCTCCTTGATCGTGCGCTGGTTTTCCTTCAGCTGATTGAACAGCACCAGGTTGCCGCCGGGTTCTTCGCGCGCCTGGGTCTGCTGGTAGAAATTGCCTTTTCCGGCCGAGAGATCCTCGACGACCGGGGCGGCCCAGACTGCCAGCGGGAGCAGCAGGACGCCGGCACCGCATAGTCCCTGCAGGGTGCGTTTCATGTTCGCCTCCGCTCGGATACCGGCCCGGGGCGACACGCGCCCCGGGCCCGGCCTACCGTGATCAGTACGCCACTACCACGCGACGATTCTTGGCATAGCTCTGCTTGGAATGGCCCTCGACCGCCGGGCGCTCTTCACCATAGCTCACCACGTCGATCTGTGACGGCGACACGCCCTGCACGCTCAGGTACTGTTCGACCGCCTGGGCACGCCGCTCGCCCAGCCCCAGGTTGTACTCCCGGGTGCCGCGCTCGTCGGCATGGCCCTGCAGCACCACGTGGGCGTCGGGATGACGGCGCAGGTACTGCGCATGGGCGTTCAGGACCGACTCGAACTCGGGACGAATGGTGTCCTGGTCGAAGCCGAAGTAGATGGTGCGCACGTCGGGGATGCCGGCCTGCTGCTGCGAGGAGCCCTCGCCGCCCAGCTGGCTGCCGCTGACCTGGCCGCTGCTCACTCCCTGACCGCTGGTACCGCCACCCATGCCGGCGCCCCCGGCGGCACCGCTGCCGTCGAAGCTGCCATCCTGGGTGCCGCCGGTGCTGGAGCAGCCCGCCATCACGGCGAGCGACAGGGCGACGGCCAGGCTCTTGGCGTACGGAACGAACTTCATTGTGATCTCCTTGCTCGGGATACGAAAAGATACGCCCTCAGGGCATGAAACAGGGATATTGTCAGTTCAGGAACGGCGACCAGGCGGGCTCACGGACATCGCCCTGAGCCGAGGGCAGGCGATAGGAGGCCTTGCCGTCCGCCGAGACGACCCCCAGGATGCCCTGATTCCCCCGCTGGGTAGCGAAGATTACCATGGCGCCATTGGGCGCAACACTCGGCGACTCGTCCCACTGGGTATCGGTGAGCACCGTCAGCCGGTCGGTCTCCAGATTCTGCTTGGCGACATGAAATCCGCGACTGTCACGGTGGATCAGGAACAGGCTCTTGCCATCCGGCGCGAAACGCCCCCGTGAATTGTAGTCCCCGGTGAAGGTCACGCGCTGCGTACGATCGCTGTTGAGATCATGACGGTACAGCTGCGGGCCGCCGCTGCGGTCCGAGGTGAAGATCAGGCTGCGGCCGTCCGGCGCCCAGGCCGGCTCGGTATCGATGGCCCCGTTGCGCGTGATCCGGGTGAGCTTGCGCGTGGCGATATCCATGATGTAGATCTCCGGCTGGCCGTCCTTGGACAGCGACATCGCCAGGCGCCGGCCGTCGGGTGACCACACCGGGGCCCCGTTGATGCCCTTGAAGTCGGTCAGCTGCACGCGCTGGCCGGTCGCCAGGTTCTGCACATAGATGGCCGAATTGCCGGTCTCGAAGGAGACGTAGGCCAGCTTGCCGCCATCCGGCGACCAGGACGGCGACATGATCGGGTCGTCGGAGCTCAGGATCTGGTGGCTGTTGTGGCCGTCGGCATCGGCGACATGCAGCGCGAACTGGCGCTTGTCCCCGGCCCCCTGGGCGGTGACGTAGGCGATGCGGGTCGAGAAGGCACCCCGCGTTCCGGTGATCGCCTCGTAGACCTTGTCGCTGACGTAGTGGGCTCCGGCCCGCAGCTGGCCGGCCGAGACCGTCAGCGTCTCGCCGAGCATGCGCTTCTCGCCGTAGACATCCATCAGCTCGAAGCGGATGCGATACTGATCCCCCTGGGGCGTGACCTGACCGACGAGCACGTAATTGCTGTCCACGGACCGCCAGTCGCGGAAGTAGACCTCATCGGCGCTGTGGGGCGTGGCGACCAGGGTGTCCCGGGGCAGCGGCGCGAACTGGCCGCTGCGCGACAGATCGCTCTCGACGATGCCGGACAGGTCCTCGGGGAGCTGGGCGCCATCGGTCGCGAACGGCACGATGGCGATGGGGATCGCCTGGTCGCTGCCCTTGGTGATCTGAATGGTCAGGTCGGCGCTGGCCAGGCTGCTGAACAACAGCAGCCAGCCGAACAGGAGGGGAGTCAGTCGTTTCATCAGCGCACATCCTCAGGGTTGAAGTCGAGATTGAACTCGCGGAACTGGCGTTGGGCGGCGGTCGGCAGCGACTGCATCTCGCGGAAGGGAGCCGCCCGCTCCACGGCCTGCAGCACCGAGCGATCGAAGGCCGCGTTCCCGCTGCTCTCGCGAATGCTGGCATCGACCAGCTCGCCGGTGGGTAACAGCGTAATACGAACCACGGCACGCTGCTGATCGCCGGCGGACGACGGGATGATCCAGGCCTGTTCGACGGCCTGCTTGACCAGGTTCTTGAAGCCATTGGCGGCCTCGCGCGCCTGACGCGCATTGGCGATCGCCTGCTCCTCGCCGGCGATGGACTGGGCCAGCGCCTGCTCGGAAGCCTGGCGTGCCGCCTCGGCGGCCCGCTTGGCCTGTGCCTCCGCCTTCTTGCGCGCCGCCTCTTCCGCCTGACGCTGTTTCTTCTCGGCCTCCGCCTTCTGGCGGGCGGCTTCCTCCGCCTGGCGCTGCTTCTCGGCTTCGGCCTTCTTGCGAGCCGCCTCTTCCGCCTGACGCTGCTTCTCGGCCTCCGCCCTCTGGCGGGCGGCTTCCTCCGCCTGACGCTGCTTCTCGGCTTCGGCCTTCTTGCGCGCCGCCTCCTCCGCCTGGCGCTGCTTCTCGGCCTCGGCCTTCTGACGGGCGGCCTGCCGGGCCTCCTCCGCGCGGCGCCGGGCGGCCTCCTGCGCCTGCTCCCGAGCCTGGTTCAGGGCCTGCAGCTCGGCTGCGTGCTGCTTTTCCGCCGCGGCCTTTTCCTGGCGCGCCGCTTCTGCTGCCTGACGCTGCTTCTCGGCTTCAGCCCTTGCCGCCGCCTGCTCGGCCTGCTGTTGCGTCGGCTCAGCCTCTTGCGGCTTGCTGGCCTCGGCCGCACTTGCCCCGGCCTGCTGGGCACGCTGGGCCTTGTCGGTCGCCGTCTCGCTACGCACCAGAGTCGCCTTGACGATCGCCGACGAGGTCGGCTCGGGGTCGCTGGCCGGCCAGCGCAACAGGGTTATCGCCAGCACGCCAACATGCAGGCCGACGGCCAGGATCACGGGCAGGCCGTAACCCACCCGCTTCTTCGCTCTAGCCATGTCGATGCCTCACTGCTCGGCCGGCGGGGGATCGGAAATCAGCCCCACGTTGGGCACACCGGCCGACTGCAGCGCCCCCATCAGCGTCACCACCTGGCCGTAGGCCACGTTCTGGTCGCCCTTGACCATGACCGGTGTCTGCGGCTTGCGCTTGAGAATGGCCACCACCTTGGTGCTGAGCTCGTCGAGGGTCAGCGGCGTCTCGCCGTCGCCCAGCGACAGGAAGTACTGGCCATCGCGATCGACCGACACCACCAGGGGTTCGCTGTTCTCGTCGGTCTTGATCGGCTTCGAGGCCACCTTGGGCAGCTCCACCTGGACGCCCTGGGTCATCATCGGCGCGGTGATCATGAAGATCACCAGCAGCACCAGCATCACGTCGATGAAGGGCACGACATTGATCTCGCCCATGGGCTTGCGCCGCGGGCCACGATTGAAGGGTCCATGCATCATGACGGGCTCCTCAGGCGGCGTCGCGCTCGTCGCGTCCCTGCAGGTTGCGGTGCAGGATGGAATGAAACTCCTCGGCGAAATCCTCGTACTGACCCAGCAGCCGACTGGAAAGCGCCGACAGGCGATTGTAGAAGATCACCGCCGGGATGGCCGCGAACAGCCCCATCGCCGTGGCGATGAGTGCCTCGGCGATCCACGGCGCCACCGTGGAGAGCGTGGCCTGCTGCGCCATCGACAGCCCCATGAAGGAGCCCATGATGCCCCAGACGGTGCCGAACAGGCCGATGTAGGGGCTGGCGGAAGCCACCGTGGCCAGGAAGGTCAGATGCTGGTTGAGACGTTCCTCCTCGCGCGACCAGGCCACCCGCATCGCGCGCTGCACGCCGTCGAGAATCGCCTGGCTGCTGCGGGTCTTGGGCAGCAGCCGGTTGAACTCGCGAAAGCCGGCACGAAAGAGATGCTCGGCGCCCTCGACATCCTGTTCGGCGGGCGTCACGCGATACAGCTCGTTGAGATCGACCCCGGACCAGAAGCGATCCTCGAAGGCGCGATGGGCCTTGCGGGCCCGGCGCAGGACGAAGCCGCGCTGGAAGATCACCGCCCAGGAGGCCACGGAGCCCACGATCAGCAGCAGCATCACCAGCTGGACCACCAGGCTGGCATTGAGTATCAGGTGCGGGATGGAGAGAGAGTCGTTCACGGCGTCCTCGTCAGTGATTGCGGTTGTTCCTTCAGGGCCGCGGCCAGGGCCGCCGGCCAGCGCGTGGGGCGAAGCCGCGTCGCGTCGACACACGCAATATCGACGTCCGCGTCGCACAGGGGTTCCCCGCCCGCCAGTACCTGCTGATGAAAGCGCACGCGACATGACGTGGCCTCGACCACCGACGCGGTGACCTGCAGCCGGTCGTCGAGTCGGGCGGGCTTGGCATAGCGACAGGTCAGCCGGTGCACCACCAGCTGGACGCCGTCGTCGAACAGTTCGCGCTGGGTCAGCCCCGATGCGCGCAGCCATTCGCTGCGTGCCCGCTCCATGTACTTGAGATAGTTGACGTAATAGACGATACCGCCGGCGTCGGTATCCTCGATGTAGACCGTGACGGGCATCGCGAAGCTCATACGTGTGCCTCGCTGCCGCCGTCGGGCGTGCCCCCCAGCGCCTCCAGGCCGAAGTGACGATAGGCCTGGCCGGTGACCATGCGCCCGCGAGCGGTGCGCAGCATGAAGCCCTGCTGGATCAGGTAGGGCTCGATGACATCCTCGATGGTATCCCGCTCCTCGCTGATCGCCGCGGCCAGGCTGTCGACACCTACCGGCCCGCCGTCGAACTTCTCGATCATCGCCAGCAGCAGGCGCCGATCCATGTGATCGAGCCCGTGACTGTCGACATGCAGCATGTTCAGCGCCTGGTCGGCGATGTCGGCGGTCAGGCGCCCGTCGCCGCGAATCTCGGCGAAGTCGCGGACCCGCCGCAGCAGCCGGTTGGCGATGCGCGGCGTGCCCCGGGCCCGGCGTGCCACCTCGGCCGCTCCGTCGCCTTCCGCCTCGATGCCCAGCAGACGCGCCGAGCGGGCGACGATCTCGGTGAGCTCGTCGATGGCGTAGAACTCGAGGCGCTGGACGATGCCGAAGCGGTCGCGCAACGGCGAGGTCAGCAGCCCGGCCCGGGTCGTCGCCCCCACCAGGGTGAAGCGCGGCAGGTCCAGCTTGATGGAGCGGGCCGCCGGCCCCTCGCCGATCATGATGTCGAGCTGGAAGTCTTCCATCGCCGGATAGAGCACCTCCTCGACGGCCGCGGGCAGGCGATGGATCTCGTCGATGAACAGCACATCGCCGGGCTGCAGGTTGGTGAGCATCGCCGCCAGGTCGCCCGCCCGCTCCAGCACCGGCCCCGAGGTGGACTTGATGTCGACCTCCATCTCCGAGGCGATGATGTTGGCCAGGGTGGTCTTGCCCAGGCCCGGGGGGCCGAATACCAGGGTATGGTCGAGGCTGTCGCCCCGGCGCCGGGCCGCGCTGATGAAGATATCGAGCTGCTCGCGGACCCGCGGCTGACCGATGTAGTCACCCAGCCGGCGCGGGCGGATGGCATAATCGTGGCGCACTTCGCCGGCCTGCGGCGCGGCGGCGATCAGACGGTCACTTTCGATCATGGTGCGTCATCCCGTGAACTGGCGCGACAGGGCCGCCTTGATCAGTGCCTCGGTGGACAGCTCGTCCTCCAGCCCGGACAGCAGCCGGCTCGCCTCGGTGGGCTTGTAGCCCAGTGACACCAGCGCCGCCTCCGCATCGCCGCGCGGATCGCTCGCCGGGGTGGTCGACGGGGCCTGACCGGCCGGCAACGTCTCGTCGCCGCCGACCCAGTGCGGGAAGCGGTCCTGCATCTCGACGATCAGGCGTTCGGCGGTCTTCTTGCCGACGCCCGGCAGCCGCGTCAACGCCTTGACGTCGCTGTCCATGACACAGCGAATGAACTGGTCCTGCTCCATGCCGGAGAGGATCGCCAGCGCCAGCTTGGGACCGACGCCGTTGACCTTCACCAGCGCACGGAACAGGGCCCGCTCGGGCTCGTCGATGAAGCCGTAGAGCAGGTGCGCATCGTCACGAATGCTCAGGTGGGTATGGAGCTGCACGGTCTCGCCGATCCCGGGCAAGGCCAGCAGCGTGTTCATCGAGGCTTCCAGCTCGTAACCGACGCCCTGGACATCGATGACCAGCCAGGGGGGCTGTTTTTCCAGCAGGGTGCCTCGCAGGCGTCCAATCATGCACTTGCGTCCCTTGGTATGACTGGGGAGTCACTATACTGATCGCCCCCGCAGCTGACCAGCGGCGCCCGCTCAGGAATCGGGCGTGAACTCGCGCCACGCCTGGCGACCGCCGCGCCGGCGTCCACGGCGTGCTTCCGGCAACAGTCCGCGACTGGCATAGGAATACGTCAGGGCGATGGCCAGGGCGTCGGCGGCGTCCTCCGGTGGCGCGGCATTGAGCGAGAGCAGTGCCGTCACCATGTGCTGGACCTGCGCCTTGTCCGCCGCGCCGGTGCCGGTCACCGCCTGCTTGACCTGACGGGCGGCGTACTCGTGCACCGGCAGACCATGGTTGGCGGCGCAGACGATCGCCGTGCCCCGCGCCTGCCCCAGCTTGAGCGCCGAGTCCGGGTTGCGCGCGAGGAATACCTGCTCGATGGCGAACACCGCGGGCGCGTGACGCGCGATCAGCTCGGCGACCCCGGCGTAGACCTGGGCGAGCTTCTGGGCCAGCTCGCCGGGCTGGATGCGGATGCAGCCACTGGCGACATAGGCCGGGCGCGACCCCGAGACATCCAGCACGCCGTAGCCGGTGATCCGCGAGCCCGGGTCGATCCCCAGCACGATCATCGCACCCTCCCCGGTGCGCCGGCCGCCGGTGCGCCGGCCGGGTCACTCCAGCTCGGCGAGCACGTCATCGGTAAAGTCCGCATTGGAATAGACGTTCTGCACATCGTCGAGATCCTCGAGACGCTCGAACAGCTTGATCACCTGGCGAGCCACCTCGCCATCGGCGATGGCCGAGTAGCTCTCGGGAAACATGCCCACTTCGCTGCGCTCGGGCTCGAGGCCGGCAGCCGCGAGGGCATCCTTCACCTCACCGAAGGCCTTCGGCGTGGTGATGACCTCGAAGGTCCCGTCATCGTGGGTCGTGACGTCCTCGGCACCGCCTTCCAGCGCCGCCTCCATGATCGCCTCCTCGTCGCTGCCGGCCGGGAAGCTCAAGCGCCCCTGCTTGCTGAACAGAAACGCCACCGATCCGGTCGTACCCAGATTGCCGCCGTGCTTGTTGAAGGCGTGGCGCACATCGGACACCGTGCGGTTGCGATTGTCGGTCAGGCATTCGACGTAGATGGCCACCCCGTCGGGCCCGTAGCCCTCGTAGACGGCCTCCTCCATGTGGTCGTCGTCACCGGTGCCGGCGCCCCGGTCGACCGCCCGCTGGATGGTGTCCTTGGTCATGTTGCTGGCCAGCGCCTTGTCGATGGCCGCCCGCAGCCGCGGGTTGTCCGCGGGCTCGCCGCCGCCCTCGCGCGCCGCCACGGTCAGCTCGCGGATCAGCTTGGTGAAGACCTTGCCCTTCTTGGCATCCTGAGCGGCCTTGCGGTGCTTGATGTTTGCCCATTTGCTGTGGCCAGCCATGCAAAAAGCCTCCTGATCAACAAGACCGGCGCCGCTGGGATCAGGGGCGCCGGTGTGGATGGGAGAAAATCAGCGTCATCGCCGACGCTAGCCCCTCGGGCTCACGAGGCGTCGTCGCCGACCTTCGGCTTGTGACGCAGCCGGATGTTGAGCTCCTTGAGCTGCTCGGCGCTGACCTCGCCCGGGGCATCGGTCATCAGGCACGCGGCACTCTGGGTCTTCGGGAAGGCGATCACCTCGCGGATGGTCCGCGCGCCGGTCATCAGCATCACCAGCCGGTCGAGCCCGAATGCCAGGCCGCCGTGGGGCGGTGCACCGAACTTCAGGGCGTCGAGCAGGAAGCCGAACTTCTCGTTGGCCTCTTCCTCGCCGATGCCCAGCACGTCGAGTACCGCGCGCTGCATGGCCTGGTCGTGAATACGGATCGAGCCGCCGCCCAGTTCGGTGCCGTTGAGCACCA
This sequence comes from Modicisalibacter tunisiensis, assembly GCF_020148005.1. Taxonomy (GTDB): domain Bacteria; phylum Pseudomonadota; class Gammaproteobacteria; order Pseudomonadales; family Halomonadaceae; genus Modicisalibacter; species Modicisalibacter tunisiensis. The sequence continues at coordinate 2,608,191 of NZ_JAGXFD010000001.1, read as the reverse complement.
TGTCATAGGCCCGCGACAGCGCCTCGACGGGATTGGCCTTGAGCGTCTCGACGTCGCAGGACGGCGCCGTGAACGGATGGTGCAATGCCTGCAGGCGCGCGCTGCCGTCATCCTCGAACATCGGGAAGTCGACCACCCACAGCGGTGCCCACTCCCGGGTATAGAGCTCGAGATCCTCGCCCAGCTTGACGCGCAGCGCGCCGATCGCCTCGCTGACGACGCGCGCCGTGTCGGCGCCGAAGAAGATGATGTCGCCGTCCTCGGCACCCACGCGGTCGAGCAGCGTCTCGATGATGCCGTCCATGAACTTGACGATCGGCGACTGCAGGCCCTCGAGGCCCTTGGCGCGCTCGTTGACCTTGATCCAGGCCAGCCCCTTGGCGCCGTAGATGCCGACGAACTTGGTGTACTCGTCGATCTCCTTGCGGGTCAGGCGGGCACCGCCCGGCACCCGGAGCGCCGCCACACGGCCGTCGTCGGCCCTGGCCGGGCCGGAGAACACCTTGAAGTCGACATCCTTCATCAGGTCGTCGACATCCACCAGCTCCAGCGGAATGCGCAGGTCCGGCTTGTCGGAACCGTAGCGACGCATGGCCTCGGCGTAGGGCATGCGCGGGAACTCGGGCAGCTCGACATCGAGCACGTCCTTGAACAGCTGACGAATCATGCGCTCGGTGATGCCCATGATCGCATCCTCGTCGACGAACGAGGCCTCGAGGTCGATCTGGGTGAATTCCGGCTGACGGTCGGCGCGCAGGTCCTCGTCGCGGAAGCACTTGGCGATCTGGTAGTAGCGATCCAGCCCGGACACCATCAGCAGCTGCTTGAACAGCTGCGGTGACTGCGGCAGGGCGAAGAACTGCCCCTCGTGGGTACGGCTGGGCACCAGGTAGTCACGGGCGCCCTCCGGGGTGGCGCGGGTGAGAATCGGCGTCTCGATGTCGAGGAAGCCCTCGCCCTCGAGGTAGGCACGCACGCTGTGGGTGATCCGCGAGCGCAGCCGCAGCTTGTCGATCATCTCCGGGCGACGCAGGTCGATGTAACGGTGCTTGAGACGCACCTCCTCGCCGACCTTGCCGTGCTCGTCGAGCTGGAACGGCGGCGTCGCGGCGGTGTTGAGCACCTCGACATCCTTGGCCAGCACCTCGATCAGGCCGGTGGGCATGCCCGGGTTCTGGGTCCCCTCCGGGCGCATACGCACGCGCCCGCGAATGCGCAGCACGAATTCGCTGCGGGCACGGTCAGCGCTGGCGAAGGCCTCGGGGGTGTCGGGATCGACCACGACCTGAGCGATGCCGTCGCGATCGCGCATGTCGAGGAAGATGACCCCGCCGTGGTCACGGCGGCGGTGGACCCACCCGCAGAGCGTGACCTCCTGATCCACCAGAGTCTCGTTCAACTGGCCGCAATAATGGCTGCGCATGTCAAATCCTGTTCCGTTGCTATGTAGGGTGTGCCACCGCCGGCGGCGGCCGGCGGGGTTGTTGTCAGGCCGAGGCCTTGCCGTTCGTCGCGGCCCCCGACGACGTGGCATCGCCGCTCTTGCCGGAATCGCCGGCCAGGTTGCGCTTGGTGCCGCCCGACTTGAAGTCGGTCTCGTACCAGCCGCCGCCCGCCAGCCGGAAGCCGGCCGCGGACACCAGACGCGACAGCTCGCTGGCCTCGCAGGCCGGACAGTCCGTCAGCGCCGGCGCGCTGATCTTCTGCAGCTTTTCCAGACGATGGCCACAGGCCTTGCACTCATATTCGTAGATGGGCATCGTTCTAATCACTCTGTGACGGAATCTTGACCGCAGGCCCTGACACGGGCCCGGCGATTCCCGATATGTGGCCGCTCGCCGTGCTTTCCAAGCCTGCCGCGAAAGCCGCATATTATAGCGTGCTGCGGCCCCCGGCGGGCAAGTTATGCCCGCCTTGGCCGCCAATGACGATCTGCCGAACAAGGGAACCGCATGAAAGCCGTACTGCTGGACGCCGCCACGCTGGGTGACGACATCGACCTCGAGCCGATCCGCCGCCATGTCGACAGCCTCGACGTGCATGACCTCACCCGCCCCGACCAGTGCCGCGAACGCCTGGCCGGGGCCGAGGTGGCCCTGGTCAACAAGGTGGTGCTCGACGAGGCCCTGCTCGCCGAGCTGCCCGATCTGCGGCTGATCTGTGTCCTGGCCACGGGCACCAACAACATCGACATGGCCGCCGCCGAGCGTCACGGCATCAGCGTGCGCAACGTCACCGCCTACGGCACGGCCAGCGTCGCCCAGCACACCCTGATGCTGATGCTCAGCCTCGCCAACCGGCTGCCCCGCTACCAGCACGACCTGCGCAACGGTGCCTGGCAGCGCGCCCCGATCTTCTGTCTGCTCGACCATCGCACCCTGCAGCTCGACGGCAAGCGCCTGGTCATCGTCGGCAGCGGCGAGCTCGGCCGCGCCGTGGCCCGACTCGCCGAGGCCTTCGGCATGGAGGTCCGCTTCGCCGCCCGTCCCGGCAACGAGGCTCACGACACCCGCCCGTCGCTGGCCGAACTGGCCCCGGACGCCGACATCATCAGCCTTCACTGCCCGTTGACCGAGGCCACCCGCCACCTGGTCGACGACGCCCTGCTCGTGCGCCTCAAGCCGGATGCCCTGCTCATCAATTGCGCCCGCGGCGGCATCATCGACGAGCAAGCTGCCCTTTGTGCCCTGCGTGAAGACCGCCTGGGCGGTCTGGGCGTCGATGTCCTGCCTGACGAGCCGCCGCGTGACGGTCACCCGCTACTGGAGGCGCTGAACGAGCCGCTCAACCTGATCGTCACGCCGCACAATGCCTGGATCAGCCCCGAAGCCCGGGCGAATGTCGTCGCACTTACGGTGGAAAACCTGAAGGCTTATCGGGCAGCGGCAGATATGAAGAAGTAGCAAAAAAAGATAACGGTATAAAAACCCGGCTTGCCCACCCATCGTGATGCTCGCTACGCTGTTGCGCGTGGCGAGGCCAGGCTGCCCGCGGAGGCCACATGCTCTTCAACTATGGTTCGGTCAATATCGATCACGTCTACCGGGTCCCGCACCTGGTCAGGCCCGGCGAAACCCTGACCAGTCACGGCTATCGCCAGGTACTCGGCGGCAAGGGCGCCAACCAGTCGCTGGCGGTGGCCCGAGCCGGCGGCCAGGTCACCCACTGGGGGCGGCTCGGCCAGCATGATCGCTGGGCGCTGGAAACGCTGGCCAGTGCCGGCGTCAATACCGTGCATATCGAGCTGACCGCCGAACCCAGCGGCCATGCCGTGATCCAGGTCGACGATCATGGCGAAAACGCCATCATCCTCCATCCCGGTGCCAACCACGGCTTCACCGATGCCCGCCTCGATGCCCTGATGACCTCCGTGCAGCCGGGCGACTGGCTGCTGCTGCAGAACGAGTGCAACGCCCTCGAGCGCCTGATCAATCGCGCCGTCGCCCGGGAGCTCAATATCGCCTTCAATCCGGCCCCGATGGGGGCCAGCATCCTGCGCCTGCCGCTCGAGCAGTGCCGGCTGCTGTTCCTGAATCGCGGCGAAGCCGCCGCCCTCGTCGGCCGCGAGGACGAGGACGATCTCGACGGCCTGCTAACAGCACTGCGCCAACGCCTGCCCGGCTGCGAGGTGGTACTGACCCTGGGCGGCGACGGCGTCTGCTACCAGGATGACGCGCGGCGGCTGCACCTGCCGGCCCATCCGGTCGAGGCGGTCGATACCACGGCCGCCGGCGACACCTTCATCGGCTATTTCATGGCGGCGCGCCAGCAGGGGCAGGCCATCGTCCCGGCCCTGCGCCTGGCGAGTGCCGCGGCCGCACTGTGCGTCCAGCGCGAAGGGGCGGCCCCCAGCATCCCGGTCGTCAGCGAAGTGACCGAGGTCACTCGCGACTGGGACGCGCTGCCGCTCGACGAAAGCTGAAGGTTCTTCCATCGCCTCAACGCAAGGAGTCCTGCATGGCGACACCCATCATCTTCGATACCGACCCCGGCGTGGATGACGCCCAGGCGATTGCCATCGCCCTCGCCCACCCCGACATCGAGCTGCTGGGGCTGACCACCACCTTCGGCAACGTCGAGGTCGAGACGGCGACTCACAATGCCCTGCTGCTCAGCGAGCTGGCCGGCCAGTCGATCCCCGTCGCCCAGGGGGCCGCGGCACCGCTGGTCAAGCCCAAGGCGCCGGCACCCGCGCACATCCATGGCGCCGACGGCCTGGGCAACATCGACCTGCCGGCCGTGACCGGCAAGCCGCAACCGGTGAGCGCCGCCCAGTTCATTGTCGACACGGTGAACGCGCGCCCCGGCGAGGTCACCCTGGTCGCCGTGGGGCCGCTGGGCAATCTGGCGGCCGCCCTGCAGCTCGACCCCGGCATCGTCGACCGGGTCAGGCGGGTGGTGATCATGGGCGGATCGATCCGCGAGGGCGGCAACGTGACGCCGGTCGCGGAAGCCAACCTGTACAACGACCCGCACGCCGGGGCCCGGGTCCTGACCGCCGGCTGGCCATTGACCCTGGTGGGGCTCGACGCCACCCACCGCTGCGTGCTCGACCCCGAGGCCATGGAGCGCATCGCCGCAGCCCAGGGCGAGCTGGGCCGCGTGCTCGCCGAGAGCTATACCTTCTACAAGGATTTCTACCGGCAGGCCCTGGGCATCAATGGCTGCTGCCCGCACGACAGCTGCTCGCTGGCCTGGCTGATGAAGCCGGAGCTGTTCACGACCCAGCGTGGCCACCTGAATGTGGTGACCGAAGGCCCCGCCATGGGGCAAACCGTTTTCGCGCCCGAAGGGCGTCCGTTCATCACCGAACAGTGGTCCACCACCCCATTGGCCGAGGTCTGCCTGAATGCCGACGGCCCGGCCGTGATCGACTGGATCGTCGAAACCCTGGGCGGCTGAGCTGCTGCCTAGTGTGTCGTGAAGTCGTCGTGGGGCTGCCAGTCGATATCGACCGCTTCGACATGGGCCACCTGCGCCGCCGGTGGCCCCTGCCACAGCCAGTCCACGACGCTGTCCACGGCCTCGCGATGGCCACACAGGACCACCTCGACGCTGCCATCCTCACAGTTCACCGCGTAGCCCGTCACCCCGGCTTCCCGGGCCTGGGACTGGGTGGCAGCCCGAAACCACACGCCCTGGACCTTGCCGGTCACACGTGCCTGTACACAACGCTGGCTCATTCGTCACCTCCTGCTAATCCTGCCGCCGATCGCCAGTGCAGCGCGGCATCATCCATCCAGCAGCTCGCGTCGCACGCGCACGGCCACGCCACGAGGCTGTATCACCCGGCCCCGGGATTCGTAGTGCGCCCGGGTCAGGGCCACGCCGAACAAAACGATAAGGGAACTGTAGTAAACCCATAACAGCAGCAACACCAGTGACGCCGCGGCGCCGTAGGTCGATGCGGTGGCGGTATAAGCCAGATAGACCGCAATCGCGTAGCGCCCCAGGGAAAAGAGCACGGCCGTGATCACCGCTCCGGGCAGTACATCCCGCCAGCCGAGCACCACGTCGGGCAGCACCCTGAACAGGGCCGCGAAGAACAGCGCCGCGACGAGCAGCGAAACCGCCAGCTCCCCGCCACTCAGCAGCCGCTCGCTCCAGGGCAGCCAGTCGCCCAGAAAATGGAAGGTGCTGCGCAGCGCCACCCCCAGCACCAGCGAGACCAGCAGCACGAAACCGATCGACAGCACCACCGCCAGCGACAGCAGGCGCTGCTTGATCCAGATCAGCAGGCTGCTGCGCTGCGGGTTGGCAGTGACGCCCCACAGCACGTTGAACGAATACTGCAGCTGGGCGAAGACCGTGGTCGCGCCGATCAGCAGGACCCCCGCCCCCACCAGCGCCGGCAGCCGGGCCGACATCGCGGGCCGCGCCGCCGCCACGGCACGACGGACCGCGTCCGCCGCCTCGGGGCCGACCAGCGTCTGCAGATGGGCGACGATCTGCCCCTGGGCGGCCGGTTCGCCGAGCACCACCCCCAGCACCGCGACCGCGATGATCACCGTGGGTGCCAGCGAGAACAGCGTGTAGAAGGCCAGCGATCCCGCAAAGCTGAACGCATTGCTGGTCAGCCACAGGGTGATGGCGGCGCGCACGATGGTCGCGGCACGACGAAGCCGTTCGACAGGCACGAGAGACTCCCGACACGAGAAGAACTCCCAGCATAATCGACATGACGCCGGCCACAAGCCCATGCCCTGCGGCCAGCTTGCAGCCTCCCGGGACGGCCACCATAATGGCCGCGCCCTTTCGACCGGAGACCCTATGGTGCCCACCCCCGCCCAGACGCCGACACCGCATCCCGACTTCGACTGCCTGGTGTTCATCGGCCGTTTTCAGCCGCCGCACCTGGGGCATCTGGCGGTGATCCGGGAGGCATTGAAGCGGGCAAGGCAGGTCATCGTGCTGATCGGGTCGGCCTGGCAAGCCCGTTCCCTGCGCAATCCCTGGCGCTTCGAGGAACGCCGCGACATGCTGCGCAGCGCCTTCGACGCCACCGACAACGACCGCCTGGAGATCGAGCCGCTGCTCGATGCGCTCTACAACGACGATGTCTGGGTCCGCGACGTCCAGCGCAAGGTCCGCGACGTGGCCCGCCCCTGCCATGGCAAGCTGCCGCGCATCGGCCTGATCGGCGCCAGCCGCGGCCAGTCGAGCTACTACCTGAGCCTGTTCCCGCAGTGGGAATCGGTCAGCGTGCCGTTGGTGGAGGGCATTTCCGCCAGCCACATCCGCGAACGGCTCTTTCACTCCCGGGCCTCCGGCGACGCCTACCTGGCCGACGACGCGGAGCACGACCTGCCCCGCCCCGTGCATCGGGCACTGAGCGCCTTCATGGCCACCTCATCCTGTTCCCAGCTGCTGGAGGAACAGCACCTGCTGGAGCAGTACCGCCACGCCTGGGCACAGGCGCCCTACCCGCCGATCTTCGTCACCGTCAATGCGGTGGTGGTGCAGTCGGGGCACGTGCTGCTGGTGCGGCGCAACGCGGCGCCCGGCAAGGGGCTCCTGGCGCTGCCCGGCGGGTTCATCCACCCCCAGGAGCGCCTGCTCGACGCCTGCCTGCGGGAGCTGCGCGAGCGCGTGCGCCTGAAGGTGCCCGAACCGGTGCTCAAGGGCTCGCTGCGCGATCAGCGTCTGTTCGATGACCCGCACCGCAGCTGGCGAGGCCGAACCCTGGCCGAGGCCTTCTACTTCGCCCTGCGTCCGGAGCAGCAACTGCCTCGGCTCAAGCCCGCCCGCGGCGGCGACCAGGCACGCTGGGTCGCGCTGGCCGACCTCGAACCGGAGACCCTGTTCGAGGATCACTTCTTCATCATCCAGAACTTCCTCGGCCTGCCCGCCGGCTGGGCCAGTCCCTGAGTGCCCGGCCGCGATCAGGCGCGCAGGAAATCGCTCGGCAGCCGGGTCATCTGGCGCCAGAGCCGCTCCACCCCCGGCTTGTGGACCAGCGCACAACGATAGAGCCGGACCTCCAGCGGGATATCCCAGACCGTATCCCCCGCGCGCACCAGGCGTCCATCGGCCAGCTCGTCGCGGATGCAGAAGTCGGGGATCCAGGCCATACCCACGCCCTGCAGGGCCATGCCCTTGAGCCCTTCGGCCATGGCGGTCTCGTAGACGGTCTTGAGCCGCAGCCGCGTCGGGTCGTTCTTGAGCAGCATGCGCACGCTGCGGCCCAGAAAGGCACCCTGGGTATAGGCGAGGAAGGGAATGGCCGCCTCGCCCTCCAGGGGAAAGCGCGGCCGCCCCGCCTCGTCGGCAACGCAGACCGGGATCATCATTGCCTTGCCGATGGAGAACGAGGGAAAGACCTCGGCATCGAGCTGCATGGTGGCATAGGGGTCGTGATAGCCGAGCATCAGATCGCAATTGCCCTCGCGCAGCACATGGATGGCGTCCCCCACGTTCATGGCCACCAGGCGTGTCGGCAGCTCGCCGACCCCCTGCTGCAGGCGCGAGATCCAGCGCGGATAGAACGCCAGCGCCAGCGAGTGGGCGGCGACGATGTCCAGCGCCTCGTTGGCCATGGCCAGGCCGCGTAGATGGCCCAGGCACTCGCTGAGTTGCTCGACCAGGTTGCGCGCGGTGACCAGAAACAGCTGCCCCTCCGGCGTCAGCCCCACCGGCGTGGTCGAGCGATCCACCAGGGTCGCGCCCACCGCCTGCTCCAGGGAACGGATCCGCCGGCTGAAGGCCGGCTGGGTGACATGGCGCTGACGAGCCGACGCCGAGAAGCTGCGCGTGTTGGCCAGGGCCACGAAATCTTCCAGCCACTTGGTTTCGAGGTTCACCGCGACTCCATTTGCCGATGAGAAGAACAAACGCGATCACTTGGACAGGTCGCCAAGTTTACTCAAGCGCGCTCCGTGGCTCCACGCTGCCTGTCGAGGTTTTGCAACAAGCCGTCCCGCCGCTCCACACACCGGCACCTACTGGATGGGGGCCATCAGGTAGGCGGCCCGGGAAACCAGCTTGCGCCAGAGCGGACGCTGCTGCAGCTCCTCGAGCGTCACCTCGCGACAGTGGGCGAAGTCACGCTCCAGCATCTGCCGTACCTCGCCCGCAAAGCCGGCGTCGGGAATGAACGCCATGATCTCGAAGTTGAGCCGAAACGAGCGATTGTCGAGGTTGACGGTCCCGACGGCAGCGCTGTGGTCGTCGACAAGCATGACTTTCTGATGCAGGAAGCCGGGTTGATAACGGTATATTCTGACTCCGGCACGGATCATGTCGGGCAGGAAGGAAAACGCCGAAAGGAAGACCAGCAGATGGTCGGGTCGCTCGGGCATCATCACCCGCACGTCGACGCCGCGCATCGCCGCCAGGCGCAGCGCATCCTGCACGCCCTGATCGGGCACGAAATAGGGGCTGGTGACCCACAGCCGGTGCTGGGCGCTGGTGATGTTGTGCTGCATGAACAGGCTGGCGGTCTCCTGCGCGTCGGCCGGGCCGGAGGGCACCACCACCACGTTCTGGCACTCCTCGCAGGTCACCCGGGGGGTCCAGGTCAGATCGATCACCCGCCCGGTGGCCCAGTGCCAGTCCTCCCAGAACGCTTCCTGAAGCCCCAGCACACTGGGACCGGTCAGCCGCAGATGGGTATCCCGCCAGGGTCCGTGACGCGGATTCTCGCCCAGATACTCGACGCCCACGTTGAGCCCGCCGGTCCAGCCCTGGGCCCCGTCGACCACCACCACCTTGCGATGGTTGCGGAAATTCAGCTGGAAGCGATGACGCAGCCCGCGCGAGGAGTTGAAGGCGCTGACCTCGACCCCGGCGCGGCGCAGATCCTCCAGATAGCCGTCGTCGAGCGCGTGACTGCCGATCTCGTCATACAGCAGATAGACGCGCACGCCCTGCTGCGCCTTGTGCTCGAGTCGCTCCTTGAACATCAGGCCCAGCCGATCGCGGCGAATGATGAAGAACTGTACCAGCACGTAATGGCGCGCCGAGTCGATGCCGGCGAACAGGCTGTCGAAGGTGGCCTGGCCGTCGATGAGCAGCTCGGCGCGGTTGCCGCTGGTCAGGGGCATCATCGCCAGCTTCTCGACGGCCCGCACGTTGCCCTGCCGGGCATCGGCGAGATACGGCTCGATCAGCGGCCGGTAGCGCAGCAGCACCCGGCGCAGCACCGTGTCGCGCTCACCGCGCGCAGAGACATACCCGTAGAAACGCGGGCGCCCGAAGACCCAGTAGGCAGGCAGGGCCAGGTAGGGAAAGGTCACCAGCGAAATGATCCAGGCCACGGCCCCCTGGGAGGTGCGGCTGGACATCAGCGCCACGACGGCGGACGCCATGCCCACGGCATGGAACAGGAACAGGATGAGGCCCAGCAGCCAGGACGTCATGCTCGCTCTTCCCAACGGCACAGGCAACCGCCGCCGCCGTGGCGGCGATCACGGTAGTCAAGATTGCGGGCGAACACCAGACGGATCATCACGGGCCTCGCTGTCACGATGAGCGCCCACGGTAGCGGATGGCGGAACAAAGGAACAGGCAGGCACCGCCCGATCTCGCCGGGCGGCGCCTGATCACTCAGGAAGCAGGCGGCTCAGGCGCGCTCGGCGATGATCGCCTTCCACTTGGCCGGACCGGTCTGGTGCACCGAGGTGCCCTCGCTGTCCACGGCCACGGTGACCGGCATATCCTCGACCTCGAACTCGTAGATCGCTTCCATGCCCAGATCCTCGAAACCCACCACGCGGGCCTTCTTGATCGCCTGGGCGACCAGATAGGCGGCACCGCCGACCGCCATCAGGTAGACGGCCTGGTTGTCGCGGATCGCCTCGATCGCCATCGGGCCCCGCTCGGCCTTGCCGACCATGCCCTGCAGGCCGGTCTGCTCGAGCATGGTGCGGGTGAACTTGTCCATGCGTGTCGCGGTGGTGGGGCCAGCCGGGCCCACGACCTCGTCGCGCACCGGGTCCACCGGGCCCACGTAGTAGATGAAGCGGCCCTTCAGGTCCACCGGCAGCTCCTCGCCCTTCGCCAGCATGTCGACCATGCGCTTGTGGGCGGCGTCGCGGCCGGTCAGCAGCTTGCCGTTGAGCAGCAGGGTATCGCCGGGCTGCCAGCTCTGCACGTCCTCCGGGGTCACCTCGTCGAGGTTGACGCGCTTGACGTCACCACCGGCCTCACGGGTGATCTCCGGCCAGTCCTCGAGCTTCGGCGCCGGGAGTTCGGCGGCACCGCTGCCGTCGAGGGTGAAGTGCACGTGTCGGGTGGCCGCGCAGTTGGGAATGATTGCCACCGGCTTGTTGGCGGCGTGGGTCGGGTAATCCTTGACCTTGATGTCGAGCACCGTGGTCAGCCCGCCCAGCCCCTGGGCACCGATGCCGGTCTGGTTGACCTTGTCGTAGAGCTCGAGACGCAGCTCCTCGGCACGGTTGGCGGCACCGCGCGCCTGGAGTTCCTGAATGTCGATGGGATCGAGCAGTGATTCCTTGGCGAGCTCCATGGCCTTCTCGGCGGTACCGCCGATGCCGATACCCAGCATCCCCGGCGGGCACCAGCCGGCGCCCATCTTCGGCAGCTGCTCGAGCACCCAGTCGACCACGCTGTCGGAGGGATTGAGCATGGCGAACTTGGACTTGGCCTCGCTGCCGCCGCCCTTGGCGGCGACATGCACCTCGACGCTGTCACCGGGCACCAGCTTGTGATGGATCACCGCCGGGGTGTTGTCGCGGGTGTTCTGGCGCTTGCCGTCCGGATCGGCCAGCACCGAGGCCCGCAGCACATTGTCGGGCAGCGTGTAGGCGCGGCGCACCCCCTCGTTGATCATTTCGTCGAGGCTCATGTCGGCCTCGAAGCGGACGTTCATGCCCACGTGCACGAAGACGGTGACGATGCCGGTGTCCTGACAGATCGGCCGATGGCCGGTCGCACACATGCGCGAATTGATGAGGATCTGCGCGATGGCGTCCCGGGCCGCCGGGTTTTCCTCGCGCTCGTAGGCCGCATGCATGGCCTCGATGAAATCCTTGGGATGATAGTAGGAAATGTACTGCAGGGCGTCGGCAACGCTCTGGATCAGATCGTCCTGGCGAATCACGGTCATGAAGCAGGAACTCCTTGCGGGTGACAAGCGGCTCGCCGCCCACAGCGGGACGCGCGGCGACAAGCCTCCGGGGGAACGCAGTATACCGCATCCGGCCCGGGCACGGCAGCGCCCCGGCGCCGGGAGGCCGCCTCCCGGACGGGAAGAACTTTGCAAGTCGCCGGGATTGTTACCAGACTTGCCAGGGTATCCCCGGCTCCGGCTCCGCCGCCCGAACGATGCCCGAAACCTCAACGCGCAAGGATGCCGCCCATGTACCGTCGACACTTCGCCACGGCGCTGTTCGCCGCGCTCGTCGTCATCCTGATCTGGTGGCCGTTCTGGCCGCCGGCAGGCTATCTGCTCATCGCCTGGGCACTCTTCGCCGCCATCGGCTTTCATGATCTACGTTCGCGGCACAATGTGCTCAACAACTACCCCGTCATCGGCCATCTTCGCTACATGCTGGAGTTCGTGCGCCCCGAACTGCGCCAGTATTTCTTCGAATCCGAGCAGAGCGGCCGGCCCTTCAGCCGTGCCCAGCGTACCCTGATCAACGCCCGGGCGGACGGCAGCTCGGACGCCTCGCCCTTCGGCACCCTGCGGGACTTCGAGGCCGCCGGCTACGAGTTTGCCGAACACTCGCTGGTCCCCAAGGACGTGCCGAAGGACGTCACCTGCCTGACCGTCGGCGGCCCGCAGTGTACGCGGCCCTATCGGGCCTCACGCCTGAACATCTCGGCCATGAGCTTCGGCTCGCTGTCGTCGACGGCAATTCTCGCCATGAATCTCGGCGCCAAGCGCGGCGGCTTCGCCCACAACACCGGCGAGGGCGCCATCAGCCCCTATCATCAGCGCCACGGCGGCGACCTGATCTGGGAGCTGGGCACCGCCTATTTCGGCTGCCGGACCCGCGAAGGCCGTTTCGACGCCGAGACCTTTCGCGAAAAGGCCCGCGAGGACCAGGTCAAGATGATCGAGCTCAAGCTGTCCCAGGGTGCCAAGCCCTCGCACGGCGGCCTGCTCCCCGCCGCCAAGGTCAACCGCGAGATCGCCGAGACACGCCAGATCACGGAAGGCGAGGATTGCCAGTCGCCGGCCTCGCATCCGGAATTCGACACCCCGATCGGCCTGCTCGAGTTCATCGCCCGGCTGCGCGAGCTCTCGGGCGGCAAGCCGGTGGGCATGAAGATGTGCCTGGGCAAGCGCAGCGAGTTCCTGAGCATCTGCAAGGCCATGCTCGAGACGGGCATCCGCCCCGACTTCATCACCATCGACGGCGCCGAAGGCGGCACCGGCGCCGCTCCTCAGGAGTTCTCCGACCGGCTGGGCAACTACATCAACGAGGCCCTGCCCTTCGTCCACCAGTGCCTGGTCGGCACCGGGCTGCGCGACGACATGAAGCTGATCGCCAGCGGCAAGGTGGCCCTGGGCTTCGACATGGTGGTGAAGATGGCGCTGGGCGCCGACATGTGCAACGCCGCGCGTCCCTTCATGTTCTCGGTGGGCTGCATCCAGGCACGGCGCTGTCACACCAACAAGTGCCCCACCGGGGTCACCACCCAGGATCCCCGGCGCAGCCGCGCCATCAACGTCGACGAGAAGGCCTGGCGGGTCGCCAACTACCACCACGGCACCCTCAAGGCGTTTCGCGAACTCGCCGGGGCCCTGGGGGTCGATCATCCCGACCAGCTCACGCCGGACATGATCTACCACCGCAACGACTACACACCGGCACACCCCTACCGGACCAGCATCGTTCCGCTCAGGCCGGGCCAGCTGCTCGAGGGCGGTGAGGTACCCGAGGCCTATGCCCCGTACTGGGAGGCCGCCCGGGCCGAACGTTTCTGATCCGGCCCGAGGCCGAGTGGCTTCACGCCAATCCATAGGAGGGAAAGCATGTCAGACACGGTCAGCGATTTCATCGTCTCGCGTCTCAAGGAGTGGGGCGTCGAGCGCCTTTACGGTTATTCCGGCGACGGCATCAACGGCTTCATGGCCGCCCTGCGCCGTGCCGAGGACGGGCCGCGCCTGATCCAGCCGCGCCACGAGGAAGTCGCCGCCTTCATGGCCAGCGGCCATGCCAAGTTCAGCGACGACGTGGGGGTGTGCGTGGCGACCTCGGGCCCGGGGGCGGTACATCTTCTCAACGGCCTGTACGACGCTCGCAAGGACCACATGCCGGCGGTGGCGATCGTCGGTCAGCAGGCGCGCATGAGTCTGGGTACCGACTACCAGCAGGAGCTCGACCTGATCGCGCTCTACAAGGACGTCGCCGGCGATTATGTGCAGATGGTCACCGAACCCGCCCAGGCCCGGCACGTCATCGACCAGGCGCTGCGCATCGCCATCGCCGAGCGCACCGTGACCTGCGTGATCCTGCCCAACGACGTGCAGGACCTGCCCATGGCCGACCCGCCCGCCACTCATGGCGCGGTCTTCTCGGGGGTCGGCTACCGCCGCCCGCAACGGCTGCCCGAGCCGGCGGACCTCGACGCCGCGGCCGCGCTGCTCGACCAGGGCGAGAAGGTGGCGATTCTTGCCGGCGCCGGCGTCAAGCATGCCGTCGACGACCTGCTGGCCCTCGCCGATCGCCTCGGCGCCGGCATCGCCAAGGCGATCCTGGCCAAGGCCATGATCCCCGACGACGCGCCCGGGGTGACCGGCACCATCGGCCTGCTGGGTACCGAGGCCAGCGAGAAGATGATGGAGGAGTGCGACACCCTGCTGCTGGTCGGCACCCGCTTTCCCTATGCCGAGTTCCTGCCCAAGTCGGACCAGGCGCGAGCCGTGCAGATCGACGTCGCCCCCGCGGCGCTGGGGCTGCGCTACCCCACCGAGATCAACCTGCATGGCGATGCCCGCGCCACCCTGGCCGCCCTGACCGAGCGGGTGGCCTACAAGGACGATCGGGCGTGGCACGGGCGCGTCCAGGGCTGGATCGACGACTGGTGGCGAATCACCGACGAGCGTGCCGCCACCGATGCCAGCCCCATCAACCCGCAGCGCCTGTTCCAGGCCCTATCGCCACGCCTGCCGGATGACGTGATGCTCGCCTGCGACGTGGGCAGCGCCACCAACTGGTATGCCCGCTACATCAAGGTCCGTCGCGGCATGCTCGGCTCGGTATCCGGTGGCCTGGCCTCGATGGGCAATGCCGTCCCCTACCTGCTGGCCGCCAAGTTCGCCCATCCGCAGCGCCCGGCGGTGGCCATGGTCGGCGACGGCGCCATGCAGATGCTCGGCAACCAGGCCCTGCTCACGCTGGCCAAGTACTGGCGCGAGTGGGAGGACCCGCGCTGCATCGTGCTGGTGCTCAACAACCGCGACCTCAGCCAGGTGACCTGGGAGCAACGCGTCATGGAGGGCGACCCGCGCTTCGCCACCTCGCAGGACCTGCCCGACTTCGCCTTCGATGAATACGCCCGGCTGCTGGGGCTGGAAGGGTTGCGCCTGGAACGCGCCGAGGAGATCGATCACGTCTGGGACCAGGCCTTCGCCGCCGACCGGCCGGTGGTGATCAACGCCTACACCGACGGTGACGTGGCACCGTTGCCGCCGCACATCAAGCTCGAGCAGGCCAGGAACTACCTGGCCTCGATGCTCAAGGGCGACGACTCGGCCACACATCATGCCCGGCTCTCCGCCAAGCAGCTGGGGCGCACCCTGCTGGGACGCCACAAGGACAGGGACTGACGATCAGCCGCGCACCGGCGGTTTCACCAAGCCGCCGGCGCGCGGACGCGTCACTTCAGCTCGAGCAGACGGGCATTGAGCACCTGGGCCTGATCGCGCAGACGCGCCGCCTCCTCGAACTCGAGGTTCTGGGCCGCCTCGTGCATGGCGTCCTCGAGCCTGGCGATCTCGCGGGTCAGCTCGGGCACCGACAGGGTACGCAGGGTTTCCAGGCCATACTCGCCGGCCGGCTCGGCCACCTTGCGCGCGCCCTTGCGGCGCGCGCCCTTCTTCCCCGGCGTCTGGGCACCTTCCATGATGTCGGCGACCGACTTGGTGACGGTCTGCGGGACGATGCCGTGCTGCTCGTTGTGGGCGATCTGCTTGGCACGACGCCGCTCGGTCTCGTCGATCGCCCGGCGCATCGAGTCGGTGACCCGGTCACCGTAGAGGATCGCCTTGCCGTTGGCGTTGCGAGCGGCACGGCCGATGGTCTGGATCAACGAACGCTCGGCGCGCAGGAAGCCTTCCTTGTCGGCATCGAGAATCGCCACCAGCGACACCTCGGGAATGTCGAGCCCCTCGCGCAGCAGGTTGATCCCCACCAGCACGTCGAACTTGCCCAGTCGCAGGTCACGAATGATCTCCACCCGTTCGACAGTGTCGATATCCGAGTGCAGATAGCGCACCCGCACATCGTGCTCGTCGAGGTATTCGGTCAGGTCCTCGGCCATGCGCTTGGTCAGGGTGGTGACCAGCACCCGCTCGCCGACCTCGGTACGCAGGCGGATCTCGGAGAGCAGGTCATCGACCTGGGTGGAGGCCGGGCGTACCTCGACCTCGGGGTCGAGCAGCCCGGTGGGACGCACGACCTGCTCGACCACCTGGCCGGCATGCTCGGCCTCGTAGGGGCCCGGCGTGGCCGAGACGAAGACCGTCTGCGGGCAGATCCGCTCCCACTCCTCGAAGGTCATCGGCCGGTTGTCCAGAGCCGACGGCAGGCGAAAGCCGTATTCGACCAGCGTCTCCTTGCGCGAGCGGTCGCCCTTGTACATGCCGCCCACCTGCGGAACGCTGACGTGGGACTCGTCGATGAACAGGATGGCATCGTCCGGCAGGTAGTCGAAGAAGGTCGGCGGCGGCTCGCCCGGCGCGCGCCCGGACAGGTAGCGCGAGTAGTTCTCGATGCCGTTGCAGTAGCCTAGCTCGAGCATCATCTCGATATCGTAGAGGGTACGCTGCTCGAGACGCTGGGCCTCGACCAGCCGGTCGTTCCTGCGCAGCCACTCGAGGCGCTCGGCGAGCTCCGCCTTGATATGCTCGGTCGCCTCGAGGATCGTCTCGCGCGGCGTCACGTAGTGGCTCTTGGGGTAGATGGTCATGCGCGGCACCTTGTCACGCAGCTCGCCGGTCAGCGGATCGAACAGCCGGATCGACTCGATCTCGTCATCGAACAGTTCGACGCGCACCGCCTCCTCCTCGGCATCCGCGGGGAAGATGTCGATCACGTCGCCACGTACCCGGTAGGTGCCGCGTCGGAAGTCCATGTCGTTGCGGGTGTACTGCAGCTCGGCGAGCCGCCGCAGGAAGGAGCGCTGGTCGATCATCTCGCCACGATTGAAGTGCAGGCGCATCTTCAGGTACTGGTCCGGGTCCCCCAGGCCGTAGATCGCCGACACCGAGGCGACGATCAGCGCATCGCGACGCTCGAGCAGCGCCTTGGTGGCCGACAGCCGCATCTGCTCGATATGATCGTTGATCGAGGCGTCCTTCTCGATGAAGGTGTCCGACGACGGCACGTAGGCTTCCGGCTGATAGTAATCGTAGTAGGAGACGAAGTACTCCACGGCGTTGTCGGGGAGGAACGACTTGAACTCGCCGTAGAGCTGGGCGGCCAGGGTCTTGTTGGGCGCCAGCACGATGGTCGGGCGCTGCAGGCGCTCGACCACGTTGGCCATGGTGAAGGTCTTGCCCGAGCCGGTCACGCCCAGCAGCGTCTGGTAGGCCAGGCCGGCCTCGAGCCCCCGGACCAGGCCGTCGATGGCCGTCGGCTGGTCACCGGCCGGGCGGTACTGCGACTGGATGCGGAATGGTTTGCTCATGACGGTGAGATGCAGGCGCCCGGCGACAACTTCAAGCGTCCGCGGCCTCCTCCAGCGTCGTGCGAATGGCGACCGTGGCGTCGGTCATGAGGCGATGGATCGGACAGCGATCGGCGATCTCGGCGAGCCGCCGACGCTGGTCGGCATCCAGCGCTCCCGTGAAGCTGAGCGCCACGTCGAGGTAGTAGCGGCCGTGGCGCTCCTCGCGATCATTGCGGGCCACCTGCACCTCGATCGCCTCGAGCGGCCAGCCCTTGCGGCGCGCATACATGCGCACGGTGATCGCCTTGCAGGTGCCCAGCGCCAGGTCGAAATAGTCGTGAGGGTCCGGCGCCGTCTCGTCGCCGCCGACCACCACGGGCGCGTCGGCGAACAGTTCCTCGAAGGAATCGACCACGACACGCTGGCGCAGGCCCTGCGCATCGACACTGCTGACGGTAATGCTCATTGCGCTCTCCTCTCAGCGTACCTCGACACCCAGTTCGCGCACGGCGCGCAGCAGCGCCTCGCGCGACGCCCGCCCCTCGACGTGCGCGCCGTGGCGGCCCACCTCGGCACTCTCGACCCCGTCGACCATCATCAGCGCCGTGGTCAGCCGGTTGACGGTGTCCGCATCATCGACATCGGTGAAGGTCAGTGAAATGCCCTGCGCCATGGGTTCTCTCCTCGTTGCTCGAGCCGCGCGTGGAACGCCCAGTCTAGCACGCCGCCCACGGCATCGAGCGTCTTGCATTTTCGCGCACCGCCCCCACATTGCAGTCAGTGAATCGACGGCCTGGCAAGGGAGAGAGAATGACCGACTGGAACGCTTACCTCGACGGCCTGGGGGCACGCCGCGTCGATGACCGCCATCGCGATTTCGGCGATCCACACCAGGCGCGCCAGGCGCAGGAGGCGACGGCCCTGATGCCGCTGGTCCACCTGGGAGTACTGGAAGTCAGCGGCAGCGACGCCAAGCGCTTCCTGCAGGGCCAGACCAGCGCCCAGCTCGACCTGGCCGACGGCGACCTCGCCGCGCCCACGGCCTTCTGCACGCCCAAGGGGCGCATGCTGGCCAATGCGCAACTGCTGCACCCCGCCCCGGACACCTACTGGCTGGTGATGACGGCCGGCCTGGTCGAGCCGCTGCGCGCTCATCTGGGCAAGTTTGCCCCCTTCTATCAGGTGACGCTTTGCGACCGCGACGACCTGGCGCTGATCGGCCTGAGCGGCCGCGACGCCCCGGCGCTGCTCGAGACGCGGCTGGACGTGCGGCCGCCGGCCGTCTGGCATCAGGCACGACTCGGCGAGGGGGTGGTGCTGCGCCATCCCGGCAGCGTGGCCCGCCTGCTGCTCTGCCTGCCCGCGACGGCGGCCCGCGAGGCCTGGGAGGCCCTCGCCCGCAATGCCGTGACGATGGGCAACGCCGTCTGGCAGTGGCAGGACATCCAGGCCGGGCTGGCCTGGCTGGACGCCGGCCAGCAGGACGCCTACCTGCCGCAGATGTTCAACTGGGAGGCGCTCGGCGGGGTGAGCTTCAAGAAGGGCTGCTATACCGGCCAGGAGGTCGTCGCCCGCGCGCACTTCCGCGGCCAGGTCAAGAAGCGCCTGGTTCGCGCCCAGCTCGGCGGCGCCACGCTGCCGACGATCGGCGACGACGTGACCGATGCCGACGGCAAGCCCCGGGGCGAGGTGGTCGCCGCGGCGCTGGACGCCC
Source organism: Modicisalibacter tunisiensis (assembly GCF_020148005.1). Taxonomy (GTDB): domain Bacteria; phylum Pseudomonadota; class Gammaproteobacteria; order Pseudomonadales; family Halomonadaceae; genus Modicisalibacter; species Modicisalibacter tunisiensis. The sequence goes on along the minus strand of NZ_JAGXFD010000001.1, from coordinate 2,589,173 downwards.
ACGACCGGGCGGAGGTCCTCGCCGTGCTGACCACCCGCGAGGTGCCCGAACCGCTGAGCGTGGCGGGCCAGCCTCTGCAGCGACTCAAGCTGCCCTACCCGGTGGAGCGTCTCGACCCCGAGGCGATGGCAGCAGGCGACCACTGATCCGCCTTGCGCCCCTGCCAGACGCCCGGTGCCTCAGCGCGAGAGCCCGTCAGTGAGGCCGAAGAGGCGCCGCGCGGTGGCCGTGCTCCGGGCGGCGACCTCCGCCACCTCCTGGCCGCGCAGGCACGCGACGCGCTCGGCGACCCGCGCGACCCGGGCCGGCTCGTTACGCCGCCCCTGGAAACCGCACAGCGGCATGTCGGGGCTGTCGGTTTCCAGTACATAACCGTCATCCGGCAGTGCCGCGACCATGCGCGCCAGCCGTCGGGCACGGGGATAGGTCACCGCCCCGCCCAGTCCCACCACGAAGCCCAGGTCGAGAAACGCCCGGGCCTGTTCGGGACTGCCGGCGAAGGCATGGACCAGCCCGCCGGCCGGCGGTGACAGCTGGCGCAACCGCTTGGCGAGCGTATCGTTGCACTGCACGCAGTGAATCACCAGCGGCAGGTGCCGGTCCCTGGCCAGGCGCACCTGGGCGTCGAACAGCCGCCACTGGGCCTCCAGACTGTCCGTGAAACGGGCATCGATGCCGCATTCGCCCAGCGCCACCACCTCGGGATGCGCGTCGAGCGCCGGCGCCAGTGCCTCGACGGCGTCCTCGTCGTGCTGCTCCACGAAGTAGGGATGCAGCCCGAGACAGACACTGACGTCTTCCCGCGCGCCCAGCGCCAGCACACCGTCCCAGGCGGCACGCGTGGTCCCCGGCACCACGAAGTGGCCGACACCGGCCTCGCGGGCCCGCGCAAAGACGTCATCACGATCCTCGTCGAAGGCGGTGAAGTCGAGATGGCAGTGGGCGTCGATCAGCATGCACTCTCCTTCCTTGTCGGGCCTTGTCGGGCTCCCGTGCCGCACAGCCTATGGGGCGGCGTCCTTCAGGTGCGAGGTACAGGCCGGACAGCGCGTCGCCTCGAGCGGGATCTTGGAGATGCAGTAGGGACAGCTCTTGACGGTGGGCGCGGCCGGCTCCGGTTCGCGATGCAGGTTCTTGAGCCGGTTGATGTTGCGGATCAGCACGAAGGTGGCGAAGGCCACGATCAGAAACGACAGCGTGGCATTGATGAACAGGCCGTAGTTGAGCGTCACCGCACCGGCGGCCTGGGCCTGCTCGAGGGTATGGTAGGGGCCTTCCCCGCTGCCCGCACGCAATACCCAGAACTGGTTGGTGAAGTTCACGCCGCCGGTGACCAGACCGATCAGCGGCGTGAAGATGTCCTTGACCAGGCTGTTGACGATGGCGGTGAAGGCCGCACCGATGATGATGCCCACCGCCATGTCGACCACGTTGCCCTTGACCGCGAACTCGCGGAACTCCTTGAGAAACCGGGATGCCATGTCCGCTTTCCTCGACCGGGGGAGCGACGGGTGTCGCCCCTCGAGTGCAAGATGTGACATCGCACGGCTTTGGGCAAGGATCGTGTCAGTGCTCGCGGGTGGCGTTGAAGCGCACCTCCGGCCAGCGCTCCTGGGCCATCTGCAGGTTGACCCGGGTCGGCGCCAGATAGGTGAGGTAGCCACCGCCATCGAGAGCCAGGTTGTTGCTGGCCTTGCGCCGGAATTCGTCGAGGCGCTTGGCATCGTCGCAATACACCCAGCGCGCGGTCTGGACGTTCACGCCCTCGTAGATACAGTCGACCTTGTACTCCTCCTTGAGGCGGTGGGCGACCACATCGAACTGCAGTGCTCCGACCGCGCCGACGATCAGGTCGTTGTTGTCCAGCGGCATGAAGACCTGGGTCGCGCCCTCCTCGGAGAGCTGCTGGAGGCCCTTCTGCAGCGCCTTCATCTTCAGCGGGTCCCTGAGCCGGACACGCTTGAACAACTCCGGCGCGAAGTGCGGAATGCCGGTGAAGCGCATGTCCTCGCCGAGCGTGAAGGTGTCGCCGATCTGGATGGTGCCGTGGTTGTGCAAACCGATGATGTCGCCCGGCCACGCCTGCTCGACATGCTCGCGGTCCGAGGCCATGAAGGTCAGGGCATCGGCGATCTTGACGTCCTTGCCGATGCGCACATGGCGCATCTTCATGTTCTTCTCGTACTTGCCCGAACAGACGCGCAGGAAGGCCACCCGGTCGCGATGCTTGGGGTCCATGTTGGCCTGGATCTTGAAGACGAACCCGGTGAAACGCTCGTCGCCCGCCGCCACCTCGCGGGTGTCGGTCTCGCGGGGCTGCGGCATCGGTGCGTACTCGACGAAGCCGTCGAGCATCTCGCGCACCCCGAAGTTGCCCATGGCAGTGCCGAAGTAGACCGGGGTCAGCTCGCCGCGCCGGTAGGCCTCGAGGTCGAAGGTGTGGGAGGCGCCGCGCACCAGCTCGACCTCCATGCGCAGCTCCTCGGCCTGGTCGGCGCCCAGCACCTCGTCGACCTCGGGATTGTCGAGCCCCTCGATGCGCACGTCGTCGGGAATGCGATTGCCCTGGCCCTGCTTGTAGAGATGGATGACGTCATCGTAGAGGTGATAGACGCCCTTGAAGTGCCGCCCCATGCCGATCGGCCAGGTCATCGGCGCGCACTGGATGTTGAGCACCGTCTCGACCTCGTCCATCACCTCGACGGGATCGCGGATGTCGCGGTCCATCTTGTTGATGAAGGTGAGGATCGGCGTGGTGCGCAGCCGACACACCTCCATCAGCTTGATGGTGCGGTCCTCGACACCCTTGGCGCCGTCGATCACCATCAGCGCCGAGTCCACCGCGGTCAGCGTGCGGTAGGTGTCCTCGGAGAAGTCCTCGTGCCCGGGGGTGTCGAGCAGGTTGACGATGCGCCCCTTGTAGGGAAACTGCATCACCGAGGTGGTTACCGAGATGCCGCGCTCCTGCTCCATCTTCATCCAGTCGGAAGTGGCATGGCGGTCGTTGCGCTTGCTCTTCACCGAGCCCGCGAGCTGGATGGCATTGCCGAACAGCAGCAGCTTCTCGGTGATGGTGGTCTTCCCCGCGTCGGGGTGCGAGATGATCGCGAAAGTCCTTCTGAGCTCGGCTTCACGCGCTATCTGGGTATCTGTCATGAATGAGGTATCGCTGATTGGTGCTCGGTCGGGGACGCCTCGATGGCACACCCGCACGGCATGGCTTGCAGAATGGCCGCGATTGTAGCGCGACAGGCGCGGAATGTCGTCAGCACGCACAGCCTCGTGCTCGGGGACTGAGCCCGATGCCGTCATCGGTTATCATGCGCATAGCCAGACAGCCGGAGTCACCATGCAACAGCCCACCCCTCTGCCCTTGTCGACCCCCAACCGCAATCTGGTGCGGCTGACCTTCGTGCGCGGCATCACCTGGACCGGCTTTCTGGCGGCGATCATCTTCGGCATCGAGGTGCTCGGCTTCCAGCTGCGCGTGGTGCCGGTCATCAGCGTGATCATCGCCATGGGCTTCATCAACATCGCCAGCTGGTGGCGGCTGGGGCGCCCCCGTGCGGTCACCGACCTCGAATACCTGCTGCACCTGATGGCGGACATCGCCGGGCTGAGCCTGCTGTTCTTCTACACCGGCGGGTCCACCAACCCCTTCATCACCTATTATCTGGTGCCGGTGACCATTGCCGCCGCCACCCTGCCCTGGCGCTACGCCTGGCTCGTCGCCAGCTCGGCGATGGCCGCCTACACCTTCCTGATGCTGTTCTACGACCCGGTGCCGCAGCTCAGCCATGGCATGATCGGCCCCGGCATCAGCCTGCACGTGCTGGGCATGTGGCTGAACTTCGGCCTCTCGGCGGGCCTGGTCACCTACTTCATCTTCAAGATGGCCCATGCCCTGCGCCGTCGCGACCTGGCCCTGTCGCGGACCCGCGAGGCGGCCCTGCGCAACGAGCAGGTGCTGGCGGTGGCCACCCAGGCGGCCGGCACCGCCCATGAACTGGGCACGCCACTGTCCACCATGGCGGTGCTGCTCAAGGAAATGCGCGAGGACGCCGCCGGACAGCCGACTCTCGAGGCCGACATCGACCTGCTGCGCCGCCAGGTCGATACCTGCAAGTCGCGGCTGCAGAACCTGGTCGCCAATGCCGACCGCCGCCGCCTGGCCCAGCCCGCCTCGCAGCCGGCCCAGGCCTGGCTGGAGGATGTCGTGCAGCGCTGGCTGGTACTGCGTCCGGACGTCACCCATCATATCGAGATCCTCGGCAAGCGCGGCACCCCCGTGCTGGCGGTCGACACCACCCTGGAGCAGGCGCTGATGAACCTGCTCAACAACGCCGCCGACGCCAATCCCGAGGACATCGTCATCAGCCTCGACTGGACCAAGGAGGAAGTGATCATCGACATTCGCGATCACGGCCCGGGCGTGGCGATGTCGATCGCCGACCAGCTCGGCGATACCTTCGTCTCCACCAAGAGCAAGGGGATGGGGATCGGCCTGTTCCTGACCCACGCCACCATCAACCGCTTCGGCGGCGGCGTGAGTCTTTACAATCACGAAGAGGGCGGCACCCTGACCGAGGTCAAGCTGCCCCGCCTGATTGCCGGCGAATGACGTCGGCATTGCCCTACGACACGGAACGCTGCTATGCAAACTGCCGAACGCCTGATGATCGTCGACGACGACGAGATGTTCTGCCATGTCATGGAACGTGCCTTCAGCCGGCGTGGCTTCGAGGTGCTGGTGGCCACGGATGAGGAGCAGGCGCTGGAGCTGGCCCGGCGCTCGCCGCCGCAGCTCGCCACCCTGGATCTCAAGCTCGAGCACGGCTCGGGGCTCAAGCTGCTGCCGGAGCTGCTGGCCGTGGCCCCCGAGTGCCGCGTGGTGGTGCTGACCGGCTACTCGAGCATCGCCACCGCCGTGGAAGCCATCAAGCTCGGCGCGGTGAACTACCTGTGCAAGCCCGTCGACGCCGACGAGGTGCTGGGTGCCTTCAACCGCGAGACCGGCGACCCCGACATCGACATCGCCGACAACCCGCCGTCGATCAACCGTGTCACCTGGGAGCACATCCAGAAGGTGCTGCAGGAGCACGACGGCAACATCTCCGCCACGGCGCGGGCGCTGGGCATGCATCGCCGCACCCTGCAGCGCAAGCTCCAGAAGCGTCCGGTGCGACGCTGACCGCCCCGCCTTCGCCATTCCGACCCGACCCAGGAGGTTACATGCAGCTCGCCGAGCGACTCGCCATCGCCACCGACATCGCCGAGGGCGCCGGCCGGAAGATCCTGGCCGCGCGAAACGACCAGCGCTTCTCGCAGCGCTACAAGCACGGCACGGAACTGGTCACCGACACCGACGTGGCGGTCGACGAGTGGATCAGCGACCGCCTGCAGCAGCACTTTCCCGACGACGCCCGACTCAGCGAGGAGATCGCCCCCGACCGCCAGGCGCTGGGGCGCAAGGGGCCACTGTGGGTCGTCGACCCGATCGACGGCACGGTGAACTTCGCCCGGGGCTTTCCCCACGTCGCGGTGTCGATCGCCTGGGCGGTGGACGGTCGCGTGCAGATCGGCGTGGTGCACGCCCCCTTCCTGGACGAGACCTTCGTGGCCATCCGCGGCGAAGGAGCCTGGCGCAATCAGGCACGCATCCGCGCCAGCCTGGCCAACCGGCTCGACAGCAGCCTGATCGCCACCGGCTTCCCCTACCGCCGCGACGGCCGGCAGCCACTGCTGCGCCGTTTCTCGGCGGTCATGCAGCACTGTCAGGACGTGCGGCGCTGCGGTTCCGCTGCGCTGGACCTGTGCAACGTGGCCTGCGGGCGGCTCGATGCCTACTACGAGAGCGTCTCGCCCTGGGATTTCGCCGCCGGGCTGCTGATCGCCCGGGAAGCCGGCGCCCGCACCGGCCACGTCTATCCGGCGCCCGAGAGTATCCCCGAGGAGCTCTACGGCGAGCATATCGTCGCCGCGGCGCCGGACATCTACGTCGCGCTGCGTGATCTGCTGCAGCGCACCGACGAAGGCCGCTCGGCGTCCGGCGAGGCATGAGCCCGGCACCATAAAGGCATGCAATAGTCGGCGTAGCGAGACTCTATTGGTCCTCGCGCGCCGAATGCGAAACAATGCTCCCAGTTCAACGTTCCATCCCCCACGATTCTCGTCATCACGAAAGGAGACCCCATGCTGACAGTCATCTTCGGACGCGCCGGCTGCCCCTTCTGCGTACGCGCCAAGGACCTGGCCGAGGCGCTGAGCAATGCCCGCGACGATTTCAGCTATCGCTACATCGACATCCATGAAGAAGGCATCACCAAGGCCGACATGGAGAAGACCATCGGCAAGCCGGTCGAGACCGTGCCGCAGATCTTCGTCGACCAGACCCATATCGGCGGCTTCACCGAATTCGACCAGTACGTGCGCGACAATCAGCTGATGCCGGAAACCCCGGTCAACTGAACAGCCGCGCCCTCTCCCCGCGCCGGCCCCGGGCCGGCGTTTTCATTCCGGGGCGCCGACGGACGTGACGCAGATCAACCCGGCGACACCCTCGCTGGCCAGCCTGACGATTCCCGCCTAGAGTCGTGGCATTCCCGGGCGATGCCCGGCATGACGGAGACTTCAGCATGGCGGCTCAAGACACCCTGCCCCACGATCCCCCGGTCGGCGATCGCCACCGGCAACTGATCGACGCGACCCGCGGCTACCCGCCCATCCGCACCGCCGTGGTCCACCCGTGTGACGAGCTGTCCCTGGGCGGGGCGCTGGCCGCCTGGCGCCAGGGGTTGATCGAGCCGCTGCTGGTCGGCCCGAAGGCGCGTATTCTCGATACCGCGCACGCCCTCGGCGAATCGCTGTCGGACCTGACGATCATCGACACCCCGCACAGCCACGCCGCCGCCGAGACCGCCGTGTCGCTGGCCGCCCGCAATGAGGTGAACGCCCTGATGAAGGGGGCGCTGCACACCGACGAGCTGATGAGCGCCGTCCTCGTCGACGAGGCCGGCCTGCGCACCGAGCGCCAGATGAGCCACATCTACGCCCTCGACGTCGCCAGCTATCCACGGCCGCTGCTGATCACCGACGGCGCCCTGCATATCCAGCCCGACCTGACCGCCAAGCGGGACATCATCCAGAACGCCATCGATCTGGCCCATGCCCTGGCGCTCGACTGCCCGCGGGTGGCGATTCTCTCGGCCGTGGAAACCGTCAATCCGCGGATTCCCTCGACCCTCGACGCCGCCGCCCTGTGCAAGATGAGCCAGCGCGGCCAGATCACCGGCGGCGATCTCGACGGCCCGCTGGCCATCGACAATGCGGTCTCCGAGCAGGCCGCCCGCACCAAGGGCCTGACCTCGGCGGTCGCCGGCCATGCCGACATCCTGATGTGCCCCGACCTCGAATCCGCCAACATGATCGCCAAGCTGCTCATCCACCTGGCCGGTGCCCAGGCAGCGGGGCTGGTCATGGGTGCGCGGGTACCGATCATGCTGACCAGCCGCAGCGACACCACTGCCAGCCGGCTGGCCTCCGCCGCGCTGGCCTGCCTGGTGGTGCATCGGGGGCGCACACCATGACCTCGCGCGCCGTTCTCGCCCTCAACGCCGGCTCGTCGTCGCTGAAGGTCGCGCTCTTCCATGACGAGCGCTGCCGGGTCCGCGGTACCATCGAGCGCATCAACGAAGCGCCGCATCTGGTGCTCGACGGCGCCACGACGCCCAGTGATGCCTTGCCCCGCCTGACGGGAACCGGGCACACCGCCGTGATTGCGCCGCTGCTTGACTGGCTCGAGGCGCAGTTCGGCGACGTGCCGCTGAGCGCCGTGGGACATCGCGTCGTGCACGGCGGTCGCCACCACGCCGCGCCCTGCCTGCTGGAACCGGCCGTGGTCGACGAGCTGCGCGAACTGATCCCACTGGCGCCCCTGCATCAGCCACCGGCGCTGGCGCTGATCGACGCCCTGCACGCTCACTGGCCCACCCTGCCGCAGGTGGCCTGCTTCGACACCGCCTTCCATCGCAGCCAGCCCTGGCTGAACCAGTGCTTCGCGCTGCCGCGCCGGCTGACCGAGGAGGGCATTCTGCGCTACGGTTTTCACGGACTGTCCTACGCCCACGCCGTGCGCCAGCTGCCCGAGCTGATCGGCGAGCGCCATCGGGGCCGCGTGATCATCGCCCACCTGGGTCACGGCTGCAGCCTGTGCGCCCTCGAGGATGGGCAAAGCCAGGCCACCACCATGGGCTTCACCGCGCTCGACGGGCTGATGATGGGGCGCCGGGCGGGCAACCTCGACCCCGGCGTGATTCTCTACCTGCTGCAGCAGAAGGGCTGGCGCGCCGACGAGATCGAGCACCTGCTCTACCATGACAGCGGGCTCTACGGGGTTTCGGGACTGTCCGATGACATGCGTGATCTGCTGGCCAGTGACGCCCCGGCCGCCGCGGAGGCGGTCGCGCTCTTCGTGCGTCGGGTGGTCCGGGAAATCGGCGGGCTGGTCGCCCTGCTCGGCGGCCTGGACGCCCTGATCTTCACCGCCGGCATCGGCGAGCATGCCGCGCCGATCCGCCAGGCCGTGTGCCACGACCTCGCCTGGCTGGGCATCAAGCTCGACGACGCGGCCAATGCGCGTCATGCGCCGCGGCTGGACCGCGGCGACGGGCCGGCCATCGGCATCGTCGCGGCCGACGAGGAAGCGGAAATTCGACGTTCAACGCTGGCCTGCCTGCCGGCCTCTCCCGCCGCCCCCGCCTGACGAGGCGGGGCGTTGAATGGCCCCCGGGCGGCACTGCCTATACTTCGGAGGCATCACAGGGAGACCTCCGATCATGCAACGCGAAGAGTTTCTGCAGCAGCTGTGGCTGGACTACGTTCACCTGAACCCGGACCTGGCCGCCCTGGACCTCTGGTCACGGGTACCGAGCGCCGAATACCTGGCGATCGTGACACTCAACCACGGCCCCTTCAGTTCCGAGGCATTGCTGCCCACGCTCGCGCATTTCGGCTACCGGCGGGCCGGCCAGTACGCCATGGCCGATCGCGGCGTGCTGGTCTCCTGCCTGACGCCGGACGACGACGGCGCCTGGCTGCTGCTGGTGGAGCTGCAGCCCGGCGCCCTGACCCGGGAGCCGCGCCGCCAGCTGGAAGCCCTGATCGGTGCCGCCCACCCCGCCGACTGCCGAGGCCAGAACCTGCTGTGCCGCGGCCGCCCCTGGCCGATGCCCGACTGGGCCACCTACCAGCAACTGCTCCGAGCCCATCCGCTGGCCGCCTGGATCGCGGCGCTCGGCCCACGCCTGCATCACGCCGGGCTCGACTGCGAACGGCTCGGCCAGCCGCTGGCGGGACTCGACCGGCAGCTGCGGCAGGCCGGCCTGCCGGGCAGCGACGACCGGCGCCACGGGCTCTTTCCGGTCTCGCCGCTGCTGGACTACCGCTACTATACCGCCGCCTCGCGACGCCTGGCCTTCGCCGAGGGTGACGAGCATCGCATCGTGCCTGGCGGCCTGGCACTGGTCCAGCGCAGCCTGCCGGGACACCAGGAAAGGGCCGCCGAACTGCTGCTGCCCGAGCATACCCGCTGCGAGATCGCCTGAGCCACGCTCGACGCGTCCCCGGTCACCCCGCCCGGGGTGCCGAAGGCGCCGCCGAGGCCGGCTCGTGTTCGTTCTCGTGCCACGACTCGCCGCGCTGCTGAATCGCCTCGTCGCCTTCCTCGTCCTCGTGGGCCGGCTCCTCGCCCATCGACTCGTCCTCCGACGTGCCGGTCTCGTCCGCCGCGTCAGCCGACTCGGCCTCGTCGGCTGACGCCGTGGTCTCCACCTCGACGTCAGGCACATCCTCCAGCTCATACTCGTAGAACTCGAAGTCGAACTCGAGCTGCTGGGGGTCATAGCGGGTGTCGAGTTCGCTGTGATAGTGCGGCGTTTCCATCATCGGCATGGGCGCGTAGGGCTCCTGCTCGACCTCGGGCGCCTTGTCGGTCTGCGTGCCGTGCAGGCGCACCATGACGAACATCGCCAGCGCCAGCGCGGCCGAGCCGAGGAAGAGCCACAGCCCCTCGGGCCCCACGACCTGCATCACCAGCGACGCGCTGAACGGCCCGACGATCGACCCGACCCCGTACCAGATCATCAGCTTGGAGTTCGCGGCGATGATCTCGGACGGCTCCAGCCAGTCGTTGGTATGCGCCAGACTCAGCGAATAGAGCGTATGCAGCATGGCAGTGTGGAAGCAGGCCACCACCAGCAGGACGAGATAGCTGTGTCCTGCCGCCGCCGAGATGAAGGCCCCGGTGATGGCCATCACCCCGGCCATGCAGAGAATCACCTTGCGCCGGTCGAGCCGGTCGGAGACACGCCCCAGGAACCACTGGGCGAACAGCGCCACCAGCGTGGTGGTGGCCATGAACTGGGCCGTCTGCGCCGTGGACAGGCCGATCTCCTGGCCGAAATAGGGCGTCATGGCGAAGAAGGCCTGGACCATCAGCCCCGCGGTGAAGGCCCCCACCAGCCCCACCGGCGCGCGCTTGTAGAGCTCCTTGAAGCGAATCTTGTGCGCGGTGTCGTGGCTCGAGTGCGACGGCCCGTGGATGCGATGGATCGACAGCGGCACCAGCGACAGCGCGAACAGCATCCCCGAGACCGAGAAGAGCACCATCGTCGCCGGGTCGGCCAGGTTGAGCATCCACTGCCCCCCGGCCAGCGACAGCGTGGAGATGACCAGATACCAGCCCAGCACCTTGCCGCGATTGTCGTTGGTCGACTCCCCCGAGACCCAGGACTCCATGACCATCAGCAGCCCCGCCGTGGAGGCGCCCCCCGCCACGCGCCAGACCAGCCACGCCCAGGGGTTGACCCACAGGCCATGCAGCATGGCGGTGACCGCCAGCATGGCGGCACAGGCGGCGAAGACCCGGATATGCCCCACCGAGCGGATGCGCTTTTCCAGGAAGTAGCTGCCCAGCACGAAGCCCAGCGAGAAGCTCGACATCAGCAGGCCGGCCATCTGCGACGGAAAGCCTTCCAGCGACATGCGCACCCCGAGCAGGGTCATGATCAGGCCATGGCCCAGCAGGAAGCTGATCTCGCACACGAAAAGTATCGGCAGGGTCGCCGGCAGACTGCGCAACGCCGTCACCTCCATGAATCATCGGCAGAACAAACAGGAAAACCGCCGGGCCGAATCGCGGAATTCGGCCAGGCGGTAGCTCATCGTTCTCAGGTGTGGCTAGATTCTAGTCGCTGGACGGCCCGACGGCTACCCGGGGCCACCCGCTCCCGGGCCGCGCGGAGTTATTCACAGAAACTGTGAATAAACCTGTGCGCGACACCGGGAAAGACCCCGCCAGGGCCGACGTTGCGGCACTCGTCGCGCCTGGTCACGCGTTGTTCAAATTCCGGTCATGAAACTTTCGGCGCCCGTGTTCAGCCCCCTCGGCTGCCGCCCTGGCGAGCAGCAACGCCACGTCATCCCAAAGGCGCCTTGTTGCCGCCCCGAGCCGGCATGACAATTCCCGGTATCGGTTTTGAATGCTATTGTTCTGCGCTGCACAAGAACAGCCGAACGCGCCGGGCCCGCGCCCCGGCGAGGCGCGTCACCGTCATCATCCCGGACAAGAAAAAGGAGGGGAGCATGTCCACGCCACTCTGGCAGCCTTCTCGGGCGGCCATCGAAGCGACCCAGATGCATGCCCTGATGCAGCGCATCAACCACGAACACGACCAGGCGCTGGCCGACTATGCCGACCTGCACGCCTGGAGCGTCGACCACATCGAGGCCTTCTGGCCGATGGTCTGGGAGCTCGGCGAGGTCATCGCCGAGACGCGCGGCGACACCGTCCTGTCGCGCCCGGATGCCATGCCCGGCGCACGCTGGTTTCCCGAGGCCCGGCTCAACTTCGCCGAGAACCTGCTGCGCCGCCGCGACGACAAGCCGGCCCTGATCATGCGCGACGAGCGCGAACGCCGTCGTGAATTGAGCTATGCCGAGCTGCATGAGCAGGTGGCACGACTGGCCCATGCCCTGCGCGGCAGCGGCGTCACCCCCGGCGACCGGGTTGCCGGCTTCGTGCCCAACAGTGAACACGCGATCATCGGCATGCTCGCCGCGGCCAGCCTGGGGGCCGTGTGGTCCTCCTGCTCCCCCGACTTCGGCTTCAACGGCGTGCTCGATCGCTTCGGGCAGATCCAGCCCAAGGTGCTGATCGCCACCGACGGCTACACCTGGAACGGCAAGCGCATCGACACCCGCGAACGGGTCGGCGAGATCAGCCGAGCGATCGACTCCCTCAACCAAGTCGTCGTCTTCCCGTTTCTGAACGACACGCCGGATACCCGCGGCATCGACAAGGCCGTGACCTGGGCGGACTATCTCGACAACGACGCCCGCCGCCTCGAGTTCGAGGCGCTGCCCTTCGATCACCCGCTCTACATATTGTTCTCCTCGGGCACCACCGGGGCGCCGAAGTGCATCGTCCACTCGGCCGGCGGCACCCTGCTCCAGCACATCAAGGAGCACCGGCTGCATACCGACCTGGCAAGCGACGACGTGCTCTTCTACTACACGACCTGCGGCTGGATGATGTGGAACTGGCTGGTGTCGGGACTGGCCTGCGAGGCCACCCTGGTGCTCTACGACGGCTCCCCCTTCGCCCCGGACTCGCGCTCGCTGTGGCGCATGGCCGCCGAGGAACGGGTCAGCGTGTTCGGCACCAGCGCCAAGTACATCGCCACCTGCGAGAAGCACGATCTCGTTCCCGGCCGGGAGCACGACCTCGGCGCCCTGCGCGCGATTCTCTCCACGGGCTCGGCCCTGGCACATGAGTCGTTCGACTACGTCTACCGTGATATCAAGGACGATCTGCTGCTGGCCTCGATCTCGGGCGGCACCGATATCGTCTCCTGCTTCGCCCTGGGCTGCCCGATCCGCCCGGTCTATCGCGGCCAGCTGCAGTGCCGCGGCCTGGGCATGGCGGTCGACGTATTCGATGACGACGGCCGCCCCGTGCGCGGCGAGAAGGGCGAGCTGGTCTGCACCCGGCCGTTCCCCTCGATGCCCATCGGCTTCTGGAACGACCCCGACGGCAAGCGCTATCACGACGCCTACTTCGCGACCTTCCCGGGTATCTGGGCCCACGGCGACTATGCCGAGATCACCCCGGAAGACGGCCTGATCATCCACGGTCGCTCGGATGCGGTGCTCAACCCGGGCGGCGTGCGCATCGGCACGGCGGAGATCTACCGCCAGGTGGAAAAGGTCGACGGCGTGCTGGAGTCGCTGTGCATCGGCCAGGAATGGCAGGACGACATCCGCGTGGTGCTGTTCGTGCGCCTGCGCGAGGGGCTGACGCTCGACGATGCCCTGCGCGAGACCATCAAGCGCACGATTCGCGCCAACACCACACCACGCCACGTGCCCGCGCGAATCATCCAGGTCAGCGACATTCCACGGACCCTGTCCGGCAAGATCGTCGAGCTGGCGGTGCGCAACGTGGTCCACGGCCGGCCGGTCAAGAATCAGGACGCCCTGGCCAACCCCGAGGCTCTCGAACTCTACGAGAACCTGCCCGAACTGCAGCACTGATGCTCGCCCGCCCGGTGTCGCTGCGTGAGTCACCGGCGCTGGGCAGACTTTCCCGGTTCCAGTAGCATGGTCGGCAAGTCATTGACGGAGAATGGCATGTCGACCCTCAAGGGACTCGTCAGCCTCCTGCTGCTCATCACCGGCACGGTCTTCTGGTCGGCGCCGCTCTATGCCTTGGCGCTGGTCAAGCTCGTCACCCCCTCGCGGCGCCTTCGGCGGCGCGTGCTGGCGGGATTGAACCGCATCGCCCTGGCCTGGATCGGCACCAACCTCTGGTGGATGCGCCGCTGGCTGCGCCCGACCCTGGAGATCCACCTGCCCGAGGGCCTGTCGCCCGACCAATGGTGGCTGGTCATCGCCAACCACCGCAGCTGGACGGATATCTTCCTGCTGCAGATGGCGCTGCACCGGCGCATCCCCATGCCGCGTTTCTTCCTCAAGCGCGAACTGATCTGGGTGCCGGTGATCGGTCTGGCCTGGTGGGCGCTCGAGTTTCCCTTCATGCGCCGCTATTCCCGTGATGCCATCGCCCGCAACCCGGCGCTGGCCCGCCGCGATCGCGAGGCGACACAACGGCTGTGCGCGCAGGCCAGGCAGATGCCCATGGCGATCTACAACTTCGTCGAGGGCACCCGTTTCACGCCTCACAAGCAGCGCGCCCAGCAGAGCCCCTACGACCACCTGCTGCGCCCCAGGGCCGGTGGCTGCGCCCAGGTGGTCAACCTGCTGGGCAACCGGCTCAGCGGCATTCTCGACGTGACCCTCGCCTACGCTCGCGAGCGCCCGACCTTCTGGGACTTCCTGTGCGGCCGCGAGGGGCCGGTCAGCGTGGATGTCCGCCGCCACTCCCTGCCCGACTGGATGCGCCAGGGAGATTACCATCAGGACCCGGAGTACAAGGAACGCTTCCAACGATGGCTCAATGCACTGTGGCAGGAAAAGGATCGCCGGCTGGAGCAGCTGGCGCGGCCGGCCTGCGTCACCTCGGCCTCCTGATACTGCTCCTGCTGCTCGCCGGCTGCGCCGGATCGCCCTATGTGAGCGGCGGCAACACCAGGATACAGGCCGGCAACTGGGTCACCATCCGTCCCGGCGACACGCTGGGGGCCATCGCCCGCCAGGCCGGCGTCCCCCTGGTGCGACTCGAGCGCTTCAACCCGGGGGTTCAGGCGCGTCATCTGCGCATCGGCCAGCGCGTCCTGGTCCCCAGCCATCGCGAACGCGCCCCCCGCGGCGGTCCCTACCGCTACCAGATCCGCCCGGGCGATACCTATGCCGGTATCGCCCGCTATTTCGGCACCACGGCCGGGCGCATCGACGCCGCCAACCGCAGCCTGCAGGCCAGCGACCTGCGCATCGGCCGGCTCATCCAGGTCCCCCTGAAAGGAGAGGCGCCACGGCGAGCCCCCCGGGTGGCCCACCGCAAGGCCCCGCCCGCGCGGCCGCTGCCCGATCCGGGCCCGGTCAAGCAGCAGAAGGCCTGGCCCTGGCCGCTGGACGACTACCGCATCGTTCGCCATTTCGGCCGGGACAAGCGCGGCACCCTGCAGCCCATGCTGCTGACCGGACGCCGGGGCGAGGTCGCGCATGCGGTCGCCGACGGTGACGTGCGCTTCGCCAACAGCATGCGCCAGCTGGGCAAGGTCGTGATCGTCCACCATGCCGGCAACCTGCAGAGCGTCTATGCCCTGTGCGGCGAGCTGCGCGTCAGCAAGGGGCAGTCGGTCAAGCAGGGCGCCCCCATCTGCACCGTCAGCCACAGCGCGGTCACCGGCCGCTACGACCTGCTCTTCGACGTGCGCCACGGCGGCAAGCCCATCGATCCCGACAAGGTGCTGCGCTGACCTCATGTCCCATGCACCCCGTACCTGGCAGCGCCTGCTCGCCTCGCCACCGCTCTGGCGACTCGATGACGCCCTGGAGACGGGCCGGCGGGACGCCCTGCTCGACCGGCTCGACCGCGAGATCCCGTGGGAGACGCCCACGCTGACTCTGTACGGACGCCGTCACCCGATTCCCCGGGCCCAGTGCTGGATGGGCGACGCCGAGGCCCGGTACCGCTATTCCGGGACGAGCTTCTCCCCGACCCCCTGGCATCCGG
The DNA here is from genome assembly GCF_020148005.1 of Modicisalibacter tunisiensis. GTDB lineage: Bacteria > Pseudomonadota > Gammaproteobacteria > Pseudomonadales > Halomonadaceae > Modicisalibacter > Modicisalibacter tunisiensis. The sequence continues at coordinate 2,573,482 of NZ_JAGXFD010000001.1, read as the reverse complement.
CCGTGCTGGCCCTGTGCGACCAGGTGACGTCTCTGGTTGCCCGACAGCTGCCCGGCGCCACCTTCAACAGCGTGCTGCTCAACCGCTATCAGGATGGCCGACAGCGCATGGGCTGGCACGCCGACGACGAGCCGGAACTGGGCCCGGAGCCGGTGATCGCCGCCGTCAGCCTGGGTGCCGAACGCCCACTGCGGTTTCGCTGGCGCAGCCGTTTGCACGGCCCCTTCAATGTGGCCCAGCCCCACGGCAGCCTGCTGCTGATGGGTCCCGGCGTCCAGGCCCGGCTTCAGCATGCCCTGTTGCCACGCGCCATTCCCGGATTGCGCATCAGCCTGACCTTTCGTCACGTCCTGCCGTCCCCGGCATGACTTCCAACGAAAAGAGGCCGCTTCGTCTGAAGCGGCCTCCGCTGAGGTCAACTATTGTAGATAACGGTATAATACGTTATCCGCGATGGTAACCGGGCGTCACGAAAGGCATCTTGCTGACGGTCATCGGCAGGCGCTTGCCGCGCACCTCGGCATAGACCACGTTGCCAATCTCCGCCGCATCGATGGTGACATAGCCCATGGCCACCGGCTTGCCCACGGTAGGCCCGAAGCCCCCCGAGGTGACGTGGCCAAGCGAGTGACCGGCCTCGTCGAACAGCTCGGCACCCTCACGCACCGGTGCACGCCCCTCGCCCAGCAGGCCGACCCGCTTGCGACGATGGTCGCGCGCCTGCAGCTGATGCAGGATGATGTCGGCGCCGATGAAGCCGGCTTCGCGCTCCCCGCCGGCGCGGCGCGCCTTGCCGATCGCCCAGATCAGCCCGGCCTCGATGGGGGTCGTGGTCTGGTCGATGTCGTGACCGTAGAGACACAGCCCCGCCTCGAGACGCAGCGAGTCCCGGGCGCCGAGACCGATGGACTCGACCTCGGCTTCCGCCAGCAGCCGGCGCGCCAGGCGTTCGGCGTCCTCGGCGGCCACCGAGATCTCGAACCCGTCCTCGCCGGTGTAGCCGCTGCGGCTGATCCATACCGCCATGCCATCGATCTCGAAGCGAGCATGCTGCATGAAGACCAGTTCGCAAGCTGCCGGGCACAATCGCTCCATCACCGAGGCGGCCTTCGGCCCCTGCAGGGCCAGCAGGCCGCGATCGAGCTCCTCGACACTGTACTCGCCACCCAGCCCGGTACGCAGATGGGCGATGTCCTGCGCCTTGCAGGCCGCGTTGACCACCAGGTAGAGGTGATCGCCGGCGTTGACCACCATCAGGTCGTCGAGAATGCCGCCTTCGGTTCCGGTGAACAGGGCGTAGCGCTGCTGCCCAGTCTCGAGGCCGACGATGTCGGCACAGACCAGGCTTTCCAGAGCGCGGGCCGGCTCCGGCCCGCGCACCACGACCTGCCCCATGTGCGAGACATCGAACAAGCCGCACTCGGCGCGGGTATGTTCATGCTCCTTCTTCACCCCGAGCGGGAACTGGACAGGCATGTGATAGCCGGCAAATTCGACCATCTTGCCACCCAGTTCGAGGTGCAGATCGTGCAAGGGGGTACGGTTGAGTTCGGTCATGGGGTTGCTCCACCCTGAGTCATCGGAATGAACGGAATCAGCGATTCAGATCCTCACCCGGCAGCACCGTCTTGCCATCGAAGTAGTCCTTGGTGAGCTTGAAGACCACCGGGGACAGCAAGGCCAGCGCGATCAGGTTGGGAATCGCCATCATGGCATTGAAGACACTGGCCATCAGCCAGACGAAGTTGAGCGGCGCCACGGCACCCGCCAGGATGGCGAGGATGTAGACGACGCGATACACCTTGATCGAGCGCACGCCGAAGAGGTACTCGAAGCACTTCTCGCCGTAGAACGCCCAGCCAAGGATGGTGGTGAAGGCGAACACCGCCAGGGCGAACGAGACCACGTACTGGCCCACGCCGGGCAGCGTGCTGTCGAAGGCCATGGAGGTCAGCGCCGCCCCGGTCTCACCGGAAGTCCAGTCGTTGGTGGTGAGAATCGCCAGCGCGGTGATCGAGCACACCACGATGGTATCCAGGAAGGTACCGAGCATCGCCACCAGGCCCTGACGCACCGGGTTCTTGGTCTGCGCGGCGGCATGCGCGATCGGCGCGCTGCCCAGGCCGGCCTCGTTGGAGAAGACCCCGCGCGCGACACCGAACTGGATGGCCTTGGCCACGGCCGCACCGGCGAAGCCGCCCGCCGCGGATGCCGGCGAGAAGGCATGGCCGAAGATCAGGCCGAGCGCCGAGCCGATCTGGTCGGCATTGATGATCAGCACCAGCACGCCGCAGGCGAAGTAGGCGATCGCCATGATCGGCACCAGCTTGCCCGCCACCTTGGCGATACGCTTGATGCCGCCGAGAATCACCGCGCCGGCCAGCACCATGATCACGATGCCGGTCAGCCAGTGCGGCATGTTGATCGATTCGCCCAGACCGTCGGCCACCGAATTGGATTGCACGGTGTTGCCGATGCCGAAGGCGGCCACGGCACCGAAGAAGGCGAACAGGCCGCCCAGCCAGGCCCACTTCTTGCCCAGGCCGTTGCGGATGTAGTACATCGGCCCGCCGACGTGGTCACCGGCCTCGTCGACTTCCCGGTAGCGCACCGCCAGCACGGCCTCGGAAAACTTGGTCGCCATCCCGACCAGGGCGGTGATCCACATCCAGAAGACCGCACCGGGGCCGCCCAGGAAGATCGCCGTGGCCACACCGGCGATGTTGCCCGTGCCGATGGTCGCCGACAGCGAGGTCATCAGGGCGTTGAACGGCGAGACCTCGCCTTCGCTCTCTTCGCCCTTCGCCGTGCTGCGCCCCTGCCAGAGCAGCTTGAAACCGGTTCCCAGCTTGCGAATCGGCATCACCTTGAGGCCGGCCTGGAGATAGAGCCCCACGCCAAGCAACAGCACCAGCATCAGGGGGCCCCAGACGACCCCCTCGATCGCGCTCAATAGATTGGTCAACGTTTCCACGTCTTGTCTCCCACTTGCGGATTGTTGTTATGCACCCAGGTGCATGGAGTCGCGCCACCCGACGCCCGAACCGGCTCAGCGTCGGATGGCGTTGAACCGCGTACCATAGCGGAACCCACCATGCGCGCTCCAGTAGACCTTAGGAAAAACTGCCCCCGAAGCGACTTGACCGAAGAAAGCCCATGAGGCGACGCCCTCGGTTCAGCAGGGCCTGCCTCCAGCCCCGGAAAACTTGTTTCCTTTAGGAAACTCGCGTCACAATACCCAGCCAGGCGGCTCAACTCAAGCGCAAAGGCCCTTCTGGCCTCCCAGAAGCAGGATAGCCCGGAAAATGCCCAAGGGCCCGCGCCCGTCCCGGAGCCCAGTGCGGCGGGATCGCATTCCGCGCTCCGGGAACTGGACGGCGCCGCCGTTTCTGGCCACCCTAGTGGCACGGTCAGGCTGCCGCGCGCCCCTGCCTCGGTCCGTCGATCCACCGGGATGACAAGATGATCGTCATTGAGGCAGAATCGCGCTACGATTTCCCCCGAGAGAAAACCTTTTTCGTATAGGAAAAATCATGAGCAACGTTCCCGCCAACCTGCGCTATACCAAGAGCCACGAATGGATCCTCGACAATGGCGACGGCACCGTCACCATCGGCATCACCGACCACGCCCAGGAAGCGCTGGGTGACGTGGTCTTCGTGGAACTGCCGGAAGTCGGCCGCGAGCTGGAAACTGACGAGGAGTTCGGCGTGATCGAGTCGGTCAAGGCCGCCTCGGACCTGTATGCCCCGCTCGCCGGTGAAGTCCTGGCCGTCAACGAGACCCTCGAGGACGCGCCGGAAACCGTCAACGAGTCCCCCTACGAGGACGGCTGGATCGCCAGGATCAAGCCCAGCGACGCCACGGTCCTCGACTCGCTGCTGGATGCCGACGCCTACGCGGCGATCGCCGACGCCGAGGACTGAGCCGAACCGGCCTGCCGGCGGCCCGCGGCCGCCGGCGCCATCGATCGATTTCACGCGGGCCTGACCGCCCCGTCACTTCTAGGGTGTTCCATGTCTACAGACAATCGTCGCCTGGCCGAACTGGCCGGCCATGATGCGTTCGTCCATCGTCACAACGGCCCCGGCACCGCCGACGTCGAGGCCATGCTGGCAACCCTCGGCGTCGAGAGCATGCCGGCGCTGATCGACAAGACCATTCCGGCCGGCATCCGCCTGGGGCGGGAACTCGACCTGGACCCGCCGCGCGGCGAGGCCGAGTCACTCACCTACCTGAAGCGCCTGGCGCGCCAGAACAAGGTCTTCAAGACCTACATCGGCCAGGGCTACTACAACACGCACACGCCGGCGGTCATCCTGCGCAACGTGCTCGAGAACCCGGGCTGGTACACCGCCTACACGCCCTACCAGCCCGAGATCGCCCAGGGACGCCTGGAGGGGCTGCTGAACTTCCAGCAGATGGTCATGGACCTCACCGGCATGGACCTGGCCAACGCCTCCCTGCTCGACGAGGCCACCGCCGCCGCGGAAGCCATGGCGCTGTGCCACCGGGCCAACAAGAAGGTCAAGAGCGACCGCTTCTTCGTCGCCGATGACGTCTTCCCGCAGACGCTCGACGTGCTGCGTACCCGCGCCGCCTACCTGGACATCGAGCTGGTGGTCGACGCCGCCGAGCGGGTCGCCGAGCACGAGGTCTTCGGCGCCCTGTTCCAGTACCCGGGCGACACCGGTCGCATCCACGATCTCGGCGCCCTGATCGCCCAGGCCAGCGAGCGGCGCGCCATGACCTGCGTGGCGGCGGACCTGATGAGCCTGGCCCTGCTCAAGGAGCCGGGCGCCCTGGGCGCCGACATCGTGCTCGGCAACTCCCAGCGCTTCGGGGTGCCGATGGGCTTCGGCGGACCGCACGCCGCCTTCTTCGCCGCCACCGACAAGCTCAAGCGCTCGATCCCTGGACGCATCATCGGCGTCTCCAAGGACAGCCGCGGCAACACGGCGCTGCGCATGGCGATGCAGACTCGCGAGCAGCACATCCGCCGCGAGAAGGCGACTTCCAACATCTGTACCGCCCAGGCCCTGCTGGCCAACATCGCCGGCTTCTATGCGGTCTATCACGGCGCTGAGGGCATCCGCACCATCGCCACGCGGATTCACCGCCTGACCTCCATTCTGGCCGAGGGACTGCGTCGCAAGGGCGTCGCCCTGGAGAACACCAGCTGGTTCGACACCCTGACCCTGACCGGCGTCGATGCCGGCAAGATCCACGGCCGTGCCCTGACCCACGAGGTCAACCTGCGCTTCCATGCGGACGGCCGCGTGGGCGTCAGTCTCGACGAGACCACCACCCCGGCCGACGTGGCGGTACTGTTCGATGTCCTGCTGGGCGAAGAGCACGACCTGTCGGTCAGTGCACTGGATGATGCGGTCATCGCCGAAAACCTCGGCGGCATCCCCGAAGGCCAGACCCGCGAGTCGGCCTACCTGACGCACCCCAACTTCACGCGCTATCGCAGCGAAACCGAGATGCTTCGCTACCTCAAGCGCCTGGAGAATCGCGACCTGTCGCTGACCCACGCGATGATCCCGCTGGGCTCGTGCACCATGAAGCTCAACGCGACCAGCGAGATGATTCCCATCACCTGGCCGGAGTTCGCGAACATCCACCCGTTCGCGCCACGCGATCAGGCCGTGGGCTACAAGCAGATGATCGACGAGCTCAGCGCCTTCCTGGTCGAGATCACCGGCTATGATCACATCTCGATGCAGCCCAACTCCGGGGCCCAGGGCGAATATGCCGGCCTGGTGGCCATCCGCCGCTATCAGGCCGCCCAGGGCCAGGGCCACCGCGACATCTGCCTGATCCCCAGCTCGGCCCACGGCACCAATCCCGCCTCGGCGGCCATGGCTCACATGAAGGTCGTGGTGGTGGAGTGCGACGAGCGCGGCAACATCGACATCGACGACCTGCGCGCCAAGGTCGAGCAGCACAGCGAGCGGCTGTCGGCGATCATGATCACCTATCCCTCGACCCACGGGGTCTTCGAGGAAACGGTGCGCGAGGTCTGCCGGCTGGTCCACGACCACGGCGGCCAGGTCTACATCGACGGCGCCAACATGAACGCCCAGGTGGGCATCACCCGCCCCGGCGACTTCGGCGGCGACGTCTCGCACCTCAACCTGCACAAGACCTTCTGCATCCCGCACGGCGGCGGCGGTCCGGGCATGGGCCCGATCGGGGTCAAGGCCCACCTGGCGCCCTTCGTCTCCAATCATGTGGTCACGCCGATCGCCGGCGTACGCGAGGACAGCGGTGCGGTCGCGGCGGCGGCCTTCGGCAGCGCCTCGATCCTGCCGATCTCCTGGGCCTACATCAAGATGATGGGCGCGCGCGGCCTGCGCGAGGCGACCGAGCTGGCGATTCTCAACGCCAACTACATCGCCCGGCGCCTGGAGGCGCACTACCCTGTGCTGTACCGCGGCGTCAACGGCACCGTGGCCCACGAGTGCATCATCGACATCCGCCCGCTCAAGGCCGACTCCGGCATCAGCGAGGAGGATATCGCCAAGCGCCTGATGGACTACGGCTTCCATGCGCCGACCATGTCCTTCCCGGTGCCGGGCACCCTGATGATCGAGCCCACGGAGTCGGAATCGCTCTTCGAGATCGATCGCTTCTGCGATGCCATGATCGCGATCCGCGAGGAAATCCGCCGCGTGGAAGCCGGCGAGTGGCCACAGGACAACAACCCGCTGGTCAATGCGCCGCACACCATGGCGGATCTGATGGATGCGGCCTGGGAGCGCCCCTACGACCGGGAGCTGGGCGCCTTCCCGTCGGAAGCGGTCAAGGCCGCCAAGGTCTGGCCGGCGGTCAACCGGGTGGACAACGTCTTCGGCGATCGCAACCTGATCTGCTCCTGCCCGAGCATCGACGCCTACCGCGACTGATCGGCGTTGCGGTTCACCCCGCCAACGACAACGGCCCCGCTCACCGCGGGGCCGTTTCGTTCCGGCGCCTGCCGGGATCCCTGCGGCCGGCGCGTTATCCCGACCCGCTTGTCACTCAGGTGTCGAAGCCCGGCTCCTCGACCAGCCCGTAGAGCGTATTGCGCCGCTCATCGCGGAAGTCGTCGAGCAGCTGCTGGTAGCGACGCGGCAGCTCGCTGCCCGCCTGGGTGACGATGTACAGCGACTCGTAGACCTGATTGGGCAGGGTCAGCGCCTTGACCTGACGCTGCCAGGGCGAGGTCTCGAGCACCAGTCGCGAGACCACGGTGAAGCCCAGGCCGCGCGCCACGGCATCCAGCACCATGGCCACCTCGTTGGTGAATCCCTGGCGTGGAAAATGGCTCATGGAACGGAACTCGCCGACAAAGTTGGCGCGCAGCAACTGCCCCGCATTGTTGAGGCCGTCCGAGTAGTTCATGAAGCCCAGCGCCATCAATTCCTGCAGGGTGGTACCGGTAAAGTCGGCCGGCACCACCAGGCAAAGCGGCTCCTGATGCCAGGGCTCGTAGTGCAGGTCCGGGTGCTTGACCACCTCGGTGACCACCCCCAGGTCGTGGCGTCCGGCCAGCACGTCCTGCACGATTTCGTGATTGAAGGCGAAGCTGTAGTTGATCGTCAGCCCCGGATACATCTGTTGATAGCCCAGCAGAAAGGGGTAGAACATCAGCCCGACACTGCCGGGCGAGGCGACCCGGCATTCGCCGGAATGCAGCGACTCGTTGTCCAGCGAATGGCGGAAATGCTCGTGCTCGGCGAACAGCCGAACCGCGTAGTCATAGGCCCGGCGACCGGCTTCGGTGAGCGTGAAGCGCCGCCCGTGACGGTTGAGCAGGGGCTTGCCGAGATACTTCTCCAGCTTGCGAATGTGCTGACTGACCCCCGGCTGGGTCATGTCGAGTCGACGCGCCGTGTGCGTGAAACTGCCGGTCTCCACCAGCGTGATGAACGTGCGAAAGTACTGGGCATTGAACATGGAACGGCAGTCCACTCCGAGGGGATTCAGGGGCCGGGGCGCGGCCTCGACGACGACGCCATTCGTCACCGCCGGATTCGACCGGGATGCCGTCGACCGGGATGCCGGAAAAGCTTATCAAAAATGCGCGCCGCCCGCAGCGCTGCGGGGAATCCGGCGGCGTGTTAGCATCGATGTCGGAGGCCTGCCCTTCAGGACACGCCCCCACGCCCGGCCCGCGGGGACACCAGCGCGAGCCCGCTGCGCGACTCGAGTCGCCGCTGGCGCCGGCAAGGCACGATGCTTGACGATGGCATGACAAGGACCCTTCAATGCCCGAAACAATCTCCACCACGATCTCCCCCGAAGGCAGTCTCGAGGTCCTCTCGCAGCAGGAGGTCAATCGGCTGCGCGACACGTCCGCCAACGGCCTGCACGATTTGCTGCGGCGCTGCGCCCTGGCGGTGCTCAACTGCGGCTCGATCACCGATGACGGGCTGGCGGTCATGGAGGCCTTCCACGACTTCGACATCGAGGTCCTGCAGCAGGATCGCGGCATTCGCCTGCGCCTGATCAACGCCCCGGCCGACGCCTTCGTCGACGGGCGCATGATCCGCGGCATCCGCGAGCATCTCTCGGCAGTCCTGCGCGACATCGTCTACGTCTACAATGAGATTCAGCAGCAGCCGCGCTTCGACCTGTCCACCGGCGAAGGCACCACCAACGCCGTCTTTCATATCCTGCGTAACGCCGGCGCTCTCAAGTCATCGCGGGAACCCAGCCTGGTGGTCTGCTGGGGCGGGCACTCCATCTCGCGCGAAGAGTACGACTATACCAAGGACGTGGGCTACCACCTGGGCCTACGGGACCTAGACATCTGCACCGGCTGCGGCCCGGGGGCCATGAAGGGGCCGATGAAGGGCGCCAACGTGGCGCATGCCAAGCAGCGCCGCCGCCAGGGCCGCTACCTGGGTATCTCCGAGCCCGGCATCATCGCGGCCGAATCGCCCAACCCCATCGTCAACGAGCTGGTGGTGATGCCCGACATCGAGAAACGCCTCGAGGCCTTCGTGCGGGTCGGGCACGGCATCATCGTGTTCCCCGGCGGCGTGGGCACCGCCGAAGAGATCCTCTACCTGCTGGGCATCCTGCTGCATCCGGCCAACGCCGACACGCCCTTCCCGGTGATCCTGACCGGCCCCTCGAGCGCCGCCGACTACTTCAAGCGCATCGACGAGTTCCTGCGCTACACCCTGGGCGAGGCCGTCGGCCGGCGCTACCGGATCCTGATCGACGACCCGGTGGGCGTGGCCCGCGCCATGCGCGAGGGCATCGACGAAGTCACCGAGTTCCGCCGGGCCCATCACGACGCCTTCTACTTCAACTGGCGCCTGAACGTGCAGCCGGCCTTCCAGCAGCCCTTCGAGCCCACCCACGAGGCCATGGCGGCGCTCGCCCTGCATCGCCAGCAACCCGTCCACGAGCTGGCCGCCAACCTGCGCCGTGCCTTCTCGGGCATCGTCGCCGGCAACGTCAAGGAGCCCGGGATCCGGGCGATCGAGGCGCGCGGGCCGTTCCGTCTGCACGCCGAGGAGACCCTGATGCAGCGCCTGGATGCGCTGCTGGGCTCCTTCGTCGCCCAGGGCCGCATGAAGCTGCCGGGCAGCAACTATGTCCCCTGCTATACCCTGACCTGACCGCCGCGTGACGCGCCCCTGAAGACGACAGTGCCCCGGCCGACCGGCCGGGGCACTGCATGACGGCGTGGCGCTGCGTGTCAGGCGCGCGCGCGCCGGCGCCAGCCCACGAGGATGGCATAACCCAGCAGACCCAGCGTGGTGCCGTGCGACAGCCACAGCCAGCGCTGGAGGCCGCCCTGGCTCCACTGCAGCACGGCCACCGCGATCAGTCCCGCCGCCAGTGCGACGCCCAGCCGCCGAAACAGCCCCGGCAGACGCTGCCGAGAGGAGGCATCGAGCAGCCGCCACGACAGCAGGGCCACGAGGGCCACCACGCCCAGTGCCACGCCCAGCAGCATGGCACGTTCGGACTGCCCCGCCGCCGTCACGTAACGCGGCAGATTGGCCAGCATGGCGATCGCCACACCCACCAGTACACTGACACGCTCCGGCGTCATCACCCGTTGCTTCACGATGCCCTCCTCAGGCCTGGCGCAGTCCCTGCTCGTCGATCCAGCGCTCGGCCCAGGGCAGCGCCTCGTCATCGGCCATGAAGGTTTCCATGGCATCCACCTCCAGGCGCTCGCCGAGACGCCGGGCACCGTGTTCCTCGAGCAGCGCATCGAGCCGCCGACCGCCGCCGCAGTAGGTGTCACCGTAGGAGCTGTCGCCCAGCGCAATCAGGCCATAACGCAGCTCGGTCAGTGCCGGGTGACGCTCCTGCAACGCCCGGGCGAATGGCGTCAGGTTGCCGGGCAGATCGCCGCTGCCGGTGGTGGACACGCAGAACAGCGCCAGATCGGGCAGCGGCTCCACCAGATCCTCCAGCGTCGGCTGCTCCAGCACGGTGACACTGTAACCGGCATCCTCGAAAAGGGGCTTGACCTGTTCGGCAACATCCAGGGCACCGCCGTACACGGTCCCGACAAAGATCTTCAGCGTAGGCATGTCCGCGACTTGCTTGAGAAATTTGCTCGGATACTAGCATGAATCCGGCATCGACGGCAGGGCGGCCTGCGCGTCCGTCGACGGCTCGTTATACTGGCGATTTGCGCGCTGGAGGACAGGCATGACCCGCATCGTCGAAGCCTGGATCACGCCGGTGATGATCGGCGGCCTGATGCTGTTCATGGGGTTCATCATCTGGGATCTGGCCCGCCGTTCGCGGGCCGGCCGGCTGGGGACCGTGATGCTGTTCGTGGTCCTGGGAGCCGGCCTGGGCGCCTTTCTCGTCAAGACGGTGATCGCCGGGCTGATCGAGGGCGTCGGCCCGTAGCGGGCACGACCGCCCGGCGGCCAGCCCGCGCCATGCGACTCAATCCGCGGGACGCGCCTGGCTGGCCTGCCCCACCTCGCGGGCGACCATCGTCTCGTGCACGTCCTGCAGGCTCGCCGGATGATCGATGGTCGAGGGCACGCCATAGCGCTCGCCGTCGGCGATATTGCGCAGCAGCTTGCGCAGGATCTTGCCGGAGCGGGTCTTGGGCAGGCGCGACACCACCAGCACCTGACGCAGACTGGCGATGGCGCCGATGCGCTCGCGCACGCGTTCGCTCAGGGCCGCCTCCAGCGCCTCGTCGTCGCCGTCGTAGCCATCCTTGGGGATCACCAGCGCGATCGGCACCTGACCCTTTATCGGGTCCTGGATCCCGATGACTGCACACTCGGCCACCGCCGGATGCTCGCCGACCACCTCTTCCATCTCACCGGTGGACAGGCGATGCCCGGCGACATTGATGACATCGTCGGTGCGACCCATGATGAACAGATAGCCCTCCTCATCGAAGTAGCCACCGTCGCCGGTCAGGTAACAGCCCGCGAAGGTGGACAGGTAGGCACGCTGGAACCGTTGCGGATCCCGCCAGATGCCTGCCAGACAGCCGGGCGGCATCGGCTCGCGAATCACCACGCTGCCCTGCTCGTTGGGGGCCGCGGGCTCACCGTGGGGGTCCAGCACCGCCACGGCGTAGCCCGGCACCGGCATGGTCGCCGAGCCCGCCTTGGTCGGCATCGGCTCGAGTCCCTGCAGGTTGGCGGCGATCGGCCAGCCGGTCTCGGTCTGCCACCAGTGATCGATCACCGGCACATCGAGCAGCCCTTCCAGCCAGTAGAAGGTCGGCGGATCGAGCCGCTCGCCGGCCAGGAACAGCGTCCGCAGGCTGCTGATATCGTACTGCGGCAGATGCCGGCCGTCCGGATCCTCCTTCTTGATCGCCCGGAAGGCCGTCGGCGCCGTGAAGAAGACGTTGACCCGATAGGTCTCGATCAACCGCCAGAAGGCACCCGCGTCGGGGGTGCGTACCGGCTTGCCCTCGTAGACCAGGGTCGTGCAGCCATAGATCAGCGGCGCATAGACGATATAGGAGTGCCCCACGACCCAGCCCACGTCGGACGCGGAAAAGAACACCTCACCGGGCGTCATGCCGTAGACGCGTTCCATCGAGTAGTGCAGCGCCACGGCATGGCCGCCGTGATCGCGCACCACGCCCTTGGGCTTGCCCGTGGTCCCGGAGGTGTAGAGGATATAGAGCGGATCGGTGGCCGCCACGGGCACGCAGGGTGCCGGCTGCGCCCTTGCCGCCACATCCGCCCAGTCGTGATCGGTTGCCCCCAGCTCGGCGGGCAGCGACGGACGCTGAAGAATCACGCAGGCGTCCGGCCGGTGCGTACTCTGCGCCAGCGCGGCATCGAGAATCGGCTTGTAGGGCACGACCCGCTCGAACTCGATGCCGCAGGAAGCGGCCACGACCACCCGGGGCTGCGCGTCGTCGATGCGCACCGCCAGTTCGTGCGGCGCAAAGCCGCCGAAGACCACCGAGTGCACCGCACCCAGTCGGGCACAGGCGTACATGGCGACCAGCGCCTCCGGCACCATCGGCATGTAGATCACCACCCGGTCGCCCTTCTCGACCCCCAGGTCACGCAACGCCCCGGCAAACCGCGCGACCTCGTCACGCAGTTCGCGATAGGTCAGCGTCCGTCGCGACTGGCTGACCGGTGAATCCCAGTGGATCGCCGGCTGCTCGCCCCGCCCGTTCTCGACATGATGATCGATGGCCACATGGCAGGTATTGAGGATGCCATCCCCGTACCAGCGGGCATGCCCGTGCTCGTCGTGTTCGAGAACGCGTTCGGGAGGCGTGAACCACGGAATCCGCTGCGCCTGCTCCGCCCAGAAGGCTTCCGGTTGTTCGATCGATCGCTGGTATTCGGCCTGATACGCGCTCATGAAGTTCCTGCCGTGTCGAGAGAATTGGTGTGGCTCGACAGACCGGGAATGTCTGCCGATTGTTGACACTCTAGAACAGTCTCCAGCGTTTACCTTCATACCATCGACTAAAACCGGCCAGGATTGCCGGAAACTTCATCGCCGGGCCGATTGTCACGACAATCTTGTCGACAAGTTGTCAGGCCGATAGTGTCTCCTCAGCCTCCTCCGATGATTTTCCGTTAAATCAATGCCTGTCGGACATTTGCAGCGTGAATGACAATTCACTAAATCAGTAATGAAGGCAGATGCGCCGCTGCCGGGCACAAGCGCCTCGAGGGATCATCCCGCCGTCGAGCCTGCCGCGAAAGCACAATGCACCGCCCGAAGATGCCGCCGACAACAACAAGCGACAAACGTGGCCCGAACCACGCGCAGCACGCGTGACCCGTTATCCCAGGAGATCCCCAATGAGCACTCGTCAGTCAGCCGCCCGGCTGCTTGATCCCGACAGTACGGCGATCACCGACGCTACCAACCTGCTGAAGGCCATGGCCAACGAGAACCGGCTGCGTATCCTGTGCCTGCTCGATGACACCGAGCTGTCGGTCTCGGAACTCAACAAGCGCCTGGCATTGAGCCAATCGGCGCTGTCCCAGCACCTGGCCATCCTGCGTCGAGAGGGGCTGGTCAGCACACGACGTGCCTCCCAGACCATCTACTATTCGTTGCACGGCCATCACGCTCGTGCCCTGGTGGAGACCCTGGCCGGGTTGTTCCCCGGCCGCTGACGCCGCCGGTCAGCGTCGTTGCCAGCGGCTCGCCTCCAGCACTTCATAGAGCCGCTGGACCCCACGCTCGACGCCCTGCGAAACGCCCGCCCCCAACCGCTCGGCCAGACCGCGACGCTGCTCGAGGGCGACATGGAAGACCCGTGCCTCGCGCATGCGCTCGAGCAGGTAGGCCTCGCTGGTGATGACGGCGTCGATCAGTCCGTTCTCCACGGCCTGGCGCCCGTACCAGATTTCACCGGTGGCAATGGCCTCGATATCCAGCGCCGGGCGCCGCTCGGCCACGAAGGCCTTGAACAGTGCGTGCGTGTTCTCCAGGTCCTCGACGAACTTCTCGCGCCCTTCCTCGGTATTCTCGCCGAACACGGTCAGGGTGCGCTTGTAGCGCCCGGCGGTCAGCAGCTCGACATCGATATCGTGGCGCTTGAGCAGACGGTGCAGGTTGGGCAGCTGGGCCACCACACCGATCGAGCCCAGCACCGCGAACGGCGCCGCCTGCAGCCGGTCGGCGCAGCACGCCATCATGTAGCCGCCGCTCGCGGCCACCTTGTCGACACAGACGGTAGTGCGCAATCCGGCATCGCGCAGGCGGTCAAGCTCGGCGGCAGCCAGGCCGTAGGCATGCACCAGCCCGCCGCCGGACTCCAGGCGCACGACCACTTCATCGCCCTGCTCGGCGGCGTCCAGCAGCAGTGACACCTCTTCGGCCAGCCGCTGCGTCCCGGACGCCTTGATGTCGCCATGGAAGTCGATGACCCAGACGCGCTCGGCTGTGGCCCGGGGCGACGCCCTGTGACGCGACTTGTCCTCGCGCCTGAAGGCCTTGTGTGCCGCCCGGCGTGCCTTCCTGTCGAGGGTCGCCAGGTGCAACTGACGCCGCCGGGCGCGATAGCGCGCATTCCACTCCTCGACCCGCAGCCGTGTACGATCCGAGTCGCCGCCACGCCGGCGGAAGGTGACCGCCAGGACGGCCAGCACCAGCACCGCCAGCGTCGCCATCTTGGCCAGGAACAGGCCATAGTGTGCAATCCACTCCGTCACGCTCCACACCTCCTCTGGCAGGCATCCCGCTCCGGAATATCTCCCGCAACGGCACGCTTGATTCAAACATCTGTTTTAAATACGCTACGGGAACGTCATTGCCCAGATCAGGAAGTCTTCATGAGCAACGCCTCTCGCGTCATCGACATGCTACGGTCCCGCTTCGATCCCCAGGCCGCCCGGGGCATGGACGAAACCTTTCAATTCCACATCAGCGATGCCGACGATTATTATCTGACCGTTCAGGACGGCACGCTGGACATCCAGTCGGGAGAACACGACGACCCCTCCGTCACGCTGAGTACCGACAGCGCGACGCTCAAGGGGGTGATGAGCGGTGAGCTCAGCGGCATGCAGGCCTTCATGTCCGGGCGGCTCAAGGCCACGGGCAACATCATGCTGGCCACTCGACTGTCCCATCTGTTCCCCTGAGCGCATTACGGCGTTCGCTACGCAAAGGGCCCCACCGTCAAGGTGGGGCCCTTTGTTTGCGTCTCGTCAGACCGGCACTCGCTCAGTCACGGGAGCCTCAGTCATGGGGGCCATCGTAGCTCTCGACCCGCGCCTTGAGCTTCTGCCCCGGGCGGAAGGTGACCACACGACGTGCCGAAATGGGAATCTCCTCGCCCGTCTTGGGGTTGCGGCCGGGGCGCTCGCGCTTGTCGCGCAGATCGAAGTTGCCGAATCCCGACAGCTTGACCTGCTCGTTCTCGCGCAGGCAACCGCGGATCTCCTCGAAGAACGCTTCCACCATCGACTTGGCTTCACGCTTGGACACGCCCAGCTCGGCATGCAGATGTTCGGCCAACTCCGCCTTGGTCAACGCCCCCATGATCACTCCCTCGTGCAGGATGACGACATCAGCCGCGCAACTCGGCCCCGAAGCGATGCTTCGACTCGGCAACGATCGCCTCGACTAACTGATTGATTTCCTCGTCATTCAGCGTGCGCGAAGGATGCTGCCAGGTCAAGCCCAGGGCCAGACTCTTGTGGCCTTCGGCCACGCCCCTGCCGTGATAGACATCGAACAGGTGCAGGTCGGTCAGCCATTCGCCGGCCTGCTCGCGCAGCGTGTCGAGCAGCGCCTGAACCGGTACCGTCGCCTCCACCACCAGCGCCAAATCGCGGCGCACCTCGGGGAAGCGCGACAGCGGCGCGAAGATCGGCAGCCGCCCCTCGAGCAACGCCGCCTGCTCGACCTCGAACACGAAGACCTCGGCCCGGATGCCCAGCTCATGGCGAACCCCGGGATGCAGCGCACCCAGCCAGCCGACCGGGCGGCCGTCACGCAGGATGCGTGCCGTCTGCCCCGGATGCAGCGCCGGGTGGGTCGCCGGCTCGAAGCGCCAGTCGTCTGCACTGCCACTCAGGGCGAAGAGGCTTTCCAGATCGCCCTTGAGATCGAAGAAATCCACCGTGTCCCGGCCGCCTGCCCACCCCTCGGGGCTGCGCGGGCCGGCGACCAGCGCTCCCAGCATGGGTACCTGCTCGAGCGAATCGAGCTCGCCGCGAAAGACCAGCCCCGCCTCGAACAAGCGCACCCGGCTCTGCTGGCGATTGAGGTTGTGCATCAGCGCCTTGACCAGCCCCGGAAACAGGCTCGCCCGCATCACCGCCATGTCGCTGGAGATGGGGTTGGCCAGGCGCGGCGCCACGGCATCGGGGGCCAGCATGCCCTGCAGGTCGGGCGCTACGAAGCTGTAGGTGATGGCTTCCTGGAAGTCACGGGCCACCAGCTGACGCCGCAGGCGTGCCAGCGGCTGCCGTGCTTCGTTGTCGGCGCTCAGCCCCAACCGCACCGGCGGGCGCCGTGCCGGCAGGCGATTGTAGCCGTGAATGCGCGCCAGCTCCTCGATCAGGTCCTCCTCGATGCTCACGTCGAAGCGCCAGCTGGGCACGCTGACCTGCCAGGCGCCCAGTGCCTCGACCACCGCCGGCATGCCCAGCCGATCGAGGATCTCGACGACCTCCTCGCCGGGCAGCGCCAGGTTCAGGCACTGTTCGATCCGCTCGGCACGCAGGCGCACCCGGCGCGCGGCGGGCAGGTGATCGGGGCTTGCCGTCTCGCTGACCGGGCCGGGGCGACCGCCGGCGATGCGGGTCAGCAGCTCGGTGGCGCGCTCGATCGCCTGCCAGGTCAGTGCCGGATCGACCCCCCGCTCGAAGCGGTGCGAGGAATCGGTGTGCAGCCCGTAGGAGCGCGCCTGACCGGCCACCGCCAGCGGCGTGAAGAAGGCCGACTCGAGGAAGACGTCGCGCGTCGCCCCGTTCACGCCGGAGTGCTCGCCGCCCATGATGCCGGCCATGGCCAGCGGCTTGTCGGCATCGGCGATCACCAGGGTATCGGGACGCAGCGCGATCTCCTGACCATCGAGCAGTACCAGGGTCTCCCCGTCGTGGGCATGACGCACCTCGATCGTCCGGACCAGCTCGGCCAGATCGAAGGCGTGCATCGGCTGCCCCAGCTCGAGCATCACGTAGTTGGTGATGTCGACGATGACGTTGATCGAGCGCACCCCGCTGCGGCGCAGGCGCTCGACCATCCACAGCGGCGTTTCCGCGCCGACGTCGACCCCGCGCACCACCCGACCGACATAGCGCGGACACGCCTCGGGGGCGCTGACCGCGACCGGGAAGGTATCCTCGCAGACGGCCGGCTGCTCGGCGATCGCCGGCGATTCGACGGCCATGCGGTTGAGCACGCCAACCTCCCGCGCCACGCCCTTGAGGCTCAGGCAGTCGCCACGGTTGGGCGTCAGGTCGATCTCGATGGTGTGGTCGTCGAGCGACAGCCAGGCCCGGAAATCGTCGCCGGCCGGCGCGGACGGCGGCAGCTCGAGAATCCCCGGGGAGGTTTCCTCTTCCAGTCCCAACTCGGAGGCCGAGCAGATCATGCCGCGCGACTCGACGCCCCGCAGCTTGGCCTTCCGGATCTTGAAGTCGCCCGGCAGCACTGCGCCGACCCGGGCGAACGGCACCTTCTGGCCGGCGGCGACGTTGGGCGCGCCGCAGACCACCTGAACCGGTTCCCCGGAGCCATCGTCGACACGACAGACGTTCAGCTTGTCGGCATCAGGATGCGGCTCGCGGCTGATGACCTCGGCGATCACGACCCCGCTGAAGTCGCTCGCCACGGGCTCGACGGCATCCACCTCGAGCCCGGCCATGGTGATCTGGTCGGCCAGCGCCTGGGTCGACAGGGCCGGCGACACCCACTCACGCAGCCATTGTTCGGAAAATTTCATCTTGAGATCCCGTCTCCTTGTGTCGCTCAGGCGAACTGGCGCAGAAAGCGCAGATCATTCTCGAAGAACAGCCGCAGATCGTTCACGCCATAGCGCAGCATGGCCAGGCGCTCGGCGCCCATGCCGAAGGCGAAGCCCTTGTAGCGCTCGCTGTCGATGCCGGAGTGGCGGAACACTTCCGGGTGCACCATGCCGCAGCCCATGACCTCGAGCCAGCCGCTGTGCGAGCAGACCCGGCACCCTTCGCCACTGCACATCACGCACTGGATGTCCACTTCCGCGGAAGGCTCGGTGAACGGGAAGTACGACGGCCGGAAGCGCACCGACAGGTCGTCGCGCTCGAAGAAGGCGTGCAGGAAGCCCTCGATGGTGCCCTTGAGGTCCGCGAAGCTCACGTCCTCGTCGACCAGCAGCCCCTCGACCTGGTGGAACATCGGCGTGTGGGTCAGGTCGGAATCGCTGCGGTAGACCCGCCCGGGGCACACGATGCGGATCGGCGGCGCCTGGGTTTCCATGGTCCGCACCTGCACCGGCGAGGTGTGGGTGCGCAGCAGGCGGCCGGCATCGAAGTAGAAGGTATCGGCCATGCCGCGTGCGGGGTGATGCGCCGGAATGTTGAGCGCCTCGAAGTTGTGGTAGTCGTCCTCGATCTCGGGGCCGACGGCCACGTCGAAACCGATATGCGTGAACAGGCCCTCGATGCGCTCCAGCGTGCGCGTCACGGGGTGCAGGCCACCCGTCGCCGAGCCACGTCCCGGCAGCGTGACATCGACACGCTCCTCGGCCAGACGGGCCTCCAGCGCGGCCTGCTCGAGCGCCCGGCGGCGTGTCTCGAGGTCGGCGTTGAGCGCCTGCTTGGCCTGGTTGATCTGTTCGCCGGCCTGGGGGCGTTCCTCGGCCGGCAACTTGCCCAGGCCCTTGAGCAAGGCGGTGATCTCGCCCTTCTTGCCCAGATAACGTACCCGGACCTCATCCAGCGCTGCGACTGTCTCGGCAGCCTGGATGGCCTGGCGAGCCTCGTTGACCAGAGTGGATAGATGCTCCATCCGTTACGCTCCGATTCTGAGTCAGGGATCCCGGAATGCGGGTCCAAAAAAACAGGGGAAGAGCGGCTGCTCTTCCCCTGTGACGTTCACGATGCACGACCGGCAACCCACAGGCTACCGGTGGTCATCTCGCTTACTGGGCAGCCTTGGCCTTCTCGACGATAGCGGCAAAGGCAGCCTTTTCGTGAACGGCGAGATCGGCCAGGACCTTGCGGTCGATCTCGATGCCGGACTTCTTCAGGCCGGCGATGAAGCGGCTGTAGGACAGGCCGTTCTGACGGGCCGCGGCGTTGATCCGCGAGATCCACAGCGCACGGAACTGGCGCTTGCGCTGACGACGGTCGCGGTAGGCGTACTGGCCTGCCTTGATGACCGCCTGCTTGGCGACACGGAACACGCGAGACCGGGCACCGTAGTAGCCCTTGGCCTGCTTCATGATTTTCTTGTGACGGCGGCGTGCTACGACGCCACGCTTGACGCGAGTCATGGCAATCTCCTGACGTTAGTGAATTCGACCAAGGCGTTACAGGTTGGGCAGCATGCGGCGAACCAGTGCCTTGTCGGCGTCATGGATCTGCTTCATGCCGCGCAGCTGACGCTTACGCTTGGTGGACTTCTTGGTCAGGATGTGGCTGCGGAACGACTGCTTGTGCTTGAAGCCGTTGGCCGTCTTCTTGAAGCGCTTGGCCGCGCCACTGTTGCTCTTGATCTTCGGCATGGAGAAAGTCTCCGCTCGGGTTTCTTTAGAAAATCCGTGGCCGATGGCCGCGCTTGCCGCACGACCACCCGTTCAACTGCCCTCGGATCACTTCTTCTTGGGAGCCAGAATCATGACCATCTGGCGACCTTCCATCTTGGGGAAGGACTCCACACTGGCCAGTTCCTCGAGATCGGCAGCAATCCGTTCCATCAGCTTGCGGCCGATGTCCTGGTGTGCCATCTCGCGCCCCCGGAATCGCAGGGTGACCTTACCCTTGTCACCCCCTTCGAGAAAGCGAGTCAGGTTCTTGAGCTTGACCTGATAATCGCCCTCGTCGGTACCAGGCCGGAACTTGACTTCCTTGACCTGGATCTGCTTGGTCTTCTTCTTCTGAGCCGACTTCTGCTTCTTCTGCTCGAAGAGGAATTTACCGTAATCCATGATTTTACAGACGATGGGGTCGGCATTGGAAATCTGCACGAGATCCATGCCGGCCTCTTCGGCGCGCTCGAGCGCTTCGCGGGTCGGCACCACACCGACCTGCTCACCGTCGCTATCGATCAACCGCACTTCGTCTTCACGGATGCGGTCGTTCATGGGAGGGCGCTTGTCTTGTGGACGCCCGCGCTGATTGTTCCGCTTGATCGTTACGTCTCCGTTCAGGTTAACGTTGTCGTCAGCCCCGCTCTGCCTCGAGGCGGGCAATCAGGTCATCGACCCTGATGCTGCCCAGGTCCTCACCACTACGGGTACGAACGGCGACTGAATCCGATTCAATTTCCTTGTCCCCCACGACCAGCAGGTAGGGGATTTTCTGCAGCGTATGCTCACGGATTTTAAAGCCGATCTTCTCGTTCCTCAAGTCCGCCTTGACGCGCAGACCGATTTTCTGCAAGCGCTGCGCCACGGCAAGCGCGTAATCGCGCTGCGCGTCGGTGATGGTCAGCACGACGGCCTGCTGCGGTGCCAGCCACAACGGCATGGCGCCGGCGTAGTGCTCGATGAGGATTCCCAGGAAACGCTCGAAGGAACCGAGGATCGCACGGTGGAGCATCACCGGTGTCTTGCGCGAGCCGTCCTCGTCGACGTACTGGGCGCCCAGGCGGCCAGGCAGGTTGAAGTCGAGCTGCAGCGTGCCGCACTGCCAGACGCGGTTGAGGCAGTCGCGCAGGGAAAACTCGATCTTGGGTCCGTAGAAGGCCCCTTCTCCGGGCAGCAGCTCCCACTCGAGCCCGGAGGCATTGAGCGCCTCGGCAAGCCCCTTCTCGGCCCGCTCCCAGTCCTCGATCTCGCCGACGAAGGAGTCCGGACGCGTCGACAGCTTGAGTTCGACATCCTCGAAGCCCAGATCCCGGTAGACCTTGAGCGTCAGCGCGATGAACGCCTCCGCCTCGGCCTGGATCTGCGACTCGGTACAGAAGATATGGGCATCGTCCTGAGTGAAGCCTCGTACCCGCATCAGGCCGTGCAGGGAGCCCGACGGCTCGTTGCGGTGACAGCTGCCGAACTCCGCCAGGCGCAGCGGCAGGTCCCGGTAGCTTTTCAGCCCCTGGTTGAAGACCTGGACGTGGCACGGGCAGTTCATCGGCTTGACTGCATATTCGCGCTTCTCGGACTCGGTGGCGAACATCAGCTCCGAATAGTGCCCCCAGTGGCCGGACTTCTTCCACAGCGACAGGTCCACCACCTGCGGCGTTTTGATCTCCTGATAGCCGTTCTCGATCTGCACGCGACGCATGTACTGCTCGAGCGCCTGGTACATGGTCCAGCCGTTGGGGTGCCAGAAGACCATGCCCGGCGCCTCTTCCTGCAGGTGGAAGAGATCCATCTTCTTGGCGAGCTTGCGATGGTCACGCTTCTCGGCTTCCTCGAGGCGCTTGAGATAGGCCTTGAGCTGTTTCTTGTCGGGCCAGGCCGTGCCGTAGATACGCGTCAGCATCGGCTTGCTGGCATCGCCTCGCCAGTAGGCACCGGCCAGCTTGGTCAGCTTGAAGGCCTTGAGATGCCGCGTGTTGGGCACGTGCGGACCACGGCACATGTCCGTGTACTCTTCGTGATGATAGAGCCGGATCGTCTCGCCTTCCGGGATCCCGCGCACGATCTCCTGCTTGTAGGGCTCGTCGCGATGCAGGAAGGTCAACATGGCCCGATCACGATCGACATATTCACGGACCACGTCGTAGTCCCTGTCGATCAGCTGCTTCATGCGCTTCTCGATCGCCTCGAGATCCTCGGGCGTCGCCGAGCGGCCGAAGTCGATGTCGTAATAGAAGCCGTCATCGATCACCGGGCCGATCGCCATCTTGGCATCCGGATAAAGCTGCTTGACCGCATGACCGATCAGGTGGGCACAGGAGTGACGAATGACCTCCAGCCCCTCGGGGTCGCGGGCGGTCAGGATCGCCACCTCGGCATCATGGTCGATCAGGTCGGCGGCATCGACCGGCACGCCATCGATCTTGCCGGCCACGCAGGCCTTGGCCAGACCCGGGCCGATCGACTCGGCGAGCTGCATCACGGTGAGGGGGGCGTCGAACGAGCGTTGGCTGCCGTCCGGAAGAGTCACGATGGGCATCAGGCATCCTTGAGCGCAGTGGTGATCCATACCAGGGATCACATGTCGCGGAGTTGGTCAGTGTAGGTCGCGATACCCGGGTCGCCGCCTCCGGCCATCATGGCCGCGGCCTCCTGCTGGTGGCACGGCATGAGGACAGTGCCGGGGGCAGCACCCGGAAGGGCCACGACAGTAGCAGCCGCCATGCCGAGCGTCCACCCCGGCCGGGCACACCCGGGCTGCAGGCCGGATGCCAGACAGCAAAAAGGGGCGCCGAAGCGCCCCTCTGGCGTGTCACGCGCCGGCAACCGGCGCGATGACCCGGGCTCTTACTGCTGCTTCCACTCGCCCAGCTCGACGCGACGGTTCTTGGCGCGCCCTGCCGGGGTGTCGTTGGTGGCGATCGGCTGCGATTCACCGTAGCCGATGGCCTTCATGCGATCCGCCGCGATGCCCTGAGAGGTCAGGTAATCCTTGACGGAGTTCGCACGACGCTGAGACAGGTCCTTGTTGTAGGCCGCGCTGCCGATGGAATCGGTATAGCCCTCGAGACGCACCCGCACGCCGGGGTTGCTGGCCAACTTCTCGGCCACGCCGTCCAGGATCGATTCGGCCTGAGAGGTAAGGCGCGCGGAGTCGAACTCGAAGTTGACATCCTTCAGGACCACATCGGCTTCGCAGCCCAGCGCGTTGACGTCGGCACCCGCCGGGGTGTCGGGGCACTGATCCATGTAGTCGGGCACACCGTCACCGTCGGAATCCAGCGGGCAGCCGGAGGCATTGACCTCGACACCGGCCGGGGTTCCCGGACACTCGTCCTTGTAATCCGGCACGCCGTCACCGTCGGTGTCCAGCGGGCAGCCGTCGGCATCCACGGCCACGCCGGCCGGCGTGTTGGGGCACTGGTCGCGCTCGTCGGGCACGCCATCACCGTCGCTGTCGGTTGCCTGGCTGCCGTAATCGGCACACAGGAGAGCGCCGGCAGTGGCACCTGCCACGCTACCGATGGCTGCACCATCTTCCTCGTCGGCATCGCTGCTGGACGCATAGCCGATGCCGCCGCCGATCAGCCCGCCGGCCAGGCCGCAGACGAACGGAGACTGATACCACGCATCCTTCTGACTGTCGCCCATGGACTGGGAGCCGGAGCTGGCACAGCCCGACAAACCGATCACCAGGGCGGAACCAAGCAGCAAGCCAGTCGTTGATTTCTTCATGTAAGACTCCTTCTTAACACAGCGCTCAGCGTAACGTGTCGTTACTTGGCGGGTTCCAAACACCGCGAACCCAAGTCCGGGGATGCGCTGATCCAGTTGACGCATTCCCCTGAAAAGAAAGCACAGCACCAGAAAGTCGGCCAGTGCCCCCTCTTTTCCCTTGCCGCTATCAACGACAATTTCTCAACAAGAATAGCAGCCATCATCGTGACGCATGGTCATGGCCGATGCAAACACCGCCCGCTCGGGCCGCTCAATCCAGATGATGAGCGACAATCCCGGTGAAAAGAGTGACGGCCCGCTCAATCAGGACATCAGGAAAATCATACGCCGGATGGTGCAAGGGCGGGCACTGCTCGCCGCTGCCCAGCGTGAACATGGCCCCCTCGCCACTCGCCGCCAGCACGCCGAAATCCTCCGACCAGCGATGCGCCGTCTCCAGGCGGACCACCGACTCCCCCGCCTGCCGGGCCGCCATCTCGATCACCGACACGGCCGAGGGGGCATTGACGGTGGCCGCGAACACGTCACACCAGTCGATCTCGACACCCAGCTGATCCTCCTCCGCCTCGGCCTGCACCAGGGAGACCGCCGCCTCGGCCAGCGCCCGCATCATGTCGTCGCTGGCGGTCCTCAGGGTCGCCATGACCTCCGCCTGCCCCGGCGACGTGCCGAAGGCCACCTCGCCCAGACGCGCATGGATCAACGTGACCATGACCAGCCCGTGATCGTCGGGCAGCTGCAGCGGAAGGCGCTTGAGTCCCTGGAGGATGCGGCACATGGCCATCGCCGGGCTGCGCCCCAGTTCCGGATGAGCGGCATGCGAACACAGGCCGTTGAGCCGCACGACCAGCCCCCGGGAGGCGCAGCTGAACGCCCCGGGGCGCACCGAAACCTCGCCCAGCGGCCGACCGGGCAGATTGTGCATGGCATAGACATGGTCCGGCCGGATTGTCTCGAAGGCGGCCGAGTCGACGATGCGTCCGGCCCCGTCGCCGGTTTCTTCCGAGG
The DNA here is from genome assembly GCF_020148005.1 of Modicisalibacter tunisiensis. Classification (GTDB taxonomy): domain Bacteria; phylum Pseudomonadota; class Gammaproteobacteria; order Pseudomonadales; family Halomonadaceae; genus Modicisalibacter; species Modicisalibacter tunisiensis. The sequence continues at coordinate 2,549,067 of NZ_JAGXFD010000001.1, read as the reverse complement.
GCTGGAACAGCAGCACCACCTCGCCTCTGGCCGGACGTCGCCGAGCCAGCTGCTGCGCGACCCCCAGCAGGGCACTCATGTGTCCATCATGACCGCAGCTGTGGGCCACGGCCTCGTGGCACGAGCGCCAGGAACGCTCTCCCTGCTCGCGAATCGGCAGCGCATCGAGCTCGGCACGCAGCATCACCCGCGGCCCCGGAGCCGCGCCCCAGAACACGCCGGCCACGCCGTGCCCGCCCAGGTGGCGCAGCACGCTATCCGCCCCGGCCTCTTCCAGCCAGAGGGCCACCTGCTCGGCGGTGCGCCTCTCGTCACCCGACAGCTCGGGGTGCGCATGCAGGGCGTGGCGAATCTCGCTCAGCGGCGTATCCAGCAATGACGGGGACATGGCAGGACTCCTGTTGAAGGGGGCAATCAATGCAGACTGGCCGGCCAGCGCTGCTTGAAATCCAGCACGGCCTGGGCCGCGGCGAGCACCTCCTGGCGCAGCTCCGACTCCACCGTCAGCCGCTCGCGATCCTCGCGCATGCGCTCGCGCGGTGCCAGCTCGCGTCGCGCCGAATGGGTACGCAGGTGCGACGTGCGCCGGTGGACTTCGCCGAAGGGCCGAAAGGCATCGCGCTCCAGCAGTTGTGGATCGATGATCTCCAGCAGCACCTTGCAGCGCCAGCTGCCCTCGGTCAGGTTCACCTGCTCGGCCAGCATGGCGCGGGCGATGGCATCGAGGCTCTCCAGGCAGTTGCGGTTGGCCCGCCGCACCTCGTCCTCGCGAAAGCGACGACGACGCCCCACCTCACGCCAGAGGAAAAACGCATAGCCTGCCAGCCCGGCAACCAGAACCAGGCCGGCCAGCAGCAACATCCAGGCCGTGGTGACACTCATGCAATCCTCGCTAACTCTTTGCCGCAAAATCCGCGCAGTATACGTCGCCCTGACGGCCGACCCAACCGTCGCCACATGCCAACAGGACACCAGCCGGCAGGCTCTTCAACGCCAGTGGCTTTCCCACTCATGACACCGGTCAGTATTCGGGCGTCGTCACGTCGCATGCCGTCTTCATCTCCCGCTTCAGCATCTATACTCAAGCCCAGTTTCAGCCACCCACAGGAGAGTTCTCCATGGCGGATTCAAAGACCCGCAAGCGTCCGGCGGCTGCGGCCCTCGAGGACAGCGCATCACTGACGACATGGTGGATGCAGCAGTGGCTGGAGACCTCGACTCCGCTTGCCCGGATGCAACTGGTCTGGCTGCAGGCGCTCGGCGAAGCCATGCAGCACGAAGCGGAATTCCTCAAGGTGGTGGCCAGCTCGGGCGAGAAGGTCTCGCGTTGCTTGTGCAACCAGGAAACGCCGACGCCCGCCGAGCTGTCCAGCTGCTATCAGGAAGCCGCCCTGAACGTCGCGGATGCGGCCATGCAGCGCTTCCACAAGGTCAGCGAGCTCTCGCACGACCTGCGTGAACGCATCTGGGACGAGATCTAGTCACGCCCGAGGCGTCACAGCCCGAAAAGCTGCACGATCAACGGCAGGATGAAGGCCGTGAGCATGCCGGTCAGCCCCATCGCCAGCCCGGCAAAGGCACCGGCCATTGCCCCCATCGAGGCGAAGCAGTGTGCCGTTCCGAACCCGTGGGCCGCCAGCCCCATGGTGAAGCCCTTGACGCTGGGGTCCTCGATGCGCAACAGCCGCAGGATCCACGGCCCCAGGGCGCACCCCACGGAGCCGGTCAGCAGCACCAGCGCGGCAGCCAGCGAGGGAATGCCGCCGATCTGCTCGGCGATCCCCATGGCGATCGGCGACGTCACGGAGCGCGGCGCCAGCGACAGCAGCACCGGCTTCTGTGCCCCGAGCAGCAAGGCCAGACCCAGCGTCGAGCTCACCGCCGTGATGATGCCGGACAGGCAGGCGATCAACAGCGGCAGCAACAGGCGACGCACCCGCTCGCGATGATCGAAGAGCGGGATCGCCAGCGCCACCGTGGCCGGCCCCAGCAGGAAATGAATGAACTGCGCCCCCTCGAAATAGGTCGCGTAATCGATGCCGGTGAACAGAAGAAAGGCAATCAGCAGCGCGATGGCCACCAGCACCGGATGCGCGAAGGGCGAACGCCCCAGCAGACGGTTGACGTGCGTCGCCAGGTAGAAGGCGATCAGGGTCGCCAGCAGCGAGACCAGCGGATTGCCGGAAAGATAGACCCAGAGCTGATCGAGACTCGCCAGACTCATGCCTCCTCCCCGCCCGAACGCCGCCGAGCCAGGCTATCGAGCACCTTGGCCGTCACCGCGATGGTCAGCGCGGTGGATACCACCAGCGTCACCAGCAGTACCCAGATATCCGCGCCGATCAGGCCGAAGTGCACCATGATGCCCACCCCCGCCGGCACGAACAGCAGCGTCAGATAGCGCAGCAGCCCCTCTCCCGCCAGCCGCAGGGCGTCGGGAACGCGGCCACGGATCATCAGACCGATCAGCAGTACCACCATGCCCATCACCGGGCCCGGCACCGGGACCGACAGGGCCCGCACCAGCAATTCCCCGATGAACTGGCAACCCAGCAAAACACTCATTCCCATGATCAGTGGCATGGCCTGTTCCCCTTGCATGTCGTTGTGTCACGACTCGCAACTATACTACGAAAGTCGCATTTATCGCGCTCATACCCGCCAGGCCTTTCGCAGACACCCAACCGACTGAATGCCAAGTGCAAATTGGCACTTGCACCCCGCCGAAAAATCCGTAATATATGCCTCGTTCGCAGGCAAGCCCGATGGGGCTTGAGTCCCTGACGAGACAGGATCGGAGCGTGGCGCAGCTTGGTAGCGCGCTGCAATGGGGTTGCAGAGGTCGCTGGTTCGAATCCAGTCGCTCCGACCAAAAAGATTAATGAAAACCGCCACTTACGGGTCATGCCGGGTGGCGGTTTTTCATTTTCCTGCCGACTGAACATTTCCAGACTCCCCATGGCTCCAGCAGCCTGAAACACGGCATGGGCATGGGCATGGGCCTGCCGTGTCCCGTCACGAATCTTCATGTCAGGTGAGAAAGCGGATCGCCGCGTGCCATCTCGGCTCAGCGCAACCCGTTGCTCGCTCACGGAATGTCCGCCGCCAGGCCGGGCAGAATCCAGGATAACCCTGCACGCCTCCCTTCGCTTGATGTTCATCAAGGCCGACCGGCCCATCGCCGACTAGGCTTTCCTGCATGTCACCGGCCCGGCATGTCGCCAGAGTGCCAATGGCCAACATGCCCATGGGGAGTGCGCCGCGGGATGCCAGACTGCCAACGCTTGACCACCGACGGGCTCCAGGCGCTGCTCGATGCCCTTCGGGCACGCGGCTACCGCGTCATCGGCCCGACGCTGCACGATCAGGCCATCGTCTACGACGACATCCACACCCTGGACGACCTGCCGGCCGGCTGGACCGACGAGCAGGAGGCCGGCCACTACCGGCTGACCCGGCGCCGCGACGCCGCCCTGTTCGGCTACGCGGTGGGGCCGCACTCCTGGAAGCGTTTCCTGCATCCGCCCGTGCAGCGCCTGTGGCGAGCCCGCCACGAGGACGACGAGATCATCGTGGTCGCCGAGCCGGCCGAGGCGACCCGCGTCGCCCTGCTGGGTGTCCGTGCCTGCGAGCTGCACGCCATCGCCATCCAGGATCGCGTCCTGCTCGGCGGCGACTATCGCGACGGCCATTACCAGGCCCGTCGGCGGGACAACTTCATCGTCGCCGTCAACTGCGCCGAGGCCGGCGGCACCTGCTTCTGCGCCTCCATGGACACCGGACCGCAGGCGCAACACGGCTTCGACCTGGTGCTGACCGAGCTCGTCGGCGACGGCGAGCACCGCTTCCTGGTCGAGGCGGGCACGCCCGAGGGTCGCGAGGTGCTGGCCGAACTGCCGGCCAGCCCGGCCAGCGATGCGGAGATCGCCGCCGCCGAGGCGCTCCTCGCCGCCACTGCCGCCTCGATGGGCCGCGAGATGGCGGCCGGCGACGTCCGCGAGCTGCTGCTGGCCAACCTCGAACACCCGCGCTGGGACGACGTGGCCTCGCGCTGCCTGACCTGCGGCAACTGCACCATGGTCTGCCCCACCTGCTTCTGCACCAGCGAGGCGGATTCCAGCGACCTGACGGGCACCGAGACGTCGCGCTCGCGGCACTGGGATTCCTGCTTCACGATGGATTTCTCCTACCTTCACGGCGGCAGCGTGCGTGCCAGCGGCCGCGCCCGCTACCGCCAGTGGATGACCCACAAGCTGGCGACCTGGCACGACCAGTTCGGCACCTCCGGCTGCGTGGGTTGCGGACGCTGCATCACCTGGTGCCCAGTCGGCATCGACATCACCGAGGAGGTACGCGCCATCCGCGAGACCCGTGACGGGGCGCCGACATGACCCGCGTCGGGCTGGAGCCCATCATCCGCGCGCATCCCCTCTTCGCCGGCCTCGACGAGGCGTTCTGCCAGCTGGTCTGCGGCTGCGCGACGAATGTCCGCTTCAGGGCGTGCGACTATCTCTTTCACGAGGGGGAGGCGGCCGACCGGCTCTTCCTGCTGCGCCAGGGCCGCGTCGCCCTGGAAACCCCGACACCGGGGCAAGGCGCGATCGTGTTCCGGACCCTCGATGCCGGCGAACTCGTCGGTCTCTCCTGGCTCGTCCCGCCCTACCGCTGGGCCTACGACGCCCGGGCGCTGGAACCCGTCCGGGCGATCGCCATGGATGCCGTCTGCCTGCGCCGGAAATGCGAGCAGGACCATGACCTGGGCTTCGAGGTGATGAAGCGCGTCGTGCCGATCCTGATCGAACGCCTGCACGGCACCCAGCGGCAGATGCTCGATGTCTATGGCAGCCCGTCCTGACCGCGCGCCGCCGGGCGATCCGCTGACGCCACGCGTCGTGCGGGTCCTGAAGCGGCGCCGCGACGCCCCGCGGACGGTCACGCTCGACATCGCGGCGGACGACGCCACAGCCTTCCAGCCCGGCCAGTTCAACATGCTGACCGCCTTCGGCGTCGGCGAGGTGCCGATCAGCTTGAGCGGGGATCCCGCCGACACGAACCGGCGGGTCCACACGATCCGTGCCGTGGGGCCGGTCTCGAGCGCCCTGGCGCGCCTGGCGCCCGGCGACGCCCTCGGCCTGCGCGGCCCCTTCGGCAGCGGCTGGCCGATGGCGGCGGCCCACGGGCACGACGTGGTGCTGATCGCCGGCGGGCTCGGCCTGGCGCCGCTGCGACCGGCGCTCTATCGGCTGCTGGCCGAGCGCCAGCGTTACGGCACCATCGCCCTGCTCTACGGCACCCGCAGCCCCGACGAGATCCTGTTCCGTCGTGAACTGGCGGCCTGGCAACGACGCCACGATATCCGCATCGGGGTGACGGTCGATCATGCACCGTCGGACTGGACCGGCCATGTGGGGGTCGTGACCCGGCTGATCCCCGGCCTGGCGCTCGACCCCGCGAACACCCTGGCGTTCGTCTGCGGTCCCGAGGTCATGATGCGCTTCACCATCGCCGCGCTGAAGGAGGCGGGGCTCGGCGACGCGGCGATCCATCTTTCCCTGGAACGCAACATGAAATGCGCCGTGGGCCTGTGCGGTCATTGCCAGTTCGGCCCCGTCTTCGTCTGCCGCGACGGCCCGGTCTTGTGCCACGACCGGCTCGGCGGCCTGCTCGGCCTCAAGGAGCTGTGACCCATGGCCAACCGCCGCGCAACGCCGCGCCTCGCCGTCTGGAAGTTCGCCTCCTGCGATGGCTGCCAGCTCACCCTGCTCGATTGCGAGGACGAGTTCCTGGGCCTCGCGGGCGCCGTGGAGATCGCCTACTTCCCCGAGGCCACGCGCGGGCAGCTCCGCGGCCGCTATGACCTGTCGCTGGTTGAGGGCTCCATCACCACGCCGCACGATGCCGAGCGGATCCGCGAGGTGCGGCGACGCTCCGCTCATCTCGTCACCATCGGCGCCTGCGCCACGGCGGGCGGCATCCAGGGCCTGCGCAACTTCGCGGACGTCCGGGAATACGCCGCCGTGGTCTACGCGCGGCCGGACTACATCGCGACCCTGGCGACCTCCACGCCGATCGCCGACCACGTGTCGGTCGACTTCGAGCTGCGCGGCTGTCCGATCGCCAAGCACCAGCTGCTCGAGGTGATCACCGCCTTCCTCGCCGGCCGCCGGCCGGTGACGCCGGCCCACAGCGTGTGCCTCGACTGCAAGCTCAGGGGCAACGTCTGCGTGATGGTGGCCCACGGCACGCCGTGCCTGGGTCCGGTGACCCATGCCGGCTGCGGGGCCCTCTGCCCGGCCTATCATCGCGGCTGCTACGGCTGCTATGGCCCGCAGGAGACCCCCAACACCGTCTCGCTCGACCCGGCGCTCGAGGCGCTCGGCATGGATGCCCGGGACCGGCGACGCGTCTACCGTACCTTCAACGCCGGGGCACCGGCGTTTCGCGAGGAGAGCGACCGCCATGACCCGTAAGACGATCAAGGTCGGCTACCTGGCCCGCGTCGAGGGCGAGGGGTCATTCAGCGTGGTCGTGCGAGGTGGCAAGGTCCGCTCGGCCGAGCTGAGCATCTTCGAGCCGCCGCGCTTCTTCGAGGCGCTGCTGCGTGGCCGCGACTTTGCCGAGGCGCCGGACATCACCGCACGGATCTGCGGCATCTGCCCCGTCGCCTACCAGATGAGCGCCGTCCACGCGATGGAAAACGCCCTGGGCGTCACCGTGGACGGGCCGCTGCGCGAGCTGAGACGCCTGCTCTACTGCGGGGAATGGATCGAGAGTCACGCCCTGCATATCTACCTGCTGCATGCGCCGGACTTCCTCGGCTACGCCGGGGCGATCGACATGGCGCGCGATCACGGCGAGGCCGTCCGCCGCGGGCTGGCCCTCAAGAAGGCCGGCAACGACATCATGACACTGCTCGGCGGGCGCGAGATCCATCCGATCAATGTCCGCGTCGGCGGCTTCTATTGCGTGCCGCGTCGGCGCGAGCTGGCCGGGCTTGCGGAGACGCTGAAGCGGGCACGGGAACTGGCCGCCGAGACGCTTGACTGGGTGGCCGGCTTCGATTTTCCCGACCGCGAGCGCGACTACACCTTCGTCGCGCTCGCGCACCCCGAGGAATACCCCTTCAACCAGGGTCGCATCGCCTCCAGTCGCGGCCTCGACATCGCCGCCGACCAGTACGAGGCGCATTTCGTGGAGCATCAGGTGGCGCGCTCGACGGCGCTGCAGTCGCGCCTGGTCGACGGCACGAGCTATCTGGTCGGGCCGCTGGCACGTTACGCGCTCAACTTCGATCGCCTGCCGTCCGCCGTGCAACAGGCCGCGCGCGAGGCCGGGCTGGGGCCGGTCTGCCGCAACCCTTTCCAGAGCATCGTGGTGCGCGCGGTGGAGGTCCTCTTCGCCTGCGACGAGGCGCTGCGCCTCATCGACGCCTACCAGGAACCCGAGCGGCCGGCCGTCGCCGTCACCCCGTGCGCCGGCATCGGCCATGGCGCCACCGAAGCGCCGCGCGGCCTGCTCTACCACCGCTACCGGCTCGCGGCCGACGGCACCATCGCCGAGGCGCGGATCGTCCCGCCCACCTCCCAGAACCAGGCCAGCATCGAGGCGGACCTGGCCGAGTATGTGGAGGGCTTCCTCGGCCTGCCGGACGACGAGCTGCGCCATCGCTGCGAGCAGACGGTGCGCAACTACGATCCCTGCATCTCCTGTGCCACCCACTTCCTGCGACTCGAACTGGACCGGGACTGACTCATGGACCGAACACTCGTCATCGGTATCGGCAACCCGGAGCGCGGCGACGATGCCGCCGGGCTCGCGGTGGCGGCGTGGCTCGCCGGCAGGCTGCCGGCGCCCGTGGAGGTCATCACTCACGACGGCGAGGCGACGTCGCTGCTCGCCCTGCTCGGGCAGGCGTCGGCACTCTATCTGGTCGACGCCTGTGTCTCCGGGGCGCCGGCAGGCACGATCCGACGCCTCGACGTGGCCGCCGAGCCGTTGCCCCAGGCGATGTTCACGGTCTCCACGCATGGGCTGGGCCTGGCGGACGCCATCGAACTGGCCCGCGCGCTGGATCAACTGCCCGCACCGAGCGTCGTCTTCGCCATCGAGGGCCGGCGGTTCGAACCCGGTGCACCGCTGTCGCCGGTGGTCGCCGAGGCGGTCGCCCGAGTCGGCGAGCGGCTGCGACTGGAACTCGCTGGCCACGCAAAGGAGCCAGCCAGCGATGCATGAACTCTCGTTGATCCGCGACCTGATACACCGCATCGAGGCGATCGCCGAGGCCGAGGGCGCCCGGCGTGTCGTCGCCGTGTCGGTGTGGCTCGGCGCCCTCAGCCACATGTCGGAAGACCATTTCATCGAGCACTTCGACGCGGCCGCGGCCGGCACCATCGCCGATGGAGCGAGGCTCGACATCGCGGTGTCCACCGACCCCCATCACGCGCATGCCCAGGACCTGCGACTCGAGGCCGTCGAGGTGGAGGTCTGAGCGACATGAAACATGACGCCCTCCCGACCGACCCGGCGGCGATGGCCGCAGTGGCGCGGTGGCGCCTCACCGTCCGGGGCACCGTGCAGGGTGTCGGCTTCCGTCCCTTCGTCTACCGCGAGGCGACGGCGCGCGGCCTGGCCGGTTGGGTCCGGAATTCGCCGGCCGGCGTGATCATCGAGGTGGAGGGCGACGCCGCGGCCCTGGCCGCCCTGCGCGACGCGATCCGACGCACGCCGCCGGCCAACGCCCGGATCACGGCCCTCGAGGTTCGCGATCTCGCCCCGCGCGGCGCGGCCGGCTTCCGGATCGCCACGAGCGAGGCCGGCGGGCCCCGCAGCCTGCAGCTGCTCCCGGACCTGGCGACCTGCGAGCGCTGCCTCGCCGAGCTGCTGGACCCGAATGATCGCCGCTACCGCTATCCCTTCATCAACTGCATCGACTGCGGGCCGCGCTACAGCATCATCGAGGACCTGCCCTACGACCGGTCGCGCACCGCCATGCGCCACTTCCCCCTTTGCGCGGCGTGCCGGGCCGAGTACCACGACCCGGCTAACCGCCGCTTCCACGCCGAGCCCAATGCCTGTCCCGCCTGCGGCCCCCGGCTGGCGCTGTGGGAAGCCGCCGGCGCCGTGCTGGCGCGCGACGATGACGCCCTCGTCGGCGCCGCGCAGGCGATCCGCGAGGGGCGCATCGTCGCCGTGAAGGGACTCGGCGGCTTCCATCTCGTCGCCGACGCCCGCGACGTGGCGGCCGTCGCCCGGCTGCGCGCCCGCAAGCGGCGCCCCGACAAGCCCTTCGCCGTGATGTTCCCGTCGCTGGCCGCCATCCAGGCGTGCTGTGACGTGTCGCCCGCCGCCGAGACCCTGCTGCTGTCGGCCGCCCGGCCGATCGTGCTGCTCCCGTACCGGGGCGGGCCGATAGCGCCCGCGGTGGCGCCCGGCAATCCGCGGCTGGGCGCGCTGCTGCCCTACACGCCGCTTCATCACCTGCTGCTGCGCGAACTGGGCTTCCCGGTGGTGGCCACCAGCGGCAACCTCGGCGGCGAGCCCATCGTCACCGACGAGACCCTGGCGCTGCAGCGGCTTTCCGGCCTCGCCGACGCCTTCCTGGTCCACGACCGGCCCATCGTCCGCCCGCTCGACGACTCGCTGGCCCAGCTGGTCGGCGGCGCGCCGCAGCTCCTGCGCCACGCCCGCGGCCATGCGCCGACGTCCCTCCCGGTCGCGGGGGTCCGGGCGGGGCTGCTGGCCGGCGGCGGTCACCTCAAGACGAGCGTGGCGCTGACGCGCGAGACGGACGTCGTGCTCGGCGCGCATCTCGGCGACCTGGAGAGCGCCGAGGCGTGCCGTGCCCATGCCGCCGCGCTCGCCGACCTCGTCCGGCTCCTGGATGCGACACCGCGGCTGGCCGTGGGCGATGATCACCCCGGCTACGCGTCGCGCCGTACGCTCGAGCGCACCGGCCTGCCGCGGGTCACCGTCCCGCACCACCTGGCCCATGTCGCCGCCTGTCTGGCCGAGCACGGCCGGGCGCCGCCGGCGCTCGGCGTCGCCTGGGACGGTACCGGCCTGGGGCCCGACGGCACGATCTGGGGCGGCGAGTTCCTGCGGGTGTCCGGGAGCGGCTGGCGGCGTATCGCCCGCCTTCGCCCCTTCCCGCTGCCCGGCGGCGAGGCGGCCGTTCGCGAGCCGCGCCGTGCCGCCCTGGGCCTGCTGTACGCCGCCTACGGCGAACGCGCCCTCGGCATGACCGACCTGACGCCGCTCGCGGCCTTCGCTCCGGGCGAGCGGACGATCCTCGGGACGCTGCTCGCGCGCGGCGTGAACGCCCCGCCGACCTCCAGCATGGGCCGGCTGTTCGATGCCTGCGCCGCCCTGCTCGGCCTCCAGCAGCGCTCGAGCTTCGAGGGCCAGGCGGCCATGCGCCTGGAGTGGGCGGCAGGCCCGGGCACGCCCGGGGCGGCCTACGCCTTCCCGCTGCGGGAGGCGGCGGAGGGCGCCGTGGCGGAACTCGACTGGCGGCCGGCACTCGACGCCCTGCTCGCCGACATCCGCGCCGGCGTCGATATCGGCGTCATCGCGGACGCCTGGCACCGCGGCCTCGCCGCGGCCATCGTGGCCGCCGCCGAGCACGCCGGCGAACGCACCGTCGTGCTCTCCGGCGGCTGCTTCCAGAATACGTTTCTGACCGAGGTCGCCGTCGCCGCCCTGCGCGCCGGCGGCTTCGAGCCCCTCTGGCATCGCCGCATCCCGCCCAACGACGGCGGCCTCGCCCTGGGCCAGGCCGTCTGGGCCGGCTGGATGGAACACGCGGGAGAATCACCATGTGCCTAGCGATACCCGGACGCCTGCTGAGCATGGCGGGGGACGATCCGCTGATGCGGGTCGGCCGCGTCGATTTCGGCGGCGTCGTCAAGCAGGTCAGTCTCGCCTATGTCCCCGAGGCGGTGATCGGCGACCACGTGCTGGTCCACGTCGGCTTCGCGATCGGCATCCTCGATGCGGCGGAGGCGGGGCGCATCTTCGACCACCTGCGCGAGATCGACGCGCTCGACGACCGGGAGGGGCGCCGTGAGATTCCGTGACGAGTACCGCGACGGCCGGGCGGCACGCACCCTGGCCGACGCCATCGCGCGCACCGTGACCCGCCCCTGGACGCTGATGGAGGTCTGCGGCGGCCAGACCCACGCCATCGTGCGCTTCGGCATCGACCGGCTGCTGCCCCCGGACGTCAGCCTCGTGCACGGGCCGGGCTGCCCGGTCTGCGTGACGCCGGTCGAATACGTCGACAAGGCGATCGCGATCGCCGGCCGCGCGGGGGTCATCCTGTGTTCGTACGGCGACATGCTGCGCGTGCCCGGCAGCGGCGGCGACCTGCTGGCCGCCCGGTCGCGCGGCGCCGACGTGCGGGCGGTCTATTCCCCGCTGGACGCGCTGGAGGTGGCCCGCCGCAACCCCCGCCGCGAGGTGGTGTTCTTCGCCGTCGGCTTCGAGACCACCGCCCCGGCCAACGCCATGGCGGCCTACCGGGCCCGGCAGGAGGGCCTCGGCAACCTCTCGCTGCTGGTCTCGCACGTGCTGGTGCCGCCAGCCATGCGCGCGATCCTCGACGCGCCGGACAACCGCATCCAGGGCTTCCTGGCCGCCGGCCATGTCTGCACCGTGATGGGCTACGAGGAGTACCTGCCGCTCGCCGCCCACTACCGGGTGCCGATCGTGGTGACCGGCTTCGAGCCGCTCGACATCCTCGAGGGCGTGTATCGCTGCGTGCGCCAGCTCGAGGCCGGCCGGGCCGAGGTCGAGAACCCGTACAGCCGCGTCGTCCGCCGGGCCGGCAACCGGACGGCGCTGGCGGTCATGGGCGAGGTCTTCCGGGTCATCCCGCGGCGCTGGCGCGGCATCGGCGACATCGCCGACAGCGGCCTCGGCCTCGCCCACGCCTACGCGGCGTTCGACGCCGAGAACCGCTTCGGCCCGGTGGCCCTCGACCGGGAGGCCACCGGCGAATGCATCAGCGGCCGCGTGCTCAAGGGGGAGTGCAAGCCGACCGACTGCCCCGCCTTCGGCACCCGCTGCACGCCAGAGCACCCGCTCGGCGTGACCATGGTCTCCGCCGAGGGGGCCTGCGCCGCCTACTACCGCTATCGCGGTATCCCTGCGAGGAGCTCATGAGCCGCGACGACGACTTCCGGCTGACCTGCCCGCTGCCAGCCGGTGCGGGCGATACGGTGCAGCTCGCCCATGGCGGCGGCGGACGCGCCATGGCGCGGCTGATCGATGCGCTCATCCGCCCGGCCTTCGCCGATGCGGAGCTCGACCGCCGACACGACGGCGCGCTGCTGGCGCTCGACGGTCCCGCCGCCTTCACCACCGACTCCTACGTCGTCCGGCCGCTGGTCTTCCCCGGCGGCGACATCGGCACGCTGGCCGTCCATGGCACCGTCAACGACCTCGCCATGTGCGGCGCCCGCCCGCGCTACCTGAGCGTCGGCCTGATCCTCGAGGAGGGACTGCCGCTCGCGGTGCTGCGGCGTGTCGTCGCCTCGATGGGCGCGGCGGCGACGGCCAGCGGCGTGCGCCTGGTGACCGGCGACACCAAGGTGGTCGAGCGCGGCAAGGCGGACGGCCTGTTCATCAATACCGCCGGGATCGGCCAGGTCGTGGCGCCGGTGCCGGTCGGCCCCGCCGGCGTCGAACCCGGCGATGCCGTGATCCTGAGCGGCGACATCGGCCGCCACGGCATGGCGATCATGGCGGCCCGCGAGGGCTTCGGCTTCGAGACCGTCATCGAGAGCGACTGCGCCCCGCTCGCCGAGGCCGTGCTGGCGCTGTTCGCGGCGGGCGTCACGGTGCACTGCCTGCGCGACCTGACGCGTGGCGGGCTGGCCAGCGCCCTGGTCGAGATCGCCGAGGCCGCCGGACGGGCCATCGGCATCGACGAAGCCGCGATCCCCGTTGCCGATCACGTGCTGGCGGCCTGCGAACTGCTAGGCCTCGACCCGCTCCAGGTCGCCAACGAAGGGCGCTTCGTCGCCTTCGTGCCGGGCGCCGAGGCCGAGCGGGCGCTGGGCGCATTGAGGTGCCATGCGCCGGCCTCGGGCGCGGTCGTCATCGGCGCGGTGAAGGAGGCGCCGGCCGGCGAGGTCACCTGCCGGGGCGCGCTCGGCGTCGAGCGGATCATCGACATGCTCAGCGGCGAGCAGCTGCCGCGCATCTGCTGAGCCGTGACGGCAGCCACATGACAGCGACAGCCCTCAACTGCTAAATTCGTAACATTGAATTACAAAACGAGTTGGCCCATGTACAAACTTGCCGCCCTGGGAATCACGACAGGCATCCTCGCAGTCATCGCCATTCTGGGCTACCAGGCGCATCAAGCGTCGCAGGAATCGAGCGCCACGCTCCGCGAAAGGCAGCAATACTGCGAACAGATCGAGGAATGGCAAAAGCTGGGGGGCAGCGAAGGGCCGGATCCGGACCTGCTCGCCGCCGGGTCGGGCGATCCCGACACCTATGCCAGCTGGTGCAAGAAGCACCAATAGTCGCGCCTGACATCCCCCGGCCGGCCGTGTCAGGCACCAACGCCTCGACTGATGATGCACGTCATGGTCGGGCGCATGCCGGCCTCCGGAAGACTTGAACCCTGCGGAAGACCTGCTAGATTTTTTAACGCATCTTTACGTAGGGAAACATAAAAATGCATAAAAGCATTGCCTTCGGCACCACCGGCATGGTGCTGGCCGCCATGGGCCTGGTCGCCCTGAAGCCCGCGGCCTCGCAACCCGCCTTCACCACCCCCAGCCAGCAGGAATACTGCGACACCGTCCACGAATGGCAGAACCGGGGAGGTCTCGATGGCATCGACCCCGACCTTCTCGCCGTTGGCTCGACAGACCCCGATGCCTACGAACGATGGTGCCAGTGATGATCCCGGCCCGACCCGGACGGCAGCGAACGAGTCACGCCTCACGTGATGCAGACGTCACGCGACAAGCCCACGCCGTTCCACTCACCCCCGATGTGGCAAAGGAGAGCCCCATGCCCCCGACACCGACACTCGACCTGCCCGCCTTGAGCCGGCCCGCTTCTCGCGAAAACCGTTCCTCCCCTGTCGGACGCAATCTCACCGTCGGTCTTGGTGACGCGGAAATGCCCACCATGACGGCGGCGCAGCGTGCCAACGCCCGACGCGTGGCGGAGTACGCGGCGCGTCGCAATGGGGCAAAGGCCGCCCTGTTGCAGCTCTGGAAGGAAACGCGTTGAGCCGCGCCTGAAGTCGCCGCTGCAAAATAAAACGGCCGGCCTCGTGCGAGGCCGGCCCAAAGGTGCTCAAACGGGACAGCAGGGAGCGTTGAACACGCCCTAAACATAGACCAGCCCCGCCTGTAGTACAAGTCTTGTACAGATAATTTTCGGGTCGCTCGTTCAGGCCACGCCGCCCAGAATCGCGGCCAGGTCGATGCGCGCCTCCTGAGCCCGTAGATCCAGCAGCGCTTCCAGCTCGCTCAGATGGTCGTGCATGCGGCGACGAGCCGCTTCAGCCGGGCCGCTCTCGAGCAAGGTCAGCAGATCGGCATGGTCGTGATCCAGATAACAGGCCTCCATCCCCGGACGCTTGTACAAGGCAATGACAATCGAGGTGCGCAGGATCAGATCCGCCAGCATGGCGCCCAGCACCCGGTTGGGCGACTGGTCGGCCAGGTAGCGGTGAACGGCCAGTGAACATTCCACGCGCGAGGCTTCATCCCCCCTTTCGTGGGCTTCCTGCTCGCGCTCGATCAGCGCGGCCAGCTCATGACGTTGCTCGGCGCTCAGGTTTCCGGCCAGCAGCGCCGCCACCTCGCCCTCGATCAGACGACGCGCGGCGAAGATCTCGCGGGTTTCCTCGACGCTCGGCGCCGCCACGCGCGCCACCTGATTGGGCTGCTGAACGATCACATGATCCGAGGCCAGTCGCGTCAGTGCCTTGCGCACCACCGAGCGGCTGACCCCGAAGATCTCGCCCAGCGTCACCTCGGGCAATCGAGTCCCCGGCGGCAGTCGCTGGGTCAGAACCGCCTGACGGATCATCTCGACGATCTGCGGGTCACTGATCCGCCCGCGCCCCGACACATCGGCCAGCACCGTCTCCTGCCAGGATGTGGTCATTGCCCTTCTCCTCGTTACACCGCACTGCGACCACCATCGCACGTTATGCGGCTCAAGACCATGTATACCCGATCACGCTGTCCTGCCGCCGACCTCCCGGCGCAGGCCATCTCTCGGCAGAGTTCGGCGCCCCGCGGCAATCGGCGCAGAACGTGCGGCCATGACAATCCTCTGCAGACCGGCCTGGATGGCGACAAGAGGCACCGCGTTTTCTCTCGCAGTGCAGTGAATCCTTTCGAATTATTCACGAACACACCGGCACCCTCAAAAAGTGCACAAATAATGCTATTTTTGTATACCGTTGTGACACACAACAAAAACAAACATTGAATACAAAGAGGGAAGCATGATTCAGGCTTCAGCACCGCCCCGTCTCGTCTCCGCCTGCACCGCCGGCCTGCTTCTGGTCGGCGTCACCGGCACCGCCCACGCCTGGACCCAGGCATCGCTGTCGCTGCTCAAGGGCTGGGACTACGCGCTCGGCGACAAGCAACGCAGCATCGCCACCTACGAGGTGGCCAACGGCTGGGAATACGGCGACAATTACTTCTTCTTCGACTACACCAACCTCGAAGGCGACCGCGACGGCAAGACCCTGCCCAACATCTACGGGGAATATGCCCCGCGCCTGAGCCTGGGCAAGATCACGGGCAGCGACCTGGGCGCCGGCCCCGTCACCGACGTGCTGCTCGCCGGCCAGCTCGAGATGGGCGAGAACATCAATCGGCGCCTCTATGGGCTGGGCTTCGATCTTGATGTGCCGGGCATGGACTACTTCCAGCTCAACACCTACGTACGCGACGACACCGACCTGCCCGGCAACACCTGGCAGGTCACCCTGGTGTGGGGGTCGCATTTCGATCTCGCCAGCACGAAGTGGCTGTTCAA
The DNA here is from genome assembly GCF_020148005.1 of Modicisalibacter tunisiensis. Lineage (GTDB taxonomy): Bacteria > Pseudomonadota > Gammaproteobacteria > Pseudomonadales > Halomonadaceae > Modicisalibacter > Modicisalibacter tunisiensis. Next base: position 2,533,041 of record NZ_JAGXFD010000001.1, on the reverse strand, counting down.
GGGCCACTTCGACTATGCCGGGTCGGAAGGCCATGTCGGGCACAACATCAACAGCGCCCCGCAACTGCTGCTCGACGTGGGAGATTTCTGGGGGGCCAGCGATCGTCTCTATGCCGGTGTCGAGTACCAGTACTGGAAGAACAAGTACGGCATCGAGGGTGCCGACGAGCACAATCCGCAGGCGATGGTGACCTGGAAGTTCTGAGGTACGGCCGCGTGGCCCTCTACTGGGGGCCGCGTGGCGTCACGCCGCATCCCTTGAGAATGACCCGACAGAGAAAGTCGGTGACCGACCGGTAGTCCGCATCATCGAGCCGCTCCCGGTCGGTAATCCCCAGCACCTGGGCCTCGAAGTCGGCATAGTGCTGCGTCGCCGACCAGATCAGGAAGATCAGCCATACCGGATCGACCGGGTCCATCAGGCCGCGCTCGCTCCACTGCTCGAAGACCCGGGCGCGCTGGCGAACCCAGTCGCGCAACTCGCCGCGCAGGTACTCCTGGAGGAAGGGGGCGCCCTGCAGAACCTCGGCGGCGAACAGCCGCGAGCCCTCCGGATGCGTTCGTGTCAGGGTCATCTTGCTGCGGATGAAGGCCTCGAGCACCTCGGCGGGGTCGTCCTCGACACTGATGTCATCGAGCATGGCGTTCCAACGGCTCATCATGCGCTCGAGCAGCGCCACGTAGAGCTTGCGCTTGCTACCGACGTAATACAGCACATTGGACTTGGGCAGCCCGGCCGCCTCGGCAATGGCCTGCACGCTGGCACCACGATAGCCGTGACGCGCGAAGACGTTCTCGGCCGCGTCGAGAATCCGCGGTTCGTTGCGCAGCCGGGTGCGCGTGGCATCGGGCGGTAGCGGGGTCGTCATCAGCTCATCCTGCCGCTCAAAGCCGCCAGCTTGCCCCAGCTGACCGGCAGACTCAACGCCGCGGCGAACTTCCCGCTGCACGGCTTGCATTCCCCCGGCGGATACGCCACGCTTCACGAACCTGACCATTTGGTCAAAATGACTTGATACTCGAACAGCAACAACAACGAGCCACCGTGATGATCGACTTCTATCTCAACGGGCAGCGCCAGCAGTGCCGCGACGTGCCGCCCGACACCAGCGTTCTCGAACTGTTGCGCGTGCATCTGGGGCGCACCGGCACCAAGGAAGGCTGCGCCTCGGGAGATTGCGGCGCCTGTACCGTGGCGATCGGCACTCCCGACCACAGCGGCGAACTCGCCTACCACACGGCCAATGCCTGCATCATGCCTGCCCACCAGATCGACGGCTGCCACCTGGTCACCGTCGAGGGACTCGCCCGCGGCGATGCGCTGCATCCCGTCCAGGCGTCGATGGTCGACTGTCACGGCAGCCAGTGCGGCTTCTGCACGCCGGGCATCGTGATGTCGCTGTTCACGCTGCACGAATCGCAGCGTCGCGCCCCCGCCCCGCTGACGCCGCAGCGCCTCGAGGCGGCCCTCGGCGGCAACCTGTGCCGCTGCACCGGCTACCGGCCGATCCGTGATGCGGCGCTGTGCATGAGCGACTACCCGGATACCCATCCGACCTGGGCCGACGACCCGCAGCTGCCGGCCGACGTCGCCGCCCTGGCCCACGACGCCACCCGGAAGAACTCGGCACCGAACGAGGCGACAGGTTTCTTCGCCCGCCCCCGCGACCTCGCCGAACTGCGCGACCTGCGTCGGCGCCTGCCCAAGGCGCGCCTGGTCGCCGGCGCCACCGATCTGTGGCTGGAAAGCACCCAGCAGCTCAAGTCGCTCGACGCGCTGATCGACCTCTCCCGGGTCGCCGAACTGCAGCACATCGACGAAACCGAGGACGGCTGGTGGATCGGCGCCGGCGTCACCTACCGCCGGCTCGAACCGCTGCTTGAAGACGCCTACCCGGCCTTCTCGCACCTGATGCACCGCTTCGCCTCGCAGCAGATCCGCAACCGCGCCACCATGGGCGGTAACGTCGCCAATGCCTCGCCGATCGGCGACACCCCGCCGGTGCTGCTCGCCCTCGACGCAACCCTGCGCCTTGATGGCCCCAACGGCGAACGCGAACTGCCGATCGGCGAGTTCTTCCTCGACTACAAGAAGACGGCGCTCAAGGATGGCGAATTCCTCAGCGCGATCTTCGTGCCCAGGCCGACCGCGGACCGTCAGCTCAAGGTGTGGAAGATCTCCAAGCGCCGCGAGGACGATATCTCCGCAGTGCTCGCCGCCTTTGCCTGGCGCCTGGAGGACGGCGTGATGCGCGACGTGCATCTGGCCTTCGGCGGCATGGCCGGCATCCCCAAGCGCGCCGGCGCCACCGAAGCCGTGCTGGAGGGCCAGGCGCCCAGCCAGGCGCTCTTCGCGACGGCCAGGGCCACCCTGCGCGGCGAATTCGACCCGCTCGATGACGTGCGGGGCTCCCGCGAGTATCGCCTGGTCACGGCGACCAACCTGCTGGAGCGGCTGCGCCTGACCCTCGATACTGACAACAACAACCCGGCCATGGAGGTGTGTCTCGATGCGTACGCTCACTAAGCTTTCCCGGACGGCGCCCGACACCGCCCCCGCCTCGGGCCAGCCGACCCAGGTCGACGACGCCTCGGCCTGCGCCCGGCAGGATCAGGATGGCCACAACAAGGGCGACGGCCCCCTGGCACGCGAGGCCCGTGAAACACGAGCCAATGGTGCGGGCACGGCCCAGGCCCACGAGAGCGCCATCAAGCACGTCACCGGACGCGCTGCCTACATCGACGACATCCCGGCGCCCGCCGACGCCCTGCACGTGGCGCTGGGCTTCTCGCCGGTGGCCCACGGTCGCCTGACCCGGCTCGATCTCGAGGCGGTCAAGCGTGCCCCCGGCGTGGTCGACGTCGTCACCGTCGTCGACGTGCCGGGGCACACGGATATCGGCCCGGTATTCCCCGGCGACCCACTGTTCGTCGACGACGAGATCAGCTACCTCGGCCAGACGCTCTTCGCGGTCGCCGCCACCAGCTACAAGGCGGCGCGCCTGGCAGTCAGGGAAGTCGTCGTCGAGATCGACGAACAGCCGGCGAGCCTCGACCCGGTCGCCAGTGCCGAGCACGGCGACGTGGTTCGCCCCACCCACGTTCAGGAGCGCGGCGACTGGCAGGCGGCCCTGGCGGGCGCCGCGTTCACGCTCGAGGGTGAACAGTTCGTCGGTGGGCAGGAGCACTTCTACCTGGAAGGCCAGGCGTGCCTGGTCACCCCCACCGAGGACGAGGGCGTCGTCGTCTACACCTCCAACCAGCATCCCAGCGAGACCCAGAAGCTGGTCGCCGAGGTGCTCGACATCCCCTTCCATGCGGTGACCGTGGAGACCCGGCGCATGGGTGGCGGTTTCGGCGGCAAGGAGACCCAGGCCTCGCCCTGGGCGTGCATCGCCGCACTCGTCGCACGCCGTACGGGACGCGCCGCCCGGCTGCGCCTGCCGCGTGCCGAGGACATGCGCGCCACCGGCAAGCGCCATCCGTTCCACAACCGCTACCGGCTGGGCTTCGACGCCCGGGGCGTGCTCGCCGGTGGCGACATCACCGTGATCGGCGACTGCGGCTATTCGCCGGACCTCTCCGAGGCGGTGGTCGACCGCGCCATGTTCCACGCCGACAATGCCTATTCGCTGGGCGAGGCCCGGGTCACCGGCCATCGCGCCCGCACCCACACCGCCTCCAATACCGCCTTTCGCGGGTTCGGCGGTCCGCAGGGCATGATGATCATAGAGCAGGCAATGGACGATATCGCCCGCCACGTCGGCGAGGACCCGCTGACGGTGCGCAAGCGCAACCTCTACCGCGCCGAGCGCGACGTGACTCATTATGGCCAGACCGTCGACCAGCACCCGCTGATGAGCGAGCTCATCGAGCGCCTCGAGACGAGCAGCGACTATTGGCAGCGCCGCGAGGCGATCACCGCGTTCAACGCCACGAGCCCAATCATCAAAAAAGGTCTGGCACTGACGCCGGTGAAGTTCGGCATCTCGTTCACCGCCAAGCACCTCAACCAGGCCGGCGCGCTGCTGCACGTCTATACCGACGGCAGCGTGATAATCAACCACGGCGGCACCGAGATGGGCCAGGGCCTGCACACCAAGGTCTGTCAGGTGGTGGCCCGCGAGCTGGGCCTCGATACCCGGCGCGTGCGCATCACCGCCACGCGCACCGACAAGGTGCCCAACACCTCGCCCACTGCGGCCTCGAGCGGCGCCGATCTCAACGGCATGGCCGCCCGCGACGCCGCCGGCCAGCTGCGCGAGCGGCTGTTCGACTTCGCCGCCGAGCACTACCAGATTGACCGCGAGGGCATGCGCCTGGAAGACGGCGAGCTCGTCGCCTTCAACCGCCGCATTCCCTGGGGCGAGCTCGTCCAGGCCGCCTACCTGGGCCGCGTGTCGCTGTCGGCCAAGGGCTTCTACTCGACACCGCTGATCCACTACGACCGCGAGACCGGCAAGGGCCGCCCCTTCTACTACTACGCTCACGGCGCGGCGGTCTCCGAGGTCGAGGTCGACACCCTCTCCGGCGAGTATCGCCTCACCCGGGTCGACATCCTTCACGACGTCGGCGACTCGCTGAACCCGGCCATCGACATCGGCCAGGTGGAAGGCGGCTTCATCCAGGGAATGGGCTGGCTGACCAGCGAGGAACTCAAGTGGAACGCCAAGGGCCGGCTGATCTCCGACGGACCGGCGACCTACAAGATTCCCGCCTTCGGCGACCAGCCGGCGGTGTTCAACGTCGAGCTGCTCGAGGGCCACCCCAACTCGCAGGCCAGCATCTACCGCTCCAAGGCCGTGGGCGAGCCGCCCTTCATGCTCGGCATGTCGGTGTGGTCGGCGCTGCGCGACGCCCTGGCCAGCCTGGCGGACTATCGCGTCTGCCCGCGGCTGGATACCCCAGCCACGCCGGAGCGGGTACTGATGGCCGCCGAGGCCCTGCGCCGCGATGGCGCCCCGGCCGCCGCGCAGGAGACGCAGCATGATCTGGCATGAGGCGCTGCATCGCCTGCAGGGTGCCGCCGAGCCCCATGTGCTGGCCAGCCTGGTGGGCACGGCGGGCTCCACCCCGCGCGAGCCGGGGGCCAAGATGGTGATCACCGCCGATGCCGTCCACGATACCCTGGGCGGAGGCAGCTTCGAGTTTCAGGTGATCGACGCCGCCCGGCAGGCACTGGCACATGGGCAACCGGGTACCCGGCTGGAAGCCTTTCCGCTGGGCGCGCGCTCCGGCCAGTGCTGCGGCGGCTACGTCCACGTCCTGCTCGAGGTGTTTCCCGGCGCGGCAATGACGGTGGCCCTGTTCGGCGCCGGTCATGTGGGCCAGGAGCTGGTCAGGCTGATGGCGCCGCTGCCCTGGCGCGTACTGTGGCACGACAGCCGCCGCTCCGCGTTTCCCGACTGGGCGGCCGATCGCCCCCGCCTCGCATGCCACACGGCACCCCGGGCCGAGGCGGCCGTCGCTGCCCTGCCCGCCGGCTGTCATGCCCTGGTGATGACCCATGACCACGCCGAGGATCGCGCACTGGTGGACGCCCTGCTCACGCGTGGAGACTGCGCCTCGATCGGCCTGATCGGCTCGGCCAGCAAGTGGGCCAGCTTCCGGCGCCGGCTGAGCGATGCCGGGCACACCGCCGACGCCCTGGAGCGCGTGCGCTGCCCGATCGGCGTGCCGGGCGCCCACGGCAAGCTGCCCTACGAGATCGCCGTGGCCGTGGTCGCCGAACTGCTCACCCTCAAGCCCCGCGAGGCGCGTCGCGACGAGCGTGGCGTTGACCCCGGGACGCTGCGTGCCGCCTTTGCGCCGCCGCCGTCGGCGCAACCGACACCTGCAACCGCTTCTGGAGACCCCACATGACCGATTCCCGCCTGCTGCGCGGCACGCTGGTCGGCTTTCTCAATGACCCCGGCGAGGGCGATACCCCGGAACCGGGCAGCGTCCTGCACATCGAGGACGGCGCGCTGTGGCTGGTGGACGGTCGCATCCACGCCGTCGGCGAGTACACCACGCTCGCCCCGCACCTGCCGGCGGGTCTCGAGATGGTCGACTACCGTGGCAAGCTGATCCTGCCGGGGTTCATCGATACCCATGTGCATTACGTGCAGCTCGACATCATGGCCTCCTACGGCCGTCAGCTGCTCGACTGGCTCAACGAGTACACCTTCCCCGAGGAGTGCCGCTTCGCCGAGCGCGCCCACGCCGAGACCGTCGCCGAGGCCTTCCTCGACGAGACGCTACGCGTCGGTACCACCACCGCACAGGTGTTCTGCACTTCGCATCCCGTGTCGGTGGATACTTTCTTCACCGCCGCCCGGAAGCGCGGGCTGCGGATGCTCGCCGGCAAGGTGCTGATGGATCGCAACGCGCCCGAGGCGCTGACCGACACCGCCACGGGCGGCATCGCCGACAGCGAGCGGCTGATCGCCGACTGGCACGGTCGCGACCGGCTCGGCTATACCCTGACGCCACGCTTCGCGCCCACCTCGAGCCGCGAGCAGCTCGATGCCGTCGGCGGCGTACTGCGCAACGCACCGGACCTGCACCTGCAGAGTCACCTCTCGGAAAATCGCGGCGAGATCGACTGGGTGGCCGAGCTATTTCCCGAGGCCCGCGACTATCTGGCGGTCTACGAGCGCTACGGCCTGGTGGGGCCGCGCAGCACCTTCGCCCACGGCATTCATCTGTCGGACGGCGAGCGCAAGCGGCTCGCCCAGGCCGGCGCCAACATCGCCTTCTGCCCGACCTCCAATTTGTACCTGGGCAGCGGCCTTTTCGATCGTCGGGCATGCCGCGAGGCGGGTCTCAACATCTCGCTGGCCAGTGACGTGGGCGGCGGCACCGACCTGTCCGGCTTCGGCACCCTCAAGGCGGCCTATCAGGTGGGCCAGCTGCTTGGCCAGCCGCTTACCGCCTGGCAGGGCTTCTACCGCCTGACCCTGGGCAACGCCCGTGCCCTGCACCTGGATGCACACATCGGCAGCCTCCGCGAAGGCGGCGAGGCCGACCTGGTGGTGCTCGATCCACGCGCCACACCACTGCTGGCACGCCGCGCGGCGCGCACCCGGCGCCTCGACGAGCTGCTCTTCGCACTGATGATCCTCGGCGATGACCGCGCCGTGCAGGCCACCTGGGCCAACGGCCGCTGCGTGCACCAGCGCGACGCCGTACCGACGCACCGGGTGTCGCACGCCCCCGGCCAGCCGGCCTGACCCTCTTCGCTCGACTTGCGCTGTTGGGCGGCTCGCTCCTCCGGACGCCGCCCCTTTTTCTTCGCTCCCCCGGTTTGCTGGTTTCGCTACCCAGGTTCAGGCCGCGTCGATGCGCGCCAGCAGCGTCTCGCGCCGTGCCGGGGTCATGAACGCCGCCTCCACCGCATTGCGGGCCAGTCGCCGGAAGGTTTCCCGATCCCAACCGAACGCCTGCCGACAGGCCAGGAAGTTCTCCAGCATGCCGCCGCCGAAATAGGCCGGATCGTCGGAATTGAGCGTCAGGTTCAGGCCGGCGTCGAGCATTGCCGGTAACGGATGCGCCTCCAGGGTGTCGACCACCTTCAGACGCAGGTTGGACAACGGGCAGACCGTCAGCGGTACTCGCGATTCGCGCAGTCGCTCGACCAGCGCCGGATCCTCGAGCGAGCGTACACCATGATCGATCCGGCAGACATCGAGCACATCGAGGGCCTGACGGACGTAATCCGCGGGCCCCTCCTCGCCGGCATGGGCGACCCGGGGCAGACCCAGGTCACGCGCCCGAGCGAACACCGCAGCGAACTTCTCCGGCGGATTGCCCCGCTCGGCGCTGTCCAGCCCGACCGCATCGACCACAGCCAGGTAGTCGCCGGCCTGATCGAGTACCGCCATCGCCTCCTCGGCCGGCCGGTCACGCAGAAAGCTCAGGATCAACGCCGTCGACAGCCCCAGTTCGCGTTCGGCCTGACGCATCGCCCGCTGCAGTCCCTCGAACGGCACCGCCAGGGCCACGCCGCGTGCCAGATGTGCCTGAGGGTCGAACATCAGCTCGACGTGGACCACGCCTTCCGCGTGGGCCCGGCGGAAGTAAGCCATCGCCAGGTCCCGGAAATCATCGGCGGTACGCAGTACCGCCATGCCCTGGTAGTAAAGATCGAGGAAGGACTGCAGGTCGCTGAAATCATAGGCCCGGCGCACCGCCTCGATCGAATCGTAGGGCAGCGCGATGCCGTTGCGCCCGGCCAGCTAGAACATCAGCTCCGGCTCCAGGGTGCCCTCGATATGCAGGTGCAGTTCCGCCTTGGGCAGGGTTTTCAGCCAGTCACGCATCATGAGCCTCCGCAGTCGATGGAACCCCCATCTTGCCTGACTTGACCAATTGGGCAAGTTGGTTACCGTAGATGCCCCTCGCTCAGCGTCAACGTTCGCGTCACCCCCGGCAGCCGCGAGGCGTCATGGGCCAGATAGAGCACGCTGCGCCCGGCCAGCCAGGCATCCAGGCGCCCTGCCACGCGCACCGCGGTGGCCTCATCGAGTCCCGTGAACGGCTCGTCGAGAATCACCACGTCCGCCGGACGCAGCAGCACCCGGGCCAACGCCAGCCGCCGCGCCTGACCGCCGGAGACGCGCCGACCCGACTCGCCGACCCGGGTTTCCAGCCCCTCGGGCAGCGAACGCGCCCATTCGGCCAGATCCACCGCCTCGAGTACCCGCCACAGGGCGGCCTCGTCGGCCTCGGGGTCGGCCAGGCGCAGGTTGTCGGCCACCGAGGCCTGAAACAGCTCGCTGTGCTGGGTCAGGCAGGCGATGCGATCGCGCAGATCGTCAAGCGAGACCTGGCGCAGATCGGTGCCGTCGACGGTGACACGCCCGGTGCTCGGATCGATCTGGCGAGTCAGCAGCTGGCCGATCGATGACTTCCCGGCCCCGGACGCGCCGAGCAGCGCCAGCCGTTCACCGGGGTGCAGCGTCAGCGAGATGTCGTCGAGCGCCGCGGTCAGGGCATCGGGGTAGCGCAGCGTGACGCCCTCGAGTGCCAGCGCCGGCATCGCCTCGCTCAACCGCCGCGCCTCCCGTGGCGGACGAATCCGCCCCGAGGTAGCGACCAGTGCATTGAGCCGGCGGGCCGCGGCGCGGGTACCGCCCAGGCGGGTAAAGGCCCCCGGCAGTGCACCGAACACCTCGCCGAGCGCCAGCACCGCCAGCGGCAACATGACCAGGGTCGCGGCACCGATATGCCCGGCGGCGTGGGCCCGGGCGCCCAGCCACAGCGCCAGTACCGCCGCCGCGCTCACGCCGCAGCCGACCAGCGCCTGGGCCACCCCCTGACGCGCCGCCAGCCGGCGCTGATCGGCATACAGCCGCCGGGATAGTGCCGCCAGCTCTTGGCGCCGTGGCGCCAGGGTGCCGTAGCCGCGCAGCTCCGCCAGCCCCTGCAGCAGCTCGATCATCCGGCTGCGCAGCCGGTCGCGGGTCACCACCTCGCGCTGGCCGGGGGTCATTCCCCAGGCCGGCTGGCCGATCACCAGCCAGCCCCACAGCGCCGCCAGCACCAGGCCCGCGCCCCAGGCCACCGGGGGCGCCATGATCCCCAGCAGCCCCACCACCGCCAGCATCGCCAGCAGGGCGACCACCGGCGGCGCCAGCAGGCGCAGGTACAGGCCGTCCAGGGTGTCGATATCGGCGGTCAGGCGGTTGAGCCATTCCGAGGCCCGCAGCCGCGACAAGGCCTGGCCATCCAGCCGCACCAGCACCGCGAACAGGTCGGCCCGCAGGTCGGCCAGCACCCGCAGCACCGTGTCGTGGTTGTAGAGCCGCTCGGTGTAGCGGGCCACGGTGCGGGTCACGGCGAAGGCACGGATGCCGCCGCCCGGCACGTAGACCTCGAGCGTCGCCGCCACGCCCGCCGCGATCAGCGCGCCGGTGACCGCCGTCGCGGTGATGAACCAGCCGGACAGCGCCAGCAGGCCGATCCCCGCGGCCGCCGTCAGCAGCATCAGCGCCCCACCCAGCCACAGGCGACGGCGGCGACGCCCCAGCCGACCCAGCCAGGGGCGGAAGTCCGCGACCAGCGAACCGCGTCCGGGACGGGAACCGTCCTGACACTCAGACATCCGCCACCTCCCGGCTTGCCCCGCTCACGTTCAGCTCGACCACCCGATCGGCGGCCGCGCACAGGGCCGGCTGATGGGTGGCGATCACCACCGTCGCCCCCCGCTGCATCAGCCGTTGCAGCGCCTCGATCACCGCCGCCTCGGTGTCCGCATCGAGCCCCGCGGTGGGCTCGTCGAGCAGCAGCAGCGGCGCCTCGGCGAGGAACACCCGGGCCAGCGCCAGCCGCTGCGCCTGCCCGCCGGACAGCCCGACTCCGCGCTCGCCCAGTGGTGTGTCTAGCCCTGCCGGCAGCCCGGCCACCAGCGCCTCGAGGTGCACCTCGCACAGCGCCTGCCACAGCGCCGCCTCGTCGGCCGCCGGGGCGGCGAGGCGCAGGTTGTCGGCCAGGCTGCCCTGCACCAGCCAGGGCCGCTGGTCCATCCACGCCAGCGGCCCGCGCGGGGTGATCGTCGCCTCGCCGCCCTCCGGCGCCAAAAAACCGCCCAGCAGTTGCAGCAGCGACGACTTGCCGCTGCCGGACGGCCCGACCAGCGCCACGCATTCGCCCGGCGCCACGCTCAGACCGAAGGGGCCAAGGCGTGCGTCGCGGCCGCGATGACGCAGCGTCACGCCCCGCAGCGTGATGCGCGGCGCCTCCCGGTCGGCCGGCGCCGGCCGGAACGGTGCCGCAGCCGGCTCCTTGAGCAGCGCGACGAGCCCGTCGGCCGCACCCAGCGCCGCGGCCCGGTCGTGGTAATGCTGGGACAGGGTGCGCAGCGGCTGGAAGAACTCCGGCGCCAGCAGCAGGATCAGCAGGCCGCTGAACAGCGTCAGCGAGTCGGCAGGACCGAAGGCGATGTAGCCCAGCAGGCCGAAGCCGATGTAGATCGCCACCACCGCGATCGCCACCGAGGCGAAGAACTCCAGCACCGCCGAGGACAGGAAGGCCAGACGCAGCGTGCGCAGGCTGCGACGCCGGTAGTCGTCGGCGGCGACGTAGACCTCGCGGGTGCTTTCCCGGGCGCGGTTGAACAGCTGCAGGGTGGCGATGCCGCGCACCCGGTCGAGAAAATGCCCGGCCAGCCGGGTCACCGACTCGAACTGCTCGCGATTGAGGCGTTCGGCGCCCATGCCCACCAGCGCCATGAACAGCGGAATCAGCGGCGCCGAGGCCAGCAGCAGCAGGGCCGCCAGCCAGTCGAGCCAGGCCACCACGGCCAGGATCACCAGCGGCAGCGCCATCACCAGCCCCAGCTGGGGCAGAAAGCGGGCGAAATAGCCGTCCAGGGCCTCGACCTGCTCGACCCACTGCTGGCCCAGCCCCGCCGTGTGGCGATCGCCGAGCCCGACCGGCCCCAGCGCCACCAGATGATCGAGCAGCTGCTCGCGCACCCGTTCACGCACGCGGTATCCGGCCTCGAAGGCCGCCCGCTCCTGCGCCCACTGGGCGACGGCGCGCAGCGCCAGCACGCCCAGCAACAGGCCGAAGACGGGCGCCAGCTCGGCGGGATCACGCGACCGGGTCACCAGCTGGTCCACCAGCCAGGCCAGCAGTCCCATCTGCACCACGGTGCACAGCCCCGCCGCCAGGCCGGCGGCGCCGGTCAGCCACAGCCAGCCGCGCACCCGACCGGCCAGTTCGGCCAGCCAGGCGCGCGGCGTCGTGTCATCGGCCAGCATGACGGTTCAGTGATACCCCTCGCCGGGGCGCACCTTGCCGCGGAAGACCCAGTAGGCCCAGCCGGTGTAGCCGAGAATGATGGGAATCACGAACAGCATCCCGACCAGCAGGAACAGCTGGGAACCGGGCGCCGAGGCGGCATCCCACAGGGTGTAGTCGGGCGGGATCACGTAGGGCCAGCGGCTGACCAGCAGCCCCAGGTAGGTGAAGACGAACATGCCCATGGTCGCCAGGAACGGCAGCTTCTCGCCTCCGCGGGCGGCGCCGCGCCAGACCAGCAGCGCACAGCCCAGCGCCAGCACGGGCAGGATCCAGATCACCTCGATGTGGCTGAACCAGCGCGCCGCGACATCGGGATCGATGGCCGGCGTCAGCAGACTCACCGCGGCGAAGACGCCCAGCACCGCCAGCAGCAGCGGGCGGACCAGCCCACGTGCCCACTCCTGGATACGGCCCTCGGTCTTCATGGCGATCCAGGCGGCCCCCAGCAGCGCATAGCCGGCCATCATGCCCAGCCCGGTGAGCACCGAGAACGGCGTCAGCCAGTCGAGCGCACCGCCGGTGAAGACCCGGTCCGCGGTCTCGAAGCCCTGGATGTAGGTGCCCACCACGGCGCCCTGGGCGAAGCTGGCCACCGCCGAGCCGCCGGCGAAGGCCAGGTTCCACCAGCGCCGCGAACGCCGCGCCTTGAAGCGGAACTCGAAGGCGATGCCGCGGAAGATCAGCCCGGCCAGCATCAGGAAGACCCCGATGTAGAGCGCCGGCAGCAGGATCGAGTAGACCAGCGGGAAGGCACCCAGCAGCCCGGCCCCGCCCAGCACCAGCCAGGTCTCGTTGCCGTCCCAGATCGGCGCCACGGAGTTCATCATCACGTCGCGCGACTCCTCGTCCGGCGCGAGGGGAAACAGGATCCCCACGCCCAGGTCGAAGCCGTCCATCAGCACGTACATGATGACGCTGAAGGCGATGATCACCGCCCAGATCAGAGACAAGTCGATAGTCGCCATGGGTCAGCTCCTGGTGGTGTAGCCGTCGCGGAAGTCGTCGTCATAGGGCACGTGGGACGCGGACAGGGGGCGCATGGCCCGCTCCACGTCCTCGACCTCGCCCTCCTCGGTCATGCCCTGGCGGATCACCCGGGTGAGGTAGTAGACGCCGGCATAGAACACCACGGCGTAGACGGCCACGTAGCCGAGCAGCGTGAACAGCGCCATGCCGCCGGTCAGCGACGGCGTGACCGCCTCGGCCTGGGTCATCATGCCGTAGACCAGCCACGGGGCTCGGCCCGTCTCGGTGACGAACCAGCCCGCCAGGACCGCGATGAACGGCGCCACGCTCATCAGCCGCAGGCCCTGCAGGAAGGGCCGGCTGGTGTAAAAGCGCCCGCCGCGACGCAGCAACAGGCCGGCCACTGCGAAGGCGATCATCAGCAGCCCCAGCCCGACCATGACGCGGAACGAGAAGAAGGTGATCCAGACCGGCGGCTGCTCGTCGGCCGGCGCCTCGCGCAGCCCGGGGACCTCGCCGTTCCATTCGTGGGTGAGTATCAGGCTCGCCATATGGGGAATGCCGATCTCGAAATGGTTGCTCTGGGCGCTCTTGTCGGGCAGCGCGAACAGCAGCAGCGGCACGCCGGCCTCGCGCTCCCAGTTGGCCTCCATGGCCGCCACCTTGGTGGGCTGATGCTCGAGGGTGTTGAGGCCGTGCATGTCGCCCACCACGGCCTGCACCGGCGCGGCGATCAGCAGCAGCCACAGCGACATCGACAGCGCCTTGCGATTGGCCTCGACATCGTGACCGCGCAGCAGATACCAGGCGCTCACCCCGGCCACCACGAACCCGCCGGTCAGGAAGGAGGCGATGACCATGTGGGCCAGGCGATACGGGAACGACGGGTTGAAGATCGCCTCCAGCCACGAGGTGACATGGAAGACGCCGTCCCGGTACTCGACGCCGGCCGGCGTCTGCATCCAGCTGTTGGTGGCCAGGATCCAGAACGCCGAGATCAACGTGCCGATCGCCACCATGATCGCCGCGAACAGGTGAACCCTGGGCGACACGCGATGGCGGCCGAACAGCAGCACGCCGAGGAAGCCGGCCTCGAGGAAGAACGCGGTGATCACCTCGTAGCTGAGCATCGGTCCCAGGAAGTTCGACGTGGCCTGGGCGAAGTTGCTCCAGTTGGTGCCGAACTGGAACGACATGACGATGCCCGAGACCACCCCCATGCCGAAGACCACGGCGAAGACCCGGGTCCAGAGCTCGGCGAGGCGCTCCCAGGCGGGGTTGCCGGTCTTGACGAACAGCCCGTAGAGCAGGGCCAGGTAGGAGGCCAGCCCGATGGTGAAGACCGGGAAGATGGCGTGGAAGGACACCACGAACGCGAATTGCAATCGCGACAGCAGGATCGGATCTAGTTCCATGACGATACCTCGATGAAGTCAGGGCCTGGATCATCGTCGCTGCGTGGGATGGTTATCTCTCGGGCCGCGTGGCCGTCGCGCAGGCGTTCACGATTCACCATTGCCTGTCAGCGTAGACGCTCCCGTCCCGCGAGCCAGGCAAGCTCGGGATTCATGATACGCCCGCCGTGGCATGCACTTAAGGCAGAAAATGGGGCGCGTTGCCGCACCCGGGTAGGGCATGTTGCCGCATGATGATCCCGACCGGACCGGGCCTCATCGTGGGTTGCTTGGGATAGCGAGAGAGCCGCGGGGGCGCTCAGACCGCGCGGACGAGGGTATGGACCAGATAGGCGTTGTAGCCCAGGTAGGCCAGCAGCAGCGTGAGCGCCTCGAACCGGCTGATGCGCCCCTGGCCGCGCAGGCCGATGCCGAAGATCAGCAGGGCCAGCGTCAGCACCGCCATCACCGGCCAGTCGCGAACCAGCACCTCGGCATCGACGTCGATCGGCGCGATCACCGCCGCCAGGCCCACCACCGCCAGCAGGTTGAACAGGTTGGAGCCCACCACGTTGCCCAGCACCAGGTCGTGCTCGTTCTTGCGCACGGCGGCGATCGACGAGGCCAGCTCCGGCAGCGAGGTACCCAGCGCCACGACGGTGAGACCGATGATCAGGTCGCTGACGCCGAAGGCCTGGGCCACGTAGACCGCCCCCCACACCAGCAGTCGCGAACTGACGATCAGCAGCAGCAGGCCGACCAGCGTCCAGACGATGCCGGCACGCAGCGACATGGGGTGTTCGGCCATGCTCTCCTGGGTATTGGCGCCGAGCGCATCCCCGCCCTGCCGACGTGCGCGGATCACGCTCAGGGTCATCACCCCGACCAGCATGACCAGCAGCAGCACGCCATCCAGCCGCGAGATCGTGCCATTGAGCAGCAGCGCGCCGGCGATCAGGGTGGCCAGGCCCAGCAGCGGCAGCTCCTGACGGATGACCTGGGAGTGCACGGCCAGAGGGCTGACCAGGGCCACGACCCCCAGGATCAGGCCGATGTTGGCGATGTTCGACCCGTAGGCATTGCCCAGCGCCAGCCCGGGGTTGCCATCCAGCGCCGCCAGCGCCGAGACCATCATCTCCGGCGCCGAGGTGCCGAAGCCGATGATCAGGATGCCGATCAGCAACGAGGGCACGCCCAGGTGGGCGGCCGTGGCCGCGGCGCCGTCGATGAAGCGATCGGCGCTCCACACCAGCAGCACGAGGCCGACGAGGATGGCTGCGATTGCCAATAGCACGTGTAGACTCCCTTGGTCATGACTCGGTGGAGCCGACGCGGCTCCGGAACGCCGCATGATGCCCAAGATCGGTCGTGGCGGCCAGCCGCGCCGGCACGAAACGGTGTTCGACGCGGACCATGAAAGGGTTACACTAGCCGCATGTGCAACGCGCCTCTTGCATGCCGGTGATCTCTCGGATGCCGTCGCCGGCCACGTTCCCCCTCCCGCTCGCGCCTGCCCCGAGGACGCGACGCCGGCTGCGCGTCTGCCACGAGTGCGACTGGCTGGTGGCTCTGCCGCCGCTGCGCCCGGGCGAGCGCGCCGACTGCCCGCGCTGCGGGCACACCCTGGTCACCCGGCACGCCCAGCCGGCCCAGCGCAGCCTGGCCCTGGCCGCGGCCGCACTGGTGGCGCTCGTCGTGGCAGTGGCCTTTCCCTTCATCAGCTTCGAGATCAGCGGCGTCGGCAACCGCATCGGGCTCTACGACACCGCCGCGAGCCTGGTGCACTTCCATCAGCCGCTGGTGGCGATCGCCGTCATGCTCACCATCGCCGTGCTGCCGGCGCTCTATCTGTGCAGCGTGATCTGGCTGCACATCGGCCTGCTCCGCCGCCACCCCCTGCCGCTGAGCCGGGGCATCGCGCGCTCGCTGGTGCACATGCACCCGTGGATGATGGCCGACGTGTTCATCGTCGGCGCGCTGGTGAGCCTGATCAAGATCGCCAGCCTCGCCGCGATCAGCCTGGGCGTCGCCTTCTGGGCCTTCTGCGCCTTCGCCCTGCTGCTGCTGCTGACCACCCTGTCGCTGGACCGCGACTGGCTGTGGTTCTCGCTGACCGGCGAGCCACTGGCCCCGGCCGGGAGCCGCACCGGCGCCACGGCAGCCGAGCAGGGGCTGTCGGGCTGCCCCACGTGCGGGCTGGTCAACCGCCTCGATGAACAGGGGAACGGCCGCTGCCGGCGCTGCGGCGAGCACCTCCACGCCCGCCTGCCGAACAGCCTGCAGCGCACCTGGGCGCTGATCATCGCGGCGTCCTTCATGTACCTGCCGGCGAATCTCTACCCGATCATGGTCACCACGCACCTGGGCGAGGCGCATCCCTCGACCATCATCGGCGGTGTCGTGCAGCTCTGGCAGATGGGCTCCTACCCCGTGGCACTGGTGATCTTCATCGCCAGCGTACTGGTCCCGGTGGGCAAGCTGCTGGCCCTGGGCTGGCTGTGCTTCGCGCTGCGCCATCGTGCCGGACGCTTTCGCATGACCCGTACCCGGCTGTATCGTCTCACCGAGCTGATCGGTCGCTGGTCGATGGTCGATGTCTTCGTGGTGGCCATCCTCGTCGCCCTGATCCGCGCCGGCGCCCTGATGTCGATCACCCCCGGGCCCGCCGCCCTGGCCTTCGCCGCCGTGGTCGTGCTGACCATGCTGGCCGCCATCAGCTTCGACCCGCGCCTGCTGTGGCAGGCGCCGCGGCCCCCCGAGAAGGAAGCCTCCCATGCCTGAAGCGCACCGCGCCCGTCGCCATGCCCAGTCACGCATCTCGCCGATCTGGATCGTGCCCCTGGTCGCGCTGGCGCTCGGCCTGTGGCTGGTGTACGACAATGTCAGCCGGCGCGGACCGCAGATCACCCTGGAGATGCCCAACGCCGAGGGCATCGAGGCCGGCAAGACGCTGATCAAGACCCGCAACGTCGAGGTCGGCCGCGTCGAGAGCGTGCGCCTGTCGGACGACCTGAGCCACACGGTGGTCACCGCGCGGATGAGCGAGGATGCCGAGCGCATGCTCAACGCAGGCACCCAGTTCTGGGTGGTCAAGCCACGCATCGGGCGCGAGGGCATCAGCGGCCTCAATACCGTGCTCTCGGGGGCCTACATCCAGCTGCAGCCCGGCCAGAGCGACGAATCCCGCTACCATTTCAAGGTCCTGGAGCAGCCGCCGGTCGCCCCGCCGGGCGCCGAGGGCATCCGCATCAACCTGATCAGCCAGCTGGGCAGCTCGCTGCGGGTCGGCGACCCGGTCACCTACCAGGGCTTCACGGTGGGCCGGGTGGAAGACGCCACCTTCGACCCCGAGGATCGCGAGATGCACCACCGGCTGTTCATCGAGTCCCCCTATGACGTGCTGATCACCGAGGCGACCCGCTTCTGGTCGGCCTCGGGCATCAACGTCAGCCTCGATTCCGAAGGGGTCAGCCTGAACGTGGAATCCCTCGAGGCGGTGGTCGGCGGCGGCGTGACCTTCGGCATCCCCGAGGATGTCGCTCCCGGCCCCAAGGCCAGGCCGGACAGCACCTATCAGCTCTTCCCCGACGAGGAGAGCGCCCTGCAGGGCACCTACAACCGCTATCTGGAATACGTGATGCTGGTCGACGACACCGTGCGCGGGCTCTCCAAGGGCTCGCCGGTGGAGTACCGCGGCGTGCGCGTCGGCACCGTGGTCAGCGTGCCCTGGCACTTCACCGCGCCGCAGCCCGACACCCGCCAGCGCTTCGCCATTCCCGTGCTGATCCGCATCGAGCCCCAGCGGCTGAATGCCGGCAGCGACGCACCGATCGACCTCAATGCCTGGCACGAGCGCTTCACGCGGATGTTCGACTACGGGCTGCGCGCCTCGCTCAAGGCCGGCAACCTGCTCACCGGCGCGCTGTTCGTGGACCTCAACTTCGACAAGGAACTGCGCGGCGACTATCAGGCGGAAACCTTCGAGGGCAAGACGGTCTTCCCCACCACCGCCGGCGGCTTCGCGCAGATCGAGCAGAAGGTCTCCAACCTGCTCGACAAGCTCAACGCCCTGCAGGTGGAACCGATACTCGACAAGCTCGATCAGACCCTGGCCACCTCGCAGGCCACCCTCGAGGAAGTCCAGCACAGCGCCGAGGCACTGCGCGCCATGCTGGATGACCCGGCGACCCGCCAGATCCCCGGCAATCTCAACCGCACGCTCGAGAACCTGCGCACCACCCTCGACGGCCTGTCGCCGGACTCCGCGGCCTATCGCCAGCTCAACGACACCCTGCAGGGCATCGAACGCCTGGTCCGGGACCTGCAGCCGCTGGCGAAGACCCTCGAGGAGCAGCCCAATGCGCTGATCTTCGATCGAAAGCCGTCGAGTGATCCGGTCCCGCGGGCCCCCGAGCGCTGACCTTGACAGGGAGATGAAGGGATGCAAGTCACCAAGCCGCTTTGCCTGATGCTGCTGGGCGCCCTGCTGGCCGGCTGCGCCAGCGGCGGCGGGCCGGCCACCGAACGCTACCTGCTGCCGGCCGGCGACACGACCACGTCCTCTGCCGTGCGGGGTCCGGCCGAGCACACCCTGGTCATCGACGACGTGCGCGTCGCCCGCTACCTGGATGACGCCGGCATCGTGCTGCAGACCGATCCCCTGCGCCTGCAGGCGGCCGGCCGGCACCAGTGGGCGGAACCGCTCGACCGGCAGCTGGCGCGGACGCTGCGTCAGCGGCTGAGCCGTGCCCTGCCCGGGGCGCGCGTGCTCGGAGGCACCGGCCCCGACACGGCCTGGCACCTGTCCGTGGAGGTCGAGCAGTTCCAGGGCCGCTACGACGGCCGGGCCATCGCCGGCGGACTCTGGCAGCTGCGTGACGGGCAGGGCGAGCTTCGCCGACAGTCGTCCTTCCAGGCCAGCGAAGTGCTGGAGCAGGACGGCTACCCGGCGCTGGTCAAGGCCCTGGGGAAAAGCTGGAACAGCGTGGCCGAACAGATCGCGGAAGGGCTCCGGCGCCAGTGGCAGGCCCCCGAAGGCACGAAAGGGACGGAAGAGAAGGAAACGACGGGAGAAGCCGCCGAAACGGGCTGATCGCCTCGGCTCGACAGGCCATCAACAGAGGGAGGCACGAAAGCCGGCTCAGTCCTCGGCCTCCTCGGCGGCCCTGAGGCGGCTGCGCAGACGGGCCACCGCCTGACTGTGAAGCTGGCAGACCCGGGATTCGCTGACCCCGAGCACCGCCCCGATCTCCTTGAGGTTGAGCTCTTCCTGATAGTACAGGCCGAGCAGCAGCTTCTCGCGTTCGGGAAGCTGCTCGATCGCCGCGACCAGGCGCTCGCGCTGCTGCGAGCCGGCCAGCGCCTCGAAGGGTGACGGCGGTGCGCCATCACCGGCCTCGGGTTCACCGCCCTCGGCGATGATCTCGTCGAGCCCCATCAGGTGGCCGCCGTTGGTGTCGGCCAGTCGCTGGCGATACTCGTCGACCTCCAGCGCCAGGGCGTCGGCGATCTCGCGCTCCTCGGCCTGACGCCCCAGCTGCTGCTCGAGCCGGCGGATGGTCTCGTCGATCTCGCGGGCATGGCGGCGGACGCTGCGCGGCACCCAGTCGCGACTGCGCAGCTCGTCGATCATCGCCCCGCGAATCCGCTGGCTGGCATAGGTCGCCAGGCTCGCCCCCTGCTCGGCGCTGTAGCGCCCCAGGGCATCGAGCAGTCCGACCATGCCGGCCTGAATCAGGTCGTCCAGATCGACGCTGGCCGGCAGGCGAACCTGGAGCGCCAGCGCCTGGCGCCGGACGACGGGCAGGTACTGGTCCAGCAAGGCCCGTTGATCGATTTTACCCTGTGCCGTGTACATCTTCGGTTCCAAGCCTGCAGCCGGTGGCGGCGCCGAGCGGCGACCGATACCGGCATTATGTCGCTCTCGCCGGACACCCCAAGCGGCGAATACCTGACCGGGTCTCGGGCTATTTAGCGTTTTGCGTCTCGCGATAGTTGACGATCACCTGGAGTCCGGTGAAAGGTACCGCACCACGCCGGGTGCCGGGCGGCAGGCGAAAGCGCAGGGTCAGCGGCTCGCGGGCCGGCAGACCGCGCAGGGCCTCACTGCGCCCGCGCGCCGCCGGCAATTCCAGGCAACGGCGGGGATGGCACAGCCAGGCATCCAGCCCCGGCAGACCCGCCGGCACCCGGAACCGCCAGGACACGGTGGTGATGCGCCCGGGCCGCAGCCCCGGCGGTGGCGTGATGGGCTCGGCGGTTGCCACGCGCCCGGGCGTGCCCAGCGTCACGCCCGGCGCCCGCCCTACCCAGCTTCCCGCACCGCTGGCCGGCCCGGCCATCAGCAGCAGCCCGGCCACCAGCAGCCCGGCCGACAAGCGCCGCGCCCGGCTCATGCGTCGGGTCGCCGACGCCGGGGAACGGGCACGATCCACAGCTCGAAGCCGAAGAAGCTCGCCGCGGCCTGCTGCAGGTTGGCCAGCAGTCCGACCCGCGAGGCCAGCGGCGGATGCACCAGCAGCAGCCGGCGCGGACCACCCCGCTGCGCCAGTCGTTTCAGCAGGCGGTAGGTGCGCCGAAAGGCCTCGGCATCATTGCCCACCCACAGCGCCCAGCGCGACTGCTCGCCGACCAGGGTCGGCAGGTGCGGACTGTCCACCGACGTGGGCACGATGCGCCAGGCGTCCGCCTCGCCGACCCACTGCTGGCCCTGTGCCTGCCAGCGGGCCAGCGCCTCGCTGACCGGCCGGGTGTCCGCCTCATCACCGCCCGGCAGCCCCAGCACCAGCAGCAGCCGGCGCGGCGCGGGCGCCGTCTCGGCCACCACGGCGGGGGACGCTGCCAGCTCCAGTAACGCCTCGACAATCCAGGTCGGCGTCCCGGTTTCCTCCGCCGTGGCAGGCGTTTGCGTTTCCGGCGTCACCGCCTCTGCCCGCTCGCTGCTGTCGTCGGCCTCCGGCACCGGCGCCATCTCGGCGGCCCAGCGTCGCAGGCCGGCGGCCTGATCCCCGTCACTCATGAGGCGTCGTCACCTCCGCCCAGCAAGGGCCCGGCCGCCAGCACGAAGGCGTCGCGGGCGGCCAGCAGGTGCCACAGGGCCTCGAGCAGGACGGCGGCGCTGCGCTTGCGCGAGCCGCCCAGCAATGCCAGCAGATGACCGCGCACATCCATCGCCCAGTCGGCGGTTTCCTGATCGAGGCGCACCGCCAGGGCGGCGAGCGCGGAGGCCAGCCAGGCACGCAACTCGGTGTCGACACCCTCGCCGGCCTCCGGCGCCAGCCATTGCCAGGCGCGGCCGGCCAGCGAGCTCCATTCCTCGGCGACCAGGTGCGCGACCAGCAGCACCGGGCGCGAGGCCGCGGCCTTGTCCGCCGCGAGCCAGTAGCGCGTCAGGCGTCGGCGGCCGGTGTCCGGGTCGCGCAGTACCGCGAACCAGGCCTGGAGCGGGGTTCCATCGCTCAGCGACACCGGCAGCCAGCCCGTCGCCAGGCGGCCCTCCCGCCCCCGGTACCGACAGTTCAGCGTGTCATGCACGCCCGCCTGCTCGGCGAGCGCCTTCAGCGCCAGCCGCTCGCCTTCGAAGATCACCCGCGTATTGGCCTGGGCCAGCGCCAGCCAGTCGCTGCCGGCATCCAGCAGATGCCGGCGGGCCGCGGCCGAGGGACAGCGGGGCAGGAAATGACGATCGACACCCAGCCGCGTCTCGACGGCAGCCAGCCTCTCCGCCTCGCCCGCCGGCTGGCAGTGGCTCGGCCAGGGCGCCGCCAGCGGCAGCCCCCGGGCATTGAGACACAGCGCCGGCAGACGGCACTGGCTGCCCTTGATCGGCCCGTGGCGTGACCAGAGCATCACCGCCGCCGCCTCCTCGCCGATCGCGGGCAGGCCCCGCAACCGGTCGAGGTGCGCCTGTTGCCGCGCCAGCGGCAGCCCCTGCAGCGGCCAGGCGGCGTCGAGCGCGGCCACGCCGCCGACGCGGGCCCGCAGCTGCGCCATCACCACCGCCAGCGAGCGGCCCTGCCCCAGCAGGCTGCGGGACAGTCCTCGCCAGCGCCGCGCCGAGGGGGTCGCCTGCCAGGCCAGCGGCTCGCCGACGAAGGCCGAGTCGTCGACGGGGGTCAGCGACTGCCCGACCAGCCCATGCGGGTCGACCAGGCGCAGATCCTCCGGCACCTGCTGGCCCTGGGAGACATAGTGCAGCCGCAGGTCGTGGCGGATGGCGATGTCCAGTACCGCCCCCAGCCGCGGTGCCTCGTCGACCTTGGTGAGAATCGCGCCATACAGCGGCGCGCCGGCGGCCAACGAGGCCCGCTGGTAGGTCTCGACCACCTCCTCGAGGGTCTCGCCGTGACTCGCCGCATTGAGCAGCAACAGCCGCCGCACGGGTCGCGCCCCCTGCCCCAGCCTGGCCACCTGATCGACCAGCCGGCGGTCGCGCTGGCTCATGCCCACGGTATCGATGATCACCAGGCGCTTGTCGGCCAGGCGCGCCAGCAGATCGTCCAGCGGCGCGTCGGCATCCAGCGCATGCACCTCGGCGCCCATCAGCCGGGCATAGATGCGCAGCTGCTCGTGGGCGCCGATGCGGTAGCTGTCGGTGGTCACCAGCGCGACCCCGCCCGCGCCGTGGCGCATCACGTAGCGGGCCGCCAGCTTGGCGGTGGTGGTGGTCTTGCCCACCCCGGTGGGCCCCAGCAGCGCGAAGACGCCGCCCTCGTCGAGCAGCCGGGACTCGTCGTCCAGCACGGCCAGCCGCGAGACCAGCTGCCGCTCCAGCCAGGCCAGGGCCGCCTCCGCCGTCGCATGGACGAGCTCCAGCGGCAGGGCGTCGAGCAGCTCCCGGGCCAGGGCATTGCCGTAGCCGGCGCCCTGCAGGCGGCGGTTGAGCATCACGCGATTGTCGTCCTCGGCCGTGCCCACCGGAGCGGCGGCCTCCTGACGGCCGACCAGCAGCGCGCGCAGGTCCTGCATCTCGCCGAGCAGCCGTTCGCTGAAGGCGGCGAACGGGTCGCCCGGATTCGGGTCGCCCGGACGCGGGTCGCCCGGACGCGGGTCGCCCGGACTCGGGGCCGCCGTGTCCGGGGGCGGCGTGTGCTCGGCAGGGGCCGAGGGTGCCGGACGGGAAACCGCCGGCGGCGCAGCCGCGGGCGACGAGCCGGCAGGACGGGAGGCCGGCCCGGCATGAGCGCCACTCGGACGATCCGGCGCTTCGCCGGCGGGACGCGCCTCACCGACGGCCGACCCCGGCCCCGGCCCCGCCGGCGGCACCATCTCCTCGGCCAGCGCCAGGATCTCGACCCCCTCGGCGACCCGACGATTGGCCAGGATCAGGGCGTCATCGCCCAGTGCGGCCCGCACCCGGCGCATGGCCTCGCGACTGTTGGCACCGACGAAACGCTGAACACTCATTATTGACGGCCTCCGACCAGAGCGGTGACGCGGATGGTTCGATCATCGGGAATCTCGGCCTGCGACATCACCACCAGCTGACGCAGCCGGCGGCGCAGGAAGCGCGACAGCAGCGGCCGCAGGCTGTGCGGCACCACCAGCACCGTGGGCTCGCCCAGGGCCTCCTGGCGGGTCACCGCCGCTTCGGTCTGCTGCATCAGGGTGTCGGCCAGCCCCGGCTCGATGGCGCCGCCGCCGTTCATCGCCTGGCTGAGCACCTGCTCGAGGTTGGCGTCCAGGCCGATGACGTGCAGCTCGCCCTGGCCGGGGAACCACTGCTGGGTGATCGCGCGGCCCAGCGCCACGCGCACCACCGCGGTCAGGTCCTGGGTGTCGCTCTGCGGCGAGGCGTGCTCGGCCAGGGTATCGAGGATGGTCCGCAGGTCGCGAATCGACACCTCCTCCTCGAGCAGGTTCTGCAGCAGGCGCTGCAGGGTGGTCAGCGACACCAGCTTGGGCACCACATCCTCGACCAGCGACTTGCTCTCCTCGCCCAGCTTGTCGAGCAGCTGCTGGGTCTCCTGGCGGCCCAGCATGTCGCCGGCGTGGCGGTGCAGCAGGTGATTGAGATGCGTCGCCACCACCGTGCTGGCATCGACCACCGTGTAGCCGTAGACCTGGGCGTGCTCGCGCTGGCCGGCGTCGATCCACACGGCGGGCAGCCCGAAGGCCGGGTCCTGGGTCGGCGTGCCCTCCAGCTGGCCCGAGACCTGGCCGGGATCGATGGCCAGCCACTTGCCGGGATGCGCCTCGGCGCGACCGATCTCCACGCCCTTCAGGGTCAGCACGTAGGTGTTGGGACCCAGTTCGAGATTGTCGCGGATGTGCACCACGGGGGGCAGGAAGCCGACCTCCTGGGCGAACTTCTTGCGCACACTCTTGATGCGCCCCAGCAGCTCGCCGTCCTGACGGTGATCGACCAGCGGAATCAGGCGATGGCCGACTTCCAGCCCCAGGGTGTCCACCAGCTGGACGTCGTCCCAGCTGGCCTCGGGCACCTCGGGCGACGGCGGCGGCGCCTCCTGGGTGGCCTGCTCGGCCAGCTTGTCGTCGCGCTGGCGGATCATCCACCAGGCCAGCGACCCCAGCAGGGTACTGAACAGCAGGAAGACCAGGTTGGGCATGCCCGGCACCAGCCCCAGCAGCCCCATCACGCAGGCGGCCAGCACCAGCACCTGCGGATTGGCGAACAGCTGCGAGATCATCTGCTGGCCGACGTCCTGCTCGGTGTTGACCCGCGAGACGGTGACACCGGCGGCGGTGGAAATCACCAGCGCCGGAATCTGCGCCACCAGGCCGTCGCCGATGGTCAGCAGCGCATAGGTGCGCGCGGCGTCGGCCACCGCCATGTCGTGCTGGATCACGCCGATCAGCAGCCCGCCGATCAGGTTGACCACCATGATGATAAGGCCCGCCACGGCGTCGCCGCGCACGAACTTGCTGGCCCCGTCCATCGACCCGTAGAAGTCGGCTTCCTGGGCGACCTCGGCGCGACGCTGCTTGGCGTCCTCCTCGCCGATCAGGCCGGCGTTGAGGTCGGCGTCGATGGCCATCTGCTTGCCGGGCATGGAGTCCAGGGTGAAGCGCGCGCCCACCTCGGCGATGCGCCCCGCCCCCTTGGTGATGACCATGAAGTTGATGATCACCAGGATCAGGAATACCACCAGGCCGACGGCGAAGTTGCCGCCGATCAGGAATTCGCCGAACGCCTCGATCACCTTGCCGGCCGCGTCGCCGCCCGCGTCGCCGTTCATCAGCACCACGCGGGTCGAGGCCACGTTGAGCGAGAGCCGCAGCAAGGTGGTGAACAGCAGCACCGCGGGAAACGCCGCGAAGTCCAGCGGCTTCTGGGTGAACATGCTGACCAGCAGCACCATCACCGACATGGCGATGTTGAAGGTGAAGAACATGTCGAGCGCGAACGGCGGCAGCGGCAGGATCATCATCGACAGGATCATGATGATCAGCAGAGGCCCGGCCAGCAGCTTCATTCGGGCATCGCCGAGCCAGTTCTGGCGGCCCAGCGTATCCATCAGATTCATGGCGTCTCCTCGCGGGACGATGCGGCATCGTCATCCAGGGCGGCCGGTATCGGCAGGTTGCCGGGCGGCTCGGGTACCTCGCCGCCATCGCGACGTACCTGATGCAGGCGGAAGGCCCAGGCCATGACCTCGGCGACCGCCGTGTAGAGGTCGACCGGGATCTCCTGATCCAGGTCGACGTGACGATACAGGGCCCGCGCCAGCGGCGGCGCCTCGAGCCGGGGCACCTGGTGCTCGTCGCCGATCTCGCGGATCCGTGCCGCCACGGCGTCCGCCCCCTTGGCGATCACCCGCGGTGCGCCCATCTCGCCATCGCGGTAACTCAGCGCCACGGCGTAATGGGTCGGGTTGGTGACGATCACGTCGGCCTCGGGCACCTTGCTCATCATGCGCCCGCGCGCCATGGCCTGCTGCTGCTGGCGGATCCGCCCCTTGATCTGCGGGTCGCCCTCCGACTCCTTGTGCTCCTTCTTGATCTCGTCCTTGGTCATGCGCAGCTTCTTGTTGTGACTCCACAGCTGATAGGGCACGTCGATGAGGATCACCACCACCAGCGAGAGCACGATCAGCGCGCAGCACACCGCCGCCAGCCGCATGGCATGGGCCAGGGCCTGCTCGAGCGGCTGACTCATCAGTCCCAGCAGCTCGTCGCGCTTGAACCACACGAAGACCCCGGCCACGCTGCCGGTGAGCAGCGACTTGGCGATCGCCTTGGCCAGTTCGGCGACGATCTGCGACGAGACCAGGCGCTTGATGCCCTTGAGCGGGTTGAGCTTGGAGGGCTGCGGCTTGAGCGACTTGCCCGACAGCACCCAGCCGCCCAGCAGGGCCGGAGCCACGGCAGCCACCACGGTAAGCAGCAGGAACAGCGGCAGCACGGCCACCAGGCTGTGTTCGCCCAGCGTCCACAGCTTGGCCAGCATGCGCGTGGTGTCGAAGGCGATGCCGCGATCGAAGAGAAAGGCCTGCTCCATCATCAGGCCGAGCTGGTCGTAGAGCTGCGCACCCAGGCTCCACAGACCGCCCACCCCGGCCATCAGCATCAGGAAGGTGGTCAGCTCCCGCGAACGAGCGATCTGCCCTTCTTCACGCGCCTTCTCGAGGCGGCGTGGCGTCGGGTCTTCTGTCTTGTCCTCGTCGCTGCTGTCCTCGGCCATCGCCTCTGTGCCACATCCTGGCCCTTGCGGAATCGTGGCTTATTCTGCGTGGCCGACCCGGCGGACGAACACGCAAAAAGCGCGACGAATCGAGCGCTAATCCTCGATTGCCGCGCTGGCGGGAGTGTCGTGCAGACGGCGCCGCAAGGCGCCTGTCGCGCTCAGAAGCCCAGCGAATCCAGCAGATCGTCGACCTGGTCCTGGCTGCTGACCACGTCCTCGCCCTCCGGCTTGACCTGCGGACCGTTGAGCAGCGACGCCTCGCGCTCGTTCTCCATCGAGCGGCGCAGCTCCTGGCGATCCTGGCTGTCGGGAACGTTGTCCAGCAGCACCTGCACCAGCTGGTTCTCGATCTCGCGGATCATGTCCATCATCCGCTTGATCACCTGGCCGGTCAGGTCCTGAAAGTCCTGGGCCATCATGATCTCGAACAGCTCGGCGTTGGTGGCCTTGGTCTGCGTCGGCACGTCGCCCAGGTAGGCCCGGGTGTCCTGTACCAGCGCCTTGGCCTCGTCGAGCTCCTTGGGCTCGGCAAACCAGTCGGCCCAGCGGGCATCGAGTGATCGCGCCCGCTCCTCCAGCGACTCCTGCAGGGGCTGGGCGCGGTCGATGGCATTGAGCGCCCGCTCGGCGGCCTGCTCGGTCATCGAGGCGACGTAACTGAGCCGGTCCCGGGCATCCGGGATCGCCTCCGCGGCCTTCTCGATCTCCTTGTCCAGGCCCAGCTCCCGCATGCTGTCACGCAGCATGCGGGTCAACTGGCCAATGCGCTGGATCAGGTCGTCGCTGGCCTGTGTTCCGGTGTGCTGCGCTTCAGCACTCATGGCTAACCCTCCCTCGCTAC
Organism: Modicisalibacter tunisiensis; assembly: GCF_020148005.1. Classification (GTDB taxonomy): domain Bacteria; phylum Pseudomonadota; class Gammaproteobacteria; order Pseudomonadales; family Halomonadaceae; genus Modicisalibacter; species Modicisalibacter tunisiensis. Next base: position 2,505,404 of record NZ_JAGXFD010000001.1, on the reverse strand, counting down.
GGCACTCACTTGCCGAGTTTTTCGAAGATCTTGTTGAGCTTCTCTTCCAGGGTCGCGGCCGTGAAGGGCTTGACGACATAGCCGTTGGCACCGGCCTGGGCCGCGGCAATGATGTTTTCCTTCTTGGCCTCGGCGGTCACCATCAGCACCGGCAGGGATTTCAGGGCGTCGTCGGCGCGGATCTGCTTGAGCATTTCCAGGCCGTCGAGGTTCGGCATGTTCCAGTCGGACACGACGAACTCGAAGCCGCCGCCACGCAGCTTGCCCAGTGCATCCTGGCCGTCCTCGGCTTCCTCGACGTTGCTGTAGCCCAGCTCCTTGAGCAAGCTGCGCACGATGCGGCGCATGGTGGGGAAGTCATCGACCACCAGGATGCTCATGTTCTTGTCGGCCATCGTCGTTCCTCGTTATCAATCGATGTGTTCAGGGTAGTTTCATGGCGATGCCGACCCTCGCCGGCCGGCATCGCCGGTTCAGACGCGCTGCGCCCGCCCGGAGGCAGCGACCAGCTGCATGATCCGCGAGGCCATCTGGTCGAGATCGACGATGTCGACGGCCGCGCCCAGCGCCACGGCTTCACGCGGCATGCCGTAGACCACGCAGGTTTCCTCGCTCTGGGCCAGGGTGTGGGCGCCCGCCTGGCGCATCTCGAGCAGCCCCGCGGCCCCGTCACGCCCCATGCCGGTCAGCAGCGCGCCGACCGCGTTGCGGCCGGCGTTGACCGCGGCGGAATGAAACAGCACGTCAACCGAGGGGCGATGGCGGTTGACCGGCTCGCCGTCGTCGAGCCTGACCACGTAGTTGGCCCCGCTGCGCGCCAGCTTGAGGTGGCGATCCCCGGGCGCGATGTAGGCATGCCCGGGCAGCACGCGCTCGCCCTCCTCGGCCTCCTTGACCTGAATGCGACACAGCCGATCGAGCCGCTCCGCGAAGGAGCGGGTGAAACCGCCCGGCATGTGCTGGGTGATCAGGATGGCCGGCGAGTTGGCGGGCAACGGTTCCAGGACCTGGCGGATGGCCTCGGTCCCCCCCGTCGAGGCGCCGATGATGATCAGCTTCTCGCTCGAGATCAGCGGCGCCCTGACGGGGGTCGCGGCACGCGGCGCGTCCCGGCGAGGGGCGGCCCGTGGCCGCGAGCGGGCGGCGGCACGCAGCTTGTCGGCGATCATCTCGCTGTACTCGAGCATGCCGCTGCGAATGCCCAGCTGCGGCTTGGCGATGAAGTCCACCGCCCCCAGCTCCAGCGCCTTGAGCGTCACCTCCGAGCCGGCCTGGGTGAGCGACGATACCATCAGCACGGGCATGGGCCGCAGCCGCATCAGCCGCTCGAGGAAGTCGATGCCGTCCATGCGCGGCATCTCCACGTCGAGGGTCAGGACGTCGGGGTTGGTACGCTTGATCAGGTCTCGTGCCACCAGCGGATCGGGCGCCGTCGCCACCACTTCCATGTCATCGTGCGCATTGATGATTTCCGTCATCAGGTCACGAATCAACGCCGAGTCGTCGACGCACAACACCTTGATCTTCGGGGCACTCAAGAGAGGGTCTCCTATCCATTGCCCGGCCGCGCCCTGGGGCAGCCGCCGAGTCGCTGTGTCTTCTTATCGGCGGCTTGCCGCACGACTTGAGGCGGAATCGGCCAGCTCGTAGACCGTCTGGCCGCGCAGGCGGAATGCCTGGCTGATGTAGGAAAAGTTTTCCGAATGGCCGGCGAAGAGCAGGCCGTCCGGCTTGAGCAGCGGCACGAACCGGTCGAGGATGCGCGCCTGCGTCTCCTTGTCGAAGTAGATCATCACGTTGCGACAGAAGATCGCATCGAAGGGCCCTTCGATCGGCCATGACGGCGCCAGCAGGTTGAGCGGGCGAAACTCCACCATCGACATCAGTTCGGGGCGGATTCGCGCCAGCCCGGCACGGGTGCCGCCACCCCGCAGGAAGAAGCGCTTGCGGCGCTCGTCGGGCAGCTTGAGCACCTGCTCCAGCGGGTAGACCGCCTCGCGCGCTCGCGTCAGGGCGTCGGTGTCGATGTCCGTGGCCAGCACCCGAGCCTCGCGGGCATGCGCCCCCAGGGTCTCGCTGAGCGTCATGGCGATCGAGTACGGTTCTTCACCGGTCGACGCCGCCGCGCACCACACGCGAACCGGCCCGCCGCGCGACTGGACGTGGCTGGCCAGCAGCGGGAAATGGTGCGCCTCGCGGAAGAAGGCCGTGAGGTTGGTGGTCAGGGCATTGGTGAAGGCCTCCCACTCGCGGGCCTCCGGCTGGCGCTCCAGGCGCGCCAGGTAGTCGGTGAAGCGCGTCAGCCGATGCAGCCGCAGACGACGTGCCAGACGGCTGTAGACCATTTCCCGCTTGTGCTCGGCCAGCACGATGCCGGCCCGCTGATAGATCAGCTGACGCACCCGGTTGAAGTCGGCATCGGTCATGATCAGGTCCCGCTCCAGACCCGGCGCCGATGCCCGCGCGGTACCGCCCGCCGGATCGCCGGACCCTGCCGGGGGGATCAAAAGGCCTCCCATTCGGTGTCCGCCGTGGTACTGCGCGCCGGCTGGCGAGGTGCCTGACGCGACGACGTGTCGGCCGGCTCGTGGCCCAGCGCCGGGGCCGCCGCCCCGCCCTGCTTGCGGGCCCGCGCGGCACGGAAGCGGGTCTCGCGATCGACCTGCTCCCGGCCGCTGCCGCTCAGGCGCAGCACGCCGATCGCCTCGGCCAGGTGCATCACCTGCTCGTCGAGCTCGCGGGCGGCGCGCGCCGAGGTCTGCACGCGCTCGGCATTCTGCTGGGTGACCTCGTCCATCTGCGCCAC
>NZ_JAGXFD010000001.1:2329036-2502588 GCF_020148005.1 Modicisalibacter tunisiensis | reverse complement strand
GCATCACCTGCTCGTCGAGCTCGCGGGCGGCGCGCGCCGAGGTCTGCACGCGCTCGGCATTCTGCTGGGTGACCTCGTCCATCTGCGCCACCGCCTGGTTGATCTGCTCGATCCCGCGGGTCTGCTCGTCCGAGGCCGAGGCGATCTCGCCCATGATGTCGTTGACCTTGAGCACCGAGCTGACCACGCCCTCGATCGAGCGCTCGGCGCGCTTGACCAGTTCGGCGCCGCCGTCGATCTCCTGGGCGGACCCGTCGATCAGCGCGCGGATCTCCTTGGCCGCCTCGGCACTGCGGCTGGCCAGGTTGCGCACCTCGCCGGCCACCACCGCGAAGCCGCGCCCCTGCTCGCCGGCCCGCGCCGCCTCCACCGAGGCGTTCAGCGCCAGGATGTTGGTCTGGAAGGCGATCGAGTCGATCACCCCGATGATCTCCGAGACCTTGCGCGAGCTGTCGGTGATCCGGCCCATGGTGTCCACCACCTGGCCCATCACCTCGCCGCTCTCGCGCACCGTGCTCGCCGCATCGCCGGCCAGGCCGCTGGCCTCGCGGGCGTTGGCGGCGTTCTGCTTCACCGTGGCGGTCATCTCCTCCATGCTCGAGGCGGTCTCCTCCAGCGACGAGGCCTGCTGCTCGGTGCGTGACGACAGATCCTCGTTGCCCGCGGCGATGTCCCGCGAGGCCGGGCGCACCACCGCGACGCTGCGATCGACGTCGCGCACGATGCTGCCCAGGCTCTTGCGCATCACGTCGAGTGCCGCCATCAGCTCGCCGATCTCGTCCTTGCGCCGACTGGGCAGGGTCGCGCCGAGGTTGCCCGAGGCGATCTGCAGGGTGAACTGCTTGGACTCGCGGATCGGCCGGCGGACCGCGCGCATGCTCAGCACCCCCATGACGATCAGCAGCACCAGGCCGGTTCCCAGCAGGGCGGCCTGAATGATCATCATCCGGTCCCGCTGCGCCTGGGCCTGACTGGCCATCTTCCGGGCCACGGCCTGCTTGGCCTGGATCAGACCGTTGATGCTTTCGCCCAGGGCGTCGCTATCCTTCTGCAGCGTCTCCAGCGAGTCCCGCAGAGCGACGAAGGCATCGAAGGCATCCTTGCCCGAGAAGGCGGTGACGATCTTGCCCAGGTCCTCCTCGAGGAAGGTCTCGAGCTGGCGGCCGAAGGCCTGGGCCCTGGGCGTCTGGTTGACGCCGCGCTCGCTGTAGTTCTTCCAGACCGTCTCGACCCGCTGGATGATCGTCTCGAGACGCTTGGCGAATTCGAAGCGCTGATCCATCAGGGTCATGCGGTCATTGTTCGAGAGCATCTGTGAGCCGCGGGTCGCCAGCTGGCCGATCTGCTGCAGCCGGGCCACGTCCTCCAGCCCGTCGCGCTGGAGCGCCTGGGTCCGCTCACTGGCGGCGTCGATCCCGTAGAGGCCCAGGCCACCCCCGGCGGCCAGCAGCACAAGCGACAGAAGCACCATGCCGGCCAGACGCCCCTGCAGGGAGCGCAGGCGGATACGCCGCAAGCGCCCCAGCAGGCCGCGGCGCACGATGCGCCCCTGCTGCAGGGTGTAGCGCCGCAGTCGGCCTTCGCGCAGGGCCGCATAGACGCGCTCGGCACGCTCGCACTCCTCGGCCAGGGCCTTGACCCGCACCGAGGCGTATCCCAGCAGCTTGTCGTCCTCGAGAATCGGCGTGACGCTGGCATCCACCCAGTAATGATCGCCGTTCTTGCAGCGATTCTTGACCAGCCCGCGCCAGGAGTCCCCCGCCTGGATGGTTTCCCAGAGGTTGGCGAAGGCGGCCTCCGGCATGTCCGGATGGCGCACGATGCTGTGCGGCGCCCCGATCAGTTCGTCACGCTCGTAGCCGCTGACCTCGATGAAGGCCTGGTTGGCGTAGGTGATCCGCCCCTTGAGGTCGGTGCGCGTGATCAGGTAATGGTCGTCATCGAGCAGGCGCTCGCGCTGGGTGACGGGCTGGTTGTCTCGCATGGTTGGTATTCCCCGCTGGCTGTACTCGGCGGCCGGCACTGTCGAGGGGTGCCGGCCTTTATCGTTGTGAGGTTGTCGTCATGTCGGCGACGCCGTGTCGCGCTGTCGTCGGGAGGGCGTCGGGGTCAGAAGGACTCCCAATCCGCTTCCGTCTCCCGGGCCACGGCGACGGGCGTGCGGCTTGCTGTCGTCCCGCCGCCCTCCGGGGCGCGGCTCAGTGCCGGCCGGGATGGCACGGCGGCATCGTCCGGTGCCGTGTCGAAGCGTGACGCCAGGCGGAAGCGCGCCACCGACTCGCTGAGCACCTCCGCCTCCCGGGCCAGGGCATTGGCGGCGTCCGCGGACGCCTGGACCAGGCTGGCGTTCTGCTGGGTGACCTGGTCCATCTGGCTGACCGCCTGATTGGTCTGGCCGATGCCCCGGCTCTGCTCCTGCGAGGCCGCGGCGATCTCGTCCATGATGTCGTTGACCCGCTGGACCGAGGCGACGATGTCGCGCATGGTGTCGCCGGCCTGATCGACCAGCTGCGAGCCGCTGTCCACCCGCGACACGGATGCCTCGATCAGGCCGCGAATCTCCTTGGCCGCGGCAGCCGAGCGGCTGGCCAGCTCGCGGACCTCGCCGGCCACCACCGCGAAGCCGCGCCCCTGCTCGCCGGCCCGCGCCGCCTCCACCGAGGCGTTCAGCGCCAGGATGTTGGTCTGGAAGGTGATCGAGTCGATCACGTCGATGATGTCGACGACCTGGTGGGAACTGCGGCTGATCTCGTGCATGGTATCGACCACCTGGCCGACGACGTCGCCGCCCCGGGCGGCGGTCTGCGCGGCGCTGTCGGCCAGCCGGCTCGCCTGGCGCGCGTTGTCGGCGTTCTGCTCCACCGTCGAGGTGAGCTGCTCCATGCTGGTGGCGGTCTCGGCCAGCGACGACGCCTGCTGCTCGGTACGCGCCGAAAGGTCATTGTTGCCGCCGGCGATGCTCTGCGAGTCGCGATGGATCGCCTGGCTGCTGCGACGCACGTTGCTCACCGTCCGCGACAGCCCTTCCTGCATGTGCGACAGGGCGGCAAACAGCTTGCCGATCTCGTTGTTGCCACGCTGCTCGATGCTGGCGGAGAGATCCCCTTCGGCCATGCGCTCGAAATGCACGACCACACGCTCCAGCGGATGGATCACGTTCCTGCGGATCCCCCACAGCACGAACAGGATCATGCCCGCGGCCGCGACCAGTGCCGCGGCGATGGCCGCCTTGAGCGTGACAGCCATGTCGCCGAAGGCCTGGTAGAGGGAGCGCCCGTCGGCCTCGGCCTGGGTGAAGAAGTCGACGGCGCTGGCGTAGAAGGCATCGTTCAGGGTCTGGACCCGGGGCGCGACCTCGCTGTAGGCGGCCAGGTCGGCATCCTGCAGGGCCTGAATCTGTGGCGCGATGCCCTCGTCGATCAGCGTGCGGAAATCCGCTTCCACCTGGTCGACCAGCGCCTGATGGGCGGGCTTGACGGGAATGGCCTGAAACTCGTCGAAGGTCTGCTTCAAGGTCGCCAGCCGGTCGGCCAGTCCGGCGGCGTCGCCGGCCGAGTTCCCCCAGGTGGCGCCGGTGAGGCTGGCGTACCGATCCTGGATGGCCAGGCGCAGACCGAGCAGCTGGCTGTTGGCGCGATTGAGGGTCGACTGCTGCTCGACGTTGACGCGATTGAGCGTACCCAGCGCCCCCTGGCTGTACTGCACGGCGTACCAGCCCAGCGCACTGACCACGACCAGCAACGTCGTGAACACCAGCAGTACCAGCATCCAGCTGGTCTTGACGGTCATGTCGTCGAGTCGCTTCACGTCACCCCCTTGTTTGTATGGTTATCTGCTCTGCGAATACCCGGCGACTCTCGCCTGCTCGAGACACCGGCCGTTATTCAAGGGTTATCGGCCTCCTCCGGCGTGACTTGAGCTCCGTCTCTTGATCGGGATCAAGTCACCTCCCCGTCTCCAGCACGACATCGTCCCGAACGAAAACGGCCGTGGCGCACGCCGCCACGGCCGGCAACCGCATCGCGACGCGGGCTTACTTCGCGGCAGTACTGTCGACCAGCGCCATCTCTTCGCTGGTCAGCAGCTTGTCGATGTCGACCAGCACCAGCATGCGGTCCTCGAGACTGCCGAGGCCGCTCAAGTAGTCCGACGAGAGCGTCACGCCGAACTCGGGGGCGGGCTTGATCTGCTCGGGGGTCAGGGTCATGACATCCGAGACACCATCGACGACGATGCCCACGATGCGATCGGCGACATTGACGACGATCACCACCGTCTGGCCGCCGTACTCGACGTTCTCCAGGTTGAACTTGATGCGCAGGTCGACGATCGGCACGATCACGCCGCGCAGGTTGGTGACGCCCTTGATGAAGGCCGGCGCATTGGCGATGCGGGTCACGTTCTCGTAGCCGCGGATCTCCTGCACCTTGAGGATGTCGACGGCATATTCCTCGTCACCCAGGGAGAAGACCAGAAACTCCTGGCTGTGGGCATCGATCGTCGCCTGGGCCTTGTCGGCGGACGTCGGGTTCGGGGTCACGCTAGTCATGAAGGATGCACCTCTTGAATGGACGAAGTGGTCACGGCCGCGCGCGGGTTGGACTTGCGCCGGCTGAGGCGATGCAGGTCGACGATGTCGAGGATCAGCGCGACACTGCCGTCGCCCAGGATGGTGGCCGCGGAAATGCCCGGCACCTTGCGATAGTTGGTCTCGAGGTTCTTGACCACGACCTGCTGCTGGCCGATCAGGTCATCGACCACCAGCGCATAGCGCCGCCCCTCGCCCTGGACGATGACGACGATGCACTCGGTGATCTCGGTCCGGGCCTCGGCGACATCCAGCACCTGATGCAGGGCGATGACCGGCAGGTACTCGTCGCGCACCTTGAGCAGCAGGTCGTCGCCGGCCATCGAGTAGAGGTCCTCGCGGGACGGCTGCAGCGACTCCAGCACCGCGCCCAGCGGCAGGATGAAGACCTCCTCGCCGACCTTGATGGACATGCCGTCGAGGATCGCCAAGGTCAGCGGCAGCACGATGCGCGTGGTCGTGCCCTCGCCCGGCCGCGACATGATCTCGACATGCCCGCCCATCGACTGGATGTTGCGCTTGACCACATCCATGCCGACCCCGCGGCCGGAGACGTCGCTGACCTGCTCGGCCGTGGAGAAGCCCGGGGCGAAGATCAGCTGCCAGACCTCGTCGTCGCTCATGGTGTCAGAGACGTTGAGCCCGTTGCTGTGCGCCTTGGCCAGGATCCGCTCCCGCGACAGGCCGGCCCCGTCGTCGATCACCTCGATCAGGATGTTGCCGCCCTGGTGCTGGGCCGAGAGCGTGAGCTGTCCGGTTCGCGGCTTGCCCGCCGCCTCGCGGGCCTCCGGCGACTCGATGCCGTGATCGAGGCTGTTGCGCACCAGATGCGTCAGCGGATCGATGATGCGCTCGATCAGGCTCTTGTCGAGCTCGGTGGACTTGCCTTCGGTCACCAGCTCGATCTCCTTGTCGAGCTTGGCGGCCAGGTCCCGCACCAGGCGCGGGAAACGGCTGAACACGTAATCCATCGGCATCATGCGGATCGACATGACGGATTCCTGCAGGTCGCGTGCGTTGCGCTTGAGCAGGTTCAAGCCATTGTGCAGCGCGCTGTGGGTCACGCCGTCGATCTCGCTCGCCGTCTGGTCGAGCATCGCCTGGGTGATGATCAGCTCGCCGACCAGGTTGATGATCTGGTCGACCTTGTCGACGGGTACACGAATCGAGCTCGATTCGCTGCCGCCCTTGGCCTTGTTGCCCTTGGGCGCCGCCCGGGTCTTGCCGCCCTTGTCTTCCCGTGCCGCCGGCGCTGCGCTCGGCGCCCTGGCCGGCTCGACTGGCGCCGCGGCCGGGGCTTCCTGCGGCTCGGCCCTGGCTGGCGCGCCGGCGCCCGGCTCGTTACCGGCTGAAGGCGCCGACTCGCCCAGCGGCGTGATCTCGAGCTGCTCGGGCTCGATGATGAAGCACATCACCGCCTCGATGTCATCGCGACCCACGGTGGTGGTCATCTCGACGACGTAGCGCTGCTCGTCGCCACTCTGCGCGACGACCTCACCCAGCTGCCCGAGCTCCTCGACCAGCAGCTGGCGGTCCTTCTCGCCCACCTTGAGCAGGGCCACCTGCAGGCGGGGGTCGCCACCCTCGCCGCCCTTGTCACTGCCGGCGCCCGAAGGGGCCTGATCACCACCCTGGGCGTCGGCCGTGTCGTCGTCCCGCGGCGCGGGGGCCGGGGGTTCGGGGCTCGCCTTGTCGGCGGCCCCCGCCGACGCAGCGGACGGCGGATCGCTGCCCATCGACTTGCCCAGCTCGTCCAGGGCGAGCTGTTTCAGCGTGCGACAGATGCGCTCGAACGCTTCGGGGTCGGGCTCGGCGCCGTTGCGGTAGGCGTCCAGCTGATCGTGCAACATGTCCTTCGCTTCCAGAAAGGTATCGACGATATCGCGGCGCAGGCTCAGCTCGCCACGGCGCGTGTGATCCAGCAGGTTCTCGAGGATGTGGGTCGTCTCCTGGAGCACCAGGAAACCGAAGGTGCCGGCACCGCCCTTGATGGAATGCGCGGCCCGGAAGATGGCGTTGAGCTGCTCGGGATCGGGGTCGTCGACGTCGAGATCCAGCAGGTGGCGCTCCATGTCGCCCAGAAGCTCCTCAGCCTCCTCGAAGAACGTTTCATAGAAATCGCTGATATCCATGCTCTATTCCACTCGCGTCAAGGGGCATTGCGCTGGGCATCGGAGGCAGGCAACGCCGGGTTCGGGGCGGACTCGGTGCGCAATGCCTCGGGCAGCAGCGACGAGTCCAGGCTCGATGGCTTCACGCTCCTGAAGCCGCTCTGGTTCTGGATGACCTCCGCCGTGTGCTTGTCCAGCACCACGATGCTGATGCGGCGGTTGACCGGGTCCCGGGGGTCCTCGGCATTGAGTGGCACCCGCGACCCCATGCCCGCCACGCGCAGCAGCTTCTGGGGGTCCAGACCACCGGCCACCAGCTCACGGCGCGCGGCATTGGCCCGGTCGGCGGACAGCTCCCAGTTGCTGTAACCCTTCTCGCCGCCGGCATAGGGAATGCTGTCCGTATGGCCGCTGAGACTGATCCGGTTGGGCAGCTGGTTGAGCACCGGCGCGATGGCACGCAGGATGTCCCGCATGTAGGGCTCGACCCTGTCGCTGCCCAGTTCGAACATCGGCCGCTTTTCGGAATCGACGATCTGGATGCGCAGGCCTTCCGGCGTCAGCTCGATGCGCAGCTGCGAACGCAGCTCGCGCAGATGCGGCTGGCGCTCGATCACCGACTCGATGCGGCGCTTGAGCTCGGTCAGCTGGCGCTGCTCGTCGGCGGGGCGCGTGTGCAGGCGGTCATCGATGCGCGCGCGTTCGCCCTCGCTGTGCATGGGGTCCGGCCCGCCCCCGGGAATCGCGCTGGTACTGGCGGTGGTCTTGTTGCCGCCGGCCATGGCCACCGGCAGCGGCGTGCGGAAGTACTCGGCTATGCTGCGCAGCTGCGCCTCGTTGGAGCGCGCCAGGATCCACAGCACCAGGAACAGCGCCATCAGCGCGGTCATGAAGTCCGCGTAGGCGATCTTCCAGTTGCCGCCATGGTGCTCCTGGCGCCTTGACTTGCGACGCCGGACGACGATCGGGCGGTTGTTGCTCATGAGCCACCCGCGGCGTTCTTGGAGGCACGCACGTGCTCCTCAAGCTCGGTGAACGTCGGACGCTCGGCCGTGAACAGTGCCTTGCGGCCGAACTCCACCGCCAGCTGCGGCGCGTAGCCGTTGAGACTCGCCATCAGGGTGACGCGAATGCACTGCAGCATCTTCACCGCCTCGTTCACCTGCAGCAGGATCCGTCCGGCCACCGGATTGACGAAGCCATAGGCCAGCAGGATCCCCACGAAGGTACCGACCAGGGCGTTGGCGATCAGCACGCCCATCTCCGCGGCCCCCTGATCGGCGGACCCCAGAGCGTGCACCACCCCCATGACCGCGGCGACGATACCGAAGGCGGGCAGGCCGTCACCCACGGCATGCAGGGCATGGGACGGGATCTCCGCCTCGTGCTGGAAGGTCTCGATCTCGTGCTCCATCAGGGCGTCGATCTCGAACGGGTCCATGTTGCCGCTGACCATCAGCCGCAGATAGTCGGTCAGGAAGGCCATGATCATGGGGTCGGCGAGCAGCCTGGGATAGTCGGCGAACATCGGGCTGTTCTGCGGGTCGTCGATGTCGCGCTCGATGGCCAGCATGCCGTCGCGGCGCGCCTTGGAGAGCAGCTTGTACTGCAGCGCCAGCAGCTCCATGTACATGGTCTTGTTGTACTTGGTGGTGCGCTTGAGCTTGGAGAAGGTGCGCAGCGTCGCCTTGATCGCCTTGCCGTTGTTGGAGGCGACGAACGCCCCCAGCGCCGCGCCGGCGATGATGACGAGCTCGGCCGGCTGGAACATGGCGCCCAGGTGGCCGCCCACCATGGCATAGCCGCCGAACACGGCCACGACAACAATGATATAACCAAGAACAATAAGCACGATGTATCCCTTGCCAAGAAACGGGGCCTCTTACCGTTATCGGCAGAGGCCCCGGGTGCTTGAGGGGTGGGCGAGAATTCTTTGCGTCAGGCCTGGCGGCGCCGGGTGTCGAGCAGCTCCGCGCCGTCGCCGGACTGCTGGCGACGATTCGCCGCCGCCTGACGCCGCTTGCGGGTCTTGCCGGCACGCGACGGCGGCTGACAGATGCCGCAGACAAATCCCTGGGGCGGCGTATGCGCATGCACCACGAAGCGGCCATGACAGCTGGTGCACTCGCACAGCTCCAGCAATTCGCTCTCGAAGAAGCGAATCAGCGTCCAGGCGCGCGTCAGCCCCAGCACCGGCTCGGCCTCTTCTTCCAGCGAAAGCTGCTCGAGATACAGCTTGAAGGCCCGCACGAAGGCGCCCATGCGGTCGCACTCGCAGTCCTCGAGCAGGCGCTGATAGATGTTGTAGAACAGCGAGGAATGGATGTTCGGCAACCAGGTGACGAACCAGTCCGTGGAAAACGGCAGCATGCCCTTGGGCGGCGACATGCCACGGACTTCCTTGTAGAGCTTGATCAACCGGGCACGACTCAGGTCGGTCTCGGTTTCCAGCACCTGCAGGCGGGCGCCCAGTTCGATCAATTCGATCGCCATCTGGACCTGGCGCATCTCGCTGACGAGACTCTTGTCGGCCATGTCCTCACCCCCGACCTGTCGTCGAATCCGGCCACCGCGCTTCCGCACCGGAGGCCATGAGCAGGGCCGAATGGATCTGACCGAGCCCCTGGTCGCGGGGGTCTTCGATGAGCTTGCGCAGCTGGTCGGGCTCGTCGAAACACAGCCGACAGAGCAACTGATTGGAGCGCGCCAGCTGCCCCAGCTGCTTGACCGAGAGCGAACCGAGCAGATCGGCCATCTCCTCGCTCAACTTGAGGCGGAACATCGCCGTCGGGCGGTCCTCGTTGAGCAGCCGCTGGACCAGCAGTAGATAGGAAAGATTCGTATCCTGAATATCGCTCAGGAGACTGTCGATAGGCATCACGTGTATTCCCTGCAATTACTGGCGTGAACGATTCAAGGCCGTTCAACTTGTTATCGAGTCGCCATGCGGCGCCCGGCCACTGAACGCTGTCAGCGTGCCATTATTGTGAGACTTTTTTATTAAGAAATTCAACTCAAGCGGCCAAGAAACTCAGGCACAGTGCAGGAAACGTGACTCAGATCAGTCACAAAGTTTAAATAGCTGTTTGAAAACGCATTTTCATGAGCAGAAAACGTCAGGCCGTGACTCCTGGAAAGCGCTCATGGTCGCCAGCGTTGACCCCACAGGATCGAGATCAACGCTTTTCCACGCCTTCTTCCTCCGCGTCGCGCTCCAGCCCATAGACCCAGACCAGCAGTTCGGCGATGACCTGGTAGAGCGCCGGCGGTATCCGGGCGTCCAGATCGACCTGCATCAACAGGCCGACCAGTTCCGGGGCATCATGGACGAAAACCCCCTGGCGATGCGCCTCGGCCACGATCCGCTCGGCCAGCTCGCCGTAGCCCTTGGCGACCACCTGCGGCGCGGCATCGCCCTCGCGATAGGCCAGCGCCACGGCCTGGCGGCGCGACTCGGAACGGGGGTCCCGGTAGGTCATGCCTCGCCCTCGAAGCCGGCGGACTCGGCGCCGCCCGCCCGGCGATCGCCATGCTCGTCGCGCAACACGCTGACCCTCACATCATCCAGCCCGCAGCGCCGAAGCCGCGACTCGAAGTCCGCCCGCCCCGCCTCCAGCCTGGTGAACACGGATGCCTCGCTGGCGTGAATCTCCAGGGCCAGCGAGCGCTCGCGAAGCCACAGCCGGACCCCCAGCTCCCCCAGGCTGGCCAGGCGCAGCGTCAGTTCGCTGTGCCAGCTGCCCTCGGAAGCGTCCTCCTCCGGACCGCCGTCGCGCGGATCCCGCTCGGCCTCCGGCGGCACATGCAGGGTCAGGGCCATGAACAGCCCGGACCAGACATCCCCCTCCCAACGGATGACCGGCGTGACCATCATCTCGAGCTGGTGGCGCACCAGCTGCTGCAGGACATCGTCCTTGCCCTGCGCCGACTGGGCAGCCTGGGCCTGCTGCGAGGCCAGCTGGAGATCCCGCGCCGCGACCTCGGACAGCGCATCACCGGCCGCCAGCGGACGAAAGCTCAACGCGGCCATGGCGGGCACGGGCGAGGCAGATGCCGCCGCTCCGCTTCCAGCCGCTTGCGGGGGGGGCGGAAAGCCGCCGGTGGGCGCCGTGCCCGCCGCGCCGCTGGATGTCGACGGCAGCCGGGGCGCAAACTGCATCTGCGGCTCGCGCAGCAGCATCCCGCGCGACAGCTCGCCGCGAAACCAGCGCGCCAGATGAGCCTCGTAGAACAGGCCGCTGGTCTCGATGCCGGCCTGCAGCCGGGGTGCCAGCTGCGTCGCATCCAGCGACGCCCCGGATGCCGACAACGGCGCCGCCGGGCGAATGACCGACGGCGGCGCGGGAAATTTCAGCAGCACATCGGCAATCGTGCGTGCCGCCGGGCTGAAGCGGGTCGTCGTCGAGGCCGGCAGCAGGGCCTGCGGAAGCTCGCCCGAGGCCCTGCCCGACGCCGGGGAGACGCCCGCCTGGGGCAGCGTCCCGCCGGCACGGCCGGACTCCAGGCGCGAATCGCTGTGCAGGGCGCGCAAGGCCGAATTCGGCGTCAGCGGCCTGACCGGCTCCGCCTCATTGCGGATCACCGGGGCATCACCCCGCTTGCCCAGCACCTGATGAAGCAGGGTATCGATCAGCGGCGTGATGACACCGCTCACCGCGACCTCGTCGACATCCGCACAACCTGGCTGCCGCCGCGATAGGCCTGGCTGGCCTGGCGCTGACGCTGCTGATCGCCGATCAGCAGCCCCAGCTCGTCACGGCGTGTCTGCAGATGACGGCGCGTCTCGCCATCCTGCTCGAGAATCCGCTCGAGCAGCTCCGCCTTGCGCCGGGCCTCGGGCGTCTCCAGCACGCAGTCGACCTCGAGACGCTTGATCGTCTCGACGGCCACCACGTAGCCGGACTCCTCCTCGACCAGCTCCGGCCAGTCACCATTGCGGGCCAGATCCAGCATCCTTGCCGAGCGCTGCAGCAGCTGCTCGTAGCTTGCCAGCACATCTCTTGCCGCCATCATGCGGTTCAGCTCCTCGCCTGGGGGGCGATCTCGCGCCAGGCCGATGCGATGTCGTTGAGCAGGGTATACGCCTCATCGATACGCTGCTCGTCATTTCTCAGGTTGGCCTGCAACAGCAACCGCGAGATATAGTCATACAATGCGCCCAGGTTGGCAGCGATGTCGCCTCCTTTTTCATAGTCGAGCGCCGCAGCCAGACCGTTGTTGACGATATCGATCGCCTTGGACAGCGAGCGTCCCTTCTCGACCTTGTTGCCCTGCTGCAGGTGCAACTTAGCCGCCTTGAGCGAGGCCAGCGCACCATCGAACAGCATGACGATCAACTGATGGGGTGTCGCGGACATCACCGCACTTTCAACCCCTACCTGAGCGTAGGCACCCGCCCCTTGAAGCGTACTCATAGATCACTCCTGTACACGTCAGCAGCCTGCTTACTGCCCTCCCACGGAGGAAAGCTGCTGCGATAGATAATTCATTGTCGAGTTCATGCTGGACACCATCGAGTCCATACGGGAAAACTGTTCCCGATAGCGGTCGATCGTGGCGTTGATACGGTCTTCCGTCCGTGAGTATCGGTCGTCCAAGGAACTGATACGATTCTCGAGGCCCGAGGTCGCGGTTTCTATGGGTCCGTTACTGCCCAGAATGGAATCCAGTCTGGCGCCTAGCTTGTCAGCCAGACCATCGGTCGTGGCATCCCCGCCGAAGAACTGTGTCACGCCACTCATATCGTTGTTCAGCGCATCGGTCAGCTTGGTGTCATCCACCTCGAGCTTGCCGTCGACAGAAAGGTCAATGCCCATGTCAGCCAGCATGGAGATATTGCCGGAACCAACGATGCTGCTGGTCACCTGCCTCAAGCCGGAATCGATCCCCCTGACCGAGCTATTGCCGATCAGCTCACCGGCCGCCTTGCCCCCCCCGTTGAAGGCTGTCAGTGAGTTCATCGTGTCCTGGAGGCTGTTATAGGCATCCACGTACGACTGAATGTCCTCCTTGATGGTGCCGGTATCTCGGGAAACCGTGAGCGTCGATGCGGAGGTCGCATCAGCACTGGCCTGCGTCAGATCCAGCGTCACTCCCTGGATCGCGCCCTCCACATTGTTCGAGGCGCTGGTGATGGCGATGTTGTTGACGGTCAGCGAGGCATCCTGAGCGGCGACAGTCTGGGTCATTCCGTCCGGATCACTATCAGTGGCATTGAAGGACAATTTGCTGTCCAGCGTTGCATCGCCGTTTACCGTGACCGTCATGGCCGAACTCGCCCCGGTATCCTTGGACGTCAGCACCAGGCGATTGCCGCTCCCGTCATTGATCACGGAGGCCGCGATGCCACCATCGGCAGCATTGATGGCATCACGAATATCGCCCAGCGAGCTGCTGGCCGGGTCGATGGATACATCAAAGCTCGCCCCACTGATGCCGGGCTGATCGATGGTAATCGTCGTTGCAACAGAAGCCTGGTTGCTCGTCGTATCGGCGAATCGCTGGCTGGCTATGGAATGCGCCTGTGCCAGGTTGTTGACGTCGATCGTGTAGGTTCCGGGGACCGCACTGCTATCGGTGGTCACCTCGGGACCGGTGCCGCTGACGTTCGCGCTTACCGCCTGAAACGTCTTGGTATCGTTGAGCTTGTCCACGGCCCCCTGGAAAGATTCCAGCGCCGACTGAAGCTTGCCGAAAGCGGAAATTTCCGCCTTGTAACTGGACTTCTGCTGGGTGATCGGGGTGAGCTGCTGGCGCTCGGCACTTTCGAGCTGTTTCAACAACCCGTTCAGGTCCATGCCCGACCCGATCCCCAAAGACGCTATGCTCGCCATCTATGCCCCCTGATATCTGCGCCCTTTGTACCAGCCCCGTCGCCGCCACGAGCGCGGGAATAGGCCGGTTTTCGGCTGTCACTTCGTGCTATCGGCCCCGGGCGGCGGAACTTTAGCCCTGCCGGCACACGCGAGACTGGCCACGAGAGCGCGGCTGCGACATCATGAGTGGCCCGACGTCCGGCGACACCGGCACCCCGTCAACAAGGAAGGCTTACCATGGATGCGACCCCGCTCTTCGCCGACTATCAACGCTGGCAGCGCTTCAACCGCCAGGATCAGCTGGAGCGTGAGCATCGCGCGGCACTGCGCAAGCTGGCCAGCGCCGGCGCCATGGCCTCGCGTGTCACCCAGGGCTATCGCAGCATGGCGGAAAAGAGCGCCGCCGAGGGCGCCTGCTACCGCACCCTGTTTCGCCGCCGGCGCGACGACGGCCCGGCCCTGGGTTGCGAGGGCTGGCTGTTCGTGCGGCGCATCCTCACCGAGGGCGGCACCACCCGCGTGCGCGCCACCCTGCTCGAGTCCTTCACGCTGGAACAGGGCGCCGTCGAGCCGCAGGAGGCCACCGTCGCCAAGCTGACGTTGGAAATTTTCGATGAAATTCTGGTCCAACGTGACATGGCCTTGGGCTGCCGTATCGACCGCGTCGACGACGACCGCGACACGCATTTCGTGACCTTTCTGGACAGCGTGCGCGGCGACCTGAGACGTTACATGCAGTAACCACGGCGCCCCGGCCCTTCGCACCGACCCACCGAGCCGACACAGGAGGCTTCTGAATGACCACCATCGCGCCATCGGCCACTGGCACCGCGCTGCAGCTGGAAACGCTCGACGCCGACGTGACGATCCGTCGCCCGCAGGCCGTGGCCAGCCTGACCATGGACAGCCCCGCCCGGGCCCTGCTGACCGACTTCACCCAGACCGGCGCCTTCACCATCCCGACCTCCCACTCGATCGCCCAGGCGCTCGAGATCATGAAGCAGGGCGGCGTGCGCCTGCTGTTCGTGCTCGACGCCGCCGGCCACCTGACCGGCGTGGTCAACGCCCGGGAACTGATCGGCGGGCGCCGCATCACCCTGGCCATGCGCCAGCACCAGGTCGACCGCGACGAAGTCACCGTCGAGATGGTCCAGACCCCGCGCCGGGAACTCCACGCCCTGCCGCTCGCCCGCCTGGAGAAGATCACGGTCGGCGAGCTGGTCGAGGCGCTCCGTGCCTTCGGCGACCAGCACCTGCTGATCACCGAACCCGACGCCCAGGGCGGCACCGCCGTGCGCGGCCTCATCTCCGCCGCCGACGTCGGCCGGGCCCTGGGCATCGTCCTGGACCGCCCGCCCGAAGCGCGCAGCTTCTCGGCGATCTGCCAGGTGGTGCTCGGCCACAGCCTGTAAGCCGGAAAACGTGCCGGGCCGGCGACGGCCCGGCCGATATGATGCCCCGCCCGGGCGGCAATGCACCTCATTCGATTCATTACCCAGGGAGCTCTCGACGTTGGCATTCGGCAACTGGTTCAAGCGCAGGCACAAGTCCGAACAGACGGTCTGGGTCGTCAAGCAGGTCGACGATCACCTGCTGCACCTGTGCGGCCGGGGACGCATCGAGCCGGCCGGCGCCGACGACGCCACCCTCGAGTCCGGCCGTTTCCAGGGCGCCGTGACCCTGCCGGAGACCGGCCAGCCACTCAATGCCCGCCAGTTCGCCGCCCTGATCCCCGAGCCGCGCCTGATCCTGGTCGATGACCACACGGCCCGCTGGCGGGAGCGCCTGTGGCATGTCGCCTGGACGCCCCAGCGCTGCTGGCTCCACGACGGCGCCCTGACGGTGGAGCGCAACCCGCTCGCCGGCCAGGCGCCCTGGGTGAGCACCGAGGATGTCAGCGCCATTCGCGCCAAGGCCGGACGCCCCCGCCAGGCCACCGCCTTCTACGGGCTGGAAGCCCTGTCGTCGCCGCCCGACGCCGCCGACCCGGACCATCGGGGCACGCACGCGCCCCGGTCACCGACCGCCTCGTCCACCCCATCATCCCCGTCACGCCGGGACGATTGATCGACCAAGGATTCGTGATGTCCCGTTCACTGGCCTGGCGCCGCGTGCTGCCATTTCTGGCGCTGATGATTCTCGTCGCCCTCAACCTGCGCCCGGCGCTGTCGTCGCTGGCGCCCATGCTGATCCGCATCCAGCAGGCGCTGGGGCTGTCCGCCGACGCCATCGGCATCCTCACCACCCTGCCGGTGCTCTGCCTGGGGATCTTCGCGCCGCTCGCCCCCTGGCTGACCAGGCGCCTGGGCGCCGAGCGCACGCTGAGCCTCGCCCTGCTGCTGCTGGCCGCCTCGCTGCTGGTACGTGCCAACGCCAGCGTGACGCTGCTCTACCTGGGCACCATCGGCGCCGGTGCGGCCATCGGCATCGCCGGCACCCTGCTGCCGGCGCTGGTCAAGCGCGAGCTGCCCCGGGGCGCCGATCTGGTTACCGGCGTCTATACCATGGCGCTGTGCCTGGGCGGCGCCCTGGGGGCCGGTTTCAGCGTCCCGCTGGCCGACGCCTTCGGCGACTGGCGGCTGTCGCTGGGCAGCTGGGCCGGCCTGGCGCTGCTGGCGCTGATCGCCTGGCGCTGGCGCATGCCGCACCCCTGGCCGGCCACCGACGATGCGCCACGCCGGGGCCCCCGGGTCCGCGTGTTTCGTCAGGCGCTGGCCTGGCAGGTCACCGGCTACATGGGCAGCCAGTCGGCGCTGGCCTACATCGTCTTCGGCTGGCTCCCCGCCCTGCTGCAGAAGCGCGGGCTCGGCGAGGCCGAGGCTGGCTGGCTGCTGGCCGCCTCGGTCATGGGCCAGCTGATCACCGCCCTCGGCGCGCCCTGGCTGGGCCGCCTGGGGCGCGACCAGCGGCCGACGATCCTGATCCTGCTGACCTGCACCGCCGCCGGTATCGTCACCCTGCTGCAGGCCCCGCTGGAATGGCGCTGGGCCGGCGTCATGCTGCTCGGTCTCGGCCAGGGCGGCAGCTTCAGCATGGCGCTCACGCTGATCGTGCTGCGCAGCGCCACCGCGCAGCTGGCGGGCAAGCTGTCGAGCATGGTCCAGGGCATCGGCTACGCCATCGCCGCCCTGGGGCCGCTGCTGGTGGGCATCCTGATCGGGCGGACGGACAACCTGACCGTGATCACCCTGGCGCTGCTGGGCTTCGTGCTGGCCGCCGCGCTGTGCGCACTGCTTGCCGGGCGGCGCCGACAGCTCGATCTCGACGATCACGGCCGGCTGATCACCCGTCACCAGTAAGCGCCCCCCTTCATGCACTGAGCCAGCGAGGTCTCGATGAACGACGCCCCCCTGCTGATCCTCTACACCGGCGGCACCTTCGGCATGCGCGAGAGCGAGCGCGGGCTGGTCCCCGGCGGCGACATCGAGCGGCGCATCCATGCCGCCCTGGCCACCCTGGCGCCGGAACGCCGTGCCTCGCTGCCCGAGTTCGGGGTTCACGCCACGCCGCGCCCCATCGACTCCAGCGCCGCCACGCCGGCGGACTGGCAGACGCTGGCCGGCACGCTGGCCGCCGCCTATGACGGCTCGCT
This sequence comes from Modicisalibacter tunisiensis, assembly GCF_020148005.1. Lineage (GTDB taxonomy): Bacteria > Pseudomonadota > Gammaproteobacteria > Pseudomonadales > Halomonadaceae > Modicisalibacter > Modicisalibacter tunisiensis. The sequence goes on along the minus strand of NZ_JAGXFD010000001.1, from coordinate 2,485,482 downwards.
GGATGGCTGCCACTACGCCGGGTTCATCGTCATCCACGGCACCGACACCCTGGCCTGGAGCGCCGCGAGCCTGGCCTACCAGCTGCAGGGCATCGACCGCCCGGTGGTGGTCACCGGCTCACAGCGCCCGCTGGAGGCCGAGGGCAGCGACGCCCTGGACAACCTGGAAAGCGCCCTGCGCTTCGCCGCCCTGCCGCAACTGCAGGAGGTCGCCGTCGCCTTCGGCGGCGCCCTGCGACGCGGCGTGCGCACCCGCAAGTGGGACACCCGCGCCGCCGACGGCTTCGCCAGCCCCAACTACCCGCTGCTCGGCGAGGTGGTCGACGGCCACCCCGTGCTCTATCCCGGGCGCGGCCTGGACGCCCAGCAGCGCGGCCTGCCCCGCTTCGAACTGCCCGACTACGCCGCCCTGGGCGCCGCGCCCGTGGTCCGTCTGGTGCTGTGGCCGGGCATCAGCGCCGCACTGGTCGCGCGCTGGCTGGAGGACGACACGGTACAGGGCGCACTGCTGGAAGTGTGGGGCAGCGGCAACTGCCCGGAAGACCCGGCCCTGCTCGAGGCGCTGGCCGGTGCCAGCGGCGAGGGCAAGCTGCTCGCCGCCATCAGCCAGTGCCCCCAGGGACCGGTATCGATCGGCGCCTACGCCGCCGGCCAGGGGCTGCGCGACGCCGGCGTGCTCAGCGGTGCCGACATGACTCCCGAAGCGGCGCTGACCAAGCTGGTTCACCTCACCGCCCAGCCACTCGACGTGGCCGAGCGGCGGCGGCGCTTTGTAACCCCGCTGGTCGGCGAGCGTTGAGCCGCCCCAGCCATCACGCCGCGGTCGTCACGCCACGGGCAGGCACGCCGGCAGGGCGCGCAACTCTGCCAGCGGCATGGGCCGGGCGAACAGGAAGCCCTGCAGCAGGTCGCAACCCCGGCGCATCAGGTCGCGGCGCTGTGCGGGGGTTTCCACGCCTTCGGCCACGATGCTCAGCCCCAGGTGATGCGCCATGGTGATCACCCCCTGGACGATGGCGGCGTTGTCGCTCTTGGTGGTAATGTCCTGGATGAAGGCGCGATCGAGCTTGACCTTGGTGATCGGCAGGTCGCGCAGGTAGCTCAGGCTGGAGAAGCCGGTACCGAAGTCATCGATCGCCATCCGGATACCCCGCGCACGCAGCTCGCTCAACAGGGCGATGGCCGACTCGGCGCCGGACATCAGCACGCCCTCGGTCACCTCCAGCTCCAGCTGTGCGGCCGGCAGGCCGCTGTCCGCCAGCGCCTGCTCCACCTCCACCAGGAACCCCTGGCGGCGAAACTGCAGCGGCGAGATGTTCACTGCCACCGGCAGTGCGCTCGCCCGTTCGGCATTCAGCGCGGCCATGTCCCGGCAGGCCCGGCGCAGCACCCAGCGGCCCAGCGCGATGATCTGCCCGGTCTGCTCGGCCAGGGGAATGAACACCCCCGGCGAGATCATGCCCCGCTCGGGATGGCGCCAGCGCACCAGCGCCTCGACGCTGCGCAGCCGCCCGCTCGCCGCCTCGACGATCGGCTGATAGTGCAGCTCGAACTGGTCGCGCTCGATCGCCTCCTGAATGTCGCGCCGCAGCCGCACCCGCTCGCTGACCGCCTCGTCCGCGCCGCCGGCATACCACTGCCAGGTATTGCGCCCCTGCCCCTTGGCCTGCTGCGTGGCCAGGTTGGCATGCAGCAGCAGGTCACGCGGGTGCTCCAGCGGCTGCTGGTTGCCGGCGAGGCCGATGCTGGCGCTGACGTGCAGGCGCTGCCCGGCCACCGTGAAGGCCGGCGTCAGCGCCTCCAGCATCCGCTCGGCCAGGGCGATCGCCGCGGCCTCGTTGGCCAAGCCCGGCATCAGCAAGGCGAACTCGTCGGCGGCCAGGCGCGCCAGGGTATCGCCCGCCCCCGGGAACGCCCGCAGGCGGTGCGCCACCGCCACCAGCAGCTGATTGCCCGCCTCGTAGCCCAGCCCGTCGTTGACCGACTTGAAGTCGTCGAGGTCGATGATCATCAGCACCAGCAGCGCGCCGCGCCGCCGGCTCTGGCGATGGTCGTGATCCAGCCGCGCCTCGAGGGAGGCCCGGTTGGGCAGTTCGGTCAGGGTGTCGTGTCGGGCCTGGAACGTCAGGCGTGCCTCCTGCTCACGCTGGCGGGTGACATCCTGCTGCATGCCGATGAAGTGCGTGCACTCCCCCTGTTCATCCAGCACCGGGGCGAGAGAGAGCTGATTCCAGAACGGCGTGCCGTCGCGCCGGTAGTTGCGCAGCACCACCTGGATGTCACGATTCGCCTCGAGAGCCTGGCGGACCCGGGCCACCGCCGCCGGATCGGTGCCGCTGCCCTGCAGCAGGCGGCAGTTCCGGCCCAGCAGCTCTTCGGGAGGGTAACCGGTCATCGCCGTGAAGGCCTTGTTCACATAGATCAGCGGCAGGTCCGGCCGGGCGGCATCGGCCATCACCACGCCGTTGGGCGAGTCCTCGATGCCCCGCTGCAGCAGGCGCAGGCGCTCGTCGCGCGCCTTGCGTGCCGAAATGTCGCGGCAGATGCCGAAGACACCGACCGTCTCGCCGTCCACCATGATCGGGAAGTTGGTGACCTCCACATCGCAGGTCGTGCCGTCCGCCCGCCTCGCGACCAGCTCGTAGTGCTGCACCTCGCCGGCCAGCGCCCGGCCGAAGCGCTCCCGGGTCAGCTCCCGGGACGCCTCGAGCACGAACTCCCGAAAGTGCCGGCCCAGCAATGCCGCCTCGGGGTAGCCGAGGATCCGTTCCAGCGCGGGGTTGCAGCGCTGGAAGTAGCCCCGGGTGTCGAACTCGTAGACGCCGTCCGGATGCTGGTCATAGAGCGCCCGATAGCGCGCCTCCAGCGAACGGCGCGAGCGCGCGTCACGGTCGCGGATCACGGCCAATGCAACCAGCGACGCCGCCTGCTGCATGCGCTGGCAGTCCCGCTCGGAGGGCGCGGCCGGCCGGCGATGGTAGACGCCGAAGGTGCCCAGCAGCTCGTCCTCGCCGGACAGCACGGGCATCGACCAGCAGGCCCGCAGCCCTTCCCGCTCGGCCAGCGCCCGATACGCCGTCCACTTGGCATCCTGGTGGATGTCCTCGGTGACCGTGAGCCGGCGGTGAAACGCCGCACTGCCGCAACTGCCTGCCTCGGGGCCGATCTCGGCATCCTGCAGCGCGGCGACGTACTCGGCCGAGAACGCGCTCCCGGGTACCAGGCTCAGGGTGCGCGACGTGGCGTCGTAGCGCATGATCGACACCAGCGCCTCGGGCAGCATCCGCCCCGCCCAGTCCGCCACGGCGGCCAGGGTCTCCGTCAGCGGCGCCTGGCGGGCGATCATCTCGTGAATGTTCTGCTGAGCTTCCAGCCACTGGAGCGCTGTGGTCATCGTCCTGCCTCGCTGCCGTGGTTTCCTGCCGGGAGCCCCATGGGCCAGTCAAGGGTATCAGCCCGGCAAGGCCACCAACGACTGGAATCGACCTTCCGGCGTGTAGAACAGCCGATATCGGCCGTGCACGCCATCCGGCGTGACAATGTGGCGCAACGCCCGCGCGGGGAACGCCACGCGCCGCCCGTCCACGCTGCGGGCATGCACCACCTGCACCGCGCCCCGGTAGTGGGCCAGGCACGCCTGCGCGCTGAGCTCGAGAACAATATCGACACTGGGCAAATCGGCTTCCCGCCTCTGCACGATCTTGATTGAATTCAGGATTGACAGTTTCAAGAGGTCGACTTGCGAAAATACTGTCGAACTCCCCGATGACCATGGATAATACCCGAAAAAGAGCCGTTTTCATTCAACGGCCAGCCCGAGCAGCGCAACAAGTCGGCCCATACGCACGGCATTCGTTGAATTTCTCCAGAACCGGCCCGCATTCGCCAGACTTTCTTGCGAATTCGCGTCGAACACGAACGCCGCATTGACTCATCCAGTCGGCCGGATATTACTTGTTATATAAGGACATGAACGTGGGGGAGCGGGAACATGTCATCACTGTCGGAACATAACAGCCTGGCCTATGCCATAGAATCGATCCTCGGCAAGGAGCATGGCACCTATCTTGTCTCCAAGTACGAGCCACAGTCCGTTACCGCCGAGATACAGAACATTGACCCCGCCTCATTCACGAGGGCTCTGATCGGGCGGTCTGAAGCTGCTGGCCAGAGGCAGCTCTCATCATGATCGGTATCTCCGGCGTCAGAGCCCACTGATTTATGCCTGAAGGCTGTTTCTCTTCCCGCTTTATATAACAGCATAGAATCAATCGCCGCCGTCAAAGCAGCCGTGACCGCCGGCCGCTGCTGCGGTCGCTCGATTCCAGGTGCTGAAGTGGTCTCGCTGGGGCGTCAGCTCAGCACGGTCAGTCTCGGCAGCCCCTTCAGCAAGGTAGGCCACCATTTGTCGGCAGCGTCACCAAGGTGAACGGTGATGCGCCTGGCGTGCAGCGATAGTGTGGCGGCGACCTTGAGCACCTGCTCGCGCATCCGGCTCAGGCTCCACCCTTGGTGTGTCCGACTCTCCAGTAAGCGCCGCAGCCCATGCAGGACCTGGTAGGCGTAGAGATTCAGCAGCAGGCTCACCTCGTTGCGGGCCATCACGTCCTGGACGGTGGAAGCGCCCCGATCCGTCGATGAGAGGTGTACGTCGAGCGCGGACTTCACCTCGCCCATGTGGGCCTCGGCACTGCCGCGCTTGCGGTAGAGCGCCAGGACCTTCTCAGGCGGCCAGGCGAACTTGCCGAGGTTGGTGACCAGGAAGAAAGCATGCAGCAGCAGATCATCGGGGCGTTCCTGCACCACCAGCACCACGCGCCGTGGCGCCGGCCAGGAACCGGCTTGGTACTCCAGGTCGTGGCACCACTCCCGAGGCTGTTCGGGTGGCCGGCCTCGCGGCCGCTTCAGGTACGGCGCCGCCAGCTTCTGAAGCCCCGAGTGACTGCGCAGTCGGCCCAGATACTCGATGCCGCGATCTTCCAGGGCTTCCAGCGTGTCGTTGTCGGTGAAGCCCGCATCGATGCGCACCCGAACTCTGGCCCCGAGGCTCTCGTTGAGCCGGCGTACCAGGTGTGGAATCCAGGTATCGGCATTCTCGGCCGGGCCGGCGTTGCCCTCGCGCAACAGGCCGCCCACCATGTCGCCGGTCTCGGCCAACGAGGCGACCAGCGGCGAGTAGATCCGTGCACCGTAAAGACCATGAAACGCCGAGCCACCCTGATAGCCATGAACCTCGATCGGCAGGCCATCGATATCCAGGGTCAACTGTTCGGGCCGTTCACCATTCTTCAGTGAGGTCAGACGCCAGACCACCAGTCGCAGCAGGCCTTCGTGCACGGCATCAATGTTGTCGTTACGCCCGAGGCAGGTCAGCAGCCGTGACAATGTGGCTTGAGACGGCCGCTCCTGCGCCAAAGGCGTCATGCCGCGAGCATCGCTGCAGGCCAACTGCCAGAGCGGGTCACGGCGCAGTGTGTCGGTATCGCTGAGGTCGATCCATCCCATCGCGCGCTGCAGCACCAAGGTGCGCAGCTGGCTGGCCAGCGAATGGCGGATACGCAGCGGGTGGCGCCGATCGACCAGATTGTCTTCCAGCGCCTCGATCACGCCGCTGTTGTCGAGGGCTTCACGCAGCAACAGAGCGCCGCTGTCGCTGGTGGTGCGCTGGCCATCGAGCTCGACACGGACAGAGCCGTTGCACGAGGGCGACCAGGTCGTTAGGGTTTCACCCATGGCGAGTGGTCCTCTTGAATCGTGTTCTGCCAGGAACATCCTGATTCTACAAGAGAAAACCACTCGCCATCTTCGTTTTCAGGTCGGTCTCATGAATGAGCCGGGTTGACGTCTCGAACGGCCAGCTGTTGCTGCGCGCCACCATCGACTCGGACCGGCTCGACAAGTATATCTGGAACAGCAAGGTCAGCTTCGACATCGAGATCCACGAGGACGACAAGGACGCCGAGATCCTCAGCCTGGAAAAGGTCCAGGCAGCCGTGCTCAAGAAAACCGGCGACAGCTACCTGATTCGCTGCCAGCTGCCGGAGTCGGTCTTCGTCAAGGAAGAGCGCGGCAGCATCCGCATCCCCTTCGTGCTCGGCATGCGCGCCCACGCCACCGTAGTGGTCTACGAGGAGGAGCTTTCCCTTTCCGGCCTGCTGAAGAACCTCTCCATCGGCGGCTGCCTGCTGGAGATCCCCATCGAGGACTGCACCACCCTGGCCGTCGGTCAGGAACTGCCCGAGCTCCACGTCGAATTCCCCAACGGCCAGGGCTTCGCCACCCGCGCCCGCATCCGGCATATCCGCCCGCTCGGCGGCTCCCTGCAGGCCGCGGTGGGCGTGCAGTTCATCGACGTCGCCCCGGAGGTCCAGAAGGATCTGACCCACGTCGTCAACGAATGCGAGCGCGAAGCCGCCCGCCGCACCGGCCTGAGACCCATGGAGTTCGCCACCTCGCCGCTGTTCATCGCCGGCGAGAAGGCACGCCAGGCCATCCACAAGGCCCGGCGCGAGCGCATCAAGGCGGAACGCCTGCCGCCCATGGTGCAGGGCGTGCGCGAGGTCTCGAAGCGCCTGCAGCTGTCGTTGATGTTCCTGAAGAACCGCAACCGCTTCCCCCAGGACATGGTCTATGACTGCGCCGACACCCTGATCTACCTGCTGACCAAGGACCGCAGGCAGCTGCTCTATGCGCTCTCGTACCTGAACAGCGCCCCGGACTGGGTACGCCATTCCATCGAGACCGCCGTCCACCTGGCCGACTACATGCTCACCACCCCGCCGCTGGTCGGCAAGGCCCGCGAGGGCATGGTCGGCGCCCTGCTGCATGTGATGGGCAAGTCGCTGCTGCTGTGCCGCGAACTGCCCTCGCTGAAGATCTACATGACGCCCGCCCAGAAGACCCTGCTGCAGGGCCACGTCACGGCGCTGCTGGACAAGCTCGAGGCCGTGGGCTGGCAGCCCGGCAGTACCTGTCGCGACGTCATCGAGAACAGCAACGAGCGCCTCGACGGCAGCGGCTACCCGGCCGGCAAGACCGCCGAGCAGCTCTCGGACATCGCCCGCTACATGGCCGTCGCCAAGGCCATCGACAAGCTCACCCACGCGCGCAACGAGATGCCGCCCAAGCCGCCCATCGACGCCTACCGCTGGGTCAACGAACGCGCCCACGGCTTCGAGCGCACCATGCTGGTGGAATACATCCAGACCTACGGGCTCTACCCCATCGGCAAGCTGGCCAGGTACTCCAACGGCTTTCTGGCCTGGATCGTCGACGTGGACCTCAAGGGCATGCCCAGCCAGGTGCACATCGTCAAGAACCTGCGCTTCCCCGATACCTCGATGGACGTGATCATCTCCAGCGCCGACTTCGACCAGATCGGCAAGCTCGAAGGCATCGTCAACCCCGCGGAGCACGCCATCGCCCGCTGAGGGGCAAAAAATTCTTCCACCGCCCTAAAGCTTCCCGGCAAGCGGTCGATAACTGGGGTAACGGCCAACGGCGCCGTTGCGGTGACCAGGCCGGATTCCCGGCGCGCCGCTGGAGCCTCAAGACCTTGTCGAAGGTAGAAAAGGAAGGAACACCAAAATGGCAGTCATTAATACCAACATCACCGCCCTCATCGGCCAGCAGAACCTGAACCGCTCCCAGAATCAGCTGCAGACCGCCATGGAGCGTCTCTCCTCCGGCCTGCGCATCAACAGCGCCAAGGACGACGCCGCCGGCCAGGCCATCGCCAACCGCATGTCCAGCCAGATCACCGGCCTCAACCAGTCCAGCCGCAACGCCAACGACGGCATTTCGCTATCCCAGACCGCCGAAGGCTCACTGGACCAGATCAACGACAACCTGCAGCGCATTCGCGAACTGACCGTTCAGGCGCAAAACGGCACCAACTCCGCAGCGGACGTCGACTCCATCCAGAAGGAAGTCAACCAGCGTCTGGAGGAGATCAACCGCGTCACCGATCAGACTTCCTTCAACGGTACCGCGCTGTTCTCGCAAAGTGCTGCCGGCACCTTCTCCATCCAGGTCGGCGCCAACGATGGCGAGCAGATCGATATCAATATCGACAAAGCCAGTGGCTGGAATGCCTACTCAACCTCAGGCGGTAACTTTGTCGCAGCTGGAAGCGCCGCTAAATTGGGCAGCTGGTCTAGCGGTGCGTCCCGCTCTGTAGACGCTAAAGGCTTTGACGTGCTTTCCAGCACAGCACTGGCTGATCTGGATAAGAAGATCAGCGCCGTGGATAATCAGCGCAGCGGCTTGGGTGCCGTACAGAACCGTTTCGAATCGGCAATCCAGAACATCGAAACCACGTCTGTCAACCTGTCAGCCGCTCGCTCGCGTATCGAGGACGCCGACTACGCCAAGGAGGCTTCCAACATGACGCGGGCGAACATCCTGCAGCAGGCGGGTACTTCCGTGCTGACCCAGGCCAACCAGACGCCCCAGAACGTGCTGTCTCTCCTGCGTTAAGCTTTACCCCGCTAGTTTTTCCTGCCAAGGCCGACGACATCGTCGGCCTTTTTCGTTCGAAAAAGGGGCGACTTTCCCTCTTTTCGCTGCCTTTGCAATGAGCATAGCAATGCTACCCTTGCGCATCATTATCGCCATTTTCAGGGCCCGCATTCATGAAACACATTACGCAAGTTCCCGATCAGGCACAAAAGTCTTTTTTAACACTGTACGCCAACTCCCGAATTACCGAGGCGCTACAGCAGGCCTGGACTCTCACAATGCAGTATCCTAATGATGCTTTCTCGTGGAAGAGCCTGGGTAACTGCCTGCTGCTGATTGGAGAGTTTGACCAAGCCAAGGCGGCCCTTGAAACCGCGTGCGACCTGGATGAACAGGACAGCCTGGCCTTGACACCGCTTTCCTATTGCAACTTCATGCTGGGAAACATCGACCTGGCCATCCAACAACAAAACAAAAGTCTTGAGATTGATCCTGAAAACGCTCAATCTAATTACAATATGGCTAAAATTTATTATACTAAAAATGATGCAAAAAAAGCACTCAACCACCTAGAAAAAGCGGAAAAAAACAATCACGATATCTCGGAAGTTCTTTCCCTCAGATCCAACATCAATTATTTATCCATGAACTTCAAGGAAAGCGAAAAAGATCTCCTTGAGCTTTATACAAAAAATCCAGAAAACCCAGCAACAAACAACAATCTGGGAAACTACTACAAAGACTTGACCGATTTCGATCAATCTATAACCCATTACAAAAAAGCACAGGAAATATCTCCGAAGTTCAAGACCGCTTTTTCCAATGAGCTTCTGACGATGCACTATTCACCAGCATTTTCTGCCGAAGACATACTCCATAAAGCGGAGGAATGGTCGAAGAGATTCGATGCCGAAAAAAAACCGGAAACAATCAGAGCTAGCCAGGAATTCGACAAGAAACTAAAAATTGGCATCATGTCTTCAGGCTTCAAAATCCATCCCGTCGGCTGGATGATATGCGATGTCCTCGAAAACTTGCCACCGGATGTAGATGTCTATGCTTACAGCAACGGTGAGGATAACGACTTTATCGCCGAAAAAATAAGAAACGGGGTCAGAAAGTGGACTCCTGTCTATCACTTGAATGATGATGAGCTGGCATCGTTGATCAACGACGATGAAATCGACATCCTTCTGGATCTTGCCGGTCATGGTAGTGGCAGCCGGCTTGGCACCATCAAGAAAAAACCGGCACCGCTCATTGCCAAATGGGTAGGCGCACAGATCAGCAGTATGGCAATGCCGGAGTTTGACTACTTCATCAGCGACAATATTGAAACGCCGGAGGGATCAGAACACCTTTACTCCGAAAAAATCATCCGGCTCCCTGATGACTATATCTGCTACCATCCTCCCCATTATGCGCCAGCAATCACCGCGCTACCGGCGATTAACAACGACTACATAACGCTAGGCTGCTTCAACAACGCGGCAAAAATCAACGACACTGTGCTTGTTGAGTGGGCGCAGTTGCTAAATGAACTGCCTGAAAGCCGCTTGCTGTTGAAAAGTGCCGCTTACGAAAGTGACGCGGTTCAGGAGCGAGTCTTCAAGACACTGGAAGACCAGGGAATCGATCGTAATCGTATCCTCCTGGAAGGCCCGTCACGCCACCAGGCACTTCTCGAGAGCTATCAACGTGTCGATATCGCTCTGGACCCTTGGCCCTACTCCGGCGGCCTGACCACCTGTGAAGCCTTACTGATGGGCGTACCAGTTGTGACGTTACCCGGCCCGACATTTGCCGGACGGCATTCTGCGACACATCTGACCAATGCCGGCATGCCCGAACTGGTCGTCAACAACTGGGAGGAATATCGGCAGCGTGTTATTGAGCTCGCTTCCGACCTGCCCAGCCTGGCGGTTATTCGCGCTTCACTTCGGCAGGTGCTCATCAACTCGCCTGTCTGTGATGCGCCCCGCTTTGCACGCCATTTTCATAAAGCTTTAAGAGCCATCTGGCAACGTCATTGCGAAGGCAAGTCCCCCGCTGCTCTTACCTTCAACAAACGTGGTCAGGCCTGGTTTGATGGCGAAAGCACGCCGGTAAAAATTCAGTTATCTTCAAATACCAGCGATGAGTTCGAGTGGGATTTTGAAGGTAAAATCATTGCAATCGACAACGGCGGACAACTGCTGGGAAACAGCGCCGTTCGTGAGATGCTGGATGATGACTACCTGGAGCTCATCTGCTTTGACCCAACATCTACGGCTGCCGACAATTCTCTCAAGAGTCACACCAATGTCCATTATTACCCCGGCGTAACCCTTGGAAACGGCCAGCCTTCTTCACTTTATCGTTGCAATGACTCAAGCCTTGACGGTTCATTGAAGCCCTTGATCGAGAGTCAGGAAGCAGAAATCGGAGGTGCTCAACATCCGCAGCAGCTTGAAGAGCACGCTATCGAGACAATCTCCTTGGATCAGATCGAAGGGCTGCCCTCAATTGACTGGCTCATACTCGATGCTGTCAATGATGGTGCGACGATTCTGGAGCATGGCAGCAAAGCCTTACAGGATGCACTTCTAGTACAGGCTAAAGTCGCTTTCCAGGCAACGCACGAAAACCAGCTCAGCTTCGGCAGCTTACAGCACTGGATGGCCCGTCACGGCTTCCGCTTCTACCGCTTCAACGATGAGCATTATCGCAGCTGTTTTCCGGAAAGCATTCCGGAGGAAAAGCGCCAGGCGACTGAACTGCAAAGTGCAGATGCGATTCTTATACCTAACTATACGCGACTGAAAAAGACAAGCGATGACCAAAAGGAAAAACTATCCTTTCTTCTGGACACCATTTACAACATTCAGGATATCTCACACTCGCTCCTCCAAGAAATAGACCCAGAAAAAGCAAATAAATACCTGAAGACAAAAGGGCTAACGCCGCATAAAAAAGCAATTTCGAAACAACTGACTGACATCAGGTCTTTAAAAAATATTCACGAAATTATAAGTTACATTGAAAACTCTTCACTAAACAACAGCCCTGAAGCTCACAACTTGCCTGGTAGGCTGGTTGTCTCACTCACTTCTTACAAGAAGCGATTCAGCAACCTTCACCTCACTTTGCGCAGCCTTCTACTTCAGAGTGTCGCACCTGACGTTCTGGTATTGTGGATTGCTCATGAAGAGGAGAAAGATATCCCTGAAAAAGTGTGGGAGCTTGAAAAGCATGGACTGAGCATCCAATTCTGCGAGGACATTCGCTCTTACAAGAAGATTATCCCCACGCTACGAGAGTATCCCGATAGCTTCATTGTCACTGCAGACGACGATATTTATTACGACCCTGATTGGCTTAAGGGATTGATTGATAGTTGGGGCGGTGATTACAAAGCCGTCATCGCACACAGGGCACATAAGATTCGTCTCGACAATAAAGGTAACCCTATTCCCTATCGGGACTGGAAGTGGCAAGTCGGACCTGAAGAGCCTGCTGATGGTTTAATCGTTCCTACAGGTTGTGGAGGCGTCCTATACCCTCCACAAGTTTTCCATGAAGACGTTACCGACTCAAATATTTTCATGGAACTTTGCAACGACGCAGATGATATTTGGCTATACTGGATGGCATCAATTAATGGGGCTAAAGCAAAACGCTCGCAACACAACTTTCAACTTATTGAATGGCCAGAAAATGACACATCTGCGTTATGGAAGAAAAATATTCTACATGGCCATAATGACGAAAAAATTAAAAACACCATAGACTATTACGGCGCTCCTTGGGGAAAAACCTGTTCCCAACATGCAACGCCTCCTGTAGTCACCGAAAAGGGGGGTGGCAATTTTTTATTTATTGTAGGGTGCGGCCGGTCTGGAAACACGCTTATGCGTCGCCTACTAATAGAAAATTATGATATCTACATCCCACCTGAAACATATGTTTTACCGTCACAAATAAAGTGGCTTGATGCCCACAAAAGCTCACCTTGGCCTGAAAAAACACGCCACCTTCTAAACTTTCTCAAAAAAAGCGAAGACTTTGAAAGCTTTGGAGTAAAAAACCTTTTTGAGTTTTCAAGCGAAGCCGAAAAATGGCCTCCGCCTTTACAAAACATAAGCTATTTTACAGCTTCTCTCTACAGATGGTTAGGGAAAAAGAATGGAATAACATCCAAATGGTCCGGCGACAAAACCCCACTAAACACTTTGTACTTAAAAACAATTCAAGACGTCTTCCCAAATGCAAAATTTATTTTCATGGAAAGAGACCCATTTGACGTAACCAGCTCTTATTTGAAATCAGGAATTTATGGAAGTGCCGAGCAAGCAATCCAAAGATGGATCGCGTCTTATAATGCATGGCATGAACTTTGCGTTAAAACCGGGAGGCACAATAAAATCACCATTTCCTATGAAAATTTAGTCAGTCGTCCTGAGGAACTTATAGATTTTATTGGAAAAGTATTCGGCATCCCTAAGAGGCCACAAAAAGAGATAATAAAGCCTGACATGCTGGGGGATGTCTCTATGAGAGAGCATCATGCAAATGTCACAAGGCCAGTTTTTAGTACATCAATAGGGAATGGGAAAGAGAAACTAACACAAGAAGAAATTGAAATTGTAGATAAAAATCTTACAGACTTTTTCAAGAAAATCAAAAACATCTCGCAATAATCTATCATCCGTATTGGCTAGAGAACCCCTAGCCAATACTTACGACCACTTTAAAAAACGCCTCTCAATCGCTTATAACACTTAAAAACAGGAATTAATTCGATGCATAATATTTTTGAGGATGACTTGGTTAAGGTATCTATATCGAAAAACCCAAAGGGGATGAAAAAAAAAGCCTGCATATGCTTTTCAGGGGTAGGATTCTCCCTTGGAGGCATAGAAATACAAAAAGAAGAATTTAAGAATGCTACTGAATCTGAGATATCAATATTCATCATTGACAAAAAAAGAACTTGGGGGAACAGCATAGATTTGGACTTTATTGCGAGCTTACTTAGGCCCTATATTTATGAAAAAGAAGTTTTTCTCTTAGGCAACAGCATGGGTGGGTTTATTGCTATAATATTTTCATCTATAGTAAAAGCAAAATCATGCATATGCTTTTCTCCCCAATTTAGCATTGACGAATCTCTAGTTGCAGAAAACAGGTGGAAAAACTACACCAGAAAAATCGAATACATTAAATACAGAGAAATAAATTCATATTTCTCTGAAAACACCTTGTACTACCTTTTCTTTGGCGACCACTCTGATGAAGAAAAGCACTGGGATAAAATAAAAACACAAGAAAACATTCACATTTTTATTTTAGAGCAAGAGGAGCATAACGTAGCAAGACGCCTTAAAGAAAACTCACTTCTGTACAAAATCATAGAAAATTGCTTTTTTCTTGAAAAAAAAGAAAGCATAAAAAAACTCCTGTATCTTGCGAAAACCTAATATTCTACTGGATTTGCACTGGTTACGGGCGTGAGCCACCTCCATTTTTATCCCTGGATTCATAGAATAACCGCAGCACTTTGGACCGCACGGTGGAGGGAGGAGGGCCAGCGCCGGTACCCTCCCTGCTTTACCGACCAAAGTGAAGCAGAGCATGGGATACCGACAGCTGACCCAGACCCAACGATACCAGATCCACGCCCGCTATGACTTGGGCATCAGCCAGCGCCAGATCGGCAGGGAACTGAGCATCCACAGCAGCACAATCAGCCGTGAGCTGCGCCGCAACGCCACTGCCAGCGGCTACGACCCCGAACAGGCCCAGGCCCGTAGTGATCACCGGCGGCGCACCGCCTGGAAGTGGACGAAGCGCTTGCCCAGCATGATCACCGCCGTTGCCGACCGGCTGCGTGAGGAGTGGAGCCCGGAGCAGATCAGCGGCTTCATGGCGCCCTTGGTCGGCATAGGCGTGAGTCACCAATGGATCTACTCCTTGATCTGGGATGACAAGGCCCGTGGTGGTGATCTCTGGCAATACCTCCGTCAGCCCAAGCGTCGCAGCAAGCACCGTGCCCAGGCCAAGAGCGCAGGGCTCGGCAAGATCCCCAACCGCGTGGGAATCGAACACCGTCCAACGGCGGTCAATGACCGGCGCTTCATCGGCCACTGGGAGGGCGACACCGTGATCCAGGGCCACAAACAATCGGGCTTAGTCACGCTGGTTGAGCGCCGCAGCGGCTATCTGCTGGCGGCGCGGCTGCCGAAAATTTCAGCGAAGCTGACGAAAGCCGCCATGATCCGCCTGCTGAAGCCTCGCCGGGGCGCTGTCCAGACCATCACGCTGGACAATGGCTCGGAATTCGCCGACCACGAAGCCGTGGCCAAGGCAGTGACAGCAGCGACGTACTTCTGTGATGCCTACTGCTCCGGTCAGCGGGGGACCAATGAGAACACGAATGGCCTGATACGGCAGTACTTCCCCAAGGGAACGGACTTCCGTCAGGTCACCGATGCCGAGCTGCGCAGGGTGGTCAGAAAACTGAATGACCGTCCACGAAAACGGCTCGGCTATCTGACACCGGCACAGGTGTTCCTGGGAGAATACTCAGGAGCCCTGGATACCGCAGGTGCTGCGCTTATTGATTGAATTCAGGATCAGAGTTCGCTGGGCCTCCAGCTGGGCAAAATAAAGTTTTTCCACTATCTGCCGATAACCCAACTGAGGAAAACGAAAAACCTGCGAGCCGACGCTCTCGCCCTTCACCACAAGGCTTGCCCATGTCACGCAGATGGATTCTTGCCGGCCTCGGCAGCGCGCTGCTGCTGAGCGGCTGCTTCGCGGTCAACACCACCCAGGTGCCGATGGCGGCCACCTACCCCTACAACACCCAGCGCAAGATGCAGGCCGCTCACCATTGGGACGTGCTGGCCGCCAACGAGGCGCAGGGCATGCTGCGCAGTCGGGCGCTGCGCGGCAAGGCGCTGTATATCGACCCGAACGGCGAGAATTCGACCTTCGCGCAGAGTTATCAGGAACTGTTGACCAGCCGACTGGTCTCGCAGGGAGCGCTGGTGCGCACCGCACCCGGCAACACCGCCCGCGTCACCTATGACGTGCAGACGGTCGAACACCGCGCGCGGCGCGATGCCCGCGCGCCGCGCGGCACCTGGACCGCCCTCTCCGCCGGCATCGCGGTGGCGACCCTGCCGATCAACCAATGGGGGGAACCCGCCCTGGCGCTGATCCCCGCGGCGGGTCTGGCGGACCTGTTCAGCGGCAGCTGGGAGTCGGTCAGCAATCACGAGGTGATCATCACCACCCGGGTGACCGAGGACGATCGCGTGCTCTATTCCTCGTCCAACCTGTACTACATCAACGGCGATGACGCGGGCCAGTACGCCGGCTCGCGGCCGCTGCCCGTCTCCAGCACCTGGTAAGAGGAGCCTGACCATGCACCGCGCCCTGCTACTGCCCGCCCTGCTGGCCCTGCTCGTCTCGCTGGCCGGCTGCGTCAGCTCCGGCGGCAGCCGGATCGCCAACGCCGAGGACACCGTCGACGTGATCGCCCGGGTCCAGGACAGCACCGCCGACCTGCTGGCCAACACCCGCGGGCTCGCCCCGGACCAGCCAGTGGTGGTGGCCACCTTCGTCAATGTCGACGACCTGCACGAATCCTCGACCTTCGGCCGCACCCTGGCCGAGCTGTTCGCCTCGTCGCTGACCCGGGCCGGCATCGACATCCTCGAGGTCAGGATGCGCCAGAGCCTGTTCATCGAGGAGCGCACCGGCGAGCTGATGCTCTCCCGCGACATCCGCCGGCTCAGTGCCTCGCACAATGCCCAGGCGATCCTGGTCGGCACCTACGGGCGCGGCCGAACCACCGCCTACGTCAACGTGCGGCTGGTGCGCACGAGCGACAACCGCGTGCTGGGGGCCGCCAGCACCGCCATCCCGCTGGATCGCAATACTCGCGCCATGCTGCCGGCCCAGTGGTAGAACAATCGTGCAGCGATCCGGCTCAAGTTCCATCGGCAACCGCCGATATGCTTAAGACAGGCTTATCCCGATATCGACAACAATGACGCAAGCGCTGCGTCGCCGCGGCGCTTGCGGGGAGTTCGAGCATGAGCACACCGCTGACCGACGTGGCCGCCACCCAGCCCGGCAAGATGTCACCCGTGACCGATGCGACACCCCAGCAGCGGCTCGAACGCCTGCTGGCCAACCTGACGCCACCGCCCGGCGACTCGCCGGACGAGGCAAACCAGGCGTCCGCGGCCACCCGCAGCGACCTGGCCGAGCCGCTTCAGCGCGTCAATGCGGCGATGAAGAACTACGGCATCGAGTTCGACCTGCACTCGCATGACGGCCGCATCGTGACACGCGTCATCGACCGGGAAAGCGGCGAGCTGATTCGTCAGATTCCCAGCGAGGAGCTGCTGCGCGTCGCCGCCAGCCTCTCGGACATGCAGGGTCGCTTGATCCACATCGAGGCATGAGATTCTCTTGATTTCCCTGTGGCACCCCCGGCACGGCAACGACGACCAGCACTCCACAACGGATCGGCTACGCGATCCGCGGCGCCTGGCGGCGCTGAAGGCGGTGCAGCTGCTCGACACCGAGGACGAGGAGCGCTTCGACCGGCTGACGCGCCTGGCGTGTCGACTGCTCGACGTGCCCATCGCGCTGGTCAGCCTGGTCGATGAGCGCCGTCAATGGTTCAAGTCGGCCTGCGGCACCACCCTGCGCGAGACGCCGATCGAGCATGCGTTCTGCGGCTACACCATCAACCGGCAGGACACGCTGGTCATCGAGGACGCCCGCAAGGACGCGCACTTCGCCGACAACCCGCTGGTCACGGACGCGCCGCATATTCGCTTCTATGCCGGCACGCCCATTCACGGCCCCGATCACCAGGTACTGGGGACGTTCTGTATCATCGACACCCGCCCGCGCACCCTGGGTCCCCACCAGCGCGACATCCTCGAGAGCCTGGCCCGCCTGACCTCGCTGGAGATCGCCCGGCGCCAGGAGACCTCCCGACTCACGGGGGGCACGGCGCCCGGCACCTCGCACCCGGTCGACCCGGCGGCCTTTCTCGGCGATCTGCTGCGTCACATCGAGCGGCGCCACATCGCCGGCGACGCACCGCGCCTGATCCTCGCGGAACTGCTCGACGACGTGCTGCACTGCCTGCAGGGGGAATACGGGCTGGTCGGCGTGATGCAGCCTGCCGACGCCCCCGAGCCCGAGACCCTGGAAATCCTCGGCCTCTCGCTGGGCGACGTCTCGCCCGCCATGCAGGAATTCTTCCTCCACGGCGGCCGCAACCTGTCGATGGCGACGCTTGACGTCATGACCGGCGGCGCCTTCCGTCGGCCGAGCGTCCAGTACCTGGCCCCGCCGGATATCCAGGCCATGGACCAGTCGCGCCTGCCGGCCACCCACCCGCCGCTGCACAACGCCCTGCTGGTGCCCTTCCTGCGCAACGAGCGCGTCATCGGCACGCTGGTCGTCGCCAATCTGGGCCATGCGCCCGATCCGTCCATCCTGAACGCCCTGGCGCCGCTCAAGCAGCTCGGCGGACGCATGGTGCGCGCCTTCCATGATGCCCGCCAGCGCGACCGGCTGCAGGCCGCGCTCGAGGAGTTCCGCGCCACCCTGGACGCGACCCTGGACGTGATCCTCATCGTCGACGAGGCAAGCCGGCGCTTCAGCTACTGCAACCAGGGCGCCCTGAACCAGCTCGGCTACGGCGAAGCCGAGCTGCTCACCATGCCCGGCGAGGCGCTGAACGCGGCACTGGCGATCGACGCCCTGCACAACCGGCTGTATTCGCTGGACACCGCCACCCGCTCGCTGCGCCTCGAGCTCAACCTGCGCTGCCGGGATGGCGGCGAGATTCCCGTGCAGGCGGTCATCCAGCGCATCACGCACCCCGCCACCGGGCGCAGCAACTACATCATCGTCGCCCGCGATCTGCGCGACAGCCTCCAGGCCCAGCGCGAGATCGACTGGATCAGCCGGCACGACATCCTGACCCGCCAGCTCAACCGCTACGGTTTCCTGCAGGCCCTGGCCCACACTGGCGACGAGGCCGATGCCCGGCGTCCGCTGCGCCTGGTCGCCGTCTACGGCACCGACCGCTTCAAGCGGCTCAACGAGGCCCACGGCACCCAGCGGGGCGACGCCACCCTGCAGGAACTGGCCCAGGTGCTGGAGCGGCTGGCCGGCGCGCATCCCGGCACCCTGCTGGCCCGCGTGGGCGGCGACGAGTTCGCGCTGGCCACCCGGGTGGCGGACAGCCACGACGCGGTGGCGCTGACCGAACGCTGGCGCAAGACTGTCGAGAATCACGCCTTCCAGGCCATCGAGGGTCTGCAGCTGACGGTGAGCACCGGCCTGGCGATCGACGCTCAGGGCGACCTGGCGCCGGAGGAACTGCTGCGACGCGCCAACGCCGCCCTGATGCGCGCCAAGCAGGGCGGCCGCAACCGCTTTCGCCAGTACCTGGCGGGCATGCTCGATGAAGTCAGCCGTCACGAGACCCTCGAACGACGGCTGGCCGGCGCCTTCACGCGCGGGGATTTCTTTCTCAACTTCCAGCCGCAGTGGGCGCTGGACGACCTGTCGTCGCCCTGCGGCGCCGAGGCCCTCTTACGCTGGCATGACGAGGAGCTGGGCAGCATCACGCCGGACGTGTTCATCCCGGTACTCGAGGAAAGCGGCATGATGCTGGAGGTGGGCCGCTGGATCATCGAACGCGCCCTGGACAGCCTCGTCGCGGATCGCCACCGCCTGCCCGCCGGCTTCTTCATCAGCGTCAACATCAGCGCCGTTCAGCTGATGGACGACCGGGACCTGCCCGAGTTCATCGTGCAGGCCCTGGCGGCGCGAGACCTGCCCCACGGGGCGCTGGAAGTCGAGGTCACCGAAACGGCGCTCATCCAGTCGCCCCGGCGGGTCGGCAGGCAGCTCGAGCGCCTGCACCGCCAGTCGATCGCCATCGCGCTGGACGACTTCGGCACCGGCTTCTCCTCGCTCTCGCACCTCAAGCAGTTTCCCTTCGACACGGTCAAGATCGACAAGTCCTTCATCGCCGGCCTGCCCGGGGCCAGCGAGGACCGCGCCATCGTCGAATCGCTGCTGACGCTGTGCCACGGCTTCGGTCGTCGCGTCTGCGCGGAGGGGATCGAGACGCCCGCCCAGCTCGACTTCCTCAACCGTCTGCGCTGCCAGCGGGCCCAGGGCTATCTGCTTGCCCGCCCCGAACGCACGCTGCGATTCGGTCCGCCACGCAGCCAGTGACGCCACCGGCGCGGAGAAGGCAAGCTCGGCAAGCCAGGACGGACAGGCAAAAGAAAAGGCCGCGTCGGTAGACTTTCCCGACGCGGCCTCCTCACAGGCGGGTAAAAGCCTACACCTGCATGTTCATCACTTCCTTGTACGCCGACACCATGCGATTGCGCACCTGGGTGCCCATCTCGAAGGCGACGCTGGCCTTCTGCATGTCGACCATCACGTCGTTGAGCGACACCCCCGGCTGGCCGGCCTGGAAGGCGCGGCTGCTGGCCTTCGAGGTCTGCTGCAGGTGATTGATGCGCTCGAGCGAGGACTGCAGGGCGTCGGCGAATCCGCCCTGGCCGACCGTGGTGTCGACGCGACGGGCGGCTGACGACGCACCCGCCTGGGCGGCCAGGCTCTTCATCTGCTCGAGTGCCGACTGCATGGCAGGCGTGCTGCTCATGGAAAATCCTCTCGACGGAAAATGATGCCGCAAGCCTACCAACCCCCCGTCTTCCGGCATGACGGCAAATGACGGACAAAAACCGGGCTTTTCTCGCCTTTAGGGTGACGGCGGCTCCGGATAATGACCTCCATCAAACGACCGCCCTGATTTTGCCGCCCCCCGGGCGCCACGCCCGGCAACAGCGACGACATCATCACACCGGCAAGCAGGCCGCGGCCAGACACAGGATGCTGGAGCCGAATCCGATTATGCGACTTGCAGCGCCCCGGACACGCCGGGACGACCATCACGCCCCTTCCCGGACAGGCCGGACCCTGACGCGGAGGCTCGCATGAGCGACGCCGCCACGTCGTCCTCCTCCGCCAAGCGCCCCGCCACGGGGGGCGGCTCCGCCTCGGCCGCCGGGTGGCTCGACAAGCTGCGCGGCAATCCGCGCATCCCGCTGATCATCGCCGCGGCCGCCGCGATCGCGCTGATCGCGGTGCTGCTGCTGTGGGCCCAGAGCCCCACCTACCGCGTGCTCTACAGCAACCTGACCAACGCCGATGGCGGTCGCATCGTCGGCGAGCTGGACAAGCGCGGCGTTCCCTACCGCTTCAGCGAGGGCAGCGGCGCAATCATGGTCCCCGCCGACCAGGTCCACCTGCTGCGCCTGCAGCTCGCCGAGCAGGGCCTGCCCAAGGGCGGCAACGTCGGCTTCGAGCTGATGGACAACCAGGCCTTCGGCATCAGCCAGTTCGCCGAGCACGTCAACTACCAGCGCTCGCTGGAAGGCGAGCTGGCCCAGTCGATCCAGGCGCTGGGGCCGGTCTCCACGGCCCGCGTGCACCTCTCGCTGGCCAAGCCGTCGGTCTTCGTGCGCGAGCGCGAGCCCGCCAAGGCGTCGGTGGTGCTGACGCTGCAGCCGGGCCGCGTGCTCGGCGAGGGCCAGGTCAATGCCATCGTCCACATGGTCTCGAGCAGTGTCGCCGACCTAGCCACCGACGCGGTCACCGTGGTCGATCAGGACGGCCGCCTGCTGTCGCGCAGCGACGGCGACCTGAACGGTCTCGACGGCACCCAGCTGGACTACGTGCAGAAGGTCGAGAAGAACTACCGCCGGCGCATCGAGCGCATCCTGGCCCCGATCCTCGGCGCCGACAACGTGCGCGCCCAGGTCTCCGCCGAGATCGACTTCTCCCGCCGGGAGCGCACCGCCGAGCACTATGGCCCCAACCAGCCGCCCAACGAGGCCGCGGTGCGCAGCCGCCAGGTCGATGCCACCTATACCGGCGGCGACGAGCTGGCCCGGGGTGTGCCGGGCGCACTGACCAACACCCCGCCCGGCGCGGCCGCCTCGCCCATCGACAATGGCCAGAACGGCCAGAACGGACAAGGCAACGCCGGCCAGGCCCCGGGCAACAATGCGGCCAACAACGCCGCCAACAACCCGAGGGCCAACGCCCAGGGGACCAACGCCCAGGGCAACAACTCGCCCAAGCGTCGCCTGCAGAGCAGCGACACCGTCAACTACGAGGTGGATCGCCAGGTCGACCACGTCCGCTTCGAGCGCGGCGGCGTCGATCGCCTGTCGGTGGCCGTGGTGGTCAATTACCGCGATGCGGTCAACGACCAGGGCGAGACGGTTCGCAAGCCGCTCAGCGACCAGGAGATGGCCAGCATCAACCGGCTGGTGCGACAGGCCGTGGGCTTCTCGGCCACGCGCGGGGATGCCGTCGAGGTGGTCAACTCGCCATTCACCCAGAAGGATACCAGCGTGCCGCCGACGCCCTGGTGGCAGTCGCCCGAGATCATCCAGCTGGCACTGACCCTGGGCCGCTATCTGCTGGTGGCACTCGCGGCGCTGTTCCTGTGGCTGCTGATCCTGCGCCCGCTGATCAAGCGTCAGACGGCGCAGCCGATCGCCCAGGGGGCCTCGGGTGGCGCCCTGCGCACGCCGAGTTCCGCCGAGTCGGCACTGGAATCCGGCGAAGCGGCGAGCGGGGAATCCGCGGCCGCGCCCGAGCCGGTCCAGACACGCCGTCGCCGGCAGTCCTCGGCCTATGAACAGAACCTCAAGGATGTCCGCGAGATAGCCCAGGAAGACCCGCGGCTGGTAGCCATGATCGTCAGAAGCTGGATGAGCGAACAATGAGCGAAATGAGCGGCGCCCGCCGCGGCGCGATCCTGCTGCTCTCGCTGGACGAGGACAGCGCGGCCGAGGTCTTCAAGTTCCTGTCGCCCAAGGAGGTCCAGGAGCTGAGCATGGAGATGGCCGGCCTCGACCAGGTCTCCCACGAGGAGATGGCGAAGGTGCTGGCCGACTTCCACGACGAGGCCGAGCAGTTCAGCGCCATCAACCTGCACTCGAGCGACCACATCCGCTCGGTGCTGACCAAGGCGCTGGGCAGCGAGCGCGCCTCGAGCCTGATCGAGGACATCCTCGAGAGCACCAGCTCCAGCTCGGGCATCGACTCGCTGAACCTGATGGAACCCTCGATGGTCTCGGAGCTGATCCGCGACGAGCACCCGCAGATCATCGCCACCATCCTGGTGCATCTGGAGCGCCATCAGGCGGCGGACGTGCTGCAGCACTTCGACGACAAGTTGCGCAACGACGTGGTGCTGCGTATCGCCACCTTCAGCGGCGTGCAGCCCGCCGCCCTGCAGGAGCTGACCGAGGTACTCAGCGGCATGCTCGACGGCCAGAACCTCAAGCGCAGCAAGATGGGCGGCGTGAGAACCGCTGCCGAGATCCTCAACCTGATGAATGCCTCCCAGGAGGAGGTCGCCATCGAGAACATCCGCGCCCACAGCGAGGACCTCGCCCAGAAGATCGTCGACGAGATGTTCCTGTTCGAGAATCTGGTCGACCTGGACGACCGCAGCATCCAGCTGATCCTCAAGGAGGTCGAGACCAACTCGCTGGTGGTCGCGCTCAAGGGCGCCCCGGACGTCCTGCTCGAGAAGTTCATGGCCAACATGTCGCAGCGCGCGGCACAGATGCTGCAGGAGGACCTGGAGGCCCGCGGCCCCATCCGCGTCTCGCAGGTCGAGGCCGAGCAGAAGGCGATCCTGCAGGTCGTGCGCCGCCTGGCGGACAGCGGCGAGATCGTGCTGAGCGGCGGAGACGACACCTATGTCTGACCGGCTCACCGAGCCCGAACACGACACCGGCGACTGGCAGCGCTGGCAGATGGACGAGCTGGACTCGGCCGCTTCAGGCGTCGATCGCCAGGCCCGCGACCGTGCCCGGCGCGAGGCCATCCGCCGCCGGGCCCTCGAACACCAGGCCCGCCTCGACGCCGAGCGCGAGGCCGCCCGCCGGGAGGCCTACGAGGCCGGCTACCGGGAAGGCCTCGCCAGGGGCGAGCAGGAAGGCCACGCACAGGGGCTGAAGGCGGGTCGCGAGGCCGGCGACGAGCAGATGCGCCAGGAGATCGAGCAGACCCTGCGCCCGCTGCGGCCGCTCGCCGAGCAGTTTCGCGCCGCGCTGGACGAGCTCGATCAGAGCCTGGCCGAACAGCTGGTGGATCTGGCCCTGGCCACGGGGCGGCAGCTGGCCGGCGAGGCGCTGGAGGCACGTCCCGAGGTCATCCTCGACATCGTCCGCGAGCTTCTGCATGTCGAGCCGGCCCTCTCGGGCCGGCCGCGCCTGTGGCTGCATCCGGCGGACCTGACGCTGGTCAAGGCCCACCTGGGTCACGAGTTCGAGGCCGCCGGCTGGCAACTGCAGCCCGACGACACCATCCAGCGCGGCGGGTGTCGCGCCACCAGCGCCAGCGGCGATCTGGACGCCACGCTCGAGACCCGCTGGGCGGCCATCGCCGACCAGGTGCGACGCCGTCACGGCGAGCCCGGCGACGGTTCGGCCGAAGCGTCGTCAGCGGATAGCGAGAACGGCGCATGAGCGTGATGCCGAGTGCCCCCAACCCCTACCAGCAGCACTGGCAGGACGCCCTGGCGGGGATGCAGCGCCGGGTCACCGGCCTGCCCGGCTATCGGGCCAGCGGGCGCATCGTGCGCGCCACCGGCCTGGTGCTCGAGGCCGTGGGGCTGCGGGTGCCGCTGGGCAGCGCCTGTCGCATCGAGCTGTCGCCGCATGTCGGCACTCCCGACGCTCGGCCGCAGCCCCGCTTCGCCGAGGCCGAGGTGGTGGGGTTCTCGGGCGAAAGGCTCTTCCTCATGCCGCTGGAGGAGATCAGCGGCCTGCTGCCCGGCTCCCGGGTCTTTCCCCTCGGCGAGGGCCAGGACGCCCAGAGCAGCGCCCGACGCTTCCCGCTGGGCGATCACCTGCTGGGCCGCGTGCTGGACGGCAACGGTCGCCCGCTGGATGGCAAGGGCCCCTTGCACGATGTGCCCCATGCGCCGCTGGCCACGCCCCCTTTCAACCCGCTGTCCCGGGCGCCCATCGAGACCCAGATCGATGTCGGCATCCGTGCCATCAACGGCCTGCTGAGCGTCGGCCGCGGCCAGCGCATGGGGCTGTTCGCCGGCTCCGGGGTCGGCAAGTCGGTACTGCTGGGGATGATGGCGCGCTACACCCGGGCCGACGTCATCGTCGTCGGACTGATCGGCGAGCGCGGCCGCGAGGTGCAGGACTTCATCAACAACATCCTCGGCGAGGAGGGCCGCCGGCGCGCCGTGGTGGTGGCCGCCCCGGCCGACACCTCGCCGCTGCAGCGCCTGCAGGGCGCCGCCTACGCCACGCGCCTGGCCGAGGACTTTCGCGATGCCGGCCGCAACGTGCTGCTGATCATGGACTCGCTGACGCGCTATGCCATGGCCCAGCGCGAGATCGCCCTGGCGATCGGCGAACCGCCGGCCACCAAGGGCTACCCGCCCTCGGTGTTCGCCAAGCTGCCCAGCCTGGTGGAGCGTGCCGGCAACGGCCCCCGTGGCGGCGGCTCGATCACCGCCTTCTATACCGTGCTGACCGAGGGCGACGACCAGCAGGACCCGATCGCCGACTCGGCGCGGGCCATTCTCGACGGCCATATCGTGCTCTCCCGCGCCCTGGCCGAGGGCGGCCACTATCCGGCGATCGACATCGAGGCATCGATCAGCCGCGCGATGACCGCCGTCGTCGACGACGACCAGTGGCGCCGGGCCCAGCAGTTCAAGCAGATGGTCTCGCGTTACCAGCGCAATCGCGACCTGATCAGCGTCGGCGCCTACACGCCGGGCCACGACCCGCAGCTCGACCAGGCCGTCTCGCTCTACCCGCAGCTGGAACGCTTCCTCCAGCAGCGCATCGACGAACGCGCGAATATCGAGGAAACCCGCCAGCTTTTGCAGGCATTGATCCAGACCGGCAACCGGTAGTCTGGGCCATCATCGAGGTGAACCGTCATGTCGCAAGCGTCCCCCCTGGAAACCCTGATCTCGCTGACCCGCGAGAAGCGCGATACCGCCAGCCAGCGGCTGGTGGCGCTGCGGCGTGCCCGACAGGATGCCCAGACCCAGCTCGAGACGCTGCAACGCTATCGCCAGGAGTACCGCGAAAAGCTGCAGACGGCCATGCAGCGCGGCATCGGGCCCGACAGCTGGCGCAATTACGAGCAGTTCCTGCGCTCGCTGGACGCCGCCATCGAGCGCGCCCGCCAGTCGCTGGGCGAGCGCGAGCGCCAGCTCGGCCAGGGCCAGCAGCACTGGCAGCAGGAGCAGCGACGGCTGTCCGCCTACGACACCCTGGAGACCCGCCGCCAGCAGCGCGAACAGCGCCGCGAGCTGAAGCGCGAGCAGCGCCAGAACGACGAGATGGCCAATACCCTGCTGCTGCGGCGCGAGTCGCGCACCGCGTCTCACGAGTCCAGTCACTGAGGAGGTAACCCCCTACCATGGCCCTGTCAGCACTGGCCCCCGCCACGGGGACGCCCCCTTCCTCCACCGGCAGCAGCGCCGGCAGCACACCCGCCACGCCGGCCGGGCTGTTCGCCGGTCTGCTGGCCAAGCTGGGCAATGCCGACGCGGCCGATGCGGAGACGGCAGGCGCTCCGGGCACCGGAAAGACGGACCTGGCGACGGCGCTCGAGCAGCTCGCCGCCCAGCTGAAGGGCCGCCCGGACCAGGGATCACTCAAGGATACCCTGCGTGCCCTGCTGCAGGCGTCCGGTGACGGCTCGCCGGTGTCAAGTGCCCAGGACACGCCCCTCGACACGCTGCTCAAGCGGCTGTCCGCCGATCCGGGCTCCGACCAGAAAGGCAAGCCGGCCGACGCCGAGTCGCTGGTCGACCAGCTGGCCGCCCTGCTCCAGCCGCTGCTGGCGGACAAGGCCGACAGGCAGGCGGCGCTCGACCTCTCGGCCCTGCATCAGCGCCTGCCGCGTGAGGCGTCCGCCGGCGGTGATACCTCGCTGGATGCCATCCGTCAGCGACTGGACGCCATCGCCGGTACCCCGGGACGCATGTCCGATCACGCCGATGCGCCGATGACCCCGGCGGGCATGGACTCGTCCGGCGCCCGTCAGCCGGGCATGAGCGCCCTGCCCGTCGACACGCTGCCGGCCGGTCGCAACCCGGGCGGGAATGCCGACGGCACTACCCCGCCGCCGCTGTTCCAGGCCCTGCAGACGGCGACAGCGGCCACCGGTGGCAATGCCGCGACACAGTCGATGACAGCGGCCACGGCTGGCGACGCCAAGCACAACTGGCAGGGCGCCCTGCTGGATGCGGCCCGGGGCGATGCCACCCAGGCACCGCTGAACACCTTCGCCGCCCAGGCCGGCGGCACAGCGGGACATGCCGCCGGCGCGGCCTCCACGCCCGCACCGGCGACCGCGACACTGAGCGCTCCCGTGGCCTCCGCCCAGTGGCAGCAGGGGCTCGGCCAGCAGCTGATTCAGCTGCATCAGCGCGGCGGCCAGCAGGTCCAGTTGCACCTGCACCCCGCCGAGCTGGGGCCGCTGTCGGTCCAGCTGAAGGTCGACGACCAGCTGGCCCAGGCCCAGTTCCTGTCCCACAATCCGCAGGTCCGGGCCGCCATCGAGCAGGCCATTCCGCAACTGCGGGCCGCCCTGAACGAGGCCGGCATCCAGCTCGGCGAGGCCATGGTCGGCGAGCAGCCCCAGCCGGGCCAGCAGGATGCGTCCGGCGGTTCCGGCCGCCCGGCATCCGGCGCCCCGGGGGCCCTGGCTCAGGGCGCCAGCGGCCCTGGTGACGAGGGCGTCGACGGCGAAGCCGGCATGACGATCACCGCGCCACCGGGCTCGCGCGTCGGCGGCGTCGATCTCTACGCCTGATCCATCGCACTGCGCAGGAGGCCGGCGGCTGCCGGGCGTATCACCCCCCGTCGGCCGCCGGCAAAGCCCCGAGTTGACCCCGGATGCACGCCCTTTTTCCGCCATCCCGGGCGCGGCGCAGGACGCATACTCCCCCCACCTGCAATCCACGACGGCGTAATCAATGGCCAAGACAAAGACCGACGGCAAGAGCCGCAAGCCCTGGTGGCTGCTGGGCTTATTGATCATCCTCATCTCGGGTGCCTGCTCGGCCGGCGTCTATTTTCTGCTGGAGTCGCGCATCTCGTCGGCCAGCCAGACCGGTACCGAGGAGGCGGCGCCCCAGGAACCGGCCACGCCCATCTTCGTGACCATCGATCCGTTCACGGTCAACATCCAGAGCGACGACTATTCCCAGCGGCTGCTCTACATCGGCCTGTCCCTCAAGGTACTCGACGACCAGACCCGGGAAGCGCTGCTGACCTACATGCCTCAGGTCCGCAGCCGCCTGCTGATGCTGCTGTCCGGCCAGAAGGCCGGGGATCTGGTGACACCGGCCGGCAAGCAGTCGCTCTCGCAGGCGATCCTGGCCCTGTTCGACAAGCCGTTCGCGAACGCCCAGAAGCCGCTTCAGGTGGAAGACGTGCTCTACACCGACTTCATCGTGCAATAGACCATGGCTCAAGACGATCTCCTGTCGCAGGACGAAATCGATGCCTTGCTCAAGGGCGTCAGCGGCGAAGAGGAAAGCGGTTCGGAAAGCGAGGCGCAACGCGGCGGCTCGCGCATCCGCCCGTATGACCCGGCCACCCAGCACCGCATCATCCGGGAACGCCTGCACGCGCTCGACATCATCAACGAGCGCTTCGCCCGCCAGTTCCGGATGAGCCTGTTCAACCTGCTGCGCCGCAGTGCCGACATCACCGTCGAGGCCGTTCGCTATCAGAGCTACAGCGACTTCTCGCGGCATGTGCCGGTGCCGACCAACATCAACCTGATTTCCATGAAACCCCTGCGCGGCACGGCCCTGGTGCTGTTCCCGCCCAACCTGGTGTTCATGGTGGTCGACAACCTGTTCGGCGGCGACGGGCGCTTTCTGACCAAGTCGGAAGGCCGCGAGTTCACGCACACCGAACAGCGCATCATCCAGCGCCTGCTGCGCCTGGCCATCGACGCCTACCAGGACGCCTGGAAGTCGGTCTATCCGCTGGAGATCGGCTACACCCGCTCGGAGATGCAGGTCAAGTTCGCCAACATCACCAGCTCGCCCAACGAGATCGTGGTCACCAGCACCTTCCATCTGGAAGTCGGCAACCTGTCCAGCAACTTCCAGATCTGCATGCCCTACTCGATGATCGAGCCCATCCGCGATCTGCTGTCCGGCCCGCTGACCGACAGCAACGCCGAGGAAGACCGGGTGTGGGGCGAGCGCATGGCCGACGAGGTCAAGGAATCGCAGATCGAGCTGGTGGCCAATTTCGTCGACATCACCACGACCCTGGGGCGGGTGATGTCGCTGAAGAGCGGCGACGTGCTGCCCATCGAGCTGCCGGATATCGTCACCACCAGCGTCGACGGCGTGCCGGTCATGCAGTGCGAGTACGGCAGCCAGCACGGGCAGCGGGCGTTGCGCGTGCGCCGCCTGATCGACCATGTCCAGTCCCACGCCAAATTTGCTCCCGGGCCGAGCGGAGTCAAGGAATCCGAGAATGACTGATCCCAACAAACCCGATCAAAACAGCGCCGACGACGATTGGGCGAAGGCCATGGCCGAGCAGGCCGGCGAGGAGCCGGCGGCCGAGGACGATCCCTGGGCCGCCGCCTTCGCCGAACAGGCCGAGGCCGAGCACCAGCCCGACGAGCCACCGGAGCCGGCCGCCGACACCAGCCGGGCCCGCGCCGCCGGCGACACGGTCTTCAAGCCGCTGGACGACGGCAGTGACGGCCAGTCGTCGATGCGCGACCTCGAGATGATCATGGACATCCCGGTCAAGCTGACCGTGGAACTGGGCCGCACGCGCATCACCATCAAGCAGCTGCTGGAACTGGCCCAGGGCTCGGTCATCGAGCTCGACGGCCTGGCCGGCGAGCCCATGGATATCCTGATCAACGGCTACCTGATCGCCCAGGGCGAGGTGGTGGTGGTCGATGACAAGTACGGCATCCGCGTCACCGAGATCATCACCCCCTCCGAGCGGGTGCAGAAGCTCAACCGATGAGCGCGAGCGATGCGGCACAAGGCGCCACGCCCGGTGGCGACAACCTGCTGGAACTGGCGATGCTGGGCAAGACCGCCCTGGCGCTGGCGGTGGTGGTGGGCATCATCCTGCTGTGCAGCTATGCCCTGCGCCGGCTCAATGCCGGTCGCGGCCAGGCAGGCCGTCACCTGAAGGTCGTGGCCAGCGCCGCGGTCGGCCAGAAGGAGCGCGTGGTGGTGATCCAGGTCGAGGAAACCTGGCTGGTGCTGGGCGTCGGCGGCGGCCAGGTCAATGCCCTGCACCACCTGCCCGCGCCGGCCGAACCGCCCGAGCCCCCCGCCGCCGATGCCGGCGGCTTCGCCACGCGGCTGGCGTCCGCCCTGCGACAGGGCAAGGCGCGCTCGGGGGATGACGGAGCGTCGTCATGAGCGCAATCCGACAGGTGCTGCCTCGCCACTGCGGCTGGCTGCGGCTCGCCCTGCTCGCGGCGCTGGTCCTGCTGCCGCAGGCGGCCCTGGCCCAGTCGATCCCCGGGCTGACCAGCCAGCCCCTCGAGGACGGCGGCCAGCAGTGGTCGCTGAGCCTGCAGCTGCTGCTGCT
Organism: Modicisalibacter tunisiensis; assembly: GCF_020148005.1. GTDB lineage: Bacteria > Pseudomonadota > Gammaproteobacteria > Pseudomonadales > Halomonadaceae > Modicisalibacter > Modicisalibacter tunisiensis. The sequence continues at coordinate 2,455,315 of NZ_JAGXFD010000001.1, read as the reverse complement.
GCTCAGTGCCATGGCCTTCCTGCCGGCCATGCTGCTGATGATGACCAGCTTCACGCGGATCATCATCGTGCTGAGCCTGCTGCGCACCGCCATGGGCACCCAGGCCACGCCGCCCAACCAGGTGCTGCTCGGCATCGCGCTGTTCCTGACCTTCTTCATCATGTCGCCGACGCTGCACGACGCCTACGAGCAGGCCTGGGTGCCGCTGTCGGAAAAGCAGATCGGCCTGGAAACTTTCGTCGAACGCGTCAGCGATCCGTTCCGCGAGTTCATGATGGCCCAGACCCGCGAGCCGGATATCGCCCTGTTCGCCAAGCTGGCCAATGTCGGCGAGATGCAGGGCCCCGAGGACGTGCCCATGCGCGTGCTGCTGCCCGCCTATGTCACCAGCGAGCTGAAGACCGCCTTCCAGATCGGCTTTACCATCTTCATCCCGTTTCTGATCATCGACCTGGTAGTGGCCAGCGTGCTGATGTCGCTGGGCATGATGATGGTGCCGCCGGTGACCATCTCGCTGCCCTTCAAGCTGATGCTGTTCGTGCTGGTCGACGGCTGGCAGCTGCTGATCGGCTCGCTGGCCCAGAGCTTCCACCTATGACCCCCGAGCATCGTCCTCTTTCCTCGACGGAGCGCCTGCCATGACACCGGAAATGGTAATGAGCCTGGCCTACCAGGGCATGAAGGTCACCCTCTTCCTCGCCGGCCCGCTGATCCTGACGGCGCTGGCCATCGGCCTGCTGGTGAGCCTGTTCCAGGCGGCGACCCAGATCAACGAGATGACCCTGACCTTCATCCCCAAGATTCTCGGCGTGTTCGGCGTGATGGTGCTGACCGGCCCCTGGCTGATCAAGCTGATCACCAACTTCACCACCGAGCTCTTCCACAACATACCGCTGATGCTCGGCTAGGGCGCGCCGCCGCACCATGCTCGAGGTCACCTACGACCAACTCCACGCCTGGCTGGTCGCCTTCTTCTGGCCGTTCGTGCGCCTGCTTGCCTTCATCATGGCCGCCCCGCTGTGGGGCCACGACAGCATTCCCCGTCAGGCACGGATCGGCCTGGCGGCGCTGATCGCCTACGTGATCGCGCCCTCGCTGCCGCCGCTGCCTGCGGTGCCCATTGTCTCGTGGCCGGGACTGGGCATCCTCGTCGAGCAGCTGCTGATCGGGGTGGCGATGGGGCTGGTCATGCACGTCACACTGTCGGTGGTGATGGCCGCCGGCGAGTACATCGCCCTGAAGATGGGGCTCGGCTTCGCCACCTTCTTCGCCTCGGACATCGGCGAGAATACCGTGGTCCTGGCACGCTTCCTGTACATGATCACCCTGCTGATGATGCTGGCCCTCAATGTCCACCTGATGGTCATCGAGATCCTCGCCGATTCCTTCACCGCCCTGCCGATCGGCGCTCACCCCCTGAATGCCGACGCCTTCGAGGCGATCGCCCGCTACGGCGGCACCATCTTCCGCTCCGGCCTGCTGCTGGCCCTGCCGGTGATCGCCGCGCTGATGATCATCAACCTGTCGCTGGGCATCCTCAATCGCGCCTCGCCACAGCTGACGATCTTCTCGATCGGCTTTCCGCTGACGCTGACGGCGGGCCTGGCCCTGCTGATGGTGCTGATGATGGACCTCAGCCGCTTCCTGGAAAATCTTTTCCAGCAGGGACTGAACATGCTCCAGCAGGTCATTGCGCTCATGGCGGGATGAGTGACCCACCAACGAAAACGCCTTCGAAGGTCTCGAAGGCGTTGTTATTGCTGCGCCGAGATCCGGCGCGACGGGATTACAGCATCTGGAACAGCGACATGTTCTTCACATCCACGAAGGCTTTCTGGGAGGCCTGCAGGCCGACCTGACGCAGGCTGTAATCGGATACGGCCTTGGAATAATCGAGATCGACCAGGTCGGACAGAGTCGATTTGTAGTTCAGCGAACGGTTGCTGCTGATGTTATCCAGTTCGTCGAGCTCGTTCAGGCGAGCTCCGACCGAGGCCCGGGTCGTCAGAACGTTGTCCAGGCTGTTGTCCAGCTGGCGGCTGACCGTCGACAAGGTGTTATCCAGCTGCGCCTTGCCCGTGGGAGTCTCGGCAGGCGACTCAAGTACATTCAACGCATTTTCCAGCGTGGAAAAGAGGCTCTGATCCTTGCCGCGACTCACGTCAAGCCTATCACCCACGGCGGGGGTTCCCTCGAGCGTCATCGAGATACCACCGAATTTCACGGGATCGCCAATGTTGCCCGTTTTAGAGCTTGTCGAGCCGGACGTCTGGTTGGTCAAATCATAGCCGAACTCCCCGGTGCCGGCATTGTAGCTGGTAATCTCCAGGGTGAATGAGTCACCGTACTCCGCGTTGCTTGCATCCGCCGTGTGGGGGCCGGAAAACCGCAATGTGCTGGGAGCACTGGTCGTTGCATCAGCCACATAGTCCGCCCCGCTATGCACACCAGAAAAGACCTTTTGGCCGCTGTCTCCAACTGCCATCTGACGGGAGGCATCGACCTGCTGATGCCGCACTGTATCAGCACCCTTGTACGTGATCTTGCCGCCGTCCTCGACGAAGGGCGGCGCATTATCCTTGATACCACCGAATAGGTACGACCCATTACCATCCGTGGTATTGGCCATGCCTTGCAGGCTTTCGTAGATGCCCCGCAACTGGCTCGCTACCGATGTCCTGTCAGCATTGCTGAGGGTGTCGTTGCTTGCCTGGATAATCAGCGTTTTGGCACTGGTAACCGCCTTGCTCACGCTATTGAGCACGCTTTCTTCCTGCGACATGGCATTGCGCGCCGAGACTCGCGAATCCGAATATTGCTGAGTGACGGCCAGCGACTGGGAAACCCCGACAGCACGCGAGGCCGCCTGCGGATCGTCCGAAGGCGAGACCACACGCCGCCCGGTCGCCATTTGCTGGCCAACCTTGAGGAAGTCACTCTGTTGACGATTCATGGCCGTCAGCCTCGAATCAAACATGGTCAGCGTGCTGATACGCATGACGAAAAACTCCCGTGAACCGGTTAACGAATGCCCAGAATGCTGTCGAAGACCGTGCTGGCGGTCTGGATGACCTTGGCGTTGGCCTGATAGTACTGCTGGAAGCGGATCAGGTTGGCCGCCTCCTCGTCGAGGTTGACGCCGGACTCGGACTGCTGGACCTGAGTGAGCTGCTCGGTCAGGGTATTCTGGGCATCCAGGTTGGCCTTGACGACGTTGGTACGGTTGCCCACGTCGCTGACCATCGAGGCGTAGGACTCGTTGAGGCTTGCCTTGCCACCGACCAGGTCGGCATTCTGCAGATTCTGCAACGCTAGGGCATTGGTGTTGTCACCGGCGGCCGGATCCTGTTTGATTTGGACCGTATCGCCCGACACAGGAGTGCCGGAGAAAGTCAGGGCGACCCCGTCTACAGTGAGCTTGTCACCGGCACCAAGAGTGACAGCGGTCGGATCGCTAACCGCCTCGCCGTTGAGCAACACCTCAGCGCCCAGTTTCCCCCCAGCCGCATTCCCCAACTCGAAACTGCCATCCGAATTGACAGTATTGACCTGCAGGTTCAGCGGCGCCCCATCTGGCGGAAGCTTGAAGCCCTGCCCCACGGTCACGCTGTCGACGGACAACGATGATCCACTGCCAGTGCTTGTGCTGATATTGGCAGCGACATGCGCACTGGCCGCAATCTTTGACGTATCGTGAATCACATTCTCCAGCGTACCAGCCAGGTTGCGCGTCGGCTGCAGCTGATAGACATCGCCATTCTGCAGCTGGCTGGGGTCATCCAGAGTCAGCGTGACGCCATCGAAACTTAGCTTGCCGCTGGAGCTGTCCCAGGCAACATCGCCACTATCCAGCTTCGCCCCTGTATCCAGGCGCGTTATGGAAAACTTACTACTGCTGCCATCGTAACGCAGCTCGTAGTCCCCCGAAGTCACCTGAGAGACATCACTGAACACCGCTGACGTGATGCTGGCGTTTCCTTGGTTAGTATCATCACTGAAGACCGTGGGCCCGCCGATGGCGAAGAAGTCACCGCCCTGATCGCCGTTCAGGTCCTGACCGGCGCGGTGCTGGTCGTTGAAGCCGGCGGCCAGCGACAGCGCCATCTGCCCCAGCTGGTTCTGGGTCTTGTCCAGGGTTTCACGCCGGAAGGTCATCAGCCCGCCGAGGGTGCCGCCCTCGAAGGTCGAGTCCCGCAGCTCGACCTGACTGCCGCCCGGGTCGTTGTAGGCCACCACGGTACGCGAGGGATCGGCGGACGACGGCACGGCCTCCAGCGTGTAGCTGCGGTTGCCGGCGACCAGCGGCTGGCCGTTGCCGAGCATGACGTTGTAGGTATCGCCGTCCTGCACGCTCAGCGAGACATCCAGACGCTCGCTTAGCGTGGCCACCATGTGGTCGCGCTGATTGAGCAGGTTGTTGGGGATGTCGCCGGTCTTGGCCTTGGTCAGCGAGATCTGGCGATTCAGCTTGGCCAGCTGATCGGCCGTGTTGTTGATCTGCGTGACCTCGTCACGGATCTGGCCGTTGATGCCCGACTGCATGTCGTCCAGGTAGCTGTCGAAGGCACGGAACTGGCCCGTCAGGGTGTCCGCGGTGCCGATGACACCCTGCCGCGCGGCCGGATCGGACGGCGCGCCGGCCAGATCCTGCATCGAGGAGAAGAAGCTCTGCATCAGGGGAGCCAGGCCGGAATCGCTGTCGGCCAGCAGGTTGTCGATCTGGCTGGCCTGGGTGCTGTAGGTCTCCAGCGCGCTGGAACGGCTGGTGGCCGCGTTGAGCTGCGAGGCGATGTACTGGTTGAACTGCCGCTCGACATCGTTGACCTGGACGCCCCCGCCCGCCGGCAGGGTTTCACCGAGCTGGGCGACCTGACGATTGTAGCCCGGCGTATAGACGTTGCTGACGTTGGTGCCGGCGGTCTGCAGGGCGACCTGGGCGGCGTTGAGACCGCTCAGGCCGGTGGAAAAGAGGCTCATGTGGCTATCCCGATCTGGCTATTGTCTGAGATATCGGCCGAGCGCCGAAGAACTTGAGCGCCCCCGGAGTCGATCAGAACAGGCGCGAGGGCACCTGCTCCAGGCTGAACGGATCGCCTGTCGCGTGCCCTGATTGCGCCTGCGCCACGTCCCGGGCACCGGCACTCGTCGCCGGCTGCTGCAGGGACTCCATCACGGCGATCAGCTTGTCGGCGTAGCGCGGGTCGGTGGCATAGCCGCCCGCCTGCAGGGCACGTGCCGCCTGGGCGCCATCCGTCGCGGTCACCACGCCGGCGTAGCGCGGGTTGTCGCCGATCAGCCGCGCGTAATCGGTGAAGGCCGCCTGATAGTCGTCATAGACCCGGAAGCGATCTACGCGCCGTTCAGGACGGCCGTCGGCGTATTCGGTGGTGGCGATGTCGGTGGTATCCCCGCGCCACTGGCTGCCGGCCTTGATGCCGAACAGGTTGTGGCTGTTGCCGCCCTCGGCGGTGGGAATCTCGTAGCGCCCCCAGCCCGTTTCCAGGGCGGCCTGCGCGAGGATCAGCTCGGCCGGCACACCGGTCTGTCGCGCCGCCGCTTCGGCCGGACCGCGCAGCGAATCGACGAAACGCGCCACATGCGCCGGGCGGGTGTCCTCTCCCCGCGAGGGAGTCTCGGGAGCCGGCTGACCGGCAGCCTGTGCCGCCGAGCGGGCATCCAGCGCACCGAGGAAGCCGCGCTCGCGGGCGGTCGACGCGACGGCAGCCTCGCCCGCGTCACTCTTCAGCACCCGCGGCGTTCCCCGCGGAATGCCGGCGATCAACGGCTCGCCCGCGCGCTCGCCGCCGGGCACCATGCCTGAGCTCTGCAACTGTTCGACCAGTTTCTCCGCCAGCCCGAAGCCCTTGCCCGACAGCTCCTGCGCCCACTGCTTGTCGAGCATTTCCGTGTAGAACCGTGCCTGCTGACTGTCGAGCAGCCCCGACTGGGGCGTGGCCTCGCGCATGCTCTTGAGCATCATGCGCAGGAAGATCGCCTCGAAGTCCCTGGCCGCCGACTTCACCCCCTCCTGCGGGTTCTCGCGAGCGGTATGCTTGAGCCGCTGCAGGCCCTGCAGATCAAGCGCGAACTGGCTGCCCAGGTTGTTGACCGTCATCAGATGATCTCCAGCTTGGCCCGCAGCGAGCCGGCCGCCTTGAGGGCCTGCAGGATCGACATCAAATCCTGTGGCGTGGCACCCAGCGCATTGAGCGCACTGACCACCTTCGCCAGATCCGCGCTGGTCTGCACCATCTGCAGCGAGCCGCCTTCCTGGGAGACCGACACGTTGGCGTTGGGCACCACCGCCGTCTGGCCCTGGGAAAACGCATTGGGCTGGCTGACCTGCGGGTTGGAGCTGATGGTGACCGACAGGTTGCCGTGGGCCACCGCCGCCTGGTGCAGCATCACGCTGCTGTTGAGCACCACTGACCCCGTCCGCGAGTTGATGACCACCCTGGCGGGTTCCTGCCCGAGCGCCAGGTCGATGTTCTGCACCCGCGCCATGAAACGCACGCGGTCGTTGCTGTCCGCCGGCGCCTGCAGGCGGATGACCCGCCCGTCGACCGCCGCGGCCACCGGCGCGCCGAACTCGCGATTGATCGCCGCCACGGCACGCTGGGCGGTATCGAAGCTGTACTCGTTCAGTTGCAGGTCGAGCGTGCCGTCACGCCCCAGGGCCAGCGGCACCGCTCGCTCGACGGTCGCCCCGCCGTTGATGCTGCCGCCGGCCTGCTGATTGATCGAGACGCTGCTGCCCGCGGCCTGGGCACCGGCGCCGCCGACGAAGACATTGCCCTGGGCCATGGCGTACACCTGCCCGTTGGCCCCCTTCAGCGGGGTCATCAGCAGGGTGCCGCCACGCAGGCTGCGGGCATTGCCCACGGAGGACACCACGACGTCGATCGGCTGCCCCGGGCGCGCGAAGGGCGGCAGCTCGGCGGTGACCATGACCGCTGCCACGTTCTTGAGCTGCATGTTGGTGCCCTCGGGCACGCTGATCCCCAGCTGGTTGAGCATGTTGGTCAGGCTCTGGGTGGTGAACGGCGCCTGGGTGGTCTGGTCACCCGTGCCGTCGAGGCCGACCACCAGCCCGTAGCCCACCAGGGCGTTGTTGCGCACGCCGGCGAACGAGGCCAGGTCCTGAAGCCGCTCCGCCCGGGCCGGCATGGCCAGCAGGCAGGCCAGCAGGATACCGAGGCACCACAGCCACAGCCTGACGACGTCGGAGGAAAGGGTCTGCGTTTTCATGATTTCCCGGGCCCTCCTTCGCTCAGAACGGCGAGATGTTGAGGAAGAAGCGCTGCAACCAGCCCATGGTCTGCGCCTCGTTGATGTAGCCATTGCCGACGTACTCGATGCGGGCGTCCGCCACCTGGGTGGACATCACGCTGTTCTGGTCGCTGACGTACTCGGGATCGACCACGCCGGCGAAGCGGATGAACTCGGTCCCCTGGTTGATGGCGATCTGCTTCTCGCCCTGAACCTGCAGGTTGCCGTTGTAGAGCACGTCGGTCACGGTGACGGTGATGGTGCCGGTGAAGCTGTTGTTCGCCGACGCCCCGCCGCTGCCGGAAAAGTCGTTCTTGCCCTCGACATCGAAGCCGTACTTGCCCAGTTTTTTCAGCCCATGCGGCAGGGAATTCAACCCCAGCGTGGCGCTGCCGTCGCGCCCGGCATTGGCCGAGGAACTCTTGCTGGCACTGACGTTCTCGTCGAGCACGATGGTCAGCACATCGCCGACCTGGCGCGGTCGGCGATCCTCGAACAGCGGCTGATAGCCACTGGCCGGCTGGTAGATGGCCCCGTTGGGCACCGGCGGCGGCGGGGGCTGCAGGGCGATCTTCTCCTGCTCGCCGACCACCGACGGCCGCGGCAACTGGGCACACCCCGTCAGTATCATTGCCATCAGCAGCGCAGCGCCGAAGCCGATATGGCGGGTGATTCGCGGTAGCCGGTCACTCATGAGCGTTGGGTCTCGTCATGTCGCTGCGTTTACAGCTGGGCCAGGCGCGCCAGCATCTGATCCGACTTCTCGACGGCCTTGCTGTTGATCTCGTAGGCCCGCTGGGTCTCGATCATGCCGACCATCTCCTCCACTACATTGACGTTGGAGGTTTCGACATAGCCCTGATACAGCACCCCGGCACCGTTGTTGCCGGGCAGGTTCTGTGCCACCGGGCCCGAAGCATCGGTTTCCAGGTAGAGGTTCTCGCCGACGCTCTCCAGCCCCGCGGGGTTGGTGAAGTTCGCCAGTGTCAGCTGACCGACCTGCGTCGACTGGGTGGTGCCCGGCTGGGTCACGGAGACAATGCCGTCCTTGCTGACGGACACCGACAGCGCGTTCTGCGGGATGAAGACCGCCGGCTCGATGGGGTAGCCGCTGGAGGTGACCAGCTGGCCGTTCTGGTTGACCTGGAAGCTGCCGTCGCGGGTATAGGCGGTGGTGCCGTCCGGGCGCTGGACCTGGAAGAAGCCCTTGCCGTTGATCGCCAGATCGCGGGAATTCTCGGTATTCTCCAGATTGCCCTGAGTGTGCAGGCGTTCGGTTGCCACCGGGCGCACCCCGCTGCCGACCTGAAAGCCGGATGGCAGGTTGTCCTGCACGGTCGACTGGGCACCGGGCTGACGCAGGTTCTGGTAGAGCAGATCCTCGAAGACCGCCCGCGAGCGCTTGAAGCCGTTGGTGCTGACGTTGGCCAGGTTGTTGGAAATCACGTCCAGCTGGGTTTGTTGCGCCTCGAGACCGGTCTTGGCGGTCCACAGCGATCGAATCATTTCGTTGGCTCCCTGGAAATCGATACTCAGCTGGTGACGGACAGCAGACTGTTGGCCCGCTGCGCATTCTCGTCGGCGCTGGAAATCACTTTCATCTGCATGTCGTAACGGCGCGCGCTGTCGATCATTGCCACCATGGCCTCGGTGGGGCTGACATTGCTGCCCTCGAGCGCCCCGCTTACCACCCGCACGGTGTCATCGGCCTGCAGGGCGGCGGGCGCCTGACCGTTGGCATCGGGCCGGGGGCGGAACAGGCCATCGTCGCCACGCACCAGATCACCGGGCTGCGGATTGACCAGCTTGAGCTGCCCGGCCGGCCCCCGCGCCACCGGGTCGGTACCCGGCACTTGCGCGCTGAGCGTGCCGTCGCTGCCGATGCGCACATCCGCACCCAGCGGCACCACAATCGGCCCGTTGACGCCCAGCACCGGGCGACCCTGCACGTTGACGACGCCGTTGGCATCGACCTGCAAGTCACCGCGCCGGGTGTAAGCTTCGCCATCGGGCGTCTGCACCGACAGCCAGCCATCGCCGTCGATCGCCACATCCATCGGCCGACCGGTGGTGTTCAGCGGCCCCGCCGAAAAGTCGCTGCCCGGCGTGGAAGCCATCACGGAAGCCCGCGTGGGCAGGCCCTCGCCCTGCACCGGCACGGCGCGCATGGCGTTGAGCTGGCCGCGAAAGCCCGTCGTCGTCACGTTGGCAAGGTTGTTGTTGATCACCGCCTGCTGGTCCATGCTCTGGCGGGCGCCGCTCATGGCGGTATAGAGAAGACGATCCATGCTGTTGGGTTTCCGGCTGGACAGTTGCTCCCCCGGGCCGGCAAGGCGCCGGCCCGGCGGCCCGCGATATCAGCGCAGCTGCGCGACCTGATCCATCACCTCGGACTGGGTGCGGATCGAGTTGGTGTTGGCCTGGTAGTTGCGCTGGGCGATGATCAAGTCAACCAGCTCCTGGGTCAGGTCGACGTTGGACTGCTCCAGAGTCTCCGGCGCAATGGCTCCGAACTGGCCGACGCCGGCTGTACCCAGCACTTCGGCGCCCGAAGCCGCAGTGGCCGCCCACATGTTGTCGCCGGAGGCCTTGAGGCCTTCCGGGTTGCGGAAGTTGGCCATGGCAATCTTCCCGGCCGCCATCGACTTTTCATTAGTATAATTGCGCATGATGGTGCCGTCATCAGCCACACTAATACCAATTAGCGACCCTGAAGAATAGCCGTCCTGAGTCAGACTTTTCTGAGTAAAATCGTTTGCGTACTGGGTTGTTCCTTTAGGATCAAACGCAAATGAAAGGTCATCAGCACCGTTGCCCAAATAATCCGCCGAGAAATTCAGCTGAGCGGTCGCATCACCACCATTGACACCTATGACGTTACGATCCTTATCTTCAGGAAGCTTCCCACTGGACAAAAAATCAAGAGTAAAATCAGAGCCGCCATTATAAAACCCATCGATAGCGGGCTTTACATTCCATGCATTATCACCGGACTTCGTAAAATATAGAGACACAGAATGTGACTCACCCAGCGAATCATAGACAGTAAAACTGTTCGAATAATGGTAATTCATATCTGTCTTTTTTGTTTTGTCTGCAGGATCCGTTCGGAGCTCAACCTTGTTCAGCGGAGTTGGATTGTCACCTCCAAGCGTGACACTCGCGTCAAGGTTATAAATTGCACGCACCCCTGGATTATCTGCGTCACTCGCGCCAGTCGCTTGTGCCGGCATATCGTCTGCCGGGACATTCAATGCAACTGGTGTCCCACCACCTGTCACCTTCGAGAAGGGATCTTTAGGATCACTTAAGCCGTATCCCATCAGCTTGGCGCCCTGAGCATTCACCAGACCGCCGTCAGCAGTCATGGTCAACTGCCCGTTACGTGAATAACCAACCTGCCCCTCCTGTTCGAAGCGGAAGAACCCGCTGCCGGTGATTGCCAGGTCCAGGTTGCGCCCGGTAGTTTCCAAGTTGCCGTTGGTAAAATCCTGCAGGACGCCGGAGACGCGCGTCCCCAGGCCCACCTGGCTGTTGGCAAACACGTCGGCGAACTGCACCGAGGAGCTCTTGAAGCCTGTTGTCTGCGAGTTGGCGATGTTGTTACCGACGACGTCAAGCTGCTGAGAGGCCGCGCCGATCCCGCTGAGTGCTTGTGAAAAACCCATGATTGCCTTCCCCTACGTATACCGGATGTTCTGTTTTAAAAGGGTGACTCAAAGAATCTGGCGGACTGCATCCAGCCCGACCTGCCCGCGAATCGCGCCCAGGTCGAGCCGCGGGCCGGTGTCGGTGGTGACCACGCCGTTGACCTGGGCATAGTTCAGCGCCGTGACCGGCACGGCCTTGTCATCCTGGGTGGCCTCGATGCGTACGTGATAGGCGCCGTCGGGCGCGGTGGAGCCATCGTTGCGCGTGCCATCCCAGACGAAGGACTGGGTGCCGGCCTGCAGGGCGCCCACCTGTTGCGGGTCGATGGTGCGCACCACCTCGCCGTTCTGGCCGACGATGGACACCTTCACCGTATCCGCCGGGCTGTCCAGCTCGACACCGAAGGGCGTGGTGGCGTCGTCCTTCTTGAGCACCTGATCCCCCGGCACCAGCACGCCCTGGCCGATCAGCGCGGCCGCCTGCAGCGACTGGCCGGTATCGATCTGGCTGGTGAGGCTATCCAGGGTGTCGTTGAGCTGGTTGATGCCGTTGACCGTGTTGATCTGCGCCAGCTGCGAGGTCATTTCGGCATTTTCCATGGGCTTCATGGGATTCTGGTTCTTCAGCTGGGTCACCAGCAGGGTCATGAAGCTGTTGCTGAGGTCTTCGGTCGAACCCGATCCCGCCGCCTTCTTGGCGGCGGCGCCGAGGTTCATGTTGTTGAGCACGCTCGGGTCGATGGTGTTGGCCATGCGGGGCCTCCTGACAATGGACGAAACCGGGCCGATCAGTTGTCGCCCAGACTCAGTGTCTTGAGCATCAGTGACTTGCTGGTATTCATCACCTCGACGTTGGCCTGGTAGGAACGCGAGGCGGAAATCATGTTGACCATCTCGTCGACCGGTTCGACGTTGGGCATGGTGACGTAGCCCTGATCGTCGGCCATGGGGCTGTCCGGCCGATATTCACGACGCATCGGGCTGGGATCGTCGACCACCCGGCTGACCTGCACCCCGCCGACGCCGCTGGTGACGTCCGAGCGTGTCTCGAAGATGACCTGCTTGGCGCGATAGGGCTCGCCATCCGGCCCGGCCACGCTGTCGGCGTTGGCCAGGTTGCTGGCGGTGACGTTCATGCGCTTGGACTGGGCGCTCATGGCCGAGCTGGAGATATCGAAGATGCTGAACATGGACATCGGCTTACTCCGGTTGCATGGCCGACTTGAGGCCCTGAATCTGGCGCTTCATGAAGGTCAGCGCCGCCTGGTAACGTACCGAGTTGTCGGCGAAGGCCGCCCGTTCCCGGTTCATGTCGACGGTGTTGCCGTCCAGGCTGGGCTGGTCCGGCACGCGATAGCGCAGGTCCAGCGACGTCGCGGCGGGCGCATGGGCCGGAATGTGACGGCTCGAGGTCCGCGACAGCGCCAGGCCACCGTCCTCGCCCCGGCCCTGCTGCATGACGCGCGACAGCTCGCCGGCAAAGTCGAAGTCGCGTGCCTTGTAGTTGGGCGTGTCGGCGTTGGCGATGTTGCTGGCCAGCACCTTCTGGCGCTCGGCACGCAGGTTGAGCGCCTCCTGGTTGTAGCGCAGCGCCCCCTCGAGCTGATCGATCATGTTCGGCCCCTGCCTTGGATGGGGAAATTTCAGCCTGCGAGAATAGACGCCCCCTTGTCATGACAAAGGCCGAAACAGCCCCCGGTTTGGGCATCATTTCCGCGCTTGATCGCCGGTGTCGGGGCCTAGAATCGGCGACAACGATTGAGGGGGAGCCATGCGCCAACCAACCCGGCAGCGGCAGGCCCGGCGACGGCCGTGGCAGCCGATCATCGTCGCCCTGGCTTTCGGCCTGCTGTTTTCCGGGGGGGCCGGCGCCACCAACGATGTGCTGTCCCAACGCGTCACACAGCTGTTGACCCGGCAGGCCGGCGAAATCGGCGAAGTGGCCGGCGTCAAGGTCCATACGCCGTCGGCCGTCTTCGCCCACTGCGATGACCCGCAGCCCTTTCTGCCCGACAACGGGCAACGGCACTATGGGCGAGTCTCGGTGGGCGTGCACTGCGAGGGGCCCGGCGGACGCCGGCAGACCCGCTACCTGCAGGCCGATGTGTCGGTGCGGGTGCACTACGTGACCGTCACCCACGACCTGACCCGTGGTAGCGTGATCACCCGCGACGACCTGCGGCTCGCGGAAGGGCGGCTCGAGAAGCTGCCGAGGGACATCATTCGTGACCCCGTGGCGATCATCGGTCAGGTCGCGACGAGCCGGCTGCAAGCCGACAGGCCGCTGCGTGCCTACCAGCTGCATCCCAGGGACCTGGTCAAGCGTGGGCAGCGCGTCACGGTGATCGCACGGGGGCCCGGCTTCGAGGTGAGCCGCGAGGCCGAAGCCCTGGACAACGGCGCCATGGGCGAGCAGGTTCGCGTTCGCGCCGGGGATCGAAAGATCCTGAGAGGGCGGGTCATTGGCCCGCGGCGGCTCGCCATCGACTTATGAGGGACCGCACCCCTACACTGATGGCACGCCCAGTCGCAGACACGGGTTAAAGTTTTCCCGCCGCCCGTCGATAAACAGGGAAAGCCGATGCCCAAAGAGAGTGTGCCCCGTGAAGATCGATGGTTCTCATCCCCTGCAGCGCCCCACCCAGAGTGACGCCACCCGGACCGGCAAGCCGTCGCGTGCCGAGGACGGCAACACTCAGGGCACCAACGCCACTTCGGTGGCACACCTGAGTGACAGAACCCAGGATGCCACCCGCGACATCGATACCGCGCGCGTGGCCGAGGTGCGTCAGGCCATCAGCGAGGGACGGCTCGAGATTCGTCCCGAGCGCATCGCCGACGGCCTCATCCAGAGCGTGCGCGACCTGCTCGACTGACGTCGCGGCGCCCCCTTGAACTCCGGAGACCGAGCATGAGCCTGGCCCAGCATCTCGAACGTGAACTCAAGCATCTCGACGCCTTTATCGAGCTGCTGGAAGCCGAGCATCGCTCGCTGTCTCAGGCCGATGTCGACGGCGAGCAGCTGCAGCAACAGGCCAGCGACAAGCAGACTCACATGGCGCGCCTGGAATCGCTGGAAACCCAGCGTCGCAATGCTCTGAAAACCCTCGGCTACGGCGACACCCGCCGCGCTTCGGAACAGGCGGCCATCGATGCCGGCTGCCAGCCGACGTGGCAGCGCTTCCTGGAACGCGCCCTGCACGCCAAGCAGCTCAATCAACGCAACGGCATTCTCATCGAAGCGCGCATGACCCAGAACCATCGCATCCTGCGCTTTCTCAACGACACGGCCAGCAAGACCCTCTACGGCCCCAACGGCCAGGCCCGCCCGGGGAGCCGCGGCATCAGCTCCCGGGCCTGAGACACCGCCACGCGCTCGGCATCGGCCACACGCCGCCGGCAGGCCTACTACCTGCTGACGCGCCTCTACAGCCGCGCCTCCACACGTGACAGGATCTGGCGACTGACCTGATTCACCAGCGGGGTCGCCGCCTTGTCGACCGCCTTGGCCAGCCACCGGTTGCCCAGTTGATAGCTGACGCACAGTTCGACCCGCGTACCCTCGGGCACGGCAACCAGTGTGTAACGCCCCTGGTTGGCCACCCCCGCAAGTGACTCCCAGGCCAGCACGCGGGGCTCGTGACGCTCGACCACCTGCACATCGAACTGCCAGTCACGCCCGATGACATGAAGTTGCCAGCGATAGCGATCCTCGCCGAGCGGCTCGATCGAGGTGATCATGTCGGAATAGTCGACGAAGTTCTCGACCCGGGCGAGCAGCGGGTAGACGCGCTCCGGCGGCGCCGGCAGCACGGCGCTGTGTTCGATGATCGGCATGCCTGTCCCTGTTTGCGATTGACACTCCCGCCCGAGGGTACGCATTGCCGGGGACCAGTGCCAGCCCGACGCCCACGGCTGTAAGGCTATCGCAGTTAGGCAGGGCGAGGAGCGCCGGGGGCAGGTCGAAGAGGGGGTCCGACGCCACGGATGGCGTCGGTAGCGCCCAGGGAGGGGTTCACAGCGCCCCCTCGCAGGCCTGCCCACGGATCAGTCCCGAGCCGACGACGCTCTAACTGCGATAGCCCTGCCCACGGCTGGAGCCGCGAGCGCCCTGCCGTTACAATGCCGCCCTGCCGCCCCTGGGCGGCCCATCCGGACGCCCGGACCCCGGAACCGTGACTCACGGCCATAAATTCTCCGGCAGGACCCTCACATGACCCGAACCATCTCCTCGACGCCCGCCAGGGCCGTCGTCATCTATTCCGGCGGCATGGACTCCTACACCGTGCTGCACCACGCCCTGCGCCGCGGCTACGAACTTCACGCGCTCTCCTTCCACTACGGCCAGCGCCATGCCCGGGAGCTGGACGCGGCACGGCGCGTCTGCGAGCAGCTGGGCATCACCCACCAGGTCGTCGACATCCAGGCCATTCACCCGCTGATCGACAACTCGGCGCTGACCGATGCCGATCGCACCCTGCCCGATGGCGACTACGCCGAGGACAACCTGACCGCCACCGTGGTGCCCAACCGCAACATGATCCTGCTGTCGCTGGCCATCGCCAAGGCGGTCAACATCGGCGCCGAGGTGTGCTTCTACGGCGCCCACGGCGGCGATCACGTGCTCTACCCCGATTGCCGCCCCGAGTTCCTTCAGCGCATGAACGATGTCGCCGCCATCGCCAACTTCTCGCCGGTGACGATCGAGGCGCCCTACCTGCATGCCGGCAAGGCCGACATCCTCGCCGACGGGCTGGCCATGGGGCTGGACTACGCCGAGACCTGGACCTGCTACCAGGGTGGCGAGACGGCCTGCGGCGAGTGCGGCAGCTGCCGGGAACGCCTGGCGGCCTTCGCCGCGCACGGCCGGACCGACCCGCTGCCCTACGCCATCGCCGGGGAGCGCTGAGCATGTACAGCGTCAAGGAAGCCTTCTATTCGCTGCAGGGCGAAGGCGCCCGCACGGGGCGCCCCAGCGTGTTCTGCCGCTTCACCGGCTGCAACCTCTGGTCGGGGCGGGAGCGCGATCGCGCCGCCAGCCTCTGTCGCTTCTGCGACACCGACTTCATCGGTACCGACGGCCAGCACGGCGGGCGCTTTGCCGACGCCGAGCGCCTGGCGACGCACCTGGCCGAGCTGTGGCCCGGCGGCACCGAGCGTGCCGTGCCGTATGTCGTCTTCACCGGCGGCGAGCCGCTGCTGCAGCTCGATACCGCCCTGATCGCTGCCATGCACGCCCGGGGGTTCGAGGTCGCCGTGGAAACCAACGGCACCCTGCCGGCCCCCGAGGGCATCGACTGGCTGTGCGTCAGTCCCAAGGGCCGGGCCGAACTGACGATCACCCGGGGCGACGAGCTCAAGCTGGTCTATCCGCAGCCGGACGCGCCACCGGGGCGCTTCGCCGCCCTCGAGTTTCGCCACTTCTATCTGCAGCCAATGGATACCCGGCCTGCGGCCATCACGGATGGCGAGCCGCCGCTGGCGGCCAGCCTGGCCTTCTGCCTCGCCCATCCACAGTGGCATCTGTCGCTGCAGACTCACAAGCAACTGGGAATCGACTGATGACCCTGTTCGTCAACGGCCTGAGCCACCTGGATGCCTCGCTGTGGAGCCCCGAGCGCGGTCTGATCGGCGTCAGCTGGCACATCGACGCCGCCCTCCACGGCACGCTCGGCGAGGATGGCATGCTCTTCGACTTCGGCGCCGTCAAGCCCTGGATCAAGGCCGTCATCGATGATGGCCCCGACCATACCCTGCTGATACCGACCGCCGCCGCGGGCGTCACGGTGAGCGACTGTCGCGAGGGGCTCATGGTCCGCACCACCACGCCCTATCCGATGGAGATCCGCGCGCCGCGCCAGGCCTACACCCTGCTCCCCTGGGCCCGCATCGATCGCGAGCGACTGGCCGCCCACCTGAGTGAATACCTGACGCGACACGCCCCGCCCCGTGTCGACGGCGTGGAAATCACGCTGCGCGACGAGGCGATCGAGGCGGCCGGCGCCTACACCTACAGCCACGGGCTCAAGCACCACGACGGCAACTGCCAGCGCATCGCCCACGGCCATCGCTCGCGCCTGCACATCTGGTGCGACGGCCGGCGGCGTCCGGACCTGGAACGCCACTGGAGCGAACGCCTCGACGATCGCTACCTGCTGCATGCAGACGACCGCGAGCCCGACGACGCGCCGAACAGCGGGTCGCACGGCAAGCCAAATGGTGAGCCAATTGGCGAGCCCGAAACCACGGTGATCCGCTATACCTCGCGCCAGGGGCACTTTCGACTGCGCCTGCCCGCCGAACGCTGCGAGATCCTGCCGACCCCGACCACCGTCGAGCATATCGCCCGCTGGCTGGCCGAGCAGGTCGCCCGGCATCATGCCCCCGGCCAGCGCGTGCGCGTGCAGGCCTTCGAGGGGATCGACAAGGGCGCCCTGGCGGAGGCCGGGCCGTGAGTCGCTCGACAGTCACAACGCCCGGCGAGCAGGCCGAGCGGAGCACCGGCTGCCGCCCCGGCTGCGGCGCCTGCTGCATCGCCCCATCGATCAGCTCCCCGATTCCCGGCATGCCCGACGGCAAGCCGGCCGGGGTACGCTGCGTGCAGCTGGACGAGCACAACCTGTGCCGGCTGTTCGGCGACCCCCGGCGCCCGGCGGTCTGCCGGGACTTCACCTTCGATGTCGACGTCTGCGGCAGCGACCGCCGCGATGCCCTCGAGCGCATCACGTTACTGGAAACGCTCACCTGAGCACGCCCGCCAGCAAGAAGCCCATTCACAAAAAACCCCGGCGATAACGCCGGGGTCGAATGGTGGTCAGGCGCGAGCGAGCTCAGCGCACCGCCCGGGTGACGACGCGGACAGGGCGCCAATCAGAGACGCTCGACATCCGCCTTGCCCTGCAGGGATTCCAGCAGCCCCTGGATCGCCGCCTGGGCCCGCAGGCGCTCGGCCAGTCGCGCCGCCAGGGCGGACTGACGATCCGAGCTGTCCTGGCTCTCCGGCGTGGTCACCTGATCCAGGGCGATCAGTGCCACGTCCGAATCGAGCATCGCTCGACCATAGACAGGCTGGCCGGCCTCGCTCGGCCGCGGCAGGCGGAACGCCTGATCGATGATCGCCTGCGGCACCTCCCCCTTCCGGGGCTGGCGCGTCACCGCCTCGGCCTTCTGCCAGTCCAGCGCCGGCGCCTTGCCGGACTCGAGCGCACTCGCCAGCTGGGCGGCACGCTCGCTCAGGGCCTTGCGGGTCTTTTCCGCGGTCACCGCGCTGCGCACCTTGTCGCGAACGTCATCCAGCGGCAACGTCGTCGCCGGGCGGTGGTCGGTCACGCGCAGCACCAGGCGGCGCTGGTCGTCCAGCTCGATCACGTCGCTGTTGTAGCCCTGCTCGAGTACCTCGGGCTTGAAGGCCGCCTTCATCACGCCCGGCTCGGCCAGCACGCCATCGGCCGAATCGCGCGACACCCAGTCGCTGTGCTGCACCTCGAGCCCCAGATCCTTGGCCACGCCGGCCAGATCATCGGCGGAGAAGCTCTCGTCTATCAGCCGCTGGGCCTTGTCATTGAAGCGCTCCTCGGCCTTCTGCATGGCCAGCTTCTGGCGCAGCGAGTCACGCATCGACTCGAAGTCGGGGATATCGATGCCCGTCGCCTTGAGCAGGTGCAGGCCATTGTCCGTGGCCACGATGCCGGACACCTGCCCCGGCTTGAGGGAGAAGGCGGCATCCTCGAACGCCTTGCCGAAAATGCCGCGACTGATCACCCCCAGCTTGCCGCCCTTGTCGGCGGTGGTCTTGTCATCGGAGTACTCGGCGGCCAGCCTGGCGAAGCTCTCGCCCTGCTCGAGACGCTGACGCACCTTTTCCAGACGCGCCTTGGCCTCTTCTCGGGTACGCGCATCACCGAAGCTCACCATGATGTGCGCGATGCGACGCGGCGCCTCGCTCTTGCGCTGCTCGTAGGCCTGACGCAGCGCCTCGTCATCGACCTTGACGTCGTCGGCCAGCGCCGACTGGTCGAGCACGACATAGTTCAGCTGAACCTGCTCGGGACGCTTGAACTGCGCCTGATGCGCCTGATAGTAATCCTCGACTTCCTGAGCGGTGACGGTCACCGGCTGCTCGAGATCATCGGGCGTGAGCGTCACGTAGCGGAAACTGCGCGTCTGGTTCTGCAGGGCGACCAGCTGACGGCGCTCCGACGGCAGCAGGAACTCGCTCTCGGCCAGCCCCTGCTGGATCTGCTGGCGTTGCAGGTCCTGCTTGAGCTGGCGGCGAAACGCCAGGGGCGTATAGCCGGCACTGGCCAGCCGGTTGCGGAACAGGTCGGCGGAAAACTTGCCGTCCTGATCCTGGAACTCGGGGCGATTGACGATGACCTGGTCGAGCTGTCCATCGGACAGGTAAAGGCCGCCATCGGCCGCGTACTGGTCGAGCAGCGACTGGCTGATGAGTTGCTCGATGACCTGCTTGCGTACCTCGCTTTCCTGGTCCGCCGGCACCTGGCCGGAGCGAATCGCGCGTTGCACCTCCGTCTCCACCGCCTGCCGGCTGATGCCTTCGCCATTGACCTCGGCGACATTGTCGGAGCCTTGCGTGAACAGGTTGACGAGGGACTCGATACCGAAGAGGGCGAGCGCGACGATGACGGCCCCGACGATGACCTTGGCGATCATGCTCTGTGAGCGGTCCCGGATTTGTTGCAGCATGCTGGCCTCGGATGCAGTGTTATTCGACAAGTTCACTAACGAAAAAGGCGCATCGCGGATGCGATACGCCTGACAACGGATACCGGGAAAGCACTTTGGGCCCAAGAGGGATGCTGAGCATCACGAATCAATCATCCGCGCACTGATCTGGCCGCTGTCCCCGGCGTCATTCCGTGGAAATCGCGACTCAGTTGACCGAGTCCTTGAGCGCCTTGCCCGCCTTGAAGCTGGGCACCTTGGCGGCGCTGATCTCGATCGGCTGACCGGTTTGCGGATTGCGACCGGTGCGCGCGGCACGCTCCTTGACGGTGAAGGTACCGAAGCCCACCAAGGCCACGGAGTCGCCTTTCTTCAGGGAGTCGGTCACGGTATCGATCATTGCATCCAGGGCACGACCGGCCGCCGCCTTGGGAATATCGGCGGAAGCAGCGATGGCTTCGATCAGCTCGGATTTATTCACACTTCACCCCTTGACTGTTTCGGAAATTACTGGAAATCGGCGCGATTTAGCGGGTGGCCTTGCACGATCACAGCAAAAAGCAATTTATAGCAACGTGCAGGAACGACTGTCAACCAACCTTCGGCGCCAAAGCCCGTCATACCGGGCTTTTCGCACCGGCATGACGGCTTAAATCGGCTTAATGCGTGCTTATCATGCTGCGGGTGGACGCGGTATCTTCGACCCGGCCTTCGTCGCCGTCACCACCGGACACATCGACCAGTGCAATGTCGAGAACTTCATCGATCCAGCGTACAGGCCGAATGTCCAGGGCATCCTTGACATTATCGGGAACTTCCTTGAGATCCCGACGATTCTCCTCTGGAATCAGCACGGTCTTTATACCACCGCGCCGTGCCGCCAGCAATTTCTCCTTGAGACCGCCGATCGGCATGACCTCGCCGCGCAGGTTCACTTCACCGGTCATTGCCACATCGCAACGGACCGGCCGCTCGGTGTAGGCGGAGACCATGGCCGTCACCATGGCGATGCCCGCACTCGGCCCGTCCTTGGGGGTCGCTCCCTCGGGCACGTGGATGTGCAGGTCTTCCTTCTCGAAGCGCTCCGGATCGATTCCCATGGGCACGGCCCGGGCACGGACTAC
Organism: Modicisalibacter tunisiensis; assembly: GCF_020148005.1. Taxonomy (GTDB): domain Bacteria; phylum Pseudomonadota; class Gammaproteobacteria; order Pseudomonadales; family Halomonadaceae; genus Modicisalibacter; species Modicisalibacter tunisiensis. The sequence continues at coordinate 2,434,587 of NZ_JAGXFD010000001.1, read as the reverse complement.
GGTGTGCGCGGCGTCGACCGATTCCTTCATGACATCGCCCAGCGAACCGGTCTTGTTGATGCGGCCCTTGCCCGGCGTGACCACCGACTCGATATTGAGCAGCTCGCCCCCGACCGAGGTCCAGGCCAGCCCGGTGACACGCCCGACCTGGTTCTCCTGATCGGCCAGGCCGTAGCTGTAGCGACGCACCCCGGCGTAGGCCTCGATATCCGCGGCGGCCAGCAGCTGTGGCGCCTGCGCCCCTTCCTTGGCCTCCTTCTCGAGACGCTCGCGCAGTACCTTGCGGCAGACCTTGGCGATCTGGCGCTCGAGCTCGCGCACCCCGGCCTCGCGCGTGTGGTAGCGGATCAGCTCGAGCAACGCCTCGTCGGAGAATGTCAGCTCCTCGTCCTTGAGACCGTTGGCCTTGAGCTGCTTGGGGACCAGATAACGCTCGGCAATGGCCCGCTTCTCGTCCTCGGTATAACCCGGCAGGCGAATCACTTCCATGCGGTCGAGCAGCGGGCCGGGAATGTTCATCGAGTTGGCCGTGCAGATGAACATCACGTCCGAGAGGTCGTAGTCGAGCTCCAGGTAGTGATCGCTGAAGGTGTTGTTCTGCTCGGGGTCGAGCACCTCCAGTAGCGCCGATGAGGGGTCGCCACGATAGTCGGCACCCAGCTTGTCGACTTCGTCGAGCAGGAACAGCGGGTTGCGCACGCCGGCCTTGGTCATGCGCTGGACGACCTTGCCCGGCAGCGAGCCGATGTAGGTCCGCCGGTGGCCGCGGATCTCCGACTCGTCACGCACGCCACCCAGTGCCAGACGCACATATTTGCGGTTGGTCGCCCGGGCGATCGACTGCCCCAGCGAGGTCTTGCCCACCCCGGGCGGGCCCACCAGGCAGAGTACCGGCCCCTTGAGCTTCTTGACCCGCTTCTGGACCGCCAGGTACTCGAGGATGCGCTCCTTGACCTCTTCCAGGCCGTAGTGGTCCTCGTCGAGCACCTTGACCGCATGGGCCAGGTCATGCTTGACACGGGTGCGCTTCTTCCACGGCACGGCCACCAGCCAGTCGAGGTAGGAGCGCACCACGGTAGCCTCGGCCGAGGTCGGCGCCATCATCTTGAGCTTGCCAAGCTCCTGATTGGCCTTCTCGGCGGCCTCGGCGGGCATGCCGGAGTCCTTGATCAGCTGCTCGTATTTCTCGGCCTCGTTGGGCACGTTCTCGAGCTCGCCCATCTCCTTCTGGATGGCCTTCATCTGCTCGTTGAGATAGTACTCGCGCTGGGACTTCTCCATCTGCTCCTTGACCCGGGAGCGGATGCGCTTCTCGACCTGCAGCAGATCGATCTCGGACTCGATCAGCGCCATCAGGTGCTCGATGCGATCCCGCACGCGATCCATCTCGAGCAGTTCCTGCTTGTCGCCGATCTTCAACGACAGGTGCGCGCAGATCGTGTCGACCAGCCGGCTCGGGTCCTCGATGCCCTGCAGCGAGCTCAGTACCTCGTTGGGCACCTTCTTGGAAAGCTTGACGTACTGCTCGAACTGGTTGAGCAGCACCCGCACCAGCGACTCCTGCTCACGTTCGGTCAGCGGCTGACTCTCGCGCAGAGTGATCTCGGCAATGCTGTAACCGCTTTCCGCCTGGCCGAGCTGGCGAATGTCGGCCCGGGAGGCCCCCTCGATCAGTACCTTGACGGTGCCGTCCGGCAGCTTGAGCAGCTGCATGATGTCGGCCACGGTCCCCACCGCAAACAGATCACCGGCATCCGGATCATCCTGCCCGGCCTCGCGCTGAGCGACCAGCAGGATCCGCTTGTCGGCTTCCATCGCCGCCTCGAGGGCCTGAATGGACTTCTCGCGACCGACGAAGAGCGGGATCACCATCTGCGGGTAGACAACCACATCCCGCAGCGGAAGAAGGGGCAGACTCTGTGTCTGTTCGGTGTTCTGCTGCATTGCAGGCAGTTCCTCACGAATCGGATGGTTGGGCCGCCTGAGCGGCTCATGGCTGGAATGAACAATGGGGGCGGCGCGACCACTTTGCAACCGGGACGGCGGCTGCCGGGACGCGGGAAACGAAAAGGGGGCCTGGCGGCCCCCCGTTCGGAAACAGCCTCGACTCAGCCGTCCTTGTTGGCGACCTTGCCTTCCTCGGAGGAGGAGTAGATGAGCAGCGGATCGCTCTCGCCGGCGATCACCGACTCGTCGATCACCACCTTGGTCACGCCTTCCAGCGAAGGTACCTCGTACATGGTATCAAGCAGCACGGACTCGAGAATCGAGCGCAGGCCCCGGGCGCCGGTCTTGCGCGCCATCGCCTTGCGAGCCACGGCACGCAGGGCGTCCTCGCGGAAGTCGAGCTCGACGTTCTCCATCTCGAAGAGCTTCGCGTACTGCTTGATCAGCGAGTTCTTCGGCTGGGTGAGGATCTGGATCAGGGCATCCTCGGTGAGCTCGGTGAGCGTCGCGATGACCGGCAGGCGCCCGACGAACTCGGGGATCAGGCCGAACTTGACCAGGTCCTCCGGCTCCACGCCGGTGAGGATGTCGCCGACCCCCTGATCGGAGTCCTTGCTCTTGACGGCGGCATTGAAGCCGATGCCGCCCTTCTCGGCCCGATCGCGGATCACCTTGTCCAGGCCGGCGAAGGCACCGCCGACGATAAACAGGATGTTGCCGGTATCGACCTGCAGGAACTCCTGCTGGGGATGCTTGCGCCCGCCCTGGGGCGGCACCGAGGCCGTCGTGCCCTCGATCAGCTTGAGCAGCGCCTGCTGAACCCCCTCGCCGGACACGTCACGGGTGATCGACGGGTTGTCCGACTTGCGGGAGATCTTGTCGATCTCGTCGATGTAGACGATGCCCTTCTGCGCCTTCTCGACATCGTAGTCGCACTTCTGCAGCAGCTTCTGGATGATGTTCTCGACATCTTCCCCGACGTAGCCCGCCTCGGTCAGCGTGGTGGCGTCGGCGATGGTGAAGGGCACGTTCAGCAGCCTCGCCATCGTCTCGGCGAGCAGCGTCTTGCCGCTGCCGGTCGGCCCGATCAGCAGGATGTTCGACTTGCCGAGCTCGACATCGTCGGACTTGCCGCCGGCCCGCAGCCGCTTGTAGTGATTGTAGACGGCCACGGAAAGCACCATCTTGGCGCGATCCTGACCGATCACGTAGTCATCGAGGGTGTCGCGGATCTCGCGCGGAGCCGGCAGGCGATCCTCGTCGCCCTCGGCGTCGGCCTCGAGGACTTCCTCGCGAATGATGTCGTTGCACAGATCGACACATTCGTCGCAGATGTAGACGGAGGGGCCAGCAATCAGCTTGCGTACCTCGTTCTGATTCTTGCCGCAGAACGAGCAGTACAGCAGCTTGCCCTCGTCCTTGCCTTTGCCGTCGGCCATTCGCGTACCTCTTTACGGCGACGGCCCCTGGCGGGCCGCCTGGATATGCAGGGTTGGATTTACGCTATCAGGATACCGGCCGCTTCTCCAGCATCTCGTCGATCAGGCCATAGGCCACCGCCTGCTCCCCGTCCATGAAATTGTCGCGGTCGGTATCCTTGGCGATGGTGTCGATGTCCTGACCGGTGTGATCCGCCAGAATGCGATTGAGCTTGTGACGGATATTGAGAATCTCCTTGGTGTGGATCTCGATATCCGAGGCCTGGCCCTGATAGCCGCCCAGCGGCTGGTGAATCATCATCCGCGAGTGCGGCAGGCAGAAACGCTTGCCCCTGGCGCCACCGGCGAGCAGCAGCGCCCCCATGCTGGCCGCCTGCCCCAGGCAGACGGTGGAAACGTCCGGCTTGATGAACTGCATGGTGTCGTAGATCGACAGCCCCGCGGTCACCGAGCCACCGGGCGAATTGATGTACAGGTGGATGTCCTTGTCCGGGTTCTCGGACTCGAGGAACAGCAGTTGTGCCACCACCAGATTCGCCATGTAGTCTTCCACCGGACCCACCAGGAAGATTACACGCTCCTTGAGCAGGCGGGAGTAAATGTCGTACGCCCGCTCGCCGCGCGCGCTCTGCTCGACCACCATGGGGACCAGGCCGCCGGCGTTTTGAATATCGAACTCATTGCCCATTGCGTGACACCCTTAACATCCGGTGATTGGGATAATCCTGGCTTGCCGACCGACAGTCGCAGTGACTAGAGACCCGGCACTCGGCCGGGTCCGTGCTGCCTGCTTGTCGGCCTCAAGCCTGGTCGTCGGCCTTCTCGTCATCGGCGTCGCCCTCGCCACCCTGCTGCTGGGCGGCCTGGAGTGCCTCTTCGTAGGACATTTCGACGTCTTTAACCTGTGCCTGCTCGAGCAGCTTGTCAACCGCCTTCTCCTCGAGCACGGCAGACTTGACCTGATTCTTCATCTGCTCGTCCTTGAGGTAGTACTCGATGACCTGCTCGGGCTGCTGGTACTGCTGGGCCAGCTCCTCGACCTTGGCCTTGATCTCGTCGTCGCTGGCCTCGAGGCCGTTGTCCTCGATGACCTGGCCGAGCAGCAGGCCGACCTGAACGCGGCTCTTGGCCTGATCGGCGAACAGCTCGTCGGGCAGCTGGGAGACGTCGAAGTCCTCGCCCAGGCCGAACTGCTGGGCCGCCTGGCGCTTGAGCGCGTCGGTTTCCTGGCTGATCAGCGAGGTCGGGACCGGGATGTCGTTGGCGCGCTGCAGCGCCTCGAGCACCTGCTGCTTGACCCGGTTGTCCACCGCCTGCTTGATCTCGCGCTCCATGTTCTTGCGGACCTCGGCCCGGAACGCCTCGAGATCGCCGCCCTCGACACCGAAGCGCGCGATGAAGTCGTCGTCGATCTCGGGCAGCTGCTGGGCGCTGACCTGATGGACCTTGACCTTGAAGGTCGCTTCCTTGCCGGCGAGGTGCTCGGCCTGGTAGTCCTCCGGGAAGGTGACCTTGATCTCGGGCTCGTCGCCGGCCTTGGCACCAATCAGCTGCTCCTCGAAACCGGGGATGAAGCTGTTGGAGCCCAGCACCAGATCATGACCCTCGGCCTGACCGCCCTCGAAGGCTTCGCCGTCGATGAAGCCCTGGAAGTCGATCTTGACCTGATCGCCCTCGGCGGCCTCGCGCTCGACGACCTCCCAGGAGGCGTTCTGCTTGCGCAGGGTGTCGATCATCTGATCGATGTCGGCGTCGGTCACCTCGGCGACCGGGCGCTCCACCTCGGTCCCCTCGATGCTGCTGAGCTCGACCTGCGGGTAGACCTCGAGCGTCGCCACGAACTCCAGATCCTTGCCAGCTTCGTCGACCGTCGGCTCGATGGAGGGATAGCCCGCCGGGTTGAGGCTGTGCTCGGTGATCGCGCGCACGTAGTGCTGGCGCATCACTTCGCCAACCACCTCGTTGCGCACGTCACGGCCATAGCGCTGCTTGACGACGGCCATCGGCACCCTGCCCTGACGGAAACCGTTCAGGCGCACCCGCTTGGCGGTGTCCTGAAGACGTTCGCTGACAGCCTGATCGACCTCCTCTGCCGGTACCTGTACCGTGACGCGGCGCTCGATCGGGGAAGTCGTTTCGACGGAAACTTGCATGAATGGTCCTCTACCGACTAGGGCTGTTTGGAGTACGTTCAAAAGAGATGGATTCTAAGAATCCCGGGGCGACCTGGCAAGTTCGCCCGCTTTCCCCGATACATGGGGGCTGTACCGAAGCTTTGCAAGGGGCTCGCCGACACTCCAGGCCACCTGACGACGAATCGCGACCGGAGCCGGAGAGAAACCGCCGGGGAAACGGAGAACATGCGAGGAACGAGCGAGACTGCAGGATCGGGAAGGAATGAAATGGGGTGGATGATGGGGATCGAACCCACGACCACCGGAGCCACAATCCGGGGCTCTACCACTGAGCTACATCCACCATTTCATGAACTGCATTGCCGACGTCGACGTGGGGTGGATGATGGGGATCGAACCCACGACCACCGGAGCCACAATCCGGGGCTCTACCACTGAGCTACATCCACCACTGTTGTGTCGACTCGCTTGACGCCCTGCCCGAGAGCCTGCCGCCGGACTGCAGCATGGCGCGCCCAGCAGGACTTGAACCTGCAACCCACGGCTTAGAAGGCCGTTGCTCTATCCGGTTGAGCTATGGGCGCCGAACTGTTACGGCCCAGCCACTGCCACAGCCGCGACGAGCAACGCAACCCATCCGAGACGTCGCAGCCTGCGGATGGTCGGGGTAGAGGGATTTGAACCCCCGACATCCTGCTCCCAAAGCAGGCGCGCTACCAGACTGCGCTATACCCCGCCGGCGAGACATACGGCCTTGACGCTTGCCTCCGGGCCTCGTCAAGCGCTGCATATTCTACGCAACATCCTCCGCGAGTCAAGCCCTTAGCATCACCACCTGCCCCCCGGCGCTTTGACTGCGGGGTATTGCATGCGAAAATCGACGTCACTTCTTTTTTCCTGCATCACTGATTGCCGCGAAGCAAAGGAACTTTCGATGACCGCCCAATTGATCGATGGCAAGGCCATCGCCGCGCATGTCCGACAACAGGTCGCCCGCCAGGTGGAGGCTCGCCGCAGCGAGGGCGCCCGCGTGCCCGGGCTTGCCGTGGTATTGGTCGGCCACGATCCGGCATCCGAGGTCTATGTCCGCAACAAGCATCGCGCCTGCGAACAGGCCGGACTGCTCTCCTTCCGCCATTCGCTGCCCGCGGAGACCTCGCAGGCCGAGCTCGAGGCGCTGGTCGACCGCCTCAACGACGACCCGGCGGTGGACGGCATCCTCGTCCAGCTGCCGCTGCCGGGGCATCTGGATGCCCGCCCGATTCTCGAGCGCATCCGCCCGGACAAGGACGTCGACGGCTTTCACCCGTACAACCTCGGCCGCCTGGCCCAGCGTCTTCCCGTGCTGCGCCCGTGCACGCCCAAGGGGGTCATGACCCTGCTCCAGGAATCGGGCATCCCGGTACGCGGCCTCGACGCCACCATCGTCGGCGCCTCCAACATCGTGGGCCGGCCGATGGCCTTGGAACTGATGCTCGCCGGCTGCACCACCACCGTCTGCCATCGCTTCACCCGCGACCTGGAGGCCCACGTGCGCCGCGCCGACCTGCTGGTGGTCGCGGTCGGCGTGCCGGGCCTGGTCAAGGGCGAGTGGGTGAAGCCGGGGGCCATCGTCATCGACGTGGGCATCAATCGCCAGCCGGACGGCAGCCTGGTCGGCGACGTCGAATACGCGCCCGCCGCCGAGCGCGCCAGCTACATCACCCCGGTGCCCGGCGGCGTGGGCCCGATGACGGTCGCCTCGCTGCTCGAGAACACCCTGTTCGCCGCCGAACTGCATGACGCCATGCACGGCAACGGCTGAGCCGATATAATGCGCGCCCAACAACGCACCATTCAGCAACACATCAGGAGACCTGAATGAGCGAGACGCCGATGAACGTCGAGAGCTTCAACCTCGACCATACCCGGGTCAAGGCCCCCTACGTGCGCCTGGCCGGCATCAAGACCGGCGAGAACGGCGACAGCATCCACAAGTACGACATGCGCATCTGCCAGCCCAACAAGGGGCACATGGAGATGCCCGCCCTGCACTCGCTGGAACACCTGATGGCGGAACTGTCGCGCAATCACAGCGACAAGGTCGTCGACATCAGCCCCATGGGCTGCCAGACCGGCTTCTACATCGCGATGATCAACCACGACGACTACGACGGCGTCCTGGCCCTGATCGAGAAGACGCTGCAGGACATCCTCGCCGCCGAGGAAGTGCCGGCCTGCACCGAGATGCAGTGCGGCTGGGCCGCCAGTCACAGCCTGGAAGGCGCCCAGGCGCTGGCCCGGGATTTTCTCGCCAAGCGCGATGAATGGCACCAGGTCTTCGCCTGAGCCCACACGGAGGACGATTCGCCCCATGCGCAAGATCGGCATCATCGGTGCCATGGAGGAAGAGGTCGCCCTGCTGGCCTCCCGCCTGGAGAACCGCCGGACCCGCCACCACGTCGGTTCGACCTTCCACACCGGGCGCCTGAACGGCGTCGAGGTGGTCATCCTGCAGTCCGGCATCGGCAAGGTGAACGCGGCCATCGGCACGACGCTCATGCTCGACATGTATCACCCCGAGGCCATCATCAACACCGGTTCCGCCGGCGGCTTCGGCACCGGGCTGGACGTAGGCGACGTGGTGATCTCGACCGAGGTGCGCCACCACGACGTGGATGCCGTGGTCTTCGGCTACGAGCACGGCCAGGTGCCGCAGATGCCGGCCGCCTACCTGCCCGACGACCGCCTGGTGTGCGTGGCCCGCGAGTGCATCGAGAGCCTCGGCCACCTGCGCGTCCACGAGGGCCTGATCGCCACCGGCGATGCCTTCATGGCCTGCCCCGATGCCGTCCAGCGCACTCGCGAGCGGTTCCCGACGATGCTCGCCGCCGAGATGGAAGCCGCCGCGATCGCCCAGACCTGCCATCTCTACGGCTGCCCCTTCGTGGTGATCCGCGCCCTCTCGGACATCGCCGGCAAGGACTCCAACCTGTCCTTCACGGCCTTCATCGACCAGGCGGCCCGCCACTCCGCCGAGATGGTCGAGGCCATGGTGACGCGGCTGGGCACACCGCAGGCGACGCCTCAGGAAGCCTGACCTCCCGCCCCGCCGAGCGGCGGGCTGAAAACCGGCCATGAAAACGCCGCACCCAGGAGGTGCGGCGTTTTCGTTTCCACCATGCTGACGAACGTCGTGCCGAATCAGCGCTCCAGTACCCAGGAGGTGCCTTCCCGGGAATCCTTGAGCACGATACCCAGCGCGGCCAGTTCATCGCGGATGCGATCGGCCTCGGCAAAATCCCGGGCCTTCTTGGCGGCCGCCCGCGCGGCAATCCGCGCCTCGATCTCCGCCTCGGCCAGCGGCAGCGCGCGCCCGCCCTGGAGAAACGCCGCCGGCGCCTGCTCGAGCAGACCCAGCACCTGGCCCAGGCGCTTGAGCTCGAAGGCCAGCGCCGCGGCGCGCCCGGCATCCTCGGCCTTGGCCCGATTGAGTGCGCGGGCCAGCTCGAAGAGCACCGACAGCGCCTCGGGGGTGTTGAAGTCGTCGTCCATCGCCGCGGTGAAACGCTCGGCGTAACCGGCATCGACCTCGCCGGCCACCGGCTCGACGCCGTCGAGCGCATTGTAGAAGCGCTCCAGCGAGCGCCGCGCGTCGTCGAGCGCATCCGGGGCATAGTTGATCGGGCTGCGATAGTGGCTCGACACCAGCAGGTAGCGCACCACCTCGGGGTCATGCTCGGCCAGCACATCGCGGATGGTGAAGAAGTTGCCCAGCGACTTGGACATCTTCTGCTGATCGACCCGCACCGCGCCGGCATGCATCCAGGTGTTCACGTAGCGCTGCCCCGTGGCCGCCTCGCTCTGGGCGATCTCGTTCTCGTGGTGCGGGAACGTCAGGTCCGGACCGCCGCCGTGAATGTCGAACGTCTCGCCCAGGCAGCAGGTGGACATCGCCGAGCACTCGATGTGCCAGCCCGGACGCCCCTCGCCCCACGGCGATGGCCAGCTCGTCTCGCCCGGCTTGGCCGCCTTCCACAGCACGAAGTCGAGCGGGTCCTCCTTGTGGGTGTCGACTTCCACCCGCGCCCCGGAGCGCATCTCGTCCAGGTCGCGGTTGTTGAGCCTGCCGTAATCGGCGAAGCGCCGCACCCGGTAGTAGACATCGCCGTTGTCGGCCCGATAGGCGTAGCCCTTGTCGATCAGCGTGGCGATCATCGCCTGGATGTCGTCGATGTGCGCCGTGGCACGCGGCTCGAGGTCCGGGCGCAGCACGCCGAGCCGCGCCTCGTCCTCGTGCATCGCCGCGATCATCCGCTCGGTCAGCGCGGCAATGGGCTCGCCGTTTTCCTCGGCGCGCCGGAGGATCTTGTCGTCGATGTCGGTGATGTTGCGGACATAGGTCACCTCGAAGCCGCGCGAGCGCAGGTAGCGGGTGATCACGTCGAACGCCACCATGACCCGGGCATGGCCGATGTGGCAGTAGTCGTAGACGGTGATCCCGCAGACGTACATGCGGATCCTGCCCGGCTCGATCGGGAGGAAGGTCTCCTTGGTGCGCGTCAGGGTGTTGTAGATCTGCATGATCAGCCCTTCTTCTGGATCTTGGCCCAGGTGTCCTTGAGACCGACGATGCGGTTGAAGACGCGCCGCCCCTCGGCGGCGGCATGGCGATCCGCGCAGAAATACCCCACCCGCTCGAACTGGTAACGGGTCTCCGGCGCGACCTCGGCCAGGCTCGGCTCGGCGCAGCCCTGCACCACCGTCAGCGAATCGCGGTTGAGGTGCTCGAGGAAGTCGACGTCCCGATCCCGATCGGGCGCCTCGACCTGGAACAGGTTGTCGTAGAGGCGCACCTCGACCGGCACGGCATGCGCCGCGCTGACCCAGTGGATCACGCCCTTGACCTTGCGTCCTTCCGGATTCCTGCCGAGGGTGTCGAAGTCCACCGAACAGCGCAGCTCCTCGATCTCGCCGGCCGCGTTCTTGATCACCTCGTCGCAGCGGATCACGTAGGCGTTGCGCAGGCGCACCTCCTTGCCCGGCGCCAGGCGGAAGAACTTCTTGGGCGGCTCCTCCATGAAGTCGTCGGCGTCGATCCAGATCTCGCGAGTGAACGGCAGGCGACGCACGCCCATGTCGTCGCGCGCCGGGTGGCCCGCCACCTCGAAGACCTCGTCATGATCCTCGGGCACGTTGGTCAGCACCACCTTGATCGGCTTGAGCACGCACATCGCCCGCGGTGCGTTGTCCTCGAGGTCCGAACGAATCGCGTGATAGAGCATGGCGATGTCGACCATGCCACCCTCGGCGCGGGTGACGCCGATCATCTCGCAGAACTTGCGGATCGAGGCCGGTGTGTAGCCGCGCCGGCGCATGCCGGAGATGGTCGGCATCCGCGGGTCGTCCCAGCCGTCGACCACGCCCTCGTCGACCAGCAGCTTGAGCTTGCGCTTGGAGGTCACGGTGTAGTTCAGGTTGAGCCGCGCGAACTCGATCTGGCGCGGCCGCGCCGGCACCGGCAGGTTGTCCAGGAACCACTCGTAGAGCGGCCGATGGTCCTCGAACTCCAGGGTGCAGACCGAGTGGGTGACGCCCTCGATGGCATCGGACTGGCCGTGGGTGAAGTCGTAGGACGGATAGATCTTCCACTTGTCGCCGGTCTGGTGATGGGACGCATGGCGGATCCGATAGAGGATCGGGTCGCGCAGGTTGATGTTCGGCGAGGCCATGTCGATCCTGGCGCGCAGCACCTTCTCGCCCTCGGCGAACTCGCCCCGGCGCATGCGCTCGAGCAGATCGAGGTTCTCCTCCGGCGAACGGTCGCGGTACGGGCTCGGCCGCCCCGGCTCGGTCAGCGTGCCGCGATACTCGCGGATCTCGTCCGGCGAGAGGTCATCGACGTAGGCCTTGCCCTCGCGCACCAGGTGCTGCGCCCAGGCATACAGCTGGTCGAAGTAGTCGGAGGCAAAGCGTACCTTGCCGGCCCAGTGAAAACCCAGCCACTCCACGTCGGCCTTGATGGCATCGATGTAGGCCTGCTCCTCCTTGGCCGGGTTGGTATCGTCGAAACGCAGGTGACAGTCCCCGCCAAACTGCTCGGCCAGCCCGAAGTTCAGACAGATCGACTTGGCATGGCCGATGTGCAGAAAGCCATTGGGCTCCGGCGGAAACCGGGTGACCACGGTATCGACCTTGCCCGCTTCGATCTCCTCGCGAATCTGGTTGCGGATGAAGTTCGGGGCGCTGCTGCTCTCGTTGGTCATGGGACGTCGGGGAACCTCTTGATGATCGGGTATCGCAGACGGCCAAGCCTATCGGCTTCGCCTGTCGCTGGAAAGCGGCTATTATAGCGTGACGCTCGCGCGCTACGCCAAGGCGCCCCCACCCAGACAGTCCGGAAGGATGCCATGATCGTTCTGCATACCAACTACGGCGAAATTCATCTGCAACTCGACCACGAAAACGCCCCAAAGACGGCGGCCAACTTCGAGCAGTATGTGCGTGACGGCCACTACGACGAGACCCTCTTCCACCGCGTGATCGACGGCTTCATGGTCCAGGGCGGCGGCTTCGACACCCGGTTCGAACAGAAGCCCACCCGCGCGCCGATCGACAACGAGGCCGACAACGGCCTGAAGAACCGCAAGGGCGCCGTGGCCATGGCCCGCACCCAGGACCCGCACTCCGCCACCGCGCAGTTCTTCATCAACGTCGCCGACAACGACTTCCTCGATCATCGCGGCAAGACCCCCCAGGGCTGGGGCTACTGCGTGTTCGGCGAGGTGGTCGCCGGCATGGACGTGGTCGAGAAGATCAAGGGCGTGCCCACCACCCGCCGCGGCATGCACGCCGACGTGCCGGCCGAGGACGTGATTCTCGAGCGCGCCGAGATCCGCGACTGACTCCCCCTCTCGACGCCCGTCGGTCACCTCGCCGGCGGGCGTCGTCGTTTCACTCACCCACCGATGCGCCCCTTGCCATGACCACGCTGCTGATTTCCGACCTGCACCTGCACCCCGGCGCCCCCGAGATCGCCGACGGCTTCCTGCGCTACCTGGAGGGCCCGGCGCGGGAGGCCGAAAGCCTGTACCTGCTGGGCGACATCTTCGAGGCCTGGATCGGCGACGATCATCGCGGCGAGTTCGAGACAGGCATCCTCGATGCCCTGCGCCGGCTGAGCGATGCCGGCACGAGCCTGTTCTTCATGCACGGCAATCGCGACTTCCTGGTGGGCGACGGCTTCGCCGAGGCGACCGGTGCCACCCTGCTGAGCGACCCGAGCGTCGTCGAGCTGGGCGGCGAGCGCGTATTGCTGATGCACGGCGACAGTCTCTGCACCCGCGACGAGGCCTACATGGCCTTTCGCGCCAAGGCCCGCGACCCGCACTGGCAGGCCCAGATCCTGGCGCTGCCGGTCGAACAGCGTCTGGCCCTGGCCCGCGACCTGCGCCGCCAGTCCGGCGAAGCCAACTCCACCAAGGCCGAGGACATCATGGATGTCACCCCGAGCGAGGTGGAACGCGTGATGGCCGAGCATGACGTGCGCACGCTGATCCACGGCCATACCCACCGCCCCGCCGTGCATGAGCTGACGGTCGACGGCCAGGCGGCACGCCGCATCGTGCTCGGCGACTGGCAGCCGAACCGCGGCTGGGAGGTGCGTGTCGAGCCGGGCCTGCCCCCTCGGCTGCGCGATTTTCCGCTCAGACCCTGAGGCCCCCCCGCTCGGGCCGGCCCTGTCAGGGCGCGCAGGTCGTCGAGCGGGACAATGCCTGATCGAGCAGCGTCCGCCAGCGCAGCAGCACCGGGGCATCGGTCTGCGTCACCTCGCCCAGCAACTGGCGCAGCGCTTCCGCGGCCTGCTCGTCCTCCGGCGCCAAAACCTCGAGCCAGAGCCCCAGCGCATAGAGCTGGTGATGCGGATTCTCGTGCTCCCGCGCCTGCTCCAGCGCCTGCTCCAGCAGCACACGCACCACCTCGGGCGAACGCCCCAGCCGATGATGAACCCGGGCCAGATGCACGCAGAGCTCCGGCACGAAGAGCGAGCCGCGCTCGCGGGCCATCATCAGGCACTGGTCCAGGTAATCCTCGGCGCGAGTCAGCTCGTCGAGCGCCATGCAGGCATCGATGTACCACAGCATGGGGCGCTGATGCCGGTCGCGCCCGACCAGTTCGGTGAACTCGTCCAGCCCGGCCTCGATCATCGAAAGCCCCGCACGATCCCCGGTCAGGGCGCGATGCCAGCCCAGCGCGCACTGCGCCGTCATGTGCCAGAGATGCAGGTCGGGGGTACGGGTCAGCTCGAAGGCGCGCTCGGCACGCGCCCCGGCCAGATGCACATGCCCCAGCTGCCGATACAGCGCCGCCGCACTCATCAGGGCCAGCGCCAGTGAGCCGGGGTGGCTGAGCGTCTCGGCCAGACGCACCGCCGCCTCGACCTGCTGTTCGGCCCGGCGGTAATCGCCACGCAGGCACAGCGCCCAGCCCTGATAGCAGGCCGCCGCCACCTGCGGGTGATCGGAGAACGGCAGCCACTCCAGCATCATCGGCTGATGAAGCGGATCGATCTCCTCGAGGTGGTCCAGCGCCTGGCGCACGCGCCCCGCCCAGTATTCGCAATGTGCCCGGGCATAGGCCGCCAGGCGCCGATAGCGCGGGTCGGGCAGCTGCTCGGCCAGCGCCGCCATCCCCGAGGCCAGCGAGAAGGCGTCCGCCTGGGCGAAACGCTGACTGCACCCCACCCAGAGCCCCCACTTGACCAGGAAGCGCTGCTCCAGTTCGGTTTCCTCGTCGGCGCACCGGGTGCCCTCGAGCAGCTCGCGCGCCTTGACGAAGCTTTCGTGTGCCGTGGGCGACCCGTGCCCCTCCAGCGCGAAGGCGGCCTGGCCGCGCACGGTGAGCAGGCTGATCTCCCGCTCCACCTGCCCCTCGATCTGGCGCAGGCTGGCCAGCCCCAGGTCGGCCATGTGCAGCGCCGTGCGATTGGCGCTGACCTTGAGGGCCTCGCGCGCGGCGAGTTCGAAGTAGCGTGCGCCACGGGCATAGTGACCGCTGCGCCGCAGGTGCGTGGCGAAGTCCCCCGGGTGGCGGCTGATCCACATCGGGAAACGCTCCTCGATCAGGCCGACCACCTGCTGGTGGATGCGCGTGCGGACGTCCCGCGGGCAGGAAAGATAGGCGGCCTCCTGCAGCAGCGGGTGGGTGAACTGATACTCGTACTCGCTGTGGGCATCGCAGCGCTCAATGATCTCGAGACGCTGCATGTGGCCGAGCGCCTGCTTCAGGCGTTCGGGGTCGAGCTGGCTGCATTCGCGCAGGAAGTCCAGGCGGAACTGGCGACCGAGCACCGCCGCCACGTGCGTCACGTGGCGATCGCTGTCGAGCTGGTCGATGCGACTGGCCAGCAGCCCGAGCAGGCCGCGCGGCAGTTCGTCGACCTGGATGCTGCGCCCTTCGCGGCGGTCCATGTCGAGGCGCCGACAGATCTCCTGAAGGTAGAGCGGCACCCCGTCGCAGCGCTCGATCAGCTGGCCGCGCAGACGCGGACTGAGATGCAGGCGGTAGCGCCGTGCCAGCTGCGACAGCAGCCGCGACGACTGCATGGCATCGAGCTTGTCGAGCAGCAGCTGCTGGTCCCAGTGGAGGCGAACCGGCAGTGGCTCGCGGCCGTGATGGCTGGCCACCAGCAGAAAGGCCGTGTTGATCGGCAGCCGTGCCTGCAGGCCGGCCAGCAGCTTGAGGGAAGGCTCGTCGATCCACTGCAGGTCGTCGACCAGCAGCACCAACGGCTTGCGCACCGCGGCCCGCTCGATCATGCGATGCAGCACCCCGACCAGCAGCTCGACCGCCTCGCCGCTCTGGGCGGTGGCCAGCGAGTCATCGACCTCGGCCAGGCCCAGGGCCTGCTGCAGCAACTGCCAGGAAGCCGGCGCGTGCCACAGCGCCTCGTCACCCTGCTCGCTCAACAGTTCCGCCAGGCTCGCCTCGTCGAGGCGCTCGCCACAACGCCAGCGCAGCATCAGCCGCGCCAGCCCGAACGGCTCCTGCATCGACATGCGCGTGGTCGACTGCCAGCACAGTGCCACATCCTCGCTCTGCACCAGCTGTCGAAAGCTCACCATCAACGCCGACTTGCCCATCCCCGAGGCCCCCTGCACCAGCAGGCTCTGGCGCAGCCCCAGCCCCGCTCGGGCCAGGGCATCGCGCAGCTTGCGCAGGGCACTCTCGCGTCCGATCAGGCTCGGCGGCACCGCGCTGCGCCCGCCCTCGTTGACGCCCAGCACCAGGGCACGCAGCCGGACCTTGCCGTCGCTGGCCAGCAGTCGCGTCGACAGGCGCGGCTGCAAGTCCAGCGCCGGCGGCATGTGCTGGCTGGCCTCCTGGGAGATCACCAGCTCGCTGCCCTCGGCGGCGCTCATCAGCTCCAGCGACCGCTGCGTCACCTGCCCCAGCGGGTCGACCAGCTGCCGCTCCGGCAGATAGAGCACACGGCCGCTGTCCAGCCCGGCGGCCAGGTCGAAGCGCGGCATCTCGCCACGGCCGCTCCAGACTCGTGCCGCCTCCTCCGGCAGGGCGCGGCGGCAGTGTTCGTAGAGCGCCACCAGCTCCGCCAGCTGGTGTGCCGGCCCGTGGGTACCGAAGCAGGCCAGGCCGAGCCCGCCCGTGGCCCCCGGCAGCCAGAACCCGCCGAGATGGTGGCACTGGCGCTCCAGCCAGCGCAGCAGCTCGATCTGCAGCGCCAGGCAGGCCCGGGCCTCGCCACGCTCGTCCCACTCGCCCCGCAGGCGCAGCCGAATGGCCATCACGGAGAGCTGGCGATGCTCGATCTCGTCGTCGCTCAACGGCTGGCTGTCCGGGGCCAGGGTTCGCGAGTAGGCCCCCTGGGGCGTCACCGGTGGCGGGGTGTCGCCACGCCCGTCCGACCAGTAACGGGCCAGCTGCAGGATGCTCGGCTCGGGCTGCTGGCCGGACAGGGCCAGCAGCTGGAGATAGGCGTTGTACTCTTCGTGGGCCGCGGCGGACTGTCCCTGCTCGATCAGCTGCCGGATCAGCCGCTCGTGAAACGGCGCATAGCCGGAAAAGCGGCTGACCAGCGTGCGCAGCAGGGCATCGGGCAGCTCCTGCCGCCCTTCGAGCACCTGCTCGGCATAGCTCAGCACCCGCTGGCGCCACTCGCCGCGCATGCGGACCAGCCAGCGTTGATAATCCGCACATTGCGCGAGTTGCAGGTCCTCGACGAGGTCGCCACGATAGACGGCCAGCACCTGCTCGAGCCCCGCCGCATCCGGCGTCCGGTCGAGCAGGGTCTCGAGCTGCTTGAGATCGAAGCGCCAGTTGCCAGGCAGCGCGAAAGCGATGGTCTGACGCGATACCTCGAGGGTGCGTTCGGCCTCGTCGCCCAGGCTCTGGCGCAGGCAATGCAGCGCATGGCGCAGATTGGTCCGACCGGAGGACAGCCCCTGGTCGGGCCACAGCAGTTCGGCCAGCGCCGCGCGGTTGACCGGCTGCTCCATCAGCAGCAGATAGACCAGCAGCGCCTTGACCTTGTCGTAACTGAACTGGGTGAGCGTATCCTCGCCCAGGGAGAGCGAGAAGTGACCGAACAGCGTCAACTGCGTGTTGCCGGAAGAAGACCGTGCCATTGTTATCAGTTCCTGCGTTGTTCGTCAGCGAGGGCGAATACGCCACCCGGACCGCGGCACGCGTGTCAGGCCGCCGCCGGCAGGCCGCTGTGAAAGCGGAAGGTGGCATCGGGTGACTCGATCAACTCTCGCTCGCGTTCGGCGAAGAAGGCGATGCGTGTGTCGATGCTCGATGCCGAGAAGCGCCTGGCCAACATCAGGTAGTCCTCATAATGCCGCCCTTCCGACTTAACCAGAGTGCGATAGAACTTGGCAAGCTCCGCATCCAGGTGCGGGATGAGGGCCGCGAAGCGCTCGCACGAGCGCGCCTCGATGAAAGCGCCCACGATAAGGATATCGACCAGCCGCTCGGGATCTTCAGTGCGCACATGCCGACGCAGTCCCTCGGCGTAGCGCGAGGCCGCGATATGCCGGTACTCGACGCCGCGCGATTCCATCAGCCTGACCACCTGCTCGAAGTGCAGCAGTTCCTCGCGGGCGAGTTGCGACATCTTGGTCAACAGCAGGGGCCGGTCGACATAGCGATACATCAGGCTCATCGCGGTGGAGGCCGCCTTCTTCTCGCACTGGGCGTGATCGATCAGCAGCAGCGCCTGATTGGCCAGCGCGGCGGCGACCCAGGCCTCGGGCGTCGCGCACGGCAGGAAGGCCAGCAGGTCGGGGGACAACAGGGTTTCTCGGGTATCGGGCATGGGATTCACGTCGTGGGTTCATCGGGGTCGCGGGCGTCCCGGCAGGCTTCGGCGCGTGCCAGCAGGGTCGTCGAGATCGCCTCGTGAAGCTGCACCGGCGACAGGCCGGCACCCGCCGCCCGCGGCGCGAGCCCGTAGCGGCGAATGTCGCGCATGCGCTCGCGCCCTACCCGCAGCAGCTCCACCGCGCGCGACAGCGCCGGCTGCTCGGCACGAAAGCGAATGCCGTGCCGCTCGAGCTGGGCCTGGAGTCGATCCGCATCCGTCACCTGCAGATAGCGGCCGGCCACCGCCACGCGCCAGCCGTCCAGGCGCTGCATCACCGCCTGGCGCGTGGCGTGATCGTAGCCGAACCAGTCACGTATCTCGTGATCGCTGCGCTGGCAGCCCCGACAGACGGTGTCGCCGACGGTGGTGGAACACAGTCCGACGCAGGGGGAAACGATTCGTCGACTCATGGGACCTCCCGGTTGGCTTCCCATGGTAACGCGCCGTACGCCGGCCGACGAGATGGCCATGCCGGCCCCTTCCGCGACGACCAGCGCCATGCGACCAAAAGCGGGCTATCGCGCCTCGTCCTCGACTTAACATTGTCGACAGTTTCGCGTAAAATGCGCTCGCTCTAGTCAGGGCATTAAAAAGCAGGACTTGTGCGATTTTCAGCGACGTTCGCTGCCATTTTTTGCACCTGCTGGATTCCGAAAATCGATGAGGGTCCCCAACGTGCTTGAAGCCTACCGTCAACATGTCGAGGAACGCGCTGCCGAGGGCGTACCGCCGAAGCCGCTGACCGCCGAGCAGACCGCCGAACTGGTCGAGCTGCTCAAGAATCCGCCGGCCGGCGAGGAACAGTTTCTGCTCGAGCTGATCACCGATCGCGTTCCCCCCGGTGTCGACGAAGCCGCCTACGTCAAGGCCGGCTTCCTGACCGCCATCGCCAGGGGCGACGCCGAATCACCGCTGATCGACAAGGTGCACGCGGTCAAGCTGCTGGGGACCATGCAGGGCGGCTACAACATCGCCACCCTGGTCGAGCTGCTCGATGACGAGAGCCTCGCCAAGGAGGCCGGCGAACAGCTCAAGCATACCCTGCTGATGTTCGACGCCTTCCATGACGTCGCCGAGCGCGCCAAGGCCGGCAACAGCGTCGCCCAGGCCGTGCTGCAGTCCTGGGCCGATGCCGAGTGGTTCCTGGCCAGGCCGGCGCTGGCCGAGAAGATCACCCTGGCGGTGTTCAAGGTGCCCGGCGAGACCAATACCGACGACCTCTCCCCGGCGCCGGATGCCTGGTCGCGTCCGGACATCCCGCTGCACGCCAATGCCATGCTCAAGAACCCGCGCGAGGGCATCGAGCCGGAAGTGCCGGGCAGCAAGGGCCCGCTGGCGCAGATCAATGACGTCAAGAACCAGGGCTACCCGGTCGCCTACGTCGGCGACGTGGTGGGCACCGGCTCCTCACGCAAGTCCGCCACCAACTCGGTGCTGTGGTTCTTCGGCGACGACATCCCCCACGTGCCCAACAAGCGCGCCGGCGGCTTCGTGTTCGGCGGCAAGATCGCCCCGATCTTCTTCAACACCATGGAAGACGCCGGTGCCCTGCCCATCGAGATGGACGTCGAGAAGCTCGAGATGGGCGATCTCATCGACGTCTACCCCTACGAGGGCAAGGTCTGCCGGCACGGCACCGACGAGGTGCTCTCCACCTTCGAACTCAAGACCCGGGTGATCCTCGACGAGGTGCGTGCCGGCGGCCGCATTCCGCTGATCATCGGTCGCGGCCTGACCGAGAAGGCCCGCAACGAGCTGGGCCTGGCGCCCTCCGACGTCTTCAAGACCCCGGAACAGCCGGCCGACAGCGGCAAGGGCTTCACCCTGGCGCAGAAGATGGTCGGCAAGGCCTGCGGCATGGACGGCGTGCGTCCGGGCATGTACTGCGAACCGAAGATGACCACCGTCGGCTCCCAGGACACCACCGGCCCGATGACCCGCGACGAGCTCAAGGATCTGGCGTGCCTGGGCTTCCAGGCCGACCTGGTGATGCAGTCATTCTGCCACACCGCCGCCTATCCCAAGCCGGTCGACGTGGAGATGCAGCACACCCTGCCCGACTTCATCATGAACCGCGGCGGCGTCTCGCTGCGTCCGGGCGACGGCATCATCCACAGCTGGCTCAACCGCATGCTGCTGCCCGACACCGTGGGCACCGGCGGCGACTCCCACACCCGCTTCCCGATGGGCATCTCCTTCCCCGCGGGCTCCGGTCTGGTGGCCTTCGCCGCCGCCACCGGCGTGATGCCGCTGGACATGCCGGAATCCGTGCTGGTGCGCTTCAAGGGCGAGCGCCAGCCGGGCATCACCCTGCGTGACCTGGTCCACGCCATCCCTTACCAGGCCATCCAGCAGGGCCTGCTGACCGTCGAGAAGTCCGGCAAGAAGAACGCCTTCTCCGGTCGCGTGCTGGAGATCGAAGGGCTCGAGGACCTCACCGTCGAACAGGCCTTCGAACTCTCCGACGCCTCCGCCGAGCGCAGCGCCGCCGGCTGCACCATCACCCTCTCCGAGGACAGCGTCAGCGAGTACCTGACGTCCAACATCACCCTGCTCAAGTGGATGATCGACCAGGGCTACGGTGACCGCCGCACCCTGGAGCGTCGCATCGCGGGCATGGAGGAGTGGCTCGCCAACCCCAGCCTGATGCGCGCCGACGCCGACGCCGAGTACGCCGAGGTGATCGAGATCGACCTCAACGAACTCACCGAGCCGGTACTCTGCGCCCCGAACGATCCGGACGACGCCCGCCTGCTCTCCGAGGTGGCCGGCGAGACCATCGACGAGGTGTTCATCGGCTCGTGCATGACCAACATCGGCCACTTCCGCGCCGCCGGCAAGCTGCTCGAGAAACAGCCCGCCGGCAGCCTGAAGACCAAGCTGTGGCTGGCGCCGCCGACCAAGATGGACCAGCACCAGCTCACCGAGGAAGGCTACTACGGCATCTACGGCCGCGCCGGCGCGCGCATGGAGATGCCGGGCTGCTCGCTGTGCATGGGCAACCAGGCCCGCGTGGCGCCCAAGTCCACCGTGGTCTCCACCTCGACCCGCAACTTCCCCAACCGCCTGGGCGACGGCGCCAACGTCTACCTGGCCTCCGCCGAGCTGGCCGCGGTCGCCGCCGTGGTCGGCCGCCTGCCCAGCGTGGAGGAGTACAAGGGCTACATGGGCGAATTCAACGCCATGGCCGGCGAGATCTATCGCTACATGAACTTCCACGAGATCGAGGAGTTCCAGAAGGCCGCCTCCAACGTGATTCCCCTCGCCGAGGAAGCCTGACCCTTCGATTCCGATGCTCGCAACATCGTCAATCGATGACCGAAGCGCCCCGCCCCGAGCGGGGCGCTTTTTTTGGTTCATCGCACTTTGCCGGGAAACGCGGCACGGCGTTTTTCTCCCGATTTTCGCCCCGCCCACGCCGATTCCGTGGCATCCTGTCGATCCGCCCCTGCGATGTGGAGAGATGCCATGCCCCCTGTCGTCACCCCCGATATCTGCGACGCCCATCCCGAGGTCCGGGTGCTCGACCCGGTGTTCATCAACCTCGGCGGGCGCGAGGCTTTCTCGGGGCCGGTGCGCACCATCAAGTGCTTCGAGGACAACTCCCGCCTCAAGGAGGCCGTCGCCGAGCCCGGCGAGGGCAGCGTGCTCGTCGTCGATGCCGGTGGCTCGCTGCGCTGCGCGCTGCTCGGTGACCGGCTGGCCGACCAGGCGGCGCGCAATGGCTGGGCGGGGGTCGTGCTCTACGGCTGCGTCCGCGATGTGGACGTGCTGGCCGATGTCGACCTCGGCGTCCAGGCGCTGGGCATC
This sequence comes from Modicisalibacter tunisiensis, assembly GCF_020148005.1. GTDB lineage: Bacteria > Pseudomonadota > Gammaproteobacteria > Pseudomonadales > Halomonadaceae > Modicisalibacter > Modicisalibacter tunisiensis. The sequence continues at coordinate 2,412,892 of NZ_JAGXFD010000001.1, read as the reverse complement.
CACCCCCGGCGCAGCCACAAGCACGGCGAAGGCCAGCGCGACCTGCCCGTCACCGTCGCCGGCGTCACCCTGCGCCCCGGCGACTGGCTCTACGCCGACAACAACGGCATCGTGGTGGCCGACGCCCGACTGCCGATCGACTGAACCGCGGTTTCATGCGGCCTGTCGGATGCCGCGCCCGGCATGCTAGCGTGTAGGCATGCCTGAATCACCGGCCACGACACTCGCCCCGCATGCCCTCGGCGTCGCGGCACTGCGCTCGCTGCGCGAGCACTGGCGACCGCTGGTCGCCTACCAGCTGTTCTTCACCCTGCTCTCGGCCACGCTGCTGCTGCCCGCCAGTGCCAGCACCCTGGCCGCCCTGCTTCGCGAGCTCGGCCGCCCTCCGTTGACCGGGGCCCAGCTGCTCGATGTCGCCCTCACGCCCTGGGGCGCCCTCTGGCTGCTGACCGCGATCGCCCTGAGCGCCCTGCTGCTGGCCCTGCAACAGGCCGGCATGCTGCTGGTGGTGGCCCGGCCGGGCGCCCATCGCTACCGCCAGGCGCTCGAAGCACTCTGGAACGTCGGTCGACGCCTGCCCGGCATTGCCGGGCTGACCCTCCTGCAGACCACGGCCCAGCTGGCGGTGGCTCTGGTTCCGCTGCTGCTTCTGGAAGGCCTGTATCGCTGGCTGCTGGGCGACATGGAAAGCTATGTGGTGATGCAGACTCGCCCCGCCGCGCTGGGCTGGTTCCTGCTCGCCGCCGTGGCACCGCTCGCGCTGTGGCTGTGGGCCGCCGCCGCCCTGTACCTGCGCTGGGTACTCGCCCTGCCGGCGCTGGTGCTCGAGGGTCGCCGGGTCGGTGACGCCCTGAGGCGCAGTCGGACCCTGACCCGCGGCCACGGTCGGCGGCTGTTGCTGCCGGTGATCCTGCCGGTACCGCTGGTCGTGCTGCTGCCGCTAGGGGCCAGTCTGGTCTTCGATACGCTGGTCACGCCCCTGCTGGGCTGGCTGCCGGAGCGGACCACCTGGCTGATCCCTGCCATGCTCGCCTACCTGACGTTCTACGGTCTGCTGGCCCTGGCGGCGACGTTCATCGGCGTGGCCGTCAACAGCCTGGTGACGGGGTGTCTCTATCTGCGCCTGGCCCATCGTCAACCCCGGCCACCCTCGCCCACCCGCCGCGATCACCCGGCCTGGGTGGCCTGGGGCGCCGAAGCCCTGGTGCTGCTGATCGCGGCCGGGCAGGCCTTCGCCGAGCTCAACCGCTTCACCCTGCAGGACACGGTCACCATCACCGCCCATCGCGGCAGCTCGATTGAGGCGCCGGAGAATACCCTCGCCGCCTTCGAGCGCGCCATCGCCGACGGCGCCGACTATATCGAGTTCGACGCCCGCCTCAGCGCGGACGGCCAGGTAGTAATCTCCCACGATGACAGCCTGCGGCGTCTGCTCGGCCGTGACGAGCGCATCAGCGAACTCGCCTGGCCGGCGCTGCGGGAGATCGATGTGGGCAGCTGGTTCGCCCCGGCCTATCGCGAGGAGCGCCTCCCCCGCCTCGAGTCGGTGCTGCGCCTGACCCGCCACCGGATTCGGCTCTACATCGAACTCAAGCCGACCGGCAACAATGCCACCGCGCTGGTGGATGCCGTTCTCGCCCGGCTGCCCCGCGAGCGCCGCGACCAGGTGGTGATCGCCTCGCTGTCGCCGGCGGTCATCCGCGAGGTGGAGCGTCGCGCCCCGCAGCTGCGCACCACCCTGTTCGCGCAGTTCATGGTGCGCGGCGGGCTGGCCCTGGGCGACATCGACGCCCTGGGGCTGCGCCATGTGCGCATCGACGCCGCCACCGTGGCCGCGGTCCATGCCCGGGGCTATGCCCTGCACGCCTGGACGGTCAACGACCGCCGCCAGATGGCGCGGCTGATCGATCTGGGCGTGGACAACATCATCACCGACCGGCCGGCGCGCCTGTCCGACCTGCTGGCCGAGCGTGCCACCCTGAGCGACGGGGAGCTGCTGCTGCTCAAGCTGCACAGCTGGCTGCACGCCTGACGCCAAAAAAAGCCCGACCCGCCAGGAGGCGGGCCGGGCTTCTCGAAGCGCCGCGAGAGAGGCTCAGCCGAGGGTTTCGCCCGCCAGCATGAACCAGGTCTCGAGCACCGCGTCCGGGTTCAGCGACACCGAGTCGATGCCCTGCTCCATCAGCCACTTGGCCAGCTCGGGGTGGTCCGAGGGCCCCTGGCCGCAGATGCCCACGTACTTGCCCTGAGCCTTGCAGGCCTGGATGGCCATGCTGAGCAGCTTCTTGACGGCCGGGTTCCGCTCGTCGAACAGGTGGGCGACGATCCCGGAGTCGCGGTCCAGGCCCAGCGTCAGCTGCGTGAGGTCGTTGGAACCGATCGAGAAGCCGTCGAAGTGCTCGAGGAACTCGTCGGCCAGCAGGGCGTTGGCCGGCAGCTCGCACATCATGATGACCTTGAGGCCGTTGTCGCCACGCGCGAGACCGTTGGCGGCCATCAGCTCGACCACCTCGCGACCCTCGTCCGGGGTGCGCACGAACGGCACCATGACCTCGACGTTGTCCAGCCCCATCTCGTCGCGCACGCGCTTGAGCGCCCGGCACTCCAGCTCGAAGCAGGGCCGGAAGGCCTCGGAGATGTAGCGCGAGGCGCCCCGGAAGCCGAGCATGGGGTTCTCCTCGCCCGGCTCGTAGAGCTTGCCGCCGATCAGGTTCTCGTACTCGTTGGACTTGAAGTCCGACATGCGCACGATCACCCGCTTGGGATAGAACGACGCCGCCAGGGTCGAGATGCCCTCGACCAGCTTGTCGACGTAGAAGGACACGGGATCATCGTAGCCGGCGGTGCGCACGTCGATGATCTGCTGGAGATCCGTGGGCAACTTGGCATAGTCGAGCAGTGCCTTGGGGTGCACGCCGATCATGCGATTGATGATGAACTCCAGGCGCGCCAGGCCGACCCCGGCGTTGGGCAGCCCGGCGAAGGCGAAGGCGCGGTCGGGGTTGCCGACGTTCATCATGATCTTGAACGGCAGGTCCGGCATGCTGTCGACGCTGGTGGTCTGACAGTCGAACTCCAGCAGCCCGTCATAGACGTGACCGGTATCGCCCTCGGCACAGGATACGGTGACCTCGCGGCCGTCCTCGAGCACCTCGGTGGCGTCGCCGCAGCCGACCACCGCCGGGATGCCCAGCTCGCGGGCGATGATCGCCGCGTGGCAGGTCCGCCCGCCGCGGTTGGTGACGATCGCCGAGGCGCGTTTCATCACCGGCTCCCAGTCCGGGTCGGTCATGTCGGTGACCAGCACGTCGCCGGGATGGATCTTGTCCATCTCCTCGGTGGACTCGACCACCTTCACCGCGCCGCGGCCGATGCGCTGGCCGATGGCGCGGCCGGCGACCAGCTGGCGCCCCTTCTCCTTGAGCTGGAAGCGCTCGAGCTTGCCGCCCTCCTGGTTGGAGACCACCGTTTCGGGCCGCGCCTGGACGATGTAGAGCTTGCCGTCGTCGCCGTCGCGGGCCCACTCGATGTCCATCGGACGGCCGTAGTGCTGCTCGATGATCACCGCCTGACGGGCCAGCGCCATGACGTCGTCGTCGTCGATGCAGAAGCGCGCACGGTCCGCCGGCGAGACATCGACGGTCTGCACCGACTTGCCCGCCGAGGCGTCGTCGGTGTAGGTCATCTTGATCAGCTTGGAGCCCAGGGTGCGACGCAGCACGGCCGGGCGGCCCGCGGCCAGGGTCGGCTTGTGGACGTAGAACTCGTCCGGGTTCACCGCGCCCTGCACCACGGTCTCGCCCAGCCCCCAGGAACCGGTGACGAACACCGCATCGCGATAGCCCGATTCGGTGTCGAGGGTGAACATCACGCCCGCCGCCCCGGTCTCGGAGCGCACCATCTTCTGGATGCCCGCGGACAGCGCGACCTGGGCATGATCGAAGCCGCGATGCACGCGGTAGGAGATGGCGCGGTCATTGAACAGCGAGGCGAACACCTCGTGCACGGCGCGCTTGACGTTGTCGAAGCCTTCGATATTGAGGAAGGTCTCCTGCTGGCCGGCGAAGGAGGCGTCCGGCAGATCCTCGGCGGTCGCCGAGGAACGCACCGCCACCTTGAGGTTGGCGTGGCGCGACTCCAGCTCGCGGTAGGCTTCGCGCAGCGCGGCCTCGAATTCCGGGGGCAGGGGCGTGTCGATGACCCACTGGCGAATCTCGCGGCCCACTCGGGTCAGCTCGGCGACATCATCGACATCCAGGCGCGCCAGCGCGCTGTTGATGCGCTCGTTGAGCCCCTCGTGAGCCAGGAACTGGCGGTAGGCATGCGCGGTGGTGGCGAAGCCGCCCGGCACGGTGACGCCGGCATCGGCCAGATTGGAGATCATTTCGCCCAACGACGCATTCTTGCCGCCGACACGATCGACGTCATCCATGCCCAGGCGATCGAACCATTCGATGTACTGTTCCAAGGGGTCCCCCTTATATCCAATGCGGTGTCGGCGCCGGACGCGCCTACTGGCAATCGGAAGCCAAGGTAACAAGCCGCCGCCCTATTAGCCATTAGTCTAATAGCGAAGTCACTGGAGTATTTTTACAACAATCATCGATTGCCGGCGTTTCCTGTAGTCGGGCGCCTCTCGCTTCACGCATCCGCATCGATGCAGACGACGGCAGCACCGCTTGTCGCTGCCCCCTCGAACCAGGACAATGCGACAAACCCTCGCGAGAGTTTCCGCATGTCCCGCACCGCGTTCTTCATCTCCGACGGCACCGGCATCACCGCCGAGACCCTGGGCCGCAGCCTGCTGGCGCAGTTCGAAAGCCTGGAGATCCGGATGGTCACCAAGCCGTACATCGACTCCACGGAAAAGGCCCAGCAACTGGCCGACGTGATTCAGGCCACCGCGGCACGCGACGGCGAGACACCGATCATCATCGACACCATCGTCGACCAGACGATCCGCGGGATCATCAGCCAGGCGCCGGGCTTCAAGGTGGATGTCTTCACCACCTTCCTCGCTCCCCTCGAGGAGGAGCTGAAGGTGCACTCGTCCTACTCGGTGGGGCGTACCCACTCCATCGGCCAGGATGACGTCTACATGCACCGCATCGACTCGGTGCACTTCGCCCTGGACAACGACGATGGCGCCCGGGTCAGCCAGTACGATACCGCCGACGTCATCCTGGTGGGCGTGTCGCGCTGCGGCAAGACGCCCACCTCGCTCTACCTGGCGCTGCAGTTCGGCATCCGCGCGGCCAACTACCCGCTGACCGAGGACGACCTCGACGAGGACGGCAACCTGAAGATGCCCCGCGCCCTGGCGCCGCACCGCCACAAGCTGTTCGGCCTGACCATCGACCCGCGCCGCCTGGCCGCCATCCGCACCGAGCGCCGCCCCAACAGCCGCTACTGCTCGATCGACCAGTGCCTGCAGGAGGTCCAGCAGGCCGAGGCGCTCTACCGGCGCTTCCATATCCCCTATATCGACACCACCCGCTTCTCGATCGAGGAAATCTCCACCCGGCTGATCGCCGAGACCGGCCTGCAGCGCCGCTTCAGCCCGCGCTGAGGCTCCCGGTCCAAGCCCCGAAGCGCCGGACGAGATGCCGGCGCAGGCGCCAGGCCGAGAGCATCGCCATCAGCAGGTTCGCGGCCAGCATGCCGGCGAAGATGCCCACCGGACCGGCGAAGCGTCCCCCCAGCCAGGCCAGCGGCACGGTCAGCACGAACAGCCGCACGACCGACAGCACCAGGGCGTGACGCGGGCGATGCAGCGCATTGAACGAGGAATTGGTGAGGATCACCACGCCCTGGGCCCCAAGCCCCAGCGGCACGAGCCAGAGATACCAGCGCAGTGTCTCGGCCACCTCGGGGCCCTCGGCATAACCGGCAATCAGCCAGGGGGCCAGCCCCTGCAGCACCCCCCACACGAGCAGCTGCCAGGCCAGCACAAAGCCGAAGCAGCCGAAGATCGCCCGCCGAACCCGATCAGGCCGCTCGGCGCCGTGGTTCTGGCTGACGAACGGCGACAGGGTCATCGACAGCGTCAGCACCACCAGCTGGGCGATGGCCTCGATGCGGGAGCCCACACCGAAGGCCGCGACCGCCGTGGTACCCTGCCCGGCCACGATGCGCGTCACAAGCCCCATGGCGATCGGCGTGAACACGCTGGTCACCGCCGCCGGCAGTGCGATCCTGCCCAGCTCCCGCCAGGAAACGACCAGCCCGGCGAGCCGCCAGCCCTTCCAGTCCAGGCTGGCACGCAGCACGGGCAGGCACAGCAACCCCAGGGTCATCACGCCCCAGCTGATCAGCGTCGCCAGGGCCGCGCCCCGCACGCCCATCGCCGGCACCGGCCCGGCACCGAAGATCAACAGCGGGTCCAGCAGGGCATTGAGCAGTGCCGCGGCGGCCATCATCAGCCCCGGCACCAGGGTATTGCCCTGTGCCCGGAGCACGCTGTTCAGCACACGCGGGGCGATCAGCAGTCCCGCACCCCAGTACCAGACCCCCATGTAGGCATCGATGAACGGCATCAGCTCCCGGTCGGCCCCCAGGAACCGAAACAGCGGCTCGAGCGTGGTCAGGCCCGCGGCCGTCACCAGGGCGCCGACCCCCACCGCCAGCAGCAGGGCATCCGTGGCCCGACGTCGCAGCAGCGCCCGCTCGCCCTGGCCCAGCCGCCGGGCCACCACCGCGGACGTCCCGATGCCCAGGCCGATCGCCAGGCTGATCGCGGTGAAGGTGACCGGAAAGGTGAAGGCCACCGCCGCCAGGGGCTGCGTGCCCAGCCCGGCGATGAACCAGGTATCCACCAGGTTGAACAGCATCATCGCCACCATGCCGAGCATCACCGGCAGCGACTTGCGCGCCAGTGTCGCGGCGATGGGGCCATCCAGAAAGGGGGAAGTGGCGTTCGAGGTCGACGAGGGCATGCGGGCGTCCTGGGCAGACAAAGGCACTCATTCTGCCCAAGGCCACCACGCAACCCAAGCGCAGTCCCGGCTCAGAATCCCATCACGTCGGTCAGCAGGCCCTCGGCGATGCGTCGCTCGGTGGCCTCGTCCACCAGCAGCCCGACCAGGTGCAGGGCGAAGGCCATCGCCGTGGCCGGCCCCTGGCTGGTCACCAGCTTGCCGTCCTCCACCACGGGCTGCCGGGAAAGGTGGCCACCGGCCTCGACCAGCGCTGCCTGAAAGGCGGGATACCCGGTCACCACATAGCCCTGGACCAGGTCCAGCGGCGCCAGCACTACCCCCGGCGCGGCACAGATCGCGCCGATCCAGCCATCCCCGCGGCGCTGACGATGCAGCCGTTCGGCGAGATCGAGCGAGTCGCGCAGATGCTCCGCACCCGGCATGCCGCCGGGCAGCACGATGATCTCGAAGGCATGTTCCGGGTCAAGTTCTGCCAGGCAGGTATCCGCGATCAGTCGCGTGCCTCGCGCCAAGGTCAGCGTCGGCTGCGCCATGACCGACGCCACCGTGACCTGTATATCCGCACGCCGCAACACATCGATCAGCGTGACGGTCTCGATATCCTCGCTGCCGTCGGCGACGGGCAACAGCACCTGAGTCATGCCAAGTTCCTCCTGCAGGACGGAATGTCCATCCATTCAGCATAGAAGTCCCGGCTGCCTGTTCAATCCTCCCGTGAGACGGGGCCCCGCGCCTCGCACCAGGCGCTGAACCCGCCGCCGATGTGACAGACCGGGCCGAATCCCATGTGCTGCAGCTGCTGGGTGGCCAGCGCCGAACGCTGCCCCTTGGCGCAGAACAGCACGAAGCGGTCCGGCCGCGCGAAGGCGGCCTGATGGTAGGGCGAAGCCGGGTCCACCCAGAACTCGAGCAGCCCGCGTGGCGCATGCAGCGCACCGGGAATGCCGCCCTCGCGCTGCAGCTCGCGCACATCGCGGATGTCGACGAAGGTCACCCCCGGTCGGCCGTGCAGCGCCAGCGCCTGAGCCGGCGTTAGGGTCTCGATCTCCCGTTCGGCCTCGGCCACCAGCTCGGCCACGCCCTTGATCAACTCCGTCATGGGGTGTCACCACGGCGATAGAAGCGCTGGATGCTGGAGAAGTCCAGCCGCCCGTTGCCCCCGCCGGCATGCAGGGCGTAGAGGTTTCGGGCCTGGGCCCCCATGGGGATCGCCGAGCGGGAGGTCAGCGCCAGCGAGGTCGCCAGCCCCAGGTCCTTGCTCATCAGGTCGACCAGGAAGCCGCCCTGATAGTCATTGGAGGCCGGCGCCTGGGGCATCACCCCCGGCCAGGGGTTGTAGACGTTGAGCGCCCAGTTGCCGCCACTGCTCTGCTTCATGATCTCGGAGAGCACCGCCGGATCCAGGCCGTTCTCGACCCCCAGCGCCAGCGCCTCGGCGGTGCCGCTCATGAGAATGCCCAGCAGCATGTTGTTGCAGATCTTGGCCACCTGCCCTGCGCCGCTGTCCCCGGCATGAAAGACGTTGCGCCCCATCGCCTCCAGCAGCGGCCGGGCGGTATCGAAGCCCGCCTCGCTGCCGCCGACGATGAAGGTCAGGGTGCCCGCCCGGGCGCCGCCCACACCACCCGATACCGGGGCGTCCAGGCAGGTCAGGCCGCGACGGGCGGCGGCACCGGCCACCTCCCGCGCGTCCTCCGGGGCGATGGTAGAGGCATCGATGATCAGCGGCTGGCCGCTCAGCGCCTCCAGCAGCCCGGGCTGATCGTCGCCGCCCAGGTACAGGGCCTTGACATGGGCACCGGCCGGCAGCATCGAGATCACCACGTCGGCACCGTCCGCCGCGTCCCGCGCCGATTCGGCGGGCGTGGCGCCCTCGCCGGCCAGGGCCTGCATGGCCCCCTCCACGAGGTCGAAGACGCGGACGCGGTAACCGGCCTTGAGCAGATTGGCGGCCATCGGCGCGCCCATGTTGCCCAGACCGATGAAGGCGATTTGCATGGCATGCTCCTTGAATTGTCGTTGTCGTGGAACGGGGTGGATTACAGGTCCTGCAGGGGGTGCTCCCGGGCCGGCCACAGCGGCGCCAGGAACGCCTCGACGTCTTGTCGCGGCACACTGGCCACGTCGCGATGCGACCAGCGCGGCTGCTTGTCCTTGTCGATCAGCAGCGCGCGAACGCCCTCGGCCAGGTCCGCATGCCGGGCGCACTGCACCGAGAGATTCAGCTCGTCACGCAGCGCATCGGCCAGGCTCGTGTGGCGGTGGCGCGCCTGCATCTCCCACACCAGATGCGCGGTGATCGGGCAGCCGCCGGCCAGGCGCTCGCGGTTGGCCGCCAGCCAGGGGTCGTCGTCCATATCCGCCAGGATGCGCTCGACGGCGGTGGCAACATCCGCCACCTGGGTCATCGCCTGCAGCCGGTCGAGATGCGCCAGCACTTGGCTTTCCGGGGCCGTGTCGCGGGCCTCGAAACGGGCCAGCACCTCGGCCACCGCCTGGGCCGGACGCGCGAGATCCGCCGCCTGCAGGGCGGCCAGCACCGCCTCCCTCCGATCATCGGGGATACAGCGATCGGCCAGCCCCAGCAGCAGGGCGTCGCGGGCATTGAGCGGGGCGCCGGTCAGGCCCAGGTAGCGGCCGATGCCGCTGGGCATGCGGTTGAAGAACCAGCTCGCCCCCACATCGGGGTAGAGGCCGATGGTGATTTCCGGCATGGCCAGGCGCGAGGCCTCGCTGACCACACGCTCGCCCGCCCCGGCCAGCAGCCCCAGGCCGCCGCCCATGACGATACCGCCCCCCCAGGCGATCAGGGGCTTGGTGTAGGCATGCAGCCGATAGTCGAGCCGGTACTCGGCCGTGAAGTAGGTGGTGGCAAAGGCGGCACCCTGCTCGGCATCGGTCATCGCGCGATACAGCGCGACCACATCGCCCCCGGCGCAGAATGCCTTGTCGCCGGCGCCGTCGAGCCACACCGCGGCGATGCCGGGGTCCTGCTCCCAGGCCTCCAGCCGGGCCGTGAGTGTCTCGATCATCGCCAGGGACAGGGCGTTGAGCGAGCGCGGGGCGTTGAGCGTCGCGCGGCCGATGCGCGCGCCGTCGCGGCCGGGAAGTTCGGTGAAGCGGACAAGCGGTTCGGACATGAAACGGCAGTCTCCCGTGCAGCGCGCGTGTCGTCATATCAGGTTGTCGAGGGCATCGGGTTCGAACAGGCGCCGAGCCACGATCACGCGCATGATTTCATTGGTTCCCTCGAGGATCTGGTGGACCCGCGTATCGCGCACCAGCCGCTCGAGCGGGTACTCCTTGATGTAGCCATAGCCGCCATGCAGCTGCAGCGCCTCGTTGCACACGCTGAAGCCGATGTCCGTCGCCAGGCGCTTGGCCATGGCGCAGTGCGCGCTGGCCAGGGGGTCGTCGTGGTCGAGCCGCCAGGCGGCATGGCGGACCATCAGGCGCGCGCTCAACAGTTCGGTGGCCATGTCGGCGAAGCGGAACTGCAGCGCCTGGAACGCCGCCAGCTCACGGCCGAACTGGCGGCGCTGATGCAGGTGATCCCGCGCCAGGGTCAGCGCCAGCTGGGCCGCCCCGAGCGAGCAGCTGGCGATGTTCAGCCGACCGCCATCCAGCCCCTTCATGGCCAGCCGGAAGCCCTCGCCCTCCTCGCCGAGGCGCTGCCCGGCCGGGACGCGCACGCCGTCGAAGCTGACCAGCCGGGTCGGCTGGCTCTTCCAGCCCATCTTGTCCTCGTTCTTGCCGTAGTGGATCCCCGCGGCATCCGCCGGCACCAGAAAGGCGGAAATGCCGGCCGCCCCGCTGTCGGGCGGTCCCGTGCGGGCCATCACCACCAGGGCGTCCGTGGATCCCGCGCCCGAGATGAACATCTTGCTGCCGTCGAGCACGTAGTCGTCGCCGTCGCGCACCGCCCGGGTGCGCAGGCTGGCGGCATCCGAACCGGCGCCGGGCTCGGTCAGGCAGTAGGAGGCCAGCCGCTGACCGCTGACCAGCGCCGGCATCCAGGCCTCGCGCACGGCCTCGCTGCCCCAGCGCGCCACCATCCAGGTCGCCATGTTGTGAATGGTCAGGTAGGCGGTGGTCGACACGCAGCCCTGGGCGAGCTGCTCGAAGATCAGCGAGGCCTCCAGGCGCGACAGCCCCAGCCCGCCCTGCGCCTCGTCGACATAGAGGGCGAGGAACCCGGCCTCGCCGGCCCGCCGGATGACCGCCACCGGAAAGTGCGCGGCGGCGTCCCACTCGGCGGCATGCGGGGACAGCTCCACCCGGGCGAAGTCCGCCGCCGCCTGCTGCAGGGCACGCTGGTCGTCACTCAGGGCAAAGTCCACGGCGGCCTCCACAATCGTGCGGGTATCTCAGGCAAAATTAGCATCCCCCGGCGGCGCGGCAAGGTGACACTTGGTCTACTTTACGTAAACGTCAAGCTCATCTAGCCTTGGCTCCGGGTGAATCGACAATCGCGTCACCACCCCAAGCATGAGGATCGCCCGATGTCCGAGACCCTTTCTCCGGCGCCGTCCCGTGAACGCCGGACCTACTCGATCGGCGAGCTGGCCCGGCGCTTCGAGGTCACCCCGCGCACCATCCGCTTCTACGAGCAGGAGGGTCTGCTGGACCCGGAACGGCGCGGTCAGACCCGTGTCTATCACGAGAAGGACCGGGTGCGCCTGTCGCTGACGCTGCGGGGCAAGCGGCTGGGCTTTTCCCTGGCGGAAATCCGCGAGGTCATTCAGCTCTACGACCACGCCCCGGACGGCGACGAGCGACAGCTGCGCCGCATGCTGGACATCCTCGCCGAGAAGCGCCGAGGGCTCGAACGCCAGCTCGAGGACATCCGCGCCCTGCAGCATGAACTCGATGACGTCGAGGATCGCTGTCGCGAGTCGCTCGATGCCCTGCTGGCACGCCACTCGCGCGACGCCTGACATCCGATTCCCCTTCGCCACAACAACAAGCAGGAATCCAACGATGACACCCCACACCGATACCGCGAGCGCCACGGCGCCGACGCCGCGCTACAGCTACGTCAGCGGCATCAGCCATCAGCCGCTGAAGGGCGAGACCATCGGCGACTGCTTCGACGCCATCGTCGACAGTCATCCCGAGCGAGACGCGCTGATCAGCCGACACCAGCGCCAGCGCTATACCTGGCGCGAGCTTCAGGACATCGTCGACCGTGCCGCCCGCGCCTACATGGCGATCGGCGTGGAAAAGGGCGACCGGGTCGGCATCTGGGCCACCAACCGCAGCGAGTGGGCCATCACCCAGTTCGCCACGGCGAAGATCGGCGCCATCCTGGTCAACATCAATCCCAGCTATCGTACCCACGAGCTGGAGTACGCGCTGCGCCAGTCGGGCACCTCGGTGCTGGTGCTGCAGGGGGCCTTCAAGACCTCGCGCTACGCCGACATGATCGCCGAGCTGGTCCCGCAGCTCGGCGAGGCCGGCACTCCCCTGGCCAGCGAGCGGCTTCCCGCCCTCAAGCAGGTGGTCTGTCTCGATGCGGACTGGGCGCTGCCCGGCATGCTGACCTGGGAGGACCTGCTGTCCCGCACCGACGCGGTCGCTGCCACGGCGCTGGCCGAGCGTCAGGCGATGCTGCAGTTCGACGAGCCGATCAACATCCAGTACACATCAGGGACCACCGGCGCGCCCAAGGGCGCCACCCTCTCCCACCACAACATCCTCAACAACGGCTTCTTCGTCGCCGAGCGCATCGGCCTGACCGAGACGGACCGCATGGTCATCCCGGTGCCGCTCTATCACTGCTTCGGCATGGTGATGGGCAACCTGGGCTGCATGACCCACGGCGCGGCGATGATCTACCCGAGCGAGGGCTTCGATGCGCTGGCGACGCTGACCGCCGTCGCGGAGGAGCGCGCCACGGCCCTGTACGGCGTGCCGACCATGTTCATCGCCGAGCTCGAGCACCCGGAGTTCGCCACCTTCGATCTGAGCTCCCTGCGCACCGGCATCATGGCCGGCTCCATCTGCCCCATCGAGGTGATGCGCCAGGTCATCGACAAGCTGCACATGAAGGCCGTCAGCATCTGCTACGGCATGACCGAGACCAGCCCCGTCAGCCTGCAGACCCAGACCGATGCCCCGCTCGACAAGCGGGTCACCACGGTCGGCACCATCCATCCGCACCTGGAAGTCAAGCTGATCGATCCGGCGACCGGCCGCCTCGTCCCCCGCGGCGAGCGCGGCGAGCTCTGCACCCGCGGCTACAGCGTGATGCTCGGCTACTGGGAGAACCCCGAGGCCACCGCGACGTCGATCGACGCCGCCGGCTGGATGCATACCGGCGATCTGGCGCAGATGGACGACGAGGGCTATGTCGCGATCACCGGGCGCATCAAGGACATGATCATTCGTGGCGGCGAGAACATCTATCCGCGCGAGATCGAGGACTTCCTCTACACCCACCCGGCCATTTCCGATGTCCAGGTGATCGGTGTACCCGACGAGAAGTACGGCGAGGAGGTGATGGCCTGGGTCAAGCTGATCGAAGGCGAAAGCCTCGATGAGGAGGGGCTCAGGACGTTCTGCCAGGGGCGCATCGCCCACTACAAGATTCCGCGCTACGTGAAGTTCGTCGACGCCTTCCCGATGACGGTGACCGGCAAGATCCAGAAGTTCAAGATGCGCGAGGTGGCCACCCACGAGCTGGGCTTGGCGTAACGGCCAGGGCAAGAGCAAGAAGTGGAACCGAGAAACCCCGCGGGATCGAGATCCCGCGGGGTTTCCTGATGGCTTACGGCTGACGACTCCCGGACGCAGCCCGGGTCACATCCCCTTGGGCGCGAAGATCCCCGGCGCGTTGCGCCAGTAGCCCTTGTAGTCCATGCCGAAGCCGAACACATAGCGATCCTCGACCTCGAGGCCGCAATAGTCCGCCTTGAGCCCCGGCACGGCCTTGCGATCGTGGCGCTTGTCCACCAGCACGGCCGTGGACACGCTGGCCGCCTGCGCCTCGCGGCAATACTCGAGAATCGCCGCCAGGGTGGCGCCTTCGTCGAGGATGTCGTCGACGATCACCACATGGCGGCCGGCCATGGGGATCTCCGGCGACACCCGCCAGAACAGCTCACCGCCCCGGGTACGCCCGCGGTAGCGCGTGGCATGCAGATAATCCACCTCGAGCGGGAAGCCCAGCCGCGTCAGCAGGTGGCCGGTGGTAATCAGGCCGCCGTTCATCACGCAGTAGAAGACCGGCAGCTTGTCGCCCAGACGCTCGGTCATGGCCTCGGCCATGCGATCCAGCGCCGCCTCGACCTCGCTCTGACTGATCAGGCAATCGGCATTGTCCATGATCTCGCGCATGGAGTGCAGGGAGTCGTGGTGTTGGGTATCGAGTTCAGACATCGGAATCCTGGTCAGTGTCTCTGTCCTGGGAATCGCGGCGGGGAGGCGTGCCCCGGCGCGAGGAAGGCGGCGACGAGGGCGACTCGTCATGATGCCGGGTCGCCGAGGCTTCGCGGGCCGGCACCGGGGTCTCGGCGCGCGGCCCGGCGACATGCAGTTCACGGGCGGGAATCGCCACGACCGCGCCTGCCTCGGTGGCGATGTCGGCGCAGCGCAGCAGCACCGCTTCCTGAATGGCCTGATGCGTCGCCCAGTCGGTGGTCCGGGTGTAGGCATGAATCAGGATGTCCAGGTTGGACTCGCCGAAATGCTGAAAATAGGCCATGCACAGGTCATCGCTCTCGATGTCGTCGTGCTGCTCGAGGTACTCGCGAATGCGCCGGGTCACTGACGCCACCTTGTCGAGGTCGGCGTAACGCAGGCCGATTCGCTCCTTGATGCGCCGGTTGTGCATGCGTGATGGATTCACCACCACCATCGAGCCGAACATCATGTTGGGCACGTACAACGGGCGGGTGTCGAAACCGCGTATCCGGGTCAGGCGCCAGCCGATATCTTCGACGACGCCCTCGATGTCCCGGTCCGGCGAGCGAATCCAGTCACCCACCTTGAAAGGGTTGTCGAGATGAATCGCCAGCCCGCCGAAGAAGTTGGCCAGCACGTTGCGCGCGGCAAAGCCGACCACCAGCCCGCCGACGCCACCGAAGGCCAGCAGCCCGGACGGCGACATGCCCAGCGCCTGCAGCGCCGCCAGCACCACCAGGGTCAGGATCAGCGCGCCGACCAGCTTGCTGATCGCCGAGGCCATGGACGCATCGAGCGGCCGGGCGGGATGCCGGGGCGGCGGAAACACCAGGCGCCGCTCCACCTCACGGGTCAGGCGGATACCGAACCAGCCGAGCATGACCAGCGTGAACAGCCACAGCGCAGTCGGTGCATGGGCAGCCACCCAGGTCAGAGACAGCCGTTTGCCGACCAGCCCCGTCAGGGCGATCAGTGCCACACCCCAGATGCCCACCCACAGCGGCCGGCGAATCGCCCACAGGGCGACATCATCCCAGCGGCTGCGGGTGCGTGACAGCCACTGGGCCGCACGCCAGATCACCAGCCGCGTGAAGCCGTCGGCCAGCAGCGCCGTGGCGAGTATCACCAGCGGCGTCACCAGCGCGGTCGGCAACGACACATGGCGACTCACCCACTGCTCGAGCGGCGCCAGCACCTCCAGCACGTCAGTCCTCCCGCGGGGCCGGGTCGGTCTCGATCAGCCCTTCCAGCCGGGCATGAATGCGCCGCCAGCGTGACAGGGCCGGCAGCGAGGCCAGATCGGGGCGCGCTCGGCTGTAGCGCAGCCGGGCCGGACGCTTGGTGGTGCGGCCGGCACAGGCGTCGAGCACCGTCTGCGCGGCCGGGCGGTCGTTGCAGACCAGCACCATGTCGCAGCCGGCGTCCAGCGCCTCGCGGGCCCGCTCGGCGGGGCCGCCGGCCACGTGCGCGCCGGCCATCGACAGGTCGTCGGAGAAGATCGTGCCCTTGAAGCCCAGATCCTCGCGCAGCATGCCCAGCCAGCTCGGCGAGAAGCCCGCCGGGCGCGCATCGAAGGCCGGATAGACCACATGGGCAGGCATGACGCCCTCGAGACGCCCGGCCAGGGCCGCGAAGGGGATCAGGTCGTGCTCGCGCAGTGCCTGCAGCGAACGCGGGTCTTCAGGCAGCTCGTGATGCGAATCGGCGGCAACCCCGCCATGTCCCGGAAAGTGCTTGCCCACGGCCACCATGCCGGCCTCGTGCAGCCCGTCGACGAAGGCGCCCGCCATGGCCGCCACCGCCCGGGGATCGCGGGAGAAGCTGCGATCGCCGATCACGCTGGACACGCCCGCATCGACATCGAGCACCGGGGCGAAGGTCAGGTCCAGCCCGCACGCCGCCATTTCCAGGCCGATCAGCCACCCCGCATCGTGGCAGAACTGCCGCGCCCGCTCCGGGTCATCGACATAGCAGCGTCCCAGCCGGCCCATCGACGGCAGCCGGGTGACGCCCTCGCACAACCGCTGCACACGACCGCCCTCCTGGTCGATGGCCAGCAGCAGGTCGCCGCGCAGCCGGCGGATCGAGTCGCACAATTCGCGTACCTGGGCGGCATCGACGATGTTGCGCGCAAAGAGGATGACGCCTCCGACCTCGGGACGTTGCAGCAGCTCGCGCTCCTCGCGCGTCAGGGTGGTGCCTTCGAGATCCAGCATCACCGGACCGATGGGTTGGGTCATAAGCGATGTCCTTGCCCGTGAAGGGGGCCGATTCTAGAGCAATGGCGTGGTCGACGACAGCATCCGGGCACTCAGGCGTGAAGCCACACCGGCGTGCCGGACGGCGCCAGTTCGCCCAGCCTCAGCAGGGTCGCGTCCCGCAGCCGGATGCAGCCGTGCGAGGCGGGACGCCCCATCGGCTCGCTTTCCGGCGTGCCGTGCAGATAAATATAGCGGCGCTGGGAATCGACGCTGCCACCCCGGTTGAGGCCCCGCTCGAGGCCGCAGAGCCAGAAGATGCGCGTCAGGATCCAGTCGCGTTCGGGGTAGTCGGCGGCCAGCGCCGGCGAATAGAGCTCGCCGGTGGGTCGGCGGCCGCGAAACACGCTGCCCGACGGCATGCCGGCACCGATCACCGCACGGATATAGTGCCAGCCCAGCGGCGTGCCCCCGCTGCCCTCGGCCTGGCCGACGCCGGCGGCGGCCGTGGACGCCGGGTGCGTCTCCAGGCACTCGCGGCCGCGCCAGACGTGCAGCACCTGGCGTGCCACATCGACCTCCAGCCAGACACCATCCTCGGGCGGCAGCGCCTCCAGACGCGGCGTCACCGGGCTCATACCGCCACCGCCCGGGGCGGTTCCGGCAGCGGCGCATTCATGCCGGCCACCACCACCGGGCGCAGGCGGCGAATCAGGTCGCGCACGCTGACATGCTCGCCGTAGTCCTTCTCGGCGATGTCGCGCAGCGCGTCCAGTCCCGACAGCGTGAAGATCACCGTGCCCAGCATGAAGTGCAGCCGCCAGAAGCGCTCGGCGTCCGGCAACTCCGGCGTGGCGCGACGCACCAGCTCGGTGAAGCGGGTGAAGACGCTGCCGTAATGCTGCTGGATGTAGCCGCGCAGGTGCCCCTGGGCCTGGGTATAGGCCAGCCCCAGAAGGCGCATGAAGACCTTGAGGCTGTTGCGCTCGGCGGGCACCTCCAGCACGGTCCTCGCCATGTTCTCGAGCAGCACCTCGAGCGGGATCGGCCGGCCGTCATACTCCCTCTCGAGCGTGTCCAGGGTCGCGTGGAAGCGCTCGGTGAAGGGATCCAGATAGCGCGCGAACACGGCCTGGATCAGCGCCTTCTTGGAGCCGAAGTGATAGTTCACGGCAGCCAGGTTGACCTTGGCCTTGCTGGTGATGGTGCGCAGCGACGTCTCGGCAAAGCCGCGCTCGGCGAACAACACTTCGGCGGTGTCGAGAATGCGGGTCACCGTGTCGGTCTGAGCCATGCTATATCCCTGCCTGCTGATAAACGGCTGTTTGAAACGTTGGGGAAATTCTACGCGGCTTACCGAAAGACAACAATCCGTCGCGTTTCAAACACGCCCGAGCCGCCCTGATGACCACGGGCAGCGATTACTGGATACAATTCCATGCTGTATACTTAGCCACATACTCACATCGCCAGCGACCAGCGGAGGCCGCATGAGCCGCTCTCTTACCCCGCGCCAGCAGAACGTCTACGACTTCATCGTCAAGACCATGAACGAGCTGGGCTATCCGCCGACCCGCGCCGAGATCGCCCGGGGCCTGGGCTTTCGCTCGCCCAACGCCGCCGAGGAGCATCTGCGCGCGCTGAAGCGCAAGGGCGTGATCCGCATGATCCCGGGTACCTCACGGGGCATTCGTCTGCCGCCGCAGGAGGCGGAGTGCGCCCCGGACGGCGAGCCGGGTCTGCCCGTCATCGGCGAGGTCGCCGCCGGCAGTCCGATCCTCGCGGCCGCCCACATCGATCGCTACTGCCCGCTTTCTCCCGATTTCTTCTCGCCGCGCGCCGACTACCTGCTGCGCGTGCGCGGCCTGTCGATGCGCGACGTGGGCATCCTCGAGGGTGACCTGCTCGCGGTGCATCGCACCAACCGGGTTCGCGACGGCCAGATCGTGGTCGCCCGGCTGGAGGACGAGGTCACCGTCAAGCGCTTCCAGCGCCGGGGCCGTCACGTGACCCTGCTGCCCGAGAACGACGACTTCGCCCCGATCGAGCTCGACCTGCGCCAGGACGCGCTGGAGATCGAGGGCATCGGGGTCGGCGTGATTCGCGGTGGCAACGGCCAGGCACTCAACTGAGGCGCGAGCCCCGCGCATGCGCAAGATCCTGCATGCCGACTGCGACTGCTTCTATGCCGCGATCGAGATGCGCGACAACCCGGCGCTGCGCGACATCCCGCTGGCGATCGGCGGCACGGCGGCCCAGCGGGGCGTCATCGCCACCTGCAACTACCCGGCGCGCGCCTTCGGCATCCATTCGGCGATGCCCACCGCGCGCGCCCTGCGCCTGTGCCCGCACCTGACCCTGCTGCCACCGGACTTTCCCCGCTACCGCGACGTGTCCGCACGCATTCAGGCGATCTTCCGCGAGCTGACGCCGCGGATCGAGCCGCTCTCGCTCGACGAGGCCTATCTCGACGTCAGCGAGGTGCGCCGCTTTCGGGGCAGCGCCACCTGGATGGCCCGCTGGCTCAAGGAGGAAACGCGCCGGCGCACCGGCATCACGCTCTCGGTGGGCGTGGCGCCCAGCAAGTTCCTCGCCAAGATCGCCAGCGACTGGGACAAGCCCGACGGCCTGACGATCATCCCGCCGGCGGCCGTCGAAGGCTTCATCACCGAGCTGCCGGTGGACCGGCTCCACGGGGTGGGCCCGGCCACCGCCGCCCGGCTGGCGGCGCTGGACATCGCCACCTGCGCCGACCTGCGCCGCTGGTCGCGGGAGGCTCTCGTCGAGCACTTCGGCAAGTTCGGCCAGCGCCTTTTCGAACTCGCCCGCGGCATCGACGACCGCCCCGTCCAGACCGAGCGCGAGCGCAAGTCGGTCAGCGCCGAGACCACCTTCCACCAGGACCTGCCCGACCTCGCGGCCTGCCGGGTCGCCCTGCCGGCGCTGGTCGAGCGGCTGCGAAGCCGCCTGGCCCGCCACGGCGATCCGCCGCTCAAGGGCAGCTTCATCAAGGTTCGCTTCGACGACTTCACGCTGACCACCCTCGAGGCTGCCGGCGCCCGGATGGACACCGAGCATTTTGCGGCACTGCTCGAGGCCGCCTGGCAACGCGGCGCCCGCCCGGTGCGCCTGCTGGGAGTGGGAGCGCGGTTGCAGCCGGCGGAGGATGCCCGCCAGCTGGCGCTGTTCCCCTGATCGGCTCAGGCGAACACGACGGTCTTGTTGCCGTGGATCAGCACCCGGTCTTCCAGGTGCCAGCGTAGCCCGCGGGCCAGCACGGTCTTCTCGATGTCACGCCCGAAGCGCACCAGATCCTGTGCGGTATGGCAGTGTGAAATACGGTGCACGTCCTGCTCGATGATGGGACCGGCATCCAGCTCCTGGGTGACATAGTGGCAGGTCGCGCCGATCAGCTTGACGCCGCGCTCGTAGGCCTGATGATACGGCCGCGCGCCGGCGAACGAGGGCAGGAAGCTGTGATGGATGTTGATGACCCGGTCGGCATAACGTTCGCACAGCGACGGCGGCAGGATCTGCATGTAGCGCGCCAGCACCACGGCATCGGCACGGGCCGCCTCGATGCGTTGTTGAGTCTCCTCGAAAGCGTGTGTCTTGTCGGCGGCCGGTACCGGGATATGGTGGAAGTCGATACCGTGCCACTCGACCAGATCCCGCAGGTCCTCATGATTGGAGATCACGCAGGGAATGTCGCAGTCGAGCTCACCGGCCTTCCAGCGGTAAAGCAGATCCACCAGGCAGTGCGAGGCGCGGGATACCATCAGCACGATGCGCTTGCGTCGCTGGGTATCGTGGAACGCCCAGTCCATGGAAAAGGTCTCGGCGATGGGTGCGAAGGCGATCCGCAGAATCTCGTCATCCACGGAAGACGCAAAGCGAATCTCGTAGCGCATGAAGAAACGCCCGGTGGCCAGATCCGAGTGCTGATTGGCCTCGGTGATGGAGCCGCCCTGGGCGGCGATGAAGCCGGAAACCCGGGAAACGATCCCGACCTGGTCGGGGCAGGAAACGACGAGACGATACGAATGAGCCATGAAAGGTCCGCTGTGGTCGCAAGGAAAGGCACTGAAGGCCAACTATTCTAACCAAATCGCGGCCCTGCGCTAACGCGCGTTGTGAGCCCCGGGAGCCATCCCGTATAGTGGGGCTCCCCTGACAATGCCGTGTCGATGATGTTGCACTCTCGCGTCCAGATCCGCCCTCGCCGCAAGCCACCGCTGTCCTTCCTGCCCCTGGGCGGCAGCGGAGAGATCGGCATGAACCTCAATCTCTACGGCTATCGACACGACTGGCTGGCGATCGACTGCGGCATGATGATCCGTCAGGACCTGCCCGGAGGCCCTCTGCAGGTGCCGGATATCGAGCGCCTTCCCGAGCAGGGCATCCGTCCCCGGGCGCTGTTCATCACCCATGGCCACGAGGATCACATCGGCGCCGCCGCCTGGCTGTGGCCGCACTGGGGCTGCGACATCTACGCCACGCCGCTGGCCGCCGGCCTGCTACGCGCCAAGTTCGCCGAACGCGGCCTGCCCGACACCGCGATCCGGGTGGTCGCGCCGGGCGAGGCGCTGGAATGCGGCGGCTTCACGCTGCGCTATCTGCCGCTGACCCACTCGATTCCCGAGAGCTGCGCCCTGCTGGTCACCACGCCCCACCATCGGGTGCTGCACACCGGCGACTGGAAGCTCGACCCCGAGCCGCTGATCGGCGAGCCGGTGGACCCCGAGCTCTATCGCGCCATCGCCCCCGTCGACCTGGTCGTCGGCGACTCCACCAATGCCTGCGTCCCCGGCACGTCGCGCAGCGAGGGCGAGGTCGCCCGGGCCCTGGAACGCACGGTCGCCGAATGCGAAGGGCGGGTGATCGTCTCCTGCTTCGCCAGCAACCTGGCACGCATCCTGGCGCTGGGCCGCGCCGCACAGCGCTGCGGCCGGCGCGTCGCCCTGGTGGGCCGCTCGATGCAGCGCATGGTCAGCGTGGCCCGCGGTCTCGGCTATCTGGACGACTTTCCGCCGCTGGTCCCGATCCGCGATGTCGGCTACCTGCCCGCCGAGGAAGTCATGATCATCGCCACCGGCAGCCAGGGTGAATCGCGGGCCGCGCTGTCACGGCTCGCCCGGGGCGGCCACCCCGACCTCGCCCTGCAGGCGGATGACACGGTGATCTTCTCGGCCAAGGCCATTCCCGGCAACGAACGGCTGATCGAGCGGCTGCAGGCCGCCCTCGCCCGCCTCGGCGTGCGGGTGCTGGAAGAAGGCGGTCACCCCGATCTCCACGCTTCCGGCCATCCCGCCCGGGCGGAACTGCGCATGCTCTACGAATGGGTCCGGCCCCGCCGACTGCTGCCGGTACACGGCGAACTCCGTCATCAGGAGGCACACCAGCAGCTGGCCCGCGAACTGGGTATCGACGCCCCCTTGATCCCCAGCAACGGCGACTGGATCCAGCTGGATGCGGACGGCCTCGCCCTCGAGCGGCGCCTGCCACTGACCCCGCGTATCGTGCACGAGGACAGCGTGCGTGACCTCGCCGGGCTGGAGCCTCACCCCCGGGCCCGCCATGAACGGGAGGGCGAGTTCGCCCTGCTGCTGCCCGTGACGCTCACCGCCTCGGGGTGGCAACGCGTGGGGCGCCTGCTGCTGGACTACACCGGGCCATCGCCCCTGGACGATACCGCCTTTGCGGACTGGCTCGATGACACCCTGACTCGACTGAATGCCGAGACACCGGCCGCGCTGCGCACCCAGCTGCAGGGGCCGCTGCATCAATGGCTGGCCGACCACCTGCGTCGCCCGCCGACTCTTCACCTGCAGATCTCGGCGGCGGAAGCGCTTCAGTAGCCACCCGAGTCATCGCGTCACTCCGGCAAGCACCCACGAAAAAAGCGGGCGATTTCTCGCCCGCTTTTCCCGCTGCATTGATCATCGGGGTACGCCGCTCGACATCGCCCGACCCCGGCCCCTGCAGCCGAGCGAGTCTACCGCCATGCCGTCAAACTCAGCTGTCGGCCTGCTTGTTCTTCGGCGGCCGGCCGCGGCGGCGACGAGGCTGCTCGCCGACCAGATCATCCAGGGACAACCCGGCATCGTTGATCGCCTCGCGGATCTCCTCGAGCTTGCGCGCCTTGACCGACTCTTCCTCCTGACGGCGACGCTCTTCTTCCTGCTTCTGCTCGATGACCTCGTTGATCACGTCGGCCAGCTTGTTGAGCTGTTCCATGCTCAACTGACGTGCGGCGGCGCGTGCCACGTTCTTGTTGCGAGCGATCTTTTCCAGGGACTCGGCTGACATCGTCCTCCTCCATACCAGGCTGCGAAATACCGAAAACGGCATGAGTGTGTAAAAAGTATATGGTCAGGGAGGGAATTGGCAAGAAAAGACGGCGCCGATGCCGAGGAAAACCCCGGCACCGGCACGTCCATCAGGGAAGGAATGACGTCGACATGTCGCGCTGACTAGCCGCCCGTCATGTTCATGAAGCGGACGATCTGGACATCGCCGTCGGTCGAGAAATGATGGCGCTCGGGCTTGAGCGGCATGGCATCGATGATGCGCTGCTTGAGGGGTTCGATCTCGCCGGGATGACGACGCAGCACCTCACGCAGATCCACCGAATGCTCGTTGCCCAGACACAGCAGAAGACGCCCTTCCGCCGTGACACGAACCCGGTTGCAGGTATCGCAGAAATTGTGGCTATGCGGAGAAATGAATCCGACGCGGACCGGACTGTCCGGCATCACGAAATAGCGGGACGGCCCCAGGGTCGTCTCGGTAGTTGGCGTCAGTGAATAGGCGGTTTCGATCCAGCGCTGCACGTCATCGCTGGAACAATAGGTTTCCCCCCGCGAGTGATCCGAGACATCACCCAGCGGCATCTCCTCGATGAAGCTGATGTCCAGCCGCTCGCGACGCGCGAAGTTGACCAGGTCGAGCACCTCGTCATCATTGCGCCCCCGGAGGATCACGGCATTGAGCTTGATGCGCTCGAAACCGGCGTCCTGCGCGGCATGGATGCCATCGATGACCCGCTGCAGGTCACCGGTCCGCGTCAGGCGCCGGAAGCGTTCGGGATCGAGGGAGTCCAGGCTGATGTTGAGCCGGTTCAGGCCGCCCGCGTGCAGCGCGCGCGCATACTTGCCCAGACCGGCCCCATTGGTGGTCATGGCGAAATCGGACAGGCCGTCGAGCTCGCCGATATCCGCCACCAGCTTTTCGATGCCGCGCCTGACCAGCGGCTCGCCGCCGGTCAGGCGGATCTTTTCGACCCCCAGCTCGGTGAATGCCCGGGCCACCAAGGCCAGCTCCTCGAGCGTCAGCACCTGCGAGCGCGGCAGGAACGTCATGTCCTCGCTCATGCAGTAGACGCAGCGGAAGTCGCAGCGATCGGTGATCGAAAGCCGCACGTAGCGCACCGTGCGCTGAAAGTTGTCGACCAGCTGTTGTGTCATGAAGCCTCCCAGCGACGGGCCGCGTCGTGGTCCGTGGTCCGTTCGGCGACCCAGTAGTCGCCCTGCGCGGTGTGTTCCTTCTTCCAGAACGGCGCCCGCGTCTTCAGATAATCCATGATGAAATGGCAGGCCTCGAAGGCCGCCAGCCGATGGGCGCTGGCCACTACCACCAGCACGATCGGATCGCCCGGCGCCAGCCGGCCGACGCGGTGGATCAGGCGCACGCCGTTCAACGGCCATCGCGATTCGGCCTCGGCGACGATGTCGGCCAGGGCCCTTTCGGTCATGCCCGGATAGTGCTCCAGCGTCAGGGCCGACACCTCGGGGCGCTCGTTGAAGTCGCGCACCAGCCCCGTGAAACTCACCACCGCGCCGATATCCCGGCGCTGCGCGGTCAATGCTGCCTGCTCGGCACCGGCATCGAAGGGCGCCGTCTGGACCCGAATCATGCTCAGCCTCCCGTTACCGGCGGAAAGAACGCCACTTCATCGCCGTCGGTCAATTGTGCCTGTTCGCCGCTCATCACCTGGTTGACGGCACACAGCACGCGCTGCTCGCCGAGCAGGGCGAAACGCGCATCCCGCGCCGTCAGCGCGGCCTTGAGGCCGGCGACGTCATTGGACGGCAGCTCGTCGACGAGCACCGCCACCTCCCCCACCCCGAGCCGCTCGCGCAGTTCGGCCAGGCACTTGACCTGAATGCACGGCTGCGCGGGGCGCGCCGCCATGCCGATGCCGGCGGCCTCGGCGGTGACCAGCGGTGTCGGCGCCTCCTCGGCCTCGGGACGCCGATAATCGCCGGACTTGCCGCCGCGCTTGCTCTCCAGGCGGACATCCCCGATCACCATATCCTTGTCGACCGCCTTGCACATGTCATAGAGCGTCAGACACGCTACGGAGGTCGCGGTCAGCGCCTCCATCTCCACGCCGGTGCGACCGGCGAGGCGACACAGCGTTCGCACCTCGACGCAGCCGGCCGCCGCATCCAGATGAAAGTCGATGCTGACCTTGGTCAGCGCCAGGGCATGACACAGGGGGATCAGCTCATGGGTGCGCTTGGCGGCCTGGATGCCGGCGATCCGCGCCGTGGCCAGCACGTCGCCCTTGGGCATGCCGCCTGCCTCGAGCCGGGCCAGGGTCGCGGCCTGCATGTAGATGCGCCCGCTGGCCACCGCCTCGCGCTGGCTGACGGGCTTGTCGCCGACGTCGACCATGTGGGCCTCGCCGCGGGCATTGAGATGGGTCAGGCTCATGTCAGCTCACCGAAGAATTGAACGATCGGGGGCCTCGTATCCCGGCCGACGCCCGAGTGGCGATGAGGCCGCGCGGACGTTCGGGCCGGCGGAAACGAGACGTCATCCCGCCATGATGCCGCCTTGCCCCCGCCGGCGGCAATGCGCGGCGACGTCTCGCGCGCCTCAGGACTCCTCTTCCCGGGCCGGCGGCAGCAGCAGGTTGAGGACGATGCCGACCAGCGCCGAGAGGCTCACGCCCTGCAGCGAGAATTCCCCGCTGCCGATCTGCATGCCGCCGATGCCGAACACCAGGATCAGCGAGACGATGACCAGGTTGCGCGAGGCGGTCAGTGCCTGTCCGGCACGCACCAGGGTGTTCATGCCGACCACCGCGATGGAGCCGAACAGCAGCGTCATGATGCCGCCCATCACCGGCGCCGGAATGCTCTGCAGCAGCGCCCCCAGCTTGGCGACGAAGGCCAGCACGACCGCCACGCAGGCGGCCACGATCATCACCCGCGGGTTGAAGTTGCGCGTCAGCGTCACCGCGCCGGTCACCTCGGAATAGGTGGTGTTGGGCGGGCCACCGAACAGGGCCGCCGTGGAGGTCGCCAGGCCATCGCCGAGCAGCGTGCGATGCAACCCCGGCTTGACCAGATAGTCGCGGCGGGTCACCGAGCCGATGGCGATCATGTCGCCGATGTGCTCCACCGCCGGGGCGATGGCCACGGGCAGCATGAACAGCACGGCGGACAGGTTGAAGGTGGGCGCGACGAAGGCGGGCATCTCCAGCCAGGGCGTGGCCCTGACCTGGCTGAGGTCGACCACGCCCATGCCCAGCGACAGCAGATAGCCGACCAGGATGCCGCCCATGATCGGAATCAGGCGCAGCAGGCCGCGACCGAACACCGCCAGCAGCAGGGTCACCAACAGGCTGATCATCGACAGGGTGATGGCCTGGCCGTAGGCGATGTGCTCGCTGTTCCTGCCGGTCGCCATGTCCACCGCCACCGGCGCCAGCGCCAGCCCGATGACCATGATCACCGGTCCCACCACGACCGGCGGCAGCAGCCGGTGCAGCCAGCCGGTGCCCTTGAGGCGGATCGCCTGCGAGATCGCCACATAGACCAGCCCCGAGGCGAACAGCCCGCCCAGCGTCGCCGGAATGCCGTAGCTGGCCACCGAGCCCTGGATGGGCGCGATGAAGGCGAACGACGAGGCCAGGAACACCGGCACGCTCTGCCGGGTCACGGAATGAAAGACCAGGGTGCCGGCACCGGCGGTGAACAGCGCCACGCTGGGGTCCAGGCCGGTCAGCAGCGGCACCAGCACCAGCGCGCCGAACGCCACGAACAGCATCTGCGCGCCGGTCACCAGCGTACGCAAAGGAGAGTCGGCGCGAGGCGCCGTGGTTACCGTATCAGTCATTGGAATCAAGCTCCCGTTGTTGTCGGACCGCTCGCTTGCGGGACGGGGCGCGGCCGGGTTCCCGCCGGGGCCGCGCGAAAAAACGCCCCGGGCGTCAGCGTCACCGGGGCGATGGCATGACGGCCGGGAAAGACCGGTCAGCGCGTACCGAAGATCTTGTCGCCGGCATCGCCCAGGCCAGGCACGATGTAGCCGTTCTCGTCGAGCCGCTCGTCGATGGAGGCGGTATAGATCTCGACATCCGGATGCGCCTGCTGCACGCGCTGGAGCCCTTCCGGCGCGGCCACCAGCACGATCACCTTGATCAGCGGGCAGCCCCGTGCCTTGAGCATGTCCAGGGTGGCGACCATCGAGCCGCCGGTGGCCAGCATCGGGTCGATGACGATCGCCAGGCGCTCGTCCAGGTCGTTGGTGAACTTCTCGAAATAGGGCACCGGCTCGAGGGTCTCCTCGTTGCGGTAGAGCCCCACGACACTGATGCGGGCGCTGGGGATCAGGTCGGTCACCCCGTCCAGCATGCCCAGCCCGGCACGCAGGATCGGCACGATGGTGACCTTCTTGCCCTTGAGCTGCTCGACGTCGATCGGCTGACCGCTCCAGCCCCGGATGGTCTGCGGCTCCAGCTCGAGATCCTGGGTGGCCTCGTAGGTCAGCAGCTTGGCGACCTCGCCGGCCAGTTCACGGAAGCTCTTGGTGCTGATGTCGGCGGTACGCATCAGGCCAAGCTTGTGCTTGACCAGCGGGTGTTGGATGGCATGAACGCTCATGGCGGGGTCCTTGCGAGGCGAATTGGGCGGATCGAGGCCCGGGGCCCCGAAAAATCGCGCGCCATTCTAGCGCGCCGGAGCCGGCGGGTTAAGTCAAACCCGCCGACCGCCCGTCAACGCCTCACGCCCCGACCTCGGCGGGCAGCTGCCAGTCGATGGGCGAAGATCCCCGCTCGGCCAGGAAGGCATTGGCGCGGGAAAAGTGCCGCTGGCCGAAGAAGCCGCGATGCGCCGACAGCGGTGACGGATGCGGCGCGTGCAGCACCAGGTGCCGGTCGCGATCGACGAAGGCGGCCTTCTTCTGGGCATAGCTGCCCCACAGCAGGAACACCACGCCGTCGCACTGCTCGTTGACCACCTGGATCGCCCGATCGGTGAAGGTCTCCCAGCCCTGGTTGCGGTGCGCGCCGGCATTGCCGCGCTCGACGGTCAGCACGCTGTTGAGCAGCAGCACGCCCTGCTCGGCCCAGCTCTCGAGGAAGCCGTGGTTGACCGGCGTGGTGCCCACGTCGGTCGCCAGCTCCTTGTAGATGTTCTGCAACGACGGCGGCACGGGCACGCCCGGGCGCACCGAGAAGCACAGGCCATGCGCCTGACCGGGGCCGTGGTAGGGGTCCTGTCCGAGCACCACGACCTTCACCCGGTCAAGCGGCGTGAGGGCGAAGGCCCGAAACCAGTTCGCGGAATGGGGGTAGATGACCTTGCGCGCCGCCTTCTCGCGAGCCAGGAAGTCGCGCAGGGCCTGCATGTACGGCGCGGTGAATTCACCGCCCAGGTGGCGGGCCCAGCTGTCGGGCAAGGGGATCTGCGTCATCGTCTGCCTCGTCTGTGTCGCCGGCGACTCAGTCGCTGC
This sequence comes from Modicisalibacter tunisiensis, assembly GCF_020148005.1. Lineage (GTDB taxonomy): Bacteria > Pseudomonadota > Gammaproteobacteria > Pseudomonadales > Halomonadaceae > Modicisalibacter > Modicisalibacter tunisiensis. The sequence continues at coordinate 2,384,604 of NZ_JAGXFD010000001.1, read as the reverse complement.
GCCCGTCGGCCGGCTGGCGCAGCTGCTCGACCAGCGGCTCGACATAGGCGATGCCCATGTCCCAGGGGAACTGGATCCAGCAGTCCTGGGCGACTTCGGTCAGATACTGGTCGACCAGCGGGCGTCCTTCCGGCTTGGCGTAGACGGTCACGAAGTGCGCCCGGGGCAGCATGTCGCGCACCGCCCGGGCCGTCCGGCCGGTATCGACCAGATCGTCGACCAGCAGCCAGCCGGCACCATTGTGATCGACGCCCTTGACCACCTCCAGCCGGTTCTGGTCCATGTGGTCGTAACTCTTGATGCACACCGTGTCGATCAGGCGCACGTCGAGTTCACGGGCGATCAGCGCCGCCGGGATCAACCCGCCACGGGTGATGGCGACGATGCCCTTGAAGTCGCGCTCGACGAGCTTGTGGCACAGCGCACGCACGTCGCGATGCAGCTGGTCCCAGGAGACCGTGAACTGCTGATGGTAACGATCGGCTGACATGGAGGGAGCTACCTCTGGCAGGGCATTCGCGCCGTCGACTCGCCGGACGAGTCGACGGCGCGAATCAGGAGACGACGTCAGTCGCTCTCGAGAAAGGAACACACCGCGAAGACGCCGTGACCGGCCTCGCGAATCTTCTGCGACCCACCCAGCTCGGGCAGGTCGATGATGGTGGCGGTCTCGACCACCTGCCCGCCGCTGCGCTGGATCAGCTTGGCGGCGGCCAGCATGGTACCGCCGGTGGCGATCAGGTCATCCATGATCAGGATGCGATCGCCCTCGCGGAAGGCATCGGAATGCAGCTCCACGGTGGATTCGCCGTACTCCAGGGTGTAGGTCTCGCTGATGGTGCGGAACGGCAGCTTGCCCTTCTTGCGCACCGGCACGAAGCTGCAGCCCAGCTCGTAGGCGACCGGCGCGCCGATGATGAAGCCGCGCGCGTCGATCGCGGCGATGGCGTCGAGGTCCATCTCCTGATAGCGATGCACGAAACTGTCGATCAGCTTGCGGAACGCCGCGCTGTTCTGCAGCACGGGGGTGATGTCGCGGAAGTTGACCCCCGGCTGGGGCCAGTCGGGCACGGTGCGAATCACGGACTTGATGTAGTCCCCGTAGATACTACTCATCAGTGGCCTCCGTCGAGGAACAGGAACTTGGCAATGAACAGCACCGACAACACGACCACGGCCGGGTTGAGATCACGGTGACGCCCGGACAACAGCTTGATCAGCGCATAGCTGATGAAGCCCAGGGCGATGCCATTGGCAATCGAATAGGTCAGCGGCATGGCCAGCGCGGCGATCAGCACCGGTGCCGCCTCGGTGACGTCGTCCCAGTCGGCATGCGCCAGGCTGCCGCACATCAGCACGGCGACATAGAGCAGCGCTCCCGCGGTGGCATAGGCGGGGATCGAACCGGCCAGCGGCGCGAAGAACAGGCTGACCAGGAACAGGATGGCGACCACCACCGCGGTCAGCCCGGTGCGACCGCCGGCGGCGATGCCCGAGGCGCTCTCGATGTAGCTGGTGGTGGACGAGGTGCCCAGCAACGCCCCGCTGATGGTGGCCGAGCTGTCGGCCATCAGCGCGCGATTGAGCCGTGGCAGCTTGCCGTCCTCGTCCAGCAGCCCGCCGCGGTGAGCCACGCCGATCAGGGTGCCGGCGGTGTCGAACAGGTCGACGAACAAAAAGGCGAAGATCACGCTGAGCATGCTGACGTCGAGGGCACCGGCGATGTCCAGGTGAAAGAGCACCGGCCCGACCGACGGCGGCATCGACACCAGGCCGCCGAACTGGTTGTGACCCAGCAGGATCCCGACCACGGTCACGCCGAGGATGCCGATCATCACCGCCCCCGTGACCCGCAGATAGGAGAGCGCGGTGATCACGAAGAAACCGGCCAGGGTATACAACGCCGGCGGCTGGGAGAGATCGCCCAGGGTCACCAGGGTGGCGGGATGCTCGACGATGATGCCGGCATTTTCCAGGGCGATGATCGCCAAAAACAGGCCGATACCCGCGGCAATGCCCAGTCGCAGCGAGATCGGAATCGAATTGATGATCCACTCGCGGATGCGGAAGATGCTGAGCAGGAAGAAGGTCACCCCCGACAGGAAGACCGCGCCGAGCGCCACCTCCCAGCTCTTGCCCATGCCCATGACCACGGTGTAGGTGAAGAAGGCGTTGAGCCCCATGCCCGGCGCCAGCGCTACCGGATAATTGGCCCACGCCCCCATGATCAGACAGCCGATCGCTGCCGCCAGGCAGGTGGCGACGAAGACCGCCCCCTGGTCCATCCCGGCCTGCGAGAGCACGCTGGGGTTGACGAAGATGATGTAGGCCATCGTCAGGAAGGTGGTGATGCCGCCGATGACCTCCCGGCGTATCGTGGTATCGTGTTCGTCCAGCTTGAAGTAGTTGTTGAGTTGTCGCTTCAGCATTGGCCAGCCCCGCGCTCGCGTCAGGTTCCAGGGATCATGAAAAGCCGCCTATGGTACCCAAAGGGTCACGACGACGCGAGCCATCCGCACCGAGGCCATTCGGGCCGCCCGGGCGGCAGCCCTCCCTTTATATGCAAGCGCCGACGACCGCGCCATCGCTGTCGCCAACGCCCCTTCGACGCAGTATCGCTCAGGCGCTCCGGCGCGCCGCCAGCACCCGCTCCACGGTCTCGACGATCGCCTGGGTCTGCGGATCGATCTCGATGTTGACCCGATCGCCGGGTACGCGCTCGCCCAGCGTGGTACGGGCCAGCGTTTCCGGAATCAGATTGACGCAGAAGCGCTGCCCTCTCACCTCGCCGATGGTCAGGCTGATGCCGTCGATGCCGATGTAGCCCTTCTCGAACAGGAAGCGCTCATAGGGCTGCGGCAGAGTGAACCACAGTCGGCGATTGTTGGGCGCCTCGTCGATCTCGCCGAGCTCGGCCATGGCGATCACGTGCCCCGACATGGCATGCCCGCCGATCTCGTCGCCGAAGCGCGCCGCCCGCTCGACGTTGACGCGGTCGCCGACCGCCAGCTGGCCCAGGTTGGTCAAGCGCAGCGTCTCGCGCATCAGGTCGAAGCTCACCCGCTCGCCGTCGATCGCCGTCACCGTCAGGCAGCAGCCGTTGTGCGCCACCGAGGCGCCGAGCTCGAGTCCCTCGCGCAGTGCAGCCGGCAGGGCCAGCACATGGGTACGGAATTCCTGTGCTTCCTCCACCGCCACCAGTTCCGCGGTCCCCTGAACGATACCCGTGAACATCTTGCGTCTCCCTGAAGTGAAGCGGCCAGTCTAGTGAACGCCACATGGGCGCGTCCACGGCAAACGCCGCCCCGGCCAGCCCGCCATGGGCACCGGCCTTTCCGCCAAGAATTTTCTCGCCAACCGCTTCTGCCACAGCAATATGTTCTGCATGAAACCGCCATGCCTTGCGACATATCCCGGACTCGTTGACGGCTCCCGGCCGCCCCTATAAAATTTCGCGGATATTCTTCAGGCGCCGATTTGATCCCGGCTTGCGGGCGCCTCCGCCAGAAGCCCTCGGGCTGCTGTGCGGAAAGTGCAGCTAAAAGGGTGTGTCCAGCGTTGATGGCCACCCGACAGGGTGGCCTTTTTTTCGCCCGGCCGCCCCGGCAGCGCCCTCCGCCGGCAATCGCGCCGCGACACGACCTGGCCCATGATCACTCTCGACAACGTTTCCAAGACCTACGGCACGGGCGAGCAGGCGATTCACGCCCTCAAGCCCGTGCATCTGCACGTCCCGCAAGGCGCCATTCACGGCGTCATCGGCCTGTCCGGCGCGGGCAAGTCGACGCTGATCCGCTGCGTCAACCTGCTCGAGCGTCCGACCACCGGCCGTGTGTTCGTCGACGGCGACGAACTCACCGCGCTCGATGCCGCCAGCCTGAACCGGGCCCGCCACCGGGTGGGCATGATCTTCCAGCATTTCAACCTGCTGTCGTCGCGCACCGTGTTCGCCAATGTCGCCCTTCCCCTGGAGCTGATGGGCGTCGCCAAGCGCGAGATTCGCGAGCGCGTCGAGCCGCTGCTCGAGCTCACCGGCCTGGCCGACAAGCGGGACATGTACCCGGCCCAGCTTTCCGGCGGCCAGAAGCAGCGCGTGGCGATCGCCCGCGCCCTGGCCAGCCGCCCCAAGGTGCTGCTGTGCGACGAGGCCACCTCGGCGCTGGACCCGCAGACGACGCTGTCGATCCTCGAGCTGCTGCAGGACATCAACCGCAAGCTGGGCCTGACCATCCTGCTGATCACCCACGAGATGGAAGTGGTCAAGACCATCTGCCACCGGGTCAGCCTGATCTCCGCCGGCGAACTGGTGGAGGAAGCCGATGTCGGCGACTTCTTCACCGCCCCGCAGACCCGCCTGGGCCGCGAGTTTCTCAACGCCTTCCTGGAGCTCGAGCCACCGCAGGCGCTGGTCGACCGCCTCGCCGCCCAGCCCGGCGACGACACCCACCCGGTGGTGCGTCTGGCCTTCACCGGCGACTCGGTCTCCACGCCGCTGGTGTCGCGGCTGGCCCGGGACTGCGACATCGACGTCAGCATCCTCGAGGCCAAGGTGGAATCGATCCAGGACCGCACCCTGGGCCTGATGATCGCCGAACTGATCGGCCCCGCCGACAAGACCCGCGAGGCGCTCGCCTACCTCGAATCCCACGACCTGCAAGTGGAGGTGCTCGGCCATGTCCAGCGCGATGCTTGAACTGATTCTCGAAGCCACGCTCGACACCCTCTACATGGTCGCCGTCTCGGGCCTCATCGCGACGGCCCTGGGCGTGCCGCTGGGGGTGCTGCTCTACGTGACCCGCCCGGGCCAGATCCTCGCCCAGCCCCTGACCAACCGGGTGCTGGGAATGGTCACCAACATCGGCCGCTCCATCCCGTTCATCATCCTGATGGTGGCGATCATCCCCTTCACGCGCGCCCTGGTGGGCAGCTCGATCGGCACCAACGCCGCCGCGGTGCCGCTGACCATCGCCGCCATCCCGTTCGTCGCCCGGCTGGTCGAGGGCGCGCTGAACGAGGTGCCACCGGGGCTGATCGAGGCCGCCCAGTCGATGGGCGCCACCCCCTACCAGATCATCACCAAGGTGCTGCTGCCCGAGGCCCGCGGCGGCATCATCACCGGCCTGACCATCACCGTGGTCACCCTGATCAGCTACTCGGCGATGGCCGGTGCGGTGGGCGGCGGCGGCCTCGGCGACCTGGGCATCCGCTATGGCTACAACCGCTTCAACCCCACCATCATGCTGATCACGGTGGTCATCCTGGTGGTGCTGGTGCAGGGCTTTCAGATGCTCGGCGACTATCTGGTCCGCCGGAGCGACCACAAGTAGCCTATTGGATTAATAACCAAAAAGAATTATAAAAACCGCAGTTATGCCTTACAATCCACCCATGACGACGCGCGGAACGCTCGCGCACATCGAGACAAGGAGCGCAATCATGAAGCACGCAATCGCCAAGGCGCTGGGCGCCACCCTGCTGGGCCTGGGCATGATCGGCAGCGTCCAGGCCGCCGACGACCACATCAAGGTCGGCACCGTGGCCGGTCCGGAAACCGACGTCATGCAGGTCGCCAAGCAGATCGCCAAGGACAAGTACGGCCTCGATGTGGAGATCGTCGAGTTCACCGACTACGTCACGCCCAATGCCGCGCTGGCCGACGGCAGCCTCGACGCCAACGCCTACCAGCATGAGCCGTACATGAAGTCGATGGTCCGCGACCGCGGCTACAAGTTCGCCATCGCCGGGCGCACCTTCGTCTACCCGATCGGCGCCTACTCCGCCAAGTACAACAGCATCGACGCCCTGCCCGACGGCGCCACCATCGCGCTGCCCAACGACCCCTCCAACGAGGGCCGGGCACTGATCCTGATGCACAACAAGGGCCTGATTCAGCTCAACGACCCGAGCAACCTCGAGGCCACGCCGATCGACATCGCCGAGAACCCGCACGACTTCGAGTTCCGCGAGATCGAGGCCGCCCAGCTGCCCCGCGTGCTGCCCGACGTCGACATGGCGTTCATCAACAACACCTTCGCCCAGCCCGCCGGCCTGAGCCTGGACGACGCCCTGATCAAGGAAGGGCCCGAGTCGCCCTACGTCAACCTGATCGTGGTCCGCGAAGGCGATCAGGACCGCGAGGCGATCCAGGAGCTGGTCGACGCCTACCACAGCCAGGCGGTGATCGACAAGGCCGACGAGCTGTTCAAGGGCGGCGCGGTCCCCGGCTGGAAATAAGCCCGCCGATCCAGCACGCACCGCTTTACTCGGGCCGGCCTTGCCGGCCCGAGGCGTTTCCGAGGAGCCTTTTCATGACCGACTACTCCCTGCTTGCCCGCCAGCTCGAGGCCCTGCTCGACACCCGCGACTGGCTGACCAACACTGCCCAGACCTGCGCCTTCCTGATGCAGGAAGTCGGCGAGCTGAACTGGGCCGGCTTCTACCTGCATCGTCGCCCGCAGACCCTGGTGCTCGGCCCCTTCCAGGGCAAGCCGGCCTGCAACCCGATCCCTTTCGACAAGGGCGTGTGCGGCGCCGCGGCCCGCCGCCTCGCCACCCAGCGCGTCGACGACGTGCATGCCGTGGCCGATCACATCGCCTGTGATGCCGCCTCGCGCTCCGAGCTGGTGGTCCCCATCGTCGTCGACGGCCGGCTGTGGGGCGTGCTGGATCTCGACAGCCCCCGCCCGGCCCGCTTCAGCGCCGACGACCAGGCCGGCATCGAACGGCTGGTCACGACGTTCGTGGCGGCCAGCGATCTGCCGAGCCTGAACTGATCTCGCCGGTCTGGCATGACGAGGTAGGCCGAGCCCCTCTTGTCGACCCACTTGGCCGATTGCCCGAATCGGCCGGACCCGCCATGCTGACCCTCGAACACCACGCCACTTTCCGTTTTTCCGGGGGACTGCCATGACGACCACCTCGCCGGGCGCGAACCATGAAGGCCTGGATGCCGTGCTTGCCCACCTCGAGCGCCTCAAGGCCCTGAACGCGGCCAGCGGCAACGACCTGACCGTCAAGCGCCGGCTGCTCGACAGCTACTTTGCCGCCGACCCCGCCATCCTGACGATCCGCGGCCGCGTCGAGCCGCTGCTGATCCCGGTACGCGACGGCCGGGTCATCGCCGCCGAACGCCTGCGCCCCGACGACCCATCGGGCACCGCCGGACGCTACCTGCTGTACCTGCATGGCGGCAGCTGGATGGCCGGCAGCGCGGCGAGCCACCGCCCGCTGGCCGCCCGGCTCGCCCAGGCGTGTCGCGCCGAGGTGATCAGCATCGACTACCGGCTCGCACCGGAACACCCGTTTCCGGCCGGTCTCGAGGACTGCCTCGATGCCTGGGCGTGGCTCGCCGATGAACACGGCGATGCGCCCCTGCTGCTCGCCGGCGACAGCGCCGGCGGCAACCTGACGCTGGCCTGCCTGAACGCGCTCGACACCGCCGGGCTGCGTCGCCCGGACGCCGTGCTGGCCTTCTCGCCGGCCACCGACCTGGACTGGGAAAGCGATTCGCTGCACCGCAAGGCCGACGTGGAGCCGATCCTCGACCCCGAGCTGCTGCCCCTGATCGCCCAGCTATACCTCGGCCAGTCGCCTGCTGCCGCTCGCGACGACCCGCGCGTGTCGCCGATCGAGGGTGACCTGAGCGAGCTGCCGCCGACGCTGATCCAGTGCGGCGAGGCAGAGATCCTGCTGGATGACAGCCGCCGCTATGCCGAACAGGCCCGCCAGAGCGGCAGCCCGGTCCAGCTGAGCCTGTGGCCCGACATGCCGCATGTCTTCGTGGGGTTCGCGCCGCGCCTGGCCGCAGCCCGCCAGGCGCTGGAGGAAATCAGGCACTTCGTCGACAGTCACCTGCCGTGAGCCATCCGCACGCGAAAACGCCCGACTCCTTCTGGGGGAATCGGGCGTTCGGAATCTGGTAGGACCGAGCGGATTTGAACCGCTGACCTCCACGATGTCAACGTGGCGCTCTAACCAACTGAGCTACGGTCCTTCAAAAGCTGTTTCACACGAGGCTGCCACTCGAAAGCGACTTGGTAGGACCGAGCGGATTTGAACCGCTGACCTCCACGATGTCAACGTGGCGCTCTAACCAACTGAGCTACGGTCCTGCCGAGTTGCCGGTTCGTGTGCCCCGACAACGGAAGCGTATTCTACGGATGACGCCGGAAAATGCAAGCCCGTCTCGACGAAAAAATGCAGCCCAACTCAAATGCTTGGGAGTCCCCTGCCGGAACCGACCCGCCTCGCCGCTCCCGACTCACGGCATCCAGCCAGCCGCGACAAGAGCCGCTCGCGCGTCGGGCGAAAAGGCCTCATGTTCGCTTTCAGTCAGCCGGCGCCCCACAGGGCTTTCGCAAGAGAACATTTCACGCGACCGCCCTCGCCACGCCTGCACCTGATACCATAGCGCCTGACGAGCCGGCGCGCGGCGCCGATTCCCGCCCACTCCTGCCGACAGCAATCACCATGACCCAGCAGCAACGCCACGACGCCATCATCGCCCTGGTCAGGCGCCAGGGATACGCCTCCATCGAGCAGCTGACCCGGGACTTCGGCGTCACGCCCCAGACCATCCGCCGCGACCTCAACACCCTGGCCGACGACGGACTGATCCGGCGCGTCCACGGCGGCGCCGGACTCGAGTCCAGCACCGTCAATACCGCCTACCAGACCCGCAAGACGCTCAACCTGGATGCCAAGCGACGCATCGCCGACCTGCTGGCCAGCCACATCCCCGATCACGCCTCGCTGTTCATCAACATCGGCACCAGCAACGAGATCGTCGCCGAGGCCCTGCTCGCGCACCACGGCCTCGAGGTGATCACCAACAACCTCAACGTGGCGGCCATCCTGCAGCACAAGGAAGACTTCAACGTGATCGTCGCCGGCGGTCAGGTGCGCTCCCGCGACGGCGGCATCATCGGCGAGGCGACCATCGACTTCATCAACCAGTTCAAGGTGGACTTCGGCATCATCGGCATCAGCGGCATCGACGACGACGGTTCGCTGCTGGAATTCGACTACCAGGAAGTGCGTGTCGCCCAGGCGATCATCCACAACTCCCGCCAGGTCTACCTGATCGCCGATCACTCCAAGTTCCGCCGCAACGCCGTGGTCCGCCAGGGCAACATCGCCCAGATCGATGCCCTGTTCACCGACCGCCAGCCCCCCGAAAACCTCCTGACGCTGATGGAAGCCCACGACGTCAGCCTGCATCTGGCCGACGCGGACGCGCCACCGCGCCCGAAAACGCCCGCCCCGCTGCACGCCTGATCCCTTTCTCTCACGGCATGCCAGCCGTGCTCTCTCGGTAGGCGGTTCATCCGGAACCTGGCCGTGGGAGCGACTTCAGTCACGATAAACCAGCCACCGGGCCACCGCTGTCGAGGATGAATCCTCTCCCACAAGTCCCCTTCAGGGCCCGCACTGCCGGGGATCATCCCGTCCCAAAGGAGCTTCCGGCAGGCCGGCCAGCCCGGATGACCGACCCCGGTCAGCCGGACGGGGTTTCCGTGAACAACCCGGAGGGTTTACACGGCCAGCCGACGGTGTTCGCGCCTTGATGTTCGTTTTCGATTAGTCTATTTTCGTTTTCGAAACGATTACGCACCACCCTTTCATCAGCGAACACGAGCAGTGGAGTCCACGCATGGGCAGCACGTCATCCCCTCCTCTCTACGACCTGTTCGTCGTCGGCGGCGGCATCAACGGCACGGGCATTGCCAACGACGCCGCCGGACGCGGCCTGCGGGTCGCCCTGTGCGAGCAGGGGGATCTGGCCCAGGCGACCTCCTCGGCCAGCAGCAAGCTCATCCATGGCGGGCTGCGCTACCTCGAGCACCGCGAGTTCCGCCTGGTGCGCGAGGCCCTGCGCGAACGCGAGGTCCTGCTCGCCAAGGCACCGCACATCATCTGGCCGCTGCGCTTCATCCTGCCTCACCGCCCTCACCTGCGGCCCGCCTGGCTGCTGTGCACCGGGCTGTTTCTCTACGATCATCTCGGACATCGCGACAGCCTGCCGGCCTCGCGCTCGCTGCGCTTCGACGCCACCAGCCCGCTTCAGCCACACATCACTCGCGGCTTCGAGTATTCCGACTGCTGGGTGGACGACGCCCGACTGGTGGTGCTCAACGCCCTGCAGGCCCGCGACAACGGTGCCGACATTCATGTCCGCACGCGCTGCGTGGCGGCCCGCGAGATCGACGGCCACTGGCAGCTCACGCTGGAAGACAGCCGCGACGGCCGGCGCACCGAGTGCCGGGCACGGACCCTGGTCAACGCCGCCGGCCCCTGGGTGGAGAGCTTCCTGCGCCAGCGTACCGAGCACCAGCCCCGCTACGGCATCCGCATGATCCAGGGCAGCCACCTTGTCGTGCCGCGCCTGAACACGGACGAACGCGCCTACATCCTGCAGAACCGGGACGGACGCATCGTCTTCGTGCTGCCCTACGAGCAGGACTTCAGCCTGATCGGCACCACCGACATGCGCTATCGCGGCGACCCGGCAACGGTGACGGCCGGCGAGGCGGAGATCGACTACCTGCTGGAGGTGGTCAATGCGCACTTCTCGCGCACGCTCGCTCGCGACGACGTCGTGGCCCACTTTTCGGGCGTGCGCCCGCTGTGCGATGACGAGTCCGCCGATCCCTCGGCCATGACCCGGGACTACACTCTCGACCTGGACGATTCAGGGGCGCCCCTGCTGTCCATCTACGGCGGCAAGATCACCACCTACCGCAAGCTGGCCGAGGCCGCCCTGAGCAGTCTGGCGCCGTACCTGCCCGGTGCCGGACGCCCCTGGACCGCCGAGGCGCCGCTGCCCGGCGGCGACTTCGACACCCCGCAAGCCTTTCAGGCCCGGCTGCTGCGCGACTACCCGTTTCTCGGCGAGGCCCGCGCCTGGCGGTTCACCCGCAGCTACGGCACGCTGTGCCGGCGCTTTCTCGACGGCTGCACCAGCGAGGCCGCGCTCGGCGAGCATTTCGGCGCCGGGCTCACCGCCCGCGAGGTGGACTATCTGGTGGAGCAGGAGTGGGTCGTCGATGTCGACGACCTGCTGCGCCGCCGCAGCAAGCTCTACCTGCGCCTGGACGCCGCCCGGCGCGAGCGTCTGGGCGCCTATCTGCGCGCACGCACGCGCCAGCAGGCACAGACCGCCTGACGGCTCGTGCCGATGCGGCGTTCATGTTATTGATGGGGGCTCAATCACGTCACGCCGACAGGGCGTGGCCCGTCCCGGGAACTCGTCATGATCGATATCGGCCTGGCCGTCGCCGCAGCGCTGCTGGTGCTGTCAACCCTTATGCCCCTGCTGCCGCTGCGTGTCTGGTGGGTGCGCGGCTTCGACTTTCCCCGCCTGCAGCTGGCCGGACTGGCGCTGCTGACGGGCGTGCTGGCACTGCTCTGGGGCACCGATGCCTGGCAGATCGGCGTGGTGATCGCCTGCCTGCTGGTCATGCTCGTGCAGCTCGCCCACGTGCTGCCCTGGACGCCGCTGTGGCGCAAGCAGGTCATCGATGCCGCCGACGACACGGAGCAGGCCCAGCTGACCCTGATGGTCGCCAATGTCCTGACCGACAACCGCAATGCGGACGACCTGATGCGTCAGATCCACGCCGAGCAACCGGATCTGGTGCTGACCCTGGAATCCGATGCCTGGTGGGGCGAGCAGCTGAGCCGCGCACTGGATGCAGGCTGGCCCCACAGCGTCAAGATCCCGCTGGACAACCTCTACGGCATGCACCTGTTTTGCCGACGGCCGCTGGAGGACGTCGAGGTCAAGTGGCTGATCCAGAGCGACATTCCCTCGATCCATGCCTGGCTGCCGATGCCCTGCGGCACCCGCCTGCGCCTGCATGCCGTGCATCCGCGCCCGCCGGCCCCCGGCGAGAGCGACGACTCCCTGTGGCGGGACGGCGAGCTGCTGCTGGTGGGCAAGGGCATTCACCAGCACGAGCAGCCCACCCTGCTGTTCGGGGATCTCAACGACGTGGCCTGGTCACGCACCACCCGGCGCTTCTGCCGCATCAGCGGCATGCTCGATCCGCGACGCGGACGCGGCATGTTCAGCACCTTCCACGCCAAGTACCCGCTGATGCGCTGGCCGCTCGATCACATCTTCGTCAGCGAGCATTTCACGCTGGCCGACATGCGCCGCCTGGCCCGGTTCGGCTCGGACCACTTCCCGATCATCGCCACCTTCCGCTATCGCCCCGCGCGTGCCGACGAGAACGACACGCCCGAGGCGGACCGGGAAGAACGTCAGGAGGCCAACGAGACCATCCACGAGGCCCGTCGCGAAGGCGACGGCGAGGCCTGAGGCCAGACCTCGCCGCCGCCCTTTCCCTCACTCGGGCACGCCGCCCCGGGTCAGGCGTGCCGGGTCGAGCAGCGTCTCGAGTTCATCGCGGGACAGGCCGGTTTCCTCCTCGGCAACGTCGATGATCGGCCGCCCGGCCTGATAGGCCTTCTTGGCCACCTGCGCCGCCGCGTCATAACCGATCACCGAGTTGAGCGCCGTCACCAGGATCGGGTTGCGGGACAGCGGCGCCTCGATGTTGTCGCGTCGCACATTGAAGGTGGCGATGGCCCGGTCGGCCAGCAGGCGGCTGACGTTGCCGAGCAGGGTGATCGACTCCAGCAGGTTGCGGGCGATCAGCGGCAGCATCACGTTGAGCTGGAAGTTGCCGCTCTGACCGGCCACGGCGATGGCGCCGTCGTTGCCGATCACCTGGGCGGCCACCTGGGCGGCGGATTCGGGAATCACCGGATTGACCTTGCCCGGCATGATCGAGCTGCCCGGCTGCAGGGCCTCCAGCTCGATCTCGCCGAGCCCCGCCAGCGGCCCGGAATTCATCCAGCGCAGGTCGTTGCTGATCTTCATCACTGCGCAGGCGTAGGTACGCAGATGCCCCGAGAGCTCCACCGCGGCGTCCTGCCCGCCCAGGCTGGCGAAGAAGCTGTCGTTGGGGCGCAGCGGCAGGTGGGTCTCGGTCGCGAGCCGCTCGGCCACCTTCGCGGCGAACTCAGGGTGAGCGTTGACGCCGGTGCCCACGGCCGTGCCGCCCAGGGCCAGGCGCGAGACGCGCCCGAGGCCGTCCTCCAGGCGCTCGATCGCCTGACCGACCTGGCTCGCCCAGCCGCCCAGTTCCTGACTCATGCGCACCGGCATGGCATCCATCAGGTGCGTGCGACCGGTCTTGACCACGTCGTCGAGCGCGTCGGCCTTGCGCTCGATGGTCGCCTTCAGATACGTCATGGCCGGCTGCAGGTGCTCCTTGACCATCAGCGCCGCCGCCAGATGAATCGCCGTCGGCACCACATCGTTGCTCGACTGGCCCATGTTGACGTGATCGTTGGGGCCGACCTCGAGATCGTCCCGCGAGGCGAGATGGGCGATCACCTCGTTGACGTTCATGTTCGACGAGGTGCCGGAGCCGGTCTGGAAGACGTCGATCGGAAACTGGTCGGCATGCTCACCGTCGATCAACGCCTGGGCGGCCGCGTCGATGGCCTCGGCGCGCGCGTCATCGAGCTGCCCCAGCTCCCGGTTGACGCGGGCGGCGGCCTGCTTGATGCGCGCCACGGCCCGGATGAAGGCCGCCGGCATCGGTTGGCCGCTGACCGGAAAGTTGTTCACGGCGCGCTGGGTCTGGGCGCCGTACAGGGCGCTGGCCGGCACTTCCAGCTCGCCCATGCTGTCGCGCTCGATGCGAGTCTCGCTCATGTCATCCTCCTGATTCATTGCCTGGCATCCTTGGTACAGTGTGGCGATATCCACGGGGTGGACGCCAATCATCCTCCCGAATCGGCAGGATAGCCCGGCGCCATGCCCCGGCCTTCAGGTCGCCATCCGGCCCGCTCATGCCGGGCGACGGCATCACGCACACACCCTACCCCAGGGAGCCCCACCATGTGGCACCAGCAGACCGTGACCCTGCCCGCCCACCCGCGCGGCTTTCACCGCATCACCGATGCCCTCGTCAAGGCCCTGCCCGAGATCGCCGAGCTGCGCGTCGGCCTGCTGCACCTGCAGCTGCTGCACACCTCCGCCTCGCTGACCCTCAACGAGAGCGCCGATCCGGACGTGCGTCATGACATGGCGCTGTTCGCCGACCGCCTGGCCCCGGCGAACCTTTCCGGCCTGAGGCACACGCTGGAAGGCGACGACGACATGCCCGCCCACGTACTGGCCAGCCTGTTCGGCACCCAGCTGACGCTGGCGATTCGCGACGGCCGGCCGGCACTGGGCACCTGGCAGGGAATCTGGCTCGGCGAACATCGCGAGCACGGCGGCGCGCGACGGGTACTGGCGACACTCAACGGCGAGTGAGTCTTACCAGTCGAGGGCCTGCTTGACAAAGGGGATGGTCAGCTTGCGCTGCGCGGACAGCGAGGCGCGGTCGAGCCGCTCGAGGGTGGCGAACAGCTCGTTCAGGTGGCGAGGGCCGCGGTGCAGGATGTAGCGCGCCACCTCGTCGGGCAACTGCATGCCCCGCCCCCGGGCGCGCAACTGCAGCGCCTCGAGGCGCTGGGTGTCGTCGAGCCGATGCAGATGAAAGGTCACGCCCCAGGTCAGGCGCGACGCCAGGTCGGGAAGTTGCACGGGCAACTGGCGCGGGGCCGCGGCGGCGCCGATGACCAGCCGCTTGCCGGCATCACGCAGGCGGTTGAAGGCGTGAAACAGCCCCTCTTCCCAGCGCCGGCGCCCGATGACGATGTCCAGATCATCGATCGCCAGCAGGTCGAGGCGCTCGATATCCTCGAGCATGTGGGGCGGAAAATGCCCCAGATCGTCAAGGGGCAGGTAGAGCGCGCGCTTGTCACGGGCGCCGGCCTCGTGGCAGGCCGCCTGCAGCAGGTGGCTGCGCCCCGAGCCCTCGCCGCCCCACAGGTAGATGAAGGCTTCCCCGTCGTCATCGAGCTGGGCACGCAATCGGCCCACCGGCGCCGCGTTGTCGCCCGGCAGGAAGTTGGCGAAGGTTGCATCGTCACGCAGCCCCACGCCCAGTGGCAGCTGCGCCGGCCCCGTGCTCATGCGTCGTCTCCGTTATCCGGCAGGTGTGCACCGGCGTCATATAACTGACTGTTTTTATAGCGTTCGTGCAGATGGCGCAATACTACCATGATCACCGCCGCCACCGGCAGGGCCAGCAGCACCCCGGTGAAACCGAACAGCTGCCCCCCCGCCATCACGGCGAAGATCACCGCCACCGGATGCAGGCCGATCTTGTCGCCGAGCAGCAGCGGCTGGAGCACGACGCCCTCGAGAATCTGGCCTACCGCGAAGATCGCCCCCACGCCCAGCAGGTGGACGAGATCCCCGTACTGGAAGAAGGCCACCAGTGCCGCCACGGCCAGCCCCACGATCACTCCCAGATAAGGGACGATGCTCGCCAGCCCGGCCAGCAGGCCGATCAGCACGCCGAACTGGATGCCCGCCAGCGTCAGCCCCACCGCGTAGACGATGCCGAGGCTCAGCATCACCAGCAGCTGGCCGCGCAGAAAGGCCGACAGTACCTCGTCGCACTCCAGGGCCAGCCGCGTCACCGTCGGCTCCAGCCGCCGCGGCAGCAGATCGCGCACCTGCTCCTTGATGCGGTCCCAGTCGAGCAGCAGGTAGAAGGTCACCACCGGAATCAGCGCCAGGTTGGCGACCCACAGCGCCAGGGCCAGCCCCGAGCGGGACACCCGCGCCAGCAGGCCCGCGGCGAAGGTGCCGGTTTCCTTCCAGTTGGCCATCAGCGCCTGGCGCAGGGACTCGAAGTCGGTACTGAGGTCGATGCCCGAGACCTCGCGCACCCAGGGCAGCACGGTGCCCTGCACCCAGTTGAAGATCGCCGGCAGGGCGTCGATCAGCTGACCGAGCTGCCGGCCGAGCAGCGGTACCATCACCAGCACGGCCAGCCCCAGGGCCAGCGACAGCACCAGGAACACCACGCTCACCGCCAGCCGCCGCGACAGCCCGCGGGCTTCCAGCCAGTCGGTCAGCGGGTCGCCCAGGTAGGCAAGAATCATGCTGATGAAGAACGGCATCAGGATCGGCTCGAGCAGCACCAGCAGCCACAGCACGGCCGCCAGGCCCAGCAGTATCCAGATGTGTTGACGTGTCATGTCTCGTCCTTGCAAGCCGTTGACGGGAACCGCGCCTGCCGATGCACCCCGGCAGGCGCGATGCTACAATGCGCGCGCTTTCACCTCTAGGTCACTTCGACAGGACACGCCATGACCCGCAGCGACGCCGATCCATCACAGCCCCCCTCCCTGAGCTACAAGGACGCCGGCGTGGACATCGATGCCGGCAACGCCCTGGTGGAACGCATCAAGGGAGTCGCCAGGCGCACCCATCGCCCCGAGGTGATGGGCGGCCTGGGCGGCTTCGGCGCCCTGTGCGAGCTGCCCGCCGGCTACCGCCAGCCGGTGCTGGTCACCGGCACCGACGGCGTGGGCACCAAGCTGCGCCTGGCCATGGACCTGGGGCGTCACGACACCATCGGCATCGATCTGGTGGCGATGTGCGTCAACGACCTGGTGGTGGCCGGCGCCGAGCCGCTGCAGTTCCTCGACTACTATGCCACGGGCAAGCTGGATGTCGACATCGCCACCGACGTGGTGAGCGGCATCGGCGAGGGCTGCCTGCAGGCCGGCTGCGCGCTGGTGGGCGGCGAGACCGCCGAGATGCCGGGCATGTACGAGGGCAGCGACTACGATCTGGCCGGCTTCTGCGTCGGCGTGGTCGAGAAGTCCGAGATCCTCGACGGCAGCCGGGTCGGCGAAGGCGACGTGCTGCTCGGCCTGGTCTCTTCCGGGCCGCATTCCAACGGCTACTCGCTGATCCGCAAGATCCTCGAGGTCAGCGACGCCGACCTGCAGGCCGACCTCGACGGCCGGCCGCTGGGCGACGCCCTGCTCGCGCCGACGCGCATCTACGTCAAGCCGCTGCTGTCGCTGATCCGCGAAAGCGGCGTCGCCGTCCATGCCCTATCGCACATCACCGGCGGCGGCCTGCTCGAGAATTTGCCGCGGGTCCTGCCCGAGACCCTCGCCGCGCGTGTCGACGTCACCGCCTGGCAGCGTCCCGCGGTCTTCGACTGGCTGCAGGAAAAGGGCAACGTCGCCGCGCGCGAGATGTACCGCGTGCTCAACTGCGGCATCGGCATGGTCGTGGTGGTGCCGGCGGCCCAGGCCGAGGCGGCCCGCGCCCATCTGGAGGGCGCCGGCGAGCAGGTCGTCACCCTCGGCGAGATCGTCTCCCGCGAGGGCGACGAGGAACAGGTACGACTGGAGAATCTCGAGGCATGAGCGACGAGTCGACCACCGACACCCTCAACGACTTCACCGCCGAGACGGCCGAGCCACGCCGGGTGGTGGTGCTGATCTCGGGCAACGGCAGCAACCTGCAGGCGCTGATCGACGCCCAGTCCTACGGCGAACTGGGCGGCGAGATCGTCGCGGTCATCTCCAACAAGGCCGACGCCTACGGCCTCAAGCGCGCCCATGACGCCGGCATCGAGGCAGTCGCCCTGCCGCACCGCGAGTACGACAGCCGCGAGGCCTTCGACGGCGCGCTGATCAAGGTGATCGAGCGCCACGAGCCCGACCTGGTGGTGCTGGCCGGCTTCATGCGCATCCTCACCCCGATGTTCGTGCACCGCTTCCATGGCCGCCTGCTCAATATCCACCCCTCGCTGCTGCCCGCCTACCAGGGCCTGAACACCCACGCCCGGGCGCTCGCCGACGGCGTCGAGGAGCACGGCGTCAGCGTGCACTTCGTCACCGAGGAGCTCGACGGCGGCCCGGTGGTGATGCAGGCGGTGCTGAAGCTTCGTCCCGGCGACACCGAGGAGACGATCATCGAGCGCATCCACGCCCGCGAGCACCTGATCTACCCGATCGCCGTGCGCTGGTTTCTCGAGGGGCGCCTCCAGCTCGGTGCCGACGGGCCGACGCTCGACGGCGTGCCGCTGCCGCCGCAGGGCATGCGGCTCTCCCACGCGGACGCCGCCGAGGAACTGGACGAGGAGCGGTAAGCGGTAAGCGGTAAACGGTAAACGGTAAACCAGATAATCAAAAGTGAACCCCATCGGCCTTGCGGCGATGGGGTTCACTTTTTCTTACAGCTCCAGGCTTGTGGCTCCCGGCGAAGCCGGGTCAGGTCCGCGGCAGGGTCACGCCCCGCTGCCCCATGTACTTGCCGCCGCGGTCCTTGTAGGAGATCGCGCACTCCTCGTCGGATTCGAGGAACAGCATCTGCGCCACGCCCTCGTTGGCGTAGATCCGCGCCGGCAGGTTGGTGGTGTTGGAGAACTCGAGCGTCACATGGCCCTCCCACTCGGGCTCGAGCGGGGTGACGTTGACGATGATCCCGCAACGCGCGTAGGTCGACTTGCCCAGGCAGATGGTCAGCACGCTGCGTGGAATGCGAAAGTACTCGACGGTCCGCGCCAGCGCGAAGGAGTTGGGCGGAATCACGCAGACATCGCCCTTGATGTCGACGAAGCTCTTCTCGTCGAAGCCCTTGGGGTCCACCACCGCCGAATGAATGTTGGTGAACACCTTGAACTCGTCGGCGCAGCGCACATCGTACCCATAGCTGGACGTCCCGTAGGAGATCACCCGCTGGCCGTTGACATGGCGAACCTGGTCGAACTCGAACGGCTCGATCATGCCTTCCTGCTCGGCCATGCGGCGGATCCAGTTGTCGGATTTGATGCTCATCGGGAAGTCCTTGCACTCTTTCGGTCGCCGCGGCCTCACTCATCGAAGCCCGGGCGAAAAAACGGGGCCGTTATCATAACGGCCCCGTCGATGTGGCGAAAGCCACGGCGTCTCAGTCGCCGAAGGAAATGCTCGGCCCTTCCTCGGCCTGGCCGGCGATTCCCTCGACCACCGCCGTCGCCACCCGGCGGAAGGTGGCGGTCACCTCGCTGTCGGGCTCGGCCACCACGGTCGGACGACCGCCGTCGGCCTGTTCGCGGATACCCAGTGTCAGCGGCAGCTGCCCGAGCAGCCGGGTCTCGTACTGCTCGGCGATGCGCTCGCCGCCGCCGGTACCGAAGATCGGCTCGCTGTGACCGCAGTTCGAACAGACATGCAGGCTCATGTTCTCCACCACGCCGAGCACCGGCACGTTGACCTTGCGGAACATCTCGATGCCCTTGCGCGCGTCGAGCAGCGCGATGTCCTGGGGCGTGGTGACGATCACCGCCCCGTCCACCGGCACCTTCTGGGCCAGTGTCAGCTGGATGTCGCCGGTGCCCGGCGGCATGTCGATGAACAGGTAGTCGACATCATCCCATACGGTCTGGTTGAGCAGCTGCTGGAAGGCACCGGCGACCATGGGACCGCGCCAGACCATCGGCTCGGAGATATCCACCATCAGCGCCATCGACATGGCCTGAATGCCGTGGGCCATGATCGGCCTGAAACTGTTTTCACCGACCACCTCGGGGCGTGTGCCCGGTGCGATCCCCAGCATCTGCGCCTGGCTGGGACCGTAGATATCGGCATCCAGCAGGCCCACACGGTAGCCTTCGGCCGCCATGGCCAGCGCCAGGTTGGCAGTCACCGTGGACTTGCCGACCCCGCCCTTGCCGGAGGCTACGGCGACGATGTGCTTGACTCCCTCGATCACGGTTGACTCCTTGATTGGTTTGCCCGACGCCCTTCACGGGGCGTCGTGTGACGCCAGTATAACCCGCGACCGCGGGGCATAACCAAGCACGGTGCTCAACCATTCACGCCGGCGACTCGACCGTCAGCGACCAGGGATTGGCGGTCAACGGCTCGGCGCCCTCCGCCGTGATGCGTACCGTGTCGCTGCAGCCGATGCCCCACTGACCGGGCAGGCGCAGGCACAGCGGCAGGTGGAAGACCATGTCGGGCGCGAATTCCTGCTGCTGTCCACGCGCGATAAACCCCGAGCCCTCGACCCACGACGGCGGAAACTGCCCGCCGACGGTGTAGCCGAAGACCCCGGAAAAGTAGGCGGCCTCGCTCAGCGGCGCCAGGACCTGCTCCGCCGCCCGCGCGGCGCTGTCGAAGGTACGCCCCGGGCGCATCACCGACAGCAGGGTGTCATGGAGGCGTCGACAGGTATCGAAGACTTCCTGCATGCGCGCGCTGGGCCGCCCGGCGACCACGGTGCGCATCATGGGGGCGGTATAGCGGTTCCACGCCGAGCCGAACTCCATGAACACCGGCTCGTCGGCGGCGATGGGACGGCGGCGATGATTCAGATGGCCGACGCTGCTGCTCACTCCGCCGACCACGATCGGCTGCATGCTCATGAACTCGCTGCCGGCCTCGTGCAGGGCCTGTGCCCCCGCCGCGGCGATGTCGCTGTCGGTCGCCCCGGCCGCCACTGCATCGGCAGCTGCCGCGATCCCGGCCCCGGTGATCCGGGCACTGGCGGCGAGACAGTCGAGCTCGAGCGCGGACTTGACGATCTTCACCCCGGCCAGCAGCGAGCCGGCATCGACCAGCGCCATACCCGGCAAGCGTCTTGCCAGTTCCGTCGTCACGCCCTGGCGCAGGCCACCCTGCCAGGGATCGACACCCAGGCGCGCCACGCCCGCCAGGCGCTCGACCAGCGGCTCGATCACCTCGTCGAGGTTCTCCCAGCGATAACTGCAGATGTCATCGACGCGGGTCGTGGTCACGGCCGGGCCCACCTCGATCGACGGCACCTGCAGCGTCAGCCGCTCCGGCGTCACCAGCAGCGCCGCATGCACGGAGACCTCGAAGGTGCTGTAGCCCGTCAGGTAGAAGATGTCCGCCGGCGCGGTCAGCAGCACGGCCTCCAGCGCCGATGCCTGCATCGCCTCGCGGACGGCGCGCCGGCGATGCTCGAACTCCGTTTCGGGAAACACGCACTCGCTGCCGGCCAGCGGCTCGAGCTGGCGGCGATACGTCGAATGATCCATCGATATGACCCCATTGCGGCGATAGTGGCATTGGCGTCTTCACTCTAGTCATCCCGCCGCCTGTCTCGCCAACCTCGAAAGGGCCTCGCGCTGGCCACCTCCGGACGCAAGAAGGCCGGGGACATGCCCCGGCCTTTCAGGGAGGCCCTGCGGCCCCGGTTAATGCCCGATCAGGCAGTGGTGGTGGGCTCGCGAGTGTTGGAGGCCGACTCCTTGCCAGAGGCCGGCTCCGAGGTGGCATCGCTGCCGCCGGAAGCCTTGCTCGGCTCACCAGCCTTTTTCGGCTCATCGGCCTGTTGCGGCTCATCGGCCTTGTTCGACGCCTTGTCGGTCTTCTCCGACGCATCGGCCCTGTCCGCCTTGCTGCTCTGGTCCGGAGCCGACTGGTCCGCAGAGGCAGCGGCGTCATCCGCCTTCGCTGCCTTGCCGGCCTGCTGCTCGCCCGACGCACTGGACGCATCGGCAGCAGCCGTTCCGTTGCCGGTCTGGGCGTTCGTCTCGACGCTGGCCCCCAGCTTCTTGAGGGTCTCCTGCATCCCGGCGATGGCCGACAGCTCCTGCTGCACCTGCGTCAGGTGCGCCTTGAGCGCGGCAAGCCGCTGGGTACGAGTCTGCAGCTGATCGGTCACGTCCGCCAGGCGCTGCTCGGCAGTCTGCACCTGCTTGGTCAGCGTCTCGTGACGCTGGCGGGCCTGGGCCACCGCCTCACGCGCCTGGTCCAGGTTTTTCTTGGCCTGGGCCGTCTGGCCCTGGAGTTCGGCCAGCTCCGATTCACGCGAGGAGACCTGCTTGTCCAGCTGCTTCAGCCGCTCCTGGCTCGACTCGACCTTCTTCTGCAGGGTCGTGTGCTGCCCCTGGACTTCCGCGGTCTTTTCCTGAACCTGCTTGAGTTCGCCGTGTGCCTGGTCGAGGGTCTGCTGGGCGGACTTGACCTGGCCGTCGAGATCCTCGCGCTTGGCCTGGGTCTGCTCGATGCGCGCCTGAAGCGTCTGGATCTGCTGATTGCGGGTGTCGAGCTGGTCCTGACGCTCGCTCAGCTGCTGCTTGGCATCATTGATCTGCGACTGCAGGGCATCGAGCTGCGACTGCGCCTGATTGTTCTGCGTCTGCAGATCGTCGCGGGCCTGCTGGGCCTGCTCGACGCTGTCGTAGGCCTTCTCGAAGTCAGCGTTGCGCTGCTCCAGTGCCTGCTTGTCCTGCGTCAACTGATCGATACGCGTCTGCAGCTCGCTGCGCTTTTCTTCCCAGCTTGCCTGCTGGGAACTGGCACTGGAGGCGACGTAGACGGCAATGATCACCGCGACGACCGCGACGGCGGTGATCACCTGGACCCGGACGTCCTTGAACGGGCTGCGGGGCGACTGGTCCGGCTGATTCGAAGAGGGTTCTGCCATGGCTGTCTCCTGACGATCGAAACGGGCCCACCACCATGACCCGATGCCGCCCGCCGAGCAAGACGAAATCCATCACCGGCGTCCCGCCAGACCACGGATTCATAGTGAAAACCACTTCAAATCAATGAGTTGAATATTGTTTGCGACTTTTTGTCTAGCCCGAAAAACTCAGTGGTCGACCTTGCCGCGCAGCGCCTTGCGCTGCCCCTTGCGGGCCTTGGCGTCGAGCCGGCGTCGACGCGAGGCACGGGTGGGCCTGGTGGGAACGCGCTTCTTGGCAGGCTGGGCGACGCTGCGAATCAGTGCCTGCAGCCGCTGCCGGACATCCTCGCGGTTCTGCTCCTGGGTGCGGAAGCGCTGGCCCTTGATGATCAGCACCCCGTCACGGGTGATTCGCCGATCGCGCAGCGCCAGCAGACGCTCCTTGTAACTGTCCGGCAGCGACGAGGCGGCAATATCGAAGCGCAGATGCACCGCCGAGGCCACCTTGTTGACGTTCTGGCCGCCCGCCCCCTGGGCGCGGACCGCCTGCAGATCGATCTCGTCGTCGGGCAGGCTGACCTGCCGCGAAATGTACAGCATGTTGCAGGCCTCATGGATGATGGATGTCGGGAGAAGACCGGCGAAGGCGCCGGTCAGCCCTCGGCCGGCACGTCGCGCGGCAGCAGCGGCTCGCCCTCGAAGACGACGCCGGCCCAGCCGACGCGCCGGAACTCGCGGATATTGCGATGGCCGCTGCCCTGCGGGTCGCCCAGCACCTCATCGCGGTAGACCTCGCCGAAGCAGTGCAGGGTCTGCTCGACATCGAGACCATGACGTCGCGCGAAGGCCAGCACCCGGCAGGAGCCGGCATTCTCGCCGGGGCGATTGCGCACCGCGCCATTGCGGAACCCCACCGGCGTGACCTGGTAGTAGCGGTCGATCACCGCCAGCGTATCGCGGAAGGCCAGCCGCTCGGGCCGATGGCGAAGGGTGTCGAGGAAGTCGTCCAGGGTCATGGCGCAATCCGGTCAGTAACGTGAACCCCACTACTCTACGCAAGCCCGGCGACGCTCACCACCGCATCCGGACGGGGCCGCAGCCGCCGGGACGGGGCTTGGTGAAGGTACAGGCTATGACGGATACTGTCGGCACGCGACACGCCGACGCCCTAACGACGACCGCCTGCCGGAGCCGCCATGCCACCTCTGGTCCTCATCCCTCGCCTCTGGCACTTCTCGACCCGGGTCCTGAAGGCCTTCTTCGCCAATCGCGGCATCCTGCTCGCCGGGGGCGTCGGCTACAACGTGCTGCTCTCGACGATTCCGCTGTTCGCCCTGCTGTGCGTGCTGCTGACCCATGTGGTCAGCGAACAGCGGCTGCTGGGCATCATCGCCATCCAGGCTCAGCATCTGGCCCCCACCCACGCCGACGTGATCCTCGACTCGGTGCGCACCCTGGTGGATTCCCGGGATGTGGTCGGCCTGGTCGGCACCCTGGTGCTGCTGTTCTTCAGCTCGTTCGCCTTCCGCATGCTCGAGGACTCGATCGCCCTGATCTTTCACCAGCCCGACAACCCGCGCAAGCGGCGCTTCTGGGTCTCGGCGCTGCTGCCCTACGCCTTCATGCTGGTACTGGGCGCCGGCCTGCTGGCGCTGACCCTGCTGGTCGCCATGGGTGATGCCGTCAATCAGCTGCTGGTGCTCCTGCTGGACGTGGAGCTGCCGGCGGCGCTGTTCGCCAAGGTGACGCTGAACCTGCTGAGCTTCGTCGGCATGTTCGGCCTGTTCAGTGCCATCTACAAGGTCATGCCGGTGGTGCGCATCGCCATGCAGCGCGCACTGATCGGCGGCTTCGTCGCGGCCCTGCTCTGGGAGCTGGTGCGCCTGGGGCTGGGCTATTACTTCGCCAACCTCTCCTATGTCAATGCCGTCTACGGCTCGCTGGCCACCCTGATCGTGGTGCTGCTGGGCCTGGAGATCGGTGCCATCATCCTGCTGCTGGGCGCCCAGGTGATCGCCGAGCTGGAACGCAGCGCCCGGGCCGGGCGGCACTGGTACCAGTCCCCCTGAGTCGGCCTAGAGTACGGTGATGCCCTGCTCCCGCTGCACCCTCACCTTGGCGTGGATGAAGTCGCTGTGGCGCACGAACAGCAGGTCGGCGAGCTTGCGGATGCGGTGCTCCTCGTGCGCGTCCAGCGACGCATCGGCATAGGCCAGCCGCCACATCAGCTCGACCAGCTCGACCTTGTCCGCGTAGCCGTAGTGCGCGTTGACCAGATGCACGAACTGAAAGTGATCCACGGCCTGCTCGGCCTCGGCACGGGCCAGCGTCATCAGCTCGTCGACCGCCTCGTCGGTCAGGGCGAAACGTGCCTTGAGCATGCCGTGCAGGGCCTCGAGCTCGCTGACGTCGTCGTGATGGTCGGCCCGCACGATCTCGCACAGCAGGGCCGCCGTGGCCAGCTCCAGCGTCAGCCGATGGCGGCGCGAATCGCTCCCCTCGGGCACGGCCAGGGCACGCTGGAAGAACTGTTGAATCGCCTCGAGCATGATGGGCCTCCGGGTGGCAGATGAGTCGTCACGTCTGTGATTTATGACCCGCATCCCGGCGAGAGGTTGCACGGCAACCGGCCCCGGGTTCGGCAAGCGCGTCGCCGTTGCGGTATCGTCGGACGCTGATATCCCAGCCCCTGCCTCGAGGCCCGGCATGACCGATCTGATGCAAACGCCCGTCACGTTGTCGCTGCTGCTGATCAACGTGGTCTTCAGCCTCTACGTCCTGCAGCGCCGGCCGGCCTGGCTGGTCGCCCTGGCCCTGCGCCCGACGCGCATCCTGCATCACCATGAATACTACCGCCTGCTCACGGCCGGCTTCCTGCACGCCAACGGGGCGCACCTGCTGATCAACATGCTCACGCTGTATTTCTTCGGGCCCGTTCTGGAGCGCTACCTGGGCCCGCTGCGCTATCTGATCCTCTACCTCGGCGCCGACGCCGCCGCGCAGGGGCTGACGCTGCTGCTCCAGCGCGCCAACCCGCACTACATGGCGGTGGGCGCCTCCGGCGCGATTACCGGGCTGGTCTTCGCCTTCTGCCTGTACGCGCCGTTCCAGCCGCTGTACCTGTTCTTCGCCATTCCGATACCCGCCCTGCTGTTCGCGATCGGCTTCGTGGCGCTGTCGATGTACGCCATGCGCCAGCGCCAGCCAGGCCGGCAGGGCGGCCTGGCCCACGAGGCTCACCTGGGCGGCGCCCTGGGCGGCATCGTGATCACCCTGCTCATCGACCCCACGGCATGGGGGCGATTCCTGCAGCAACTGGGCAGCTGAACGTCAGCAATCATCGACCGGCCAGGAAAGTGCTAAATATTCTGTGGGCCTGGCCGATAGCTCGCCAAGGCGTGTAAGCGATCTCCTACACGATCTCGCCCACGCTCTTTCCGTCGCCACAACATCAAGAATGCCATGCCTCGTTTTCTCGCCTCGTTGCGCTATCGCTTCTTCCTGGCCCTGGGCACCACCCTGCTCATGGCCCTGGCGGCCCTGGCCCTGATCGCGAAGCTGCTGGTCCTGCCGGCCCTGCTCAAGGACGAGCGCCTCTATGCCAGCCAGGAGCTGGACCGGATACAAAGGGCCATCGACAATGAACTGGGCCACCTGAGCCTGCTCAACAAGGACTGGGCGGTCTGGGACGACAGCTACGCCTTCCTGCGCGGGCGCTATCCCGACTACCCCAGCAGCAACCTGACCAACGGGCAGCTCTTCGACGATGCCAACCTGCGCCTGGTCGTGTTCCTGGACACTGCCTACCGGCCGTACCGCGTGGCCGGGATCGACCCCGACACCGGCGACTACACGATCTGCACGGCACCCACCGGCGCCTGCCGCTGGGCCGCGCCGCTGGTTGCCTCGATGCAGCGCCATGTCGCCCGGGAGCGCGCCCACACCCGCCATACCTGGCTGCATGCCTGGCCCACGCTGAGCATGGTCAGCGCCTGGCCGGTGCTGAAGAGCGACGGCAGCGGGCCGCCGGCAGGCTGGCTGGCCATGGCGCGCGGCATGAACGCCACCTGGCTCGTTCGCCTGAAAGCCAGCACGGGGATCGCCTTCACGGCGACGCCGGCCAGTGACGCCGCGGATGCCGACCCGCCGCTGCTGGTGCGACGGAGTGACGATGACATGCTCGCCACCCGCCGCCTCGCCGCCTCGCCGGCCGGACATGCCATCCAGCTGCAGGCCACCCTGCCCCGGGACGCCTTCCAGACATCCCTCGGCACCTTCCGCTTCGCCCTCTACTGGACCCTGGCGCTGGTCGTGCTCGTGGTGCTGGTGGTGCTGTTGCTGCTCGAGATGATCGTGCTGCGGCCATTGCGCCAGCTGGCGCGACTCACCGACCGGGTACGCTTCGAGGAGGACACCCGGGTGCCGGCCCCCCTGACTCGTCGTCAGGACGAGATCGGCCGGCTCGCCCAGGCCTTCAACCACCTGCTGGCCTTTCAGCGTCGCCGCACGCACTCGCTGGTCCAGCTCTCGCAGCATGACCCGTTGACCGGGCTGGCCAACCGACGGCTGTTCGACCGGCGCCTGGCCCGGGCACTCGACGAAGCCCGCCACGAGGCTCGGCCGGTCGCCATGCTGATGATCGACATCGACCACTTCAAGGCCTACAACGATCACTACGGCCATCCCGCCGGCGATGTCTGCCTCAAGCGGGTCGCCCAGGCCATGCAGGCCAGCCTGGCCGCTCCCGGCTACCTGCTGGCCCGTACCGGCGGCGAGGAATTCTCGGTCCTGATGCCCGACACGGGCCCGGCCGCCGCTCGAGAACAGGCCGAGACGGTTCGCGCCGCCGTCGAGGCGCTGGGCATCGAGCACGGTACCGCCCCGCAAGGGGACGTGGTCACCATCAGCGTCGGCCTGGCCGTATCGACCCGGCTCGATACCCCGACCCCCGGAGCCCTGGGGGCCGCGGCCGATGCCGCGCTCTACACCGCCAAGAAGGCGGGACGCAACCGCATCGCGGCCGGCCCGGTGCCGGCCTAACCGAGCGCCCGTCCGTGCCAGTGGAGCCATCGGGGCAGGCCTGATACCCTGCCCGCCCCGACGTCACCGACCACTCACGCATCACCGCCACGCCCATGCGCTATCGGATCAAGCTGTTTCCGGAAATCACCATCAAGTCCCGCGCGGTGCGCCAGGAAATGGTCCGCTGCCTGCGCACCAACATCCGCAACGCCTTCGCCCGGCAGAGGCTCGAGGTCCGCGTCGCCGACTGCTGGGATGCCCTCGAGGTCCGCCCGCGTCGTGAAGCCGATGCGGCCGCGCTGGCGCAACTCGAGGAGGGACTGACGCGGATTCCCGGCATCCACGAAGTCCAGGCCGTGGAGACGCATGCCTTCACCACCTTCGCGGCCGCCGCCGAGCAGGTGGTGCCGTACTGGCGAAGCGCCATCGCCGGCCGCCGCTTCCGGGTCAGCGTCAAGCGGCGCGGTCGCCATGCCTTCACGTCCGAGGCGCTCGAGCGCTATCTGGGCGGCGAACTGCTGACCGCCGCCGAGGGCGCCCGCGTGGATCTGAAACACCCCGAGATCGACGTTCGCCTCGAGCTGAGCGACGACATCCTGCGCCTGGTCAGCCGCCGCCGCCCGGGGCTGGGCGGCTATCCGCTGGGCACCCAGGGCCAGGCGCTGGCGCTGATCTCCGGCGGCTACGACTCCCCGGTGGCCGCCTGGCACCTGCTGCGCCGCGGCCTCAAGATCCACTACCTGTTCTTCAGCCTCGGCGGGCCGGCCCATGAAGCCGCGGTCCGCGAGGTGGTACATCACGTCTGGTCGCGCTACGGCGCCTCGCATCGCGTCAACTTCGTCAGCGTGCCCTTCGAGGGTGTGGTCGACGAGATCCAGCGCCGGGTGCCGGCCGGGCTGGCCGGCGTGGTGCTCAAGCGCATGATGCTGCACGCCGCCAACCGGGTCGCCCGCCGTGCCCGCATTCCGGCATTGATCACCGGCGACGCCCTGGCCCAGGTATCCAGCCAGAGCCTGGTCAACCTGGGGCTGATCGATGCCGTCAGCGAACGCCCGGTGCTGCGCCCGCTGATCGCCAGCGACAAGCAGACGATCATCGGCGACGCTCGCCACATCGGCACGGCGGCGCATGCCGCCGCGCTGCCGGAATACTGCGGCACCATCGCCCGGCGCCCGCACGTCAAGCCCCGGCCGGCGCAGATCACCGAGGCCGAGGCCGCCTTCGACGACGCCGTGCTCGACAGCGCCATCGCCGCGTCCACCCTGACGCCCGTGGACCGCCTGCTCGACACCGCGCCCGCCCTGCCCGACATCCCGACCGTCGACTCCCGCGAGGCGCTCGCCGCCCTGCCCGAGGCCACGGTGATCGACATCCGTCATCCCGACGAGCGCGAGGCCGCGCCACTCGTGCTGCCCCACGGCGAGGTGCTGGCGATCCCCTTCTTCGAGCTGGCCGACCGAGCCCCCGCGCTGCGCGGCGGCCGCCGCTACCTGCTGTATTGCGCCCGGGGCGTGATGAGCCGCATGCAGGCCATGCACCTGGCCGATCGCGGACTGACCGGGTTCGGCGTCTATCGACCCGAGTAAGCCGGCCGCCACGGATGCAGCCGTGCGTCAGGCGGGCTACAATCGCCCCCTTGTCCGCGTTCAAGGACGCCATCCCCTTTCGAATCAGTCACTAGAGCCGCCATGTCGACAACCGCCAACGCCAAGCGCCAGATCCTGGTCACCAGTGCCCTGCCCTATGCCAACGGGTCGATCCATCTGGGCCACCTGCTGGAGTACATCCAGACCGATATCTGGGTACGCTTCCAGAAGAGCCGCGGCCACGACTGCCACTATGTCTGCGCCGACGACGCCCACGGCACCGCCATCATGCTGCGCGCCGAGCAGGAGGGCATCACCTCCCAGGCGCTGATCGATCGCGTCAGCCAGGAACACCAGGCCGACTTCGCGCGTTTCGGGGTGGCCTTCGACAACTACCACTCGACGCATTCCGAGGAAAACCGCTACTTCAGCGAGCTGATCTACACCCGGCTGCGCGACCAGGGCCACATCGCCACCCGCGACATCGAGCAGATGTACGACCCGGTCAAGGGCCTGTTCCTGGCGGACCGCTTCATCAAGGGCACCTGCCCCAAGTGCCGGGCCGACGATCAGTACGGCGACAACTGCGAGGCCTGCGGCGCCACCTACACCCCGGCCGAGCTGATCGATCCGGTATCGGCGATCTCCGGCGCCACCCCCGAGGTGAGAAGCTCGACCCACTACTTCTTCAAGCTGCCCGACTTCGCGGCCTTCCTGCAGGGCTGGATCAACGACGACCACGTCCAGCCGCAGATCCGCAACAAGCTGATGGAGTGGTTCGAGTCCGGCTTCAACGAGTGGGACATCTCCCGCGACGCGCCCTACTTCGGCTTCGAGATCCCCGACGCCCCGGGCAAGTACTTCTACGTCTGGCTCGACGCGCCGATCGGCTACCTGGCCAGCTTCAAGAACCTCTGCGAGCGCGAGGGTCTCGACTTCGACGCCTACTGGCGCGCGGACTCCCAGGCCGAGGTCTATCACTTCATCGGCAAGGACATCGTCTACTTCCATGCCCTGTTCTGGCCGGCCATGCTGCATGGTGCCGGACTGCGCACGCCGACCGCGGTGAACTGCCACGGCTTCGTCACCGTCAACGGCGCCAAGATGTCCAAGTCCCGCGGCACCTTCATCAAGGCCGCGACCTACGCCGAGCACCTGAACCCCGAGTACCTGCGCTACTACTTCGCCGCCAAGCTCACCGCCGGCGTCGACGACCTGGACCTCAACCTCGAGGACTTCGCCCAGCGCGTCAACTCGGACCTGGTCGGCAAGGTGGTCAACATCGCCAGCCGCTGCGCCGGCTTCGTCAAGAAGCTCGGCGGCGGGCGGCTCTCCGCCCGCTGCACCGAGCCCGAGCTGGTCGAGCGCTTCGTGGCCGCCGGCGACGAGATCGCCGGGTACTTCGAGGCCCGCGAGTTCGGCCGTGCCATGCGCAAGGTGATGGAACTCGCCGACGAGGCCAACACCTACATCGCCGAGGCCGAGCCCTGGGTGCTGGCCAAGCAGGAAGGCCGCGAGCAGGAGGTCCTCGACATCTGCTCGGTGGGCATCAACCTGTTCCGCCAGCTGATGGTCTACCTGGCGCCGGTACTGCCGGCCATGGCCGAAGGCGCCCGCGCCTTCCTGAAGCTCGACGCCCTGGCCTGGGACAGCCGGCAGGAACTGCTGCTCGATCACGAGATCGCCAAGTTCAAGCCGCTGATGACCCGGGTCGAGCGCGACCGCATCGACGCCATGATCGAGGCGTCCAAGGAGGATCTGGTGGAAGAACAGAAGCTCAAGGAAACCCCCAAGGGGCCGCTGGCCGATGACCCGATCGCCGAGGAGATCGCCTTCGACGACTTCACAAAAGTCGATCTGCGCATCGCGCGCATCGCCAAGGCGGAGTACGTCGAGGGCGCCGACAAGCTGCTGCAGCTGACCCTGGATCTGGGCGGCGAGACCCGCACCGTGTTCTCCGGCATCCGCTCGGCCTACGCGCCCGAGGCCCTGGAAGGCCACCTGACGGTAATGGTCGCCAACCTGGCGCCGCGCAAGATGCGCTTCGGCGTCTCCGAGGGCATGGTGCTGGCCGCCGGGGACGGCGACGGCATCTACCTGCTGGAACCGCACAGCGGCGCCAAGCCGGGCCTGCGCGTCACCTGAGGCCGTCATGACCGCCGCCCGTATCGATGTCATCGACGCCGTCCTGCCGCAGACCCAGTGCGGCAAGTGCGGCCATGATGGCTGCCGGCCCTATGCCGAGGCCATCGTCGCCGGCGAGGCGATCAACAAGTGCCCGCCCGGCGGCGAGCGGACCCTGCAGCGGCTGGCCGAACTCACCGGGCAGCCGCCATTGCCGCTGGAGCGCCCGGCCGAATCGCCGCAGGTGGCGGTGATTCGCGAGGACGAATGCATCGGCTGCACCAAGTGCATCCAGGCCTGCCCGGTGGATGCCATCCTCGGCGCGGCCAAGCGCATGCACACGGTGATCGAGGCCGAGTGCACCGGCTGCGAGCTGTGCGTGGCGCCCTGCCCGGTGGACTGCATCGACATCCAGCCCCACCCGGGCTGGGAGGCCGCCGACACGCCGGCCGCGCAGGATGCCTTCCTGGCGCGGCGTGCCACGCTCGGCCGGCAGCGCCATGCGGCCCGCCAGGCACGCCTGGCCCGCGAGGCCGAGACCCGCCGAGCCCGACGCCGCGCATTGCAGGCGCGCAGCACCCCCGCCGAACCGGCGACCACCACCGCCGACGATACTCGACGGCTCAAGACCCAGCGCGTGACCCTGAACGCGGCACTCAAGCGCCTGGAGCGCCAACGCCGCGAGCTCGAGGCCGACACGCCCTCGGCCCGCGAACTGGAAACGCGCATCGCCGACCATCGCGAACAGCTGGCGGCACTCGATCGCCGTCTCGCCGAACAGGCTTCCGCGCCGCAGTCCGCCGATGCTCGTCCGCATCGTCAGCGCATGGCAGTGCGGGCCGCGGAACAGGCCCTGCGTCGCGCCCGCGCCCAGCTCGCCCACGCCGAACGCCAGAACGATGCCGAGGCCATCGCCGGCGCCCGGGCCCAGTGCGAACAGGCCCGGGCCATGCTCGACACCGCCAGGAACGGAACCGCATGAACGCCCAGAAACGCCATGCCATCTTCGCGCGGCTACGCGAGCACAACCCCGAGCCCACCACCGAGCTGAACTGGTCGACGCCGTTCGAGCTGCTCACTGCCGTGCTGCTCTCGGCGCAGGCCACCGACGTGGGTGTCAACAAGGCCTGTGCCCGGCTGTTCCCGGTGGCCAACACGCCGCAGGCGATTCTCGACCTGGGCCTCGACGGCCTGAAGGAGCACATCAAGACCATCGGCCTGTACAACACCAAGGCCGAGAACCTGATGAAGACCTGTCGCCTCCTGATCGACCGGCACGACGGCGAAGTACCGCGAACCCGTGCGGCGCTGGAGGCGCTGCCCGGGGTCGGTCGCAAGACCGCCAACGTGATTCTCAACACCGCCTTCGGCGAGCCGACCATCGCCGTGGACACGCATATCTTCCGGGTCGCCAACCGCACCGGGCTCGCCCGTGGCAAGGACGTGGTCGAGGTCGAGCAGAAACTGATGCGCCACGTGCCGACGGAGTTCCGCCAGGATGCCCACCACTGGCTGATCCTGCACGGCCGCTACACCTGCGTGGCACGCAAGCCGCGCTGTGGCAGCTGCGTGATCGAGGATCTCTGCGAGTATCCGGACAAGACCGAGCCGGCCTGAGCGGCCGGATACGGGCACAGGGCCCCGCTCAGCCCCCTCGCAACCGCTCGATCTCGTCCATCAGTTCCAGCGCCAGCGCCGCCCCGGCCAGGTTGACGCCCAGCTCCCGCTGCAGGCGCAGCGCCACGCGCGCCCGGATCAGGTGGCGGCCGGAAAAGTGCCACTGCTGCGGCAGGGGCCCGCCGGGCGTCAGGATGCCCTCGTCGACCAGCTCGATGATGGCCTCGGCATGCACCGCGCAGGCGCGGCTGAGATCGGCCAGGGTCAGCGTCTCCTGCTCCTCGAGAATCACGCCGCTCAGGGGTTGCGAACGATCGACCATGCTCATCCTCCCAGCCCGGCACGCGGCTTGAAATCGGCGAAATGGGCCGCCAGGGCCCGGTAGGCGTCGCGGTCCGCGTCGCCGTCGACGGGCGGCTGCACGATCTTCAGCACCACCAGGAAGTCACCCGGGCGCGCCGCGGGCAGACCACGCCCACGAATGCGCAGCCGGGCCCCGTTGCGCGCATTGGCGGGAATCTTCAGTTCCACGCTGCCGGTGGGCGTGGGCACCGTGACCGGCCCGCCCAGCGCCGCCTCCCAGGGCGCCACCGGCAGGTCGAGATAGACGTCGCGCCCGTCCAGGCGATACAGCACATGGGGCCGGAATGCCACTTCCAGGTACAGGTCGCCGGCCTTGCCCTGGCCGTGCCCCGGCTCGCCCTGCCCCGCCAGGCGGATGTGCTGCCCGGGGGCGATGCCCCGGGGTACGGTGACGCTGAGCTTGCGCTCGTGCCAGTTGACCCGCCCGTGAGCGTCGTGCTCGGGCAGGCGCAGGGTGATCACATGGGTGGCGCCGTGATAGCTGTCCTCCAGGTCGATCTCGAGCCGGGCGTGGCGATCCTCGCCATGAGCATGGAAACCGCCACGCCGGCCGCCCGGGGCAAAGCCGTGGCCGAACAGGGTCTCGAAGAAGTCGCTGAACCCGGCGGCATCCTGTTCGGTGAAGCCGCCGCCGGAGAATGCGAAACCGGCATCCCAGTCCGGCGGCGGGCGGAACTCCTCGCCCGGCTGCCACTGGCGCCCCAGCTGATCGTAGGCGGCCCGCTTCTCCGGATCCTTGAGCACCTCGTAGGCCTCGCCCAGTTCCTTGAACCGGACCTCGGCATCCGGCTCCTTGCTGACATCGGGGTGATACTTGCGCGCCAGCTTGCGGTAGGCCCGCTTGATCGCCTCCTGGGAGGCGTCCTTCTCCACGCCGAGAACGTGATAGTAGTCCTTGAATTCCATGGCCGCCCTCTGCCCTCGGGACGACCGGAAGGCCCTCCCCGACAGGCAGCATGGCGCGACTTGCCGAGAGACGCCTTGACGCGGATCAAGCCGTGTCCGGTCGCGGGCGCAGCCCCAGGACCTCGCCATAGGCCGAGCGCCAGGCAGGCCATTGCCACTGGCGGGCATCCGGCAGCGGCGGCCGGCTGGCGGGATCGGTCAGCCAGCCACGCAGCCGCGCGACCAGGCTCTCGACATCCCCCGGGTAGCGGCAGGCGTCGGGATAGTAGTCGGGAAAGCACAGCCGGTCGGGCACCAGCGGCAGGCAGCCGCGGTTGACCGCCTCCATGATCGCCAGCCCCTGGAACTCGTGGTCGGTGGTGGACACCACGATATCGGCGGCATCGAGCATGGCCGCATAGTCCGCCGCGGGCTGCTCGCCCCAGCACACGATGCGCTCGCCCAGCCAGGCCCGCGCCGTGTCGAAGACCGCCGGCCGATCCCGGAACTGCTGCCCCATCACCGCCACCTCGAAGTCGATGCCCTCGGCGACGAGCCGCTCGAGCGCGGCGAAGAACGCTTCGGGATTCTTGTCGTATTCCCAGCGATGGTTCCAGACGATGCGACGCCCCCGGCCCGCCGGCCGAACCGCCTGATCGGGCAGCGGCACGGGGAGCACATGGGCATGCGCGGCCAGCCGCGACAGCCACGGCTCGAGCGGCAGCCGGTCCGGCATGCGAGAAAGGAAGTCGCGGGCACCGGCCACCAGGCTGTCGCGGTTGTAGGCACTGTTGAACACCACCACGTCCGCCGCCAATGCCGCATAGAGGTTGACCATCATCGGCTCGGGGCGCAGAACCTGGCGCGAGGAGCGCGGGAAGGCGAACTGGTTCTCGTGGAAGTAGACCACCTTGCGGGCCTGCGCCAGCGACGGACAGAGGCCGACCAGGGTGGCCAGGTCGACCATCGAGGTGGCGACCACGAGGTCGAACGACTGCTCCAGCACCGCGTGATTGGCAAGCCGCCACATCAGCGGGTTGCCTCGCACCCGCCACTGGAAGTGGCGCGGCGGCAGTTCCAGGCGCTGCCAGTCGATTTCCGGGAATGCCTGTTCCAGACCGTCGGCCCAGAAACGGTGGCTGGCGGCGGCATAGGCGGAGAGCAGCAGGGCCTTCACGGGCGAGTCCTCGGCAAATGACCGGCAAGCTACCCGAGCCCGCCGCCGCTTGCAAAGCCGCCGGTCAGCCCGGCCGGATTACAGGGTAAACTCGCCGCCGCGCTCCACGGCTCGCCGATAGGCGGGGCGTGCCTTGAGGCGGCCCAGCCAGTCGCGCAGCGCCGGGCGCTCGCCCAGGCCGCCGCGGGCGTCCCGGGCCAGCGCCGGGAAGCTCATCTGGATGTCGGCCGCACTGAAGGCCTCGCCGGCCAGCCAGTCCGATGCCGTCAGGGTCTGTTCCCAGTAGTCCAGATGGGTCCTGATCTGGGGCTCCAGATACCGCGAGGCGACGCCACGGCCCAGCAACCGGCCGAACGGTCGCACCAGCGCCGGCACCGGGGGCTTGCCGAGCCGGGTGAAGACCAGCGACATCACCAGCAGCGGCATGGCGGAGCCCTCGGCATAATGCAGCCAGTAGCGGTACGCGCGGTGCGCCGGGGTCCCCGGCGGCGGCATCAGCCGGCCGTCCGGGTCATGGGCGTCTATCAGGTAGTCGATGATCGCGCCGGACTCGGCCAGCGTCACCTCGCCGTCGACGATCACCGGCGACTTGCCCAGCGGGTGCACCTGCTTGAGCGACGCCGGCGCCAGCAGTGTCTCGGGGTCCCGGGTGTAGGGAACCACCGTGTAGTCGAGCGCGAGCTCCTCGAGCAGCCAGAGCACCCGCTGCGAGCGGGAATTTTCCAGATGGTGCACTTCGAGCATGACAGGGCCTCGCGAGATCGACATGACGGTTCTTGACCCTAGCGCATTGCCACTCGAGCGGATACCACCGGCCGAAAACGCGGCGACCCCGTCTGCGAGGAGGCAGACGGGGTCGTCAATACGGCAAGCCGTGATGATCAGTGGTGCGAGGCGAAGATCTCGTCCCCCAGGTCATCGATGAACCGCTGGGCCTTTTCCAGGGTCAACTCGACGCAGGCCTCCCGGGAGCCGACGGTGTCGGAGCGCTCGAAACGATGCTCGAGCGTCTCGCCCCCCTCGACCGGCTTGCGGATCCAGCCGCTGACCCGATACTGCCCGCCCGCATCCTGCGGGTCGGGCGTGATCAGATAGCCGCGATACTCGGTGGCAGGAATCTCCTCGTCATTGACGTTGCCACTGCGGAACAATCCGTCGATCAGCTTCTTGAGCATGTCGCCTCCTCACGGAGCCTTCCGGGCGCCGGACATCCCGGAAGGACGCTCTCAGTTGGCGCTGCGACCCTTGCCGGCGGCAATCCGCAGGCGCAGCGCGTTGAGCTTGATGAAGCCTTCGGCATCCTTCTGATTATAGGCGCCGGCATCATCCTCGAAGGTGGCGATCGACTCGTCGAACAGCGATTCGTCGGACTTGCGACCCACCACGGTGGCACTGCCCTTGTAGAGCTTCATGCGCACCACGCCGTTGACGTGGGTCTGGGTCTCGTCGATCGCCGCCTGCAGCATCCGGCGTTCCGGGCTCCACCAGTAGCCGTTGTAGATCACTTCGGCGTACTTGGGCATCAGCTCGTCCTTGAGGTGCGCGGCCTCGCGGTCGAGGGTGATCGACTCGATGGCCCGGTGGGCACGTAGCATGATGGTGCCCCCCGGGGTCTCGTAGCAGCCGCGCGACTTCATGCCCACGTAGCGGTTCTCGACGATGTCGAGGCGGCCGATGCCGTTGTCGCCGCCCAGCTGGTTGAGGCGCGACAGCACCTCGTGCGGCGCCAGGCGCTCGCCGTCGATGGCGACGATGTCGCCCTGCTCGAAGGTCAGCTCGATGTAGGTCGGCTGATCCGGGGCCGCCTCGGGCGAGACGCTCCAGCGCCACATGTCCTCCTCGGCCTCGGCCCACGGATCCTCGAGGATGCCGCCCTCGTAGGAGATGTGCAGCAGGTTGGCGTCCATGGAGTACGGCGACTTCTTCTTGCTCTTGGAGAAGTCGACCGGAATCTCGTGCTGTTCGCAGTAGGCCATGAGCTTCTCGCGGGAGGTCAGGTCCCATTCGCGCCACGGCGCGATCACCTTGACCCCCGGCTTGAGCGCATAGGCGCCGAGCTCGAAGCGCACCTGATCGTTGCCCTTGCCGGTGGCCCCGTGGGAGATGGCATCGGCGCCGGTCTCGTTGGCGATCTCGATCAGCCGCCTGGCGATCAGCGGCCGGGCGATCGAGGTCCCCAGCAGGTATTCGCCCTCGTAGATGGTGTTGGCGCGGAACATCGGATAGACGTAATCGCGGACGAACTCCTCGCGCAGGTCCTCGATGTAGATCTCCTTGACTCCCAGCGCCTGGGCCTTGGCCCGCGCCGGCTCGACCTCCTCGCCCTGACCGATGTCCGCGGTGAAGGTCACCACTTCGCAATCGTAGGTTTCCTGCAACCACTTGACGATCACGGAGGTGTCCAGGCCGCCGGAATAGGCGAGGACTACCTTTTTCACATCGGACATCGGGGGCTCCTTCTGATTCTTGCGCTTGGCAACATGGGACGTCGACGGTGACGCGCCGACGCACGACGATTCCGCGATTATAGCGCCCCGGCCGAGTGGCGAACACCGCCGTTGGGGACGCCAACCGTGCAAAATGCTAGACTCTCGCGCTATGCAACGCGGGACGACCGCGGGGAATCGACTCAGGACGGGAGAGAGGCATGACCGAGGCGAACGCCCAAGGGCTGTTGTCCCAGCGTTTTCGAAGTTTCCTGCCGGTGGTGGTGGACCTGGAAACCGGCGGTTTCAACGCCGAGCGTGATGCCATTCTGGAGATCGCCGCGGTCACGCTGACCATGGACGCCCAGGGCAACCTGATGCCGGACGCCACCTACGCCTTTCATGTCGAGCCCTTCGAGGGAGCCAACATCGACCAGGCGGCACTGGACTTCACCGGCATCGACCTCGACAACCCCCTGCGTCGGCGTGTGGCCAAGGCCGAAGCCGACGCCCTGGGCGAGATCTTCCGGCCCGTGCGCAAGGCCATCAAGTCGGAAGGCTGCACGCGGGCCGTGCTGGTGGGCCACAATGCGGCCTTCGATCACGGCTTTCTCAACGCCGCCGTCAATCGCTGCGGCATCAAGCGCAACCCCTTCCACCCCTTCTCGAGCTTCGACACCGCCAGCCTGGCCGGCCTGGTGTACGGCCAGACCGTGCTGGCTCGCGCCTGCCGGGCCGCGGGCATCGACTTCGACAACGCCGCCGCCCACTCGGCGCGCTACGACACGGAGCGCACCGCCGAGCTGTTCTGCGCCATCGTCAATCGCTTCAAGGATCTGGGCGGCTGGGACCTGGCCCAGCGCGAACAGGGCATGGAAGACTGACACCGGCCCCGCCCCGAAACACGAACGCCCCGCCATGAGGACGGGGCGTTACGCGCTCGGCCGATACCGGGAAGAGCGAAAGATCGCTCAGGCGTCGTTCTGCTCGGCACCGGCCTTGGCGGCCGTTTCCTTGATCAGGGTTTCCAGCTCGCCACTCTGGTACATCTCGACGACGATGTCACAGCCGCCGACCAGCTCGCCCTCGACCCACAGCTGCGGAAAGGTCGGCCAGTTGGCGTACTTGGGCAGCTCGGCGCGGATATCCGGGTTGTCGAGGATATTGACGAAGGCGAAGCGCTCGCCACAGGCCATCAGCGCCTGCACGGTCTGGGCGGAGAAGCCGCACTGCGGCAACTGGGGCGTGCCCTTCATGTAGAGCAGGATCGGGTTTTCACGGATCTGCTGCTGGATGTTCTCGAGCGTGGTACTCATCGCGTCTTCCTTGCCGGGGCACCGTCATGTCACGGGTGCCGCGTTGCCGGTGAATGATTGCGTGACCCATTATTCTACGCGCGCCGCCGCCCGAAAACAGCCCCGTGACGTCTTGGCCACAGTGCTGCGCGACAGGGTGCATTGCGCGCCGTCGCGGCTGTGGCTAGGATGATCGTTTTTCGCGCGGCCGGCTCTCGACTCCGGCCGGGGCGCCGAGGGCTGGCAGGCCAGCCCTCGGCGCCCTTTTCGTTAGCGGCTTGCCGATGACAGGAGCTTGCCATGGCCACACGTCACTTCCTGACCCTGCTGGACCTGACCCCGGACGAACTGTCCCACCTGATCCGCCGGGCGATCACCATCAAGAACGGCCTGAAGACTCACGGCCCGACCTACACGCCGTTCTCCAACCGCACCCTGGCGATGATCTTCGAGAAATCATCGACCCGCACCCGGGTGTCGTTCGAGACGGCGATGGCCCAGTTCGGTGGCCATGCCCTGTTC
Source organism: Modicisalibacter tunisiensis (assembly GCF_020148005.1). Taxonomy (GTDB): domain Bacteria; phylum Pseudomonadota; class Gammaproteobacteria; order Pseudomonadales; family Halomonadaceae; genus Modicisalibacter; species Modicisalibacter tunisiensis. Next base: position 2,345,284 of record NZ_JAGXFD010000001.1, on the reverse strand, counting down.
CTGTCCCCGCGTGACACCCAGCTGGGCCGCGGCGAGCCCATTGCCGACACCGCCCGCGTGCTGTCCGAGATGGTCGATGCGGTAATGATTCGCACCTTCTCCCACGCCGGCCTGGAAACCTTCGCCGCCGCCAGCACGGTGCCGGTGATCAATGCCCTGACCGACGACTACCATCCCTGCCAGCTGCTGGCCGACGTGATGACCTGGACCGAATGCCGGGGCTCGGTACGCGGCAAGACCGCCGTGTGGATCGGTGACGGCAACAACATGTGCCACTCGTGGATCAATGCCGCCCGCCAGTTCGACTTCCAGCTGCGCATCTGCTGCCCCGAAGGCTACGATCCGGACCCGGCGATCCTCGCCGCCGCCGGCGAGCGCGTCAGCGTGCTGCGCGACCCGCAACAGGCGGTGGACGGCGCCGATCTGGTGACCACCGATGTCTGGGCCTCGATGGGTCAGGAAGAGGAACAGGCCCGGCGCGAGCAGGCCTTCCGCGGCTTCCAGGTCACCGAAGCCCTGCTCGACCGGGCCGCCGGGGATGCCCTGTTCCTGCACTGCCTGCCCGCGCACCGCGGCGAGGAAATCAGCGAGACGCTGCTCGACGATCCGCGCGCCGTGGTCTGGCAGGAGGCCGGCAACCGGCTTCACGCCCAGAAGGCCCTGCTCGAGTTCCTGCTGCTGGGTCGCGTCGAGTAAGGAACGCACTTCGCCGGCTTACGCATTTCAACCCGATGCTGACGATTTGCTACAGACGCGGCCGAACACGCCAACCACGCTGATGATGGCGTGACCGGCCGGCGGCGGTGCCCCGACCGACACGCCGGGTGGCAATCTCGAACTCAGCGGAGGAGGCGAGCGATGACAGCGGAAGTCCAGGTGATAGCCCACGACGACGAATGGGGAGTCCGCCAGGGCGACACCGAGCACGGCGAGGAGCAGTTCTCGAGCCCGGCCGAGGCAATCGCCCACGGACGGGCCATGGCCGAACGCGATGCCGTCGACCTGGTGATTCACGGCCCGCATGGCACGGTACGCGAGAAGCCCGGCCGGGAGGATACCGAGCACCGCGACTGAACCCGCGCGCTAGCCCGCTCCCGGCCGGACGAGAGCGCGGATCCGACCAACAGTGACCAAGGAGAGGCATAAAAAAAGGACCGCCAACGTGGGCGGTCCAGGTACGCAGGGAACTGAAGGGTCACGAACATTCCGGGACTGGCGGAATGTCGAAGGGGCAAAGCCCCGCAACGACGCCGGTCTCGGGCGTCGTTCATTGCAGCCCCGCCGTGGGCGGGACGCCGCAATTCGGGTGGCATCCTTGCCGGGGAGTCCTTTCCCGAAGCACCTTTCCATGCCCGAAGGCGGTGCCATCTCATCGCAACCTGAGTCACACATCGCAGTGAACGGCAAGGAAGGGAGTGAAACGCGCGAGAGCGCTTGCTGCCTCGCCTTCCCGTTCACCCAATACATTGCCAAAGGTGTGCCAGAAAATATCTTAAATCAATAAAATCAAAAACTTGAAAACAAACCCACAACCCGGCGACGGGTCGGCACGGCCCTGCCGGGCCATGGAGTGTTGCCAAACGCCGACTGGCGGGCCGTGTCGCGACCAGACTACCGGACTCACCCGAATAATCCTTTGAAAACAGGCAGTTGAAATGTCACCTGTCGGCGACACTGCGCCTTTTTCCTTGGCGGAGGCGTGTTCCCACGCCGGCGAACCTGACGACATTCCGCGCGAGTTGGACGACACTGGGAGGACCACTGGCAATACACCCGGAGGAAAAGCCATGCCGAGAGAAGACCTGACGGGCCAGGGCGTCTACCGGCTCAGCGACGGCAAGCTGGTCAAGCGCTGCAACACGCTCCATGAACTCATCCACACCGGGGAGACCACCCCGAGCGATGATGCGACCTTTCTCGATCGCGCCGGTTTCACGCCGCTCGAGCAGGTCGCGGGCGCCTACACGATCCACGTGGCCAGCCCCGACATCGAGGTCGGCAGTGCCTACCGGGAAGGTGTGGAAGGCATTCGCTACCTGATTCTGGCCACCCCTGATCCGCAGGCACATTTCTATATCATGGTGGGTGACAGCCTGGCGGAATACCTGGAGATTCTGGAGCTGCTCAAGCCCCTGGCCTGGCACAAGCGGCAGGCGCTCGCCCCGCAACGAGAATGAGCCGCAAGGGCATGCCGGCTCGTGACATCCACCACGAACAAGCAAGGAGCGCTTGTGAACTTTCATTCCCACGCCTTGATTCTGACGATCAAGATCATTGCCCGCTGCGGCTATGTCGCCAAGGGCATCGTCTACCTGATTGTCGGCGGCCTGGCCAGCCTGGCCGCCGCCGACCTGGGCGGCCGCAACGCCGGCACCAAGGAAGCCATCACCCAGCTGGCCACCCAGCCCTTCGGCGGCGTGATGCTCGCCCTGCTGGGCCTCGGCCTGCTGGCCTATGCCCTGTGGCGGCTCATCCAGGTGCTGCTGGATACCGAGCACCTCGGCCACGGGATACGCGGGCTCGTCACCCGAGCCGGATTTCTGATCAGCGGCGGCATCTACGCCGGTCTGGCACTGTACTGTGCCAACCTGCTGCGCAACGCCGCGACCGGCAACACCTCGACCACCGACCGCACGGCGGAACTGATGAGCCATCCCGGCGGCGTGCTGCTGGTACTGGCGATCGGCATCGGCTTTGCCGGCGTGGGCATTCGTCAGATCTGGCGGGCGGTCAAGCGCTCGTATCTCAAGAACTGGCACATGATCGAGATGAGCGACGCCCAGCAACACCTGGCCGAGGCAGCCACGCGCTGGGGGCTTTCCGCACGGGGAGTGGTCTTCCTGATCATCGGCGGCTTTCTGGTCGTCGCCGCCGTCCAGACCAACCCTAGCCAGGCCCAGGGGCTGGGCGGCGCCCTGAACGTGCTGGCCCGCCAGCCCTTCGGCCCCTGGCTGCTCGGCGTGGTCGCGCTCGGCCTGATGGCCTATGCGATCTATTGCTTCGTCAACGCCCGCTTCCGCGATGTGACCCCCTGAACGGTGAGCCCCGGGGGGCCGCCCTGTGGCAAGGTCGGGGTCCTTGCCGCAGGGGGGCTTCTTCAATACTCAATCCCTCGGGTAGAAGGCCTCCTCGGGCAGCGCCATCAGCGTCTCGGCGCCCGCCCCGATCTCCTGCTCCAGCGACTCCACCCGGGGCAGCAGGCGCGTCAAGAAATAGCGCCCCACCGCCAGCTTGGCGCGATAGAAGGCGTCGCCGGAGGGCCCCTGCTGCTGCAGGCCCTGCCGGGCCGTGGTCATCATGCGCCACCACAGCCAGGCATAGACGACATGGCCCAGCAGAGAGAGATAACCGGCCGCCGCCGCCCCAAGCTCGGCGGCATCCCCCCGGGCCCGCGCCAGCAAGGCCGACGTGGCGCGCTCCAGTCCGGTCACGGCCTCGCTGACGCGCCGGCGTTCATCGGCCAGTTCCGGGTCGCGCTGCGCGTCGAGCTCACTGCGGACGCGCTCGACGAGTCGCGCGACCAGAGCGCCCTGATTGCGGAACAGCTTGCGTCCGACCAGATCCATCGCCTGAATGCCGTTGGTGCCTTCATAGATCATCGCGATACGCGCATCACGCACGTACTGCTCGGCGCCCCACTCCACACAGTAGCCATTGCCGCCATAGAGTTGCTGGGCCTCGACGGTGACGTCGAAGCCCCGATCGGTGAGAAAGGCCTTGGCCACCGGCGTGAGCAGAGCCACCAGGGCCTCGGCGTCTTCGCGCACGGCGGCGTCGGGATGCAGGCGCGCCCGGTCGAGCTGGCCGGCGACGAAGCCCGCGAAGGCGCGCCCGCCCTCGTTCCAGGCGCGGATGTCCAACGCCATGCGACGCACGTCGGGGTGCACCAGGATCGGATCGGCCGGCTGGTCGGGCTCCGCCGCGCCCTGCGGCGCCCGCCCCTGGCGCCGCTGACGGGCGAAGTCCATGGCGCTCTGGCCGGCGACCTCGCCTAGCCCCAGCCCCTGCAGCCCGATCGACAGCCGCTCGTAGTTCATCATCGTGAACATCGCCGCCAGGCCCTGATGCGGCTCGCCGATCAGCACGCCCTCGGCGGCGTCGAAGTGCATCACGCAGGTCGCGCTGCCCTTGATGCCCATCTTGTGCTCGAGGCCGCCACAGCTGACCCCGTTGGTCTCGCCAGGCTCGCCCGCCGCGTCCAGCTTGCGCCTGGGCACCAGAAACAGCGAGATCCCCCGGGTACCGGCCGGGGCATCGGGCAGCCTGGCGAGCACCAGATGCACGATGTTGTCGACCATGTCGTGCTCGCCGCCGGTGATCCAGATCTTGCTGCCGGTCAGTGCATAGCGCGCTTGTCCGGTGGTGTCCTCCCCCGGCAGGGGCTCGGCACGCGTGCGAATCAGCCCGAGATCGGTACCGCAGTGCGGTTCGGTCAGGCACATGGTACCCAGCCACTCGCCGGCGTACATGCGCGGCAGGTAGACACGCTTGACCGGCTCCGGGGCGTGATGATCCAGCAGCAGGGTCGCGCCGGTGTTGAGCGCCGGATACAGGGCGAAACCGGTATTGGTGGCGTAGAGCATCTCCTCGAAGGCGACGGTCAACAGCTTGGGCATGCCCTGGCCGCCATGCTCGGGGTTGCCGCCCAGGCCGAACCAGCCGCCCTCGGCCAGCGTGCGCCGGGCTTCCTTGAAGCCGTCCGGGGTGGCGACCCGCCCGGCCTCGAAACGACACCCCTGAGCGTCGGCGGATTGGTTGAGCGGGAACAGTTCGGCGCGGGTCAGGCGGGCCGCTTCCTCGAGGATGGCATCGGCCAGATCGGGCGTCAGCTCGCGGGTGGCGGGCATGGCGGCCCACTCGTCACCGGCCTGGAAAACCTCGTTGAGCACGAAGCGCATGTCACGCAGGGGTGCCTGATAGTAGGCCATGAACGGGACTCCAGCAGATTCAAACGGTCGCTTGAATGTAGCGCAGATCGGCCGGCGCCGTCATCTCGACCTTCGCCGGGCGGTGCATCGCGATGTTGCCTCGACGCATCGCCGAACGGCCGGTTTCACCATCTTTGTGCCGCAATTTCTCCCGAAAGGTGGTAGGCAGGGATTTATTGATTCAGGATAATTCCTGACGCTTGCGCGTTCCTGTCGAGTCGCCGCCCCCTGCCGGCGAAACACGCTCGAACGACGCATGGGGAACGCAAGGGGAATGTCGAGAGCGGTATCATCCCCGACATTGCATCTCGGACTGAAAAACGGAGACAACCCGTGGCTCAAGACACCAACAGCCAGCCGGAGCCGCCACAGGAAGGCGTGCCAGCCCCTGAAGGCCCGGCCAATCTCATCGATACCGATTACGTGATCGGACAGGACAACATCACCACCAACAAGTTTGGCTTCGATGTCGACCTGCACGGCAAGGTCTTCACGATCTCGTCGCTGTTGATCCTGTTCTTCGTGATCATCACTCTCGCGCTGCCCGACCAGATGGGGCCGATCTTCAACGGTGCCCGCCAGTGGCTGACCAGTCACCTGAGCTGGCTCTTCCTGCTGTCCGCCAACATCTTCGTCATCGTCTCGGTGGTGCTGATCTTCACGCCGCTGAGCAAGGTGCGCATCGGCGGAGCTCACGCCAAGCCGGATTTCAGCTACGCCGGCTGGTTCGCGATGCTGTTCGCCGCCGGCATGGGCATCGGCCTGATGTTCTATGGCGTCTCCGAGCCGATGACCCACTTCGGCACCTCGCTGGGCGGCACCACCGTCGAGAACGGCGTGCGTACCGACTGGGCGCCGCTGGGCGCCGCCCAGGGTGACGAGCAGGGCGCCATCGCACTGGGCATGTCCGCCACCATCTTCCACTGGGGGCTGCATCCGTGGGGCATCTATGCCGTGGTCGCCCTGGCGCTGGCCCTTTTTTCCTACAACAAGGGCCTGCCGCTGACCATGCGCTCGATCTTCTACCCGATCCTGGGTGAGCGCGTCTGGGGCTGGCCGGGCCACCTCATCGACATCCTGGCCGTGTTCGCCACCCTGTTCGGTCTGGCGACCTCACTGGGCATCGGGGCATCCCAGGCGTCCGCGGGGCTGCACTATCTGTTCGACACGCCCAACAACAACGTGGCGATGGTCGTGCTGATCATGGGCATCACCCTGGTCGCGCTGGGGTCGGTCGTGCTGGGCGTCGACAAGGGCGTCCAGCGCCTCTCGCAGCTCAACATGGTCCTGGCCTTCCTGCTGCTGGCCTTCGTGATCTTCGTCGGCCCCACGCTGATGATCGCCACCGGCTTCTTCGAGAACCTGGGCTCCTACCTGAAGAACCTTCCGGCGCTGTCGAATCCCTTCGGCCGTGAAGACGTCAACTTCGTGCAGGGCTGGACCGCCTTCTACTGGGCCTGGTGGATCTCCTGGTCGCCGTTCGTGGGCATGTTCATCGCTCGCGTCAGCCGCGGCCGCACGGTACGCGAGTTCCTGATCGCCGTGCTGCTGGTGCCCTCGCTGGTCTCCGTGCTGTGGATGACCGCCTTCGGCACCACCGCCATTCACCAGGTCATCGCCAACGGGTTCGAGGGGGTCAAGGATGCTGCCCTGGAGCTGCAGCTGTTCGTCATGCTCGGCCAGCTGCCGCTGACCGGCATCACCTCCTTCATCGGCATCATCCTGGTCATGGTGTTCTTCATCACCTCGTCCGACTCCGGTTCGCTGGTGATCGACTCCATCACCGCCGGCGGCAAGGTCGATGCGCCCAAGCCGCAGCGCATCTTCTGGGCCCTGATCGAGGGCGCGATCGCCATCGCCCTGCTGCTGGGCGGCGGCCTGAGTGCGCTGCAGGCAGCGGTCATCTCCACCGGCCTGCCCTTCACGCTGGTCCTGCTGGCGGCGTGCTACGCCATCATCCAGGGCCTGCGCAGCGAGCCCCGGACCTGACAGCCGAGTCCTTCGCAACGACAACGGCCCGCCTTTCGGCGGGCCGTTTGCGTTTCTGCCGGGCTGAACGGATTTCCTGCCCCGGACTGAGCGGGCGGAACGACCGACTAGCGCCAGAGCTCGCCCACCGGGGTCTCCAGGGTGTGATAGCGGGCCACCTGCGCCTGCAGCAGTTCCGCCGTGGCCAGGGCATCCACCAGGGCATGGTGGCCGGTGTAGGGCGGCAGATGATAGCGCTGGCGACTCTCGTGAAGCCGGATCGAGGCGACCGGCTGGCCCAGCCAGCGACGCAACCGGGCCCACCAGGATTGACGATGGATGCGGGCTTCCAGCGACATGGTGTCGATCACCGGAAACAGCAGGCTCTCGCCGAGGCGCTCGCGAATCGCCGCGTCCAGGAAGCTGCGCTCGATACGCCGGTAGTGGACCACCACCAGGCGTCCCGACAGGCACGCCAGCAGCTCATCGAGAATCGCGCTGAGATCGGGAGCGCCGGCCACCTCCGAGTGCGTGATGTGGTGAAAGGCGACGGACTCCTCGCTCAGGTTGCGCCGGGGCGACAGCACCCAGTAGCGCCCCTCGCGGACCCGTATCCGCTCCAGGGTGAAGGGCATGACCCCGATGCTGACGATGTCGTGCCGACCGGCATCCAGGCCGGTGGTCTCCAGATCCAGGGCCGCCAGCGGCACCCGGCCGATCGGCGTGTCGGGAGACAGCGCCTCCACGCCGGCCGAGAAGAAGTTCACCAGACGCGGATCCCGGGCCTCCCGGGCCCGCGAGGCGAGGTAGGCATCCCAGTCCGGCCGCGTCTCGCGGTGCCTGAAGACTCCGCCGGCCTTCATCCGCGCGCCCGTTTCGAGGGCATGGGATAGCGGAATCCCAGGAACTTCTGGGCGTGACTGATCACTTCGAAGGCATCCTTGAGATGGTGTCGCTCGCGACTGTCGATGTTTTCCGGCTCGATATTGTTGTCGGGCTCCTCGCCCTGCTCGATATCGTGGGCCTGATGCCGGATGCGCACCATCGAGAGGAACTCGAAGGCGTAGCGCAGCCGCTCGTTGACGCCCTCGGCCAGCAGTCGCGTCTTGGCGATGTCGTCCAGCCGAGCGAAGGTGTTCTGGGCCTTCGAGCCACAGGCCAGGGCATGCACGCGCACCAGATCGGCCAGTGGCGCGGTACCGCGCCGCTTGAGATTGATGGACTTGCGGTGCTTGCCGTCCTGTTCCATGACGAAGGTACGGAAGAAGCCCAGTGGTGGCGTGCGGCCGAGCGCATTGCGGGCCATCGCCGCGAGGAAGAAGGGCCGCTGTGGTGCGCGTTCGGCAATGAGGTCCTGCAGGGCCTCGACCAGCGGCTCCTCGCCATGTACCGCCGCCAGATCGAAGAAGATCGAACTGTGCAGCAGCCGCTCGGGATTGGGCGCATCCATCCACTCGGTGAAGTAGCGCTTCCAGACCTGCAGGGGCTGGCGCCACCGCGGGTTGGTGGCCATCACGTCGCCCTTGCAGTAAGGGTAGCCACAGGCGGCAAGGCCGTCGCTGACGAACTTGGCCAGGGCCTCGAAATAGGCGTCGTGCTGCTCAGGCTCGAAGCGGTCGTCGAGCACCAGGGCATTGTCCTGGTCGGCGGTGATGGTCGGCTCGTCACGCGCCATCGACCCCAGCACCATGAAGCAGTAGGGTACCGGCGGCGGGCCCAGCCTGGCTTCGGCGAGCTCGATCAAGCGGTGTGCGAAGCTGCGCCCCACGGTCGCCAGCGCCCGCCCCACCATCTCCGAGTTGGCGCCGTCGGCCACCATCCGGGCAAAGGCGGTGCGCACCTCTTCGGACAGGTGGGCAAGCTGGCCCACCTCGTTCTGGAGAAAGATGTTGTTGACCAGGAAGAGGCTGCTGTGCGTCTCGTAGCGCACGATATCGGAAAGGTGCAGGACACCGATCGGCTGACGCCGGTGCAGCACGGGCAGGTGGTGAACCTGGTTGCGCAGCATGCTCAGCATCGCCTCGTAGACCGTCTCGTCGGACTGCACCACGATCAGCTGCCGGGACATCGCATCGGTCGCCGGGGCCTGGGGCGTGACTCCCTCGGCCAGCACGCGGGTGCAGAAGTCGCGGTCGGTGAGAATGCCGCACAGGCGGCGGCCGTGACCATCGCGATCGATGAAGGTATACGGCGAGGCCTTTTCCGCCGGTTCGATGACCAGCACGCAGGTGGTGTTGGCATCGCGCATGCGCTGTGCCGCTTCCTGCAGGGTCACGCCGGCCTCGATCATCTCGGCGGGGCGACCGAGCAGCTTGCGTACCCGGGTGGTCATCATGTCGCTGTCGTGACGCTGCTGCTCGACCGTGGCCTTGAGCCGCTGGCCACCGGTGTCGACGAACTCGGCGAATTCATCGTCCTGGTCGCAGACTTCCTCGAACACCTCGGCAGGAATGAAGTAGATCAGGGTGTCCTCGATGGCCCGGACCGGATAGCGCACCCGACGATTGCGCAGCAGATCCGAGTAGCCGAAGATGTCGCCCTCCCCCAGCCGGTTGAACAGCCGGCCGTTGCGCAGGTACATCTCCACCGCCCCGCTGCGCACGTACCAGAGGGCCTCGATCGGCTGGTCCTTGACCAGCAGTTCGGTGCCGGCCTGGAAGTAACGGATTTCGACCGACGCGGCGACCTTGTCGAGCAGATCGTCCGACAGGCTGTCGAAGGGCGCGAACTGCGCCAGGTGATCGCGGATGTCCAGCTGCTCGACATTCATGTCGGTCTCCCGTGACGTGTTGCCGTCATTCTCGGAAGCCCGACCGACTTCCGTCAATCCGAGGCGCCGATGTCAGGCACTGTCGGCCTGCGCCTGCGGTGTCGGGTGCTTGCCCTCGTCCCAGCCGCGGCTGGTGGCACGCTGGGCCTCGAACCAGTCGAGCCTTTCCTGCAGGCCCACGACGTGACCGATCACGATCAGCGTCGGCGGCCGGATGCTGTCACTGTCGAGGCTCGCCGGCAGGGCCGCCAGGGAACCGACGTGAACGCGCTGTCGCGCCGTGGTGCCCTGCTCGACCAGCGCCAGAGGCGTGTCTCCGGCCAGGCCGTGAGCCTGCAGTTCCCGCCGAATGACATCGAGGCTGCCCAGCCCCATGTAGAAGACCAGCGTCTGCCCCTCGCGCGCCAGCGCCGGCCAGTCCAGGTCACAGCTGCCGTTCTTGAGATGCCCGGTGACGAAACGCACCGACTGGGCGTGATCCCGGTGTGTCAGGGGGATGCCGGCGTAGGCCGCGCAGCCGGACGCCGCGGTGATGCCGGGCACCACCTCGAAGTCGATCCCCGCCTGGGCCAGGCTTTCCAGCTCCTCGCCGCCGCGGCCAAAGATGAAAGGGTCCCCGCCCTTGAGACGTACCACCCGCCTGCCGCGGCGAGCCCAGTCGACCAGCGCCTGATTGATGCCCGACTGGGGCACGCTGTGTCGGGAGCGCGCCTTGCCGACGTAGAGCCGCTGCGTGTGCGGGGGGATCAACGCCAGAATCTCGTCGCTCACCAGGCGGTCGTGCAGTACCACATCGGCCGTCTGCAACCGCTTGAGCGCCTTGAGCGTCAGCAGCTCGGGATCGCCGGGGCCGGCCCCGACCAGACAGACCTGCCCACGCGGGAAGTCGCGCAGCGCCGCGAGACGCGCGGGATTCGAGACGGCATCGTCGGTCGACAACATGGGGCACCCTGTTATAACGAAAACATAGAAAGTCGATAAATCTTATACGTAAAAATAATGAACTGGGGCGCCCGGTACCAGTAACGTCTGGTTGCCAGCATATAACTCGATCGTTGGAACGCAAGACGCCCCCGACGGGATTTCGTCGGAGGCGTCGGGTCAGGCTGTCCCGGAGGGCGGGATCAGCCGGCCAGTTGCTTGCGCAGGCGCGGGCTGAACAGTTCACCGATGACGGTCAGCACGACCAGCGCCGCCAGCAGCCAGGGCCACTGACGGCCCATGTCGAGCGTCATCACGCCCAGCGCGTCGATGAAGATCACCACGATGCCCAGCGGGCTGACGTAGCGGATCATGAACAGCCACAGGGCGTGCTGAGTGCGGCTCAGGCCCAGCTCGGAGCGGAAGATGTCGTCGCGCAGCACGAAGCCGGCGAGAATGGCCATGCCCAGGCCGCCCAGCGGCATCATCCAGCGCGAGGTCAGGTAGTCCAGCCAGCCGAAGACGTTCTTGCCGACCAGCGTCCAGTCCGCACCGACATTGAACGACAGCATGGCCAGCGTGCTGACGATCCACAGCACGATGCCGGTCCCCCAGGCCGCCTTGACCCGGGAAATGCCCTTGCTTTCGTTGAGCCAGGCCACGGTGGCCTCGATCATCGAGATCGCCGAGGTCAGCGCGGCCATGGTCAGCATGATGAAGAAGATGGCTTCCAGCAGGGTGCCCAGCGGCATCTGCTCGAAGGCCAGCGGCAGGCTCATGAAGATCAGTCCCGGGCCACTGGCCGGATCCAGGCCGTTGGCGAAGATCACCGGGAAGATCGCCAGACCGGCCATCAGGGCCACCAGGGTGTCGCAGATCGCCACGGTGAAGGTGGTACGGGCGATGGACTTGCCGTCGGGCAGGTAGGAGCCGTAGGTGAGGATCGCCCCGGACGCCAGGGACAGGGTGAAGAAGGCATGCCCCATGGCCGCCAGCAGGCCGGCGCTGGAAAGCTTGCCGATCTCGAAGCCGAACAGGAAGTCCAGCGCCTGACCAAAGCCACCGGAGAACATGGCGTAGACGATCATGATACCCAGCATGACCACCATGCCCGGCATCATCCAGCGCACGCTCTTCTCGATGCCTTCCTGGACGCCCTTGCCGACGATCACCATGGTGACCACCGTCACCAGCGTGCTCCAGAAGCCGAGGTTCCAGGGACTGGCGTTGTTGGCCCCGAAGATCGCCGCCATGCCGTCGACCGTGTCGGCGTTGAGCCCGCCGGTCACCGTCTTCCACAGATAAGAAACCGACCAGCCGGCCACCACCACATAGAAGGAAAGAATCATGAAGCCGCAGAGCATCGCCATCCAGCCGATCAGCGACCATCCCGCTCCCTGGCCGGATTCCCGGGCCACGCGCCGAATGGCGTCGATCGGGCTGCCCCGGCCGCGACGACCATAGCCGATCTCGACCATCATGATGGGGATGCCGATGGCCGCGATGCACAGCAGATAGACTAGCACGAAGGCCCCGCCGCCGTACTCCCCGGTCATGTAGGGGAACTTCCAGATATTGCCCAACCCCACCGCGGAGCCGGTCGCGGCAAGCACGAAGCCCCAGCGACCCATCCAGAGATTCTGCGGTTTTTCTCTTGTCGTCATAACACACACCTTGAAGGTTTTATTGTTGTGCCAAAGGCCGCCCACAGGGTTTGGCAAACAGGGCAGCGATTGTAGCGCCAAGCGGTGAGCTTGCACCAACCTCGCACCCGATTCTGCCGTACCTTGAGCATTTTGCAGCAGAAAGCACTGCGATAACCGAAATCGTTCATGCCGTGACAGCGTCGGCCTGCAGCTCGGGGGCGGCCCGCCGGAACGCCTCGAGATCGCGAGCCCGGGCATCCAGCGCGACCAGCGCCGGATAGTCATCGAGCGGGCAGTCGAAACGCCGCGCATTGTAGAGCTGCGGCACCAGACACAGCTCGACCAGACCGGGCCGCTCGCCGAGCGAGAACGGCGTCGACCACCCGGCCACCCGGGATTCGAGCGCCGCCAGTCCCTGTGCGACCCAGTGGCGATACCAGCGCAGCTTGTCCGGCTCCTCGACCCCCAGCTCGCGCTTCAGATACTTCAGGACCCGCAGGTTGTCGAGCGGATGGATCTCGCAGGCGATGACCTGGGCCAGGGAACGGCTCTGGGCGCGGGCCACAGGGTCCTCGGGCAGCAGCGATGCACCGGGACGCGTCTCGTTCAGATACTCGATGATCGCCAGCGACTGGGACAGGCAGGTGCCGTCGCTGTCGATGAACAGCGGCACCAGCCCTTCCGGGTTGCGGCGTCGATACGCCGGGGCGTGCTGCTCGCCCCCGTCTCGCACCAGATGCACGCTGCGATGCTCGACCTCGACCTGCTTGAGATTGAGGGCAATCCGCACACGGTAGGTGGCGCTGGAGCGCCAGTAGCCATAAAGAACAGGAGGCGATTCAGCCATCGCGACCTCCTTCAGCAGTCATGGGAAGTGGACCGAGCATCGCCGACCCGGCATAAAGTTTCATTTGAAACAGTATGCGCAATGCCTCCGATCGCTCAAGGGGCCTCCTCCCCCCCTTAGTCGTAGCCGACCCACAAAGCTGTCAACTTTTCCGTACAGCACATTCCCCTGCCACGACTTTCGGGGCGGAATTATACTCGGGGAACCGTTCACGACTGGCCCATCAGGAGTCGCCGCTTGCACTCGACCACTGCCGCATCCCGTGCCGAACTCGACCTCAAGGTATTTCTGCCCTATCGCCTGGCGAACCTGGCGGAGCGCATCAGCCAGGCACTGTCCACGATCTATGCCGAGCAATATGACCTGACCATCGCCCAGTGGCGCATCCTGGCCTGGCTGCAGCAGGCCCAGCCACTGACCGCCAAGCGCATCTGCGAACTGACGGCCATGGACAAGGCCCGGGTGTCGCGGGCAGTCTCGCAACTACTCTCGCGCGAGCTCATCTGCCGGCAGCGCGATGACAGCGATCAGCGCACCCTGTGGCTGACACTCAGCGAGGCGGGACTCGACCTGCTCGACTCGGCGATTCCCCGGGCGCTGGCCTGGGAACAGTCGCTGGTAGCGACCTTGAGCACGGCAGAGTATCGTGACCTTTTCCGGCTGCTGGACAAGCTCGAGGCCGGGCTCGCCCTTGAGGCGACACGCGACTAGCCCCCGTCTTTCTGCAAGGAGGTGTCATGGCTCACCAGTTCGCGATCCTCGGCCTGGGATATTTCGGCGTGACCGTCGCCCAGGAATTGCGTCGCCAGCACAATGATGTCCTGGGCGTCGATCACAGCGAGGATCGCGTCAACGCACTGGCGGATCTGCTGACCCATGCGGTGGTCGCCGACATCACCAACGAAAAGGCGCTGGCCGAGCTCTCGCTGGGCGACTACGACGCCGTGGTAATCGATGTCGACGACAACATCGAGGCCAGCATGATCTGCACGCTGCTGGTCAAGGAACAGGGGGTCCAGGAAATCTGGGTCAAGGCACACTCCGATACCCACTATCGCCTGCTCAAGCATATCGGCGCCGATCATATCGTCTATCCCGAGTACGATACCGGCCTGCGCGTCGCGGAGAGCCTGCACTATCGCGCCATGGTCGACTTCATCCAGCTCGGCGACCGGCAGTTCATCGTCGAGCTCCAGGCGACCGACAATCTCAGCGAACGCTGCCCGACCGTGGCCGACCTGCCCCTCGATGAAACCGATCTCTCGCTCATCGCTATCAAGCGCGGTAGCGAGGTCGTCCGGGATCCGGCCGGCGATACCTCGCTGCGCGGCAATGACCATCTGGTGCTGATCGGGGATCTCGACGCCCTTCGCGAGCTGGGCAAGCAACTTTGAGACGCGCGCCATGAGCTACCGCCATCGCATCGTGCGCCCGCTTCGTCATCTGCCGCACGGCCGCGTGATCCAGCTCTCGCCACCGGAGATCCTGCTGTTCGGTTTCGCGCTGCTCAGCGGGTTCGGCACCCTGCTGCTGTGGTTGCCAATCTCGGCCACGACGCCGCTGAACTGGCACGAGGCGCTGTTCACGGCCACCTCCGCGGTCACCGTGACCGGCCTGTCGGTCATCGAGACCGCCGATCTGACGTTGTTCGGCCAGTGGGTGGTACTGTGCCTGATCCAGGTCGGCGGGCTGGGCTTCATGACCTTCGCCGCCCTGACACTGGTCCTCATGGGCATGCGGCTGCCTCTCTACCAGCGAAACCTGATCAAGGAGAGTTTGAATCACACCTCGTTCAGCGAGTTGATGACGCTGGTTCGCCTGGTCATGGTCTTCGCCCTTGTCGCCGAGGCGATCGGCACGCTGCTGCTGGCGCTGAGCTGGGTGCCACGATTCGGCTGGTCCCACGGCCTGTGGGTCAGCCTGTTTCATGCCGTCTCGGCCTTCAACAACGCCGGGTTCTCGCTCTGGCCGGACAGCCTGAGCGATTTCGTCGCCAGCCCGCTGGACAATCTGGTGATCACGGGCCTGTTCATCGTCGGCGGGCTGGGTTTCGTGGTCATCGCCGAGTTGCTCGAGTGGCGCCGAACACGGCGGCTGACCCTGCATGCGCGCATCGTCCTCCATGCCACGCTCTGGCTGTCCCTGGGCGGGACACTGGCGGTGCTGGCACTGGAATGGCGCAATCCCGCCACCCTGGGGGGACTCGAGACCCTCGGCGCCAAGCTGCAGGCAGCCTGGTTCCAGGCCGTCACCCCGCGCACCGCCGGCTTCAGTACCCTGGACACCGGGGCGCTGACCGACCCCACGGCGCTGCTGACCATGCTGTTGATGTTCATTGGCGCCGGATCGGGGTCCACCGCCAGCGGCATCAAGGTCACGACGTTCGTGGTGCTGCTGCTGGTGGCACGAGCCTTCATCCGCGGCAACGCGCAACCCGTGGCCTTCGGACGGGCGATCCCCCAGGAAACCGTCATCAAGGCCGTGGCGGTGGCTCTGGCGGGCATGCTGCTGATATTTACCTGCCTGTTTCTGCTGACCGTGACCGAATCCGGCAAGCCCTTTCTCGACCTGGCCTTCGAGAGTGTCTCGGCCTTCGGCACCGTCGGCCTGTCGCGGGGCGTGACCGCCGATCTGAGCGCGGGTGGCCAGCTGACACTCATCGTGACCATGCTGCTGGGGCGTGTCGGCCCGCTGTCGCTGGGCTATCTCATGTCCACGCAGCGCGACAAGGGACTGCGCTACGCTCGCGGCTCCGTGCAGATCGGCTGACCCGCTTCCGTCAGGCATAAAACAAGATGCCCGCTTGGCACGGGGCAATTCAGCCAGCTCGGATCCAGACCGATTAGCTCCACGCTGCACCGTATCATGTGCGCTCCATCATCGGAGAATTATGGAGGGCTTGCAGGACAAGGATAGGTTCAAGCTGGCTGGTGGAGTGGCTGCGAGGTGAGCAGGTTGGGGAGTTCAGGAGTGGGTGGTAGGGCCGAGGAATCGGTGGGCTGGTATAAACGACGAGGCAGCGTGGGCCCTTGCCCGTGCTGCAGGAGCAGGCAAAAGGCCCGGTGTGGGTCCATTTCCCCGGCCCCCAACGCAAAAACCCCGGCCGTTGGGCCGGGGTTTTGCGGGATAGATGCCTGACGATGACCTACTCTCGCATGGAGAAGCTCC
>NZ_JAGXFD010000001.1:1949738-2329026 GCF_020148005.1 Modicisalibacter tunisiensis | reverse complement strand
TGTTAAAGAGCGTCGCAACCGTTGCTCGTTGAGCGCCTCGTTGCGAGAGAGGCTGTATTCTACCGATTCGGCCCGGCGTGTCAAGCGGCGTCTGGCGTCGTGGCGATCGGTGAACACCGATCCCGCGGCGGCCGCCGGCCTGCCGAATCACGGGAGAGCATTCTAGGCGTTTCGACGTGGCCTGGCAAGTGCAATTTTCATCGCAACCTTCCGAAAACCGTCGAGGAAACAACCACTTGCTTCTCCTCTCCACCGCCGGTGACGTGTCCCGTCGTCGGCAGCGGATGCGTACTTTACGCCCCACCTTCGGCCCTGACAAGCCCCCTGAGCAACTTTTTTCAATAACTGCGGCGAGACCGGCAACTGGCGCCGGAAACCCGCGGGGTCCGACGCCTTGTTCGAGAGGCCCGAGTCAGCGCCAGAAGTCCCGAATGGAAGCGATGCCCTGGGCACCGACGGCACGGGCATGATTGGCATCGTGGCGGGTCATGCCCCCCAGTGCGAACACCGGCATGGCCGCGGGCTCCACGAGTTGCTGGAAATCGTGCCAGCCCAGGGGCGCGGCATCGGGATGCGAGGGGGTCGTCCGCAGCGGCGACAGGGTCACGAAATCGCAGCCGATTCGCCCGGCCCGGGCCAGCTGGCCTTCATCGTGGGTCGATGCGGAGAGCCACTTGCCCTCGACGATGGGCCGGCGCTCCAGGGTCATCAGTCGTTCACTGGTCAGGTGCACACCATCGGCATCGATGTGCGCGAGCATCTCGGGCTCGGTATTCAACAACAGGCGAGCGCCGTGCTCACGGCATAGCTGCAGGGCCTGTTCAGCGCGCGCCAGGTACGCGGATTCATCCAGCGACTTGGCACGCAGCTGTACCAGACGAACGCCATCCTCGATCAGCGCACGCTGCAGCTTGTCGAGAAAGACCCCATCGTCCTCCTCTTCCGCGGTGATCAGGTATTCGGTCGGCAGCATGACGGCGCGCAGGATCGGCAGATTCGCGGCCGGGAAGGGGTAGTTGAACAGTTCGCCGAGCTTGACCCAGCGAACCGCCTGGCCTTCCCGTCCGTAGGGCTCCCCGGAGAAACCGTGCACCTGCCAGACATCGAGCAGGATATGCTTGTCGGAGTATTCATGATGCACGCGAATCAGGGGCTGGGCCCGCTCGATGGAAATGCCGAGTTCCTCGTGCAGCTCGCGCCGCAGCGCTTCGAAGCCGGTTTCGTAGGGTGCCAGCTTGCCCCCGGGAAACTCCCACAACCCTCCCTGGTCTACCGTGGAGGGGCGTCTGGCCAGCAACACCTCATTTCCGTCGTCGCTGAAGATGGCAGCCGCTGCCACATGCACCCGTCGTTTGATCATCTTGCGTACTTACCTCTAGAACCTTGATGTTTCTCGTTGCGGGACGGAAAATGATGCGCCGATCAACTGCGATAGTCGGCGTTGATGGAGACATACTCGTGCGACAGGTCGGAGGTCCAGACGGTGGCCGCCGACTCGCCGCGTCCCAGTAGGATGCGTATGGTAATGTCTTCCCGCGCCATCTCGCGACTGCCGGCCTCCTCGGTATAGTCGGCC
This sequence comes from Modicisalibacter tunisiensis, assembly GCF_020148005.1. GTDB lineage: Bacteria > Pseudomonadota > Gammaproteobacteria > Pseudomonadales > Halomonadaceae > Modicisalibacter > Modicisalibacter tunisiensis. The sequence continues at coordinate 2,327,450 of NZ_JAGXFD010000001.1, read as the reverse complement.
GCACGGCCACCATGCTCGACGAGGCGCACCGCTCCCAGATCGATGGTCACGGCATTGACGTCGAAGTCGTCCACCGGCGCCCGACCCACGGCCGCCAGTATCCGCCCCCAGTTGGCATCCGAGGCATAGAGGGCGGTCTTGACCAGCGGGGAATGGGCCACGGTGAAGGCCACGTCCCGGGCTTCCTGAACCGTCCGGGCCTGCTCGACCTGCAACGTGACGAACTTCGTTGCTCCCTCCGCGTCGCGAATGACGGCCTGGGCCAACGTCACCATGACCTCCTCGAGCGCGGCCCGGAAGGCGGCAACCTCCTTCGGGCTCGAGACCTGCGCGCTGCGCCCGGTGGCCATCAGCAGACAGGCGTCGTTGGTCGAGGTATCGCTGTCGACCGTGATGCTGTTGAAGCTGACCTGGGTCGTTTCGCGCAGCAACGACGAGAGCAGATCCGACTCGATGGCGGCATCGGTCACCACGAAGCCCAGCATGGTGGCCATGTTGGGCTGGATCATGCCGGAGCCCTTGCTGATGCCATTGATGGTGACCGTCTGACCGCCAATCTGGCAGGTGGCGGTCGCGCCCTTGGGCCGCGTATCCGTGGTCAGAATGCCCTCGCCCGCCCGCTGCCAGGCCTCGGACGAATCATCCAGGCTCTCCAGGGCGCGCGGTAACGCGGCCTCGATCCGCGCCACCGGCAGCGGCTCGCCGATCACGCCAGTGGAGAATGGCAGTACCGCCTCGCCGGCACAGCCGACCAGGGACGCCAGGGCGCCACAGCAGTATTCGGCATCCTTCATCCCCTGCTCGCCCGTGCCGGCATTGGCATTGCCGGTATTGATCAGCAGGTAGCGCACGGCACTGCGGGCCAGATGATCCCTGGCGACATGCACCGGCGCCGCACAGAAGGCATTGCGCGTGAACACGCCGGCCACGGCGGTATTCTCCGGCAGCTCGACCACCACCAGGTCGCGTCGCCCCGGTTTCTTGATCGCCGCTTCCGCCGTGCCCAGACGCAGTCCATCGAGGACCGACATCCGGGGAAAGACCGCTTCACCTACCGCCATGCTTCATCTCCTGACCTGTTCGGGATTGTCGCTTACTGCAGCTTGCCGTGACACTGCTTGTACTTCTTGCCCGAGCCGCAGGGGCACGGGTCGTTGCGTCCGACCTTGGGCCCCTCGCGCCGCACCGTCTGCGCCGGGTCGCCGCCCGGCGCCTCGTCGGAGTCTTCCGCGACCTCGTCGTGGCGCTGCGTGGCGCTGGCCTTCTCGCGCTCCAGCGTCTCGCGGCGCTGGCGTTCCAGCTCCTCGACCTCTTCCTGGCGCCGCACCTGGACGTGGCTGAGAATGCGTGTCACGTCGTGCTTGATGTTGCCCAGCAGACTCTGGAACAGCTCGAAGGCTTCGCGCTTGTATTCCTGCTTGGGATTCTTCTGGGCGTAGCCGCGCAGGTGGATGCCCCGGCGCAGGTGATCCATCGACTGCAGATGCTCCTTCCAGCGGGTATCGAGCACCTGAAGCATGACCTGTTTCTCGAAGCGCCGCATCAGCTCTTCACCGACGGCCTCCACCTTGGCGGCATAGATCTCGCGATGCTGGGTCTGCAGGCGTTCGCGCAGGGCCTTCTCGTGGAAGTTCTCGTCCTCGTCGGCCCACTGGGTCAGCGGCACATCGAGGTTGAACTCGCTCTTCAGATACTGCTGCAGGCCCTCCAGATCCCATTGCTCGGGCAGGCTCTGGGGCGGCACGAAGCCGCTGATCGCCTCGTCGAGCACTTCATCGCGGATGCCCGCCACGTTCTCGGACACGTCCTCGGCACCGAGAATCGCGTCACGCTGATCATAGATCACGCGACGCTGATCGTTGGCCACGTCATCGTACTCGAGCAGCTGCTTGCGGATGTCGAAGTTGCGCCCCTCGACCTTCTTCTGGGCCCGCTCGACCGCGTTGGACACCATCTTGTGCTCGATCGCCTCGCCCCGCTCGAGCCCGAGCGCCTGCATCAGACGCTGCACCCGTTCGGAACCGAACAGGCGCATCAGGTTGTCCTCCAGCGAGAGGAAGAAGCGGGTGGAACCCGGGTCCCCCTGGCGACCGGCGCGCCCGCGCAGCTGATTGTCGATGCGCCGCGACTCGTGACGCTCGGAGCCGATGACATGCAGACCGCCCGCCTCGAGAACGGCATCGTGACGTTGCTGCCATTCGGCCTTCGCGGCGTCGATCTGCGCCTGGGAGGGATTGTCGAGCTTGGCGACCTCCGCCTCCCAGTTGCCCCCCAGCACGATATCGGTACCGCGGCCCGCCATGTTGGTGGCGATGGTGATCGCCCCGGGCTGCCCGGCCTGGGCGATGATTTCCGCCTCGCTCTGGTGCTGCTTGGCGTTGAGCACGTTGTGGGGAATGTCGGCCTGCTTCATCAGCCCCGACAGCAGCTCGGAGGTCTCGATCGAGGCTGTGCCCACCAGCACGGGACGCCCGGCGTCACGCTGGGCCTTCACGTCCTCGATGATCGCCTCGAACTTTTCCTGGGCCGAGAGATAGACCAGGTCGTTGTGATCGACCCGCGCGATCGGCTTGTTGGTGGGTATCACCGTCACGTCCAGCCCGTAGATCTGGCGGAACTCGAAGGCTTCGGTATCCGCGGTGCCGGTCATGCCCGACAGCTTCTCGTAGAGGCGGAAGTAATTCTGGAAGGTGGTCGAGGCCAGGGTCTGGCTTTCCTTCTGGATGGCCACGCCCTCCTTCGCCTCGACGGCTTGGTGCAGCCCCTCCGACCAGCGCCGGCCGGGCATGCTGCGACCGGTGTGCTCGTCGACGATCACCACCTCGCCACTGCTGACGATGTAGTCGACATCGCGATGAAAGAGATGACGCGCCCTGAGGGCCGAGTGCATGTGGTGCAGCAGCCCCAGGTTCTGGGCCGCATAGAGCGAGTCGTCCTCGCTGAGCAGCCCCTGCCGGCGCATCAGTTCCTCGACCTTGTGGTGGCCGTTTTCGGTCAACTCCACCTGCTTCTGCTTCTCGTCGAGGGTGAAGTCGCCGCTGTCCGGATCCTCGGCGTCCTCGCAGACCTCGAGCTCCGTCGCCAGCCGGTCGACCACCTTGTAGAGCTCGGTGTTTTCCTCCACCGGACCGGAAATGATCAGCGGGGTCCGCGCCTCGTCGATGAGAATCGAGTCCACCTCATCGACGATCGCATAGTGCAGCTCCCGCTGGACCTTCTCTTCCAGCGAGAACGCCATGTTGTCGCGCAGGTAGTCGAAGCCGTACTCGTTGTTGGTGCCGTAGGTGATGTCGCAGGCATAGGCCTCGCGCTTCTCGGCCGAGGTCTGCCCCGAGTAGATCACGCCCACGGTCAGCCCCAGTGCCTCGTAGAGCGGGCGCATCCATTCCGCGTCGCGCCGGGCCAGATAGTCGTTGACGGTCACGACATGCACCCCGCGGCCGGGAATCGCATTGAGATAGACGGCCAGGGTCGCCACCAGCGTCTTGCCCTCGCCGGTCTTCATCTCGGCGATGCGCCCGCGGTGCAGGGTGATCCCGCCGATCAGCTGCACATCGAAGTGACGCATGCCCATGATCCGACGACTGGCCTCGCGCACCGTGGCGAAGGCCTCGGGAAGCAGGCGATCGAGACTTTCCCCGTTCTGGAGGCGCTCGCGAAACTGGGCCGTGCGTGCCTTCAGGGCGTCGTCGTCGAGGGCCGCGACCTCCTCTTCCAGACGGTTGATGTCGGCGACCAGCTTGCCCATGCGCTTGACTTCACGGTCGTTCTTGGACCCGACGAGCTTGCGAACCAGAGTATTGATCATTAGCAGTATCCAATCATTGTGCAAAGAAGGCCGGCGGCACTCTGCCGACCGAAAACCTCGATCACGCATTCACACAATGAAAGGCGGTGCCCGGGGGGCGCGAGACGCCAGATCCGCACCGGAACAGGCGTGCCCGGCCACCTGCCGCCAGACACGCGTCTCGCGCCCGGGCCGACCGACACTCGTCGGCCACCGGTGCGAAGCCCGCTTGCGCGCCCGACGCGATTCCTCGCGGATCGCCGCGGGCGCCATGAGGCAGATCTGGGTGATCTGTTCGGCGAGCCGGAGCGCTTCGGCATGCCCCAGCGTGGTCGGCAGCAGGCAACCGACCAGCAGGCCGGCCAGCCACCAGCGCGACGTGCGTCTGGCACGCTGCCGACCGGTTCCATCGGCGCGACTCGCGGCAGGAGTGGGGCAGGTCATGCTGTCGAAGGGCTCCAGGGCATGCTAGATTGCGCAGTATCGCTTTCGCAGTTTCACGGGCAAGCCAATGAGTATAAAGGCTAAGCGTTTTCGCGCCCAGCCCGCGACACGCCTCCTTTCCCCCCAGGGCCCCTCCGGCGCCGACCTCGGCGGGCTGCTGCACAAGGCACAGCTCATCGACCGCGCCCAGGCGCACTTGCGCCATCATCTCCCGGAAGAGATGCGCCCCCACCTGTTCGTGGGCGGCTACCGGGATGGGCGCCTGACCCTGATCACGGATGGAGCCCACTGGCTGACCGCACTGCGTTACGATCAGACACGCCTGCTGCGCCTGATACGAGAACTGCCCGGCTTCGAGGCCGTGCTCGCCCTGACCTTCAAGGTGCGCCCCGTCAGCCCGGTCAGACCACCCCCGGTCCAGCACCGAACGCTGTCCTCCCCCGCCGCCGATGAACTGCAGGCCTGCGCCCGGGACACCCAGGACCCGCAACTCAAGCGCGCCCTGGAGCGCCTCGCTGCCCACGCGTCGATGAACGGCGACAGCCGGGACGCGTGAATCGCCCACGAAAAACGCCAGCCCGGTCGGGCTGGCGTCAAGCATGCCTGGTTGCCTGTAGAAGAACGCGTCACATGGCCATGGCAGGGGCCGAGTAGGAGATCGGCGCTCGCTGGGACGCCTCCTCGAAGGTGACGATCTCCCAGGCGTCGGGGTTTTCCAGCATGGCCCTGCAGAGCTGATTGTTGAGGGCATGACCGGACTTCACGCCGCGAAACTCGCCGATCAGGCTGTGGCCGAGCTGGTAGAGGTCGCCGATGGCATCGAGCACCTTGTGCTTAACGAACTCGTCCTCGTAGCGCAGCCCACCCTCGTTGAGAATGCGGTAGTCATCGACGACGATGGCGTTGTCCAGGCTGCCGCCTAGGGCCAGATTCTGCGAGCGCAGGAACTCCAGGTCGCGCATGAAGCCGAAGGTCCGGGCCCGCGAGACTTCCTTGACGAAGGAGGTGGTCGAGAAGTCGACGCTGGCCAGCTGCTTCTGCTGCTCGAAGACCGGATGGTCGAAATCGATCGAGAACGTGACCTTGAAGCCTTCATGGGGCAGGAAGAGGGCTTCCTTGTCGCCGTCGCGCACCAGCACCTCGCGCTTGATGCGAATGAACTTCTTCGGCGCCTCCTGCTCGGCGATTCCCGCCGACTGGATGAGGAACACGAAGGGTCCGGCACTGCCGTCCATGATCGGCACTTCCGGTGCGCTCAGCTCGACGAAGGCATTGTCGATACCCAGTCCCGCGAAGGCCGACATCAGGTGCTCGACGGTCGCCACCTTGACGCCGTCGCGCGACAGGGCCGTGCACAGGGTGGTATCGGTGACATTCTCGGCGCGCGCCGGGATGCGAACTTCCGGCTCGAGGTCCGTGCGCACGAACACGATGCCGGTGTTGACCGGCGCCGGACGCAGGGTCAGATAGACCTTCTCGCCCGAGTGCAGGCCGACTCCCGTGGCCCGCATGGTGTTCTTGAGGGTTCTTTGCTTAATCATGGGCAATGACCAGGCTGCTGCATAAATTGTCAAACAGTGTTCACTATACCATCGAACGCCTGTTTAACCAAAAATTTGTCGCTGGCCACGCCCATGACGCCCGCCGACCGGATGGATCAGTCGGCCTGGCGGCGCAGGAAGGCCGGAATATCGAGATAGTCGTCGATGTCCTTGGCCTTGCGACGCTCCTGACGGGCCTTCGCGGTCTCCTCCTGCTCGGCCTTGGCCGCCTGCTGACGCATGACGGTCGGCTGCTGGAGCTTGCGGTAGTCGGTGGTCTCGGGCCGCGCGACCGACTCGCGGGCGGCCGGCTTCTCGCGGACACCGTCCAGGCCGGCGGCCACCACGGTGACCCGCAGCTCGTCGGACATCTCCATGTCGATCGCCGTGCCCACCACGATGGTGGCATCCTGGGAGGCGAACTCCTGCACCGTGGCGCCGACGTCGTTGAACTCGCCGATCGACAGATCCGGGCCGGCCGTGATGTTGACCAGGATGCCGCGCGCGCCGTGCAGGTCGATATCCTCGAGCAGCGGGCTGCGAATCGCCTTCTCGGCGGCCTCGCGGGCCCGGTTCTCGCCGGTCGCGCCGCCGGTGCCCATCATCGCCATGCCCATCTCCGACATGACGGTGCGCACGTCGGCGAAGTCGACGTTGATGATCCCCGGGCTGGTGATCAGTTCGGCGATGCCCTGGACCGCGCCGAGCAGCACGTCGTTGGCGGCACTGAACGCCGTCAGCAGGCTCGCGCTCTTGCCCAGCACCGCCAGCAGCTTCTCGTTGGGGATGGTGATCAGCGAGTCGACGTGCTGGGAGAGCTCCTTCATGCCCTCCTCCGCGACCTTCATGCGCTTGGGCCCCTCGAACGGGAAGGGCCGCGTCACCACGGCCACGGTCAGGATGCCCAGCTCCTTGGCCACCTCGGCCACCACCGGTGCACCGCCGGTACCGGTCCCCCCGCCCATGCCGGCGGTGATGAAGACCATGTCGGCGCCCTGCAGCAGTTCCGCGATGCGCTCGCGATCCTCCATCGCCGCCTGACGGCCCACGTCCGGGCTGGCACCGGCACCCAGCCCCTTGGTTATTTCGCTGCCTAACTGGAGAACGGTCTTGGCGGCAACCCGTTTGAGGGCCTGCGCATCGGTGTTGGCGCAGATGAATTCGACGCCCTCGATGTTGCTCTCGACCATGTGATTGACGGCATTGCCGCCGCCACCACCAACGCCGATCACCTTGATGACAGCGCTGCTGGAAGGTGCATTATCTACCAGTTCGAACATTTGCCCCGTCTCCTGGCCAGTTTCGGCCTTGTCAGAAATTTCCTTTGAACCAGCCTTTGACCCGTTCCAGCGCCGAGATGCCATCCTTGAGACCACGCCGTGAGACTTCCTCTCTACGGGGCTGGGCGGACACCGCACGGTTATCGCCCGGCTTGGCGTCACGCATTCCGTAGAGTAGCAAACCCACGCCCGTGGAATAAATCGGATTGCGCACCACGTCGACCAGCCCCCGCACATTCTGGGGGCTCGCGATGCGCACCGGCATGTGAAAGATTTCCTCCGCGAGTTCGACCACGCCTTCCATGCGCGCCGTCCCCCCGGTCAGCACCACGCCCGCGGCCACGAGATCCTCGTAGCCGCTGCGCCGCAGTTCCTCGCGTACAAGGGTAAACAGTTCCTCGTAGCGCGGCTCGACCACCTCGGCCAGCGACTGACGCGACAGGTCGCGAGCCGGGCGGTCTCCCACGCTGGGAACCTTGATCATTTCATCGCTGGACGCCAGCTGCGTCAGGGCACAGGCATACTTGACCTTGATGTCCTCGGCATACTGCGTCGGCGTGCGCAGCGCCATGGCGATGTCGTTGGTGACCTGGTCGCCGGCAATGGGGATGACCGAGGTGTGACGAATGGCGCCCTCGGTGAACACCGCGATGTCGGTCGTGCCGCCACCGATATCCACCATGCACACACCCAGCTCGCGCTCGTCCTCGGTAAGTACCGCGTGGCTCGACGCCAGCTGCTCGAGGATGATGGCATCGACCTCGAGACCACAGCGCCGCACGCATTTCTCGATATTCTGCACCGCGTTGAGCGCCGCGGTCACCAGATGCACCCGAGCCTCCAGACGCACGCCCGACATGCCGAGCGGCTCACGGATGCCCTCCTGGGTGTCGATGGCGAACTCCTGGGGCAGGACATGCAGGATACGCTGCCCCTCGGAGATGGCCCGGGCCCGGGCCGAGTCGATGACCCGCTCGATATCGGAGGGCGTCACCTCGCGGTCCTTGATCGCGACCACACCGTCGGAGTTCATCGAGCTTATGTGGCTGCCCGCGATCCCCACGTAAACCGAATGGATATCGCATCCGGCCATCAGCTCGGCCTCTTCCACCGCCCGCTGAATCGACTGGACGGTGGACTCGATATTGATGACCACCCCCTTCTTCATGCCCCGGGAAGGGTGCGAACCGATACCGACGATTTCCAGCCCGCCATCGTCCGTGGGCTGACCGACGATCGCCACGACCTTGGATGTTCCGATATCCAGCCCGACCACCATATTGGAAGCATTGGATTGTCCTGCCATGGGTCGGGATCACTCCTCGATCTTCACTGAATTGAGAAACCGTATTTTTGCAGATACAAAGTTGGGTCGAAGTATAGAACGTAAACGCCAAGCAGGCCGTGACCCAAGAGAATTCGGCTCAGAATACGGGGATTTTTTGGCGAAAGAAATACCTCGTCATGCCCCCGATGGCCGGAATTAGTGACCGGAATCACGACAGACGCCTGCCCCCGTCAGCCGTCCGCACCTGCCTCGGCATCCTCGCCATGCCAGGCGACGGCAACCCCGTTGGGATAACGCAGGTCGACGTAGCGGATCCGCGACGCCTGTTCGCCCAACTGGCGACGCCAGGCCGCCACGAAGCGGGCCAGCCGGGCCGGTCTGTCGTTGCGCCCGAGCATCACCCAGAGGCCGTCATTGACCTGAAAGCGCCAGGCGCCGCGGTCCTCGAGGCGCAGCTGGGTGACCGTGAGCCCCAGCGGCTTGAGCTGCCGCTGAAGGCGGTCGTACCAGGCCAGCACTTCCGCACCGCTGCCGTGCGGGCCGGCCAGGTCAGGCAGCGGCTCGTCGACCGTCACCGAATCGCGACGAAACGCCTTCCCCCGGGGATTGAGCAGCTCGCTGTCGTTCCAGCGCGCCACCGGATGCTGCTCGAACAGCTCGAAGGTCAGGGCATCGGGCCAGTGCCGCGACACGCGGACCTCCTCGAGCCACTCGATGCGTCGCGCCCGCTCGCGCAGCTCGCCGAGATCCACCGACAGCCAGGTCCTGCCGCTCACCAGTGGCGCCAGCTTGCTGCGCAGGTAATCCGCGCTGACGTGTTCCAGCTCGCCGCGAATGGAGACCCGCTCGATCGGCCGATCCAGCCACAGCCACAACGCCCGGCCACCGGCCACCAGCAGTACCAGCAGCAGGACGACACCCAGCCAGGAACCCCGCGAACCGCTCCCGCTCGCCGCCATCCGGGTCAGGACTCCAGCGCCGTGTCGAGAATGCGCAGCACCAGGTCATCGAAGTCGATCCCGGCATGCGCGGCGGACTGCGGCACCAGGCTGTGATCGGTCATTCCCGGCACGGTGTTGACCTCGAGCAGCCAGAAGCGTCCCCGAGCGTCGCGCATCACGTCGACACGCCCCCAGCCCCGGCCGCCGATGGCACGAAAGGCGTCCCGGCAGAGCGCCCCGAGGGTACGCTCGTCCGCCTCGTTCAGTCCGCAGGGCAGATGGTAGCGAGTGGCGTCGGAGTGATACTTGGCCTGGTAGTCGTAGAACCCGCCGGGTACTTCGACCCGAATCGCCGGCAGCGTCCGGTCGCCGAGCAGCGACACCGTGTACTCGTCACCCTGAATGTAGCGCTCGGCCATGACCGCCGCGTCGAAGCGCGCCGCCTCGCCGAAGGCGGCTTCCAGGGCTTGGCGGTCGTGGACGATGCTAATCCCCAGCGTCGAGCCTTCATGGACGGGCTTGACGATCAGCGGCAGGCCCAGCTGTGTCACGACCGCGTCCCAGTCCGAGTCGGGGCCGAGCGTGATGCTCTCCGGCGTGGGCAGCCCGACGGCCCGCCACAGCTGCTTGGTCCGCTGCTTGTCCATGCCCAGTGCCGAGGCCAGCACGCCGCTGCCGGTGTAGGGGACCCCGAGCAGCTCGAGGGCGCCCTGGACGGTCCCGTCCTCGCCACCCCGGCCGTGCAGCGCGATGAACACCCGATCCGGCGCCAGCGCCTCGAGACCGCTCAGGCCACCGGCCGCCAGATCATACCCGCGCGCATCCACACCGCCGCGCTGCAAGGCGGCCAGCACGGCGGCACCACTGACCAGCGACACCTCACGCTCGGCCGAATTGCCGCCATAGAGCACGATCACGCGACCGTATCGCCCGGGACATGGCGCCCCGGTGCGCGCCTGATGCCTGACGCTCATAGTTCGACCTCATGCAAGTCCAGCTGACAGTCGGCCAGGGCCAGGGCGATACCGCCGATGTCGCCCGCCCCCTGGGTGATCAGAATATCGCCATCCTGCAGCACGTTGTGCAACAGGCGCGGCAGTTCGGCCTTGGCCTCGACGAACAGCGGATCGACCTCGCCGCGCTGCCGGATCGAGCCCGCCAGGGTCCGTCCCTCCGCACCGGTGATCGGCGCCTCGCCGGCGCTGTAGACATCCAGCAGCACCAGGGTGTCGACCCCGGACAGCACGCGCACGAAGTCCTCGTAGAGATCCCGGGTACGCGAGAAACGATGCGGCTGGTACACCATCACCAGGCGCCGCTGCGGCCAGCCCGCACGTACCGCACGGATCACCATCTCGACCTCGCGCGGATGATGTCCGTAGTCATCCACCAGCATCACCCGGCCATCCCCATCGGGCAGGGCGAACTCGCCATGCACCTGGAAACGCCGGCCGACGCCGGCGAAGCCCGCCAGACCGCGCTGGATCGCCGCATCATCGACACCCGCATCGGTAGCGACGGCGATCGACGCCAGGGCATTGAGTGCATTGTGCTCGCCGGGCATCGCCAGGCGCACCGCCAGCGGCGCATGCCCTTCCGGGCGCAGTGCCGTGAAGCGGATCTCGCCGGCCTGCTGCACGAAGTCGGCGATCCGGTAGTCCGCCTGGGCGTCGAAGCCGTAGGTCACGAACTGGCGCTGCACCCGGGGCAGGAGCTCGCGCACGTTGGCATCATCCAGGCACAGCACCGCCAGGCCGTAGAACGGCAGGTTGTGCAGGAACTCGACGAAGGTGTCCTTGAGCCGCGCGAAGTCCCCGGCGTAGGTCCCCATGTGATCGGCATCGACATTGGTCACCACCGCGACCATGGGCTGCAGGTGCAGGAAGGAGGCGTCCGACTCGTCGGCCTCCGCGACCAGCACATCGCCCTCCCCCAGCCGGGCATTGGTGCCGGCACTGGTCAGCTTGCCGCCGATCACGAAGGTCGGGTCCAGCCCGCCTTCGGCCAGCAGCGTCGCGGTCAGGCTGGTGGTGGTGGTCTTGCCGTGGGTGCCGGCGATGGCGATGCCGTGGCGAAAGCGCATCAGCTCCGCCAGCATCTCGGCGCGCCGCACCACCGGGACGCGGTGCTCCCGGGCCCAGGCGATCTCGGGGTTGCCGGCATCCACCGCGGTGGACACCACCACCACGTCGGCCCCCTCGGCATGGGCCGCGGCGTGGCCGATGGCGATACGCACGCCGCAGCCCTCGAGATGCGCCGTCACCGCAGAGGCCCTGAGGTCGCTGCCGCTGACCTCGTAGCCCTGATTGGCCAGCACCTCGGCGATGCCGCACATGCCGGCGCCGCCGATGCCGACGAAATGAATGCGCCGGATGCGTCGCATGCCCGGCCCCTTGCGGAGCTGGCCGGGGACGGGGGAAAACAGGCTATCGCTCACGAGCGGCCTCCATGCAGCCTTCCACCAGGCGATCGACGGCGTCGAGGCGCGCCCGCGAGCGCGCCGCCCCGGCCATGGTGGCGAGAAGTTGGGGATTCAGGACCTCCTCCAGCACGGAGGCCAGCGAGGTCGCGTTCAGGGTGGCCTGGGGCAGCAGTCGCGCGGCCCCGGCCTCCACCAGGTAGTCGGCATTGCGCGTTTGATGATCGTCGACCGCATGCGGAAACGGCACCAGCAGGGCCGGCTTCGCCGCGGCCGCCAGCTCGCTGACCGTCAGGGCGCCGGAACGGCAGACCACCAGGTCGGCCCAGTCGTAGGCCTCGGCCATGTCATCGATGAACTCGCTGACCCGGGCCTCGACCCCGGCCCCCCGATAGCCCTGCTCGGTGGCCTCGCGCCGCTCGCGACCGGCCTGGTGGCGAACCTCGGGGCGCCGTGCGTCGGGCAGCAGCGCCAGTGCCTCGGGCAGCAGCCGGTTGAGAGCCACCGCCCCCAGGGAGCCGCCCACCACCAGGACATGCAGGCGGCGATCCTGCATGGCTTCAGCCTTGCGGGGCGTCTCGCCCAGACGGGCGATGGCCGGCCGCACCGGGTTGCCGATGACGATCGCCTCGCGACGCGAGCCCAGCTTGCGAAACGCTCCGGGGAAGGCCGCATAGGCACGCCGCGCCAGCCGCGCCAGCACCTGGTTGGTCAGCCCGGCGATCGCGTTCTGCTCGTGGACGATCAGCGGCCGTCCACCCAGCCAGGCCGCCAGCCCGCCGGGGCCGCTGGCGAAGCCGCCCAGCCCCACCACCAGCTGCGGGTCGAAGCTCGCCAGCACGCGCTTCGCCTGCGCCACCGCGCGCCACAGCCGCCACGGCGCCTTGAGCCAGCCGGTCATGCCGTTGCCGCGCAGGCCGGCCACCGCAATGCGATGCAGCACCAGCCCGGCCTCGGGCACCAGACGGTTCTCGATGCCTCGCGGGCTGCCCAGCCACTCCACCTGAACGCCGCGCCGGGTCAGGGCCTCGGCCAGCGACAGCGCCGGGATCACGTGCCCGCCGGTACCGCCGGCCATGATCAGCACCCGACGCAAGGGCGCGGAGGAAGTCGTCTCCTGTATCACCGCCTGATGGCTCCCTGAGTGTGTTGAAGATCGTCAGCGCGCCTTGCCGCCGGGGGCACTGCGCAGCACCTGCCGCGTGTCGAGATCGACGCGCACCAGCAGCGCCACCATCACCGCGCTCACCACCAGGCTCGACCCGCCGTAGCTGAGCAGCGGCAGGGTCAGACCCTTGGTCGGCAGCATGCCGGTACTCACGCCGATGTTGATGAATGCCTGGGCACCGAAGACAAGGGCGATACCGTAGCTGAGATAGGCCGCGAACGGCAATCGCGCCAGCTCGGCACGCCGACCGATCCGCAGCGCCCGGTACACCAGCACGGCGAACAGCCCCACGACCGCCACGGCGCCCACCAGCCCCAGTTCCTCGGCGATCACCGCGAACACGAAGTCGGTATGCGCCTCGGGCAGGTAGAAGAGCTTCTGCACACTGTTGCCCAGCCCCAGGCCGAACCAGTGCCCGCGCCCATAGGCGATCAGCGCCTGGGTCAGCTGGTAGCCCGAGTCATACATGTCCGCCCAGGGGTTGGTGAAGCTGGTCAGTCGTTCGAGGCGATAGGGCTCGGCCACCGCCACGATGCCGCCCAGCGCCACCACCAGCGCCAGCAGCAGGATGAAGCGCATCAGCGGCGCCCCGGCCATCAGCAGCATGCCCATCACGCAACCGGTCACCACCACCAGCGCACCGTAGTCCGGCTCCATGATCAGCAGCACGCCGAACGGCACCAGAATCACCAGCGGCTTGAGGAAGTCCCACCAGTAGCGGCGTACCCCCGGCAGGAAACGCTCGAGATAGCGGGCCACGAACAGGATCAGGCACAGCTTGGCCACTTCCGAGGCCTGCACGTTGATGACGGCCAGACGAATCCATCGGCGACTGCCGTTGACCTCGGTGCCCACGAACAGCACCACGACCAGCAGGCCGAAGGCCAGTACCAGCAGCCAGCCGGCATAGCGCTTCCACAGCGCGAGCGGCACCCGCACCAGGGGCACGGCGATCAACAGCGAGATCAGGATGAAGGCCCCGTGGCGGAGACTGAAATAATAGGGATTGCCGGTCAGGCTGGCGGCAATTTCGGTGGAGGCCGAGGTGACCATGACCCAGCCCACCATCAGCAGGGAGACCGCCGCGATCAGCAGCCAGCCATCGCAGCGCTGGTGGTCGGTGGACAGGCGGCGGCGCAGCGCGGCGATCACGGTTGGCGCTCCTCGTCGGCCGCGCCGCGCGCCCGGGCCTCGGCCCGGAAGGCGTCGCCGCGCGAGCGATAGTCGGTGAACTGGTCGAGACTGGCACAGGCCGGCGACAGCAGGATGCAGTCGCCGGGCTCGGCGACGACCACGGCACGCGCCACCGCCTCGGCGAGCGTCGCGCAGCGCGTCACCGCCACATGCCCGGCGAGCGCCTGCGCGAGCCGCTCGGCATCCGCGCCGAACACGATCGCCTCCCGGGCATGGCGACCCAGCGGCTCGGCCAGCGGCGAGAAGTCCGCGCCCTTGCCGACGCCGCCACCCAGCCAGACCAGCCGCCCGGTCAGGGTGGGTCCGAGTCCGTCGATCGCCGCCAGGGTCGCGCCGACGTTGGTGCCCTTGGAGTCGTTGATCCAGCGGATGCCGCCGGCCTCGGCGACCAGCTCGCCGCGATGCGCCAGGCCGGGAAAGCGCGCCAGCACCCGGCGCATCGCCGGCCACTCGAGCCCCAGATAGGTCCCCATGGCCAGCGCCGCCAGGGCATTGGCCTGATTGTGCCGCCCGGCCAGGCGCATCTCGCGAGTCGCCATCAGCGGCGTCGCGCCATGCATCAGCCAGGGCGAGCCTTCCGGCCCCGGGGCGATGCCCCACTCGTCACCCTGCGGCGGGCGAGTGGTGAAGCGTGACTGCGACGACAACGGCGCTGCCGGCCAGGTCCAGGGATCCTCGGCATTGACCACCGCGTGTGTTGCGCCCCGGAAGATGGCACGCTTGGCGGCCTGATAGCCGGCCATGTCGCCATGCCGGTCAAGATGGTCCTCGGACAGGTTGAGGAAGGCCACACACGCCGCGCCCAGCTCGGGCGTGGTCTCGAGCTGGAAGCTCGACAGCTCGAGCACGAACAGCTCCGCCTCGGGCTGGAGGGCCAGCAGGTCGAGGGCCGGGGTGCCCAGGTTGCCGCCGACCGCCACGCGCCGACCGGCCTCGGCGGCCATCTCGCCGAGCAGCGTGGTCACCGTCGACTTGGCATTGGAGCCGGTAATCGCGGCGATCCGCCCCGGGCAGTCGCGCACGAACAGCGCGATCTCGCCCACCACCCGCGGTACATCGGCACGTCCGGCCAGTGTCGCTCGCCAGTAGTCGGCGATGCCCGGGGTGAGCGGATCGACGCCGGGGCTCAGCACCAGCTCCCGAGCCCCGGCCATGTCCAGCTCGGTCAGCGACCCGGTGTGCACCGCCACGTCGGGAAACGCGGCACGGAAATCGGCCAGCCCGGGCGGCTCGGCCCGGGTGTCGGCCATCATGAACGGCTCGCCGCGTCGTGCCAGGTGACGCGCGATCGCCAGCCCCGACACGCCCAGACCGACGACCAGGGTGTAGCCCGGTGGCACCGTTGTCATCGCCGCTTCTCCCCTTTCCTTGTGCTCGACGGACGCCGCGCGCCTAGCGAATCTTCAGCGTGGACAGGCCCAGCAGCACCAGCACCACGGTGATGATCCAGAAACGCACAATCACCCGGGGTTCCGGCCAGCCCTTGAGCTCGAAGTGATGATGCAGCGGCGCCATGCGGAAGATGCGCCGGCCGGTGAGCTTGTAGGAGGCCACCTGCAGGATCACCGAGACCGTCTCCATGACGAAGACACCGCCCATGATGAACAGCACGATCTCCTGGCGCACCACCACGGCCACCACGCCCAGCGCGGCGCCCAGCGACAGGGCACCGACATCGCCCATGAACACCTGCGCCGGATAGGTGTTGAACCACAGAAAGCCCAGCCCGGCCCCCGCGATGGTGCCGCAGAACACCGCCAGCTCGCCGGCACCCGGCACCTGGGGGATGTGCAGGTATTCGGCAAACACCGTGTTGCCGCTGGCATAGGCGAACACGGCCAGCCCCATGGCAACCATCACCGTGGGCATGATCGCCAGCCCGTCGAGACCGTCGGTCAGGTTCACCGCGTTGGAGCTGCCCACAATCACCAGATAGGTCAGAACCACGAAGCCCAGCCCCAGCGGTACGGCCACTTCCTTGAACAGCGGCACGATGAGGCTGGTCTCCACCGGGCTGGCCGCGGTCACGTAGAGGAACACCGCCGCACCGAGCCCCAGCACCGACTGCCAGAAATACTTCCAGCGCGCCGGCAGGCCCCGTGGATTCTTTTCCACCACCTTGCGGAAATCATCGACCCAGCCGATGGCACCGAAGCCCAGGGTGACGATGAGCACCAGCCAGACATAGTGGTTGGTCAGATCCCCCCACAGCAGGGTACTGATGGCGATCGCGATCAGGATCATCGCCCCGCCCATGGTGGGTGTGCCCGCCTTGGACAGGTGCGACTGGGGGCCGTCGTCGCGCACGGCCTGGCCGATCTGGCGCTCGACCAGGCGACGAATCACCAGTGGTCCCAGCCACAGACACAACAGCAATGCCGTGAGCGTCCCCAGGATGGTTCGCAGCGTGAGATAGTTGAAGACCGTGAAAGCGCTCTGAAACTGCGCCAGCAAATCGGCTAAGAAAAGCAGCATGGGTTCCGCTCACCTTGAATCATCGGCACGCAGCTCGGCAATCAGACGCTCCATGCCGGCACTGCGCGAGCCCTTGACCAGCACGCTGGCCCCGGGCGGCAGATGGTCGTGGGCGTGACACAGCAGCGCCGCCCAGTCCGTGAAATGGCACCCGGGATCGCCGAAGGCTCGAGCCGCCGGCTCGGCATCGACGCCCAGTGTACCGAGAAAGTCGATGCCCCGTTCGCGGGCATACCGCCCCACCTCGGCGTGCAATGCCGCGGAGGCCGCGCCCAATTCCCCCATGGCGCCCAGGTAGCAGTAATGCGGCCCCGGCAAGGCGGCCAGCACGTCCAGCGCCGCCTTCACGGCGCCGGGATTGGCATTGTAGGTATCATCGAGCAGCCGGCGTCCCTCGCGGCCCGCCGTCAGCGACAGCCGCCCCGGCAGCGCGGCCGCCTCGTCCAGCCCCGCGGCCAGCTCGCTCTCGGGCAGCCCCAGCGCCAGCGCAGCCGCCGCGGCGGCCAGCGCGTTGGCCACGTTGTGACGTCCCATCAATGCCAGACTGACGCGCCCTGCCTCGCGGCCATCAATGACGAGCGTGAAAGCATAACGCCCCGTGTCATCCGCGACCAGATCGTCGGCACGGACCCGCGCCGGACGCTCGACGGCGAAGTCCAGCACCTCGCGCTCTCCGGCCATGCACCGCCAGAAGGCGTAGAAACGATCCTCGCGGTTGAGCACCGCCGTCCCGTCGGCCGGCAATCCTGCCAGGATCTCGGCCTTGGCCTGGGCGATGGCGCCCGCCCCACCGAATTCACCGACATGAGCCCCGGTCACGTTGGTGATCACCGCCACGTCGGGGCGTGCCAGGGTCGTCGTCCAGGCGATCTCGCCGCGATGGTTGGCCCCCAGCTCCAGCACCGCGTGACGGTGCCCGGCCTCGAGACCCAGCAGGGTCAGCGGAACTCCGATCTCGTTGTTGAGGTTGCCACGGGTCGCCAGTGTCGCCCCCTGACGGCGCACCAGGGTCGCCAGCATCTCCTTGACGGTGGTCTTGCCGCTGTTGCCGGTGACGGCCGCCAGCCTGCCGCCCCAGGCCCGGCGCCGCGCCTCGGCCAGCATGCCCAGCGCCAGCCGCGTGTCGGGCACCACCAGCTGCGCAAGAGGATCATCAACCGGGCGCGAGACGACCGCCGCCACGGCACCGGCTTCTCGCGCCCGGGCCAGAAAGGCATGGCCGTCGAAGCGCTCGCCCTCGAGGGCGACGAACAGGTCGCCGCGACCGAGGCTGCGGGTATCGGTGGTCACGGCACCCATGGCGGCGTCGGCCAGCGGCGCGGGGCAATCAAGCAGACGCGCGACCTCGCCCAGACGGGCCGGGAACGGCGGTGTCATGCGCGGGCCTCCCGCCGAGCCAGCGCGTCGCGCGCCGCGGCTTCATCACTGAAGGGATGGCGTTGCCCGGCGATCTCCTGGGAGGTCTCGTGGCCCTTGCCGGCCACCAGGATCAGGTCACCGGCATCGGCGTCGGCCACCGCCCGTTCGATGGCCGCCGCCCGCCCTTCCAGGCTCAGCGCCGCGGCACGGCCGGCATCGCTCATGCCGGAGAGGATAGCTTCGCGGATCGCCGCCGGGTCCTCGCTGCGGGGGTTGTCGTCGGTGACGATCACGCGGTCGGCCTCGCGGCCGGCGACCTCGCCCATCAACGCCCGCTTGCCGGTATCGCGATCACCGCCACAGCCGAATACGCACCATAGCTTCGCCGTCGCGGCGCCCTCGCCCGGCAGGTGGTCACGCAGCGCTCGCAGGGCGTGTGCCAGGGCATCCGGGGTATGCGCGTAGTCGACCACCACAGTCGGCGCCCCGGGCCGGGTCAGACGCTGCATGCGCCCCGGCACCGGCGCCAGCTCGGCTGCGGCCCGGCACAGCTCGTCCAGATCCTCGCCCTGCCCCAGCAGCGCGGCCATGGCCAGCAGCACATTATCCAGGTTGAAGCGCCCCATCAGGGAAAGCTCGAGGGCCCGCTCGCCGTCCGGGGTGGCGATCAGCGCCCGCTGCCCCGTTTCGTGGGGCAGCCAGTCCAGCACCCTCAGGGTGGTGGCCTCGGCGCTGCCGGTCGCCAGCACCCGCACGCCCGCCGGCAGCCCGGCCAGCATCAGCCGCGCCAGCGGGTCGTCGCCATTGACCACCGCGTGCTCGAGTTCGGGACGCTGGAAGAGCCGCGCCTTGGCGGCGGCATAGGCCGCCATGCTGCCGTGGTAGTCGAGATGGTCACGGCTCAGGTTGGTGAACACCGCGGTGGCGATCCGGGTGCCCGCCAGCCGCTGCTGGGCCAGCGCATGGGACGAGGCCTCGATCGCCACCCGTTCGAGGCCGTCGGCCGCCATCGCCCCCAGCGCCGCCTGCAGTTCCAGCGCCCCCGGCGTGGTCTGGCCGCTGTCGATCAACGCCCCGAGGCGCCCCCAGCCCAGCGTGCCGACGACCCCCGCCGGATGCCCCAGCGCCGTCGACAGCTGCGCCAGATAGTGGGTCACGGAACTCTTGCCGTTGGTGCCCGTGACGGCAATCAGCGATAGCGAGGCGGGCACGCGGAACAGTTCCCGGCCGAGCTCGCCCAGGGACTCGCCGAGTTCGGGCAGCCAGCTGGTGCGCGACTCGGACGCCGCCGGCTCGCCCTCCCCTTCGGCGAGCACCCATTCGGCACCGGCCGTCAGGGCGTCACCGATGAAGCGGCGCCCGTCGCCCATCACGCCCGGCACGGCGATGAATACCGCCGGATGCGGGCAGTGCGGCACCTCCCGGCTGTCACGGGTCAGGCAGATCGGCGTGGCGTCATGCGGCAACGGCAGTACATCGCCATGGGGCCAGAGTGCAGCCAGCGCATCGGCCAGGCGCACACGGGTCGTCTCGATCACGGCAGGGCCTCCTTCTTGTCCGGCAGTACATCCAGCAGGCGCAGCGCCTTGCCGACTACCCGGGAAAATACCGGCGCGGCCACCAGGCCGCCGTAGTATTCCTGTCCGCGGGCATTGTCGATCATCACCACGGTGACGATGCGCGGGTCCGAGACCGGCGCGATCCCGGCGAACAGCGAGCGATAGGCGGTGGTCTGATAGCCGCTGCTTTCGACCTTGCGTACCGTCCCGGTCTTGCCGGCGATCCGGTAGCCGGGCACCATCGCCTTGGAACCGCCGGCATGGGGCTGAACGATGTGCTCGAGCATGCCCAGTAGCTCATGGGCCACCTTGGGCTTGATCACCGGCTTGCCCGGCTGCGGGTCCGAGACCTTGAGCAGCGACGGCGACAGCTCGCGCCCGTCATTGGCGATCGCCGTGTAGGCGGTGGCCAGCTGTAGCGCCGAGACCGCCACCCCGTAGCCGTAGGCCATGGTGGCCCGCTTGCTGTCCGACCAGTTGTAGGGGGCGGGAAGACTGCCCTCCGCCTCGCCGGGGAAGCCGATTTCCGGCGCTTTTCCCAGCCCCAGCGCCTGATAGCGATTCCAGATGGTGTCGTCATCGAGTTGCAGCGCAATGCGGGTCATGCCGACGTTGGACGAGTGCAGCAGGATTCCGGCCGGCTTGAGCTTGCCGTAGTTACGGAAGTCATTGATGGTGTAGCCGTCGACCCGCGTGTACCCGGGCGAGGTGTCGATCACCGTGTCCGGGGTGATCTTGTCGGTCTCGAGCGCCGCCGACATCGCCAGCGGCTTCATCACCGAACCGGGCTCGAAGGCGTCGGTGATCGCCTGGTTGCGCAGCCCGTCGACATCGATATCGGTGCGGTTGTTGGGGTTGTAGGAGGGCGAGTTGACCATGGCCAGCACCTCGCCGGTATGGGCATCCATCATCACCAGGGTGCCGCCGTCGGCATTGTGCTCGTCGACCGCTGCCTTGAGCTCGCGGTAGGCCATATACTGCAGACGCAGGTCGATGGACAGAGTCAGGTCGCCGCCCGGCTTGGCCTCCTTGAGCAGGTGAAGATCGCGCACCAACCGCCCCTTGCGATCCTTGAGTACGCGGCGTTTTCCCGGCTCCCCGGACAGGTAGCTGTTGTAGGCCAGCTCGAGACCTTCCTGCCCCTGATCGTCGATATTGGTCACGCCGACAAGCTGCGCCGTCACCTCGCCGGAGGGATAGTAGCGCTTATATTCATGCTGCGCGTAGACGCCCGGCAGCTGAAGATCGAGCACCTTCTGGGCGGCATCCGGGGTCATGCGTCGCCGCAGGTACATGAATTCATGATTCCGGTAGCGCTGGATGCGCGCATCCAGCGAATCCAGGTCGACCCCCAGCGCCCGAGCCAGCACCAGCCGTTGGATATCGTCGTCGGGCAGCTCCTGGGGATTGGCCCACAGGCTTACCACCGGGGTGGAAATCGCCAGCGGGTCGCCATGACGGTCAGTGATCATGCCCCGGTGGGCATCGATCGGTTCGACCCGCAGGGTGCGGGCATCCCCCTGCCCCTGCAGGAAGTCCCGGTCGATGACGTTCAGGTAGGCGATCCGTCCCACCAGCGCCGCCAGGGCGATCAGCACGACACCGATCAGGAAGCGGTAGCGCCCCCGGCCCATCGGCGCCACCTCGGCCCGCGTCGGTGTCTGCCGCGACTGCGTCATGGCTGGATCACCTTGACCTGGCTGATGTCGGGCACCTGCATGTCGAGGCGCTCGGCAGCCAGACGCTCGATCCGCGACGGCGCCGACCAGGTGCTTTCCTCGAGCAGAAGCCGCCCCCACGCCGTCTGCAGCTTGTCCTGCTGGGCCTCGAGGCGTTGCAGGCGCGCATACTGCACGCGGGTGCGGTGGGCACTGGCGATCACCGCCAGCGCGCTGCCCAGAATCAGCACGATCAGCAGGCCCACCAGCCACAGTCGCCACTGCAACCGCCAGCGGCGGCGCGGTTGCGTCCTGGGCGTGTCCGGGGAAGTGCTGGCCATGCCGACGTCCTAGGCGAGTTTACGGGCGGCGCGCATCACCGCGCTGCGTGCACGGGGGTTCTCGGCGACTTCGGCCTCTCCGGGACGCTGTGCCTTGCCCAGCGTTTCCAGGCGCCGGGCCAGCTGGTCGTCGCGGATCGGCATGCCGCGGGGCAGATGGGTATCGCCACGCACCTGATCGCGGATGAAGCGCTTGACCCGCCGATCCTCCAGCGAATGGAAGCTGATGACCACCAGGTGCCCGCCCGGCGCCAGCGCCTCGAGCGCCGCGGTCAGCGCCGCCTCGAGCTCCTCGAGCTCGCGATTGACATGGATGCGCAGGGCCTGGAAGGCCCGCGTCGCCGGATGCTTGCCCTTCTCCCAGGCCGGATGCGCGGCCTTGAGCAGCTCGGCCAGCTCGCCGGTACGGGTGATCGGTGCCTCGCGGCGGCGCTCGACGATGGCCCGTGCCATGCGACGGGCGAAGCGTTCCTCGCCGTAGGTCTTGAAGACCCAGGCGATGTCGCGCTCGTCGGCATGCGCGAGCCACTGCGCCGCGCTCTCGCCCTGGGTCGGGTCCATGCGCATGTCCAGCGGGCCGTCGCGCAGGAAGCTGAAGCCGCGCTCGGGGTCATCGAGCTGCGGCGAGGAGACGCCGATGTCCAGCAGGATCCCCGCCAGCCGGCCGTGGACGCCCTGTTCGCGGGCGATCGCGTCGAGCCGGCTGAAGGGGCTGGCGTGGATGGAGAAGCGCGGATCCTCGATGCGCCGGGCCTCGGCCAGCGCCGCGGGGTCGCGATCGATGGCCAGCAGCCGCCCCTCGGGACTCAGGCGCTCGAGCAGCGCCCGGCTGTGGCCGCCGCGGCCGAAGGTGCCGTCCAGATAGACGCCGGCGGGGTCATTGAGCAGGGTGTCGATGGCACCATCGAGCAGCACGCTGGCATGACGGTAGGCGGACGACGAAGAAGCGGCGCTGTGCGGCATGCAAGTCTCGAAAGCCTGATCGATGAAAAGAAGGATGGGAGCCGGCCGATAAGCCGGGTTCTGTCGAGGACAGCCATTCATCTAGGCCCAGCGTCACCACTGGGCTCCAGCAACCTACCCGCCCCCACTGCGGGCCACAGCGTCGGGGGCCTATTCGGTCTTGCTCCGGGTGGGGTTTACCGTGCCACGCACTGTTGCCAGGCGCGCGGTGCGCTCTTACCGCACCCTTTCACCCTTGCCGGCAGCTTGCGCTGCTTAGGCGGTCTACTCTCTGCTGCACTTTCCGTCGGCTCGCGCCGCCCAGGCGTTACCTGGCACCCTGCCCTGTGGAGCCCGGACTTTCCTCCCCCGGAACGCGCACGTCCCGGCGGCGACTGTCTGGCCAGCTCCCAAGCGCGCAAGAATAGCAGCGCGCCACGCCCCCCTCAACCGTCGGCCTTGAGCGACAAGGCCTCGTCATACCAGCCCTTCTTGCGCCCGCCCAGCAGTCGGGCCGCCACCGCCGCGGCCTGCTTGACCCCCACACCCTCGGCGAGCATGGCCCCGAGCAGCTCGCGCCCCCGCTCCCTCTCCGGGTCGCGGTCCACAGCCGGCGCGCCCTCGACCACCAGCACGAACTCGCCGCGGGCCTGGTTGGGATCGGCCTCCAGCGTGGCCAGCAGCTCGGCGGGAGTACCGTCCAGGAAGGTCTCGAAGGTCTTGGTCAGCTCGCGGGCCAGCACCAGGTGACGCTCGCCCAGTACCGCGCCCAGATCGGCCAGGGTCTCGCGGATGCGATGCGGCGACTCGTAGAACACCAGCGTTTCCTGGCGCTCCGCCAGGGCCTCGATGGCCGAGCGCCGGGGCCCGCCCCGGGCCGGCAGGAAGCCGGCGAACAGGAAGCGATCGGTGGCCACCCCCGAGGCCGAGAGCGCCGCAACCAGGGCACAGGCCCCGGGCACCGGCACCACGCGCAGGCCGCGCTCGCGCAGCGCCCGAACCAGCAGGAAGCCGGGGTCGGAAATCAGCGGCGTCCCCGCATCGCTGATCAGCGCCACGTCCTCGCCCGCCTCCAGGCGGGCCGTCAGCGAGGCGATGCGCTGGGCCTCGTTGTGCTCGTGCAGCGAGATCAGGGGCGTCTCGACCCCCAGGTGGCGCAGCAGGTGCGCGGAATGGCGGGTGTCCTCGGCGGCGATCAGGGCCACGGCAGCCAGCACGTCCCGCGCCCTGGGCGAGAGATCCGCGAGGTTACCAATCGGGGTGGCCACCACGTACAATGTGCCTTTGCTAGACTCGGTCATGGGTCGTTATCCGAACGTCGATGTCATGGTCATGAGCCAGGAAGGCGCGCATGGCAGACGACGCCAGCGACAGGTCGACGCCGGGCCGGACTCCGCCAGACACAAGGAATCGAGACGCTATGGACAAATCGCTGCGACGCCTGTGCGGTGTCGGCCTGGTCGCCCTGCTGCTGTCGGCTTGCGCCGGCCAGTCACCGATCACCGGCAAGCCGGCCGGCGGGGCGGATCCCGCCGAACTGTTGAACCAGGCCCAGCGTCAGAGCGGTGCCGACGCCGCCAGGACCCGGCTCCGGGCTGCCGACATCCTAGCACGCCAGGGCGAGACGGCGCAGGCGCTGCAGGTCACCCGCAGCCTCGACGCCGCGCAGCTTCCAGCGCCGGCACGGCGCGACTGGGCGCTGCTGCAGTCACGCCTGGGCATCACCCAGGAAGACGGCCGCAGCGTGCTCCGGGCCACCGAGGTGCTCGACAGCGACATCCCCCTGTCCCGCGATCAGGCGCTCACCCTGCGCTATCGCCGCGGCCAGGCACAGGGCATGGTCGGCGAACCCCGCGCCGCCGTGGAAACCCTGATCGCCCTGCAGCGCGACGAGGCGCCCTTCTCGCTCAACGACGACATCTGGCGCCAGCTGACCCGCCTGCGCGGCGCGGCCCTGCAGGACCTGACGCCCCGCGACAGCCTCACCCGCGGCTGGGTGGACCTGCTGACCCTGCAGCGTCGCAACAGCGGCGACATCGCCAGGCTGTTCGCGCGCATCGACCAGTGGCGCTCGCGCTACCCGAATCACCCGGCCGCCCGCCGCCTGCCCGGCGACCTGCAGGCCCTGCGTGACCTGCAGGGCCGCGACGTGCGGCATGTCGCCGTCTTCCTGCCCGAATCCGGCCCGCTCGCCGGGGTCGCCAAGGCGATTCGCCAGGGCATCGAGACCCGCCACATGAAGGCTCTCGACCAGGGCGAGCAGACCCCTCAGCTGCATTTCTACGACACCAGCCGGGGCGACCTGCAGACGCTCTATGCCCAGGCCGCGCTGGCCGGCGCCCAGGTGGTGCTGGGGCCGCTGGACAAGGACAAGGTCTCGCAGCTCGAACAAGGCGGCGCCGTGCCCCTGCCCACCCTGGCGCTCAACTACGGGGTGGCGGACGCCAACCAGGCCGACGATCTCTTCGAGTACGGCCTGTCCGCCGAGGACGAGGCCCGCCAGGCGGCCCACCGCGCGAGTCTCGACGGCCACCGGGTGGCCGGCATGCTGGTCCCCGACAACGACTGGGGCGGCCGGGTGGGCAGCGCCTTCCGCGACGCCTGGCAGCAGGAGGGGGGCCGGGTCGCCGCCGAGGTGCGCTACGACCCGCAGGGCTCGGTGTCCCAGGCCGTGCAGAAGCTCCTCGCCACGCGCAACCAGCACCCACAGCGCCACCTGGACGCGCTCTTCCTGCTGGCCCTGCCGCCCTATGCGCGCCAGGTGCCGCCGATGCTGGAGTTCTACTATTCCGCCGATCTGCCCATCTACGCCACCTCCCACCTCTACGAGGGGCGTCCGCAGCCACGCCAGGATCACGACCTGAACGGCGTGCAGTTCGTGGAGATCCCCTGGCAGATTCCCGAAGCCGCCGTGGGCGGGGCCGATGCCCTGCCCTACCACGCCAGCTACCAGGCCCTGCACGACGGCAGCGACCCCGCTCTGTTCAAGCTGGAGGCGATGGGCGTCGACGCCTTCGAGCTGGCCCGCCGCCTGCCGCTGCTGCAGGCCGCCCCGGGCGTCGAGGTGTTCGGCGCCACGGGCATGCTCAGCGCCGCGCCAGACGGGCGCATCCACCGCGAACTGCCCTGGGCCATGTTCGTCGATGGCGTGCCGCAGCCGCCGCTCGCCGTGCTCGACCCCCAAGACGCCGGCAACCTCTCGCTCGGCACGGATGACGCCACCACCAGCCCGCCGGATGGCGAACCGAGCCCCGACACCGCTCCGGCCGACCATGCGGCGCCCTGACCGGTCCCGAGAACGCGCCCGGGAACGCGGCGCGCGTCTCGAGCGCGCCGCGGAAGGCTGGCTGCAGGCCCGCGGGCTCGCACCGGTGGCCCGCAATCAGCACGCCAGGGGCGGCGAGCTCGACCTGGTCATGCGCGACGGCGAGGTACTGGTGTTCGTCGAGGTACGCCATCGCGCCGATGCCCGTCACGGCCATCCGCTCGAGACGATCACCGCCGGCAAGCAGCGCCGCCTGGTCCAGGCGGCGCGTTTTTATCTCCACCGCCACGGATTATCATGTCCGTGCCGCTTCGATGTAGTGGGTATCACCGGGACTCCCCCCGAGCTGGAGTACACCTGGATACGCGCGGCCTTCGAAGCGTTCTGACCGCTACCGGACCTCTACACGACATGGATTTTCAATCGCGCATTCTCGGCCACTTCAACGCCAGCATCGATACCAAGACGTACGCCAGCGAAGTCCTGCCGCCCTTCATCGAGGTCGCCAGCCAGATGATGGTCCAGTGCCTGGTCAACGAGGGCAAGATTCTCGCCTGCGGCAACGGCGGCAGCGCGGGCGACAGCCAGCACTTCTCCTCGGAGCTGCTCAACCGCTTCGAGCGCGAGCGCCCGAGCCTTCCGGCGCTGGCGCTGACCACCGATACCTCCACGCTGACTTCGATCGCCAACGACTACAGCTACAACGAGGTATTTTCCAAGCAGGTCCGCGCCCTCGGCCAGCCCGGCGACATCCTGCTGGCGATCTCCACCAGCGGCAACTCGGCCAATATCGTGCAGGCCATTCAGGCCGCCCACGATCGCGACATGGCCATCGTCGCGCTCACCGGGCGCGACGGCGGCAACATGGCCTCACTGCTGGGCCAGGATGACTGCGAGATTCGCGTGCCGGCCACCTCCACGGCGCGCATCCAGGAGGTGCACCTGCTGGTCATCCACTGCCTGTGCGACCTGATCGACGAACAACTTTTCGGCAGCAGCGAGTAACTACCATGAAGAAGACAACAGCGCTTACCCCGGTACTTCTGGCCCTGGCCCTGGGCCTCGGCGGCTGCAGCGTGGTCAACGAGGTGGCCACGCCCGCCCCCCAGGGAGAGGACTACAGCACCCGCACTCCCGGCATGAAGGTCGAGGACGAGAACATCGAGTCCAAGATCCACGACGCCATGGCCCGGACCGATGCCCGCCTGACCGACGCCCGCGTCGGGGTGAACAGCTACAACGGCGTGGTGCTGCTGTTCGGTCAGGTGCCCAGCCAGGAACTCAAGGACAAGGCCGAAAGCATCGCCCATGACACCCGCCAGGTCCGCAAGGTCTACAACGAACTCACCGTGGCCGCCAACCTCCCCCTGGGACAGCGCCTGAAGGACGACTGGCTCGAGACCCGCGCCCAGGCGCAAATCGCCGCCAACAAGGGCATCGACTCACGCCACGTGGAAGTGATCGCGGAAAACGCCACCCTGTATCTGATGGGCATGGTGAGCCGCGACGAGGCCCAGCGCATCGTCAACGAGGTCTCGGACATCAGTGGCGTGCAGCGCATCGTCAAGATCTTCGACTACCTGAACTGACCCTGCTGACGCGACGACGCCGCGAGGCTCGGCCCCGCGGCGTCGTTGCGATAGCACTGCCGGCCTCGGCAGCTGCGCTACTTGATCACGCGCAGCGACGGACGCCCCTTCTTGCGATCCCGGGACGCGGCCTCGCCGTCCTCGTCCTCTGTCGCGGACACCCCGGATTCGTCGCCACGGCCCTCGACGCTTTCCAGCGACGGGCGTGTCTCAGGGGACGAGGCCTCCGGCTCGCCCGCCTCCCCGGCCTCCTCCGCGCCGGGCATCACCGGCTCGTGACCGAAGACCATGCCGACCCCGTTCTCGCGGGCATAGAGGGCGATCAGGGCGTTGCAGGGCACGATGACCTGCATCGGCTGCCCCCCGAAGCGGGCATTGAAGGTGATGACGTCATTCGCCATGTGAAGCTCGCGCACCGCACTCGGCGCGACGTTGAGCACGATCTGCCCGTTCTGGACGAACTGCGACGGCACCTGAACCCCGTCGTGCTCGGCATCGACGACGATGTAGGGCGTATGGTCGTTGTCCAGCAACCACTCGTACAGGGCGCGGGCCAGATAGGGACGGCTAGACTGCATGCACAGACCCTCCGATGACACGACCGCCGTGCGGCGGCCGTCACAGTGAATTCAGGTGCGCATCTCGCGCTCGGTCTCGGTCAGTGAGGCCTTGAAGGCCTCCCGCGAGAACAGACGATCCATGTAACCCATCAGCGGCTTGACCTGCTTTTCCGGCAGCTCGATGCCCAGCGCCGGCAAACGCCAGAGCAGCGGGGCCATGCAGCAGTCCACCAGCGAGAACTCCTCGCTCATGAAGTAGGGCATGTCCTCGAAGATGGGGGAGATGCCGACGATGCTCTCGCGCAGTTCCTTGCGGGCGCGCTCGGCCTCCTTCTTGCTGCCGGCGACGATGGTCTCGACCAGCGGGCACCATTCCCGCTCGACGCGATGCATCCACAGCCGGCTCTGGGCGCGCGCCACCGGATAGACCGGCAGCAGCGGCGGATGCGGGAAACGCTCGTCGAGATACTCCATCATGACCTTCGACTCGTAGAGCACCAGGTCGCGATCCAGGAGCGTCGGCACGCTGTTATAGGGGTTGAGATCCGCCAGTTCGGCGGGACGGCTGTCCTCGCCGACCTCGATGATGTCGACGGCGACACCCTTCTCGGCCAGCACAATGCGCACGCGATGACTGTAATGATCATCGCTGCCGGAGTAGAAGGTCATGGACGACCGCTTGGCCACTACACCCATGTAACAGTTCCTCGCATCAGTTCGAGCGATGCATGATAACACGAGAAGCCCGGCGCAAGGGCAGCCCCGATCATGCTCTCCGCAACCCGGAGCAACCCGCCGGCCGGCTTGCCCGCGGCAGAATCGAAAACGCCCGGGCCAAATGGCCCGGGCGCTGTGCGGTCGCGATGCCGCGTCGTCTTAACGCTTGGAGAACTGCGGACGACGGCGAGCCTTGCGCAGACCCACTTTCTTGCGCTCGACTTCGCGAGCGTCGCGAGTCACGTAGCCGGCTTCGCGCAGCGGCTTGCGGAACTCTTCATTGTAGCTGATCAGCGCCCGGGTCAGACCGTGGCGGATCGCGCCGGCCTGGGCAGAGCCACCACCACCGGCGACAGTGATGTAGGCATCGAACTGCTCGCCGGTCTGGGTCAGCTCGAACGGCTGGCGCACCACCATCTGGGCGGTCACGCGGCCGAAGTATTCACCCAGCTCGCGGTTGTTGACGGTGATCTTGCCGGTGCCCGGCTTGAGGAATACGCGGGCCGTGGAGGTCTTGCGACGACCGGTACCGTAATACTGCTGTGACATGGCGAAATATCCTTTAGATGTTCAGTTCTTGCGGCTGCTGCGCGGCATGCGGATGCTCGGTACCGGCATAGACCTTGAGCTTGGAATACATGGCACGGCCCAGCGGCCCCTTCGGCAGCATGCCCTTGACGGCCGCCTCGATGACCCGCTCCGGCGCATGATCGATCATCTGCTCGAAGTTCATGGAACGCAGGCCACCCGGGTAGCCGGTGTGACGATAGTAGTTCTTCGCCTGGGCCTTGTTGCCGGTCACGCGGACCTTCTCGGCGTTGACCACGACGATGTAGTCGCCGGTGTCGACGTGCGGCGTGTATTCGGGCTTGTGCTTGCCACGCAGGCGGCGAGCGATTTCGGTGGCCAGGCGGCCGAGTGTCTTGTCCGCAGCGTCGACGACATACCAGTCGCGCTTGACGGACTGCGGCTTAGCACTGAACGTCTTCATGGATTGAATCACCAATTGATGTATTGGGCCTTGCGCCATCGGCGGTTGGCCATCCCTATTTTTCTTGGTTGTCGGCCCGTGATGAGCCGACAACGGTCGAGCGAGCGCGCATTGTACATGCTTCACTCGCCCAGGTTAAGGGGCCGCGTCACGGTTTGTGGGGCAGCGCCAGGTATTCCCGCGACTGCATCTCCTGCAGCCGGGAGAGGGTCCGCTCGAACTCGAAGGCCAGGCTGCCCTCGGGGTAGAGCGACGCCACCGGCACGGCCGCCGACATCAGCAGCTTGACGCCGCGATCGTAGAACTCGTCGACCAGATTGATGAAGCGCCGGGCCTGGTCGTCGCTGGCTCGCCCCATCTGCGGCACGTTGGCCATCAGCACGGTATGAAACTCGCGCGCCAGCTCGATGTAGTCGTTCTGGCTGCGCGGCCCGTCGCACAGGGTCGCGAACTCGAACCACACGACGCCTTCGTGCAGCCGCCGGGCCGTCAGCACGCGATGATTGATCTCGATCGGCACGTCGGCCTCCCCGTCCGTGCCGGCCACCTTGCGGAAGCTGCGTTCCAGCTGCCGATCCGCCGCGTCGTCCAGCGGCGAATGGAACAGGGGGACGTGTTCGAGCGCGCGCAGGCGATAGTCGACCCCGGCATCGACGTTCACCACCTTGCAGTGACGCTTGACCAGATCGATGGCCGGCAGGAAGCGCGCTCGCTGCAGGCCGTTCTTGTACAGGTCGTCGGGCACGATGTTGGAGGTCGCGACCAGCACCACGCCCTGGGCGAACAGCGCCTCGAGCAGGTTGGCCAGAATCATCGCGTCGGTGATGTCCTTGACGAAGAACTCGTCGAAGCAGATCACCCGGGCTTCCGCCGCGAACTTGGCGGCGATCAGCGTCAGCGGATTCTTCTCGCCGCGATAGTGGTCGAGCTCGTTGTGCACCCGCTGCATGAAGCGATGGAAATGGGTGCGCATCTTGTCCGGAAACGGCAGTGCCTCATAGAAGGTATCGACCAGGTAGGTCTTGCCGCGACCGACCCCGCCCCAGAAGTACAGCCCCTGAACCTCGGGCACGTCCGGCCGGCTCGGCACGCTCTCGCGCTTGCCGAACAGGCGGGCGACGCGCGACTTCAGGCCGCTGCCGGCGTCGGCGCCGCCCGGCGCCAGTTCGCGGCGCGGCGTGGCGACCAGGTCGTCGTACAGTCGCTGAAGATGGGCGACGGCCCGCTCCTGGGCGGCATCATGCTGAAAGCCCTCGCGCTGCAGGTCACTGCGATAGCGTTCGATGGGCGTGTGTGCGGCGGCCTGCCGGCCACCGGCGGAAGATGGCGTGATGGACGAGGTCATTGTCGTCGAACGGTCCTCGGCTGCGGTCAATGAGCCCGCTATTATACGCGCCGACGCCGAATGAATCATGGGCGACGCCATGCGTTGACCCGCGCGCGACCCTGCCCCGTATAATATTCTCGCCCGGGTACCACAGGACCGGACCCGGCCGGCCATGCCACCGGCATGGCAATCGCGAGCAATCAAGGGGAACGACGTGTATCAGAGCAACATCGATTGGATCCTGGCCATCGCCGGCTTCCTGGCCGGCGTGGGTGTCGGCGCGCTGGGCTATCACCTGCTCAACGCCAATGTCGCCCGCAACCAGAAGACCCGCCAGCGGCTGGCGGAGAGCGAGCTGGAACTCAGCCAGATGCGCGGCCACCTCAACGACCATCTGTCCCGCGCCGCCGACCTGGTGACCAACATCCAGCGCCAGAGTCAGGAGCTCGAACGCCAGCTGGCCCGCAGCGCCGAGCAGCTGAGCGACGATCCGGCGCTCAAGCGCCGTCTCGGCGGTGCCGACGGCGAGCCGGCCGAAAGCGACGCGGCAGAGGTCTCGACGACCCCGCGGGACTACGCGGACGGCAGTCACGGCACCCTGTCCGAGGACTTCGGCCTGCAGCGAGACGACGACACCGTCCGCAACGGCGAAACCCCGGTCCGCTACTGAGCGAACACGTCGGCACATGCCTCCCTTGCCCCGGCGCCCGGACGGGCGCCGCGGTTCTTCCACTCCGCGCCCGCCCCATCAGGCCGGATTGTCGATATCCACGAAACGGTGCTCGACGCCCAGCTCGGCGGCCAGCCATTCGCCCAGCGCCTGAACCCCGTAGCGCTCGGTGGCGTGATGGCCGGCGGCGAAATAGCTGATGCCCATCTCGCGCGCCATGTGGGTGGTACGCTCGGAAATCTCGCCGGAGATGAAGGCGTCCGCTCCCGCCTCACAGGCTCGAGCGATCATGTCCTGAGCGCCGCCGGTGCACCAGGCGACACGACGAATCGCCCGCTCGTGCCCCGGCACCGTCATCGGCTCACGCCCCAGCCGCGACGCCAGGTGCGTGCTCATCGCCCGGGTATCCAGCGCCTGCGGCGGCTCGCCCAGCCAGAGCAGCCCCTCGCCGAGTTCGCCATCGGCACAGCCGTCGACCCGGAACCCCAGACGCTCGGCCAGCTGCGCGTTGTTGCCCAGCTCGGGGTGGGCATCCAGCGGCAGGTGGTAGGCCAGCAGGTTGATGTCATGGGTCAGCAGCGTCGCCAGGCGCCGGCGCTTCATGCCGGTCACGGCCACCGGCTCGTTCTTCCAGAAGTAGCCGTGATGCACCAGCACCAGGTCGGCCTGCCAGGCCACCGCCTCGTCGAGCAACGCCTGGCAGGCGGTGACGCCGCTGAGTATGCGCCCCACCGACTCGCGCCCGGCGACCTGCAGGCCGTTCTCGGTGTAATCCTTGAAGCGCTCGGGCGCCAGCAGCCGGGTACAGGCGTTCACCACGCGATCACGTGCAACCATCACTCCTCCAGCATTCGATTCACGGCAGTGTTACAATTCGCTCATTGTAATGGCTGCCTCCACCGGCTTCGAGACGCCCGGTGTCCGCCCCCCGCATCCAAGGATCTTTCATGCGTCGCTTCGTGATGCCCCTGCTCTGGCCCGTCATCACCGGGATCCTGCTGGCCGTGGTGCTGCTCGACCAGTTCCCGCAGCTGCTCGGCAAGCCCGCCCCCGAGACGACCTCGCCGCCCGCCGCGACGGCGACGCCTGCCGCCGACACCGCGTCCCGGGCGGCGCCCCAGCTGCGCGAAGCCGCCCCCATGAAGCGCGGCGAAGGCCCGGTCAGCTACTCCAGCGCCGTCGCCGAGGCCGCCCCGGCGGTGGTCAACGTCTACTCGTCGCGCGTGGTCCAGCGCGAGCAGCATCCGCTGATGTCCGACCCCTTCTTCCGCCAGTTCTTCGGCAAGGACATGCCGCGCCGACAGCGCCTGCTCTCCAGCCTGGGCTCGGGGGTGATCGTCAGCGACGAGGGCTACATCCTGACCAACAACCACGTGATCCAGGGGGCCGACCAGATCCAGGTGGCCCTGCGCGACGGCCGCGAGACCCTGGCCACGCTGGTCGGCACCGACCCCGACAGCGACCTGGCCGTGCTGAAGATCGACCTCGACAACCTGCCGGTGATTCGCCTGGCCGACTCCGAGAAGATCGCCGTGGGCGATGTCAGCCTGGCCATCGGCAACCCCTTCGGGGTGGGCCAGACGGTCACCATGGGCATCATCAGCGCGACGGGGCGCAACCACCTGGGGCTGTCCGCCTACGAGGACTTCATCCAGACCGACGCGGCGATCAACCCCGGCAACTCCGGGGGCGCGCTGGTCAACGCCCGGGGCGCGCTGGTGGGCATCAACACGGCGATCTTCTCGCGCTCGGGCGGCTCGCAGGGCATCGGCTTCGCCATCCCCACCAACCTGGCACGCGAGATTCTCCGCCAGATCATCACCCACGGCCGGGTGATCCGCGGCTGGCTGGGCATCGAGGCCCAGGAAATCACCCCCAACCTGGCGACCTCGTTCGGCCTCAAGGCGGCCCAGGGGGTGGTGATTTCCAGCGTGCTGCCCAACGGCCCCGGCGACAAGGCCGGGCTGCAGCCCGGGGACATCATGACCGCCATCGACGGCAAGCCGATTCTCGACCCCCGCGTGGCCATGGCCGACATCGCCGAGATCAAGCCCGGCACGCAGCTGCCGGTGACGATCATCCGCGGCGGCGAGCGGCGCACGGTCACCATCGAGGTGGGGGAACGACCGATACCCAGCCAGAAGAACCCGTCGGGCTGACGGGCTGAGGCGCTGATGGAAAACGCCGCCACCGGCCGCCGATCGGCGAGCCGGTGGCACGCGGCGCCTAGTCGGCGTCGGGAATGCGGTTCTCGGCGGAGCGGGCGTGAGCGGTGAGCGACTCGCCACGGGCCAGCACCGAGGCGGTGCGCCCCAGAGTCGCCGCGCCCTCGGCGGAACAGTGGATCAGCGACGAGCGCTTCTGGAAGTCGTAGACTCCCAGCGGCGACGAGAAACGCGCCGTGCCCGAGGTGGGCAGCACGTGGTTGGGCCCGGCACAGTAGTCGCCCAGGGCTTCCGCGGTGTAGCGGCCCATGAAGATGGCACCGGCATGGCGCACCTGCGCCAGCAGGGCTTCCGGTTCGGCCACCGACAGCTCGAGATGCTCCGGGGCGATGCGATTGACCAGCGCCAGCGCCTCGTCGCGGTCACGACAGCGAATGAGCGCCCCTCGGGCCTGCAGCGACTGACGGATGATCGCATCGCGCTCCATGGTCGGCAGCAGGCGCTCGATCGCCGCCTCGACGGCCTCCAGATGAGCGTCGTCCCAGCTCACCAGGATCGCCTGGGCGTCCTCGTCGTGCTCGGCCTGGGAGAACAGGTCCATGGCCAGCCAATCGGGATCGGTGCCACCGTCCGAGACGACGAGGATCTCCGAGGGACCGGCGATCATGTCGATGCCCACCTGGCCGAAGACCGCCCGCTTGGCGGTGGCCACGTAGATGTTGCCGGGCC
The DNA here is from genome assembly GCF_020148005.1 of Modicisalibacter tunisiensis. Lineage (GTDB taxonomy): Bacteria > Pseudomonadota > Gammaproteobacteria > Pseudomonadales > Halomonadaceae > Modicisalibacter > Modicisalibacter tunisiensis. The sequence continues at coordinate 2,293,041 of NZ_JAGXFD010000001.1, read as the reverse complement.
CGACGATCTTGTCGACCCGCGGCACGCTCTCGGTACCGTAGGCCAGCGCGGCCACGGCCTGGGCGCCGCCCAGGGTGAAGACCCTGTCGACGCCGGCCAGATGAGCGGCGGCCAGCACCAGCTCGTTGAGCACCCCGTCCGGGGTGGGTACCACCATGATGATCTCGTTCACGCCGGCGACATGCGCCGGGATCGCGTTCATCAGCACCGACGACGGATAGGCCGCCTTGCCGCCGGGCACATAGATGCCGGCCCGATCCAGCGGGGTGATCTTCTGCCCCAGCACGGTGCCGTCCGCCTCCGTGTACTGCCAGGACTCAGGCTTCTGGTGCTGGTGATACGCCCGGACCCGCTCGGCGGCATGGCGCAGCGCCTCGCGCTGCGCCTCGGGAAGCCCCTCATAGGCCTCGGCCAGGCGCTCGGCGGACAGCGTCAGCGACGCCATGCCATCGACCGAGAGTCGATCGAAGCGCGCGGTCAGCTCGACCAGCGCCGCATCGCCGCGGGCGCGGACAGCCTGGATGATCGACGCGACGCGCGCCTGGACCTCCGCGTCGGACACGCCTTCCCAGTCCAGCAGGGCGTCCAGCCGCGCCTCGAAATCCGCCTCGCGGGTATCGAGCCGGGACAGGGTGAAATTCGCTGTGGCACGCTCGGCCATCGGTGACACTCCTCTTCTCTGCTCGGCGTCAGCCGTTCGTCACTCGCCCGCCGGCGCGCCGCGACGCGTGGCGACCGCATCCCGCAACCGTCCGATCAATGGCTTGAGACGCGCGTGCTTCATGGTCATCGACGCCTTGTTGACCACCAGGCGCGTGCTGATGTCGGCGATCAGTTCACGCGGCTCCATGCCGTTGGCACGCAGCGTGTTGCCCGTGTCGACGATATCGACGATCTCGTCGGCCAGGTTCATCAGGGGCGCCAGTTCCATGGCCCCGTACAGCTTGATGACCTCGGCCTGGATGCCCTGCTCGGCATAGTAGCGACGCGCCACGTTGACGAACTTGGTCGCCACGCGGCGCCGCGCATGCACCGGCACCGCGCCGGTGATGCCCGCCGTCATCAACCGGCAGCCGGCGATCTCCAGGTCCAGGGGCTCGTACAACCCCTCGGCGCCATGCTCGAGCAGCACGTCCTTGCCCGCCACGCCCAGGTCGGCGGCACCCATCTGTACATAGGTGGGCACGTCCGTGGCACGGATCACCACCAGCTTGACGTCCTCGAGATTGGTATCGAACAGCAACTTGCGGCTCTTGCCCAGATCCTCGGCCGGCTCGATGCCGGCATCGGCCAGCAGCGGCAGGGTTTCCTCGAGTATGCGCCCCTTCGACAGGGCCAGAATCAATTGCTTCGACATTGCGACAACCGCGGTTGGTGGGTGCAGGTCAGCCGGCCACCGCCCCGGCACGCGCCGGGACGAGGCGACACCTCAGTGCCCGGGAACGCGACGGATCCGGGCCCCCAGTAGTTGAAGTTTTTCCTCGATGCATTCGTAGCCACGATCGATGTGATAGATGCGATCGACCAGGGTCTCGCCCTCGGCCACCATCGCCGCCACCACCAGGCTGGCCGAGGCCCGCAGGTCGGTGGCCATGACCGGCGCGCCGGACAGCGTGCCGACGCCGGAGACCACCGCCGTGTTGCCCTCCAGCGCGATGTCGGCGCCCATCCGCTTGAGCTCCTGCACGTGCATGAAGCGGTTCTCGAAGATCGTCTCGACGACCCGTCCCGTGCCCTCGGCGACACAGTTCAGGGCCACGAACTGGGCCTGCATGTCGGTGGGAAACGCGGGATAGGGCGCGGTCCGCACGCTCACCGCTCGCGGACGACGTCCACGCATGTCGAGCTCGATCCAGTCGTCGGCATGGCGCACCGTGGCACCGGCCTCCTCGAGCTTGGCGAGCACAGCCTCGAGGATGTCGGCACGGGTGTTGCGGACCCGCACATGCCCGCGGGTCGCGGCCGCCGCCACCAGGAAGGTGCCGGTCTCGATGCGGTCCGGCATCACGTCGTAGTGGCAGCCGTGCAGCCGCTCGACGCCCTCAACGGTGATGGTGTCGGTGCCGTGGCCGCGAATCCTCGCCCCCATGGCGATCAGGCATTCGGCCAGATCGACCACTTCCGGCTCGCGGGCGGCGTTTTCCAGCACCGTGACACCGTCGGCCAGCGCCGCCGCCATCAGCAGGTTCTCGGTACCGGTCACGGTCACGGTGTCGAAGAAGATGGTCGCGCCCTTCAGGCGCCCCCGGGTACGCGCCCGGATGTAGCCGCCCTCGACCCGGATGTCGGCGCCCATCGCCTTGAGCCCCTGGATATGCAGGTCGACCGGGCGCGTGCCGATCGCGCAGCCGCCCGGCAGCGACACGTCGGCGGCACCGAAGTGCGCCAGCAACGGGCCGAGCACCAGGATCGAGGCGCGCATCTTCTTGACCAGCTCGTAGGGCGCGTGACTGTCGCGCACCTGGGAACCGTCCAGCTGGATGGTCATCTTCTCGCCCATCACCGGCTCGACCCCCATGTGGCCGAGCAGCTCCAGCGTGGTGGTGATGTCCTGGAGGTGCGGCAGGTTGCCGATGGTGACCGGCTCGTCGGCGAGCAGCGTGGCCGCCAGGATCGGCAGGGCCGAGTTCTTGGCCCCGCTCGCCCAGACCTCGCCCTCGAGCGGCCCGTTACCGGTGATGATCAGCTTGTCCATGTGATCGTATCACTCGACCCGGGGGTTTTCGGGCGCCGACTGCCACTGGGTCGGCGTGTAGGTCTTGATGCTCACCGCATGCAGGGCGCCGCTGGCGATCTCGTCGGAAAGTGCCGAGTAGATCAGCTGCTGGCGCTTGACCGGCGACAGGCCGTCGAACACGTCGCCGACGGCGATGACCTGGAAATTGCAGCCTTCTCCCTGAATGAAGAATTCACATCCGTCGATGCGGGCTTCGAGCAAAGCCTTGACGTCACTGGGTTGCATGGGTCGCGGCGACTCCTATCGGCAATGAAGCACCCGCCGAACCGGTCGGCGGGTCATGAATCTCGTGAATCGCCCATGGTAATGAAAAGCGCCCCGAATGGCGATGGCGTCGGCCTGCCCGGGGTCTATTCGGCGGTCTCGAGGCGGGGCAGCAGCGGTTCGAGGCCGGCCATGGCGGTCAGCCGGGCCAGCGGCGCCGAAAGACACACCCCGGCCACCTCGAGCTGCCCCCGCCGGGCACAGCGCAGCCACTCCAGCATCACGCTGAGCGCGGCACTGCTGGCGCGATTGACGCCGGTCAGGTCGAAACGGACTCGAGCCCCGGCGGCCTGCGCGTCGAGCCATTCCCGGCCCTGGGCGGCCAGTGCCGTCGCCACGTCGAAGTCCGCCTCGCCGCTGGCCAGCAGCGTCATGTCGCGCACCTCGAGCCGCGCTCCGGCCTGCTCGAGCAGCAGGGTCACCCTTGGCTCCCCTTTTCCAGCTCGTCGGTGCCGACCTCCGGCGCCCAGTTGCTGATCACCGCGTCGTAGTCGTGGTTCTGGTCGCGCATCGCCTGGTCGAACTGGTTGCGGAAGGTCAGCCCCAGGTTGATGCCGTTGACGATCACGTTGACCACCTTCCACTGACCGTCATCGGTGCGGCGCAGGGTGTAGTTGACCGGGTAGACCTTGCCGTCGTCGGCGACCACTTCCATGTCGACGCTGGCCTGATCCTCGTAGCGGCCGGTGGTGCTGCCGACCACCCGTATATCGCGATAGTCGAAGGTCACCAGCCCCTTGGCATAGGTGTCGATCAGCGTCTGGCGGAAGGTCTTGGCGAAGCGCGAGCGCTGCTCGGGCGAGGCGCTGCGGAAATAGCGCCCCATCACGCTGGCGGCGATATAGTGGAAATCCGCCACGTCCCGCAGGCTGTCGTCGACCAGCGCCTCGAGCTCATTGGTGTGCTGAGTGTAGTAGTCCTTGCGCCCTTCGAGCTTGTCCATCAGCTGATTGACGCTGTTGCGGATCATCTGCTCGGGGTTCTGGGCCTCGGCCAGGGCAAGCTGACTGATCAGCAGCCCCCCCGTCAGCAGCAGCATGGCCAGCCAGCCGAAGGACCTCGGGTACCTTGCGATCGTCTTCATCGATAACCTCCCGTGACTCAGTTCTTCACCATGTTCGAGACAAACTGCTGAATCAGCTCTTCCAGCACCAGCGCCTGCTGGGTATCGCGGATGGTATCGCCATCCTTCAGGGTGTCCGGAGCCCCGCCGAGCGACAGGCCGACATACTGTTCGCCGAGCAGCCCGGCGGTCAGGATCGCCGCGGTGCTGTCACGGGGCAGCTGCCCCTCCAGCTTGCTGTCGATGGCCATGGTGACCCGGGCGTCGTACCACTTGGGGTCCAGCTCGATGCCGGTCACCTGACCGACTTCCACCCCCGAGACCGTCACCTTGGAGCGCACCTTGAGGCCGCCGATGTTGGCGAAATTGGCGTTCAGGGTGAAGGTGTCGCCCCCCACGCCGCTGCCCAGGCCGCTGACGCGCAGCCCCAGGAACACCAGCCCCAGAATGCCGGCCAGCATGAACAGGCCGACACCAAACTCCATCATCTTGCTGCGCTTCATCCGATCTCTCCAAACATCATCGCCGTCAGCACGAAATCCAGCCCCAGAATCGCCAGCGAGGAATACACCACCGTGCGCGTGGTCGCCCGCGAGATGCCTTCCGAGGTGGGAATCAGGTCATAGCCCTGGAACACGGCGATCCAGGTCACCACCATGGCGAACACCAGGCTCTTGATCAGCCCGTTGCCGATATCGGCGACGAAGCCCACGCTGCCCTGCATGTTGCTCCAGTAGGAGCCCTCGAACACGCCCAGCCACTCGACGCCCACCAGGTACCCCCCCCAGATGCCCACCACGCTGAAACCGATGGTCAGCAGCGGCAGCGACACGAAGCCGGCCCACAGTCGCGGGGCGATCACCCGGCGCAGCGGGTCGACACCGATCATTTCCATGCTGGTCAGCTGCTCGGTGGCCTTCATCAGCCCGATCTCGGCGGTCAGCGCGGAGCCCGCCCGCCCGGCGAACAGCAGCGCCGAGACCACCGGTGCCAGCTCACGCAGCAGCGACAGGGCCACCATCTGCCCCAGCGCGTCCTCGGCACCGAAGTCCACCAGAATGGTGTAGCCCTGCAGGGCCAGCACCATGCCGATGAACAGCCCCGACACCAGCACGATGGCCAGCGACATGACACCGACGAAGTGCATCTGGCGCAGCCACAGGCGAATGCCCTCGCGCGACGGAATGCCCAGGCAGGACAGCATCAGGAACAGGCCGGCCCGCCCCAGGGCATCGATCATGTCCAGCGTGCCGCGCCCCAGTGCCATGATCTGGCGCACCGGCTGACGGCGCGACGCCCCGCGGCGACGTGCGTGCTCATGACTCACGATGACGCCCTCCCCGTCATGATATCGGTGAAATAGTCCGGCGCCGGATAGTGGAAGGGCACCGGGCCGTCCGGCTCACCGTGGATGAACTGGCGAACGCGATCGTCCTGGTCGACGTTCAGGGTCGCGGGCGTGCCGTGGGCCATCACCTGACCATCGGAAATCACGTAGACGTAATCGGCGATCGACAGCGTCTCCTTGATGTCGTGCGACACCACCACCGCCGTCAGCCCCAGCGCCTGATTGACCGTCTTGATCAGCTGCACGAGCACCCCCATCGAGATGGGATCCTGGCCGACGAAGGGCTCGTCGTAGAGGATCAGCTCGGGGTCCAGCGCGATCGCCCGGGCCAGCGCCACCCGGCGCAGCATGCCGCCGGACAGCTCGGAGGGCATCAGGGCACGCGCCCCGCGCAGGCCCACGGCCTCCAGCTTCATGAGCACGATGTCGCGAATCATCGCTTCCGGCAGGTCGGTGTGCACCCGCAGCGGGAAGGCCACGTTCTCGTAGACGGACAGATCCGAAAACAGCGCCCCGCTCTGAAAGAGCATGCCCATGCGCCGGCGCAGCCGGAACAGCGTGCGGCGCGGCAGGCGATGAACATCCTGGCCGGCGATGCGCACCCGGCCGGCATCCGGATACAGCTGGCCGCCGATCAACTTGAGCAACGTGGTCTTGCCGGTACCACTGGGGCCCATGATCGCCGTGATCTTGCCGCGGGGGACCTGCAAGTCGAGGCCGCGAAAGATTTCCTTCTCGCCACGTGAGAAATGCAGCCCCTCCACATCGACGAGCAACGAATCGTCCATTGGCGCAACCTGATGAGCGGAAATTATCGAACATTGTATCCTAACTAATATTACTGTTGCCATACCCCACTGACGGCGCTTGCAAGCCCCCCGCGCAACCCGTTTAATGGGCGACCGTTCATCCGCGACGCCCGTATCGGGCGCCCATCTCCCGACCGGCACCCACGACGACGTCATGACCATCGATCCCCAGTTCGCCTTTCGTGACAGCGCCCGCCGCACCCTGCACATCGAACAGCAGGCCATCGCCGCGCTCGAGGGCAAGCTTTCGGACGACTTCGACACGGCCTGCCGCCTGATGCTGACCTGCCAGGGGCGCGTCGTGGTCACCGGCATGGGCAAGTCCGGCCATGTCGCTCGCAAGATCGCCGCCACCCTGGCCAGCACCGGTACGCCGGCCTTCTTCGTGCACCCCGGCGAGGCCAGCCACGGTGACCTGGGCATGATCACCCCGCGCGACGTGGTGCTCGCCCTGTCGAACTCCGGCGAGACGGCCGAGGTCACGGCCCTGCTGCCGCTGCTCAAGCGCATGGGAACCCCGCTGATCAGCATGACCGGCCGCCCCGGCTCCACGCTGGCCCGCTACGCTCAGGCGCACCTCGACGCCGGCGTGTCCCGCGAGGCCTGCCCCCTGGATCTCGCCCCCACCGCCTCGACCACCGCCGCCCTGGCGCTGGGCGACGCCCTGGCGGTGGCCCTGCTCGAGGCCCGCGGCTTCACCGCCGAGGACTTCGCCCTGTCGCACCCCGGCGGCAGCCTCGGCCGCCGACTGCTGCTCAAGGTCGAGGACCTCATGCACACCGGCGAGCGGCTGCCGCGCGTGACGCTGGGCAGCCCGCTGCGCGACGCCCTGCTGGAAATCACCCGCAAGGGGCTGGGCTTCACCTGTGTGGTCGATGCCGACGGCCGGCTCTGCGGGGTCTACACCGACGGCGACCTGCGCCGCACCCTCGATCAGCACGCCAACCTGCATGACCTGAGCGTCGATGCCGTCATGACGCGAGGCGGCAAGCGCATCCGCGCCGAGGTGCTGGCCGCCGAGGCCGTCAAGCTGATGGAGGACAATCGCATCACCGCCCTGGCGGTGGTCGATGCCGACGAGCGCCCGATCGGCGCCCTGCACATGCACGACCTGCTGGCCAGCGGCGTCATCTGAGCCGAGCCCTGCACCCCGCCCACCGACAGGAGGAGAACGCCATGGTTCTGGATCCGCGCCTCAATCACCCGCGCCTCGTGGAATGCGCCCGCCGCGTCAGGCTGCTGGCCCTCGACGTGGACGGCGTGATGACCGACGGGCGGCTGCACTTTCAGTCCGACGGCCAGGAGATCAAGAGCTTCCACACCCAGGACGGCCAGGGCATCAAGCTGCTGCGCCAGGCGGGCATCGAGATCGCCCTGATCACCGGGCGCACCTCGTCCATGGTCAGCCGCCGCGCCGCCGCACTGGGCATCGAGCACGTCTATCAGGGCAACGACGCCAAGCTCGACCTGCTGCGCCAGCTGCTCGACAAGCTGGGGCTGAGCTGGGAGCAGGCAGCCTACTGTGGCGACGACCTGCCCGATCTGGCCCCCATCCAGCGCGCCGGTCTGGGCATCAGCGTGCCCAACGCCCCGGACTACATCCGCCGCCACGCCGACTGGGTCACCGCCCGCAGCGGCGGGCACGGCGCGGTCCGCGAGATCTGCGACGGCCTGCTCGAACTGCAGGGACACTGGGCGTCGGTACTCGACACCTACCTCCACGGCCAGGGCTGACGCCATGACCCTGTCGCGCCGACGCCTCTCCACCCTGCTGCTGGTCCTGCTCCTGGTGGGCCTGGGCGGCGTGCTGACGCTCATCGACCAGCGCGATGTGGGCCTGCCCGGTCCGGTGCCGACCGGCGAGACCGGCGAGCCGGACTACTATCTGGAAAATGCCCGCCTGACCCGCTTCGATGCCACGGGCCGGGCCTACCAGCACCTGACCACCCCGCGCCTGGCGCACACCCCGGACGACGACATCACTCGCCTGGAAACGCCCCGAGCCCGGCTGGACGACAAGCAGGGCCGCACCTGGCTTGCCACCGCCGACAAGGGTAGGCTGGAGGCCGGCGGCAACCCGCTGGTGCTCGTCGGCGACGCCAGGCTGCAGGCTCCGGAAGAAGGCTGGCAGGTGGAAAGCGACGTGCTCCACTACGATGCCGACACCTACCACGCCTGGAGCGACAGCCGTGCCACGCTGCGCCAGCACCGGCAGCACGCCAGCGGCGACCGGCTCGACGCCTGGATCGACACCGGCCGCATGCGCCTGAACGGCGACGTTCAGGGCTTTCATCCGCCGATCAGCCCACAGGGAGGAACCTGATGCGCCCCTATCTTGCCGGCCTCGGCCTGACCGCACTGGCATTGTTCGCCCCCGGCGTCTCGGCGCTGGAAAGCGATGCCCGGCAACCCATCAACGTGGCGGCGGATCGCCTGGATCTCGATGATCGTGCCGGCACCGCCGTCTACACCGGCGACGTCAACCTGACCCAGGGCAGCATGGTGCTCGAGGCCGAACGCGTCGAGATCGAACGCAACGACCAGGGCGAGGTGACCCAGGTCACCGCCACCGGCGACAAGCAGCGCGCCTACCTGGAGCAGCGCCCCGCTCCCAAGGAGCCCCTGGTGAAGGGCTGGGGCAACACCGTCGTCTACCATGCCGGCGAGCGCCGGGTCGAGCTGATCGGCAACGCCGAGCTTCACAAGGCCCGGGACACCTTCAACGGCGCCTACGTCGAGTACTACCTCGACAGCCGCAAGGTCCAGGCCCGCTCCAGCGCGCAGGGCAGCGATGGCCAGCGGGTGCGCATGACCCTGACGCCCAAGTCGTCGCCGTGAACCCGCCGCTTCGAGGAATAGCATGAAGACCCTTGTCGCCCGCCATCTCGCCAAGAGCTACAAGAGCCGCCGTGTGGTCCAGGACATCAGCCTGACCATCGGCCAGGGCAGCATCGTCGGCCTGCTCGGCCCCAACGGAGCGGGCAAGACCACCTCGTTCTACATGATCGTCGGCCTGGTGCGTGCCGATGCCGGCGAGGTGGCGATCGACGACCTGGACCTGAGCCGTGCGCCCATGCACCAGCGTGCCCGCGCCGGCATCGGCTACCTACCCCAGGAAGCCTCGATCTTCCGCAAGCTGTCGGTGGCCGACAACATCATGGCCATTCTCGAGACCCGCCGGGACCTCGACAGGGCGGGCCGCCGGGCGCAGCTCGAGCAGCTGCTCGAGGAGTTCCATATCGGCCACATCCGCGACAATCCGGGCATGAGCCTGTCCGGCGGCGAGCGGCGTCGCGTGGAAATCGCCCGCTCGCTGGCCACCGAGCCGGCCTTCATCCTGCTCGACGAACCCTTCGCCGGCGTCGACCCCATCTCGGTGGGCGAGATCAAGAGCATCATCCGCCAGCTGCGCGACCGCGGCATCGGCATCCTGATCACCGATCACAACGTCCGCGAGACCCTGGACATCTGCGACAAGGCCTACATCGTCGGCGACGGCCAGATCATCGCCGAAGGCGGCGCCGAGGCGATCCTGGCCAGTGAAAAGGTCCGCGAGGTCTACCTGGGCCACGAATTCCGGCTCTAGCCCGCAGGGCGCACTGCGCCCGCCATCTTGTGGCACAGTTATTGCTTATTTACTTGCAAGGCAAGAGGGGCCGGGATACGGTATCCCCGAATCCGTCAGCGAAGTAGGCACGTCATGGCTATGAAACCCACGTTGCAGCTCCGGGTCGGCACGCAGCTGACCATGACGCCCCAGCTGCAGCAGGCCATCCAGTTGCTGCAGCTGTCGACGCTGGACCTCCGCCAGGAAATTCAGCAGGCGCTCGAGTCCAACCCCATGCTCGAGATGGAGGAGGAGTTCGGCGAGACCGCCGTCAGCGATGCGGCCGAGGACGACTGGAACCAGGACATCCCGGATGAGCTGGCCGTCGACAGCGACTGGTCCGACACCTATCAGGACATGGCTTCCGGCAGTCGCAGCGACGAGGGGCCGGATCTCGAACGCAATGCCGCCGGGGAAAGCCTTCAGGACCACCTCACCTGGCAGCTCGCCATGGCCGACCTGAACGAGCGCGAACGCATCATCGCCGAAACCCTGATCGACGCCGTCGACGCCGACGGCTACCTGGCCGCCCCCCTAGACAGTCTCGTCGACGGGCTGCGCGCCCAGGGCCTCGAGGGGCTGCGCGCCCCCGAGGTGGAAGCGGTACTGATGCGCCTTCAGCAGTTCGAGCCCACCGGCGTGCTGGCCCGCGACCTGCGCGAATGCCTGCTGCTGCAGCTCGGCGTCCTGCCCGACGACACGCCCCTGCTCCCTCAGGCCCGGCGACTGGTGCGGCAGTTCCTCGAGGCCCTGGCCGGCGACGACCGCAAGCTGCTCAAGCGCCGGCTGCGGCTCGATGACGACCAGCTCGACAGCGTGATCGCGCTGATCCGTACCCTCGATCCGCGTCCCGGCCAGGCCTTCGACGCCACCGGCAACGACTACGTGATTCCCGATCTGGTGGCACGCCACTCGCACGAAGGCTGGCGCATCGAGCTCAACCCCGAAGCCCTGCCCCGCCTGCGCATCCAGCCCGACTATGCCGCCCTGATTCGCCGCGCCGACAAGAGCGACGACAACACTTTCATGAAGCAGCACCTGCAGGAGGCGCGCTGGCTGATCAAGAGCCTCTCCAGCCGCAACGACACCCTGCTCAAGGTCGGGCGCGAGATCATGACCCGGCAACTGGACTTCCTCGACCACGGCGAGGAATCCATGAAGCCCCTGATCCTGGCCGACATCGCACAGGCGGTGGAAATGCACGAATCCACCATCTCGCGGGTGACCACCCAGAAGTTCATCCACACGCCACGCGGCGTCTTCGAGCTCAAGTACTTCTTCTCGAGCCATGTCGGCGGCGAGGGCGATGCGCATTCCAGCACCGCGATCCGCGCCCGGCTCAAGAAGCTGATCGGCGAGGAACCGCCCCGCAAGCCGCTCTCCGACAGCAAGCTGGTCGACCTGCTCGCCGCGGACGGCATCAAGGTGGCTCGCCGCACCGTCGCCAAGTATCGCGAGGCCATGGGGATCCCTTCCTCCAGCGAGCGCAAGCGACTAGCCTGAAGGGGCGCAGAAGCGTCCTGATCGACAGGGTCCGAACCATCTTCACGTCGGCCCTCTCACAGGGGTTTGCTAAGCTGCAAAAAGGGTTACAATCGAGCCACCACTCGCCGGAACAGGAGCGTGTCCATGCAAGCGAATATCACCGGCCATCATGTCGAACTGACAGATGCATTGCGTGACTACGTCAACGAGAAACTGACGCGTCTCGAGCGTCATTACGACAACATCACGACCGTTCAGGTAACCCTCTCGGTCGAGAAGGAACGCCACCAGGCTGCCTGCACCCTTCACGCCGCCGGTGCCGACTTGCATGCCGAAGCCGAGAATGGCGACATGTACGCCGCCATCGACGCTCTGGCCGACAAGCTCGATCGCCAGCTCGTCAAGCACAAGGAAAAGGCCCAGGCCCGCGCGCAAGGCGCCGGGGCCCGCTGACTCCGCCCATCATGACACTGGAAGCCATCCTGCCCCCCGAGCGCACGCTCTTCGCGGTGCCCGGGGGGAGCAAGAAGCGCGTGCTGGAATTCTTCAGCACCTTCATCGCGCAGAACACGCCGAGCCTGGACAGCCAGGAAGTCTTCAGCCGCCTGATCGGCCGCGAGCGGCTGGGCAGCACCGGGATCGGCAACGGCGTGGCGATCCCCCATGCGCGCAACCCTCACTGCAAGGCGCCGATCGCCGGCTTCCTCAAGCTGCAGGAACCCATCGACTTCGATGCCGTCGACGGCGAGCCGGTCGACCTGATCTTCGTGCTGCTGGTGCCCGAGGAAGCGGACGACACTCACCTCGCCCTGCTGGGCCAGGTGGCCGGCATCATGAACGACGCCGACATCCGCAGCCGTCTGCGTCACAGCGAAAGTCAGCGCGAGCTCTACGAGACCCTGCTCGACGCCATTCGCCGCCAGGAAGGCACATCCGGCGAGACGCTCGGCTAGTCGCGCTTCTCGTTCCACCGCCACCAGGAGAGCCGCCGCGATGCAGCTCGTGATCATCAGCGGTCGTTCCGGGTCCGGCAAGTCGATCGCCCTCCAGGCCCTCGAGGACCTGGGCTTCTATGCCATCGACAACCTGCCGGCCATGCTCCTCGACCCCCTGATCGATGAACTCCGACAGGACGACACCCGCCGCTCCAATATTGCCGTGAGCATCGATGCCCGCAACGTGCCCACCGCCCTCGAACGCTTTCCCGGGCTGCTGGAAACGCTGCGCGCCCGCGGCCTCGACTGCCAGGTGGTCTACCTGACCTCCGAGGACAAGATCCTGCTCGAGCGCTACTCGGCCACGCGGCGGCGCCACCCGCTGACCCGGGACAGCGAGATGACCCTCGCGGAAGCCGTCGAATCCGAGGAACAGGCACTGTCGGGCATCCGCGACCTCGCCGACCTCGTCATCGACACCTCGCAGCTGTCGGTGCACGAGCTGCGCGGGCGCATCGCCGAGCAGGTCGCCCATCACCGCAGCGGCCAGCTCACCCTGACCTTCGAGTCCTTCGGCTTCAAGCGCGGCGTGCCGCTCGACGCCGATATCGTCTTCGATGCCCGCTGCCTGCCCAACCCCTACTGGGACCCGCGGCTGCGCCAGTTCAACGGCCGCGACCCGGAAATCGTCGACTTCCTCGAAGGCTACCCGGAAGTCACCGCCATGCATGACGACATCCGCGCCTGGCTGGAGCGCTGGCTGCCGGCCTACCAAGCCAGCAACCGCAGCTACCTGACCGTGGCCGTCGGCTGCACCGGCGGCCAGCACCGCTCGGTCTATCTCACCGAACGTCTCGCCGCGATATTCGCCGGGCGCTATCAGGTACGGCTACGCCATCGGGAGCTGGGCATCAACACCGCCGTGGGGGCGTCCCGTGCCGAGCCGTGAACTGACCCTGACCAACAAGCGCGGCCTGCACGCCCGCGCCGCCACCAAGCTCGTCCAGTGCTGTCAGGGCTACGAAGCGCGGATCATCGTCCATCATCAGACCCGCTGCGGCGATGCCGCCAACATCATGTCGCTGCTGATGCTCGCCGCCCCCTGCGGCACCTGCCTGACCATCGAGGCGGAAGGCCCCCAGGCCGAGGAAGCCCTGGACGCCCTCCAGGCGCTCTTCGAGGCACGCTTCGACGAGGAGCAATGAACCGACGTCGTCGATACGCCGGGGCTGCCTGCCCCCGTTAAGGCAATGCTAAGATGGCGCCTGCCTGCCCACCCGGTCGAGGACGACAGACGCATGAGCCAGAATCCCGAACGCTTGCAGCCCCGCCTGGAACGACTCAACGAGGCACTGGAAAGCGGCGCCCTCGACCAGGCCCGGCGCATGCTCAATCGCGGCCTGGCGCCCGTCGATGTGGCCCACCTGCTGGAATCCACCCCGCCGCGAGAGCGCGAGGTCCTCTGGGAACTGGTCGACCCGGAACTGCAGGGCGAGGTGCTGCAGTATCTCAACGACGACCTACAGACCCTGTTCCTCAACCGGATGAACGCCCAGCAGCTGGTCTCGGCCACCGAGGGGCTGGACGTCGACGACCTGGCCGACCTGCTGCAGCGGCTGCCCAACACCGTCACGCTCGAGGTGCTGGCCTCGATGGAGGCGCAGGAACGCCAGCGTCTCGAGACGGTGCTCGCCTACCCGGAGGACACCGCCGGCGGGCTGATGAACACCGATGCGGTGACCATCCGCCCGGACATCACCCTCGACGTCGTGCTGCGCTACCTGCGCCGCCACGAGCGCCTGCCCGACACCACCGACAGCCTGCTGGTGGTCACCCGCGGCGACAAGCTGATCGGCAGCCTGCCGATCGAGCGCCTGCTGGTCTCGGATACCACCATGCTGGTCCGCGAACTGATGGATACCGAAGGCGTCAGCATTCCCGCCATGACCCCCGATGCTGAGGTCGCCAAGCTGTTCGAGAAGTTCGACCTGGTCTCGGCACCGGTGGTCGGTACCGACGGCCACCTGCTGGGACGGATCACCATCGACGACGTGGTGGACGTCATCCGCGAGAACGCCGAGCATCAGGTGATGAGCATGGCCGGCCTGGACGAGGAGGAAGACACCTTCGCGCCCGCCTGGCGCACCAGCCGTCGTCGCGCGGTGTGGCTGGGCATCAACCTGCTCACCGCCTTCCTGGCGGCCGCGGTGATCGGCCTGTTCGAAGGCACCATTCAGCGCATCACCGCCTTGGCGGTGTTGATGCCGATCGTGGCCAGCATGGGTGGCATCGCCGGCTCGCAGACGCTGACCGTGCTGATCCGCGGCATCGCCCTGGGCCACGTCGGCGGCGGCAACGTCAAGTGGCTGCTCAACCGCGAGCTGGTGGTGGGCCTGCTCAACGGCCTTCTGTGGGCGCTGGTCATCGCCGCCATCGCCGTACTGTGGTTCGGCGACCCGGCACTGGGCGTCATCATCGCGGCGGCGATCGTCATCAATCTGCTGATCGCCGCCCTGGTCGGCACCCTGCTGCCGGTGGTGCTCAAGAAGCTCAACATCGACCCGGCCCTGTCGGGCAGCGTGATTCTCACCACGGTGACCGACGTGGTGGGATTCATGGCCTTTCTGGGCCTGGCGACCCTGTTCTACCTCTGAGCCACCGGGCGAGGGAGCCCCCTCGCCCGGTGGCCCTGGCCGCTCAGTCGCCGGCCACGGTCATGCCATCGACCAGCCAGCTGCCGGTATGCACGCTGCCCCGGGTGTCGATGTCATCGCCCAGCGCCCGCAGATTGGCGAACATGTCGCGCAGGTTGCCGGCGATGGTGAACTCCTCGACCGGGTGACGAATCTCGCCGTCCTCGACCCAGAAGCCCGCCGCGCCACGCGAGTAGTCACCGGTGACCCCGTTGACCCCCTGCCCCATCAGCTCGGTGACCAGCACGCCGGTGCCCAGCTCCTTCAGCAGGGATTCGCGCGAAACGAGCGGCGCCTCGAGACGCACGTTACGCGCGCCACCGGCGTTGCCGGTCGTGGTCATGCCCAGCCGTCGGGCGCTGTAGGCCGAGAGCATGTAGCTGGCGATCTTGCCGCGGTCGACGAAGACATTGTCACGGGTGTAGACCCCGTCGTTGTCGAAGGCGCTGCTGGCCATCGCTCCCGGCTCCCGCGGCCGCTCGACGAGCGAGAGCCACTCGGGAAACAGCGGTTCGCCCAGGCTGTCGCAGAGGAAGGACGCCTGACGGTAGAGGGCCCCGCCGGCGATCGCGCTGAGAAAGTGACCGACCAGACCGCCGGCCATTTCCGGGGCAAACATTACCGGCATCCGCCCGGTACGCGGGCGCTGCGCACCCAGACGGCTCACGGTGCGCTCGGCGGCCCGACGCCCCACCGCCTCCGGCGAGGCCAGACGTGCCGGATCGCGCTCGCTGGTGTAGTCGTAATCGCGCTGCATGCCCTTGTCGTCGCGGGCGATCAGCACGCAGGACAGCGAGTGGCGGCTGCCGCGCTGGCTGCCCAGAAAGCCATGGCTGTTGCCGTAGACGCGCACGCCCTCGCCGCTCGACAGGCTCGCCCCGTCGGACTGGCTGATGCCCGCCACGCCGCGCCCGGCATTCTCGCAGGCCAGCGCCAGCTCGATCGCCTCGTCGGTGCTCAGCCGCCAGGGATGATGCACCCCGAGGTCGGGCAGTTCGCGCGCCATCAGCTCGGCATCGGCCAGCCCCGAGGCCGGATCCTCGCCGGTATAGCGGGCAATCGCCATGGCCTTGTCCACGGCGTCGCGGATCGACGCCTCACTGGCATCCGACGACGAGGCACTGCCCTTGCGCTGCCCCAGATAGACGGTCACGGCAAAGCCCTGATCGCGCGCCAGTTCGACGGATTCCACATCGCCCATGCGCACGTTGATTTCGATGCCCTGATCGACACTCGCGCCGACCTCGCAGGCATCCGCACCGGCGTGGCGCGCCTGCTCCAGCGCCAGCGCCACCCGCGACTCCAGAAGCGCCTGCTGCGCCTCGGCATCAAAGGCCTGAGTCATCCTGATCTCCTTGTTACCGGGGGCTGGTATACTGCTCCAACCCACCCATCATGATGGAAATGGCATGTCTTTCGATTCGTCCGAGTCGCACGACGACTCCCCGCAACGTCCCAGCAAGACCCAGCGCAAGCGCGAGATGCAGGCGCTGCAGGCGCTGGGAGAACAGATCATCGCGCTCCCCGAGGGCCAGCGGGCGCAGCTGCCGCTCTCCGACGACCTGCTGGCCGCCGTCGAGGAAACCGGTCGCATCCGCTCCCACGAGGGGCGCCGACGCCACATGCAGTACGTCGGCAAGCTGATGCGCCGCGAGGACCTCGACGCCATTCGTGCCGTGTTCGATCGCTTCGAACAGGAACGCCAGCGCCACGACCTGGCCTTCCACAAACTCGAGCGCTGGCGCGACCGGCTGATCGACGGCGACCAGGCCGAACTGGAGGCCTTCATCGCCGACTACCCCGACGTCGACCGCCAGACCCTGCGCCAGCTGATCCGCAACGCCCGCAGCGAGCGTGAACGCGGCAAGCCGCCCACCAGCGCCCGCAAGCTGTTCAAGCTGATTCGGGACACGGCGGGAGTGTAAACGCACCCGGCGCTCACGCCGTGCCAACCTCGCGCCATTGCAAGACGACGCCGAGCGGTGCCCGGACAAGGCGGAAATCGACGAGGCCGCGGAGCTTACAGGCCGTAAACGAACAGGCCGAGTCGATTCCCAACGCCGTAGCCGCATGGGCGCCGCGCAGGCACGTCCGGCTCAGGACTGGGTGCCGCCGACGGTCAGCTCGTCAAGCTTGAGTGTCGGTTGCCCCACGCCGACCGGCACACCCTGGCCTTCCTTGCCGCAGACCCCGATACCGGTGTCGAGCGCCATATCGTGGCCGATCATCGATACCCGACCCATCGCCTCGGGGCCATTGCCGATCAGCGTCGCGCCCTTCACCGGCGCGGTGATCCGGCCGTCCTCGATCAGATAGGCCTCACTGGCCGAGAACACGAACTTGCCGGAGGTGATGTCGACCTGACCACCGCCGAAGCTGACCGCGTAGAGCCCGCGCTTGACGCTGCCGATGATCTCCTCGGGGTCCGCCTGGCCGGCCAGCATGTAGGTGTTGGTCATGCGCGGCATGGGCATGTGGGCATAGGACTCGCGGCGTGCGTTGCCGGTGGGCGCCATGCCCATCAGCCGGGCGTTGAGCTTGTCCTGCATGTAGCCGGTGAGGATGCCGTCCTCGATCAGCGGCGTGCAGGCACCCGGGGTGCCCTCGTCGTCGATGGACAGCGAGCCGCGCCGGTCGGCCAGCGTGGCGTCGTCGACCACCGTGACCCCCGGCGCGGCGACCCGCTCGCCGAGGCGCCCGGCGAAAGCGGAGCTGCCCTTGCGGTTGAAGTCGCCCTCGAGACCGTGGCCCACCGCCTCGTGCAGCAGGATGCCCGGCCAGCCGGCACCCAGCACCACCGGCATCTGCCCGGCCGGCGCATCCACTGCCTCGAGATTGACCAGCGCCTGGCGCACGGCATCCTTCGCGTAGCGCTCGGCCACGTTCTCGTCGCGCAGGCGTGACATCGGATAGCGGCCGCCGCCCCCGGCGCTGCCGCGCTCGCGGCGGCCATCGCGCATGGCGATGACGCTGACGTTGAAGCGCACCAGCGGGCGGATATCCGCGGCCAGGGTGCCGTCGCTGGCGCGCACCAGCACCACCTCGTGAACGCCGCTCAGCGAGGCGCTGACCTGGACCACGCTGGGATCCGCGGCCCGTGCCACGCGATCGGCCTGCTTGAGCATGGCGATCTTGTCCTCGGGAGCCAGCCCCGAGAGCGGGTCGACCCCGGCGTAGCGGGCCGGCGCGCCGCCGGCGGCGATCGGTACCGGCGACAGGCGCGCCCCGCTGCGGGCAATCCCCGAGGCCGTGCGCCCGGCCTCGGCCAGCGCCTCGGCAGTGATCTGGTTGGAGAAGGCGAAGCCGGTCTTCTCGCCGGCCAGGGCGCGCACACCGACGCCGCCGTCGATATTGAAACTGGCGTCCTTGACCTCGCCGTCCTCCAGTACCCAGCTTTCCTGCCAGCTGCGCTGGAAGTACAGGTCGGCGTAGTCGATCCCCGGGCCCAGCGCTTCCGCCAGGCCCGGCTCGAGCGCCTGTGCGTCGAGCCCGCCGGGAACCAGCAGGGTCGTCGTGGCCTCATCGAGAGGCGATTGAGAGAGTCGGGTCATTCAGCGTTTTCCACAGTGATTCGCGGCGAGGTCCAGGGCCCCTGCACGCGGTAGTAAATTCGCGTGACCTGATCCAGCCAGCCACCGAAGAGCTTGTCGGCCAGATACAGGGCGCCGCCCACGTAGGGCGCGCCCGCCAGCACGGCGGCCAGCGGCAGGTTCTGGCTGACCGGTACGGTGACGCCCAGCATCAGGTCCAGCCGGCGGGCCATCAGGTCCACGCTGCCATCGAGGCTGAACTGCGTGGAGGCGCCATCGATCTTGACCGGCCCGCGGGTTTCCAGGCGACCATCATACAGTGTGGCATGTCCACGAACGCTGTCGAAAGCCGTGCCCTTGTCGGTCACGTCGGAAAAGTCCAGCCGCAGGCGGCGCAGCAGGTTGTCGATATTGAGCAGGCCGATCAAGCGCGCCGAGGGCGAATCCAGGGTCAGGAAGCTGCCGTCGTCGAGTTCGGCATCGATGTTGCCCCGCGAGCGCGCCAGGGCGAACTGCCAGGGCGCACCCGGCCAGGCCAGCTGCGACTGCACCCGTGTACGCCGCGAGCGCACCGCCACCGGCTGGCCGAGGGCCTGCAGTGCGCTGCCCAGATCGCCGCCCTCGAGCGTCAGCCGCGAACGACTCAGGCTCGCTTCCTTCCCCGAGGCCTCCCATACCAGCTCGCCCTGGCCGGTGATGTCCCCCAGGGTCAGCGACACCGGCGCGATGCGCAGGCGCGACGGCGTGGCCTCCCAGCTGGCCGAGAAGGGACCGAAGCGCTGCCCGCCGCGAATCAGCGTGGCGATCTCGACACGCCCCGCGGGCAGGCGAGCGATCCCGTCGGGCAGCGGCTGCGGCTCGGGCGCGGTGGCGATCTCCCCGCTCAACGTCGCCTGCGGCATGTCGGGCGTCAGGGCGTCCAGGTCGAGCCGCGACAGCTGCACCGACACCGGTGTCACCCGGCGCTGACGATAGCTGGCATGTCCGGCGACCACACTCCCCTGCAGATCCACCGACCAGCCCTGCGCCGGCAGCGGCGTGGCCCGGGCCTGCAGGTCGCCGAGACAGCGCCCGGCCTGGGAAAGACAGGGCGTCTGCAGGGTCAGGCGGCGCAGTGCCGTACTCCCGGAGGCGCCACCGTCACCCCCGGGCCAGCCCCCCAGGCCCGCCAGGGCTTCCTGCCATGCCGTCAGCGGCAGCCGCGGGGTCCGCCAGTCGACCGTCCAGCCCTGGTCGCCCGGCCAGGCCGGCAGCGTGGCAGGCCACTGCTCCAGCCACACCTGCCCCTGGCCCGTCTCCGGCCCCAGCGCCCGCCAGCGCAGGCGCAGGCGATTCTTCAGGGTCGCCTCGACCCGCCGCGGCCCCTGTGCCGCCTCGAAATGCAGCGGCACTTGCGCCGCGGCGGTCTTGCCGAAGGGTGCCGGCAGCCTTATGGCAAGCCCCTGCAGGTCGCTGTCCAGGGAAAGCCGGGGGGATGCGCCGCTCAGGTCGAGCGTCGCCGAATAGGGAAAGTAGCCCTCCAGCAACCCGCTCAGTCCGGCGACTCCCCCCCAGGCCAGCAGCCCGCGCGCCAGGGCACGGCCCTCCAGGGTCACGCCGGCGCCGCCGACATCGAAGGTCGCCAGCAGCGGCCCCTGGAAGGCGCGCGCCCCGAGCTGGCCGGTCAGGGTGTCGGTATCGCCGGCATGCCGGTAGTTCAGCCGGCCGTTGACATTGCCCAGCACCAGCCCGGACTGCGGCAGCCGCAGCGAGGGAGCGTCGACCCGGGCGTCGACATCCACCGTCACCGGCGGATCGCCCTTTCCTTGGGTAGCCAGCCCCACCGCGACACCCAGTTTCCCGGCGACCCGCCCCTCGCCGCGCCAGTCGGCGAAGTCGTCGAGCCCGTCGATCGGCGCCGCCGCCAGAAACTGCAGCAGGCCCTGCACGGGGCCGCTCACCGGTCCGTCGACGCGCAGGCGCTTGTCGACCATCGAGACCGTCGCCCCCTCGCTGACCAGCCCCAGCGTCTCGGCATGGTCGACCCGCGCCTTGAGGGTATCGTCGACCATGTGCAGGTGCCCGCTGACCGCTTCCAGGGCCGGCCACTTCGGATCATAGGGCAATCGCCCCTGCTCGATGTCGAGGTCCAGCGTCAGGCGCGTGCGTGTCCCCAGGTCGTCGCCGCCTCCGTCATTGCCGTCATCGGCCATCGCCTCCTTGTCGAGGCGCTGCTCGACATGCAGGTTGCCGCGCGGCACCCGTCCGCGAATGCCGCCGGTCAGGAAGTCGCGCAGGTCGGCATCGAACAGCTTCAGCGGCAGCCACTCGCCCAGCGGCGTTTCCACGGCGTCGACGTCGCGCATCGCCAGATCCAGCGTGAACTGACCCGGCCGACGATCGGCGTTGTTGCCCGGGAGGCGCAGCGAGAAGCCGCCATCCACCGGGGCATCGCGCCAGCGCACCTGGAGATTCCTGCCGGTGATCAGTGGCTGGCGCTCGGCCAGCGACCAGTCGACCCGCCCGCCGGCGGCATCCAGCACCAGCGGATCGGGAAAGATCTCGGGAAAGTGGAGCGTCATTCCCTTGCCGCCCGAGAAGTCGACATGCCCCTGCTTGCCGTCGGCCACTACCCAGGCGTCCACCGGGCCGCCCCCCGGCACGTTCTGCCAGGGATCCACCGCCGCCCCCTGCAATGCCGCCTTCACTTGCCAGGCGCCGGCCTGCCGGCCGACCTGCAGTCCCTGCACCCGGCCCCGGGGCTGCAACGCGTCCAGCGTCCGCCGGGCGGCTTCCGGCAGCGGCAGCCGACCGCCCAGCGCCGCCAGTGCCTCCAGCGAGAACGGCGTGCTGCGCAACCACCAGCCCTGGTCATTCCCGCGCAGCGCCAGGCGTGACGGCAGAACGGTCGCCGCCTGGTCGGCGTCACGCAGCGACAGGGCATTCACCCAGGCCTGCCAGCCGTCGCCCGAGGGCGCACGGCGCCACTGGGCACGAGCGCCGATATCCTCGAGCACCACCGGGCCATCGTCGCTGTCCAGGCTGAGCGAGGGGACCGAGACCTGCAGGCGGGCATCCGCGACGCGCGCCTTCTGCCAGCGCGCCCAGAGCGAGGCCTGCCCGGAGACGCGATCCAGGCGCACGGCGTTGCCATGGGAGAGCAGCTGCCCCAGGCGGTCGAGACTGCCCAGATCCATGCGCGCCTGGAGGGCGGCATCGAAGTCCTCGAGGCCGTCGTCGCCGGGCTGGACCTCCATCACCACCGACAGCGAGCGCGTCTTCTGCCCTTCCACGAACCACTGGCCCTCGACATGCACGCGCCGATCCTGCCCGGCCACCAGCAGGCGTGGCGCCGTCAGGGTCAGCTCGCCGTCGCGGCCGTGGAGCACCACCCGCACGTCCTCGACGCTCAGGCGCTGGCGCAGCAGCAGGCCCAGCCACTGGTCGAGCCCCCCGGCCGCAAGATCCCCCGACGCGGCGCCGCCACTCGCGACACCCGGCCAGCGCCAGTCACCCGCGTCGTCCTGATAGAGATGCACGGTGACCGCGCCCAGCCGGGCGCGGGCGAAGACCGGCTGCCAGTGCAGCAGGCTGGACAGGGTATCGAGACGCAAGGCGGCGTTGCCGACCTCCAGCAGGGGACGCGCCTCGCCATTCGGCCCGTCCCGGCTGACGATCCGCAGCCCCCGGGCCGTCACGCCGGGATCCAGGCGCTGCAGCCGCCCCTGCAGGCCCTCCACCGTCAGCGTGGCGTCGAGCGACTGCTCCACGGCGGCGGCCAGGCGCTGCCCGTCGAGCCGGCCCAGCATCCAGCGGGCCCCGCTCACCACCAGCGCGGCAACGACCAGCGCCACGGCCAGCGCGGTCAGGGCCCATCGCAGCGTCACGCGACTCGAACTCATGGGCTCACATCAGCACGATGTCGTACTGCTCCTGGGAGTAATGGCCCTCGACCTGAAAGCGAATCGTCTTGCCGATGAAGATCTCCAGGTCGGCGACCGCCGCCGACTCCTCGTCGAGCAGCCGGTCCACCACGGCCTGGGAGGCCAGCACCATGTAGGTCTCGGGGCTGTAGGCGCGCTCCTCGCGCAGGATCTCGCGGAAGATCTCGTAGCACACCGTTTCCGGCGTCTTCAGC
Organism: Modicisalibacter tunisiensis; assembly: GCF_020148005.1. Taxonomy (GTDB): domain Bacteria; phylum Pseudomonadota; class Gammaproteobacteria; order Pseudomonadales; family Halomonadaceae; genus Modicisalibacter; species Modicisalibacter tunisiensis. The sequence goes on along the minus strand of NZ_JAGXFD010000001.1, from coordinate 2,270,453 downwards.
GTGCCGCGCCCCTGGCAGGTCGGGCACGGCTCGCAAAGCGTCTGTTCGAGGCTCTCGCGGGTACGCTTGCGGGTCAGCTGGACCAGCCCCAGCTCGGTCACCCCGGTCAGCTTGTTCTTGGCATGGTCGCGCTCCAGCGACTTCTCGAGCACGCGCAGCACCTGGCGCTGGTGCTCGCTGTCCTCCATGTCGATGAAGTCGATGATGATGATGCCGCCGAGATTGCGCAGACGCAGCTGGCGGGCGATGGTGGTCGCCGCCTCGAGGTTGGTCTTGAAGATGGTCTCCTCGAGGTTGCGATGCCCCACGTAGCCGCCGGTATTGACGTCGATGGTGGTCATCGCCTCGGTCTGGTCGATCACCAGATAGCCGCCGGACTTGAGCTGGACCTTGCGCCCCAGTGCCTTCTGGATCTCGTCCTCGACGCTGAACAGGTCGAAGATCGGCCGTTCGCCGGGATAGTACTCGATGCGCTCGACCATGCCCGGCATGAACTCCTCGGCGAACTCCACCAGGCGGTGGTAGTTCTCGCGGGAATCGATGCGCACCTTCTCGATGTCGTCGCGCATCACGTCACGCAGGGTGCGGATGAACAGCGGCAGGTCGTCGTAGATGCAGCTGGGCGCGAGCGCGCTGCCCTTGCGCTGCTCGACCTTGCGCCACAGGCGCAGCAGGAACTGCATGTCGGTAATCAGCTCCTCCTCGCCCACGCCCTCGGCGGCGGTGCGAATGATGAAGCCGCCGCACACCGGCGTGTCGATGCCCGCCAGGCAGGTATCGACCAGGCCGCGCAGGCGTTCGCGCTCGCTGTCGTCCTCGATGCGCTGCGAGACCCCGGTATGCGGCGAGTCGGGCATGTAGACCAGATAGCGCGAGGGCACCGACAGGTGCGTGGTCAGCCGCGCCCCCTTCGAGCCGATCGGGTCCTTGGTGACCTGCACCACCAGCGGCTGGCCCTGATGCAGCAGCTGGCTGATCGAGACCTGCTCGTCGGCCGGCGTGTTGGGCGGCATCACCTCGTTGGCATGGATGAAGGCCGCCCGCTCCAGGCCGATGTCGATGAAGGCCGCCTGCATGCCCGGCAGCACCCGCGCCACCTTGCCCTTGTAGATGTTGCCGACGATGCCCCGGCGCCGACTGCGCTCGATGAAGGCTTCCTGCAGGACCCCGTTCTCCACCACCGCCACGCGGGTCTCCATCGGGGTCAGATTGATCAGTACCTCACCGCTCATGCGCCGGTCCTTGTGCTGAAAACTTCCTGAACGATTATGACACAGCCTCGCCCGCCGCCGGCCACAGCGCAATCCCCTGGCGGCGCAGCAGCTCGGCGGTCTCGAACAGCGGCAGGCCGACCACCGCCGAGTGGCTGCCCTCGATGCGCTCGACGAACACCGCCGCCCGCCCCTGGATGGCGTAGCCGCCGGCCTTGTCGGCCGGCTCGCCGGTCGCCCAGTAGGCGTCGATCTCGCCGGCCGCGACAGCGCGCATGACCACCCGCGTCGTCACGCAGGTCTCGAGCAGCCCCGCCGGGCCGACCACCGCCACCGCGGTCAGCACCGCATGAGCACGCCCGGACAGGGCCGAGAGCATCTCGGCGGCGTGTGCGCGATCACGCGGCTTGCCGAGAATCCGCCCGTCCTGCACTACGGCGGTATCCGAGCCGAGCGTCGGCAGTGCACTGCCCCGCGCCCCGGTCTCGGCCTTCTCGCGCGCCAGGCGCCGTACATAGGCTTCGGCCGACTCGTCGGGCCGCGGGGTTTCGTCGATATCGACGGGAGCGACCTCGACGGCGATGCCGATCGAGGCCAGCAGGTCACGGCGGCGGGGCGAGGCCGACGCCAGACGCAGAACCGGGGACATGGCGCCCTCCTGATTTTGATTCCAGTCGGTGAACATGGCGACGCGCGCGCCGCATCCGGGGGTCAGCTCACGCCGAGACGGCGGCGCAGCATCTGCAGCAGGGTGAACAGCCACGGCCAGAGGACGGCGCCGATCAGCGCCGGCAGCAGGAAGGCCAGGTTGATGGCGAAGGGCCCGAAGATGGTGCGCAGCCACTGCTCGACCAGCTGGGCAATGCCCAGCAGCACGAATACCAGCACCGCCTGCTGGATCAGCGCATAGGCGCGCATGCGCGAATAGAGCAGCAGCGACAGATAGGCCAGCAGCGACAGCACCAGCGCATTCTGTCCGAGCGGGGCGCCCTCGACCAGATCGATCAGCAGGCCCAGCACGAACCCATGGAAGACGCCGACCCGCCGGGGAGCCACCAGGCACCAGTAGATCAGCATCAGGCCCAGCCAGTCGGGCCGCCAGATCAGCCAGGCATCGGGCAGCGGCATGGCCTGCAGGCACAGGGCCAGGCCCAGGGTCACCCAGGTCATCAGCAGGCTGCGCAGCGAGCCGATCATGGCGCCTCCTCGACGGCCCCAGCGGCCACGCTCAGGGCGGCCTGTCGGGCCACGTCGCTGATCCCGGCCGCGGGCGTGCGCCGGGGCGGAAAGAGCATCAGGAAGTGCCGCGAGCGTTCGGGCTGGGCCACCGGCTCGGCCTCGACCCGGGCGAAGGGGGCGCCGGGATCGTGCACCACCAGGGTCACGCGGGCCACCGGATAGCCTTCGGGAAAGCGACCGCCCAGCCCGGAGGTCACCAGCAGATCGCCCTCGCGGATATCCGCCGTGTCCGGCACATGGAGCACATCCAGGGTGTCGTAGCTGCCGGTTCCCTGGACGATGAAGCGCAGCCCGTTGCGCGTCACGCGCACCGGCACCGCATGACTGGCGTCGGCCACCATCAGCACCCGGCTGGTGTAGGCGGACACGGCGATCACCTGGCCGATCAGCCCCGAGGCATCGGTCACCGGCTGCCCGACGTAGACGCCGTCGGTGCGCCCACGATCGAGCACCATCTGATGGGTGAAGGGGTCGGAGTCCAGCGACAGCAGCTCGGCGGTGATATAGGGAACCCGGCGGTGCCGGGCGGCGTTGAGCAGCTCACGCAGCCGGGCATTCTCGGCGGACAGGCTGGCCATGCGCTGCACACGATGGGAGAGGGTGAGAAGCTGCCGACGCAGCCGACGATTCTCGTCGATCAGATCGCGTTGATCGGAAACCGCCAGCGCCCCCCAGGAGAGCGCCTCGCTGGGCAGGCTGGCCAGCCACTGCACCGGCGTGACCACGGTGGACAGATGTGCCCGCAGCTCCGCCACGCGCGGCAGGCGATGCTCGGCGAACATCAGCGCGAAGGCGATGAAGGCGCACAGCAGCATGCGATAGCCGGGGGCGGAACCCTGCGAGAACAGCGGTTTGATAGCACGACTCCCCTACGAGCTGGCCAATGACCGGAACACGATCGACCCGGGACGGCACGCCGTGCGTGCCGCCGGACTCACTCGCTGGACAGCAGTTCGAAGGTGTGCTGATCGATCATTTCCAGCGCCTTGCCGCCGCCCCGGGCCACGCAGGTCAGCGGGTCCTCGGCGACGATCACCGGCAGGCCGGTTTCCTCGGCGATCAGCTTGTCGATGTCGCGCAGCAGCGCGCCGCCGCCGGTCAGCACCAGGCCGCGCTCGGCGATGTCGGCGGCCAGCTCGGGGGGCGACTGCTCCAGCGCGCTCTTGACCGCGGTGACGATGGACGACAGCGGATCCTGCAGGGCATCGAGAATCTCGTGGGAATTGAGGGTGAAGCTGCGCGGAATGCCCTCGGCCAGGTTGCGGCCGCGCACGTCGATCTCGCGCAGCTCGCCGCCCGGATAGGCACAGCCGATCTCCTCCTTGATGCGCTCCGCCGTGGCCTCGCCGATCAGGCTACCGTAGTGACGGCGCACATAGGCGGTGATCGCCTCGTCGAAACGATCGCCGCCGACCCGGATCGACTCGGAGTAGACCACGCCGTTGAGAGAGATGATGGCGATCTCGGAGGTGCCGCCGCCGACGTCGACGACCATCGAGCCCTGGGCCTCCTCGACCGGCAGCCCGGCGCCGATCGCCGCCGCCATGGGCTCCTCGATCAGGAACACCTCGCGGGCCCCTGCCCCCTCGGCGGATTCCTTGATGGCGCGGCGCTCGACCTGGGTCGACATGCAGGGCACGCAGACCAGCACACGCGGGCTCGGCGTCAGGAAGGTGCTCTGGTGGACCTTGCGGATGAAGTGCTGAAGCATCTGCTCGGTGACGGTGAAGTCGGCGATCACGCCGTCCTTCATCGGGCGGATCGCCGTGATGTTGCCCGGGGTACGGCCCAGCATGCGCTTGGCATCGACGCCCACGGCAGCGACGCTGCGCATGTTGCCCGACTGGCGAATCGCCACCACCGAGGGCTCATCGAGGACGATGCCGCGGCCGCGAACATAAATCAGCGTATTGGCGGTCCCCAGGTCGATCGACAGATCGCTGGAGAACAGCCCCCTCAAACGTTTAAACATGGAAGTCTTTCACCTAGTCCAGACCGGAACCCTGTGCGGACGCAAACGGTATCATCGCGGGGGCAGAGCGGCAAGCGAGATGCCCGGGTCCCGGAGTTGTGGTACCGTTTCGCCTATTTTCCGAACCGGACTGAATCCGGGATCGCATCATCGGTCGTCGTCTGGCTTGGCGACGATCGATCCGCATTGGCATCGCATCATAGTTGAAGGAAGCCGACGTTATGGCGCTTGAACCCGAAGATGTACGGCGAGCCGCCCACCTCGCCCGCCTGGGTCTGGACGACCGGGAAGCCGCGCGCTACGTGGATGACCTGAGCCGCATTCTGGAGATGGTCGACCGCCTGCAGGCCGTCGATACCGAGGGCGTGGCCCCGCTGGCCCACCCGCTGGATGCCACCCAGCGCCTGCGTGCCGACGAGGTCACCGAGTCCGACCAGCGCGAGCGCTTCCAGCGCTGTGCGCCGGCCGTCGAGAATGGCCTCTACCTGGTCCCCCGCGTCGTCGAGTGACGCCCCTCCCCGTTCGCCGGACATGCTTTCCACGGAGCCCGACGCCCCATGCATGACAAGACCCTGACCGAGCTGGCCGCGGCCCTGGCCGCCGGCGAGTTCTCCAGCCGCGAGCTGACCGAGTCGCTGCTCGCGCGCATCGACCGCCTCGATGGCGAGCTCAACAGCTTTATCACCGTAACGGCAGACGCCGCCCTCGAGGCTGCAGACCGCGCCGACCGGGCACGCGCCGCCGGCAAGGCCGGGCCGCTGACCGGCCTGCCGCTGGCACTCAAGGACATCTTCTGTACCCAGGGCGTGCGCACCAGCTGCGGCTCGAGGATGCTCGACAACTTCGTCTCGCCCTATGACGCCACCGTGGTCGAGAAGCTCGCCGCCGCCGGCACCGTCAGCCTCGGCAAGACCAACATGGACGAGTTCGCCATGGGCTCGTCCAACGAGAACAGTCACTACGGCCCGGTGAAGAATCCCTGGGACCTCGCCGCGGTGCCGGGCGGCAGCTCCGGCGGCAGCGCCGCGGCGGTGGCCGCCGGCCTGGTGCCGGCGGCGCTGGGCACCGACACCGGCGGCTCGATCCGCCAGCCCGCCGCCTTCTGCGGCATCACCGGCCTGAAGCCCACCTACGGCCGCGTCTCGCGCTACGGCATGGTGGCCTACGCCTCGAGCCTCGACCAGGGGGGCCCCATGGCCCGCACCGCCGAGGACTGCGCGCTGCTGCTCGGCGCCATCGCCGGCCACGACCTGCGCGACTCGACCAGCGTGGCCCGCGGCGTCCCCGACTACCGCGAGGAGCTCGAGGCCTCGCTGTCAGGGCTGAAGATCGGCCTGCCCCGGGAATACTTCGGCGACGGCCTCGCCCCCGAGGTCGAGGCCGCGGTGCGCGAGGCGATCGCCGTCTACGAATCGCTGGGCGCCAGCGTGCGCGAGGTCAGCCTGCCGCATACCGAGCTGGCGATCCCGGCCTACTACGTCATCGCCCCCGCGGAAGCCTCCTCGAACCTGTCGCGCTACGACGGCGTGCGCTTCGGCCACCGCTGCGAGAACCCGACCGATCTCGTCGATCTCTACAAGCGCAGCCGCGCGGAAGGCTTCGGCGAGGAGGTCAAGCGGCGCATCCTGATCGGCACCCACACCCTTTCCGAGGGCTTCTTCGACGCCTACTACAAGAAGGCCCAGCAGGTCCGCCGGCTGATCCGTCAGGACTTCCTCGACGCCTTCGAGGACGTCGACGTGCTGATGGGCCCGGCCTCGCCCACGCCCGCCTTCGACCTCGGCGCCAAGAAGGATCCGGTGTCGATGTACCTGCAGGACATCTACACCATCGCCATCAACCTGGCCGGCATCCCGGGCCTCAGCGTTCCCGCCGGCTTCGTGGACGGCCGCCCCGTGGGCCTGCAGATCCTCGGCCCGCACTTCGCCGAATCGCGGTTGCTCAACGTCGCCCACCGCTTCCAGCAAGCCACCGACTGGCACCGCCGCCAGCCCGCCTTCGGTAAGGAGAACGCCTGATGCAATGGGAAGCCGTGATCGGCCTGGAAGTCCATGTCCAGCTCGCCACCCAGTCGAAGATCTTCTCCGGGGCCTCGACCGCCTTCGGCGCCGAGCCCAATACCCAGGCCTGCGCCGTCGACCTGGGCCTGCCCGGCGTGCTGCCGGTGCTCAACGAGGGCGCCGTGGCGATGGCCGTCAGGTTCGGCCTGGGCATCAACGCCGAGATTCCCGAGACCTCGGTGTTCGATCGCAAGAACTACTTCTATCCCGACCTGCCCAAGGGCTACCAGACCAGCCAGATGTACCAGCCGATCGTCGGCCCCGGCGAGGTCGAGATCACCCTGGACGATGGCAGCACCAAGCGCATCCGCGTGCACCACGCCCACCTCGAGGAGGACGCCGGCAAGTCGCTGCACGAGGACTTCCACGGCATGACCGGCATCGACCTCAACCGCGCCGGCACGCCGCTGCTGGAGATCGTCTCCGAGCCGGATCTGCGCTCCGCCAGGGAGGCCGCCGCCTACCTCAAGGCGATCCACGCCATCGTCACCTACCTGGGCATCTCGGACGGCAACATGGCCGAGGGCTCGATGCGCTGTGACGTCAACGTCTCGGTGCGCCCCAAGGGCCAGGAGACGCTGGGCACCCGCGCCGAGATCAAGAACGTCAACTCCTTCCGTTTCGTCGAGAAGGCCATCGCCTTCGAGATCGAGCGTCAGGTCGAGCTGATCGAGGACGGCGGCACGGTGGTCCAGGAGACCCGTCTCTATGACCCCGAGGCCGACGAGACGCGCAGCATGCGTACCAAGGAGGAGGCCAACGACTACCGTTACTTCCCCTGCCCCGACCTACTGCCGGTGGTGCTCGACCAGGCCTACGTCGACCACCTGCGCGAGACGCTGCCGGAGCTGCCCGCCGACAAGCGCGCGCGCTTTCAGGACGAACTGGGCCTGTCGGCCTACGATGCCAGCGTGCTGGCCTCGAGCCGTGCCATGGCCGAGTACTTCGAGACGGTCAGGGACGTCTGCGGCGACGCCAAGCTGGCTGCCAACTGGGTCCAGGTCGAGCTCGCCGGGCGCCTCAACAAGGAAGGCCTGGACATCGCCGACAGCCCGGTCACGGCCGAACAGCTCGGCGGCCTGGTCGCCCGCGTCAAGGACGAGACCATCAACGGCAAGGCGGCCAAGCAGGTCTTCGCCGCACTGTGGGACGGCGAGGGCGACAGCGCGGACGCCATCATCGAGGCCCGCGGTCTCAAGCAGGTCACCGACACCGGCGCCATCGAGGCAATGATCGACCAGGTCATCGCCGACAGCCCGGTGCAGGTCGCCCAGTACCGCGAGGCCGCCCCCGAGAAGCGCGGCAAGATGATCGGCTACTTCGTCGGCCAGGTCATGAAGGCCTCGCGAGGCACCGCCAACCCGCAGCAGGTCAACGCCCTGCTCAAGGACAAGCTCGACAACGCCTGACGACGCCCGGCCGGCGGGCTCGCCCGCCGGCCGGCCTGGCAAGGAGTTCCCGAATGGCAGACGACGTCGGCGCGCGACTGCGTGCCCTGCGCACCCTGCGCGGCATCTCCCAGCGGGAGCTGGCCAAGCGCTGCGGCGTCACCCACTCCAGCCTGTCGCTGATCGAGCAGGGCAAGGTCAGCCCCTCGGTCAGCTCGTTGAAGAAGGTCCTCGACGCCATCCCCATCAGCGTCGGCGACTTCTTCACGCTGGACCTGGAAAACCGCGACCAGGTCTTCTACTCCCCCGACGACCTCCCCGACATCGGCAGCGGCGACGTCTGCTACCGGCTGATCGGCGCCAACCGCCCGTCCCGGGCGCTGTCGTTCATGATCGAGACCTACCCGCCCGGCGCCGACACCGGTCGCGAGATGATCGTTCACCGCGGCGAGGAAGCCGGCGTGGTGCTCGAGGGCGAGATCGAGATCACCATCGGCCTCGACACCCGCGTGCTGGGCCCCGGCGAGGCCTACTACTTCAACACCGGCCTGCCCCACCGCTTCCGCAATATCGGCGACCGCGACTGCCGGCTGGTCAGCTGCGCTACCCCCGCCCGGGCCTTCTGAGCAGCCGCCCCCAGCCCGCCGCAATCTCAGCGTGCCAGCACGCGGCGCAACGCATCATAGGCCGGCTTGGGCCGCAGCGCCGGGTCGAAGATCAGGCCATTGCCCAGCCCGTCCGGATTCCACCAGTCCTGCAGCGACGAGTAGCGATCGGTGAAGCCCCAGGTGGAAAACGCCGAGAAGGCCGGAATGTCCCGGGCCAGCGCCAGCATCGAGGCGTAATACGCGGCCTGTTGCTGCAGACGCGCGGGCGAGGCGTCGTCGTGCAGGTTGACGTCCATCTCCGAGATGCGCACCGCAAGCCCCAGGTCGATGAACCGCCGGACGTTGTCGCGAAAGGCCGCGGCAGTGACCGGCCGATAGTCGTCGGTCAGGTCCTCGTGGAGCTGGAAGCCGATGCCATCCAGCGGCACGCCGTCGGCCAGCAGGCCCCGGGCCAGCCGATAGAGCGCATCCGACTTGGCGTTGCGTTCCTCGCAGGCGAATTCGTTGATGTAGAGCGCCGCGTCGGGGTCGGCACGATGCGCCGCCCGCAGGGCGAAGGCGATGTAGTCGGCCCCCATCGCCCGATACCAGGGCGAGTCGCGGCGCAGCCCGGGGCCGAACGGCTCGAGCGGTTCGTTGACCACGTCCCAGCCGGCGACGCGCCCCTTGTAGCGCCCCACCACGGTGGCGATGTGGTCGGCCAGAATCTCGCGCAGCTCACCGTCGCTGTAGTCACCCCGGCTCAGCCAGCGCGGCAGCGCCTCGCCCCAGGCCAGGGTGTGGCCGTGCACCGCCATGCCATTGTGTTCGGCGAAGTCGACGATGGCATCGGCCTCGGCGAAGGCGTAGCGCCCGGGCCGGGGGTGGATGAACTGGAACTTCATGGCGTTCTCGGGCGTGACCATGCTGAACTCGCGGGCCAGCACTCGCGCATAGCCGGGATCGCCGAGCAGCGGGTTCGTCGCTACCGCCGTGCCGATCGCCAGGTGCGGCGCGTTGCGCGCGGCCAGTGCCCGCAATCCGTCCGGCGCGGGCGGCGTGCTCACCAGGGTGGCGGGCGCCACCGCGACCCGTGACGCCTCACCGAGCGGGCGAAGGCGCAGATTCTCCAGCGTGAAGGCATGGCCGACGCCGGTATCGAGCCCGAGCCACAGCCGCTTGCGCGCCAGCACCGCCGGCGCCGGCATCGTGACCGCGGGGGCACCGTTCACATTCAGCGCCAGCCGCTCGCCCCGGCGCGCCAGGGCCAGGATGACCGAATCCGCCGGACGCCAGGCGCGGGTGTACGTCTCGCGCTCGCCCGAGACATGCTGCACGACCAGACGCAGCGTGTCGCCCTCCACCGCCAGAGTCATCGCCTCGCCGGGCTGGCGCCACTCGTCCTGGATCACCGGCAACGCCCCGTAGAGCGTCAGCCGTGCCTGCGGCGGGCCGTCCGTGCCCAGGCGCAGGCGAGCCGTCAGCGCGAAATCCCCCGCCAGGGTCAGCACCGGCCCGCGCAGGTTGATCGGCGGGTTGGCGGTCGGCGGCGTATCGGCCATGTCCGCCGGCGGCACGATGGCCCGCCCCAGCCCGCTGACCCGCACGCCGTCGGCGGCAACCACGGCGCCGTCGAGGTGCGACCAGTCATACGCCAGCAGGTCGACGGCGGCAGCGTCATCGGCCGCGCCGGCACGCCCCGCAATCCCCAGCACGGCCATCACCCCCAGAACGACCGTCACCCCGATGCCATTGCGCATGCGCTCGCCTCTCCCTCAACGCTGCCCCGACGCTGGCTTTCAGGGTAGCGGATCGCTCATCGGGCGGCGTCTGAAACACCCTCGACCAAAGGCCGCAGTCCTCTCCAGGCCGAGGGCGCCTCAGGGCGCGAGCGTCATCCATACCGTCTTCAGCTCGGAATACTCCGCCAGCGAGTGGTGCGACTTGTCGCGGCCGTTGCCCGACTGCTTGACGCCGCCGAAGGGCACCGTCATGTCGCCCCCGGCCCAGTTGTTGACGAACACCTGGCCCGACTGCAGCCGCCGGGCGACACGCATGATGCGGTCGATATCCTGACTCCAGAGCCCGGCGGCCAGCCCGTACTCGCTGTCGTTGGCCAGGTGCACGGCCTGGTCCTCGCTGTCGAAGCCGAACACCGCCAGCACCGGGCCGAACACCTCCTCGCGGCCGATCGCCATCGCCGGGGTCACGCCATCGAACACCGTCGGCGGAATGAACAGCCCGGCCCCCTCCAGCGGCTCGCCGCCGCGGCGCAGTACCGCGCCCTCCGCCACGCCGCGGCGGATGTAGTCGAGCACTCGCTCGTACTGGGTACGATCGACGATCGCGCCCATGAAGCTGGCCGGATCGAGCGGGTCGCCGGGCTGCATGGTCTCGGCCGCCGCCAGCAGCTTGTCGACGAACGCCTCGCGGATCGCATTGTCGACCAGCAGCCTGGATCCGGCGATGCACACCTCGCCCTGGTTGTGGAAGATCGCCTCGGCGGCGTGGCGGGCCACGGCGTCGAGATCCCGGCAGTCGGCGAACACCAGGTTGGGACTCTTGCCGCCGCACTCGAGATACACCCGCTTCAGGTTGGACTGGCCGGCATACTGCATCAGCTGCTTGCCCACCGCGGTAGAGCCGGTGAAGGCCAGGCAGTCGACGCCCATGGACAGCGCCAGCGCCTTGCCCACGGTATGGCCGAAGCCGGGCAGCACCTGGAACACGCCATCGGGCAGGCCGGCTTCCTTCGCCAGCCGGGCGAGACGCAGCGCGGACAGCGGCGACTTCTCGGAAGGCTTGAGGATCACGCTGTTGCCGGCGGCCAGCGCCGGGCCGATCTTCCAGGCGGTCATCATCAGCGGGAAGTTCCACGGCACGATGGCCACCACCACGCCGAGCGGCTCGCGCAGCACCAGACCCAGGCTCTCCTCGCCGGTGGGCGCAACCTCGCCGTAGACCTTGTCGATCGACTCGGCATTGTAGCGAATGCAGTTGATCGCCCCGCTCAGGTCGCCCAGCGAGCTGGTGATCGGCTTGCCCATGTCCAGGGTATCGATTAGCGCCAGCTCGTTCTTGTGGGCCTCCATCAGTTCGGCCAGGCGCAGCAGAATGCGCTTGCGTTCGGCCGGTGCCGCCCGGGCCCAGTCTCCGCGTTCCACGGCGGCCCGGGCATGGCGCACCGCGGCCTCGGCCTCCGGGGCATCGCAGGCGGCCACTTCGGCGAGCATCTCGCCGGTGGCGGGATTGACGGTGGCGAAGCGCTCGCCGCCGGCCGCCTCGACGAAGGCTTCCCCGAGCCAGGCGCGGGTCTCGAAGGTCAACTCGCCGGCCAGGCGTTGCCAGTCGGCATGGGTAAACGGATGACTCATGACACTCTCCCGACAGAAGGTCCGTGATCGACGGCAGTCAGCCGTCGCGCCGCTTCGTCCAGCGCGCGGCGGGCCCGCGTCACCAGTTCATCGATCTGATCGCGGGTGATGACCAGCGGCGGCGAGATGATCAGGGTGTCACCCACCGAGCGCATCACCAGCCCCGCCTCGAGGCTCAGGTCGCGGCACAGGTTGCCCACGGCCAGCGCCTTGTCGAAGCGCCGGCCACTCGCCTTGTCGGCGACCAGTTCCAGCGCGCCGATCAGCCCCAGGCTGCGCGCCTCGCCGACCAGCGGATGCGTGGCGAGACGCGTCCAGCGCTCGGCCAGGTAGGGGCCGAGGTCGTCGCGCACGCGTTCGACCACCCCCTCGGCCTCGAGCAGCTCGAGATTCTTGAGCGCTACCGCCGCGCAGACCGGATGCCCCGAGTAGGTGAAGCCGTGGAAGAACTCGCCGCCGGCCTCGATCAGCGTCTCGGCCACCCGGTCGCTCACCAGCACGCCGCCGATCGGCAGGTAGCCCGAGGACAGCCCCTTGGCGATCGGCATCAGGTCGGGTTGCAGACCGTAGTGCTGGCTGCCGAACCATTCGCCCAGCCGGCCGAAGCCGCAGATCACCTCGTCCACCACCAGCAGGATATCGTACCGGGCCAGCACGGCCCTGACCTCCGGCCAGTAGCTGTCGGGGGGAATGATCGCCCCGCCGGCGCCCTGGACCGGCTCGGCGATGAAGGCGGCGACGTTCTCCTCGCCGAGCTCGAGGATCTTGGCCTCCAGCGCCGCGGCGCATTCACGCCCGAAGGCCGCCGGCGTGCGCTCGCGCCCCTCGCCGAACCAGTAGGGCTGGGGCACATGCACGATGCCCGGCACGCCGGGCCCGCCCTGCCCCTGCATCGGCGCCATGCCGCCCAGGCTCATGCCCGCCACGGTGGAGCCGTGGTAGGCATTGTCGCGGGCGATCACGACCTGCTTGCGCGGCTTTCCCTTCAGCGCCCAGTAGTGGCGCACCATGCGCAGCGCGGTATCGTTGGCCTCGGAGCCCGAGCCGGTGAAGAACACCCGGTTGACGTGGTCCGGCGCCAGCGCGCAGAGCTTCTCGGCCAGCCGCACCGCCGGTGGGTGGGTGGTCTTGAAGAAGCTGTTGTAGTAGGGCAGCTCGCGCAGCTGTTCGGCGGCGACCTCGGCCAGCTCCCGGCGGCCGTAACCCAGGTTGACGCACCACAGGCCGGCCATGCCGTCGAGCAGGCGCCGCCCCTCGCTGTCGTGGATGTACACGCCCTCGGCCCGGGTGATGACGCGACTGCCCTCCTCGCCGAGCGCCTGGTGGTCGGTGAAGGGGTGCAGGTAGTGCGCCCGATCGAGGGCCTGCCATTCGCGAGTCGTCGAGCTCATGTCACGCGCGCTCACGGTGACACGCGGTGATGCCGACACGGAAACGTTCGATCATGGTCCGCTCCTTTCCAGAACCGTGTTGCCATATTTTCAACATAACGACCATGGACCGGGAATGCCACTTCCGACAGCCACTGACGCTTGTCATTCCACCTGCCAGTCGCGCCCCTGCAACCGTAAAGGATTTGACAACACTTTCCGGCAACGAAAAGATGAAGCACGAGCCACTCGCCGCCAGCAGAGGAAATCGATCATGTCGTCCGCCACCGACCCGGCCGAGGCGCGCGCCTTCCTTGAACAGCACCCGGACATCGAGACGGTGGATCTGCTGATCAGTGACATGAACGGCGTGCTGCGTGGCAAGCGCATCCCGCGGGACAATCTGCGCAAGGCCTATCGCCACGGCATCAACCTGCCGGCGTCGATCTTCGCCCTCGACATCAACGGCAATACCATCGAGGAAACCGGCCTGGGGCTGGCCTCGGGCGACAGCGACCGGGTCTGCCGGCCGATTCCCGGCACGCTGATGACCACGCCCTGGCTACGCGACGGCCGCCAGGCCCAGCTGCTGATGACCATGGAAGAGCGCGACGGCTCGCCCTTCTTCGCCGACCCGCGCCAGCTGCTTCGCCGACAGCTGACACAGCTGCGCGACCAGGGGCTGACGCCGGTGGTCGCCCTGGAGCTGGAGTTCTACCTGGTCGACCGGCGACGCGACGACAGCGGACTGGCCCGGCCGCCGCTGTCGCCCGGTACCGGCGAGCGCGCCACCCAGAGCCAGCTCTACTCGATCAACGAGCTGGACGACTACGCCGACTTCCTCGACGAGATCCAGCAGGCCGCCCGGGCCCAAGGGCTGCCGCTGGACACCGCCCTGAAGGAGTGTGCCCCCGGGCAGTTCGAGATCAATCTGCTGCACAGCGACGACGCCCTGTTCGCCGCCGACAGCGCCGTGCTGCTCAAGCGCCTGATCCGGGGCGTGGCGCTCAACCACGGCTTCGAGGCCACCTTCATGGCCAAGCCCTATGGCGACGAGGCCGGCAGCGGCGCCCACGTGCACATCAGCCTGGTCGATGACACCGGACGCAACGTGTTCGCCAGCGACGACGAGCACCCGCTGGGCACGGCGCTGCTGCGCCATGCCGTGGGCGGCCTGCTGGAATTGATGCCGGCCTCGATGGCGCTGTTCGCCCCCAACCTCAACGCCTTCCGACGCTTCCAGCCCGGCCTCTACGTGCCCATGGCGCCCGCCTGGGGCTACGACAACCGCTCGGTGGCGGTGCGCATCCCCTCCGGCCCCAATGTCGCGCGACGCCTGGAACACCGGGTCGCCGGGGCCGATGTCAACCCCTACCTGCTGGTGGCGACCCTGCTCGCCTCGATCCAGCATGGCCTGACGCATCGCTGCGGGCCGGACGCGCCCATCGAGGGCAATGCCTACGAGCAGCTCCCGGCGAGCCTCACCAACAGCTGGCAGAAGGCCCTCGACCTGCTGGCGGCCTGTGCGCCGCTGAACGAGCGGCTGGGCCAGGCGTTCGTCCACGTCTACCTGGCCAATCGGCAGGCCGAGCGCGATGCGGCCATGCGCACGGTCAGTCCGCTGGAATACGAGTGGTATCTGAGAAACGTCTGACGACGGCAGGCGACGCCCGCCGGCATGGCGGGCGTCGATGATTGGTGCCGGAGGGGGGGCGGCCTCAGCCGCGGGTATCGACCACCTCGGCCTTCCATTGGGGCTGGCCGTCGATCAGCGGGACCTGCTGGCGCGCGGGGGCCTCGTCCAGGCGTGTGCGATAGGACTGGCCATCGACGCGGTACTCGACGTCATAGCCGACCACCTTTTCCCGGGTATCGTTGACCTCGTGACAACGCCGTTCGGTCGTGGTGTAGGTATCGCCCTGCTGCATGCGCCCCTGCACCTCGCGACCGGCAAAGCCGCCCGCCACGGCCCCGGCGGCGGTCATCAGCTTCTTGCCGGTACCGCCGCCGAACTGATTGCCCACGACACCGCCAACGATGGCGCCCACGGCCGTGCCGGCGACCCGGTTGGGGTCCTTGGCCGGACGGCTGTGCGTCACCGCCACGTCCTTGCAGACCTGGCGCGGCGACGCGACGCTCTGGGTCACCTTGTCGACCTGGGTCACCTGAGCGAACTTCGGCCCCTGATCGGCCTCGCGTATCTGATAGGCACCGAAGGCCAGGCCACCCAGGCCGAGTACCGACAGTGTGGTGCCGATGATGATGGACTTGTTCATGTCGCCTCCTTTCCGTCAGGACTGACGTCATTGTCATGGCCGTGGCGCGCCGTCTTCGAACAGACAACACACACGACCACCGATCCGGCGTCTGCGGCAAGGCGATGTGCGCACGGCGCCGGGCTCGTCGGCGCCGCCGCGATAAGACAGTGGAAGGATACCCCAGAACAAGTTATCGAACAACGTTTGATTACTGGCCGGCCGGGCCGTCAGCGGCCCAGCGCATCGCGCAGCCGGTAGTACCAGGCGCCCAGGCGGGTGAGCGGGACCCGCAGCAGGCGCCCGCCGGGGAACGGCAGGTGCGGAATCCCGGCGAAGGCGTCGAAGCGCTCGCCGTGCCCGGCCATGACCTCGGCGATCAGGCGCCCGGCCAGATGGGAGCAGGTCACGCCATGCCCGG
Organism: Modicisalibacter tunisiensis; assembly: GCF_020148005.1. Lineage (GTDB taxonomy): Bacteria > Pseudomonadota > Gammaproteobacteria > Pseudomonadales > Halomonadaceae > Modicisalibacter > Modicisalibacter tunisiensis. The sequence continues at coordinate 2,254,576 of NZ_JAGXFD010000001.1, read as the reverse complement.
AGTAGCCCTGGGCGTAGTAGACGTTGGCGTTGAGACGTCCGAACTGGGGCAGGCGATTCATGGTCAGCAGGAAGGTCCCGCCCCAGGCGTAGTCGATCGCCACGCCCCGGAGCTGCGGGAAGGTCGTCTCCAGCTTGGGCCGGATCGCGCCCTCGATGCTGGCCGGGTCCTGGCCACCGTAGTTCACGCCGCCGCCGTAGATCAGCCGCCGGTCGGCCGACAGCCGATAGTAGTCGAGCAGGTAGTTGCCATCCTCGACGGCCCGGTCGGTGGGCAGGATCTCGCGGGCACTAGCCTCGTCGAGCGGCGCGGTGGCGACCACCTGGGTACTGGCGGGCATCGACCTGCCCTCCAGCGGCGGCAGCAGCCCCGTCATGTAGGCGTTGCCGGCCAGCACCACCCGATCGGCGACGACCCTGCCCTGCGGTGTGTGCAGACGCACCGGCTCGCCGTGCTCGATGCGCGTCACCGGCGTGTGCTCGTGGATCACCCCGCCCAGCGACTCCAGCGCCGCCGCCTCGCCGAGCACCAGGTTGAGCGGATGCAGGTGGCCGCCGGAATGGTCCAGCAGCGCGCCCACGTAGCGCTCACTGCCGATCTCGCGCCGGTAGGCCCTGCCCTCGAGCAGCTCGAGCCGATCGTTGCCGTAGCGTTCCCAGAGCGCCTGGTGCTCGACCAGCGCCTGGAACTGCCGGGCGTTGCAGGCCGCGAACAGGTTGCCCTCCTTGAGATCGCAGGCGATGCCGTAGTGCGCGACGCGCTCGCGGATGATGCGGTTGCCCTCGAAGGCCATGTCGCCCAGCGCGCGGGCCGTGTCGGCGCCGTAGCGCGACTCGATGACATCCATGTCGCGACTGTAGCTGTTGACGATCTGCCCGCCGTTGCGCCCCGAGGCGCCGAAGCCGACCCGGGTCGCCTCGAGCACCACCACGCGCCGCCCCTGCTCGGCCAGGTGCAGGGCGGCGGAGATCCCGGTGAAGCCGGCCCCCACCACGCAGACATCGCAGCAGGTCTCGCCCGCCAGCGCCGGGCGCTCGGGAGCCGGATTGGCGGACGCGGCGTAGTAGGAAGCGACGTGGTCGGTAGCGGCGGATGCCGGCATGGCAAGTCTCCAGAAAGCACAGGATGAGTGATGGCGAAACGCGAACGGGCGTGACGCCTTCAGCGACTCAACGCCTCGGACCAGAGCTGCTGAAGCCACTGCAGCTGCTTGCCCTGGACCGACGGGGCGAAGTGCAGGGCCTGCCGCGCCTCGGCATCGGGCATCACCGGCGGCCGGCGCAGCACGTCGTCGACCTGCTCGAGCGCCGCCGCATTGGGCGTGGTGTAGTAGTTGTAATTGGCCAGCCGGGCGGCCACCGCCGGCTTCAGCATGTAACGCACGAAGGCCCGCGCGGCCTCGGGGTGCGGCGCCCGGGCAGGGATCGCCATGACGTCGACCCAGCTCTGCGAGCCCTCGCGGGGGATGAAGAAGCCGATCTTGCCATAGACGTCGGGGTTTTCCGCCTGCTTCGAGGCCAGGTCGCCATTGTAGGCGATCCCCGCCTGGATCACGCCGCGCGCGAGTTGCTCGATGGTCGCCGTGGCATCGACGAAGCCCACGAAGTTGTCGCGATGGCGGGTCTCGATCACCTGCCTGGCGGCCTTCTTCCAGGGGTCCTGGCCGACACAGTCGAAGCCCTCGCCGAGGTAGGCGCAGGCCGTGCCGAAGGTGAACTGGGCATCGCCCTTGAGCAGCGCGAACGGCTGGTCGGGGTTGACCTCGGGATCGTAGAGCAGCGACCAGCTCGGCTCGGGGTCCGGCCAGATCTCGGTGTTGTAGACGATGCCGGTGGTGCCCCACAGGTAGGGCACGGTATAGCGCCCCTCGGGATCATAGGCCGGCTTGCGGAACTCCTCGAGGATCGCCTCGCGGCCGGCCAGACTCTGCCCTTCCGGGGCCAGCGGCTGTACCAGCCCGGCCTGGATCAGCCGCGGCATGAAGTAGCCGGAGGGCACGATCACGTCATACTGCGAATCGCCGCCGGCGTTGAGCTTGGCGAACAGCTCCGCGTTGGAATTGTAGTAGTTCTGCACCACATCGATGCCGGTTTCCTGCTCGAAGTCGGCGATGATCGCAGGGTCCATGTAGTCCGACCAGTTGAACAGGTTGAGCTGCTGCCCGGCCGCCATCGCCGGCAGCGCCACGCCCAGCAGCCCCATCCCCAGCAATCCCTTCCAGCCGTAACCTTGCATGCCTGTCTCCTTGTGTTGTTATGCGTTGCGTCACACCCGCAGCAGCAGGTGTTCGCGTTCCCAGGAACTGATTACCCCGAAATACGCCGAGTGCTCGGCCCGCTTGACCGCCAGATAACTGTTGGTAAAGCGTTCACCGAGCAGGTCCGACAATGGCCCGCATTCGCGCAGCGCGGCCAGTGCCGGGCCGATGTCGTCGGGCAGCTTGTGGCCGGCCGACCAGGCCGAGCCGACCATCGGCGGGCGCGGGTCGATCTGGGCGAGCATGCCCAGATAGCCGCAGGCCAGCGAGGCGGCCATCGCCAGATAGGGGTTGGCGTCGGCGCCGCCCAGCCGATTCTCGACGCGGGTCGCCTCGGCCGCCCCCACCGGCACACGCAGCCCCACCGTACGATTGTCGAAGCCCCACTCGATATTGATCGGTGCCGAACCGCTGCTCTCGCTGCGCATCAGTCGGCGGTAGGAGTTGACGTTGGGGGCGAAAAACGGCATCGCCGCCGGCAGATACTCCTGCAGGCCGCCCACATAGTGGTGGAACAGCTTGCTGGGCTCGTTGTCCTCGCCGGAGAACAGGTTCCGGCCCGTGCCGATCGCCACCAGGCTCTGGTGAATGTGCATGGAACTGCCCGGTTCATTGGCCATCGGCTTGGCCATGAAGGTGGCATACATGCCGTGGCGCAGCGCCACCTCGCGCAGGGTACGCTTGAAGATCACCACCTGGTCGGCCAGCTTGAGCGGGTCGCCGTGCTGGAAGTTGACCTCCATCTGGCCGGCGCCCTCCTCGTGGATCAGCGTATCCAGGTCCAGATTCATGGCCTCGCAGTAGTCGTACATCTCCTCGAACAGCGGATCGAACTCGTTGACCGCATCGATCGAGAACGACTGACGACTGCTCTCCTGGCGACCGCTGCGGCCGATCGGCGGCTCCAGCGGGTAGTCGGAATCGGTGTTGGTCTTGACCAGGTAGAACTCCACCTCGGGGGCCACCACCGGCCGCCAGCCACGGGCCGCGTAGAGCCCCAGCACGCGCTTGAGCACGCTGCGCGGCGACAGCTCCACCGGCTCGCCGGTCAGGTAGTAGCAGTCATGGATGATCTGCGCGGTGGGGTCGTCGGCCCAGGGCACCAGATAGACGGCACCGGGATCGGGTACCAGCTCCATGTCCCGCTCGGCGGGGTTCCAGAAGCGGATGTCCTCGTCGTCCGGGTAGCCGCCGGTGACGGTCTGGATGAAGATCGAGTCGGGCAGACGCGGCCGCCCGCCGTTGAGATACTTGCCGGCGGGCATGATCTTGCCCTTGAGAATCCCGGTCAGGTCGCTGACCAGGCACTCCACTTCGGTGATGCCATGCGCATGGAACCATTCACTGAGTTCATGGCCGTTACGCTCGCTCATCGGAATATCCTTGCTCGAAAGGCCGGTACCGGCCGCGACGACCCGGGTCGCCGCGGCGGGACACGTCAGCGGGATTGCACTTCGGTCCATAGCTGGTTGAAGGTCTGCAGCTTGTCGCCCTCGAGGCTCGGCGTGAAGTGCAGCTTGTCGATGTCACTCTCGGCGGGCGTCACCGGCGGCTCGGTCAGCACCTTGTCGAGGTAGGGCTGCGCCGCGGCGTTGGGGCTCGAGTAGTAGTTGTAGTTGGACAGCTGGGCGCCGATCTCGGGGTCGAGGATGAAGTTGATGAACTTGTGGGCCAGCTCCGGGTGCGGTGCCTGGGCCGGAATCATCATCGAATCGACCCAGAGCTCGGTGCCCTCGTCGGGGATCATGAACTTGATGTTCTTGAAGGTATCGGGATTCTCTTCCTTGTAGAAGAGATAGTCACCGTTGTAGGAAAGCGAGACGTGAGTCACCCCGCGGGCGAGCTGCTGCAGCGCCGGAGTACCGTCGACGAAGCCGCTGAAGTTGCTGCGCTGCTTGGTCTTGAGCAGCAGCTTGGCACTCTCCTTCCAGGCATCGATATCGGTGCAGTCATAGCCATTCCCCAGATAGGCGCAGGCGGCACCCATGCTCACCTGGCCGTCGCCCATCATGCCGAACGGATAGCTCGGGTTGACCTCGGGATCGAACAGCAGCGACCAGCTCTTGGGCGCGTCAGGGAAGGTCTCGGCATTGTAGACGATGCCGGTGACGCCGTACTGGTAGGCGGCGGTGTAATCGCTGCCCGGGTCGTAGGACGTGTCGCGGAACTTGTCCATGATGTTGTCGAAGTTGGGAATCTTCGACTTGTCGAGCTTCTGCACCATGCCGGTCTGGATCAACCGCGGCACATAGTAGTTGGAGGGCACGATGATGTCGTACTGGGAGACCCCGCCGGCCTTGAGCTTGGCGAACATCTCGGGCAGCGAGTTGAAGTAGTTCTGCACCACCTCGACGTCGTACTTGTCCTCGAAGGCCTGGATGATGGCCGGGTCCATGTACTGCGTCCAGTTGAACAGATACAGCTTCTCCGATGCCGCCTGGGCGCCACCGGCCAGCAGGAGACCGCCCAGGGCGGCCACGAGACGCGTCTTGATTGTTGTCATGGTGTCGCTCTCTCCTCGGGTTTCAGGGTCATCGACGCTCAGCGGCGCCGCGGTCGGTTGAACAGCAGGCTGACCAGCGCCGCCAGCAGCACGGCACCGATCATCAGCGAGGCGATGGCGTTGATCTCCGGCGTCACGCCCTTCTTGATCGCCCCCCAGATGTAGATCGGCAGCGTGGCGCTTTCCGGCCCGGCGGTGAAGAAGCTGATCACGAAGTCGTCGATCGACAGCGTGAAGGACAGAAAGAATGCCGAGATCAGCGCCGGCTTGAGCGTGGGGATCAGAAAGTGCAGGGCCCGCTTGAACGGCGAGGCGTAGAGGTCCTTGGCCGCCTCGAACAGCGTCGGGTCGAGCCCCACGAACCGCGAATAGACGATCAGCGCCACGAAGGGGATCTGGAAGGTGACATGGGCAATGATCATGGTGCCCAGCCCCGGCTCCAGCAGCCCGGTCGCGCGGTTGATCTGCACGAAGAAGGCCATCTCGGAGATGCCGAAGACGATGTCCGGCAGCACGATCGGCAGGTAGATCAGCACGATCAGCCAGCCCAGCTTGCGATGCCGGTGACGATACATGCCGTAGCCGATCAAACAGCCGATCACCAGGGCGATCACCGAGGAGACGATCGCCAGGATCAGGCTGTTGCGAAACGCCGAGAGGATCTGTTCGTTGCCCAGCAGCTGGTGGTACCAGCGCAGCGAAACATCGGCGAAGTGCGCGGCACTGTTCACCGAGTTGAAGGAGAACAGCACCACCACCGCCAGCGGCAGGTAGAGAAAGGCCAGCGTCAGCCACCAGAAGCCGGCCAGCCCGCGATTGAGGGTGCGCTTTCTCATATCACCACCTCCTCGCCGCCGCCCAGCCGGCGACCGATACGGCGCATGGCGTAGAGGCCGACGAAGGTCGCCAGCAGCATGAGAATCGCCCCGGCGGCCCCCAGCGGCCAGTTGGAGCCGCCCGAGAACTGCCGCGCCACCAGATTGCCGAGCATCATGCTCTTGCCGCCGCCCAGCAGCTCGGGAATCACGTACATGCCGAAGGCCGGAATCGCCACCAGCACGGTGCCCGCCAGCAGCCCGGGCAGGGTCTGCGGAAATACGGCATGCCAAAAGGCCCGTACCGGCGAAGCGTAGAGATCCTGGGCGGCCTGCACCTGGGCGACGTCGAGCTTCTCGAAGGCGGCGTAGAGCGGCAGCACCATGAACGGAAGGAAGTTGTAGACCAGCCCCAGTGTCACCGCGAAGTCTGAGGGGTACAGGCCCATGTGCGGGCCGATCAGGCCCAGCGACTCGGCCAGATCGGAAAGCGGCGTGCCCGGCGCCAGCAGGTTCATCCAGCCGAAGGTGCGAATCACCTGATTGGTCCAGGAGGGCACCACCACGGCCAGCAGCATCAGCGGCCGCCACTTCTCGCGGCAAGTGGTGATGTAGTAGGCCAGCGGGTAGGCGACGATGACGACCAGTGCCGTCGACACGAAGGTCTGCCACAGCGAACGCAGCAGCGTGTAGGCGTTCCCCGGGCTCCAGCCCAGAAAGCCGAACCCGGCGAGCTGCCGGAAGGCGTCCAGCGACAGCGGCATTTCCGGCAGGCCGTAGGGGCCGTTGGTCATGAAGGCCACCGCCATCAGGTAGAGACTGGGCAGGACCAGAAAGACCGTGATCCACGCAGCGCCCGGCGTCACGCTGAACAGCAGATGCCGGGTTTCGCCGACCACCGCGCGCCGTCGCGACGCCGTCAGGGACGATTCCACCATGTTATGTTGCCCTCCTCAGGCCGCGACACGCACCAGGTCCTCGGGACAGACGCCGATGACCACTCGATCACCGACAGCATGCATGCGCTGCCCCAGGTTGCTGGCCACAACCATCAGCGGCTGGCCGTTGACCGCCAGCCGATACTCGATGCGGCTGCCGCGATAGAGGCGTTCCTCGACGGTGCCCTCGAGGCGGTTGTAGCCCGCCGGCAGCGTGTCGCCGAGCACCAGCGTCTCGGGGCGGATCAGCAGCCAGCCATCCGACTCGGCGCGCTGCTCGGCAGGGTCGAGCCGCAGCCGCCCCAGCCGGGTCTCCACCCGATCGCCGTCGACCGCGGTGATGGCGAACAGGTTGTCGTGGCCCATGAAGCGAGCCACGAAGGCGTTGGCCGGGTGCTCGTAGACCTCGCTGGGCGTGCCCACCTGCTGGATGACCCCGCCGTCGAGCACGGCGATGCGATCCGACATCACCATCGCCTCGTCCTGATCGTGGGTGACGAACACGAAGGTCATGCCCAGGCGTTTCTGCAGGCGCTGCAGCTCGACCTGAAGCTGGCTGCGCAGGCCCGCGTCGAGCGCCGACAGCGGCTCGTCGAGCAGCAGCACGTCGGGCTCGCAGACCAGCGCCCGGGCCAGGGCAATGCGCTGCTTCTGCCCGCCCGAGAGCTGGTCGACGCGCCGCTCGACCAGCGAGCCGAGCTGGATGAACTCGGCCACCTCGGCCACCTTGCGCTCGCGCTCGGCGGCCGATTCACCCCGCATGCGCAGGCCGAAGGCCAGGTTGTCGCGCACCGACAGGTGGGGGAACAGCGCGTAGGACTGGAAGACGGTATTGACGCTGCGCCGGTGCGGCGGGGTATCGGTGACGTCCCGGCCGCCGATCAGCAAGCGGCCGTCGTTGGGCTCCTCGAGGCCGGCGAGAATCCGCAGCAGGGTGGTCTTGCCGCAGCCGGACGGTCCCAGCAGGGTGAAGAACTCCCCCGCCTCGATGGTCAGGTCGACGCCATCGAGCGCCACGGTGTCCCTGCCGAAACGCTTGTGCAGCCCCTCGAGACGTATCGATGAAGCCTCGCGCGGCGGAGCCCCGCCATCGGCCGCGGCCGTTTCCGCCGCCTCTCGGGTGACCGCCGGGGTCGAATCACTCATCGCGCTACTCCCCTTGTTGTTGTCGGACTGCCGCGATGCCGTCACCGGTGCCGGGGGAAAGTCCACGGTCCGGTTCAGAGCCGATCGCGCAACTTGTAGAAGCTGGTCGCCAGCACCAGCAGCGGCGTACGCAGCCACTCCCCGCCCGGAAAGGCGCGATGCGGCATGGCGGCGAAGTGCTCGAAACGCTCGCGGCGTCCCTCGACGGCGTCGGCCAGCAGCTGCCCGGCCAGCCCGGCCAGTGCCATGCCGTGGCCCGAATAGCCTTGAGCGTAGAACAGGTTGCCGTCGAGACAGCCGAAATCGGGCGCCCGGTTGCGGGTGATGGCCACGTCCCCGCCCCAGCGGTAGTCGATGCGCACGCCCTCGAGTACCGGAAAGAGCCGCGCGATCTTGGCATCCATGCGTGCCTGGAGCCCGCGCGGCTCGCGACCGTTGTAGCTCACCTCGCCGCCGTAGATCAGCCGGCGATCCGCCGAGAGACGATAGTAGTCGAGCACGAAGTTGGCATCGGACAGCGCATCGTTGTGCGGCAGGACCCGGGCCGCCCGGGCCTCGCCGAGCGGCTCGGTGGCGACGATGTAGTTGGCGGCGCGCATGATGCGTCCGGAGAGTTCCGGCACCAGCCCCTGCTGATAGGCGTTGGCGGCCAGCACCACCCGATCCGCGCTGACCCGCCCCTGCGGCGTGCGCACGCGAATCGGCTCGCCGCGTTCGATGGCGACGACGGGACTGTGCTCGTGGAGGGTGACACCGGCACGCTGGGCGGCGCGCGCCAGGCCCAGCGTGTAGTTGAGCGGATGCAGGTGGCCGCCTTCGGCATCATGGAGCGCGGCCGGGTAGGCATCGGTGACCACGTGTTCGCGCAGCGCCTCGCCCTCGAGCAGCGACAGCGCCGGATAGTCGTAGCGCTCGGCCAGGATGTCGCGGAAATGGCGCAGCTCGCGCACGTGACGCGGCTTGACCGCGGCGTGCAGGTAGCCCCAGGTCAGGTCGCAGGGGATGGCGTGTCGCTCGACGAGGGAGGCGGTCAGGCGCACCGCTTCGCGACTCATCTCCCAGATGGCCCGCGCGCGTTCGAGCCCCAGCGCCTTCTCGATCACGCCGATGTCGGTGCCCAGCCCGGGCAGGATCTGGCCGCCGCTGCGCCCCGAGGCGCCGTAGCCGACCTCGCCGGCCTCGAGCAGCACCACACGGTGACCGCGCTCGGCCAGGTGCAGCGCCGCCGAGCAGCCGGTGACGCCGCCGCCGATCACGCAGACATCGGCCCGGGCCTCGCCGTCCAGGGGAGGCGTCGGCGCGAGGCTGACGGCCACGCTGGCATTGTAGTAGGACTCAGGGCGTCGCAAGGCGGCGGCAGTCATCGCGAGTATCCCGGTAGGTCGGCCATCCCGTTGGCCTGATTGTTGTTGAATTCTTTTACCAGGCGGTATCAATACCGCAGCAATTGACGCCTAGTCTGACACCACCAAGACGTCGAATGTCAAGTATTCAATAACAGATAACGACCTGGCGCCGGTAGCCTCAGCGCCCGCCACAGTCCGGACAGGCGGGGTCGCGCGCGATGTTGAAGCGCCGCCATTCCCCCCGCAGGCCGTCGAAGGTGGACAGCCCCTGGTGCACGTGGCCCGCGCCGCTGAGCAGCTTGACCGCCTCGAGCGCCTGAAAGGTGCCGATGACCCCCACCAGCGGCCCCGCCACGCCGCTTTCCGCGCAGCGCAGCTCTTCCTCCTCCCCCGCCTCGGGGGGATAGAGACAGGCGTAGCAGGGCGAGTCCGCGCGGCGCGGGTCGAACACCGCCAGCTGCCCGGAAAAGCGGATCGCCGCGCCCGACACCAGCGGCCGACCGGCGGCCAGGCAGGCCCGGTTGATGGCATAGCGACTGGCGAAGCGATCCGTGCAGTCGAGCACCACGTCGGCCTCGGCCACCGCCGCGTCAAGTGCCTCGCCCTCGAGATGATGACCCAGGGGGCGCACCTCGCAATGGGGGTTGAGCCGCTGCACCGCCGCGGCGGCGGACTCGGCCTTGTTGCGCCCGACATCCGCCTCGCCGTGGGCGATCTGGCGCTGCAGGTTGGTCAGGTCGACGCGGTCGGCGTCCGCCAAGGTCAGCCGCCCCACCCCGGCCGCGGCCAGATAGAGGGCCACGGGCGAGCCCAGCCCGCCGGCGCCGATCACCAGGGCATGGCCGGCCAGCAGCCGCTCCTGCCCGGCGATGTCGATGGCATCGAGCATGATATGGCGACTGTAGCGCAGCAGGGATTCATCGTTCATGACAGGGGCACCAGGCTGGGTGGCTATTTCTCGTCGAGTTGCTCGAGCTCGGGGACGTGCAGGACAAACTCCTCCTTGACCTCCTCCATCACCACGTAGCTCTTCGATTCCTTGACCCCGGGCAGGGTCAGCACCACGTCGCCGAGCAGCTGGCGATAGGCGGACATCTCCGGAATCCGGCACTTGAGGATGTAGTCGAACTGACCGGAGACCAGATGGCACTCCTGGATCTGCGGCAGCTTGGCCACCGCCCGGCGAAACTCGTCGAAGACCGTCGGCGACTGGGTTTCCAGGCAGATCTCGACGAACACCAGCAGGTTGGCCTTGAGCGCCCGCGGATCGAGCACGGCCCGATAGCCGCGGATGATGCCGGCCCGCTCCAGGCGCTTGACGCGCTCCAGGCAGGGCGTGGTGGACAGGCCGACCTGCGATGCCAGGTCGACATAGGAGATACGGGCGTTTTCCTGCAGGCAGCGCAGGATATTGAGGTCGATACGGTCCAGCGATCGGGTCTTGGCTTTCATTGTTGGGTCGATTCCCCGCTGCCAACCGGCAGAATGATCATCTGAATTTGCCGCCCGGCAGGGCAGCCGGCGGCAAATACATCACACGAAAGGACATGAGGGCAGCCGAATTCACCATGCCGGCACACGGCCGCCACACACTCATATCACATTCCCGGGAAGGGGGGCCAGTCACGCCCCGTCGACGGATCCCGGCCAGCGCCCCTCGGTCACTCGAGGCAGCCCGGCCAGATCGGCATGCGTGTGAACCGTCGCGAAGCCGGCGGCCCGGAACGCCTCGCGCAGCCACTCGTCCTGCGCCATGCCGTGCTCCAGCAGCAGGCGTCCGCCGGCCAGCAGATGGCCGCGGGCCGTGTCGATCAGGTGCAGGAGATCCGCCCGCCCCCGGTCCTCGGCAACCAGCGCCGAAGCCGGCTCGAAGCGCACGTCGCCGCGCGCCAGGTGGGGGTCGTCGACGGCCAGGTAGGGCGGATTGGCCACGATCAGCGCAAAGCGTCGCCCGGCCAGGGCGTCGAACCAGTGGCTCTCGTGAAAGGCCGCATTCAAGATGCCCAACCGCTCGGCGTTGCGCCGCGCCAGGGCCACGGCCGCCGGGACCCGGTCGACCCCGGTAACCTCCCAGCCCGGTCGCTCGCTGGCCAATGCCAGGGCGATCGCGCCGCTGCCGGTGCCGAGGTCGAGCACCGCCGCCGACTCGGGCGTGTCGCCGGCCAGCGCCGCCTCGACCAGGGTTTCCGTGTCGGGACGCGGGATCAGCGTGGTCGCCTCGGTCAGCAGGGGCAGCCCCCAGAACTCGCGTTCCCCGGTCAGGTAGGCCACCGGCTGCCCGCCGTCGCGCGCCGCCACCAGGGCCTCGAAGCGCGCCCGCTCGAAGCCGTCGAGCTCGCGGTCGCCCCAGGTATACAGCCAGGTCCGGTCGCGCCCCAGCACGTGGGCCAGCAGCACCTCGGCATCGAGGCGCGGCGTCGGCGAACCGGCCGCCGTCAGGCGTGTCGTGGCCGCGGCCAGCAGGCGGTCGATGCGCATCAGGCGTCCTGCAGGCTGGCCAGCCGCTCGGCCTGGTACTCGTTGACCAGCGGCCCGATCACCTCGTCCAGCTCGCCGGCCATCACCTCGCCCAGCTTGTAGAGCGTCAGGTTGATGCGGTGATCGGTGATCCGGCCCTGGGGGAAGTTGTAGGTGCGGATGCGCTCGCTGCGATCTCCCGAGCCGACCAGCGACTTGCGAGCATCGGCCTGCTGGCGGCGCTGGCTGTCCACCGCCTCCTGCTTGAGCCGCGCGGCGAGCAGCGCCATCGCCTTGGCGCGGTTCTTGTGCTGGCTGCGCTCCTCCTGGCACTCCACCACCAGGCCGCTGGGCAGGTGGGTGATGCGGATCGCCGAGTCGGTGGTATTGACGTGCTGGCCGCCGGCGCCGCTGGAGCGGAAGGTGTCGACGCGCAGGTCGTTGGCGTCGATGTCGATGTCGCCGACCGCCTCGACCTCGGGCATCACCGCCACCGTGCAGGCCGAGGTGTGGATGCGCCCCTGGGACTCGGTGGCCGGCACCCGCTGCACGCGGTGCGCCCCGGACTCGAACTTGAGCCGGGCGTAGACGCCCTCGCCGCGCACCCGGGCGATGATCTCCTTGTAGCCGCCCTGCTCGCCGTGGCTGGCGCTGACCACCTCGACCTTCCAGCCGACCTTCTCGGCATGGCGCGAGTACATGCGGAACAGGTCGCCGGCGAACAGCGCCGCCTCGTCGCCGCCGGTGCCGGCACGGATCTCCAGGAAGACGTTGCGGTGGTCGTCGGGGTCCTTCGGCACCAGCAGCTGCTTGAGCCGGGCATCCAGCGACGCCAGCCGCTCGCGCCCGTCCTGCAGCTCGGTCTCGGCCATCTCGCGCATCTCGGCGTCGCTGTCATCGCACAGCTGCTCGGCCTCGGCGATATCCGCCTCCGTGCCCCGGTAGGCCTGCCACGCCTCGACCAGCGGCTCGAGCTCGGCATACTCGCGGGAATAGTCGCGAAAGCGCGCCTGATCCCCGATCACCTCGGGGTCCGCCAACAAGGCGGCCAGCTCCTCGAAACGGTCCTGAAGGCTTTCCAGACGGTGGCGCAATGACGCTTTCATGCAGTGTCCTATTCCGGGTCCTGGGAGGGCGCGGCGGGGTCGAGCAGCAGGCTTTCGGCCGCCTGGATGAGGTCGTGTCGCTCGGCACCGGAGGCCTCGCGCAGGCGCAGGGTCGGCCCGTGCAGCAGGCGATTGGTGAGCTGCTGGCTGAGCCGGCGCAGGACCTTCTCCGGGTCGCCGCCCCGCGCCAGCTGGGCCAGCGCCTGGGCCTCGGCGGCCTGGCGCTGCGCCTCGCCCTGCTCGCGGTAGCGGCGGATCAGGTCGCCCGCGCCCCGCACCCGGCGCTCGTGAAGCCACTGCCCCACGCCCTGGTCGATCAGCTCCTCGGCCTGACGGGCCGCGACCTGGCGGTGCCGGCGGTTCTCCTCGATCACTTCGTGAAGATTGTCGACGGTATAGAGGAAGACATCGTCGAGCTCGCCCACCTGGGGCTCGATGTCCCGCGGCACGGCGATGTCGACCATGAAGATCGGGCGATGACGACGCACCTTGAGCGCCCGCTCGACCATGCCCTTGCCGAGAATCGGCAGCGGGGCCGCCGTGGAGGTGATGACGATGTCGGCCTGCTCCAGGGCACGCGGGATCTCGCCCAGGGCGATGGCCTCGGCGCCGAACTCGCCGGCCAGCTGCTCGGCCCGCTCGCGGGTGCGGTTGGCCACGGTCAGCTCCCGCACGCCCGCTTCATGGAGGTGGCGCGCGACCAGCTCGATGGTCTCGCCGGCCCCCACCAGCAGCGCCCGGGAACGCGAGAAGTCGTCGAAGATGCGGCTCGCCAGGCTGACCGCGGCATAGGCCACCGACACCGGGTTCTCGCCGATGCCGGTCTCGGTGCGCACCTGCTTGGCCACCGCGAAGGTGTGCTGGAACAACCGCTCGAGCTCGCCACCCAGCCCCTTGACCTGGCGCGCCTGCTGGTAGGCATCCTTGATCTGGCCGAGGATCTGCGGCTCGCCCAGCACCATCGAGTCCAGCCCCGAGGCGACACGCATCAGATGCCGGGCCGCGGCGTCGTCGAGGTAGTGGTAGGCGCAGCGCATCAGTGATTCGACCGGCAGGCCGTGAAAGCCACCGAGCCACTCCAGCAGCGGCCGCTCGCCCTGCGACTGAATGACGCAGTAGAGTTCGGTGCGATTGCAGGTCGAGAGCACCGCGGCTTCGTCGACCACCGGCAACGCCTTGAGCTGCGCCAGGGCGGCTTCCAGCTGCTCGGGCGTGAAGGCGACCTGTTCGCGTACCGCCACGTCCGCGGTCTTGTGATTGATTCCCAGAGCGAGAAGGGTCATTGCAGTCAGGGTCGTTGAGTCCTAGGCGATCGAGAACACCCCGGGTCGGACGGCAGGAGCCACACGGGCTCACGGCACGACCTGGCGGCGCGGTCATGCGGCATGACCTTGAGTGACTGGCCGTTTTCGGCGCCCCAGTCTATCACAGCACGCCCCGACATGGGGACGCGCCCGGCGACACGCAACCCCCGACGCCCCCACCCGGCCCGCCACGACTTTGCCCGCCCCCGGCGAACCGGTATGCTGACAGCTCGGCCCGGCCCTGCCGGCAGGGAGGCGTTCCGGGGCCCCCGGGGAAGGCCCGCGACGAGCGGTTCACGACATAGAGGACGGCATGCACGCACGCTGGCTTGTGACGACACTGACCGCCACCTGGCTGGCGGGCTGCCAGACCCTTTCACCGCCCCCGCCGGCGGATCCCATGGCCTCGGCCCCGCCCGTGGAATCGGGGCTGGACGCCGCGGGCCTGACCACCCTGATCAGCGCCGAGCTGGCCGGCCAGCGGGGTGATTTCGCCCGCGCCACCCGGGGCTACCTGGACGCCGCGCAACGCTATCACTCCGCGGCCCTGGCCGAGCGCGCCACCCTCGCCGCCCGCTACACCGACGACCGCGACCTGCTCGAGCAGGCCGCGCGCCGCTGGCAGTCGCTGGCGCCGGACGCCGAGGCGCCCGCCCGCCTGCTCGCCGGCCTGGCCATGGAACGCGGCGACTGGCTGGACAGCCTGAACCAGCGCCTGACCCTGGCGGCACGTGGCGGCCAGGGGGATCTCACCGGCTTCGCCGAGACCGCCATCGAGCAGAACGTCGCCCCGGCCCCGCTGATCGCACGCCTGCAGGACTTCCTCGCCGAGTACGACGACCAGCCGCAGGCGCAACTGGCCACGGCCCTGCTGGAGGCCGCCGGCGGCGACACCCGGCGCGCCGAGACCCGTCTGTCGCGACTCGCCGAGCGCCATCCCGAGCTCCCGGGGCTGTGGCTGGCCCGCACGCGCCTCGCCCTGCAGGAAGACCGCTACGCCGCCGCCCGCGACGCCGCCCGTCGCGGGCTCGAGGCGGCGCCCGACGACAGCCGCCTGACCCTGCTGCTGGCCCAGGCGCAGCTGCGCCTGGGCAACGTCGACGCCGCCGAGTCGCGCATCGACACGCTGCTCGAGCGCCATGCCGACGCCCCGCAACTGCGCCTGGCCCTGGCCCGCCTGTACCTCGAGGAGGGCTACCCGGCCCCGGCCAAGCGCCTGCTGCTGCCGCTCATCGAACAGGACGACGCCTCGCCGGCGGCCTTCATCCTGCTGGGCATGATCGCCGAGACCGAAGGCGAGGTGGACAATGCCCTGCTCTACTATCGCCAGGTCCCGCCCGGCGACGGCTTCCTCGACGCCCGCCGGCGGGCCGCGCAGATGCTGGCCGAGCACGACCGGCTGCCCGACGCCCGGACCTTCCTGCACGTCGAACGCCTGCGACATCCCGAGTCCTACGGCGAGCTGGCGGCGATCGAGGTCCAGCTGCTGAGCGAGCATCACCAGGAGACCGAGGCCGACGCCCTGCTCGACCGCGCCCTGAAGCGTCGTCCCGACGACACGCAACTGCGCTTCATGCGCGGCATGCGCCGCTACCAGCAGGGCGACATCGCCGGCATGGAGAGCGACCTGCGCCGCATCCTCGAGCAGCAGCCCGAGGACGCCGCAGCCCTCAACGCCCTGGGCTACACCCTGCTCGACGAGACCGAGCGTCTCGACGAGGCGCGCCCGCTGATCGAGAAGGCCTACCGCCTTGCGCCCGACAATCCGGCGGTCATCGACAGCATGGGCTGGCTGCAGTACAAGCTCGGCCGGCCGCAGCAGGCGCTGGTGCACCTGCGCGAGGCCTATCGGCGCCAGCCCGACCAGGAGATCGCCGCCCACCTGGCGGAAGTGCTGTGGCAACAGGGCCGGCGCGCGGAGGCCCGCCGCCTGGTGGCCGAGGCCCTCGAACGCTTCGACTCGCGGCCCCAGATCGAGGCGCTGATCCAGCGCATCCCGGCCCTCGCACCCACCCATGCCCGACCGGAGTGACCCATGCGATCTCTCGCCTTTCCCGCCCTGCTGCTCGCCCTGCTGACGCTGGCGGGCTGCGCCAGCCAGGCCCCGTCGCCGGAACAGCCCCGCGAGCGCGGCGACTGGGACGCCCAGAAGGCCCGGCTGGAAGCCTTCGACCACTGGCGCCTGGCCGGCAAGGTCGGCCTGCGCACGCCCGATGACGCCACCAGCGCCAACCTCGACTGGGTCCAGCGCGCCTCGCGCTACCACATGCTGATCAGCGGCCCCTTCGGCAGCGGTCGCAGCGTCCTCGAGGGCGGCCCCGACGGGGTCGTGCTGACCACCGGCAAGGGCCGTTTCACCGCCGACACCCCGGAACGGCTGATGGAACAGCAGCTCGGCTGGTCGCTGCCCGTCTCGGCGCTCGACGACTGGGTGCGCGGCCTGCCGGCGCCGATCGTCGCGCACCGCCTGACCCGCGACGACCGGGGCTTTCCCCTGCAGCTGCACCAGGCCGGCTGGACCATCGACTACCGTGACTGGACCCGCGCCGGCGGCCTGTGGCTGCCCAGCCGCGTGGTGATGACCTTTCCCGGGCTGCGCGCCACCCTGGTGGTCAAGGAATGGCATCCGAATCCGGAGTCCTCATGACGTCACTGAGCCTGCCGGCGCCGGCCAAGCTCAATCGCCTGCTGCACATCACCGGGCGCCGCGCCGACGGCTACCACGAGCTGCAGACGCTGTTCCAGCTGCTCGACACCGGCGACACCCTGCATTTCACGCCCCGTGACGACGGCCGCATCACCCTCTCGCCGGCCGTGCCCGGCGTGGCCCACGCGGACAACCTGGTGGTACGTGCCGCCACCCTGCTGCAACAGGCCAGCGGCTGTCGCCGCGGCGCCGACATCCGCCTCGACAAGCGCCTGCCGATGGGCGGCGGGCTGGGCGGCGGAAGCTCCAACGCGGCGACCACCCTGCTGGGGCTCGACCGGCTCTGGGGGCTGGGGCTCGACCTCGACGACCTGGCCGGTCTGGGCCTGACGCTGGGCGCCGATGTGCCGGTCTTCGTGCGCGGCCGCTCCGCCTGGGCCGAGGGCATCGGCGAGCGCCTCGTCCCGGTGTCCCTCGACGCCGGCTGGTTCGTGGTCATTCACCCCGGCGTCGCGGTGTCCACGCCGGCGGTGTTTCAGGCGCCCGAATTGACACGTGACACCCCCCCCATTACCATGGCGCGCGCATTGCAGGAGGGGCCGATCGCCTGGCGCAACGACTGCCAGCCGACCGTTCGCGCGCTATACCCGGCCGTGGGCGAGGCACTCGACTGGCTGTCGCACCATGCACCGAGCCTGCTGACCGGCACCGGCGCCTGCGTGTTCTGCCATTTGACGCAGGAATCCGAGGCCGATAGGATACTGTCCCGTGTCGGCGAGGGCTGGCAGGCCTTCAAGGCTCGCGGCTGCGACACCTCACCCCTCCATCGGGCGCTGGGCCTGCTCTGAACGGCTTGCCGGCGCTACCGTGGTTGCAATCGCGACCCGATGTCGCGATGAGTTCTGGAAGTCATGACTACTGGGGTATAGCCAAGTGGTAAGGCAGCGGTTTCTGGTACCGCCATTCCCAGGTTCGAATCCTGGTACCCCAGCCATTCCTTCCGAACGCGACCGCACAATCCCGCTCCTGAGATCCCCCAAGACTCCAAAGGTGGCTGCGCGTGTCTAAATTGATGGTTTTCGCCGGGAACGCCAATCCCGAACTCGCCCGCAAGGTAGCCGAGGCCCTCGACAATCGGCTGGGCCACGCCACGGTCGGCCAGTTCAGCGACGGCGAGATCGCGGTCGAGATCAACGAGAACGTTCGCGGCAAGGACGTCTTCATCCTGCAGTCCACCTGCGCCCCGACCAACGACAACCTGATGGAACTGATCCTCATGGTGGACGCCCTGCGTCGCGCGTCCGCCACCCGGATCACCGCTGTGGTGCCCTACTTCGGCTACGCCCGTCAGGATCGCCGGGTGCGCTCCGCCCGCGTGCCGATCTCCGCCAAGGTGGTCGCCGACATGATGGTCAAGGCCGGTGTCGACCGGGTGATGACCATGGACCTGCACGCCGACCAGATCCAGGGCTTCTTCGACGTGCCGGTGGACAACGTCTACGGCTCGCCGATCCTGCTCGACGACATCGAGCGCCAGAACTACGACGACCTGGTGGTGGTCTCGCCGGACGTCGGCGGCGTGGTGCGGGCCCGCGCCATCGCCAAGCAGCTCAACGCCGACCTGGCGATCATCGACAAGCGCCGCCCGCAGGCCAACCAGGCCCAGGTCATGCACATCATCGGCGACATCGACGACCGCACCTGCGTGGTGGTCGACGACATGGTCGACACCGCCGGCACCCTGTGCAAGGCCGCCGAGGCGCTCAAGGATCACGGTGCCCGTCGCGTCGTCGCCTACGCCACGCACCCGATCCTGTCGGGCCCGGCCGTCGACAACATCAGCGGCTCGGTACTTGACGAACTCGTCGTGGCCGATACCATTCCGCTTTCCGAGCCGGCGCGCCGCAGCGGCAAGATTCGCCAGCTGTCGGTGGCCGGGCTGATCGCCGAGGCCATCCGCCGGGTCAGCAACGAGGAATCCGTGAGCGCGATGTTCCACTGAGCGCTTGCAGCGGGGCATTTCGCCCCGAACGTGCGCCGTGAGGCGCTGATCGGAAACGGCATCGTCTGGTCGCGGGCGATGCCGCTTCCTTATTTCGACCCCGAGAGGTTAACCATGTCCGACTATCAACTGACCGCCAACGTTCGAACCGACCTGGGGAAAGGTGCGAGCCGCCGCCTGCGTCGCGAGAACCAGCAAGTCGCCGCCATCATCTACGGCGGCGAGAAGGCCCCGCAGCCGATCACCATCGACAAGCCGGCCTTCTACAAGGCGCTCGAAGAGGAAGCCTTCTTCTCCTCGATCATCAACATCGACGTCGACGGCACCAAGGAGCAGGTTGTCATCCGTGACCTGCAGCGCCATCCGTACAAGGCGCTGATCACCCACGCCGACTTCCTGCGTGTCGACGCCACCCACGCCATGACCCTGAACGTCCCGCTGCACGTGCTGGGCGAGGACGAGTGCAAGGGCATCAAGGAAGACGGCGGCGTCCTCCACGTGCTGGCCACCGAAGTCCAGATCAGCTGCCTGCCGAAGGACCTGCCGGAGTACCTCGAGGTCGACGTCAGCGGCCTGGGCCTGGGCGAGACCCTGCACCTGTCCGACCTCACGCTGCCGGCCGGCGTGACCCTGGTCGAGCTGAGCCACGGCGAGTCGCACGACGCCGGTGTGGTCAGCATCACCCGCCCGACCCGCGGTACTGCGAGCGAAGGCAGCGACGAGGAAGCCGCTGAAGGTGAAGGCGGCGAAGAAGGCCAGTCCGAAGAGTAAGACGTCGGACGCCCGGCAACCACCCGCGAGACAAGGCCCCGCATGAGTCAAGTGAAAGCGATCATCGGCCTGGGCAACCCCGGCCCCGAGTACGCCGACACCCGTCACAATGCGGGCGCCTGGCTGGTGGAAGCCATCGCGCGCGACAGCCACGCGCCGCTGCGCATGGAGAAGAAGTTCCTCGGCCAGTACGCCAAGGTCCACTTCGCCGGTCGGGATGTGCATCTGCTCAACCCGACCACCTTCATGAATCGCAGCGGCGCCGCTGTCGCCGCGCTCTGCCAGTTCTTCAAGCTCTCCCCCGATGAACTGCTCGTCGCCCACGACGAGCTCGACATCGCCCCCGGCACCGCCCGCTACAAGACCGGCGGCGGTCACGGCGGCCACAACGGCCTGCGCGATACCATCAGCGCGCTGGGCAACCGCAAGGACTTCCACCGCCTGCGCATCGGCATCGGCCACCCCGGCAACGCCAGGCAGGTCACCAACTACGTGCTGGGTCGCCCCGGCAAGGCCGAGCGTCAGGCCATCGACGCCGCCCTCGACGAATGCCTCGCCACCCTGCCCGACGCCCTCGCCGGCGACTGGGCCCGGGCGATGAACCGGCTGCACAGTTTCACGCCGTAGCCCGTAGCCCGTAGCCCGTAGCCCGTAGCCCGTAGCCCGTAGCCCGTAGCCCGTAGCCCGTAGCCCGTAGCCCGTAGCCCGTAGCTGAGAGTATGGCCCCCGCCCGCGGTGTCCCGTAGAATGCCCGCCATTCGTTCACTCGCTCTTCTCATCGTCAGGAACACCCATGGGATTCAACTGCGGCATCGTCGGCTTGCCCAACGTCGGCAAGTCCACGCTCTTCAATGCGCTCACCAAGTCCGGCATCGACGCCGAGAACTTCCCCTTCTGCACCATCGAGCCCAATACCGGCATCGTGCCGATGCCCGACCCGCGGCTCGACAAGCTCGCCGAGATCGTCAAGCCCGAGAAGGTCGTGCCCACCACCATGGAGTTCGTCGACATCGCCGGGCTGGTGGCGGGCGCCTCCAAGGGCGAGGGCCTGGGCAACCAGTTCCTCGCCAACATCCGCGAGACCGATGCCATCGCCCACGTGGTGCGCTGCTTCGACAACGACAACGTCATCCACGTGGCCAACCAGGTCGATCCGCGCGCCGACATCGAGACCATCAACCTGGAACTGGCGCTGGCCGACCTGGACAGCGTCGAGCGCGCCATCCAGCGCCTGATCCGGGTGGTCAAGGGCGGCGACAAGGAGGCGATCGCCACCAAGGCGATTCTCGAGCGCATCCAGCCGCACCTGGCCGAGGGCCTGCCGCTGCGCAGCTTCGACCTGTCCGACGACGAGAAGCGCCAGCTCAAGAGCTACGGCTTCCTGACGCTCAAGCCGACCATGTACATCGCCAACGTCAACGAGGACGGCTTCGAGAACAACCCGCACCTCGACACGGTCCACGAGATCGCCGCCGAGGAAGGCGCCGTGGTGGTGCCGGTCTGCAACCAACTGGAAGCCGAGATCGCCGAGCTGGAGGACGAGGAGCGGGCGATGTTCCTCGACGAGATGGGCATGGAGGAGCCGGGACTCGACCGGGTGATTCGTGCCGGCTACCACCTTCTCGGCCTGCAGACCTACTTCACCGCGGGCGTCAAGGAAGTCCGCGCCTGGACGGTCAAGGTCGGCGCCACCGCCCCGCAGGCCGCTGGCGTCATCCACACCGACTTCGAGAAGGGCTTCATCCGCGCCGAAGTGGTCGCCTACGACGACTTCGTCACGCTGGGTGGCGAGTCCGGCGCCAAGGAAGCCGGCAAGTGGCGACTGGAAGGCAAGGATTACATCGTCGCCGATGGCGATGTCATCCACTTCCGCTTCAACGTCTGACTGATCTCGTCGGAAAGTACCATGGCGCTCGGGGCTGACCTGTCGACAAGCTTGCGATGAGGCGCCATGAATACATCCTTGTAGGCTACCGACGCCCTCCCTGGCGTCGGACCTCCTCTGCAGCTTGTCCCCAGGGCCCCTTGGGATCAGACAGGCGCCGTTTTCCAGTCAGTGCGATATTCATTGACAGCTCAGTATCTTGAGCGTAGTATTCGCCCTCGTTGAACGGCTACGTAGCTCAGCTGGTTAGAGCACATCACTCATAATGATGGGGTCCCCTGTTCGAATCAGGGCGTAGCCACCAGAATACGCGAAGGGCCCGTCGGTTTTGCCGACGGGCCCTTTTCGTGTTGCGTCGATTGAACCCCATGCCCCCGCTTACGCCTTGCCGGGCACGGCTTCCCCCAGCACCCGCGGCTCGCGCGTCAGGCGTACACCGAAACGCGCCTCCACCATCGCCGCCACCCGCTCGGCGAGCGCCAGCAGCTCCGCGGCGCTCCCGCCCCCGTGATGCACCAGTACCAGAGCCTGCCGGTCGTGCACGCCGACGTGGCCATCGCGCAGTCCCTTGAGACCGCTGCGATCGATCAGCCAGCCGGCGGCAAGCTTGACGCGGCCATCGGCCAGCGGGAAGTGCGGCATGCCGGGCCACTCGTCCAGCAGCCGCTGCGCCCTCGCCACGTCGATGACCGGGTTGGTGAAGAAGCTGCCGGCATTGCCGAGCACCGCCGGATCCGGCAGTTTCTCGCGCCGCACCGCGCTGACGGCGGCGACGACATCGGCGGCGGAGGGGGAGGCGGGAACGCGCGCGGCAAGATCGCCGTAGTCGAGCCGCGGCCGCGGGCGCCGCGACACCCGCAGCACCAGTCGCGTGATGATCACTCGCCCGGCCAGGGCCTGCTTGAAGACGCTGTCCCGATAGCCGAAGGCGCACTCCTCGCGGGTCAGCACGCGCGCCTCGAGGGTGTCGCGCTCGATCAGGTGCACCGCCTCGAGCACCTCCGCCAGCTCGACGCCGTAGGCGCCGATGTTCTGGATGGGCGCCGCGCCCGCCAGGCCGGGGATCAGGGCCAGATTCTCGGTGCCCCACAGCCCCTGCTCGGCCAGCGCCACGACCAGCCGGTGCCAGTTCACACCGGCCGCCACCTGCACGCGGACGTCATCGCCGGCCAGCGGCTCGAGATGCCAGTCCGTGCCGCTCGGCACCACCACCAGCCCCGGCAGCCAGGGCTGAAGCACCAGATTACTGCCACCACCGATCACCGTCAGCGAGCAGCCCCGCACCTCGGCCCAGGCGAGGGCGTCACGCGCCTCGTCGACCGATGCCACCCGGGTCAGTGATTCCGCCGTGGCGGGCAGCCCCAGCGTGTTCAGCGCCTGGAGGTCGACCTCACGCAGTACCTTCATGCCGACAGCTGCCGCCGCAGCGCGTCGATCAGCCCCCGACTCGCCGCCTCGATGAGGTCGAGCACGTGTTCGAAGCCGTCATCGCCGCCGAAATAGGGATCGGGCACGGCCTCGTCGGGACGGCCGGCATAGCTCAGGAAAAGATCAATTCGTGCCCGGCAACCCGCGGGCCTGCGCGCCTCGATCGCGGCGAGGTTGTCGTGATCCATGGCCAGGATATAGTCGAAGCGCTCGAAATCCTCGGCCTCCAGCATGCGGGCGCGCAGCGCGGAGAGATCGATGCCCCGCTGACCCGCCGCCGCCTGCGCCCGCCGATCCGGCGCCTTGCCGACATGCCAGTGGCCGATGCCGCAGGAGTCGACCTCGACCCGGTCGGCCAGCCCCGCCTGGCGCAGCTGCTCGCGGAACACGCCCTCGGCGCTCGGCGAGCGGCAGATGTTGCCCAGGCACACGAACAGCACGCGCATCATGAGGCTCCCTCCTGTTCGACGATCTGACGGCGCACCCGCTCCAGATCCTCGGCGCTGTCCACCCCGGCGGGATGCACGTCGCGGGCCAGCGCCACCTGGATGTGATGGCCGTGATGCAGGGCACGCAGCTGCTCGAGCTGCTCGAGCTGCTCGAGCGGGCTGGGCAGCCAGTTGACGAAGTCGGCGAGAAAGCCCGCCCGATAGGCATACAGGCCGATATGCCGCAGCCAGGCATCGGTGGCGAGCGCCTGCGGGCGCTCGCTGAAGTGCGCCCGGTCCCAGGGGATCGGCGCCCGCGAGAAGTACAGCGCCCGGCCGCGCACGTCGCGCACCACCTTGACGGCGTTGGGGTTGAGCAGGGTCTCGACGTCGCTGATCGGGGCCGCCAGCGTGGCGATCGAGGCCTCGGGGTCGTCGGCCAGCCGCGCGGCCACCTGGGCGATCGACGCCGGCGGCAGCAGCGGCTCGTCCCCCTGGACGTTGACCACGATGGTCTCGGCGGGCAGCGCGAGCGCCTGCGCCACCTCGGCCAGCCGATCGGTCCCCGAGGGGTGGTCGTCGCGGGTCATCAGCGCCTCGCCGCCGGCGGCTTCCACCGCCCGGCAGACGCGCGCATCGTCGCTGGCCACCACCACGCGGGCGGCACCGCTGAGACAGGCGCGCTGCCAGACACGCACCACCATCGGCACGCCGGCGATGTCGGCCAGCGGCTTGCCCGGCAGGCGGCTGGCCGCGTAGCGCGCCGGAATCACCACCACGAACTCGCTCATGCATTCGGCCCCGGCGCCGGGCCGAGGCGCTCGCCCAGCTTCTCCTCGGCATCCATCACCCGCGCCTCCTCCTCGAGCATCACCGGGATGTCGTCGCGTATCGGGAAGGCCAGGCCGTCATACAGGCACTTGAGCTCACCGCGCTCGCGGTCGTAGGCCAGCTTGCCCTGACACAGCGGGCAGACCAGCATGGCCAGCAGTTCCTTATCCATCGTTTACCTCGCAGGTGGCGGGTTGTAGCGTGTCGTGTCGCTCGGCGACGAGCGTCGCCAGGCGCTCGCGCAGCCAGTCGGCGAAGGCCGGGTCCGGCACGGCCTCGACGTCCAGCGCCCAGCAGCGCTCGTTGGCGAAGCGTCGGCATTTCACCGCATCCTTGGCGGTCATCACCACCGGGCGGTTGTCGGCGAAGCGCAGGTCCTCGGCGCTGTAGCGGTGATGGTCGGCCAGCGGGTGCGCATCGTGCGCCACGCCCAGCGCCGTCAGCGTGGCGAAGAACCGGGCCGGATGGCCGATGCCGGCCAAGGCATGCACCCGTCCGGAGAACGGCACCCGCGCGATGGGATAGCAGGCGTCATCGGTGAGGTGGCGCCAGCGTGCCGGCTCGAGGTGCATGGCGTGACCGGCGACCGCACGCTCGGCGCCTTGCGCCCCGTTGACGATCACCGCATCCACCGAGTCCAGCCGCGACAGCGGCTCGCGCAGAGGGCCGGCCGGCAGGCAGCGGCCGTTGCCGAAGCCCAGGGCGCCATCGACCACCACCAGTTCGAGATCGCGCCCCAGCGCCAGGTGCTGCAGGCCGTCGTCGGCGATGATGATGTCGCAGCCGGCGGCGATCAGCTTGCGGGCACCGCGCGGGCGGTCGGGGTCGACCACCACCGGTCGCCCGGTCTGCTGGGCGAGCATCAGCGGCTCGTCGCCGCTGTGGGCGGGGTCGCTGTCGGTATTGACGTAGAGCGGATAGCGCGGCGCCTGGCCGCCGTAGCCCCGGGAGACGATGCCCGGCCGCCAGCCCTGCTCGCCCAGCCAGCGCGCCAGCCAGGCGACCAGCGGCGACTTGCCGGTGCCGCCCAGGGTCAGGTTGCCGACCACCACCACCGGCACCGGCGAGCGCCACACCGTGTACCGCCCGGCGGCATAGGCCCGCTGTCGTGCCTCGACACCGCGGCGATAGAGCCAGGCCAGCGGGCGCAGCGCCTGCAGCCAGCCGGCATCACGGTACCAGGCGTCCACCCAGCGGCTCATGCCGTCACCTCCTGGAACTGCAGGCGGTGGAGTGCCGCGTAGGCGCCGTCACGCTCGATGAGCTCGCCGTGGGTGCCGCTCTCGACGATCTCGCCCTGCTCCATCACCAGGATGCGATCGGCGCGCTCGATGGTCGACAGCCGGTGGGCGATGACAAAGGTGGTGCGTCCGCGGCAGACCGTTTCCAGCGCCTGCTGGATGTAGCGTTCCGACTCGGTGTCCAGGGCCGAGGTGGCCTCGTCGAGCACCAGCAGCGGGGCATCCTTGAAGATCGCCCGGGCGATCGCCAGGCGCTGGCGCTGGCCGCCCGAGAGCATCACCCCGTTGTCGCCGATCACGGTGTCGTAGCCATTCGGCAGGCGCCGGATGAAATCGTCGGCGTAGGCCGCGCGCGCCGCCGCGGCGACGGCCTCGCGATCGGCGCCGGGCACGCCGTAGGCGATGTTGTCGGCCACCGTGGTGTTGAACAGCGTGACCTGCTGCGAGACCAGCGCGATCTGGCGGCGCAGCGGCGACAGCCGGTACGCGTCGAGCGGCACCCCGTCCAGGGTCACCCGCCCCTGCGTGGGACGATAGAAGCGCGGCAGCAGGTTGACCAGAGTCGACTTGCCGCTGCCCGAGCGACCGACGATGGCGATCATCTCGCCGGGGGCCACCGTCAGCTCGATGCCCTTGAGCACCTCGGGCTGATCGCTGCCATAGGCGAAGCGCACGCCCTCGAAGCGCACCTCGCCGCGCACGCTCTGGGGGTCGCGATAGCCCGCGTCGATCTCGGCGGGTTCCTCGAGCAGGCGGAACAGCTCGTCGGAGGCGGCCAGCCCCTTCTGGATCACCGAGTTGACATCGGTCAGCGACTTGATGGGCTTGGCCATCAGCGAGGCGGCGGTGATGAAGGCCACGAACTCGCCCGGCGTCATGTCCTCCATCAGCTCGGGCGCCATGGCCAGCCACACCAGCGCCGCCAGCGAGATGGCCACCGACAGCTGGATCACCGGCGTGCTGACCGCCTTGGTCAGCGCCTCCTTCATGCTCTGGTCGCGGTTGTAGGCACTGGCCGCGGCGAAGCGGCGCTTCTCGTAGTCTTCCGCCCCGTGGGTGCGCACCACCTTGTAGCCGGTCAGCGCCTCGGAGGCAACATGGGTGACATCGCCCATGGAGTTCTGGATGCGCCGCGAGATCTCCCGGAAGCGCTTGCTGGCGTAGCGCACCACGCCGCCGATCAGCGGCGTCACGGCGAGAAACAGCAGGGTCAGCATCCAGTTGGTCCACAGCAGGTAGAGGATCAACCCGATGACGAACAGCCCCTCGCGCAGGATGACGGTGATGGCGTTGCTCGCCGCGCCGGTGACCTGCTCGACGTGGTAGGTGACCCGCGAGATCAGGTGCCCGCTGGAGTGGGCGTCGAAGAAGGACCCCGGCAGGTGGAGCATGTGATTGAACACGTTGCAGCGCAGGGCGTGCACCACGTTGCGCGCCACGCCGCTCATGAAATAGGTGCCCAGGAAGGTGCCCAGGCCGCGCGCCGCGAACATGACGATCACGAACAGCGGCAGGTACAGCCGGAAGGCGGCATCCGGATCGCGAATGCCGTCGATCAGCCGCTTCATCATCTCGGCCAGCGCCGTGCTCGAGGCCGCGTAGATGGCGTAGCCCAGCACGGCGACGGCGAACTGCCGCCAGTGGGGCTTCACATAGCCCAGCAGGCGCCGGTACAGGGTCAGGCTGTCGGGTTGTGTCACGGCGTCTCCGTTTGCGGTTGCGAGGCGGCCGAGGGCCGCGTGGCGATGCGGACCTGCCGAATGTTCAGCGCCGCCGCCTGGTCGAGCGCCGCCACCACGGCGGCATGCGTCGCCCGGCCGTCGGCCTCGATGACCAGGCCCTGCTCCCGGGCGGCGTCGGCGTGCTGGGCCAGGGCGCGATGCAGGGCATCACGCGAGGCCAGCGCCTGCGCATCGAGCCGGTAGGTCCCGTCCCGGGTGACCACCAGGGTCACCGGGCTCGACTCGAGCCGGGCGGCATGGTCGCCGGCGGGCAGGCTCAGCTCCAGCGCCTGACGGGGCGCGAAGGTGGTCGAGACCATGAAGAAGATCAACAGCAGGAACACCACGTCGATCAGCGGCGTCAGGTTGACCTCCACCGGGTCGCGCTGGCGGCGCGGAAACTTCATGCCCGCTCGCCCCGCGGCTCGTGGCGCTCCGCCAGGGTCAGGTCCCCCGAATGATGGGCGAGAAACTCGACCATGCGCCCGGCCTGCTCTTCCATGCGCACGGTGATCGCCTCGACGCGGCGCTGGAAGTAGCGGTGGAACATCAGCGCCGGGATCGCCACCGCCAGCCCCGCCGCCGTGGTCACCAGCGCCTGGGAAATGCCGCCGGCCAGTTCGCTGGTCCGCTGCGCGCCCTCGGCACCGACGATCACCGCGAAGACCTGGATCATGCCCACCACGGTGCCCAGCAGGCCGATCAGCGGCGTGATCGAGGCGATGGTGCCCAGCGGGCTGAGGAAGCGTTCCATGTCATGGATCACCGCCGTGGCCGACTCCTGGAGGCGCGCGCGCACGGCATCCTGGCCCAGCCGGGCATTGCGCAGCCCGGCCGCCAGCACACCGCCCAGCGGCGAGTGGCTTTCCAGCCAGAACAGGTTGACCTGCCCCTGCTGGATCAGCTCGCAGACCTCCTCGGCCAGGCTCGGCGGCGCGATGCGCGAGGCCCGCAGGCTCCACAGCCGCTCGATGATGATCATCGTCGCCAGCAGCGAACAGCCGAGGATGGGAATCATCAGGACCCCGCCGGCCACCAGGGTGTCGTAAACGTTCATTGCGTCCCGTCTCCCGATTCGTGAAGGCAACGCCGATTTCAGTGCGGCGATTCTACCGTATGGCAGCCCCCTTCGACACTCTCGACCCCGCCCGGCAGGGCTCGCCGGACGGCCAGCGCCGGCGCGTGCGCGCCGCCCAGCCACAGGGTCACCGCGCCATCCAGCGCCGTGTTCCACAGGCAGCTGCCGGCGCGCCGGTAGCGTCTCACCACCGCGGGCCGGGGGTGGCCGTGGGGATTGTCCCGCCCGGCGCTGAACACGACCTGTCGCGGCCGGGTCGCCGCCACCCAGGCCGACGACGAACTGGTGGCACTGCCGTGATGCCCGGCCACCAGCACCGTCACGCCCTCGGGCACGGCATCCAGCAGGCGTGCCTCGACGGCCGTGGTGGCATCGCCGCTGATCAGGGCCCGCTCGCCGTTGGCCGCCGTCACCAGCAGCACGCAGGAGCGGTCGTTGCGGGGCCTGTCGGGGGGCGTCCCGCGCGGCCACAGGAACCGGAAGCGCACACCATCCCAGCGCCATCCACGCCCGGCCCGACAGGGCTGACGATCAGCCTCCCCGCCAGCGGCCGACGGCCGGTCCGCCAGCGGCGAGTACCAGCGCGCGACCTCATGCTGGGCCACCAGCGCGGGGACGCCGCCGGCATGGTCGCGATCCCCGTGGCTGACGATCACGGCATCGAACTGCTGCCCCGCCGGCCAGAGGGTGGACAACGGCATGAAGCCGGAACGAAAGCGTGGCCCGGTATCATAGAGCAGCCGATGATGGGCCGTGCGCAGCTCGACCAGCTGCCCCTGGCCGACATCCTGCACCCGCAGGCGCAACTGGCCCTTCGCCATGTCGGGCGGGGTGAGCGTCACGACCAGCACGGCCAGCGTCAGGCTGCCCAGCCAGCGGGGCGCCGCCGTGACCCCCGGCAGCGCCCAGAGCAGCGTGACCAGAATCAGCGCCAGCGCCGTCGGCCAGATCGCCCAGCCCGGTGGCTCCCACAGCGGAACGGTGTCGGCCATCGCCGCCAGGGCGGCCTGCAGCCCATGGGCCAGCCAGGCGAAGCCCTGCCAGCACAGCGACGCCAGCGGCGGCACGGGCGCCGCCGCCCAGCCGGCCAGCCCCAGGGGCACCAGCAGGCTGCCGACCAGCGGCACGATCAGCAGGTTGACCAGGGGCGCCGCCGGCGCCAGGCGACCGAAGGCGAGCAGCACGGCCGCCGCCATCAGCGGTGACAGCAGCAGCTGGGTACGCAGCAGAGCCAGACACCAGCCTCGCCAGCCGGCGGGCCGTCGGCGCCCCTGCCAGGCCAGGATGAGCAGCGCCACGGCGGTGAACGACAGCCACAGCCCCGGTCGCCACAGCGACAGCGGGTCGATCGCCACCACCAGCGCGAGCGCCAGCCACCAGCCCTGCCAGGGGCCCGGCGCATGGCGGCCGCTGGCCACCCACAGGCCGATCAGGGTCATGATCATGGCGCGCAGCGTGGGTGGCTCGAGCCCCGCCAGCCCCCCGTAGCCCACCGCGGCCATCGCCGCCGCCCACCAGGGCCATACCGCCAGCCGCCAGCGGCCGGGCGTGACCAGCCTGGCCGCCCCGCGCGCCAGCCACAGCATCAGCGTCGCGACGAGCCCCACGTGCAGCCCCGAGATCACCATGACATGCGTGGTACCGGTGGCATTGAGCAGAGCCCAGTCGGCCTCCGTCAGCCGCTCGGAAGCCCCCAGGGTCAGCGCCCCCAGCCAGCGCCGGGTCAGCGGATCGTCGATCCGGCGATCCAGGTGCGCCAGCGCCGCGTCACGCAGCCCGGGCTTGCCGTCCGCCAGCCGCCGCGGCGGTGGCGCGTCACGCACATAGCCGGTGGCGCCGATGCCCTCGCGCCACAGCCAGGCACCGTAGTCGAAGGTGTGAGGATTGGCGAAGCCGGCCGGCGGTCGCAGCCGCAGCGTCAGGGACCAGACGTCGCCCGTCGCCAGCGGCGGCGGATCGTACCAGCTGACCCGCACCCGCCCGAGGTCCCGGCAGGCCGGGCGTACCGCCGCCAGCGGCCGGCAGTCCGCGACGGCCAGGCGCAGCCGGGCCAGCGACCCGTCGCGCTGCCACCGGGTGACGGTGGCCTTCACCCGCAGGTCCTGGCGCGACAGCCCCTCGGGCAGCTGCGCTTGTCGCGCCTCGCCGATCGCCAGTGCCGTCAGGGCCATCACCAGCAACAGCACAACCAGCCGGTGGCGGCCCGCCGACAGGGCGAGCAGTACGGCGAGCGCCAGCAACTCCGGCAGCCCGGGAAGCGCCAGCCAGCCCGCCAGGCTGCCCGACACGGCGGCCAGCGCCAGGCCGGCGGCCAGGCTCGCCCCAGGGAAACGAGGGAAGTGCAACGAGACGATGAACGACGCTCCTCACTGACACGCGGCCATGGCAGAAGGCGGGCCAACTATGGATAATGACCGAACCCGATACAGCGAGCGATACCATGCCGCGCCGTCTTCTCCAGCGCTACATGCCTCACCCGGAAACCCTGCAGCGCAATCGCTCGCTGCGTTTCATGAGCCACCTGATCGGCAACGCCACGCTGTGGATGCTGACCCGCCGCTCGGTGGGCAATGCCTTCATGGTCGGCCTGTTCTGCGCCCTGCTGCCGATGCCCTTCCAGATGGTGGTCGCCGCCGCCGGCGCCTGGCTGCTGCGCTGCAACCTGCCGCTGTCGGTCGGGCTGGTCTGGCTGACCAACCCGCTGACCATGCCGCTGATCTTCTACGGCAACTATCGGCTGGGTGCCTGGCTTCTGAACACCCCGGCACGCCCCGCTCCCGACCAGTTCAGCACTCACTGGATCGCCGCCAAGATGGCCGAGATCCTGCCGCCGCTGCTGCTCGGCTCGCTGGTCGCCGCGGTGGTCACCGGGGTGGTGGCCAACGTGGCGATCCGCCTGATCTGGCGCTGGCACGTGGCGCGCAGCTGGCGGCGTCGCCAGCGCCGCCGGCGGCGGGCCCGGACGGCCCACGCCGGACGACCGCCTTCCGCCTGAGACTCTGGCGCCCCGTCGCGGCCCGCCTCCGTCAGGTCTCGGTCAGGTGGCCCAGATCAAGGTGCAGCACCCGATCCTGATGGGCGGCCAGCCCCGGGTCGTGAGTCACCACCACGAAGGCGCAGGCCGCCGTCGCCGCCAGCTCATCCATCAGACCGAGGATGCTCGCCGCGGTGGTCTGGTCGAGGTTGCCGGTGGGCTCGTCCATCAGCATCAGGCTCGGATCGGTGATCAGGGCCCGGGCGATCGCCACCCGCTGGCGTTCGCCGCCGGAGAGTTCGCCGGGCTTGTGATCGGCGCGTGGCGCCATGCCGACCCGCTCGAGGATGTCGGCGGCCCGCTGCTGGGCCTCGCGACGTTTCCAGCCCCGGATCATCAACGGCAGGGCCACGTTCTCGCAGGCGGTGAACTCGGCCAGCAGGTGGTGAAACTGGTAGACGAAGCCGATATGCCGGTTGCGGAAACGCCCCAGGGCCGCCTCGCCCAGCTCGGCCAGCGACTGGCCGGCGACCCGCACCGTGCCTGCGGTGGGCCGGTCGAGCCCGCCCAGCAGGTTGAGCAGCGTGGTCTTGCCGGAGCCGGAACTGCCCACCACGGCGACACGCTCGCCGGCGCGCACCGACAGGTCGAGCCCGTTGAGCACGGTGACGTCCTGGGGCCCCTCGCGGTAGACCTTGGTCAGCCCCGCGCAGGCCAGCATGACCTCGCGCTCCGCCGTGTCGGGTGTGGCGACGGAAGAAACCGGATCACTCATAGCGCAGGACCTCCGCGGGTTGCACGCGTGACGCCCGCCAGGCGGGATACAGCGTCGACAGGAAGCTCAGCCCGAAGGCCGTGGCGACGATGAGGCCCACGTCGCTCCACTCGAGCCGCGAGGGCAGGTAGCTGATGAAGTAGACGTTGGGGTCCAGGAACTGGATGCCGGTGACCGACTCGAACCAGCTGATGATGTCGGACACCGACAGCGCCAGGGCGATGCCCAGCCCCACGCCGATGAGGATGCCGATCAGGCCGATGGCCAGCCCCTGGACGATGAAGATGCCCATGATGGTGCGCGGCGTGGCGCCGATGGTGCGCAGGATGGCGATGTCGGCGTGCTTGTCGGTCACCACCATCACCAGCGTCGAGACGATGTTGAAGGCCGCCACGGCGACGATCACCATCAGCAGCAGCCCGATCATGCGCTTCTCCATCTGGATCGCCTGGAACAGGTTGCCGTGGGTGTAGGTCCAGTCCATGCCGCGATAGCCGTAGCCCAGCTCGTTGAGGATCGACTGGGTGACGCTGCCCGCCAGGAACAGGTCGTCGAGTTCGAGGCGCAGCCCGCCGACGTTGTCGCCCATGCGTGCCAGCTTCTGCATGTCCTGGATGTTGGCATAGGCCAGACGCGCATCGAGGTCGGCGCCGACCTTGAAGATGCCGCTGACCGTGAAGCGCTTCATGCGCGGGAAGACCCCCCCCGGGGTGATCGAGGCCTCGGGCACCAGCAGTGTCACCCGATCGCCGACCCCCACGCCCAGGTTGCGTGCCAGCAGATCGCCGAGCACGACGTGCCATTCGCCGGGCTTGAGGTCATCGAGGCTGCCCTGCTGCATGTGCTGGTCGATGATCGACACGCGCTTCTCGTAGTCGGGCTGGATGCCCCATACCAGCGCGCCCTGGGTGTTGCCGCCGGCCGCCAGCATGCCCTGCTGTTCCACGTAGGGGGCCGCCGCGACGACATGCTTGCGTCGGGTCAGCCGCTCGGCGAGCGGCTTCCAGTCGCTCATCCCGGCGGGCTTCTCGATGCGTGTGTGGGGCACCATGCCCAGCACCCGGGTACGCAGCTCGTGGTCGAAGCCGTTCATCACCGACAGCACCAGGATCAGCACCGCCACGCCCAGCGTCAGGCCCAGCATCGAGGTCAGCGAGATGAACGAGATGAAGTGATTGCGGCGCTTGGCGCGCACATAGCGCAATCCGATCAGAAAAGGTAGGCGATCCAGCATCAACTTCGGTTCCTTGTCGACAGGCGACCCATGGTACGGTTTTTTCGGCGCCGACGCATCGAGCCCCGACGCGACGAAAGGCTTGCAACGCACACGGCGCGATCTACAATGCCGCCGCCCGCCCCCGGGGCGCGTTCTCGGCTTCAGGAGACACCATGACGCAGCGTCTGTTCCCCGAATGGCACCCGCAGGATGCCATTCAGCTTACCTGGCCCACCGCCGAGAGCGACTGGGCGCCCCTGCTGGCGTGCATCGAGGCGACGCTGGAAGCCATCACGGTGGCCATCGCCCGCCATCAGGCCGTGCTGATCACGGTGGCCGACACCGCCACCCGGGAACGCCTGACGACGCGCTTCGCGCACCTCGGCGTGGCCGCCGCTCGCCTGCGTTTCGCCGTGGCCCCCAGCGACGACACCTGGGCCCGCGATCACGGCCCCATCGCCGTCGAGCGCGACGGTCGCGTGGTACTGCTGGACTACCGTTTCACCGGCTGGGGCGGCAAGTTCCCCGCCGCGCGTGACGACGCCCTGACCCGCCGCCTGGCCGAGACCGGCTGTTTCGCCGTTCCGGTGGAATCCCGCGACCTGGTGCTCGAGGGCGGTGCCATCGAGACCGACGGCGAAGGCACGCTGCTGACCACCGAGGCCTGCCTGCTCAACCCCAACCGCAACCCGACGCTCGATCGGGCAGCAGTCGAGGCGCGCCTGCACGAGGACTTCGGCATCGACCGGGTGCTCTGGCTGCGTCACGGCCATCTCGAGGGCGACGATACCGACAGCCACATCGACACCCTGGCGCGCTTCTGCGACGCCCGGACCATCGCCTATGTGCGCTGCGACGACCCGCAGGATCCGCACCACGGCGCACTGCAGGCGATGGAACGCGAACTTCAGGCATTGCGCCGGCGCGACGGCTCGCCCTACCGACTGGTGCCGCTGCCCTGGCCGCGGCCCTGCTTCGATCCGGACGACGGCCACCGGCTGCCGGCGACCTATGCCAACTTCCTGATTCTCGATGGGGCCGTGCTGGTGCCCACCTACGCCGATCCGGCCGATGCCCGGGCACTGGCCGCGCTGGCCGAGGCCTTCCCCGACCGGGACATCGTGCCCATCGACTGCCGCAGTGTGATTCGCCAGCATGGCAGCCTACACTGCCTGACCATGCAGTTACCGCAAGGCAGCCTGAGCGCCGCCGACGCGACGCCACTTGAAGAGGAGCGTTGAGATGCAAGAGACCCTCAAGGTCGGCCTGGTCCAGCAGGCCGCCTGGCCCGACAAGGCGCGCAGCCTGGCCGCCAGCGAAGCCGGCATTCGCGACCTGGCCGCCCGGGGCGCCGAACTGGTGCTGCTCCAGGAGCTGCACGCCACGCACTACTTCTGCCAGTACGAGGACGCGGAGCTGTTCGACCTGGCCGAGCCCCTGGACGGCCCCACCGCCACACGCCTGGCCGAACTGGCCCGGGAGCTGGACATCGTGCTGGTCGGCTCGATCTTCGAGCGGCGTGCTGCCGGGGTTTACCATAACACCGCCGTGGTGATGGACCGGGCCCGCGGTCGGGTCGGCCACTACCGCAAGATGCACATCCCCGACGACCCCGGCTTCTACGAGAAGTTCTACTTCACCCCGGGTGACGCCGATGCCGGACAGGGTTTCGAGCCCATCGATACCTCGGTGGGCCGGCTCGGCGTGCTGGTCTGCTGGGATCAATGGTACCCCGAAGCCGCACGCCTGATGGCGCTGGCCGGCGCCGAACTGCTGCTCTACCCGACCGCCATCGGCTGGCATCCGCCCGACGACCTGCCGGAGAAGGGCCGTCAGAAGGACGCCTGGACGCTGATCCAGCGCGCTCACGGTGTGGCCAACGGCCTGCCGGTGCTGGTGGCCAACCGGGTCGGTCACGAGGCCGACCACAGCGAGGTCACGCCCGGCATCGACTTCTGGGGCGGCAGCTTCATCTGCGGTCCCCAGGGCGAGCTGCTGGCCCATGCCGGCGACGAGCCCGAGAACCTGCTGGTCGAACTCGACATGCGCGGCAGCGAGAATGTCCGCCGCATGTGGCCCTACCTGCGCGACCGGCGCATCGATGCCTACGGCGACCTGACCCGGCGCTATCGCGACCGCTGATCGACCGTCTTCCGTTTCCTGGCGGGCGACGGCTCCGGCATCGCCCGTCCTGCCCCAGCGACACCCCGCCGCGCTGCACGCCTCGGCCGTTTGCCGTAGAATATTGCCGCGCGGTGTCCACCGCCCCTGTTACCCATCCGGACCGTCCTTTACGCGGACGACTGACTGGAGCTTCTGCATGAGTGATTCCATCGTCGTGGCGGCGATGTACAAGTTCGTCACGCTCACCGATTACCAGGAACTGCGCGAGCCGCTGCTCGCGGTAATGAAGGCCAACGACGTCAAGGGGACGCTGCTGCTTGCCGAGGAAGGCATCAACGGCACCGTCTCCGCCCCTCGCGAGGGCATCGACGCCCTGCTCGCCTGGCTCAAGGCGGACCCGCGCCTGGCCGGGCTCGACCACAAGGAGTCCTACTGCGAGGCGCACCCCTTCTATCGCACCAAGGTCAAGCTCAAGCGCGAGATCGTCACCCTCGGCGTGCCCGGCGTCGATCCCAGCCGCCAGGTGGGCACCTACGTCGATCCCGAACGCTGGAACGACGTGATCAGTGACCCCGAGGTGCTGGTGATCGACACCCGCAACGACTACGAGGTGGAAATCGGCAGCTTCGAGGGCGCCGTCGACCCGCGAACCAAGTCGTTCCGCGAGTTCCCCGAGTACGTCAAGGCGCACTACGACCCCAGCCGCCACAAGAAGGTGGCCATGTTCTGCACCGGCGGCATTCGCTGCGAGAAGGCCTCGAGCTTCATGCTCGACGCCGGATTCGAAAAGGTCTACCACCTCAAGGGCGGCATCCTCAACTATCTCGAGAAAGTCCCCGAAGAACAGTCACTGTGGCGGGGCGACTGCTTCGTCTTCGACAACCGCGTGACCGTTCGGCACGATCTCAGCGAGGGCGAATACGACCAGTGTCATGCCTGCCGCCGCCCCATCTCCGAGGCCGACCGGGCGTCCGAGAAGTACGAACCCGGCGTGAGCTGCCCGCACTGCTGGGATTCGCTCTCGGAGAAGACCCGGGCACGCGCCGCCGAGCGCCAGCGCCAGATCGAGCTGGCCAGGGCACGCCGGGAGCCCCACCCGATCGGCCGTGATCCTCGGGAACTCGTCGAATCCTGATAGACGGCTCGCCGCCCGCTCGCCATGCCGGCGGGCGGCGTGACAGCTGATGGCCCAATGGCTATTCTGGGCACATCAAGATAACGGTATAAAAAGGAGCCACCGATGGAAGCCCAGTACCGGCTGATGGCCGAACTCGAAGTCGCCTTCGATGCGTTGATCGACGCCACTCACCGGCTGCTCGACATCTACGCCGACGCGCCTCGCGAGGCCTGGGCGCTGGAGACGCCGACACCGGATCGCG
The DNA here is from genome assembly GCF_020148005.1 of Modicisalibacter tunisiensis. Taxonomy (GTDB): domain Bacteria; phylum Pseudomonadota; class Gammaproteobacteria; order Pseudomonadales; family Halomonadaceae; genus Modicisalibacter; species Modicisalibacter tunisiensis. The sequence continues at coordinate 2,218,204 of NZ_JAGXFD010000001.1, read as the reverse complement.
ACTGGCTGCAGGGTGCCCTCTTCGACTTCTGGTATCACGACGGCCAGGATGGCCGGGTCACGCGCAGCTACGTGGGCCTGATCGCCGCCGATGACGCGCTGCTCGACGCCGTGGGCGAGGTCAACCGCCGCAAGAGCGCGTTCGCCGCCACGCTGGCAGAGATCCGCGACCAGGCCGCCGGGCTGATTCCCGAGGCCAAGGCCGTGCTGCCCTTCCGCCACCCGGCCCTGCACCAGCACCTGCGCGGCCAGGGGCTGGCCCGCCTGCATCTCAAGCAGTGCTGGCGGCACATCCCCGTCGCCGACGCCCCGCTGTCCCGGGTGCGCCTGGCCTGGTACTCGAGCGGCCGCTCGATCAAGCGGCTCAGCGTGCGCGAGGCCGAGCAACGGCTGCTGACGATGGACAGCGAAGCACCGCATATCCGCATCCAGCTGGAGCGGCTCGCCGGGCTGCCGTCGAGCGAACCACTGGCCCAGGTGCAGAAGCAGGCGCCGGTGATGCGCGCCAACCTGTTCTTCGCCGAGCCGCTCGCCGACGGTCGCGAGCGGCGCGCCATGAACCTGCCCCTGCCGCTGTTCATCCCGACCCCGGACGCCCGGCTGCCACGCCACAACACGCCGCTGCCCCGCCCGCCGGAAGGCCGGACCCGGGCCAGGCGCAGCGACGAGCGCCTCGAGGACGACGTCTTCCTGCCCAGCCTGCGCGTCTACCGTTACCGCAGCCGGTAAGCGGCGGTCAGTAGTCCTGGTCGGTATCGGGCATCCGCTTGAAGTATACGTAGCGATGCAGGCGGATCATGGGACGAATCAGCAGCTGGACACTGCCGATCACGAACAGCCAGACGCCCAGCGTCTTGAGCGTCCCTTCGTAGAAGAAGCAGATGCTGCCGACGGTGAACCAGATCCCCAGCATGGCATCGTTGATGATGCTCAGGACCTCGTAGCGCCGGTGGATCACCAGCTCCTCGTGGCCGATGGTGAAGATCCAGTCACTGCTCTGCGGGTCACGTTCCTTGCGCATCCTGACCTCCTGTCGCGATGAGATGAACATGAAAGCCCGCACGACGGCGGGCTCGACGCTTTGCCCGAAAACGGCCTGCGGCTCAGAACAGGCGATTGAGCCCGTTCTGGGCGGCCACCCGGTAGGCTTCCGCCATGGTGGGATAGTTGAAGGTGGTATTGATGAAGTACTTGAGGCTGTTGGCCTCGCCCGGCTGCTGCATGATCGCCTGGCCGATGTGAACGATCTCGGAGGCCTGGTCGCCGAAGCAGTGGATGCCCAGGATCTCCAGTGTCTCGCGATGGAAGAGAATCTTCAGCATGCCCACGGTATCGCCGGTGATCTGGGCACGGGCGGTATCCTTGAAGAAGGCCTGGGCCACCTCGTAGGGCACCTTCGCCTCGGTGAGCTCGCTCTCGGTGCGCCCCACCGAGCTGATCTCGGGAATCGTGTAGATCCCGGTGGGGATCTCGGTGACGAAGCGAAACGGCTCGTCGAGGAACTCGTCGCTGGCGCTGCGCCCCTGGTCGTAGGCGGCGCTGGCCAGGCTCGGCCAGCCGATCACGTCACCCACGGCATAGATGTGCGGGATCGCCGTGCGGTAATGGTCGTCGACGGTCAGCTGCCCGCGGCCATTGGCTTCCAGGCCGATGGTCTCCAGGCCCAGTTCGTCGGTGTTGCCGGTACGTCCGTTGGCCCACAGGAAGGCATCGGCACGCAGCTTCTTGCCCGACTTCAGGTGTACCACCACGCCGGACTCGTCGCCCTCGACCCGCTCGTACTCCTCGTTGTGGCGGACCAGTACGCCATGCTGGCGCAGATGGTACGACAGCGCGTCGCTGATCTCGTCGTCGAGAAACGACAGCAGACGGTCACGCGTGTCGATCAGGTCGACCTTGACCCCCAGCCCGGAGAAGATCGAGGCATATTCCGAACCGATCACCCCGGCCCCGTAGATGATCAGCGTGCGCGGCGTGTGCGAGAGCCCCAGGATGGTGTCCGAGCAGTAGATGCGCGGATGCCGAAAGTTGACATCCCCCGGCCGATAGGGCCGCGAGCCGGTGGCGACGACGATCTTCTGGGCGCAGAGCTCCTCGGCGCCCTCATGGTTGTCGCGCACCACCACGGTGTGCTCATCCTTGAAGCGGGCCAGACCGAAGAACAGGTCGATGCGGTTGCGGGAGTAAAAGTTGGTGCGCATCTCCACCTGCTGATCGATGGTGACCCGCGAGCGCTCCAGCACCCGGGGAAACGAGAACCAGCGAGGCTCGCCGATGTCGCGGAACATGCGGTTGGTGTTGAACTGCATGATCTGCTTGACCTGATGGCGCAGCGCCTTGGACGGAATCGTGCCCCAGTGCGTGCAGTTGCCGCCCACGGCCGGCTGCTTCTCGATGATGGCCACCCGCTTGCCGTGCTTGGCCGCATTGATCGCCGCACTCTCTCCAGCCGGCCCGGTACCGATCACCACCACATCGTAGTTATGGACTGCCATCAGCTCTCGCGTCTCCTCGTTGGTTCTGACAAATGACTCACCGGCTCGCCGCCCGACGAGCCGGCGTCGCTCACCGGCGGGTCGCGTCGTACCCCAGGTCCAGGCCACGCTGCTCGTCGGCCTGGCGGCGGACATCGCTCCGGCGCTTGCGATTCTCCTCCTCGCAGACCTCGTCCTTGCCGCCGCAGATATCGCAGCCTTCCTTGAGCCCGAGGTTATTGAGCCCGCCGCAGGAGCCGCTGATCGGCTTGCGGCCGAGCAGCACCCCTACCGACATCGCGGCCACCAGCAGCAGCATGGCCCCCAGTACCAGTAACCAGGTCGTCATCTCACTCCTCCTTGCCGGCCGTCGTCGCCCCTTCGAGATAGGACGCGAAGGCCGAGCTCATGCGAATGTCAAAACCCTCATCCGTTCTGACAATCAAGTAGACCGCCAGGTTTTCCCGTTCGGCCAGATCCAGCGCCGCCCGCTCGCCCATCACCGTCAGCGCCGTGGCCAGCGCATCCGCCGTGGCACAGCGCTCGCTGATCACCGTCACCGAGGCGACGTGATTGGTGATCGGCCGCCCGGTCCGCGGGTCGATGGTATGCGAGTAGCGCACCCCGTCCTGCTCGAAGTAGTTGCGATAATCGCCGGACGTGGCCACCGCCGAGGTCCCCAGGTCGATGACCCGCTGCACGCTGCGCTCGCGGGAGACCGGCTTCTCGACGGCGATTCGCCATTCGCTGCCCTCCGGCTTGTGCCCGCGGGTGCGGATCTCGCCCCCGACCTCGACCAGATAGCTGTCGATGCCCTGCTGCTCCAGGTAGTCGGCGACCTGGTCGGTGCCATAGCCCTTGGCGATCGCCGACAGGTCGACGTACACCGGCTTGCGCTTGGTCAGGGTATCGCCGTCGAGCTCGAGGGCATGAATGTCGATCCGCGCCAACGCCGCGGCGAGCGCGTCCGGGTCGGGCACCCGATCCGGGCGCCCGTCGGGGCCGAAGCCCCACAGGTTGACCGCGGGCCCCACGGTGACGTCGAAGGCATCGTTGGAGAGCCGGGCGATGCGCAGGGCCTCGCGGATCACCTCGGCCGTCTGTGGCGAGAGAAAGAACGGCACGCCGACCGGGTAACGGTTGAAGCGCGACAGTTCCGAGTCCGGCTTGTAGGTGGACATCAGATGGTCGACATGTGCGAGCGTGTCGCGAATGCCCTGCCCCAGTCGCTTCTGCTCGGTTTCGTCGAGCGCGGCATAGACGGTGACGTGATAGCCGGTGCCGAAGATCGGCCCCTGGAAGCGATGAGCCGCCACCTCCGGACGGCCGTCGCAGCCGACCAGCAGAATCACCAGGGCCACTACCGACAACAGGGCCTGAAGCGGCCCTGTTGCGGTCGGTCGGCTTGGCGGGATCATCCGCCGAAGTCATCCAGGAGGATGTTCTCCGGCTCCACCCCCAGGTCGGTCAGCATCTTGATCACCGACGCGTTCATCATGGGCGGCCCGCACATGTAGTACTCGCAGTCCTCGGGCGCCGGGTGGTCCTTGAGATAGTTCTCATAGAGCACATTATGGATGAAACCCGTGTACCCGGTCCAGTTGTCCTCCGGCTGCGGGTCGGAGAGCGCCAGGTGCCACTCGAAATTCTCGTGCTCCTCGGCCAGCTTGTCGTATTCCTCGTTGTAGAAGGTCTCGCGCCAGGAACGCGCCCCGTACCAGAACGAGATCTTGCGCCGGGTATCCAGACGCTTGAGCTGGTCGAAGATGTGGCTGCGCATCGGCGCCATGCCGGCCCCCCCGCCGATGAACACCATCTCGGCGTCGGTGTCCTTGGCGAAGAACTCGCCGAACGGCCCCATCACCGTGACCTTGTCGCCCGGCTTGAGACTGAAGACGTAGGTCGACATCACGCCCGGCGGATGGCTGGTGTTGGGCGGCGGCGTGGCGATACGGATGTTGAACTTGAGGATGCCCTTCTCTTCCGGATAGTTGGCCATCGAGTAGGCACGGATGACCTCCTCGTCGCTCTTGTGGGCGATGTTGAACAGGCCGAACTTCTCCCAGTCGCCCCGGTACTCCTCCTCGATGTCGAAGTCGGAGAACTTGACGTCATAGGGCGGCGCCACCAGCTGCACGTAGCCACCGGCACGGAAGGCGACCTCCTCGCCTTCCGGCAGCTTGAGGTTGAGTTCCTTGATGAAGGTGGCGACGTTGGGGTTCTCGATGACCTCGCATTCCCACTTCTTGACGCCGAAGACCTCCTCGGGAACCTCGATCTTCATGTTCTGCTTCACCGGCACCTGGCAGGAAAGCCGCCAGCCTTCCTTCTTCTCGCCCATGGTGAAGTGGGATTCCTCGGTGGGCAGGATCGACCCGCCCCCCTCGGTCACCCGGCACTTGCACTGGGCGCAGGACCCCCCGCCGCCGCAGGCGGAGGACAGGAAGATGCCGTTGGAGGCCAGGGTCTGCAGCAGCTTGCCGCCGGCCTGGGTGGTCAGGGTGTTCTCGGGATCGTCGTTGATCTCGATGGTCACGTCACCGCTGCTCACCAGCCGGCTGCGCGCCGCCAGGATGATCGCCACCAGGCCAATGACGATCACGGTGAACATGACGACGCCGAGCACGATAATCGATGTATCGACCATGTCGGTTTCCTATTGTCGTGTTGTGCTTACAGCTGGATGCCGGAGAAGGACATGAAGCCCAGCGACATCAACCCCACGGTGAGGAAGGTGATGCCCAGCCCCTGCAGGCCGGCCGGCACGTCGCTGTACTTGAGCTTCTCGCGGATGCCTGCCAGCGCGGTGATCGCCAGGGCCCAGCCGGCACCGGCACCGAAGCCGTAGATCACCGATTCACCGAAGCTGTAGTCACGCTGCACCATGAACAGCGAGGCACCCATGATCGCGCAGTTGACCGTGATCAGCGGCAGGAACACGCCCAGCGCGTTATAGAGCGTGGGCACGAACTTGTCGAGGAACATCTCGAGGATCTGCACGATCGCCGCGATCACGCCGATGTAGCTGAGCAGGCCGAGGAACGACAGGTCGATGTTCTCGGCCCCCGCGATGCCGGTCCAGCTCAGGGCACCTTCCTGCAGCAGGTAGTGCAGGATCAGGTTGTTGACCGGCACGGTGATCGTCAGCACCACGACGACCGCGACCCCCAGCCCGATGGCCGAGGAGACCTTCTTGGACACCGCCATGAAGGTACACATGCCCAGGAAGAAGGCCAGCGCCATGTTCTCGACGAACACGGCCTTGACGAACAGGCTCAGGTAATGTTCGAACATTTACACTGCCTCCTTGGCCTTGGTGTTGGCCGTGATCTTGAACTCGTTTTCCTCGACCTGTTCCGGGTTCAGGCTGCGCAGCCCCCAGATGATCAGGCCGATGACGAAGAACGCCGAGGGCGGCAGCAGCAGCAGGCCGTTGGTGACGTACCAGCCACCGTCGTTGACCGGCTGCAGGATGGTCAGGCCGAACACGCTGCCGGAGCCGAACAGCTCACGGAAGAAGCCCACGGCCAGCAGCATCACCGCATAGCCCAGACCGTTGCCGACACCGTCGAGGAAGCTCATCACCGGCCCGTTCTGCATGGCGAAGGCCTCGGCACGGCCCATCACGATGCAGTTGGTGATGATCAGGCCGACGAACACCGAGAGCTGCTTGGAGATCTCGTAGGCGTAGGCCTTGAGCACCTGGTCGACCACGATGACCAGCGAGGCGATGATCGTCATCTGCACGATGATGCGGATCGATGACGGGATCTGGTGGCGAATCAGCGAAACGAAGAAACTCGAGAACGCCGTGACCGCGATGACCGCCAGCCCCATGACCAGCGAGGTGCTCATGGAGTTGGTGACCGCCAGCGCGGAGCAGATCCCCAGGATCTGCAGGGCGATCGGGTTGTTCTTGAAGATCGGCGTGGTCAGCACGCCTTTGGGCGTATAGGCAGCCATGGCTTACGCTCCTTGCGTCTTGTCGCGGAACCGGGCCAAGTACTCGGCGAAGCCTTCGTCACTCAGCCAGAATTGCAGCAGATGGGTGACCCCCTTGCTGGTCAGCGTCGCCCCGGAGAGCGCGTCCACCTTGTGGATGGCGTCCGGCGTCTGGGGGCCGACACCGCCCTTCACCAGCTTGATGGCCGGATCCATGCTGTCTTCCGGATAGATCTTCTTGCCGTCCCACAGGGCCTTCCACTTGGGGTTGTCGACCTCGCCGCCGAGCCCCGGGGTTTCCCCCTGGTCGTAGAAGGACAGGCCGACGACGGTATTGCCGTCGCCCTTGAGGGCCAGGTAGCCGGACATCAGCGACCACAGCCCCTGCCCGCGGACCGGCACGATGATCTCGTCGGGACTGTCGGGATCCCCCACCAGATATACCGTAGCGTAGTTCTCGCGACGACCGATACCCGCGATGTCGTCACTGCCGGACAGGGTGATCGACTGCGCCGGGTCCTTGGCGGCCTCGAACTGGTTGAAGGTCTCGGGGTTCTTGTCCTCGGCGTACTCCCCGGTCTTCAGGTTGACCACGCGCGGGGTGATCAGCTCGTCGTACAGGTCGCGGATATCCTTGCCGGGCTTGTAGAGCTCGGCCACCTGGAGCAGGTTGCGCATGCGATCCTGCGCCTGGTTCTTCTGCTGGGTGGGGCGCAGCACGACCGCCGCCGAGGCCACCACGACGGAACAGACGATACACAGCGCGAACGCGACCGTGAGGGTCTTCTTGATGGAGTTGTTGCTGGCCATCAGGCGGTCTCCTTGCTCATCGTGACAGCGGCTTCACGCTTCTGCCGACGCTTGATGTTGGCCTGCACCACGAAGTGGTCGATCAGCGGGGCGAACAGGTTGGCGAACAGGATCGCCAGCATGATGCCCTCGGGGAACGCCGGGTTCACCACGCGGATCAGCACGGTCATGACGCCGATCAGGGCGCCGAACACCCACTTGCCGGTGTCAGTCATCGAGGCGGACACCGGGTCGGTGGCCATGAACACCATGCCGAAGGCGAAGCCGCCGATCACCAGATGCCAGTACCAGGGCATGGCGAACAGGGCGTTGGTGTCGGACCCGATGACGTTGAACAGCGAGCTGGTCGCCACCATGCCCAGGAACACACCGAGCATGATCCGCCAGGAGGCGATCTTGGTCCACAGCAGCACCGCGGCGCCGATCAGGATCGCCAGGGTCGAGACTTCGCCGATCGAACCGGGGATGAAACCCAGGAAGGCATCGGTCCAGCTCATCTGCTGGTGCAGGGCCATCATGCCATCACCGTGGGCCGTGGACAGCGCAGTGGCGCCGGTGTAGCCGTCCGCCGGCACCCACACGGAGTCACCGGAAATCTGCGCCGGGTAGGCGAAGTACAGGAAGGCACGGCCGGTGAGTGCCGGGTTGAGGAAGTTCTTGCCGGTACCGCCGAAGACCTCCTTGCCGATCACCACACCGAAGGTGATGCCCAGCGCCACCTGCCACAGCGGGATGGTCGCCGGCAGGATCAGGGCATAGAGCACCGAGGTGACGAAGAAGCCCTCGTTGACCTCGTGGCCACGCTTGACGGCGAACAGCACTTCCCAGAAACCGCCGACCACGAAGGTCACGAAATAGATCGGCAGGAAGTAGGTGGCGCCCAGCACGAAGTTGTCCCACCAGTTCGCCGGATCGTTGCCGCTGGCCAGCAGCATGGTCACCGCCTCACGCCAGCCGCCCAGGGCGCTGTAGCCGTCGGCGATGGCCTGGTTGGCCTGCAGGCCGACGTTGTACATGCCGAAGAACATCGCCGGGAAGGTGCACAACCACACCGTGATCATGATCCGCTTGAGATCGATGCCGTCACGGATGTGCGCTGTGGTACGGGTGACGTCGGGGGGCGAGTAGAAGATGGTGTCCACGGCTTCGTAGAGCGCGTAGAACTTCTCGTACTTGCCTCCCTTGTGAAAGTGCGGCTCGAGATTGTCGAGTGTCTGTCGGATGCCCATCATCAAGCCTCTTTCTCGATCGTGGTGAGATTGTCGCGCAGGATGGGGCCGTACTCGTACTTGCCGGGGCACACATAGGTGCACAGCGCGAGGTCTTCCTCATCCAGCTCGAGGCAGCCGAGCTGCATGGCCGTTTCGATGTCGCCGACGATCAGCGACCGCAGCAGCTGGGTCGGCAGGATATCCAGCGGCATCACCGCCTCGTAGGCGCCCACCGGCACCATGGCGCGCTCGGACCCGTTGGTCGTGGTGGTCGGCGCATAGTCGTGCAGGCCGGTCAGCCGCGACAGGTAGATGCCCAGTACCGAGTGGCGGTTGCGCCCCGGCGACAGCCAGCCCATGAAGCTGCGCTTGTTGCCTTCCTCGAGCAGGCTGATCTGCTGGTGAAAGCGCCCCAGGTAGCTCAGCGCGCCCTCGGCGACCTTGCCGCCGAACACCGAGCCCGAGATCACGCGGGTGTCGTTGTCGGCCCGGGCGATTTCACCGTCGAGCAGCTCGCGGCAGCTCGCCCCCACCCGGGTGCGGACCAGGCGCGGCTTTTCGGCACGCGGCCCGCCCAGCGCGATCACCCGGCTGACATCGAGCTTGCCCTCGACGAACAGCTTGCCGATGGCGATCACGTCCTGATAGCCCAGGTGCCAGACCTGGCGCGTCAGGCTGACCGGCGACAGATGGTGGATATGCGTGCCGACCAGGCCCGCCGGGTGCGCCCCCTTGAAGCTCTCGGCCTGCACACCGGCCACGTCGGCACCGGGCAGGCTGGCATCCGGTGCGTGGCACAGGAACACCTTGCCCTGAGTGAGACGCCCCAGCACCTTCAAGCCGTTGGTGAACGCCTCGGGCTGCTCGTTGATGATCAGCGCGGGGTCGGCCGCCAGCGGATGGGTGTCGATGGCCGTGACAAAGATGCTGGCCGGCTCGGCATCCGGTGCCGGCGTGCGCGAGAAGGGCCGGGTGCGCAGCGCGGTCCACAGCCCGGACTCGATCAGTTGATCGACCACCGTCTGGCGTTCGAGCCGCTCCAGGGCATCGGCACCATGGGCGGTGAACGCCACCTGCTCCTCGGCATCATCGACCTTGATCACTACCGACAGCAGGCGACGCCGCTCGCCACGGTTGATTTCGACCACCTCGCCGGCCGCCGGCGAGGTGAAGGTCACCCCCGGGATCTTCTTGTCGGTGAAGAGGCTCTGCCCCAGCTTCACCCGATCCCCCTCCCGGACTTCCATCGTCGGCTTCATGCCGACGTAGTCGGTGCCCAGGACGGCCACGTGGCGCACCGGCCGCGCATCCTCGATACGCTGCTCGGGCGCCCCCGCGATGGGGAGATCCAGGCCTCGTTTGACTTCGATCATAGTCTCGCCCAGTTATCGAATCTGATTAGCAAGGAAAGGGGTTCGACGCACGGCATGGCAATGACTCCGACGCGCAGGCCTGCGTCGTGAGCGGCAACAGTCACGGTGCTCGAAAACTTTCTTGTCAGAATATTGTGATATGTACAGCCCGTGGCCATACGGACCGCGCCCAAAAAAACGCAGCCATTATAAAGAGACACCGATCGAAAGGCCACCAGCAGCCGTAGAGTGACGACGCCGGCAAGAGACCGGCGGCGCCCCGGGCGGGGCGCCGCAAAGGCCCGTCAGTCGCGGGCGCGAGGCAGGTAGCGGAAACGCACGTTGGACATGGACTGGAGGATGCGCACCACCTGGCAGCTGTAGCCGAACTCGTTGTCGTACCAGACGTAGAGCACGGCGTTGGTGCCGTCGGCGATGGTCGCCTTGGCGTCGACGATGCCGGCATGGCGGTTGCCGACGAAGTCCGAGGACACCACCTCGGGCGAGTCGACGTAGTCGATCTGCTTCTGCAGCGGCGAGTCCAGCGAGATACGACGCAGATAGTCGTTGAGGGTCTGCCGGTCGGCCTCGCGCGTCAGGTTCAGGTTGAGGATCGCCATGGAGACGTTGGGGGTCGGCACGCGAATCGCGTTGCCGGTGAGCTTGCCGGACAGCTCCGGCAGCGCCTTGGCCACGGCCTTGGCCGCCCCGGTCTCGGTCAACACCATGTTGAGCGGCGCGCTGCGGCCGCGACGATCGCCTTTGTGGTAGTTGTCGATCAGGTTCTGATCGTTGGTGTAGGAGTGCACCGTCTCGACGTGGCCGTTGGCGATGCCGAACTCGTCGTTGATGGCCTTGAGCACCGGCACGATAGCGTTGGTGGTGCACGACGCCGCGGAGATGATCCGGTCCTCGTCGCCGATGTCACCGTGGTTGATGCCGTAGACGATGTTCTTGAGATCGCCCTTGCCCGGCGCGGTCAGCAGCACCTTGGCGACGCCCTTGCTCGCCAGGTGCTGGGATAGCCCTTCCTCGTCGCGCCACTTGCCGGTGTTGTCGACGACGATGGCGTTGTCGATACCGTAGGCGGTGTAGTCGATCTCGGCGGGCGAGTCGGCGTGAATCACCTTGATATAGTGCCCGTTGGCGATCAGGGCGCTGTTCTCGTGGTCGACGCTGATCGAGCCGGAGAACGGCCCGTGGACCGAGTCGCGACGCAGCAGACTCGCGCGCTTCTCGAGGTCGTCGCCGCCGCCGCGGACCACGATGGCGCGCAGGCGCAGCAGGTTGCCGCCGCCGGCCTTCTCGATCAGGATGCGGGCCAGGATGCGCCCGATACGGCCGAAACCGTAGAGCACGACATCCTTGGGCTCGCCGCCCATGCCGTTGGTCTCGTGGCCACCGACGATCTCGGCCAGTTCCTCGCGCAGGAAGGCTTCGACGTCGCTGCGCCCGCTGCGCTTGAAGGCGACCGCGAGCTTGCCCAGGTCAATGTGCGCCGGCCCCAGTTCCAGGTTCAGCATGGCGCGAACCATCGGCAGGGTATCCCGCACGGACAGCTCGGTACCCTCGACCTTCTTCACGTAGCGGTGGTTCTTGAGAATCCGGATCACCGAACGGATGATCAGCGAGCGGCCGTACAGCGAAGGCACCACATTGTACTTGCGGTACAGCTGGCCGAGCAGCGGAATCATCTCTTCGGCCAGTGCCTCGTTGTCCTGCCATTCCTGGAAACAGGTATCGAGCTTGTCTTGACTCACGTAGTCGCCCCTTACGGAATCGCGTGGATAATGACCCGCGTATTATCCGTGCCGCTGAGACAGGACTGCAATCGCTGTATGGTCGCACTTGCTGTAGGCCCACTACAGAAATCGAGGGTTGACTACAAGCGCCAAATCGGCCTGTGCCGCGGGCTGGCGAGGTGCAAGGCTCACGCTTTTCCCGGCAGGCACTCGCAACTGTTATGATCGCTGCACCGTCGCCACGTCGAAATGTTGTCGAACATGCCTGACTTTTCGCCACTCGATCCACCGCGCCCCTCGGGGGCTCGCGACACGCTTTACTGCCTCGCGCCCCACGGGGCCGCCACGCCGCTGAGCCTGGCGCGACTCGCCGACGATGCCCCGTTGCTGGTGATCACCGCCGATACCGCCGGCGCCCAGCGCCTGGAAAGCGCCCTGCGCTTTTTCGCGAGCGTGCCGGTGCTGCCCTTCCCCGACTGGGAGACGCTGCCCTACGACAGTTTCTCGCCGCACCAGGACATCGTCTCCGAGCGTCTGCGCACCCTGCGCCGACTGCAGAGCGCCGATGACGGCATCGTCATCGTACCGATCAACACCCTGATGCAGCGCCTGCCGCCGACCGACTACATCGCCGGACGCGTCATGACCCTGGAAGTCGGCGCCCGGCTCGACCGCGACGGCTTTCGCGAACGCCTCTCGCGGGCCGGCTATCGCGCCGTGGAGACCGTCTACGAGCCCGGCGAATACGCCCTGCGCGGCGCGTTGATCGACCTGTTCCCGATGGGCAGCGAAACGCCGCTGCGCATCGACCTGTTCGATGACGAGATCGACACCCTGCGCCGCTTCGACCCGGACACCCAGAGAAGCGGCGACAAGGTCGAGACGATCGAGCTGCTGCCCGCCCACGAGTACTCGCTGACGCGCTCGGCGATCGCCTGCTTCCGCGAGGGCTTCGAGACGCTGTTCGATGTCGACCCGCGCCAGTGCCCGTTGTACAACGACGCCATCAAGGGCATTCCCTCGCCGGGGCTCGAGCAATACCTGCCGCTGTTCTTCGAGGAAACCGCGACGCTGTTCGACCACTTGGCCGAGGGCACCCGCATCGCCCTGATGCCCGGCGTCCACGACGCGGCGGACCACCACTGGGCGGCGATCCAGAGCCGCTACGAGAACCTCGGCGTCGATCCGACACGCCCCCTGCTGCCGCCCTCGCGGGCCTTCATCCCGGTGCCCGAGGTGTTCGCCGCCATCAAGGCGCGTCCGCGTCTCGAGCTGACCCGCGACGAGACGCACCCCCATGCCCGTCACCCGGCGACCCAGCCGCCACCCCAGGTGGCGATCAACGCCCGTGCCCAGCAGCCGCTGGCCGCACTCGAGCAGCACCTGACGTCGCATCCCGGCCAGCGCATCCTGTTCGTCGCCGAATCCCGCGGGCGCCGCGAGGCCCTGGAGGAAACCCTCGCCGTCCTGCACCGCGACATTCCCCACGCCGAAAGCTGGCACGCCTTCCTGAACGACGACGCGCCGCTGGCGATCACCGAGGGGCTGCTCGAGGAAGGACTGAGCCTCGACGCGCCGTCACTGGCGGTGATCACCGAGACCGAGCTGTTCGGCGACGTGGTCCGTCAGAGTCGCCGCCGCGAGAAGGCCACCGATGACAACGAACTGGCGATTCGCCACCTCTCCGAGCTGCGGCCCGGCGCCCCGGTGGTGCACCAGGCCCACGGCGTGGGCCGCTACCTGGGCCTCGAGACCCTCGAGGCCGGCGGCCAGGCCGCCGAGTTCGTGGCGCTCGAGTACGCCGACGGTGCCCGCCTCTACGTGCCGGTCGACAGCCTGCACCTGATCTCGCGCTACGCCGGCGCCAGCGACGAGCTCGCCCCGCTGCACAAGCTGGGCTCCGACACCTGGGACAAGGCCAAGAGGAAGGCCGCCGAGCGCATCCGCGACACCGCCGCCGAGCTGCTCGACATCTATGCGCGCCGCGAGGCCCGTGAAGGCTTCGCCTGCGAGCCGCCCGGCGAGGACTACCAGCGCTTCGCCGCCAGCTTCCCGTTCGAGGAAACCCCCGACCAGCGCGCGGCGATCCAGGCGGTGATCGGCGACATGACCGCGCCGCGCCCCATGGATCGCGTGGTCTGTGGCGATGTCGGCTTCGGCAAGACCGAGGTCGCCATGCGCGCCGCCTTCCTCGCCGTGCACTCGGGCCGTCAGGTGGTGGTGCTGGTGCCCACCACCCTGCTGGCCCGCCAGCATTACGACAACTTCCGCGACCGCTTCGCCGATACCGCGGTGCAGGTCGAGCTGATCTCTCGCTTCACCGGCGGCAAGGGCCAGGCCGAGACCCTGAAGCGCATCGAGGAAGGTCGCGCCGACATCGTCATCGGCACCCACAAGCTGCTCTCGAAGTCGATGAAGTTCCCCAACATGGGCCTTCTGATCGTCGACGAGGAACATCGCTTCGGGGTCAGTCAGAAGGAGCGGCTCAAGAACCTGCGCGCCGAGGTCGACATCCTCACGCTGACCGCCACGCCGATCCCGCGCACCCTCAACATGGCCATGAGCGGCATTCGCGACCTGTCGATCATCGCCACCCCCCCGGCGCGCCGGCTGTCGGTGAAGACCTTCGTCCAGCAGCGCGACGACGGGGTGATCAAGGAAGCGCTGCTGCGCGAGATCCTGCGTGGCGGCCAGGCCTACGTGCTGCACAACGAGGTCAAGACCATCGAGCAGAGCGCCGAGGCGATCCGCGAGCTGGTGCCCGAGGCCCGGGTCGCGGTGGCCCACGGCCAGCTGCCCGAACGCTCGCTGGAGCGGATCATGTCGGACTTCTATCACCAGCGCTTCAACGTGCTGGTGTGCTCGACGATCATCGAGACCGGCATCGACGTGCCCAGCGCCAACACCATCGTCATCGAGCGCGCCGACAAGTTCGGCCTGGCCCAGCTGCACCAGCTGCGCGGCCGCGTGGGGCGCAGCCACCACCAGGCCTACGCCTACCTGCTCACCCCGCATCCCAGGGCGATGACCAAGGATGCCGTGAAACGACTCGAGGCGATCGGCCAGGCCGAGGATCTGGGTGCCGGCTTCACCCTGGCCAGCCACGACATGGAGATCCGCGGCGCCGGCGAGCTGCTCGGCGACGAGCAGAGCGGCCAGATGGAGACCATCGGCTACCGTCTCTACATGCAGATGCTCGACCGGGCGGTGAAGGCGATCCGTGCCGGCAGGACGCCCAACATCGAGGCGCCGCTCGAGGAAGGCGTGGAGATCAGCCTCAACCTGCCGGCGCTGATTCCCGACGACTACCTGCATGATGTCCAGCAGCGGCTGATCATGTACAAGCGCATCAGCCATGCCGAGGACGAGGCCGCGCTCAAGGAACTGCAGGTCGAGATGATCGACCGTTTTGGCCTGTTGCCGGCGCCGGTCAAGACGCTCATGCGCCAGACCCGACTGCGCCAGCGCGCCGAGCGGCTGGGCATCGTGCGCCTGGAAGCCGGCGAGTCACGCGGACGCGTGATCTTTGGCAATCAGCCGGCCGTCGACCCCATGACCCTGGTGCAACTGATTCAGCAGAACCCCGATCAGTACCGGCTCGACGGGGCCGAAACCCTGCGCTTCGAGGCCGACATGGCCGACGAGACCCGGCGCTTCGCGGCGGTCGAAGCCCTGCTCGAGACCCTGAATCGCAAGGCGGCCGCCGCCTGACCGTCACGCTTCGAGCGTGCCCCGAAACGCCGAAGGCCCCGCCATAGCGGGGCCTTCGTCATGCAGATACTGCCTCCCTGAGGGGCAGGATCGTCGCATTACTTCTGCATGGACTGCTGGAACATGCGATCCATGGCCTGACGGTTTTCACGCGCCATCTGCAGGGCAGACTGGGCAGTCTGCTGCGCCTGGTTGGCGGTGTTCAGGGCCTCGCTCGACATGCTGCGAGCCTCGGCGACGTCGGAATCCATCTGATCCCATTTGCTCTGCTCTTCACCGCCCTGTGCAGCACAGCCTGCCATGACCAGCATGGCGGCACCAACTGCGGAAAGCTTGAGAGCGCTGCTGAAGCTGTTAGCCATCATGATCTCCTTAGAGTCTATCCTTGGTTCTTTGCGTTGGATTCCTGCTCGGCAGGTCTTCAGGGCAACGATGGTCGTCGTCCATGAAACCCGCCTATATGATGCAAGCAAACCTGCATCACTTCCACCCTAGAAACTAGCGGATGATGACCTTGGTGCCAAGTTGCACCAGCTCGCCCAGGCGATCGATCTGCGGGTTGGTCACGGCGACGCAACCCTGTGTCCAATTGAAGCGACGATGCATGCCGGGGTCGGCCTGACCCAGCCCGTGAATGCCGATATCGCCGCCCAGCACCGTGTCCTGTGGCGGCTGCCCGTGACGCCGATAGTAGCTCAGGTAACGATCGAACTCCTGGTCGCTCAGGACACCGGTTTCCTCCGCCCGACGGGCCTGCGCGAGGTTGGGAAAATCCAGTCCGATGAACAGATGAAAGTCACTATCATAATTGAATCGCGTGACATGATAGACCCCGGCGGGAGTGGTCATGTCGCCCCGTAATCGCGTATCAGTGACACCACGTCGTCCCACGGCGATGGGATGAAAACGCTCGACTGTCTGCTGCCCTCGATAGACCGTCAGGGTCGAACTGGCATGATCGATCAGCACCCAGACCTTGTCGGTTGCCGAGGCCGCTCGGGCCCATGCCGGCAGGGCAATCAGCAGTCCCAGAATCACCAACCCCAGCGCGCGTTTCATGCTCTCTCCCGACCCGCAAGCCACCCGGTTTCCGTGCTGCCGCCGCGGCGCCGCACGCCGGCACGAACGGGCAACGATACGCCAAGGCGGGGGCCGCTGCCTAGCGGCGGCGCCACCTTGCCTGTCGGCGGTCATCGGTTACCATGCCCGCTTCAGGCAGCCAAGGGTTTCGACGGCGACATGCGACTTCACTACACCGGCCCCCTCCCCGAGACGCTCGGGTTCCTGCTGATGCCCCGCTTCGCGATGGTCGCGTTCTTCTCCGCCGTCGAGCCGCTGCGCATCGCCAACCGGGTCGCGGGCCGCGAGCTGTTCGCCTGGCGGGTGATCACCCAGGACGGCGAGCCGATCACCGCCAGCAACGGCATGACCCTGCTCGCCGATGCGTCCCCCGACACCGCGCCACGGCTGCCCGGCCTGGCGATCTGCAGCAGCTTCGAGCCCGAGGCGACGCTGACCCGGCACACCCTGCGCTGGCTGCATCGTCTCGCCGAGGACGGCTGCGCGCTGGGCGGCATCGATACCGGCAGCATCATCCTCGCCCGGGCCGGACTGCTGGCCGGACGTCGCGTCACCCTGCACTGGGAGAGCCTGCCCGCCTTTCGCGAACGCTTTCCCGACATCGACGCCGTCGAGTCGCTGTTCGAGGTCGCCGAGCACGGCTTCTCCTGCGCCGGCGGCGCGGCGGCCATGGACATGTCGCTCGATCTGATCGCCCGGCGCCACGGTCGGGCACTGGCCACGGCCGTGACCGAGCAGCTGATCCACGATCAGGGGCGCACGCCCCAGCACCAGCAGCGCCAGGCCCTGGTGCAGCGCCTGGGCACCCACAAGCCGGCGCTGGTGGACGCCGTCGCCTTGATGGAACGGCATATCGAATCGCCGCTGCCCCTCGACCGGGTCGCCTCGCGGGTGGCCCTGTCGCTGCGCCAGCTGCAGCGACTCTTCGAACAGGAGCTGGGCATCCGGCCACGCGACTACTATCGCCACCTGCGCCTGGCGCGCGCTCGCCAGCTGCTGCAGGAGACCGACCACGACATCCTGGGGATCGGCCTGGCCTGCGGCTTCACCTCGGCGTCGAGCTTTTCGCGGGCCTATCGCCAGCGCTATGGCGAAAGCCCGCGCCAGACACGCCTGGCCCCGGGCGACCCCTGACACGACGACTCGTGTCAAGAGAGTGTCGCGCGCGGCGAATCCGTCGTTGCCACGCCCCGGCATGCTCACTGGCATACCCGCTTCGCGACGGAGACCCCGATGCCCGCCACGTTCGATTCCTCTGACCCGCACCAGCTGCCGCCGACACCCGACTACGACGCCTGGCCGGTCGAGACCCGCCCCGCCGCGGTCGACTCCGCTCCCCATGTCATCACGCTGCACTGGCAGGACGGGCGGACGAGCCGCTATCACAGCGTCTGGCTGCGCGAGAACGCCGCGGACGCCAGCACCGTCAACCCGGCGACCCGCGAGCGCACCCTCGACCTGTCACGGCTCGGCGCCTGGCCTACCGTCGAGGCCGCCTGGCTGGACGAGACCGGCGCGCTCAACGTGACCTTCGCCCCCGAGCAGCGCACCCTGCGCTTTCATCCGGGCTGGCTGCGCGCCCACGATTACTCGAACGCCGAACCCCTCGATGCCCCGCTGGTGCCGGTCACCACCTGGACCGGCGACACTCTCGACGCCCCCTGCAGCCTCGATGCCGGCGACTGGCTCGATCA
Source organism: Modicisalibacter tunisiensis (assembly GCF_020148005.1). GTDB lineage: Bacteria > Pseudomonadota > Gammaproteobacteria > Pseudomonadales > Halomonadaceae > Modicisalibacter > Modicisalibacter tunisiensis. The sequence goes on along the minus strand of NZ_JAGXFD010000001.1, from coordinate 2,200,189 downwards.
CGAGCCGGACACCGTCGAGGCCCGGACCCTGCTCGAGTCGGCGCTGACTGCGGTGCTGAGCCACGGCCTGGTGCGGCTGCGCAACCTGCCCGTCGAGCCCGGCACCCTGGCCCGCATCGCCGAGCGCATCGGCCCGCTGCGCGCCACCAACTTCGGCAGCCTGTTCGATGTGCGCGCCAAGCCCCAGCCGGACTCCAACGCCTATACCTCGATCGCCCTGCCGCCGCACGTCGACCTGCCCACCCGCGAATACCAGCCCGGCCTGCAGCTGCTGCACTGCCTGGAGAACAGCGTCGCGGGCGGCCAGGCGGTGATGATGGACGGCTTCGCCGTTGCCGAGGCCCTGCGCGAGCGCGACCCGCACGCCTTCGAGACGCTCGCGACGGTGAAGTGGTGCTATGCCAATACGGCCCGCACCACCGACTATGTCTGGTACGCGCCGATGATCCGGCTCGACGAGGCCGGGCGGCTGGACGAGGTGCGCATCGCCGACTTCCTGCGCGGCCCCCTGATGGCCCCGTTTGACGCGGTGGAGCCCGCCTACGCGGCGCTGATGACGCTGCAACGGATGCTGCATGAACCGCACTTCGCCATGCGCTTCACCTACCGGCCGGGCGACCTGGTGATCTTCGACAACCGCCGCCTGCTGCATGCCCGTGACGCCTTCGCGGGCGACTCGGGGCAGCGCTGGCTGCAGGGCTGCTATCTGGAGCGCGACGAGGTGCGGTCGCGGCTGCGCATGCTGCACCGGGCCGAGCGGCAGCGGCGTGCCGCGGCGCTGGAAACGGGCGGTGCCCCGGATTCCTGAGCCCTCGCCCCGGCGGCTCAGGTCGGGCCGCGCTCGGTCGGGCCGCGCTCGGTCGTGCCACGCTCGGCCGTGCGGCTGGGCGGCTCGCCGAAGCGCGCCTGATAGGCGCGGGAGAAGTGCGCCAGCTGGGTAAAGCCGCAGGCCAGCGCCGCCTCGGTCACCCGGCAGCGGCTGTCGGCGAGGATGCATCGCGCCTGGTCAAGCCGCATCCCCAGGTAGCACTGCTTGGGCGTCTCGCCGAACGCGGCGGTGAACAGTCGCGTCAGCTGGCGCTGCGACTGCCCGACCAGCCGGCAGATCTCCGGAATCGGCAGCGCCTGGTCGAGATGGGCCTCCATGATGGCCAGGGCCCGCACCACCACCCGGGGCAGGTTGTCCATGGCCCGCGCGCTCGCCGCCTCCCGCGCCTCCTCGTCACTGACCCGCTGATGGACCAGCTGGCGACCCACTGCATTGGCCAGGGCCGGCCCGTAGTCGTGCTCGATCCACTGCAGCATCATGTCGATGCCCGCCGCACCGCCGGACCCGGTCAGCCGCCGGTCGGCAAACTCGAAGCGGGCCTCGCTCACCGCGATGTGCGGAAACTCCTCGCGAAACGCCGGCACGCTCTCCCAGTGCAGCGCCACCCGCTGCTGCTCCAGCAGGCCGGCGCGCGCCAGAATGAAGGGCGCGGTGTCCAGCCCGCCGACCCGGGCGCCGTGCGCCGCCGCCTGACGCAGCACGGCACGGTCGGCGGCAGTCACCGTGGCCTCGGCCTCGTAGGACGAGATGACCATCAGCAGCTCGCCCGCCTCCGCCTCGCCCAGCGCGGCGTCGACATCGATGCGTACCCCGTTGCTGGCCACCACCGCGTCGCCGTCCGCCGAGAGCAGCTGCCAGGCGAACAGCTCGCGACCGAAACGATTGGCGACCCGCAGCGGCTCGAGCAGGCAGAACAGGGTCAGCATGGAAAACTTGGGCACCAGCCACACGCTCACCGTATGGGCCGCCTCGCCGGGCCGTGGAACCGGCGGCTGGTCGGGGCGTGGATAGGGCCACTCCGGAATCAGGGATTCGCTCATGGCTATAAAAATCAATCAAAAGGCCATTTATTGCAAATCCGCTGCGTCCCGACCCCCTAGGGTAGAAAAGCGACGGCGCCCGGTGGCGCTCGTTCGTCACTTCATTGTCGTAGAGAGAATCGTCCATGTCCCCAGCAGCCGAGATCGAACTCAAGGATGACGGCCGACAGCTGGCCCTGCGCCTGGCGGGCCGCGAACAGCAGCTTGCCGCGCTCTGGCTGCGCGAACGGGCACCGGATGCCGACACCCTCGACCCGCGCACGGGGCAGCGCCTGATCGAGGCCGCCCGGTTGCCGCTGGATCTCCACGCGACCCGGGCCCGTATCGACGGCGACCGCCTCGAAGTGCAGTTCAGCGACGGCCATCGCGCCACCTTTTCGCTCGACGGCCTGCTCGCGCAGGCGACTCCCGATCGCGACATCGACGACGGCCTGACGCTGTGGGATGCGACGCTCGAGACGCTGCCACAGGCCGATTTCGCGGCCGCCCGCGATGACGACGGCGCGCTGCTCGCCATGCTCGAGGCCCTGCACCGCCATGGCTTCGTCAAGGTCCAGGGTGTACCGCTCACCGAGGATGGCATGCAGCCGCTGATCGACCGCATCGGTCCGCTGCGTCGCACCAACTGGGGCGGCATCGCCGACGTCAAGTCGGTGGCCGACGCCTACGACCTGACCATGACCCGGCGCGGGCTCGAGCCGCATACCGACAACCCCTATCGCGACCCGATCCCCGGCTACATCTGGCTGCACTGCCTGAGCAACGCCGCCGAGGGCGGCGACAGCACGCTCGCCGACGGCTTCATGGCGGCACGACGCCTGCGCGACGAGGCGCCCGAGCACTTCGAGTGCCTGACCCGGCTGTCACCGACCTTTCGCTACACCGATGCCACCACCGATCTGGAGAGCGAAGGCCCGCTGATCGAGCTCGACAGCCATGGCCGCCTGGCCCGGGTGCGCTACTCCAACCGCACCGAACGCATCGACGCCCACGCCCCCGAGCTGCTGGCGCGCTACTACGCCGCGCGCCAGCACTTCTACCGGCTGATCACCTCGGATGCCTTGACCGTGCACCTCAAGCTGGCGCCCGGCGAGATGCTGATCATGGACAACTACCGCCTGCTTCACGGGCGGACCGCCTACCAGCTGGACGGCGGGACACGTCACCTTCGCCAGGGCTACGTCGACCGCGACAGCACTGCCAGCCGCCGCCGTGTCCTGCGTGCCCGGCTGACTGCCGGCACCGCCGAGACGCCGACCGCCACCACCCGGGGAGCCATCTCATGAACCAGGCCCGCTTCACCCGTTTCGCGGAGAGCACCCACGCCGACTGGGCGATCATCGACGCCCACTTCCAGCGTTACCAGAACGATGTCGCCCGCCGGGTGCTCGAGCACCTGCGACGACTCGAGGGGGATACCCACGGCTATCCCGTCGACCGTTATACCCACAGCCTGCAGACCGCGACCCGCGCGCTCGACGCCGGCGCCGACGAGGAGACCGTGGTCTGTGCGCTGCTCCATGACATCGGCGACGACCTGGCCCCGGCCAACCACGCCGAGATCGCCGCGGCGATCCTCGCGCCCTACGTCGATCCGCTCAACGTGTGGATGATCCGCCACCACGAGCTGTTTCAGGGGTATCATTACCGCGCCTTCTACGGCCTCGACCCGCAGGCCCGCGAGGCGTATCGCGATCACCCGGCCTATGCGCGCACCGTGCGCTTCTGCGACGAGTGGGACCAGCGCGCCTTCGATCCCGACTACCCGACGCGGCCGCTCGAGGACTTCGTGCCGATGGTCGAGCGCCTCTTCGCGCGCACGCCCTTCGGCGAAACCCTGACCGTCAAGGCCCCCGACGCATGACCACCTGTGCCCAGTACCTGATCGACCGACTCGTGGCCCACGGCATCGACACCGTGTTCGGCATTCCCGGCGTGCATACCGTGGAACTCTACCGCGGCCTGCCGGACAGCCCGCTGCGCCACGTCACCCCGCGCCACGAGCAGGGCGCCGGGTTCATGGCCGACGGCTACGCCCGCGCCACCGGCCGGCCCGCGGCCTGCTTCATCATCAGCGGCCCGGGGATGACCAACATCGCCACCGCCATGGCCCAGGCCCTGGCCGACTCGGTGCCCATGCTGGTGATCTCCAGCGTCAACCGCCGCGACACCCTGGGTCGCGGCCAGGGGCGCCTGCACGAACTGCCCGATCAGCGGGCCACTCTCGCCGGGGTGAGCGTGTTCAGCCACACCCTGCAGACGCCGGAGGCCCTGCCCGAGGTGCTGGGACGCGCCTTCGCGATCTTCGCCGGCGCCCGCCCCGGCCCGGTGCATATCGAGATCCCGCTCGACGTGATGGCCCTGCCGGCGCCCGACCACCCACCCCGCGTCGCCGAGGTCTTCGCCCCCGCCGCGCCGGACGCCGCACTGGCCCGCGCCGCGGACTGGCTGACCGCCGCCGAGCGGCCCCTGGTGCTGCTCGGCGGCGGCTGCGCGGACGCCGCCGAGCCGCTGCGCGAGCTGGTCGAGCGCCTCGACGCCCCGGCCATGACCACCATCAACGCCCGGGGCGTGCTGGGGCTCGCCCACCCGCTGGATCTCGGCGCCTGCGCCAGCCTGCCGGCGGGGCGCGAACTAGCCCGCGACGCCGACGTGATCCTGGCGCTGGGCACCGAGCTCGGCGAGACCGACTACGACCTGGTCTTCGACGAGGGCTTCCGGCTCACCGGGCGGCTGATCCGGGTCGACATCGACGCCCAGCAGCTGGCCCGCAACCAGGCCCCCGACCTCGCGCTGCTCGCCGACGCCGGCGAGGTGGCCCGTGAGCTGTGCGCGCGCCTGCCCGCCCCGGCAGCGCGCCGGGGCGCCGAGCGTGCCGCCCGCGTCAGGTCGGCCCTGGCGCTGCGCGATGCGGCGGACGTGGCGCCCTACACCGCGCTGCTCGACACCCTGCGCGAGGCGCTGCCCGACGCCACCCTCGTCGGCGACTCCACCGGGGCGGTCTACGCCGGTAACTTCATGGTCGACATGCCCGCACCACGCCGCTGGTTCAATGCCGCCACCGGCTACGGCACCCTCGGTTACGGCCTGCCCGCGGCGCTGGGTGCCGCGCTGGCCGTGCCCGAGCGTCCGGTGGTCGCGCTGGTCGGCGACGGCGGGCTGATGTTCACCCTCGGCGAGCTGGCCACCGCCCGTGACGCCGGCGTGCCGCTGATCGTGGTGGTCTGGAACAATGACGGCTACGGCGAGATTCGCCGCTACATGGACGCCAGCGCCGTGCCCCGGCTGGGGGTCGACCTGCCGGCGCCGGACCTGGTCGGCCTGGCCGAGAGCTTCGGCTGCCATGGCCGGCGCCTGACCACACCGGCGGCGCTGCATGACGCCCTGATCACCGCCCGGCATGCCGACCGGCCCACGCTGATCGAGATCGATGCCGACGCCTGGCAGGGCGTCTGACGGATTCGCCCGCTTTCCTCAAGGAGCCGACATGCACTACTCCCGACTCACCGAACGCATCGCCGGCGACGGCGCCGCCGCCTGGAACATCCACTACCGGGCGCTCGAACGCCAGGCGCGCGGCGACGACGTCATCATCCTCTCGGTGGGCGACCCGGACTTCACCACGCCCGAGCCGATCGTCGAGAGCGCCGTGGCCAGCCTGCGCGGCGGGGCCACCCACTATGCCGACGTGCAGGGCAAGCAGCGCCTTCGTGAACTGATCGCCGACACCCACCGCCGTCAGGGCGGCGCGGCGACGACCACCGCCGCCAACGTCGCGGTGATGGCCGGCGCCCAGTGCGGCCTCTACGCCGTGGCCCAGTGCGTGCTCGAGCCGGGCGACGAGGTGCTGGTCCCCGAGCCGATGTACGTCACCTACGAGGCGGCACTGCAGGCCGCCGGCGCCCGCCTGGTGCGCGTACCGCTGCGTGCCGGGAACGCCTTCCAGCCGGACCCGGCCGAGTTCGCCGCGGCGGTGACGCCGCGTACCCGGGCGATGCTGCTCAACAGCCCCCACAACCCCACCGGGCAGATCCTCGGCCGCGAGCATTGGGCGGCCCTGGCCGCGCTGTGCCGCGAACACGACCTGTGGCTGCTGTCCGACGAGGTCTACGCCTCGCTGATCTTCGACGAGGCTCACCACTGCCCCGATGCGCTGCCCGGCATGGCCGAGCGCACCGCGGTGATCAGCAGCCTGTCGAAGTCCCATGCCATGACCGGCTGGCGGCTGGGGTGGGTGATCGGCCCCGAGACACTGGTCGGCCACCTGTCCAACCTGGCGCTGTGCATGCTCTACGGCAGCCCGGACTTCATCCAGGATGCCGCCTGCGAGGCGCTGGCCCACCCGCCGGCGGAACTCGCCGCCATGCGCGAGACCTACCGGAGCCGGCGCGATACCGTCTTCGCGGCCCTCGCCGACAGCGCCACACTCGATGTGCTGCGCCCCGAAGCCGGCATGTTCATGATGATCGACATCCGCCGTACCGGCCTGTCCGCGGCGGACTTCGCCGACCGCCTGCTCGAGGAACACGGCGTCTCGGTGCTCTCGGGCGAGGCCTTCGGCCCCTCGGCCGCCGGCTTCGTGCGACTCAGCCTGACGGTCGACGCCGAGCGCCTGCGCGAGGCCTGCCGGCGCCTGGAACACTGCGCCGCGTCCTGCCTGGCGACAGTGGCCGCGCCGGACTGAACCACAACGACACGGGCGGCCCCTCGAGCGCCATGCGCCCGGGGCCGCGATCTTTCCACCGGAATTCAGGAGGGGTATGGCCAGCACGACACTCCACCCCCGACATCGCCCATGACCCATCACATCGACAACAACGCTCCGGCCGTCGAGGCGCGCCATCTGGTCAAGCGCTACGGCGAGCTGGAAGTGCTCAAGGACATCTCGCTGACCGTGAACGAAGGCAGCGTGGTCTCGATCATCGGCTCCAGCGGTTCCGGCAAGAGCACCCTGCTGCGCTGCATGAACTTGCTCGAGCGCCCCGACGGCGGCCGGCTGACCATCGCCGGGGAGACCCTGGACTTCGGCAGCGGGGGGCGCGACGCCGGCCTCGATCGGCGCCGGCTGCAGCACCTGCGCGCCCGGGTGAGCATGGTCTTCCAGCAGTTCAACCTCTGGCCCCACCTCACCGTGCTCGGCAACGTCATCGAGGCCCCGCTGCGCGTGCGCGGCCTGCGCCGCCGCGAGGCCGTGGCGATCGGCGAGCACTACCTGGAACGGGTGGGACTCGCCGACAAGCGCGACCAGTACCCCGCCTACCTCTCCGGCGGCCAGCAGCAGCGCGTGGCGATCGCCCGGGCGCTGGCCATGGAGCCGCGCGTGCTGCTGTTCGACGAGCCAACCTCGGCCCTCGACCCGGAGCTGGTCAGCGAGGTGCTCGGCGTGATCCGCGGGCTCGCCGACGAGGGCCGCACCATGCTGCTGGTCACCCACGAGATGCGCTTCGCACGCGACGTCTCCCATCAGGTGGTGTTCCTCCACCAGGGGCTCGTCGAGGAGACCGGCACATCGCGCGAGGTGTTCGAGAACGCCGCCAGCGAGCGCTGCCGGCAGTTCGTCGCCGGCGCGGCATGACTTCGCGCAATGCCCGACGGCATTGCCTTTCTTCGGGCCCGAGGGCCCGCGACAACAATGATGGGGAAACCATGATGACCAAGACCCTGACCCGAAGCCTGATCCATACCGCCGGCATCGCCGCCCTGGCGCTGTCCGCCACCACGGCCCCGGCCGCCGAGCCGCTCAAGATCGGCATCTCGGCGGAGCCCTACCCGCCGTTCACCTACAAGGACGCCGACGGCAGCTGGACCGGCTTCGAGGTAGAGCTCGGCCAGGCCCTGTGCGATCAGATGCAGGCCGACTGCGCGATCACGCCGACCGGCTGGAGCGGCATCTTCCCGGCACTCGCCAGCGGCAAGATCGACATGATCATGAATTCGCTGTCGATCACCGACAAGCGCAAGCGGGTCATCGACTTCACCGACCCGTACTACTACACGCCGGCGGCCTACGTCACCGCCAAGGACAGTGACCTGCAGATTCCCGACGGGCTCGACGGCAAGATCCTCGGCGTGCAGGGCTCGACCACCAACGCCACCTTCGCGCGTCGCAAGCTGGCCGACACCGGCGTCGAGCTGAAGATCTACGACCGCCAGGAGCAGGCCAACCGCGACCTGCTGGCCGGCCGCGTCGATGCCATTCTCGCCGACAAGATCGCCATGACCGAATTCGTCAAGCGCGACGAGGCACAGGGCTACGAGATCCGTGCCACCGCGCCCCACGACCCGGCCTTCGGCGAGGGGGTGGGCATCGGCCTGCGCCAGGAGGACGACGCCCTGCGCAAGAAGCTCAACACCGCCATCGCCAGCGTGCTGGAAAGCGGCCAGTGTGCCGAACTTTCGCAGAAATATTTCAATACCGACATCTGCAGCGACTGAAGATCGCCGCCGGAGCCGCGCTCCCCGGCGAACGGCCCGCCCGCCAGTGAATGGCGGCGGGCCCCTCTTCATCGACCAAGGCTGCAACCATGTCTAGCTATCAGAATGCCGGGCTGCTCGACTGGGCGGCCCCGATCCTGCACGGCGCCCTGGTGACCCTCGAGATCGCCCTGCTGGCCTACGCCATCGGCCTCGGCCTGGGGCTGCTGGGCGCCGGCGCCCGACTCAGCGCCTGGCCGCCACTGCGTGCCCTGGGGACGCTCTACTCCACGCTGGTTCGCGCCGTGCCCGAACTGCTGCTGATCATCCTGCTCTACTACGCCGGCACCCAGGCACTCAATGCCCTGCTGAATGCACTGGGTGACGACACCCATGTCGAGATCGGCGGCTTCGTCTGTGCGGTCGGCGTGCTGGCCTTCGTCCAGGGCGCCTACATGACCGAGGTGTTCCGGGGCGCCATCCTGGCCATCCCCCGCGGTCAGCTGGAGGCCGCCGATGCCTACGGTTTCACCCGCTGGACGCGCTTTCACCGCATCGTGGTGCCCGCCATGCTGCCCAATGCCCTGCCGGGCATGTCCAACCTGTGGCTGATCCTCGTGAAGGACACCGCGCTGATCAGCGTGGTGGGCTTCGAGGAGCTGTTCTTCACCGCCCAACAGGCGGCGGCCAGCACCCGCGACTACTTTCTCTTCTACGCCGCCGCCGGCGCGCTCTATCTGGTGATGACGCTGGGCTCCAACGCCCTCTTCGCCCGGGCGGAGCGCCACGTGCGCCGCGGCCAGCCGGGCCTCTAGGAGGGCAACGATGGACTTTTCCTGGCTTTCCGACCCCTTCTACCAGCGGTACCTGTGGACGGGCTTCGTCAACACCCTGTGGCTGGTGGCGGTCTCCGGCACGCTGGGCCTGGCGCTGGCCGTCGCCCTGGCCCTGGCCCGGATTCAGGGGCCGCGCCCGCTGGCGATGCTGGTGCACGGCTTCACCACGGTGATCCGCGGCACGCCGCTGCTGGTCCAGCTGTTCTTCTTCTACGACGGCGTCGGCCGCCTGCTGCCGGAAATCCCCGGCGTGCGCGACAGCCTGATCTGGCCGATGCTGCGCGATCCCTTCTTCTACGGCGCGCTGATCTTCACCATCAGCGTCGGCGCCTATACCGGCGAGGTGATCCGCGGCGCCCTGCTCAGCGTGCCCGACGGCGAACTGGCCGCCGGGCGCGCCTTCGGCCTGAGCCGCTGGCAGATTCTCCATCGCCTGTGGCTGCCCCGCGCCTTCCAGCTGTGCCTGCCGACGCTGACCGGCGAGGCGATCCTGCTGCTCAAGTCAGTGCCGCTGGTCTCGACCATCGCCATGATGGATCTGCTCAAGGCGGCCAATCTGGTGCGCGACGAGACGTTTCTGGTCTACGAACCGCTGCTGCTGATCGCCGGCATCTACATCGCCCTGACGCTGATCCTCACCGGCGCGATGCGCCTCATCGAACATCGATTCCCGGGCGCGCGACCGGCGGCGATACGCCGCCGGCGCCTGCTGCCCGGCTAGCCTGAGGACCCCAGAATGTCCGACTCCCTTCATCAGTTCATCGATGGCCGCTGGGTGACCAGCCGGGCCACCCGCCGCCTGGCGATCATCGACCCCTATCGCGAGACCCTCCTGGGACATGTCACCGCCGGCGATGCCCGTGACGTCGAGGCCGCGGTCGCCGCGGCCCGTCGTGCCCTGCCCGCCTGGCGGGAGCGGCCCGGCAGCGAGCGCGCCGCCTATCTCGACGCCATGGCCGATGCGCTGGCCGGCCGCCATGCCGGCCTCGTGGAAACCATCGCCCGCAACGGCGGCAAGCCCCTCGGCGAAGCCGCCATCGACGTCGACGATGCCGTCGCCTGCTACCGCTACTACGCCACGCAGGCGCGAGACCTGGATGCCCGCCAGGGCGAGGTCGTGCCGATCGAGGCCGACGGCATCCGGGCTCGCGGCTATCGCAACCCGGTGGGCGTGGCGGGGCTGATCACGCCCTGGAACTTCCCCCTGGTGACCGGCGCCTGGAAGCTCGCCCCGGCGCTGGCCGCCGGCTGCACGGTGGTCTTCAAGCCTTCCGAGGTCGTGCCGCTGCCCGAGCAGGCGATCGCCGAGATCGCCGCGGCGATCGCCCTGCCGCCCGGCGTGCTCAACCTGGTCAACGGCGATGCCGAGGGGGTGGGCATCCCGTTGAGCCGTCATCCCGGCATCGACAAGCTCTCCTTCACCGGCAGCAACCGTGCCGGCGAGGCCGTCATGCGCGCCGCCGCCGCGGGCACCCGCAACCTGTCCCTGGAACTGGGCGGCAAGTCGCCGATCCTGGTGCTCGACGACGCCGATGTCGACCAGGCCGCCGAGCTGGTGATGAACGGCCTGTTCTTCAATGCCGGGCAGATGTGCTCGGCCACCTCGCGCCTGCTGGTCCATCGCTCGCTCGCCGAGCCGCTTCACGACGCCCTGGCGAGCCGCATCGACGCCCTGGTACTCGGCGACCCGCTGGAGAGCGCGACCACGCTCGGCCCCCAGGTCAACGACCGTCAGCGGGCACGGGTCATGCAGTATCTGGCCATCGCCCGGGAGGAAGGCCTCACGGCGGTACGCGATCCCCGCCATCGTGACCTGCCCGGGCACGGCTACTTCATCGCGCCGACGCTCTATCGCGACGTCCCCGTCACCAGCCGGCTCTGGCGCGAGGAGATCTTCGGTCCGGTGCTCTGCACGCGATCGGTGGACGACGACGCCAAGGCGATCGCGCTGGCCAACGACAGCGATTTCGGCCTCGCCGCCAGCGTGGTCGGCGGTGACGCCGACCGCGCCGCCTCGGTCGCCCGGCGGCTCGAGGCCGGCAATGTGTGGATCAACACCGACCAGCTCGCCCCGCCCCAGGGCGCCTGGGGGGGCGTCAAGCGCAGCGGCCTCGGCCGCGAGCTGGGCCCTCTGGGGCTGGCCGCCTTTCAGGAAGTCCAGCAGCTTTATTGGCCCGGCACAGGGCCCGCCTGAACGCGGCCCGCTCGAAGCCGCGCAGGCGATCCACCGGGTACTCTCACGACTACTCTCAATAGCCCCACCGCCGGTGGGGCCCATGCAAAATGTCCGTCACCGCCGACAATACGTCGCTCGAGCAGCGGGGGGATGACCCGGCACGCCAGGGTTGCCATGACAGGAATTCCGCCGAATACTGTATATAAATACAGCTTTCGAAACGACAGGGATTCGGCCATGTCGCGACACGCTCTCTATCGCCCCCGGCAACCGGCCATGCCGCTTGCCCTGCCCGTCTCCACGATCCGCATCCGCGCCGGCCTCAGCGGCTTTCCCTCGCCGGCCCAGGACTACGCGAGCGACCGGCTCGACCTCAACGCACACCTGGTCAAGCGCCCCAGTGCCACCTTCTTCATGCGCGTGAGCGGCGACAGCATGGACGGCTTCGGCATGCACGAGGACGACCTGCTGATCATCGATCGCTCGCTGGACCCGCGCCCCGGGCACATGGTGGCCGCCCTCGTCGACGGCGAAATCATCGTCAAGCGCTACGAGATGCATCACGGCCGCCCCTGTCTCGTCTCCGGCAATCCGCGCTATGCCCCGATCCCCCTTGTCGAGCACGACTGCCAGATCTGGGGCGTGGTCCGCGCCGTGATTCACCAGTACCCGGTGTGAGGCGGTCATGTTCGGCCTGGTCGACTGCAACAACTTCTACGTCAGCTGCGAGCGCGTCTTCCAGCCACGCCTGGAAGGCACCCCGGTGGGCGTGCTTTCCAACAACGACGGCTGTGTCATCGCCCGCTCGGAGGAACTCAAGGCGCTGGGCGTGGGGATGGGCGTCCCGGCCTTTCGGTTGCGCGACCTGACGACACGCCACGGCGCGGTATTGCTCTCGTCCAACTACGAGCTCTACGGCGACATGTCCGCCCGGGTTCAGGCGGTGCTCGAGGAGCTTGCCCCGGGGGTCGAGCCCTACTCGATCGACGAGATGTTCGTGCGCTTCGACGGTCTCGATGCCGACGGCACGCTCGCCCTGGCGCGCAGGCTGCATCGACGGGTGCGCCAGTACACCGGCATTCCGGTGTCCGTGGGAGTCGCGCCCACGCGTACCCTGGCCAAGCTGGCCAACCGCGCGGCCAAGAAGGAGGAGCATGACGGCGTCTGCGTGCTCACCGCCGACGGCCCCGAAACCCGGGCGCTGCTTTCGCGCACCGACCTGAAGGAGATCTGGGGTGTCGGCCGACGGCTGGCGGAACGCCTGTTCCTGGCGGGCATCCGCACCGCCGCGCAGCTGCGCCATGCCGCCTCCCGCGCGATTCGCCGGCGCTTCGGCGCCCCGCTCTCGCGTACCGTGCTGGAATTGCGCGGCATTGCGGCAATCGAGATGAACGACACCGCTGCAACCAGACAGCGCATCATGACCTCGCGCAGCTTCGGGCAGCTGATCCATGAACTCGGGGAGCTGCGCGAGGCGATTCGACAGCACGCCCAGCGGGGTGCGGAAAAGCTGCGGCAGCAGCGCAGCCTGTGCCGTGCGGTGCAGGTGTTTCTCCGCACACCTCCCCATCGGGTTGATCTGCCTCAGTACGCACCAAGCCTCGTCATCGAGATGGATCGTCCCACCGATGACAGCCGCTTGATCCTGCAGGCGGCGCTGGCTGCGCTCGAGCGCATTCACCGTCGGGGGTATCGGTTCCTGAAGGGCGGCGTGATGCTGTTCGACCTGATCGATGCCGACCATTACCAGCTGTCGCTGCTCGATGCGCCGCAGGGCGATTCCGAGCGGCGACGCAGTGAAGCGCTGATGGCCACGCTGGACCGCCTCAACCGGCACCTGGGACGTGATACCGTGGCCTTCGGCATGCCCCGCCCCGGCGCCGCCTGGCCGCTGCGCTGCGCGAACCGCAGCCACCGCTGGACGACCCGCTGGGCGGAACTGCCCGTGGCGAAGGTCCACTGAGCGTCATGCATGAGCAAAGAAAAGGCCTGCCCCTCTCGGAGCAGGCCTTCAATCGTCGCGCCTCCCTGCAAGCTCACCACAAGCGTCCTGCTCGTGCATCCCTGGCATTGCGAGCGTCCTGTGCCCATTCTTCCCTGGCCGGCATCCCTGTCCAGTCCTACCCTACATGCCCTGCCCGGGCGCTTATAGATAACCCATGTTAAGAACATCGAAAAATGGTTAATTCGTCTTAGGGAATTTGCCACTCCTCCGTCCGACTGGATTACGACTGCCGCCGCCCGCGCCCCTGGTTGCCGAGGATTGCATCGTCCGGGCGTCTCGGGTTCAATGAATCTCGACGCCTCGGGGGAGCCCACCATGCCATTGCGGACCTGGACATTGCCGAACCGACAGACCCGGCCACGCCTGCTGGCGCTGCCGCTGGTCCTGCTGCTGGTCCTGGTCACGCTCCCCACGAGCCACGCAGCCACGCTTACCTGCCGGAACGACTGTTCCCCGCTTCAGGGCAAGATGCTCGCCCAGGGACAGACGCCGGACATGCAGGCGGACTGCGGCTCGGCTTGTGCGCCTCCCGTGGCCTCGTTACAGCCCGCGGTCACTCCCCCGTTCGCTCGCCCGCTCATGGCCGCCGTCACCGTGAGCGAACATGTCCCCGAGCCCCCGCGTCGCCCTCCCAGAGCCTGAGTTCCCCCGCCCGACAGCCTCTGGCGGCCGGGCAAGGCCAACTGTCATCCGCTCACCGGCAGCCGTGTCGCGAGCGCCAGGCTCCGCTCACGATCTCCTGTCGTGCCGTGCCCCATGGCGGTCGGATGAACTGATGCTCCGTGCCGCCCTGCGGCGTCTCGAACCCCACATCACAGACTTGTTTATCGTCAACGAGGGTTATCCCGCATGAAAATCACTCTGTCTCGCCTTCTGATCACTACCGGCCTGCTGATGGGCGCCACCAGTGCCAATGCCGCCCTGCCGCACGAAGCCACTCTGTACAAGAACCCGCAATGCGGTTGCTGCGACGGCTACGCCCGTCACCTGGAAGACATGGGGGTCGACGTCACCATCGTCGACGACCGAGAACTCGCCGGAATCAAGAAGGCCGCCGGCGTCCCCTATGGCCTGGGCGCCTGTCACACCGTCAAGATGGGCGACTACACCATCGAAGGCCATGTGCCGCTGGCGGCGGTAAAGGCCCTATTCGAGCAGCAGCCCGAAATCGACGGCATCGGACTGGCCGGTATGCCGAACGGCACTCCCGGCATGCCGGGGCCGCAGCAGGAACCCTACAAGGTCTACCAGTTCCAGAATCAGGAGGCCTCCCCCTTCATGACGCTGTGACGCAGTCGTAAAACGCCGCCGCCCGTCGGCTCGGCTCGCCAACGGGCATCGGCGCGAACGGCAATGCCGGCATGATCGGGGGCACGGACGATCCCATCGGTCGGTTGTCGAAGAACCTTCTATTTCAACCCCAGACGCCGGGCCAGCTTGTGCAGATTGCTGGGATCGACCTCCAGGCGGCGGGCGGCCGCTGCCCAGCGCCCCTGGCAGTCCCCGAGAGCCTCGCGAATGGCCCGTCGCTGGGCATGCTCCACGCGCTCGCGCAGGGTGGCCGGAACGGATTCCTCCGTGCGCTCCGGGTCTTCGAGAACGCCTCTCCCGTTTTCCATCAAGGGCAGATCGAGCCACTCCGGCTCCAGCGTCACGATGTCGTCACGCCGAGCGCCCTGGCTCAAGGCCTTGATCGCCGCACGGCTGATCACGTGCTCCAGTTCACGTACATTGCCGGGCCAGTCATAGCGCGACAGCGCCGCCTCCGATTCAGGCGAGAGACGCAGGCTGCGTACCCCGAGCCGGGTACGATTGATCTCCAGGAAGTGGCCGGCCAGTATCAGCACGTCGCTGCCTCGTTCGCGCAGGGGCGGGATCGCCACCGGATAGACCGACAGCCGGTGATAGAGATCGGCACGGAAGCTGCCCTCGCGCACCGCCTCGCCCAGGTGCCGGTTGGTGGCGGCGATGATGCGCACATCGACACGCCGCGGAACGTCCTCTCCCAGTCGCTGGACCTCCCCCTCCTGCAGGGCACGCAACAGCTTGGCCTGGACCGGCAACAACAGTTCGCCCACCTCGTCGAGCAGCAGGGTACCGCCGTCGGCCGCTTCGAAGCGCCCGGCGCGCTCGGCCGTGGCACCGGAGAAGGCGCCCTTCACATGGCCAAACAGCTCGCTCTCGGCCAGCGACTCCGGCAGCGCGGCGCAGTTGACCTGGACCAGCGGCGCGGCGTGACGCGCGGAGCGGCGGTGAAGGCGTCGGGCGAAGAGCTCCTTGCCGACACCGGTCTCGCCATGCAACAGCACCGCAAGGTCCGAAGCGGCCACCACATCGAGCTCTCGCAACAGCCGCTTCAAGACGGCGCTATGGCCGAGGATGTCCCGGGCGTCGGGTACCGCCAGCGGCAGGCCACTCTCCGGCTGGGCCATGCGCAGGGCTCGCAGGTCACGCTCCAGGCGACTGACCCGCACCGCCGCCTCGATCAGCAACGCATAGCGCTCCAGGGCCATCCGATCGGCGGCATCGAAGGTCCCGGCCTCCAGGGCATCCAGCGTCAGTGCCCCCCAGGGCTCGCCCTCGACGTGCAGGCTGACCCCCATGCAGTCATGGACATGCAGCGGCTGGCCGGGCTGCTGCTCCACCAGGCCATCGTAGGGGTCGGGCAGGCCGGCATCGGACGGAAAGAGGGTGGGGCGCCGGCTGGCCAGGATGGTGGCGAGGCGCGGATGCTGGGCCACCTCGAAGCGTCGCCCCAGCGCCTCGCGCACCAGGCCATCCACGGCCACCGGCACCAGTCTGCCCTCCTCCAGGCGCAGCAGACAGACGGCGCCGCAGCAAAATCCCTCGCGCAGGGTTCGCACCAGACGCTGCAGCCGCACGGCGCTGGGCAGATCGGCAACCAGGTCCGCCAGCAGGGTCTCATCGAGCATGGTGATCGATACCTTTAAGGGTTCAATCTACCCTAATCGATCTGGGTATATTTCACCATCCCGGCCTCGAGGCCCCACAAAATGGGCCTCCGCGAACTGGCATGCCGATTGCTAATAAAGAGTACATGCCTTCCCTGCCACACACCCAGCCAAGGAACGACCGCCATGAACCTGATCGAACAGAGCGTCGGCCGCACCGCCCTCACCCTGCCCGGCGCGACCCGGATATTCCACGACCACAACATCGACTTCTGCTGCGGCGGTCGCATCAGCCTGCGCGAGGCCGCCGAGCGGGCGGGCCTGGCCCCCGAGGCTCTGGTCGCCGAGCTCGAAACGCTGGCGAAGGGCGAGAGCGACGAGCGCGACTGGCAGTCGGCCAGCAACGACGAGCTGATCGACCATATCCTGAGCCGCTATCACGACGTTCACCGCCAGCAGCTGCCCGAGCTGATCCGCATGGCACGCCGCGTCGAACACGTTCACGGTAGCCGTGATACCTGCCCTGACGGCCTGGCCGACTTGCTCACCGAGCTCCATCAGGAGATGGAGAGCCACATGCAGAAGGAGGAGCAAATCCTCTTCCCCATGCTGCGCCAGGGCATGGGCGCACAGGCCCGGGGCCCCATCGCGGTGATGCGCCAGGAACACGGCGACCACGGCGAACACCTCGAGCGGCTGATGGCACTGACCGACGACATCACCGTCCCGAAGGGCGCCTGCACCACCTGGCGAGCGCTCTATGCCGGACTGCGCGAGTTCCGCGACGACTTGATGCAGCACATCCACCTGGAGAACAACCTGCTGTTCGAACGCGCCGGCTGACACATCCTCCACCGACGGGGGCCCCGCGCCCCCTGTCGGGAAGCCGTGCCCCCTGCCTCAGCCCCATCCGGAGACCGCATGCGATTCTTTCGACGTAGCCCATCGTCTGCTCGAGATGCCACGAATGCCACCACCGACGCGCTGCGCGCCGAGCGCGATCATCTTCAAGCCCGCATCGACACCCTGGAGTCCGAACAGCGGTTGCACCAGCACCTGTTCACCAACCTCACCGGGTTCGGCGACTCCGTGGTCGCCCTGCGCGAGTCCTTCTCGGACCTCTCGGAGCTGCTGAAGGGCAACCGGCAGGTCACCGACTTCACGACCAGCGAATCGAAGCGCAGCCAGGACGCCCTGAATGCCATGGTCGATGAGCTGCGCGCTCTCAATGCCCGCATCGGTCAGGCCGCCGAACAGGTCACCTCGCTGCGCTGCGATGCAGGTCGCATCGACAACTTTGTCACCGTCATCAACGACATCTCCATGCAGACCACCCTGCTGGCCTTCAACGCCAGCATCGAAGCGGCCCGGGCCGGCGATGCCGGCCGTGGTTTCGCGGTGGTGGCCACCGAGGTTCGTCAGCTCGCCCGGCGCACCAACGACGCCACCGACGAGATCGGCGGGTTCAACGGCAGCATTCTGGACCAGGCCGATCAGGTCGACGGCGTGATGGACGACAATGCCCGCAAGGCTGAGCGTCTGAGCGCCGAGGCCAGCCGCGTGATGCAGCGCACCGACCAATTGCTGGAACTGAGCGACGAAAGCAGCCAGGCGCTGGCCTTCTCGGCCATGCTCAGCGAAGTCGAGCTGGCCAACCTGGAAGAGCTGGAAATCAAGCTGGAGGTCTATCGTATCCTCATGGGTCTCTCGGACAAGACGGCCGCGGATCTACCCGACGAAACCCAGTGCGCCCTGGGCCGCTGGTACTATTCGGGAACGGCAAGCCAGCAATTCTATAGTGACACGGACTTTCAGGCGCTGGAGGCACGGCACCGTGAAGTACACCAGCGCGCCATCGAAGCCGTGACCCTTTACCAGGAGGGGCGCATGGATGCGGCAATGGACGCCCTGGCGACGATGGAGTCCGCGAATCTGGATGTCATGAAACGGCTGCGCTACATCATGCGCAAGTATCGTCCGGATATGCACCAAACCAGCCTCGCCACGGCCGAACCGACGTCGGCCACCCCGGTCCCCGACGCATTGCCGGCAGGCGCATGAATGCCCCCAGTCGGTCGGTTCCGGGCGCATGCCATTCGCACCCTCGTCATCTGTGGAGGTCCGGCGGCATATACTCAGGGACACGGCGCTGGAACGCGACGCCTCTCATTCTTGTAGGCAAAATCCTACAGATCTTCATAACATGGGTTATTCATCACCGAGTTTAAATTCGGCAATATCACCCTCGTTGGGCAGGAAGCCCAGCTCAGGGAAGAACGAGCCAGGATGGCTCAGGTTGCCAGGGATGCGCGGGCAGGACGCCCGCGAAAGAGCATCAAGGAAGACGGCGCTCGAAGCGCTCAAGAAAGCCCGATGAAAGCCTGGACTGGCCCGGCCCCTGCCTCAGGGGTCCGGGCTTTCTTTATTGTGGGTAGAGTTGCAGGTACGGAAAAAGAAAAGGCCGCTGGAATCAGCGGCCTTCTCGATATTCTATGGCGGAGGGGGAGGGATTCGAACCCTCGAAGCCTTTCGACTTACACACTTTCCAGGCGTGCTCCTTCGACCACTCGGACACCCCTCCGCAAATTGTCGCCCTGCGCGCCGGCTTGGTTTCGGCGTCAGAACGGCGCATATAGTAACGAGCTAACCCCGCGATTGCAAGCGGTTTTCTGGATCAATCCCGCAGCGGGAGTATGGCGTAGTCGCCCTGCGCTTCCAGGCAGCAGGTATCGCCGACACTCAGCCGTTGCACCAGGGGCAGCCGCCCCTTGCCGCGCTCGGCCAGACGAGCCTGCAAACCATCCACGGCATCCGCTGTAGCGGGACGGCATTCGAGCCGGTAATCGCCGGTCACCGGTGCCAGGTAGCGCTGCTCCGCGCTGGCGACGACCACGTCCTGCGCCCGGCCCTGGCCTCGCAGCCAGAGGGTCGTCCAGCACCAGCCGATCAGCGTGGTCTGCGCCGCCAGCGAGCCGCCGAAACCGCTGCCCTTGTCGTTGAGATTGGGCGCCAGAGAGAGCTGCCAGAGCAGGGTGTCGCCCTGCCACGTCATGCGCTTGAGCCCCAGGTGCGCCACCAGCGGGATGGCCTGTTGCAGCCAGTCCTGGAAGGCGTCCAGGTCTTCGGCCTGCGCCGTCTCGGGCAGCGGCAGTCGGGGGTAGGGTTGGCCGATTTCGCGCATACGATCAGTCCCAGCGCTCGACGAAGTCCGCCGGGTCGCGCCGGGGTGGCGTCGGCAGGCGACCGCCGGGCTGCCCCAGGTAGAGGAAGCCGACCAGTTCGTCGTGCTCGCCCAGCCCCAGGCCGCGCCGCACCGTCCTGTCGAAGGCGAAGCTGCCGGTGCGCCACATGGCGCCGAGCCCCATCGCCTGGGCGGCAAGCAGGATGGCATGCGCGGCACAACCGGCGGACAGCACCTGCTCCACTGGCGGCACCTTGGGCTGGTCGGGGGTCACCTTGGCGATCACGGCGATGATCAGCGGGGCGCGCTTGGGCTTCTTGCGCACGGCGTCGAGCGTGGCATCGTCGATGTGCGGGTTGGCCTGGTACTCCGCCTCGGCGAACAGCTCGCCCAGGCGGTCGATGCCCGCGCCGCTGAACTCGATGAAACGCCAGGGGGTCAGGCCCTTGTGATCCGGCGCACGCAGGGCCGCCCGGTAGAGGCCATCGAGCTGTTCCCGGCTCGGCGCAGGGCCGGCCAGCTTGCCTATCGAGCTACGTTGGTGAAGCAGCGTGAGTGCATCCATGGCGCAACCTCTCTACAAACAAGAATATTTCTCGTCAATGTACCCCATTCGCTCACTGTCGTGCCAGCCGCAGCGGCTGCGGCGGCCGTTCGCCCGGGGTCGCCCGCCAGGGGCTGATGTCCAGCCCGCCGCGGCGCACGTAACGCGCCATCACCAGCAGGCGTTCGGGCCGCGCCCGGGCCATGAGGTCGGTGAAGATATGCTCGACGCAGTGCTCGTGGAAATCCTGATGCTGGCGGAAGCCGATCAGGTAGCGCAGCAGGCCTTCACGGTCGAGGCGCGGCCCGCGATAGCGGATAAGCACGCTGCCCCAGTCGGGCTGGCCGGTCACCGGGCAGTTGGACTTGAGCAGGTGCGAGTGCAGGGTCTCCTCGACGACCTCCCCCTCGGCACGCAGGCAATCCGGATTCGGCGTGTAGCGGTCGACGGCGATATCGAGCCCGTCGATGCATTCGCCGGGCAACGCGCGAGGCATCAGCTCGGGAGCATCCACGTCTAGCAGCGCCACATCCGGGGTCGCGCCCGCCGCCTCGCCGAGATCCCTCGCCAGCGTCTCGGCCACCTGGTCACGGCCGGCGAAGCGGGTCTGGTTGAAGCCGTTGAGATAGAGCTTCCAGGACTTGGACTCGATCAGGTTCGGCGAGTCCGCCGGCAGGCGAAAGCGCGCCACGGCCACGCTGGGCTTGCCCCTGGCATTGAGCCAGGAAAGCTCGAAGGCGTGCCACTCGTCCTCGCCGACGAACGGCAGACCGCCCTTCTCGATCCCCAGTGGCGCGCGATTGGCGGCACGCGGAATCGGGTAGAGCAAGCCCGGGTCATAGCGCTCGGGATAATCCGACTCGCGCCCCAGCGGGGCATCCTTCAAGGTATCGGGACGGTTCATGTCAGCTCCGAATGCCCTTGCCGCGCTCCAGCATCCACAACGCCACGGCAAAGAAGGCCACGATGAACAGGGCCACGGCGACCAGCGCCCCACCGACCGGGATGTCGGAGACCCCGAGGATACCGTAGCGGAAGGCGTTCACCATGTAGAGGATGGGGTTGACCATCGACACCCCCTGCCAGAAGTCGGGCAGCATGTCGATCGAGTAGAAGACCCCGCCGAGATAGGTCAGCGGTGTCAGCACGAAGATCGGCACGATCGAGATGTCGTCGAACTTGTTGGCCAGCAGGGCGTTGATGAAGCCGCCGATGGAAAACAGCGCGGCGGTCATGGTCACCACCCCGATCGTCACCAGCGGATGGTGGATGGTCAGGTCGGTGAAGAACAGCGACACCAGGGTCACGATCAGGCCGACGCCCAGTCCGCGCGACATGCCGCCCAGCACGAAGCCACCGAGTATGACCCAGCTGGGCATCGGCGAGACCATCATCTCCTCGACGCTGCGCTGGAACTTGTTGGAAAAGAACGAGGAGGCCACGTTGGAATAGCTGTTGGTGATCACCGACATCATGATCAGCCCCGGCACGATGTAGGCCATGTAGCTGAAGCCGTCCATCTCGCCGACCCGGGAGCCGATCAGGTTGCCGAAGATGATGAAGTACATGGTCATGGTGATCGACGGCGGCAGCAGGGTCTGCGGCCAGATGCGGGTGAAGCGACGCACCTCCTTGACCACCAGCGTCCACAGCGCAATCAGTATCTGACGCGGATTCATGACTGGGCCTCCTTGTTGCCGGCCTCGGCCTGGCGAGCACGCGCATTGTCGCCCTCCACCATCGACACGAACAGCTCCTCGAGCCGGTTGGCGCGGTTGCGCATCGACACCACGTTCATGCCCTGCTCGGACAGCTGCCGGAAGGCCTCATTGAGCTGCTGCCCCTTGCGCAGCGACAGCGCCAGCTGGGCACGCTCTACCCGCTCCACCTCGAAGCCCTCGATCACCGGCGCGCGATCCACCGGCTCGGCCAGGTCGAGCAGGAAGGTCTCGGTGTCCAGCTCGGTCAGCAGCTCGCGCACCGAGGTGTTCTTGACGATCTCGCCATGATTGATGATGGCGATGTTGCGGCACAGGCTCTCGGCTTCCTCGAGATAGTGGGTGGTGAGGATGATGGTGGTCCCCTCCTCCCGGTTGATGCGCCGCATGTACTCCCACATGCTGCGCCGCAGCTCGATGTCCACCCCGGCGGTCGGTTCGTCGAGGATCAGCAGGCGCGGGCGATGGACCAGGGCGCGGGCGATCATCAGCCGCCGCTTCATGCCGCCGGACAGCATGCGCGCGGGGCCGTTGCGCTTGTCCCACAGGCCGAGATCCTTGAGCAGCTGCGCGCAGCGTGGCCTGGCCTCGCGCAGCGACATGCCGTAGTAGCCGGCCTGGGCCAGCACGATGTCTTCGACCTTCTCGAACTGCGAGAAGTTGAACTCCTGGGGCACCACGCCGAGATGATACTTCGCCTTGGCGAAATCCCGGTCGATGTCGATGCCGTAGATGGATACCTCGCCCGCCGTCTTCTGGACCAGCGAGCAGACAATGCCCAGCGTGGTCGACTTACCGGCCCCGTTCGGGCCCAGCAGGGCGAAGAAATCGCCTTGCGGCACATCGAGATCGATGCCCTTCAAGGCGTGAAAGCCATTGCCATAGACCTTGGTCAGGCCACGGATGGACAGTGCCGGTGTTGTCATCAAACACCCCTGTTTCGGACGATCAACGAACACGCCTCGCCATGGGCGCGACAAAGAACTACTGACATGCGGCCATTGCGGGAAAAATCAATAGCCAACGAAATATCATGGGCCGCACAGGCGCATACGCTCGACTCGAGGCGAGCACGAGCAAGGGCCACTGGGAAAACACCCGGGCGCCAAGTGCAGAAGAATCGGGGATCGAGAAAGGATTAATCCTGGAGCGGGAAACGAGATTCGAACTCGCGACCCTCGCCTTGGCAAGGCGATGCTCTACCACTGAGCTATTCCCGCTTTTCAAGGAAGGTCGGATGCAAGCAGGTGGCGTCCCATAGGGGGTTCGAACCCCTGTTACCGCCGTGAAAGGGCGGTGTCCTGGACCACTAGACGAATGGGACGCAATCTGGAGCGGGAAACGAGATTCGATCGGACCGGCGTTCCGGCTCGCGACCTTCGTCACACTTTCTGCTGCCCCAAAAACTGGAGCGGGAAACGAGATTCGAACTCGCGACCCTCGCCTTGGCAAGGCGATGCTCTACCACTGAGCTATTCCCGCAGCCTGCAACCGCTGACAAGACCGGAAGTGGCGTCCCATAGGGGGTTCGAACCCCTGTTACCGCCGTGAAAGGGCGGTGTCCTGGACCACTAGACGAATGGGACGCAATTCTGGAGCGGGAAACGAGATTCGAACTCGCGACCCTCGCCTTGGCAAGGCGATGCTCTACCACTGAGCTATTCCCGCAATTTCCAGCCTGTCACCCGAAGAGGAAGTGGCGTCCCATAGGGGGTTCGAACCCCTGTTACCGCCGTGAAAGGGCGGTGTCCTGGACCACTAGACGAATGGGACGCAGTGCCTTGCCTCGTCGAGGTGGCGCGTATAGTAAATAGACCGCCTGCCGCTGTCAACTCTCCGCTGATTCCTGTTGCCCCCCTGACGCCACGGGCGGACGGCAGCGTCTATCCTGCAGGTACAGGCACACGATATTCACCGGGTTGGCCCGAGCCGCCATTTCGTAGTCTCATGACGCAGTAACGCCCGACCGCAAGAGGAGCATGCCGATGCGCAACAAGCTGCAGAAAAGCGATGCCGAATGGCGCGACCAGCTGACGCCCGAGCAGTACCGGGTCGCTCGCGAGAAGGGCACCGAGCCGCCGTTCAGCGGCGACTACCGGGTCAGTGACGAGCAGGGCATCTATCACTGCGTGTGCTGCGGCGCCGCCCTGTTCGAGAACGAGCACAAGTTCGACGCCGGCTGCGGCTGGCCGAGCTTCGATCGTCCGCTGGGCAAGGGCTCGGTCGAGGAGCATTTCGACGACTCCCACGGCATGCGCCGGACCGAGATCGTCTGCGCCCACTGCGATGCCCACCTGGGCCACGTCTTTCCCGACGGTCCGCCGGAAACCACCGGGCTGCGTTACTGCATCAACTCGGTGGCGCTGACCTTCCACCCCGGCGAATGAACCGCAACCAACCCCGCACCGGGCGCCGATCTGCTAAGATTGGTGCCCGTTTTCTATGCACACCTTCCAGGGGGAACGATGCTCGGCTGGTATCCGGGACACATGAACAAGGCACGGCGCCAGATCAAGGAAGCCCTGCCGGAGATCGACGTGGTGATCGAGGTTCTGGATGCGCGGCTGCCCTACTCCAGCGCCAATCCCATGCTGGCCGAGCTCACCGAACACAAGCCGGTGCTGAAGATCCTCTCGCGCGCCGACCTGGCCGACCCCGAGCGCACCCGCGAATGGGTCGCCCACTTCGACGCTCAGGCCGACACCCGCGCACTGGCGGTAACCACCACCCTGGCCCGCGAGCTCAAGCGCATTCCCGCCCTTTGCCACGAGCTGGCCGGTCAGGTGCGTGCCGATCGTGACGTGCGGGTCATGGTCATGGGCATCCCCAACGTCGGCAAGTCGACGTTGATCAACGGGCTGGCCGGCCGCAAGCTCGCCAAGACCGGCAACGAACCCGCGGTGACCAAGCGCCAGCAGAAGATCCGCATCGACGGGCGCATCGCGCTGACCGATACGCCGGGCGTGCTGTGGCCGAAGATCGAGGATCAGGCCAGCGCCTACCGGCTCGCCGCCAGCGGCGCGATCCGCGACACGGCGATCGAGTACACCGACGTGGCCATCGTCGCCGCGGCGGAACTCGCCCGGCGCTACCCGGAGGCCCTGTCGCAGCGCTTCAAGCTGAAGACCCTGCCCGCCTACACGCCGGCCGAGGGCGCCGAGGCGGTCCAGGCCGATGGCGAGCCACAGCCCGACCTGCTGGCCCGCGCCGGCTTCGACGGCCAGGCCATCGTCACCGAGATCGCCCGCAAGCGTGGCGGCCTGCGCCCCGGCGGCGAGGTCGACCTGCACCGCGGCGCCGAAGTGCTTCTTCACGAATTGCGCCACGGCAAGCTGGGCCGGCTGACCCTGGAAACCCCGGACGATATTCCGCCGCCGATCGAGGCCGTTGACGAGGCCTGAACCGCTCTCCCCGGCCATTTGCACGTTCGCGACGCCGGGGTATGCTGTTCGACGCCGCCCGCCCCGGCGCAACCGCACCGGACCACGGCGCCCAAGACAGCAACGCCAAGGAATCATCGCGCCTCATGGACACCACGCCCCGCCCGATTCGCAAGTCCCACAAGCTCGACAACGTCTGCTACGACATCCGCGGCCCGGTTCTCGATCATGCCAAGCGACTCGAGGACGAAGGCCAGCGCATCCTCAAGCTCAACATCGGCAACCCCGCCCCGTTCGGCTTCGAGGCGCCCGAGGAAATCCTCCAGGACGTGATGCGCAACCTGCCCACCGCCCAGGGCTACTGCGACTCCAAGGGACTGTATTCGGCGCGCAAGGCGATCATGCAGGAGTGTCAGCGCAAGGGGATTCCCGGCGTCGGCGTCGAGGACATCTTCATCGGCAACGGGGTCTCCGAGCTGATCGTGATGGCCATGCAGGCCCTGCTCAACGACGGCGATGAGGTGCTGATTCCCGCACCCGACTACCCGCTGTGGACGGCGGCGGCCAATCTCTCGGGCGGCCGGCCGGTGCACTACCGTTGCGACGAGCAGGCCGACTGGGCGCCGGACCTGGCCGACATCCGCGACAAGGTCACCAGCCACACCCGGGCGATCGTGCTGATCAACCCCAACAACCCCACCGGGGCCGTCTACCCGCCCGAGGTGGTCAAGGAACTGCTGACGATCGCCCGCGCCCATGACCTGGTGGTGTTCTCCGACGAGATCTACGACAAGATCCTCTACGACGACGTCGAGCATGTCTCCACCGGCGCGCTGGCCGGTGACGACCAGTTGGTGGTGACCATGAACGGCCTGTCGAAGAGCTACCGCTGCGCGGGCTTTCGCAGCGGCTGGATGATCCTCTCCGGCAAGGTGGGCAAGCAGCGCGCCGAGGACTTCATCCAGGGCCTGAACATGCTGGCCTCGATGCGCCTGTGCGCCAACGTCCCGGCCCAGCACGCCATCCAGACCGCGCTCGGCGGCTACCAGTCGATCAACGACCTGGTGCTGCCCGGCGGCCGCCTGCGGGCCCAGCGCGACATCACCTACGAGAAGCTCAACGCCATTCCCGGGGTGTCCTGCACCAAGCCCAGGGGAGCGCTCTACGCCTTCCCGCGGCTCGACCCCGAGGTGTTCAACATCCAGGACGACCAGCAGCTGGTGCTCGACCTGCTGCTGCAGGAGAAGATCCTGCTGGTCCAGGGCACCGCCTTCAACTGGCCGGACCCCGACCACGTGCGCATCGTCACCCTGCCCTGGGCCGACCAGCTCGACGACGCGCTCGACCGCTTCGCCCGCTTCCTCGGCCGCTACCGCCAGTGAGGCCCCGGCGAGCGCCACCATGGTGCTCGCCGCGTCGACAAATTTCCTCGGCCAGGGCTTGAAACCCGGCCCCCCGGCGCGTATCTAAGAGCCAGACAACACACTGAATTTTCCGGCTTTCCGACGACCGAGGTCACACTCATGATGCGTATCCTGTTGTTCCTGGCGACCAACCTGGCCGTGGTGCTGGTCGCCAGTATCACCCTGCGCCTGCTGGGCGTGGAGCCCTACCTGCAGGCCAACGGGCTGAACATGAACAGCCTGCTGATCTTCTGTTTCGTGTTCGGCATGGCCGGCTCGCTGATCTCGCTGTTTCTCTCCAAGCCGATGGCCAAGATGAGCACCGGCGCCCAGATCATCGACCAGCCCCGGGACGCCAACGAGAAGTGGCTGCTCGACACGGTCGCCGAACTGGCCCGGGATGCGGGCATCAAGATGCCCGACGTCGCCATCTTCCCCGCCCAGCAGTCCAACGCCTTCGCCACCGGCTGGAACAAGGACGACGCGCTGGTCGCCGTCTCCAGCGGGTTGCTCAACCGCATGCGCCCGGAAGAAGTCCGCGCCGTGCTGGGCCACGAGATCGGCCACGTCGCCAACGGCGACATGGTCACCCTGGCGCTGATCCAGGGGGTGCTCAACACCTTCGTGATGTTCTTCGCCCGTGTGGTCGCCCAGTTGATCGACAGCTTCCTGCGCCGTGACGACAACGAGGGACTGGGCTTCTTCGGCTATTTCGCGGTAGTGATCGTCGCCGAGATCGTCTTCGGGCTGGTGGCCTCGGTGATCGTCGCCTGGTTCTCGCGCTTCCGCGAATACCGCGCCGACGCCGCGGGAGCCCGGCTGGCCGGCAGCGGCGCGATGATCAACGCTCTGGCACGACTCAAGGCCGAGACCCAGATGCCGGACCAGATGCCGGACACCCTGACCGCCTTCGCCATCACCACCGGCCAGACCCGCAAGCTGATGGAGCGGCT
The DNA here is from genome assembly GCF_020148005.1 of Modicisalibacter tunisiensis. Taxonomy (GTDB): domain Bacteria; phylum Pseudomonadota; class Gammaproteobacteria; order Pseudomonadales; family Halomonadaceae; genus Modicisalibacter; species Modicisalibacter tunisiensis. Next base: position 2,172,798 of record NZ_JAGXFD010000001.1, on the reverse strand, counting down.
GTTCGCCAGCCATCCGCCACTGGATGACCGCATTCGCGCCCTCAAGGAATCCGCCTACCGGCAGTAGGCGCTGGAATATCGGAAGGATCAGGCCCGCCGCGTCGGCGGGCCTTTTCGTGGCGGGTCCGGGCAGACTCCAGCGACGCCTTCATGCGCCGGCGGGCATCACTTGCCGGCCAGCTTGACCTTGAAGCCGAAACCGGCGATCGCCTCGCGCAGGTCGTTGTTGTTCTTCTTGAGATCGACCCGCAGGGTGGAGAACTCGCGGCGCACCGGATACTCGGCCCGATAGCGGTCGAACCCCTCGGCCATGCCGAAGCGGCGACGGTAGCGCTCGAAGCCCACCATGTCCCGACGCACGTCGTAGCAGGCACGCACGCACAGGGCCAGGGCCTCCCGGGGCGGTGCCCACTCGGTCAGCACCAGCTTGCGCAGCCACGGGTCCGGCTTGAGCTGCCCGAGCTTGCAGCGCACCGGCAGCCCGTAGTGGTGCATCACCGCCTGGTAGACCAGTTCGGTCCCGCGCATCTTGCCGTCCAGGCTGTGGCCGGCGATGTGCGGCGTGGCGATGTCCACCAGCGGAAACAGCGCCTCGTCGATGCCCGGCTCGTCCTCCCAGACATCCAGCACGCAGCGCAGGTCACCGCCGGCCGCCAGCCGCTCGTGCAGGGCCGCGTTGTCCAGACAGGCGCCTCGCCCGGCGTTGAGCAGCACGCTGCCGGGGCGCAGCGCCCGGATGCGCCGGGCGTCCATCAGATGACGGGTGGGATGATCGCCGGTGTCGACCAGCGGGGTGTGCAGGCAGATCACGTCGCAGCGCTCGATCAAGGTATCGAGGTCGACGAAATCGTCCCGCCCCTCGTCACGGGCTCGCGGCGGATCACAGATCAGATGAGGAACGTCCATGCCGCTCAGGCGCTTGGCCAGGCGGCTGCCGACATTGCCGGCCCCGACGATGCCCACGGTGCGCTCGTCGAGCGCTTCGCCGGCCTCCTCGGCCAGCAGCAGCAGGCTCGAGAGCACGTAATCCACCACCGACTCGGCGTTGCAGCCGGGCGCACTGGCGAAGCCGATGTCGTGCGCCTTCAGGTACGCCTGATCCACGTGGTCGGTCCCGATCGTGCAGGTGCCCACGAACTTCACCCGCGAGCCATCCAGCAGGCCGGCGTCGACCCGGGTGATGGAGCGCACCAGCAGGATGTCGTGATCGCGCACCGCCGCAGCATCGATCCGCCGCCCCGGGAGTCGCGTGATCTCGCCCAGCTCGCCGAAGAAGGCCTCGACGAGCGGAATGTTCTGGTCGGCGAGTATACGCATGGGGAAGACTCCTTGTTCGCGTCCACCGGGCGGCTACAATGGCTCCCCGGGCCGCCCGCCATCTTAGGCCGCGCGGCCGAGCGCGACAAGCCGCCATCGACGCAGGAGCCAACGTGATCGTCCGCTGGGAAAGCCATCATGACTACGTGCTGGTGCATGTCCATCAGGACATGTTCGGCGACTGGATATTCAGCCGCGCCTGGGGCCAGATCGGCACCCAGTTCGGCGGCCTCAGGCACCAGCTGGCCGACGGCTACGACCAGGCCATGATGTGGCTCGAGGACGTCGATCACATCCAGCGCTCTCGCGGCTTTCGCCAGGTGCTGAAGGCCAGCGCCGACAGCCCCGAGGGCCGCGACGCCGTACGCCAGCTGTCGCTGCTGGAGTGATCGACCCGCTTCCCCGCCGGCCCGCCCCTTCTCCTTCCCGCTTGCCGACGAACGCCCGTCAGGTTGCCGGCGCCGCCGCATGGCGGATCAGGAAACAATGGTGCAGATCGCCGCGGCGCTGAAAGTCCGGATCGAAGGTCTCCCGGGTGATGTCGGTGACGGCATGGCGCTCGACAAGCCCCTCGTCGAGCCGGAAGCGGCGCTGATTGTTCGAGAATACCAGCGTGCCCCCCGGAGCCAGGCGTGCCATGGCCAATTCTACCAGCCGCGCATGATCGCGCTGGATGTCCAGCGTGCCCTCCATGCGCTTGGAGTTGGAGAAGGTCGGCGGGTCGAGGAAGATCAGGTCGAACATCCCCTGCGCCGTCTCCAGCCAGTGCAGGCAGTCGTCACGCACCACCCGGTGACGGGCCGGATCGAGCCGGTTGAGCGCCAGGTTGTCGCGCGCCCAGTCCAGGTAGGTATTGGACAGGTCCACGCTCAGGGTTTCACTGGCACCGCCGAGCGCGGCCTGCACCGTGGCCGCCCCGGTGTAGCAGAACAGGTTGAGGAAGCGCTGGCCCGCGGCCATCTCGCGCAGCCGCCGGCGCACCGGCCGGTGGTCGAGAAACAGCCCGGTATCCAGGTAGTCGCGCAGGTTGACCCATAGCCGCGCCGGCCCCTCGCTGACCTGGAAGCGCTCGCCGCTGGCGTCGCGCTTCTCGTACTGGGCCTTGCCGCTCTGGCGGCTGCGCTGCTTGACGTACACCGCCCCGGGCGACACCTCGAGCACCTCGGGAATCACGGTCAGCGCCTCCATCAGTCGCCGCTGGGCCTGGGCGGTGTCCACCGAGCGCGGCGGGGCATATTCCTGGACGTGCACGCGGTCGCCGTAGACATCCACCGCCAGGGCGTACTCCGGCATGTCGGCATCGTAGAGGCGATAGCAGGACTCGCCGCTGCGCTTGAGCCACCTGGCCAGGCGCTTGCGGTTCTTGGTCAGGCGATTGGCGAACATCGTCGCCCCCGCCGAGCGGGCCGGCGGTGCGGCCTCCTCGACGTGCTCGGGCACCGGCATCAGCAGCAGCTTGCAGTCCAGCGGCCCGTTCTTGAAGGCATACTGCTTCTCGGCGCGCAGCCCGACGCGATGGCCGAGATCGGGGTTGCCGGTGAACAGCGCCAGCGTCCAGCCCGGGCACTGCTCGCGGACCCGCTCGCCCAGCCCGGCGTAGAGCGTGACCAGCTCCGGCAGTTCGCCGAGGCGCTCGCCGTAGGGCGGGTTGGTGAGCACCAGGCCCGACCCCTCGGCGGCCGCCGGGCGCTGCCAGTGCCGGGCATCCGCCCCGCTGAACTCGATGAGTGCCGGAATGCCGGCACGCATGGCATTGGCCCTGGCGGCGGCCAGAGCGGGCGGACTGCGGTCGCTGCCGAACAGTTTCGCCGTGACGCGCCGGCGGCCCAGCCGGTCGCGCACCTCGGCTTCACGTCGGAGCTCGCGCCACAGCGCGGCATCGTGCCCGGCCCAGCGCTCGAAGCCGAAACGCGAGCGCCCCAGCCCCGGCGCCCGGTCGACAGCGATCATGGCCGCCTCGATCAGCAACGTGCCGGCCCCGCACATCGGATCGACCAGCGACTCGCCGCGGCGGGCACGGGCCGGCCAGCCGGCGCGGATCAACAGCGCGGCGGCGAGGTTTTCCTTGAGCGGCGCATGCCCCGGATCCCGGCGGTAGCCGCGCTGGTGCAGGCTGCCCCCCGACAGGTCGATGCCCGCCGTCAGGCGACCGCGATGCAGGTGGGCATGGATGCGCAGGTCGGGATCGCGATGCTCGACGCGGGGACGCTCGCGCCCCGCCGCCTGCAGCGCATCGACGATGCCGTCCTTGACGGTCTGGGCGCCGAAGCGGGTATGCCGGATCGCCCGCGACTGGCCCTGGAAGTCCACCACCAGCGACGTCCCGGGGGGCAGGTGTGCCGCCCAGTCGACCTCGGCGATGCAGGCCCGCAGCGCCTCGGGCGTCTCGATCTCGGTGGCCTGCGCCAGCAGCAGCACGACCCGGTTGGCCAGCCGCGACCACAGACAGGCGCGATAGAGTGTGGCCAGGTCGGCCGTGAAATGGACGCCGGCCACGGTCTGCCGGGCGACGGTGGCGCCCAGCCCGCTCAATTCCTCCGCCAGCAGGGATTCGATGCCCCAGGGGCAGCTGGCAAAACCGGCCTGTTCGGTGCCCCGAGAGTGGGACGACGCCGCTCGATCATCGCTCATGGGTGCGAAGGGTCCTTGTATTTCAATGCGATAACATTTCAGTGACAAAACGCGACTCGACAGTCTTGTCACTGTTCAACTAGAAAGAAGGTTAGTAGCTACTAAGACAACGCATGCGTTCTGTCCGCGGTCTCCAGAGCAGCGGCAGTGTCGGCCCGGGGCCCACTGCCGGCGTAGTGACTCGCAATAACAATCCGGTTCTCATGCAAGAGGTTACCCGATGAAACGACAGAAACGTGATCGCTTTCAGCGTGCCTATGTCCATGGCTACAAGGCCGGCCTCTCCGGGCGCTCCCGGGACGATTGCCCCAGCCAGGACATCAATCTACGCGAATACTGGATGAGCGGTTGGCGTGAGGGTCGCGGTGATCAATGGGACGGCATGACGGGTGTCGCCGGCATCCACAAGAACCCCATGGTCATGCAGTAGCGCACCCGAGACAGTCGGTTACCTGCCGAGGCCCGCAAACCCTGCGGGCCTTTTTGTGTGTCACGAACTTGTATGTCACGAGCCCGCCGGCATTTCGACGGCACCGGTCGCCCGCGCCGGAACGTCGCGCAACGCCCGGGCGCACTCGCCGATCAGCGCCGGCCCCCGGTAGATGAAGCCCGAATAGAGCTGAATCAGGTCCGCCCCGGCCTTGCACTTGTCTCGGGCAGCCGCCCCGCTGTCGATGCCGCCGACCCCGATGATCGGCATTTCCGGCAGATGCCGGCGCAGGGCCCGCACCACATGATCCGACATCCCGCGCACCGGCGCGCCGGAGAGCCCGCCGGCCTCGTCGGCATGGGCCAGCCCCTGCACGGCCTCTCTCGCCAGGGTGGTGTTGGTGGCCACCACGGCATCGATGCCGTTGCGCCCCAGCGCCTCGGCCACCAGGCCGATGGCGGTGTCGTCCATGTCCGGCGCGATCTTCACGGCCAGCGGCACCCGCCGCCCTGCCGCCTGGTCCTGGCGCGTGGCGGCCTCCCGCAGCCTGCCCAGCAGGGCGTCGAGATGCTCGCCGAACTGCAGATCGCGCAGCCCCGGCGTGTTGGGCGAGGAAATGTTGACGGTCACGTAGTCCGCGAAGGGGTGCACCCGCTCGAGGCAGGTCAGGTAATCATCGACGGCCTGCTCCACCGGCGTGGAGAGGTTCTTGCCGATGTTGATGCCGATCACGCCGTCGTAACGGCTCCTGCGGACATTGGCGATCAGGTGATCGACACCGGCATTGTTGAAGCCCATGCGATTGATGATCGCGCCCGCCTTCGGCAGGCGGAACAGGCGCGGCCGCGGATTGCCCGGCTGCGGTCGCGGCGTCACGGTGCCCACCTCGACGAAGCCGAAGCCCAGTGCTCCCAGGGCCTCGAGGTGATCGGCGTTCTTGTCGAGCCCCGCGGCCAGGCCGACCCGGTTGGGAAAGCGCAGCCCCATCAGCGTGACGGGATCCTCGACCCGCGGCTCGGCGACGCCCAGCAGGCCGTCCAGATGGCAGCGATGCAGCGCATCGAGCGCCGCCAGGCTCACCCCGTGGGCGGTTTCCGGGTCGAGACGAAACAGGATCTGACGGGCGAGCGGGTACATCGGACTCCTCGGCGGGCGGCATGAAAAGCGGCCGCGAGTATAGCGCAAATCCACCGGGGCGACGACGCGGACGGCGCCGTCGGCCGGTGTCGAACGCCACCGGCCGGAGCGGGTTCAGTGCGCGATGTCGCCCTCGGTGAACAGGAATTCCCGCAGGTGGGCATCGAGCGTCTTGTCGCGCCGCCGCAGCCACTCGAGCGTCATCGCGGCGTGCTCCTTCTCCTCGTCGCGATTGTGCGCCAGGATCGCCTTCAGCGACGCGTCCTGGCAGGCGTCGATGCGCTGGTTGTACCAGTCGACGGCCTCCAGCTCCTCCATGAGCGAGACGATGGCGCGATGATAGTCGCGTGTCTCGCCGCTCAGTTCTTCCACCGGCTCGTGATATCCCTCGCTGGCCATGCTTGCCTCCTGACATCGGTTGGAATGAGGGGACCGTCGAGCGGCCCCATACATGACGAAACCCCGTCGAGCGGGGTTTCGTCAAGTCGGCGGGTTGACTCAGCCGTCAGCCTTCGCCACCACTGTCGGCCAGGTCGACCAGCTCGCGGATCGCCACGGCAAACAGCGGATAGCCACCCTGGTTGCCGCTGCGCACCTCGCTGATCAGGCGGCACCAGCGATCATGGAGGTCGGCATGACGCGTCAGCCACTGGTCGACGCGGGGCTCGATGTCGCGCGGCGCTTCCTCCATCTTGACCACGCTGACCGTCAGCGCCAGCTGCTGGCGATCGAGATCGTCACGGAAGGTCTCGCGGGCCTGCGCCTGCCAGCTGTCGCGCACGTCGAGCGCGTCGATCTGCTCGCTCATCCACGGCAGCTCCAGGCGATGACCGATCTCGTAGTAGAGTTCGGCGACCCGCTGGATCTTCTCGCCGGTCTGCTTGGCGGCCTCGATGATGCCCAGCCCCGCGTAGAGGTTGCCGGTCGCCGCCACGATACTGGCCAGCGCCTTGGGAACGCGCGCTTCGGTCAGTTCGTCGCGGCGGGCCTCCCAGGTCTCGCGCTCCTGGCCGCGCAGGCGCTTGCCGATGCTTTCCTGCAGCTGCGTGAGACGCGGCGCGAAGTGCTCGATGCTTTCGGTGACCGACAGCGAGCTGCGCTGCCGCAGGAACCAGCGGGTGGCACGCCGCATCAGCCGCATCAGGTCGAGCATCATCTGGTACTGCACGCGGCTGTCGACGCGGTTGTCGAGCGCCTCGATCTGCTGCCACAGGCCGTCGAGATTGAAGCTGTCGCGCGCGATCACGTAGGCCCGGGCGATCTCGGCGCGGCTGGCGCCGGTGGTGTCGATCAGCCGGCGCACGAAGACGATGCCCATGTGATCGACCAGGTCGTTGGCGATCTGGGTGGCGACGATTTCCCGCTTGAGGCGGTGGCGATACATCTCGGTGCCGAAACGCTCGACCAGCACCCGCGGGAAGGCACGCTCCAGGTGGGCCTGGATATAGGGATCGTCCGGCACCTCGGAGGCGATCAGGTCCCCCTTGAGCGTGCTCTTGGCATAGGAGATCAGCACCGACAGCTCGGGCAGGGTCAGCCCCTCGTTGTTGTTGGAACGCTCGAGCAGGGACTCGTCGTCGGGCAGGAACTCCAGCTCGCGATCCAGCTGGCCGCCGGCCTCGAGCTCGTTGATGAAGCGCCGGTACGGCCCCAGGCCCTCGTGGGACAGCTGCTCGCTGAGCGACAGCGCCTGGGTCTGACGATAGTTGTCGCGCAGCACCAGGCCGGCGACCTCCTCGGTCATGTCGGCCAGCAGCTGATTGCGCTGCTTGTCGGTCATGTCGCCGCTGGACACGATGTCATCGAGCAGGATCTTGATGTTGACCTCGTGGTCGGAGCAGTTGACCCCGCCGGCGTTGTCGATGAAGTCGGTGTTGACCCTGACCCCGCGCCGCGCCGCCTCCATGCGCCCGCGCTGGGTCAGCCCCAGGTTGCCGCCCTCGCCGACGACCCGGCAGTGCAGTTCGTTGCCGTCGATGCGCAGGGCGTCGTTGGCCTTGTCGCCCACATCGGCGTGGGTTTCCGCACTGGACTTGACGTAGGTGCCGATCCCGCCGTTCCAGATCAGATCCACGCGGGCACGCAGCATCGCCTGGATCAGTTCGTTGGGCGAGAGCTTGTCCGCCTCGATGCCGAAGGCCTGCTTCATCGCATCGCTGATGGGAATCGACTTGGCGCTGCGCTTGAAGACACCGCCCCCCTCGGAGATCACCGAACTGTCGTAGTCCTCCCAGCTCGAGCGCGGCTGCTCGAAGAGCCGCTTGCGCTCGGCGAACGAGGCCGTCGGATCGGGATCGGGATCGACGAAGATATGCAGGTGGTTGAAGGCGCCCAACAGGCGAATCCTGTCGGACAGCAGCATGCCGTTGCCGAACACGTCGCCGGCCATGTCACCGACACCGACCACCGAGAACGGGTCCTTCTGGGTATCCAGGCCCATTTCGCGGAAGTGGCGCTTGACCGACTCCCAGGCCCCGCGGGCGGTGATCGCCATCTTCTTGTGGTCGTAGCCGTGGGCCCCGCCCGAGGCAAAGGCATCGCCCAGCCAGTGGCCGTACTCCAGCGAGATCTCGTTGGCGATATCGGAAAAGGTCGCCGTGCCCTTGTCGGCCGCCACCACCAGGTAGGGATCGTCCTCGTCGTGGCGCACCACGTCCTTCGGCGGTACCACCTCGCCGCCCTCGAGGTTGTCGGTCAGATCCAGCAGGGCGCGGATGAAGATCTGGTAGCAGGCGATGCCTTCCTTCTGCACGGCGTCCCGGTCGGCGTTCTCGGGCATGCGCTTGCAGACGAAGCCCCCCTTGGCGCCCACCGGCACGATGACCGCGTTCTTGACCTGCTGGGCCTTGACCAGGCCGAGAATCTCGGTACGGAAGTCCTCGTGGCGATCCGACCAGCGCAGGCCGCCGCGCGCCACCTTGCCGCCGCGCAGGTGCACCCCCTCGACCCGCGGCGAGTAGACGAAGATCTCGTAGCGGGGGCGCGGCTTGGGCATCAGCGGCACCCGCGTGGGATCGAGCTTGAAGGAGATGTAGTCCTTGAAGCCGTCCTCGGCGTCGCGCTGATAGTAGTTGGTGCGCAGGGTCGCCTGGATCAGCTCGATGTAGCGGCGCAGCAGCAAGTCATCGTTGAGGCTGCCCACCTGGTCGAGCAGGCCGTTAAGGCGCTCGATGCTCTTGTCGATGGTGGCGTCGAGGTCCTTGCCCTGCCGGCGCGGGGCGAAGCGCAGCGCGAACAGCTGCACCAGCTCCCGGGTGATGGCCGGGTAGCTGGCCAGGGTGGTGGCAATGTAGAGCTGCGACAGGCCGAAACGAATCTGCTTGAGATAGCGCGCGTAGGCCCGCAGCAGCGCCACCTCGCGCCAGTTCAGCCCGGCACCGATCACCAGGCGGTTGAACGGGTCGTTTTCCGCCTCGCCGGTCCAGATCCGTCGCAGCGCGTCGATGAAGGTCTCCCGCATGTCCTGCAGGTTGACCACTTCACGGCCGTGGTGCTCCAGGGTGAAGTCGTGGATCCAGAAGGCGCGATCCTCGCAGTGCACCCCGTAGGGGCGCTCGCCCAGCACCCGCAGCCCCAGGTTCTCCATGACCGGCAGGACATCCGAGAGCGGAATCGGCGCGTCGCCGTGGAAGAGCTTGAGATTGACGCCCTCCTCGTCCTCCTCGACCAGCCGGTAGAGGCTCACCGAGATCGGCTCGCCCTCCTCGACCTCGTCGAGATGCTGGATATCGTAGACCGCCGTGCGTGCCGTGAAGTCATCGCGATAACTGGTGGGGAAGGCATCGCGATAGCGATTCATCAGGTGATTGGCACGTTCCTCGCCCACCCCCTCGATCAGGGCGTTGTGGAGATCGTCGCTCCAGCTGCGCGCCAGCTGCGCGATCTTGTGCTCGAGCTTGCGCAGATCGTAGTCCACCGCGGACTCGCCATTGAAGCGCAGGATGAACTGGATGCGTGCCAGCACCGACTCCGACAGGTAGGTGTTGAAGTCGCCGAAGCTGGCGTCGAGCTCCTCGCACAGCAGCTCCTGGATGCGCACGCGAAGATCGGTGGAGAAGACATCGCGGGGCACGAATACCAGGCACGAGTAGAAGCGCCCGAAGCGGTCCTCGCGGATGAACAGGCGGACACGGCGGCGCTCGCGGATATTGAGGATCCCCAGCGCCGTGCGGGTCAGCTCGTCGGTGCCGATCTGGAAGAGGTCATCGCGCGGATAGACCTCGAGAATCTGCAGCAGGTGCTTGCCGTTGTGCCCCTTGGGATTGACCCCGGAGGCCTCCATCACCGCATCGATCTTGCGGCGCAGCACGGGGATGTGCCGCGGCGAATCGTTGTAGACCACGGCGGCATACAGCCCGATGAAGCGCCGCTCGCCGATGACATTGCCTGACTCGTCGTAGCGATCGATGGAGATGTAGTCGGGGTACGCCGGCCGGTGGACCCGCGAATGGTAGGCGCTCTTGGCGAACGACAGGAGCTCGGGAATCAGCACGTAGTGATCGCCCTCGACCCCCTGATCGCTGCGGATTCGCTCGCGATAGCGCGGGTTGTCGAGCTTGAAGACCCCCAGTTCGCTGTTCTTGACCTGGCGCAGCTCGTCCTGCCCCTTCTTGGTCTCGACGATCTCGTATTCGTCGTAGCCCAGGAAGGTGAAGTTGTCCTCGAGCAGCCACTCCAGAAAGGCGATCGCCTCGCCATGGTCGGCCGCGTCGACCTGGCTCGGCCGCGTCGACTTGAGCTCCTCGAGCGTATCGTGGACCTTGGCGCACATCGGCTCGAAGTCCTCGACCGCGGTACGCACGTCGCCCAGCACGTCATGCAGGCTGTCTTCCAGGCTGGCGAGCACCTCGGGGTCGGAATGCCGATCGATCTCGATGACCATGATCGACTCGCGCGATTCCGGGGCATCCTTGGCGCGCGTCCCGGTGATGCGCTTCAGGTCGTGATGAGAGTCGCGCTCGACGGCCATCACGGCATTGTGAATGGCATGCACGGTGATGCCGCGCCGGTTGAGCTCGATGCGCACCGAGTCGACCAGGAAGGGCATGTCCTCATGCAGCACCATCACGAAGGTGTGGGGCGACTGCCAGCCGTGCTCCTCGTAGTCGGGATTGAAGACCCGCACCTTGGGGGAGGCAGCGTCGAACTGCTGGAGGAAGTGCCAGACCGACAGGGTGGCCCCGTAGAGGTCGTCCAGGCAGCGATCCTCGAGGTCATCAAAGGGCACGGAGGCGTAGAAGTAGCGAGCGAAGGCGCCCACCTCCGCCGCCTTGCGCTCCTCGAGTCGGGCGTTCAACCGCTCGGAGAGCTGCTTGAGAAAGTCCTGTCTGGCGTCGTCGTTCGCAACATTCAGCATCCTTCACCTCGTGCCTTGGGCCGCGACAGCGACCGGAAGTGTTCGACATGGCGCCCGCCCCGGGTGCCGTGTCGCCAGCTTACGCCACTCTCCGCACCGGCCCCACCGGGATACCAACATGCTCATGGAGCATGACAGTTGGGCATCGCCACTTGACAGGCGCGCCCCGCGACCCGGTCAACCGCGCCGCTCCAGCAGCACCCCGCACTCGCAGTGGTGGGTCCAGGGAAACTGGTCGAACAGCGCGAAACGGGTGATAGCGTGAGTCTCGGTCAGTCGCTCCAGGTTGTCCGCCAGCGTATCCGGATTACATGAAATATAGACGATGCGCTCATAGCCGCTGAGCTGGCGGCAGCTGGCCTCGTCCAGTCCGGCGCGGGGCGGGTCGACCAGCACGGTGGTGAAGTCGTAGCCGTCCAGGGCCCACTCGGCCACCCGCCGGCCGCCCTTCTCGCCCTGGAGGGCCGCGGCGAACTCCTCGGCCGACATGCGTCCCACGGTGACGTTATCGAGGCCGTTGGCGGCGAGGTTCTCGCGGGCGCTGGCCACCGAGGTACGCGAGATCTCGGTCGCCAGCACGCGGCGGAAGTTCTCGGCCAGCGCCACGGTGAAGTTGCCGTTGCCGCAGTAGAGCTCCACCAGGTCGCCGGCCTGGCTGCCCCGGGTCACCTCCCGCGCCCAGGCGAGCATCGAGCGGCAGATCTCGGCATTGGGCTGGGTGAAGCTGTTCTCCACCTGCTGGTAGACGAACTCGCGCCCCTCCACCGTCAGGCGCTCCCAGACGTGGTCACGCTCGAGCACCAGGCGCTGCTTGCGGGCACGCCCGATGATCATCACCCCGAGCGTCTCCTGGAGGCGGCGCGCCTCGGCCTCCCAGGCCTCGTCCAGCGGGCGGTGGTAGACCAGGGTCACCAGCGCCTCGCCCGAGAGGGTGGTGAGGAACTCCACCTGGAAGAGCTTGCGGCGCAGCAGGGGAACGTCACGGATGGCGTCGAGCAGGGCCGGCATCAGCTCATTGATACGACGGCTGGCCACCGGGTACTCGTCGAGGCGAATCACCCTCTTCGTCTTTTTCTTCGGCTCCTCGGGGCCCGCCTCGGACTCCTGTATCTCGAACATGGCATAGAAGAGGTCGTCACCCTCGTGCCAGATCCGGAACTCGCAGCGCTGGCGGTAGTGACTGGGCGGCGAGGGATAGACCTCGAGGGTCGGCGGCGAGAAGCGCGCAAAGTCGCGGGTGATGCGCTCGCGCTTGGCCTCGAGCTGCTGGTCATAGCGGGCGGGGTCGACAACAGGAATGGCCAAGAAGCCTCCTTCGGGGAATGGCAGGAAACGGATGGGGGACTGCGCTCAGTCCAGCACCAGAAGTCGCGGCTCGGCAAAGCCGAAGCGGGCAAGGCCCGCGGTCAGCCGGGGGTCCAGGGCGGTGACATGGCTCTCTCCCGGACCGCGCCGGGGGGCCACGCCGCGCGCCACCTGGGCGGTGCGCCGGGCGATGGCCTCGCTGGAGTCGATCCACGCAATCTCGCGGGGGGCAGCGGCGGCCAGGAAGTCCCGCAGCAGGGGAAAGTGGGTGCAGCCGAGCACCACGGTATCCAGCAGCGGATCCTCCCACAGCGGCGCCAGGGCCCGGCGGATCACCGCGGGGTCCGGGGCCTCGCCGGCCAGCCAGCGTTCGGCCTCGCGGACCAGCTCATCGGCGGCCACCCGGGTCACCCGGCAGTGGGCGGCGAAGGCCTCGATCAGGCCCAGGGTATAGGGACGCGCCACCGTGGCGGAGGTGGCCAGCACGCCGAAGTGGCCGCTGCGCGAGGAGGCCGCGGCGGGCTTGATGGCCGGTACGGTGCCGACCACGGGGATCGCCAGCCGGCTGCGCAGGGCATCCAGCGCCAGGGTGCTGGCGGTGTTGCAGGCCACCACCAGGGTCACGCAGCGGCTGGCCGAAACGGCGGTCTCGCATACGCGCAGGATGCGCGCCACCAGCCAGTCGTCCTCGCGCAGGCCGTAGGGGAGCATGGCATTGTCGCAGGCGTAGGCCAGCGCGGCCTCCGGCAACTGGTGACGCAGGGCCGTCACCACGGAGAGCCCCCCCACCCCGGAGTCGAAGACCAGGATCGGTCCGCCGCTCATGGGCACACCCCGGCCATGCCGCAGGCGGCATCACGGTCGGGGCGGTGGGAGAGCGTCGACGAGTGTCGGGGGTCTGGCATCACGAGGCACCGGCTGGGAGAGGCGACATTCTACCCCAGCCGGCGCGCGCTGGCAGCCCGGGTCAGGCGGGTTCGGGCGTCTCGCGCAGCTCGGCGTAGAGCTCCGGATAGGCCTCCTGGAGGCGCTCCAGCTCGGCCGCGGCACCCTCGGGAAGCGCCTGGGCGAGGCGATCGAGATCCTGTTCGTTGAAGTGCTCGCGAATCATCGGGAAGAGCAGCTCCCGCTCGTCGCGCAGGTAGGCGCGGTGGGCATCCAGGTACGCCTTGAGGTCGTCCGCGAAGCGATCCATGGGGATCACCGCATCCATCAGGATCATGTCGATATCGCTGGAGAGGCGGCCCAGCTGGACCTTCAGCGCCTGATAGTCGGCGGCGAGACGCTCGGTCATCGGCCGGCTGCCGGGGTCGAGCTCTGCCAGGCGCTCGCTGAACAGCCGCTCCAGGGGCAGGGTGAAGCCTTCCATGTAGTCCAGGATGTAGTCCACCACCTCGCGCACCAGTTGGAAGTTGGGGCGCTCGCCTGCCGCGAGGGTCTTATGCTTCAGCTGCAGAACGTGCAACATGCGAGCCATGTTGGCATGATCCAGACGCAGTTGGGTCAGCACGGGCATGTCGGGCCCTCCTGTGTAGTGACATCATTGCAGGGACGTAGGGAGTAGGCACACGCTTTCATTGGATGCGCCATCGGGGACGAGGTTCATCGACTGCCTGGCCAGCGATGATACCTCCCCACTCTAGCAGCCAGTCCCACGACCTGCCTCTGTCGAGATCAACGTAAGGAACCTGCCATGGACCTCTTCGCCGACGAGAGCGATCACGGCGCCCCGCTGGCCTGGCGCATGCGGCCCCGCACCCTGGCCGACTATGTGGGCCAGCAGGCGCTGGTAGGCCCCGGCCGCCCCCTGGCCCGTATGGTCGAGACCGGCGTGGTGCGCTCGATGATCCTCTGGGGGCCGCCGGGCAGCGGCAAGACCACCCTGGCGGAGATCCTGGCCGCCGAGTCCGGCGCCGAACTGGAGCACCTCTCGGCGGTGATGGCCGGCGTCAAGGAGATCCGCGCCGCGGTGGAGCGGGCCAGGGCGCGCCAGGCTCACGGCCAGGCGACGCTGCTGTTTCTCGACGAGATCCACCGTCTCAACAAGAGCCAGCAGGACGCCCTGCTGCCCCATGTGGAGTCGGGGCTGCTGACCCTGATCGGCGCCACCACCGAGAACCCCTCCTTCGAGGTCAACTCGGCGCTGCTCTCGCGGGCCCGGGTGCACGTGCTGACCTCACTCGGCGAGGCGGAGCTGGGCGAGGTGCTGCGCCGGGCGCTGGCCGACGAGGCCCGCGGCCTGGGCGCGCGACGCCTGCGGGTCGATGATGAGGTGCTGGCCCTGCTGGCCCGGGCCGCCGCCGGGGACGCCCGCCGGGCGCTGGGCCTGCTGGAGACCGCCTGCGACTTCGCCGAGCCCGATGGCGAAGGTGGCGAGGTGGTGCGCCGCGAGGCGCTGGTCGACGTGCTCGGCCACCAGGCCAGCGCCTTCGACAAGCAGGGCGATCACTACTACGACCTGCTCTCGGCGATCCACAAGTCGGTGCGCTCCTCGCGCCCCGATGCCGCCCTGCTCTACATCGCCCGTTTCGTGCAGGGCGGCGGCGACCCGCTGGACGTGGTCCGGCGCCTGGCCGCCATCGCCTCCGAGGACGTGGGCAACGCCGACCCGCGCGCCCTGCCCTTGGTGATGGCCGCCTGGGACGCCTATCTGCGCCTGGGCGACCACGAGGGCCAGCGCGCCATCGCCCATGCCGCCATCCACCTGGCGGTGGCCCCCAAGAGCAACGCCATCGACCGGGCCTGGAAGGCCGCCAAGGCCTTCGTGGCACAGCAGCCACAGCTGGAGGTGCCGACCTACCTGCGCAACGCTCCGACGAAGCTGATGGAGTCCCTGGGCCACGGCCAGGGCTACCGCTACGCGCACCACGAGCCCCACGGCTACCCCGCCGGCAGCAGCCATGACTGCTGGCCGGCTGCCGTCCCTCACCGGCGCTTCTATGCGCCCACGGAATATGGCCAGGAGAAGCGCTACGGCCAGCTGATGGCCTGGCGGGAGCAGCTCGATGCCGAGGCGGACGACGGCGCAAAGCCGTAAGCCGTAAGCCGTAAGCCGTAAGCCGTAAGCCGTAAGCCGTCAACAGCCTGAAACGAATCGCCCCCGTGGCAAGATCACGGAGGCGATCCTCTTACAGCTTAAAGCTTACCTGATTACACACGTTATTCAGCCATTGTCCCGGCTTAGGTCTATCCTGGAATCATACGGACAGTCAAGGAGATAATGCCATGGCTCGCAATCCCATCCAGTTCCAGCCCGGCCTGTCACTGCCGGCCTTCCTGGGTCAGTACGGCACGGAAGGGCAATGCCGGGAGGCGCTCTTTCGGCATCGCTGGCCGAGGGGCTTCGTCTGTCCTGACTGCGGCAACACGACCTTCTGCCAACTCTCGCGTGGGCTCTACCAATGCCATCGCTGCCATCATCAAACCTCGCTGACCGCCGGTACCATCTTCCATGGCACGCATCTGCCGCTGACCACCTGGTTCCTGGCGATCTACCTGCTCACCCAGCGCAAGAGCGGCATCTCGGCGCTGCAGCTGTCCCGGGAGCTCGGTGTCAGCTACAACACGGCCTGGAAGCTCAAGCACAAGCTGCTGCAGGTCATGTACGAGCGCAACCAGGGTGAGCGGCTCTCAGGGCGGATTGAGATCGATGACGCCTACCTGGGCGGTGAGCGGCCGGAAAAGCGCGGGCGCGGCGCTGATCACAAGTTCCCCTTCATCGCCGCCTTGCAAACCAATGAGGAGGGCCACCCACAGCGGGTTCAGCTGCGCCGAGCGAGTGGTTTTACCCTGACCGGGATCCGTCGCATGCCCGACATGCCGTTGTGCCTGGCAGTCAGGTGAGCAGCGACGGACTCGGGAGCTTCCGGGCCTTCGATGCGCCTCCCTATCCTCATGTGCGCCATATCACCGGCGGTGGGCGTGCCAGCGTGGCGAACCCGGAGTTCAACTGGGTCAACACGCTGCTCGGTAACCTCAAGAACGCGATCACCGGTACCTATCATGCCATATGCGGGCAGCACGCCCCGCACTACCTGGCCGCCGAGCTCGAGTATCGCTTCAATCGGCGCTATGACCTCAAGGCCATGATCCCGCGCTTTCTCACGGCCACCGCCCGAACGCCGCCGATGCCGTACCGGTTCCTGAGGATGGCTGAGCTTTATGCGTAATCAGGTAATGTCTTGCTCATGCATTCTGCTTCTTTTGGGCGGCCAGCAGATCCAGCGCCACATCCACGATCATGTCTTCCTGCCCCCCCACCATGCGGCGTTTGCCCAGCTCCACCAGAATGTCCACGGGCTTCAGGCCGTACTTCTGCGCCGCCACTTCGGAGTGGCGCAGGAAGCTGGAGTACACACCGGCGTAGCCCAGGGCCAGGGTTTCGCGGTCAACGCGCACCGGGCGGTCCTGCAGTGGGCGCACGATGTCGTCAGCAGCATCCATCAGGGCGTACAGGTCGGTACCGTGCTCCCAGCCCATCTTGTCGAAGGCAGCCACACAGACTTCCAGCGGCGCGTTGCCGGCGCCTGCGCCCATGCCGGCCAGGGAGGCGTCAACGCGGTCACAGCCCTCTTCCACCGCCACGATGGAGTTGGCCACACCCAACGCCAGGTTGTGGTGGGCGTGAATGCCGGTTTCGGTTTCCGGCTTGAGCACGTCTTTTAGCGCCCGGAAGCGGTCACGGATGTCGTTCATGTTCATGGCGCCGCCGGAGTCGACGACATAGAGGCAGGTAGCACCGTAATCTTCCATCAGCTTGGCCTGCTCCGCCAGGCCCTGCGGGGTCTGCATGTGGCTCATCATCAGAAAGCCCACGGTGTCCATGCCCAGCTTTCTTGCGTGTTCGATGTGCTGCTTCGAGACATCCGCTTCGGTGCAATGGGTGGCAACCCGTACGATTCTGGCGCCCGCGTTATAGGCGTTGTCCAGGTCGTGGACGGTGCCGATGCCGGGCAGCAGCAGGGTGGCGATCTTGGCGTGTTCAATCACTTCAGATACCGCTTCGATCCACTCCAGGTCGGTGTGGGCGCCGAAGCCGTAGTTGAAGCTGGAGCCCTGCAGGCCGTCACCGTGGGCCACTTCGATGGAATCCACCTTGGCCTTGTCCAGGGCCCGTGCAATGTCCTGCACGTTCTTGATGGAGTACTGGTGACGGATGGCGTGGCTGCCGTCCCGCAGGGTCACGTCGGAGATGTAGAGTTTCTTGCCGGGATTGAATGTCATTGTTCGTTCCTCCTCAGTTGACCAGCGATTCGGCGATGCGCTCGGCGGTGGCGAGAGCCGCGGAGGTCATGATGTCCAGATTGCCGGCATAGGCCGGCAGGTAATGGGCGGCGCCCTCTACTTCCAGGAAGATCGAGGTCTTTAGACCGCTGAAGCGGCCCAGGCCCGGGACGTTCATGGGCTGGTCTTCGGGGATGTCGTCGAACTGCACTTTCTGCTTGAGGCGATAACCGGGCACGTAGCTGTTGACGGCCTTGACCATTTCTTCCACCGAGGCTTCCACTTCCGCCTGGTCGGCGGCATCGGAGAGCACGTAGACGGTGTCGCGCATCAGCAGGGGCGGCTCGGCCGGGTTCAGGATGATGATGGCCTTGCCCTTCTGGGCACCACCGACCACTTCGATGGCCTTGGAGGTGGTTTCGGTGAACTCATCGATGTTGGCGCGGGTGCCGGGGCCGGCGGATTTCGATGAAATGGACGCCACGATTTCGGCGTAGTGCACCTTGGCGACCCGGGAGACCGCTGCAACCATGGGAATTGTCGCCTGGCCACCGCAGGTGACCATGTTGACGTTGCCTTCGTGCAGGTTCTGCTCCAGGTTCACCACCGGTACGCAGTAGGGGCCGATGGCCGCCGGCGTCAGGTCGATGATCTTGATGTTTTCCTTGTGGCCCCGCAGGAACACTTCGTTGTGGCGGTGGGCGCCGGCGGAGGTGGCATCAAACACAATGTCGATGTCGGCAAATTCCGGCATTTTCACCAGGCCGTCCACGCCTTCGGCGGTGATGGCGACACCCATACGTGCGGCGCGGGCCAGGCCGTCGGATTCCGGGTCGATACCGACCATGGCGCCCATTTCAATATGCTTGCCATTGCGCAGGATTTTGATCATCAGGTCGCTGCCAATGTTGCCCGAGCCGATGATCGCTGCCTTGATTTTCTTGCTCATGAATTTTTCCTGTTGCTTATAGTTACTCGAATCGCACGGAGCAGCTTCCAATACCCGCCAGCGTCATCCGCAAATTGTCACCCGCATTGACCGGCACCATGGCGGACAAAGCGCCGGACAAAATGACATCACCGGCCTTCAGCGACATTCCCAGCTGGCCAAGGGTGTTGGCCAACCAGGCAACCGCAATCGCCGGAGACCCCATGGTGGCTGCACCTGCGCCCGTACCCACGATCCGGCCGTTTTTTTCCAGCACCATACCGGTTGTGAACAGGTCCAGATTACGGGGATCCACCAGGCGATCACCAAGTACGAACACGCCACACGACGCGTTATCCGCGATCGTGTCCTGAATCCGAATCTTCCAGTCGCGAATTCGTGAATCGACAATCTCAAAACACGCCATCACACCTTCGGTGGCCCTAAGCACATCAGCGACGGTGACACCGGGACCGTTCAGATCCCGCTTCAGAACAAAGGCGATTTCACCTTCCGCTTTCGGTTGGATCAGAGATTTCATGGCAATCGACTCGCCCTGGTTGATCACCATGCGGTCCGTCAGCTGGCCAAAATCGGGTTGATTCACACCCAGCATGTCCATGACAGCCTGACTGGTAACGCCTATTTTTTTTCCAATAACTCGCTCACCTAGCGCTAACCTCTTAGCAAGAAATAGTTTCTGTATTTGGTATGCATCTTGGACAGTTAGCTCTGGATATCGATCCGTAATACTCTGTATCGGCGTAGAGCTCTGGTACGCAGAAAAAAGTTCCTTTGCAATCCTGTCACTGGCACTAGAACACATATTTATTCCTCACCCCCCCATTTCCTCGCCTGAAGAAATTTGATTTCAAATCGGCGCCTTCAATAACTGCATCAATACAAATCCGAATTATTATTAACGCTTGCATTAAAGGCACCCGATTCTATCTACCCACAAAATTCAGCATACTACTCGTTGATCTCATTAAAGAAGTCAGCTACGAGACGGTTGAATCGATCTGTATGTTCAATTTGTGTCCAATGCCCACAGCGACCGAAAACATGCAACTGCGCACGATCTATGACTTCAGCCAAGTGCAAGCTGCTGGATAACGGGACAACCCGATCCTCTCTTCCATGAATAATCAATGCCTCATTGGAAAGACTTTTAAGCTCTTCGTCAGAGCTGGCTAACGAGTCTAGCCACTGCTGGCGTGGGGCAGGGAACATACTTGCGAATGACTCCTGAACCCCAGGGCGAATACTTGCTTTATATCGCACCTCTGCTAATTCATCGCTCACCAGGGAACGGTCATAAGCGAAGAGATCGAGAAGCTTGCGCATATTCTCTATAGACGGTTGGTAACCCCAGACTGCATCCAGGCCCTCTGTGAGCTTGAACTTAGTGCCAGCTGCGCCCATCAGGACCAAACGACCCACTCGCTCCGGATACCTCAGAGCGGTAGCAATCGCGAGCCCCCCCCCAAAAGAATTACCTACGATGTGAGCCTTTTGAATATCCAGAGCGTCCATAACACCGATGATGTGCTGGACCCAATTATCCAGGGAAAACTCATAGCCTTCAGGTTGTTCGGTATAGCCAAATCCAACCATATCGGGCGCAATAACACGATAGAACTGGCTTAGATAGGGAATATTAAGTCGCCAATTAGCGTATGCCGTCACACCCGGTCCAGAGCCGTGAACCAGTATTACCGGGTATCCTTCTCCAACGTCGTGGTAATTGGTTTGGATACCTGCCGCTACAACGCTCTTACCGATTTCAGGGTTCGTCATCTCTCATTCCTCATTTTTCGAAATATTGGGTCACTAGGTTTCAGAAGGCGCACATAGATTCTTACAACCGCTATCCCAAAGAAGATATATGCAACTCGATCCGGAGTATCTCGAGTAAATTACATACACTATCGATAGAACCTCCTTGTTCTTATCCAAGCCGAGGGAAATTTAAAATCTATAAGTGTAAGCTAAACCAAAACTATCTTGGGAATGCTTAGCCCTTATTGGGTCAGAAGTGTTAGGCAGCCTAGAGTTCTCCATCGTCTCTTCAAAGGAGTGGGTCCAGGCAAAGTCCACTTTACTTGCCTTTGACCATTGATAAGAAAACCCCAGAGACCCGAAAGTATTAGGAATAGCAGGAATAACCGCAAGTAATGTATCTGAGCGTAGCGCCTGAGTCGCAAATCTGACACCGCCTCGCAGCGTCCACTTTCCCGTCATATAGGCAGCACCTAGCGAAAGCGCTGTTTGATCTTTATAATTCTGCGGAAGGAGAATATCGATATTTTGGCCAGTATCCGCCTCAAAAGCAACATCGATATCTTTCATTGCATCCTCCCAGAAGATCCGGGAGAGGTCAGCCGCCAGCAACCACTGGCTACCAACCTGGTGGCTTATCCCCAGATTCAATTGAGCGGGTGTTTGAAAATCGCGGATTTTAACCGTTCCAGGTAGCGCGATTTGTCCGGCAACAGCATCGACCGCAGTCAGGACTCCATCACCCTTCATATCCCCGATATTGCTCTTCATGGAATAAGCAACCCCTATTCGGGTGTCCGGGCTGTACTTGTAGATCATACCCACTCGCCCCCCAAACCCCCAGGCATCTACACCGCTTGCAACCGGGTGGTTTCTTGAAAAGCTGAAATGCGCGCCGCGAAAGTCAGGCAAACCTCCGAGCACAGGTACAATAGTCCCACTCACACGACCAGACCCCATAAGCGAGCCTACCTGGTCCGCCCCCATCAACATTTCAAGGTTCAGGCCTTGCCACAGGGCATCCACGCTGGCCCCTACTATAAGCTGGTCATTAACCTCATAGCTGGCAGCAAACGGGATATTCATGGTAAGCAGCCGACTGGAAGACTCGAGCCCCGTATCAAGCCCCCCGGTGGCACGGGAGAGAAAACCGTCATTACCGTACTCTGTCCCTACCCCACCTTGAGGAAAGGCACCAAAACCAAGCGCCAGGGAGCCATTGCGATAGGTATAGGCCAGCTGCGGCGCAGCATATGGGCCTCGGTTTTTCGAGTGATCTCTGGAGGAGGAGACCTCCCCAGTGGCTTGGTCTTTAACCGAGATGTCAGCAATTACAACATCGAAACCCACATGAATCTCAGAACCCTGCTCCATCAAAGAGAGAGTCGCGGGGTTTGTCATCATGCCTGCTGCGCCCACATCATAAGCAGTTGCAGCTCCGCCCATCGCCGTGGAAATTGGACCATGCCCAACAAATCTGAATACGTCGCTGACCGCCAAGGCATTTCCGGCGGGAATCATCAAGCCAGCTATAACAGATGTTATTTTTATTTTTTCCTTCATTTTTATTTTTTCCTTCATTTTTATTTTATCTCTGCCAATTCCCGTTAGTAGAAGCTGTTATTTTCTTCGTACCGATTTATGCCCCCACATGGCAGTTCGGTTGTGTCTTGTCACCACCCAGGAACAATCATCGACGTCACGAGCACCCCAGCCAAATTCAAGTTCAAACCCGGATGGTGTTTCAGCATAAAATGAGACCATGTGGTCGTTAACGTGACGTCCGATCGTCGCAGTGATCATGCTAGATGTATTGTTGTCACTTTCCTCTGCCTGAAGGTTAGAGTCGGTTAATTTGTCTGACGAACCATCGAGTCGGTCGTAGGCATAACCTACATCATCAAGCGTCAAGGCTTGCAGCAAGAAATGGTGAACCCTCTTGGGTAACGGAGCCTCGGCGATAGCCAGGGTGTGGTGGCGACCATTGCAATGAAGGAAATAACCTCGCACAGTAATATCCGGGCCTATCGCGATGTCGATTACGTCGGATAACTGAAAGCCTAACAGTTCCGTGTAAAACGACAGGCCTTTCTCAATATCTGGAACCGCATAAAAATAATGTCCCGCTCCTTGCTCTCCGGTAACGAACCCGCTGACACCAGCGCTAGAGATAAAAGGCTGCTCAAATAACTCTGTGGCCCCATAGTAAAGCTCCAAGGACATCCCAAATGGATCATTGAATGAGATCAAATCCATCACGCCACGTTTTTCTGCCAGTTCAGTGTCGCCAGTCTTGACCTGGACCCCTGCTTCACGTAGCCGTTCCGTCATTAGCCTCAATGCCTTAGAATCAGCCACTTCATAGCCTGCAAACTCGAGGTCGTCAGAGTCACCTTTTTCTATCGCTATTCGCCACTCCCTTGAATCCATACGAAATAAGGCTTTCTCATCAGAGCCATTAACCTCCATCAATCCGATTTTCTTGGTGAGATAGGAGCGCCACGCTTGCACATCGCTTACAGAGAACCCCATGTAGCCCAGGCTTTTGATACCCATTTATATCTCCTTATTCGATTTATTCGATATTGAGCTTGTCAAGGAGGTCATTACCTCCAGCCACAGAAAAGAGCCCACGGACACCCATGCCACCGTCATAGTTTAACAGTGCACCAGTAGCGGGTGCGGAATCCCCTCTTGTGGCGAAAAACACATAAGCCCCTGTGTACTCATCAACATCGGGCATACGACCGATTGGTAGTACGCTTTCCAACATTTCCCCCAACGGGATTTCAGATATGGATTTCTCGTTCATACCTAATGAACCTGGCCCTGACAGGCTCGTATTCATCCCGCCAACGCCAACACCATTAACGCGTATGTAGGGTGCCAACTCAAATGCAAGTTCACGTACCAGGCCGACAACCGCGTGTTTTGTAGCCGTATATAGAGGTCCACCGCCATTGGGATAAAAGCCCGCATTTGAAATCGTACATATAATGCTGCCACGACTGGCAACGAGAGCCCGCAGGCAAGCCTTTACAGCGAGAATATAGCCCTTTACATTAATCTGAAATAATTCATCAAACGCCTTGTCGATATTATCTTCCGGTAAATCGACAAGCGGCATGTTGTAATCCCATATACCCGCATTGGGTATTAACACATCGATTTTTCCAAACGTGTCAACACATTGGGTGGCCGCTCTTTTCAGATCCTCCAAAGAACGCACATCACCGGCAATCGATACCACTGCTTTACCGTGCTCTTGCTCCAGCTGGCGAACTCGATCCGGAGATTTATCGAAAACTGCGACCTTGGCACCTTCCTTAACGAATCTATCTACCAGGGCACGACCCAACCCTGACGCACCCCCGGTAATAAAGACTACTTCATCTTGTAATTTCATAAATAGGCTTCCTAATTGAAAATCCTGTAGACCTTCAAAATTAATCTCGCTCGGCGTCGCTATGCCTTAGCCTTCAAAAAGTCCCTCAGACTGAATTGAGGATCAGCCAACTCTGGCGTGGAAACAGGAACACCTCGCGTCACCAGACGGCTTGCAATCGAAAAATCTCGCGGATCATCAATGGCTATGGCCGCTTCCACGCGGTTATCCAGGACCCTGAACAACAGACGGGATCTACTCTGTTCGTTATTGCGCACAACAATTTCGCCTGGGCCGTTAATATCACCTGCCATCTGGAGTCTGTGCCCTGCAATTTCAGTCCAGGAGGTTTGGGTCTGAGGCGAGGGTTGGGGCTTGCCCAACATAGCGAGGGCGGCAGTTTCCGCCTCTATTTGGCTGTTCAGGTATGTCTCAAGTGAGCGCCGCTCACCCGATCTCAGTGGCCAGGCAGCCACATCCCCAGCTGCGAACACGCTGGGATCTGAACTTTTTCCAGTGGCATCGACGAGTACACCACCACCCGGTTGGCATTCAATACCGGCTGTTCGAGCGAGATCATCGGCCGGCTCGGCCCCAATGCTTACCAGGACGGTGTCAGCTTCTATTCGTCGACCATCAGTGCACACAACCGCACGCACGCGTTCGTCGCCTTCGAAACGCAAGGCATGCGCACTTCGTTCGACCTGAACGCCAATACGTTCCAATTCGTTACGACACCACTTGCCGGTATCACGGCCCAGAACACGTAACAGTAGTTCGTCCCCACACTCCAGAATGGTGACGCTGGCACCAAGACCGCTAGCGGTGGTTGCCACTTCACATCCGATCAGGCCGCCACCAACGATTACCAGGGACTTGGCCGTTGCCAGTGAATCCTTCAGCCTGTTGGCATCTTCGTATGTTCGCAGTGTATGGATGCCCGGCAGATTGCTGCCCTCAGCCTGGATGCGCCTTGCGCGTGACCCCGTTGCCAGGAGCACATAGTCGTAGGGAATGTGGCCGCCGGACTGCAAGCGAACCTGCCGGTTTGCGATATCAATTTCAGTCACCCGCTCCGCCAGATGGAGCGTTATGTTAGCTGACTTACTCCAGTCAGGCCCCAGGATCGCCGCGGGTTCGTTCACTTTTCCCGCCAGGAGTTCCTTGGACAGACACGGTCGATCATAGGCACCACAGGGTTCTTCTCCTATTAGGTGAATCGTCCCCTGATACCCTTCAGTTCGCAGACAGCGAGCCGCAGTTACCCCGGCAAGCCCGGCGCCAATAATAACAATTGATTTACTCATGGCGCATAATACCCGGTGTCAAAATCAACGAGGACATCATCGCCCTCGATTTTTAACGGAAACATTTTGAGCGGATCACATGGAGGTGCCGCTTTTACCTTGCCCGTGCGTACACAGAACTTACCCATATGCAGAGAGCATTCGACGATGTCTCCTTCGAGGTAACCCCCTTCAGATAAGGACCAATCTCCGTGAGTACATCTATCCTGTGTCGCGAACAGCTCACCATCGACGTTGAAAATTGCGATAGCTCCCTCGCTACCTTCAACCTTCAGGGCCTCACCAACCGGAATGTCAGATACGTTACATACTACGGAGAATGTCATTATTTCGTTGTCTCCTAACACTTGATTTGGTTCGCTACTCAACTTTTAGGCAGGAATTGATCAGGTTCACTTATAAAGCTTTCTCCATATATGAGAGCTTTACTTTATAAGTGAACGACAAGAGCTTTGTACCAATCAGAAAAACTGGCTGAGATTATTAGCAGTAATCGTGCTCTGATCGAGTAATATGGTTCGCTGGGAAATCTTGAACCCGAGTCCATTGGTCACACGGTGCAAAATATCTCTGCGCTCACCAACATATATGTCCGTCATACGCTCCAGCCGGTTTCTGTAACAAAGGAACGCGGAACTAACCTCCAACACGGCAGAATCCTCTGTTTGACGGACGATCACGTTATTGACAATGTGTCGGCTGCGGGAAGGCGGATCCTCGGTCCAGTTTAGGCCTGACAGTCTCCCACGAATTCTTGCCCGTAAGCTCTCATAGTCTTCGTCAAAGTGGGCGTTACCTCCCGGGGGAATGTACTCCAGGGCCTTATCCCGGGAGATATGGCTGGTTCGAATCGGCATCCAGTACCGAACGTCTTCGGTCATCAAAGCCAGCCAGTCCTCGTATTTCTGATAATCAAGCAACTGGGCCTCGCGGTAATAGAATTGTTCCACGGCGTGTTGAAGCTCATGATCAATGGGCTTCAGTGGCCATTCGATCGGTTTAGTAAGATCACTAGATGTCATTTTTTATTCCTTCTATCTACATTAGGTGCTGACATAAGATTGAGCGTTTAAGCAAAGCCAACTCCAGACCTAGGACCAATGCCTTTGGAATTCGGCCAGATTAATAGCCACCAAGACTGAGTTGATCTTGTTTCGCCGGCTCAGCCACCTTTCGCATTCCCCAGCCGCAGTAGACACAGGGAATGCGATTACTTTCTTCGATGTTCTCAATCGCTCATGGCCGCAGCGTTTCCCAGCTTGGCTCGGACATCATGCGAGCCCAGTGATGGTACATTCCGCGCGCGGCTTCCTCGCTATAGACGTAGCTGGTCTTTCCAGGAAATTCTGGATTGTTTTTATTCGGGACACCGGCACCCATCTGAGCACAGAGGGGTTGACTTCTCGCCTTATGACCCCGCAACCCTCGTTGAACCTCTACCCAGTTTTCGCCGTCGTCCTGCTCATAGGTTCCACCCTGGTTGAAGGTGAAAATGTTCTTCCTGCGATACTCTTCCTTAATTTCCTCCGGTGCATCGGCATCCACTACAATGAAGGACCATACCTCGACCTCATGGGGCCCGCGCGGATGCCAAGTACGGACTGTATTGATTCCTGGGAGAAACGAACACGTCGGGAAAATTGTCATGTGCTGTGCGACCATTCGGTCAGCGGGAAGCTTTTGCCCCAAACGGCTCTGAGCGCGCTCAGCTGCAGGCCCTTTGGTCCAGTAATCAACCACCTTAGGCCCCATAATGGCTTGCAGGAGCGCGAAGTCATCATTGAACCAACCGGTTCCGTGCCCGCCCCACTTGGCTCGGAACTGATTACCGGTTGACGGCAGTTTCACCTGAGACAGATCCACGTCGGGCGGAAGGCTGGACAGCACGCCCGCCAGATGCGACATCGTGCCTGCGTGGTACATATCACTGCAGAACTGCTCGGCGGCAAATTTCCAGTTACATGGGATTACCGTTTTCTGCATGCCACTAATAACCTCGGTACCCGCCTCGGTCCGATCGAGCATTACATCCATATAGGGGGTTGCGTCGCTCAAATAGGTGAGCAGATCCGGGGCCTCTTCATCCCAGTTGGCGAAAATCAAACCTTTATAGGTATCCACACGCGCTTGCAGCGGACCCCAATCGGCCTTGTCGAACCCACAGTCACCCTCTTTCTTGTCACAAAAGGCTTCTTTCTCGAAGGGGACGTTGACTAGATTTCCGGCGGTATCGTAGGCCCAGCCGTGATATGTACAGGTGAATGATTTTGCGTTTCCGAAATCCGAACGCTCAATTCGCATACCACGATGCCGACACTGGTTCAGGAAGACCTTGATGCTCCCATCTTTCTGCCGAACGACGATGACAGGATCTTCAGCCATATAGGTTGTGATATAGTCGCCCGCCTTGGGAATATGCCCCTCGTGCCCAAGAAGCAGCCAGGAACGAGCAAAGACTCTCTCAAGCTCAATTTCATACAGGTCCTGATCTGAATAAATACGGGGATCAATCAGCCCTATCTCCTGATCCACTAGATTTTTGATTTCTTCATTAGACCATTTTTTCACCCATTTTATGGGCGTTTCGGTTACTTCACTGTTGTTCATTATTGAGCTCCTATGCTTTGTCTTCTCTCAAGATGCTCCAACGAAAGCATCTACCCTACCTGAATCCGTGAACCCGGCACCAAAAAACGCTCCTAACCCGCTGACCTGCATGTCCGAATATCTAAACAAACAATATAGACTGTTTTGTGCGTTTATCTTTACTACGATAGTTGGAGATAATCCTGAATCCGTGAACCCGGCACCAAAAAACGCTCCTAACCTGCTGACCTGCATGGTAATATCGTCAAATCAGCCCTTCACCCGTAGCGTACCATGCCCAACATCCAGTTCCGCGCCAGTGGTCGTACCCTCACCAGCCATGCCGGCCTCTCGATCATCGGCCAGTGCGTCGAGATGGCCGGTATCGACAGCCTCGACAGTCGCTTCCCCATCTCGCAAGGAGTGCGTAACAGTGACATCGTCAAGGCCTATCTGGGGCTGCTGTGTCTGGGCATGAGTGACTTCGATGCCATCGAGAACTTCCGTCAGGACAAATCGTTCAAGCACTTGCTCAACCTGCACAAGGTGCCCAGCACGGCGACGCTGCGCCAACGCCTGGAGAAGCTCGCCACCCAAGGGCTTCAGGAGAGTACCGCGTCCTGGTCCACGACGCTGCTGTCGCTGGCCAAGGCACCGATCACCGCCGAGACGACACACGTCTGCCTGGACATCGACACCTTCGTCATGGACAACAGCAACTCCAAGAAGGAAGGCGTCTCGCGGACCTACCAGAAGGTCGATGGCTACACCCCGATCGCCGCTTATCTGGGCAATGAAGGCTGGTGTCTGGGCCTGGAACTGCGTCCCGGCAAGCAGCACACCATGAAGGAGAGCAACGCCTTCCTGGAGCGGGTGCTGCCCCGCGCCCAGGGCCTGACCGAACAGCCCCTCCTGCTGCGTGAGGACAGCGGCTTCGACAGCCAGGCGCATCTGGCGCTGCTTGAACAGCAACGCCGGGCCTGCGCCGAGGACGGGCGCGTGCTGGACTATCTCGTCAAGTGGAACCCGCGCCGCTCGGCCAAGGAAGACCTGGCCACCTGGCTGGCCGTGGCCGGGGACTACTGGGAGGAGCTGCGCCCGGGTAAGCGCCAGGCGCTGTGGACGCAGACCGTCTCAATCCGCGATGACGACAAGGTCGAATACGTCGTCAAGCGTGTGATGCGCCTGGTCGAGCGCACCGCCGATCGCGATGGCCAGCTGCTGATCGAACCGGACTATGAACTGGAAGGCTGGTGGACCAGCCTGGACGAGGCACCGCAGGCGGTGATCCAGCGCTACCAGGCGCATGCCACTCACGAGCAGTTCCACAGCGAGCCCGCGTCAGGTCGCGCACCGCCTCCTGCTCCGGCGTGGGGACCCATACCGGCGTCAGCTCACCGGAACGCGATAGACGTGCCAACATTTTCCTGATTACGCATTAAACTCAACCACGCTGGAGGATTTGCCACCTAAACGCCTACGATTCAAGCTCATGCGGAGAAAAACCCACATCGTGAATTTTGACCCAGACCGGCACCTCCAATGCAGTGATGATCATATATTTTTGAAAATTAAGGATTTTTCGATGGCTTTCGTAGCACAGCTGAGCGTCGTACGTAATCAGGAAAGCTTATAGCTTACAGCTCCGGGCGTAGCCCGGGATTACTGCGTATCGCGGATCACATCGGTGCCCTCGGGGATATCGAAGACGAAGCGGCTGTCGTCGATGGCCTGGTTCATGGTGGCATCGCGAAACTCGATGGCGGTGCGCTGCCCGGTGCTGTCGGTCATCTGCAGGGTGGTCAGCAGCTCACCGCGGAAGGTCATCTTCAGCTCCTCGAACAGGGTATCCGCCGACTTGGGCAGCAGGGTGAAGGTCTCGGCGCCCC
The DNA here is from genome assembly GCF_020148005.1 of Modicisalibacter tunisiensis. Taxonomy (GTDB): domain Bacteria; phylum Pseudomonadota; class Gammaproteobacteria; order Pseudomonadales; family Halomonadaceae; genus Modicisalibacter; species Modicisalibacter tunisiensis. The sequence goes on along the minus strand of NZ_JAGXFD010000001.1, from coordinate 2,143,522 downwards.
CCTGCTGCTGGCGAGTCACGTCATAGCTGTCGACCAGGTCGCTGGCACTGCCGGAGAGCAGCAGGGCCGGGGTATGGGTGACGCGATGATCCAGGGCCTGGATGGTGGCCTGCTCCAGGTCGGGGTCGTGCAGCATCACCTCCTGGCCGTCGGAGATCACCTCCTGCTGGTAGGGAGCCTCCACCTCCCAGCGGAACTTGCCGGGACGCGCGAGCCACATCTGGCCGTGGGCTTCCTGGAGACGCTCGCCGCTGGCGTCGAGGATCTGCTGCTCGAAGCGCGCCTCGAAGGTCTGCAGCGGCTCGAGCATGCGGGTCAGGCGATCCGCCCCTTCGCTGGCCAGGGCCGCGAGCGGCATGGCCAGGGTCATGGTGATAACGGCAAGGGTCTTCTTCACTATCATGGTGCTCTGTCTCCCTGGACGGTTCCAACTGGAATCCTGTCACTCGGACTGTATGGACGCCGGCGGGTTGCAGGCCTGCCGGCGCTTTCATGCTGGTTGCATGGTTGAAGGGGGGCGTCTCCCAGGGGAGACGCCCGCGTCGGTGGCGGGCGCGCTGCTAGTCGCCCCCCGCTCGCGGGGACAGCACCTCGCGGGAGCCGTTGGTCCCCATGGTGGAGACGACACCGGCCATCTCCATGGCCTCCACCAGGCGCGCCGCGCGGTTGTAGCCGATCTTGAAGCGGCGCTGCACGGCGGAGATCGAGGCCCGGCGCGACTCGGTGACGAACATCACCGCCTCGTCGTAGAGCGCGTCCTGCTCGGCATCGTCGCCGTCGCCACCGCCCTCGGCCTCCAGGCCGGTCAGGGCATCGGCGGAGACGCCGCCGGAGAGGATCTCCTCGATGTACTCCGGCTCGCCGCGACGCTTCCAGTCCTCGACCACCCGATGCACCTCGTCGTCATCGACGAAGGCGCCGTGGACACGGGTCGGCATGCCGGCGCCGGCCGGCAGGTAGAGCATGTCACCGTGGCCGAGCAGGTTCTCCGCGCCCCCCTGATCGAGGATGGTCCGCGAATCGACCTTGGACGAGACCTGGAAGGCCATCCGCGTGGGTATGTTGGCCTTGATCAGGCCGGTGACCACATCCACCGACGGCCGCTGGGTGGCGAGAATCAGGTGGATGCCCGCCGCACGGGCCTTCTGGGCCAGCCGCGCGATCAGCTCCTCGACCTTCTTGCCGACGATCATGAACATGTCGGCGAACTCGTCGATCACCACCACGATGTAGGGCAGCTTCTCGAGCACCGGCGGCTGTTCGTGCATCTGCCACGGCTGCGGTTCCCACAGTGGATCGGCGACCTGGGCACCGGCGCGCTCGGCCTCGTCGAGCTTGGCGTTGAAGCCGGCGATGTTGCGCACCCCCATCGCCGCCATCAGCTTGTAGCGGCGCTCCATCTCCGCCACGCACCAGCGCAGGCCGTTGGCGGCCTCCTTCATGTCGGTGACCACCGGCGCCAGCAGGTGCGGGATGCCGTCGTAGACCGACAGCTCGAGCATCTTGGGGTCGACCATGATCATCCGGACGTCTTCCGGGGTCGCCTTGAGCAGCATGGAGATCAGCATGGCGTTGACGCCCACCGACTTGCCCGAGCCGGTGGTACCGGCCACCAGCAGGTGGGGCATCTTGCCCAGGTTGGCCACCACCGGGCCGCCGCCGATGTCCTGGCCCAGCGCCAGGGTCAGGGCGGAATCGGCCTGCTGGTAGCGGTCGGAGTCGATCACCTCGCGCAGGCGGATCATGGCGCGGTGTGGGTTGGGAATCTCGATGCCCACCGTGGGGCGGCCCGGGATCACCTCCACCACCCGCACGCTCTTGACCATCAGCGAGCGCGCCAGGTCCTTGGCCAGGTTGCTGATCTTGGAGACCTTCACCCCGGCGGCAGGCTTGATCTCGAAGCGCGTGATCACCGGCCCCGGCCAGGTCTCGACCACCTCGGCCTTGACACCGTATTCGCGCAGCCGCGTCTCGAGCAGCTCGGCCATGTCGGCCAGCTGCTCCGGCGTGTAGTTGGGCTGATGCGGATCCGGCGGCGTGAGCAGGCGCAGCGACGGGAAGTCACCGTCCGGCTCCGGCAGGTCATCGAGCACCGGGCGCTGGTTCTGCAGATGCTCGACCGTCCACAGCGCCGGGCCGTCCGGCTCCCGGGCGGCTTCCCGGGCCTGCTCCGCACCGGCGATGCGCGGCTCGCCGGTGGCGGGCGCCGGCGCATCGGGTTCGCGCGTATCAGGCTCGCGCGGCACGACAGGCGGCGTCGGCGCCTCGGCCTGGCGCGTCGGGGCGCCCTGGTGATGCGTCTCCGCGTCTTCGACGGACGCGTGCGCCGCGCGTCCGGCGGGCTCACGAGCAGCCGGCGCCTCGGGCGGCGTGTCCGGGGCAGGCTCGGCAGACGCCTCGGGGTCCGGCCCCGGACGGTCATCGTGCGTCGGCGGCTCGGAGCGCGGCGCCGGTGAGCGCACGCTGGCGATCGATTCGTCCTTCGACGCCGCGTCGACACGGTCGTGAGCCGGCGTCGCCGGTGGCTCATCCCGAACCGGGCGCGACAGGCTGGCGGGGATGATCGGCTCGTCGTCCGGCAGCACCGGCTCCGGTGGGGCATTGTCCTGCCGCGTCGGGGTGGCAGCCGCGGCCTCCAAGTTGATCGAGGGTTCGCGGCGCCGTGTCTCCACCGATGGCTCGGGCCGGGCCTCCGGCTCGTCGTTCGCCTCTTGCAACGGCGGCTCGGGGCCTGGCGCCTGCGCATCGCTCGCCTGTCGTGGCGAGGCGGCAGCCCCGGCCTCGCGCGACGGCTCGGGGGCGCTCGGCGAAGCCGGCTCGTCGGCCGCCTGAGCCGCACCCGGCTGCCTGGCCGAGGGCGTGCGATCGGGGACATCCCAGGGGATCTCGGTGCTGGCGTCTTCGCGGGAGGCTGCCTGCGTGGGCCGCTCGGACTCGGCCGAGGCGCCCCCGATGTCGCCCAGATTGGGCTCCTGGCGCGGCCCACCGGCCAGCACCGGCTCCTCGCGCCGGCGCTGCCACCACCGGCGGGCCGGTTCGGCGTCGGCCATCGCGTCGTCATCCTCCGGCTCGGCCGTCGCGAGCTCCTCGGCGTCTCCCGTGGCCTCGCTCTCGCGACGACGGGGCAGCGCCTCGCGCGCCAGGCCGAACTGGGTGCTCAACCACTGCAGGGCGCGATGGAAGCGCAGCCCCAGTTCGTCCATCACCGTCAGCCAGGAGAGCCCGGAAAACAGCGGGAAACCGGCCAGGAAGGCGACCAGCGCGACCAGCGTGGCGCCGCGCCGCCCTACCGTGGGCGTCAGGGCACCGGAGAGCCCTTCGCCGAGGATGCCGCCGGCCTGATAGGGCAGGTCGCTGTGCGGGTTGTAGAAATGCAGCGCCCCGAGGCTGGTGGTGGCCATGACCAGCAGCACCAGCCCGCCGGCCCGCACCGCCAGCGCCGTGGCATCCCACTCCAGGCGCACCTCGCGACGGCGCATCAGGCGCCAGGCGGCGAAGCCCAGCATCCCGGGCCACCAGAGGGCGCTGGCCCCGAACAGCGAATAGAGCACGTCGGACAGCCAGGCACCGAAGGCCCCCATCCAGTTGCTCACCGCCTGCTCCGGCCCGCTGTGCGACCAGCCGGGATCCGCGGGCGAATAGCTGAACAGGGCCAGCAGCAGAAAGATGCACGTCGCGAGCAGCACGATCACCGTGCCCTCCCGCGTCGCGCCCTGCAGCCGCAGGCCGAACCGACGCGCCCGTTCCCGGGCCTGGGCGGCGCTCTGGCGACGCCCTTCAGACGATGTCTTGCGCAAAAGGCCTTCTCCCTTTCCGTCCTCGGCAACGGCGAGCCCCGCGGGCGCCGCCCCGTTCCATGCCCGCCATCATACCGAGCCAGACCCGGCGGTCACAGGGGGCCGGCCGGGCATTGAGCGCAGCGGTTAGCGGCGGCACACTTGTCGCCGACACCCCGATCACGAGACCCGCCACCTCATGTTGCCCTGGCTAGCCGAGTCCCCCGTGCAGTTTCCCGACATCGCCGACGCCTTCGACGCGCCGCCGGGTCTGCTGGCCGCCGGCGGCGCCCTCACCCCCGAGTGGCTGCTGGCCGCCTACCGGCGCGGTATCTTTCCCTGGTTCAGCGACGACCAGCCGATCCTCTGGTGGTGCCCGACCCCCCGCCTGGTGCTGTTTCCCGAGGAGATCCGGGTGCGGCGCAGCCTTGCCAAGCGGCTGCGCAACGGCGGCTTCACGGTCAGTCGCGACCAGTGCTTCGCCGACGTCATCACCGCCTGCGCCGCCCCGCGAGAGGATGCCGACGGCACCTGGATCACCGCCGCCATGCAGGCCGCTTACCAGCGCCTTCACGCGCTGGGCCATGCGCACTCGGTGGAAGTCTGGCGTGACGGGCAGCTGGTCGGCGGCCTCTACGGGGTGGCGCTGGGACGCATGTTCTTCGGCGAATCGATGTTCAGTCGCGAGAACGATGCCTCCAAGATCGCCCTGGTGCATCTGGCCCACCACCTGCAGGCCCAGGGCGGCGGTCTGATCGACTGCCAGATGCACACCGCCCACCTGGCCAGCCTGGGCGCCCGGGAGATCGCCCGCGAAGCATTCATCGACTATCTTGAGCAATACGCCGCCCTGCCGGCGGAATCCTGGGCACTGGCCCCGCCATTTCGCTGCCATTCGGGAGGCCGAGATCGTGAGCAGTAGCACGCCGCGACAGCCGGCCAGGGATCTGCGCTTCTTCCTGACCGTCCCTCATGCCTGCAGTTACCTGCCCGGCCGCGAGGCGACGACGCTGTTTCTCGATCCTCAGGAATCGCCCGGGCAAGGCGTCTACGATTCGCTGGCGCTGCTCGGCTTCCGGCGCAGCGGGCGCCATCTCTATCGCCCGCACTGCGAGGGCTGCAGCGCCTGCATCTCGGTACGCATTCCGGTGGCCGACTTCACCCCCAGCCGCACGCAGCGCAAGCTCCGGCAGCGCAACGCGGATCTGGAATGGCACGACCGCCCCGCCGTCTTCGACCCCGAACACTATGCCCTGTATGCGCGCTACATTCGCACCCGCCATGCTGACGGCGACATGTATCCGCCGAGCCACGAGCAGTATCGGACCTTCCTGACCCTGGATCATCCCTATGCGCGGCTGCTGGAGTTCCGCCTGAACGGGCAGCTGCTCGGTGTCGCCGCCATCGACACCCTCGGTCACGGCCTGTCGGCGATCTACACCTTCTTCGACCCCGATGCCGAATACGCCCGGCGCTCGCTGGGCACTCATGCCGTCCTTTACCAGATCGAGCTGGCCCGCCGCCTGGGCCTGGCGCACGTCTACCTGGGGTACTGGATCCGCGAGTCATCGAAGATGAACTACAAGCAGGCCTTCCAGCCGCTCGAGTTTCTTGATGGCCGTCACTGGCGCCGGGCGATTCCGCGGCGACAGCGCTGATTCTTTGCCTTGACGCGCGGCATGCGGCAAAATATCGGGCTATCTTGATCGATGACGGCGTCGCAGCATGCCAACGACGTCATCGTGATGACCTAGTCCACCATCGAGGGTTCGCCTATATGGCACGAGAAGATCATATCGAAATGGAAGGTGTCGTCGTCGACACGCTGCCCAACACCATGTTTCGCGTCGAGCTGGAAAACGGCCATGTCGTCACCGCACACATTTCCGGCAAGATGCGCAAGAACTACATCCGTATCCTGACCGGTGACAAGGTCAAGGTCGAACTGACGCCCTACGACCTCTCCAAGGGCCGCATCGTCTACCGTTCTCGCTGAACGCGCCTCCACCGCCCCCTTGTCGCCGCGGCAGCGTGGCGCCACAGGCCTCTGTGGTCTGACTCCACTCGACCGCGGCCAGCCGGCACTGGCGACCCGGTGTACGCCATTCTCTCCGACACCGATGCATGACCCCGCCTGACTCGCCATGAAAAACGCCCCGTCCGAAGACGAGGCGCGGATCGTGAAGGCGGGCCCGGGGCCGAGGGCCGGCCCCTAGTCCGGATGCCGGAAGCCGGAAGCCGACGCCGTCAGGCGACCTCGGCTTCCGTGGCCAGATGCAGCTCGTCGCCTTCCACGGTGACGTGCACCAGACCGCCGTGCTCGGCCAGCTCGCCGAACAGGATGAGTTCCGCCAGCGGCTTCTTGAGCTTCTCCTGAATCACGCGCGCCATCGGCCGTGCCCCCATCTCGGGATCGTAGCCCTTGTCGGCCAGCCAGGCCTTGGCGGCATCGTCCACGTCCAGCTGGACACGCTTCTCGTCGAGCTGGGCCTGCAGTTCGACCAGGAACTTGTCGACCACGTTGCGCACGATATCCGGGGCCAGGCCGTGGAACTGGATGATGCCGTCCAGGCGGTTGCGGAACTCCGGCGTGAAGGTCTTGCGAATCATCTCCATGCCGTCCGTGGAGTGATCCTGGGTCTGGAAGCCGATCGAGCGACGGGCAATCTGCTCGGCACCGGCATTCGAGGTCATGATCAGGATCACGTGGCGGAAGTCCGCCTCGCGGCCATTGTTGTCGGTCAGGCGGCCATGGTCCATCACCTGCAGCAGCAGGTTGAAGACCTCGGGATGCGCCTTCTCGATCTCGTCGAGCAGCAGCACGCAGTGCGGCTGCTTGGTGACCGCCTCGGTCAGCAGGCCGCCCTGATCGTAGCCGACGTAGCCGGGAGGGGCACCGATCAGCCGCGACACGGTGTGCCGTTCCATGTACTCCGACATGTCGAAGCGCACCAGCGAGATACCCATCAGCTGGGCAAGCTGGCGGGCCACCTCGGTCTTGCCGACCCCGGTCGGCCCGGCGAACAGGAAGCTGCCCACCGGCTTGTCGGGAGACTTGAGCCCCGCCCGCGAGAGCTTGATCGCCGCCGCCAGGCTGTCGATGGCCTCGTCCTGACCGAAGACCAGCATCTTCAGGTCACGGTCCAGGTTGGAGAGCAGCTTGCGATCCGACGAGGAAACGCTCTTCGGCGGAATCCGCGCGATCGACGCCACCACCGCCTCGACCTGCTCGGTGTCGATGGTCGCGACCCGCATCTCGGGCGGCAGCAGGCGCTGATGTGCGCCGGCCTCGTCGATCACGTCGATCGCCTTGTCGGGCAGGTGGCGATCGTTGATGTAGCGGTCCGCCAGGCGCACGGCGCTGTCCAGCGCCCCGTCGGTGTACTTGAGCTGATGGTGCTCCTCGAAGCGCCCGCGCAGCCCCTTGAGGATACGGATGGTGTCCTCGACCGTGGGCTCGAGCACATCGACCTTCTGGAACCGCCGCGCCAGGGCGCGATCCTTCTCGAAGATGCCGCGGAATTCCTGGAAGGTGGTCGACCCGATGCAGCGCAGCTCGCCGGAGGAGAGCAGCGGCTTGAGCAGGTTGGAGGCATCCATCACGCCGCCGGAGGCCGCGCCGGCGCCAATCACCGTATGAATCTCGTCGATGAACAGGATGGCATTGGGCTGCTTCTTGAGCTCGGCGAGCAGCGCCTTGAGGCGCTTCTCGAAGTCGCCACGGTACTTGGTGCCGGCCAGCAACGCGCCCATGTCCAGCGCATAGACCACGGCATCGCTGATGACGTCGGGCACGTCCTCCTCGACGATGCGCTTGGCCAGCCCCTCGGCGATCGCCGTCTTGCCGACCCCGGCCTCGCCGACCAGCAGCGGGTTGTTCTTGCGCCGCCGCGCCAGGATCTGCACGGTACGCTCGAGTTCGTGATCGCGACCGATCAGGGGGTCGATCTTGCCGAGACGCGCCTGCTCGTTGAGGTTGGTCGCGTAGCCGGTCAACGGGTGGGCATTGCCTTCGCTCATACCCTCTTCCCCCTCTTCGGCCTCCTGGGACGGCGACGGGTTCTGTCCGTGGCCGGCCACCTTGGAGATGCCATGGGCTATGTAGTTGACCGCATCGACGCGGGCCACGTTCTGCTGCTTCAGGAAATAGACGGCCTGGCTTTCCTGCTCGGAGAAGATCGCCACCAGCACGTTGGCGCCGGTGACCTCGGACTTGCCGGAGGACTGCACGTGGAAGACGGCGCGCTGCAGCACACGCTGGAACCCCAGGGTCGGCTGGGTCTCGCGATCCTCCTGATCCTCGGGAATCAGCGGCGTCGTGGAGTTGATGAAGTCCTGCAGGTCGGAACGCAGCTTGTCGAGGCTGGCGCCGCAGGCACGCAGCACATCGGCGGCCGACGCATTGTCCAGCAGGGCCAGCAGCAGATGCTCGACGGTCATGAATTCATGCCGCTTGGAGCGCGCCACCGTGAAGGCCGTGTTCAGGGTGAGTTCAAGTTCTTTGCTCAGCATGGCAGTCCCCTTCTCGCCGCCTCGGGCATCGTCGGCACTTTCACAATCGGGCACTTTGGAGTCTTTCGCAACCCCTGACTGTCACGTTGCCAGGCGTCAGTCGGCCCTGTCGATGTCGCACAGCAGTGGATGCTGGCATTCTCGCGCGTATTCGTTGACCTGGTGGCTCTTGGTCTCCGCGATGTCGCGGGTATAGATGCCGCAGGTCGCCTTGCCCTGGGTATGGACCGCCATCATGATCTGCACGGCTTTCTCATGGTCCATGTAGAAGAAGGTCTGCAGCACCTCGACGACGAATTCCATGGGCGTGTAATCGTCGTTGTGGAGCACCACCTTGTAGCGCGGCGGCTCCTCGAGCTTCGGCTCCGCCGGGCGGGTGGCGAGCTCGCCTTCGCCCTCCTCCTCGGGGCCCGGCGGTCGCGTCATCCCGGCGGTAATCGCCGCTCCCGGGATCGGCACAAGCCCCTCCTTTCCTGTCGCGAGCCATGACGCCACCGCGGTCATCGACATTGTCTCGTCTCTATTGAACATAAGAGCCAGAATCCATCTGTACAAGCCGAAAGCAGGGCGCGTGCTCCATGAACATGAGACGCGGCCACGGCTTCGGGGTTCCCTGCAAGATGCGTCCGCAACCGTCACCTTGCAAGGGGGGCAACAAAAAAACCCCGCTCGCCGAGCGAGCGGGGATTCGGGATGCTCAGCCAGCGAAGACTCAGTCCTTGACGACACCCAGGGCGTCGTTGAGCGTCTTGCTGGGACGCATGGCCTGGCTGGTCAGTGCGTAGTCGGGATGATAGTAGCCGCGGATATCCACCGGCTGACCCTGCACGCCGTTGAGCTCGGCCAGGATGGCGTCCTCGTTTTCCTCGAGCTTACGGGCCAGCTCGGCGAACTGAGCCTTGAGCTCGGCGTCGTCATTCTGGGCGGCCACGGCCTTGGCCCAGTAGAGCGCCAGGTAGAAGTGGCTGCCGCGATTGTCGATCTCGCCGACCTTGCGCGAGGGCGACTTGTTGCTGTCGAGGAACTCGCCGTTGGCCTGGTCCAGCGCCTTGGCCAGCACCCGCGCCCGGGCATTGTCGAAGGTCTTGCCCAGATGCTCGAGCGAGGCGGCCAGGGCCAGGAACTCGCCCAGCGAATCCCAGCGCAGGTGGTTCTCTTCCAGGAACTGCTGGACGTGCTTGGGCGCGCTGCCGCCCGCCCCGGTCTCGAACAGGCCACCGCCGTTCATCAGCGGCACGATGGAGAGCATCTTGGCGCTGGTACCCAGCTCCATGATCGGGAACAGGTCGGTCAGGTAATCACGCAGCACGTTGCCGGTCACGGAGATGGTGTCCTTGCCGGCACGGATCCGCTCCAGCGAGAAGCGCATGGCGTCTTCGGGAGTCATGATGCGGATATCCAGGCCGTCGGTGTCGTGATCCTTCAGATAACGCTCGACCTTCTCGATCAGCTGGGCGTCGTGCCCCCGGTTGGCATCGAGCCAGAACACCGCCGGCGTCTGGCTGTCGCGGGCACGCGCCACGGCCAGCTTGACCCAGTCCTGAATCGGGGCGTCCTTGGTCTGGCACATGCGCCAGATGTCGCCCTCCTCGACCCTGTGCTCGAAGACCACATTGTCCTGGGCGTCGGTGACGCGCACGGTGCCGGCGGCCGGGATATGGAAGGTCTTGTCGTGAGAACCGTACTCCTCGGCCTTCTGGGCCATCAGGCCGACGTTGGGCACGCTGCCCATGGTGGTCGGATCGAAGGCACCATTCTTCTTGCAGTCCTCGATCACCACCTGATAGATGCCGGCGTAGCAGCGGTCGGGGATCACCGCCTTGGTGTCGTGCAGGGCGTCGTCGGCGCCCCACATCTTGCCGGAATCGCGGATCATCGCCGGCATCGAGGCATCGATGATCACATCAGAGGGCACGTGCAGGTTGGTGATGCCCTTGTGCGAGTTGACCATCGCCAGTGACGGACGCTCGGCGTACAACGCCTGGATGTCGGACTCGATGGCCTGGCGCTTGTCCTCGGCCAGCGACTGGATGGTGGCGTAGAGATCGCCGATGCCGTTGTTGGGGTCGAAGCCGACCTGCTTGAGATCGTCGGCGTACTTGGCCAGCACCTCCTTGTAGAACTCGGAGACCACGATGCCGAACATGATCGGATCGGAGACCTTCATCATGGTCGCCTTGAGGTGCAGCGAGAACAGCACGTCCTGCGACTTGGCATCCTCGATGGCCTCGGCGACGAAGCGACGCAGCGCCTGACGGCTCATCACCGCAGCGTCGATCACTTCACCGGCCAGCACCGGCACGGCCTCCTTGAGCACCTTGACGCTGCCGTCGGCGCCGTGAAGCGCGATCTTGACGCTGCCGGCGCTCTCCATGACCGCGGACGTCTCGCTGCCGTAGAAGTCACCGTCGCTCATGTGAGCCACGTGGGAACGCGAGTCGGCGCTCCACTCGCCCAGGCGGTGCGGATACTTGCGGGCGAAGTTCTTGACCGACTGCGGCGCACGGCGATCGGAGTTGCCCTCACGCAGCACCGGGTTGACCGCGCTGCCCTTGACACGATCGTAGCGCGCCTTGATGTCGCGCTCGGTGTCGTTGCCGGGCTCTTCCGGGTAGTCGGGCAGCTTGTAGCCCTGAGACTGCAGCTCCTTGATGGCGGCCTTGAGCTGCGGCACGGAAGCACTGATGTTGGGCAGCTTGATGATGTTGGCTTCCGGCGTCTTGGTCAGCTCACCCAGCTCGGCCAGGTCGTCGGCGATGCGCTGTTCATCGGTGAGATACTCGGGGAACAGGGAAATGATGCGCCCCGCCAGAGAGATGTCGCGCGTCTCCACGTCGATGCCGGCCGGATCGGTGAAGGCGTCGATGATCGGCAACAGGGAATGGGTCGCCAGTGCCGGGGCCTCGTCGGTGAGCGTATAGATGATCTTCGGCGATTTGGACATCGTTGCGTTAACCTCTCTGTTTCGCTGCGATTGCAAGAAATCGGCGTCACTGCCAACCGGGCCGGCAGCCCCGACATCACCGGCGAGCTGCCGGCCCGATTGCGGTAAACTGGGTAGCCGCGCAGGCGCTTGGTCCATCCCGGCGAGCGGGCGCCCGGGGGATGCCCTGGTTCACGGTTAGACGCTGGTACCCCTGCGGTCGGGCCGCAGTATAACAGCGTCGGCCCGGGTCCGCATGAACAATGTCGACAATCTCCGAGCAACGAGCCGCCCCCGCCATGAGCGATCTTTACCTGTTGCACAAGCCCTACCACATGCTCTCGCAGTTCACCGACGCGCGCGGCCGGGCGACCCTGGCCGAGGCCATCGATGTGCCCGGCATCTATGCCGCCGGCCGGCTCGACTACGACTCCGAGGGCCTGCTGCTGCTCACCGACGACGGCGCGCTGATCCAGCGCATCAGCCACCCGCGCCACAAGCAGCCCAAGACCTACTGGGTCCAGGTCGAGGGGACGCCGGACGACGATGCCCTCGAGGCCCTGCGCCGCGGCGTGACCCTCAATGACGGCCCCACGCGCCCGGCCCGGGTGAAGCGGCTCGCCGCGCCGGAGGTGCCACCGCGCGACCCGCCGATCCGCCATCGCGCCGGCATCCCCACCCACTGGCTCGAACTGACCATCGAGGAAGGCCGCAACCGTCAGGTCCGCCGCATGACGGCCCATGTCGGCCACCCCACCCTGCGCCTGATCCGCGTGGCGATCGGCCCCTGGCGGCTCGACGGCCTGGCACCGGGACAGTGGCGCCGGGAGGTCCTGCATGCCCCGGCGGCGCCGCGGTCGCGTGCCCCGGGCAAGCGTGCCCCGGGCACACGCCGCCGGAGGTCGCGCTCATGAGCCGCTGGTCCCCGCGTGTCACCGTCGCCACGGTGATCCCCCATGATGACCGCTTCCTGCTGGTGGAGGAGGACCGCGGCGGCCCGGCCAGCCAGTTCAACCAGCCCGCCGGCCACCTGGAGCCGGGCGAGCGCCTGATCGAGGCCGCACGTCGCGAGACCCGCGAGGAAACCGCCTGGGACGTGGCCATCACCGCTTATCTGGGGCTTTACATCTTCACCGCCGCCGACGGCCTGGTCTTTCACAGCCACGGCTTCATCGCCCGGCCCCGGGCCGCGCACACGACACCGCTCGACCACGGCATCCTCGGCGCGCACTGGCTGCGTCCCGAGGAGATCGAGTCCCTGGCGCAGGAGGGGCGCCTGCGCAGCCCGCTGGTGCTCACCCGGATCCGCGACTATCGCGCGGGGCGGCGCTTCCCGCTGTCGGTCATCCACGAAGGCTGACGCTCGAAGCCCGCGTCCGGTTTCGGGTATAATCCGCGCCACTGCGATTCACCCCTGTTCCACTCGAGGGACGTTATGCCCCAAGCTACGGCGCCTTCAGCCACCGGCAAGGTCATCGTCGGCATGTCCGGCGGTGTCGACTCCTCCGTCTCGGCCCTGTTGCTGCTCGAACAGGGCTATCGGGTCGAGGGCCTGTTCATGAAGAACTGGGACGAGGACGACGGCACCGAATACTGCACCGCGAAGGAAGACCTGGCGGACGCCCAGGCGGTGTGCGACAAGCTGGGCATCCCCCTGCACACCGCCAATTTCGCCGCCGAGTACTGGGACAACGTCTTCGAGCACTTCCTCGCCGAGTATCGCGCCGGGCGCACCCCCAACCCGGATGTGCTGTGCAACCGCGAGATCAAGTTCAAGGTGTTTCTCGAATACGCCGAGATGCTGGGTGCCGAGGCGATCGCCACCGGCCACTACGTGCGCCGCGGCGAGCGCGACGGTCGGGCGCGCCTGCTCAAGGGACTCGATGCCAACAAGGACCAGAGCTATTTCCTGCACGCCGTGCCCGAGGCCGCGATCGCCCGCACCCTGTTCCCGGTCGGCGAGCTGGAAAAGCCCCGGGTGCGCGAGCTCGCCGAGCGCCATGACCTGGTCACCGCGCGCAAGAAGGATTCCACCGGCATCTGCTTCATCGGCGAGCGCCGCTTCCGCGACTTCCTGCAGCAGTACCTGCCGGCCCAGCCGGGACGCATCGAGACCCCCGAGGGCGACGACATCGGCGAGCACATGGGGCTGATGTACTACACCCTCGGCCAGCGCCAGGGGCTGGGCATCGGCGGGCTGGCCGACTATCCGGACGCGCCCTGGTACGTCGCCGACAAGGACCTCGAGCGCAACGTGCTGATCGTGGTCCAGGGCAAGCACCATCCGCTGCTGTACAGCGATGCGCTGGTCACCGAGGCGATGGACTGGATCGCCGGGCAGCCACCGGCCGCCGAGGCACGCCTCACCGCCAAGACCCGCTACCGCCAGACCGACGTGCCCTGCCGCATGCGCACCCGCGACGATGGCGGCGTGGAGGTTCACTTCGACGAGCCGCAGCGCGCGGTGACGCCGGGCCAGTCGCTGGTGCTCTACGACGACGACGTCTGCCTCGGCGGCGGCGTGATTCGCGACACCTGGCAACGGGAGACGCTGGCCGCATGAACGCCACCCCGATCCACACGGCCCCCGACGACCCCGTGTCACGACAGACCCTGGCCCTGGCCGGGGTCTTCCAGGCCGCCGCCCTGGTCGACCAGCTGGCCCGTCAGGGGCAGTGCGACGCGCGGGCCTGGGACACCCAGCTGCGGGCCACGCTGGATACCAACCCCGCCTCCTTCGAGGCCATCTACGGCGGCCACCCCAACAACCTGCGCCTGGGGCTGGACGTGCTCGAGGCCATCGTCGCTCGCCAGCGCACCGACCCCAACGTGCTGCGCTACGGCTTCACGCTGCTGATGCTGATGCAGAAGCTGCGCCAGCAGGACGCCATGCTAGACACCCTGGGCGAGCGGCTGACCCGCATCCAGGGGCAGGCCGAGCACTTCGGCGAGACCCACGAGAACGTGGTGGCCAGCCTCGGCGAGCTCTATCAGGACACCATCTCGACCTTCCGCCAGCGCATCGTGGTCCAGGGCGAGCCCAGCCTGTTGCAGCAGCGGATGATGCCCGAGCGCGTCCGCACCGCCCTGCTCTCCGGCATCCGCTTCGCCCTGCTCTGGCACCAGCAGGGCGGCCGCCGCTGGAAGCTGCTGTTCCAGCGCGGCGCCATGCGCAAGGCCCTGGAGCAGTGGCGCTGAACACGCCTTTTCGCCAACCGTTTGGCGCCGCCGCCACGGCGCCCCGAGATACCGGACGATACCATGCAGCTCTCTCCGCTCACCGCCCTTTCCCCCGTCGACGGCCGCTATGCCTCCAAGGCCGAGCCGCTGCGCGAGCATTTCAGTGAATTCGGCCTGATCCGCGCCCGCGTCACCGTCGAGGTCCGCTGGCTGGAGCGCCTCGCCGCGCACCCGCAGATCGTCGAGGTCCCGCCCCTGTCGGCCGAGGCCACGGCCTTTCTCGGCCGGCTCGTCAGCGAATTCTCGGTCGCCGATGCCGAGCGCATCAAGGAGATCGAGCGCACCACCAACCATGACGTCAAGGCAGTGGAGTACTTCCTCAAGGAGCAGGTCGCCGGGGTTCCCGAACTGCACGCGGTCACCGAGTTCATCCACTTCGCCTGCACCAGCGAGGACATCAACAACCTCTCCTACGGGGTGATGCTGCGCGACGGCCTCGACGCCCTGCTGCCGACCCTGCGCGATGTGGTCGCCGCCGTCGAGCGCCTGGCTCACGAGCACGCCGAGCAACCCATGCTCTCGCGCACCCACGGCCAGACCGCCAGCCCCACCACCCTGGGCAAGGAGATGGCCAACGTCGCCTACCGGCTGCGCCGCCAGCTTCGTCAGATCGAGGCCGCCGAGATCCTCGGCAAGATCAACGGCGCGGTGGGCAACTACAATGCCCACCTGGCGACCTACCCGGAGATCGACTGGGCGCAGAACGCGCGCCTGTTCGTCGAGGGCCTGGGGCTGAGCTTCAACCCCTACACCACCCAGATCGAGCCCCACGACTACATCGCCGAGCTGTTCGACGCCATCTGCCGCTTCAACACCATCCTCATCGACTTCGACCGCGACGTCTGGGGCTACATCTCGCTGGGCTACTTCAAGCAGAAGACCATCGCCGGCGAGATCGGCTCCTCGACCATGCCGCACAAGGTCAACCCCATCGACTTCGAGAACTCCGAAGGCAACCTGGGGCTGGCCAACGCCCTGCTCACCCACCTGGCGCAGAAGCTGCCGATCTCGCGCTGGCAGCGCGACCTCACCGACTCCACGGTGCTGCGCAACCTGGGCGTCGGCCTGGCCTACGGGCTGATCGCCTACCAGGCGACCCTCAAGGGCGTCGGCAAGCTCGAGGCCAATCCGGCCCGCCTGGCCGAGGACCTCGACAACAGCTGGGAAGTGCTGGCCGAACCGATCCAGACGGTGATGCGCCGCTACGGCATCGAGAAGCCCTACGAGAAGCTCAAGGAACTGACCCGCGGCAAGCGCATCGATCAGGCCGGCTTCGCCGCCTTCATCGACACGCTGGAACTGCCCGAAACGGTCAAGGCCGAGCTCAAGGCGCTCTCGCCGGCCACCTACGTGGGCAATGCCGCGGAGCAGGCGCGCCAGCTGTAAGCGCCTAGCGCCAGTACGGTAAGCGGCGCCGGGAATAGGCCTGAAGAGGGTCTTTTTCCAAGGATGGAAAAAGTAGCGCCCAAGGAAGGGTTCACAGCGCCCTCGTACAGGCCTGTTGCCGGAAAAGCCGCGACTCGAAGCCACCAATCCCGTCCCGCGACTTCAGTATTTCGTCAAGAGGTGGTACCCATGTCCCCCGACGACACTCCGCTCACCCTGCTCGGTGGCCGCTCGGCCCGCGACTTCCTGCGCGAGTACTGGCAGAAGAAGCCGCTGCTGATTCGCGGCGCCCTGCCCGACTTCGTCTCGCCACTCGCCCCCGAGGAACTGGCCGGCCTGGCCTGCGAGGAAGGCGTCGAGTCACGCCTGGTCGAGGAGCACGGCCCCGACGGCCCCTGGCAGGTCAGCCACGGCCCCTTCGATGACGCCACCTTCGCCCGCCTTCCCGAGCGGGACTGGACCTTGCTGGTGCAGGCGGTGGATCACTACGTGCCCGAGGTCAACGACCTGCTCGCGCAGTTCCACTTTCTGCCGCGCTGGCGGCTCGACGATGTCATGGTCAGCTACGCCCCACCCGGCGGCAGCGTGGGCCCGCATGTCGATCAGTATGACGTCTTTCTGCTCCAGGGTAGCGGGGTCCGCCGCTGGCAGCTCGGTGGCGTGGCGGGCGACGACGCGCCGATCCTCGAGGGCATCGACCTCAAGATCCTCGAGCGCTTCACGGTCGAGCCCGGTCAGGACTGGCGCCTGGAACCCGGCGACATGCTCTACCTGCCCCCCGGCATCGCCCACCACGGGGTCAGCGAATCCGCGGACTGCATGACCTACTCGGTGGGCTTCCGGGCGCTGTCGGCCGACGAGTCGATTACCTCGTTCGCCGACTATCTCGGCGAGCAGCTGCCCGACTCGCTGCGCTACGCGGACCCGGACCTGACGCCGGCGGCCCATCCCGGCGAGATCGACGATGCGGCACTGGCCCGCATGCGCACCCTGATCCTCGAGACCCTGGATGATCCGGCGCAGCTGCTTCAGTGGTTCGGCCGGGCGATGACCCAGCCCAAGTACCCGGACCACCCGATCGCCGCCGAGGTACCGGCGGACGGTGACACCCTTGTCGCGGCACTACACGCCGGTCTCACGCTCGAGCGCACCCCGGGCTCGCGCTTCGCCTGCCGGGACCACGACGCGGGCCGCGCCACCCTGTTCGTCGACGGCGACGCCGTCACCTGCGACGCCCGCCTGGCCCGCCACCTCGCCGGCGACGCCCCGCTCGACGCTGAGCTGCTGGCCTTCCCCGAGGCGGTCGGGATCGTGACCGGCCTGCTCGATCGCGGCAGCCTGGTCTGGCCGGACGAGGCGGCAGACGACGCGGAGGACGCATGAACGAGCCGACCCTGCATATCGAACGCGGCGACTGGCAGCGCCTGGGGCCACCGGCCGGCGACATCCGCCGACGGGTGTTCATCGACGAGCAGGCGGTGCCCGAGGACGAGGAGTGGGACGGGCGTGACCCGGAGTGCCTGCACCTGCTCGCCCGGCTCGACGGCACGCCCGTGGGCACCGCCCGCCTGCTGCCCGACGGCCACGTGGGGCGCGTCGCCGTGCTCCCCGACGCCCGCGGGCGAGGCATCGGCCTGGCACTGATGCGCGAGGCCATCCGCGCCGCCCGCGACCAGGGCCATGCCCACGTCGAACTCGCCGCCCAGACCCAGGCGCTGGACTTCTATCGCCGCCTGGGTTTCGAGGCCTACGGCGGCACCTTCCTCGACGCCGGCATTTTGCACCGCAATATGCGCCTGGTGCTGAGCGACTGATTTTACGACGGTTTTCCCCACCCGCGAAAATCGACTACAGAAATCGTGCGATTCGCGCGATTCTGTAGTCATGCTACAACCCGCGCTTACCCCAAGTGATGATTGTTGAGCCCCGTGGTTGTGGGCCATATTGCATTGCAAGACAGGGTTAAAACGATCGTTTTACAGCCACCATGTAGTGAACGATCGTCACCGAAATCCTGTCGTGAATCGCCGCCATGATTCCCAGCACGGCAAGGCATCATCGCCGAAAAGCCACTGCGAATCTCGCGACTGCAGCATATGGCCCCGACGCCACCGCGACTCACCACGACAGGCCGCAAGGCCACCACTGACGAGGATGCGCCATGACCCGCTATCAGGACACGCTCACCACGTTCAGCCAGCTGCGCGACCAGCAGGGCGGCAAGTGGGACAACATCAACCCCGAGTACGCCACCCGCATGCGGCTGCAGAACCGCTTCCGCACGGGGCTGGACATCGCCCGCTACACGGCGGGCGTCATGCGCCGCGACATGGCCGAGTACGATGCCGACCCCAGCCGCTACACCCAGTCGCTGGGGTGCTGGCACGGCTTCATCGGCCAGCAGAAGATGCTCGCCGTCAAGCGCCACCACGGCACCACCGCCAAGCGCTACCTCTACCTCTCGGGCTGGATGGTCGCCGCCATGCGCAGCCAGTTCGGCCCCCTGCCCGACCAGTCGATGCACGAGAAGACCGCCGTGCCGGCACTGATCGAGGAGCTCTACACCTTCCTGCGCCAGGCGGACGCCCGCGAACTCGGTCATCTGTTCCGCGAGCTCGATGCCGCCCGCGCCAAGGGCGACGAGGTCGCCGCCAAGGCCGCACAGGAGCGCATCGACAGCTTCGAGACCCACGTGGTGCCGATCATCGCCGATATCGACGCCGGGTTCGGCAATGAAGAGGCCACCTACCTGCTGGCCAGGCGCATGATCGAGGCCGGCGCCTGCTGCATCCAGATCGAGAACCAGGTCTCCGATGCCAAGCAGTGCGGCCACCAGGACGGCAAGGTCACGGTGCCCCACGAGGACTTCATCGCCAAGCTCAATGCGGTGCGCTATGCCTTCCTCGAACTGGGCGTGGAGGACGGCGTGATCGTCGCCCGTACCGACTCCCTGGGCGCCGGCCTGACCCAGAAGATACCGGTCAGCCAGGAACCCGGCGATCTAGCCTGGCAGTACAACAGCTTCCTCAACACCGTGCCGGTGGCCAGCGCCGAGGATATCGACGAGGGCGACACCGTGATCAAGATCGACGGTGAACTGCGCAAGCCGCTGCGACTGGCCAACGGCCTGTATCGTTTCCGCCCCGACACCGGCGAGGACCGGGTGGTGCTCGACTGCATCACCGCCCTGCAAAACGGCGCCGACCTGCTGTGGATCGAGACCGAAAAACCCCATGTGGGCCAGATCGCGGGCATGGTCGAGCGTATCCGCGAGGTGGTGCCGGATGCCAAGCTGGTCTACAACAACTCGCCGTCGTTCAACTGGACGCTCAACTTCCGCCAGCAAGTGTTCGACGCTTGGGAGCAGGAAGGCAAGGACCTCTCGGCCTACGATCGCGGCCAGCTGATGAGTGCCGAGTACGACGACACCCCGCTGGCCGAGCTGGCCGACGAGTGGACCCGCGACTTCCAGCGCAAGGGATCACGGGAAGCCGGCATCTTCCATCACCTGATCACCCTGCCCACCTACCACACCGCGGCACTGTCCACCGATAACCTGGCGCGCGGCTATTTCGGCGAAGAGGGTATGCTGGCCTACGTGACCGGCGTGCAGCGCCAGGAGATCCGCCAGGGCCTGGCCTGCGTCAAGCACCAGGACATGGCCGGCTCCAACCTCGGCGATGACCACAAGGAGTACTTCTCCGGCGAGGGGGCCCTGAAGGCCGGCGGCCAGGCCAATACCATGAACCAGTTCGGCTGATCGCACCGCCGCGCACCGCAATGCCCCGCGGGGAGGCCACGGCCTCCCCGCGCTTGCGTTGCCACCCGGGCGCCCGGCTACACTGGTCACACGCTGAACCCTCATCCGGCGTCATGGTCAAACCCGCGGTTGTCGGCTAGACTGGGTTATCAAACAGTGTTTTTAAAACGAGAGGGAGAACTGGCAATGAAGCTGACGCGTTACCTGCCTGTACTGGCGCTGGGCCTTCTGACTCTGGGCGGCTGCGCCAACAGTGACCTCTATTCCGGCGACGTCTATCGGGGCAGCCAGGCCAAGACCGGCCAGACCGTCACCTACGGCACCATCGTCTCGGTCCGCCCCGTGCGTATCCAGGCGGACGACCAGGGCAGCGGTCTCATCGGCGGGGTCGGCGGTGCGGTCATTGGCGGCCTGCTCGGCAATCAGATCGGTGGCGGCTCCGGCAAGCAGATCGCGACCGCTGCCGGCGCGATCGGCGGCAGCGTGGCCGGCAAGAAGATCGAGGACCGCGCCAATCAGGTCAATGCCTACGAACTGGAAGTGCGGCGCGACAGCGGCGACACGGTCGTGGTGGTCCAGAAGGCCGACCGCAACTGGCAGGTCGGTCAGCGGGTCAAGCTGGTCGGCAGTGGTTCCAGCATGAGTGTCGCGCCCTACTGACGCGGACACGAGGTCGAGTCGAATCCGCCATTCAGACCCCGGTGCCTTGCGGCGCCGGGGTCTTGCGTTGTCCGGCCGTCAGCGCCGGGCGATGATCCAGACGGCATGCACGATGCCGGGGATGTAGCCCAGCAGCGTCAGCAGGATGTTCAGCCAGAAGTGCAGACCGAAACCGACCTGCAGGAACACCCCGACCGGCGGCAGAATGATGGCCAGAATGATGCGAATCACGTCCATGCGTTTTCCCCTGTTTCCTTTCCTTGGTGATCAGGCGCCGTTGCCGGTGCCCTCGTCGTCCCGGGGCGCCGCGGCATCGCGAGCGCCGCGCCCGTGCGCCGCCGGGTCGATCTTGCGGGCCAGCCGGTCCGCGTCGCCGGCCAGCTGGTCATGGTAACGCTCCCAGTCTTCCCAGTCGTGGGGCGTGCCGGTACGCGGCCGCTGCGCCCCGGCCTGGCGCGCCCGCTCCCAGGCCAGCTCCTCCAGGGTATTGGGGCGATCCTCCTCGCGGTCCAGGCTCACGCCCTGCCTGGCGAGATACTCTCGAGCATCCATGGAGACCTCCTCTTTCGGGATGGCCCTCGCGTCACCACCCCAACCATCGAAAATGATTATCAGGAATTTTCAATCAATCGAATTTCCTGGCGACAGTGCTCCCGACATACTGACCTTGCCTGATACCTACAATGGTGGCGGCACATCGCGCAGACAAGGGGGTGTCCCTTCGCCTGTCCGGCGTACCGGCACTGCTGGCCACAACACGCTATCTTGTCATCGAACATGGGAGGAATGACGCCTCATGGAGACACGCCACGTCGACGTTGCCATCATCGGGGCCGGCAGTGCCGGCCTCGGCGCCTATCGCGCCGCCCGAGCCCACACCGATTCCGTGCTGCTGATCGAGGGCGGCCCCTACGGGACCACCTGTGCGCGGGTCGGCTGCATGCCCTCCAAGCTGCTGATCGCCGCCGCCGAGGCGGCCCATCAGGCCCGTCACACCGCCCCCTTCGGCATCAACGTGACCGGCGAGGTGCAGGTCGACGGCCGGGCGGTGATGGACCGGGTCCGCCGCGAGCGCGACCGCTTCGTGGGCCTCGTCATCGAATCGATCGACGGCATCCCCGACACCGACCGGCTGCGGGGCCATGCCCGCTTCGTCGCTCCCGACACCCTGCAGGTCGACGACCATACCCGGGTCATCGCGCGGCGAGTCATCATCGCCAGCGGCTCCCGGCCGAAGTATCCCGGCCTCTTCGAGGCCGCCGGCGACCGGCTGGTGACCAGCGACGACCTCTTCGAGTGGGAGACGCTGCCCGAGTCGGTGGCGGTCTTCGGCCCCGGAGTGATCGGCCTGGAGCTCGGCCAGGCCCTGCACCGGCTCGGCGTGCGCATGCGCCTGTTCGGGGTCGGCGGCGCCCTCGGCCCCCTGCAGGATGCCGCGGTTCGCGACTATGCCGAGCGCACCCTCAACGAGTCGCTCTACGTGGACACCGATGCCACCGTGGAGGGGGTCGACCGGGACGGTGACCAGGTCGTGGTGACCTTCATCGAACGCAACACCGGTCAGCGCCTGATCGAACGCTTCGACTACCTGCTGGCCGCCACCGGACGCCGCCCCAACACCGATCGCCTGGCGCTCGAGCATGCCGGCCTGCTGCTCGATTCGCGCGGCATCCCGCGCTTCAACCGCTACACCATGCAGTGCCGCATCAGCGACGGCGAGCCCGCGCCCGTGTTCATCGCCGGCGACGCCGACCAGGAACTGCCCCTGCTCCACGAAGCCTCGGACGAGGGGCGCATCGCCGGCGACAATGCCGGGCGATTTCCCGAAGTGCGCGTCGGCCACCGCCGAGCCCCCTTGAGCATCGTGTTCAGCGATCCGCAGATGGCCACGGTCGGCCCCAGCTACGCCGAGCTCGAGACGCGCCACGGCGGCTGCGACTGCCTGGCCACCGGCGAGGTTTCCTTCGAGAATCAGGGGCGCTCGCGGGTCATGCGCGCCAACCGGGGGCTGATGCGGCTCTATGCCGAGCATGGCTCCGGGCTGTTCCTGGGTGCCGAGATCTTCGGCCCGCGTGCCGAACACCTCGCCCACCTGCTGGCCTGGTCGCTGCAGCAGCGGCTCACGGTCTCGCAGATGCTCGACATGCCGTTCTATCACCCGGTGGTCGAGGAGGGTCTGCGCACGGGCCTGCGCAACCTCAACGCCGACCTGCAGCTGGGTCCGGCGATTCTCGAGCACTGCATGGAATGCGGCCCGGGCGACTGAGTCCGGCCCACGGGTTCCACCGGCCGGCGCCACTGCCGGCCGGATACAGCCATGGGGCCACGGCCCCCTCGGCAGGAGGCTTTGCCATGAGCAACAAGGCACCCACCGTCGTGCGCGACATCATGTCCCGCGACTGCTACCGGGTCACCGGCAACACATCCGTGGCCACCCTGGTCGCCGGCCTGGCCCTGCACCGGCTCCCCGGCGCCCCCGTGGTCGACGAGCGCGACCACCTGATCGGCTTCATCTCGGAAATGGACGTCATGGGCAAGCTGCTCGACAGTGCCTACTTCGACGATGAACCCGCGCCGGTACGCGATCTCATGCGCCACGAGGTGCTGACGGTGACGCCCAACAAGAGCATCGCCGACCTGGCCCAGGAGATGCTGGGCACCAAGCCCAAGGTCTACCCGGTCGTCGAGGGCGAACGGCTGGTCGGGATCGTGACCCGGCGCGATGTGGTCAGCGCCATCCTGCAGATGCGCGGCCACTGACCCGCCGAGCATCCTCGCGAAAAAAACCGCCACATCGGGATGATGTGGCGGTCAAGGGATCGAATAAAGTAAGCAAAGACGCCATTTTCCGCGACTGCTGGAAAATTGCGCTCATTCCTGTGACCACAGCCTCGCCGGATTTCTCCCTCCCGGGACGAACTGTTTTGTATCACAATGTAACAATGACGACCGGGGCTTGCCTTGGCGGGCGTACTTTCATTATGATCGAGCCGCCGAGCGGGTATAGCTCAGTTGGTAGAGCATCAGCTTCCCAAGCTGAGGGTCGCGAGTTCGAATCTCGTTGCCCGCTCCAGATTCCTTGCATAGTCCCAAGGGTCGCGATCTGGTGCGCCAGCCCGGTGGTGCGCCATCCGATCGAATCTCGTTGCCCGCTCCAGATTCCTTGCATAATCCCAAGGGTCGCGATCTGGTGCGCCAGCCCGGTGGTGCGCCACCCGATCGACTCCCGTCGCCCGCTCTCAACTTTTCGGCCTGTCTCCATGGCGCTATATTTGCTGATCTTCCTCGTCACCCTGCTCGTCGTCGGCGGCAGCATCGCCATGCTGATGCTGGCGCGCACTCCGCGTTACCGGACCGAACCGCAGCACCTGCTGCGCCTGTTCGAGCGCGTGCTCAACGGCCAGGCCTCCGAGTCCGAATGGCATACCGTGGTCGGCTATCCGATCCGTCACGACGCCTATCTCGAGGGGGTGCGCCGCAGCGCGCAGCGCATCATGGAAGAGCACGGCCGCTCCCTGCGGTCCCAGCAGGGCGGCTCGCTGCTGTCGCGCACCGGACGCGAGGAGCTGACCGCGCTGCGCGACCACCTGGCCGCCCGCCTGGCCCTCGAGGAGGGCCGCCGCGAGTTCTGAGCCTACCGTCGCCGCGGCCGAGCGCTTACAATGGCACTCCCGTCGTCACGAGGTCGGCCCATGACCAGCACGCTGCGACTGACGCCACTCGACAACACCATCAAGCATCACGATCATGACTTCCACCAGATCGTGATCGGCCTCGACGGGCACGCCGACTTCGAGATCGAAGGCCTGGGCGGGCGCATCGAGGCACTCTCCGGCTGCATCGTGCCGGCCAACTACGTGCACTACTACGAGGGCATCGGCACCAACCGGCAGCTGATCCTCGACCTGCCGGACGATGCCCCGGCGCTGTCCGGGGCCCACCGCGAGCACGCCCGGCTGTTCGACGCCCCGCGCTTCTTCGCGCTCGACGAGCCCCTGCGCGCCTACCTGACCTTCCTGATCCAGGAACTCACGCAGCCCCGCCCGGCGCCGGGCGACCTGCTGGCGGCGACCTTCCTGGGCTGCCTGCGCGCCCGCCTCCCCGAAGCCGCCACCGTGCCCATGCCACGGCGACGCATCGACCTGGCGGACATCGATACCTTCATCCAGCACAACCTCGACCGGCGCCTCGCCGTGGCCGATCTGGCCGAGCGTGCCTGCCTGAGCGTGGCCCACTTCAGCGAGTGCTTCCGCGAGCAGACCGGCGTCACCCCCTACCAGTATGTACTGCGTCAGCGCCTTCAGGCCGCCCGGACGCTGCTGACCGACTCGCCCCTGCCGCTGAACGAGATTGCCGCCCGCACGGGCTTCGCCAGCCAGAGCGCCCTCTCCCGCGCCTTTCGGCGCGTCTTCAACGAGCCGCCGGGGCGCCTGCGCCGGCATCAGCGCCTGACCCGCGTCGCCACCACCTCGCCCAGGCGGCTGAGCCGCTGAGTCGCCGCGCAAGCCGCTGCCACCGTGCCCGGGCCCCGGCCCTTCCCGTCGGGAATACGGCGCGATCGGCCACGATCAGCTTCGACCTTGGTCTAAAAAAAGCCGCAACAGGACAAACTTTCCGGCTTTTTGACAATGCCGGCCAAGAAATTGGCAAGACGCCGCAATCTCTCCCACTCTAAATTCAAGCCATTACAGAATTGCTTCTCGCACCCTGGTGTTCGCAGCCGGGGATTCCGGCGTTGCAGAGCTCGTCAAGGACGACGGGGGAACGGCATTGCCACCGTCGGGCCCGGCTGCGCCCGAGTCACTACCTGATAACGGGGTCTTCTCATGCTCGAAGCCAAGACCATGCTGGACCAGCGGACCTGGCAACAGGACCTGAACGCGCTGCTCGACCGAGTGAGCGAGCATTACATCGTCGACGAAGACGCCTTCATGCGCGAGCTGGTCGCCTTCCTCCAGGCCGATGACGAGGATTTCCAGCGCATCGCCGACAAGACCGCCGACCTGGTTCGGGAAGTCCGCGAGATGGACACCGCCGTCGACTCCATCGACGAACTCCTCCAGCAGTACAGCCTCGACACCCACGAGGGGCTGATGCTGATGTGCCTGGCCGAGGCCATGCTGCGCATCCCCGACAAGGCCACCGCCGATGCCCTGATCGAGGACAAGCTGGGGCCGGCCGACTGGAAATCCTACGTCGGCCAGAGCGAGTCCTGGTTCGTCAACGCCTCTACCTGGGGCCTGCTGATGACCGGCCGGGTGATCCAGCTCGACAAGCCCCGCGAGGGCAAGCCGGCCACCTTCATCAACAAGCTGGTCAATCGCATGGGCGAGCCGGTGATCCGCCGCGCCATGGTCGAGGCGATGAAGATCATGGGCCGCCAGTTCGTGCTCGGTCGCACCGTCGACGAGGCGCTCAAGCGCTCCCAGCCGCTGTTCGACAAGGGCTACACCTACTCCTACGACATGCTCGGCGAGGCGGCGCGCACCCGCGACGACGCCCGGCGCTACTTCGACGACTACGCCAAGGCGATCGAGCGCGTCGGCGCGGTCAGCCAGAAGCTCGACGCCAGGACGCCGGCGCCGTCGATCTCGATCAAGCTCTCGGCGCTGCATCCACGCTACGAGTTCGGGCGTCGCGAGCAGATCCTCGTCGAGCTGGTCGACAGCGTGAAGCAGCTGGTCGCCATGGCCCGCGAGCGTGACGTGGCGGTCACCATCGATGCCGAGGAAGTGGACCGCCTCGAGCTGTCCCTGGAGGTCTTCCGCGCCGTCTACGAGAGCGACGCCGCCAAGGGCTGGGGTCACTTCGGCCTGGTGGTGCAGGGCTACGCCAAGCGCGCGCTGCCGGTGCTTCACTACATCAACCGCCTCGCCGACCAGCAGGGCGACGAGATTCCGCTGCGCCTGGTCAAGGGCGCCTACTGGGACACCGAGGTCAAGGAGTCCCAGCAGCTGGGGATCGACGGCTATCCGGTCTACACCCGCAAGGCCAACACCGATGTCGCCTACCTGGTCTGTGCCCACTTCCTGCTCTCGGAGAACACCCGCGGGCGGATCTTCCCGCAGTTCGCCACGCACAATGCCCACACCATCAGCACCATCCTGGAGCTGGCCAACGACGCCGACCGCGCCTTCGAGTTCCAGCGCCTGCACGGCATGGGCGAGGCGCTCTACGACGCCGCCCTGAAACGCGCCCCCAAGGGCACCTACTGCCGCATCTACGCGCCGGTCGGTGCCCACAAGGACCTGCTGCCCTACCTGGTGCGCCGGCTGCTGGAAAACGGCGCCAACTCCTCGTTCGTTCACCAGCTGGTCGACCCGCGGGTGCCTGTCGAATCGCTGTGCGTGCATCCGGTGGAAAGCCTGCGCCAGTACGACACCTATGCCAACCCGCGCATTCCGCTGCCCAGGGACATCTATGGCGCCGGCCGGCGCAACTCCCACGGCGTGAACCTCAATATCTGGAGCCACTACCGGCCGCTGACCAGCGCCATGGACGGCTTCATGGACACGCAGTACCACGTCAAGCCGCTGCTGGCCTTCGAGGTCGATACCCTCGATGCCCAGCGCCATGAGGTACTCAGCCCCTACGATCGGCGTCAGGTGGTGGGCAGCGTGCAGTGGACCACCGCCGAGCAGGCGAAGCAGGCCGTGGAGGCCGCCTGGGCGGCCTTCCCGCGCTGGGAGGCCACGCCGGTCGAGGAGCGCGCGCAGATTCTCGAACGCTTTGCCGACCTGATGGAGGCCAACCTCGCCGAGCTGATGACGCTGTGTTCCCGCGAGGGGGGCAAGCTGCTCACCGACGGCGTCGACGAGATCCGCGAGGCGGTGGATTTCTGTCGCTACTACGCCAACCGGGCCCGCGAGCTGTTCGCCGAACCCATGGCGCTGCCCGGCCCCACCGGCGAATCCAACCAGCTGATCATGGGCGGCAAGGGGGTCTTCGCCTGCATCAGCCCGTGGAACTTCCCGGTGGCGATCTTCTGCGGCCAGATGGTCGCCGCGGCGGTTTCCGGCAACAGCGTGCTGGCCAAGCCCGCCGAACAGACCTCGCTGGTCGCCCACCGCGTCGTCGAGCTGCTGTACGAAGCCGGCATGCCGCGCGACGTGGTGCAGCTGCTCCCCGGCGACGGTCCCACCGTGGGCAGCGTGCTGACCTCGGATGCCCGCATCACCGGCGTGGCCTTCACCGGCGGCACCGATACCGCGCAGCTCATCAACCGCTCGCTGGCCGACCGTGAAGGCGCGCCGCTGCCCACGCTGATCGCCGAGACCGGGGGCCTCAACGCCATGATCGTCGACTCCACCGCCCTGCCCGAACAGGTGGTGGCCGACGTCATCCGCTCGGCGTTCCAGAGCGCCGGTCAGCGCTGCTCGGCGCTCCGCGTGCTCTACCTCCAGGAAGATATCGCCGACCGGGTGATCCAGATCCTCAAGGGCGCGATGGCCGAGCTGCACGTCGGCGACCCCCGCCACCTGGGCACCGATGTCGGCCCGGTGATCGACGACGACGCCCGCCAGGGGCTGCAGGCCCACATCGAGCGGCTCAAGGGCGAGAACCGGCTGATCGCCGAGACCGAGCTGGACCCGGCCAAGACCGCCGAGGGCACCTTCGTCGCGCCGACCGCCTTCGAGATCGACGGCATCGACGCGCTGGAGCGCGAGCAGTTCGGCCCGATCCTGCACATCGTGCGCTACCGGGCCAGCGACATCGAAGGGGTCATCGAATCGATCAACGCCAAGCAGTACGGCCTGACATTCGGGGTGCACAGCCGCAACGAATCCTTCGCCGAAGCCATCGCGCAGAAGGTTCGGGTAGGCAATGTGTACGTGAACCGTAATATCATCGGGGCCGTGGTCGGCGTCCAGCCCTTCGGGGGGCAGGGGCTGTCCGGAACCGGCCCCAAGGCCGGCGGGCCGCATTACCTGCTGCGCTTCGCCACCGAAAAGGCGCTGACCATCAATACCGCCGCCCTGGGCGGCAATGCGTCCCTGCTCGCGCTGGGTGATGACTGACCCGAGCGACAGGCCGTCGGGCGGGGCCCCGTGCCTCGCCCGCTGGACGGGGGCGTGCGAAAAGGTCTTGCCGATCGCCTTCCCGAAACGCAGGATCCTTTCGGCGCTTGACAACAATAACGGAAGAAGGACGACTCACCATGGTTAAAAAAAAGCTGACTACCGACACTACCTCCATGCGCCTCCCGGCGGTGAAACCGGACCGGCGTCATCGCCTGTCTTGAATCGCAAAAGGCTTAAAGAAACAATGCTTGCCACTGCCGGATTCTGCACGGGAAACCCGCTGACCGGTCGACGCTAGTCCGTCCTGATTAACTGGAGACGCTCCATGGCTATTGGTGTTTGGATCAGTCTAATTGCTTACTTTGTGCTCATGATTGCCATCGGCATCTATGCAATGCGCAAGGCGACCTCTTCATCGGAAGATTACATGCTCGGGGGCCGCGGCCTGAGTCCCAAGGTGGCGGCCCTGTCGGCCGGCGCCTCGGACATGAGCGGCTGGCTGCTGCTGGGCCTGCCCGGGGCGCTGTTCGTGTCCGGTCTGGGATCGGCCTGGATCGGCATCGGCCTGCTCGTGGGGGCCTTCTTCAACTGGACCCTGGTGGCCCCCCGCCTTCGCGAGCAGACGGTTCACTACGGTAATGCCATTACCATTCCGGAATTCCTCGCCAACCGGTTCCCGACCCGGGCGCTGTCGCTGCGCACGGTATCCGCCATCGTCATCGTGGTGTTCTTCGCGGTGTACACGGCTTCTGGGCTGGTAGCGGGCGGCAAGCTGTTCGAAAGCGCGTTCGCGGGGGTCATCAACATCGGCGGCCTGAGCGACTATGCGACGGGCGTCATCCTCACCCTCGGCGTGGTGCTGGCCTATACCGTGGTCGGCGGCTTCCTGGCCGTGAGCATGACGGACTTCGTGCAGGGCTGCATCATGATGCTGGCCCTGGTGATCATGCCGCTGGTCGTCCTCTTCGGCGAAGGCGGCGGCGGGTTCTCCCAGGCCTCGCAGACCCTGAACGAGGTCGATCCCAACCTGCTCTCGTGGACCTCGGGACTGACCTTTATCGGCTGGCTCTCGGCGGTCACCTGGGGGCTGGGCTATTTCGGGCAACCGCACATCATCGTGCGCTTCATGGCCATCCGCACCCTGAAGGAGGTGCCGGTAGCCCGTAACATCGGCATGAGCTGGATGCTCATTTCGCTGATCGGCGCAATCTCCCTGGGCATCTTCGGCCGGGCCTATGCGGTCCGCAACGGCATGAATGTCGAAGACCCCGAGACGATCTTCATCATCCTCGCGGACCTGCTGTTCAACCCGCTGATCACCGGCTTCCTCTATGCCGCCCTGCTGGCGGCCATCATGAGCACCATCTCCAGCCAGCTGCTGGTCTCCTCCTCCTCGCTGACCGAGGATTTCTACCGGCTGTTCCTGCGCAAGGACGCCACGGACAAGGAAACCGTCACCGTGGGCCGGATCAGCGTCGTGCTGGTGGGCGTGGTCGCCGTCATCATCGCCTCCGACCCGAACTCTCAGGTCCTGGGGCTGGTCAGTCACGCCTGGGCCGGCTTCGGCGCCGCCTTCGGCCCGCTGATCATCCTGTCGCTGATGTGGTCACGCACCAACGGCACGGGCGCCATCGCCGGCATGATCGTGGGCGCCGTCACCGTCATGATCTGGATTTCCCTGGGCTGGGACGCTTCCTTCCTGGGCGGCCCCGGCATCTACGAGATCATCCCCGGCTTCATCGCTTCCTTCCTCGCCATTCTGGTGGTGAGCAGCGTGACGGCCGACGCGGGAGAATATCAGCAGATTCCTCGCTGAAGGCAGCGTCTGACGACGCCACGCGGTCTGAAAGGGCTCCTCCGGGAGCCCTTTTCCGTTGTGATACGCCTGGCGATACGAAAACCGCTTGCAGGCCGCCCTAGAGCCGCCACAGCACCAGCAGCGAGAACACGGCGAGCAGTACCCAGCAGCCGCGACTTGCCAGGTACCGTGGCCCGCGTGCGCGCCCGGCCGTGAGCCCGGCCCCATGGGCGAAGCCGATGCCCAGCGCCGCCACGCCCAGCAGCCACAGCGGCAGCCGCCACGGCATCTCGACGCCCCGGATGACCTCCGGATGCCACAACAGCACCAGTGCCATCAGCGTGGCCCAGCCCAGCGCCAGCAATCGCGGCAGCTGACGATACATCGCCCTGTCCATGCGGTTCTCCCCCTGTCCTCCCCCTCCAGTTAAGCCTTCCAGGGCGATTTTTGCCAAGCAGCCCGCGGCACTGTAGTGACTCGCGGCGCTGTTAAATCACTCGCTCAAAAATATACATTTTTTTACATGACAATTTCGAACAGCGTTTCCTATACTGCGACCCACAGTTAGGAAACAGCGTTTTCTTACGAACCGACAGCGACTCGGACACCGGACGTCGCCTACCCAGCAAAGAAGGAGATTCCCATGACTCAGCTGAAATCGCTTTCCGCCATCCTGCTCGCCGGTGGTCTCGTTGCCGCGTCCCAGGCCGCCCTGGCCTATGAAGCCGGTGACGTGCTGATCCGCGGCGGCTATGCCAAGAGCCAAACCGACAGCGACAATGGCAGCGTCGATATCGGTGACGACAGCGCCTTCGTGGGCAGCGTCGGCTACATGCTGCACGACAAGGTCGGCGTCACCCTCGGCGGCAGCGACAAGTTCGAGCACTCGCTGACCGGCCCGGGCCTCGATGCCAGCGTCGACAGCCAACCGATCGACCTGATGGTCGAGTACTACCCGCTGGGCGGCCTGAACTCGCGTGTCCAGCCCTACGCCGGGGTGGGCGTCAACTACACGCGCTTCTCCGGGGAGAGCAGCGGCCTCAATGTCGACAACACCTGGGCACCGAAGGGCGAAGTGGGCGTCGACCTGGTGGTCACCAAGAACCTGTCGCTCAACGGTTTCGCGTCCTACGCCAATGTCAATGCGGATTACAGCTACGCCGGCAACAGCGGCGAGCTCGACACCGACCCGGTGATCGTGGGCGGCGGCGTGACGCTCAACTTCTGATCCCGCCACGGCAACCCAAGCCTGACGCAACGACAACGCCGGCCCCTCGCGGGGCCGGCGTTCTGCGTTGACGGGGTCGGCTCAGCGCGGCGAGCGCCGGGACAGCCCAAGCACTGCCAGCGTCGCCTCGCACAGCCCATCCACGGCCTCCACCGCAGCCAGCCGGTCATGGTAATCGCGGGACAGGAACGGTCTGCCGGCCAGCAGGTGATCGAGGTATTCGCGGGCCGGCTTCAATGACGGCTTCGTGCGCTCCGGCCGGGCGATGTAGACCCACGCCTCGATCGGCCCCTCGGCGGTCTGCACGATGCAGCGCTCGCGACGATAGTCGTGCGGCACCCCCTCGAAGGGATCCATGCGCTCGATCTGCCCGGGCTCGCACAGTTCGAACAGCGCCCCCTCGACCCGTCCTTCCGGTGACGGTGCCACGTTGGCATGGGCGATGCCGGGAATCCGCGAGGCCTTGTCGAAGCGCAAGGCATACGCTTCGAGAACCGCGGGCAAGGCCCGGCGCGTCTCGCCGATCCGGGCGGTCACCCGTGCCACGTTCATGTTGCTGCCATAGGCAAAGTAGTACGCCATCTCAGCCCTCCGTGACGACGCGGTCCACCTCGGCGATCGCCGAGACGACCAGCACGCGCGTGCTGGTCCGCGAGTCCTTGAGGTAAGCCTCGGCGGCCGGCGCCACCTGGCAGGTCGCCGGCATGGCGGCCCGGGCATCGACCAGCGCCTGCAGGCGCGGAATGAAGACGTAGCGCAGCCACTGGGGCAGCGCCATGGTATCCACGCAGAACGGCTCGCGGCTGTCGAAGGCTTCGGGTTCGGGCCGGGCGGTGTTCCAGAGGTCGACGCTGCGCAGGGTCGATTCGAGATTCTCGAGCGCCTGCTCGAGTTCCTGATGGGTGGTCATGACAACTCCGTGGTGAAACCTACCTCATTATCGCCCGCGTACCCCCGAGGGGCCAACCGAACCCCGCCATCGCGATAATGCACAGAAGCCCTGAAAGACCCTGTGGACAACCGCGGGAAAAGTCGCGCCGATGCCCGATTCATGCTGTTTCCGGCGCATCGTTCAAAGAATGATCAACCGCGCTGCGCAAGGCTGGAAAGCCAGGCCGCGACGCGCTACAGTGCGCCGCCAACCATGAGGACGCCATGCAGCCGATACATACGCTTAGCGACTTCTTCACGCGCACCGGCGCACGCACGCATTTCTACACGATGGGCCGGCGTGTCGCGCCCTGCCCGGCCGAGACCCTGGCCGCCTTCGAGAGCGGCGAGCAGGGCTGGCCGCAACCCTGGCTCGGCCAGGCGCAGCTGGCCTGCGTGTTCCAGCTGAGCCCCGACAGCGACCCGCTGGTCTGGTTCCTGGCCCTGCCCCTCGACGAACAGGGCCGGATCGATCCGGTGCCGCGGGATGCCTTCCTGCAACGCCTTCTCGAGACCCTGGGCCGTACCGCCGAGCGGCTCGCCGACCGACTCGAGACGGGAGACGGCGAGCGTATCGACAACCTGATGCAGGACAACCCGCTGGTGTTCACCCCGAACCTCACCCAGCGGGCCGTGCTGCACGCCCGCGCCAGCGCCGATCTCGACCAGAGCGCCAGCGAGCACTTCGAAACCGCCGAGGCCTATCTGACCGGCCAGCTGCCGGCCAACGCCTGGCAGGCGCTGGGCCTGCAGGGGATCGCCGACGTCGGCGTGCGCCATGATGCCGAGCAGGCGCGCCAGATTGCCCGCCGGGTGCCCTCCCTGCCGGTGGCGGCACTGCGCCCGCTGTGCCATGTTCTGGAGCATGTCGTGCCCGCACCCGCGCTGACCGC
Source organism: Modicisalibacter tunisiensis (assembly GCF_020148005.1). Taxonomy (GTDB): domain Bacteria; phylum Pseudomonadota; class Gammaproteobacteria; order Pseudomonadales; family Halomonadaceae; genus Modicisalibacter; species Modicisalibacter tunisiensis. The sequence goes on along the minus strand of NZ_JAGXFD010000001.1, from coordinate 2,110,395 downwards.
GGCCCTGATCGCCCGGGGCGAGACGGCCGCCGGGCAGGGTGATCTGGAAACCTTCTGCGCCTGCGTGCGCGCCGTGGGCCAGGGCGACACGGATCAGGTGGGGCCCTGGTACGATGCCCTGCTGGCCGACGCGGCCGCCGCCGGGCCCGACCTGCTCGCCGCGATCGCCGCCCGCGGCTGGGCGCACCTGGAAGATGCCCAGCGCCTGCCACGCTTTCTCGAGGTGCTCGCCGGCCAGGGCGACGGCCCCTTCATGAAAGTGGTCCGCGATCTGGCCCTGATCCCGCGACTGCGGTTACCGTTGCTGATGACGCTGCGCCAGGCCGACCCCGGGTCGCCGATCGGGCGCCGTCTGCATGCCTTCCATCGCTGAGATCCGGTGTTCGTCCCATGAAAGCGTTGCCCTACCATGCCAAGGCCGTGATCGGCCGCCGCGAGATGGTCACCCTGCCGGAAGTCGGCCTGACGCTGTGCTGCAAGGCCGACACGGGGGCCCGCACCTCCGCCCTGCATGCCGAGGAGATCGAGACCTTCGAGGAACACGGTCATGTCTGGATCAGCTTTCTGACCCGCGGCAGCGGCCCCGACAGCCCGCCGCACGCGGTCCGTCTGCACCTGCACGATCGCCGCCGCGTGACCAGCTCCAACGGCCATGCCGAGTGGCGTTACGTCATTCGCACGCTCATGCGGCTCGGCGATCTCGAGTATCCGGTCGAACTGTCACTGACCGACCGCAGCGACATGCGCCACCCGATGCTGCTGGGCCGGCGCGCCATGCGTCGCCTGCTCGTCGCGCCCGGCGCGGCCTTTCTCCACGGCGAGCCCTGAAGCCGCCACGCCTGCCCATTCGCCCGCTCCGGAGTCCCGACATGCATATCGCCCTGCTTTCGCGCAATCGCAACCTGTACTCCACCCGCCGCCTGATCGAGGCGGCACAGGCCCGGGGGCACTCGGTACGGGTGATCGACACCCTGCGCTGCTACATGAACATCGCCTCGCACCGTCCGTCGATCCACTACAAGGGCGGCGAGATCGAACGCTTCGACGCCGTGATCCCGCGCATCGGCGCCTCGGTCACCTTCTACGGCTGTGCGGTGCTGCGTCAGTTCGAGATGATGAGCACCTATGTGCTCAACGACTCCGTGGCGATCACGCGTTCACGCGACAAGCTGCGCTCGCTGCAGCTGCTCTCGCGCAAGGGCCTCGGGTTGCCGATCACCGGCTTCGCCCATTCCCCCGACGACATCCCCGACCTGATCACCATGGTCAAGGGCGCCCCGCTGGTCATCAAGCTGCTGGAGGGCACCCAGGGCATCGGCGTGGTGCTGGCCGAGACCAACCAGGCCGCGGAAAGCGTGATCCAGGCCTTCATGGGCATGAAGGCCAACATCATGGTCCAGGAGTACATCAAGGAGGCCAACGGCGCCGACATTCGCTGTCTGGTGATCGGCGACAAGGTCGTGGCGTCCATGAAGCGCCAGGCCGCCGACGGCGAGTTTCGCTCCAACCTGCATCGCGGCGGCAGCGCCAGCGTGATCCGCATCACGCCGGAGGAACGCTCCACGGCGATCCGTGCCGCCAAGGCGATGGGCCTGCGGGTGGCGGGCGTCGACCTGCTGCGCTCCAACCACGGGCCGGTGATCATGGAAGTCAACTCGTCACCGGGGCTGCAGGGAATCGAGACGGCCACCGGGCGCGACATCGCCGGGCTGATCATCGAGCACCTCGAGAAGCACGCTGCCACGCCGCGCAAGGCCCCGCCCAAGCCCAAGGGCTGACGCCGGATTAAAGCCTCGCCGCGACCGGCCGATACCCCTGACACGCCCCGGGAATGGAAACACACAATTTCTTCGTCCCGGGGGTGGCAAAACACTGTTTCGAGCCGCACAATCTGCGTCACCGGAGGAGGTGACCGCCCATGTTTCTCGATAATCGCCAGGTGGCGATGGACAACGTACTGGAAGCGCTGGCCGACAGCCTGGATTACTTCCAGGACAATCTCGAGCGTCTGCGCCCCACACTGCGCGACGCCCTGAAGCCCCATTACGAGGAACGGGGCGAGGCGATGCGCGAGCTTCAGAAACTCGCCAAACAGCACCTCAACCTCCTGCCGCGCGACGCCGACGTCGAGCGCGACGACTACCTCTGGCTGTGGAGCCGACTGAAGAGCTTCGTCGGCGACGACAGCCAGGTACTGGTCGGCGAACTGCTCGAGCAGGAACGCGTGGTCATGCAGTCGCTGTCGACCCTCTACACCCATCCGCTGCCCGACGAGATGGAGCCGGTCATCGAGCGCTGCTGGAAGGGTTGCCGGGCGCTGATCCGCGAACTCTACAAGCTGCAGAAGCCCCGCTCGCGGCGCTGAGCGTCAGCCGTCGCCGGCGAGGCGGATCGGCTCCCGCGGGCCGAGGAAGTGCGGCTGGCGATGCCAGAGATAGAGATCCCCCAGCATCGCCACCCGCGCCAGCCATTCACGCACCCGCAACCGCCACTCCCCCGCCACCGGGGACGAGGGCGCCACGCATCCCCGCGCATCGATGCCCGCCGCCAGCGCCAGGTACAGCGCCCGCGGCAGATGCCAGTCCTGGGTGATCAGCAGCGCCCGGTCGACCCCGAAGACCTCGTGCGCCCGCACGAGGGTGTCGAAGGTACTGAACCCCGCATAGTCGAGCGTCATGGCCGCATCGGGAATGTTGGCACGGCGCAGGTCGCGCCACATGGTCACGGGCTCGTTGTAGTAGCGCGTGCGATTGTCGCCCGACAGCAGCAGGTGCCGAACGCGGTGCAGGCGCATCAGTCGGGCCGCGGCGTGCAGCCGGGCGGCATAGTGCGGATTGCGCTCCCCGTCGCGGGACCAGTAGGAGGTGCCGAAGACGATGCCGATCGGCGCCGGGGGGCACAGCAGCAGGTCCTCCTGGATGCGATCGCGGGTACGGGCGAGCACCCAAAGGTTGGCGGCCAGCACCAGGCCGGCCGCCACCAGCAGCAGCACCGCGCCCAGCAGTGTCGCACGTTTCAGCCAGCCCCTTGCACGCCTCGGCGCCATCGTCTCTCCATCCGAAGGAGTCATCAGCGCACGAATCCTACCCGGGGGCTCCCCCCGCCTCAAGCGGGCACGACGCCGGCGTCCGGGGGCGCCTCAGAACAGCCCCAGCTCGAGCCGGGCTTCCTCGGTCATCATCTCGCGGCTCCACGGCGGGTCGAAGACGATCTCGATATGTACCCGCGAGATCTGCGGCGCCCCGAGGATCTTGCGCCGCGCATCCTCGGCAATGACATCCCCCATGCCACAACCGGGGGCGGTCAGGGTCATGCGCACGGTGACCACCCGCTCGCCGGTGAGCAGGTGCTCGATGCGACACCCGTAGACCAGGCCGAGATCGACGATGTTGACGGGGATCTCGGGGTCGAAGCAGGTGCGTAGCTGGTCCCAGACGAACTGCTCGAGCGCGGCATCGTCGGCGTCTTCCGGCAGGGTCGGCCGTGGCAGCGGCTCGAGGCCCAGCGCATCCAGGTCACTGCCCTCGATCAGGTACAGCCGCCCCTCGTAGGTGACACTGACGGTGCTGCCCTTGGCCTGCATCACCCCGACCACTGAATCCTCGACCAGAGTGACGCTCTTGCCGAAGGGAATCGAGATCGCGTTCACGTCCCGCTGCAGGGGCATTTCCTGCCCCTTGTAGAGACTCTCCAGTTGCTCCATCGACACGCGTCCTCCCTCCCCTAGCGAACCATCTCGATGGCGCGTTTGAGTGCCGCGACGAAGATGTCGATCTCCTCGGGCGTGTTGTAGGCGGCGAACGAGGCTCGGCAGGTGGCGTCGACGCCGAACTGCTGGAGCAGCGGCTGCGCGCAATGGTTGCCGGTACGGATCGCCACGCCCAGCTGGTCGATCAGCAGCGCGATATCCTGAGCGTGCGCGCCCTCCACCACGAACGAGACCACCCCGGCCTTGTGCGGCGCGGTCCCCAGCAGGCGCAGCCCGTCGATGGCGGCCAGCTCGTGGTGCGCGTGCTCGAGCAGCCGGTGCTCCCAGGCGCGGATCAGGCCGATGCCGATCTCGCCCACCCACTCCAGAGCGCGCCCCAGAGCGATCACCTCGGCGATGGCCGGCGTGCCCGCCTCGAACTTGTGGGGAATCTCGGCATAGGTGGTGCCAGCCTCGAAGGACACCGTGCGGATCATCTCGCCGCCACCCTGCCAGGGCGGCATGGCCTCGAGCAGCGCCGCCTTGCCGTAGAGCACGCCGACGCCCGTCGGGCCGTAGACCTTGTGGCCCGAGAAGGCATAGAAGTCGGCATCCAGGGCCGTGACATCGACGATCTCATGCGGCGCGGCCTGGGCACCGTCGACCAGGATCAGGGCGCCGTGTTCGTGGGCGATGCGCGCCATCTCGGCCACCGGATTGATGGTGCCGAAGGCATTGGAGACGTGATTGACGGCCACCAGCCGGGTGCGCTCATTGATCAGCTCGCGATAGGCGGCCATGTCCAGCGCGCCACGCTCATCGACCGGAATCACCCGGATGGTGAAGCCGCGCTCCGCGGCGAGCAGCTGCCACGGCACGATGTTGGAGTGGTGCTCGAGCCGCGAGATCAGCACTTCGTCGCCCGGCCCCAGGTTGGCCCGCCCCCAGCTGTTGGCGACCAGATTGATCGCCTCGGTGGTGCCGCGGGTGAAGACGATCTCGCGGGTCTCGCGGGCGCCGATGAAGCCGCGCACGGTTTCGCGCGTGGTCTCGTAGGCCACCGTCGCCTCGTCCGCCAGGGTGTGCAGCCCGCGATGGATGTTGGCGTTGTAGTGCCGATAGTAGTGATCGAGCGTCTCGATCACCTGCCGCGGCGTCTGGCTGGTGGCGGCATTGTCCAGATAGATCAGCGGATGGCCGTGAACCTGGCGCTCGAGGATCGGGAAGTCGCGACGTACCTTGACGACATCCAGGGTCAGATCAGTCATTGCGGTCATGGCCCGGCACCTCCTCGAATGCCTGCTCGTCGAGCAGGGCCGCCTCGACCAGCCCACCGAGGTTGAAGCGTTCCGGCAGCTTGCCGGCCACCGTGAGCTCGACACGCTCGGCCACCGCATCCAGCCCCACCTGCTCCATCACCTCGCCGGCGAAAGCCAGGGTCAACAGGCCCCGCGCGGTCTGCTCGTCGATGCCGCGCGTACGCAGCGCGAACACGGCATCCTCGTCAAGCTGCCCGGTGGTCGCCCCGTGGGAGCACTTGACGTCATCGGCGTAGATCTCCAGCTCCGGCTTGGTGTCGATCTCGGCGCGATCGGACAGCAACAGGTTGGCATTGCTCTGATGCGCCTCGATCTTCTGGCTGTCGCGCTTGACCACCACCTTGCCGTTGAACACGCCACGGGCACGATCGCCCAGCACGCCCTTGTAATTCTCGTTGGAGAACGTCAGCGGTGCGTTGTGGTTGACCAGGGTGTGGTTGTCGACATGCTGGCGACCCTGGGCGAAGAACAGCCCGTAGTAGTTGGCCTCGGCCCCCTGGGCGTTGAGATCGGCCACCAGGTCGTTGCGTACCAGGGCACCGCCCAGGTTGACGGTGAACGAGGTGAAGCGGCTGTCGCGCCCCTGCTCGACCTGCAGACTGCGCACCAGCAGGTCGTCGAGCGGCGATTCCTGCAGGGTGTAATGGGTCAGCAGGGCGCCACGCTCGAGCACGGCCTCGGCCACCACGTTGGTGAAGTTGGCGGCCGCCGGCTCACCGACGTAATGCTCGAGTACCGTGGCCTGGCTGCGCGCTCCGGCCTGAATCAACACCCGCGGATGACTCATCACCGGCTGCTCACCGGCCCGGGAGAGAAACTGCAGCAGGATCGGCGTCTCGACGACGGTGCCCGGCGCCAGGCGGATGATGGCCCCCTCCTCGGCGAAGGCGGTGTTGAGCGCGGCGAACGGTGAAAACTCGACGCCGGTCAGGCGCCCCAGCACGGCGCCCACGGCCTCGTGGTTGTCGCTCAGCGCGCGAGTCAGCGGCTCGACGCTCGCGCCGGCAGGCAGCGCGCCGGTATCGGAGAGCTCCGGGGCAAACACGCCATCGACGAAGCTCAGGCGGACCGCCTCGATCGGCAGGGTCAGGGCGGCGGCCTGAGCCGGCGAGAAGTCGGCGTCGTCGGCCAGCGCGAACTCGCCGTCACGAATGCGCCGCACATCGGTGTACTTCCACTGCTCGACCCGCTTGTCGGGAAAGCCGATCGCCTCGAAACGTGCCGCCGCCGCCTGACGCCGCGCGGCGATCCAGGTCGGCTCGGCCCCGCGCACGGCATCGCGCGCCTTCAGGCGGTCGAGAAAGCGCTGTCCTGCACTCGGTTGGGTCTTGTCGCTCACGCCGCAGACTCCTCCTGCACCCATTCATAGCCACGCGACTCGAGTTCGAGCGCCAGGTCCTTGTCACCGGACTTGACGATACGGCCGTCGAGCAGCACATGGACCTTGTCGGGCACGATGTAGTCGAGCAGACGCTGATAGTGGGTCACCATCAGCACGGCACGTTCCTCGCTGCGCAGCGAGTTGACGCCTTCGGCCACCACCTTGAGGGCGTCGATGTCGAGACCGGAGTCGATCTCGTCGAGCATCGCCAGCCGGGGTTCGAGCACCAGCATCTGCAGGATCTCGTTGCGCTTCTTCTCGCCGCCGGAGAACCCCTCGTTGACCGCGCGCTGCAGGAAGCTCGGGTCCATCTTCATGAACGCCAGCTTCTCCTTGACCAACTTCATGAATTCCGGCGCCGGAATCTCGCCCTCGCCACGCGCCGCCCGCTGGGCATTGAGCGCCGCCTTGAGCAGATAGATGTTCTTGACGCCGGGAATCTCGACCGGGTACTGGAAGCCCAGCAGCAGCCCCGCCCGGGCGCGCTCCTCGATCTCCATCTCCAGCACGTCCCGGCCCTCGAAGGTGATCGAGCCGGCCGTCACCTCGTAGCCGTCCTTGCCCGCAATCACCGAGGACAGCGTCGACTTGCCCGCGCCGTTGGGCCCCATGATGGCATGCACCTCACCGGCGTTGACCGTCAGGCTCAGCCCCTTGAGGATTTCCTTGCCGTCCACCGACACGTGCAGATCTTTGACTTCGAGCATGTGTTGCCACCTTCAATCTGGATTCGAGGGCGCCATCGCGCCCTCCGACGAATTCGTTGTCACCTTTCCACTGCGTCAGGCGCGTCATGAGCGATGGTCAGTCAAGGCGGAAACCTGGCGAGTCAGCGGAGTTGACTGTTGCTCAATGAGCATGTCGATCGGACTCGCGCACGAGCCAGGTTTCCAACGCAGGATGACCGAGCGCAATAGCGCCTTATCCCACGGCACCTTCGAGCGTCACATTCAGCAGTGCCTCCGCCTCCACCGCGAACTCCATCGGCAACTCCTGGAAGACATCCTTGCAGAAGCCGTTGACGATCATGTTCACCGCGTCCTCCTCGGCGATACCGCGCTGCCGGCAGTAGAACAGCTGATCCTCGCCGATCTTCGAGGTGGTCGCCTCGTGCTCGACGGTCGCCGTGCTGTTGCCGATCTCCTGGTACGGGAAGGTATGCGCGCCGCAGCGATCGCCGATCAGCAGCGAGTCGCACTGGGTGAAGTTGCGGGCGTTCCTGGCTCGCGGCCCGACCTTGACCAGCCCACGATAGGCCTGGTCGCTGCGCCCGGCGGCGATGCCCTTGGAGACGATGGTCGACTTGGTGTTCTCGCCGATGTGGATCATCTTGGTGCCGGTATCGGCCTGCTGGCGGCCGTTGGTCACCGCCACGGAGTAGAACTCACCGACGCTGTCCTTGCCGCGCAGCATGCACGACGGGTACTTCCAGGTGATCGCCGAGCCGGTCTCGACCTGGGTCCAGGACACCTTCGAGCGATCGCCGCGGCAGTCGGCGCGCTTGGTGACGAAGTTGTAGATACCGCCCTTGCCGTCCTCGTCGCCCGGGTACCAGTTCTGCACCGTGGAGTACTTGATGTAGGCGTCTTCCAGCGCCACCAGCTCGACCACTGCGGCGTGCAGCTGGTTCTCGTCGCGCTGCGGCGCCGTGCAGCCCTCCAGGTAGGAGACCTGGGCGCGCTTGTCGCAGACGATCAGGGTGCGCTCGAACTGGCCGGTGTTGGCGGCGTTGATGCGGAAATAGGTCGACAGCTCCATCGGGCAGGTCACGCCCTCGGGCACGTAGACGAAGGAGCCGTCGGTGAACACCGCCGAGTTGAGCGCAGCGAAGTAGTTGTCGCCCTGCGGGACCACGCTGCCCAGGTACTGCTTGACCAGCTCCGGGTAATCGCGGATCGCCTCGGAGATCGAGCAGAAGATCACGCCCGCTTCGGCGAGTTTCTCCTTGAAGGTGGTGGTCACCGAGACCGAATCGAAGACCGCATCGACCGCGACCCCGGCCAGCGCCGCCCGCTCGTGAAGCGGAATGCCCAGCTTCTCGTAGGTCTCGAGCAGCTTGGGATCAACCTCGTCGAGACTCTGGGGGCGGTCCTCGGGCTTCTTGGGCGCGCTATAGTAGGAAATCGCCTGGTAGTCGATCGGCGGGTAGTCAAGATGTGCCCAGCTGGGCGTCTTCATCTTCAACCACTGGTGATAGGCCTCGAGCCGCCAGTCGAGCATCCACTGCGGCTCGCCCTTCTTCTGCGAGATGAAGGCGATGACGCTCTCGTCGAGCCCCGGCGGCACCGTATCGCTCTCGATGTCGGTCACGAAGCCCTGGGTATACTCGCGACGAACGAGTCGCTCCATTTCCTCTGTAGCCATGATCCTCCCCTCCGGGCGCATCGCACTGCACCCTGTCATCAAGCCTTGGTCGGCGTCTCAGCCCTCGGCCATGGCGGCCAGGGTCACGCTTTGTATGGGTAACTGCACCGGTAACTTGAGCGGCTCGGCGCGCGCCAGGTGCGCCAGGGTCACGCTGTCGAGCAGGGTGCGCACGCCCAGCGTCACTCGCTGCCAGTTGTCGGCGACGCCACAGCTGCTGACCAGGTCGCAATCGCCGTCGGCCTGGCTGCACTCCGTCATGGCAACCGGGCCCTCGATGGCGGCGATGATGTCGCTGGCGGTAATCTCGCTGGGCGCGCGTGACAGACGATACCCGCCCTGCGCGCCACGCCGCGACGTCAGCAACCCGGCCTTCACCAGCATCTTCAGCGTCTTGCTCACGGTGGGATGCGGCAGCTGCACGGCGTCGGCCAGGTCGGCCGCGGCATGCGCCCGCTCCGGATGACGCGCGATCTGCGCCATCACCACGGCGGCGTAATCGGTCAGCTTGGACAGCTTGAGCATCGCGAACCTCCAGCCTGTCGGCATTGAGGACCATTTTAGTCCTCTATATCGGCCATGTGAAGTTCCCTTGACGCGGGCATCGGTGACGAGTAAGAAAACAGTGTGCAAAAATTCACCCGATGACAGGTTGACCTTTGGCGATGGAGCCTCTAGGCTATTCAGCGTTACCCGGTGATTACATAAATTAACCTTACTAATTTAGAAAAGATCATCAGGTCGCGGCAGTATGTCACCCCCCGGTAACGATGCTGCCCGATAATGACAGACTACCGGCGAGACTCAGGCAGGCAGCCGCTCTCGCCCCGGGCCCCAAGGAATGGATTTCAGTCGCAGCCCGGCACGCTCGTGTGGCATTTGGCCTCGTGGCCAGACGCATTGCAGAACGTGATACCAGACAACCACCATGGAGAGGTGAACAATGCGGATTACCATCTTCGGATCAGGCTATGTCGGCCTGGTCACCGGCACCTGTTTGGCCGATGTCGGCCACGACGTCGTCTGCGTCGATGTCGACGCCGACAAGATCGCGCGACTGAACCGCGGCGAGATTCCCATCTATGAACCCGGCCTGGACGCGATGATCGCGGAGAATCGCGACGCCGGGCGCCTGCGCTTCACCACCGATGCCGAGGAAGCGGTTCGCTTCGGCAAGCTGCAGTTCATCGCTGTGGGCACCCCTTCCGACGAGGACGGCAGCGCCGACCTCAAGTACGTACTCAAGGTCGCTGAAACCATCGCCCAGTACATGGGCGAATACAAGGTGGTGATCGACAAGTCCACCGTGCCGGTGGGTACCGCCGACAAGGTCCGCGACACCCTGCGCCGCACGCTCGAGGCCCGCGGCGCCGACATCGACTTCGATGTCTGCTCCAACCCGGAATTCCTCAAGGAAGGCGCGGCGATCGAGGACTTCTCGAAGGGGGCGCGCATCATCGTCGGTACCGACTCGGAAGCCGTGCGCAAGGCGATGCGTGAATGCTACGCCCCCTACAACCGCAACCATGAAAAGCTGATGTTCATGGACGTGCGCAGCGCCGAGCTGACCAAGTACGCCGCCAACGCCATGCTCGCCACCAAGATCAGCTTCATGAACGAGATCGCCAACCTGGCCGAGCGCCTGGGGGCCGATATCGAGCATGTGCGCCACGGGATCGGCTCGGATCCGCGCATCGGCTATCACTTCATCTACCCCGGCTGCGGCTACGGCGGCTCCTGCTTCCCCAAGGATGTCAAGGCGCTCGCCCAGACCGCCACGAATATCGGCTATGACGCCCAGCTGCTGGGCGCGGTCGAGTCCGTCAACCTGCGCCAGAAGACCCGCCTCTTCGAAAAGCTCAACCAGGCCTTCGACGGCGACCTCAAGGGCAAGACCATCGCCCTGTGGGGCCTGGCCTTCAAGCCCAACACCGACGACATGCGCGAGGCGCCCAGCCGCGAGCTGATGGAAGCGCTGTGGGACAGCGGTGCCCGGGTTCAGGCCTTCGACCCCGAGGCTGCCGGCGAGTGCCGCCGCATCTATGGCGAACGCGACGATCTGGTGCTGGTCGACCGGCGTGACGACACCCTGGAAGGCGCCGACGCCCTGGTCATCTGCACGGAATGGAAGATCTTCCGCGCGATCGACTTCGACAACCTGCGCCAGACGCTGCGTACCCCGGTGGTCGTCGACGGGCGCAACCTCTTCGACCCCGAGATCGTCAAGGACGCCGGCCTGCTTTACTACGCCATCGGCCGCGGCGAATCCCTGAACCGGCAACAGGCAAGACGCGCGGCCGCCTGAGCCGCCGTCTTCGGCGGGCCCTGCATGGCGTGGCCCGCCGCTCCCGGTCTTCCCGCGCTTGCCGGCCTAACCGGCCGGCAACCCACCGCGGATGATCACATGTTGTCACGGCGCCGCCACGGCGGCGCCCCATCAGACAACGGGGCCGCGCGAGACCATCAGGCATCTCGCGTCGCGCCACCGTTCGATGAGGAAGGTTCGTCATGTCGCTGAACGAGCTTACCGGCGGCTCACGTGCCAGCCGGATCACGGAGCTGACGACGCTGCTGTTCCTGCTGTCGCTGATCGTCGTTCTCGTCTTCGAGCTGCCGCCGGAAGTCTTCTCGCCCAGCTCCAAGAGCTTCATTCTCGCCATCGGGGTCATCGGCGCCTGGCGTTATTCTTGGTGGTTTACCATCGCGATCCGTTCCGTGTGGTACAACCGCCGCGTGTTTCCTCGACTGCGCCGGCAGGCCGACGCCGCCGACGCCCGCGAAAAGCCCGATGCCCTGTATGTGCTGTGTACCTCGTTTCGCATCGAGCCCGAGGTCAGCTTCGCCGTCTATGATTCACTGATCCGCGACGCTGCCGACTACGGCGTGCCCACCACCATCTTCGCGGCAATCTCCGATCGCAGTGACGTCGACGTGATTGATCACGTCATGGCGGAAAACGGCTGGCCCGCCAACGTCGAGATCACCTACATGTTCCAGAAGGGCGACGGCAAGCGCTCGGCGATGGCCGAAGTGCTGCGCGCCATCTCGCGGCGCATGCCCAGCCATCGCTCGCTGCTGGTCTCCATGGACGGCGATATCCGCATCGAGCCCGGTACCCTCGCCCGCTCGCTGTCATTCTTCTTCGCCAAGGACGATCTGGGCGCGCTGACCACCAACAACAGTGCCATCGTCAACGGCGGCGACGTCACCAAGGAATGGTATGACCTGCGCTATGCCCAGCGTCACCTGGTGATGAGCTCGATGTCGGTTTCCGAGCGCCTGCTGGTGCTGACCGGCCGCTACAGCGCTTTCCGTGCCGAGCTGGCCACCGAACCGGGCTTCATCGAGCTGGTCGAGAACGACCATATCGAGCACTGGCGCTTCGGCAACTTCAAGTTCCTCTCCGGGGACGACAAGTCGACCTGGTTCTGGCTGCTCAAGAACGGCTGGAAGATGCTCTACATTCCGGACGTCTATGTCTCCGGATTCGAGGAGCTGCCCGACAAGGACCGCTTCTTCGCGTCGAGTCTCGACCTGATGAAGCGCTGGTACGGCAACATGCTGCGCACCAGCGGACGCGCCATTGCGCTGGGCCCCAAGACCATGGGGCTGTTCACCTGGTGGAGCCTGGTCGACCAGCGCCTGTCGATGTGGACCACACTGATCGGCCCCTCGGTGGCGATCATGCTGACGCTGTTCGTGCGCCCCTCGTTCATCTTCGCCTATCTGCTGTGGATCCTCTTCACGCGCAGTGTCACCGCTACCGTGCTGGCCCTGCAGCACGGCCGGTTCAGCCTGCTGTGGATTCCCATGCTGTATTACAACCAGGTGGGCGGCGCCCTGCTGAAGACCTACGTCAGCTTCCGTTTCAACCGCCAGTCCTGGTCGCGCCAGGGGATCTCGGCAGGCGAGCCCAATGACCCCAAGGCGGCCCGTCGCCAACGCCGCATGGGGCATTTCATGCATGCCGTGTATGTCGGCTCGCTGATCCTCACCCTGGCTCTGGTGGTCGGCGTGGTGGCACCGCCCGATCGCGTGGCCTTCGCCGTGCTCGAGAATCAGAGTGCCATGCTGACCGATGACGGCCCCGGGCCCGAACGCGACGACGGCTACTGGCTTGCCCTGGCCCTGGCCGACGCCCCCGAAGGCGGCACCGTACAGCTGCCGGCGGGCAACATGCGGGTCGGCAAGCGCTTTACCGAAAAGCTCTTCGAGGTCGGCGACGTGCGCGCCCGGACCTTCCGCGGCCACGGCGGCAAACGGCCCACCACCTGGTATGTCAACACCAGCCTGGCCGGCCGCCTTCACGATGCCCAGGGCAACACCCTGAGCGAGACCCGGACACTGACCTGCCGCAGCGACAACCCCTGCCGCCTGGACACCGCCTCCGGCACGGTCACCCTCGACGATATGGACGTCCGTCGCGCCTCTCCCGAGCGCCGCCAGTAACCGGACATGGATCTACAGGACAAGGAGGATCCCCGAATGAGCCACGACGACAATCACGACCCGGGCCGGACCGAACCGACCCTCGCCGGTCGCCCGCGCGACGAGCGACGCGACGATGCCTCGCGCCCCGCCACCGGCGACCAGCTCCATCACGAACGCCGTGACGAGCGCCGCCACGTGCGCGTCGACGTGCCCTTCGAGGTACGCTTCGCCGACGGCACGACCCTGGTCGGCCATGACCTCTCCATGGGCGGCTTCTCGGTCTACAGCGACACCCCGATGCAGGCCGATCAGGTGATCTCGGTCTCGCTGCTGCTCTCGGCCGGCACCGCCGAACTGATCGTGCCCGTCGATGCCAAGGTGCTGCGCGACCATGGCGAGCGCGGCGGCCGCCAGCACGAGGTAGCCTTCGAGATCGCCCGCATCGAACGGCGCCACCGGGAGCTGCTGCGGCGGATCATTCGCGCCTACCTGAGCGGCAACCACGCCACGGTGGAAGGCCTGGTCAGCAGCGAGGACCCGCAGACGCCCCGCAAGCGCCGGACCGCTGCCACCGCTCCCCAGGCGCAGAGCAAGACACGCCGCCCCTGGGGCCGCTACGCCGCGCTGGCGCTGGCTGCCTTCACCCTGCTGGCGGTGGTCGCCGCCACCGCCTACCGCAATTTCATGCTCATCGAGCCTGATTTCGCCGCGGTGACGGCCCCGCGCATCGACATCCGTGCGCCCGGCTCGGGCATTCTCGCCGAGCACGGTTTTCATGCCGGCGACCGTGTCGAACGCGACCAGGAGCTGGTCCGCGTCAAGAACAGCGAGCTCAAGACCGACCTGATCCTGGCCAAGGCCTCGCTGAACTACAACAGCCAACTGATCAAGAACCTCAAGGAGCGCATCGAGGCGCCCGGTACCAAGGAGGTCTACATCCCGTCCGGCGACAGCGGCGCCAGCGGCACGCCGACCAACTTCGAGAGCGTGCCGCCGGAAGTCGCGCGGGTGCGCATGAAGCAGTTCGAGACTGCCAACGACTACCAGCGTTCGCGTATCGATGCGCTCGAGGCGCGCGCGTCGGAAAACACCATCTACAGCCCTTGCAACTGTCTCGTCGCCTGGGCCCGCAGCAGCGCCGGCGAGACCTTCATCAACCAGAGCGAACGCATCATGACGCTCATCCAGACCGGTGAGAACGACGTCATGGTGGAAGCCCTGGTGCACATGGACGACATCGACCGCATCGAGCCGCACCAGCGCGCCTACATCGCCCTGCCCAACGCCTCCGAGCCGATCGCCGCCCAGGTGCGCAGCGTCTCGCTGGACGTCGAGCGCCAGCCGCGCGCCGGCTTCCCGAAGTGGGTGCGCCAGCAGCAGAACGTCGCCAGCGTGCTGTTGGTGCCGGAGTCGCCGCTGCCGGCCAGCGCCGTGGGGGTGCCCGTGGACGTACGCTTCAGCGAGGCCCCGGTGATCGACACCACAGTGGAATGGATCTGGCAGGGCGGCCGCGCGGTATACCAGGAATTCGCCGACCTGTTCGCCGCGGTGACCGGTTCGGGCGACGACGCCGAGACCGGCAAGCCGGTCGGCAGCGTCGCCAACGGCCAGCCCGCCACACAGACATCGAGCTGAATCGAGCCATTGCCAACGCCCGGGCCACCGCCACGGCGCGCCCGGGCCAGGAGAGCCTCTCATGCTGGAACATCACAGCAGCAAGACCGCATTCCATCCTCGGCAACGTACCGGCCTGAGCCTGGCGCTCGGCCTATCCCTGAGCATCTTCGCGGTCCAGGCCGTGGCCGGCAAATCCGACCTGCCGATCCCGCAGCTGTCGCCCTGCTCCGAGCGCTACACCGAGGTCGCCGACCCCGCGCCGCCGCAGCTGGCCGACACCCAGGAAGCCATTCGTCAGGCCTTCGGCACCCACGACGACTGGGCCACCGACAAGAACGTGACCATTCTCTCTCCCGCCCAGACCGGCATCGGCGAAACCGGCATGCGCATCGCCTATCCCGCGGGCACCTCCTCGCCCGGCGACCAGGCGGAAGGGGGCGCCGGCTTCTACGCCACCATTCCCGCACTGCATGGTGCCGAGCGGGCCTGCCTGAGCTACCGGGTTCGCTTTCCCGAGGGCTTCAACTTCGTCAAGGGCGGCAAGCTGCCCGGCCTCTACGGGGGAGACGCGCCCAGCGGCGGCGATGCCGTCACCGGTGACGGCTACTCCATGCGCTTCATGTGGCGTCGCGACGGCAAGGGCGAGCTCTATGAATACGTGGTCAACAAGAAGAAGCAATACGGCAAGTCCGTGGGGCGCGGTCTCTGGCACTTCCCCACCGGGAAGTGGGTCACCATCGAGCAGGAAATCGTGCTCAACGACCCGCAGCGTCGCAACGGCATCGCCCGCGTCTGGGTCGACGGCCGGCCGATTCTTGAGCAGCGCGGCATCGTCTACCGCAAGTTGCCGACGGTCTACGCCGACGGCCTGATGTTCTCGACCTTCTTCGGCGGGCACGGCAAGAGCTGGCGCACCCCGAAGGACCAGCACGTCGACTTCGCCGACTTTCGTTTCTACGCCGACCGGCCGTGACCGGCCGGCGTCTGACCGCCCACTGCACGTGAACGAGTCGCCATGACCAACATTACCGGAATCCTCTCGGGCATCGGGTTGCGCCGCGCCATCGGCCAGGCGCTCGCTGCCCTGCTGATCGCGGCCCTGGCCCTGCCCGCCATGGGCATGTCGATCAAGGAGCGCAACCAGCTCGACCTGTCGAAGTACACGGTCAATGATCCCAACGCCTCCTATTTCGACGTCCCGGCGCGCATGAAGCTGCTGCAGCAGACCGAAAACCCCATGCTGCTGACCCAGGTGGAGGAGCTCTCCACCGGGCCCAGCTGCCAGCAGCTGCTGGCCATTCCCCCGCTGGATACCAAGATCCGCATCCCCGGCTTCTATCCCAGCCCCAAGGCCTGGCGGAAGATTTCGGGGCCGCTGTTCCAGTTCGAGAAGGCCGTGGCCAAGCTGGCCGGGGCCTACGTCACCAGCGGTGACGTCTACTATGGCCGGTGCATGATCCGCTTTCTCGACAAGTGGGCGCGTCACGACGCCCTGCTGAACTTCTACTACGAGTCGTCCCAGCCCCAGGCCTGGTTCTCGACCGAGTCGATGATCTTCTCGGCGGCCGAGGCCTACTCCGTGGTGCGTCCGGCGGTGAAGGGGATGGACGCGGAAAAACAGCGCGTGGACCAATGGCTCAAGGACCTGGCCTACAAGCACAAGGCGATTCCCGGTCAGCCCAACAACAGCTGCTGCAACAACCACTTCTATCGACGCGCCCTGTATGCCTCGATGGTCGGCGTGCTGACCGACGACGACGAGCTGTTTCGCTTCGGCGTCAGCGCCATCTATTCGGCCCTGCATGACCTGACCAAGGAAGGCGCCCTGCCGCTGGAGATGAAGCGCGGCCGGCGCGCCAGCCACTATCAGAACTATGCCCTGCTCTACCTGATCCCCAATCTGCAGATCGTCTCGCGGCAGGGCTACGACGTCTTCAACCTCGAGGTCGATGGCCACACCATCAAGGATGCCGTGAACTTCGCCATCGATATCCTCGAGGATCCCGACGCGCTCGGCGATCTGGCGCCTCACGAGCAGTACAAGGGCTTCCTGAAGGACGACCAGTACCTGGCCTGGATGGAGATTTACCTCAGCCACTTCGACGAGCCGCGCCTGGAGCCGTTTCTGCGCACCATGCGCCCGATCGAAAACCGTGGCGCCGGCGGCTACGTGACCCTGTACTTCATGGATCCCGCGGCCCAGCAACAAGCGTTCACCGCCGCCCAGAAGCGCCGGGCCCGGGCGTCCCGGGACCAGGAATGACGTCCCGACGAACTCGCGACGCCCATAATCACGGAGGAATCTGACATGCTTGGACATCCGCTTCGCCGAGATCGCCGGGCCAGCCCATGGCGGCACCTGATGCGCGTATCGCCGCTGCTGCTCGCGATGGCCGGCTGCGCCACGCACGAGGTACAGCGCGACGCTGCGGTACCACCGGTGCCGGCCGCCTACGTCGACTGGTTCGACGGCGGCCGCCCCGTCGACATGGGCGGCATGGACTGGGGACGCATGGACTTCGCCCGCCAGGCCGCCGAAAAGGGCCAGTACGAGAAGGCCATCGCCAGCTTCAAGGCCCTGGGACGCGAGGGCATGCTGCCTGCCTACTACGACCTGGGCAAGCTCTACGACAAGGGCCAGGGCGTGCCCCGGGATCCGGCACTGGCCGCCAAGTACTACGCCAAGGCCCTGCACCGGCCCAATTCGTCGCTGGGCAATGCCTCCGTGAAGCTGGGGGATCTCTACCTCGACGGTGACGGTGTCGAGCGCAACCCCACCCTGGCCTTCTACCTCTATCGCCAGGCCATCGAAGCCGGCGAGGCCGACCAGGCCGCCGCCAAGCTCGCCGGCATGCTGGCGCGGGGCGAAGGGATCAAGCGCAACCCCCAGCGTGCGGTCGCGCTCTACCAGAAGGCCGTCGAGGCCGGCGACGGCAGCGCCCTGCGCGAGCTGGCCGACGCCTACCGGCCCGGCGGCTGGTATCAGGCCGCCCCGGCCAAGGCCAAGGGTTACGCCCAGCGCTATGCCGAGTATGCCAGGGCCCTGGCCCAGAAGGGCGATGTCGGCGCGATGACCGACCTGGCCAGCCTCTATGCCCGGGACGGCCTGCTCGGCTACCGGCCCGAGGAGCAGCGCCGCTGGCTGATGAAGGCCGCCGACTCGGGCGACCCGGATGCACTGGGCAAGGTCGGCGAGGCCCTGCTCGAGCAGGGCGAGACTCAGCGTGGCCTGGCCATGCTCGAGCAGGCCGCCAAGGCCGGCGATGTCGAGTCCATGTACCACCTGGGCTCGGCGCTGCTCGACGGCAAGGCGGTCACGCCCCGTCCCAAGGAGGCCGAGTCCTGGCTGGCGAAGGCCGCCGATCAGGGCTCGACCAACGCCACCGTCACCCTGGGGCGCGCCTACATCGCCGGTGACGTTCTCCCCCCGGCGCGCCGACAGGGCATCCAGTTGCTGCAGGGTGCCGCGCAGAAGAATGACCCGCTGGCACTGGCCGTACTGGGGGACCTGTACCTGAACGGCAAGGAGGACTTCCCGGCCCAGCCCGGCAAGGCGATCGACTACCTGAAGCGCGGCCAGCAGGCCGGCAGCAGCTACGCCACCGCGCAACTCGGCGAGGCCTATCTCAAGGGCATCGGCGTCGCACCGGATGCCCGGAAGGCCGAATCGCTGCTGAAGCAGGCGGCACAGCAGGGGCAGGACTACGCCGCCCGTCTGCTCGGCGAGGCCTATCTGGAAGGCCAGACCCTGCCCGCCAACCCCGACGCCGCCGAACGCTGGCTGCGCAAGGCCGTCGTGGCCGGTGACACCACCGCCATGACCGCGCTCGGCAAGGCCTACCTCGACGGGCCCCTGGCGGATCG
Organism: Modicisalibacter tunisiensis; assembly: GCF_020148005.1. Taxonomy (GTDB): domain Bacteria; phylum Pseudomonadota; class Gammaproteobacteria; order Pseudomonadales; family Halomonadaceae; genus Modicisalibacter; species Modicisalibacter tunisiensis. The sequence goes on along the minus strand of NZ_JAGXFD010000001.1, from coordinate 2,091,731 downwards.
CGGCCAGAGCGAGAAGGCGGTTTCCCTGCTGACCCGGGCCGCCAGCCAGGGTGACGACTACGCCATGGTGGTGCTGGGGCGCGCCTATCGCGACGGCACGGGCGTACCGCGGGACTTTCGTCAGGCCAAGCGCTGGCTGGAAAAAGCCCGCGATGCCGGGCATGACTCCGCGGAACTGGCACTGGCCCGGCTCTACCGCAAGCATGGCAAGGGCGCCGGCAACATCGACGCCATCATCCACGCCGCCAGGCTCGGCGATCCCGCGGCAATGGCCGACCTCGGGCGGGCCTACCTCGATGGCAGCAACGGCGTGCCCATGGATGTCCAGAAGGCCTACCGCTGGCTGTCCAAGGCCAGCCGCGCCGGCCACGGCGGTGCCGCCGCCAGCCTGGGACGGGCCTACATCAAGGGCAACCCCTTCCCGAAGGACGTCGACAAGGGGCTCGATTACCTGAAGACCGCCGTCGCCCGCGGCCACACCGGCGCCATGGCCGACCTCGGCGGCATGCTGCTCAGGGGCGAGCATGTCAGTGCCGACCCGCAGCGGGGCGTGCAGCTGCTCCAGCGGGCCATCCGCGGCGGCAACCTGGGTGCCATGCAGACCCTGGGGCAGGCCTACCTGCAGGGCAAGGGCGTGTCGCGCCAGCCGCAGAAGGGCATCGCCCTGCTCAAGCGCTCGGCGCGCCAGGGCAACGCCTATGCCGCCCAGGTGCTGGGCGAGGCATACCTCAACGGCACCGGCGTCGACAAGGATCCGGCCGAGGCCAAGCAGTGGCTGACCCGCGCCGCCAACGCCGGCAGCCTCTCCTCGCTGGCCAACCTGGGGCGCGCGCTGCTCTATGGCCGCGACGGCCTCACCCAGGATGAACAGAAGGGCATCAAGCTGCTGACCCGGGCCGCGGACCAGGGCCACGCCGGCGCCCAGGCCGCCCTGGGACGCGCCTATCTGCGTGGCGAAGGCGTCGAGAAGGATGCCGCCAAGGGCGCGGAATACCTGTTTCGCGCGGCGCGCCAGGGCCACCCCACGGCCCGGCTGGCGCTGGCCAAGGCCTACCTCTGGCAGCAGGGGCTGGAAGACGCCAACCAGGATCAGGCCCTGCTGTGGCTCGACCAGACCCTGGAGAGCCGTGGCGAGGCCGCCCTGCGCACCATGCGCGACCTGCTGCAGAATGACCAGGCCGCCCAGGCCGCCAGCAAGGTCCCGCCCACCCCGCGCTGACCCGGCCTTTCCCTACCGGGGCCGTGTGGCCCCGGTTTTTCTCTTGAAGCGAACTCGCCGTCTTGCTTGTCGCTTTCTCCACCGTCAAACTCGCTGAACCAACGGAAGGGGAGTATTCCTGATGGGTCTGCCGCTACATGGCAGATCGCATCGGTAGCGTCGTCAACACGGGCCGGGCATGACGCCACCCCGGCGCTGCCTTCTCGCCCCCCGCTCGCCCCTGAAAAGGGCGGCCGGAATGAGACGGAAGAGACCTTCGATCACGTCATCGCATCGATACGGAGACTCTCGACATGTCCGTCCCGACCTGGGTCTGGCTGGCGACCATCGCCGGCATCATCGCCCTGTTCTTCTTCGACTTCCTCTTTCATGCCCGCAAGCCCCATGAACCGACGCTCAAGGAGGCGGCCGGCTGGTCATTGTTCTTCATCACCATCGCCCTGCTCTTCGGCGGTGGTGTGTGGATCGTCTGGGGCGCTCAGCACGGCACCGAGTACTTCGCCGGTTTCATCACCGAAAAGAGCCTGTCGGTCGACAACCTCTTCGTGTTTGTCATCTTGATGAGCAAGTTCTCGGTACCCCGTCGCTACCAGCAAAAGGTATTGCTGATCGGCATCGCCATCGCCCTGGTCATGCGCGGTATCTTCATCGCCCTCGGTGCCGCCGCCATCGCCCAGTTCAGCTGGGTGTTCTACCTGTTTGGCGCCTTCCTGCTCTACACGGCAGCAAAGCTCGCCCGCGAGAGCTTCCAGGACGAGTCGCAGGGCGGCGCCCCCCAGTACCACGAAACCTGGTTCGAGCGCTGGGCACACAAGACCCTGCCCTCGACTCGCGAGTATCATGGAAATCGGCTCTTTGCCCGGGTCGAGGACAAGCCCGTGGTGACGCCATTGTTCTTCGCGGTCCTGGCGCTGGGCTTCACCGACCTGCTGTTTGCCCTGGACTCGATCCCTGCCATCTACGGGCTGACCAAGGCACCCTACATCGTCTTCACCACCAACGCCTTCGCCCTGCTCGGCCTGCTGCAGCTCTACTTCCTGCTCGGCGGCCTGCTCGACCGCCTCGTCTATCTGGGACTGGGCCTGTCGGTGATTCTCGGCTTCATCGGGATCAAGCTGATTCTGGACGCCCTGCACGAAAACACGCTGATTTTCATCAACGATGGGCAGCCGCTGCATGGAGTGCCGGAAGTGCCTATCTGGCTGTCACTGACCATCATCGTCACGACGCTGGTGGTCACGACCGTGGCAAGCCTGATTCGTTCACGGCGCGGTGCGGGCGGCAGCGACTGACACCGACGCCGGGCTCCGGAATACAAAGAACCCGCCATCGCAGGATGGCGGGTTCATGACTCGCGCGTGGTTCGTCGAGCAGTTCAGTCGGAGAACGGGTTGCGCAGCACGATGGTCTCGTTGCGATCCGGGCCGGTGGAGATGATGTCGATCGGCGTGCCGGTCTGCTCCTCGAGGAAGCTGATGTAGGCCCTAGCGTTGGCGGGCAGGTCCTCGACGCGCTTGATGCCCAGCGTCGACTCGCTCCAGCCCGGCAGGTCCTGGTAGATCGGCTCGACCGCCTCGTAGCCCTCGGAGTCCACCGGAGTGTCGAGGTGCTCGCCATCCTTGCTGCGATAGCCCACGCAGACACGGATGTTCTCCAGGCCATCGAGCACGTCCAGCTTGGTCAGGCAGATGCCGGAGACCGAGTTGACCTGCACGGCATGACGCAGGGCCACGGTGTCGAACCAGCCGCAGCGGCGCGGCCGGCCGGTGGTGGCGCCGAACTCGTGGCCCTTCTCGGCCAGGTGACGGCCGAACTCGTCGAACAGCTCGGTGGGGAACGGCCCGGAACCCACACGGGTGGTGTAGGCCTTGGTGATGCCCAGCACGTAGTCCAGGTACAGCGGGCCGACACCGGAACCGGTCGCCGTGCCGCCGGCGGTGGTGTTGGAGCTGGTGACGTACGGGTAGGTACCGTGGTCGATGTCGAGCAGCGAGCCCTGGGCGCCCTCGAAGAGGATGTTGTCGCCGGCCTTGCGGATCTCGTGAACCAGGCTCACCGTGTCGCAGACCATCGGCCGCAGCTCCTCGGCCATGGTCATGGCCTCGTCGAGCACCTGCTGGAAGTCGACGGGGGCTTCACCGTGGTAGTGCTGCAGCACGAAGTTGTGATAGTCGAGCACCTCGCCGAGCTTGGAGGCGAAGCGCTCGCGGTGCAGCAGGTCGCCCAGGCGCAGGCCACGGCGCGCGACCTTGTCCTCGTAGGCCGGGCCGATGCCGCGGCCGGTGGTGCCGATCTTGGCCACGCCACGCGCCTTCTCGCGGGCCTGGTCGAGGCGTACGTGATACGACAGGATCAGCGGGCAGGCCGGCGACAGGCGCAGGCGCTCGCGGACCGGCACGCCCTTGGCCTCCAGCTCGCGAATCTCGCTGATCAGGGCCTCCGGGGACAGCACCACCCCGTTGCCGATCACACAGGTCTTGTCGTCACGCAGGATCCCCGAGGGGATCAGGTGCAGGACGGTCTTCTCGCCGTCGATGACCAGGGTGTGGCCGGCGTTGTGCCCCCCCTGGAAACGCACCACCGCGGACGCCGACTCGGTGAGCAGGTCGACGACCTTGCCCTTGCCCTCGTCACCCCATTGGGTACCTAGTACGACTACGTTCTTGCCCATTACTCTCGTCTCTTGATCGAAGAATCCGCTGACCGTGGCGTGGCGATGCCCTCCCCGGCCATCGTCACGCCAGGGGCGATACCTGCCAGTCGTCGCCCATGCGTACCAGCTGCCGGTTGCAGCGATGCTCGGCCGGCCCCGTCGACTGCCCCGGCAGGGCTCGCACCACGCGCTCGCCGTCGGCCCGCAGGCGCGTCACCACCGCATCGAGCCGGCTGCGCGCCGCGGCGTCGTCGATGGCCACCGCCGGCGCCCAGATGCCGTCCACCGCCGGCTCGTCGGTGACCAGCGTAGCCAGCAGCTTGAGGTCCATCGAGAAGCCGGTGGCCGGCCGCGCCCGACCGAAGGCCTGACCGGTGTCGTCGTAGCGCCCACCCTTGGCCAGGGCCTGGCCGTAACCGGGCACGTAGGCGGCGAACATCATGCCGGTGTGGTACTGGTAACCGCGCAGGTCGGCCAGGTCCAGGTACAGGGTGACATCCGGATGCGCATCGGCGACACCCCGGCACAGCGCCTCGAGCTGGTCGAGGGCGTCACCGACCGCCGCCGGCGACTCGGCGAAGACCCGGCGGGCCTCGCCGAGCATCTCGACGTCGCCGTGCAGCTGCGGCAGTGCCCGCAGCATGCGGGCGACCGCGCCATCGTGAATCTGGGCGGCGACCAGCGCCTCGGTTTCCGCGGGCGACTTGCGCTCGATCGCCTCGAACAGCGCCGCCTCGGCCTCGCGCGACAGGTCCGCCGCCTGCACCAGGGCGCGATAGATGCCGATATGCCCCAGTGCCAGGTGCACCTCGTCGGCGCCGGCCGTCGCCAGGCTGTCCAGCGCCAGGCGCAGGATCTCCAGATCCGCCTCGAGCCCGGCGTGGCCGAACAGCTCGACGCCGACCTGCACCGGACTGCGCCCGCCCTGATACGGGTCCGCCTTGGCGCGCAGCACATGGCTGCAGTAGCACAGCCGGGCGGGGCCGCGACGCTTCAGGGAGTGGGCGTCCATGCGCGCCACCTGGGGCGTGACGTCGGCGCTGGCGCCCATCATGCGGCCGGTGAGCTGATCGGTGAGCTTGAAGGTCTGCAGATCCAGGTCGGTGCCCGTGCCGGTCAGCAGCGAGTCGAGGAACTCGACGGGAGGCGGTACCACCAGGTCATAGCCCCAGCGGTGGTAGAGGTCGAGCAGCGCCCGGCGCAACTCCTCCATGCGACTCGCCTGCGGCGGGAGCACTTCGTCCATGCCGTCAGGTAGCAGCCAGCGATCTGCGATGGTCATTTGCCTGTCCTGCCAGAGATGAATGGCCACAAAAAAACCGGGCCACGCCCGGTTGATGGATTCTACCATGTTTGCCCCCCGGGTGTACCCCGGGGGGCGGCCGCGGCCTCAGGAACCGCCGGCCTGCCCGGCCCCGGACGGGGTCGGGCTGTTCAGGTAGCGGAAGAAGTCGCTGTTCGGATCGAGCACCAGCAGGTCCTGCTTGCCATCGAAGCTGTCCTTGTAGGCGTTGAGGCTGCGATAGAAGCGGAAGAACTCGGTGTCCTGCTGATAGGCCTTGGCGTAGATCGACGCCGCCTCGGCATCGCCCTGACCGCGCAGCGTCTCGGCCTTGGACTGTGCCTCGGCGAGCAACACCTGACGGCGACGCTCGGCATTGGCACGGATCTTCTCGGCCTGCTCCTGTCCCTGGGCGCGGTACTCGCGCGCCTCGCGGTGGCGCTCGGTACGCATCCGCTCGTAGACCGCCTGGGTCACCTCGTCGGGCAGGTCGATGCGCTTGATACGGATGTCGAGGATCGCCACCCCGAGCTCCTTGCGCATGATCTGGTCAAGCTCGTGGGTGGGCTCCGACATCAGCTGGTCGCGCTTCTCGGCGATAATCTCCTGGAGCTCGAGCTTGCCGAACTGGTTGCGCAGCGCCTCGTCGACCCGCGGCGAAATCAGCCGTTCGGCACTCTGCTCGTTGCCGGAGGTCGCCTCATAGTAGCGGGCCGGGTCGACAATCTTCCACTTGACGTAGGAGTCGACGATCACCGCCTTCTTCTCCAGCGTCAGGTAGCGGCTGGTGTCGGTGTCCAGCGTCAGCACCCGGGCGTCGAAGGTGCGCACCGTGTTGGTGACCGGCACCTTGAAATGCAGCCCCGGCTGGATGTTGGCCTCGACGATCTCGCCGAAGCGCAGCTTGATGGCCCGCTGGGTCTCGTCGACGATGTAGAGGCTGTTGCTGCCCACCCAGGCGAGTACGGCGACGCCGGCGACGATGAGCAGGGAACGGTTATTGATCATCAGCGGCCCTCCCTGCGGATACCCTGCGACTGCGTGGTGGTGCTGCGGCTCGAACGGCTGCCGGTGTCGTCATTGCGCATCTGCTCGAGCAGCGACGGCGAGACATCGACCTTGGCATCGCTCGATGCCGCCTTGCCGCCGTCGAGTCCCAGCTTGTCCAGCGGCAGCACCATCAGCGGACTGCCCTTGTCGATGTCCACCAGCACCTTGCTGGTCTTCGAGAGCACCTCGGACATGGTGTCCAGGTACAGGCGATCGCGCATGACCTGCGGCGCCTGGCGGTATTCGCCGAGCAGCGAGTTGAAGCGGTTGGTCTGGCCCTGCGCCTTGGCCACCACCGATTCGCGATAGCCCTGGGCCTGCTCGATCATGCGCTGGGCCTGGCCCTGAGCCTCGGGGATGATGGCATTGGCATAGCCAATGGCGTCGTTGATCATGCGCTGACGATCCTCGCGCGCCTTGATCACGTCGTCGAAGGCATCCTGGACGGCATCCGGCGCCGAGGTGGACTCGACGTTGATCGCCTGGATGCGCACGCCGATGCCGTAGTTGTTGAGATACGACTGCAGCCGGCTGGAGACGGTGTCCGCCAGCAGCTCGCGGCCCGAGGTCAGGATATCGTCCATCTCGGTGCCGCCGACCACGTGACGCAGCGCCGAATCGAGGGCGTTCTCGATGGACAGCTCCGGCGTGCGCACATTGAGGAGGTAGTCGCGCGGGTTGGCTACCTGGTACTGGGCGGAGATCTCGACCTGGACGATGTTCTCGTCCTTGGTGAGCATCGACTTGGTCTGGGAGATCGAGCGGACCCGGGTCACGTTGACCATGCGCACGTCATCGACGATCGGCGCGTTCCAGTGCAGGCCGGGATTGACCACGTCCTGGAACTTGCCGAAGCGCAGCACCACGCCACGTTCGGACTGGTCGACCAGATAGAAGCCGGAGGCCGCCCAGATCGCCAGTGCGACCACCGCCAGCAGGCCCGGCAGGGCGAAGGTGCTGCGCTTGCCGCCGCCCCCCCCGCCACTGCCACTGCCACCGCGCTTGCCGCGACCGCCGAGCATGCGGTTGAGCTTGTCCTGAAACTTCTTCAGCGCCTCGTCGAGGTCGGGCGGCCCCTGGTTGTTGCCGCCATTGCCGTTGCCGCCGCCGCCTCCGCGTCGGCCGCCACCGCTCCAGGGGTCATGCTGATTGCCGCCCCCACCTGGCTCGTTCCAAGCCATACGTCGTCTCCACTAAGCAAGGTTGCGATAGGCATCGATGGTCGGTCGGCTCCGGCCGCCCAATCGAATCAGTCCCGGATGCCGTCGGCCCAGGCCGGCGGCGCGAGCTCCTCCGGTGGCAGGTAATCCTCGGCGTTCTCGCCCTGGCGGGCGAGCAGCTGCAGGAACTCGCGCCGGGGCAGACGAATCGACAGCAGGGTGTGCCCCTGCTCGTCGAAGCGCTCCTCCCGGACCGCGTCCAGTGCGTGCAGCCCCGCCCGTAGCCTACCCTGTTCGGGCGCCAGCGTCAGGTCCAGCTCGAGCAGATCCTCGGCCAGGCGTTCGGACAGCGCCTGGGCGAACAGCTCGAGGCCCTGACCGTCGCGGGCGGACAGCCAGACCTCCTCGGGCATGCCGTGGCCGTCGCGCTCGATGCGCGGCGCGCTGTCGAACAGATCGACCTTGTTCATGACACGCAGACAGGGCACCTGGTCGGCGCCGATCTCGGCGAGCACCTTGTTGACCTCGGCCACGTTCTGCTCGCGGTCGGGATCGGCACAGTCGATGACATGCACCAGCAGCGTCGCCTCGGCCGCCTCCTGAAGGGTGGCCTGGAAGGCCTCGACCAGCTTGTGCGGCAGATGACGGATGAAGCCCACGGTATCGGCCATCACCACCGGGCCCACGTCGGGAATCTCCAGCCGGCGCAGGGTCGGGTCCAGGGTCGCGAACAGCTGGTCGGCGGCATAGACCTCGGAGGCGGTCAGGGCGTTGAACAGCGTCGACTTCCCGGCGTTGGTGTAGCCCACCAGCGAGACACTGGGAATCTCGGCACGCGCGCGGGCACGGCGGTTCTGCTCGCGCTGGCTGCGCACCTTGTCCAGGCGCTTGTGGATCGCCTTGATGCGACCGCGCAGCAGGCGGCGGTCGGTCTCGAGCTGGGTCTCGCCCGGCCCGCGCAGGCCGATGCCGCCCTTCTGGCGCTCGAGGTGGGTCCAGCCGCGCACCAGGCGGGTGGACATGTATTCCAGCTGGGCCAGTTCGACCTGCAGCTTGCCCTCGTGGGTCCGCGCGCGCTGGGCGAAGATATCCAGAATCAGGCCGGTGCGATCGAGCACGCGACACTTCAGGGCGCGCTCGAGGTTGCGCTCCTGGGAGGGACTCAGGCCATGGTTGAAGATCACCAGCTCGGCGTGATGGACCGCGAGCCGCTCGCGCAGCTCCTCCACCTTGCCGCTGCCGATGAAGGTACGCGGGTCGGGACGCCGCCGGCTCCCCTGCAAGAGGGTCGCCGGCTCGGCCCCCGCGGAACGCACCAGCTCCAGGAACTCGCCCGGGTCTTCGCGCTCCTGTTCGTCCTGGAAGTCGATATGGACGAGTACCGCCGTTTCACCGGCGTCGGGACGTTCGAAAAACAATCAATGCCTCGCGATCAGCTTTCCTGGGCCGCGTTGGGATCCTGGGCCGGCAAGCGTACGTTGCGCGACGGCACCACGGTAGAGATGGCATGCTTGTAGACCATCTGGCTGACCGTGTTGCGCAGCAGGATGACGAACTGGTCGAAGGATTCGATCTGGCCCTGCAGCTTGATGCCGTTGACCAGGAAGATGGACACCGGAATGCGCTCCTTGCGCAGGATGTTCAGGTACGGATCCTGGAGGGACTGTCCTTTGGACATTTTGCTCTCCCTAACTGTCTCTCGTTGATGTCATTTTAATGGTTGGCCTCGCGGGGCCGGCGTCTGACGATGGGCACGCCGCCAGCATCAGAACAAGCCTCCATACTACGCTAAGTGCTGCACCGGCGCACGATTTTCAAGGCCTCGCCGAGCGGGTCGGCGGCCGTGGCGTCGATCCACTGCAGCCCCGGCCACGAGCGCAGCCAGGTCAGCTGCCGCTTGGCCAGCTGGCGGGTGGCCACGACCCCGCGGTGATGCAGCTCCGCGGCGCTCAGCCGGCCGTCGAGATACATCCAGGCCTGACGATAGCCGACACTCTTGATCGCCGGAAGATCGGCATGCAGGTCGCCGCGACATTTCAGCGCACGCACCTCGTCGAGGAACCCGGCCGCGAGCATCGCCTCGAAGCGCGCCGCGATGCGCCGGTGCAGCACCGCCCGGTCGGCGGGCGCCAGGCCGATGGGGATCACGCGCCAGGGCAGCGGTTCGGCCTGCTGCTCGCGCCACAGCGCGCTCATCGGCCGCCCGCTCAGGCGCTGGACCTCGAGCGCCCGCAGCAGGCGCTGCGGGTCGTTGGGGTGGATGCGTGTCGCCGACTCGGCATCGACGCGCGCCAGCTCGGCATGCAGCGCCCCGAGCCCGTCGCGCGCCGCCCAGGCCTCCAGTTCGGCACGCACCGCCGGATCGGCGGCGGGCAGCTCGCCCATCCCGCCGAGCAGGCTGCGGAAGTAGAGCATGGTGCCGCCGACCAGCAGCGGCAGTCGGCCGGCGGCGAGGATCTCGTCGATGGCCTGGCGGGCGTCGTCGCGGAACTCGGCGGCCGAATAGGGGTCGGCCGGGTCGCGGATGTCGATCAGCCGGTGCGGGGCACGTTCCAGCTCCTCGGCCGAGGGCTTGGCGGTGCCGATGTCCATGCCGCGATAGACCATCGCCGAATCGACGCTGACCAGCTCGGCATCGAGGCATTCACGCAGCGCCATCGCCAGGTCGGTCTTGCCGGAGGCGGTGGGCCCCATCAGCAGCAGGATCGTCGGGCGGCGCTCCGTCGGGCGGCGATCCGTCGGGCGGCGCTCCACCGCCGGGTGTGGCTCATGCATGCGTGTCATTGTCCCCGCAAGAACAGCTTGTCCAGATCGTGCATCGACATCTCGGTCCACGTCGGCCGGCCGTGGTTGCACTGGCCGCTGCGTTCGGTGCGTTCCATGTCGCGCAGCAGGGCATTCATCTCGGGGACCGTCAGCCGGCGGTTGGCACGCACGCTGCCATGGCAGGCCATGGTCGCCAGCAGCTCGTTGATATGGGCCTCGAGACGGTCGGAGCGGCCGTAGCGCTCCAGGTCACCGAGCATGTCGCGGACCAGCGGCTCGACGTCGGCCTGGGCCAGCAGGGCCGGCACCTGGCGCACCAGCAGGGTTTCCGGTCCGGCCACGTCGAGCTCCACCCCCAGCCGCCGGAAGGCCTCGTGGCACTGCTCGGCGGTTTCCACCGCGTTGGCACTCACCGCCAGCGACACCGGCACCAGCAGCGGCTGGGCGTCGAGGGCCCCGCCGTGCACCTGAGTCTTCATGCGCTCGTAGGTGATCCGCTCGTGGGCGGCGTGCATGTCCACCACCACCAGCCCGCGGGTGGTCTGCGAGAGGATATAGACGCCGTGCAGCTGGGCGACGGCGTAGCCCAGCGGCGGCGTTCCGGTGGGGTCGTCCTCGGGCAGCGCCTGCCGGGCATCCGCGGCCTGACGCCGCTCGTCGAGCGCCACGCCGGCCGCCGCCCCGCCCACTTCCGGCTCGGCCTGCGGGGTCAGCAGCTGCGCCTCGTGGTCGGGATGCAGCGCCCGGTAGCCGGCCATGAACTCGCGGACCCGGTCGGCCCCGGGGCGCGACTCCCGGGCATGCTCGCCGGCGCCCCGCAGCGCCATGGGCTGCTGCCGCCAGGCCGGCTCGGTGGCCGGCTGTCCACGGGTATCGGCCGCCGGCGCCGTGGCGGCGCCTGGGTCGTCGGCGGTCGCCGGCTCGCCCTCCTCGCCGGCGGTCTCGGGACGCACCTCGCCCAGCGCCCGGTGCAGGCTCGAGAACAGGAAGTCGTGCACCAGGCGACCGTCACGGAAGCGCACTTCGTGCTTGGTGGGGTGGACGTTGACGTCGACCACCGCGGGATCGAGCTCCAGGTAGAGGACGAACACCGGGTGGCGGCCGTGAAAGAGCACGTCCCGGTAGGCCTGACGAATGGCATGGGCCACCAGTCGGTCGCGCACCACCCGGCCGTTGACGAAGAAGTACTGCTGATCGGCCTGGGCCCGCGAATGGGTGGGCAGGCCGACCCAGCCCCACAGGCGCATGCCCGAGGCCTCGATATCCAGGTGCAGGGCGTTGTCGAGGAACTTGCCGCCCAGCAGCGCCGACACGCGCCGCTCGCCGGCCTCGCCGTCGGCGGCGGGACGCAGCTGATGCACGGTCTTCTGGTTGTGGCGCAGCACCCAGCCGATGTCGTAGCGCGACAGCGCCAGGCGCCGGAACGTCTCCTCGAGATGGCCGAACTCGGTCTTCTCGGTACGCAGGAACTTGCGCCGTGCGGGAGTGTTGAAGAACAGGTCGCGGACCGTCACCGAGGTGCCGCGGGGGTGCGGTGCCGGCGACACCCGCGGCTCCATCTGCCGCCCTTCGGCGACCACCCGCCAGCCGCCGCGCGGGTCGTCGGTGACGTTGGACACCAGCTCGAGGCGCGCCACCGAACTGATCGAGGCCAGCGCCTCGCCGCGGAAGCCGAGGCTGGCCACCCCCTCGAGCTCCTCGAGAGAGAGAATCTTGCTGGTGGCATGCCGCGACAGCGCCAGCGGCAGGTCGTCCTCGGCGATGCCGCCGCCATCGTCGCGCACCTTGATCAGCCGCGCGCCACCGGCCTCGAGCTCGATCTCGATGCGTCGACTGCCCGCATCGATGGCGTTCTCGACCAGCTCCTTGAGCACCGAGGCAGGCCGCTCGACCACCTCGCCGGCGGCGATCTGGTTGGCCAGACGCGGGTCGAGAATCCGTATGCGTCGTGGCGTTTCGACAGTCATCATGGCCTCGTCACCCCCGGGGAATCCGCAGCACCTGCCCGACCCGGATCGCGTCGCCCTTCAGCGAGTTGGCCTCGCGCAGGGCGCTGAGCGACACCTGGTGGCGCGAGGCGATCTCGGACAGCGTGTCGCCGGGCTGGATGCGATACTCGTTGGCCTGCCGGCCACGCTGCTGGTCACGCTGCCAGGCCAGCAGGCTGTTGGGCGGCGGATTCTGGTGGAAGTGCGCGTCGAGCCCGGTGAAGATCGCCTGCGCCAGCTTGCGCTGATAGGCGCCGCTGGTCAGCCGCCGCGCCTCGCCCGGGTTGGAGATGAAGCCGGTCTCCACCAGCAGCGAGGGGATGTCCGGCGACTTGAGCACCACGAAGCCGGCCTGCTCGACCCGCGACTTGTGCAGGTCGTTGATGCGGTCGAGCCGATCGAGCACCTGGCTGCCGGCGGCCAGCGAGTCATTGAGCGTGGCGGTCATCGTCAGGTCCAGCAGCACGCCGCGCAGCACGCGATCCTTGTCGGCCAGGTTGAGGTTGCCGTCGACGCCGCCGATCAGATCGGAGCGGTTCTCGCTGGCGGCCAGCCACTTGGCGGTCTCCGAGGTCGCCCCGCTCTGCGACAGGGCGAAGACCGAGCTGCCGTGGGGCCGCGGGCTCTTGAAGGCGTCGGCGTGGATCGAGACGAAGAAGTCCGCCTTCTGCTCGCGGGCCAGCAGGGTGCGCTGGCGCAGCCCCACGTAGTAGTCGCCGTCGCGGATCAGCACCGCCTTGAAGCCCGGCGCGGCATCGATGATCTGCTTGAGCCGTCGGGCGATGGCCAGGGTGACGGTCTTCTCGCGCGTGCCCCCCGCGCCGATCGCCCCCGGGTCCTCGCCGCCGTGCCCGGCATCCACGGCGATGATGATGTCGCGCTTGGGATGCGGCTTGGCCTTCTCACGGGCGCTGACCGTCTGCGAGGCTTCCTGCCCCCGTGCCTTGGCCTGGGTCTTGGCCAGCCCGGCGGAGATTTCCTGGTCGCGGATCATCGCCTCGATGGGGTCGATCGGATCCTTGACCGCGCTCTCGCCGGGATACTCGAGATCCACCACCAGACGGTGGCCATACTGCTCGTTGGGCGGCAGTATGAAGTGACGCTGCTCGACCCGACGATTGAGATCCAGCACGACCCGCAGGTCCTTGCCGTGGCGGACGCCGGTACGGATGTCGTCGATGGCGCTGTCGCTGACGTCGGGCGTGCCCGCCCCCGAGGCCAGCCGGGTGTCATCCAGATCGACGACCAGTCGCCGCGGGTTGTCGAGCGAGAAGATGTTGGCATCGGGCTTCGCACTGAGGTCGAACACCAGACGCACGTGGTCGGGTGCCGCCCACAGGCGCAGGTTGTCGAGCGTGTTGGCCTCGGCGGGCATGGCGCCCAGCACCAGGGCGCCGACGAGCAGCGTCATGGCCAGACGAGACAGGCGGGCACGGAATGTGGCGACACGCTCCCTCATGACGATTGCCGGCCCTCGACCTCGTCATCCCCGAGCCGGGCAAGCACCGCCCTCCCGCGCTCGGTGCCCGCCTGCAACCGGGCTCGGCGCCCTGCCGCGACCACACTCAGCGTGACGACGAGATCCGCCACGGGCAGGAAACCCTCGCCCCGGCTCGGCCACTCGACGATGCTCAGACCCGCGTCGTCGAGCAACTCGCGCCCGCCGATGAACTCCAGCTCCTCGGGATCGCCCAGGCGATAGAGGTCGAAGTGATTCACCCGGGCCGTGGGCAGCGTGTAGGGCTCCACAAGGGTATAGGTGGGGCTCTTGACCGCCCCCTGGTGACCGTAGGCCCGCAGGATACCCCGCGTCAGGGTGGTCTTGCCGGCGCCCAGCTCACCCTCCAGGTAGAGGCGCCCCCGGCCGGCCAGGGCCCGCCCCAGGGCCTCGCCGAAGGCGACCTGGGCGGCTTCATCGGGCAGTGAGATATCCATCGTCGTCACGGGTTCAGCCATTCGCCAAGATTCGCGCATAGGATGCCAGATCACCCGCCAGCAAGCCACGCTCGCCCTGCCCGGCCGCCGCCCGGTCGGCGGCGCGGGCATGCAGCACCACGCCGACCCGCCCTGCCGACTCCAGCGTCAGCCCCTGGGCGACCAGCGCCCCGAGCAGTCCCGAAAGCACATCGCCCATGCCGCCGCTGGCCATGCCAGGGTTGCCGAAGGGGCAAAGCCCGACCCCCGAAGGACCGGCCACCAGGCTGCCGGCGCCCTTCAGGATCACCGTGCCACCGCGCTCGGCCTGCAGGCGCTTCACCGCCGCCAGCCGGTCGGCCTGCACCTCGCCACCCGAACAGTCCAGCAGGCGCCCGGCCTCGCCGGGGTGCGGCGTGAGCAGCCAGTCGTCGCGGCGCGTGCCCGGCCAGCACGTCACCAGCAGGTTGAGCGCATCGGCATCCACCACCAGTGGCTTGCCGACCTCCAGCGCCGCCTGCAGCAACCCCTGGCCCCAGGCGCCCTGCCCCAGTCCGGGACCGACGACGATCACATCCGCGCCGTCGAGCAGCGGGCGGGCATCGCTGACGCCACGCACGCCCCGGGCCATCACCTCCGGGGTGCGGGTTAGGCTGGCCGCAACATGCTCGGGCGCGGTGGCCAGGCTGACCTTGCCGGCCCCCAGCCGGGCCGCGGTCTGGCTGGCCAGCAGGGCGGCGCCGCCGAAGCCCGGCGCCCCGCCGACGACCAGCACATGGCCGAAATCGCCCTTGTGGCTGCCCCGCGCACGCGGCGGCAGCGCCTCGCCGACGATCCCGGCGCCCAGATACTCGGCGGCCGGCGTCAGATTCTCGTGGGCCTCGGCCGGCACGCCCAGATCGCGGAAGGCCAGCTCGCCGACCTGATCCGCGGCCTGGCCGGTGTGCAGCCCCAGCTTGTCGGCGATGAAGGTGACCGTGAGATCGGCCCGCACCGCGCAGCCCAGCACCGCCCCGCTATCCGCCGCCAGCCCCGAGGGGATGTCGACGGCCATCACCGCCCGGCCGCTGGCGTTGATGGCTTCGATCACCCCGGCATAGGGCTCGCGCACCTCGCCGCCCAGCCCGGTGCCGAGCAGGGCATCGACCACCACCTCGCCGTCCAGCGAGGTATCGGCCTGCCACGGCTCGGCGCGCAGCCCGGCCAGCACCGCCATCTCGTGGGCGCGGGCCGCCTCGCCCTTGAGCGCCTCGGGCTCGCGCACCGCGAGCAGCTGCACCGAAAGCCCCTCGCAGGCGGCGAGCGCGGCGATCACGTAGCCGTCGCCGGCGTTGTTGCCGGAACCACAGAGGACGCTCAACCGTCGCGCCTCGGGCCAGCGGCGACGCAGCTCGGCATAGGCGGCCTGCCCCGCCCGGCGCATCAACGCGAAGCCCGCCGCGTCATCACCGGGCTCGGCGCTGGCAGCGATCACCCGCCGATCGATTTCACGCACCTGATCGGCCAGATAGAGCGAACGACAGGAATGGCTCGACATTGTCTCCTCCGCGGTAGGACCATGGTTTGGCGAATCTGGCGAATAGTGTAGGCTGCGGCTCTTTCTTCCTGCACCTGCAGCCTTCCTGCAGCACCAGCGACCCGACGTGGACTCATGACCGTCAGCCATCCCCGACAGCCCGACGCCCGCGACCTGGCCGACCCGAGCGATCTGGCCGCACGCATCAAGCAATGGGGCCGCGAACTGGGTTTCCAGCAGGTCGGTATCACCGACACCGACCTGGAAAGCCACGAGCACCATCTCGAGCGCTGGCTGGCCGCCGGCCATCACGGCGAGATGGACTACATGGCCCGGCACGGCACCAAGCGCACTCGCCCGGCCGAACTGGTGCCCGGCACGCTGCGGGTGATCAGCGCGCGCATGGACTACCTGCCGCCCGAGGTCGAGACGACGAAGATGCTCGGCCGACCCGAGAAGGCCTATGTCTCGCGCTATGCGCTGGGTCGCGACTACCACAAGCTGATTCGCAAGCGCCTGGCCGAGCTGGCAAGACGCATCGAGGCCGAGGTCGGCGCCTTCGGCTACCGTGCCTTCGTCGACTCGGCGCCGGTAATGGAGCGCGCCCTGGCCCAGAAGGCCGGGCTGGGCTGGTTCGGCAAGAACGCCATGCTGCTCAACCCCCGGGCCGGCTCACTGTTCTTCCTCGGCGAGCTCTACACCGACCTGCCGCTGCCGGTGGATGCGCCCTTCGAGGGCGAGCACTGCGGCAGTTGCAGCGCCTGCCGTACGGCCTGCCCCACCGGGGCGATCGTCGACGACAAGGTGGTCGACTCGCGGCGCTGCATCTCGTACCTGACCATCGAACTGCATGGCAGCATTCCCGAGCAGTACCGCGAGGCGATCGGCAATCGCGTCTACGGCTGCGACGACTGCCAGCTGGTCTGCCCCTTCACCCGCTTCACCCGGGTCAGCCGCGAGGGCGACTTCGCCCCCCGCCACGACCTGGACCGCGCCGACCTGCTGACCCTGTTCGCCTGGAGCGAGGCGGAGTTCCTCGACAGGACCGCGGGCAGCGCGATTCGCCGCATCGGCTATGAACGCTGGCTGCGCAACCTCGCCGTGGGGCTGGGCAACGCGCCCTGGAGCCGCGCCGTCGAGGCCGCGCTGCGCGCCCGGCTCGCCTACCCCTCGGAGCTGGTTCGCGAGCATGTGCGCTGGGCCCTCGCGCGCCAGCGCGACAAGCGGCAGGCACGGATCGCCAGCGGCTGATTCCACTCAGTCGCGACTGAAGTCGCTCCCACACAAGGATCGACTCTCCGAGACAGCCAGTAGCCACCTTGCCCTTGTGGGAGGGGATTCATTCCCGACAACGGCGTTTCCGCCGTCGACTCATCGCGAATAAACGCACTCCCGCGACACCTGAGCCCTCACTCCTCCTCGTCGTGCCTCGGCGCCTCGAGGTTGAGGAAGGTGCGCCGATAGTGGCGCAGCTCGGCGACCGACTCGCGAATGTCGTCCATAGCCTGATGGCTGGCGCGCTTCTCGAAGCCCTTGAGCGCCGCCGGATTCCAGCGCTTGGCCAGTTCCTTGAGGGTCGAGACGTCGAGGTTGCGATAGTGGAAGAACGCCAGCAGTTCGGGCATCTCCCGCTCCAGGAAGCGCCGGTCCTGATGGATGCTGTTGCCGCACATCGGCGAGGAGCTGGCTTCCACGTGCTGCTTGAGAAAGGCCAGCGTCTGGCGTTCGGCCTCGGCGGTATCCACCGTGCTGGCCTTGACCCGGTCGATCAGCCCCGAGTCGCCGTGGGTCTTGGTATTCCAGTCATCCATGCCCGCCAGCAGGGCATCGGACTGCCTGACGGCGATCACCGGCCCCTCGGCGATCGGGTTCAGCTCGTTGTCGGTGATCAGGGTGGCGATCTCGATGATGCGCTCCCGATCGGGGTCGAGCCCGGTCATCTCGAGATCGATCCATACCAGGCAATCGTTGCGCGGGGCGGCGGCGTCGGCCATCGGGGACTCCTTGATCGGTGGCGGCGCTGCCCGATCCGGCGAAGGGGTCGGACAGCGGCGGCGTGGCTGGTTACAATGCCTGCCATTGTACGCTTCGCCGAGGCCCCATGAGCAAACGCAAGCTATCCCGTCAGCAGCGCTGGCGCGTCGAGAAGATCCAGGCCGAACGCGCGGCCCGTGCCGAGCGCCAGGCCGAGCGCGAGACCCGGTCGCTGGAGGCCGGCGAATACGGTCCGGAACAGCCCGGGCGCGTGATCGCCCACTTCGGCCGCACGCTGGACGTTCGCGGCGACACCGGGGCGAGCCTGCATCGCTGTCACCTGCGCGCCAACCTCGAGGGCCTGGTCACCGGCGACCGGGTGGTCTGGCGCCGGGCCGCCGACGACAGCGGCGTGGTGGTGGCCCGCGACTCACGCGACAACGTCCTCGAGCGCCCCGACGCCCGCGGCCTGCTCAAGCCGGTGGCGGCCAACATCGACCAGATCCTGATCGTCTTCGCGGTCGAGCCCGCGCCCTTCGCCAACCTGATCGACCGCTACCTGGTGGCCGCCGAGGCCACCGGCATCACGCCGGTGCTGGTGCTCAACAAGACCGACCTGCTGCCCGAGGACGGCGGCGCCCTCGCGCACCTGCTCGAGCGCTACCGCAGCCTCGGCTACACGGTGGTACGCGCCACTACCCGGGGCGACACCGGCCTCGACGCCCTGCACGCTCAGCTCACCGGACGCACCTCGGTGTTCGTCGGCCAGAGCGGCGTGGGCAAGTCCTCGCTCATCGACCGCCTGCTGCCGGACCAGGCGCTGCGCATCGGCGCGCTCTCCGAGGACTCGCGCAAGGGCACCCATACCACCACCACCGCCCGGCTCTACGCCCTGCCCGCCGGCGGCGAGCTGATCGACTCGCCGGGCATCCGCGAGTTCGGTCTCGGCCACCTCGACGCCGCACAGATCACCGACGGCTTCGTCGAGTTTCGCGACTACCTGGGCCGCTGCCGGTTCCGCGACTGCCGCCATCGCGACGAACCCGGCTGCGCCCTGCAGGCGGCGATCGACGCCGGCGAGATCAGCGCCGAGCGCTTCGCCAGCTACCGCCGCATCCTCGACGAACAGGCCGGTCGCTGAGCCGCGACGGCACGCCGCGCCACGGCGGTCGCCAGCCGCCGGCGGCTGTGACATCATCCGGACATCCGCTGACCGAAAGGAGTCGCCGATGAGCTCTGAAGACAACCTGCTGCCGCTGATCGTGGAGCCTGCCCGGCTCGCCGAGCAGCTCGACGCCCCCCAGCTGCTGATCATCGACGTGCCGCTCAAGGCCGAGAGCTACGACGAGGGACACGTGCCCGGCGCGGTCTTCCTCGATCACCGCCGGCTGATGGCCGGCAGCGGCGACGTGCCCAACGACGTGCCCGACGAGGCCGCGCTGTCCGAGCTGTTCGCGTCGCTGGGCCTGACCCGCGACACCCATGTCGTGGCCTACGACGACGAGGGCGGCGGCTGGGCCGGACGCCTGCTGTGGACCCTCGAGCTGATCGGCCACACCCGCTACTCCTACCTCAACGGCGGCATCCGGGCCTGGCGCGCCGACGGGCTCGAGACCAGCCGCGAACCGAGCCTGCCGCACCCCAGTGACTATCAGGCCGAGATCCGCCACCCCGAGGTACTGATCACTCGCGACGAGCTTCTCGAACGCCTCGGCGACCGGACGCTGGCCGTCTGGGATGCCCGCTCTCCCGAGGAATACCGTGGTGAGAAGGGCCAGAATCGCCGCCTCGGGCATATCCCCGGCGCGGTCAACCTGGAATGGACCCGCGCCATGGACCCCGACCGCGGCCTGCGCATCCGCGACTACGCCGAGCTGGTCACCGAACTCGAAGCCCTGGGGCTGACCCCGGACATGGAAGTGGCCACCCACTGCCAGAGCCATCACCGCAGCGGCTTCACCTGGCTGGTCGGCAAGGCGCTGGGGTTTGAACACATGCGCGGCTACGCCGGTTCCTGGAAGGAATGGGGGAACCGCGACGACACCCCGGTCGAGACACCCTGAGCCCGAAGCCCGCATATTGCGCTCCCCGGCCGCCACGACTATCGTGGCGGCTTCGTTTTCCAGCCGTGGATGCCTGCCGTGGATCGCGCCCAGCTGTTCGCCCTGAGCCAGTACCCTCTGCCCCATCACGGGCTGTCGCGCCTGATCGGCCGCGTCGCCGAATGCCGCACGCCGTGGCTGAAGGACCGGCTGATCCGGCGCTTCATCCGCACCTTCGACGTCGACATGAGCCAGGCCCGCGAACCCGATCCGCGCGCCTACCCGTGCTTCAACGACTTCTTCACCCGTGCGCTGCGCGACGATGCCCGGCCGCTCGGCGAGGGGCTGGTCTCGCCCGCCGACGGCCTGCTCTCGCAGTCCGGGCGCCTCGAGGACGGCACCCTGGTCCAGGCCAAGGGACGGCACTACTCGCTGACCACGCTGCTCGGCGGCGACGCCGACCGGGCGGCGGCCTTCCGCGGCGGCAGCTTCGCCACCATCTACCTCTCGCCGCGCGACTACCACCGCGTGCACATGCCGCTGGACGCCACCCTGCGCGAGATGGTCTACGTCCCCGGCCGGCTGTTCTCGGTCAATCTGGCCACCGCCGAGCATGTCCCCGACCTGTTCGCCCGCAACGAGCGCCTGGTGTGCTTCTTCGACACGCCCCAGGGGCCGCTGGCGATGGTGCTGGTCGGGGCGATGATCGTGGCGGCGATCGAGACCGTGTGGGCCGGGCAGATCACGCCCCTGGCCGGACGCATCCAGAGCACCCGCTTCGACACCCCGGTGGAGCTGGCCCGCGGCGCGGAGATGGGCCGCTTCAAGCTGGGCTCGACGGTCATCCTGTGCACCGCCGAGCCGGTGGCATTCCGCCAGGACCTGCAGGCCGATGCCAGCCTGGTGCGCATGGGCCAGTCAATGGGCGAGCTGCCGGGCACGCCGGCCGCCGCCGATCAAGCCGAGCGCCTGCCCGGCACCGCGGATTGAGAGCCTGCACCAGGCCAGGGGCGGCACGAGAAGTCAGCGCGTAGATCCCTCGGGGCTTGACGCCGGGAAAGCCCGCCCCGTCTCCCGGTCGGCCGCATCGGCACCCCGCAGGACGTCGCCGAGGTGGTCGCCTGCCTGCTGTCAGACTGGACAGGTTGAACCGCCGAAGCTACCTGAAACGTGGATGGCGGCGTCATGGCCGCCGCCACCAAAAGCCAGTGGTAGTGCGACCGGTTTCCCGAATCGCCGGGGGCCGCCCCTCTTCCCATGCCTGGAGGAACCATCATGCTCGTCAATGCCGACTTCACGCGTCGCGTCAACGTGACTCCGGACCAGCACCGGTGGGTCACCTCGCCCCAGGGCGGTGTCGAGCGGGTGATGCTCGACCGCATCGGGGCCGAGCAGGCCCGTGCCACCAGCCTCGTGCGTTACGCCGCCAGCTCCCACTTCCCGGCTCACCGGCACCCCGGTGGCGAAGAAATCCTGGTGCTTACCGGCATCTTCTCCGATGAGGGTGGCGACTATCCATCCGGCTGGTATATACGCAATCCGCCAGGCTCATCCCACCAGCCCTTCAGCCACGAGGGAGCCACTATCTTCGTCAAGCTGCGGCAGATGTCGCCGGATGATGACAGCCAGGTGCGCATCGATACAGGCGATTCGACGAACTGGCACCGTCAAGAGGGTCGCGACGTCTGCCCTCTGTTCTCCCGTGGCACCGAGCGAGTCAGCCTGCAGCGCCTGGCGCCGAACGCCGCCTTTCCCGACGAGGCAGCGGGCGGCGCCGAGCTGCTGGTACTGAAAGGTGAACTGGTCATCGAGGGGCAAGGCCATCCGCCGGATAGCTGGATCCGCCTGCCCATCGGCGATCAGCCACGGCTAATCGCCGGCCCGGAGGGTGCCACCTTCTATTTGAAGACCGGTCATCTGAGCCGGATAACAGCAGAGGCCTCTGAATGCGCACCACGCGTATAGCCATCGTCGGGGCGGGACTGGCGGGCCTGTATGCCGCTTTCCGGCTCGAGAAATCAGGCATTCGAGACTACCTGCTCCTCGAGGCCCGTGATCGCCTTGGAGGTCGCATTGAATCGGCATCCGCATCAGGGACATCGCCGGAAACGGTCGACCACTTCGATCTCGGACCGACCTGGTTCTGGCCCGGCTTCCAGCATCGGCTGGGCTGTCTCGCCGAGGAGCTGGGCCTGGAGCGTTTCGCGCAGTTCGAGACCGGAGACATGCTGATGGAGCGCTCGCCCGATGAGCCTCCCACACGGCTGCAAGGCTTCGCGAACTCACCCCCCTCGATGCGCCTGATCGGTGGAATGGGCGCGCTGGCCGATGCCCTCCACCGGCACCTGGATACGACACGTATCCTCACCGGCCAGAGGGTTCATCACCTGCGCGCGACAGCATCGCACATCGAGCTGGACAGCGAAGACGCATCCGGGCGAACCATGATCCAGCGCGCCGAGAGGGTACTGCTGGCAGTGCCGCCACGACTGGCCGAGGGCAACATCACCTTCTCCCCCTCCCTGCCGCGGGCACTTGCCCGACAGTGGCGCGGGACGCCCACCTGGATGGCGCCCCACGCCAAATACATCGCCCTCTACGATCAGCCGTTCTGGCGCGAACAGGGACTCTCCGGCGAGGCCCGCAGCGCCCTCGGCCCGCTGGGCGAGATCCACGACGCATCCGTGCCAGGCGGCCATGCGGCGCTGTTCGGCTTCCTTGGGATGCCTGCACAGACCCGCAAAAGCATTCCCGATGACCAGCTTCGCCTGCACTGTCGCGTGCAGATGGCGCGCCTGTTCGGTCCTCGGGCCGCGACACCGGCAGTCGACTTCATCAAGGACTGGGCTCAGGATTCCTGCACGGCCACCGCCGCCGACCGGCAACCTGTCGCCCAGCACGCCGCGGCACCCACCGCCACGGCCGCGACCGGGCCCTGGCATGAACGCCTGACCGGTATCGCCAGCGAGTGGTCACCCGGGTTCCCGGGCTACCTCGCCGGCGCCGTTGAGGCTGCCGATCTGGGCGTACAGGCATTGCCCGAGTTCCGCAGGCATGTGGATGCCCGCTCGGCAAGCCCCGTCTCATCGAGGCGCCGCTCATGAAAGCCATCTGACCGGCCATGCCAGTGAGCCAGCCCGGCAGTCTCGGGCTGAAGCACTTCCTTCCATTCGGCATTGCCACTCGTCATGGCGGTAGATGGCAAGGGTAGCGCCCAGGGAGGGGGTTACGGCACCCGCGCCAGGCCTTGTTGCCGGAGCGAGAAGCGTTCTGAATCAGACTCAGCAGCGCGACGCGGGGAAGGCCAGCACCTCGGCCAGCTCGCGGTGGCCCAGCGCCAGCTGGATCAGCCGATCGATGCCCAGCGCCACCCCGCTGCCCTCGGGCATGCCCGCCTCGAGCGCGGCGATCAGGCGCTGGTCGACGTCCACCGCGGGCTTGCCGGCGGCCTCGCGGGCGGCGTTGTCGGCGGCGAAGCGGGCGGCCTGCTCGTCGGCATCAACGAGTTCATCGTAGCCGTTGGCCAGCTCCAGGCCGTCGACGTAGAGCTCGAAGCGCGCGGCCACGGCGTCGCCCTCGTCGTCGACGCCGTGGCGCGCCAGCGCCGCCTGGCTGGCCGGGTAGTCCACCACCACGTCGATGCCCTCGCGCCCCAGGTGCGGCTCGATGGCGAAGCTTATCAGCAGATCCAGACAGCCGTCGCGATCGGCATCGCGCATGTCCAGGCCGCCGCGCTCGCCCGCCAGCCGCCGCAGCTCGGCCAGCGGCGTGGTGAACGGGTCCACGCCGAGCCGCTGACGAAACAGGGCCCGATAGCGATGCCGGCGACAGGCGCCGCGCCCGGGCAGCAGGGTTCTCACCAGCGCCTCGGTCTCGTCGATCAGCGCCGCCAGCGAGAAGCCCGGCCGGTACCATTCGAGCATGGTGAACTCGAGGTTGTGCCGCGCCCCCGTCTCGCCGTCGCGGAAGCAGCGCGCCAGCTGGAAGATCGGGCCGCTGCCCGCCGCCAGCAGGCGCTTCATGGCGAACTCCGGCGAGGTCTGCAGCCACAGCCGCTCGCGCCCCGCCGGCGTCCTCGCCTCGGTGCACAGCGAATCCAGATGCACGTCGGTGCTGCCGCCGCGGCCCAGCACCGGCGTCTCCACCTCCAGCACGTCGCGCTCGGCGAAGAACGCCCGCACCCGGGCCAGCAGCCGCGCCCGCTCGCGCAGCGTCGCGATCTCTGCTGTGGGCTGCCAATCGCTTGCCATACTCTTCCTCTAACGCAAAAGCCACGCCCGTAAGCGTGGCAATAACTGTTCATGACCGGGAGACCTCATCCCAGAGAAGCGCCCCTGGGCAGGCGCATCATGAGCGACGATGAGACAAGGCGAAGCCGGGCGAGTCGGCGGAATTTACTCCAGTAAATGAGCAAGCCGATCGGACTCGCGCCCGAGCCCGGCTTCAACGCCGTATCATCGAGCGCAATAGCGCCGATTACGCTCTAGAGACATACTCGCCGGAGCGCGTATCCACCTTCAGCACCTCGCCCTCGTTGATGAACAGCGGCACCCGCACCACCGCGCCGGAGGACAGCGTCGCCGGCTTGGAGCCGCCCTGGGCGGTATCGCCCTTCAGGCCGGGATCGGTCTCGGTGACTTCCAGCTCGATGAAGTTCGGCGCCGAGACGCTGATCGGGTTGTCGTTCCACAGCGTCACCGTGTAGGCCACCTGCTCCTTGAGCCACTTCTCGGTGTCGCCCAGCGCCCGCTTGTCGACCGCATACTGCTCGAAGGAGCCGTCGGTCTTCATGAAGTGCCACATCTCGCCGTCGTTGTAGAGGTACTCCATGTCCAGCTCGAGAACGTCGGCAGCTTCCAGCGATTCGCCGGACTTGAAGGTGCGCTCCCAGACACGACCGGTCATCAGGTTGCGCAGCTTGACACGGTTGAAGGCCTGGCCCTTGCCCGGCTTGACGAATTCGTTGTCGACGATGGCACAGGGATCGCCGTCCAGCATCACCTTCAGACCGCCCTTGAATTCGTTGGTAGAATAGCTCGCCATGATTCCTCGCTGATGATCTCGGCGCGCCGCCTGGCGGCCACGCACGTAATGTTTTCGGCCAGGCCGCACGGCCTCGCCCCATCGAATGGTGCCCCGAATGATAACCCGAAGCCCGCGTCTTTTGCAGCGCACGGACGCCGTGCCCGCCAACCCGATTCACCGGACCGAATCCTGGCAGACCCAGCTGAGCCGCGCCGTGCGCGACCCGCACGAGCTGCTCGAGCGTCTCGGCCTCGACGCGGCCTGGCTGCCCGGGGCCGACGCCGGGCACGCGCTGTTCGCGGTGCGCGTGCCCGAGGCCTACCTGCGACGCATCCGCCTCGGCGACCCGGCCGACCCGCTGCTGCGCCAGGTACTGCCGGTAACGGCCGAGACCCGCACGCCGCCGGGTTTCGTCACCGACCCACTGGCCGAGGCGGAGCATACCCCGCGGCGCGGGCTGATTCACAAGTATGTCGGGCGCGTGCTGCTGATCACCAGCCCGGCCTGTGCGATCAACTGCCGCTACTGCTTCCGCCGCCACTTCCCGTATGCCGAGAACTCGCCGTCCCGCGAGCAATGGCAGGAAAGCCTCGACTACCTGCGCGCCGACACGACCATTCGCGAGGCAATCCTTTCCGGCGGCGACCCGCTCGCCTCCAGCGATGCGCGCCTGGCATGGCTGGTCGAGGAGCTGGCGGCGATTCCGCACCTGCAGCGGCTGCGTCTCCACACCCGGCTACCGGTGGTGATTCCCGACCGGGTCGACGACGCCCTGCTGGACTGGCTGGCCGCCACGCGCCTGCAGACGGTGATGGTGCTGCACATCAACCACCCCGCCGAGATCGACGACGCGGTGATCGCCGCCTGCGCACGGCTGAAGGACGCCGGCGTGACCCTGCTCAACCAGAGCGTGCTGCTGCGCGGCGTCAACGATGACGTGGCCGTGCTCGCCGAGCTGTCGGAGGCGCTGTTCGCCGCCGGCATCCTGCCCTACTACCTGCACGTGCTGGACCCGGTGGCCGGCGCGGCGCACTTCGACGTGCCCGACGGCGAGGCGCGTGCCCTGCACCGCGCCCTGCGCGATCGCCTGGCCGGCTTCCTGCTGCCGCGGCTGGTGCGAGAAATCCCCGGCGAGGCAAGCAAGACGCCCCTGTGAGCCGTGAGCAACAAGAACCCCCAGGCGAGGCCTTGGGGGTTATTACTGCCAGCTTATCGCTTACCGCTTACTGCTGCCTGAACTCGGTTCAAGCCAGCGTTTCGGCGGTGACGTTGGGCGCCACGGCCTGGTCGGCGGTCAGGTGGCGGTTGATCGCCCCCAGCACGGCCTTCATCGATGCGCTGGTGATGCTCTCGTCGATGCCCACGCCGAACACCGACCGGTCCGCGATGCGTACCTCCACGTAGGCGATCGCCTCGGCGTCGGACCCCTGACCACGGGCGTGCTCGTGGTAATCGATGATCTCGATGTCGCGGCCGTCGGCGGCCAGCGCCTTGACGAAGGCATCCAGCGGCCCATTGGCGATGCCGCGCACCTCGCGGGTGTCACCGTCGACGGCCAGCGTCGCCTCGAGCTGCAGGCGCGGCCCGTCGCCTTCGGAGCTCAGGCGATGATGCAGCAGGCGGTAGTGGGAATCCGCCGCCAGATATTCATCGGCGAAGGCCTGATAGATCATCTCCGCGGTGATCTCGCGGCCGGTACGCTCGGCCACCGCCTGCACCACCTGGCTGAACTCGATGGACAGCCGGCGCGGCAGCTCGATGCCGTACTCCTCCTCGAGCAGGTAGGCCACGCCGCCCTTGCCCGACTGGCTGTTGACGCGGATCACCGCCTCGTAGGTGCGGCCCACGTCGAGCGGGTCGATGGGCAGATAGGGCACGGCCCAGATGCCCTCGGGGTTGTCGCGGCGCTCGGCCATGCCCTTCTTGATGGCATCCTGGTGCGAGCCGGAGAACGCCGTGAACACCAGGTCGCCCACATAGGGGTGGCGCGGATGCACCGGCAGCTGGTTGCAGTGTTCCACCTCGCGCATGACCGGCGTGATGTTCGAGAAGTCGAGCCCCGGATGCACGCCCTGGGTATAGAGGTTCATCGCCAGGGTGACGATGTCGACGTTGCCGGTCCGCTCGCCATTGCCGAACAGCGTACCCTCGACCCGATCGGCGCCGGCCATCACCCCCAGCTCCGCCGCGGCGACGCCGGTGCCGCGGTCGTTGTGCGGGTGCAGGCTGACGATCAGGCTGTCGCGCCGCGCCACATGCCGGCAGAACCACTCGATCTGATCGGCGTAATGGTTGGGCGTGGCGATTTCCACGGTGGCCGGCAGGTTGACGATCATCGGCTTGTCGGGCGTCGGGCCGTAGGTGGCGCTGACCGCGTCGACGATCTGCACGGCGAAGTCCAGCTCCGTGGAGGTGAACAGCTCCGGCGAGTACTGAAAGGTCCACTCGGTCTCCGGATGCTCGGCCATGCGCTGCTTGATCAGCGTGGTGGCGTCGGTGGCGATCTGGATGCACTCGGCCTTGTCGACGCCGAACACCACCTGCCGGAACACCGGGTCGGTGGCGTTGTAGACGTGAACGATGGCCCGCTTGGCCCCCTTGAGCGCCTCGAAGGTGCGATCGATCAGGTGCGGACGCGCCTGGGTCAGCACCTGGATGGTCACGTCGTCGGGCACCCGGTCGTTGTCGATCAGCTCGCGCACGTAATCGAAGTCGATCTGCGAGGCCGAGGGGAAGCCCACCTCGATCTGCTTGAAACCGATCTGCACCAGCAGCTCGAAGAAGCGCCGCTTGCGCTCCAGGTCCATGGGATCGATCAGCGCCTGATTGCCGTCGCGCATGTCGACGCTGCACCACTGCGGCGGCTGGGTCAGCCGGCGACTGGGCCACTGGCGATCGGGCAGATCGACGGCCTCGAAGGGACGATACTTGACGGACGGATCGGGCAACATCATGGCGTAGTCTCCTCGGCGTGACGACGACGGGACGCGCGAGCCGGGCCACAACGGCAACGCCCCGCCGACGGCATCGTCGGCGGGGCGTGGCTGGCGGGCTCGACACGTTCCGCGCACCGGCCGGCGACGCGCGCGACAGGGGCCGCGCTCGGCGTCGGGGTGACGGTCGTCATGGGGTATCGGAAAGGATGGAGCGGCATGGGGCTTTCTCGTGATTGGCTGAACGTCCGGACGGCAACACGCCTCGCTTCGGCTTCAGAGGCCGGCGCGCAGGCGTAGTCGTGACGCTAGTGAGAAAGTCGCAATACCGTGTGTCATGGCCTCAAGAAATCAATTCCCGCGGGGCTTGTCAACTCCACCCCGCCCAGCCAAGGCAATCGCGGCCGGCCCTGACGAGGGCGTCGGGGGGCAGCCCGGCCTCACCCCGTGGTCACCGGCTCTGCCACCAGCAACCGCCACAGCGCCTGCGCCTGTTCCGCCGCCTCGCGCCCTCTCTCGGTCAGGTAACCGCCGTCGGCCTGGGTCACCAGCCCCTGATCGTACAGGCGACGCGCCGCCGCCACCCGGTCCGGATCCGCCGAGCCGTGGACCTTGAGGCCCTCCTGGCGCGTGTCGAGATTGAACAGGCAGAGCAGATTGAGCGCATCGAGAACATCGGGCGAATAGGTCATGGCAGCCTCTTGGAAAGTCTGTGGCGATGCCTTCACTGTAGCCTGCTCGTCCCCGGTTCGCCCATCGCGACCGCGCCTTAGCAGGGGGTCAAGCCTTCGCCCTCCGGGTCGAGCAGCTGCTCGAAGCGCCCCAGGCGCTCGATCTCGCGCCCCCGGGCCCACTGGTCCAGGCGCCGGTCAGGCGTGAAGCGGTTGCGCACCACGTGCACCAGCGCCGGGTTGCCCTTCTCGTCGAGCCGATGGACCCAGCCGACCGCGCCGCTGGTATAGGCCACCAGGCTGCCGATCGGCTGCAGGCCGAAGCGGCGGATATAGCGCTGCGCCCACTGGGAATCGAACTGCTCGCCGTGGGTCAGCAGGTGGCGATAGATGGCCTCGATGCCCCGGGCGGGGCGGTCCGGGCGGCGCCGCGCCATGGCATCCATGACGTCGACCACCGCGGCGGCCCGGCCCAGCGTCGACAGCGCCTCGCCCGACAGCCCCCGCGGATAGCCGCTGCCGTCGAGGCGCTCGTTGATCTCGACGACCACGCTCCTGATGACGTCCGGCGCCAGCCAGCGACACTCGCCGAGGCGCTCGCGCAGCGTCTCGACGTGTTCCGTCAGCTGCCGGTACTGCGCCTCGTCGAGCTGCCGGGCGGCCAGCAGCGCATCGGGCAGCAGCGCCTTGCCCAGGTCGTGCACCAGCGCCGTGGCCACGACCGCCTTGAGCAGCTCGCGCGGGACCTGGCGGCTGGCCACCAGGTCGGCCAGTCGCGCGGCCACGGTGATGCCGTGCTGCACGATCACCGGCTCGCGATGCAGGCAGCCGGTCGCGAACAGTACCGCCTCGCGGTCCTGCTCCAGCAGGCTCAGCAGCAGGTCGCTGGCCTTCGACAGCCGGGCGCTGTCCACGCGCTGGCCCTGCTTGAGCTCGAGCACCTGAGCATTGATCAGGTCGGCCACCTTGGCCAGACGGCGCGCCATGGGCGTGGCATAGCGTGTCTCGGTGGCGGTCTGGGCCGCCAGCGACGCCGCCTTGTCGGCGGGCGCCTGGAACAGCGGCGACGGCGCCAGGTTGCGGCCGTTGACGGCGTCCCGGGCGCTCTCGCGTTCGATCTCCTTGACCAGATACCACACCAGACGCTCGAAACGCGGTGCCGTGTCGTCGAAGGCAAAGCCGACCAGCGCCCGCTGCCAGCGATCATCCGAGGTGACGTGACGCACCTCGCCGCGTGCCTCGAGGCGCTGGCCGCTGGGGAAGATCGCCACGACCTGATCGAGCGTCTGGCCCTGCTCCAGGTGCACCGCCGCACCGAGGGGCAGCTGCAGCAGGCAGCCGCCCAGCGAGAGATTCAGCAGCTCACCGCGGATCGTGCGCGTCGTCTCGCCGGTGTCGAGCGTGATCTCCACGGGCACCTGCATGCCCGACCTGAGTTCGGCCCGGAAGGCATGGCGGCGGTGCCAGACGTCGAGCGTTTCGGGGTACGGGCACCAGAAGCGCAGGCGTCCGGGCGTGACGTTCATGGGGCTTGCCGTCATCGGGTGGGTCGAGACCATCGCCCCGCTTGCCTGCCCCGACAACCGGAACGGACGCTCCGCCACCAGACCGCTGGCCACCTCCGGCACCGCCGTCACGTCGAGTATCAGGTGCTCGCCTTCCTGGTACTCGACCAGCAGAACGGAGTGCGGCACCGACGCCCGGTCCTCGAAGATCAGCGAGATATCGCCGGGCTGCGTCAGCCCCTCGAGCATGTCGGCGATTTCCCGCGGATGATCGACCACCTGGGTCGGTGTCTCGCTGAGTGTCTCCATGGATGTGTTTCCCGTCGGGACGGAGCGGCCCGGCCTCCCTGACGCGGCCGCTCCCGATGAGTGGGTGATCAGGCCACGAAATCAGGCTTCCAGGTCCCCGTGGCGATAGCCGATCAGATAGAGCACGGCATCGATGCCCAGCGTGGAGATCGACTGCCGGGCCTGCTGGCGCACCA
Source organism: Modicisalibacter tunisiensis (assembly GCF_020148005.1). Classification (GTDB taxonomy): domain Bacteria; phylum Pseudomonadota; class Gammaproteobacteria; order Pseudomonadales; family Halomonadaceae; genus Modicisalibacter; species Modicisalibacter tunisiensis. The sequence continues at coordinate 2,061,548 of NZ_JAGXFD010000001.1, read as the reverse complement.
GCGGCTTGGCCCGAAAGGCGATGCCCAGCCCGGCGGTGGCCAGCATCTTGAGGTCGTTGGCGCCATCGCCCACGGCGATGGTCTGCTCGAGGCGCAGCCCCTCGCGCTCGGCGATCTCGGCGAGCAGCGCCGCCTTGCGATCGGCATCGACGATCGGCTCGCGCACCTCGCCGGTCACCTTGCCGTTCTCGATCACCAGCTCGTTGGCATGAATCTCGTCGAACCCCAGGCGTTGCTGGAGGTGGCGGGCGAAATACGTGAAGCCGCCGGAGAGGATCACCGTGCGATAGCCCAGCCGCTTGAGGTGGGCCATCAACCGCTCGAGGCCGTCCATCAGCGGCAGGCTCTCGGCGATCTCGGCCAGCACCGACTCGTCGAGCCCCCGGAGCCTGGCCATGCGCTCGCGAAAGCTCTGCTGGAAATCCAGCTCGCCGCGCATGGCGCGTTCGGTGACCGCGGCCACCTCCTCGAAGACGCCGTGGCGTCGCGCCAGCTCGTCGATCACCTCGGTCTGGATCAGCGTCGAATCCATGTCGAAGCAGATCAGCCGACGATGCCGCCGCCAGATCGAGTCCTCCTGGATGGCGATGTCCACGCCGTGCATGGCGCCCAGCGCCAGCGCCCGCTCTCGCAGAGCCTCGAGATCGACTTCCTCGCCGCGCAGCCAGCACTCCACGCAGGCACCGTGCTCGGGCACCTCGCCGTCCAGCGGGGTGCCGCCCAGCGGCTCACGCCCCGACAGGCGGTGGATCAGTTCCACGGTCAGGCCGTGCTCGGCGGTCAGTGCGCCGACCTCGGCGAGAATCCCCGCCGGCAGGCGCGGCGCCAGCAGGGTGAGAATCAGCCGGGGCCGGCTGGCCTGGGCGCTCCAGCGATGATAGTCCTCGGCGGCGACCTGGATGGCCTGGACGTCGAGCCCCAGGTGGTCGCCGGCCTCGGCCAGCGTGGCCTCGAGGCTGGCGTCGTGATCGAGGCCCACCAGCGCCTCGAAGTCGACGATGCCGAAGGTCACGCTCTGGTTGATGTCCAGCAGCCGCGCGCCGCAGGTGGCCAGCGCCTTGCCCAGCCCGGCCAGCTGGCCGGGCGTGGCGCTGCCCGTGGCACGGATCAGAAATCGTTGTGTCATTGCATCCTCACATCATGAGTCGCGACACGCCCCGGGCCGCGGGCGAGCCCCGCGGCCCGTCTCTCAGGCGTCCGTCTCGAGCCGGTCGACCTTCTGGAAGCCGCGGGGCAGCTTGCTGCCGCGCCGGCCACGCTCACCGGCATAATACGCCAGATCGTCGGGCTTCAGGGTCAGCTTGCGCTTGCCGGCCTGCACGACCAGCGGCGCGCCGGGGGCCAGCACGATCCAGTCGCGGACGAACTCCTCGCGCCGCGCGGCACGCGCACCGGGAATGTCGAGCATCTTGTTGCCCTTGCCCTTGGCCATCTCCGGCAGTTGATCGAGCTCGAAGACCAGCAGCCGTCCCTCGTTGGACACCACCGCGACCCGGGCTCCCTCGGCCGACTCCGGCACCCGGCGCGGCGGCAGGACGTTGCAGCCCTTGGGCACGCTGAGCACCGCCTTGCCGGCCTTGTTCTTGCCGGTCAGGGCCTCCAGCGAGGTACAGAACCCGTAGCCGCCATCGGAGGCCAGCAGATAGCGGGTCTCGGGCGGCGCCAGCAGCACGCCCACCATGTGCGCACCGGCGGCAGGGTTGATGCGCCCGGTGATCGGCTCGCCCTGGCTGCGGGCGCTGGGCAGGTTGTGCGCGCTCAGCGTATAGGCGCGCCCGCTGTCATCGAGCAGCACCAGCGGCTGGTTGGTCTTGCCGCGCGCCGCCAGATGAAAGCGGTCCCCGGCCTTGTAGGAGAGCCCCGCCGGGTCGATCTCGTGGCCCTTGGCGCTGCGGATCCAGCCCTTCTCGGAGAGCACCACGGTGACCGGGTCGGCGCCCATCAGCTCGACCTCGGACAGCGCGCGGGCCTCCTCGCGCTCGACGATCGGCGAGCGGCGCGGGTCACCGTACTCGCGATCGGCCTCGCGCAGTTCCTCCTCGATCAGGTCGGTGAGCGCCGCGTCGTTGCCGAGCAGCTCCTTGAGTCGCTCGCGCTCGGCCTGGAGGTCATCCTGCTCGCCGCGGATCTTCATCTCCTCGAGACGCGCCAGGTGGCGCAGGCGCAGCTCGAGGATCGCCTCGGCCTGGCGCTCGGAAATGCCGAAGGCCTCGATCAGCGCCGGCTTGGGCTCGTCCTCCTCGCGGATGATGCGGATCACCTCGTCGATGTTGAGGTAGGCGGCGAGCAGGCCCTCGAGAATGTGCAGGCGATCCTCGACCTTGCCCAGCCGGTGCTCGAGCCGCCGGCGCACCGTGGCCCGCCGGTAGCGCAGCCACTCGCCGAGCATCTCGGCCAGCGACAGCACCCGCGGGCGGCCGTCGAGGCCGATGACGTTGAGATTGACGCGCACGTTCTTCTCGAGATCGGTGGTGGCGAACAGATGCGCCATCAGCGACTCGATATCGACACGGCTGGAACGCGGCTCGATGACCAGCCGCGTGGGCGTCTCGTGGGTCGACTCGTCGCGCAGGTCGGCGACCATCGGCAGCTTCTTCTTCTGCATCTGGTCGGCGATCTGTTCGAGCACCTTGGCCCCGCTGACCTGGTAGGGCAGCGCGGTGATCACCACGCTGCCCTCCTCCAGGCTGTAGCGGGCGCGCAGCTTCACCGAGCCGCGGCCGCTCTCGTAGAGCTTGGCGAGGTCGGCCCGCGAGGAAATGATCTCCGCCTCGGTGGGAAAGTCCGGGGCCGGGACGTGGGCGACGAGATCGCCGACCGTGGCCTCGGGGTGGCGCAGCAGATGACAGGTCGCCTCGACCACCTCGTGGACGTTGTGCGGCGGGATGTCGGTGGCCATGCCCACCGCGATGCCGGTGGCGCCGTTGAGCAGCACGTGCGGCAGGCGCGCCGGCAGCACCGCCGGCTCGTTCAGGGTGCCGTCGAAGTTGGGCATCCAGTCGACGGTGCCCTGACCGAGCTCGCCGAGCAGCACCTCGGAGAACCTGGACAGCCGCGCCTCGGTGTAGCGCATCGCCGCGAACGACTTGGGATCGTCGGGGCTGCCCCAGTTGCCCTGGCCGTCGACCAGCGGATACCGGTAGCTGAACGGCTGCGCCATCAGCACCATCGCCTCGTAGCAGGCGCTGTCGCCGTGGGGGTGGAACTTGCCCAGCACGTCGCCGACGGTACGCGCCGACTTCTTGTACTTGGCGTTGGCGGTCAGCGACAGCTCGCGCATGGCGTAGATGATGCGCCGCTGGACCGGCTTCATGCCGTCGCCGACGTGCGGCAGCGCGCGATCGAGAATCACGTACATCGAATAGTCGAGATACGCCTTCTCGGTGTATTCCTTCAGGGAAAGGCGTTCGACGTCGCCTTCCTCCACGTGGATATCCATGGTCATGGGTACGGGGCCCTGTCTGCCATCATGGAAACTTCGCGGGCGGTGCCCGCACGATACGTCCGGGAAGAGCGGTAAGCCGTAAGCTTGAAGCGGCAAGCCACTCCATGATCGACGGACTTTTCTTACAGCTTACGGCTTAACGCTTGCAGCTCCCCGAAGGGACTAGACCTCGATATCGGCCAGGTTGCCGTAGTCTTCCAGCCAGCTCTTCCTGTCCGCGGCCCGCTTCTTGGCCAGCAGCATGTCGAGCATCTCGCCGGTGCCGTCGCCGTCGGCCCGGGTCAGCTGCACCAGCCGCCGGGTGTCGGCCGCCATGGTGGTCTCGCGCAGCTGCAGCGGACTCATCTCGCCGAGGCCCTTGAAGCGCTGGACGTTTAGCGTGCCGCGCTTGCCCTCCAAGCGCTTGAGGATCGCCGCCTTCTCGCTCTCGTCGAGGGCATAGTGGACCTCCTTGCCGAGGTCGATGCGGTACAGCGGCGGCATCGCCACGTAGACGTGACCGGCATCGACCAGCGCCGGGAAGTGGCGCACGAACAGCGCGCACAGCAGGGTGGCGATATGCAGGCCGTCGGAGTCGGCGTCGGCGAGGATGCAGATCTTGTGGTAGCGCAGCTTGGTCAGGTCACCGCTGCCCGGGTCGGCACCGATCGCCACGGCGATGTCGTGGACCTCCTGGGAGTTGTAGATGTCGTGGGAATCCACCTCCCAGGTGTTGAGGATCTTGCCGCGCAGCGGCAGGATCGCCTGGGTCTCGCGATGCCGGGCCTGCTTGGCGCTGCCGCCGGCGGAGTCGCCCTCGACCAGGAACAGCTCGCTGGCCGCCGGGTCCTGCCCCGAGCAGTCGGCCAGCTTGCCGGGCAGGGCCGGTCCCGCGGTGACCTTCTTGCGGGCCACCTTCTTCGCGCTCTTCTGGCGACGCTGGGCGGCGCTGATCACCAGTTCGGCGAGCGCTTCGGCCTGGTCGACGTGGTGGTTGAGCCACAGCGAGAAGGCATCCTTGACCACCCCGGAGACGAAGCCGGCCACGGTGCGCGACGACAGCCGCTCCTTCGTCTGGCCGGCGAACTGCGGGTCGAGCATCTTCACCGAGAGCACGAAGGACACCCGCTCCCACAGGTCGTCCGGCGTGAGCTTGACGCCGCGCGGCAGCAGGCTGCGGTAGTCGCAGAACTCGCGCAGCGCCTCGAGCAGCCCCGAGCGCAGGCCGTTGACGTGGGTGCCGCCGAGCGGCGTGGGGATCAGGTTGACGTAGGACTCCATCAGCGGCTCGCCCCCCTCCGGCAGCCACTGGATCGCCCAGTCGACGCCCTGCTCGTCGTCGGCGAAATGGCCGACGAAGGGCGATTCCGGAAGCACCGCGAAGCCGTCGTTGGTCTGCGCCAGGTAGTCGCGCAGGCCGTCCTCGTACTGCCACTCGCTGGTGGCGCCATCGGCCTCGGTGAGCACCACCTTGAGGCCGGGGCACAGCACCGCCTTGGCGCGCAGCAGGTGCTTGAGCCGCGGCAGCGACAATTTGGGCGAATCGAAGTAGGCGGTCTCGGGCCAGAAGCGCACCACCGTGCCGGTGGCGCGCTTGGCACAGCTGCCGATCACGCTGAGTTCCTCGACCTTCTCGCCCTTGGCGAAGGCGATGGCATGGCGACTGCCGTCGCGGCAGACCTCGACCTCGAGGCGCTCGGAGAGCGCATTGACCACCGAGACCCCGACGCCGTGCAGGCCGCCCGAGAAGCGGTAGCTGGACTGCGAGAACTTGCCGCCGGCGTGGAGCTTGGTGAGGATCAGTTCGACCCCCGACAGGCCGTGCTCGGGATGAATGTCGATGGGCATGCCGCGGCCATCGTCGCTGACCTCGATGCCGCCGTCATCGAGCAGCCGGACGCGAATCTCCCGAGCGTAGCCGGCCAGCGCCTCGTCGACGCTGTTGTCGATGACTTCCTGCGCCAGGTGGTTGGGCCGCGTGGTGTCGGTGTACATGCCGGGGCGCTTGCGCACCGGCTCGAGGCCCGAGAGGACCTCGATGGAAGAGGCACTGTATTGCGTCATGCGGTATCCATGAAGCTGTCGATGATGTCGCTGACTCAGGGCGCCGCCACGGCGTCGACCGGGCCGACGAAGGTGTGCCCGCCATGCGCCAGCACCGCGGGCAGGTAGGCCGCCAGATGGCCGAAGCCGTGATCGCCGCCCGGCTCGATCAGCATGCGGCAGCCGCGATAGGCGCGAAACGCGTCGCGACAGTCGAGGGTCTCGTCAGCGGTGCCCAGCAGCAGCAGGTAGCGCTCGGGCGTCAGGCGCGCCGGCGTCATGGCCGCCAGCGCCTCCCGGTGCGCCGCCTCGACGGTAAAACGTTCGCCGTTGTAGGGATTGACGAACGCCTGCCCCTGCCAGGCCTCGACCAGCCGGGCCGGGGCCACCGCCGGGTTGATCACCACCGCCGGCAGGGCGTGGCGCTCGGCCAGCACGCTGGCCAGGAAGCCGCCCATCGAGCTGCCCACCAGCAGCACGTTGTCGCCGAGTTCGGCCAGTTCGGCCTCGGCCCGCGCCAGGGCGGCGTCCGGACGATGCGACAATTGCGGCGTGCGACAGGCCAGCGAGTCGGCACCGTGGCGCAGGCGCTTGCAGGCGGCGCGCATCAACTGCGCCTTGGGCGAGGCGCTGCCGCTGTTGAAGCCGTGAAGGTAGAGCACGCCGTCGACCGGCGCCGTGGTCAGGCGGTCATTCAGCATACCCAAAACCTGGATGGATAAACAGCATCAATTGCGCGACTCCGCCTCCCAGACCGCCTCGATCAGGCCACGACTGGATTCGTCGAGGGCCTCGACGCCCTCGCGGGAGGCCAGCACACGCTCGGTCTGGGTGGCGATCTTCTTGCCCAGTTCCACCCCCCACTGGTCGAAGGGGTTGATGTCCCAGATCGTCGCCTGGACGAAGACCTTGTGCTCGTAGAGCGCGATCAGCGACCCCAGGGTCTCGGGAGTCAGCCGCTCGAGCAGTACCGTGGTCGACGGCTGGTTGCCCCGGTAACGCTTGTGACTCGGCCGCGGGCCGTCGTCATCGATTGCCTCGTCGCCCAGCATCAGCACCCGCGACTGGGCGAAGCAGTTGGCCAGGGTCAGACGATGCTGGTTCTTGAGATGCCGGCGGGTCGCCTCGTCCTCGACGCGGTCGTAGCGGCGCATCGGCGCGATGAAATCGCACTCCACCGCCTGGGTCCCCTGGTGCAGCAGCTGGTAGAAGGCGTGCTGGGCATTGGGACCCAGCTGCCCCCAGAGCACCGGGCAGGTCGAATAGCGCGTGAGCTCGCCGTGGTTGGTCACCGACTTGCCGTTGGACTCCATCTCCAGCTGCTCGAGGTAGCTGGCGAAGAACTCCAGGCGACCGTCGTAGGGCAGAATCGAATGGGCGCGAATATCGAGGAAATTGTTGTTCCAGATACCCGCCAGCGCCAGCAGCACCGGCAGGTTGGACTCGAGCTCGGCCTCGGCGAAATGCCGGTCCATGGCGTGGGCACCGGCGAGCAGCGCGCGGAAGTTGTCCATCCCCACCGCCAGGGCGATCGGCAGGCCGATGGCGCCCCACAGCGAGTAGCGGCCACCGACCCACTCCCAGAACTCCAGCTGATTGCGCTCGGCGATGCCCCACTCGCTCATCTTCTCGGGGCTGGCCGAGACGCCGATGAAGTGCTGGCGCTGGACCAGGTCCCGGTCGCCGTCGCCGTTGACCAGATGGCTCATCAGCCAGTCCTGGGCGGTGCGGGCGTTGGACAGGGTATCGACGGTGGTGAACGACTTCGACGACAGCACGAACAGCGTCGTCTCCGGGTTGAAGCGCGTCAGGTAGTCGGCGAGCTGGGAGCCGTCCATGGTCGAGGCGAAGTGCACCTCGAGCGGATGGATGTCGCGGGGGCGATAGTCGGCCAGGGCGTGGGAGACCATCAGGGGTCCCAGGTCGGAACCGCCGACCCCGAGGTTGACCACGTCGGTCACCGCCTTGCCGGTGGCGCCCCGCCACTGCCCGGCATGGCACTGCTCGACGATGTGCGCCATCCTGTCGAGGGTGGCGTGCACGGCCGGCACCACGTCCTCGCCGTCGACCACCAGGCGCGCCTCCGCCGGCAGGCGCAGCGCGGTGTGCAACGCCGGGCGATCCTCGCTGATGTTGACCCGCTCGCCGGCCAGCAGGCGAGCGATCGCCTCGGGCACGCCCGCGGCACGCGCCAGGTCGAGCAGCTTGTCGAGCGTCTCGTGGCGCCAGCGCTGCTTGGACAGATCGAGCATCAGCCCGGCGGCCCGGCGGCTGAAATCGGGATAGCGCCCCGGCTCCCGGAACAGGGTCGCCAGGTGGATGTCGCGCATCGTGTCGGCATGTTCGCGCAGTGCCTGCCAGGCGGGGTGCTGATCGATCATCGTGGTGCTCATCGGCCTCTCCTTTAACCGTCCTTAGTCACACTCGTGCTGCCTTGCCCTGGACCACCGCGGGCGGGTGCAAGCCGCCGGGGCGATGCGTAAACTGGTGCCCCGTTCCGGGCGACGACCGCCTTCCCGGCCCCGGCCGCGCCCTGTCATGCCACCCCGGGTTTGTCCGAAAAGGCGTCGAGCGACGATCAGACAAGGCAAAAATCAGCGAAAAAGCGGAGTTTACGAGACGTAAACGAGCATTTTGAGCTGATTTTGAACACCGCACGATCGAGCGCAGCCAGTTTTCAGACAAAGCCTAGTACCCACGGCGAATGTCCATGAGTGATGCATCTTACCGTGACGCGATCTTCACGACACCCCTCGACCGGGTCGCGTCCTTCTCCTTCGACGAGCAGGTCGTGGCCTGCTTTCCCGACATGGTCCGTCGCTCGATCCCCGGCTACGGGCAGATCCTGGGCATGCTGGGCGTGCTCGCCGAACGCCACCTGCGCCACGGCGGCCATGTCTACGACCTGGGCTGTTCGCTGGGCGCGGTGGGCCTGGCACTGGCCGCTCGCCTGCCGCCGGAAGCCTTCACCCTGACCGGGATCGACCTGTCGCCGGCGATGGTCGAGCGGGCCCGGGCGACCCTGGCCAGCGAGTGCCCCGAGCACCGGATCATCATCGAGCAGGGCGACATCCGCACGATCGACTATCGCCCCGCAAGCCTGATCGTGCTCAACTTCACCCTGCAGTTCCTCGATCCCGCCGATCGCGATGCCCTGCTCGGCCGGCTGTACTCGGTCCTGGAACCGGGCGGTGTGCTGATCCTCTCGGAGAAGATCGTCGCCGAGGACGAGGCGGAGAACGCCTGGCTGGTGGAGCGCTACCACGACTTCAAGCGCGCCAACGGCTACAGCGACCTGGAGATCAGCCAGAAGCGCACCGCACTGGAGAACGTGCTGCGTCCGGACAGCCTGGCGACCCACCATGCGCGCCTGGCGGGGCTCGGCTTCGAGCGCGTCACCACCTGGTTCCAGTATCTCAACTTCGCCTCGATGATCGCCTTCAAGGCCCGTCCCGGAGGCCATCCCCATGACGCCTGACGCGCGTGCCCGCAAGGCGCTCTATCACGCCTTCGTCGATCAGGGGCTGGACACCTGGCTGGCGCGCCTGCCCGATCAGCTGGCCCGCGGCCTCGACCGTCGGCGCCACGGCGACCTGCCCGGCTGGGAGAAGGCGGTGGCCAAGCTGCCGGAACTGCCTGCCGACCGGCAGGTTGCGCTGGACCGGGACACGGTGAGCGTCGACGTCGCCCTGTCCGATGCCGATCGGCGCCGCTGCCACAATCTGCTCAAGGCGCTGATGCCCTGGCGCAAGGGCCCCTACCGGCTGGGCGGAACCGTCATCGACACCGAATGGCGCTCGGACTGGAAGTGGCAGCGCGTGGCGCCGCATCTCGCGCCGCTGGCCGGACGCCGGGTGCTCGACGTGGGCGGCGGCAACGGCTATCACGCCTGGCGGATGGCCGGTGCCGGGGCGGCCTTCACGCTGGTGATCGACCCCTCGCCGCGCTTCTACTACCAGTTCCAGGCGGTCCGCCACTTCGTCGGCGACGCCGATGGCGGACGCACGCATTTCCTGCCGGCGGGTATCGAGGACGTGCCGGCGAACCTCGCCACCTTCGACACGGTGTTCTCGATGGGCGTGCTCTACCACCGCGCCTCGCCGCTCGATCACCTGCTGCAACTGCGCGATGCCCTGCGTCCGGGCGGCGAGCTGGTGCTCGAGACCCTGGTGGTCGAGGGCGACGCGACCACCGTGCTGATGCCCGAGGAACGCTATGCCTGCATGCCCAACGTCTACTTCCTGCCGGCCTCCCGGGCCCTGGCGCTGTGGCTCGAGCGCTGCGGCTTCACGGACGTGCGCGTGGTGGACGAGGCGCCGACCACCCTCGACGAACAGCGCGCCACCGAGTGGATGACCTTCCAGTCGCTAGCCGACTTCCTCGACCCGCAGGACCGCTCGCGCACCGTCGAGGGCTACCCGGCACCGCGTCGCGCGGTGCTGATCGCCACGCGGCGCTAATCCGACCACCGGGCACAAAAAACCGGCCCTGGCGGCCGGTTTTTTCAGGTCGAGGCCCGAACACTCAGAAGTCGTAGCGAACCCGCGCCAGGGTGGCGTCGGCTTCGTTGTCCGAGGTGTTGGCGAAGGTGTGCTCCAGGTCGAAGCGGAAGCCGTAGTCGAACTTGGTCGCGACACCGATGGCCTGGTGGTTGCTCTGGTACTCGGGGCCGTTGAGCATCTTCAGGCGGTCGCCGGCGACGTAGGGAGACACCGTCTTCACGAACAGGTCGTTCACCGGCACGGTGTACTTGGCCACGTATTCCACACCGTAGGCATCGCCGGTGAAGAAGTCGTTCATGGTGTCGATGCCGCTGGGCACGAAGTTGCGGTAGTAGCCGCCACCCGCGGAGAGGTACCACTGGCCCGGCTGCCAGGTCAGCGCGGCGCCGGTCAGCTCCTGACGATAGGACTTCTGGTCGCCGCTGTAGTTGTTCACCTCGGAGGAGACGTTGCTGTAGGCGGCGTTCAGCTGCAGGGTCGGGGTGAAGTCGTAGGAGACACCCACCGAACCCCCGCTCTTGCGGCGGTAGTTCAACCCGTTGCCCAGATGATAGTCGTCATCGGGGATGAGCCAGCCGAAGTAGAGCTTGGTGCGGCCGAGATCGTAGATGTACTTGGCGCTCTTGCGGGCACGGTAGGAACCGTCGTAGTCGCCGCTGACGCCCACGCTGGGGGCCTGAGCCAGCATGTCGTAGTCCCAGACGTCGGTCTGGACACCCACGGTGTCGTAATAGACGCTGTTCTGCTTGCCCAGGGTCAGGCGACCGTAACGTGAGCTGTCGAAGCCGAAGTACACCTGACGGCGGTTGGTCGTCTTGCTGCCCTTGACGTAATGGTCTTCCCAGCCGGCGACATGCATGGTGTCCACGCCATATTCGAAATAACTCAGCAGCGTCAGGTCGTCGTTGACGTGGTAGTTGGCATGCAGGCGGAAACGGGTGCCGCCGTCATAGCCCTTGTGCTTGTAGCTGCCGTCATCGCCCCCGCCTGAACGATTGAAGTACTGCTCACGGATGCTGCCACCGACCTGTACCTCGAACCGGTTCCAGGCGGAACCGTTCATATCGGGCTCAACCAGCGTGATTTCAGCACTCGCCAGAGATGAATACGCCAGAACACCGGCGCCGATGACACCCGGCACGACATGTGACCACTTGCAAGACATGAATGATTTCCTTTTTTGCGTCGTGTTATCGGGGAGGCTATAGGCCGAGCACCCGCCGGCACGCCGGCCCGTCATTGCCCTTCCCCTGCTTCAGCCAATCAACCAGGCGCCCCTGTCGGCATGAGCCGGACATGCAGCAACGCGCCCGGACTCCGGATGCCGGCTTTGCGCGCCTTCACCCATCGCCAGCCTGGTTGATAGGGGTATTTATAATGATACCACTAAAAATTAACAGGTAAAAATATTGTCTGCTAACAAAAATAACGCCGTACTGTTACGCAATGATGACGCCACGGTGACAGGCCGTCCGCTCAGGAGCCCTGCGCGCCGGGGATCGTCCAACGAAAAAGGCCCCGCCGAAAAACGGCGGGGCCAGCAACGATCGATGCCGATGCAATGGAGGTTAACGTCGCAACAGTTCGCTGACGTCCTTCGCTTCCCAGTGGGGAAAGTGCTTGCGGATCAGGGCATTCAGCTCGATCTCGAAGGCCTCCCAGTCGACCGGGCCGGCGGCGGTGTCATCGCCTTCGAGCGCCTCGCGGATCATGCCCGCGCCCACGGTGACGTTGCTCAAGCGGTCGATGACGATGAGGCTGCCCGTGCCCGGGCTGCGACGATAGTCGTCCACCGGCACCGGGGCGGTCAGCTCCACCCGGCAGCGGGCGATGCCGTTGAGCGGCAGCTGATCGGCCGAGTGATGCTCGAGGGTGTTGACGTCGACCTGGTAGTCGATGGACTGGATCCGCCCGGAGAGATCCCGGGTCGCCAGCTTGATATCGTAGAGCCGGCCCGGCTCCAGCGGGGTGTCGTGCATCCACACGATGTCGGCGCTGAAGGCGTTGGACAGCGCCACCTCGGCATCCGCGGCGACCAGCCAGTCGCCCCGCGAGACGTCAATTTCATCGTCCAGCGTGACGGTGATCGCCTGCCCCGGATAGGCCGTCTCGAGGTCGCCGTCGTAGGTGACGATGCGCGCCACGCGGGACTGCCGGCCCGACGGCAGCGCCTTGACGGCCTGCCCCGGCCGCAGGATGCCGGCGGCCAGCGTGCCGCAGTAGCCGCGGAAGTCGAGGTTCGGGCGATTGACGTACTGCACCGGCAGACGCAGGTCGGAAAGGTTGCTGTCGCGGGCGATCTCGACGGTCTCGAGCCCCTCGAGCAGCGCCGGGCCGTCGTACCAGGGCATGTTGTCGCTGGCGTTGACGACGTTGTCGCCTTCCAGCGCGGAGATCGGCACGAAGCGGATGTCGCGGGCGCCGAGCTTCTCGGCGAAGGCGCGGTAGTCGGCGACGATGGCGTCGAAACGCGCCTGCGAGTAGTCGACCAGATCCATCTTGTTGACGGCGATCACCAGGTGCTGGATGCCCAGCAGGTCACAGATGAAGCTGTGTCGCCGGGTCTGGGTCTGCACGCCGTGACGGGCATCGATCAGGATCACCGCCAGGCTGGCCGTGGAGGCGCCGGTCGCCATGTTGCGGGTGTACTGCTCGTGTCCCGGCGTATCGGCGATGATGAACTTGCGCCGGTCGGTGGAGAAGTAGCGATAGGCGACGTCGATGGTGATGCCCTGCTCGCGCTCGGACTGCAACCCGTCGACCAGCAGCGCCAGGTCGACCTGGTCGCCGGTGGTGCCGCTGGTCTTCGAGGCCTGGGTGATGGCGGCGAGCTGATCCTCGTAGATCATCTTGGAGTCGTGCAGCAGCCGCCCGATCAGCGTTGACTTGCCGTCGTCGACGCTGCCGCAGGTGATGAAGCGCAGCAGGTCCTTGGTCTCGTGCTCGTGCAGGTACTGCTCGATGTCGTCGGCGATCAGCGTTGACTGGTGTGCCATTAGAAATACCCCTCGCGCTTCTTGCGCTCCATGCTGCCGGCCTGGTCGTGGTCGATGGCGCGCCCCGAGCGCTCGCTGGTCCGGGTGAGCAGCATCTCCTGAATGATCTCGGGCAGGGTGGCGGCGCGTGACTCCACCGCGCCGGTCAGCGGGTAGCAGCCCAGCGTGCGGAAGCGCACCCACTTCTCCTCGGGTACCTCGCCTTCCTCGAGCGGCATCCGTTCGTCGTCGACCATGATCTGCATGCCGTCGCGCTCGACCACCGGCCGCGGCGCGGCATAGTACAGCGGCACGATGGGGATCGATTCGAGGTAGATGTACTGCCAGATATCCAGCTCGGTCCAGTTGGAGAGCGGAAACACGCGGATCGACTCGCCCTTGTTGACCTTGCCGTTGTAGAGATTCCACAGCTCGGGACGCTGGTTCCTGGGATCCCAGCGGTGGTACTTGTCACGGAACGAGTAGACCCGCTCCTTGGCCCGCGAGGCCTCCTCGTCGCGGCGCGCCCCGCCGAAGGCGGCGTCGAAGCCGTACTTGTCCAGCGCCATCTTCAGCGACTGGGTCTTCATGATGTCGGTGTACTTGGCGCTGCCGTGGTCGAAGGGGTTGATGCCGGCGGCTCGGCCTTCCTCGTTGATGTGCTCGATCAGCTCCATGCCCACCGCATCCGCCATGCGATCGCGGAACTCGATCATCTCGCGGAACTTCCAGGTGGTGTTGACGTGCATCAGCGGGAACGGCGGCGTGCCCGGATAGAAGGCCTTGCGCGCCAGGTGCAGCATCACCGAGGAGTCCTTGCCGATGGAGTAGAGCATCACCGGGTTGCGGAACTCGGCGGCTACCTCGCGGATGATATGGATCGACTCGGCTTCGAGCTGCTTCAGGTGGGTCTGTCGCTCGGGAGAAAGCATCTCGGCTTGCAACCTCTCATGACCGGTGGCATTCCCGCCGGACCGGGGGAACAAGGATGAGAGTACGTTACCGAGCGACCTTGGATAACGTCCAAGAATTAAGAAACATCCTTTAATTTCTTGAGGGAATAACGCTCAGGGCGTCACCCGTTCGATCCAGGTGGTCATTACCTCGCCCTCCAGGTCCACCACCCGGCATCCCGGGCGCGACGCCTCGTCGACGGCAAAGGTGGGCGAGCTGGGCAGGAACTGATCCGCCGTGGCCGGGCAGCCGTAGATGGCGATCTCGCCACCGGTGCCGGCGTGGCGCGCCGCGAAGGGCTGATGGGCGTGGCCGAACAGCACCACGCGCACCTGGGCATAGGCCGCCAGGGTCTGCCAGAAGGCCTCGCGATCCAGCAGGCCGATCGCATCCATCCAGGCTGAGCCCAGTTCGACCGGCGGATGGTGCAGCGCCAGCAGCGTCGGCCGGTCGTCCATCTCGAGTCGCAGGGCCAGCTCCTGCAGCTGTGTCTGCCCCAGCTCGCCGTGCACCTGACCGCTGACCCGCGAATCCAGCAGCAGCAGGCGCCAGTCGCCCAGATCCACCTCGTCGAGCAGTGCGTGCGCCTCGGCCATGTACTGGGGCCGGTCATGATTGCCGGCCAGCCAGAACCAGGGGCAGTCCACTCCGGCGAAGGCCCGCGCGGCCAGTTCATAGGAGGCGGGCGTCTCGTCCTGGCTGACGTCGCCGGTCACCAGCAGCACATCCGGACGCAGCGCCCGCACCCGCTCGAGCACCGCCTCGAGCTGGCGGAACGGCACCCCCGCCCGCGAGCGGGCCTCGGGGTCGGCGTGCAAGTGGCAATCGGTGACCTGGATCAGCCGCATCGGACAATCAACTCCTGGAAGGACGGGCGGCACGGCGTGCCGAAGGGAACCACCGGCCGGCTTGCCGGCAGACGGAGAAGGGGCTCAGCGCAGCGGAGTCAGATCGGCGGCATGGCCGTGGGCCAGGCCGTGTTCCAGCCACTCGCCGAGGAAGCGGTTGAGCTGAAGTTTCTCGTCGGGCTGGTGCATGCGCGGATTGGGATAACGGTAGCGGCCGTGGAAATGGCGCTGGCGCTGGAAGTCGGTGACCTCGGCCATGCGCACATCATGGTAGAGATGCACGGTCATGCGCGGCGAGTCGATGATGCCGTCGAGCACACCGGTCTGGGCGACCCGCAGAATGGTGGTGTACGGGGCACACTCGGCCACCTCGAGCCACAGCGTGCCGAAGCGCCCGGCGTGACCGGCCAGCGGCACCTCGCGCACCGCCCCGGCCTCCAGATCGTCGACCAGCCGCGTCAGCCGCAGATAGTTGGCCGAACACTCGGCCTGGAGTGACTTGAGGTCGGTGACATAAGCGGTCCTGGCCACGGGTTACCTCCTTGCTCGCAGTGAGGCGCGTTCACGGGACAGCCAGAGAAAGGCGATCAGGCACATGGCATTGTCGAGTCGCCCCGTCTGCAGCAGTTCCCAGGCGCGGGCAAAGGGTAGCACATGCACCAGAATGTCCTCGTGCTCCTCGGCCAGGCCGTGCACGCCGCCTATGCCCTGGCTGTCGACCAGGCCGCAGTACAGCGTGACCTGCTCATCGCAGGCCCCGGGGCTCGGGTAGTAGCGATACAGCTCGATCAGCTCGTCGATCGTGCAGCCCGCCTCCTCCACGGCCTCGCGCCGGGCGACCTCGGCCGGACTCTCGCCCGGCTCGACCAGCCCGGCGACGGGCTCCAGCTTCCACGGGCTGACCGGGTCGTTCAGGGCGCCGGCGCGCACCTGCTCCACCAGCACCACGTGGTCGCGTTCGACATCGTAGAGCAGCACCCCCACGGCATCGCGACGCACGTGCACCTCGCGGGTCACGACGTCGCTCCATCCGCCCTCGAAGAGACGATGGCGCAGGCGGCGTCGCTCCAGGCTGAAGAAGCCCTGGTACAGCGACTCGGTCGCCACGCGCTCGACATCCTCGCTGCCGAATTGCGCGCGCCCTGCTTCGATCTCGTCGGTCATGATTCCTCCGCTGGCCGGCTGGGCGCCCCGTTCAGGCACAATGCGCCTCATTATCCCGGGCCATTCGGCCCCTGCCAAGCCGCCGACCGACGAGGCGGCTCAGCGCAGTTCGGCGACGAGACGCCCGATCGCCTCGCGCAGCCCCTTGTCGGATGCCTCGCGCCCCGGCCGGTCCGGCGCCTGCTGCGCCTTGAGCGCCTGGTCGAGAGCCGCCGGATCGCGCCCCTGACCATGCAGAAAGGCGGCATAGAAATAGCGCGTATCGATGCCCTCGGGGCGGATGGCGACGGCTTTCTTCAACAGGCGCTCCGCCCGCTCGTCGTCGCCGAAGCTGATCGGCCACCCCGGCACCCGGGCATAGAGCGTGCCCAGCGTCACATAGGCCGACCCATTATCGCCCTGCGGATCGATGTCGATCGCGCGCTCGAGCACATCCCGAGCCTGCTTGGCCAGATCGAGCGCTCCCAACCCTCCCCTCGCGCCGGCCTCGGAGGCGAGG
Source organism: Modicisalibacter tunisiensis (assembly GCF_020148005.1). GTDB lineage: Bacteria > Pseudomonadota > Gammaproteobacteria > Pseudomonadales > Halomonadaceae > Modicisalibacter > Modicisalibacter tunisiensis. The sequence continues at coordinate 2,045,139 of NZ_JAGXFD010000001.1, read as the reverse complement.
ATGATACCCTGCCAGGTCAGCACCTCGGCGTTGCGTGGATGCGTCTCGGCCAGGCCGGCAGCGTCATCGGCCAGAGCGGCGAAAGCCGTCTCCTGGGCCTCGCCGTGCATACGATAGTTGATGTGCGCCCAGCGATGCATCAGGGGAAATACCGAAGCCTCCCCGGCCATGGCCGGCAGGGCCAGCAGCAATACGAAGGCACCCGACAGAGTGCGCCATGGAAAGGACAGTCGCATGAACGGCTCCCGACAGTGAATGGATGACCCCTGCAATGTAACGAACGTTTGAATGATTCGCCAGACAGCCTCGCTCGCATGTCACAAGTGCTTGGCCGCTCGCACGCGGTTGCGTAGGGTACTCAGGTTGTCACCATCGCCACCGTTGTCCCCATAGAGAGTGCCGCCATGAAAGGTCGCAACATGACGCGCTGGCGGGATCCGGCCAAGGACCCGCGCCAGGAGAAGAAGAGCAACCTCATCACCCCCGAGGGGTTCGCCCGGCTCAAGGGTATTCACGAGCATCTCTCGCGGGTACGCCGTCCCGAGCTGTCGACCAAGGTCGGCGAGGCCGCCGCGCTGGGCGATCGCAGCGAAAACGCCGACTACACCTACAACAAGAAGGAGCTCAACCGGGTCATCGCGCGCATTCGCTACCTGGGCAAGCGGCTCGACGAGCTGCAGGTGGTCGACCGTCTGCCGGCCGATACCGGGCGCGTCTACTTCGGCGCCTTCGTCACCCTCGAGGACGAGGACGGCGAAGAGATGGCCATCCGCCTCGTCGGCCACGACGAGACCGACACCGGCAAGCACTGGATCAGCGTCGATGCGCCGCTGGCCCGCGCCCTGCTGGGCAAGGCGCTCGACGACGAGGTGACAGTGGCCGCCCCCGGCGGCGAGACCACCTATATCATCACTGCCATCGACTATCGCGACCCGTCGCGCTGAGGTATCACCCTGACTCGGCGACTCAGCGCCGCACGGCGCGGTAGACCCGAAAGCGCCCGTCGTCGGTGATGATACTGAAGCCACCGAAGGCGGCTTCGAGCCGATCCGCATAGGGCAGGAAGGCGTTGGCCACCAGCCACAAACTGCCGCCCGGCTCGAGATGGCGTGGCGCCTGCTCGATCAGCCGGGCAGTCGGCCCGTAGTCGATGCGCCGCTCCTGATGAAACGGGGGGTTGCTGACGATCGCGGCGAAGCGCTCCTGCTCGCCGAGTGCCGTGTAGACATCGCTGGCCAGCACCCGCCCGTCCAGGTCATTGGCCGACAAGGTGCGTCGTGTGGCCTCGACGGCGAAGGCGTTGACGTCGAGCGCGGTGACCGCCCCGCCCCGGCGGGCCAGATACGCTGCAATCACGCCGTCGCCGCAGCCCACGTCGAGCAGCCGCTCGCCGTCCTGCCCCAGCCCGGCGGGCAGGTGGTCGAGCAGCAGGCGAGTGCCGTCATCCAGCTTGCCGTGGCCGAACACCCCGGGATGACTCGCAAGGGTCAGGCCGGCCGCCTCGAACTGCGTCCAGACAGCGTCGGGGTCGAGCGGCACCGCCCCCACCCGGGTTTCGAAGAGGGTGCAGCGCCGTGCACTGTCGCGCTTGCGACAGCCCAGCCCCAGCGCCGCCAGCACCTTCAGTACCCGCCGGATGCCGCCCTGGTTCTCGCCCACCACCTGCAGCGGCGTGCCGGCCGGCAGCGCACGGCACAGCGCCAGCAACCACCACTCCCCCAGCGCATGGGCCTTGGGCCAGAACAGCACCGCCCCCGGCGGCACGCCCGGATCGGCATTCAGGTCGTCATGCACCGTCACCCCGCGCGCCCGCCAGGTCGCGGCGATCGCGGCATCGGTACTCCATACCGTGCCGCCGGCGTCGCCCAGCCAGGGGTCATCCGGTGGCGCGACCCATAGCCAGCCGCGATAGTCGAGGGCCTGGCGATCCAGCAGCTGGCATGTCGGGGTGACGGGACTCATGGCATGGCTCCAGGGAAATTCATGCTTCCTCCATGATCTGAATCAGACTCAAGTATTGAAACGCCGAGTAACGTGGTGAAATATCTCGCAAACAACAGCATGGCGACGAAGAGCCGGCGCCCATGACAACAAACCGGCCAGCGAACGGCCCGGATTCTATCGCAAGGAACCGTGAACGTGACCGACCCAGGCCCGGAGCCTCTCGAAAACACATGCTTCCCCGGCCATCCCGAAGACGATGCCCTTCGTCCCTGGTTGATGCGGGCGATATTCGAGCATTGCCAGGAGGGTATCCTGATCACGGATGCCCGCAAGGTCATCATCGACACCAATCCGGCCTTCACGCGGATTACCGGCTATACGCGCGAAGATGTGCTGGGCAGGAAACCTCACATTCTCTCCTCGGGAAAGCACGCCTCGCTGTTTTACCAGAACGTCTTCTTCGATGTCGCCGAGCAGGGGTTCTGGAGCGGCAACATCAAGAACCGTCGCCGGGACGGCACCCACTTCATCGCCCAGACCACCATCAGCGCGCTCTATACCCGTTCGGGCAGGCTCAGCCATTACTTCAGCCTCTTTCGGGACGTGACGCAGAGCCGGCTCAGTCAGGCGCGCCTCGAGCGCCTGGCCATCCATGATCCACTGACCCGGCTTTTCAACCGCGAGCACTTCACCAACGCCCTGAACAACCTGCTCGACGGCCTGCGCTACACGGAGACCGGCCTGGCGGTGCTCTTCACGGACCTCGATGACTTCAAGCCGATCAACGACCGCCACGGTCACGCGGCCGGCGACGAGCTGCTGGTGGAGATCAGCCACCGGCTCAAGCACATGATGCGCACCACCGACCTGGTGGCCCGCTTCGGCGGCGACGAGTTCATGGTGGCCCTGTCCGGCGTCGCCTCCCTCGAGATGGCCGAATCCATCGCCGCGCGGATGCTCAAGGAGATCATGCGCCCCCATCAGCTGAGCAACGGACAACGCGTGCAGGTATCGGCCTCGATCGGCATCGTCGTCACGGTTGACCCCGAAACGACCGCCGAGACGCTGATCGATACAGCGGACGCCGCCATGTACGATGCCAAGCAGCAGGGCAAGAACCGCATCGCCACCGCCCATGACCGCCATGTCACGCGCTCCAGCGAAACCTTTTTGCGCCTACGCCATGCCTTCGAAAACGGCGAAATTCGACTGCACTACCAGCCCATCATCCGGCTCGCCGACCTGAAGACGGTCGGCTTCGAGGGGCTGGCACGCTGGCATCATCCCGAACAGGGGGTTCTCGGGCCGCCTCACTTCATCGATACCCTGACCTGTTCCTCGCTGTGCCATCCCTTTGCCCAATGGCTGGTACGCAGTGCCGGCAGGCTCGCCCGGCGGCTGCAGAGATGCCACGTCCAGGCCGTCATCGGCATCAACCTGACCCAGGAGCAGATCGAGGGCGGTGATTTCCTGCAAACGCTGGGCGAAGTACGCGACGAACTGGGGCTCGCCTCCCCCTTCATCGCCATCGAAATTCACGAGACCAGCCAGTTCCACGATCTTGACCTGACCGCCAACCAGCTGCATGAAGCGCGTCTGCTGGGCGCCAGCGTGGCGCTGGATGACTTCGGGACCGGCGTGTCCTCGGTGACGTATGCGTCCGAACTGCCCATCGACACGCTGAAGATCGATCGCAGCATGATCAAGAGCCTGGAGAATCGCCGCGATCAGCGGGAATTCGTGCGCGGCGTGACCCTGATGGCCCAGGCCATGCAGCGTCAGGTCGTCGTCGAGGGCGTCGAGACTGCGGGCCAGCTCCGGCTGCTGCGCGAGCTGGGCTGCGACCTGGCCCAGGGCTTCTTCATGGGGCGCCCCATGACCGAGGAAGCGCTGCTCGAGCACTACCTGACGCCGGGGGCCCGGCCCGACTATCCGCTGGTCTGGCGATAGCCGCGCGAACTCCCTCACTCGCCCGTGCTGCCGCCCGGCTTTGTCACGCTGTAGAGAAGATAACGGCCGAGCCGCCAGTGCGGCTCCACATCGCAGTAGCGATGCTCGAGTTCCAGGAGCTGTGCCAGAGTCGTCGCGTCGGGCTCGCGTTCGCGCAGGTAGTCATGGAAGACACGGATCCCGGCGACATGCTCGACGACCAGCCCGGCCTCGGCCAGCCACGCGACCACCTCGGTGTGGGTCAGCGGCGAGATCGGCGTCAGCCGCCGGCGCTTGCCGGTGCCCGCCAGCCGGTCATCCAGCGCCTTGGTCAGGTTGCCCTTGATGATGTTGGAAAAGCGCAGGGCATCACGGTTGAAGACCATCAGCGACAATTGACCGCCCGGTGCCAGCAGATCGGCCAGAATGCGGATCGCCTCGCGCGGCTCGGCCAGCCACTCGAGCACCGCATGACAGACGATCAGCGGCCAGGGCCCCGGCGCCCGCTCCGGGAGCGCCTGAAGCGGCGCCTGCAGCAGCGTGGCCCGCCGGCATCCCAGCGACTCACGGGCCCGCGCTAGCATCTCCGCCGAGGGTTCGGCCAGCGTCACCGGATGGCCACGCTCGGCCAGCCAGACACTCATCTGCCCTAGCCCGCCGCCGACATCCAGCGCCGGCTGGCCCGCCAGGTGCAGGGTACGCGGCAACAGTGCATCCAGCAGCGCCAGGCGCAACGCTCCCCGCGGCTTGCCGTAAAGGCTGTCGGCGAACTTGTCGGCCAGGCCGTCGAAAATGCGGTCTTCGGCGCTCACCCTTCCCCCGCTACGAAAAAGTGCCCAGTCTAGCCGCGTCGTGACACCGGCTCCAGCCGGCACCGCCCCGGGTCGCGGCTAAAGGTTGACGACAGCCTGCCGATATTCACTCAATTGCACCCTGCCCGATGCCACAGGAGTCTTGCCTTGGATTCGCTGCCGCCCTTGATTGCCTCGCTCGCCCGGGTGCTGGACCTGCCCGGCACGGCGGTGGCCATTGTCGACGGCGAGCGCACCGATCTTTCGCTCGTGTTCGCCAATCATGGCTTCGGGCGCCTGCTCGGGCGCCCGGACGCTCCCCCGGCGGGTACGCCGTTGCGCCACTTGGCCGCCCCCGACGGCGATACAGACCTGCCGGCCATGATGGCCAGGGTACTGCGACACGGCGCCGCCATGACCGACACCGTCGAGTGTCATCGCCGCGACGGTTCGCGCCTGTGGACCGAGATGACGGTCTCGCCGGTGGAAAACCACGACGGCCACCGCTACCTGATCTGCATGCAGCGCGACGCCGATGGAGCCCGGCGTTCGGGACTGGCCCTGGCGGTCTTCGACAACACCCACGACGGCATCATCGTCACTGACGCCGACAAGATCATCATCGATACCAACCCGGCCTTCACCCGGCTGACCGGCTACACGCGCGGGGAAGCCCTGGGCCACAAGCCGCAGCTGCTGTCGTCGGGCAAGCACGACGCCGTCTTCTATCAGGCGCTGTTTGCCACAATCGCGGAGCAGGGCTACTGGTCCGGCGATATCTGGAATACCCGCAAGGACGGCAGCCAGCTGATCGTCAATGCCACCATCTCGGCAGTGCGCGACAACGACGGCCGTCTCCTCAACTATGTCAGCGTGTTCCGCGACATCACCCAGCAGCGCCTCAACCAGGCCCGGCTCGAGCGCATGGCGATCTACGATCCGCTGACCGGCCTGTACAACCGCGAGCATTTCATCGCCACGCTCGAGACGCACCTGGTCAGCCTGCAGTACACGGAAAGCGGCATCGCCGTGCTGTTCATGGATCTCGATGACTTCAAGCCGATCAACGACGGATTTGGCCATGCCGCCGGGGACGAGCTGCTTGTCGAGATCAGCCGACGCCTCAAGCGGCTGATGCGCAGCACCGATATCGTCGCCCGCTTCGGCGGTGACGAGTTCGTCATCGCCCTGACCGGCATGGGCAATGGCGACAAGGCGGTCAAGGTCGCCCAGAAGATCGTCGATGATCTGGTCCAGCCCTTCCAGCTCGACAACGGCGAGTCGGTGGGCATCTCGGTGTCCATCGGCGTGGCATTCACCAACGACTACCGGCTGGGTACCGCGACGCTGATCGACAGTGCCGACCAGGCCATGTACGACGCCAAGCTCAGCGGCAAGAACCGCATCGCCCGGGCCCAGCGCTTCGTCGAGTCCCGCTCCCAGGATACCTTCCAGCGCGTCAGGCAGGCCTTCGAGACAGGTGAGCTGGAGCTCTACTACCAACCCATCGTCGACCTGGCCTCCGACCGGACACTGTACTTCGAAGCGCTGGCACGCTGGCGGCATCCGCAGGAAGGCGTGCTGGCACCGCATCATTTCATCGACGTGATCATGCATTCGTCGCTGAGCCTGCCCTTCGGAGGCTGGCTGGTGCAGGAAGCCAGCCGAATGGCCAAGCGCCTGCAGGATCATGGGTACCTTGTCGGCGTCAGCATCAACCTGTCCCAGGACCAGATCGAAACGGGCAGCTTCCTGCGCGCCATCAGCGAGTCCCGCGAAGCACTGCGCCTGTCCACGCCCTACCTGACGATCGAGGTCCTCGAGTCCAGCCAGTTTCACGACCTCGACCTGGCCTGCAGCCAGCTCCTCGAGGCCAAGCAACTGGGTACCTCCGTCTCGCTGGACGACTTCGGCGCCGGCATCTCCTCGATCACCTACGCCAGCCAGCTGCCCATCGACACGCTCAAGATCGACCACAGTGCCATCAACGGCATCGACACGCGTGCCAGCCAGCGCCAGTTCGTCGGCGGCATCATCAACATGGCCCACGCCATGCAGCGCAAGGTGCTGGCCGAGGGGGTGGAACGTCAGGCCCAGCTCGACGAACTGCGCCGCTGCCGCTGCGACCTGGCCCAGGGATTCCTGCTGGGGGAGCCGATGCCCGCCGACGAGCTGACCCGGCGTTACCTCGACCCCACCGCTCGCCCCGACTACCCGCTGCAGCGCCGCCCTGCCGTCCGCGCCTGACACCTTCCGGCCTGCGCGGCTCGTCCTGCGGGTTTATCTTGGCCGGTCAGGCGCTTATAATGCGACGCGTTCCATCGCGCCCCCGTAGCTCAGCTGGATAGAGCAACCCCCTCCTAAGGGGTAGGTCATAGGTTCGAATCCTATCGGGGGCGCCAAGGGAATCAATGGCTTGCAGCAACCCTCCCTCTCCGGTTCGACCCGAAACCACACTTCGCCCCCTGCCTCGCCCCCGGAAATATACCGACATGACTCGTGACGCCCGGACCGTGCAGGGTGTTCGGAGATATCAGCGTCAGACCACCATCGATGCTCCGTACCGCCGACTCCACTTGCCGTCCGGACGCCTCGAACCCCGGGAGGGCATGAAAGCCGGAGTACCCAACGCATTACCCGGGCCGTGCGCCGACCCGGGTAAACGCCATGCCAAAGGCGCATGCAGGATGGTGCCCCCGGCTATGGCCGGAAGCGGACCACGGAATCCTTGTTGTCGAGCAGATGAATCGTTGCCGATACCGCCGCCTCGGGGACCCGAATATCGACCATTGAGCCAAGGCGCAGCTTCATGACGCCATCGACCAGACTTCCGGAGTTGTGCGCCCAAGGTTCGAAGTGACTTTTCAGGACGTCGATATCCGAAGCATCGACGGTCTTCTTGCTGCCACCATCCAGGGTATATGTGATGGACGTCACGTAGGCAAAGGCGGAGGAAGGACCGGCATCCACATAGAGACGCTCTTGACCGGCAGACCCGGGACTTTCAACCACGGAAATGTGGTAGCTTCCTGTACTGGTAAGCTTTCCGAAGTCGAAAATCCCAAAATAGTAGCTGTAGAATCCCACGGTGAAAATCACGGACATGACTGTAAGTCCCAGACAGACATTTCGGGTGAACACCCCCGAAAAATCGTCGCGCTTCAGCGCATGATCGAGGGAATACGTATCAGCACCATGGATCATGACACTGACCGAAATAGCGAAACCCAGGGCCGCCATCGTCCACTCGTCAAGACACTCGTAACCCATCCAGCCGAAAATCAGCATCAGTGCAATATTCAGCAAGGCCGACCCGGTGGCCGCGAGGCGCGTCAGCAGTCCCAGGATCAGCCCCAGCCCCACCAGTACTTCGGCAGTGGACATGGCATAAATCGACCACTCCGCTACCACAGGATGCGCCAGGACCCAGTGAATAACCGGCTCTATAGGCGACCCCGGTGCCGCTTCCACCAGCTTGCTGGCCAGCGAAGCCGGCGTATTGATATCGTGCTTCGCGGGTACATTGACGAATCGACGCCACCCGCCCATCAGGAACACGAAGCCCATGGAGATCGCGGAAGCACGCAAGGCAACTCCACCACGCCATAGTGAAAGATTCGGGACTTTTTCCATCAGGCACCTCTGCTCCTAGTCACATTAATGAGGCATTCAACACGCAGGTTGATACGCTCTCATGCGATTTATATCAAAATAATATAAATCAACAACCAAATAGTACCATCACCCTCATTCCGCGACTTGACCCAGCTCAATAGAGACCGGGTCAACGGCAATAACGCCGAGGTCATGGCGAGGCATAACGGCATGCAGAAGAGCGGAAACGTCGGAAGTTTATCTGTCAGGAAGACAGGCAGAAGCGGTGTTGCCGGAATGAACGCCCTGACGACGCCCGGAGGGGCCTGAAGCAGGCGAATACAGGGCCTATGGTTCCTACGGCTGGAGACGTGCAGCACTGAGCCGGAGGGCCATGGTACGCAAATCCGTCAGTACCGTGGCCACGGGAAACGACAAAGAAAAGCCCGGCGCTCGGCCGGGCTGCATGGCGCTGTGTCCTGTCGCATTCTTCCACCCGCCCCCTGCGGATGCATCCCTGGTAAAGCCGTCCCTTGCTGCTCCTTTCCATGGATGTCGTGCCAATCTCAGGCTAGGCCAAAATCACGATGGAAAACATGACCCGTATCAAGCTCGGCGGGGACACGTTGCCGTTTTTCCGAGGCGACCGCCATCGATCCGGCATCGCTCGACTCGGCGCGGCGAGCCGTTGACGGCGGAAGCTGCCCGAGGCTGTGGCAACAGGCGCTTCGAAGTCATGCCATCGGTTCCTTGCGTCCGGGGATGAACAGGGAAAGTCTCTACGGTGGCTTCGGCCGGTACAACGACCGGGCACGACACACGACGCCCCGCGCGAGGGCGGGGCGTCGGGCCACGAACCGGTCACGGGGAGGTTCAGCTCAGGCGCTGCATGTAATCCACGTAGCCGAAGGTCCGCACCGTACGCACCGCCCGGGTGGTCTCGTCGACCCGGCAGATCGCCGGCAGGCGAATGCCATTGAAGGTGGTGGTCTTGACCATGGTGTAGTGGGCCATGTCGGTGAACACCAGGCGGTCACCAATCTCGAGCGGCTTGCCGAACGAGTAGTCGCCGATCACGTCGCCGGCCAGGCAGGTGGTGCCCCCTAGACGATACGTGTACGGCTTTTCGCCGGGCCGCCCGGCACCGATGATTTCCGGACGGTACGGCATCTCCAGTACATCCGGCATGTGCGCGGTGGCGGAGGTGTCCAGGATGGCGATCGGTCCATCGTTGTCGACGATATCCAGCACGCTGGCGACCAGAAAGCCGGTGTTCAACGCCACCGCCTCGCCCGGCTCGAGGTAGACCTCGAGATGCGGATGACGTGACTTGAAGTCACGAATGATCCGCACCAGCCGATCGACATCGTAGTCGGCACGGGTGATGTGATGACCGCCCCCGAAGTTGACCCAACGCAGGCCCGCCAGATACTGCCCGAACTTCGCTTCAAAGGCGTCGAGGGTTTCCTCCAGAGCGTCGCTGTTCTGCTCACACAGGGTGTGGAAGTGCAGCCCCTCGAGACCGTCGATATCACCCGGCTCGAGATCGGCCGCCCGCGTACCCAGCCTCGAACCCGGCGCGCAGGGGTCATAGAGCGCAACCTCGCCCGTGGAGTGCTCGGGGTTGACCCGTAACCCGCAGGAGATGCGTCGCGGCGCCGCCGCGACGGTCTCGCGGAAGCGCCGCCACTGCCCCGGCGAGTTGAAGCTCAGGTGATCGGCATAGCGCAGCACCACGTCCATTTCTGGCGCGGTGAAGGCCGGCGAATAGACATGCACCTCGCCGCCGAAAGTCTCGGCGCCGAGGCGAGCCTCGTCCTGGCCGCTGGAGGTCGTGCCCACCAGGTATTCGCTGACCAGCGGGAAGGTATCCCACATGGCGAAGCCCTTGAGGGCCAGCAGGACCTTCGCGCCGCTGCGCTCCTGAACCGCCTTCAGGCACTCCAGATTACGGCGCAGCAGGGCGTCGTCGACCACGTAGGCCGGCGACGGGCAGGCATGGATATCGAACGGGTATCCCGTGTTGTCCGTCATCGCCATCGATCAGGCCAGCGGATCGGCTTCGGGGTCGAGCTCGACCACCTGCCACGGCAGCCCCATATCGCCGATACGCTCCATGAACGGGTTCGGGTCGAGCTGCTCGACGTTGAACACGCCCTCGCCCTTCCAGACGCCCTCGAGCATCAGCATGGCACCGGTCACCGCCGGCACGCCGGTGGTGTAGGAGATCGCCTGGGACTGGACTTCCTGGTAGCACTGCTGGTGGTCGCAGATGTTGTAGATGTGCACCTTGCGACGCTTGCCGTCCTTGATGCCATCGACGATCACGCCGATGTTGGTCTTGCCTTTGGTGCGCGGGCCCAGCGAGGCCGGATCGGGCAGTACCGCCTTGAGGAATTCCAGCGGCGAGATCTCGCTGTCGCCCACCTTGATCGGCTCGATGCTCGTCATACCGACGTTCTCGAGCACCTTGAGGTGGGTGAGGTACTTCTCGGAGAAGGTCATCCAGAAGCGGATGCGCTGCAGCCCCTTGATGTTCTGCGACAGCGACTCGAGCTCCTCGTGGTAGAGCAGGTAGATGTCTTTCTCGCCGATGCCGTCGAAGTCGAAGGTGCGCTTCTCGGCCAGCGGCGCGGTCACCTTCCACTCGCCCTTCTCCCAGTAGCGGCCATTCGCGGTGATCTCGCGAATGTTGATCTCCGGGTTGAAGTTGGTGGCGAACGGATAGCCGTGGTCGCCGCCGTTGGCATCGAGGATGTCGATGGTGTGGATCTCGTCGAACAGGTTCTTCTGTGCGTAGGCGCAGTAGATGTTGGTCATGCCCGGATCGAAGCCGCAGCCCAGGGTGGCCATGTTGCCGGCGCTCTTGTAGCGCTCCTGAAAGGCCCACTGCTCCTTGTACTCGAACTTGGCCTCGTCCGGATGCTCGTAGTTGGCGGTATCCAGATAGGGCACGCCGGTGCGCAGGCAGGCCTCCATGATGGTCAGGTCCTGATAGGGCAAGGCCACGTGAATCAGCACGTCCGGCGTGAACGACTCGATCAGCGCGACCAGCGCCTCGACGTCATCGGCATCGACCTGAGCGGTCTGAATGGGGCGATCCAGCTGGGCGGCGATCGCCTTGCATTTCGCTTCGTTGCGACTGGCCAGGCAGATTTCGCTGAACACTTCGGGATGCTGGGCACACTTGTGAGTGACGACACCGCCGACGCCACCAGCGCCGATAATCAGGACTTTGCTCATGGGTTCGCTTCCAGATCGGGAAAAGTCAACAGTGGTAAGGGTCTTATCGGTGGTGGGATGCGCACGCCGCCCCCGACCCGATGCCACCCCGGTCTTGGCCTCGCCCGGACCTCGAGAGGCCGGCGAGAGGGCGCAGATGATGGCCCCCCAAGAGGCTGGCCGCAAGTGATTTTCGCGTCAACTCCCACCGTCCCCGGGGCTGCGGCACACGGCCCGGGATGCACTCGGCGCCCGCGTCTTGTGCAACCACCATCGCCCGGTCCGGTGGCGGGTGCACATTGCCGTGGCAGGTCGCGAGCCTTATAGTGACCGCTTACCAACAAGGCTTTCATGCACAATAATTTTACAAAAATAGTTGCACGCGGTTGCTATTGAACAATACTGGTACAAGATAATAAATTAGGCGTCTTTGCCCCAGGGAAGGCCCCCATTCGCGCTGAAGACCGGGTTCCGGGAATGGAGCCGGTGTCCTCACCCGTACGAAGCGTCATGCAGAATCTCGATCGACATATTGCGTTCACGGAGCGCGAACACCGGCTCATCTCGGCTCTGGAAAGCGAACCCTTCGCCGTCGCCCGGGGTGACACGCTCTGGCACCCGGACGAAGTGCCCCGCCACCTGTATTCCCTGCATCGAGGATGGGCGTGCACGCTGCATCGCTCCGAAGACGATGCCGAGCAGGTGCTTGACCTGCACTTGCCCGGCGATGTCCTGGGCCTGCTCGATTTCACCTTCACGACCCATTACACCACGGCGGAAATGCTGACTGACGGCGTCGTGCGCGCGATCCCGATCGCTGGCATCCATCGTCTTTTCCAGGCAGCCCCGCGCGTGGCCATGTCCCTTCAGGCCGCAACCGCACGCCAGCAGCGCAACATTACCCAGCGTCTCGTCAACGTACTGGGCAACGATGCCTGCTCGCGCATCGCCCATTTCGCCCTGGAGATCCATCATCGCCTGGCAGGCACCGGCATGGAGGTCAGCAATCGCTTCACCCTGCCCCTGACGCAACGGCGCCTCAGCCAGCTGCTGGGCATGAGCGAGGTCCATGTCAGTCGCACGCTGTCGGAACTTGCCGAACGCCGTCTGGTGCTTCGCCAGCGACAGAGCATCGACATCCTCGACTTCGAGGAGCTTGCCCGGATCGCCAACTTCCGCCCCGAACGCTTCAGCGACACCCTCAACCCGGCCTTCGTCGGCCGTGAGCCGCCCACCTCGCCTGACCTGTAGGCCCGGCCGAGCACGCAACGAAACGAGCCGGCGCCCCCCGAAGGCGGCGCCGGCTCGCGACCCGACAACACGTCGAAGCGGGCCCTTCCCTGGCAGTCACAACCTCCTGTTGACGAGAGCCCCGGGCCCACAAGCGGACCATCCCTGGCCATCGGGCGTCCCTGCCCGAAACGTCCCTGTCACGGTGTTCGCCCGTGTGTCGCCCCTTCCTGAGTCGACGCGCACAATGTCGCACGCCCTCCCGCCGGCGTAATTAACCCACGTTATCCTGTACGGTTTTTTATCGATAATCCTCGGAAAGATAACCAAGGAAAATGAGTCGGCAAACTTGACCCCCAGCCTGGCGCTATAGCCAATAAAAACAATGGATTAAATCGATAAACACAGGTCGCGTAACACGAGCATAAACTGCGCGCAATACGCCTTGCAGACCGGCGCAACCCGACCTGTCCCGTTCTGAAAGTCAGCGTTCCAGCTCGGCGCAATCAATGCACAGGGTCGCCATGGGCAGGGCCTGAAGGCGCCGCGCGTCGATCGCCTCGCCACAGGCTTCGCAGCGATCGCCCTCGCCGTCGGCAATGCGCGCGAGCGCCCGGTCGACCTGCTCCAGTTCCGCGAAGGCTTCCTCGTCCAGACGCTCCACCACTTCGTCGTTCTCGATCTCAAGCGACTGCTCGTCGGCATCCCTGTCGAGCGCGCGCGTCTTGTGCTCCCGATAGGCATGCAGGCGCGTCTGCAAGGTCGCCCGCAGGGCTTCCAGCGTGGCACGGCGATCGCTCATGGCTCGTTGCTCCGGGTGGCGGTCCTCATTTCCGTGTAGCGCCCCGGCGGCGAAACGGCCTTGACGCCGATCAGGAAACCCTCGGTCAGCCGGCGGGCGCCGCCTCGACCTCGACCCGATCGCGCCCCGCCGCCTTGGCCCGGTAGCTGGCATCGTCGGCGCGCTGCATGACCTGGCCGATCGTCTCGTCACCGGGGGCCAGGGCCGTCACCCCGAGGCTCAGTGAAACCCGGTAGCTGCGTCCCTCGTGAGTGACGCTCAGCGCCCCTACCGCCTTGCGCAGGGCTTCCGCGGTCCGGCGTGCCTGCTCGACCCCGCAGCCGGGCAGCAGGATCGCGAACTCGTCACCGCCGTAACGGGCCGCGAAGTCGCTGCGGCGAATCCGCGCCGCGAGCGTCCGGGCGATCAGCGACAGCATCCGGTCCCCGAGGGCATGACCGCCCTCGTCGTTGATCGGCTTGAAGTGGTCCAGGTCGAAGGCGATCAGTGCCGCCGGAACCGCGCCCTTGAGCCAATCGGCCAGGGCCTCTTCCATACGCCGCTCGAAGCCGCGCCGATTGAGCAGGCCAGTCAAGGGATCGTGCTCGGCCTCCCAGCGCTGCAGGGCCTCGTTTTCCCGATGCTCGGTGATGTCCTTCATGGTGCCGACGAAGCCCAGGGCCTTGCCCGTCTCGAGCCGGACCAGACTGGCGTGCACGTCCATCCAGATGCTCTCGCCCCGGGCCGTGACATACCGATACTGGCACTGGAAATCATGCTCGCTGAGGCGACTCGCCAGCCAGTAATCGAGCACGCGCTGACGGTCGTCGGGGTGAATGTGCGAATGCATCGAGTCCGCCTGATAGTCCACCAGCGAATGCCCCGTCATTTCCGTGAGTGCCGGACTAACGTACAGCAGCTCCCCCTGCATGTCGTAGACGAACATGCCCACCGGCGAGGAATCCAGCACGGCATCCAGAAAGGCCTGCCGATTGAGCAACCGTTGGCGTGCCTCGAGGCTGGTGTCCACCATGCGGTTGAACGCCTCGATCAGCTGGACGATCTCGTGGCTGGCGTCAGGCACGTCCAGGTAATCGCGGTGCCCGTGACGCACCGCCTCGATCTGGCGGGTCAGGCGGCGAAGCGGCCTGAGCAGCAGATGAATCAGCCACGCCAGCATCGGCAGCATCAGCAGGATGGTCAATCCTCCCGCCAGCCACAGCTGGTTGAGGAAGGTGCGCAGCGGCGCAAAGGCCTGATCGGCCGGCAGGAACACCCCCACGATCCAGCCGGGCGTCCAGATCTGACGGTAGCTCTGCAGCGCCGTTTTACCGCTGGGCAGCGCACCGGTGAGCGTGCCCTGCCAGCCATCCAGCACCAGCTCGCGCCAGGCCGACGGCACCACCGAGGCCGCCGGGGCCAGCAGGTGATCCTGCCGCGGGTGGGTCAGCACCTTGCCCGAGGCGGTCATCACTACCGCGAAGCCCTGCCGCCCCAGGCGGATACGCCGCAACTTGGCGAACAGGCTGCCATTCTCGACACTGATCAGCCCGCCCACCATGCCGGCGAAATGCCCCCAGGCATCCGCCAGCGGCACGCTGAACAGAATCCAGGGCGTGCCGCCTGGCTGTTCGGTGAACGGCTCACTGACGTGGGGGCGCCCCACCTGCTGCTGGAAGCGAAACGACAGCCGATCGCTGACATCCGTACCGCGTCGCCCCGACGAACGCGGCCAGGCCGCCTGCACCCGGCCTTCGGCATCGGTCACGATCAACCCGTCAAACAGCGTCAGCAAGCCACTCTCGTTACGCAGGCGCGCCTGCAGCGACGCCGCGTCCGGCACCGCACGCGGGGCCATTGTCGCCGCCAGCTGCTGCAACGCCGCCAGCCGCAGCTCGACCTCCTGGTCGATCTGCTGGGCGATCAGGCGGGCCTCATACTCCAGATGGGTGTCATTGACGTCGCGAATCCGGTCCTGCCCCGAGTACCAGAGCGCCACCATCAACACGCAGACGATCACCGCCCAGCCCATGCCCAGGCCGATCAGCAGGCGGCGGCGCAGCGAGCGCCGACCTGTTCGTCTTCCGCTTTGTGTCATGGTGTCGCGCTCCGCGAGATGCAAATCGCCGTGGGGATTCACTCTGCCCGCCCCTGCGGGCCGTCAGGACCAGGTGGCCTCGTCCACAAGGCCGTTTAAAAACCGTCGGTCTCCTGGGAGGAGGTGTGTATCCAGTATCGGCCGGAGAAAGGCAACCTTGAGCCTGCCAGGCGTTGACGGGAACAAAATGCGGCCCTAAACCACGCCGGCCCGTCATTGACGGGCCGGCGTGGTTCGAAGGAGGACGATCTTGGAACGATCAGCGGGTGTCCAGCTGCTTGACGCGCAGCGCAAAATTATTGGCCGAGTCCTTGGCATTGCCGTAGTTATGCCCCTTGACCCAGACCGTGTAATGCCCCGGCGGCAAGACTTGCTTGATGTGAACATTGCCGGCAAAACGCGAGCCCTCGTCGCTGGCCACGACATTGCCCTGGTCATCGAGAACCCGCGCTTCGATCTGGAAGGACCCCTCAGCACCGACCATGGTCGACGTATTGACGGCCACCGTGCCGCGTTGAACCACGTCGAAGCTCAGCGCCTTGCCCTCAAAGTTCATGTCGACGTCGGTGACGACCTCCTTGAAGCGACGCGACTCGTCTTTCGGCCTTGCCTGGCTCGCCGACTGACTGTCGTTCGCCGTGGCCGCCTTCGTATCGGACGGCCGGGCAGCCGACGCCTTGGACGACGAACCCGCAACCGCCGGTGCCGCCAGGGCTGCCGAGGCTTCCGGCGAGCGCACGAAGGCCGTCGTCGGCCCCTTCGCCTCGGCATCCTTGTCAAAGAGGATACCGCTGCCGCTATCGATACCGCTCTGGGACCCACTCAGGCGCTGACCCTGCGCGCCCAGCCCGGATACCGAAATGGTGTAGCGATTGCCCTTCAGCTTGGTGTTGCCGAATTCCCGGGCATAGACCTTGACCACGTAATCGCCGGGCTCCAGTTGCTCTGTCATGTGCAGGCCACCGTTCGTGCCCAGTGCCTCGCTGCGGGCGACGACATTGCCCTGGGCATCGAGCAGCCGGGCCTTGATCCGATATTCATCGGACATGCCCGCCCGCGACGCGCTCTCGATCAGGTAGCGTCCGGCCTTCTTCACGGTGAACTTGTGCTCGTTCCAGCCGCCGAAATTGAAGCTTTGGCTCTGCGCGTCGGTGCGCTGCTGAAGGTACTGGCTCAGGTCCAGAGATGACGATTTATCGTAATTGGGCGGCATGTCGGCCTGTGCGGCCGGCACGACGACACACAGGCCCAGCCCGATCACGAGGGGAGCCAGAAGCCGATGATTCATAGCTGCTTGTCCTGTTTCACAAGAAAAAGAGGGGGTTGTCTTTAAAGACGGTGATCACGAGTCTGCACCGCCCCGGCCCGGGCATCAAGCATCCACCCACAAGAAAGCCGGCCCCGAGGGGCCGGCTTCGCTGTCCATCCAAAAGCGCAGGGGGCTTTTAGAAGGTGTAGGCCAGACCGGTAGCGACGAAGTCATCTTCGTCCTTAGACTGGTCGTACATGGTGGACTCGACGAAGTAGGTCACTGCCGGCGTCAGGCTGTAGTCGGCGCCCAGCATGACCTGGTTGTAGGTCTCGTCGCTACCATTGGGATTGTTCGACGACACATTGTTCTGCTCGTCGACGTACTGGTAGGTCGCGTAGACATTACCCATGCCGTAGGCATAGTTGGCCTTGACGGCATACATGTCGGACTTGTCGGTCGCGGTGTCGTTGCTGCCGTCGTAACGCTCCCACTTGGCGCCCAGGGTCAGCGCGTTCATGGAGTACATGGCGGAGAGACCGTAGGCATCGCCGGCATCGTAGCTGCGGTAGTCGTAGGTGTTCAGATCATCGTAGACGGCTGCCAGCTGCAGGGCGCCCACGGTGTACTTCAGGCCACCGACAAAGGATGCGGCGCTGCCGTCGCCATTGCGTTCGGCCTCGGCGTCACCCTTGTACTGGGTACCCAGGGAGAACTGCAGACCAGCGAAGGACGGAGACAGATAGCGAATCTGGTCGCCTTCCCGGTCGTCATTGAACGTGTCGTTTTGTGCCGAAGCGCTGGTCTTGCCGTCACCGATGTAGTGGCTGGAGTTCCAGACACCGACATACCAGGAGCCGTCGACCGGATCCTTGACCCAGTCGTCGATCAGCACATCGTAGGAGCCGATCTTGACGTCACCGAAGTTGCCCTTCAGGCCGGCGTAGGCGGTGTCACCGGAGTCGTAGTTGCGCTTCTTGAGCTCGTCGGCCTGGAAACCGTCCAGCTCGAGCTTCAGGTAGGCGACCAGGCCCGGGTTGACCTGATGCTGGGCGGCGACACCCAGGGTAGTACCGTTATCGAAGATATCGTCCTGAGAGCTTACACCTTCGCCAGGCTGAACTGTTCCGTCGTTGTTAGCATCAGTTGCAGTTTCAACAGAGCGGTAACCGATCTGAATGTTGCCGTACAGGTCGACCTGAGTGCCGTCCTGGTTGTAAACGGTGGCGGCTTGTGCAGCGGAGGCGCCCAGGGCACCAGCAATAGCAGTCGCTAGGAGCGTCTTTTTCATCGCGATAGTTCCTTAACTAGCTTACTTTTTCGATCGTTATCTAAAAGCGGCTTGCCGGACTGCGCCCAGTGGATGCATGAGCGATCCGCCTCGGCCAAGCCTTGTTATTATCCAATGCTCGCAGGAGGAACCTTATACCGGGTTCTGCACGAACGCAACAAGAAAAAACACTGTTTTTAATCCTGTCGCCCGAGGCGTCTCCTCGGCCGTCTCTCCTACGATACGGCTGGCCTCGCAACGGCACGAGACCGCGTCACGAAGCACCCTAACGCCGCTGTATGACGAAAGCGTGACCAACGCGAACGGCGTTCATGATGGGTCGAGGTCACGACCATTGCAAGCACCCTGAAACCGCGGGCAAGCGGCCGTGGCCAACGGCTGGTTAACGGAGGAACGAAGGCCTGGCCACTGCCGGTGCCACACCGGCCGTGGCCCCTCACGACGAATGGTGCTTGGCCAGCAGATCGCCGAGCTTGCGATCGAGACGCTCGCGACGACGCGCCTCGCGCTCGGCCGCCTTGTCGGCGCGCAGGGCGTCCAGCTTGCTGCGGGCGTGCCGGGCCTCCTCGTCACCCACGGCACCGGCCGCCCGGCCGTCGAGGTCGACCCGCTCGGCCCCGGCTCGCACGGCCTTGAGATAGCGCGGCAGGTGCACATAGCAGGCCAGCGCGCGCCGAACGAGTTTCTCCGGCCACGGCTCACGGGCAAGCAGGTCCTGATGGATGCCGACCTTCAAGGGCCGGGTGTGCCCCTTGAAGAAGGCCTGCGGATAGCGTTGGTACCATTGATTCAACAGGGCACGGGGCGAAGGGGGGGGCTCGGAGTCCACGAGATGGGTGGATGGCCCTGCCGCGGGAACGGCTGTCGCCGTGTGCCGGTCGTGGCTTTCGGAAACGGCCTGGCGCGATGCGGCAGCCGACTCGCTGGCTGCGGCGATGCCCTCCTCCACGCGGCTCAGAGCCTCGCGCAGCCGGGCGTTTTCCGCTTCCAGCCGACGCAGGTGCGCGCGCAGACGCGCCACTTCCGCCACCGCGTCACCGGCCTGACGTTCCAGTCGCTCGAATAGTGCTCCCGTGCGTTCCGACAACAAGGCACGCTCTCCCCTGGCTCGACCCCTCGATCCCGTCACGGCACCCCGTGAACGACCCTGCACCCAGTCTGTGTCACCCCGCGGCCCTTGGCAACCGGGCTCAGGCGTCGTCGGAGCCCGCCTGCCGGCGGCGGTAGACCACGAAGGCGTACCCCGGCTGGTCGGCCTCGCCGCTGTGCTCGCCGGGCTGTCGCTGCGCCTCTTCCCACAGCGTCGGGTCGATGTCGGGGAAGCGGGCATCGCCGGTCACCTCCCGGTCGACCTCGGTGACATACAGCCGCGAGGCCCACGGCATGGCCTGGGCGTAGATCTCGCCGCCGCCCATGACCATGATTTCCTCGACGCCATCGATCAGCGCCTGGTCGTCGGCCAGCGACAGCGCCTCGACTAGGTCGTGGCAGACGCGAACGCCCTCGGCCCGGAAGTCCGGGTCGCGGGTGACGACGATATTGAGCCGCCCCGGCAGCGCCCGGCCGATGGAGGCGAAGGTCTTGCGCCCCATGACCAGCGGCTTGCCCTGGGTCATGCGCTTGAAGAACTTGAGGTCTTCCGGCAGGTACCAGGGCAGCTGATTGTCCACGCCGATCACGCCGTTGCGTGACACGGCAGCGATCATGGCGACCGGCACCAGCGTCTCGTGCCGGGCGTCGAGGGGTTGCGATTCGTTCATACGGCCACCGGTGCCTTGATGTGGGGATGCGGATCATACCCCTCGATGGCGATGTGCTCGAAACGGAAGGCAAACAGGTCATCGACCGTCGGATCGAGCACCAGTCGCGGCAGCGGGCGCGGCGCTCGGGTCAGCTGCTCGCGGGCCTGATCGAGATGGTTGAGGTAGAGGTGGGCATCGCCCAGGGTATGGATGAACTCGCCGGGCGCCAGGTCGCAGACCTGCGCAATCATCTGCGTGAGCAGCGCGTAGCTGGCGATGTTGAACGGCACGCCGAGGAAGATGTCGGCGCTGCGCTGGTAGAGCTGGCAGGACAGCCGCCCCTCGGCGACGTAGAACTGGAACAGGGCGTGGCACGGCGGCAACTGCATCTCGTCGACCTGCGCCGGATTCCAGGCCGAGACGATCAGTCGCCGCGAGTCGGGATTGCGACGAATCTGCTCGACCACATTGGCGATCTGGTCGACGTGACCGCCGTCGGGCCGCGGCCAGCTGCGCCACTGGTAGCCGTAAACCGGCCCCAGCTCGCCGTTCTCGTCGGCCCACTCGTCCCAGATGCGTACTCCATGTGCCTTGAGATAGGCGATATTGGTGTCGCCACGCAGAAACCACAGCAGCTCGTGGATGATCGAGCGCAGATGCAGCTTCTTGGTGGTCACCAGCGGGAAGCCGTCGGCCAGGTCGAAGCGCATCTGATGGCCGAATACGCTGAGGGTGCCGGTGCCGGTGCGGTCGTCTTTTTTCACGCCGCTGTCCAGCACGCGGCGCATCAGGTCGAGATAGGGCTGCATGTCGAGGGAATACTCACCAGAAAAATCGAATGTCGGCGTGACACGCCGCTCAGGCCGGCTGCGGGGTTGCGGCCCCATCCACCGGCTGACGCCGCGACCACAGCATCAGTGCGATGCCGGCCAGCGCCATCGGCACGGTCAGCAGCTGCCCCATGGTCAGCCAGCCGAAGGCGATGAACCCGAGCTGCGGGTCCGGCTGGCGCACGAATTCCACGCCGAAGCGGAACAGGGCATAGAGCAGCAGAAAAAGGCCGGATATCATACCCCGCCGACGCGGCTGGTGCGACACCAGCCAGAGCACGGTGAACAGCACGACGCCTTCCAGCGCGAACTCGTAGAGCGACGAGGGGTGGCGCGGCTGGGTACCGCCGGGAAACACCATCGCCCAGGGCACATCGCTGACCCGACCCGGCAGCTCGGCGTTGATGAAGTTGCCGATGCGCCCGGCCCCCAGACCGATCGGTACCAGCGGCGCGATGAAATCGGTGAGCTGGAAGAACGCCAGGCGATGCTTGCGGGCAAACAGCGCCGCGGCGATCAGCACCCCGAGCAGCCCGCCATGGAAGCTCATGCCGCCATCCCAGACCTGGAAGATCCACAGGGGGTCGCTGGCCAGCCGCTCGAAGCCGTAGAACAGCACATAGCCCAGGCGGCCGCCCAGCACGACCCCCAGCGCGCCATAGAACAGCAAGTCACCGATATCATCGGCGGTCAGGCCGACCCGGGCGGCACGCCGCCGTCCCAGCCACCAGGCGCCGACGAACCCCACCACATACATCAGCCCGTACCAGTGGACCTTCAGCGGACCCAGCGCCACAGCGATGGGATCGATTTGCGGATACTCAAGCATGATGATTCCTGAACAAGGGTGAAAAGGGGATCATGGAACGCTGGGATCGTGCGGCCATCGGCCGGGCAGCCAGCGATGCACACGCTCGACCAGCGCCTGGGGACGATACGGCTTGGCGAGGTAATCATCCATGCCGGCGGCGAAGAAGCGTTGGCGATCCGCCTCGCTGGCATTGGCCGTCAGCGCGATCAGGATGCTCGGCACCGCCCGGCGTTCGCGCTCCAGCGCGCGCCAGCGGCGGCTGGTCTCCACCCCGTCGAGCGTGGGCATGAAGATGTCCATGAATACCAGGGCGTAATCGTGCTGCTGCATCAGGGCCAGGGCCGCCTCGCCATCGGCGGTGATATCGACCTGCAAGCCTTCCGCGCCCAGCACGCGCCGGGCCAGCGCCGCATTCACGGGACCGTCGTCGACGATCAGCACCCGCGGCGGCTCGCCATCCGTGCGGGCCAGTTCGCGCGGGCCGTCCGGCCCATCGAACTGCCGCAGCAACGCCAGCACGTCCGCGAGGCGACGCTCCGCCCCGGCTTCCACCTCCGGCGACCACCCTTCCAGCGCTTCCAGCTCGCGACGCACCTGACGCAGGTAACGCATCAGCAGTTCCGCCTCTTCGCGGGCCCGATCCCGCTCCCGGACGCACTGTTGCAGCATTCGGCGATGCGCAACACCGCCACGCGGCCGAGTCGCATCGGCCGGCGCCCCGCCCGGCTTTTCGGACGCCAGGCCCGAGGGACGCTCCGCCCTCTCGAGCACGTCGGCCAGGCGTCGCAATCGCCGTCCCATCACGACCCGGCAGTGCTCACGCGGCAGCCCGCAGAAGCCCAGCATCAGCAACAGGCCGCCCACCAGCCAGACCCATCCGCCGACGATGGCGACCCAGAGCGTCGATACCGGCAGGAAGCGCGCCACGCCCAGCGCCCCCAGCAGGCACAGCACAGCCCACGCCGCCCCCAGCCACAAGGGGCGACGACCGGGGCCTCGCTGGTGTCTGCGCTCCGCCTCGAGGTCTTGCATCCGCGTCCCTGCCGTCGACAATGGAGCGAGTTTACATCGCCGGTCACCGGCCTGTCATGGCCCCGGCCATTCAACGAGAGATGCCATGTGCCTGATCGTTCTCGACTGGCGCCCGCACGCGCCCGTGCCACTGCGCCTGGCGGCCAACCGCGACGAGCGTCACGACCGCCCCAGCGCGCCGCTCGCCCCGTGGAAGGACGCCCCGGACATCGTCGGCGGCCGTGACCTGGAAGCCGGCGGTACCTGGCTGGCGGCTCGGGTCGGCGGGCGTCTGGCGGCCTTGACCAATGTCCGGGATCCGGGGTTTTCCCCGCCGCCGAATGCCCCCAGCCGCGGACATCTGGTGCGGGAGGCACTGGAAAGCCCGTCCCTGCCGGCCTGGCTGTCACGCCTGGCCGATCACGAGGCCGGGGCCTACGCCGGCTTCAACCTGCTGGTCAGCGACGGCGAGACGCTCTGGCATGTGCACCACGGCCGTCACGAAACGCGCCTGCAGCGCGTGGCGCCCGGCGTGCACGGCGTCTCCAACGCCAGTCTCGACACCCCCTGGCCCAAGCTGTGCCGCGTGCGGCACGGAGTGAGCGCCCTGCACGACGCCCCGTGGGAGACGTTTCAACACCGGGCCTGGGCATTGATGGCCGATACCCGCCAGGCACCGGACGCCGAACTGCCGGACACCGGCGTGGGGCTGGAGCGGGAACGCTGGCTGTCGGCGCCCTTCATCCTCGGCCGCGATTACGGCACGCGCGCCACGACGCTGGTGGAATGGCGCGCCACGGGCGAGCTGACGCTGGTCGAGCGTCGTTTCGGCCCCCTGGGGCGCGAGGAAGACACCCACACTGAGCACCTGCCCACCGAGCGACTGCACCGCGCCCGGTAGCCCCGGCACGTCGGCTCAGCGTTCTTGTTCGTCGCGCGGCGGCAGCAGATGCGTCAACTGCCACTGGGCGAAGCGCTCGATCAGGTGGGCGCGCACCGCCCTGGCGGTCGGCAGGCCCAGGGTCTCGTCGACCAGCGCCTGGGCATCGGACAGCGGCACCCGCCGGATGGCCGCCCGCACCCGGGGCAGGCTGGGGGCGTTCATCGACAGCCCGACGAAGCCCATGCCGGTCAGCAGCAGCGCCCCGCACGGGTCACCGGCCAGTTCGCCGCACACGGTGGCCGGCATCTCGAGGCGCCGGGATTCCGCCGCCAGCTGCGCCAGCGCCGACAGCACCGCGGGATGGCAGGCATCGTAGAGGTCGGCCACTCGCGGGTTGTTGCGGTCCACCGCCAGCAGATACTGGGTCAGGTCGTTGCTGCCTACCGAGAAGAAGTCGACCCGTTCGGCCAGCGCGCCCAGCTGGTAGAGGGTCGCCGGCACCTCGATCATCACCCCGACCTCGGGCCGCCGGATCGACACCCCCTCCTCGTTGAGCTCCTTGAGCGCCCGATCAAGCAGCCGCAGGGCCATGTCGACCTCGTCGACGTTGGTGATCATCGGCAGCATGATGCGCAGGTTGTCCAGCCCGACGGAGGCGCGCAGCATGGCGCGCAACTGCACCATCAGCACCTCGGGGTGGTCGAGCGTCACCCGGATCCCCCGCCAGCCGAGGAAGGGATTGGCCTCGTGGATGGGGAAGTACGGCAGATCCTTGTCGCCACCGATGTCCAGCGTGCGCATCACTACCGGCAGCGGCGCGAAGCCCTCGAGCTGGTCGCGATAGAGTCGCGACTGCTCCTGCTCCCCGGGGAAGCGCTCGGTGATCATGAAGGGCACTTCGGTGCGATACAGTCCGACCCCGGCGATGCGCGGCTTGAGCGATGCCACCGCGTCGACCGCCAGTCCGGTGTTGACCATCAGCGGCATGGTGTGTCCATCCGGCGTGACGCTCGGCAGATGCTGCTCGTGCTCGAGCACCTCGGCCAGCGCCCGCTCCTCGTCGATCAGCTTGCGGTAATGTCCGATCAGATCCTCTTCGGGGCGCACGAACAGCCGTCCGCGATGCCCGTCGAGAATCACCGGCGCCCCGTTGAGCCTGGGCAACGGCAGGTCGACCATGCCCAGCACCGTGGGAATGCCCATGGCCCGCGCCAGAATCGCCACGTGCGAGGTGCTCGAGCCCTTCAGCGACACCAGCCCGGCCAGGCGCTCGCGGGGTACCTCGCCGAGCATGGTCACGCTCAGTTCGTCGCCGACCAGGATGCACTGTTCGGGGTATTCGTGGGGCCCGTCGCTGGTCTCCTGCTGCAGGTGGGCCAGCACCCGCCGGCCCAGATCACGGACATCGGCCGCCCGCTCGCGCAGGTAGTCATCGTCGACCCGCTCGAGATACTGAGCATGCCGGCGCACCACGTCGGCCAGTGCGCCCGGCGCCCACTGCCCTTCGCGGATGCGCTTCTCCACCTCCTGACCGAGGGCGGCATCCGCCAGCATCTGCTCGTAGACATCAAACAGCGCCAGCTCCTGGCTGGGAATACGGCTCGACAGGCGCGCGCCCGCCGCACGAATTTCGCCGCGCACCCGCTCGATCGCCTCGCCCAGACGGCGGATCTCATAGTCGGTATCCGTGGGTACCAGGTCCGGCACGCTGTCCAGGTCGGCCGGCGGCGCGATCACCCGCGCCTCGCCGATCACCATGCCGGGCGAGGCCGCCACGCCGGTGAAGGTCGCCATGCCGGGAGTGCGGGTCGGCCGGTTGAGCGTGCCGGTCGCCAGGGCATGCGCCAGCACCCCGGCCAGCTGGGCCGCCATGGTCACCAGAAAGGCCTCGTCGCCCTCGTCGTAACGACGCTTTTCCTGCTGCTGCACCACCAGCACGCCCAGCGTCCGGCGCTGGTGGATGACCGGCACCCCCAGAAAGCTGGAAAAGCGCTCCTCGCCGGTTTCCTCGAAATAGCGGAAACCGGGATGGGACGGGGCGTCCTCGAGGTTGAGCGGTTCCTCGCGCTGGCCGACCAGGCCCACCAGGCCCTCTCCCAGGCGCAGGCTGACATGCCCAACGGCCTGACTGCGCAGGCCGATGGTATTCATCAGGACCAGGCGGTCCTGAGCGGCGTCGAAGAGGTAGATGGAGCACACGTCGGTATGCATGGCCTTGCGGATCCGCCGGACCATGGTGGCCAACGCGGCATCCAGGCTGCGCGCGCCGTTTACCTCCTGGACGATACGACGTAGTACATCGAGCATGAGCATTCTTCTTGTTGTCGGTGTGACAGCGGCCGCATGTCAGCCGCCCCCCCGGGCCAGGCGCTGCACCCGGGGCGCGAGTTCGCGCAGCGCGCGCCGATAGACCTCGCGCTTGAAGGGCACGACCTGCCCCAGCGGATACCAGTAGCTGACCCAGCGCCAGCCATCGAACTCCGGCTTGGCCGTGGTATCCATGCAGATGCGGTTGTCCTGACAGCGGATCTTGAGCAGAAACCACTTCTGCTTCTGACCGATGCACACCGGACGCGATTGGGTACGGACCATGCGTCGGGGTAGACGATAGCGCAACCACCCTCGGGTACAGGCCAGCACCTCGACGTCATCGGGCGTGAGGCCGATTTCCTCTTCCAGCTCGCGATAGAGCGCCTGCTGCGGTGTCTCGTAGGCCTTGATGCCCCCCTGAGGGAATTGCCATGCGTTCTGCCCCACCCGACGCGCCCACAGCAGCTGGCCCTCCGGGTTGGCGATGATGATGCCAACATTGGGGCGGAAGCCGTCAGCGTCGATCACGGGCTTCACCTTATGAAATCCAGTATTGCTGCCATTCTTCCACAAACGCTGAAAGCGCATCAATACACGCTTGGCGGCGCCGCGATGTGCAAGCCTGTCGGAGTTCTGCAATAATCGCCGCCGCCTTTTCGCCACCCGCCCGATGAGCGACCAACCAGACCTGAGGAGAGCGCATTGAGCCTGGCCATCTTCGATCTCGACAATACGCTGCTGGGCATCGACAGCGACCATGCCTGGGGCGAGTTCCTGGTGGAACAGGGCGCCGTGGACCCGATCAGCTACCGCGAGGCCAACGAACGCTTCCTGGCGGCCTATCAGGAAGGCACCCTGGACATCCACGCCTACCTGGCCCTGGCGCTCAAGCCGCTGGCCGAGCACAGTCCGGAGCAGCTGGCCGCCTGGCACCAGCAGTTCATGGCCAGCAAGATCGAACCGCACATCCTGCCCCGGGGCGAGGAACTGCTGGCCCGCCATCGGGCACGGGGCGACACCCTGCTGATCATCACCGCCACCAACCGCTTCATCACCGGCCCCATCGCCCGCCGCCTGGGCGTCGACGAGCTGATCGCCGTCGAACCGGAAACCGCCGGGGGACGCTATACCGGCCGCGTGAGCGGCGTGCCCAGCTTCCGCGAAGGCAAGATCACCCGGCTCGAGCAGTGGCTGGCCACCCGCGACGTCACCCTGGACGACGCCTGGTTCTACAGCGACTCGCACAACGACATCCCCCTGCTGGAGCGCGTCGATCACCCCGTCGCCGTCGACCCCGATGCCGCCCTCGCCGAGGTCGCCCGGGAGCGGGGCTGGCGGATCATCAGCCTGCGATGACTGAAAATGCTCCTGAAACCCGGCGCAGGACTACGCGCAAAATGTTCGCAGACTAAATATAAGTGCCTGGGAAGACGGGCTTCTTCGCTCATCCCGAACAAACCTTTCCCTTATGGAAAGGCCTCCCAGCATAATACATCCCTTCTGCGCCGGTCGTTTTTGCATTGCAATATGATATAATCCCGTCATCTGAATCGCCAAAGGGCTGATATCCACTATGGACGAGACGGTTGATTGCGTACTGGTAGGGGCCGGTGTCATGAGCGCGACGCTGGCGACACTCCTTCACGAGCTGGAGCCCGACGCCCGCATCGAGATCATCGAGCGACTCGACTCCACGGCCAGCGAGAGTTCGTTCGCCTGGAACAACGCCGGAACCGGCCACGCCGGCCTCTGCGAACTCAACTACACGCCCGAGACCGCCGATGGCGATGTCGACATTGCCAAGGCCATTCGCATCAACACCCTCTTCGAGGAATCCAAGCAGTTCTGGAGCCACCTCGCCTCGCAGGGCAATCTCGGCGACCCCGCCGGCTTCCTCACCCCTGTCCCGCACATGAGCTTCGTGCGTGGCGAGGACAACGTGCGCTTCTTGCGGACCCGCCACGAGACGCTGACCCAGCACCACTGCTTCGAGGGCATGCACTACACGCAGGACGCCCGCACCATCGCCGAGTGGGCGCCGCTGCTGATGGCCGACCGCGACCCGGCAGAACCGGTGGCGGCCACCTGGGCCGAGGGCGGCACCGATGTCAACTTCGGTGCGCTGACCGACCAGCTGCTGGCACGCCTGCATGCCGTGGACAACGACCGGGTGCGCGTCAGCACCGGCCAGACCATCAAGAACCTCGAGCGCAATGCCGACGGCACCTGGACCCTGACGATTCATCTCGGCAACGGTGACCGCCGCGAGCTGCGCTCGCGTTTCGTGTTCCTCGGTGCCGGCGGCGCCTCGCTGCGCCTGCTGCAGAAGAGCGGCATCCCCGAAGGACGTGGCTATGCCGGTTTCCCGGTGAGCGGGCAATGGCTGCGCTGCGACGACCCGGAGATCGTCTCGCGTCACCAGGCCAAGGTCTACAGCAAGGCCGCCATCGGGGCCCCGCCGATGTCGGTCCCGCACCTCGACCGGCGCCACGTCAATGGCAAGCCCTCGCTGCTGTTCGGCCCCTTCGCCGGTTTCACCACCAAGTTCCTCAAGAACGGCTCGGTCTTCGATCTGGTCAAGTCGGTCAGCAAGTCCAACCTCAGCCCCATGCTGTCGGTGGCCCGCCACAACGCCAGCCTGGTCAAGTACCTGGTCGATCAGGTACGGCTGTCCCACGAGGAGCGGGTCGAGGAGCTGCGCGCCTTCTACCCGTCGGCCGAGCCCGGCGACTGGCGGCTGGAAGTGGCGGGCCAGCGCGTGCAGATCATCAAGAAGGATCCGCAGAAGGGTGGCGTCCTGCAGTTCGGCACCGAGATCGTCACCGCCGGCGACGGCTCGCTGGCCGCGCTGCTCGGCGCCTCCCCGGGTGCCTCGACGGCGACCTCGATCATGCTGGAACTGGTCGAGCGCTGCTTCCCCGAGAAGTTCGCCTCGCCCGAGTGGCGGGCACGGCTGCAGCGGCTGGTCCCCGCCCGGGCCGACGCCCTGGCCGGTGATGCCGCCCTGCTGCGCCGCATCCGTGCCGCCAGTGATGAAGCCCTGGGGCTTCGCACGCGCCGGACGGCCGCCAGTGCGCCCGCCGAGGCCGAACCGGCCTGCTGATCCCTACCGACAGGCGGGAGGCTTTCGGGCCTTCCGCCACCTGTTAGACTGACCGCCTCGACGTTCGCGCCGGGGCGGTCTGTCATGTGGCCGCCGCTTGGCCTTACCAGGATCCCGTCATGCGCATACGAGCGATGCTCTCTCCCGCCTGGCTGGCGCTGCTGCTGAGCCTGGGTCTGCTGCTCTGGCTCGCCTTCGGAGACAGCCGGCATTTCCGCGACACACCGCCCGCTTCCGCCACCGAGACGACCACCGCCGAGGCACCCCGCGTCGAGGTTCGCCTGTCACACGCCGAACCCCATGCCCCGCAGGTCATTCTGGAAGGCCAGCTCGAGCCTCGCCGCAGCGTGGTCCTGCGCGCGCGGCGCGCCGGACGGGTCGAGGCGCTGCCGCACGCCCAGGGCGACCGGGTCGACGCCGGTGATCGTCTGGCGACCCTCGACGCCGGCGACCTGCCCGCCCGCCTCGAGCAGGCCCGGGCCGATCTGGCGCTGGCCCGCGCCGAGCTGGAGGGCGCGCGCCAGCTGCGCGGGCGCGAGCTGGTCTCGAACAACGAACTGCTGCGGCTGAAGAGCAAGCTGGCCGCCAGTCAGGCCACGCTGGCCACCCTGCAGGAGTCACTCTCCGATACCCGCATCGACGCGCCGTTCGCGGGAACGCTCGAGCGGTTCGACATCGACCCCGGGGCCTACGTCGAGGTCGGCGAGACGCTGGGCCGGCTGGTGGATGTCGGCCACCTGAAGGCGACCGCCTGGCTGCCGCAGCAGCGCGCCGCCGACATTGCGGCCGGCATGCCCGTGCGTCTCGCCCTGCTCGACGGCCGCCACCTCGAGGGGCGAATCAGCTTCGTGGCCAGCGAGGCCGACGAGGCCACTCGGCGCTTCGCCCTGGAAGCCGACGTGCCCAACCCCGAAGGCTGGCGGGTCGCCGGGGCCAGCGCCACCCTGACCCTTTCCCTGCCGCCCCGACCGGCGCACCGCCTGTCGCCGGCCCGGCTGGTGCTCGATGAGCAGGGCCGTCTGGGGGTGAAGACCGTCGACGCCGATAATCGCGTACGCTTTCGCCCCGTCGAGCTGATCAGCGCCGATGCCGAGCACGCCTGGGTCGGCGGCCTGCCCGATCCGGTGCGGCTGATCACGCTGGGCGGCGGTTTCGTCAAGGCCGGCCAGCGGGTGACCCCCGTCCCCGCCGACACCCCCGAGGGCTCCTGATGCGCCGCTGGATCGACGCCGCCATCGACCGCACCCGGACCACCCTGCTGGTGCTGCTCTTCCTGCTGATCGGCGGCGGCGTGGCCTACCTGGCCATCCCCAAGGAGGCTAACCCGGACGTCACGATCCCCACCATCTACGTGTCGCTGACACTCGAGGGCGTCAGCCCGGAAGACGCCGAACGCCTGCTGGTACGCCCCATGGAGCAGGAACTGCAGGCCATCGAGGGCGTACGCAAGATGACCGCCCAGGCGGCCGAGGGCTATGCCTCGATCACCCTGGAGTTCGATGCCGGCTTCGACCCGCGCCAGGCGCTGGCCGACGTGCGCGAAAAGGTCGATATCGCCCGCAGCTCGCTGCCCGATGAGGCCGATGAACCGCGGGTCATGGAAGTCAACGTCTCGCGGTTTCCGGTGCTCTCGGTGGGACTTTCCGGCCCGCTCTCCGCCGGCGAGCTGATGCTGGCGGCGCGTGGCCTCCGGGACGCCATCGAGGGGCTGCCGCAGGTACTCGACGTCGATATCGCCGGCGAGCGCGAGGACCTGATGGAAATCGTCGTCGACCCGCAGGTACTGGCCGGCTACGGCATCGACTTCGACACCCTGTTCAACCTGGTCTCGCGCAATCATCGCCTGGTCGCCGCCGGCAGCATCGACAACGGCGCCGGCCGCCTGGCGATCAAGGTGCCCGGGCTGATCGAGAACCTCGACGACCTGCTGTCCATGCCGATCAAGGTGGACGGCGACCGGGTGGTCACCTTCGGCGACGTCGCGGTCATCCATCGCACCTTCAAGGACCCGCAGGGCTATGCCCGGATCGACGGCCAGCCCGCCGTCGTGCTGGAGATCGCCAAGCGCGCCGGGGCCAACATCATCGCCACGAGCCGGGCCGTCCACGCCGTGCTCGACGAGGCCCGGCCCAGCCTGCCGAATACCCTGCAGCTGCGCACCATCATGGACCAGTCCACCACCGTCGTCTCCCTGCTCGATGACCTACTCAACAACGTGCTAACCGCGGTGGTACTGGTGCTGATCGTGATTCTCGCCACCATGGGCCTGCGTTCGGCGCTGCTGATCGGCCTGACCATTCCCGGCGCCTTTCTGACCGGCATCCTGCTGATCTGGAGCATCGGCTACACCCTCAACATCGTCGTGCTGTTCGCCCTGATCCTGGTCGCCGGGATGCTGGTGGACGGCGCCATCGTGGTCGGCGAGCAGGCCGATTACAACCTCGCCCGGGGATTGTCATCACGGGACGCCTGGGCGGGAGCCGCCGGACGCATGGCCTGGCCGGTGATCGCCTCGACCGCCACCACCCTGGCGGTGTTCGTGCCGCTGCTGTTCTGGCCCGGCGTGGTCGGCGAGTTCATGAAATACCTGCCCGCCACCGTGGTGCTGTGCCTGCTGGCCTCGCTGCTGATGGCCCTGATCTTCCTGCCCACCCTGGGCAACCTGCTGCGCCGCCGGAATGCGCCCGCCACCCGCGAAAGCCTGCACGTCGGCGCCCGGCTCTATCGCCGACTCCTCGACCGCCTGTTGGCTCGCCCGGGCCTGGCGCTGCTCGGCGCCCTGGGCATCATGGCCGTGATCTATGCCGCTTATGCACGCTTCAATCATGGCGTGGTGTTCTTTCCCGAGGTGGAACCCGACAACGCGCAGATTCTGGTGCACGCCCGCGGCGACCTGTCGGTGGACGAAAAGGACGCCATCGTGCGTCGTGTCGAGGCCCGGGTCGCCGGCATGCCCGAAATCGACGCGCTCTATGCGCGCTCCTTCGCCGCGCCGGACACCCGCATGGCCGCCGACGTGATCGGCCAGCTCAACTTTTCGCTGATCGACTGGGACAAGCGGCGCTCCGCGGGTGCCATTCTCGACGACATGGCCGCGCGCACCCGCGACCTGCCCGGCGTGCGCCTGGCGTTTCAGGAACAGGAGCGCGGCCCGACCAGCGGCAAGCCGATCCAGATCGAGCTGACCGGCCGCCAGCCGGACACACTGGACGCGGCCGTGGAACAGCTGCGCACGGCCATGCAGCGCCTGGGCGGCTTCCGGGACATTCAGGACAATCGCAGCCTGCCGGGCGTGGAGTGGCGCATCGAGGTGGATCGCGAGGCGGCGGCCCGCTTCGGTGCCGACGTGGCGACCATCGGCAGCGCCGTACAGCTGGTCACCAACGGCCTGCCCCTGGCCACCTACCGGCCGCCCGAGGTGGACGACGAGGTGGACATCCGGGTCCGTCTGCCGGCGGTACGGCGCAGCCTCGACCAGCTCGAACGCCTGACCGTGCATACCAACCGGGGCCAGCTGCCGATCCGTCAGTTCGTGCGGCTCACGCCCGCGCCCAAGGTCGGCATCCTGCACCGCATCGACGGCCACCGCGCCATCACCCTGGAAGCCGACGTGCAGCCCGGCCGTCAGGTCGACGAACGGCTGCGCGCCCTGGCGCCGAGCCTGGCCGAGCTGCCCGAGGGCGTGCGCGCCAACCTGGCCGGTGAGCGCGAGGACCAGGCCGAAACCAGCCGTTTTCTAGTCAGCGCCTTCGGCGTCGCCCTGTTTTTGATGACGATCATTCTGGTCACCCAGTTCAACAGCCTCTACCAGACCGCGCTGGTGCTCTCGGCGATCGTCTTCTCGACCGCCGGCGTGCTGCTGGGTCTGCTGCTCAACGCCCAGCCCTTCGGCATCGTCATGGTGGGCATGGGCATCATCGCCCTGGCCGGCATCGTGGTGAACAACAACATCGTGCTGATCGACACCTACAACCAGCTGCGCGGCGACGGGCTGCCGGCCCGCCAGGCAGCGCTGGAAGCCGGCTGCCGACGGCTGCGACCGGTGCTGCTCACCGCGATCACCACAGTGCTGGGGCTGATCCCCATGGTGCTGGGGGTCAACGTCGACCTGCTGACGCCCAGCCTGGGCTGGCACGCGCCCTCGACCCAGTGGTGGACCCAGCTCTCCAGCGCCATCGCCGGCGGCCTGGCCTTCGCCACCGGGCTGACGCTGCTGCTCACGCCCTGCATGCTGGAGCTGGGGGCGCGCATGGGCGCGCGGTGGCGTCGCAAGTAAGGGGGAGTAAAGCAGAGCGCCTCGTCGAGTCATTCGGCGAGGCGCGGGAATTGTCGGGCGACGACGGTCGTTACAGGGTGGCGCGGGGCGCCGCGCTCGGCGCCAGCTGCGGGGAATGCGCGGCGTGCAGCCGGGCGATCAGCTGATCCTCGAGCGAGAAGCGTTCGGAGAGGCCGCGGTCGAGCCGCTGGAGCCAGGCGGGCAGGCGGGTGGCGAAGTGCTGGCAGCGCGTCGGCGTCGAGAAGTCGCGGTCGAAATCCAGCACCATCGCGGTGGACATCTCCAGGCGCTCCAGCAGCCGGCCGGCCAGGGCCAGCGCCGCCTCGTCCTCGAAGTGCCGGGCCTCCTCGCGAAGCTGGGGATAGATCTCGAAGTGCCCGGCGCTGATGTAGTCCATCAGCAGCTCGCTGAACCGGTCGATCTGTGACTTACCGATGGCCTCGGGGTCCACTTCGCAGGCCTGGCGCAGCTCCGTGAACACGACCAGCATCACCCGTCGCTCCTCGAGCCAGCGATCGATCAGACGGTGGACACCACCCCAGCGTTCCTGGGCGGTCTTGCAGTCTTCCAGCATCGGTTCGCCTCCCTGTGTCGTCGTCCGGCAGCGAGGGTCCAGCGTCACTCCAACGGCGCCACCTGTCAATCTTTACCCGCGCCGGCAAGGCAATCCCTTGCGGCACGTCAGCCTTCGCTCAGCCGCGCCTCGACCGCCTCGCGCTCGGCCTCCTCGTCGGCCAAGGAGCGGCGCGGCAGGATGACGTTGAGCGTGAATGCCACCAGCGCCGCGATCACGATCGGCGAGCCGCCGATCACCAGCTGCACGACCTCCGGAAACCGGGCGATCGACTCCGGCACCGCATAGACACCCATGCTCAGCGCCAGCGCCAGGCTGGCGATGGTGATGTTCCGCGAGGACATCTCGTCCTTGGTGATCAGGCGAATCCCGGTCACGGTGATCATGCCAAAAACCATGACCGTCGCCCCGCCCAGCACCGGCAGCGGGATGGTGGTCATCAGCGCCCCGAACTTGGGTACGAAGCCCGCCGCCAACATGAACAGCGCCGCCAGCGCCAGCACATACCGGCTGATCACCTTGGTCATGGCGACGATGCCCACATTCTGGCTGTACGAGGAGGTCGGCAGCGCACCGAAGAACGAGCCCAGCGCCGTGCATAGGCCGTTGCCCAGCAGGCCGCCGTAGAGCTCGCGAGTCTCGAGCTCGCGATTCATGCCGCCGACCGTGGTGGCGGAGAGATCGCCGATGGTCTGCACCGAGTTGATGACGCAGATGATCACCATCGACACCATGGCCGGGCCGTGGAACGACAAGCCGAAACTCAGTGGCTGCGGCAGGGTGAACCAGGGCGCGTTCAGCACCGGCGTGAAGTCGACTCGCCCCAGTGCCAGCGCCATCCCGTAGCCGACACCGATGCCGCAGATGATCGAGGCCAGCTTGAGAAAGCCCTGGCAGAACTGCGAGACGAACAGCACCACCAGCAAGGTGGCCAGCGCCAGAAACCAGTTGACCGGGGCGCCGAAGTCGGCGCTGCCCACCCCGCCGGCCATGTAGTTGATGGCGATGTCATAGAGCGACAGGCCGATCACCAGCACCACGACCCCGGCGACCACCGGCGGAAACCACTGGCGAAGGTGCCGGGTGAACAGCCCTACCACCATCATCGCCACACCCCCGGCGATCTGTGCCCCGAGGATGCCGCTCAGGCCATACTGGGCGCCGACTGCGGTCAGCGTCGGCACATAGGCAAAGCCCACCCCGAAGATCGCCGGCAGGCGGGCCCCGAAACGGCCGATGGCATAGAGCTGGATGAGCGTGGAGACGCCGGAAAAGATCAGCGAGATCTGGATCAGCGCCATCTTGTCCGCCAATGAGGCACCCACGGCCCCGACCACGATGATCGGCACCGTCACCGTGCCCATGATCATGGCCAGAATGTGCTGGAGAGAGAGCGGCAAGGCCTTGAGAAGCGGCGGCTTGCCGTGGAAGTCGAAAACCGACTGACGTTGGCTCGCGGAGTTCATGCGCTACGGATCCGTTGTGTTGTTGGATTATTTGTACACAATAAACAGACTAAACCGTATACCAAAATACCCGGGCGACAAAATGCTCCCCTGCCACTCCCAAGCGTCGCGACCGCGCGACAATGCAGGAAGAGGAAAGCCAACCGCCTGATTCAAAGGAGCTTATGAGGAAATCACGACGCGGCTGCCGACAGCTTTCGACACTTCCCCTGCGACTAAAGATGCAGGTGAGCGGCCAGGCACGGAAAGACAGCCAGTGGGGAAAAGAGAGGACCGCAAGCGCGCAGGCTCGCGGCCACTACCGGGAAGGGAGGTGGGGTCAGGTGTGACGGGCGCGGCGCGGCATCAGCAGCAGACCGAGCGGTACCAGGGCCAGCAGCGCGAAGCCGATCAGCGTCCATTGAGGCAGCGTCAGGCCCCACCAGTACCCGTCAATGGTCGCGCACTCGCCCGACCCCGACAGCACCCGGGACAGCACGTCCCACAGCGGTAGCACCTCGAGCATGTAATCGAGCCCCGGCCCGCAGCTGGGCACCTGATCGGGCGGCAGGGACTGCAGCCAGACATGCCGGCCGGCGACGGCGATGCCGCCGCCCACCGCCAGCAGGCCCAGCACGCCGTAGACCCGGCCGCCCCAGCCGCGCGGATTGTGAATCGCCGCGACCAGAAACACCCCGGCCGCGGCGATCACCGCGATGCGCTGGAAGATGCACAACGGGCACGGCTCCAGCCCCGCTGCGTACTGCAGGGCCAGGGCGACGCCCATCATCAGGGCGCAGAAGGCCAGACCGGCCAGACTCCATTGACGAACCGACAGGCGGCTCAGGCTGACGGACATCGCTGATCACTCCATGATTCATGGCGGCCCGCCGGGCCGCCGTGGGCATTACGAGGTCGGTGCCGGCCGCGCTTCGCGGGCCCGGGCAAAGTAGCTATCGAGAAAGGCCGCAAAATCCCGGGTCTCGCCCGCCTCGATCTCCGCCTGCTGTTGACGCGAGGTCTCGCTGAGCTCGTTGAACAGGGCCTCTCGTGCCGGATCCATGGGCTCGGCACGGAACTGCTCGGCCTGGGCATTGGCCAGCCCCAGCACATGCTCGACGAAATCGCTGCCGCTGGTTTCCAGCTCCCCCAGCAGGCGCCCCGACGGCGTGTGCTCGGGATTATCGAGCAACGGCTCGAGGGCCGATAGCGCCGCGACATGCACGCCGCTCTCCTCGTTGATGTCCAGCAGCTCGGCCACCTCGCGCAGTTCGGCGAAGATCGCCGCCGCGCGGTCGGCCAGGCGCTGCTCTTGACCGTCGACGGCCAGGGCCAGCGACGCCTTGCGCCCCTGCTCCACCACGGCGCGGCGATTGTCGTCCAGGCGGTCGCACTCCTCATCCGGAATCCACGGGCTCTCGGCCAGCAGACACCACATCAGAAAGATGTCGAGAAAGCGCATCTGGGTCGCGTCGATTCCCAGGGGCAGGAAGGGATTCAGATCGAGACAGCGCACCTCGATGTACTCCACGCCCCGGGACTCGAGCGCCTGGGACGGCGTCTCATCATGGCGCGCCACGCGCTTGGGGCGGATGTCGCTGTAGTACTCGTTCTCGATCTGCAGGATGTTGGCATTGAGCTGGCGCCAGTCACCGCCCTCGTTGACCCCCAGCCGCTGATAGGCCGGCCACGGCGTGGTGATGGCGTGGCGCAGCGTGCCGACGTAGTTGGACAGCGAGTTGAAGCAGATCTTGAGCTGGGCCTGAACCTTGTTCTGGTAGCCCAGGTCGGACATGCGCAGGCTGGTGGCGTAGGGCGACACCAGGGTGTGACGGGCATGAGCGCGCAGATGATTCGGCGCCGCCCCGGTCAGGAAGCTGCGATCCAGCGCCGGCGACGCACCGAACAGGTAGAGCAGCAGCCAGCTGTTGCGGCGGAAGTTGCGGATCATGTCGAAGTAGCGCGCCGAGCGGTAATGGGTCAGCGACGTGTCCGTCGCCCCTTCCAGCTCCTGCAGGACCGGCCAGAAATCCTCGGGCAGCGAGACGTTGTAGTGCACCCCGGCGATCGACTGCATGATCCGCCCGTAGCGCACGTCGAGGCCCTTGCGGTAGACGTGCTTCATGAAGCCGACATTGGACGGGCCGTAGTCGGCGATCGGCACGCTGTCGTTGCCGTCGAGCCGGCCGGGCATGCTTGCCGGCCAGATCCGCTCGTCCCCGAGGTGACGATAGGAAAAGCGGTGCAGGTCGGCGAGGAACGACAGCGCGTCCTCGGGGCGGCAGTAGACCGGGGTGATGTATTCCAGCAGCGACTCGGAATAATCGGTGGTGATGTGCGGATGGGTCAGCTTGGACCCCAGCGCCCGGGGATGCGGCGTCTGCGCGATCCGGCCGCCGGCGTCGACGCGCAGCCCTTCCTTTTCGATACCCCGCCGCAGGCGTCCCATGGCGCCCTGGCGCGCCGCGCCACGGAGCCTCGCGATGGCATTGACGAATTGCTCGGACAAGTTGAACACCCCATGTTGAAGACCGCCGCCGGCACGCCCGACGTGCCGGTGAAACCTCAGATTATGGTGCCGGAAACAGCCGTTTCAAGGCGAATCATTCCAGCCCGCCTCAGCGCGTCTTGTCGCGGGCCTTGAGCAGCGCCTCGCCCAGCGCGCCCATCTGCCCGCCCTGAGACTGGCCGCTCGCCGCACCGCCGCGACCGCGTCGCCCGCCGCCCTTGCCGCGACGCGCCGGTTTCTCGCCGCCCGTCTCCTTTCGGCCGGTCTCGGGCTCCGGCTGATCGTGCAGGCGCATCGACAGGCCGATCCGGCCGCGCTCGATATCCACCGCCATCACCTTGACCTTGACGATATCGCCGGCCTTGACCACCTGTCGCGGATCCTCGACGAAGGTGTCCGACAGCGCCGAGATATGCACCAGGCCGTCCTGATGCACACCGATGTCGACGAAGGCGCCGAAGTGCGTCACGTTGGTGACGCTGCCTTCGAGGATCATCCCCGGCTCGAGGTCGTTCAGCGTCTCGACCCCCTCGCGGAATTCGGCGGCGCGGAACTCGGGGCGCGGATCGCGCCCCGGCTTGTCGAGCTCCTTGAGGATGTCGGTGATGGTCGGCACGCCGAAGGCGTCATCGACATAGTCGGCCGGCTTGAGCGTGCGCAGGAAGCCGCTGTCGCCGATCAGGCCCGCCAGCTCGCGGTCGTTGCGCTCGGCGATGCGCGCGACCAGCGGATAGGCTTCCGGGTGCACCGCACTGGCATCGAGCGGGTTGTCGCCGTTCATGATGCGCAGAAAGCCTGCACACTGCTCGAAGGTGCGCGGCCCCAGGCGGTTGACCTCGAGCAGTTCACGGCGGTCGCGAAACGCGCCCTGGCTGTTGCGCCGGGCGACGACGTTCTCGGCCAGCCCCGGATTGAGCCCCGAAACCCTCGAGAGCAGCGCCGCCGAGGCGGTGTTGAGATCCACGCCCACGGCGTTGACGCAGTCCTCGATGACCGCTTCCAGACTGCGAGACAACTGCACCTGCGAGACATCGTGCTGGTACTGGCCCACGCCGATCGACTTGGGCTCGATCTTGACCAGTTCCGCCAGCGGGTCCTGCAGGCGCCGCGCGATGGAGACCGCCCCGCGGATGGTGACATCGAGATCCGGCAGCTCGCGGGACGCCAGCTCGGAAGCGGAATATACCGAGGCGCCGGCCTCGCTGACCATCACCTTGGTCAGGCGACGCGGCGCCAGACGCTTGACCAGCTCGCCGGCCAGCTTGTCGGTCTCGCGGCTGGCGGTGCCGTTGCCGACCGCCACCAGGGTGACGCCGTGCCGCTCGACCAGGCTGGCGAGGGTGGCCAGCGCCTCGTCCCAGCGTTTCTGGGGCGCATGCGGATAGATCACCGCCTGCTCGAGGTACTGACCGGTAGCATCGACCACCGCCACCTTGCAGCCGGTACGCAAACCGGGGTCGATGGCCAGGGTGGCCTGGGGGCCGGCCGGTGCGGCCAGCAGCAGATCCTTGAGGTTGGCGGCGAAGACCTCGATCGCCTCGCCTTCGGCGCGCTCGCGCAGCCGGCCCATCAGCTCGGTCTCGAGGTGCGTGTAAAGCTTGACCCGCCAGGTCCAGCGCACCACCTCGCGCAACCAGCGATCGGCGGCGCGTCCCGGCGCCTCGGCGGCCAGGTCGATGCCGGCATGACGAGCGATCGCCACCTCGGCGGGATGCACCGGTGCCTCGTCCTCGCCCGGCAGCGCCAGGGTCAGCGCCAGCACGCCCTCGTTGCGGCCACGGAACATGGCCAACGCCCGATGCGACGGCACCTTCGCGAGCGGTTCGTCGTGCTCGAAGTAGTCGGCGAACTTGGCGCCCTCGCGCTGCTTGCCGTCGATGAGGCGTGCGCGCAGCTCGCCCTCCTGCCACACGCGCTCGCGCAGGCCACCGACCAGTTCGGCATCCTCGGCGAAGCGCTCCATGAGGATCTGCTTGGCGCCGTCGAGCGCCGCCTTGGCATCGGCGACGGCGGGCGTGTCACCCTCCGCCGGGCGCAGATAGGCCGCGGCCTCGCGCTCCGGGTCCAGCGTCGGATCGGCCAGCAGCGCATCAGCCAGCGGCTCGAGCCCGGCCTCGCGGGCGATCTGCGCCTTGGTGCGGCGTTTCTTCTTGTAGGGCAGGTACAGGTCTTCCAGGCGCTGCTTGGTGTCGGCCTCGCCGATCTGCGCCGCCAGCGCCGCGGTCAGCTTGCCCTGCTCGTCGATGCTGGCCAGCACGCTCGCGCGACGCTCCTCGAGCTCGCGACGATAACGCAGCCGCTCCTCGAGCTGACGCAGCTGGCCGTCGTCGAGACCACCGGTCACTTCCTTGCGGTAACGGGCAATGAACGGAACGGTGGCGCCGCCGTCGAGCAGTTCGACGGTCGCGGTCACCTGGGCGGGACGCACGCCGAGCTCCTCGGCGAGACGCGCATTGATCGAAGTCTGAACGTCCATGGAATCCTTGCATTGACAGGTTCACCGGGCGGCCCGGGGAGCGCCGCGCCGAGGCGGCGTCAGGCCCGGCGGAAGGGCCGACGCCACGGGTGGCGACAAGGTACCACAAAGCCGCGCGAGGGCGCAGGCGGCAACGAATGTAAACAATTGTGACAAGTGCGCTCATCACATCGACGACCGATTGCCGGCCCGATAACGTTCGCATCACGAACGAATAAAGCGGCGTTTAACGACCCAGCAGACTCTGCAAGGCTCGCGAGCTTACCGAGGGTGAACCCATGCTCAAGAAAATGCACCGTATCAGCGTCAAGTACAGCAGCGCCTTCATCGGCGTGGCACTATCGCTATTGATCGTCGTCGCCGCCGACTTCTGGGTCATCGAGAAGCTCGAGAGCCGCATGACCGAATTCAGCACGACGTTCAACAAGGCCGTCTCGGCAATCCTCAACGCCGACCGCGACCTCCACCAGGCCCGCATGGCCGAGATGGAAGCCCTGAACGCCGCGCCGGGCAGCGACAAGACGCAGAGCGCTCGCAAAGACTATCGGGAGAACGCCCAGCAGGCTTTCGATCGCGTGCAGAGCTTCAAGACGCTGATGGCCGACTACCCCGACGTCGTCGCCGGACTGGGATCTTTCGATGCAAGCTACAATGCATGGTCGCAGCAATCGAGCCGGGTTCTTGAGCTGCACGCGGCAGGCAACGCCCAGTCTGCCAGAGCCCTTTCCGAAGGTGACTCGCTGACGGCTTTCGGCGCCCTGCGCAAGCTCTACAATCGCGCCGGTGAGGCAGCTGATGCCAAGATCACGGAACTTCAAGCGGCCTCGATGGCCATGACCCAGAAGCTGCAATGGTTCACCGGTTTGTTCTCGCTGGCGGTGTGCCTGGCCGCCATCTTCGTCGCCCTGGCCGGACCGCTGATGATGTCCCGTGCAATCCGCCGCGTCACCGCGCGCATCAAGGAGATCTCCGAGGGCGACGGCGACCTGACCGCGCGCATCGGCTCGTCCCGGCGCGACGAAATCGGGGAGCTGGCCAACCAGTTCGATGCTTTCATTGCCTATATCGACAAGACGCTGCAGTCGGTGCGCAGCAGCACTCAGGGCGTCAGCACAGCAGCCGAAGAAATCGCCCGCGGCAGCGTGGATCTCGCTTCACGGACCGAGCAGGCCGCCTCCAACCTGCAGGAAACCTCGGCATCGATGGAGCAGATTGCGGCGACGGTCAGCAACACCTCGGATGCCGCCCAGCAGGCCAATCAGCTGGTCAACTCGACGGCCGATATTGCCCGTCAGGGGCACGAAGCGATGCAGCAGGTCGAGCGCACTATGGACGAGATTGATACCTCGGCCACCGAAATCAGCGAAATCATTACCCTGATCGACGGCATCGCCTTCCAGACCAACATCCTGGCCCTCAATGCCTCGGTGGAGGCGGCGCGCGCCGGCGAGCATGGTCGCGGCTTCGCGGTCGTTGCTCAGGAAGTGCGGACACTGGCCAGCCGCTCCAGCGACGCGGCGAAAGAGATTCGCGAACTGATCGACACCTCGGTGGCCCGTACCCAGTCCGGCAACTCACTGGTCAAGCGTACCGGCAAGACCATGGAACAGATCGTCTCGAGCATCGAGCAGGTCACCGACGTGATCGGCGAAATCAGCGCCGGTGCCCGGGAACAAAGCCAGGGCATCGGCCAGGTCAACACTGCTGTCAGCGAGCTAGACAACATGACCCAGCACAATGCGTCCATGGTCGAACAGTTCAGCGCGGCATCCAACGAGATGCGCGAACAGGCCGAGCGCCTCGATACGCTTCTTGCTTCCTTCCGCCTGAGCGGTCAGACACCTGATGTAACGCCAGCCCCTCGTCTGAAGCCACCTCGCCGGGAAGCACCCGCGCCCGCTCCGGCCCGCACCTCGACAGCTTCATCGGCCGACGACGATTGGCTTAGCTTCTAGCCGATCAGCCGCTCGCCGCGGCCGGCACGAAGCGCAGAGCCAGTCCATTGTTGCACCAGCGCAGTCCGGTGGGCTCGGGGCCGTCCTCGAAGACATGGCCCTGATGCCCACCGCAACGGGCGCAGTGGTACTCGGTGCGCGGGATCAGCAGCACGAAGTCGAGCCGGGTCAGCAGATGCCCCTCGACATGGTCGAAGAAACTCGGCCAGCCGGTGCCCGAGTCATACTTCATGTCGCTGGTGAACAGCGTCAGATCACAGCCCGCGCAACGGTACTCGCCCCGACGTTTCTCGGCATTCAGCGGACTGCTGCCCGCCGGTTCGGTGTCCGCCTCGCGCAGCACCTGGAACTGCGCCTCGCTGAGGCGCTTGCGCCACGCCTGCTCGTCGAGCGACAGCGGCTCGACATCGGCGCCACGCTTCAGGTCCAGCACGGGGCGCGCCAGCGCCCAGCCCGGCAGCAGCCCCGCCAGCCCGCCCGCGCCCAGCAGACCCAGAAAGTGCCGTCGTTGCATGACATCCCTCCGTTCGTCGTTCGCCATGTCACCTTCAGCATACGCCAGCTCCGTCAGCGCGGATGCAGCGGGGCCGGAAACGCCGAGGGCGCGTCAGGTGACGCGCCCTCGGCGAGGTCGTTGGCGAACCGACGCGGGGCTCAGTTGAGCGACGGGCCCGCGGCGATGATCGCCTCGTCGACGCCGGCGAACTTCTTGAAGTTCTCGACGAACTTGGCCACCAGCTCTTGACGCTGGCGATCGTAGGCGGCGGCGTCTTCCCAGGTCTCGCGCGGATCGAGCAGCCGCGAGTCGACGCCCGGTACCGCGACCGGCACATCCAGGTTGAGGCCGTCGACGTGACGGGTGTCCACATCCTTGAGCGCCCCGGACTGGACGGCGCTGATGATGCCGCGCGTGGTGGGAATGCTGAAGCGGCTGCCGCCCTGACCGTAGCTGCCGCCGGTCCAACCGGTGTTGACCAGGTAGACCCGCGAGCCGAAGGCTTCGATACGCTTGATCAGCAGATCGGCATATTCGCGGGCCGGACGCGGGAAGAACGGCGCGCCGAAGCAGGTCGAGAAGGTCGCTTCCAGACCGGCCGAGGAGCCCATCTCGGTGGAGCCCACCTTGGCGGTGTAGCCGGACAGGAAGTGATAGGCCGCGGCTTCCTTGGAGAGCACCGACACCGGCGGCAGCACGCCGCTCATGTCGCAGGTCAGGAAGATGATTGCATTGGGCTCGCCGGCGCGGTTTTCCGCCACGCGCTTGTCGATGTGCTCGAGCGGATAGGCGGCGCGGGAATTCTGCGTCAGGCTGTCGTCGGCATAGTCCGGCGCCCGGCGATCGTCGAGTACCACGTTCTCGAGAACCGTGCCGAAGCGGATCGCCTGCCAGATTACCGGCTCGTTCTTTTCCGAAAGGTCGATGCACTTGGCGTAGCAGCCGCCCTCGATGTTGAACACCGTGCCCTCGCCCCAGCCGTGCTCGTCGTCGCCGATCAGGTAACGGGCCGGGTCGGCGGACAGCGTGGTCTTGCCGGTGCCGGAAAGACCGAAGAACAGCGTGGTCTCGCCGTCCTCGCCGACGTTGGCGCTGCAGTGCATGGGCAGCACGTCCTTCTCGGGCAACAGGAAGTTCTGCACCGAGAACATCGCCTTCTTCATCTCGCCGGCGTAGCGCATGCCGGCCAGCAGCACACGCCGGCGCGCGAAGTTGATGACCACCGCGCCGTCGGAGTTGGTGCCGTCACGCGACGGGTCACAGGTGAAGTGCGGCGCGTTGAGAATGGTCC
This sequence comes from Modicisalibacter tunisiensis, assembly GCF_020148005.1. Taxonomy (GTDB): domain Bacteria; phylum Pseudomonadota; class Gammaproteobacteria; order Pseudomonadales; family Halomonadaceae; genus Modicisalibacter; species Modicisalibacter tunisiensis. The sequence goes on along the minus strand of NZ_JAGXFD010000001.1, from coordinate 2,001,298 downwards.
ACTCGCTCTTGCCCTTGGGGTTGAAGGCGTCGGGACGCACGAACAGGTTGCGGGCGAAGAGATTGTGCCAGGCGGTCTCGGTAGTCACGCGAATCGGCAGGTAGTGCTCGGGGTCCGCACCGACATGCAGCTCGGAGACATAGCTGTCGCCCTCGGCCAGATAATCCTCGACGCGCTCCCAGAGCGCGTCGAAGCGCTCGGCATCGAAGGGCCGGTTCACGCTTCCCCAGTCGATCAGCTCGGCGGTGGACGGCTCGTCGACGATGAAGCGGTCCGCCGGGGAGCGGCCGGTACGCACGCCGGTATTGACGACCAAGGCGCCGTTCGTGGCAAGGCGCCCTTCCCCCTCGGCAACGGCACGTTCGATGAGTTCGGCAGCGCAAAGGTTGGTATGCACGCTCGCGCGGCGCGCCGTCGGCTGGGCAGCAGCGGAATTCGTAGTCATGGGGTGTCCTGGGCCTCGAGGGCCGATTCTCTCTCGTTAGCCAAAAAAGCGACCGTGCATCACGGGCGTTTGCCGCCTCTTGTCCGGGAGTGATGCACGAGCCGTTACATTATGATGGCAAACCGCCCCGATCGGCAAAACGCCGAGGCGGCGTCTCAAGCTGTCGCAGTCAGGACTGTCGTTAGGGGCTGATCCGTCGACAGGTCTGCGAGGGGGCGCTGTGAACCCCTCCATGGGCACTACCTACGCCATCCATGGCGTAGGACCCCCTCTTCGACCTGTCCCCGGTATCCCTTGCCAGAGCCAACTGTGATGGCTGTTGGCGGCGTCCACGTCAATGCATGGTCGGCGTGCCGGCGTCCGGGGACTCGATCAGGGCCTCGATCTCGGCCGCCGAGAAGTGGTAACGGGTGTGGCAGAAGTGGCACTGGGTGTCCACCGCCTTCTGCTCCTCGAGAATATCACGCAGTTCCTCGGCCCCCAGGCCGAGCAGCGCCCGGGCAATGCGCTCGCGGGAGCAGGTGCAGCCGAAATGCAGCGGCTTGGGGTCGAAGACGCGCGTCGTCTCCTCATGGTAGAGACGATAGAGCAGGTCGCGCTGCGCCAGGCCCAGCAGCTCATCGTCGCGCACGGTGCTCGCCAGGTGCACCAGCCGGTCCCAGGCGTCGGGGTCGCGATTGCGGCTGTCATCGGGCAACTGCTGGAGCAGCAGGCCACCGGCACGCTTACCGTCGGCCGCCAGCCACAGCCGGGTGGCCAGCTGCTCGGAACGGGCGAAGTAGTTCTCGAGGCAGCCGGCGAGATCATCGGCCTCGATCGCCACGATGCCCTGATAGCGATTGCCCTCGCGCGGGTCCAGGGTGATGACGATCTGGCCGTCGCCGACCAGTTCGGCAAAGGTGGCGGCATCATCGGGCAGCGGCGCCTCGTCGTCGAGCCGGGCGATGGCACGCAGTTCGCCACCGGGATTGGACTCGGCCATCAGCAGACGCAGTGCCCCCTGGCCGCGCACCTCGAGGCTCAGGGTGCCGTCGAGCTTTACCGTCTCGGTCAACAGCGCAACCGCCGCCAGCATCTCGCCGAGCTGGCGGGCTACCACCGGCGGGTAGGCATGGCGGTCGAGAACCTCGGCATAGGCGGACTCGAGCGAGACGATCTCGCCGCGCACGTTGGTATCGTCAAACAGGAATCGCTGGATCTGGTCGGACATGAGTCGCTCGGCAACGGAGGGAACGGGGATACGAGAGAGGCGGTGTCACTGGTCGTCGGGACGCTGGCGCTGGAAACGCTGGATCTCGCGGCGCCCGCGCTTGTCGGGTCGCCCGCGCGGTGCCTGCATCACCTGATTGGCCAGGCGCCGCTGTTCGGCTTCGCGTTCGCGGCGCTGCTGGCTTTCGGGCGTCTCGCGATAGAGCTCGCGGGCCTCGGGCGCGCCACGCCGCTGGTCGGAGACGGCGATCACTTCCACCTCCCACTGATCCCAGCCCTGGGGCACCTTCACCCGGACGCCCGGGGTGACCACCTTGCTGGTCTTGACGCGCGAGCCATCAACCTGGACCTTGCCGCCCTCGATGGCCTTCTTGGCCAGGCCGCGGGTCTTGAAGAAACGCGCGGCCCACAGCCACTTGTCGATTCGTACGGATTCTTGCATGGCGTCTACATGGGGGCGTCGCGGTCGGGTAACAAGGCCGCAAAGCGGTCAAGGGCGATGAACGCCTCCAGTTCGCGCTCGGGTCGTCGGCTGTCAGGCTGGCGAATGCCCAGCAAATGGCGGATGCCGAACTCCCGGGCGCTTTCCAGCACGGCCGGGTTGTCATCGATGAACAACGTGCGCTGCGGATCGAAGGGCTCGACCTCCTGGAGCGCGAACCAGAACGCCTGCTCTTCCTTGGGCACGCCGAAGTCCGCCGACGAGACGATGGCATCCAGGTAAGCCTCGAGTCCGGTCAGCGGCAGCTTGAGCGACAGGCTGGCCCGGTCGGCGTTGGTCGCCAGCACGACGCGCGGATGCGCGTCACGCAGCCAGGCGAGAAAATCCAGGGCATCGCTGCGCAGACCGATCAGATGCTGCACCTCGCGCTTGAGGGCAAGGATGTCGACGCCGAGCTCGCGCTCCCAGTACGCCAGGCTGTACCAGTTGAGGCTACCCTGCTCGCGCAGGATTCGCTCGCGCAGGACGTCCTGGGTCGCCTCATCGAGATGATGCAGCTCGACATAGCGGCGCGGCAGGTGCTCGAGCCAGAAATGGCTGTCGAAGTGCAGGTCGAGCAGCGTACCGTCCATGTCGAGCAGAACGGTATCGATGTCACGCCAGTCGATCATTGGCCAGGGACTCCGCAGCGGTGGTAAAAGACACCTGTCATTGTACGGGATCCCCCCGATTCACGCACGGAGGCACCATGGCACCCAGCACGCCCACCAAGCCGAGCATCCTGGCCCGCGAGGACGTCGCCCGAAGCAACCTGTTCGCCATCGAGCGACTGGAACTGCGCTTTTCCAACGGGGCCGAGCGCACCTTCGAGCGCCTCAAGGGTCGCGGCCGCCCGGCGGTCATGATCGTCGCAATGCCCGACCCCGAGCATGTACTGCTGATCCGCGAGTATGCCGCCGGCTTCGACGAGTACGCTCTCACGCTACCCAAGGGGCTGGTCGATCCCGGCGAGGACATCATCACGGCAGGCAACCGCGAGCTGATGGAAGAATGCGGCATGGGCGCCCGGCGCATCGAACCGCTCGTCGAGCTCTCGCTGGCGCCCAACTACATGAACCACCGCATGCAGGTGCTGCTGGCCACCGACCTCTACGAGAAGCGCCTGCCCGGCGACGAACCCGAGCCGCTGCTGGTCGAGACGCACGCCATCGAATCCCTGCCCGCCCTGCTTGCCCGCGAGGACTTCCACGAAGCCAGGGCTATCGCCGCCCTGTATATCGCCCGGGACACGCTGCGCGCCGAACGCGACAGCGAGTCCTGGTGGTGAGACGATAGTTTGCAGCGCAACGATTCCTTGACTAGCTTTAAATGTGCAGACAGGACCCGCCGGTACCGAGCTCCGCAAGAAGCGACAACCCCAGGCCCTGCCTACCGGCGACCCTCCGATATCCACATCACGGGCGAGCGCTGGACCACCGATCACCGATGGTCTTCCACGCTCGACATTCAGCTGGCGGCGAGTCGCTGAAATGAATGCTGGAAACATGCAAGGAGGTAGGTCCATGCGAGGCATTAAAGGATTGACCCTGACTTCTGCGCTGCTGGCCACCCTACTGGCTTTCTCGGGCTCCGCACTGGCGCAGGAAGCCAGCGAGCCCGCACCCGACAGCGGCGTCAACTCGGGAATCGAGGGTCACGACACGTATCCCCAGAAGGCCGAGGAACAGGCGGAGTCGGCCGGCATCCAGACCGGGGACAACTCGGCGATGCAGGACAAGGGCAGCGAACTGGCCCCCGGCAGTGGCGTCGATGCCACCGAGGACAGGCCGGGAAGCACTGCTCATGAGAGCGACGCCACGTCCTACAGCAACCAGGAAATCGTCAAGGACAAGGGCACCCACAACAAGGATTGAAAAGGTTGTCCCGGGCTGGTTTCTATCCCTGCGTCACCACCGGCTCAGCGACACGCGAAAACCTCGGCTCCCGCCGAGGTTTTTTTGGCTCATCGCCGGCCAAGCCCTCGCCACGCCCCGACTCCATGCCAACGCTTTCCCGATAATCGCCTGCTCCCGCCTGCCGCGACGTCGCGCCGCTGGCGCCGGAACCATCGAGGCAATCCCCCGCCAGGAAGGCTCTGGCCCGGAGCATGGCCCAGGGACTTGATATACCGGCTCACAAGCCTGTCAGCCGAACATGGAGATAAATAAACCAGCATCACGATCAAAAAAAACCAACTTGTCAACTATTGGTCAGCGTTACATGCTGAGAGCATCAGGCAGCCCCTCCCCATGCCACCTCGAGTCGACTGCCATGACGACTCTCGAGGCTCACGGCACTACCCCCGTCCCCCTCGATCCATCACGAACTCCCACATCCTGACGGGAGGCAACCCATGAAAACCACCCAGACATTCTCATTCGGGTCCCTCGTGCTCATCGGCCTTCTGGCCACTTCCGGAACGGCGCTGGCCAGCAGCGTCGCCTCTGATCACGGCCTCGATAACGGGCAACGAGTGACAGCCACGCCACTGAATGACGCCGGCATCAACCTGGCCTCTCGCCGGGCCCCGGCTCCCGGCATCTCGCTGGCTCCCGGCGCCGGCATCGACGCCCTCGAGTATCGCGCATCGCCAGCAGTGCTGGTGGATACCCGCACCAACTACCGGGGCATGGCACCACTGACTTCCGCCGCCGGGGTCGACGCCTTCGAACAACGCAGCCGATAATCGATAATCATCGTGTCGCCAAGGCCACCGCCGGCTCCCCCGCTCTCGCCCGGGAGCCGGCTGTGAAGGCCGACATCCGGCCATCAGCCGATACATTGTCAAAATCGCACCTGCCTCCCCCGGCCCTGCCCCGCACACCGCCAAGTTCCCCGTCACATCACCCTCCCCATCGACGAGCCTGCCTCGACAACGCGTGCACACCGGCATCCTGTGGCCAGCCGATAGTTTGCAGCGCAACGATTCCTTGGCTAGCTTGTCGGTGAAGCATGGCTCATCAAACCGGCCATTACTTTACATGGATTATTTTCATGTCTAGGGTATGTACAAGATGTGAGACGCAGGAATGACCGTCGCACATTGCTGAAATTCCACACGCAACCCAAGCATGCATGGAGGTGTGTTAATGAAGAGCGTGAAAGGACTGTCGCTGACCTCGGCCCTGCTGGCTTCAATGCTGGTACTGTCCGGCACTGCCGTGGCGGATACCACCGTGGCACCCGACAAGGGCGTCGATGCTGGTGTCGAGGGCCACAATGTACCTCCGCAGAAGCCCGAGGAGCAGACGGAAGCGGCAAAACTCAATGGTACCCCCGACCAGGACGGCGCCGCCGGCACCAACGAGCTCGCCAAGGATGAGGGTGTCGATACCTACGAGGATCGCCCGTCGGATACCGGCGCCTCGGACGTCGACAAGCAGACCAGCTACAGCGACAACAGTGTGGTCAAGGACAAGGGGGTCGATGCCAAGGATGATCGCATCGGCGATGATTCCCCCTGATCACTGCTACGTGAAAATCGTTTCGTGTTCTGGTTGAACGACACCCATAAAAAAACCCCGCTCATCAGCGGGGTTTTTTTGTAGCTCGGCACTACCGAACCGGGCCTGGGAGAAAGGACCCGGAAGTGGGCGGTTATACACCACCGTCGCTCACCAGCGGCTTGACCTGGTAGGCAGTGCGCATCACGGCATGATGGCCTTGTCCAATGCGCGCCTGAACGGCCTCGATGCCGGCGCCGGGGGCGAGATCGCTGACGTCGGTAACGACCTCGCTGCCATCACCAAGGTTGATGCCGGAATTGTGGGTCGCCTGCACGGGGTGCTGCGGCGGCACCTGATGGCCGACATCCAGGCCGCTGTCCGGGGCGATCGTGCTTGTTTCGCCGGCCATCACGGCACCGGAAGCCGCCAGAGTGGAAACCAGCAGGACAGACGCGAGGGAAATCGGATTGATGCGTTTCATGTTCGAACCTCCTCATGGAAGACGTGGCTATTGACCACGGAGTGACCCGACATTCAAGCGGCATGGGCCGAGCAGCGGGTTTCCATGTGTCACGGGACTTGGCGCTTGTGGCGCCGCGTCGACGGGAACAACATTAACACGCTAACAATTATCTCGCAATATCTATTGCAGGCTAATGTTAACCCGGCAATCAAAACCGCTCCCTCCCAGCATGAAAAACCCCGGCCGGAGCCGGGGTCGAAGGGGAAGCATGCGCATGACGGGCATCAGTGCCTCGGGGCGTTCTTTTCCTTGAGGCGCACCCAACGCTGCTGACGCGCGCTGTCGAGCCCCGTCTCGAGCAACTGCATTACCGCCAGTGCCTCGTCCACCGGCACCGGGTTGTCGCCCTCGCCCAGCAGGGCATCGCGCACGCCCTGATAGTAGGCCAGGTAATCGCCGGGCAGCGTCGGATGCTCGCGCTCCCCCAGCCGGCCATCCTCCGCGGCCAGCGTCAGTCGTCCGTTCCGCGTGTCCTCGCCCCACCGGGGTGCCGGTGTCTCGCCCTGCTTGAGCCGGCCCTCCTGCGGATCCAGCCCGTACTTGACGTAACTACCCTGCGTACCGTGGATGACGAAACGCGGCGATTCGGCGGCGACCAACGCCGAGGCATGCAGGCTCACACGCTTGCCCTCGTAGTCGAGCAGAGCCAGGAAGTCGTCATCGATCTGGGCGCCGTCACGGCGCCGTGCCAGATCCACGAGAATCGCGCGCGGCATGCCGAACAGCTGATGCACCTGATCCAGCAGGTGCGGCCCCAGGTCGAACCAGATCCCGCCCCCGGGTCTGGCCTGCTCCCGCCAGCGCTGGCGGACTTCGGGGCGGAAACGGTCAAAGCGTGATTCGAAGTGCACGACCCGGCCCAGCGTCTCCTCGGCAAGCAGCTCGCGCACGGTCAGGAAGTCACTGTCCCAGCGGCGATTGTGAAACACCGACAGCAGGCGCCCGGCCTGCTCGGCCAGCGTGCGCAGCTGCCGGGCCTCGCTCAGGGTCACCGTGAACGGCTTGTCGACCACTACGTGCTTGCCGGCGGCGAGCGCCGCCTTGGCCAGCGGAAAGTGGCTCTCGTTGGGCGTCGGAATGACCACCAGATCGACCTCGTGCCGCGCGAAAAGCGCCTGCGGCGAGGCAGCCACCTCCACCGCGGACAGGTCGCGATGAACCTTGGCGGCATCGCTCGATGAGACCGCCACCAGCTCGAGCCCCGGGGTGGCCTGGATGAGCGGCACGTGGAAGGTCTGGCTGGCAAAACCGTAACCGACGACCCCGACGTTGAATGATTCCTTCATGGCGTCTCCTTGCTGACAGCAATCCCCATGCCCACATGGACGGGCGAAGATCTTGCCGTGATAATTGTCAAGAACATGGTCGACACCCTTACCTCGACCTTCGTCGTATCAACCATACTGTGGCGTGAAGTTCAGCATTCCGCGAGGAAGGAGGAAACGACGATGTGTTATTCCGAGGACAGCCTGGAATGGCTGGAAGTTTGGTATGTCATCGAGTGCGAACTGGAGCTTCTGCGTGAAGCGGCCGAGGCCGAGGCAGAGGTGCCGGAAGCTGCCTGACGCACCGCGGCAGGCCCGTCGCCTGCCCGCGATCATCGAGGCCCGCGCCACCCGCGGGCCTCGTCCTGAGTTGGCGCGTCAGCCGCGCGACACGCTCAATCGAGCTTGCTCAGGTCCCGTACCGCGCCCTTGTCGGCGGAAGTGGCCAGCAGTGCATAGGCCTTGAGCGCCGCGGAGACCTTGCGCAGGCGCTGGATGCTCGGTTTCCAGGCCTCGCTGCCACGCGCCTGCTGAGCCAGGCGACGCTGCTCGAGTTCCTCGTCGGAGAGCTTGACGTCGATCGAACGGTTGGGAATGTCGATACGGATGATGTCGCCGCTCTCCACCAGGCCGATGGCGCCGCCGGCAGCCGCTTCCGGTGATACATGACCGATCGACAGTCCCGAGGTGCCGCCGGAGAAACGGCCGTCGGTAAGCAGCGCACAGGCCTTGCCCAGCCCTTTCGACTTGAGATACGAGGTCGGATAGAGCATCTCCTGCATGCCGGGGCCGCCCTTCGGGCCCTCGTAGCGGATCACCACCACCTCGCCTTCCTTCACCTGGCCGCCGAGGATGTGCTCCACCGCCTGATCCTGGGACTCGACCACGTGCGCCGGCCCCTCGAAGACCAGAATCGAGTCATCGACGCCGGCGGTCTTCACCACGCAGCCATCCTGGGCGATGTTGCCCTTGAGCACGGCCAGACCGCCCTCGGTCGAGAAGGCGTGCTCCAGGTCGCGGATACAGCCGCTCACACGGTCGCCGTCCAGGCTCGGCCAGCGCGCCGACTGCGAGAAGGCCTCCTGGGTAGGCACGCCGCCCGGCCCGGCTCTGTAGAACTCGACCACTTCCGGGCTCGGATTGCGCATGATGTCCCACTCGTCGAGGGCCGCCGCCAGCGAATCGCCGTACACGGTGGGTACCGACGTATTCAGCACCCCGGCGCGGTCCAGCTCGCCGAGAATCCCCATGATGCCGCCGGCACGATGGCAGTCCTCGATATGGTACTTCTGGGTGTTGGGCGCCAGCTTGCACAGCTGCGGCACTTCCCGCGACAGGCGGTCGATATCGTTCATGTCGAAATCGATCTCCGCCTCCTGGGCCGCCGCCAGCAGATGCAGGATGGTATTGGTGGAGCCGCCCATGGCGATGTCGAGGGTCATGGCGTTCTTGAACGCCGCCTTGGAACCGATGGCGCGCGGCAGCAGGTGCGCCTCGTCGCCCTCATAGTAGCGCCTGGCCAGCTCGACGATGCGATGGCCGGCGGTCTCGAACAGCCGGCGGCGGTCGCCGTGGGTGGCCAGCAGGGTGCCGTTGCCCGGCAGCGCCAGCCCCAGCGCCTCGGTCAGGCAGTTCATGGAATTGGCGGTGAACATGCCCGAGCAGCTGCCGCAGGTCGGGCAGGCGCTGCGTTCGACCTCGTTGAGGGTCTCGTCGTCCACCGAATCGTCGGCGGCCATTACCATGGCATCGACCAGATCGAGGCCGTGGTCAAGCAGCTTGGTCTTGCCGGCTTCCATGGGGCCGCCGGAGACGAAGATCACCGGAATGTTGAGGCGCATGGCGGCCATCAGCATTCCCGGGGTGATCTTGTCGCAGTTGGAGATGCACACCAGGGCATCGGCGCAATGAGCGTTGACCATGTACTCGACGCTGTCGGCGATGATGTCGCGGCTCGGCAGCGAATAGAGCATGCCATCGTGACCCATGGCGATGCCGTCGTCCACGGCGATGGTGTTGAACTCCTTGGCCACCCCGCCGGCCTTCTCGATCTCGCGGGCCACCAGCTGTCCCATGTCTTTGAGATGCACGTGACCGGGCACGAACTGGGTGAAGGAGTTGGCCACCGCGATGATCGGCTTGTGGAAGTCGTCGTCCTTCATCCCGGTGGCGCGCCACAGGGCGCGGGCGCCGGCCATGTTGCGGCCGGCGGTGGTGGTGCGTGAGCGATACTCGGGCATGGGGTTTCCTCGAAAAGGGCGAGCCATCTTGGCCGACAATGCCGGCGCTGACGGTCTGTGGTGTCTGTCCAGCGAGCTCCCGATTCTGTCAGATCGCCGCGGACTCGACCAGTCGTCCCCCCTGCAGAGCGCAGCGGCGGTCCGCCAGGGCGCGGATGTCCTCGTTATCGTGGCTGACCAGCAGCACGGCGACGCCGCGTCGGCGTTGCTCGCGCACCAGCTCCCAGAGCTGGTGCCGGTTGTCGGCATCCAGCCCGCTGAACGGCTCATCGAGCAGCAGCAGCGGGCGTTCGCGCAACAGGGCCCTCAGTAGCGCCACGCGCTGGCGCTGCCCGCCGGACAGCGCCGCCGGCAGGCGATCCTGCAACCCCTCGAGCCCGACCCGCGCCAGCCCGTCGCGAATGCGCCGGTGGGCGGCGGCATCCAGGCGCAGATCCGGCGCCAGGCCCAGGCCGACGTTGATCCACACCGGCAGGTGGGCGAACAGGTTGTCCTCCTGAAAGACCGTGGTCAGCGCGCGCTCCCACGGCGGCAGGTCACGCCAGGAGCGCCCTGCCCAGCCCAGCCAGCCCGAGGCCGGCTCGAGAAAGCCGGCGATCAGGTTCAGCAGGGTACTCTTGCCGCACCCGGACGGCCCCTGCACCGCCAGACACTCGCCGGGCGCGAGCCGCAGCGTGAAATCGAAATCCGGCGTCTCGCCCGGGTCGGCGCGATCGTAGTGGAACTGCAGGTCGCGGCATTCAAGCATGATCGGACTCGAGGCCATTTCCACGCGATGTCGGCCAGTAACGGGATTGCGGGTAGCGGGGCCGGCGTCGCGAGAGGCGCTCCAGCAGCGCGAAGACCACCACCACGACCAGCAGCAGCACCAGGGCGGTGGCCGCCGCGCCCTGCCAGCGGTAGCCGCCGAGCTGCTGGTAGAGCAGCATCGGCAGTGTCGGGCGACTGGGGCTGCCGAACAGCGCGATGACGCTGAAATCGCCCAGCGACAGGGTCATCGCGTAGGCCAGCGCCAGCCCCATGGGTCGCTTCAGCCGGGGCCAGATCAGCCAGCGCCAGTACGCCCAGCCACGCACGCCCAGCTGATCGGCCAGACGCCGCGCGTTGCCGACGGGCAGCGCCACCCCGTCCTGCAGCACCTGCATGACGAACGGCAGGGCCATCAAGGCGTTGACCAGCGCCACCAGCGCATAGCTCTGCCAGTCGCCACCCAGCCCCGGGCGCAGCAGCAGGAAGAGCCCGGTACCCAGCACCATCGCCGGCAGGATCAGGATCAGCTGGCCGCCGCCCTCGAGCACACCGGCCGGCAGCGCATGGCCTCGCCGTCGCCAGCGCTGGGCGGCACCCACCAGCGCCAGCGCCAGGGTCAGCGCCCCCAGCGCCGCCGCCAGCGCCATCGCCAGGCTCAACAGGGTGGCCGGCCACAACGCCGCCTGCCCGGGCAAGGCCGGCAGGCCGCGGGCCCCGGCGATCACCACCGCCGCCAGCGGCGGCAGCAGCAGGGCCGCCAGCACCGTCAGCCAGGCGCCGTCGACGAGCCGCGACACGCCCCGGGCATCCCGGCGCCGCCAGCGGCCGACCGGTCGCGCTGCATCGCCGCTGGCCAGCAGCGGCGTCCCGCCGCCGCGGCGCAGTGCCAGGGCCCACAGGCTCAGGCAGACCGCCAGCTGGGTCAGCGCCAGCAGTGCCGCACGCGCCAGATCCCCCTCGTAGGTCAGCGCCTGGTAGAGAGCGACCTCGAGGGTGGTCGCGCCGGGACCGCCGCCCAGGGTCATGACGATGGCGAAGCTCGAGAAGCACAACGTGAAGACCAGCGCCATCAGGCGCGGCAGCAGGCGCCGTATCACGGGCCATTCCAGACAGCGCCAGATGGCGTGCCGCGTCAGGCCGAACTGGGCGACCAGCCGCCACTGCGCCTCGGGCTGACGTTCGAGGCCCTGAAGCAGCAGGCGTGCTGCCAGCGGCAGGTTGTAGAAGACATGCGCCAGGACGATGCCCGACAGCCCGTAGAGATAGCCGAGCGGGTCACCACTGAGCTCACGCCACAGCGTCGACAGCCAGCCCTGCCGGCCGTGCACCGCGACCAGCCCGAACAGCGCGATCAGTGTGGGGATCACCAGCGACAGCTCCATGGCCCGCAGCAGCAGGCGTCGCCCGGGGAAGCGTGGCCGTCGGGCCAGCGCCACGGCGACCGGAATCGCCGGCACCACGCTGAGCAGCGTCGACAGCCCGGCCTGGAGCAGCGAGAAGCGCAGCACCCCGCTCAGGTAGGGATCGCGCCACAGCGTGTCGAGGGCCACCACCGGGGCATTGACCAGCAGCGCGACGAGACTGCCCAGCCCCAGGCCGACCACCAGCGCCCAGGCGAGCACGCCGGCGCCCAGCACGCCACGAGCCGGGCGCCAGTCCCGCCCGGGGCCGATCCCCGCCTCGCTCATTGGGTGCTGACGCGCAACCAGTCATCGACCCAGGCCTTGCGGTGCTCGCGAACGACCTGCGGCGAGAAGGTATAGACCTCGGGATCGATCAGCTTCGAATACGCCTCGGGCAGGCCGTCGCCGAGATCGATCGCCGGGTACATGACGTTGGTCAGCGGCAGTTCGCGCTGGAAGTCGCGGCTGAGCATGAAGCCCAGAAACTCGCGGGCCAGCTGGGGATGCTTGCCGTGGCGCGTCCTCGCCGCCACCTCGACCTGCAGGTAGTGGCCCTCGTCGAACGCCGCCGCCTGGTAGCGGTCGGTGTGGTCCACCGCCATGTGGTAGGCCGGCGAGGTGGCATAGGACATGACCATCGGCGCCTCGCCGTTCAGGAACAGCGAGAAGTAAGCCTCGCTCCAGTCGCGGGTCACGGTCAGGATGTGCGGCTGCAGGCCGCGCCAGATGGCGTCGGCGCGATCGCCGTAGGCGTGCCTGATCCACAGCAGCAACCCTAGCCCCGGCGTGCTGGTGCGCGGGTCCTCGATGATCACCTTGAGATCGTCCGGCGCGTCGATCAGCGCCTGGAAGCTGTGCGGCGGTTCGGCGAGCGCCTGAGTGTCGTAGACGAAGGCGAACGGCGCCCAGTCGAACGGCACGAAGGTGTCGTCGTCCCAGTCGACCGGCAGCGCCAGCGGCGACAGGTCGACGCCATGCGGGGCCAGCAGCCCGGTGTCGCGGGCCTCGGCCATGAGGTTCATGTCCAGCCCCAGCACTACGTCGGCGGCGCTGTCCTCGCCCTCGAGCTTGAGCCGCTGGAGGATGCCCACACCGCCGTCGAGGGCGACGAAGCGGAGCCGGCAGTCGCATTGCGACTCGAAGGCCTTCTTGACTGACGGCCCCGGCCCCCACTCGGAGACGAAGGCATCGTAGGTATAGACCGTCAGCGTTTCCTCGGCCTGAGCCGGGGAAACGCTGCACAGGGCGGCCAGAGTCAGGCCGCCGACGAGAGTCCTGCGAGACATGGCGTGTCCTTGTCGTGTCGTGGGCGATGAGCGTCGCGGCGCATTATAGCCCCTCGTCTCTCACCTCGTCCTCACGACCGACACGCCCCGTCTCAGTCGAACACGACGCGGGCAACATCCTTGTACTGCCTGGCGAAATGCACGGTCATGCCCTCCTTCAGGTAGTCCGGCAGTTCCTCGTAGTCGCGCCGGTTGGCCTCGGGCAGGATCACCTCGAAGAGATCGCTCCTGCGCGCGGCGATGATCTTCTCGCGGATCCCGCCCACCGGCAGCACCTGACCGGTCAGGGTCAGCTCGCCGGTCATCGCCAGCGGGCGGCCGACGGCCTGGTTGCGCGCCAGCGAGAGCAGCGCCGTGGTCATGGTCACCCCCGCCGAGGGGCCGTCCTTGGGCGTGGCCCCCTCGGGCACGTGCAGGTGCACGAAGGCCTCGTTGAAGAAGTCGGCATCGGCACCGTAGTCGCCGAGATGCCCCAGCGCATAGCTGTAGGCGATGTTGGCCGACTCCTGCATCACGTCGCCGAGCTTGCCGGTGAGCTTCAGCCCGCGGGTCAGGGCATGCACCTTGGTGGCCTCGATGGGCAGCGTCGCCCCGCCCATCGCCGTCCAGGCCAGGCCGGTGACCACGCCGACGCCCTTGAGCACCTGCTCCTTGCGGAACAGCGGCGCACCGAGGTAGTCCTCGAGGTTGTTGACCGACACCTTGACCGTCTGCTGGTCGTTCTCCAGCAGCTTCACGGCCGCCTTGCGCACGATGCGATGCAGCTGTTTCTCGAGCTGACGCACCCCGGCCTCGCGGGCATAGCCCTCGATCACCTGCCGGAGCGCGGCATCGGTCAGGTTGATGCGCTTCTTGGCGATGCGGTCACGCTCGAGCAGCCGCGGCCACAGGTGGTGCTTGGCGATCGCCACCTTCTCCTCGGCGATGTAGCCGGACAGGCGAATCTGCTCCATGCGATCCAGCAATGCCGGGGGTATCGAGTCCAGGGTATTGGCGGTGCACACGAACAGCACCTTGGACAGGTCCATGCGCACGTCGAGGTAGTGATCGAGGAAGTCGACGTTCTGCTCCGGGTCGAGCACCTCGAGCAGCGCCGAGGCCGGGTCACCCTGGAACGACTGGCCCAGCTTGTCGATCTCGTCGAGCATGATCACCGGGTTCTCGACCTCGACCTCCTTGATCGCCTGGACCAGCTTGCCGGGCATGGCGCCGATATAGGTGCGCCGATGGCCCTTGATCTCGGCCTCGTCGCGCATCCCGCCCACCGAGAAGCGATAGAAGCGCCGACCCAGCGCCTCGGCGATCGAGCGCCCCACCGAGGTCTTGCCGACCCCCGGCGGGCCCACCAGCAGCAGGATCGAACCGCCCACGTCGCCCTTGAAGGTGCCCTCGGCGAGGAACTCGATGATTCGCTCCTTGACGTCGTTGAGCCCGTCATGGTCACGGTCGAGCACCGTGCGCGCATGCTTGAGATCGAGCTGATCGTCCGAGGTCACGCCCCAGGGCAGCGAGGTCAGCCAGTCGAGATAGTTGCGGGTGGTGCCGTATTCGGGCGAGCCGGTCTCGAGCACCGAGAGCTTGTCGAGCTCCTCGTCGATGCGCGTCTGGACGCGCTCCGGCACCGTCAGGTGCTCCAGCCGGGCGCGGAAGGTGTCGACGTCGTTCTCGCGATCGTCCTTGGAGATGCCCAGCTCCTTCTGGATCACCTTGAGCTGCTCGCGCAGGAAGAACTCGCGCTGGCGCTCCTGCATCTGGGCGTTGACCTGCTCGCTGATCTCGCTCTGCAGCTGGGCGACCTCGATCTCCTTGCGCAGCAGCGGCAGCACCTTCTGCATGCGTGCCATCACCGGCAGCGTCTCGAGCACTTCCTGGAGTTCCGGGCCCTTGGCGGAGGTAATGGCCGCGGCGAAGTCGGTCAGCGGCCCCGGCTCCTGGGGGCTGAAGCGGTTGAGATACTGCTTGAGCTCCTCGCCGTAGAGCGGGTTGATCGGCAGCAGTTCCTTGATGCCGTTGATCAGCGCCATGGCATAGGCGCGCGCCTCGTTCTCCTCGGCGTCGACCGGCTCCTTGGGATAGGTGACCTCGACCAGATAGGGCGGCGTCTTCGACAGCCAGCGCACGATGCGAAAGCGCCGCATGCCCTGGGCGATGAACTGGATCTGCTGCTCCTCGCCCTGGGCGCGGTGCACCTTGACCGCGGTGCCGATCGTCGGGAAATCCTCGTGACCGAGCTGATCGACGCCGGCATCACCGACGCAGGCCACCCCCACCACATGATGCGGCGTGTCGGCGACCCGCTGCATGGTCTCCTCCCAGCGGCGACGCTGGATCAGCAGCGGCTGCACCTGGGCGGGAAAGAAGGGCCGGTTGTGGATCGGCAGCAGATAGATGCGTTCGGGCAGATACTCCTGGGTCGGCACCACCGCCCCGCGCGGCGCCTGTTGTTCGCCGTCGTCATGGACGGTGCCGGCGTCCAGGAGAATATCCGGTGCGTCTTGGTCGCGTTCGCTCATCGTTCACCCTTGTCCGCTGGGTCGAATTACCCGTCTGAAACCTGCTATGCGGGCAGGACGGGTAAACTTCAAGCGCGACGGGCGCGGCGCTCAGTGCAGCCAGAACCACAGGTGCATGGTGCTCCAGGCATACACACCGGCAAGGATGTCGTCGAACATGATGCCGAAGCCCCCGGCGACGCGCCGGTCGACCAGGCGAATCGGCCAGGGCTTGATGATGTCGAACACCCGGAACACCACGAATCCCCACAGCGCCGCCTGCCACGAGAACGGCACCGCGGCCATGGTCAGCCAGTAGCCGACGAACTCGTCCCAGACGATGCCGGAGTGATCGTGAACGCCCAGATCCCGGGAGGTCTTCTCGCACAGCCAGATGCCGATCAGCCCGGCCGCCAGCACCAGCCCCAGGTACCAGGAGAGAGTGAGCCCCGAGAGCAGCCAGTAGAAGGGAATTGCCGCCAGGGTACCGAAGGTGCCGGGGGCGAACGGCACCGCGCCGCTGCCCAGCCCGAAGGCGAAGAAGTGCGTGGGACGACGCCAGACGCTGGAGGGAGCACGGTTCATGATGCCCCTCCCGGGAAATGCTGCCAGCCCGCGGCGCGGGCCCCGTCGCCGATGCCGTGGATGCCCGGCTCGGCGACGACGCGACCGATCGGCGTCAGCGGCAGGCCGAGCGCCCCGAGTCGACGCTCGGCCTCGGCCACCGTCTCGGGCGGCAGCGCGACCAGCAGTTCGTAGTCGTCACCGCCGGCGAGTGCGGCCTCCCGGGCCGCCGTCTCGCCGAGTCGCGCCACCAGCCCCTCGGCCAGCGGCAGCGCCTCGGGCTGCAGCGACGCGCCGACCCCGCTGGCGCTGCACAGGTGCCGCAGATCGGCCAGCAGGCCGTCGGAGACATCGATCGCCGCATGCGCCAGCTCGCGCAGTACCTCGCCCGCGGCCAGCCGCGGCTCCGGCAGCAGGTAGGCCCGCAGCAGCGGATCATCGAGATCACGCACCCCGGCCTGCCAGGCCGAGAGCCCGCCACGGCCGCCGCCCAGTGCCCCGGTCACGGCCAGCACATCCCCCGCCCTGGCGCCCGAGCGACGCAGCGCCCGGCCGGCCGGCACCTCGCCCTGCACGGTCACCGACAGGCTCAGCGGCCCGCGAGTCACGTCACCGCCGACCAGCACTACACCGCTGCGGCGGCACAGGGCGTGAAAGCCCGCGGCGAAGCTTTCCAGCCACGCCTCGTCGGCCTCGGGCAGGGTCGCCGCCAGCAGGCACCAGCGCGCTCGGGCCCCCATGGCCGCCAGGTCGCTGAGCGCCACGGCCAGCGCCCGATGGCCGATCGCCACCGCCGGCGCCGCCGGCGGGAAATGCACATCGACGACCGAGGTGTCGACGCTCACCGCCAGCTCGCTGCCGGCGCTCGGCGCCAGCAACGCGCAGTCGTCGCCCGGCCCCGCCACGACACCCGGCTCGGCGTCGCAGGGGCGCGCGAAGAAACGGGCGATGAGCTCGAACTCGCTGGGCATGGCAGCCGGCACGTCAGCGACGACGCGCGTTGACCTCGGTCGACCGCAGGCGGCTGGCCAGCTTGTCGAGGATGCCGTTGACGTACTTGTGGCCGTCGGTGGCCCCGAAGGACTTGGCCAGCTCGACGCCTTCGCTGATCGCCACGCGATAGGGTACCTCGAGACGATGAGAGAGCTCGTAGGCCCCCAGGCGCAGGATCGCCAGCTCGATGCTGTCGAGATCCTCGAGGCGACGATCGAGCAGCGGCGCGATGGCGGCGTCCAGGTCGCTGCGATAGCGGGCCACGTTCTGGAACAGCTCGTGGAACAACGCCAGGTCGGCGAGTTCCATGACCTTGTGCCAGTTCTCATGGTCCTCGAGATCCTCGTCGGCCACCTGGCTGCGGAACTCGGCTTCCACGGTGGCCACCGGCTTGCCGGTCATCTGCCACTGGTAGAGCGCCTGCACGGCCAGTTCCCGGGCCGCGTGCCGCGCCTGGCGGCCGGCCTGGGGAGAGCGCTTGCGATCGCTCATGCCTGGCCCCCCAGGCGACGCATCAAGGACACCATCTCCATCGCCGCCATCGCGGCCTCGGTGCCCTTGTTGCCCGCCTTGGTACCGGCACGCTCGATGGCCTGCTCGATGGAGTTGACCGTCAGCACCCCGTTGGCGATGGGCGTATCAAACTCGAGCTGCAGGTTGCCGAGCGCGGCGTTGCAGCCACCGGCCACGTGCTCGAAGTGCGGTGTGCCGCCGCGGATGACCGCACCCAGCGCGATCACCGCATCCGGCTTGACCACCTGCAGGGCGCGCTTGACCGCCAGCGGCAGCTCCCAGGCACCGGGGACGTGCACGAGATCGATGTTGTCCTCATCGACGCCATGGCGCACCAGGCTGTCGACTGCGCCCTCGACCAGGCTGTCGACGACGTGATGATTGAACCGGCCGACGACGATCACGTAACGACCGTCGACGTCGGTGAAGGAACCTTCGACTTGAGATATCGGCTGCATAACCATGTCCTGGACAAAAAGGGGCCTATTCTAGGCAACCGCCGCGCGAATGTCTGCGTCGACCCGCGGCGCCTGACGCGCCGGCTGCATGACGACGCGCGTCAGTCGGCGGCGCCGGGCGCCGCCTCGGCATCGATCCGCTCGACCACTTCCAGGTCGAAGCCCGACAGGGCCGAGAATTTCCAGGGCGAGCTGAGCAGACGCATCTGGCCCACCCCCAGCTGACGCAGGATCTGCGAGCCGGTGCCGATCATCAGATAATTGCCGGCCCCGTCGGAATCGCTGGTGCGCGGGGCCCGCTGGCGACCGAGAAAGATGTCGAGCTGGGCCTTGAAGTCCAGGGGCGCCCGCCCGTCATCGAGCAGCACGAACACACCGGCCGGGGCGGCGGCGACATGCGCCAGGGCGCTGTGGGCGGTCCAGCTGGCCTGTTCGCCCTTCTGCAGGGCCAGCAGATCGCGCAGGCTGTCGGCCAGGTGCACGCGTACCGTGGTCGGCGCCGAGGCGTGAGGCTCGCCCTTGACCAGCGCCAGATGATGGGCGCCCTGGATGCGATCCCGGAAGACGTGCAGGGTCATCTCGCCGAAGGTGGTCTGCACCGTCTGGCTGTCGATCCGCTCGACGGTCTGCTCGTTGTGAATGCGGTAGTGGATCAGGTCCGCGATGGTGCCCATCTTCAGGCCGTGCTCGACCGCAAAGCGCTCGAGCTCGGGACGCCGTGCCATGCTGCCGTCCTCGTTCATCACCTCGCAGATGACGCCGCTGGGATCGAGACCGGCCATCGCCGCCAGGTCGCAGGCCGCTTCGGTATGCCCGGCACGGCGCAGCACGCCGCCCGGCTCGGCCATCAGCGGGAAGATGTGCCCGGGCTGCACGATGTCGGCCGACTCGGCATCGCGTGCCACCGCCGCGCGCACGGTGCGGGCGCGATCGGCGGCGGAGATGCCGGTGGTGACGCCCTCGGCGGCCTCGATCGACACGGTGAACTTGGTGCCGAAGCCGGAGCCGTTGTCGCGGACCATCAGCGGCAGCTTGAGACGCTCGCAGCGCTCGCGGGTCATCGGCAGGCAGATCAGTCCGCGCGCGTGCCGGGCCATGAAGTTGATGTGCTCGGGCTCCACCTTCTCGGCGGCCATGATGATGTCGCCTTCGTTCTCGCGATCCTCGTCATCCATGAGGATCACCATCTTGCCCTGGCGAATGTCCTCGACCAGGGCCTCGACGCGCGCCAGCCCACCGGGGGTCGGCAAGTCGGAATCGGCGGCGTGGGAATTGGAAAGCGCCATGGAATCTCCGGTCTTCATGTTTCAGACCCAGCGTGTCTAGGAGTCGGCCGGGCAGGCGATGTCGTCACCGGGCGACGCCGGCGAGCCCACCGCGGCCCTGTGCGCCGTGTCAGGTCGGCGGTCAGGGTACCTGCCCGGGGCCCGGCGCGCCAGCCCCGCGATGCCATCAGCTCACCCGCTCGGGACGCGCGATGATGCGCCAGTCGCGCCCCACCGCGCGGATGTCGTCGATCTGCAACGGACGCTGCTGGGCCATTCGCGCCAGCCCCGGCAGAGCGAACAGCGGGCGTGCCTCGCCACCCAGCAGCGTCGGCGCGACGAACAGCTGCATCTCGTCGATCAGCTCGGCGTCGAGCATCGCCCCGGCGAGCGTCGCGCCGGTTTCCAGCAGCACCTCGTTGCAGGCCTCCTCGGCCGCCAGGTGGCGCAGCAGTGCCGCCAGGTCGACCCGCGCCTCCCGCGCCGGCAGCACGAGCACCTCGGCGCCGGCCGCTTCCAGGGCGGCGCGGCGGTCCGGCTCGCGGGCGCAGGTCGCCACCAGTGTACGCCCGGGCTCGCGCAGGCAGGCCGCCGCCAGCGGCAGACGCAGTCGCGAATCGACGATCACCCGCAATGGTTGGCGCGCGGCCACCCGGGCCGCCGCCCCGGCCTCGAGCCCCAGCTGATCGGCACGCACCGTCAGCCGCGAGTCATCGTGGATCACTGATTCGACCCCGGTCATCACCGCGCTGGAGCGCGCCCGCAGCCGCTGCACCTGGGTTCGCGCCGC
This sequence comes from Modicisalibacter tunisiensis, assembly GCF_020148005.1. Taxonomy (GTDB): domain Bacteria; phylum Pseudomonadota; class Gammaproteobacteria; order Pseudomonadales; family Halomonadaceae; genus Modicisalibacter; species Modicisalibacter tunisiensis. The sequence goes on along the minus strand of NZ_JAGXFD010000001.1, from coordinate 1,981,175 downwards.
CGGCCCGGTAATCCACTGCGATTCGCCGCTGGCCATGGCCGTGCGACCATCGAGGCTCATGGCCATCTTCAGCCGCACGAACGGCCGCCGGTGCGTCATGCGCGACACGAACCCCGGATTGAGCCGCCGGGCGTCAGCTTCCAGCAGCCCCGTCTCGACGGCGACCCCCGCCTCGCGCAGCATCGCCAGGCCACGCCCGGCCACCTCGGGATTGGGGTCTTCCATCGCCACCACCACCCGCTTCACGCCGGCCTCGATCAACGCCTGCGCGCAGGGCCCGGTACGGCCGTGGTGGGCGCAGGGTTCGAGGGTCACGTAGGCGGTAGCGCCTCGCGCCGCCTCACCGGCGGCCTGCAGAGCATGGATCTCGGCATGCGGCTCGCCGGCACGCACGTGCCAGCCCTCGCCGACCACGCGACGCTGCTTGACCAGCACGCAGCCCACGCGCGGATTGGGATCGGTGGTATAGAGCCCGCGTCGCGCCAGTTCCAGCGCGCGGGCCATGAAGGATTCGGGTGTCGCCTTGGCCATGCGTTCCTCGGCGGTTGCAGGATGGTCGTCCGGTGGACCGGCTCAGCGTGACTCGTCACCAGGCGAAAAGCTCGGCTCCTGGGCGAGCCGGTCGATCTCGGCGCGGAACTCGTCGATGTCCTGAAAGCGCCGGTAGACCGACGCGAAGCGGATGTAGGCCACCTGGTCGAGCCGCTTGAGTGCGTGCATGACCTCCTCGCCGATTTCACGGGCCTCGATCTCGCGCTCGCCGCGCGCGCGCAGCCGCTGGCGGATGCGCTCCACCGCGGCCTCGATCGACTCGGCGCTCACCGGGCGCTTCTCCAGCGCCCGCAGCATGCCGTCGCGCAGCTTGCGGGCGTCGAAGGACTCCCGCGAGCCGTCGGCCTTGATCACCCGTGGCATGACCAGTTCGGCGGTCTCGTAGGTGGTAAAGCGCTCGCCGCAGGCACCGCACTGGCGCCGCCGGCGCACCTGATCCCCTTCGGCGACCAATCGCGAATCGGTGACCTTGGTATCGTTCTTACCGCAGAAGGGACAATGCATCGCTCGAGATCCACCAAGAGTAGGTAGTGTCATTGTAACGGGATGGCGCGCGGCGCGGAAATCGCCATGATGACGCCCGGCGTCGCCCGAGTGTCGCCTGGCGGCAAAGGACTGCCGCTCCCCGGGATAGGCTGAGTTGGCCACTCATTATATGGAGCCTTGCCATGACCCGGCCCCTGCTGCCTTCCACCGCCCTTGCCCTGCTATCCGCCCTGCCCCTGTGGGGGGCCGGCAGCGCAGCCAGCGCCGACATAGACACCGTCCGTCTGGGCGTTCCGCCCTGGCCCGGAGTGACGGTCAAGAGCGAGGTGGCCGCCCAGCTGCTCGAGGCGATGGGCTATCGCACCCGGCAGAACAACCTGGCGGTCAGCGTGATTCTCGACGGCCTGGCGCGAGGCGACCTGGAGGCCTACCTGGGCGGCTGGTATCCGGTCGAGGAGGACATGATCGAGCCGCTGGTCGACCAGGACAAGGTGGTCAAGGCCACGGCCAATATCCGCGGCGCCAACTCCGGTTTGGTGGTTCCCGACTATGTGTACGATGCCGGGGTGCACAGCGTGGCCGATCTGGATACCTACCGTGATCGCTTCGACGGCGAGATTCTCGGCATCGAGGCCGGCACCGGCATCAACAACGCCGTCAACGCGGCCATCGAGGCGGATCGCGCCGGACTGGGCGACTGGAGCCTGCGCGAAAGTTCCACTGCCGCCATGCTGGCCCAGGCCGGCCAGAAGATCGACAACCACCAGTGGGTCACCTTCATCGGCTGGGAGCCGCACTGGATGAACATCAGCTACGACCTGCGCTACCTCGAGGACAGCGACGACGCGGGGGTGGCCGACATCCGCAGCACCGTCTGGACCGTGCTGCCCGCCGATCTCGAAGCCCGTGATGCGGACGTGTACCGCTTCTTCTCGCAGATGGTGGTGGACATCGACGACCAGAACCAGTGGGTCTACGCCCACAGTCACGAGGAGAAGAAGGCCGAGAACGTGGCACGCCGGTGGATCGGATCGCATCTGGATGAAGTCGCCACCTGGCTCGACGGGGTCGAGGCCAAAGACGGACAGCCGGCCATCGACGCGGTCCGGGCACGCTTCGACCAGGCGGGATAACCGGTACAGGCAGGATAGTCCGGTAACGAGCTCGGGCGCGCCAGTGGCGCGCCCGAGATGTTGATACCGAACCGACAGGCTCAGAAGAAGCCCAGCGGATTGGTATCGTAGCTGACCAGCAGGTTCTTGGTCTGCTGGTAGTGCTCCAGTGCCATCTTGTGGGTCTCGCGGCCGATGCCCGACTTCTTGTAGCCCCCGAAGGCGGCATGCGCCGGATACTGGTGATAGCAGTTTGTCCATACGCGCCCGGCCTGGATACCGCGACCCATGCGGAAGGCCACGTTCATGTCCCGCGTCCAGACGCCGGCGCCGAGGCCGAACTCGGTATCGTTGGCGATATCCAGTGCCTCGGCCTCGTCCTTGAAGGTGGTGACGCCCACCACCGGACCGAAGATCTCCTCCTGGAACACACGCATGCTGTTGCGTCCCTTGAGGAGGGTCGGCTGGATGTAGAAGCCCTTGTCGTAGGCCGGATCGAAGCTCTCCTTGCCGCCGCCGGTGAGGAACTCGGCGCCCTCTTCGCGGGCCACCTCCATGTACGACATGATCTTGTCGAATTGCTCCTGACTGGCCTGGGCGCCGACCTGAACGTCGGTGTCCAGCGGGTTGCCGCGCTTGATCGCCTGGGTACGCTCGATCACCTTGGCCATGAAGGTGTCGTACATCGATTCCTGGATCAGCGCCCGCGACGGGCAGGTGCAGACCTCGCCCTGATTGAGGAAGGCCAGCACCAGCCCTTCGACGGCCTTGTCGATGAACTCGGGCTCCGCGTTCATGATGTCGGCGAAGTAGATGTTCGGCGACTTGCCGCCCAGCTCCACGGTGGAGGGGATGATGTTGTCGGCGGCACACTTGAGGATGTGCGAACCCACCGGGGTCGAGCCGGTGAAGGCAATCTTGGCGATGCGCTTGCTGGTCGCCAGCGCCTGGCCAACTTCCTCGCCGTAGCCGTTGACGATGTTGACCACCCCGGGCGGCAGCAGATCGCCGATCAGCTCCATGACCTTGAGGATCGACGCCGGCGTCTGCTCGGCGGGCTTGAGCACCACGCAGTTGCCCGCCGCCAGTGCCGGGGCAAGCTTCCAGGTGGCCATCAGGATGGGGAAGTTCCAGGGGATGATCTGCCCCACCACGCCCAGCGGCTCGTGGAAGTGATAGGCCACGGTGTTGGCGTCGATGTCGGCGGCGGTGCCTTCCTGGGCGCGGATACAGCCCGCGAAGTAACGGAAGTGATCCACCGCCAGCGGCAGATCGGCGTTGAGGGTCTCGCGGACCGCCTTGCCGTTGTCCCAGGTCTCGGCGACGGCCAGCATCTCCAGATTCTGCTCGATACGATCGGCGATCTTCAGCAGGATGTTGCTGCGCTCGGCGGCCGAGGTCCGCCCCCAGGCGGGCGCCGCCCGGTGCGCGGCGTCCAGCGCCAGTTCGATATCTTCCTCGGTGGAGCGCGGTATCTCGCAGAATACCTCACCGTTGACGGGACTGATGTTGTCGAAATACTGGCCCTTGCGCGGGGCGACGAACTCGCCGTCGATATAGTTGCCGTAGCGCTTTTCGAACGCGACGATGGCACCGTCGCTCCCCGGATTGGCGTAGATCATGGCTGTGCTCCTGACTGGGTTGTGATGAGTGGCACCGATTGAGTCTTGGTCACGACGCCCCGCCGCGACATAGTCCGAAGGTATGAGTCGCTGAATGAACCGGTGCCGCAGCAGTACTGCCCGGCCCCCTGCCGGGATCGACGAACGGCTATGCCACCAAAGTGGAGTTGTCTCGGAGGGGGCCAAAATCGATCATGAGTCCATCGCAACGACGCAGGACGTCGGCAAGAAATACAAGGCAGATCGACGGTGACGGGGTAAAACGGCAACAAGACCAAGAACAACCGAAGGCCGTCGAAGAGCAAGCACAAGACACGGCGGCAAGACGCATCACACAAGAACAACAAAAGATGCAAAAAAGTCCCCCGGCGAGGGGGACGAGGCGGAGCACGCCAGCTCACTGTTACGTCGCCGCCGGTCCACGACCCGCCATGCGACGAATTCAAGCGCCACGACAAGCGGCGCCGCTGGAGAAGATCAGCAAGAACAACGCCAGCTTCCAAGAAATCCAACAACAACAATATTCAAGAAAAAGAGACAGTCATCGCCCAGCCCTTGCCATCAGGGGCTGGGTGCTCTCTTTTGGGCCCCCGAACGCTGCTCTCGCCCGCTTCCGGTGCATCATTCCCCCTTCCTCTACCACCCCGACAAGCCGCATCAGTAATGGATCGCCAGCCAGACGGTCGGGCCGTCGGGATCGGTCCAGGCGACCCGATGGCGCATGTGCGCCGGAATGACCACATGATCGCCGGGTGCCAGGGTCATCTCCTCCCCTCGCTCGAACGCCAGCACGGCACGCCCCTTGAGCACCACCACCCACTCGTCGCGCGCCTGGTCGTACCAGCCCCATGCCGGCGAACGCTGCCCGCGCGAGACGATCCGCTCCACCGTCACGGCCTCGTTCTCGATGATCGACTCGAACAGCTCGTCATCGAGCCGCTCGGGAATCCCGGCAAACAGATTGTCCATGAGCCCACCTCCGACAAGGTGCGATGCCGGAACCGCCATCGCACTCATTCACACCGATCTCGTAGTGCCGCTACCGATCCCGACGCCGGGCGTCCATCGTGTAGTTAAGCTACAACCACTTGTGCGCCCAATGGCGCTTTGTGGGATATGCCGCCCTGCACCATAGTGAAATCACGGCGCCGGACAGGGTATCGCCACCGTGATTCACTGACCGTCGCCCGGCTACCACCTGAGCGCCAAGCCGCCGTTGACCCGGGCGCCAGGAGCGAAGGTCTTGGAGAACTTATGACCCTGACGCAGTGCAGCCTCGGGCGCTTATCCGGCCCGGCATGCGTAGCCAAGGCACCAGAACGCCATCGCCGATGGCAACCCGGGGCGGGATGCTTCCCGGGCAATGATGACCTTGCATGAGGAGTGAACAATGAACAACATCCAGTTGACCGAACAGGCCGATCTTATCGCCAGCACCTTCAGCAAGCAGGACCTGGCCAAGGTCGTGGTCGCGCTGAAAGCCCACGGCGAGTCCCTGCAGCATGCCGTCGAGGTACTCGACACCATCGATGCCTGCCAGGGATACAGCCTCGACCAGGCCTGGGATGAAGTGCTCGCCGGCGAGAACCACGTCATCCTCGCCGACGACGACTGATCCCCTCGGTCATGAGCGGCCCGATCGACTCCCGGGCTACGCCATGCTGACTCGAGCCGGGGCGCAACGCCCCGGCTTTTTTCATGGGTGGCGACTTGATGTCGCCCAAGGCATGCACATGTCGGCCCCCTGTGATTGACCTTTCCCCCGACACCAGTCCACCGTCAATGCGAGTTTCCGCTATGTTTAGCCTGATAGAAGGAAATCTCGCGATGAAGCGCAACCGCCATTGCGAAGAGCGGATCATCCTGCGCAAAGGCGGCGAGAAATCCCTTGCCGGATCATCAATCATTGCTGCCAATAAATGTTGCCGGTAACTCCAGCACTCTTTAAACGACCTAAGAACTATCGACATCCGCACTGGGAATACATGCTCATAAAATGGCCATCAGACCCTTTCGCTTCGGGACGAGGTTGCGACAGGCAGCGCCGACGCTTATCGGCCTGGTGTTGTTTGGCCTGGCCATAGCATTGATTCACCATGGGTTGTCACAGTTCGATGTGCGGACTATCCAGCGACAGCTCGGCTCCCAGTCACCAATGGCCATCCTGCTGGCCACCATAGCCACAGCAGGAAGCTATCTTGCACTCACGGGGTACGACCGCCTGGCGGTTTACTGGATCGGCCGGTCGCTGCCCTATCGACGTATCGCCTTCGCTTCCTTCACCGCCTGCGCACTGTCGTACAGTGTGGGGCTGAACATGCTAAGCGGGGGCGCCTTACGCTACAAGATCTATGGCAGCTGGGGCCTGAATGCCCTGGAGATCGCCAGGATCATTGGCTTCGTCGCCTTGACCACCTTGCTGGGGATCACGGCTATCTTCGGCATCGCTCTCCTTGGCGAGGGCCGGCGCCTGACGGAACTGGTGACATTGCCTACATGGTTCGGCCCTTTCCTGGGGGGTGTTCTGCTTTGCATCCCCATGGGATGGCTATTGCTGGCCGCCCTGAAAATCCCGCGCCTGCACTGGCGTGGTCATGGGCTGAGCGTGCCAACCGTACCACTCGCGGCCGGTCAGATCGGGATTTCACTCGTCGATCATGCGCTTGCAGCAATGGCACTCTACCTCCTCATGCCCGATCATGCGGGATTCGGTCCGGCAGGGTTCCTGGGGCTCTTCGTCTTTGCCAACAGCGTCGGGCTCCTCAGTTACGTGCCCGGCGGCATCGGCGTCTTCGAAGCGATCATTCTCCTCGCCGTCCCCCAGGAGGCCAGAACGGGGACGATCGCGGCGCTAGTGACCTATCGCCTCATCTACTATCTGCTCCCCCTCCTTCTGACCGGACTGCTGCTCGCCTGGCATACCCTGCGGCGCCCTGCCAGAGGGCTCGTGACCTGGACCCTGCCCCTGGCGCCCTCGCTGTTTGCCGTACTGGTATTCGCGTCGGGTATTGTGCTGCTCACCTCGGCAGCGGTACCGAGCACCGACGCCGGCAAGGACTGGCTGGTCGCGCTGGTGCCCCTCGGTGTGATGGAGGTGTCGCACTTTGCAGGCAGCGTGATGGGGGCGGCTCTCCTGCTGGTCGCCGACGGGCTACGCCACCGGCTCAATGGCGCCTGGCTGCTGGCTTGCAGCTGTCTCGTCGGCGGACTCCTCTTCTCGCTATTCAGGGGCACAACCTGGCCTGAGGTGCTGGCGCTCGCCACGACCCTGGCCGCCCTCGTCGCCTGTCGTCGTGCCTTCGATCGCAGGACCCGCCTGCTCGCCGTGACGCCCTCGATCGGCTGGTTGATTGTCAGCACCGCCGTGGTCATCACGTACTTGTGGCTCGGCTTCTTTGCCTACCGGCATGTCGAATATTCCCATGAGTTGTGGTGGACCTTCGTCCTCGATCAGGGCGCGCCGCGCTTCCTGCGCGCGAGTCTCGGTATCGTGGCGGTATTGGCACTGGTGGCCCTGCGTCTGGCGCTGCGCCCGACCCCCTCAGGCTCGGCTACCACCCTGCCGACATCGACGGATCTGGCCCGCGCCGAGGGAGTCATTCAAGGGGCGGAGAACGCGGGTTCTTCGAGCTGGCTGGCGCTGCTCGGCGACAAGCCTCTGCTGTTCAGCCAGAGCGGGCAGAGCTTCATCATGTTCGGCATCCATGGCGTGAGCTGGATCGCCATGGGTGAGCCGGTCGGCCGCCTCGATGAGCGGCGTGAGCTGGTCTGGACGTTCCTGGAGACCTGCCGCCGGAACGGCGGACGAGCCTCGTTCTACCAGATCACCCCTGAAGCCATGCCGATATTCGCCGAGGCCGGGCTGGCATTTCAGAAGCTCGGGGAACAAGCCTACGTGCCGCTTGGTAATTTCGACCTGCAAGGGGCCGACCGATCCAGGTTGCGGCAGGCCCTGAACCGAGGGCGGCGCGAGCAACTCGTCTTCGAGGTGATCCCCCAGGCCGCCGTGCCGACCCTTGTCGATGAGCTGCAGGGGGTCTCGGATCAGTGGCTGAAGGCCAAGAACGCCAGGGAGAAGGGCTTTTCCCTGGGGCGTTTCGAGGTCGACTATATCCAGCGCTTCCCCATCGCGACGATCCGGCTCGAGGGGCGCCTTCTCGCCTTCGCCAACCTCTGCGCCACCCCCGATCGACGCGAGCTGTCCGTCGACCTGATGCGCCACCGGGACGACGCCCCCAACGGGGTGATGGATCAGCTCTTCATCGAGTTGATGCTGTGGGGACGCCAGGAAGGCTACGCCGAGTTTGACCTGGGCATGGCGCCGATGGCGGGACTGGAGGATCGAGCCTCGGCGCCCGCCCTTTCCCGGGCCGGCGCACTCATGTTTCGCCATGCCGAACACTTCTACAACTTCCAGGGCTTGCGTGCCTACAAGGCGAAGTTCAATCCCGTCTGGCGCCCGCGTTACCTGGCGGCACGCCCCGGGGTCGAGATGACGCGCACACTGGGTGACGCCGCCCTGCTCATCAGTGGCGGCATGAGGGGGCTGATCGGCAAATGAACCGGACTCGACGGCTCTGTGGCCTGCTATTGGTGCTGACCACCACGGTGGCCAGCCCTGGCGGCCTGCTGGCCCAGACAGTGAAGGGCCCGAGTGCGGCCAGCGCGATGCTCGCCGACCTGCCGCTTGTCGAGTACCCCGTCGCGGGCAATGGGCAGCTCATGGCGGTGTTCTGGTCGGGTGACGGCGGCTGGCGGGATATCGACCAGACCCTCGGCAAGCACCTGCAGGACGCGGGGGTGCCGGTGGTCGGTGTCGACTCCCTGCGTTACTTCTGGCATGAAAAGACCCCGGACCAGATCGCCACGGACCTGGCTGCCCTCCTCCGCCATTATCGAGCGGCCTGGGGGAGGCCTCGGGTGATCCTGATCGGCTATTCGTTCGGCGCCGATGTCATGCCGTTCGCTGTCAACCGGCTGCCCGATGAACTCAAGCAGCATGTCGTGCGCATTTCACTGCTCGGCTTGGCACGGGAGGCCTCTTTCGGCATCCATGTCGCCGATCGCCTGCTGGGCCGCTCGAGCCAGGACGAGCTGCCCGTGCTTCCCGAGGTGAGCAAACTCGACCTCGGGAAGGTTCAATGCTTTTACGGTGAAGACGAGCAGGACAGCGCCTGCCCGGCTGCCGTTTTCGATCGCGCCGAACGAATCAGGACCCGAGGCGGACACCATTTCGACGGTGACTATGCATCCCTGGCACGACACATCCTGAATGGCCTCGAATAGAGGCGGTGTGGCGAAATAGAAACCTCCCAGCACTCCACTGGCATGGCCATGGGACTTTGCCAATTTTTTAGTCAGCTTTCGGCCAGAAGCGGACATGCAGATTATGTCTGCTAATAAAGCGCGAAGCATGTCGCTCTTTTAATTGAAGCCGCAGGCACAACGAAAAGACGCCGCCGCGCTGGACCATACTGTTCCAGAGCGGGGAATGTGGGAGGGACGGGATATGCCAGCGACGACGGGTGACGACGACTTCCGCAGCGGCTATCTGGACTACGCGGCGCTGACCCGCCGGCTCGAGGGGTGGGCGGCGGCGTATCCCGAGCTGGTCGCGCTCTCGAGCATCGGCACCACGCCGGAAGGCCGCGAGATCTGGGTGCTGACCGTCGGCCCGGAGCCGCAGCGGAGTCGCCCCGCCGTATGGGTCGACGGCAACATGCACGGCGCCGAACTGGCCGGTTCCAGCGTCGCCCTGGCGGTGGCCGAGGCGGCCCTGGCGCTGCACCTGGGCCCCGGTGTCCTGCCCGGCGGGCCTACCGATGCCTTCCCGGAACACCTGCCCGAGCATCTGCGCGCGTTCCTGCGCGACGTGCCCTTCTACATCTGCCCGCGCCTGTCGCCGGACGGCGCCGAGCCGGTGCTTCGCCGGGGCGGCTTCGTGCGCTCCGCACCACGGCCCAGCCAGGGCGCGCCGGATCTGCCGCGCTGGCGCCATCAGGATCTCGACGGCGACGGCCGCTGCCGCTACCTGCGCCTGCCCGACCCCGCCGGCGATTTCGTCGCCTCGCCGCAGCACCCGGGGCTGATGCTGCCACGCCGGGTCGAGGACCCGCCGCCCTACTGGCGGCTCTACCCCGAAGGCGTCATCGACGGCTGGGACGGCGAGACGATCCCCGAGCCGCAGTGGCTCGAGGGCACCCCGGACTTCAACCGCAACTTCCCCTGGGACTGGCACGCGGAGCCCGGGCAGGTCGGCGCCGGCCCCTACCCCGGCAGCGAGCCCGAGACCCGCGCGGTGATCGAGTTCGCCGTCGCCCATCCGCAGCTCTACGCCTGGCTCAACCTGCACACCTTCGGCGGGGTGTTCATCCGCCCGCTGATCGACGCCCCGGACGCGCGCATGGACCCGGGCGATCTGGCCGTCTACCGGCAGCTGGCCGCCTGGGGCCGGGCGTGCGTCGGCTACCCCACCGTCAGCGGCTTCGAGGAGTTCACCTACGCGCCCGAGACGCCGCTGCATGGCGATCTCACCGAGTTCGCCTATCATCAGCGCGGCTGTGTGGCCCAGGTCTGCGAGCTGTGGGACCTGTTCGAGCGGCTCGGACAGCCGCGCCCCCGGCGCTTCGTCGAGCATTACACCACCTTCGACCGCGCGGCGATGGAGCGGCTGGCGGACTGGGACGCCACGCACAATGCCCGGCGCCTGTTCCGGCCCTGGCAGGCGCTCGCGCACCCGCAGCTGGGCGCGCTGGAGGCCGGCGGCCTGGACCCGGTGATCGGGTTGTGGAACCCGCCACCCGAGGCGTTGCCGGCGCTGTGTGCGGGGATCGCCGACTATTGGCTGCGCGTGGCCTCGCTGGTGCCGCGGCTGGCGATCGCCGAGATGCGCTGCGAGCCGCTGGGCGGCGACTACCGGGAACTGCGGGTCACGGTGGAGAACCGCGGCTACCTGCCGACCCACGGCGTCAATGCCGCGCGCGAGCGCCCCTGGAACGTCGGCGTCGAGGCCTGGCTGGAGACCGAGGGTTGCCGGCTATGCGAGCCCGGCCGGGCACGGCAGCATCTGGGCCATCTCGAGGGCTGGGGACGCGGCCTCGACGAGGCGGCGCACATGCCCTGGTACCAGCGCTCACGGGGCAGCGAGCATCGCGCCCACGCCCGCTGGCTGATCCGCGGCGAGGGCCGAGTCACCCTGCATGTCGGCGGGCCACGGCTGGGCTATCTGAGCCACCCCCTCGACATCGGGCCCGACGCGCCGACGCCCTGATGCTGTCAGGCACTCCGCCGGGCCCGACGCCAGGCCGGCAGACGCCGGGTTCCGGCGGGCGGGGCGTTGAGCCACGGCGCCAGCAACCGCGTCGAGAGCGGAATGAACACGAACACCATCACCGGGGTGAGCATCAGGGTGCTGGCCAGCACCCGCGGCACCAGCGGCAGGCTGCCGAGGGCATCGCCGAGCAGCCATTGAAAAGTCAGCGAGATCGGGAAGAACGCCAGCCAGATGGCGATGGCCTGCTTCCAGCGCGGCGGCGTCTGACCCCGGCCGTCGCGGAACCAGCTGTCGAGGCCGGTGGCCCGGAGCTCCTGGGGCGCCTCGAACAGGTCACGACCGCGGGCCAGCCAGGCGCGCCGCGACGCGGAGTGCTCCCACGTCGATAACGTCGCCTCATCGGCGAAGCGAAAGACGATCTGATACTCATTGTCGTCGGGTGGTGGCGCCAGTACGCCGGAGCCCAGGTAGCCGGCAAAGTCCGCAGCCAGGTCACGGCCCTCGTTGAGCCAGGCGTTGAAGTCCCGGTAGCGACCGCGAGCCACGCGGCGCGCCACCATCAGGGTGACGGGTGAAGTCGACATCGTGTATCTCCTTTTGCATCCGGCATCCCGGGTAGGGAGCCGGTGTGACGGGGGCCGGGGTAACGGCCCGCCGTTTCAAGGATGCAAAAGCTACACCACCGCTGCCGATCCGGCCACTGGCGAATGGCCGGCCCCGGCCGAGCGATCACAACTAGTCGAACAGCCCCTTCAAGGTGCGCGGCTGACAGCGCAGGTACTGATTCGGTGCATGCACGCTCGCCCCCAGCCGGGCCGCCGCGTGCCAGGGCCAGCGCGGGTCGTAGAGCATGCCCCGGGCCAGGGCCACGGCGTCCGCCTCCTCGCCGACCAGGATCCCCTCGGCCTGCTCGGGCTCGGTGATCAGCCCCACCGCGATCACCGGCATCGTCGTCTCGGCCTTGATGCGCCGGGCGAACGGCACCTGGTAGTTGGGGCCGAGGTCGAGACGCTGATCCGGCGACAACCCGCCTCCCGAACAGTGCAGGAAGCTGCAGCCGCGCGCTTCCAGGGCGCGAGCCAGCACCACGCTCTGCTCGAGATCCCAGCCGCCCTCGACCCAGTCGCTGCCGGAGATGCGCACGCCCACCGGCTTGTCGGCGGGGAAGACCTCGCGCACGGCGTCGAACACCTCCAGCAGCAGGCGCATGCGATTCTCCAGGCTGCCGCCGTAGGCATCGTCGCGCCGGTTGCTGAGCGGCGACAGGAACTCGTGGAGCAGATAGCCGTGCGCGGCGTGCAGCTCGATCAGGTCGAGCCCCAGCCGGGCGGCACGCTCGGCCGAGGCCACGAAGTCCGCCTTGAGCTGCTCGATCTGCGCCGTGGTCATCGCCCGCGGCTCGCGCTGGCCCGGCGAGTAGGGCACGGCGGAAGGCGCCAGGGTGTCCCAGCCGCCCTCCTCCAGCGGCAACTGGCCACCGCCCTCCCAGGGCACCCGGGACGAGGCCTTGCGCCCGGCGTGGCAGAGCTGGATGCCGATCGGCATCGGCGAATGCGCCCGCACCGCCGCCAGGGTCCGGGCCAGCGCCCGTTCGTTGGCGTCGCTGTAGAGGCCGTGGTCCCAGGGGCTGATGCGCCCCTCCGGCGAGACCGCCGTGGCCTCGATGATCAGCAGGCCGGCGCCGGACAGCGCCAGCTGGCCGAGGTGGATGGTGTGCCAGTCGGTCATGCTGCCTTCGCCATCGGCGGAGTACTGACACATGGGGGCGATGACGATGCGGTTGGGCAGCGACAGCCCGCCGAGCGTGAGGGGCGTGAACAGCCGAGGTGACACCATGCGAACTCCCGAAACGAATGCGTGTGTCGGGAAAATTTACGCGGCTAACGGATGCCTGGCAATGTCACCCCGGCCACACCGATGGCGTCAGGGTGCGAGAGAAGGACCGCAAAAAGAAAACCGGCGGCAGGCCGGCGCGTGCTGCGCCGGCCTGCCGCCGGACCGGACAGGCGGGGCTGTCAGGCCGCCTCGGCGACCGCCACCGCCTCGCTGTGGCGCTTGATCGCCGCATAGCCCAGGCCGGTGACCAGCGAGCCGGCGACGATCGCCAGCAGGTAGGGCAGCACCGGGCTGATGGCATTGGGGATCAGCAGCACGAAGATACCGCCGTGGGGGGCCATCAGCTTGGCGCCGAAGAGCATGGACAGCGCCCCTGTCACCGCGCCGCCGACCATGCAGGCGGGAATCACCCGCAGCGGATCCTTGGCGGCGAAGGGGATCGCCCCCTCGGTGATGAAGCACAGCCCCAGCACGAAAGAGGCCTTGCCCGCCTCGCGTTCCGGCTCGGAAAACTTCTGGCGGGCGACGAAGCTGGCGATGCCCATGCCGATCGCCGGCACCATGCCGGCGGCCATGATCGCCGCCATCGGCGCATAGGTCTCGGAGGCCAGCAGCCCGACACCGAAGGTGTAGGCCGCCTTGTTGACCGGCCCGCCCATGTCGAAGCACATCATGGCACCGAGCAGCGTGCCGAGCAGCACGGCGTTGGCCGAGCCCATGTTGTTGAGGAAGCCGGTCAGGCCGTCGAGCACGGCCGCCACCGGCGTGCCCACCACATAGATCATCACCAGCCCGGTGAACAGACTCGCCAGCAGCGGGATGATCAGGATCGGCTTGAGCGACTCGATGCTCGCCGGCAGCTTGACGTAGCGGGTCACGGCCTTCGCCGAATAGCCCGCCAGGAAGCCGGCGAGGATGCCGCCGATGAAGCCGGCACCCAGCGTGGAGGCCAGCCAGCCGCCGATCATCCCCGGGGCGATGCCGGGCCGGTCGGCGATCGAGTAGGCGATGTAACCGGCCAGCACCGGCACCATCAGCTTGAAGGCGCTGCCGCCGCCGATCTGCATCAGTGCCGCGGCCAGGGTACCGTCCTGCTCGAAGGCCTTGATGCCGAACACGAACGACAGCGCGATGCACAGGCCGCCCGCCACCACCATGGGCAGCATGAACGACACCCCGGTGAGCAGGTGCTTGTAGACGCCCTTCTCCTTGACGCTCTTCTTCGCCTCGCCGCCGTCGCCGGCCGCGGCCTGGGTGGCGCTTTCCACGGCGGCATTGTCCAGCGCCGCCGTGATGGTCTCCTTGGGCTTCTTCAGGGCATTGCCGGTGGAGGTGCGCCACACGCGCTTGCCGGCAAAGCGGCTGGGATCGACCTCGATGTCGCAGGCCAGGATCACCACGTCGGCGTCGCGAATCTCCGCCTCGGTCAGCGCGTCCTGGGCGCCGACCGAGCCCTGGGTCTCGACGCGGATCGCGTGGCCCAGGGCCCGCCCTGCCTCGGCCAGCGCCTCGGCGGCCATGAAGGTATGCGCCACCCCGGTCGGGCAGGCGGTGACGGCGACGATGCGCCGCCCCGCCCCGTCATCGGCCGCGGTGGCCGCGTCGGGGGCGGCGGGTGTGAAGGGCGTCGCCTCGCGGGCGGCCCGTTCGAGAAAGTCGCCCGGGTCGGGCAGCGCCTGATTGATCGGCGCCTGGAACAGCGGCTTGCCGCGGAAGCGCTCGGGATCGGGCACCCGATCGGCGGCGACGATGATCAGCTCGGCGGCGTCGATGGCCTCGGCGGAGACCGGCGTGACCGGCGCCAGTTCGCCGTGCATCTCCACCGTCGCGTGCCAGCCTCGGCGGAGGGCCGCCTGCTCCAGCCGGCGCGCCGCCAGGAAGGTCGTCGCCATGCCGCTGGGGCAGGCGGTAATCAGAATCACGTTCATGCGTGGACTCCCCCTGCGTGCCGTTCGCCGTCGTCAAGGCGCTGCACGCGTGTTTGTCGTTGGAGATCGTTGAAGTCGTCGGCGTGCGGGTCGCCCACGCCGACATGGCGCACGGCTTCCGCGGACAGCGCCGTGGCGAAACGCAGTACCTGCTCGGGCGGATGGCCGCTCAGCACCCCGTGGAGCATGCCGGCGACCAGGGTGTCCCCCGCGCCCACGGTGCTGGTCACCGCGACCGTCGGCGGCAGGGCCAGCCATTCGCCGCGGCGGCTGGCCCACAGCACCCCGTCCCGGCCGGCGGAGATCAGTGCCTCGGCGACACCGGCGGCATGCAGCCGGCGCACGGCCTGGAGGCGCGGGGCCTCGCCGTCCAGCGATTCACCGGCCCAGTCGGCCAGCTCCTGCTCGTTGGGCTTGACCGCGGTCGGCCCGGCGTCGATCGCCGCGGTGAGCGCGGGGCCGCTGGTGTCCACCCATACCGGGATGCCCCGCTCGCCCAGCCGGGTGACCAGCGCCACCAGGTCGGTGGCCTCGACCCCCGGCGGCAGGCTGCCGGCGATCACCACGGCGTCCGGGCGACGCGACGAGTCGCCGGCGCGGGCGTCGAGGTCGTCGCGCAGCGCCTCGAGCGCGCCGGCGTCCACCGCCAGGCCGGGGCCGTTGATGTCGGTGACGCGCCCGTCGTGCTCGGCGACCTTGGCATTGATGCGGGTCTCGCCGGCCACCCGCCGGCAGGCGTCTTCCACGCCCAGGTCGGCGAAGGCGCGCACGAAGACCCCGTCGTTGGCGGCACCGAGGAAGCCCGAGACCGTGACGTCATGGCCCAGGGCCACCAGCACCCGCGCCACGTTGACGCCCTTGCCGGCGGCCTCCAGGTGCGTGGACTCGGTGCGGTTGACCCGGCCCAGCGCCAGTTGCGGCAGACGGATCGCCAGGTCCAGCGCGGGATTGAGACTGATCGCGAGAATCCGGGCCATCAGAGTGCCTCCAGCGCTTCGCGGACCGCCTCGGCGGTGGACTGCGCCAGGGCGGCCTCGGCATGGCGACGGGCCTCGTCGAGGCTCAGCTCGCGCAGCCGGGCCTTGACCATCGGCACCTGACGGATCGACACCGACAGTTCATCGACGCCCAGCCCCAGCAGCACCGGGATCGCCTGGGCATCGCTGCCCAGCTCGCCGCACACACCGACCCACTTGCCCTTGGCATGGGCGGCGTCGACGGTCATCTGGATCAGCCGCAGCACCGCCGGGTGCAGGCCGTCGGACTGCGCCGAGAGTTCGGCGTGGCCGCGGTCGATCGCCAGGGTGTACTGGGTCAGGTCGTTGGTGCCGATCGAGAAGAAATCGACCTCCTCGGCCAGGCTCGGCGCCAGCAGCGCGCAGGAGGGGATCTCGATCATCACGCCGAGCTGCACGTCGCTCGCCCCCACTTCGGCCTGGACGCGCTCGAAGATCGCGCGGGCGGCGCGGAACTCGGCGATGTCCTTGACCATCGGGAACATGATCCGCAGCGGCCTGTCGCCGGCGGCGGTGAGCAGTGCGCGCAGCTGGGTCTCGAGAATCTCGGGCCGGGTCAGCGCCAGGCGAATGCCGCGCAGGCCGAGGAAGGGGTTGTCCTCCTGGGGAAGCGGCCAGTAGGGCAGCGGCTTGTCGCCGCCCACGTCCAGGGTGCGGGCCACCAGCGGGCGGCCGTCGAGGGCCTCGATGGCCTGGCGGTACTCGCCGATCTGGGTCTCGAGATCGGGCGCCTCGGCATGGGCCATGAACACGAACTCGGTACGCAGCAGGCCGACACCCTCGGCGCCGTGCTCGACGGCGTCGCCGGCGTGGGCGGTATTGCCCAGGTTGGCCGCCACCTCGACGCGATGGCCGTCCCGGGTGAGCGCCGATTCGAAACGCTGGGCATGCGCCTCGCGCTCGCGGATCTCGCGCTCCTTGAGGCGCAGCTCGGCGCGGTCGCGACGCTCGTTGGACGGCGCGGGAATCACCCGGCCCCGTTCGCCATCGAGGATCAGCTCGGTGCCGTCGGCCAGCGTCATCACCCGCTCGCCGGCGCCCACCACGGCGGGAATGCCCAGCGCCCGCGCGAGAATCGCGCTGTGCGAGGTGGCACCGCCGCGCACGGTGAGCAGCCCGCGCACCTTGCCGGTGTCGAGTCGCGCCACGTCGGAGGGACCGACATCCTCGGTGACCAGGATGTAGGGCGCGTCGGGCGGCGTCGGCATCTCGGCACCGCAGAGAATGCCCAGCACCCGACGGCCGACATCGCGCAGATCGGCCGCCCGCTCGGCGAGCAGGCGATCGGCGAGCACCTCCTGGGCGCGCGCCGCCGTGTCCACCGCCTGCCACCAGGCCGCCTCGGCGGACAGGCCATCGGCGATGCCCTCGTGGGCGGCCTCGCGCAGTTCCGGGTCGTCGAGCATCTCCTCGTGCATCGACAGGATCTCGGCCACCTCGCCGCCCTTGGCCTGACGAATCAGCGCCTCGAGCTGCTCGATGGCCTCGTGCATCGCCCGCTCGAGACGCCCGCGCTGGGTGGTGGCGTCGCCAGCCCGCTCGCCCTGCAGGTCGCGGGCCCGTTCCGGATAGTCGAAGCGCGGCAGGCGCATCACGAAGGCCGGCGCGATGGCCAGCCCCGGCGACGCGGCCACCGCGGGATGGGGCGTGTCGGCCGGCAGCGGCTCGAGTTCGACCGTGGCGCCCGCCTGCTCGACGTCATCGACACCGCGGCGCTCCTCGAAGGGCTCGACCTTCTCGCCCAGCCCGTCGCGCACCGCCGCGGCGACCTCGGCCAGGGCCTCGGCGGCACCCGCGCCCTCGGCGGAGAACACCAGCGTCTGACCGCGCCGCGCACCCAGGCCGATCACCTTGGTCAGGCTCGCCGCCGAGACCGACTCGGCCGCACCCTCGAGCAGCCGCACCTTGATCGGCAGCGCCTGGGCGCGGGCCACCTGCACCAGCTGCTTGGCCGGGCGCGCATGCAGGCCGTGGGCATTGAGCACCCGGACCCGCGCGGTCTCGGCGCTGGCCGTCTCGCCGGCCAGCCGCGCCAGCACGGTCGCCGCATCGGCATCGGCCAGCGCCTCGCCGCCACCGGCATCGAGCAGTTCGGCCAGACGCTCCAGCAGGCCGCGATGCGCGTCCCCCTGCCCGGCCAGGCAGAACACGCCGTTGACCGGACCCAACGGGCCGGAGAAGGCCTGCTCCGGCGTGGCCAGCGACAGCGCCGGCGTGCTCACGCCGCGGTCGCTGCTGGCCAGCCACAGGCCCTGGCCCAGCGCCACCGGCTCCTGGGCGACGACCGCCGCGACGAAGTCGCCGTCGACACAGCCGACCTGACGCAGCCGCGCCGCGCCGGCCAGGGCCAGTTCGAAGCGGTCCCGGGCGGGGAAGTTCAGGCACAGCGTGTCGGCATCCACCCGGGCGCTGACCGGCGCCCTGGACAGCTCGGCGAGCACCGCCTCGCGGCTGGTGGCCGACGCCAGCCGCCCGGCCACACCGTCGCGGTCGAGCACATGGGTGAGCGCGCGCAGGATGTCCAGATGCTCGTCGCTCTGCGCGGCGATGGTCACCAGTACGTGCACCCGGTTGCCGTCATGCCACGCGACCCCGTCGGGGAACTGCAGCACGCGCACGCCGGTGGTCAGCACCTGATCGCGGCTCGCCGGCGTGCCATGGGGGATGGCGATGGCGTTGCCCAGATAGGTCGATGACTGGGCCTCGCGTTCGTGCAGGCCATCGCGGTACTCGGGGGTCGCGCGGCCGGCCTCGACCAGCGAACGCGCCGCCTGGTCGAGGGCGTCGCGCCAGTCGGCGGCCCGGCAGCCGAGCACGACGTCGTCGGTTTGAAGCGTCAACATGGATAAGCCTCCTCGCGGTGCCGGCAGCCACGGCCCCGGCGCCGCCCTCGGACACGGGACAGGGTCGTCGCGGATTCGACTTGTCCCGTCTCGCTGAATCGTGTCACCTTGTTCATGGGAGCAATGCTGAAACGATCCACCCGATTAATCAAGCGCCTTTCCCTACGACCTTGGCAGGGGGCCGAAAAACCCCCACTTCCGTAGAATGGACGCATCATCCCAACCGGAGCCGCAACGACGAGATGGCCATGACTCTTGCCGAAATCGCCCGCCTGGCCGGCGTCTCACGCACCACCGCAAGCTATGTGATCAACGGCAAGGCCGAGGAGCGCCGCATCAGCCGCGACACCGTCGAGCGCGTGATGGCCATCGTCGAGCGCTACCAGTACCGGGTCGACGCCCAGGCCGCCGCCCTGCGCCGCGGCCAGAGCCATACCCTGGGGCTGATCATTCCCGACCTGGAGAACGCCAGCTACGCCCGGCTGGCCAAGCGCCTCGAGCGCGGCGCCCGCGAGCAGGGCTTCCAGCTGCTGATCGCCGGCTCCGACGACGACCCGGCCACCGAGCGCGAACTGGCCCGTGCCCTGCGCGCCCAGCGCTGCCAGGCGCTGATCGTCGCCACCAGCCTGGCGGCGGCGGACCCCTTCTACGTCGACCTGATGGCCGGCGGCCTGCCGGTGATCGCCGTCGACCGCGCACTCGATCCGGCGCGCTTCGTCTGCGTGCTGAGCAACAACGTCGCCGCCGCCGAGACGCTGACCCGCTCGGTGCTGGATGCCGACGTGCACCACATCGCCTGGCTCGATGCGGTGGACGAGCTGTCGATGACCCGGGAGCGCCGGCAGGGATTCGAGCAGGCCGTGGCAGCCGCCGGCGCCGAACCGTGGATCCTCTCCGCGGCGCGCTACGATCGCCACGACGGTGCCCTGCTGATGGAGCGGCTGCTGGCGGAGCGCGGCATGCCCGACGCCCTGGTCACGGCCTCCTATACCCTGCTCGACGGCGCCCTGGACGTGCTGCTGGCCCGCGGCGACCTGCCCGATACCCTGCGTCTGGCAACCTTCGGCGATGATCGGCTGCTGGATTTCCTGCCGCGGCCGGTCAACTCGCTGCCTCAGGATCACGCCCGCATCGCCGAGCTGACCCTGGCCCGCGCGATCGCCGCGGCGCGCGGCGACTATCGCCCAGGGGTGACGGTCGTGGAGCGCTCGCTGCGCTGCCGGGCGCCATGCACCGCGCCTTCGACGACCTGTTGACGCCGGTCATTGACCCCGGCCCGGGAGACTGGCCACGCTGAACACAGCCAGCCGATCCCGTTGCCGAGGAATCCCGCCATGACCGAGCTGCCCTTTCAGGATCGTCACGACGCCGGTGAGCGCCTTGCCAGTCATCTGTCGGGCCGGGTGACACCACCGGCGGTGGTGCTCGGGCTGCCGCGCGGCGGCGTGCCGGTCGCCGCCGAGATCGCCCGCCGGCTCGATCTGCCGCTCGACGTGCTGGTCGTGCGCAAGCTGGGCGTGCCCGGCCACGAGGAGTTCGCCATGGGCGCCATCGCCAGCGGCGGGGTCACGGTCGTCGACGAGGACCTGGTGACTCGACTGGGGATCGGTCCCCGCGCGCTGGATGCCGTCATCGAGCGCGAGCGCGCCGAGCTGGCCCGGCGCGAACAGGCCTATCGCGGCGATCGCGCCTATCCCGACCTCGCCGCCGCCACGGTGGTGCTGGTCGACGACGGCATCGCCACCGGCGCGACCATGCGTGCCGCCGTCCAGGCGCTGCGACGCCTCGGCGCCGGACGCTGCATCGTCGCCGTGCCGGTGGCCGCCCCCGACAGCCTGACGCTGCTGCGCGACGAGGCCGACGAGGTGGTGTGCCTGGCCGCGCCCGAGCGATTCTCGTCGGTCGGCCAGTGGTATCGCCATTTCGACCAGACCAGCGACGCCGAGGTCCGCCAGTGCCTGGCCGATGCCGCCGCGCCGGGCACACCGCGGGGTTGAGCCACCGCCCGAGCATGCCTGCGGGCATGGCCAGCCACGGCCGGGCCCGCTAAGCTGGGCGCTTTCGTCGCCGGCAGGACCCACGCGCCCGATGACCGATTCTCCCGCCGCCTCGCTGCCCGAGGTACTGGCCGGCCCGCTGCTGCGGCGGGCCGAGCCGACCAATCTGACCCTGTGGCTGGTGGCCTCCCGGCCGCTCGAGCTGCAGCTGACCCTGACGCCGGGCGATGGCGAGAGCCGCCGCCGGCCCCTCGATGACGCCTGCCGCCGGCTGCGCGTCGGCCGCCACGCCTGGGTGCACCTGATTCACGTCACCCTGGACGACGCCCTGCCCGAGGACGTGCCGATCGGCTACGACCTGCATATGGCGACCGGTGATGGCGGGTCGCGTGGCATCGCCGAATGGGCACCGCACCTGCTCTACCCCGGCCAGGCGCGTCCCGACTTCGTGCTGCGCTCGCACTGCGACGACCTGCTGCACGGCTCCTGCCGGCGCCCGCATCATCCGGCGGCCGACGGCCTGGCCCGTGCCGACCGCTGGTTCGCCGCGCACCGCGACACGCCCGAGGCCCGTCCGGCCCTGCTCATGCTGACCGGCGACCAGATCTACGCCGACGACGTCGCCGGCCCCCTGCTGGCCGCCATCCACGCCCTGATCCGGCGCCTCGGGCTGTACGGCGAGCGCCTCGAGGGCGCGGTGGTCAACGACAGCGCCGAGCTGCTCGCCCATCCGGCCACCTACTACCATCGCGAGCGCCTGCTGCCCGAATTCGAGTCCAGCGAGGCCCTGCGCGAACGCTTCTTCGGCGGGGTGCGCAAGCCCATCTTCACCACCGCCAACGCCTCGAATCACCTGATCACCTTCGCCGAGGTGGTCGCCATGTACCTGCTGGTCTGGTCGCCGGTGGCCTGGCGGTTGATCGACCCGCCCCGCCCGGCGCTGGACGCCGGCGACGCGGCCACCTGGGACAGGGAAGCGGCGGCCATCGACGACTTCGTCGCCACGCTGCCGCAGGCGGCCCGGGTCATGGCCCAGCTGCCCACCCTGATGATCTTCGATGACCACGACATCACCGACGACTGGAACCTGACCGCCGCCTGGGAGGAGACCGCCTACGGCCACCCCTTCTCGCGGCGGATCATCGGCAACGCCCTGCTCGGCTATCTGCTCTGCCAGGGCTGGGGTAACGCCCCGCCGCGGCTCGACGCGCCGCTCGGCTCGCTTGCCGCGCTGCTCGACGCCGCCGCCGATGACGCGCTGCCGGCCGAGCGACAGGACACGCTGATTGGCGAGCTGCTGCGCTTCGAGGGCTGGGACTACACCCTGCCCACCACGCCGCGAGTGGTGGTGCTGGATACGCGCACGCGACGCTGGCGCAGCGAGCGCGCCCGGCACCGCCCGTCGGGACTGATGGACTGGGAAGCGCTCAGCGACTTCCAGCAGACGCTGCTCGACGAGCCCAGCGTGATCGTGGTGTCGCCGGCGCCGATCTTCGGCGTCAAGCTGATCGAGGGCATCCAGCGCCTGTTCACCTGGGCAGGCAAGCCGCTGCTGGTGGATGCCGAGAACTGGATGGCGCATCGCGGCGCCGCCAGCGTGATGCTCAACATCTTCCGTCACTCGCGCACCCCGGGGCACTACGTGATCCTCTCCGGCGACGTGCACTACTCCTTCGCCTACGAGGTCCGCCTGCGCCATCACCGGCATGGCCCGCGCATCTGGCAGGTCACCAGCAGCGGGCTCAAGAACACCTTTCCCGACACCCTGCTCGACGCCTTCGACCGCCTCAACCGCTGGCTCTACGCCCCCTGGTCGCCGCTCAACCTCTTCACCCAGCGCCGGCGCATGCATGTCCGCCCGCTGGTGCCGGAACGCGCCCGGGCCGGCGAGCGGCTGTGGAACGGCGCGGGCATCGGCCATGTGCGTCTCGACGCCGAGGGGCGCCCCCGCGAGATCGCCCAGCTCGGCAGCGACGATCGCGACACACGCTTTCTCTGACGCTGGCGCCGCCGCTCACTCGACGCCGGCCGGCAGGGCGTCCAGCGTCTCCTCCAGGGCCAGGCGGAGCGCCTGCAGCCGCGCCTCGCGGGCCGAGGGGGCCAACCGCGCGATCTGGGCTTCCAGCTCGCCGGATAGCGTCGCGACGCGATAGAGGCCGAGCCCGACGGCCTCGCCCCTGAGCAGGTGCGCCTGATGGGCGAGCGCCGCGTCGTCCGAGTTCGCCCGGGCGGCCTCCAGCCGGGACAGGCGCTCCGGGACCTGGCCGCGGAACAGCGAGATCAGCTCCGCGAGGGTGTCCCGGCCCAGCGAGTCGTGCAACTCGCCGAGGACGGCACCATCGACCAGCGGCGACTCCGGCGAGGCGTCCGAGGCCGGCGGGGACGCCCCCGGCAGGGACGCCCCCGGCAGGGACGCCCCCGACGCCTCGCCCTCGCCGTCCAGGTAGTGATGCAGCAGACGCTCGAGGGACTCCGGCAGCACCGGCTTGGTCAGGTAGCCATTCATGCCCGCCGCCAGGGCACGCGACTTCTCGCCCGCCATCGCTCCCGCGGTCATGGCGACGATCGGCACCTCGGCGAGCGCCCCGCCCTGCTCGCGGATCGCCCGGGTCGCGGCGATACCGTCCATGCCGGGCATCTGCATGTCCATGAAGATCAGGTCGAAGGCCTCCTCGCGGGCCCGCGCCACGGCGGCCCGACCATCCTCGACCACCGCCACCTCGAGGCCGAAGCGCTCGAGCATGGCGCTCGCCACCTGGCGATTGACCGGGTTGTCCTCCGCCACCAGCACCCGCCCCGCGAGCCGGGCCCGCCCGGCCTCGGGGAACCGGGCATGGGACGGCGTCGGCAGGCAGGCCGCGGCGGCGGCCGGCAGCGGCAGCTCGACCCAGAAGCGGCTGCCCTCGCCCTCGCGGCTGGCGAAACCGATCTCGCCGCCCATGGCACCGGCCAGCCGCTTGCAGATCGCCAGCCCCAGCCCGGAACCGCCGAAGCGCCGCGCCGTCGAGGCGTCCGCCTGACGAAAGGGCTCGAACAGGGCGGCCTGACGATCGACGGGGATGCCGCATCCGGTATCGCTGACCGCGAATCGCACCCGACCGGCCGCCACGCACGTGACCGTCAGCGTCACCTGGCCGGCCTCGGTGAACTTGAGGGCATTGGAGAGCAGGTTGAGCAGGATCTGGCGCAGGCGCCCGACGTCGCCGCGCAGGTACACGGGCAGCGCCGGATCGAGATGGCCCGCCAGGGTGACCGCCGAGCCGTCGGTGCGCGGGGCGAACAGCCGCATCACGCTGTCGATGCAGTCCCCGAGGTGAAAGGGCCCGACCTCCAGTTCCAGATGCCCGGCCTCGATCTTCGAGAAGTCGAGAATGTCGTTGATCAGGCTGAGCAGGATCTCGGCGCTCTCGTGGATGGTCCGCGCATAGTGGCGGGAACGCGGCTCCTGCAGGCGATCCAGCAGCAGCGCACTCATGCCGATCACGCCGTTGAGCGGCGTGCGAATCTCGTGGCTGACCACCGCCAGGAAGTCCGACTTGGCACGACTCGCCGACTCGGCGCGCTCCGCCGTCACCTCGAGCTCCCGGCTCAACGTCTCCAGCCGTCGCCGGGAGGCGTCGTTGTCCCGCGCTTCCTGGAACAGGAAGCGCACCACCACCAGCGTGGCCAGGCTCATCAGCACGATCAGCGCCAGCAGCAGGGCATAGAGCTGGAACATGGTTTCCCGCGCCCGCGTCTTGGTCTGCGCGAAATGCTCGTTGATCGCCATGATCAGCCGCTGGGTGTCGCTGCCCAGGACCTGGAAGCGCCCCTGCAGCTGCTCGAGAATCGCCGGTGTCAGCCGCTGCAGCCCGCGCAGGGTGTCATCGATGGCGGCCACCTGCGCGAGTATCGGGTCGATGCGCCCCTTCACCGCCGGAATCGAGCGAATCAGCTCGGCGATCTGCCCGTCGACGAGCAGCCGCGAACGGCTGTAGAGCAGGTCGAAGGACAGCCGCAGCTCGTCCAGGTCCGCCGGGCTGTCCGCCCGACCTTGCAGCACCTGGCTGCGCAGCTCGACGGTATCGCGGTCAAGCTTGTAGGCGATCCAGGCGGCATCGTTGCCGATCGTCGGCACCAGGCTGCCCTGGCGCCAGAAGATCAGGCTGACCACGCCGATGGCACCGACGAAGAAGCACACCGCCGCCACGACGCCCAGCTTGAGACGCAGGGGATACTGCACGCGAACCTCCGGAATCGGCAAGCGGCCGGCGCGCCGCGCCGGCCGGCGTCACTCACTCCACCTCGATGGTGGCCACCTGCCAGGCGCTGCGAAAGCGGATCTTCTCGGTCTGCAGCTCGGGATGATCGTCGAACGGGTAGAGCACGAACAGCGGCCCGAAGTTGCGTACCGACATCGGCTTGCCGTCCCGGCGCATGGCCAGCAGCACGTCGTTGTCCTCGACGTCGCTGACCGGAATCTCGGCGACGAAGTCGTTGAGCGCCTTGACCCGCAGCTGCCGGCCGCGAGCGCCGACCGCCGCCAGCAGATCCCGGCCCAGCGGCCCCTCGAAGCGCGAGACCCCCTCGGTCCAGGGGGTGTGAGTCCTGACCGCGTGCATCCCCAGATTCCGCAGCATGGCGGCATCGAAGCGGGCCTCGTCACCGGCGTTGGTGCGCGTGATGTCGCCGGTCACGGTCAGGATCACGCGCCCCTGCGGGCTCGGCAGCTCGGAGCCGGCCTGGGCGGCGGTGCACGGCAGCAGCAGGGTCAGCAGCAGGAACAGGACTTGACGCATGATGGGCCTCGTTGTCGGCAAGAAAGGAGCCTCGGCTCCGGCAGTGTCTGGGCGGCCACATCCTGTCTGCATGCCCACGGATGAATGATGAGGTCGGCGTCAGGGAACGGCCGGCCGGGTTTCCAGAATCTCGACCGGCACACCGAGGTGCAGCTCGCCGGCGTTCAGCGCGACCAGGTTCTGGCCGAACAGCACCTTGCCGTCCGGCCCGCGGCGGTAGCGTGCCAGCGTTCGCAGCGGCTCGCGATCCGGCTGGAAGCGCCCCGTGGCCGGATCGACGGTGGTCATGACGCAGCGGGAACAGGGCGTGTCGACGAGAAACTCGACCTCGCCGATGCGCAGGCGCCGCCAGCCGTCCTCGGCATGCGGTGCGGTGCCCGTCACCACCAGGTTGGGGCGAAACTGGGCCATGCGCTGCGGCCGCTCGAGACGCGCGTTGAGCGCCGTCAGCGAGGCCTCGCCAATCACCATCAGCGGGTAGCCGTCGGCAAAGCTGACCCGCTTGCCCAGCCCCGGCCGGTAGCGCGACGAGACCTCGCCCAGCCACAAGAGCCGCGCCGGCTCCCCCAGCAGGTCGGAGAACCAGCGATCCAGGGCCGATTCGGTGGTCAGGGCCGCGAAGTGATCCCCCCACACCGCCGTCTCGAACGGCCGGGCGGCGAAGCGCCGCGTCACGGCCTCGATGCGCCCGGCATCGGGATGCCAGATCGACAGTCCCTCGGGCGACGGCTCGGCGACGATGCACTGCAGCCGGGGATGCGTGCGTGCCGTGAGAAAAGTGCCGTCGGGGCGCACCAGCATGTAGCGGCGATCCCCCAGCAGGCCCTCCTCGCCGACCGTGGCACGCTCCAGCGAACGCCCGGCGGTGGATTTTATCGGGTAACGGTACAGGCCGGAAAGGCGCGGCGAGGCCTTGGCTGCGTGCATGACGACTCCCGTACGACGACGCGACAGAATGACGCCACCGGCCGGGCCGGTGGCACCGTGGCCGCCGCGGCGAACGCGCAACGGCGAATCGGGCGGGACGGCCCGCAGCCCGCCCCGCCGGCTGGATCACCCGATCAGCGCACCACCATCACCGACATGTCGGCACGGTGGACGACATGCTCGGCATTGGGGCCGAGCAGGCGTTCCGCGAGGTTGCGCCGGGTGTGCGACGCCATGACGATCAGGTCCGCACCGATGGCGCTGGCACTCTCGACGATGCCCACATAGGGCGAACCCTCGGCAATGATGCACTGGGTCTCGATCTCGTCGGGCACATGCTCGGCGACGAAGCGGTGCTGCGCCTCGGACAGCGCCTGGCGGGCCTTCTCGCCGAAGTCCTCCGGGAAGAAGCTGCCCACCAGCGGCATGTGGTAGTCGGGCAGCACGGTGACGATATGCAGGCTGGCCTCGAAGGTCCGGCACAGGGCGAGCGCCGTGGGCAGCGCCCGCTCCCAGGAGGCCGGTTCGTTGAGGTCGACGGGCAACACGATCTTGCGGTACATGGCGTTTCTCCTACACCGCGGGCGCCGGGGTGGACGATGCCTGCCGGCGACGACGCTGCAACAATACCACCAGGGCGAAGACGGCCAGCCCCGGAATCCACATCCACTCCTTGGCCCAGCGCTCCTCGGGTGCCTTGACGGACAGGATCTGCTGGTCGAACTCGAAGCCCAGCTCCTCGGCCTCGCTGCCGAAGGTGGTCATGTCGACGACCGTCTTGCCGTCATCCTGCATCAGCTGCAGACCGAGGTTGTCCATCCGTTCGGCCCCGGTGGCACCGTCCGGGCGCGGGATCTGCACGTAGAATTCGGTGGGATTGCCGTAGGCATCCACCCCGGCGACCTTGACGCGCAGGTTGTCGCCCTTGCCCAGGCTGCCCAGGGCCTGCTCGAACTGGGCCGGCGGCACATCCCGGTAGGGATCGTGAATCATGTCCATCCAGAACCCGGGGCGGAACAGCGTGAAGGCCACCAGCAGCAGCAGCAGGCTCTCGTACCAGCGGCTCCTGACCAGCAGGAAGCCCTGGGTCGCCGCGGCGAAGATCAGCATCGCCACCGTCGCCACCACGAAGATCAGCAGGCCGTGCCAGAGATCGACGTCGATCAGCAGCAGATCGGTGTTGAAGATGAACAGGAACGGCAGCGCCGCCGTGCGCAGGCTGTAGTAGAACGCCTGAAAGCCGGTGCGTATCGGATCGCCACCCGACACCGCCGCCGCGGCGAACGAGGCCAGTCCCACCGGCGGCGTGACGTCGGCCATGATGCCGAAGTAGAACACGAACAGGTGCACGGCGATCAGCGGCACCAGCAGGCCGTTCTGCTGGCCCAGCGAGACGATCACCGGCGCCAGCAGCGCCGAGACCACGATGTAGTTGGCGGTGGTCGGCAGCCCCATGCCGAGGATCAGGCTGAGCACCGCGGTGAGCATCAGCATCAGCAGCAGGTTGCCCATCGACAGCGTCTCGACCAGGTCGGCGAGCACCAGGCCGACCCCGGTCTGGGCCACGGCGCCGACGATGATCCCCGCCGTCGCCGTGGCGATGCCGATGCCGATCATGTTGCGCGCCCCGTCGACCAGGCCACCCCACAGGTCGAGGAAGCCTTCGCGGATATCCGCGGCCATGCGACTGCGCCCGCGGAAGATCGCGATCAGCGGCCGCTGGGTGACGATGATGAAGATCATGAACATGGTCGCCCAGAAGGCCGACAGCCCCGGCGACAACCGCTCCACCATCAGACACCACACCAGCACGATCACCGGCAGGATGTAATGCAGGCCGACCATGACCGTGGGCCGGGTCTGCGGCAGCGTGACGACCGCTTCATTGGGGTCGTCCTCCTCCAGCTCGGGGTAGTACGAGCTGACCTTGAGCAGCGCCACGTAGATCGCCACCAGCGCCACCGCGACCACCCAGGGGGTCGACTCGCCGAGCACCGGCTTGAGCCAGCCCAGGCCATAGTAGACGGCGAACGACAGCGCCATCAGCGCGATCAACCCGCCCAGGAAGCCGATCACCTTGTTGAGCAGCGGCTTGACCGGATTGCTGCTCTCCAGCCCCTTCATGCCGGCCTTCATCGCTTCAAGGTGAACGATGTAGATCAGCGCGATGTAGGAAATCAGCGCCGGCAGGAAGGCGTGCTTGATCACTTCCACATAGGAGATGCCGACATACTCGACCATCAGGAAGGCCGCGGCGCCCATCACCGGCGGCATGATCTGGCCATTGACCGAAGACGCCACCTCGACCGCACCGGCCTTTTCGGCGGAGAAGCCGACCCGCTTCATCATCGGCACGGTGAAGGTGCCGGTAGTCACCACGTTGGCGATCGACGAGCCGGAGATCAGGCCGGTCATGCCCGAGGCGACCACGGCGGCCTTGGCCGGACCGCCGCGATAGTGGCCCAGCAGCGAGAACGCGACCTTGATGAAGTAGTTGCCGGCCCCGGCCTTCTCGAGCAGGGCGCCGAACAGCACGAACAGGAAGACGAAGCTGGTGGAAACCCCCAGCGCGATGCCGAACACCCCCTGGGTGGTCAGCCACTGGTGGTTGGCCAGGCCCTCGAAGCTCACCCCGCGGTGAGCCAGCATGCCCGGCATGTACGGGCCGGCCAGCGAATAGACCAGGAACACGATCGCCACGATCATCAGCGGCGGGCCGAGCGCCCGACGCGTGGCTTCCAGCAGCAGCAGCATGCCCACCACGGCGACTACCACATCCTGAAGGATCGGGTCGCCGGGCCGCTGGGCCAGCTGGTCATAGAAGAGATACAGATAGGCCGCCGCGCCGGCGCCCAGCAGTGCCATGACCCAGTCGGTCAGCGGCACCCGGTCGCGCGGCGAGCGCTTGAGCGCCGGATAGGCCAGGAAAGCGAGAAACATGGCGAACGCCAGGTGAATCGAGCGCGCCTCGGTGGCGCTGAACACGCCGAACTTGAGCATGAAGGGAAGCGGCGAGGCAATCCACAGCTGGAACAGCGACCAGAGGGCCGCCACCCCCAGCAGAATCTTGTGAGGCGTTCCCGTGAGCTTGCGGGAACCGGTGTCGCTGGACGCGACCAGATCCTCGAGCTCCTGGGAACTGGCAGGTGACGACTTGTTGTCTTCAGCCATAGCAATGCCCTGTGTCTGCGACCGGGGCGACCGGCAGATTGTCGCCAACGATCATCGGCTTGTGACGCATACATTCAGTGTAGGCGGCGTCGAGCGCATTTCGACGACGCCGAGAACCAACGATGCGCGACCGCCCGAAGGCAGCCGCGCATCGCGTCAAGCGGAGGAGCTGTCGACTCAGTCGATCCAGCCGCGCTCCTTGTAGTAGCGAGCCGCGCCTTCATGCAGCGGTGCGGTCAGGCCGTCCTTGATCATTTCCTCGGGCTTGAGGTTGGCGAAGGCCGGATGCAGCTTCTTGAAGCGATCGAAGTTCTCGAACACCGCCTTGACGGTCTGGTAGACCACGTCCGGGTCGGTATCGGCATCGGTGACCACGGTGGCCTTCACGCCGAAGGTCTGGACGTCATCCGGGTTGCCCTTGTACAGGCCGCCGGGGATGGTGACCTTGGAGTAGTACGGGTACTTCTTGACCAGGGAGTCGACGGCGTCGCCGGTCAGCGGGATCAGCTTGGCGTCGACGGTGGTGGTGGCTTCCTGGATGGAACCGTTGGGGTGGCCGACCACGTAGACCATGGCGTCGATGTTGTTGTCGGCCAGGGCGGACGCCTGCTCGGCGGCGGTCAGCTCGGACGCCAGGGAGTAGACGCCGGAGTCCCAGCCCTTGGCATCCATCAGCACTTCCATGGTGGCGCGCTGGCCGGAACCCGGGTTGCCGATGTTGACGCGCTTGCCCTTGAGGTCGTCGAGCGTCTTGATGCCGGAATCGGCACGGGCCAGCAGGGTCAGCGGCTCGCCGTGCATGGAGAACACGGAGCGCAGATCCTTGAACGGCTTGTCGAAGGTGCCTTCGCCGTTGTAGGCACGATAGGCGACGTCGGACTGGGCGACACCCATGTCGAGCTCGCCGGAGATGATGCCGTTGATATTGGCTACGGAGCCGCCGGTGGACGGCGCGTTGCACTTGATGTTGGCGTCGTCGACGCGATTGACCATGCGGCAGATCGACTGGCCGACCACATAGTAGACCCCGGTCTGGCCGCCGGTGCCGATGGTGATGAAGTTCTGCTGCGCCTGTGCCGGCGTGGACAGCGCGGCGGCGCCCATCAGCGCCCCGGAGAACATGGCGGAAAGTACGTGGCGTTTCATGCAAGACACCTCTTTCTTGGTTTGTTGTCGATCGCTTCCTGCCCCGATGCCCGGCAAAGCCGAAGCATCCGGCAGGCGGCCGGACCCTTCTTCGCTCGGCCATCGCCGAGCCGGTACGGCTTACCCGCAAGATACGCACGGCAGCAAGCGGCTGCAAAAGGAAACGCTAAAACAGCGCTCACCCCGCACTGCGGGCCTGTCGACCATCGAGACACAGGGTAGCCGATTCAAGCGTTTACAGGGCGTTTATCTTTCTGATTAGCCCGAGACAAAACAGTCGGTTAAGCGGCGCTTATCATACAAGAATTCCTTCCGGAGAAAAGCCTGGCCGCAGCAACTCCCGCTGGCCCGTACGCCCGAAGCGGCTGGCCGACCTCCGGGCCACATGGTAGGGTGGGCCGCTTTTGCGCGCACCGCCCCCGAACCGACGACGGTCGACGATGCCGGTCGCGCCACAAGCTCTCGACCAAGGTCCCTCTCTCATGCCGGATACGTCCGCTTCCCCTCGCCCCCGCTCCGAGAAACGCTGGGGCGACCCCCTGGTACTGACACTCACCATCGGGTTCATTGTGGTCTTCGTGGCCCTGTCGCTGTACGACATCGACGGTGTCGCCAGCGCCATCGGCGCCGGCTTCGCCTGGACGGCCCGCACCCTCGGGGCCTACTTCCAGCTGTTGCTGCTGCTGACCTTCTTCATCGCCATCGGCCTGGCGGCCACCCCCGCCGCCAAGGCGCGCATCGGCGATCTCG
>NZ_JAGXFD010000001.1:1949198-1949728 GCF_020148005.1 Modicisalibacter tunisiensis | reverse complement strand
GCCTACTTCCAGCTGTTGCTGCTGCTGACCTTCTTCATCGCCATCGGCCTGGCGGCCACCCCCGCCGCCAAGGCGCGCATCGGCGATCTCGCCGTCCCCGAGATGAGCACCTTCAAGTGGCTGTCGATCATCCTCTGCACGCTGCTCGCCGGCGGCGGGGTGTTCTTCGCCGCCGGCGAGCCGGTCTACCACTTCGTGGTCACCCCGCCGGCCTTCGACACCGAGGCGGGTACCGCCGCGGCGGTGCCCGGCGCGCTGGCCCAGGCCTTCATGCACTGGGGCTTTCTCGCCTGGGCGGTGCTCGGCACCCTGACCGCGGTAGTGCTGGCCCACGCCCACTACGTCAAGGGCCAGCCGCTGCAGCCGCGCACACTGCTCTACCCGGTGTTCGGCGAGCGGATCATGCGCGGCGCCTTCGGCGGCGTGGTGGATGCGCTGTGCGTGATCGCGGTGGTCGCCGGCACCGTGGGGCCGATCGGCTTTTTGGCCACCCAGGTCAGCTTCGGCCTGCACGAGCTGCTGGGCTGGTC
>NZ_JAGXFD010000001.1:1921957-1949188 GCF_020148005.1 Modicisalibacter tunisiensis | reverse complement strand
CGCATCTCCCGCGGGCGCAGCGTGCGCGAGATGATCCTCGCCGTGGCGGTGCTGGCGCCGATCGCCACCACCGTGTGGTTCACCCTGCTGGGCGGCTCGGGCATCCACTACCAGCTGACCGGGGCGATCGACCTCACCGAGGCGCTCAACAACTTCCAGTTCGACGTCGCCACGCTGACCGTGGCCCAGGCGCTGCCCGGCGGCACGCTGATGGCCATGGCGATCCTGCTGCTGACCACCATCTTCGTCGCCACCACCGGCGACTCGATGAGCTACGCCATCGCCGTGGTGGGCTCCGGGCATGACGAGCCCAACCCGCTGATCCGCGCCTTCTGGGGCATCGCCATGGCGCTGATGGCGGCCATCCTGCTGTACATGGGCTCGGGGCAGATCAGCGTGCTGCAGCAGTTCATCGTGATCACCGCGATCCCGGTGTCGCTGGTGCTGCTGCCCTCGCTGTGGACCGGCCCCAAGGCCGCCTATGCCATGGCCCGCGAGCAGGGGCTGATCGAGCCCCGGGACTGACTCTCCTCAGGCGTTCTCACGCAAAGGCGGCGACCGTCTCCGGTCGCCGCCCTCTCCTTTCTACCTTTTCCGACGCTCAGACGTTGTAGCCCAACACCCCCGGCAACCACAGCGCGATCGGCGGAAACAGCGCCACCAGCAGCAACGCTATAGCCATCGCCGCCACGAACACCAGCGCCCAGCCCAGGGTCTGCTCGAGGCGGATGCCCGCCACCTCGGTGGTGACCATCAGGTTGACCGCCACCGGCGGCGTGTACTGGCCGATGGCGATGTTCATCGCCAGCAGAATGCCGAACCACACCGGATTCCAGCCGAAGTGCTGCATCACCGGAATGAGGATCGGCATCAGGATCAGGTAGATCGAGATCGCATCCAGCAGCATGCCGGCGAGCAGCACCGCAATCATGATCAGGGTGAGCAGTACCGCGCCGTTGTCGGATAGCGTGATCAGCCACTCGGCGAGATGCCGGAACGTCCCCAGCATGGTGCCCGCCCAGGCGAAGATCCCCGCCAGGGCGATGATCAGCATCACCACCCCGGAGATCGTCGCCGCCTCGCCGACCAGTCGCCAGAGTTCGCGCCAGTCGAGCTCACGGGTCAGGAACAGCCCCACCACCACGCCGTAGGCCACCGCCGCGACGGCGGCCTCGGTGGGCGTGAACAGGCCGCTGCGCAGCCCGCCGAGGATCAGCACCGGGGCGAACAGTGCGGGGATCGCCTGGCGAAAGCTCTCGCCCAGCGCCGGCCGTTCGACCTCAGAGGGTGCCTCCCAGCCATGGCGCCGCGACAGCCAGAACGCCGGCAGCAGCAGCGCCACGCCGGCCAAAATGCCGGGGAATAGCCCGGCGGCGAACAGCGCACGCAGATCGACGCCCGGCACCACGATCGAGTAGAGAATCAGCGCCACCGAGGGCGGAATCAGGATCGCGGTGGATGCCGAGGCGGCAATCAGCGTCGCCGAGAATGGCCTGGGGTAGCCGGCACGGGTCATGCTGGGCAGCATCACCATCGCCACCGCCGCGGCATCCGCCGGTCCCGAGCCGCTCATCCCACCCATGATCAGGCAGACCAGCACCGCGACCAGCGCCAGCCCGCCGTGGCGCGGGCCGATCAGCGCCTGGGCGAAACGTACCAGCCGCGCGGCGACCCCGGCCCGCTCGAAGATCAGGCCGGTGAGGATGAACAGCGGAATGGCGATCAACGGGTACTTGGCGATGCTGTTGTAGGTGTTGGTACCCAGTGCCGCCAGCATGTCCGGCGAGAGCCCGGTGACGATGCCCACCGCCCCGGCCAGGCCCAGCGCGAAGGCCACCGGCACGCCGGCCAGCAACAGCAGCCCGAAGCTGCCGATCATCAGGAAATCAGGACTCATCGTCGAGCCCTCCGCGCAGCCGATCGAGAGTCTGCTGGACCAGTCGCACGAGCATCGCGAGCGACAGCAGCGGCAGCCACACCAGGTACCACCACTGCGGCACGCCGAGCCCCGGCGACAGCGACTGCCAGTGATACTCCTGCCAGGCCATCTGCGCGCCGTAACCGGTGATCAGCCCCAGCACCACCAGCCCGGCGAGGCCCTGCAGCGCAATCAGCACACGGCGCGGTCCGGGCGGCAGGGCACGCTCGACGAGGCCGATGCGAATGTGACCGTTGCGGCGCAGCGCCACCGCCGCCCCGGCGAAGGTCACAACCACCAGCAGGAAAACCGAGATCTCCTCGGTGAAGGCGAAGGAGGCATCGGTGACGTAGCGCACCACCACGTTGGCGAAACTGATCAGGGCGATCACCACCAGGGCAAGCGTGGCCAGAACGCGCTCGAGTCGCGCATCCGGTTGCGGTTTCATGTTGACCTCATCGTGTGTCGGCCGGCACCTCGGCCGGCCGACGGGGCTTGCGGGTTGGCGACACTTGCCGCTCAGCGGTTTTCGGCGGCCTGGCGTGCCGTCTCGACCAGCGCCTCGCCGATCTTCGGCGTCCAGGTGTTATAGACGCTGCGGGTGGCGTCGACGAAGGCCTGGTGCTGGGCGTCGTCGAGCTCGACGACCTCGACACCGCGCTCCTTGATCGCTGCCAGCCGATCGTCACGCTCGCCGCGCGATTTCTCGATCTCCCAGGCACCGGCGTCCTCGGCGGCCTGACGCAGCAGCTCGCGGTCCTTTTCGGGGAACTGCTGCCAGACGTTGCGATTGACGGCGAAGATCAGCGGATCGTTCATGTAGTGCCACAGCGTCAGGTACTTCTGCCCTACCTGATCGATGCGCGCCACGTCGAACACCGACAGCGGATTCTCCTGGCCGTCCACCGCCCCGGTGGTCAGCGCCGGCTTGGCGTCGGCCCAGCTCATCTGGGTGGGGTTGGCGCCCAGCGCGGTGAAGGTGTCGTGGAACAGCGGTGAGCCGACCACGCGGATCTTCAGGCCGTCGAGATCCTCGGGCTCATTGATCGGCAGCTTGGAGTTGGACAGTTCGCGAAAGCCGTTCTCGCCCCAGGCCAGCGGGATCACGCCGCGCGATTCGATGGCGTCGAAGACCATCTCACCGGCCTTGCCGCCGGTGACCGCGTCGACAGCGTCATAATCGGGCATCAGAAACGGCAGCGAGAACAGGTTGAGCTGCGGAACCTGCGGTGACCAGTTGATGGTCGAGCCCACCGCCATGTCGATCAGCCCCTGGCGCATGGCCGAGAACTCGCGGGTCTGGTCGCCGTTGACCAGCTGCGAGTTGGGATAGACGCGCAACGTGATACGCCCGTCGGAGCGTTCCTTGACCAGCTCGGCCCACTTGTCGGCGGCCTGCCCCCAGGGGAAGGCATTCGAAAGCACGGTGGAGACGGAATATTCGCGGGCCTGTGCGGTCAACGCGGTGCACAGCAGGGCGGCCCCCGCAAGGGCAGCGGTGAATCCGGTAAAGCGGCGTGTCAGCATGTCGTGATTCCTTGCATGCGCCAGCCCGCGGGCCGGGTCTGGCTACGTTATTGGTTATCATGAAGCCGGGCGGCTTCCCCGCATGCAGGTCCGGAGGATAAGGACCCGCGGCGCGCAGCTCGTGGCTGCCCGCCGAGGCACGCCCGGCACGGTGGGCGCGGGCGTGTATCGATCCAGCCATCATTGTAAAGCGCTATCGAATGAATGACAGCCTGGCAATATGCCCACGGCTGTCATCGAACCGTCACGCGGCCGGCCACCATCGCTGCTAGACTAAGGCGCCCTTTCAGACGGCCGAACCGTGGGAGCCCGCCATGAAGATGCTGGCGCTCTACAGCATCAAGGGCGGCGTGGGCAAGACCGCCTCCGCCGTCAATCTCGCCGCCGAGGCCTGCCGTGACGGCCGTCGCGTGCTGCTCTGGGATCTCGACCCCCAGGCGGCGACCACCTTCTATCTGCGCGCCAAGCCCAAGGTACGCGGCGGCGTGGGCAAGCTGGTCAAGGGCAAGGCGGCGCTCGACAAGGTGATTCGCAACACCGGCGTCGAGGGGCTCGATCTGCTGCCGGCCGCTATCGGCTCGCGGGCGATGGAACAGCTGCTGGAAGACCGCAAGCCCAGCCGCCTGCGCCGCATGCTCCAGCCCGTGCATGACGACTACGACCTGATCATCCTCGACTGCCCGCCCAGCCTGTCGACGCTGGCCGAACAGATCGTCTCGAGTGTCGACGCCCTGCTCGTGCCGGTGATCCCCACCACGCTCTCGCAACGCACCCTCGACCAGCTGCGCCACTACCTGGACGACGCCAATCAGGACTGCCCGGTCTGGCCCTTCGTGACCCTCGCCGACCGCCGCCGCAAGCTGCACCGGGAAATCGTGGACGACCTCGGCGAACACTGGCCCACCCGGTTGTCCACGACCATCCCCAATGCCAGCGCCATCGAGCGCATGGGGCTGGAGCGCGCCCCGGTGAACGCCTTCGCCCCGCGCTGCGCCGGCAGTCGGGCCTATGCCGCCCTGTGGCGCGAAATCGCCCAGCGCCTGGGCTGAGTCACCCCGACCGTCAGGGCAGCGAGGTCGGCAACAGCCGATCCCCCACCGTGATGCCATGGCGCGCGAAGAACCCGGCGTTGACCTCCAGTGCCATGCGAAACGGGACCCCCGCGGGATAGCGCGGGCAGTCGGCAGGTCGCTCGCTGGCACAGGGGACCATTCGCCGGATGGCGCGGATGACGCCCTGGGTATCGATGAAGGCGATCGACAACGGAATGCGGGTGTTGAACATCCAGAAGGCGCCCGTGGCGGATTGCTCGCGAGGGAAGAGAAACAGCATGCCGGCGCCGGCGGGCAGCCGCTCTCGCTCCATCAGGCCCCGGGCCCTGTCGGCCGGGCGCCGGGCGATTTCCGCCTGAATCGCCTGCCGCCGATCGCCACTGACAATGACCAGAGTCCGCTGTTCCAGGTCGCCGGCCTGCACCCCTGCCCACCCTGTCAGCACGCCCAGCACGGCGAGCCCGCACCAGAGCGCGAAAACCACTCCTCGTCGCGGCATCACAGCCTCCCGTCTTCCAT
Organism: Modicisalibacter tunisiensis; assembly: GCF_020148005.1. GTDB lineage: Bacteria > Pseudomonadota > Gammaproteobacteria > Pseudomonadales > Halomonadaceae > Modicisalibacter > Modicisalibacter tunisiensis. The sequence continues at coordinate 1,944,172 of NZ_JAGXFD010000001.1, read as the reverse complement.
TATGCGCATCGAAGGCGCCTCGCAGCCTCCGCCCCCCTTCTTTATACTGCTCTATCGGTTTTCCCTCAGGTTACCTGACCGCCATTCAAGGATGAATTCGTGCCCCTACGCGACCTTCTGCTCGGATTGACCGTAATTGTCATCTGGGCCCTCAACATCATCGTCATCAAGGTCGGGGTGGCGGACATGCCGCCCCTGTTGCTGATGACGTTGCGCTTTTCGCTGGTCGCGGCCCTGCTGGTGCCCTTCACCCGCTTCAACCGCCGCCAGCTGCCCTGGCTGCTGCTGCTGTCGGTAACCTTCGGTGGTCTGCATTTCCCGCTGCTGTTTCTGGGGCTCGGCCAGGCCGAGGCCGGCACCGGCGCACTGCTGGTGCAGATGGGTACGCCCTTCGCGACCCTGCTGGCCGCCGCCTTCCTTAGAGACCGGCTTGACCTGCGCCGCTGGCTGGGCCTGGCAATGTCCTTCAGCGGCGTGGTGGTGCTGGCCGGCGGGCCCTCCCTGCCGGCGCCGCTGCCCACCACCCTGCTGCTGGCCAGCGCCTTCTTCTGGGCAGTGTCGAACCTGATCATCAAGGTGGCGCCCCCCCATCCCGCCGCTGACCCTGGCCGGCTGGATCGCGCTGTTCGCCATTCCCCAGGTGGGGCTGGGGTCCTGGCTCTTCGAGGATGCGCAATGGGCGGCGCTGGGCAACGCCGGCTGGAGCGGCTGGGGTGCCGTCTTCTATACCGCCGTGATGTCGTCGATCGTCGCCTATGGGGTGTGGTATCGGCTGCTGCAGAAGCATCCGGTCAGCCGCGTCGTGCCGCTGTCGCTGCTGATGCCGGTCTTCGCCGTGCTGCTGGGCATGTGGCTGCTGGGCGACCCGCTGGGAGCCAACAAGCTCATCGGCGGACTACTGGTGGTAGCGGGCCTGGCGGTGATCAACGTGCGTCTGCCCGGCCGGTGGTGGGCGCGCCGCGAAGGCACGACGCCACGCCCCTGACGCGGCACGACAAAACGGCACGACAAAACGGCAAGACAAAAAAAGGCCGGCGACAGGAGTCGCCGGCCCGGATACGACGCCGAAGCGACGCTTACTTCGTCTGGCCCGCCGTCTTGCTGGCGGTCTTGAGGTTTTCCTCGACCAGCTGCTGGCTCTGCTTGGCGAAGTCCTGGTTAAGGGCAACGACCTTCTCGGCATCGCCCTTCAGGCGCTCGCCCAGATCCTTGACGACCTTCTGCTGTTCCTCGACGTAGCTGCGGAAGCCTTCGGCATCACGCACGTCGAGCATGGCGCGCGTCTGGGCGAAGCCGGCGTCGACATAGGCCTTGGTGAAGCTCATCTGGGTGTTGACCAGCTGCTCCGTGTAATCCATGGCCATGGCGGCGTAAGCGCGCGCCGGGCCGGTATAGAAAGTCTCGAACTGCTTGTTGACCTGATCGAATGCGTTCTGGGTGTTGGTAGCCATGATAGGACCTCCGTCGTGGTGGGCTGACCTCGAAGGTTTCGGCCTTCGTTGCAGTGCAACATAGCAGACCCCTTGTTGCAGTGCAACATGCCTTGTCATGCCCGGGGCTGTCGACGGCCGCCCACGCCATCGCGCGCGGTGCAACCGTTTAAAGGCCATCGGTGGCGGCGCTTGTCCGGCGAGGTCAAGCCCCTGTAAGGTCACCCTCATACGGCCCGTGGCGATCCCCGCCCCGCCTCCGATGGCCCGGGCCCATCACAATCACAACTCCATCGCCGGGCCGGCATCCGTGAACGCCGTTTCACCGCCCGCGCCGCCCCGGAAAGAGGACGCTTGCGAGGAGCTTCTCCTTGATTCAGATCGACAACGTCTCCAAGACGTTCGGCGGCATACAGGCAGTGCGAGGGGTCTCGCTCGAGGTTGCCGAGGGCAGCATCACCGGCCTGATCGGCCCCAACGGTGCCGGCAAGAGCACCCTGTTCAACATGGTCGCCGGACTCTTTCCCCCCAGCGAAGGCCGCGTGCTGCTGGACGGCCGCGACATCACCGGCCTGCCGCCGCACAAGCTGTTTCATCTCGGCCTGGTCCGCACCTTCCAGATCCCCCACGAGTTCTCGCGCATGACCGTGCGCGAAAATCTCATGGTCGTGCCGCCCGGTCAGAGCGGTGAGAACCTGTTCAACGCCTGGCTGCGCTGGGGCCGGGTCAAGCAGGAGGACAGCGCGGTGCTCGACAAAGTCGACGACGTGCTCGACTTTCTGGAGATCACCCATGTCGCCGACGAGCTGGCCGGCAACCTCTCGGGTGGCCAAAAAAAGCTGCTCGACCTGGGGCGCACCATGATGACCGATGCCCGGATGGTCCTGCTCGACGAGCCCGGCGCCGGGGTCAACCGCACCCTGCTGGGCAAGATCCGCGAGGCGATCCAGCGCCTGAATCGCGAGCGCGGCTACACCTTCTGCGTGATCGAGCACGACATGGACCTGATCTCGGCGCTGTGCGACCCGGTCCACGTGATGGCCAACGGCGAACTGATCGCCTCCGGCGCCATGACCGAGCTGCGCCGCAATGAACAGGTCCGCGAGGCCTATCTCGGCGGCGGCATGAGCGGGCAGATGGGCGAGAACGCCCGGCCTTCGAACCAGGGAGATGCCTCATGACCAGTCTTCTCGAAGCCCGGGATCTCTATGGCGGCTACGGCGGCGTGGATATCCTCCAGGGCACCAACCTGCGCGTCGAACCCGACGAGATCGTGGTGATCGTCGGCCCCAACGGCGCCGGCAAGTCCACGGCGATGAAGGCGGTGTTCGGCCTGCTGCGCATCCGCGCCGGCGAGGTGCTCTACAAGGGCGAGCCGATCACCAACGCCAAGCCGGAACAGATGGTCAAGCGCGGCATCGCCTACGTGCCCCAGGAGAAGAACGTCTTCCCCTCGATGACGGTCCGCGAGAACCTCGAGATGGGCGCCTACCTGATGAAGGGCGATCTCTCCAAGCGTCTCGACAAGGTCTACACGCTGTTTCCCAAGCTCGCCGAGCGGCGGCGCCAGCAGGCCGGCCTGATGTCCGGCGGCGAGCGCCAGATGGTCGCCATGGGCCGTGCGCTGATGATCGACCCCGAGCTGCTGATGCTCGACGAGCCCACCGCCGGGCTCTCGCCGCTGCTGATCGACGAGACCTTCGAGCGCATCAAGGAGATCAATGCCCAGGGCATCGGCGTGCTGATGGTCGAGCAGAACGCCAAGCAGGCGCTGGCCATCGCCGATCGCGGCTACGTGCTGGCCACCGGCCGCAACCGTCACGAAGACACCGGTCCCAACCTCCTGGCCGATCCGGAAGTCGCTGAAATGTTCCTGGGGGGCTGAGATGACCGATATCCTGCAACTGCTCGTCTACGGCCTGGTGCTGGGCAGCGTGCTGACCATGGGCGCCATCGGCGTGTCGATGATCTTCGGCATCCTGCGCTTCGCCCACTTCGCCCACGGCGACTTCATGACGCTCGGCGCCTACCTGGGCCTGACCTTCATCTCCGCCTTCGGGCTCAGCGCCTGGTGGGCGCTGCCCGCGGCGATGGTCGGCATGGCGGTGGTCGCGGTGTTCATCGACCAGGTGCTCTACCGACGCATCCGCCGCACCCAGCCGGTGATCCTGCTGATCGCCTCGTTCGGCATGGCGCTGATCCTGCGCAGCCTGGTGCAGCTGATCTGGGGCTCCGACAACCAGAGCTACGCCACCGGCATCCAGTTCCCCTGGCGCCTCGACTGGCTGGGCGGCATCCGTCTCAAGCCCGATCACCTGTGGATCGTGCTGATCTCGCTGGGGCTGGTGATGGCGGTGCACCTGTTCCTGACCCGCACCCGGCTGGGCAAGGCGATGCGCGCCATGTCCGACAACATGGACCTGGCGCTGGTCTCGGGCATCCCCGCCGAACGGGTGATCATGGTCACCTGGGTGATCGGCGGCGCCCTGGCCGCGGCGGCCGGGGTGTTCCTGGGCATCGACACGCGCCTGCACCCGGTGATGGGCTGGAGCGCCCTGCTGCCGGTCTTCGCCGCCACCATCCTCGGCGGCATCGGCCGGCCCTACGGCGCGATCGCCGGCGGCATGATCATCGGCGTCTCCATGGAGATGTCGACGCTGATCATCCCCGCCGCCTACAAGCCCGCCGTGGCCTTCGCGATCATGGTCGGCATGCTCATCCTGCGTCCGCAGGGCATCTTCAAGGGGACAGTCTGATGGAACTCACCGGCATCGCGTCCTACCTCGTCTCGTTTCTGACCTTCGCCGGGGTCTATGCCGTGCTCGCCCTGGGCCTCAACATGCAGTGGGGCTTCACGGGCCAGTTCAACATCGGCATCGCCGGCTTCTTCGCGGTGGGCGCCTACACCAGCGCCATCCTCACCACCCCCGGCAGCCCCGCCTATCTGGGGGGCTTCGGCCTGCCCTTCCTGGTGGGTCTCGGCGGCGCCGTGATCGCCTCGACGATCATCGGCGTGATCATCGGCCTGATCACCGCGCGCCTGCGCACCGACTACCTGGCGATCGCCTCGATCGGCATCGCCGAGATGATTCGGCTGTTCATCAAGAACGAGGACTGGCTCTCCAACGGCGTGCGCGGCATCGCCGGCATTCCGCGACCGCTGCAGGGCACCCCGCTGGACACGCCGCTGGGCTACCTGCTGGTGGTGGTGGTGTTCGTGGTCGGCGTCTACTTCCTGGTCGAGCGCGCCTACGCCTCGCCCTGGGGCCGCGTGCTGCGGGCGATCCGCGAGAACGAGCCGGCCACCGCGGCGGCCGGCAAGGACATCGCCAACTTCCGCCTGCAGGCGTTCGTGCTCGGCTCGGCGATCATGGGCCTGGGTGGCGGGCTGTACGCCCACTTCTTCGGCTTCCTCAGCCCCGAAGCCTTCCGCCCGCTCTACGGCACCTTCATCGTCTGGGTCATGCTGATCGCCGGGGGCAGCGGCAACAACCGCGGCGCCATCCTCGGCGCGGTGGTGGTCTGGGGCATCTGGTCGGTCACCGAGCTGTTCACCGACATGCTGCCGGCCGAACACGCCACCCAGGGCGCGGCGCTGCGCGTGCTGCTGATCGGCGTGCTGCTGCAGGTCATCCTGGTCCTGCGCCCGCAGGGGCTGCTCCCCGAGAAGCCGCCCCGCCTGATCGCCCGGCAGCGTCGCTCCCGATAGGCGGCTGGCTCAGTACCGCTCTCGGGCGGGCTGAGCCTGCAGGCCATCAGAAAGCCCCGGCCATGGAACCATGGCCGGGGCTTCGCGTTGTACACGTGGCGGCGGCTGGCGGCCCATGCCGCCAACCGTCGCGTCACGGCGCCTTACTTGGGCATCGTCGGCTCGAAGATGCGCTTGGTGACGATCTTGCCGTCCTCGAAGGTCCACTCGCCGAAGGTGCCCGGCACGTCACCGTTCTCGTCGAAGTTGACCGAACCGGACGCCCCCTCGTAGTCGATGTCCTTGCCCGCCTTGAGCAGCTTCACCGCCTTCTCGAACTCGCCGGGACCGACCTGCTCGCCCGGCGGGTTGGCGACCTCGCGCAGATGATCGCGGATCGCCACGCCATCGGTGGAACCGGCGGCCTCGGCGGCCAGCGCCATCAGGTAGAAGGCGTCATAGGCGGTGTCCAGGTAGGGCTTGGGCGGCACCGCGCCGTAGGCCTCTTCATAGGCGGTGCTGAAATGCTGCGCCCCGGGGGAGTCGTCGCGGGCCTGCGGCACCGTACCCACCGAGCCGTTGAGGTACTCGGCGCCCAGGTTCTCGACCAGCTCCGGGGCCTTCATGCCGTCGGTGAACACGAAGTTGCGGAAGTAGCCCCCTTCCAACGCCTGACGCAGGATGGTCTGGCCGTTCTCCGGATAGCCGATCAGCACCAGCGCCTCGGGATCGCCCTTGTCGGCCTGCTGCAGCTCGCCGCGATAGGCCGGCTGGCCCTTCTCGTAGGCGACCGTCGAGGCGACCTTGCCGCCCTGCTTCTCGAATGCCGTGGTGAAGGCCTCGGCCAGCCCCTTGCCGTAGTCGTTGTTGATGTAGATGATGCTGACCGTCTTGTAGCCCTTGTCGGCGGTGATCTGCGACAGCGCCACGCCCTGGAAGGCATCCGAGGGCACGGTGCGGAACAGGAAGTCGCCATCGTCGAGCGAGGTGATCACCGGCGAGGTCGAGGCGCTGCTGATCTGCGGGATCTTGCCCGGCTTGGAGACACTCTGGGCCACCGGGATGGTCACGCCGCTCGAGAGCGCGCCCATGATGCCGCTCACCCCTTCGACGTTGACCAGCTTCTGGGCCGCGGACACCCCCGGCTGCGGCGAGGTCTGGGTATCGCCGCTGGCGATCTGGACATCCTCGCCCATCACGCCACCGGCCGCATTGATCTCCTTGGCGGCCAGCTGCGTGGCCTTGAGCGCGGGCTCGCCGTAGCTCTGCAGGTCGCCGGTCAGCGGGACCAGCACCCCGATCTTCATCGGCGCGGCCAGCGCCGACAGGCTGCTCGTCAGAGCAAGAGCGGAAACGGCGGCGACAAGCGGTTTCTTGACGGTCATGGAATATGCCTCCATTGCAGACCCTTGATTGTTGATTGTCGATCGGCAGGCGTGACCCTTCGTTGACATTCACGCGGCTCCAGCATAAGCGGGAGCCCGACAAGACACAAAGCGCGACGGGGTCGCCCTGTCAACGCTCGCCGCCGGGAGCGCGGGGCGCCGTCGCTTGTTACCATGGGATGGCGCACTGGGCGTCGCGAGCACCGGGAGAGGCCATGGGACTTCAGGAAATCGCCGTGGGTGGCATCTACTTCAGCCCGCTGCTGCTGTATGCCCTGCTGGGCTTTGTCTGCGCCGTGGTGACGCGCAACCTGCTGCATCGCTTCCTCGGCCAGCAGGTACTCTGGTACGAGGCCTGGTTCGATGCCGCGCTGTTCGTCATCCTCACCGCCGCCATCGCCTTCATGTTCTCCCTTGCCAACGGAACGGCCCCCTGATGCAAAAGCCGCTGCGCATCCTCGTCACCCTGCTGATCGTCGCCGCCGCCATCGCCGCCGGCCTGTGGCTGTGGCATTACTACCTGTACACGCCCTGGACCCGCGACGGCCGGGTACGCGCCAACATCATCACCATCGCCCCGGACGTGTCGGGCTGGGTCGATACCCTGGCCGTGCAGGACAACGCCGCCGTGAAAGAGGGCGAGGTGCTGTTCACCATCAACGACGCCCGCTACCAGGCCGCGGTCGACAAGGCGCAGGCCATGGTCGAGCAGCGCCGGGCGACGCTGGATCTCAAGCGCCACGAGCAGTCGCGCCGCCAGCGCCTCAGCCGCCAGTCGATCAGCGCCGAGAACCAGGAGATCGCCCGCATCAACACCCGGGTCGCCGAAGCCAACCTGGCCGAGGCCCGGGCCAACCTGGAAAGCGCCCGGCTGGACCTCGAGCGCACCACCGTGAAGGCCCCGGTCTCCGGGCATATCCTCAACCTGCACCTCAATGCCGGCAACTACGTCACCGCCGGCAATCCGGTGATGGCGCTGGTCGCCGACGACTCCTACTACGTGACCGGCTACTTCGAGGAGACCAAGATGCCGTTCATCCGGGTCGGCGCCCCGGCCCGGGTGACTTTGATGAGCGGCGATACCCGGCTGCGCGGCCACGTCGCCGGCATCGGGCGCGGCATCGCCAACGCCAACACCGACACCAACAGCGAGCTGCTGCCCCGCGTCCAGCCGAGTTTCAACTGGGTGCGCCTCGCCCAGCGCATCCCCGTGCGCATCGCCCTCGACACGGTACCCGAGGGGACCCTGCTGAGCGCGGGGATGACGGCGACGGTGCGCATCCTCGGCGACGAGGCGCACTGAGCCGCTCATGCCGCCGCTGCTCGAAGCCTATCTCACGCCGACGGCCAGTGCCGTCAAGTTCGCCGTCAAGGCCAGCCTGGCGATGTTCCTGGCGCTCTACCTGGCCCTGTGGTTCGATCTCGACCGCCCCTACTGGGCGCTGATCTCGGCCGCCTTCCTGCAGATCCGCCCGATGAGCGGCATGGTGGTCGAGAAGGGGCTGTGCCAGATCGGCGGGACGCTGATCGGCGCGCTGGCGGGGATCGCGATCATGGCCCTGTTCGTCCAGGCGCGAGTGCCGGCGCTGGCCTCGCTGACCGCCTGGATCATGCTCTGTGCCTACGGCAGCTCGCTGCTGCGCAACAACTTTTCCTACGGCTGCATCATGGCGGCGGTGACGGCGATGCTGATCGTGGTGATCGCCGGCAGCAATCCGGCCAGCGTCTTCGACGTGGCGGTCTCCCGGCTCTCGGAGCTGGGGCTGGGCGCGATCTGCGCGACGCTGGTCAGTGCCCTGCTGTGGCCGACCAAGATGCGCGACCATCTGGCCGAGCAGGCCAACACCGTGATCAACCAGGCCTTCGTGCAGGCCGCCCAGCGCCTCGAGGCGAGCGACGATCACGCGGCACTGCAGGCGTCGCTGACCGGCAGCCTCGGCCCGCTGACCCAGCTCGAGACCGACAGCCAGGCGGCCCGCTACGAAGGGCCCGCGGGCAAGGGGCGGGTGCGTGCCACCCACGTGCTGACCCGCCGCACGCTGCGCTTCCTCGCCACCCTGCATGCCATGCATCACCTGCTCGGGGACCGCGGCGACCGCCTCGACGACGACGTGCGTGCCCTGACCGCCGAGTGCGCCCGCGGCTTTCGCGATGCCGAAGCGGACGACGGTGTGCCGGCCGCGCGTCGCCGCCTGCAGACGCTGCGCCACCGGGCACTGGCACTCGACGAGCAGCACCGCTCGCCGCTGCAGCGACGCATCGTGCTGGGCGTGCGCGACCTGCTCGGCCACGCCATCGTCATGCTCGATGCGCGGGCCGCCATCATCACCCCGGGCGACCGGCAGCTGCGCAGCGGCCGGCTGTCCTGGCATCGCGACCACCTCGCCGCCGGCGTCAACGCGCTGCGCGCCGGGCTGGTCTTCGCCGGCCTGGCGACCTTCTGGATCCTGACCCACTGGTCGAGCGGTCAGGTGGCCATGTTGCTGGGCACCCTGTTCTCGGCCTTCTTCGCCAGCCGCGACAACCCCGTGGCCATCACGCTGATGTTCTACAAGGGCATGCTGGCGGCGATCCCCAGCGCCTTCCTGTTCGGCCACGTGCTGCTGGCCCAGGCCAGCGGCTTCCCGATGCTCGCGATGATCTTCGGTACCCCGCTGTTCCTCGGCCTGCTGGGCGCCGGCCATCCGCGCATGATGGGCTACTGCTTGGCCTTCACCATCTTCAACATCCTGCTGACCATGCCCGGCAACGGCATGGACTTTTCCTTCGACAGCTTCGCCAATCGTGCGGTGGCGGTGATCATCGGCCTGACCGTGGTGGTGATGAGCTTCCGCCTGTTGCCGGGGCTCGGCGCCACGCTGCGGCGCCGGCGGCTGGTCGGCGCCATCTCGCGGGATCTGCGGCACCTGGATCAGCGCCCGTTGAACGAGGCCGAGTCGCTGTTCAGCGGCCGCATGGCCGATCGCCTGCTGGCCCTCGCCCGCCACGACGACATGCTGCCCATCGACCAGCGCCACCTCTTCGCGCTGGGCCTCACCGGGCTGGATCTGGGCGTCAGCGGGCTGCGCCTGCGCCAGTGGCTGGACGCCACTCCCGAGCTTCGCCAACCGCGCCAGGCCTACCAGCAGGCATTGGCACAGGCCTATCGGGCCTGTGCCGCGGGTCGCTCCTGCCCGGCCCTGAGCGACGCGGCCTCGGCCCTGCTCGACGCCGCTCGCCGGTACCACGCCCTCCCCGACGAACGCCTCGCCCTGATCGAGGGCATGCTCGAACGCCTGGCGCTGTCGCTCGAGCAGCAGGCCCGGCGCATCGCCGAGGCCCGGCCCGACGCTCGATGACTGCCCTCGCTGCCTGCCTATAATGAAGGCCATTGCCGGCCACGGCGGGACCACATAGTTTCCAGGCAAATCAATAGCGAAGCATTCATAACCACAACAAATATCTGTTACCCTGCTGTCGCCTGACAACGACAATCGGCATCACACAGGGCTGACAAGGCCCGTTTTCACTTGATTCACGCAAGGAGAACACCGTGAAGCAGAGATCATTCAAGGTTATTGGGCTGACCACCACGCTGTTCACGCTGGCCACGCCGGCGCTGGCACAACAGACCAGCAACACCGACGTGCAGCGCCAGCTGCAGGAGCTGCGCGCCAGAATCCAGCAGCTCCAGAGTCAGCTCGACGAGCAGCAGAGCCAGGCTTCCGCCAATGAGTCGGAGCAAACCCGGCAGCTGGCCGAAGAGAACAGCCAGATCCTCGAGGCCATGAAGCGCACCGAGATCAACGGCCAGCTCGAGTTCGGCGCGACCTTCAACGACTGGAGCGAGCGCGACAAGGATACCGGTGGGGACCTCGACTTCGGCAAGTTCAACCTGGGCGTCGACGGCGGCTACGACCAGTACAAGTACTCGCTGCAGTACCGCTTCTACAACGGCTATCGCTTCCTGCACCACGGCTGGCTGGGCTACGAGCTGGACGGCAACGACATGCTCAAGCTCGGCCTGGTGCAGACGCCGTTCGGCAACATGGACTACGGCTATCTCGGCTGGTACGGCAACCTGCCCTATCTGGCGGGCTTCAACGACAACCAGAACGCCGGCATCAAGTGGGACCACAGTGCCGGTGCCTGGGACACCTCGCTGGCCTTCTTCAAGAGCGACCAGCTCGGCGACGACAACGAGCACTACGGCGCCAACGCCGTGGGCAACAGCGCCCAGGGCAACACGGAAGAGAACCAGCTCGCCGGCCGTGTCGCCTATACCTTCGGCCAGGGCAGCGACTACACCACCGAGGTCAACCTCTCGGCCAAGGGCGGTCAGCTCTACAACACGCGGACCGGCGACAGCGGCGACAACTGGCAGGCGGCGCTGGGCCTGAGCGGCAGCTACGGCAACTGGCTGACCCTGCTGCAGGCCACCACCTACGAGTACAACGCCGAGAACCCGGCGGAATCGGTCTCGGGCATTTCCGACAATGTCCTGCAGGTCGGCGCGTTCGGCTTCAACTACCTGATCCCGGCCAAGGGCGAGACCTATTCGGCGAGTCTGGCCTACAGCATGGACGTCAACTGGGGGCCGGTGGAGAACCTCTACTTCTACAACGACTTCAGTGTCATCGATGCCGCCAACGACTATTCGCCGATCAACGGCGGCTACGGCAACATGGACAATCCCATGCTCAACGACCTGGGGATGAAGGTGACCGCCGGGCCCTACTACGCCTGGTTCGACATCATCGCCAACAAGAACGGCCTGAACTACTTCGGCTCGCCGGTGGACGACAACTGGCACACCAGCGTCCAGACGCATTTCGGGCTGACCTTCTGACGCCCGCGTGACGTTACCGCGATAGCTCCCTTGCCCCGCTCGTTCCCGAGCGGGGCTTTTTCATGGACGCACCAGGCTCAGTAGGCACCCTCGACGTCGACGACCCGCTTGGCATTGCGTCCCAGGCCACCGTGCAGATCGAGCATGCGTTCCACCCAGCCGTAGACCGGGTCGGCATTGGAGACCAGGTCGGCGGCCGAGACGGTGCGCGCCCACATGAAGGCACCGAATACCAGGTAGTCGGCGGCGGCGGGCGCCTGGCCGTCGAGGAACTCGGCTTCCTCGAGGCGGGCACGCATCGGCTCCAGCGCCTGATCGAGCTGACTCAGCCCGCGACTCGGGGCGTGGACTTCCTCGAGCGTGCGTCCGAAGGCCTTTTCACGCGTCTCGCGGAAGTACTCACGGTCCTGCGGGGCCACGACATTGAACAGGTCCATCATCACTGTCTTGATGATGGCGGGCGCCAGGTTGCGCTCGGCGTAGAACTTGAAGAAGCGCGCCCGGGCCTCGGCGTCCGCACCGCCCAGCAGCGACGCCTCGGGATAGACCCGATCCAGGTAGCGGAAGATCTCGTAGCTGTCGACGACGGTCTCCTCGCCATCGACCAGCACCGGCACCTTGCCCTGACCGGAGAAGGCCAGCATCTCCTTGTCGGTGAAATGCCAGGGGCGCGTCTCGTACGCCAGTCCCTTGTGCGCCAGGGCGTACTTCACGCGCCAGCAGTACGGTGAAAAACGCAGCCCTTCGTCAATGCCGCAAAGGTCGTAAAGAATCCGTGTCATGGTGTCCTCGTCGCGCCGTTCCAGTGAATGCTTGGAACGCTACCATCCTGCGCCGAGACACGCCATGGTGGCGGGCGGATTCGGCCGAGGCATCATCTATTAGTCGAATAAATTGACCAATCCTGCCCACTCCGCGGTCTGCCCGGACTCCGGATTTTCTATTTAAGCTACTGATTTATTTGATATAAAGAGGTATTACCAGTGCTCGGCACTATTGGTCAAACCAATTTTCCAAGGATGGCAAAGCCGACGATTCCTGATTATCGTGCCAGACCTGCTGCTCCCGGCAGCGCGGCAAGCCTGCCGAAACCTTCGCTTCTGGTCGTGCCATGCCCAGCCTGGCGCTGGACAACAACAAGAGGGACTGTGCCTCATGAATGAATCGTTACTCGCGCTTCTGGCCTTTCTACCGCTGTTGCTGGCGGGGATACTGCTGATCGGCTTCCGGTTGCCCGCGCGGACCGCCATGCCGGTCGTCTTCGTCGTCACCGCCCTGATCGGCCTGTTCGCCTGGAACATGACGTTCACACGCGTGCTGGCGTCGACATTCCAGGGCCTGATTCTCACGGTCGCCATCCTGTGGATCATCTTCGGCGCCATCCTGCTGCTCAACACGCTCAAGCACTCCGGCGGGATCGCCGCGATTCGCAACGGCTTCTCCGGCGTGAGCCCGGACCGTCGCGTCCAGGCCATCATCGTCGCCTGGCTGTTCGGCTGCTTCATCGAAGGCGCCTCCGGCTTCGGCACCCCGGCCGCCGTCGCTGCACCGCTGATGGTGGCCCTGGGCTTCCCGGCACTGGGCGCCGTGGTCGTGGGCATGATGATCCAGTCCACGCCGGTCTCCTTCGGTGCCGTGGGCACGCCGATCGTGGTGGGCGTCACCGGCGGCCTCCACAAGTCCGGCATCAGCGAGCAACTGGCCGCCAACGGTTCCAGCTGGGATCACTACTACCACCTCATCACCTCCGAGGTCGCCATCACCCACGGCATCATCGGCCTGTTCATGCCGCTGATCCTGGTCACCATCATGGTGCGCTTCTTCGGTGCCAACCGCTCCTGGCGTGAAGGCCTGGCGATCGCGCCGTTCGCGCTGTTCGCCGGGGTCTGCTTCGTGGTGCCCTACATGCTGGCCGGCGTGCTGCTCGGGCCGGAGTTCCCGTCGATGATCGGCGCCATGGTCGGCCTGGCGATTGTCGTGCCGGCGGCGCGCAAGGGCTTCCTGCTGCCCAAGGAAACCTGGGACTTCCCGGAGGTCAGTCGCTGGCCCGAGGAATGGCACGGCGACCTCGAGATCAAGGCCAACGAGGTCACCGATCGCACGCCGATCTCGGTGTTCATGGGCTGGGTGCCCTACGTGCTGCTGGCCGTCTTCCTGGTGCTCTCGCGGACCATCGCCCCGCTCAAGGACGCCCTGACCTCGGCGAGCCTCGGCTGGAGCAACATCCTCGGCGAGACCGGCATCTCCGGCAGCCTGCAGCCGCTGTACCTGCCGGGCGGCATCCTGGTGTTCGTGGTGCTGCTGACCATCGGCCTGCACCGCATGCGCGGCAGTGAAGTCAAGGCCGCCTTCCACGAGTCCACCCGCACCCTGCTCGGCGCCGGCTTCGTGCTGCTGTTCACCATCCCGATGGTGCGCATCCTGATCAACTCCGGCGTCAACGGCTCCGACCTGGTGTCCATGCCGGTGGCCATGGCCCGCTTCGTGGCCGACAGCGTGGGCGACATCTACCCGCTGTTCGCGCCCACCGTCGGTGCCCTGGGGGCCTTCATCGCCGGTTCCAACACCGTTTCCAACCTGATGCTGTCGGACTTCCAGTTCAACGTCGCCGGCGCACTGGGCCTGTCCACCAGCATGATGGTGGCGCTGCAGGCGGTGGGTGCCGCGGCCGGCAACATGATCGCCATCCACAACGTGGTGGCGGCCTCGGCCACCGTGGGTCTGCTGGGACGCGAGGGCGTGACCCTGCGCAAGACCATCCTGCCGACCCTCTACTACGTGCTGTTCGCGGGCATCATCGGCCTGATCGCCTTCTACGGGCTGCATGTGACCGACGGCCTGCTGGGCGGCTGATCCCGCTCCCGCGCCGAACGCGCAACGCCCCGGCCAGTGGCCGGGGCGTTGTCGTTTCGGGACGGAGCGATACCGCGGTACGGCACGCCGCTCAGCGGAATCCCACGACCTCGTGCGGCACATAGGGTGCCTCGAGGCGCTCGATGTCCGCCTCGCTCAGGGTCAGATCCAGCGCGCCCAGCGCCTGATCGAGATGATGCGACTTGCTGGCGCCGATGATCGGCGCGGTGATGCCGGGCTTCTGCAGCAGCCAGGCCAGCGCCACCTGGGCGGGTGAGCCCCCCTTCTCCCGGGCGAGTGCCTGGAGGGCCTCGATCACCGGCCGGTCGCGCTCCAGCCCCAGATTCCACTGGCGCATCTGCGCATCGCTGCGGGCGCGGGTGGTCTCGCCCTCGCTGCCGACCGGCTTGCTGCCGGCCAGGATGCCGCGGGCCAGCGGGCTCCAGGGGATCACCGCCACGCCTTGGTCGAGGCACTGCGGGATCATCTCCCGCTCCTCCTCGCGATAGATCAGGTTGACCATCGGCTGCATGGTGGAGAATGGCGTCCAGCCATTCTCCCGGGCCACCCGCTGCGCCTTGGCGAACTGCCAGGCGTGCATGCTCGACGCCCCCAGGTAGAGCGCCTTGCCCGACTGCACCACCTCGTGCAGCGCCTCCATGGTCTCCTCGATGGGCGTGTCGTAGTCCCAGCGGTGAATCTGGTAGAGGTCGACGTAGTCCATGCCCAGCCGCGTCAGCGAGGCATCGATGGCATGGCGGATGTGCTTCTTCGACAGCCCGCGCTCGTTGGGGCCCTTGTTGCCGGTGGGGTTGTAGACCTTGGTGGCGACCACCACTTCCTCGCGCCGGGCGAAATCCTTGAGGGCGCGCCCCACCACCCGCTCCGACTCGCCGTCGGAGTACATGTCGGCGGTATCGAAGAAGTTGATCCCCGCATCCAGTGCCTGCTGAATGAACGGCCGGCTCTGCGTCTCGTCGAGCACCCAGTCGCGCCATTGCGGGGTACCGTAGGTCATGGTGCCCAGGCAGAGCGGCGAGACCTGGAGCCCGGTACGGCCCAGACGACGATAGTCCATGGTGACCCTCCTGTGAGTGGACAGGGCTTAACCATAGCAGGCCGGCAAAAACACCGGCGAATCCGCCCTGCGGTCGCCGGCCTCGGTCGACGCGGAGCTATCGCGGCGGGGCGCTCTCGGCCCGGCGGGCATAGCGGCGCGCCAGCAGCGCGCAGACGAACAGCTGGATCTGGTGGAACAGCATCACCGGCAGGATGATGCTGCCGATCAGCGCCGGCGGGAACAGCACGTGCGCCATGGGCACCCCGCTGGTCAGGCTCTTCTTGGAGCCGCAGAAGACGATGGTGATCTCGTCCTCCCGGGAAAAGCCCAGCCAGCGGCTGGCCAGGGTGGTGATGACCAGCACCGCCGCCAGCAGCAGCATGTCGATGGCCACCATCACCGCCAGCGCCGCGGGCGACAGCTGCCCCCACAGCCCCGCGACGCGCGCCTCGCTGAAGGCCAGGTAGACCACCATCAGGATCGCCCCGCGATCGACCAGCGCCAGCCGCGCCTTGTGGCGCACGACCCGCTCGCCGATCCAGCGCTGCAGCAGCTGCCCCGCCAGGAAGGGCGCCAGCAGCTGCAGCAGGATGGCGCCCAGCGCCTGCATCGATACCCCGCCGCCTTCGGCCGACATCAAAAGCCCTACCAGCAGCGGCGTGATGAACATGCCCAGGATGTTCGACGCCGAGGCCGAGCAGATCGCCGCCGGGATATTGCCCCCGGCGATCGAGGTGAAGGCGATCGACGACTGGATGGTGGAGGGCAGCAGGCACAGGAACATCACGCCCATGGCCAGCGAGGACGGCAGCAGCGCCGGCGTCAGCCAGGTAATGACGGCGCCCAGCAGCGGAAAGAGCAGGAAGGTGGCGGCGAAGACGGTGGCGTGCAGCCGCCAGTGGATCAGCCCCTCGAGCACGGTTCGGGGCGACAGGCGCGCGCCGTGCAGGAAGAACAGCGCGGCGATCGCCAGCTTGGTCAGCCAGGCGAAGGCGACGGCGGCCTCGCCGCGCACCGGCAGCAGCGAGGCCAGCAGCACGGCCCCCAGCAACATCAGCAGGAAGCGGTCGATCGGCAGGCGGCGAAGCAGGGACATGACGACTCCGTCGGGGCAAAGGGCGACATGATAGCCTGCCCGGCGCCCCGGCGTCGCGTCACCCGCTCACTCCCACAGGGCTATCGCAGTTAGCGCTATCGTTCGGAGTAATCTGTCCCCCCTCACCCGATCCACTTGCGACTGCCCTGCTCACTCCCAGGTCTCCAGACGCATCGCCGAGCGCACCAGCCGCTCATCCTCCGCCTCGATCTCGCGCAGGCTGTCGCCGATGCTCGCCAGATGCTCGAGCGCCGCCTCCCGCGCCCGGTCGGGGTCCTGATCGATCACCGCCCGAAACAGCCGCTCGTGCTGGCGGTTGATCTGCTCCCGCGGCGCCGGCCGATGATAGAGGTTCTTGACCGAGGCGAACACCGAACTCAGCAGCAGGTCGGTCAACCCCTGCAGGGTGTAGACCAGCACCGGGTTGTGCGACGCCTCGCAGATCGCCAGGTGGAAGCCGTGGTCGAACCGCGCCAGACGCTCCACATTGATCTCGTCGGCTCCCCGCACATAGTCGACCATCTCCTCGTAGCGCCGGGTGATGATCACCCGGTCCGCCGGCGTGCCGCGCAGCGCCGCCAGCCGTGCCGACTCGCCCTCGAGCAGCGTGCGTACCTCGAGCAGGTCGTAGAGGGTACGCGGATGATCGCGGAACAGGTGCATCAGCGGGCTGTCGTCGCGCGGCGGGATCAACCGCGCCACCACCGAACCGCGCCCCTGGCGGGTATCGATGATGCCCTTGCCGCGCAGCACCTTGAGTCCCTCGCGCAGCGAGGCCCGCGACACGCCCAGCTTGTCGCACAGGCGCCGCTCCGAGGGCAGCAGCTCGCCGGGACGGATCACCCCGTCGAGGATCAACTCCTCGATCTGGGTGGCCACCGTGTCGGCCATGCGTCGATTACCCTGATGCGTGGAATAGGCGACCATCTCAGCTCCTCCCGAACCACCGTCCGGACCTTGGGTCAGGCTCGAAAATTGGATGCCCTGGCATCGTTCGATCTCCCATTGAATAGCTGGAAACAGTTTTCATAAATTAGACCAATTACTGGTATTACCAGCATACCAAAAACTGGACAGTCGAGGCGAGAACGCGCAGATTTAGGGCCAAGACAATCGGACGGGCTCCCGTACCGGTCCCCGTGACTGCCCCGACCGGCGACTCGCCGGCGCGATGAACGGAGAGTGAGCGATGAACATTCTCTACGACGAGCAGCTCGACGGCGCGCTGACCCGCGTCGACAAGGCCGCCGTCCTGGACGACCTGCAGCAGGCGCTGCCGGACATGACCCTGCTGCACCGCGAGGAGGATCTGCACCCCTTCGAGTGCGACGGCCTGTCCGCCTACCGCGT
Organism: Modicisalibacter tunisiensis; assembly: GCF_020148005.1. GTDB lineage: Bacteria > Pseudomonadota > Gammaproteobacteria > Pseudomonadales > Halomonadaceae > Modicisalibacter > Modicisalibacter tunisiensis. The sequence continues at coordinate 1,926,482 of NZ_JAGXFD010000001.1, read as the reverse complement.
GCTGCCGATGCTGGTGGCCATGCCCCACACCCTCGACCAGGTCGAGACCCTGATGCGCCGCTGCCATGCGCTCGGCGTACCGGTGGTGACCCGCGGCGCCGGCACCGGCCTGTCCGGCGGCGCCCTGCCGCTGGAACAGGGCGTGCTGCTGGTCATGTCGCGCTTCGCCAGCATCCTCGATATCGATCCCGACGCCCGCACCGCCCGGGTCCAGCCCGGCGTGCGCAACCTGGCGATCTCCGAGGCCGCCGCTCCCCACGGGCTCTACTACGCCCCGGACCCCTCGTCGCAGATCGCCTGTTCGATCGGCGGCAACGTCGCCGAGAACGCCGGCGGCGTGCACTGCCTGAAATACGGCCTGACCGTGCACAACGTGCTGCGCATCGAGGTGATCACCATCGAGGGCGAGCGCATGACGCTGGGCTCCGAGGCCTTCGATGCCCCGGGCTTCGACCTGCTGGCGCTGTTCACCGGCTCCGAGGGCATGCTCGGCGTGATCACCGAGATCACCGTCAAGCTGCTGCCCAAGCCGGAGAGCGCCAAGGTGCTGATGGCCAGCTTCGACGACGTCGAGAAGGCCGGCAAGGCGGTCGGCGACATCATCGCCGCCGGCATCGTCCCCGGCGGGCTGGAGATGATGGACAAGCTGGCGATCAAGGCCGCCGAGGACTTCGTCAAGGCCGGCTACCCCACCGAGGCCGAGGCGATCCTGCTCTGCGAGCTCGACGGCGTCGAGGCTGACGTCGACGACGACTGCGCCACGGTGCGCGGCGTGCTCGAGGCCGCCGGCGCCACCGACATCGCCCAGGCCCGCGACGACGCCGAACGCGCCAAGTTCTGGGCCGGGCGCAAGAACGCCTTCCCCGCGGTGGGCCGCATGTCCCCGGACTACTACTGCATGGACGGCACGATTCCGCGCCGCGAGCTGCCCCGCGTGCTGATGGGCATCGCCCGGCTCTCCGAGGAGTCCGGCCTGCCGGTGGCCAACGTCTTCCACGCCGGCGACGGCAACATGCATCCGCTGATCCTGTTCGATGCCAACAAGCCCGGCGAGCTGGAGCTGGCCGAGGACGTCGGCGGCAAGATCCTCGAGCTGTGTGTCGAGGCCGGTGGCAGCATCACCGGCGAGCACGGCGTGGGCCGCGAGAAGATCAACCAGATGTGCAGCCAGTTCCAGCCCGACGAACTGAGCGTGTTCCACGCCGTCAAGTCGGCCTTCGACGCCAGCCGACTGCTCAACCCCGGCAAGAACATCCCCACCCTGCAGCGCTGCGCCGAGTTCGGCGCCATGCACGTGCACAAGGGCGAGCTGCCGCACCCGGACCTTCCGCGTTTCTGAGGAACGATCATGACCCGTACCCATCACGAACAGGACGCGCATCCCGTTCAGGCCGAACGCGGCCAGGACATCGCCGAACAGCTGTGCGAGCAGGTCCGCCGCGCCGACGCCGACGCCACGCCGCTGCGTATCGCCGGCGGCGGCACCAAGGCCTTCTACGGCCGGCCGGTCGAGGGCGAGACGCTGTCGCTGACCGAGCATCGCGGCATCGTCCACTACGACCCGGTCGAGCTGGTGGTCTCGGTACGCGCCGGCACCCCGCTCGCCGAGCTCGAGGCCGCCCTCGATGCCGAGGGCCAGCGACTGCCCTTCGAGCCGCCGCATTTCGGCCCGGATGCCACCGTCGGCGGCAGCGTCGCCACCGGCCTCTCCGGCCCTCGCCGCCCCTGGGCGGGCGCCGCGCGCGACTTCGTGCTCGGCTGCCGGCTGATCACCCACGACGGCAAGCAGCTGCGCTTCGGCGGCGAAGTCATGAAGAACGTCGCCGGCTACGACCTCTCGCGGCTGATGGTCGGCGCCCAGGGCACCCTGGGCGTGCTGACCGAAGTCTCGTTCAAGGTCCTGCCCCGCCCCGCCGCGACGCGCAGCCTGCGCCTGGAAATGCCCGTCGAGACGGCGCTGGAACGCCTCGCCGAATGGGGCCGCCAGCCGCTGCCGCTGACCGCCGCCGCCTGGCACGACGGCGCCCTGCACCTGCGCCTGGAAGGCGGCACCAGCTCGGTGGCCGCCACCGCCGAGCGCCTGGGCGGCGACACCCTGGAAGCCGCCTTCTGGGACGACCTGCGCGAGCAGCGCCTGGCCTTCTTCGGCGATGACGACGGCCGCACCCTGTGGCGCCTCTCGCTGCCCAACAACACACCGACCCTGGCGCTGGACGGCGACGTGCTCTATGACTGGGGCGGCGCGCAGCGCTGGCTGAAGAGCGCCGCCGATGCCGAGACGATCCGCGAGACCGTCGCCCGCGCCGGCGGTCACGCCACCTGCTACACGCCGCAGGCCCAGGGCGGCGCCCGGGATCCCTTCACGCCGCTCTCGCCGGTCGTCGCCAAGTATCACCGGCAGCTCAAGGCCAAGCTGGATCCCAACGGCATCTTCAACCCCGGCCGGCTTTACGAGGGCCTCTGACATGCAGACACAGTTCACCGACGCCGATCTGGCGAAACCGCACATCCGCGAAGCCGACCGGGTCCTGCGAACCTGCGTGCACTGCGGCTTCTGCAACGCCACCTGCCCCACCTACCAGCTGCTCGGCGACGAGCGCGACGGGCCGCGCGGGCGCATCTACCTGATGAAGGAACTGCTCGAGAGCCCGGATGACGACGACCAGGTCACCCGCGAGACCCAGCTCCACCTGGACCGCTGCCTGACCTGTCGCAACTGCGAGACCACCTGCCCCTCCGGCGTCGAGTACCACAAGCTGCTCGACATCGGCCGCGCCGAGGTCGATCGCCGCGTGGGCCGCACGCCTCGGGAGCGCATCCTGCACCTTGGGCTGCGCAAAGCGCTGGTCGACCCGCAGCGCTTCAAGGCACTGCTGTCACTGGGCCAGACGTTCCGCCCGCTGGTCCCGGGAGCGCTGCGCGACAAGATGCCGGCGCGCCCGATGGATGCCGGCAAGCGTCCCGACGGCAAGCAGCACGCCCGTCAGATGCTGATTCTCGAGGGCTGCGTGCAGCCGGGCCTGTCGCCCAACACCAATGCCGCCACCGCGCGGGTGCTCGACCGTCTGGGTATCGGCCTGACACCCGCCCCCGAGGCCGGCTGCTGCGGTGCCATCGACTACCACCTCAACGCCCAGGACGCCGGACGCGCGCGCATGCGCGCCAACATCGACGCCTGGTGGCCGGCGATCGAGAACGGGGTCGAGGCGATCGTCCAGACCGCCAGCGGCTGCGGGGCCTTCGTCAAGGAATACGCCGACATGCTCGCCGACGACCCGGCCTACGCCGAGAAGGCCGAGCGGGTCAGCGCCCTGGCCCGGGATCTGTCGGAGATCCTGCGCGACGAGGATCTCGACGCCCTCGACGTCAAGGAAAGCCGGCGACTGGCCTTCCACTGCCCCTGTACCCTGCAGCACGCCCAGCGGCTCGGCGGTGCGGTCGAGGGGGTACTGACCCGGCTCGGCTTCGAGCTGACCCCGGTGCAGGACGCCCACCTGTGCTGCGGCTCCGCCGGTACCTACTCGGTCACCCAGCCGGAACTCGCCAGGCAGTTGCGCGACAACAAGCTCGACAATCTGGAAGCCGGCAACCCCGAGCTGATCGTCACCGCCAACATCGGCTGCCAGACGCACCTGGACGGCGCGGGGCGGACGTCGGTGCGGCACTGGATCGAGATTGTCGACGAGGCACTGAATCCGGCCTGAACGGGCTGCGCCTAGGCCAGGCTGTGTTAGACATCGCTCGAGCTTGCTCATTGACTACAGTCAACTCCGCCGCTCGAACGATGCCTGCCTTGCCTAGCCGTCGCTCGCCACGTTCAGCCTCGAATTCACCGAACTTGAAACAATGCGAAGGAAAAGGAGAGCAACCATGCAGAGCAAAGCCGTACTCGAACTCAAGGACGTCAACGCCATCCTCGACGCCGCCCAGAGCGAAGCCGAGGCCAACCAGTGGGCGGTGACCGTCGCCGTCGCCGATGACGGCGGCCATCTGCTGGGTCTGCGGCGCATGGACGGCGCACCGCCGTTCTCCGCCGGTGTGGCCACCGAGAAGGCGCGCAACGCCGCCATCGGCCGCAAGGAAACCCAGGCCTTCGAGGAGATGATCAACAACGGCCGCATCGCCTTCACCACCGCGCCGATGCAGGCGCTGCTGTCCGGCGGCGTGCCGGTGATCCAGGACGGCCAGGTCATCGCCAGCGTCGGCGTGTCCGGCGTCAAGCCCGACCAGGACGTGCAGGTCGCCAAGGCAGGCGTCGCCGCCCTGGCCTGAGGCCGTTCACTTCGCCACGGCGCTGATGCCCCGCCCCGGCGGTGCATCAGCGTCTATCGGACAAGGAGACCGATCATGACCGACCGCGTTACCCGCCACCGCCTGCAGGTGGCCGCCGAACTCGACCGTTTCATCACCGACGAGGCCCTGCCCGGCACCGGCGTCGACCCCGAGGCCTTCTGGGCCGGCGTCGATGCCCTGGTCCACGACCTCGCGCCCACCAACCGCGCACTGCTCGCCGAGCGCGATCGCC
>NZ_JAGXFD010000001.1:1854391-1921947 GCF_020148005.1 Modicisalibacter tunisiensis | reverse complement strand
GTCGACCCCGAGGCCTTCTGGGCCGGCGTCGATGCCCTGGTCCACGACCTCGCGCCCACCAACCGCGCACTGCTCGCCGAGCGCGATCGCCTGCAGGGCGAGCTCGACGCCTGGCACCAGGCCCACCCGGGCCCGGTGCGCGACATGACTGCCTACCAGGCGTTCCTGCGCGAGCAGGGCTATCTCGCCGACGAGCCGGGCGAGGTGCAGGTCACCACCCGCAACGTCGACGCCGAGATCGCCGTGCAGGCCGGCCCGCAGCTGGTGGTGCCGGTCAACAATGCCCGCTATGCGCTCAACGCCGCCAATGCCCGCTGGGGCAGCCTCTACGATGCCCTCTACGGCAGCGACGCGATCCCCGAGACCGACGGCGCCGAGAAGGGCACGAGCTACAACCCGAAGCGCGGCGAGAAGGTCATCGCCTACGCCCGCGAGGTGCTCGACGAAGCCGCGCCGCTCGCCGAGGGGTCCCACACCGAGGCCACCGGCTATGCGATCCACGACGGCAAGCTGGTGGTCACGCGTGACAACGGCCGCGAGACCGGCCTGGCGCGGCCCGACCAGCTGGTCGGCTACCGCGGCGACGCCGCCGCCCCCGAGGCGGTGCTGCTCGCCCACCACGGCCTGCACCTGGAAATCCAGATCGACGCCAGCCACCCCATCGGCAAGACCGACCCGGCCCACGTCAAGGACCTGCTCGTCGAGGCCGCGGTGACCACCATCATGGACTGCGAGGACTCGGTGGCCGCCGTCGACGCCGAGGACAAGGTCGGCGTCTACCGCAACTGGCTGGGGCTGATGAAGGGCGATCTCGCCGAGTCCTTCGCCAAGGGCGACAGGACCGTCACCCGTCGTCTCAACCCGGATCGCGACTACACCGCCCCCGACGGCGGCAGCCTGCGCCTGCCCGGGCGCTCGCTGCTGTTCGTGCGCAACGTCGGCCACCTGATGACCACCCCGGCGGTGCTCGACGAGGCGGGCAACGAGATCCCCGAGGGCCTCCTCGACGGCGTGCTCACCGGCCTGATCGCCATCCACGACCTCAACAAGGGCGAGAATGAGCCGCGCAACTCGCGCACCGGCTCGGTGTACATCGTCAAGCCCAAGATGCACGGCCCGGCCGAGGTCGCCTTCGCCAACACCCTGTTCACGCGCATCGAGGACGTGCTGGGCCTGGAGCGCGACACCCTCAAGATGGGCATCATGGACGAGGAGCGCCGCACCAGCGTCAACCTCAAGGCCTGCATTGCCGAGGCCGCCTCGCGGGTGGTGTTCATCAACACCGGCTTCCTCGACCGCACCGGCGACGAGATGCACACCGCCATGGAAGCCGGGCCGATGCGCCGCAAGGGCGACATGAAGAGCGCCCCCTGGATCCAGGCCTACGAGGCCAACAACGTCCAGGTCGGCCTGCAGTGTGGCCTGCGCGGCCGCGCCCAGATCGGCAAGGGCATGTGGGCGATGCCCGACCTGATGGCCGACATGCTGGTGCAGAAGATCGGCCACCCGAAGGCCGGCGCCAACACCGCCTGGGTGCCCTCGCCCACCGCCGCGGTGCTCCACGCCCTGCACTACCACCAGGTCGATGTCGCCGCCGTGCAGCAGGACCTCGAGTCGCGCCCGGCCACCGACTATCTGGACGATCTGCTCACCGTGCCGGTGGTCGAGACCCCCGACTGGTCGGCCGACGAGATCCAGCAGGAACTCGACAACAACTGCCAGGGCATCCTCGGCTACGTGGTGCGCTGGGTCGAGCACGGCGTGGGCTGCTCCAAGGTGCCCGACATCCACGACGTGGGGCTGATGGAAGACCGCGCCACGCTGCGCATCTCCAGCCAGCACATCGCCAACTGGCTGTACCACGGCATCGTAAGCCGAGAGCAGGTCAGGGAGACCCTCGAGCGCATGGCGAAGGTGGTCGACGACCAGAACGCCGGGGACCCGACCTACACGCCGATGACCTCGCACCTGGCCGACTCCAGCGCCTTCCAGGCCGCCTCGGACCTGATCTTCAAGGGCCGCGAGCAGCCGGCGGGCTACACCGAGCCGCTGCTGCATCACTGGCGCGCGGTGGACAAGGCCAAGGGGTGACCCTGGCCTGCCCCGGCTGACCGGCCGGGCGTGTCCTGCCCTACAAGCCGCCCCCTGCCATGAACGGCAGGGGGCGGTGTCGTTATGGGGTCGACGCCCGCCGCTCTTCTCTGGCCTCGGGGCACGCCACCTGACTAGACTGGGAACAAACCACGCGCATGAAACGGGAGGTCATCATGGCCGGAGGATGGTCGAAGGATGGCGCGGTACAGGAGCAGATCGACAGCACCATCGAGGATGCCGTCGAGCGCTCGCGCAGCCAACTGCCGCGCGGCGAGAGCCTGACCCACTGCGAAGCGTGTGACGCGCCGATCCCCCGGGCGCGCCGCGAGGCGATACCCGGCGTGCGCCTGTGCATCACCTGCCAGAGCGAGGCCGACCGGCGTCAGTCCACGTTCAGCGGCTACAACCGCCGCGGCAGCAAGGACAGCCAGCTACGCTGATCGTCCCGCCCCTTGACCCGCCGCCCGCCGCCACGTTGTCCTGACCGCCATCACCCCCTACGCTTAGCTGACGAATTATTCACTGACACGCCGCCCCCGCCCGACAGCACGGCGGGCGACGGCGCCAACCCTCACGGAGGAAGCATGTCCCAGCCAGCCGTCAGCACCCAGTGGATCGACATCGCCAGTCACGACGAGCAGACGTTCAAGGGCTATCTGGCCCTGCCGCCGGCCGGCAGGGGCCCGGGCATCGTGCTGATCCAGGAGATCTTCGGCGTCAATGCCCACATCCGTAGCGTCGCCGAGCAGTACGCACTGGATGGCTACGTGGTACTCGCCCCGGACGTCTTCTGGCGTCAGGAACCGGGCGTGGAACTCGCCTACGAGGGCGAGGACATGGACAAGGCCTTCCGGCTGGTCGGCGAGATCGACTTCACGGTGGCGGTGAAGGATCTGGCCAGCACCGTCCAGGCACTGCGCCAGCGCCCCGAGTGCGAGGGCGAGGTGGCGTCGCTGGGTTACTGCATGGGCGGCATCCTCGCCTATCTGGCCGGCATCGAGTCCGGTGTCGACCGGGCCGTGTGCTTCTACCCCGGCGGCATCCACAACCACCTCGACAAGGCGCCCGACCTGACGGTCCCGGCGCAGTTCCACTTCGCCGGCAACGACGGCCACATCACCGATGAACACGTCGAGCAGACCCACCGGGCCTTCGCCGACCGCGACGACGTCGAGATCCATGTCTACGACGGCGCCGACCACGGCTTCAACTGCTGGGCGCGCAGCGCCTACCACCGTCACGCCGCGGCACTCTCCCACGGCCGTACCCTGAGCTTTCTCGAGGGCGCGCTCGAGAACACGTGAAACCGATCACGCACCGGCCGACACGCCCGCGAACGCGGGCGTGTTACGCTACGCCCCGACGCTTCACCAGGATAATCGACGCCCATGTCCCTCGACGATCTGCACCTCAACCTGCGCAACCTGACTTCCGAGGATTACCCTCAGCTCAAGACGCTGATGGACGCCGTCTACCACGACATCGGCGGCGCCTGGCCCCGGCACACCATCGACAAGCTGATCCAGGAGTTTCCCGACGGCCAGATCCTCATCGAGGACGGCGACCGTATCGTCGGCGTGGCGCTGACCGCCCTGGTCGACTACGACGAGTTCTCCAACCCGCACCAGTACGACGACCTGATCGGAAGCCGCGAGATCATTCTCAACGATCCCGACGGCGACGCCCTCTACGGACTCGACGTGCTGATCGACCCGACCTACCGCGGCTACCGGCTGGGCCGGCGCCTCTACGAGGCGCGCAAGGAGCTGTGCCGCTCGATGAACCTGCGCGCGATCCTCGCCGGCGGGCGCATTCCCAACTACCACGAATACGCCGAGGCGATGTCACCGGCGGAATATCTGGAGGCGGTGGCCCGCAAGGAGATCCACGACCCGATCCTGTCGTTCCAGCTGGCCAACGACTTCCAGGTCAAGCGGCTGCTGCGCAAGTACCTGCCCGAGGACGAGAAGTCGCAGGGCTACGCGACGCTGCTGGAGTGGAACAACATCCTCTTCGAGCCCGCCGAGCGGGTGCTCGAGACACGCAAGACCCAGGTACGGGTGGGCGCCGTGCAGTGGCAGATGCGCGAATTCGCCTCGGTCGAGTCGGTGCTGCAGCAGGTCGAGTACTTCGTCGACGCCGTCGCCGACTACCAGAGCGACTTCGTGGTGCTCCCCGAGCTGTTCAACACGCCGCTGATGGGACTCACCGACCAGTCCGACCAGCTCGCCGCGATCCACTTCCTGGCCGGCTTCACCGAGCGCTTCAAGACCGAGATCTCGCGGATGGCGGTGTCCTACAACATTAACATCGTCGCCGGCTCGATGGTCGAGGAAGGCGCGGACGGCAAGCTCTACAACGTCTCGTACCTGTGCCGTCGCGACGGCGAGATCGACCGCCAGGCCAAGCTGCACATCACCCCCCAGGAACGCCGCGACTGGGTGGTGGAAGGCGGCGACGAGCTGCGCGTGTTCGACACCGACGCCGGGCGCGTGGGCATCCTGATCTGCTACGACGTGGAGTTTCCGGAGCTGCCGCGGCTGCTCGCCGATCAGGACATGGACATCCTCTTCGTGCCGTTCTGGACCGACACCAAGAACAGCTACCTGCGGGTGCGCCACTGCGCCCAGGCCCGCGCCATCGAGAACGAGTGCTACGTGGTGGTGTGCGGCAGCGTCGGCAACGTGCCGTCGATCGAGAACCTCGACATCCAGTATGCCCAGTCGTCGGTGTTCTCGCCGTCCGACTTCGCCTTCCCCCACGATGCGGTGCTCTCCGAGACCACGCCCAACACCGAGATGGTGATGTTCTCGGATCTCGACCTCACCCGGCTCAAGGTGGTGCGCAGCGAGGGCACGGTGACCAACCTCAAGGACCGCCGTCAGGACCTGTTCGACCTGCGCCTGCGCGACTGGAGCTGGAAGTCCGGCAGTCGCCAGGAGGACAGCCACTGAGGCGGCCCGCATGAGCCCATGGCACGCCTTCCAGGCCTGGCGACGCCAGCGCGAGGCCCGTCGTCACCCGCTGCCGGCCGAGGCCTGGCAGACGGCCTGCCGGCGCCTGCCGCTGCTGGCGGCGCTGCCCGCGGACGAGGCCGAGCGGCTCGGCGAGCGCGCCTGGGCCTTCCTGCGCCACAAGCGGATCAGCACCCCGGAGACCGCCGAGTTCGACCTGGCGACGCGGCTGGGGCTGGCCGCCCAGGCCTGCCTGCTGACGCTGGGCTGGAGCGACGCCGAGGCCGGCGAGGCCTTCGCCAACGTCCACGAGGTGGTGGTGGTGCCGGAGGCCTTCCGGCGCCATGTCGCCGAGATGGACGACGCCGGCGTGATCCACGAGTACGAGGACGAACGGGTCGGCGAGACCTGGTTCCAGGGGCCGGTGGTGATTTCCCGGATCGACCTGCTGGACAGCGGCGGCTGGAACGGCTTCAACGTGGTGATCCACGAGTTCGCCCACAAGCTCGACATGAGCAACTCGCGGGATGCCGACGGCTTCCCGCCGCTGCCCCGCGACATCGACCCGCGCGAGTGGCACCGGGTCTTCACCGCGGTCTGGGACGACCTGCAGGCCCACCTGGCCCACGGCAGGCCCACGCCGATCGACGCCTACGCGGGCAGTCACCCCGGCGAGTGCTTCGCGGTGTGCTGCGAGCTGTTCTTCAGCGCCCCCGGCCGGCTGCGCCACGCCTATCCTGCCCTCTATGCCCTGCTCTCGCGCTACTTCGCCCAGGACCCGCTGGCCCGCCGGCGCCCCGCGAATCACGCCTGAAACGGGACTCAGCCTATGGTGTCGGGCCGCGGCAGGCGCCGTGCCGTGGCCGGGGAGACCGACGGCCAGGACAGGCTGACCTCGAGCCCGTGGGGCTCGCGATTGCGCAGGGTCAGGCTGGCCTGCTGGCGCCGGGTCAGTTCCAGGACGATCGACAGCCCCAGGCCGCTGCCGGTGGTGCGCTGATCGGCCACCCGGCGGAAGCGCTCGGTGACCTTGTCGATCAGGGCCTCGGGAATCCCCGGGCCGCTGTCGCGCACGATCAGCCGGGCCCGGCCGTCGCGTTCGGCCAGCTCCAGCGTCACGGTGCCGTGCTCGGGGGTGTAGCGCAGGGCGTTGTCCAGCAGGTTGCGGATCAGGATGCCCAGCTCCACCGGGTCGGCCCGCACCCACAGCGCTTCCAGCCCCGTGACCTCGATCTCCTGATGGCGGGCCTGGGCCCAGGGCCACAGCTCGGCGACCAGGTCGAGCGCCAGCGGGTAGATATCCACATCCGCTTCCTGGGACGGCGCCTCGCGGTCGATCCGGGCCAGCACCAGCAGCTGCTCGACCACGCGCTGCAACCGCTCCACCCCGCTGTAGGCCTTGTCCAGCGAGGCCGACTCGCCGGCGCGGGCATTGTCAAGATGGATCTTCAGCCCCGCCAGCGGGGTGCGCAGCTCATGGGCGGCATCGGCGGTGAAGCGACGCTCGCGCTCGAGCGTCTCGCGCAGGCGGGCGATGAAATCGTTGATCGCCTGGCGCAGCCCGGCCAGCTCGCGAGGCACGGTAACGTCGAGGAAGCTCAGGTCGCGATCGTTGCGCCCCTCGACCTGGCGCGACAGCGCGCCGATGGGGCGCACGCCGCGGCGGATGATGACGCCCATCGCCCACAGCAGCACCGGCAGGGCCAGCAGCATGGGGATCAGGTTGCCCAGCACCACCTTGCTTTCCAGTTCGCTGAAGAACTCCTCGTGCACCCCCGTGCGAATCCACAGGCCGCTCTGGGCATCGAACATCGAGAACACCCGCCAGCGTGCGCCGTTGTACTCGACCCAGTCGTAGCCGGTCTGCTGCGGCGCCGGGAAGGGCCCGGCGTCATTCCACACCGCGCCGAGCAGCTGCGGTGTGCCGTCCGGGTGCCAGAAGCCCACCGAAAGAAGGTGTTCTTCATGATGATAGAGCGAGGCCCGGATGCCGTCGTCCGGGGGCTGGGCACGCCCCGCCTCGTAGAGCCGGGCGAAATGCCCGGGCTGGCTGAGTTCCGCGGCGATGTGCCGATAGTCGGCCAGATCGGTATCCGGGCCGATCAGCCCGGCCACCACCCGGCTTTCCAGGCTCAGCTGGGCATCGAGAATCTCTTCCATCTCGTGCGCCGTGATCAGATAGGCGGCAGTGATCGCCAGGGCGGTCACCAGCGCCAGCACCAAGGCCAGCGTGCGGGTCAGATAACGGCGAATCGAGATCATTGAAGGCGCGAATCCAGCCGATAGCCGATGCCACGCACGGTGACGATCAGCGCCTTGTCGAGTTTCTTGCGCAGGTGATGGATATGCACCTCCACCGCGTTGGACGCCACCTCCTCGTCCCAGCCGTAGAGCAGGCTCTCGAGACGCGGTCGCGTCATCACCTTGTCCGGGTGTCGCGCCAGCTCCAGCAGCAGGGCATACTCGCGGCGCGCCAGGGCCACCGGTTCGCCGCGCCAGCTGGCCTGATGACGCGCCTCGTCGATGCGCAGGGGGCCAATCTCCAGCACCTGGGACGCCCGCCCCTCGGCACGGCGCATCACCACGCGCAGGCGCGCCAGCAGTTCCTTGAGGTCGAAGGGCTTGAGCACGTAGTCGTCGGCGCCCCCGTCGAGCCCGGCGATTCGATCATCGACATCGTCGCGCGCGGTGAGAATCAGCACCGGCAGATCGCTGTGCCGACGCAGGTGGCGCAGCACCGTCATGCCGTCGACATCGGGCAGCCCCAAGTCGAGCACGGCGACCGAGAAGGCCTCGCAGCGCACTGCCGCCATGGCATCGGTGCCGTTGTCGAACCACTCCACGACATACCCTTCGCGCTGCAGCGCCGTCTTGATGCCGTCCCCCAGCAGGGGGTCGTCCTCCACCAGTAGTAAACGCATGCGTATCCTATTGTTCCCGGCGTATTGATTACAGGCAACCCAGCATCGAGCGCTTTCCTTAACGGTGACTTAAGCGCCGGACCGCGGAGCCCGGGCCTGTACCCCGGCGACGCCCGGTGGCATCATACCCGGCTATAACAATGCGTCCTCCGTCTCCCCCTGCCCCGCATGGCGCCGGGTCCAGTCCGCTCGGTCCCCGCCGGGGTCGGTGCACCGATACACAGTCTTAAGACCTTAAGACCATCTTAAGCCGCATCCGGCAGGCTGCCCTGCCGTCGATAGAAAAGAGTTCACCGCCGTGACAACACCGCTACTCTCGATTGTCATTCCCGCCCGCGACGAGGCCGGAAACCTGCCCACCCTGCTCGACGAGATCGACACCGCCTTCCCGGACACCCCGTTCGAGGTTCTGGTGGTGGACGACGCCTCGCAGGATGACACCTGGGCGATGCTCACCCGGCGTGCCGAGCAGGACGCGCGCCTGCGCCCGCTGCATCATGACCGCAGCGCCGGCCAGAGCACCTCGGTCTGGCAGGCGGCACATGCGGCTCGCGGCACCTGGCTGGCCACCCTCGACGGCGACGGCCAGAACGATCCCGCCGACCTGCCGGCCCTGCTGGCCCGCGCCCGCCAGGGCGACGTCACGCTGGTGGCCGGGCAGCGCGTCAACCGTCGCGACGACTGGCTCAAGCGGCTCTCCTCGCGGGTCGCCAACCGGGTGCGCGCCGCCCTGCTCAAGGACGCCACCCCGGACACCGGCTGCGGCATCAAGGTCATCGAGCGCCGAGCCTTCCTGACCCTGCCCTACTTCGACCACATGCACCGCTTCCTGCCGGCGCTGATCCAGATGCAGGGCGGCCGCTGCGTGTCGGTGCCGGTCAACCATCGCCCGCGCGGCACCGGCCACTCCCACTACGGGCTCAACAACCGCCTGTGGGCCGGCCTGCTCGACATGGCCGGGGTGATGTGGCTGCGCAAGCGCTGCCGCCTGCCGGCGCCGGTCGACCAGGCCCAGGACATTCTCGGTCTCGGCGAGGGCACCGCCACGGCGTCGGCCGAGACCGACACACTCCCGCAGGAGGGCTCCCCGCGATGACGACAGAATGGATCTGGGTCGCCATCGGCTTTCTCGGCCAGGCGCTGTTCTCGGCCCGCTTCCTGGTCCAGTGGATCGCCAGCGAACGAGCCCGGCGCAGCATCGTGCCCAAGGCCTTCTGGCTGTTCAGCCTGGGCGGCGGCACCACCCTGCTCGCCTATGCGATCTATCGCCAGGACCCGGTGTTCATTGTCGGCCAGGCCTCGGGACTGTTCATCTACCTGCGCAACATCATGCTGATTCGCCGGGAAACGCGCCAGTCCGAAGCCTCCCGCCAGGGCTGACCCCCTTACCCCAACGTCTTCGTGAGTCGCCCCATGCAACGTCCCGCCTACCTTCGCGGCAAGCAGCGCATGACCTGGCTCTTGCTGCTGCTGGCCGCCACCGTGCTGCTGGCGATCGGCATCGGCCTGCGCGATCCCTGGCCCGCCGACGAGCCGCGCTTCGCGCTCAACGCCCTGGAAATGCTGGATACCGGGCACTTCTGGATTCCCCACCGCGGCGGCGAGCCCTATCCCGACAAGCCACCGATCTTCATGTGGGCCTCGGCGGCCTCCATCGCGCTGACCGGCTCGGTGCGCCTGGGCTTCCTGATCCCTTCGCTGCTCGGTGGCGTGGGCACGCTGGTGCTGGTGATGGATCTGTGCCGGCGCCTGTACGGCCGGCGCATCGCCTTCATCGCCGGCGCGGCGCTGCTCTCCACGCTGCAGTTCGTGCTGCAGGCCAAGGCCGCGCAGATCGACATGCTGGTCACCTTCTGGATCACCCTGGGCGCCTACGGGCTGTTGCGACACGCCCTGCTGGGGCCGGCGCGACGCTGGTGGTACATCGGCTGCGTGGCCATGGGGCTGGGCGTGCTCACCAAGGGCGTGGGCTTTCTGCCACTGCTGATGCTGCCGGCCTGGGGGCTGCTCGCCTGGCGCGGCCGGGCGACGCCACTGGCGTGGAAGGACCTGGGCCTGGGGCTGCTCACCGTGATCGGCACCATCGCCCTGTGGGTCGTGCCCATGGTGCTGCTCACCACCTTCGGCGACGACCCGACCCTGGCCGCCTACCGGGACAACATCCTGCTCAAGCAGACCGGTGAACGCTACGCCGAATCCTGGCATCACCTCGAACCCTGGTACTACTACCTGGCCAAGGTGATCCCCTGGGCCTGGCTGCCGCTGATCCTGGGGCTTCCCTGGCTGCTGCGCGTCTGGTGGCATCGCCTGCGACGCCTCGACGCGCGGGTGCTGCTGCCGTTGAGCGGCCTGGTGCTGCTGGTGTTCTTCTTCTCGCTGTCGCCGGGCAAGCGCGGCGTCTACATGCTGCCGGGCGTGCCGCTGCTGGTGCTGGCCATGGCGCCGCTGATTCCCGGCCTGCTGTGCAAGCGCTGGGTGCACTGGCTGGGGGCGGCGCTGGTCGCCGTGCTGGGCACGATCTTCCTGCTGGCCGGCATCCTGGGCGCGCTGGGCCTGCCGGCGCTGGCCGACCTGGCCGCCGAACACGGGGTGTCGCCCTGGGGCTGGTGGGTCGTTCTCGGCCTGAGTGCCGGCGCGCTGCTCTACGCCCTGAAGCCGCGTCGCGGCATGCTGGTGTTCGCCGGCTGGATGGCGGTGTTCTGGGTGCTGTGGTCGACCTGGGGCTACCAGATCCTCGACGGCACCCGCTCGCCGCGCGACATGATGCAGCAGGTGGTCGGCATCACCGGCCCCGATGCCTGGCTGGCGATGCCCACCTTCGACGAGGAATTCCTGCTGCAGAGCCGCCAGCCCACCGTGCATTTCGGCTTCAAGACCCCGAAACAGGCACAGCTCAAGCGGGCCTATGCCTGGCTGAAGTCCGACCCGACGCACCGCTGGCTGTTCGTCGACCAGGGCAAGCAGGAGGAACTGAGCTGCGCCGACCTGTCCAGCGCCCGCGACCTGGGCCAGCAGAACGGCGAACTGTGGTGGCTGATTCCCGGCACCGCCTTCGCCGACTGTCAGGGCGATGCCGACGCCGCCCCGCTGTATCAGGCCCCCACCACCCTGAAGGCCGCCAGAGCGGGCGGTCCGGCCCTCTGAGCGTCGTCAGGGCGAACTCGACCAGTGCTGGCGGCGCTCCGGGGGCCGGCGCTCCGGGGGCCGGCCTTCCGGCGGCCGGGGATCGGGGCAGTCGACCGCTCCGGTCGACCAGGTATCGCGACGCGCCTGATGACAGGCATCGGGTCCGCCCGTCCGGCGCCGGGGCGACAGGTCCGGGCGCCCGTCGAGGCGGATGTCGACCTCCGGGCGCAGGATGACCGCGCGATCGCGCCGACGCCGCTCGTCATGGCGGTAGCGCCGGTCGTCGTGATGCCGCCACTCGCCCCGGTCACGCCGGTAGTCCTCATGGCGACGGTACGGGGTCCGGTCACGATCATGGCCTCGCTGCCGATCATGCCAGCCCTCTCGCTGCCGACCCTGCGGGTCGCGCTGGAGATAGCGTCGCCCATCCCCGGAACGCCACTCCCCCTGGCCCTGACGATCCTCGAAGCGATGCACCGTCCAGCCGCCGTTGCCGTCCCCCAGCAGGTAGCCGCCGGCATCGGCGGCCTGTGCCGGGCTCGCCAGCCACAGCAGCACCGCCAGCAGCGGCGCGCCCCGCAGGGCTGTCTTCCACATCGTCATCACCGCACCTCCCGGCTTGCCAGCAAGGCTCTGCATTTCACGGCAATCACAGTTGGCTCCGGCGGGGCGCCGGGGACAGGTCAAAGAGGGGGCCTACGCCATGGATGGCGTAGGTAGCGCCCATGGAAGGGTTCACAGCGCCCCCTCGCAGGCCTGTCGACGGATCAGCCCCTGGCGACAATGCTCTAACTGGATAGCCCTGTCTTGCTCTCAGCGTAGCGCCTCATCGCCGGGACTCCCATCGGCGACCAGCCATTCCCACAACAGCAGCGCCTCGGGGCGCACGATGCGCCGGGTCGGCCGTACCAGCCAGAATCCTTCATCGCTGGGCACGTCGAGCGCGAACGGCGCCACCAGGTCGTCCCTGGCCGCCAGCAGGCGCCGATGGGTCAGCGCCACACCGCCGCCCCGGGCCGCCAGCGACAGCGTCATGACCTGGCTGTCGCACAGCAGCGATCCGCAGCGACGATCCAGGTCCGGCATGCCGGCACGCTCCAGCCAGGCCGGCCAGCCCACCGCAAAGCCCACTGCGTGGAGCAGCGTCTCCCCGGCCAGGTCCGCCGGCTCGGCCAGCCGTTCGGCGACACTCGGGGCGCAGGCCGGCAGCATGTGCTCGCCGCCCAGCGACACCGCCGTGACCGCGTCCCAGTCGCCGCGCCCGTAGCGGATCTCGATGTCGGCGCCCTCGGGGCCGAAGTCCTCGGGCCAGATTGCGCTCACCAGCCGCACCACCACCTCCGGGTGCGCCCGATGAAAGGCCAGCAGCCGCGGCGCCAGCCAGGTCTGCTGCATGACCGGCGTGGCGCGCAGCGTCACCGGCGCCTCGCTGCGCGGCCCGAAGACCTCCGCCGTACCCTCGCTCAACCGCGAGAAGGCCTCCTGGACACTGGGCAGCCAGGCCTGCCCGGCCGGGGTCAGGGTCAGGCTGCGGGGATGGCGGACGAACAGCTTCTGGCCCAAGCGATCCTCGAGCAGACGGATGCGCTGGCTGACCGCCGACTGGGTCACGCCCAGCGCCTGGCCGGCCTGGGTGAAGCTCAGGGTACGGGCGGCGGCCTCGAAGGCCTGCAGCCAGAGAAGCGGAGGCAGGGTGGTCATGAAAAAGCCAAGTATTAGCAGAGCTTGGGCATTGCCCCTAGATTAATCGTTTGTCGCCGCTGCGGCCAGCGGGCACCCTGCTCACCTTACTCGCTACCGATCGCTTCACAGGAGGTCATGATGAGCGCCACCCTTTCGTCGCCACACGCCCGACAGGCCATGGGCGAGCTCGCCCCCCATGTCGATGGCCCGGCCATCGTCGATGCCGTGGCGACCGGCGCTCGCGTCACCGTGGACTGGGCGGACGGCTCCCGCGGCCACTTTCCCCTGCTGTGGCTGCGCGACCACTGCGCCTGCAGTGCCTGCCGCCACCCGCTGACCCGCGAACGTCTGTTCGTACCGCTAAGCGACATCGACGAGGCGCCGACGGTCACGGTGGACGACGGCGTGCTGCGGCTCGTCTGGAACGATGGCCACGAGAGCCGCTTCGATCCGGTCTGGCTGTTCCAGCGCCGTCTGGAAGAAAGCCGCGACTCCTCCATCGATCCGCTGCCGGCCCGCCGCCCCTGGGCCGCCGGCTTTCGGCCGGTGCGTATCGCCCACCGCGACTTCCTGCAGACCCACGGCGAGCATGCCTGGCTCGAGGCCCTGCTGCGTGATGGCCTGGTGCTGCTCGACGACGGCCCGATCGCCGACGAGGAGGTCAGCCGCCTGGCCGGGCGCATCGGCCCGCTGCGCGCCACCAACTTCGGCGCCCGCTTCGACGTGCGCTCCAAGCCCAACCCCAACAACGCCGCCTATACGGCGATCGGGCTGGCCCTGCACACCGATCTGCCCAACTGGCGTCAGCCGCCGGACATTCAGCTGCTCTACTGCCTGCAGAACGAGGCCGAGGGCGGCGAATCCACCTTCGCCGACGGCTTTGCGGTGGCCGAGGTGCTGCGCGAGAGCGACCCCGAGGCCTTCCGCCTGCTCGCCGAGACGCCGATCGACTTCCGCTTCCAGGACGAGGAGCACGACATCGCCATCCGGGCGCCGGTCATCCAGCTCGACGCCGCGGGCCGCCCGCTGGAGATCCGCTTCAACAACTGGATCCGCGACACCCTGCACCTGCCGCTGGAACGCATCGACGCCTGGTACGGCGCCTACCGCCGCTTCTGGCAGCGGCTGCACGACCCCCGCCACCAGCTCGAGTTCGCCCTGCAGCCGGGCGAGATGGTGGCCTTCGACAACCGCCGGGTCCTGCACGGCCGCAAGGCCTTCGACCCGAGCACCGGCCAGCGGCACCTGCAGGGTACCTACCTGGACCTGGACCTGCTCGAGTCGCGGCTGCGGGTCCTGAGCCGCTGAACAGCCATATCCGCGTCATGGCGGTCATCGTCATGACGCCCCGGACACCCTGACGACAAGGAGATCGCATGATCCATCGCACGCTGCTGGCCGCCCTGCCGCTGGCCCTGAGCATCAACCTGGCCGCTCAGGCCGATGACGCCACCCTCGACTTCGGTGTTCCCGCCTGGCCGGGCATCACCGTCAAGACCCGGATCGCCGAACAGCTGCTGGCGCCGCTGGGCTATTCCACGCAAAGCCAGGAACTGGGCCTGCAGGTCATCTACCAGGCCATGAGCACCGGCGACCTCGACGTTTTCCTCGGCGGCTGGCTGCCGGCCCAGCAGGACATGCTGAAGCCGCGCGAGGAAAGCGGCGACATCGTGCGTCTGGCCAACAACGTCGACGGCGCTCAGATGACGCTTGCGGTGCCCGATTATGTCTACGCGGACGGCATCCAGAGCTTCGCCGATCTCGACGCCCATCGCGGCGAGTTCGAGGGCAAGATCTACGGCTTCGGCGCCGGCTCGGCGGCCAGCGAGATCCTGCACAAGGCCATCGACAACGACACCTGGGGGCTGGGCGACTGGCAGGTCGTCGACACCAGCACCGTGGGCATGCTCAGCGCCGCCAGGGACGCCATCCAGAACCACGAGCCGATCGTCTGGGTGGGCTGGACACCGCACTGGATGAACCTTGAGCTGCCGATGCGCTACCTGGCCGACAGCAAGGACCTGTTCGGCCCCGACAACGGCAAGAGCCAGGTGCTGACCCTGATGCGCAGCGGCTTCGCCGAGAGCCACCCCAACCTGAAGACCTTCTTCAACCAGTTCACCTTCAGCGCCGAGGAACAGAGCTGGATGATTCGCGGCTTCGGCCTCGAGGAGAAGAGCGCCGACGACGTCGCCGGCCAGTGGATCGACGAGCACCCCGAACGCGTCAAGGCCATGCTCGACGGCGTCGCCACCGCCGACGGCCAGCCCGCCTGGCCGGCCGTGAAGCAGGCCCTCTCGCTGTAACGTCCTCCTCCATCAAAGCCCCGGCCGTCCTGCGCGACCGGGGCTTTTTGTGGCGCCCGGGCGTTGGCCGGCGCGGCCGATGCCAGTATCCTAGCCCGCGAATCCACCACCACGGACGTCGCTCCATGAGCCGATCCCTCGGACTCGTCATCGTCCTGCTGACCGTTCTGGCCGGGCTCGGCCTGCTCTGGCAATGGCTGGCCATGCAGGATGCCCTCGCCCCGGAGCGGCTGCTGTCCATGGCCCGCCACGCCTTCGGCTGGCGCGATTCTCCCTGGGCGGCGCCGATCGTGATCGGCGTCTACATCGGCGCCTCGCTGCTGATGTTCCCGCTCAGCGTGCTGGTCGCCGTCACCGGGCTGATGTTCGGGCCGGTGTGGGGCTTCGGCTACTCGCTGGCGGGGACCCTGCTGGCCTCGGCGGTGACCTACTGGGTGGGGCGGCGCCTGGGGCGCGACGCGCTGCTGCGCCACGGCGGCAAGCGGCTCAACGGCCTGGCCAAGCACCTGGCCGGCCGCGGCGTGCGCACCATGACGCTGGTCAACCTGCTGCCGCTGGCCCCCTTCACGCTGACCAACATGATGGCCGGTGCCTTCCACCTGCGCTTTCGCGACTACATGCTGGGGTCCCTGCTGGGCATCGTGCCCGGGCTGGCGGGCGTGGCGTTGCTGGGCAGCCAGCTGGGACAGCTGATGACCGCCAGCAACCGGGGCGAGCTGCTGTGGTCGCTGGTGGGGATCACGGTCGCCATCGTGGTGCTGGTCGGCCTCAAGCGCTACGCGGATCGTCGCCAGCGCCGCCGGCGCTCCTGACGCGAGCGCGTCGGGTCACTTCTGCGAGGCTTCGGACTCGCCCGGCTTGACCAGCGGCAGGCCGAACATGGGTTCATCCTGCAGCACCGAACGCAGCACCCGGCCGCGATGGCGCAGCAGCTGCCACTCCGCCTCGAGCCGCCCGCGCACCCGCTCCCAGGCCCCGTCATCGGCATGGCTGACCGGTCCGCCGGCGGCGATGACCTTGCGATACAGCGCCAGACAGCGCTCGGCACAGCACCCCTCGTCGAAGCGTTCGGCCGTTTCCAGGGCGCCGGCACGCAGGGTCGCGCGGCGTTCGGCATCGTCGAGCCGGACCAGCGCGGCGGCAAAAGCGGCCGGGTCGTCGCCGGCCAGCAGCAGGCCGTTCTCGCCGGGCCTGACCACCTCGCGCACGCCGGTGGCGTTGACCGCCACCACCGGCAGCCCCGCCGCCATCGCCTCGACCAGCACCATCCCCTGGGTCTCGCTGTGCGAGGCGAAGGTGAAGACGTCCATGGCGTGGTAGGCGTCGATCAGCGTCTGGTCGTGCAGCTTGCCGGTGAAGTGCACGCGATCCGCCACGCCGGCCTGCACCGCGATGTCGTGCATGACCACCCGCGCGTCGCCATCGCCGACCACCAGGAAGTGGGCCCCGGGCCGGCTCGCCAGCCAGCGCGTCACCGAGCGGGCCAGGAACGGCAGGTTCTTCTCGTGGGCCAGCCGCCCCACGTGGCCGACCACATAGGCCGCCTCGGCGATGCCGTGCCGGCGGCGCAGCGCCGCCCCGTCGCCGCGGGCGAAGCGCTGGGTGTCCACGCCGCTGGGCACCACGCTCACCGCCCGGTTGGCACCGCGCAGCAGCAGCATGTCACGAATGCTCTCGCTGGGTGCGATCACCGCGTCGCACAAATGCGTGTACTCGGTGGCCAGCGCCACGGCGAAGCGCTGCATGCGCGGCGAATCGCCGGGCACATAGTGGGTGTAGTGCTCGTAGAGGGTGTGGTGGGTGAAGACCAGCGGCAGGCCGTAGGTCTCGGCGGAACGCGCGGCCGTATCGCCGAGCAGGAAGGGATGGTGGGAGTGGACGATGTCCGGCTCGAAGGCCTCGATCGCCTCGTAGAGCTGGCCGGGGATGGGCACCGGCAGGGAGAAGTCGCTGCCGTTGAAGTGCTGCACGGCCGCGACCCGGATGACGTCGGGCTCATGCTTCGGCTGCCCTTCCAGCTTGGGGGCCACCACCAACACGCGATGCCCCTCGGCCTGCAGCCGCCCCTTGAGGCGCTGGACGGACTCGCTGACACCCCCGACGATGGGTCGGTAGGTATTGGTAAACATGAGGATATTCAAGCCATCGACTCCCTTGGCAACTGGGTACCCACCCGCAGGGGGCGCCATGATAGCAGGAAGCGGCGGCGCATGTGCCCGTTCACCCTCACGGCGGGGGCGGCACGCGTCCCGGCAGCGTGTCTTCAAGGTAGGCGATAAAGGCGTGCAGCCGCGCGGGGAGATGACGCCGTGATTCGTAGACGGCGTAGAAATCGGCATCGACACCCTGCCACTCGGGCAGCAGTGCCTGCAGCCGGCCGGCTTCCAGCGCCGGATGGATGTCCCACCAGGAGCGCAGCATGATGCCGTGCCCGTCCAGCGCCAGCCGGGTGATGACCTCGCCGTCGTTGCTGGCCAGCCGACCGCCCACCTTCACCGCCAGCGTCTCGCCGTCGCGATCGAAGCGCCACAGGGCATAGTCGCTGTCGTTCTCGCGGATCACCAGGCAGGCGTGGCCGGCCAGGTCCTGCGGGGTGCGCAGCGGCGGCATGCTCGCGATGTACGCCGGCGAGGCGCAGAGGATGCGCCGGTTGGCCAGCACCCGACGCGCCACCAGTCGCGAGTCCGGCGGCCGGCCCACGCGAATCCCCACATCGAAGCCGTGATCGGCCAGGTTGAGCGGGAAGTTGGTCAGCTCGAGCAGCATCTCGAGGCGCGGATGCTCGGCGGTGAAGCGCGACACCAGCGGCGCGATGTGGCGACGGCCGAAGCCGAAGGTGGCGTTGATCCGCAGCCGCCCGGTCAGGGCGCTGCGGCGATCGTGCAGATCGCTCTCCAGCGCCTGCCATTCCTCGAGGATCGCCGCCCCGCGCCGGCAGTACAACTCACCCTCGGCCGTCAGGGTCAGCCGCCGGGTGGTGCGGTGAGCCAGCGGCACGCCGAGGCGCGCCTCGAGCTGCATCAGCCGCCGGCTGACCGCCGACAGTGACAGGCCCAGCTCCCGGGCGGTCGCGGTGAGGCTGCCGCATTGGGCCAGGCGCTGGAAGAACGCCAGATCGTTGAGGGTGTCCACGGCACGATTCTCCACCACGGCGCAAGAATGCCTTGCACGATACCCTGATTATCCGGCGAGCGCGAAACGCTACACTGCCAGCACGCCCCTATCACCAGTCCCCGTCAAGAGGAGCATCGCATGAGTCACAAGATCGCCGTCATGGCCGGCGACGGCATCGGCACCGAAGTCATGCCCGAGGGCATTCGTGTCCTCGAGGCCACCGCCGAACGCTTCGGCATCGCCCTGGACTTCACCCACTTCGACTTCGCCAGCTGCGACTACTACCTCGAGCACGGCCGGATGCTGCCAGAAGACTGGCGCGAGACCCTCGAGCCCTTCGACGCGCTGTTCTACGGCGCGGTCGGCTGGCCCGAGAAGGTGCCCGATCACATCTCGCTGTGGGGATCGCTGCTGCAGTTCCGCCGGGTCTTCGACCAGTACATAAACCTGCGCCCCTGCCGCTCGATGCCCGGCATCCGGAGCCCGCTCGCCGGCCGTGCACCGGGCGACATCGACTTCTACGTGGTCCGCGAGAACACCGAAGGCGAGTACTCGAGCATCGGCGGCAAGATGTTCGAGGGCACCGACCGCGAGGTGGTCGTCCAGGAGACCGTGATGACCCGCACCGGCGTCGACCGGGTGCTCAAGTACGCCTTCGAGCTGGCCGCGAAGCGTCCGCGCCGCAAGCTGACCTCGGCCACCAAGTCCAACGGCATCTCGATCACCATGCCCTACTGGGACGAGCGCGTGCAGGCCATGGCCGAAGGCTATCCCGACGTCACCGTGGACAAGTTCCACATCGACATCCTGACCGCCAACTTCGTGCTCCATCCCGACTGGTTCGACGTGGTCGTCGGCAGCAACCTGTTCGGCGATATCCTCTCCGACCTGGGTCCGGCCTGCACCGGCACCATCGGGGTGGCGCCCTCGGCCAACATCAACCCGGAGGGGCGCTTCCCGAGCCTGTTCGAGCCGGTTCACGGCAGCGCCCCGGACATCGCCGGCAAGGGCATCGCCAACCCCATCGGCCAGATCTGGAGCGGGGCGATGATGCTCGATCACCTGGGCCACGAGGACGCCGGCAAGGCGATCGTCGACGCCATCGAGGCGGTGCTCGCCCGCGGCGACGAGACGATCCTCACACCGGACCTGCAGGGCCGTGGCACCACCGGGGACCTCGGCCGGGCGATCGCCGAGCACGTGGCGGCCGGCTAGGATGATGCCCCTGCGCGGCCGGCACGACGTCGGCCGCGCAACCCGCTACGCTTCAGGGGCGGCGCTGCCGAGGCGCCGCACAAGGACATGCTTTCACAAGGAGATTACCGTGACCCTGTTCGACGCCCTGCGCGAGGACCACCGGACCCAGCGCACCCTGCTCGACCTTCTGATCAAGACCGAGGGCGCCAGCGACGGCCGCGACGAGCTGTTCCACCGGCTCAAGGCCGCGCTGCAGCAGCATGCCGCCGCCGAGGAGCGCGCCCTCTACATTCCGATGATGGAGCACGACCTGACCCAGGAGAAGGCGCGCCACAGCGTGGCCGAACATCACGCGATCGACGAGCTGCTCGAGACGCTGGAAGAGACCAGCTACAGCTCGCCGGGCTGGCTCGCCCACGCCCGCAGGCTCCAGGAGCAGGTCATCCACCACCTCGACGAGGAGGAACAGGAAGTCTTCCAGCTGGCGGGGCGCGCCCTGCCCGACGACCAGAAACGCCGGCTGGCCGAGACCTACCGCGAGGCCATGACCAAGGGAAGCGCTGAATAAATCGGCGAGCGACGTAAAGCACAACGACGTGATTTGCCCGCGCAGCCATTTATGCAGTGTTTCCCTAGCAGCGCGACTGACACGTCCGCTACTCCAGCGACCCACCGGTTCCGCGAGCCGCCTCGGCGGCTCGCCCCGCAACTTTTTGCCCGCGGCAGCGTCACATCAGGGGACGAGCGCCCCTTGCACCGATCAGGACGATGCCCAATGTCGACTCGACTTCCCCAGTTCCCGCGCCTGACCTGGCTGGCCCCGTTCTCGCTGCTGGCCGGCTGTACCGGCCTTCCCGACGGCACCGAGCCGGTGCGCGACTTCGAACTCACGACCTACCTCGGCCAGTGGTACGAGATCGCCCGCCTGCCCCACCGCTTCGAGGAGGGGCTGGACTATGTCACGGCGACCTACGAGCGTCGCGAGGATGGGGGGATCCGCGTGATCAACCGCGGCTACGACCGGCTGAGCGGCAAGTGGGACGAGGCCGAGGGCCGGGCCTACTTCATCGACCAGGCCAACGTCGGGCGTCTCAAGGTGAGCTTCTTCGGTCCCTTCTACGGCGGCTACAACGTGCTCGAACTCGACGACGACTACCGTCATGCGCTCGTCGCCGGCCCCGACCGGGACTACCTGTGGATCCTGGCCCGGCAGCCGCAGCTCGACGAGACGACCTACCGGGCCCTGGTCGGGCGCGCCGGCGAACTGGGCTTCCCGGTCGATGACCTGGTCAGGGTCGCCCAGCCGGGGCAGGACCGGCCGTCATCGACGGGCGAGGCGTGAGCACCCCGCCCCGAAGGCGGAGCGGGACGTCACACCACAGGGCAGGTCAACCGGCCAGCCTGGCGGCGATTCGGGCCACGTGCTCGCCCTGGAAGCGCGCCAGGGCCAGCTCGGTGTCGCTGGGCTGACGCGAGCCGTCGCCGCCGGCGATGGTCGCCGCGCCGTAGGGCGAACCGCCCTTGACCTCGGAGATGTCGAACTGGGCCTCCAGGCCATAGCCGATCGGCACGATCACCATGCCGTGGTGGGCCAGGGTGGTCCAGGCGGTGAGGATGGTCGTCTCGTTGCCGCCGCCGGTCCCGGTCGAGGTGAACACGCTGGCCGCTTTGCCGCGCAGCGCCCCCTTGGCCCACAGGCCACCGGTCTGGTCGAGGAAGGTGCGCATCTGGCCGGCCATGTTGCCGAAGCGGGTCGGCGTGCCGAACAGCACGGCATCGTAGTCGGCAAGGTCGGACGGGCTCGCCACCGGCGTGTCGTCCTCCTTGCCGCCGGCCTGGGCGAAGGCCTGGGGGTCCATGGTTTCCGGCACCCGCATGACGGTCACCTCGCTGCCCGCCACCTCGCCGGCCCCCTCGGCGACGGCCCGGGCCAGAGTGGCGATGTGGCCATACATGGAGTAGTAGAGCACCAGGACTCGGGTCGGTGTTGCCGTACTCATGAGCATCCTCCTCAGGTCTGTGATTGCCGAAACGGGCCTCACCCAGTGTAGATGGCCGGGCCATCGACCACGGCCAAGGTTTTCGACGCCGTCATTCGATGACATCGATCACGCCCGTGGGACGGTTTTCATCCTCGCACCGGCGTTTTTCATCAGCTCGACGTGCGCTCTTGCCGGTCGCGGGCCGGCTCGGGAAGGTATCTTCAGCGTGCCGGCCGGCAACAGGGCCGACCGGCACGCGTCGTGGCAACCCCGTACCGATCACAACAACAGGCAGGCGCCTTCATGATGACCCTCGATTCCTTCTTCGCCCGGCTGTGGGACGACTACACCGCCATGACCCCGCAGGCGCAGCGCATCCACGACGCCTTCATCGACGCGGGCGAGACCATCGTCAACGACCACGTCGCCTTCCGTACCTTCGATCGCGGGCCGATCACCCTGGCCGACCTGGAACCCCACCTGCTCGCGCTGGGCTACACCCGCCTCGAGCCCTACGACTTCCCGGCCAAGAAGCTGCGCGCCTACGGCTACCTGCCCCCGGACGAGAACCAGCCGCGGGTGTTCCTCTCCGAGCTCAAGTGCGACGAACTCTCGACCACCGCGCAGCGGATCATCGACGGCTTGGTCGCGCAGATCGACCCCGCCCGGGTCGCCACCCCCGAAGTGCTGTGGGCCGGTCGCCTGTGGGAGGCGCCCAGCTTCGAGGAGTACCAGACCCTGATGGCGGAGAGCGAATACGCCGCCTGGCTGTCGATCATCGGCCTGCGCGCCAATCACTTCACCATCAGCATCAATCACTTCCGGACCTTCGACAGCGTCGAGAAGGTGCTCGCCAAGGTCGAGTCGCTGGGGCTGGGCATCAACGAGTCCGGTGGGCGCGTGAAGGGCTCGCCCGAGGTGCTGCTGGAGCAGGGCTCGACGCTGGCCGACCGCGCCGCGTTCACCTTCGCCGGCGGCCAGGTGGAGGAGATCCCCACCTGCTACTACGAGTTCGCCAGGCGCTACCACGACGCCGACGGCAAGCTCTACCAGGGCTTCGTCGCCGCCAGCGCCGACAAGATCTTCGAGTCCACCGACATCCGCACCCGGGGCGAGCACCATGCTGGGTGACTGGCTGAGCCTGACCCTCGACGGCGACGTGCCCGGCGAGCGGGAGGGTCGTCTGCCCTTCGGCCGCTATATAATGCACGGCCCGGGCATCCTCGAGCTGCGCCCCGCCGCCTGCCAGGACAATGCCCGTGGCGTGGTGCTCTCCGCCGGCATTCACGGCAACGAGACCGCCCCCATCGAGCTGATCGGCGAGCTGCTGGCCCGGCTCGAGAGCGGCCTGCTGCGCCTGGGGGCACCGACCCTGATCCTGCTCGGCAACCTGCCGGCGATCCGCGCCGGACTGCGCTTCCGCCACACCAACCTCAACCGGCTGTTCCGGCGCGACGCGCCCCTGCCCGAGCATGACGAGGGCCGCCGCGCCGCCACGCTGATGGCGGCGGTCGACGCCTTCTTCGCCCGTCATGACCGGCCGCCCCTGCATTACGACCTGCACACCGCGATCCGCGACAGCCGCTATCCGCGCTTCGCCGTCGAGCCGTTCGACGAGTCGGCCACGACCGATGCCGACCAATGGCGCTGGCTGGCCGCGGCGGGCATCCAGGCGGTGCTGCACCAGCATCGGCACAGCTGGACCTTCTCGCACTATTCCCGGCACTATCATGGCGCCCAGGCGTTCACCCTGGAGCTCGGCAAGGCCCAGCCCTTCGGCGCCAACGACCTGAGCCTCCTGCGCCCCATGCAGGCCCTGCTCGAGGCGCTCGTCGAGGGCCGCGAGCCCCCCGGCGTGCCGCCACAGCGCCTCGCCTTCTTCCGCGTCGCCCGCGAGCTGATGCGCGAGAGCGAGGATTTCCGGCTGTGCTTTCCCGACGACACGCCCAATTTCACCGAGTTCGCGGTGGGCACGAAACTCGCCGAGGACGCCGCGGCCGGCGACTGCGTGGTCGAGGACTCGCCCCTGGCGGTGGTGTTTCCCAACGCCGATGTCGAGCTCGGCGCCCGGGCCGCGCTGCTGGTACGCTCGGCCCCGCCGCCGGAAGCATGACCCGCGATTTCGCCAGCCGGCGCCCGGTGAGCCAAAAGATATGACACGCGACAACAACAAGTCAGAGGTTTCTTTCGATGCACTGCCTTTCATCTGTCGACCAAAGTCGAACACTCCGGGATAAAAAGGGTTCTCGTTCGTGCCTCGGCGCCTGTTAAAATCGCTGCTTTTTTCGCGCCAGCACGCCAACCACGTTCGCATGCCGCCCCGCGCGGCGAGACCCGTCACTGGAGCCCGACCATGGCCGAAACACCCCTCCCTCTCGAAGTGCGCAACCTCAAGAAGCGCTTCGGCGACAACGAGGTCCTCAAGGGCCTGTCCCTCGAAGCCCGCCAGGGCGACGTGATTTCCCTGATCGGCGCATCCGGGTCCGGCAAGAGTACCTTCCTGCGCTGCATGAACCTGCTCGAGCTGCCCGATGAAGGCGACCTGATCGTCCACGGCGAGTCGATCCGCTTCAAGCAGACCCGCCGTGGCCGCGAACCGGCCGACTGGAAGCAGGTCGAGCGGAT
The DNA here is from genome assembly GCF_020148005.1 of Modicisalibacter tunisiensis. GTDB lineage: Bacteria > Pseudomonadota > Gammaproteobacteria > Pseudomonadales > Halomonadaceae > Modicisalibacter > Modicisalibacter tunisiensis. Next base: position 1,897,945 of record NZ_JAGXFD010000001.1, on the reverse strand, counting down.
CCGCGCCAAGCTGTCGATGGTCTTCCAGAGCTTCAATCTCTGGGCGCACATGACGCTGCTCGAGAACGTCATCGAGGCGCCGGTCCACGTGCTCGGCAAGCCGAAGAAGGAAGCCGTCGACCATGCCCGCGCCCTGCTCGAGCGGGTCGGGCTGGCCGAGCGCGCCGACTACTATCCGGCCCAGCTTTCCGGCGGCCAGCAGCAGCGCGGCGCCATCGCCCGGGCCCTGGCCATGGAGCCGGAGGTGATGCTGTTCGACGAGCCCACCTCGGCACTCGACCCGGAGCTGGTCGGCGACGTGCTCAAGGTCATGCGCGACCTGGCCGACGAGGGGCGCACGATGATCGTGGTGACCCACGAGATGGCCTTCGCCCGCGACGTCTCGAGCCAGGTGATCTACCTCCACCAGGGGCAGGTCGAGGAAGCCGGCCCGCCCGACCAGGTGCTCGGCAACCCACGCTCGGAACGGCTCAAGCAGTTCCTGGCTCCCAAGTTCTGAGCCGGCAGGAGGAAACTACATGATCGACCTGCAGGGTTACGGCCCCCGCCTGCTTCAGGGTGCCTGGGTGACCATCGAGCTGGGCCTTCTGTCGCTGCTGCTCTCCATCATCCTGGGCCTGCTCACGGCCACCGCCAAGATGTCGCGCAGCTGGATTGCGCATCGACTGGGTACGCTCTACACCACGCTGATCCGCGGGGTACCGGACCTGGTGCTGATGATGCTGCTGTTCTTCGGCGGCCAGATCGGCGTCAACATGATCACCGACTGGCTCTACTACCAGTTCGACATCGACATCTTCATCAACATCAACGAGTTCGTCGCCGGCGTGGTGACCATCGGCCTGATCTTCGGCGCCTACATGGGCGAGACCTTCCGCGGTGCCTTCCTGGCCGTGGACAGCGGCCAGATCGAGGCGGCCCGGGCCTACGGCATGTCCGAGTCGCTGATGTTCCGGCGCATCCGCTTCCCGCAGATGATGCGCCACGCCCTGCCGGGGCTGTCCAACAACTGGATGGTGCTGCTCAAGACCACCGCCCTGGTCTCGGTGATCGGCCTGACCGACATGGTCCGCGTCGCCGAGGAGGCCACCAAGGCCACCCATGAGCCCTTCACCTTCCTGATTCCGGTGGCGGTGATCTACCTGCTGATCGCCAGTGTCTCGGAGTGGGGCTTCGCGCGACTGCAGAAACGCTACAACGTCGGCTTCGGGGAGTCGTGAACATGGAACAGCTCAACACCTGGTTCACCCAGCTGCTGGCCGACAACGAGATCTTCACCGCGCAGACCATCGGCTACTACGCGCACGGCCTGGCCAACACCGCGCAACTGGTGCTGCTGTCGCTGCTGATCGGACTGATGCTCGCCGTGCCGCTGGCCATCGGCCGCAGCTCCTCCCGCCCGTGGGTGAAGTGGCCGATCTTCCTCTACACCTACGTGTTCCGCGGCACGCCGCTGCTGATCCAGCTGTACATCATCTACTACGGCGTGGTGTTCGTGGACGGCATTCAGGACACCTGGCTGTGGCTGATTCTCGAGAAACCCTTCTACCCGGCGCTGATCGCCTTCACGCTGAATACCGCCGCCTACACCACCGAGATCTTCCGCGGCGCGATCAAGGCCACGCCCAGGGGCGAGATCGAGGCGGCCCGGGCCTACGGCATGTCTCAGGCCAAGATGCTGCGGCGGATCGTGCTGCCCAGCGCCTTCCGTCGCGCGCTGCCGGCCTACGGCAACGAGGTGATCTTCATGCTGCACGCCAGCGCGATCGCCAGCGTGGTGACGATCATGGACCTCACCGGCGCGGCCCGCTTCGTCTATGCGCGTTTCTACGCGCCCTTCGATGCCTTCCTGTTCGTCGCGGCGATCTACCTGTGCCTGACCTTCGGCATCCTCTACCTGTTCCGCTACCTGGAGAAACGACTGCTGGCCCACCTCAAGCCGCAGACCTGAGCCGGCGTCAAACGAGCGTTGGAAAACTGTCGGCCCACGCCGCTTTTCCGACTTCCGGCCGATGCCCGGGTGCGCTACCGTGTCCGGGTCATCGACCACCGTCGATCAATACAAGAAACTGGGGATTCGTTTCATGAAAAAACTGCTGACCATCTCGCTGTTGAGTGCCGCGGTGCTCGCCGGCACCGCTCAGGCCCGCGACTACGACACCGTGCGCTTCGGCGTCGACGTGCCCTACGAGCCGATGGAATACCGCCTGCCCAACGGCGACCTGACCGGCTTCGACATCGAGCTGGGCAACGCGCTGTGCGACGAGATCGGCATCGACTGCACCTGGACCGTCCAGGGCTGGGACGGCATCATCCCGGGCCTGCTGGCCCGCAAGTACGACGCCATCATGTCGTCGATGACCATCAACGATCAGCGTCGCAAGCAGGTGCTGTTCTCGGACCCGTACTTCACGCCGCCGTCCGCCTGGTTCGCCCCGGCCGACAGCCAGATCACCGTGCCCTCCAAGCAGACTCTCGAGGGCAAGACCATCGGCGTGCAGCGCGGCACCCTGCAGGACAACTACGCCACCGACATGTTCGGTGACGTCGCCGACATCAACCGCTATTCCACCGCCGACGACATGGTGCTGGACATGGACGCGGGTCGCCTGGACATCGTCTTCCTCGACTTCCCGGTGGGCAAGTCCACGCTGCTCGACAGCAACGACGGCGACTACAAGATCGTCGGCAAGATGATCAGCGAGCCCAAGAAGTACTTCGGCGACGGCTTCGGCATCGCCTTCCGCAAGCGCGACAAGGAGCTGGCCGAGAAATTCGACGCCGCCCTCGACACGCTCAAGGAAAACGGCACCTACGACAAGCTCTACAAGAAGTACTTCGAAACCAAGCAGTGACCCCGCCGCCCCGGCGTCATGCCGGGGCGTTCTACCGCCGAATCACGGCAACGGTTGGCTTGATGCGTCCGACCCCCTAATCTGGTCGCACTTACCCGCTGCACTCAAGGCCGTCGATGATTCGCACCTTTCAACTCCAGCGCCAGACCATCAAGGAAGTTTCCGAGGACGCCCTGCCGCTTGCCACGCGCCTGGCCCAGGCGACCTGGATCGACGCGCACGAACCCGATGACACCGAGCGCGAACGGCTCAACGCCTTCCTCGCCGACGAGCTGCCCGCCACCGACGACGTCGAGGAGATCGAGTCCTCGGCCCGTTACTTCGTCGACGCCGACGGCATCCACGTCCACTCGCTGTTCCTGTCGCAGAGCGAGGGCCGCCACGGCAACACCACGGTGGCGTTCATCCTCCAGCCGGAGCGGCTGATCACCTTCCGCGACTGCGAGCTCGCCGACTTCCGCCTGCTGCGCCTGCGCGCGCGCAGCGGCCAGGTCGAGGCCGACTCGGCGCAGACACTGATGATGACCATCTTCGAGCAGAAGGTGGAAAACCTCGCGGACACCCTGGAGGACATCCATCGCAAGCTCGAGGACGTCAGTTATCTGGTGCTGGAGGAGGAGGACTCGGACCTCGAGGATGCCATCGACCAGCTGGCCAAGCTCGAGGACAGCAACGGCAAGATCCGCCTGTGCCTGATGGACACCCAGCGTTCGGTGTCCTTCCTGATGCGCCACCTGCGCGGCCACGGCGAGCTGCAGGAAACCGCCCGGGAAGTGATGCGCGACGTCGAGACGCTGATGAGCCACACCGCCTTCCTGTTCGACAAGATCAACTTCCTGATGGACTCGACGCAGGGTTTCATCAACATCCAGCAGAACCAGATCATCAAGATCTTCTCGATCGCCGCCGTGGTCTTCCTGCCGCCGACGCTGGTCGCCAGCATCTACGGCATGAACTTCACTCACATGCCCGAGCTCTCCTGGCCCTACGGCTACCCGTTCGCCCTGGGACTGATGGTCGTGGCCGGGGTGTCACCCTACCTGTACTTCAAGCACAAGAACTGGCTGTAGGAGCTGTAGGACAGACGGCAGCGGGCGAGGCCCGGCGGGTCAGTGAGAATGGGTCCCGCCGATATGCTCCACCGCCGAGGGCGGTGCATCGCCGCCCTCCTCGTCGGCGGGCTGCGCCAGCTCGCGCAGGATGCCGCAGTCCTGGGTCCCGCCGTCGCCCCGGCAGCGCGCCCGCAGCTCCAGCAGCGCCCCGCGCAGGCTCTCGAGCTGGGCCAGCCGGTTCTCGACATGACCGATATGCGCGTCGATCAGGGCATCCACCTCCGCGCAGTCGCGCTCGGGATGATCGCGGTGCATCAGCAGGGTGCGAATCTCGCCGAGGGTCATGTCCAGTGCACGACAATGGCGAATGAACGTCAGCCGTTCCACGTGCGCGCTGCCATACAGGCGATAGTTGCCACGGCTGCGCGCGGGTTCGGGCAGCAGCCCCTCACGCTCGTAGTAGCGGATGGTTTCCACCTGGCAGCCGGTGCGGCGTGCCAGTTCCCCGATCTTCATGAGTGCCCTCCTGCCGCGTCCCGGCGCGATTTCCGACCTGTCGTGGATGACCCTAGCGCGCCACGCCAGCGCTGGCCAGCGAAGCGAGGCTGCACGCGGATCGCGACATGCCCGGCACGCCATGCCGCGCGCCCGGGAAAGGCTGGCACGGAACCTGCTAGGAATCGGGCGCATCGCCTGGGCGGCGGTACCCCGCGGGGTATCGCCGCCGCTTTTTGGCAGCCCCTTCAACCGCGAGAGCCACGACGCTCGTTCGCCTGACGCAGGAAATTGAGGATCCAGCGCGCCATCACCTGGTCGTCCACCGGCGCATTGAGCGATGCCAGGCCTTCGCGCACCCGGTTGACCGGCACCACATCCCGGCGCCGCGTCATCAGGTCCGCCGAGTAGGCCTTGGCGAACTCCGGGTGGCCCTGCACGCCCAGAAAGGTCTCGCCGACCTGCATGACATAGATCGGGCAGAAGTCGCTCTCGGCGAGCAGCGTCGAGCCCTCCGGCATGCGCACGACCTGATCCTGATGGCTGACCACCAGATCGAGGCTCTCCTGCCAGGGCTCCATCCAGGCGGCATGGCGGGTAAGGCGGTTGAACGACATGCCCACGCCCCAGCCGCGCTCGCTCTTGACCACCTCGCCGCCCAGCGCCCGGGCGATCAGCTGGTGGCCGAAGCAGATCCCCACCAGCGGCTTGCCGGCGGCCCACAGCTCGCGCACGAAGCCGCACAGGGCCTCGATCCAGGCATCGCCGTCTTTGACCCCATGCTTGGAACCGGTGGTCATCCAGGCGTCCACCGCATCGACATCGTCGGGCAGCTCGCCGTCGAGGCAGCGCCAGACCCGAAACTCGACCGTGGGGTCGACGCTGGTAAACAACCGTTCGAACATCGCCGGGTAGTTGCCGTGACGAGGCTGAAGGGCCTCGTCGACGTCATCACACTGCAGCAGACCGATTCGCATGGGCGGTGACTCCTTGATCATCGATGAAAGGCCTCGGGCTCCGGGGAAAACCCGGTCGACCGTCGATATCCTGACGATAACGCGCCCCTCTCGCCAACGCATCCGGCATGGCATGCTGCCCCGGAACGGCGGGTAACGAACAGCGCTCGGACTATCCCTGAGGCATGGAGTCCGTCGCACCGGTCACCGCCTTCAGGGACGACGCCAGCGCCGCATACGGCATCGGCCGGTGGAAGAGAAAGCCCTGGAAGGCATGGCAGCCGTTGGCCTCGAGAAACGCCTGCTGCTCATGTGTCTCGACCCCTTCGGCGACCACGGCCAGCGCCAGATGCCGCGCGATGGCGATGATGGTCTGGACGATGGCCGCGTCGTTGGCGTCCTCGAGCTCCTGGATGAAGCTGCGATCGATCTTCAGCTCGTCGAGCGGCAGGCGCTTGAGATAGGACAGCGACGAGTACCCCACGCCGAAGTCGTCGATCGCCAGGGCCACGCCGATGCGCTTGAGGCCGTTGAGCGTCTCGATGGCGGCGTACAGGTCGTCGATCAGCACCCCTTCGGTGATCTCCAGCAGCAGCCGGGCGGGATCGATTCCCGCCGCCTCGACACGCGCCGCGACCCGTTCGACGAAATCCCGGCGCGCGAACTGGTGCGGACTGATGTTGACCGACAATCGCGGCAGCCGGGATGCCGGCAGACACCGCAGCGCCTCGCAGGCCTCGCGCAGCACCCAGTCACCCAGCTCGAGGATCAGTCCGGTCTCCTCCGCCACGGGGATGAACTCGGCGGGCGAGACCATGCCCAGCGAGGGGTGCTGCCAGCGCAGCAGGGCCTCGGCGCCGATGACTCGGGCCTGGCGGTCCACCTGTGGCTGGAAATACAGCATGAGCTGTTCTCCCGAAGCGAGCGCCTGGCGCAGCCCCTGCTCCAGCGCCAGGTGATGCAGCGCGGCGGTGCGCATGCTCGGCAGATAATGACGCACGCAGGCTCGCCCTCCCGCCTTGGCCTGGTACATCGCCGTCTCGGCCTGCTTGATCAGCTCCATCGAGCTGGCCGGCACCGCACCAAACAGCGCGACGCCCAGGCTCGGCGTGATGGTGAGCGTTCGCTCGGCCACGGGATAGGACGCGGACAGCTCGGCGACGACCCGCTCGGCCATCTGCTGCGCCCCGGCCTTGGCCCGAACCAGCGTCTCGCCCAGCGAGGCCAGCACGATCACGAAGCCGTCGCCGCTGACGCGGGCCGTCAGGCCCTCCCCCTCCTGCAGCGCGCCCAGCCGCTCGGCGACCAGCATCAGCAGCCGGTCGCCGGCGGCATGACCCAGCGACTCGTTGACCTTCTTGAAGTGATCCAGGTCGATGAACAGCACCGCGCCATGCTCGCCGTGACGCCGGCAGTGCGCCTGCACCCGGGCCAGTCGATCCAGCAGCAGCCGCCGGTTCGGCAGGTTCGTCAACGGGTCGTAGAAGGCCTGCCGGTGAATGGTGGCCTCGGCCTGCCGGTGCTCGGTGAGATCCTCGATGATCGCCATGCCGCCGACGATGGCCCCCTGCCCGTCGCGGATGCCGCTGAACAGGGCCCGCATGGGCCGGGTCTGGCCGGAGAGCACCGCCGTGTAGTCGCCCTCGAAGTGCCCCTGGCCCTCGGTCAGCGCCTGGGTCAGCGCACGCTGCACCCGCGTGTCATGCAGGGTGGCGGGCAGGTCGAGTCCGATCAGCCCGGCGCGGGACGTGCCGATGAGGTCCACGAAGCGGTCGTTGCAGTCGAGAATCCGCCCTCGGGTATCGAAATGAAAGACCCCCAGGGGCGAAGCCCGGAAGATCGCCCGGTAGCGGGCCTCGCTTTCCCGCAGGTCCTGCTCGCGGCGCTGGCGATCCGCCTCGAGCCGCAGTTTCTCGCGCAGCACGCTGCTCCAGCGCTGGCTGGCGCCGATCACGAACACCAGGAAGACCCCGACCATCAGGGCCAGCTTCGAGGCCAGCGGCGTGTCCATCCGGGCATACTGGAACGCCATCGGCAGCGCCACCGGTACCAGGCAGACGATCGCCGCCGTCCACAGCGGTGACAGGGTCGTCACGGCCCCCGCGCTCACCCCGGCGACGGTCAGCACCAGCGCCGGCTGATACGCCGGCTCATGCGGGAACAGCCAGATGACCGCCGCGCCCCAGACACTGCCGGTCAGCAGCGCCCCGCCCAGGGCCAGGCAGCGCCAGCGCGGATGCCGCCGGGCGGCATGGTCCAGACGGCGGAAGTACACGCCGATTCCACAGCGCACCATCGACACCAGCAGCATGACCAGCAGCCAGGCCAGCAGGGCCCCGTGGGCGACCACCGGCCAGAGAATGCCCACCAGGAGGGCCGCCCCTATGGCGCTGAACAGGCAGGGCTGCCAGAGCCCCTGATACAGCATCGCGACCTGCTCATCGCGTATCCACTGTTCCGCCGGATCCCCGCGTTTGCCACCCGACCCGCTCAGCCAGCCCGTCACATTCCGGCTCCTGTTTCCCTGCTACTTTTTCACGAACGTCGTCACGAACGAGCCTCGGGCGCGACACCGGGCGTTCGCGCCCTCAGTCTTCATGCCCGCGCTTCATGTCATGGCATGAAACTTTTTCATCAAGAAAATACTGTCTCGTCACGATACGCAAGTCATCGAAGGGCGAAGCCGGCCGGAAGCGAGGCGCCCGGACCCTCGATCAAGGTCGAAGCGGAATTTTCGTCAGTCCTGCTATGCTTGCGGAGGAATCGGTCGTCACGACAACCGATGAAAACCTGTGTTCATCACCCGGCCGGGGCTTTTCCGGCATCGACAGGAGGGGCATCACGGCCGGCATTCATTACCGTTAAACGAGCCTAGGGAAGTCCGACATGAAGCGTCCGTTTCGCATTGCCGTTACCGGTGCCGCCGGTAGCATCAGCAACTCCCTGCTTTTTCGTCTTGCCGCGGGCGAGGTCTTCGGCCCCGACCAGCCGCTCATCCTGCAGCTGATCGAGCGTCCCGAGGCCATGGAAGCACTGCGTGGCATGGCGATGGAGCTCGAGGACTGCGCCTTCCCGCTGCTGCACAACGTGCGCCTGCACGACAACATTCAGGACGGTTTCAGCAACGTGCATTTCGCCTTCCTGGTGGGGGCCAAGCCGCGCGGGCCCGGCATGGAACGCGCCGACCTGCTGTCCGCCAACGCGGAGATCTTCAGTGCGCAGGGGCGCGCACTCAACGACTACGCCAACCCCGACGTCAAGGTGCTGGTGGTCGGCAACCCGGCCAACACCAACGCCCTGATCGCCAGCCGCAACGCCCCGGACCTGTCGCCCTCCCAGTTCACGGCGATGAGCCGGCTCGACCACAACCGCGCCAAGGGGATGATCGCCAACCGCTTCGGCTGCAACGCCAGCGACATCCGCAAGGTCGCCATCTGGGGCAACCACAGCGCCACCCAGTACCCGGACCTGCATCACGCCACGGCCATGGGTGAGCCCGTGTGGCCGGAGCTGGACCCCAAGTGGGTGGACGAAGAGTACATCCCGCGGGTCCAGAAGCGCGGCGCCGAGATCATCGCCGCCCGCGGCCAGTCGAGCGCCGCCTCGGCCGCCCAGGGGGCCATCGATCACATGCGCGACTGGTACTTCGGCACCCCCGATGACGACTTCGTCAGCATGTGCGTGGTGTCCGACGGCAGCTACGGCGTGACCAAGGGCATCGTCTTCTCCTTCCCGGTGCGCTGCCGCTACGGGCGCCACGAGATCGTCCAGGGCCTGCCGATCGACGAGGCCGCCCGCAAGCGCATCGAGACCACCGAGAAGGAGCTGATCGACGAGAAGGCCGGTGTCGAGCACCTGCTGCCCGCCGAGACCGAGGCCGCCCACCTCAACCTGCGCACCACGCTGCGCTCCGGCGCCTCGCGCTACGGCGAGGAGGACACCCTCGACGACAGCGAGGCCAGCGTGCTGCGCACCGATCGCGTGCTGTAACCGGCCTCTGTCGCGCGGGCACGCAAGGACGTGCCCGCGCGCCGCTCACCGACAGCAGGCAATCACCGGAGCGAGGAGATGACGATGAACGATCGCGTATTCCTGATCACCGGCGCCTCCAGCGGCATCGGCGCCGCCACCGCCCGAGCCGCCCATCACCAGGGCTACCAGCTGGCGCTGGCCGCCCGCTCGACGGACAGGCTCGAGTCCCTGGTCCAGGAGTTCGGCCCGGAAAAGGCCCTGGCCCTGACCTGCGACGTCACCGACATGGACGCGCAGCAGGCCATGATCGACCAGACCCTCGAGCGCTTCGGGCGCATCGACGTGGTCTTCGCCAACGCCGGCATGGGCGGCTCTCCCGGCGGCTTCAGCAGCGCCGACCACCACGTGTGGCGCGACATGCTGATGACCAACGTCTACGGGGTGGGGCTGACGATCCAGGCCGCCCTGCCGGCCCTTCGACGCAGCCAGGGGCATATCCTGCTCACCGGCTCCGCCGCCGGCCGGACCACCATCCCCGGCTCGATGTACAGCGCCAGCAAGTGGGCCGTGACCGGCATCGGCTACAACCTGCGCGAGGAACTGCGCGGCAGCGGCATCCGCGTCACGCTGATCGAGCCCGGCATGGTCGACACGCCGTTCTTCGACCAGCCGCCCGAGACGGCCCTGAAGGATCGCGACATCGCCAATGCCGTGATGTACGCGGTGAGCCAGCCGGAGCATGTCGATGTCAACGAGATCCTGGTCCGCCCGACCCCGGCGCCGGAATGAGCGATGTGCAGCGTCGATTCCGCGTTGACGACGGTCAAGGAAAAGTCTCTCGTCCCTCTGGCCTAACGCGAAAAAATTGCGCATCCTGATGGCGTCCAATCGTCAGATAACGGAGCCCCATGGACGCGGTACGAAGACGTAGCGACTGTGTCAGACCGGCACAGTCAGCCACTCGACAGCGCGACTTCGATGTCAGAGACATGGAACGTCGCACCCGACTGATGCGTGTCGTCACCCGCCGCATCGCCCTCTCCGAACTCGGCAATCGGGAAATCGCCCGACGCGCCGGTGTTCCCAGCCAGCGCATCAGCGACCTGCTGGCCGGTCGCCTGGAGCACTTCTCCGCCGAGGAGCTCAAGGCCATCCGCGACAGCATGCCGGCCGTCGCCGAGGACATCGACGACCCCCTGCAGCCCACGCCACCCTAGACGTCAAACGCCTCTCGTGTAGCAGCCAGCTCCTCGCCGGCCCGGTCGCCCGTGTGTATCCCTCACGACGGCCGAGCCGGGCACACGTCACTCGGGCAGGTCGGTCACCGCCCCCAGCGAGGCCGAACTCACCGTGCGCGCGTACTTGGCCAGCACGCCGCGGCGATAGCGCGGTGCCGGCTGGTGCCAGGCGGCGCGACGCCGCTCGAGCTCCTCGGAGCTCAGGGCGACATCGATGGTGTCGGCCTCGGCGTCGATGGTGATCTCGTCGCCGTCCTCGACCAGCGCAATCGGCCCGCCGTTGTACGCCTCGGGCGTGACGTGGCCGACCACGAACCCGTGGCTGCCGCCGGAGAAGCGCCCGTCGGTGATCAGCGCCACCGCATCGCCCAGGCCGCGCCCCATGATCGCCGAGGTCGGGGTGAGCATCTCGCGCATGCCCGGCCCGCCGCGCGGCCCCTCGTAGCGGATCACCACCACGTCGCCGGCCACCACGGTGCCGTCGTTGATGCGCGCCTGGGCTTCCTCCTCGGAACCGAACACCCGGGCGCGGCCGGTAAAGCGCGTGCCCTCCTTGCCGGTGATCTTGGCCACCGCGCCTTCGGGTGCCAGGTTGCCGTGCAGGATGCGCAGGTGGCTCTGCGCCTTGAGCGGGGCATCGAGCGACTGGATGATCCGCTGATCGCTCGGGTAGGGCGCGACGTCGGCCAGGTTCTCGGCCAGCGTGCGACCGGTCACGGTCAGGCAGTCGCCATGCAGCAGGCCGGCGTCAAGCAGGGTCTTCATCAGCGGCTGGATGCCGCCGATCGCCACCAGCTCGCTCATCATGTAGTGGCCGCTCGGCCGCAGGTCGGCGAGCACCGGGACGCGCCGACCGAGGCGCGTGAAGTCGTCGAGCGTCACCTCGGCGCCGATCGCGCTGGCCATGGCGACCAGGTGCAGTACCGCGTTGGTCGAGCCGCCCAGGGCGATGACCAGGGTGATGGCGTTCTCGAAGGCCTCGCGGGTCATGATGTCGCTGGGCTTGATGTCGCGCTCGAGCAGCTCGAGCACCGCGGCGCCGGCGGCGCGGCTGTCGTCGCGCTTGGTCTGCGAGACGGCGTTCTGCGCCGAACTGCCCGGCAGACTCATGCCCAGCGCCTCGATCGCCGAGGCCATGGTGTTGGCGGTGTACATGCCGCCGCAGGACCCCGGCCCGGGAATCGCCGTCTCCTCGATCTGCTTGAGTTCGATGCGGTCGATGTCACCGCGGGAATGCGCGCCCATCGCCTCGAACACCGAGACGATGTCGGTGTGGTTCTCGCCCGGCAGGATGGTGCCGCCGTAGACGAACACCCCGGGCCGGTCGAGGCGCGCCAGGCCGATCAGGCAGCCCGGCATGTTCTTGTCGCAGCCACCGATCGCCACCACGCCGTCGAAGCCCTCGCAACCCGCCACCGCCTCGATCGAGTCGGCGATGATCTCGCGCGAGACCAGCGAGTACTTCATGCCCTCGGTGCCGTTGGCGATGCCGTCCGAGATGGTGATGGTGTTGAAGATCACCCCCTTGCCGCCCGCCGCGTCGGCACCGGCCCGCGCCTCGTCGGCCAGGCCGCCGATGTGGCTGTTGCACGGCGTCACCTGGCTCCAGGTCGAGGCGATGCCCACCTGCGGGCGGGTGAAGTCCTCGTCGGAAAAGCCCACCGCCCGCAGCATGGCGCGGCTGGCGGCCTTTCCCGGCCCGTCGACGACCGGGCCGGAGTAACGGCGACGCGGGTCCGGGGTGGTGTTCTGATCGCTCATCGGTCCTCTCCACGGCTGCTCGATGTCATTTCAACATAGCGCCTCAGTCTGGAAGCGGACCGGAGAGGACGCAAATCCGCGACGATGGCTATGTTGTCGCGGAGTTCCCCGGCTGTCCGGACTCGGGGCTATCCCGCCTGCCAGGCCGGGTGCGGGCGCGCCAGCGCCACCAGCAGCGCCACCGCGCTGGAAGCGACCAGAGCCCCGGCGAACGGCGCGAGCGTGGTTTCGCCGCCCGGGAAGCTCGCCGCCAGCAACGCGTCACCCAGGCTGCCCCGGGCGATCCAGTCCGGCAGGATGGCGCCGACCAGGCCGGCCACTGCGCCGGCGGCGGCGGCCGGGGCACTCATCCGCGCCCACAGCCCCATCAGCACCGGCACCACTGCCGTGGCACACAGCAGATCGGCGATCAGGAACAGTCGCAGCACCGAATAGCCCTGCAGGGCCACCAGCACCGCCGGCACCATCAGCGCCAGGGTAAGCCAGCGCGCCGCGGCCAGCGAGACACCGTGGCGACTCAGGGCCTCTCCCTCGCCGACCAGCAGCGAGGCGATGCCGTTCTGCAGGGTGTCGACGCTCGAGGCCACCAGCGTCACCGCCAGCACCAGCACCAGCAGGGTCAGCCAGGCCGGCGCCGCACCAAGCAGCGCAAAGAAGGGCATCGGCGGCTCGCCGAGGTCGGCGCCGCTCATCGCCGCCAGGATGCCCAGCCCGCCGACGACCGCCACGACCAGCACGGTGGTGACGCCGCCCAGCACCGCGCCACGCCCCAGCGCGGCACCGTCGCGGGCCGCCCAGACCCGCTGCCAGTAGCCCTGGTGGAAGAGGTTGGCCGCCGTCACCGCGATGACCAGGGTCACGGCCACGTTCAGCGCCTCGCCGGCCGGCACGCTCGGCATGGCGGCGCCGGCCGGCAGCGCGGGCAGATCACCCAGCACCGCGCCCGCCACCAGCACCAGCAGCACGCCCAGCAGCAACGCCTGCCAGCGGTCGGTGACCAGGCTGGCCCGCAGGCCGCCCCAGGCGGTGTAGGCCAGCGTGGTCAGCGCCACGGCCACGATCGCCACGCTGCCCGCCAGCGGCGAGAGCAGCGCGGTGATGCCGCCGATGGCACTCAGTTCGGCGGCCAGGAAGCAGGCCATGTAGAGCACCGACAGCAACGCCACATAGCGGCGCATGCCGGTGCCGAAACGCTCGGCGGCAAACTCGCCGATGCTGCGTCCCGCCGGCAGCCGCCGGCGGATCGCCGGCCCGCACAGCGCCAGCACGATAAACGGCAATGCCGAGCCGATGGCATAGCCGGCCAGGGCCACCGGGCCGACGAAGGCCCCGACTTCCGGTGGCGCGAAGAGAATCCAGGCGCCCATGCCGGACGCCAGGAAGGACAGGCCCAGCGTGGTGCCGCGCTGGGAATTGCGCGCCGTCACGTAATCGTCGAGGGGCGAATCGGCGCGACCGGCGCGCAGTCCCAGAATGGCAAACAGCAACAGGGCCGCGCCCAGCACGGCCAGGGTGGCAAGATACATGTCGCGCTTCCTCCGCCGGTATTGACCGGATCAGGTTCCAGGGTCTGCGCCGCGGCCGGCACACTCTCAGCCCCGAGCGGACGGGGCTCCCCTGGCGACGTTGAATGTCGGGATGATTAAAGTTTTGCGGATATCGGTCGATAGACACGAGTATCCGTCCTGCATTCGATCCCTGCCGACGGCAACCCGCCGTCTCAGGGTCGTGAAGCGATCTCACTCTACCAGAACACCAGACAACGATCAGATCCGAGATCCCCATGCCATACCACGAAGCCCAGGAACACGTGCCGGGCCGCCTGCACCGACTCTTCGATGATCCCTACCAGGCCTTCGGCAACGACATTCCGGACCGCTGGAGCCACCTGCCGCGTGCCCTGCAGGCCCTGCTGGCCCCCGCCCTGGAGACGGACAGCCTGCGGCTTCGCGTCGTGCACGGCTGGGAAAACGGCGACTTCGACCCGCGCCACCTGCAGCACAGCGACCACGCCCTGACCTGCCTGGACGACATGCGCCAGGTGCTCGCCGCCTACACCTCGGCCCGGGCCGAAGGCCGACCGTCACCCTGCGACAGCGCCTCGCTGCTGGCCGAGCCCCTGGAAGACGCCATTCGCCGCGCCGAGGCCGCCGGCCAGCCGATCGACGACGCCACGCGGCACAGCCCCGCCCGCTGGCCGGCCTTCACGCAGGGCCTTTACCTGTACACCCTGTTCAAGGTCTACAACCGCCTGACCTACGGCGAGGACGATGACTACCGTTCGACGTACTGCCTCACCCCGCAGGGCGAACGCGAGATTCACGAGTTCCATCTCGAGGAGGGGGAGTTCGCGGTGATCCTGCCGCGGGACGCGGACCCGGACGTCGCCACCCTGCTGGTCCTGCACGAAAGCCAGCTGGAGCCGATGATCCAGCTGCTCGAGCGCTGCGGGATCGCCACCACGCGCCGCTGATCCGGCATCGGGCCCGCCGCATCGCGCGGCGGGCCCGAATAGCCCCTTGCGGTAACGTCAAAATGTCCGCCAAAGTCGCACTCGGCATCCGAAGCCAGCTTGGCGCTTTCGCTATGCCGGCCTCGCCTCCTCGAAGAGCTCCGCTGGCATGGGGTGGGCCAACGCCCAGGTCATGGCGATGGGCCGATCTCCCTCGTAACTCTTAAGCGCCTTGGCCTGCCCCAAGAAGGTAAAGGGCGCCGTCTCGCCGTCGGTGCGTTTGGTCAGCCGGGCGAAGAAGAGGATGGTGTAGCCTCGCGCCTCGAAGTGAAGGTAGTTCTGCCCCGTTGCGCTGGCTTGACTGGTGTTCGACTGACTTTCCCAATGCAGCAGGGTGCGGCTGATGGGGTAGTCGCGATAGCGTGTCGTGGGAGAGAAGTCGCTCTCATCTTTTTGGAAAGTCACCAAGTGAATATAAGCACGCAGCTCTTTTGCATGGATCACCCCCACGCCGGTGGCACCCGACTTTTCCAGGCTCGCCAGCCCGAGCGCTGCTTTAATCTCTGGCATGCCATAGGCACCGTGAAGGAGTAGCTCGCAGTCGAAAGGCAGCTCGCTCAGCCGTTGCAGCGGCACCGGCTGATGAGTTCGCCGCCAGGCGGCGACTTCGGCGGCATCGGCCGCGACACTCGGGTTGGCGCACCACTTCCGTAGCGATTCCTCGAAGCTGTCGACGCCAACCAGGCCGCCCTTCTGGCCCCACAGCAGATAGTGCAGCGCCGTCTGCCGCGCAGTGTCATAGCGCCCCAGGACTTCCTCGACCCCTTCAGGCTGGCCCAGGATTTCGACGGCCGAGAGCAGCTGGGGATCGCTACGCAGCGCGATCCGCGACAGTGCCTTGCGTGCCTGGTCGAAATCGGGATCCTCGGGTGGCTCGTGGCGGTCGGCCAAGGCTTTCCATTCCGTCCAGCTGCGACGTGACAGCACCTGGACCGGCGTCAGCCCGGTCACCTCGATGAAACGCCCGAAGGTGAGCGGGCGCCCCACTTCTTCCGACCATGTACGCAGCGTCTCGGGGATAAACTGATTGAGGTCGGCCAGCACCGAGCGGATCTTGCCCAGCACGCGATCCCGAGCGACCCGTTCGAGCTGGATGCTGCAGCCGGGTGGCAGGCTGGGGAAGTCGGCCTCGACCTCACGGTCCAGCCGCTGGCGCCGTCCGGAGAGCAGCGCCGTGAACTTGGTGTCCAGGCGGTAGCGCCGGTGCGTCTGCCCTACGAAGTCCAGCACGGTGAGGCACTCCTTCCCGGGGGCATGCCGCAATCCCCGCCCCAGCTGCTGGAGGAAAACCGTCAGGCTCTCGGTCGGCCGCAGGAACATCACCAGGTTGATATCGGGAACATCGACCCCTTCGCTGAGCACATCCACGGTAAACAGGAAGGGCAGCGTTCCCTGGCGGAACTCACGCAACCGCTCGGCGCGGACCTCCGCCGGCGTGTCACCGACAAGAACGGCCGCTCGATACTCGCTGCCCAACCGGTTGAAACACTTGGCCATATACTGCGCATGGCCTACGCCGGCACAGAACCCCACCCCGCGAACGCCACGCAGGTCGGGCTGATAGCGTTCCAGCGCCTGCAGCACGGTGTCCACTCGCTGCTTGGCACGCAAGTCATCACCGGTCAGCAGGTTCTCCAGCTGGCGGGCATCATAGCGGCCGTTGCGCCATAGCGCATCGTCACTGAGATCGACGCTATCGCTGACCCCGAAGTAATGGAAGGGACAGAGCAGCTTCTCCTCCAACGCCTCAGGCAGGCGAATCTCCGCGGCGAAGTCACCATCGAAGTCCGGCAGGATGCTGCTACCGTCCATCCTCTCGGGCGTTGCTGTCAGCCCGAGCAACACGGCAGGGTTGAGCTCTTCAAGGAGCGGCCGATAGCTGCTGGCAGCCTCATGATGGGCCTCATCGATGACCACATACTGGAAGTACTCGCTGCCCGAGGTCTCCCAAGGGCGGTGGCGATTCAGGGTCTGCACCGAGGCAAACAGGTGACGGCGCTCGGTCGGTACATGGCCCCCTATCCAGAGCTCACCGAAGTTCTGGTCGCGCAGCACGGTACGGTAGCAGGCCTGAGCCTGCTCCAGGATCTCCTTGCGATGCGCGACGAAGAGCAGGGGCACCTGGCGCCCTTCACGCTCGCAGAGCCGTCGATAGTCAAGCGCCGAGATCACGGTCTTGCCAGTGCCGGTGGCGGCCACCACCAGATTGCGAAACGAGCCACGTTGCCGCGCGGCATCGATGGCTTCCAGGATCCTCAGCTGGAAGGGTCGCGGTGTGATCTCGGCAAAGAAGATTGCTCCACTTCTGGCGCGCTCCTGATGCGCGGCGATCGCCCGACGAAAGCGCGGAAAATCCTCTGAGGTATAGGGCTCGAATTCATCGCTCTCCCAGTACGCCGCAAACTCCGCCTCGAAGCGCTCGAGGATATGCCCCATATCCTGGGCGGTAACCTTGACGGTCCACTCGAGTCCTTGGGTCATCGCCGAGTGGGACATGTTCGCCGAACCGATGTAGGCCGTGGCATATCCACTCTCGCGGCGAAAATGGTAGGCCTTGGCGTGCAGGCGCGTGCCGCCGGTGTCGTAGGAGACGCGCACGGTGACATTGGGCTGTCGGGACAGCCACTCCAATGCGGTCGGGTCGCTGGCCCCCATATAACTGGTCGAAATCAGGCGAACCGGGATATCACGCTCGGCCAGGCGTTCGAAGGCAGGCATCAGCAGCCGAAGTCCCGACCACTTGATAAACGACACCAGGATATCAACGCTATCGGCCGTGGCCATCTCAGCGCGTAACTCATGCTCGAGGGGCGGATCATGTCCCAACCCCGTTAGCAACGCGCTGGTAGCCAGAGGCGTCGACGGTCGTGGTAGCGGCGGGCTCCCTTTCCCCAGCTCGCTGAGTACCGGCTTATCCGTCTCCAGCAGTTTCTTGCGCGCCAGATAGTCGAGGCCATCGGTGGCCGAGATCAGCTCGATAAGGCGATTGAGAAGCGGAAGGCGACGATCGGTATCGACGATTCGCAGGGCCTGATGCAGCAGCTGACCGAGGAACTGGGCGTAGGCATGGGGAGCCGTCTCATCATCGAGCTTGCGCAGTACCGGCTTGAGCTCGGGATGAGCTCCCAGCTGTTCCTTGAGCTCTTCATCGAGCAGCCGTTCATAGAGCCCTTCCGGCAACCGTTCCATGGTATCACTTCCCCGCCCTGTCGATGTCCCCAGGGTAACAGCAAAGGGCCACCGCGGGAGGCCTGCGGAAACAGTGCGGTTACTGAAGGGGCTTGTGGGAGAGGATTCATCCTCGACAGCGGCGGCCTGACGGTGGGTTCATCGCGACTGAAGTCGCTCCCACGGCCAGGCTCCGGATGAACCAACTGCCGAGAGATCACATCGAGACGAATCACGGGGGAGCCAGTCGTTACAGAAATAGGCACCCGAAATACACACGGCCCCGCTTCTCTCGAAGCGGGGCCGTAGTGTCACCGAGCGGGGGTGATCAACCCATCGAGATCGTGCTGTTGACGCCGCTGGAGATGTTCTCCGGCTCGAACCAGCGTGCGGTGACGGTCTTGGTCTGGGTCCAGAACTGGATCGCCTGCTTGCCGTTGGGCCCCAGGTCGCCGAGCTTCGAGGCCCGCGAGCCGGTAAAGCTGAAGTAGGCCACCGGCACCGGGATCGGCACGTTGATACCCACCTGCCCCACGTCGATGTCGGCCTCGAAGCGCCGCGCCACCCAGCCGGAATTGGTGAAGATCGCCGTGCCGTTGCCGTTGGGGTTGGCGTTGATGAAGGCGATGGCGTCATCGAGGGTCTCGACGCTCACCACGCACAGCACCGGGCCGAAGACCTCCTCGCGATAGATGGTCATCCCGGCGGAGACGTCGCTGAAGATCGTCGGGCCGACGAAGTTGCCGTCGGGATAGCCGTCGACCGTCAGGCCTCGGCCGTCGAGACGCAGCGTCGCGCCCTCGGCCTCGCCCTGGCCGATCAGGCCGAGCACCCGCTCCCGCGCCGCCGGCGAGACCAGCGGCCCCAGATCGGCGTCCTCCTGGGTACCGGGCCCGACCTTGAGCTGCCCGGCGCGCTCGACGATCTCGTCGAGCCAGTCGCGGGCCTCGCCGACCAGCACCAGCACCGAATTGGCCATGCAGCGCTGGCCGGCGGCGCCGAAGGCCGAGCCCAGCACGTTGTTGATCGCCTGGCTGCGGTTGGCGTCGGGCATCACCACGCAATGGTTCTTGGCACCCATCATCGACTGCACGCGCTTGCCGGCGGCCCCGGCGCGCTCGTAGATGTGCGTGCCGACCCGGGTCGAGCCGATGAACGACAGCGCCTTGATGTCCGGGTGGTCACACAGCCGGTTGGCGACCTCGGGCCCGCCGTGGACCACGTTGAGCACCCCGGGCGGCACCCCGGCCTCGTGGGCCAGCTCGACCAGGCGCATGGTCGACGACGGATCCTGCTCGGAGGGCTTGAGCACGAAGGTGTTGCCGGTAGCGATGGCCAACGGGAACATGAAGCACGGCAGCATGATCGGGAAGTTGAACGCCGTGATGCCGGCCCCGACGCCCAGCGGCTGGTGCAGCGAATAGACATTGACGTCGCTGGCGACGTTCTCGGCGATCTCGCCGAGCTGCAGGCTGGTGATCGAGCAGGCATGCTCGACCACCTCCAGCCCGCGCCCCACCTCGCCCTTGGCATCGGGCAACGTCTTGCCGTGCTCCTCGGTGATCAGTGCGGCGAGTTCCGCGGTATGCTCGCGAATCAGCGCCTGGAAGGCGAGCATGATGCGCATGCGCCGGGCCAGCGGCACCTTGCGCCAGGTGGTGAAGGCATCCCGTGCGCTGGCCACCGCGCGATCGACTTCCTCGAGCGTGGCGAACGGTACCCGGGCAACCACTTCCTGGGTCGCCGGATTGAGCACCTCGCGCCACTCGCCGGACTGCGAGGGCACGGACTGACCATCGATATACAGGGCAATGTCACGAACGGGCATGAAGGGGGCTCCTGAGTGCCGTCGCCGGCGCAGCGGCGAGACGGCGAATTGTCGTTATGATGAGCCGACGGGGCCGGCGTGCATTCCAGCTTAGCCAGCGGCGGATTCCTACGGCAACGGCCCCTCGCCCAAAGTCGAGTCCCCCGTCGGCGGTCTTCAGCCGGTGCCCGTCTGCAGCGCCTTGACGCTGGCCACGAAGTCGCTGAAGCGCTCGCCCTGGATCAGCACGTGCTTGCGCAGCGTCTGCTCGGCCCGTTCGGCGTCCCCGGCCTCGATCGCGGCGACGATCTCGCGATGCTCGGCCAGCGAGGTCGCCAGCCGGTGGCGCACCTGCAGCTGCAGGCGCCGGTAGGGCTTGAGGCGCTGCTTGAGCTGATGCGCCTCGCGGGCCAGGAAGCCGTTGTGGCTGGCCGCGTAGATGCCGTGATGAAAGGCCTCGTTCTCGTAGTAGTACTCGTCGGAATTGCCGGTGCGGGCGGCCGCCTCGCAGCGCTCGATCGCCGCGTGCAGCACCGCGAGCTCGGCCGGGGTGATGCGCCGCGCCGCCAGACGACCGCACATCCCTTCCAGTTCGGCCATCACCTCGAACATCTCGATCAGCTGCTCGATGCCCACCTTGGCGACGAAGGTGCCCTTCTTGGGCGACACCGTGACCAGGCCGCTGGCCACCAGCTGCTGGATCGCCTCGCGCACCGGCGTGCGCGAGACCTGATAGAGCTTGCCCAGCGCCTCGGGGTCGAGCCGCTCCCCCGGCGCCAGACGCCCGTTGATGATGTCGTTCTCCAGCGACTCCTTCAGCCGCTGGGCATTCGATCGCTTGTCGCCGTTCACGTTCGCCCCCTTCTGCCACGCATGCCGGGTCCGCCGAGCATTGCCACCAAGGTCTAATGACCCCGGTTTGACACCGAGTATCCTCAAGACCTATTAAAGTATACATCAGCCTCGCTGATAAATATTACACAAAAACAAACGCAACGGAGACGCCATGAAAACCTCCCTCAAGCTAGCCCTCGCCTCCCTCGGCCTCAGTGTCGCCATGAGCGGCGTCGCCTCGGCGGAGACCGTGCTGCGTGCCTCGCACCAGTTTCCCAAGGGGGACGTCCGCGACAAGATGGTGCAGATGATCGCCGACGAGGTGGCCAAGGCCGACGTCGACCTCAAGGTTCAGGTCTACCCGGCCGAATCGCTGTTCGGCGCCAAGGAGCAGTGGCCGGCCCTGGTTCGCGGCCGCCTGGACATGACCGCCCTGCCGCTCGACTACGCCAGCGGCCGCCACCCGGAATTTTCCGCCACGCTGATGCCCGGCCTGGTGCGCAGTCACGAGCGCGCCCAGCGGCTCAACGACTCCAAGTTCATGGACATGATCAAGAAGGTCATCAACGACGCCGGCGCCCGGGTAATCTCGGATGCCTGGCTGGCCGGCGGCTTCGTGTCCGACATGCGCTGCATCACCTCGCCGGACAGCGTCAAGGGCCAGGCGATGCGCGCCGCCGGGCCGGCCTTCGACGAGATGCTGGCCACCGCCGGCGCCTCGATCACCTCGATGCCCTCCTCGGAAATCTACACCGCGATGCAGACCGGCGTGCTCGACGGCGCCAACACCTCCTCGGGGTCGCTGGTGTCCTACCGCATCTACGAGCAGTCGACCTGCCTGACCGCACCGGGCAAGAACGCCCTGTGGTTCATGTACGAGCCGATCCTGGTCTCCGAGCAGAGCTGGGAGAAGCTCACCGACGCCCAGCAGAAGGCCCTGACCGAGGCCGGCAACAAGGCGGAATCCTACTTCGCCGACCAGGCCGCCGAGCTGGATAAGAAACTGGTCGATGTCTACAAGGAAAACGGCGTCAAGGTCGTGACCATGTCGCCCGAGGACTACCAGGCCTGGCTGGACGTCGCCAAGAAGAGTTCCTACAAGACCTTCGCCGAGAAGGTGCCCAATGGTCAGGCCCTGATCGACGCCGCCCTGGCCGTCGACTGAGGCGATCGCGCCATGACCGTCTCGATCCAGCGCGCGGCCCCCGGCCGCGCCATCACCGACCCGGCTGCCTCGCCCGAGGCAGCCTCCTCATCCACGCCGGGGTGCGCTATGGAAACGGAACACACCCGTGCGGCTCGGCCGCATCGCGGGCTCGTCGGCGGCTACATTCGGCTGATGGACACCCTCTCGTCGGTCACCGCCGTGCTGGCCGGCGCCCTGCTGGTCACCGGCGTGCTGGTGGTCTGCCACATGATCTTCGTGCGCGCGGTACTCGGCCACAACACCACCTGGCAGACCGAATTCACCATCTTCGCCATCACCGGCGCCATGCTGCTGGGCGCACCCTACGTGCTGATGACCGGCGGCCACGTCGCGGTGACGGTGCTGCCCGACGCCCTGGGCGGCCGCGCCCGCAAGATCATGCAGTTCATCGCCTCGCTGATCGGCCTGGCCTTCTGCACGGCGCTGACCTACGGCGCCTGGCACTACTTCATCGAGGCCTATTCGATGGGCTGGACCACCGGCACGGTCTGGAACCCGCCGGTATGGCCTTCACTGCTGCCCCTTGCCATCGGCAGCACCCTGCTTGCGCTGCAATACGTGGCGAACATTCTGCGTGGAGATTCCGACAATGGATCCAGTGACTAGCGGCATTCTGGTGATCGTTGCCCTGTTCGCCCTGATGGCCATCGGCACCCCCATCGCCTTCGCGCTCGGCGGCGTCTCGCTGGCCGCCCTGGTGCTGGGCAGCGGCATGAGCGAGCTCACCTACTTCGGCGAGACTTTCTACAGCAGCATCGCCTCGTTCGGCTTCGTGGCCATTCCCATGTTCATCCTCATGGGCGCGGCGGTCGCCTCCTCCCCCACCGGCCGCGACCTGTACCGCTCGCTGGACCTGTGGCTGGGGCGCGTGCCCGGCGGCTTGGCGATCTCCAACATCGGCGCCTGCTCGATCTTCGCCGCACTCTCCGGCTCCTCGCCGGCCACCAGCGCGGCCATCGGCAAGCTGGGGATCCCCGAGATGCGCAAGCGCGGCTACCCGGACGGCGTCGCCGCCGGCTGCATCGCCGCCGGCGGCACCCTGGGCATCCTCATTCCGCCCTCGGTGACCATGATCGTCTACGGCATCGCCACCGAGACCTCGATCGGTCGCCTGTTCATCGCCGGCGCCATGCCCGGGCTGATGCTCGCCGGTCTGTTCATGGCCTGGACACTGATCGCCTGCAAGCTGGCCGGCGGCTATCAGAATCCGGTCGCCGAGGCCGCTAGCGCCGTCAAGCAGAACGTCGAGGGCAACCTCAAGGCGCTGGTGCGCGTGGTGCCCTTCCTGATCGTGGTCTCGGGCATCCTGTTCGCCCTCTACGGCGGCCTGGCCACGCCCTCCGAAGCCGCCGGCGCCGGCGCCTTCCTGTGCCTGGCCCTGGCCATCGTCGTCTACCGCATGTGGCAGGCGAAGCCCCTGAAGGTCATCCTGCGCGACGCCCTGCGCGAGAGCGTGATGATCATGCTGATCATCGCCGCGGCGGAGATCTTCGCCTATGCACTCTCCTCGCTGTACATCACCCAGACCGTCGCCGGCGGCATCGCCGACCTGGAGGTCAACCGCTGGGTGCTGATGGGCGTGATCAACCTGTTTTTGCTGGTGGCCGGCTTCTTCCTGCCGCCGGTGGCGGTGATCGTGATGACTGCCCCGATCCTGATGCCGATCATCCTCTCGGCCAACTTCGACCCCTACTGGTTCGCGGTGATTCTCACCATCAACCTGGAGATCGGCCTGATCACCCCGCCGGTGGGATTGAACCTGTTCATCATCAAGGGCATCGCCCCGGACATCGCCCTCAAGGACATCCTGCTGGGCAGCCTGCCCTACGCCCTGTGCATGGTGCTGGGCATCGTGCTGCTGTGCTTCTTCCCCGGGATCGCCACCTGGCTTCCCGACCTGATTCTTGGCTGAGAACCGCCCCGGAGGACGAGCGACCATGAACACCAGCTTTCTGCAGGACATGTTCAGTACCATCACCCGGCGCGACGCCCTGCGCCGGCGGCGCAGCGGCAACACCACGCCCGTCGACCACTCGCATGTGCTCGCCGCCTGCCGGGCCCTGCTCGACAGCGACGGCGAAGCCTCCAGCATCACCCTGGCGAGTCGTGCCCTGGAGCTCTACGCCCGCCTCGACGCCGACGAGAAGGTGCGCTTCTTCGAGCGTCTGACCCACGATTTCTCGGCCGACCCCGAGCGCGTCGACCAGGCCTATGCCGCCTACCGGGAATCCCGCGACGAGCGCGACCTGCAAGCCCTGTTCGACACCTGTGAACCCAGCCGCCAGGAGCTGCTGCGCCGCCTCAACCTGACCAGCGGCGGCACCCACGAGCTGGTGCGCATGCGCGAGGACCTGCTCGCCCGGCTCGACAAGGCCTCGCCGCTGAACGCCCTGGACGCCGACTTCAAGCACCTGTTCAGCTCCTGGTTCAACCGCGGCTTCCTGATGCTCCGGCGCATCGACTGGAACACTCCGGCGGCGATCCTCGAGCGCATCATCCGCTACGAGGCGGTCCACGAGATCCACGACTGGAACGACCTGCGCCGGCGCCTCGACGCCCGTGACCGGCGCTGCTTCGCCTTCTTCCACCCGGCGATCGGCGACGAGCCGCTGATCTTCGTCGAGGTCGCCCTGCACAAGGGGCTGCCGGACCAGATCCAGCCGATCCTCGACAGCAACCACCACGACATCGGCGAGCCCGAAGGCGCCGACACCGCCGCCTTCTTCGGCATCAGCAACTGCCAGACCGGGCTGCGCGGCATCTCCTTCGGCAACTTCCTGATCAAGCAGGTGGTGCAGGAGCTCAAGCAGGAGCTGCCCAACCTGCGCAACTTCGTCACGCTCTCACCGGTCCCCGGCTTTCGCCAGTGGCTGGACAGCACCCAGCGCGGCGAGGCCTCGCCGCTCGACGACGAGACTCGCGAGACCCTGGCCCAGCTCGACGACGATCACTGGCACACCGACCCGGAGCGCGCCGCGGCCCTGCGCGACGTCATCCGCCCGCTGGCCGCCCACTATCTGGTCCGCGAGAAGAACCGTCACGGCCTGCCGCTCAACCCGGTGGCCCGCTTCCACCTCGGCAACGGCGCCGAACTGCACCGCATCAACTGGCTGGGCGACACCTCGAACAAGGGGCTCCAGCAGGCCGCCGGACTGATGGTCAATTACCTCTACGTCATCGACGACATCGAACGCAATCACGAGCAATACACCACCGACGGCACGATCGCCTGCTCCTCCGCCGTGCGTGACCTCAACCGGCGTGCCCGCAAACTGCTCAAGGGAGACAACGAAAAATGAACCACAATCTCTTCGCCACCTTCGCCGAGCGCATGCAGGCCCGCGGGGACGCCGACTTCGTCACCACCCGCGAGGGCCACGGCTACACTTACCGCGAGGCGCTCGACACGACCGCCCGGCTGGCCGGCGCCCTTCGCGAGCTGGGTGTCGCACCCGGCGACCGGGTCGCCGTGCAGGTCGACAAGAGCCCGGAGACGCTGCTGCTGTATCTGGCCTGCCTGCGCATGGGTGGCGTCTACCTGCCGCTCAACACCGGCTACACCCCCGAGGAGATCCGCTACTTCCTGGGCGACGCCGAGCCGGCACTGTTCGTCTGCCGCCCCTCCGATCTCGACAACGCGCGTCGCGTCGCCGGGGAGACCGGCTGCCCGCAGGTCGCCTCGCTGGGCACCGGCCGCGACGGCACGCTGATGGAGACCTTCGAGAAGGCCACCCCCTTCGACGCCATCGAGCCCCGCGACGACAATGACCTGGCGGCGATCCTCTACACCTCGGGGACCACCGGCCGCTCCAAGGGCGCCATGCTCACCCACCGCAACCTCGGCTCCAACGCCGCCTCGCTGGTCGAGGCCTGGCGCTTCACCGAGGCGGACCGGCTGATCCACGCCCTGCCGATCTTCCACACCCACGGCCTGTTCGTGGCCTGCAACGTCTGCCTGATGGCCGGCGCCAGCCTGCTGTTCCTGCCACGCTTCGATGTCGACACGATCATCGACGAGCTGCCCCGGGGCACCACCATGATGGGCGTGCCGACCTTCTACACCCGGCTGCTGCAGGATGAGCGCCTGACCCGCGAGCTGACCGCCAACATGCGCCTGTTCACCTCCGGCTCGGCCCCGCTGACCGCCGAGACCCACCGCGAGTTCGAACAGCGCACCGGGCATGCCATCCTCGAGCGCTACGGCATGACCGAGACCAACATGAACACTTCCAACCCCTACGATGGCGAGCGCATCGCCGGCACCGTGGGGCGTCCGCTGCCGGGGGTGGAGATCCGCATCACCGACGGCGAGTCCCACCAGCCGCTGCCTGATGGCGACATCGGCATGCTCGAGGTGCGCGGCCCCAACGTCTTCATCGGCTACTGGCGGATGCCCGAGAAGACCCGCGAGGAACTGCTCGACGACGGCTTCTTCGTCACCGGCGACCTGGCGCGCATCGAGGAGCACGGCTACGTGCAGATCGTCGGCCGCGACAAGGATCTGGTGATCTCCGGCGGCTACAACGTCTACCCCAAGGAGGTCGAGCAGATCATCGACGAGCTCGACACCGTGGTCGAGTCGGCGGTGATCGGCGTGCCGCATCCCGACTTCGGCGAGGGCGTCACCGCGGTGGTGGTGCGCCAGCCCGGCGCCGCGCTGGAGGAAGCCGAGGTGCTGGCCTCGCTCGCCGGCCGACTGGCCAAGTACAAGCAGCCCAAGCGGGTGTTCTTCATCGACGAGCTGCCGCGCAACACCATGGGCAAGGTGCAGAAGAACCAACTACGCGAGCGCTACAAGGAAACCTACCGCTAAACGCACGTTTCCCGCGATGCACGCCCGAACCTGACAGACGCTCGGCTATCGTCGAGAATGCCGGCATCCTCCGTTCATCGCGGGACTTTTCATGACGCCACGCAACGCCATGACGCCACGCCACGTCGTCGTCGCCGGGCTGCTGCTCGCCGCCCTGCTGCCCTGGCTCCCGGCGCCCCAGCAGTTCGCCCGGGCCACGCTCGACCAGTCGCTGGACCAGGCCTTCGCCGCCTTCGCCATCGCCAAGGGCCTGAATGCCACCATCTCGGTGCTGCAATCCTCCACCGTCGACCTGCAGGTGTTCCAGATCGCCCCGGGTGAGGCACTCGACCCGGCCAACGACATGATCGAGCGCTTCTCGTGGGTGATGTTCGCCGCCACCGGCTCGCTGGCACTGCAGAAGCTGCTGCTGACGATTTCCGGCAGCGCCCTGATCAAGGCGCTGGCCACCGGCGCCTGCCTGCTCGCCGCCGGCCTGGTGGCGCTGAAGACGCGCATCGGCCAGTCGGCTGCGCTCAAGCTGGCCATGGCGGCGCTGTTCCTGCGCTTTGCCGTGCTCGTGGTAGCACTGGCCAGCGGCCTCGCCGGCCAGGCCTTTCTCGACGACCCCAGAACCGCCACCATGCAGCAGCTGGAAACCACCCAGACCCGGCTGGCGGCCATCGCCGATGAACAGATCAGCGGCCGGGACGACGCCGAGAACTGGTGAGACCGGCTCAAGGACAGTTTCGGCAACCTGGTGGGCAATCCGGTGGAGAGCGTGGTCGACGGCTTCAACGCGATCACCGACAAGGTCATCGACCTGACGATGATCTTCATCACCCAGACGATGCTCTTCCCGCTGGGCTTCCTCTACCTGCTCTACCGGCTGGGTAGCCAGTTGTTCGGCCGCGATCGGGTCACGGGGTGGCTCGACCGCTGCCGACTACCCTACGGGAAGACGCACAACCCGGGAGAGTGATCCGCAACAGGGAGGCCAGACGATGACGTACCCGCGAGTCACCGTGTTCGGCGGTACCGGCTTCCTCGGCCGGCGTCTCGTCGAACGCCTCGCCCGCGCGGACAGCGACGTGATCGTCGCCGCCCGTCATGCAGGCGAGGTCGCCATGCCCGACGCCCCGGGCACGGTCATCTTCCGCCGTACCGACGTGCGCAACGGCGATGACGTGGCCGCGGCCCTCGCGGGCGCCGACGCTGCGGTCAACGCCGTCAGCCTCTACGTCGAACGCGGCGGCCTGAGTTTCGAGGCGATCCACGTCGACGCCGCCGTCCGGATCGCCCGCCAGGCCGCCGACGCCGGCCTCCGCCTCGTCCACGTCTCGGGCATCGGCGTCGACACCCGCTCCGACTCGGCCTACGTGCGCGCCCGGGCCCGCGGCGAGCGCGCGGTGCGCGAGGCGTTTCCCGATGCGGTGGTGGTGCGTCCCAGTGTGCTGTTCGGCCCCGACGACGCCTTCGCCGGCAGCCTGCGGATGCTCGCCCGGCTGCCGCTCGTGCCGCTGTTCGGTCGCGGCGACACCCGCCTGCAGCCGGTGCATGTCGACGACGTCGCCGAGGCCGTGGCGCGCCTCCTGGAGCGGGGCATCACCGGCGCGATATTCGAGCTGGGCGGGCGCGGCGTCCACCGCTATCGCGAACTGGTCGAGGCCGTGCTGGACGCCGCGGGCCGGCACCCGCCGCTGGTGCCCGTGCCCTTCGCCCTGTGGCGCGCCCTGAGCGCACTGCTGGCGGTGCTGCCCAGCCCGCCGCTGACCCGCGACCAGGTGATCCTGCTGGAAACGGACAACATCGTCGGCGAAGGGGCGAACACCTTCGCGACACTGGGCATCGAGCCGCAGGACCTGCTGCGCTTTTTGACGCAACGGCGTTGACCGGCGGGGTACTCCTCCCCTTTGCTCCCGCCGCTCGCTGGGGCACCATACCCCCTGCTCATTTATCCAGTCACGCAGGATCGCCATGCCCGCTCACTCGCCCTCCTCCCTGCAACCCGGTTTCATGGTGATCCACGGCAACCGCCTGGAAGACCTGCGCGGCGTGGCCATCGAGTGGATGAAGCGCCACCCGCTGTCGCCGCTGGAGAACGAGACGATCCTGGTGCAGAGCAATGGCATCAGCCAGTGGATGAAGCTGGCGCTGGCCGCCGACCCCGAGGGCGACGGCCGCGGTGGCAGCGGCATCGCCGCCGCCCTCGACGTGACGCTGCCGGCGCGCTTCCTGTGGCAGGCCTACCGAGCGGTGCTCACCCACGTCGAGGCCGACCCGCGGGCGGTACCGGCGACCTCGCCGTTCGACAAGTCGCGGCTGATCTGGCGGCTACTGCGCCTGCTGCCGGAGCTGCTGGAAGACCCCGCCTTCGCCCCGCTCGAGCAGTTCCTCGCCGGCGACGGCGACCTGCGCAAGCACCACCAGCTCGCCGAGCGCCTCGCCGACCTGTTCGACCAGTATCAGGTCTATCGCGCCGACTGGCTGGACGCCTGGGGCCGCGGCGAGGACGTGCTGATCACCGCCCGCGGCGAGGCGCGCCCGCTGGACGAATCGCTGCGCTGGCAACCGGCCCTGTGGCGCGCCCTGCGAGATGACGTGGCCCGTCAGGAGCACGCGGGCGGTGACGGCCTCGACACCAGCCGGGCGATGATCCACCGGCGCTTTCTCGACGCCGCCGCCACGCTCGACCCCGAGGCCCGCCCGCCCGGCCTACCGCGCCGCGTCATCGTCTTCGGCATCTCCTCGCTGCCCCAGCAGGCGCTGGAGGCGCTGGCGGCGATCGCCCGGGTCAGCCAGGTGGTGCTCTGCGTTCACAACCCCTGCGAGCACTACTGGGCGGACATCATCGAACACCGCGACCTGTTGCGCGCCAACCGCTACCGCCAGTCGCGCAAGCCCGGCATGCCCGAGCGCCTCGACGTGCTCGGCGACGGCGACGGCGAGGCCGACCTGCACCTGCACGCTCACCCGCTGCTCGCCGCCTGGGGCAAGCAGGGCCGCGACTACCTGCGCCTGCTCGACGAGCATGACGACGCCCAGGCCTACGCGCCGCTGTTCGCCGCCGAGGCACTGCGCATCGACCTGTTCGAGCCGTGCGTCGATTCGCGCGGCGGGCAGCGCCTGCTCAACCAGCTGCAGGACGACATCCGCGCGCTGCGCCCGCTCGCCGAGACCCGCGAGAGATGGCCGGCGGTGAATGCAGCAGCCGACGACTCGCTGGTCTTCCACGTCGCCCACAGCCCGCAGCGCGAGGTCGAGATCCTTCACGACCAGCTGCTCGCCGCCTTCAGCGCCGACCCCGAGCTGCGCCCGCGCGACGTCATCGTCATGGTGCCGGATATCGATCGCTACGCGCCGCACATCCAGGCCGTCTTCGGCCGCCTCGAGCGCGACGACCCGCGCCACATCCCCTACACCCTCTCCGACCAGGGCAACCGCCACCGCCTGCCGCTGCTGATCGCCCTGGAGACGCTGTTGCGCCTGCCCGAGCTGCGCCTGTCGGTGAGCGACCTGCTCGATCTGCTGGAAGTGCCGGCGCTGCGTGCACGCTTCGGCATCGACGACGACGGCCTGCCCACCCTGCGCCGCTGGATCGAGGGCGCCGGCATCCGCTGGGGGCTGCATGCCGCCCAGCGCCGCAGCCTCGATTTGCCCGACGGCCTGGAACAGAACACCTGGCGCTTCGGTCTGCGCCGGCTGCTGCTCGGCTACAGCGTGGGCAGCGCCGGCGACGGCCCGTGGCGCGACATCGAGCCGTTCGACGACATCGGCGGCCTGGAAGCCCGGCTCGCCGGGGCGCTGAGCGACCTGCTCGAGACCCTGGAGCGCCACTGGCGCCTCCTCTCGCGGGACGCCACGGTGGCCACCTGGGGCACGCGGCTGCGCGAACTGCTGGACGCCTTCTTCCTCGCCGAGGACACCCGCGACACCCTGATGATCGCCCAGCTCGACCTGGCGCTGGAGGCCTGGCAGGAGAGCGCCGACGAGGCCGGGCTGACCCGCGAGCTGCCGCTGTCGATCGTCCGCGAGCACTGGCTGGGGCAGATCGACGAGCACGCCCTGTCGCAGCGCTTCCTGGCCGGCGCGGTCAACTTCGCCACGCTGATGCCGATGCGCGCCATCCCCTTCAAGCGGGTCTGCCTGCTGGGCATGAACGACGGCGACTACCCGCGCAGCCACCCGCCGCTCGACTTCGACCTGATGGGCAGCGACTACCGTCCCGGCGACCGCTCGCGTCGCGAGGACGACCGCTACCTGTTCCTCGAGGCGCTGCTCTCGGCGCGCGATGGCCTGCACATCAGCTGGGTGGGGCGCAGCGTGATCGACAACGGCGAGAAGCCACCCTCGGTGCTGGTCGGCCAGCTGCGCGACCATCTCGCCGCCGGCTGGCGTGCCGTCGGCCACGACGCCGACCCCGGCGACGATGCCTACACCCCGGCCGGCGGCCGCCGCCTGCTCGCCGAACTGACCACCGAACATCCGCTGCAGCCGTTCAGCCGCGCCTACTTCGCGGCCGACGACGAGCAGGCCCTGCGCGACGTGGCCCGGCAACGACTGTTCACCTTCGCCCACGAGTGGCGCGCGGTGCATGGCCAGCCCCGAGCCGCTACGGAGGACGTTAGCGCCGACTCGCTCGGCGACGTCCTGTTGCCGGCGTTCGAGCAGGAACTACCGCTCACGCTTCATCAGCTCGGCGGCTTCCTGCGCGACCCGGTCAGGGCGTTCTTCCACACCCGGCTCAAGGTGTTCCTCGAGCAGCCCGACCTCACCCGGCTCGACCACGAGCCCTTCGCCCTCGACGGCCTGGCCAACTGGCAGCTGCAGGATCAGTTGATCCGCGCCCAGCGCCGCGCGGTGGACGCCGGCGAGTCCCGCGTCGTCGCGCTCGGCGACACCCTCGATCGCCTCACTGGCCAGGGCGTGCTGGCGCTGGGTGCCTTCGGCGAGCGCATGCGCGACGCCCTCGTCGAGCCCATGGAGGCGCTGTTCGAGGCCTATGAGGCGGCCCTCGACACCTGGCCCCATGCCGTCGACGAGCCGGTCGCCGTGCGCCGCGTGCATCACGAACGCGAGCTGATCGGCGTGCCGCTGCTGGAAGACTGGCTGGACGAACTGCGCGAGGACGCCGCCGGCGAGCGCTGCCGGTTGCTGCTCACCAGCAGCAGCCTGATCAAGGGCCGCCAGTACCGCTGGCAGCACCTGATCCGCCCCTGGGTGGCGCACCTGGCCGGACATCTCGACGGCCGGCCGCTGACCACGCAGATTCTCTCCAAGGCCGGGCATGTCACCCTGGCACCGCTCGATCCCGACACCGCCCGCACGCACCTGCTCGAGCTGATTCGTGCCTGGCAGGCCGGCATGCGCGCGCCGCTGCCGCTCGCCGTGACCACCGGCTTCGCCTGGCTGGGCAAGCAGGGCACGCCGCAGGCCGCGCTCGACAGCGACGCCGCCAGGGCAGCCGCCCGTGCCTACCTCGGCGACGACTTCAACGCCG
This sequence comes from Modicisalibacter tunisiensis, assembly GCF_020148005.1. GTDB lineage: Bacteria > Pseudomonadota > Gammaproteobacteria > Pseudomonadales > Halomonadaceae > Modicisalibacter > Modicisalibacter tunisiensis. The sequence continues at coordinate 1,865,796 of NZ_JAGXFD010000001.1, read as the reverse complement.
GCGAGGCCGGCCGCAACCCCTACCTGGCCCACCGCTGGCCCAGCTTCGCCGCGCTGTTCGAGGCCGAGCCCCTGCCCGGAACGCGCTTCACCGAACTCACCGAGCGCCTGCTGGCGCCGCTGTACCGCGCCGTGAAGGGAGACGCCCGATGACGACGACCGTGACTGATGGTGCCGCACCGCCCGCCGAGCTCGACCCGCTGGGTTTTCCCCTGCACGGCAGCCGCCTGATCGAGGCCAGCGCCGGCACCGGCAAGACCTTCACCATCGCGCTGCTCTACGTGCGCCTGGTGCTCGGCGCACGCCACGCCGAGGATGCGGCCGCCTTTCACCGCCCGCTGACGCCGCCCGAGATCCTGGTGGTGACCTTCACCAACGCCGCCACCCAGGAGCTTCGCGAGCGCATCCGCGCCCGGCTGGTCGAGGCCGCCGAGGTTTTCCTCCAAAGCGACGACACCGCCGATCCACTGCTGATCACCCTACGCGACGAATACGACCCGGCGAGCTGGCCGGCCGGCGCGCGGCGCCTGCAACTCGCCGCCGAATGGATGGACGAGGCCGCGGTATCGACCATCCACAGCTGGTGCTACCGCATGCTGCGCGAGCACGCCTTCGACAGCGGCAGCCTGTTCTCGCTCGACCTGGAGCCCGACCAGACCGAGCTGGAGCTCGAGGTGGTGCGCGACTACTGGCGCAGCTTCTACTATCCGCTGCCCGGCGCGGCGCTGGACGTCGTCGACCGCCACTGGGAGAAGCCCGAGGACCTGCACGACGACCTGCGCGCCCTGCTGCCGCTGACCGAGGCGCTGCCCCAGGGCATCGCCCCGCCCGCCGAGACCATCGCCCGCACCGAGACCGCGATCCGCGAACGCCTCGCCGAGCTCAAGGCCCCGTGGCCGACCTGGGCTGACGAGCTCGCCGCGCTGTTCGACGAGGGCCAGAAGCGCAAGGCCTTCAACGCCCAGAAGCTCAACACGCGCAACCGCGGCAACTGGCTGGCCGCGCTCAGGGAGTGGAGCCAGTCCGACGCCCGCCGGCCGGGGCTCAGCGACGCCGCCTGGCAACGCCTGACGCCCGAGGGCATCGCCGAGATCTGGAAGGATGCCCCGCCCGCGCATCCGGCCTTCGACGCCATCGCAGCGCTGCCGTCGGAACTCGCCGCCCTGCCCGAGCCGCGCGCCGACCTGCTGACCCACGCCGCGCACTGGTGCCGCGAGCGGCTGGAACGCGAGCAGCAGCGCCGCGCCGAGATGGGCCCCAACGAGCTGATGACGCACCTCGACCGCGCCCTGCGCGGCGCCAACTGCGAGGCGCTGGGCGCACAGATCCGCCGCCAGTTCCCGGTCGCGCTGGTCGACGAGTTCCAGGACACCGACCCGGTGCAGTACCGCATCTTCGACTGCGTCTACCGCATCGCCGAGAACCGCCCCGAGACCGGCGTGTTCCTGATCGGCGACCCCAAGCAGGCGATCTACGCCTTCCGCGGCGCCGACATTCACACCTACCTGCAGGCGCGCCGCGACACCGCCGGGCGCCACGTCACCCTGGGCACCAACTACCGCTCCAGCGCGCCGATGGTCGCGGCGGTCAACCGCTGCTTCGACGTCGCCGAGCAGCATCCGCCGGGCGCCTTCCTGTTCCGCAGCCGAAACGAAGACCCGGTGCCCTTCCAGCCCGTGAAGGCGAAAGGCAGAAAGGAGCGACTGGTGGTCGACGGCGAACCGCAGCCGGCGCTGACCCTCTGGCAGCTCGACGCCGACGAGCCGCTGGCCAGGACCACCTACCGCCTCGGCATGGCCGAGCGCTGTGCCTCGCGAATGGCCGCGCTGCTCGAGCAGGGACAGCGCGGCCGCGCCGGGTTCAGGGAAGGGGGCGACGGCGGCGACCTTCGGCCGTTGCGGCCGGGGGATATGGCGGTACTGGTCAACGGGCTGAGCGAGGCGCGGGCGATCCGCCGCGCGCTGGCCCGCCGCGGCATCAAGAGCGTCTACCTCTCGGACCGCGACCAGGTGTTCGCCGCCGCCGTCGCCGGTGAGCTGGAAAGCTGGCTGCGCGCCTGCGCCGACCCGGACGACGACGCCGCGCTGCGCGCTGCCCTGGCCACACCGTCGCTGGGCCTCGGCCTCGCCGAGCTGGATGCCCTCAACGAGGACGAGCTGGCCTGGGAAGATCGCGTCGTGCAGTTCCGCGACTACCACCGCCAGTGGCGGGACCAGGGCGTGCTGGCGCTGCTGCGCCGGCTGATGAACGACTTCGACGTGCCCGCCCGGCTGCTCGACGCCGCCCACGGCCATGAGGGGGAACGCGCCCTCACCGACCTCCTGCACCTCGGTGAAGTCCTTCAGCACGCCAGCCAGGAACTCGACGGCGAGCACGCGCTGATCCGCTTCCTCGCCGAGTCGCGTGCGGACCCGAACGCCGGTGGCGCCGACACCCACCGCCTGCGCCTGGAGAGCGACGCCGATCTGGTGCAGGTGATCACCATCCACAAGTCCAAGGGCCTGGAATACCCGCTGGTGTTTCTGCCCTTCATCTGCAGCCACCGCCCGCTCAAGCCCGACGACGCACCGCTGCGCTGGCACGATGACCGCGGCCGACTGCGCATCGCCCTGGAGGGCGACGAGGCCACCCTGGCCGCCGCCGACCGCGAGCGCCTGGGCGAGGACCTGCGCAAGCTTTACGTTGCCCTGACCCGCGCCCGCCACGCCACCTGGCTAGGCATGGCCCCCCTCAAGGGGCTGGAAGCCAGCGCCGTCGGCCACCTGCTTACCGGCGGCACCGAGCTGGCTCCCGAGGCGTTCGGCAAGGCGCTGGCCACCCTGCGCGGCGACTGCGAGGCGATCGCGCTGGAGCCGGCCCCGGCCGTCGAGGAACGCGCCATCGCCCTCGACGATGCCGCCGGTACGCCCGGCGAGGCGAGGATTCCCGCGCGGGCGGCCCGCGAGCACTGGTGGATCGCCAGCTACTCGGCGCTGACCTTCTCGACGCACGCCGACGCCCGCCCCGAAATGGCCGCCTCCGCCCCGAACGACGACACGATCGCCGCCCCGCAGGCGCCGCTGCCGGAGCCGGCCACCCCGCTCGAGGCCACCGCCATCGAGGTGATCGAGGAGCCCCGCGACAGCGCCACCACCACGGAAACCGCCCCCAGCCTGCACCGCTTCCCGCGCGGCCCCGGCCCCGGGACGTTCTTGCACGGCCTGCTGGAATGGGCCGGCCAGCAGGGCTTCGGCTGGGTGCTCGCCAACCCCGCCGCACTCGAGGACACCCTGGCGCGGCGCTGCAACGTGCGCGGCTGGACGGCGTGGGTTCCCACCCTCCACGAATGGCTGACCCGGCTGCTGGCCACGCCGTTGCCGCTGCCCGACGGCGACACGCTGCGCCTCGATGCGCTCAACGTCTATCAGGTCGAGCTGGAGTTCTGGTTCGCCGCCCACCGCGTCGACACCCGTGCCCTCGACGACGCCGTGCGCCGCCACACCCTGGGCGGGCTGACGCGCCCGCGCGCCGACCGCGACATGCTCAACGGCATGCTCAAGGGCTTCATCGACCTGGTGTTCGAACGCGACGGGCGCTATTACGTCGCCGACTGGAAGTCCAACCACCTGGGCCCGGACGATGCCGCCTACACCCCCGAGGCGCTGGCCGTGGCGATCGCCGGCAAGCGCTACGACCTGCAGTACGCGCTCTACCTGCTGGCGCTGCATCGCCTGCTCACCTCGCGCCTGCCGGACTACGACTACGACCGCCACATCGGCGGCTCGCTGACCGTGTTCCTGCGCGGCGCCAACGCCCCCGGCCGCGGCGTGCACGCCGAGCGCCCGCCGCGCGAACTGATCGAGGCGCTCGACGCGCTGTTCCAGGGCGACGCCCGCCCCGCCGCCACGGAGGCCACGGCATGAAGGACCTGTTCTCGGATCTCGACCCGACCGGCGATGCCGCCAGCGACGCTGAGGAACAGGCTCAGGCGGGCCCGGCGGTGGCCCCCGCCACCGCCATGGACGCCGACGCCGTGCTCGATCTCACCGGCGCCTGGGTGGCACGCGGCTGGCTGCGCGCCCTCGACCGCGCGCTGGCGCGCTTTCTCCACCGCGAGGCGCCGGACGCCCCGCCACTGCTGCTGCTCGGCGTGGCACTGACCAGCCACCAGCTGGGCCGCGGCCACGTCTGCCTCGATCTCGGCCTGACGCTGAATGCCCCGGACCTGGCACTCTCGCTGCCACCGGAGGGTGATGACCTCAGCGATCCGCCGCCGCTGCCCAGCCAGGTGCTCGCCGGACTCGACCTCGCGACCTGGCGGACCGCCCTCGACCACCCCGCGCTGGTCGCCGACGCCGCCAGCGGCGCCTCCGGCACCACGCCGCTGGTGATCGAACATCGCGACGGCCGCACCCGGCTCTATCTGCGCCGCTACTGGCAGTACGAGCGCGACATCCGCCGGGCGCTGGATGCCCGCCTGCACATGAGCGCCGACGCGACCGACAACACCGATCCCGCCGGCCTGCGACAGGCGCTGGATGCCCTGTTCGGCCCCGGCGAGGGCGCCGCGCCCGACTGGCAGAAGCTCGCCTGTGCGCTGGCGGTGCGCTCGCCCTTCGCGGTGATTACCGGCGGCCCCGGCACCGGCAAGACCACCACCGTGGTCAAGCTGCTGGCGTTGCTTCAGGCGCTGCAACTCGGCGATAGCGACACGGATCAACCCCGCGCGCTGCGCATCCGCCTCGCCGCCCCCACCGGCAAGGCCGCCGCACGCCTCAACGAATCGATCGCCAGGCAGGTCGCCGGCCTCTCGCTGGTCGAACTCTGCCAGCTCGGCGGCGGCATCGACCTGACCACGCTGCGCGAGTCGATCCCCACGGAAGTCACCACGCTGCACCGCCTGCTCGGCTCGCGACCCGACACCCGTCACTTCCGCCACCACGCCGACAATCCGCTGCCGCTCGACGTGCTGGTGGTCGACGAGGCCTCGATGGTCGACATCGAGATGATGGCCGCGCTGCTCGCCGCCCTGCCACGCCGCGCCCGCCTGGTGCTGCTCGGCGACAAGGACCAGCTCGCCTCGGTGGAGGCCGGCGCGGTGCTCGGCGACCTGTGCCAGCGTGCCGAGGGCGGCCACTACACGCCGGCCACCGCCGAGTGGCTGAACGCCGTCACCGGCGCCGCCGTGCCCGGCAACTTCCTCGACGACGAGGGCCATGCGCTCGATCAGGCGATCGCCATGCTGCGGGTGAGCCACCGCTTCGACGCTCACAGCGGCATCGGCCAGCTCGCCCAGGCGGTGAATACCCCGCTGGGCACCGACCACCAGCCCCATGACAAGCGCCGCCGGGTACAGGTGCTGTTCGATCCCGGAGAGCCGCCCAACTACACCGACATCGCCCGGCTGCGCCTCCGCGATGAGCACGACAACGCCCTCGAGCGGCTGGCGATCGACGGCCACCCCGGCGGCTTCGCCAACGACGGACAGGGCCGCCGCGACCGCCGGGGCGAGCCGCTGCCGCCGCCCACCGGCTACCGCCATTACCTCGAGGCGCTCGCCGACCGGCGCCCGCCCGAGTCCGCCACGCTGGAAGCTGACAAGGACGCCTTCGACGCCTGGGCACGCGCCGTGCTCGACGCCCACGGCCGCTTCCAGTTGCTGTGCGCGCTGCGCCGCGGCCCCTGGGGCGTGGCCGGACTCAACGAGCGCATCGCCCTCGCCCTGCGCCGTGCCGGGCTGATCGAGGCCGGCGACGCCGAACTCCAGCACGGCTGGTACATCGGCCGCCCGGTGCTGGTCACCCGCAACGACTACCGGCTGGGGCTGATGAACGGCGACATCGGCATCACCCTTGCCCTGCCCAACGCCCGCCGCCCCGGCGCGCGCTGGCTGCCCCGCGTGGCCTTCCCCGCCAACGACGGCAGCGGGCGCATCAAGTGGGTGCTGCCCAGCCGCCTGCAGGCGGTGGAGACCGTCTACGCCATGACCGTGCACAAGTCCCAGGGCTCGGAATTCACCCACACCGCCCTGGTGCTGCCTGACGCGCCCAACCCGATCCTGACTCGAGAGCTGGTCTACACGGGCATAACACGCGCCAGGGACTGGTTCACGCTAGTGGAAAGCGGTCGCGGAATACTGGACGAGGCGATATTGCGGGAGGTGACCCGGGTGAGTGGGCTGGGGAAGGTGTCGAAAGGCTGACGCGGCCGAGCGACGGAACGCGCTGCGGGCCTGCAACGGGCGCAGCAGCCCCCACTGGCCCGCGTTTGGAAAACCGCAGCGCCTCTGTCAGCATGCCCGGCACATACAGCCTGTGCGCGGATGACAGCGGCGCCCTTCTCCTTGCTGGCATCGCGCTCAAACACAGGAGGCCCGCATCGATGTCTCGCCAATCCACCCTCCCGCCCCTCGACCCGTCACGCGTCGCCACCATCGAGGCCTTCGGCGCTACCATCACGCCACTGGACCCGCTGGGTGCGCAGGTGCAGGGCATCGACCTGTCCTCCGAACAGGCGCCACCGCCCGAGGTGCTCGACGCCCTGGAGCGCGAGATGGCCAACCGCGGGTTCCTGATCTTCAAGAACGACGCGCCGCTCTCGGCCGACGACTTTCTCCGTGCCAGCTGCTGGTGGGGTGGCAAGGAACTGCACAGCACCCATGGCGTGCATCCGGCCACGCCCGAGGGCAACCCGCATATCTTCCGCCTCTCGAACGACCGCCGTCACGGTATCCCGGACGTCGGGCCGCAGTGGCACAACGACGGCAGCTTCAACACCGACACCTTCTCGCACTCGGGCTACCACATCGTCCGGCCCGCCGAGAACGGCGGCGGCACCTACTTCGCCCATCAGGCCGCCGCGCACGATGCCCTCCCGGAGGATCGCAAGGCCTACTGGAGCCGCCTTGCCTCGGTGAACTCCAGTTCCGGCGCCGTGCATCCCGTGGTGCACCAGCACCCCATCTCCGGCCGCCGGTGCATCTGGCTGCACCTGGGCATGACGGGCGCGATAATCGAGAAGCTGCCCGACGCGGAGGCCTTCCGCCTGTTGAACGCCGACGAACTCACGCGGCTCTGCCATGAGTACAACGACATCCTGAATGCCGGGCTGGAGAACGGCTACGCCGCCGCCTACGAGTATCGGGAAAACGACTGCGTGTTCATCGACAACCTCGCCGTGGCGCATCGTGCCGCCCCCGAAGCCCATCTGCCCGCCGAGCAGCAGGGCCTGCGCATTTTGCACCGCAGCACCGTGCGCGGTGTTCAGGATCTGGCGCCCGGCTTCGGGCTGCCGCTCCATGTCGATATCCACGGCCCCAATCCCCAGGGCCAGGGGGTCTGGCAAGGCGGCGGCATCGGCTTTCGGTGGGATGCGCACGTGCCCATGCAGAACTGATCGCCGCTCGACTGGCCTGAAACTGCTGACAGCGGGCGGCATGACAGAGCCTGACGCGGGCAGTGGTCTACCCCGGCATCCCCCACGCCCGCCATCCGAGCAGCGGCAGCCACCCGGTGCTTCGCAGCTACTGCACGATCCACTCCCGGGCCTGCGCTGCCTCGTCCGTCGAGAATATGCGCATTTCACCGGGCATCAGGAAGCTGAAAAGCCGAATGGTGTGCCGGATCCACTCGACATCGGTGACGACGGCGAACTTTTCCCAACGCGCGAGATGACCTAGCCCCACCTTGGTGTCTTCCCAGACGGCGCCGGGATCGATGCCGGCGAAATCAGGGGCGGTTTCATAGTAGAGGCGCACCTTGTCATGGTTCTGGAGTGCCCTCTCGACAGCAGGCGTCAGGACCGACTCGTAATCCTGCTTCGTGACCTGCCCATGGCAAACGAACGCCAGTACGCTACCGGGAAAGTCGGCCAATGTTTCAATCATGGCAGTGCTCCTCCTGTCCCCATGCGGATTGCCGCGGCGTGGTTATCCCGTTCAGCGGGTGCCGGACGGTGAATCCCGCAAAACCCTGTGCGAGCGCCCAACGTCAGCCGAGCCGGAACCTGGCCGTGGTGAGTCGCCGGATGTGGCCTAGTACTCTCAATATAGCGTCCAGCCGGCCGGGCGCCGCCACGCCAGGCAGTTGCGTCTCGGCCGGTCCCGACGATACTGAAACCGTGGGTTGCCGCAGAGGGGGCAGCACAGCGGCCCTGCTTGCGGCACGCGGCGGACGATGCCGCCATCGACCCGTGTTCACCAAGGGGGACCAGGCCATGAGTGACCGGAAACCGTCGTCAGCGACACCTGGCGATCCGGCGACACCACCCCGGGAGACGCCATCCGACGCGTTGGCACAGCGCTATGCCGAGGCCCTCGCGCGATTGTCCGACGGGTCCTCCCGGGCCTGGCAGGGCTGGTTCGAGCGCCAGGCGCGCGGGGACTTCTTCTCCCTGCCCGACCCGGCGGTCGCGGCCCGGGCACTGACCCGCCTGAGCCAGCAGTTCATGCTTCATCCGCAACGTGCCCTGGAGCTCCAGCAGCAGCTGTGGCAGGGCTATACGACACTCTGGCAGAACACCGCCCGGCGCCTGGCTGGCGAGGCGCCCTCCCCGGTCGCCGCGCCCGGCCCGCGGGACCGGCGCTTCAAGGGCAAGGGCTGGGAGGAGAACCTGTTCTTCGACGCGCTCCGCCAGGCCTACCAGCTGACCGCCGAGCAATGGTTGAAGGGCGTGCATGAGGTCACCGAGGAACTGGACCACGACGAGCAGGTGCGGGTCGAGTTCTATGCCCAGCAGCTGATGGACGCCCTCGCTCCCGGCAATTATGCCCTCACCAATCCGGAGGTGATCGAGGCCACGGTGCACACCGGCGGCGCCAACCTGCTGCAGGGCCTGGCCAACCTGATGGAGGACCTGGCCCGGGGCGAGGGCCTGTTGCGCATCAGGCAGAGCGATTCGGCCGAGCTGGAACTGGGCAGGAACCTCGCGGTGACCCCGGGCGAGGTCATCTTCCAGAACGAGCTGATGCAGCTCATCCAGTACGCGCCGACCACCGAGACGGTCGATCGCCGGCCGCTGCTGATCGTGCCGCCCTGGATCAACAAGTTCTACATCCTGGACCTGACCCCGCAGCGCTCCTTCATCCGCTGGGCCGTGGCGCAGGGCATCACCGTCTTCGTGATTTCCTGGGTCAACCCGGACGAACGCTATGCCGAGGTGGCCTTCGACGACTACCTGACCCGGGGCACCCTCAAGGCCATGGACGTGGTGGCGGAGGTCACCGGCGAGGCGACGCTCAACACCATCGGCTACTGCATCGGTGGCACCCTGCTGGCCTGCACCCTGGCGCATCAGGCCGCTCGAGGGGACGAGCGGGTACACAGTGCCACCTTCTTCACCACCCTGCTCGACTTCAGCGAGGTGGGGCCGCTGGAGGTGTTCATCGACGAGGAGCAGATCCGCCACATCGAGCAGCACATGGCCCAGCGCGGCTACCTGGAGGGCACGCACCTGGCCAATGCCTTCAACCTGCTGCAGTCCGCCGACCTGATCTGGGGGTTCGTGATCAACAATTACCTGCTTGGTCGCACCCCGCAGGCCTTCGACCTGCTCTATTGGAACTCCGACTCCACCCGCATGCCGCGGCGCATGCAGAGCTTCTACCTGCGCAACATGTACCTGGAGAACCGCCTCGCCGAGCCCGGGGGGATCTCCCTGGCGGGGCAGGCCATCGACCTGAGTCGGGTGCGCATCCCGACGTTCTTCGTGGCGACCGAGAAGGATCACATCGCCCCCTGGCAGTCCAGTTACCGCGGCGCGCACCTGCTGGGCAAGCAGCCCCGCTTCCTGCTCGGCGGGTCAGGGCATATCGCCGGAGTCATCAACCCGGCCGGCTCCTCCAAGTACGGCTACTGGAGCTATGGCCGCCTGCCGAAAGATCCCGAGCGCTGGCTGGCCTCGGCCACCCACCACCCCGGCTCCTGGTGGCCGGAATGGCGCCACTGGCTCCAGCGCCACGCCGGCGGCCAGGTGGCGGCCCGCGACCCCGGCAGCCGCCGCTACCCACCCCTCGAGGAAGCGCCGGGATCCTATGTTCGGGTACGGGTCGACGACGCAAGTATGGGCGGGTGAAGGCCCAGTGGCACGCAAGGGTAGCGCAAGGCACTACCCGCAGACCGCGCATGCGTTTCATGGTTGACTGAAGGTCAGGAGTCGGCCAAGAGTGGACGTTTAGAGCATCCTAATATAACGCCAGAATAAGCCGCCGTTTGGAGCGCCAGCGAAAAACGGTCGGCTTGATTCACTGGTTAAACCACCTCAACGTTGTGATCCAAGAAGTCAGACAAAGATTCAATAATATCCTCGGCCACGTCTGGTTCCGCGCATTCATTAAGCCAAACTCTACTCATCGCTCGCCAAACCTCCTCCTTACCGATAACCATCCTATCAGCTACGGATTTAATCCATTCATGGTGCTCCGGTAACGTTAGTGCGTTGCTAGCTGCGCTTACGAAATCCGCATGAGAGCGGTTAATTAATGGCGCGATACCCTGCCATCCAATCTGTTCAAGATCTGCAAAAACTACCCGTTCAGGCGCATCACCGCCGGGAAGAATATGGCAGCCTGGCGAAGGATCTTGGTCCCCGTCTAGTGCTACAATGGTTGGCCGCTGGAATCGATTGCCATCTACCATCTGTCCTAGAGCTTTTCCGACAGAGGCTGCACCAAATGCTGATATAGAGCATCTTGCAAGCTTATCGAGAGCCTTTTTTGCCATGATTTCTTCCAAAAGTATTCTGGCCGTCTCATCCTCGACGTAGACATCAACTTCTGGATGGACGTCTTCATCCATCTTTGAAAGAGCGAACTCAGGACTCACGCCAGGAACAACCGCCTTTTGGTCTCCCTCTTTAAAAACATATACCCGAGCGGAGGGAGGTAATTCTTCCAAAACGTAGGGTGAATGAGTGGTAAGAATAAATTGGACAAGTTTAGTGCGAGCAATCTCGGCGAGATCTCTAATCAATCTTCGTTGGGCCCGGGGATGCAAGGAAGTTTCTATCTCATCAATGAGTACAATGCTATATCTAGGCATATTGATTGAGATCAAATCTGCGATAGTCGCCTCGCCTGCTCCTTGGTGAAAACCCGAATATTCTTCTCCATCATGAGAAACAACCGGAACCATACGGTTGGGATCAAAGTTAGTCGTTGCCTGTCTTGCTGACGAGTAGGTTTTGCCGATGATGGAAGAGAATCGTTGCAAGGCTTCTTGCTCAAAGGCCTGGGCATCAGCCTCGTTGAGTGCGGGCTTAGCCAGGCGGGCATACCCGGTCCTTGCAGCGATGGGCTGAATACGCCTGAGATCAAGATACTTTACAGGCCTGGACTTCCTCCTGAATCCGTGATGCCGGCGTCGACACTTTCCCTATCGCCGTCAGCGAGCATTTTTTGACCTCCGATTCCGTCTCAACCGCCGAATGCAT
>NZ_JAGXFD010000001.1:1842940-1854381 GCF_020148005.1 Modicisalibacter tunisiensis | reverse complement strand
CCTGAATCCGTGATGCCGGCGTCGACACTTTCCCTATCGCCGTCAGCGAGCATTTTTTGACCTCCGATTCCGTCTCAACCGCCGAATGCATCTCTGCCATGGCCAACCATAGCGGCATCGGCCGGCGACGATGACCCGTTTGCTCATGCATTGCTACCCGCCGGGTACGGTGATGCTGGCTGCCGGTGACCGTCAGCCCTCTGCGTGGTGCCTTTGTCCGACAGACGATCAGCATGGCGTGCCTCGGGGATAGCGCAGGCGGCTTCGCAAGGTGTTCAACACCGTCATGCGTCCGATGTCCTGCCCGAAGTCGAGGATGATCTGCCGCGCCTTGTGAATCACGAGCGCCGCACGATGCACCAGTTCTTGTAGCACGGTGCGGATCCGGCGCCGCTTGGCGGGATGGCGCACCGGGCTCAGCTCGCCGGTCATGCCCAGCTGCCCCATCAGCCGCAGGATGTTGTAGGCCAGCTGGGCGAGGTGCAGGATCAGATCGTTGGTGGCGAACTTGCCCGACGGCAGCCGCTCCAGGTCGAGATCGGTCTTGATCTCACTGTGGAATTGCTCGTGGGTGGCATGCGCCTGGTAGCGTTTGATCACCGCCTCCGGCGCCTCGTCCAGGCTGGTCCACCAGCCTTCCAACTCATAGTCCGGTTCGAGCAGCAACTGGCCATCGCGATCGGCGGTGCGCTCTACCAGGCGCATCACGCGTTGGACGACGTATTCGGTCTTGTTGTCGTCGTGGATCGAGACGGTCTGCGGCCACAGCGCCTGGCGCTTGCCAGGACGCAGCTCTTCCCAGTAGTCCGCCGCCACAGCCAACCAGGTATCCTGATCCGCCGTGGCCGAGCCGCGCGGGTTCCATTTGACGACATAGTCGAGCCGGCGCCCCTCGTCGGCAAAGACCTGGCGTTGCTGTTCGAGAAGCGCCAGGTGCGCCTGGCTGTCGAAGCCGCTGTCCTCGCGTAACAGGATCGGTTGCTTGGTCAGGCCTTGGGCGCGAGGCAGTACCCGCTCCAGGAAGGCGTTGCTCTCCTTCATGGTGTGCTGCTTGCCAGGCCGCAGTTCCAGACCCAGGCACCACCCTTCGTTGCCCAGATAGGCGGCGATCGGGGTGTAGCCATCGACCTTCTGGTAGGTCCGCGAGACGCCTTCCTTCTTCGAGTTGCTGTTGTCCATGACGAAGGTGTCGATGTCCAGGCAGACGTGCGTCGTCTCGGCGGTGATCGGTGCTTCGATCAGTGACAGCAGGGTCGTGGACCAGGTGGCGGTGCGCGCCTGCAGGTCGTTGGCGGCAAGTTTCTCCAGCCGCTGTCGCAGCGTCGCCGCGCTCGGCACCTTCTGCAGGGTCAGCAGTTGTTGGAAGGGCTTGTCGCGGCGGAAGTTCTCGACAGCGTCATAGTCGCTCATGCCCAGACACAGCAGGCCCAGGTAGCTCTTGATCACGTCACTGGTGCGCATGCCCAGCGTGGTGGGGAAGCGGCTGTCGATGCTGTCGACGCCAGCGATCTCGAAGCATTGCCCGATGATGGACAGCCCGGCGTGGCTGGTGAGGGTGCGGCGACTGGCGCGGAACTTGACGTTGGGCATGGCACTATCTGGGTGAATGGCGATATTCGCTATATTGCCATGCAGTTCAGTAGGTTAGAAGCATTCCTGGGGGCCGGTCTCACGGATTCAGGTTCCTGTTCTCATTACCTCTCCACCTTGTAGTAGGCTTTCGAAGAGAAACCTCTGTTGAGTTTTGACCTTCTTTTATGGATGCCTTTAAGGTAATTCCTGAGAGAGAATCCCAAGCGGTATCTGGGAAGAAGTTAGAAGCGAAGTGGGATTCATCAGATGAGGACTCGTAAATACTCGCAGCGGTCTGGATAATCGTGCTTTTTCCCGATCCGTTCTCGCCACAAATAGCGACTACTGGAAAATTAAAATCAACTCGCTGACCAGCCCAACCTCTTATACCATTGATCTCAATCCATTCGAGATGCTTCGGAAAATCCCCCCTCTGCCATTTTCCTGCCAATCTTCTTACTTCTTTGCTCAAGGGCATAACTTTCCCCTTATTTGATTTCTCGTTTTCGTTTAACAGGTATTAGACAGCGCGCTCGTTTATTAACTTGAACGCGCAAGCGCGTTTAACAATGTTATACTCCGTACTGCTTCCCCCATAACATACTGAAAAATCGACATATTAAGTATAGCTTGGCTGCATAACACCAATCATATTACCGGCTGCATAACACGATGAACGTGCAGGCAGCCTTTTCCAGCATGCTGCTTTGGGTCGATAGCGGACGTCACTCCACAAGCTCCGTCACCTTTTCCGCATCGAAAGCCAACCGCCCAGCAATCGCCGTCATCTCATCGATCGGCCGTTCATAGCTCCAGGCCACATCGGCGATATCAGGCAGCGAGTAATAGGTGGTATCGCCCTTGAACGGGCAGTGGGTAACGGTAGAGGAAATCGAGAATTTCGATATATTCACATCCGCACGCGGCAGATAGTGTCTCGGTGGATAACCCCGCTCGCGCAGTTCGATGGCCTGGCAGGTATCGGCAATCAGCATGTCGCCGTCGAAAATGCGAACCCGGCGGGTATGCGGATGCAGGGTAATGCGGGGTTCGGCGGTGTGATCGGCCATCGTCAGTCCCTTGCTGGTAGGCTGGTTCCTCAGCCTAGAATTAGGGATACATAATGTCACCGCCTGGAGACAATTTCACTTCGGCTTTTGATCTAGGTCGATCTTTCAAGAATGATCCGCTCGGCATCCGCCGAGCCACCGCGCGCTTGGCGCCAACGCCCCTCCCCGCCATGATTGAGACTTTCACGAGCTGAGGACGAATCTCTGGATGAGTAAAACGCAACGCACACCGGCACCGCTGACGAACTTGGGCCGCCGCTCCGTGCTGTTCGTGATGGCGGCGGATGCCGAATACGGCCCGCATCTGCGGGAGCGGTTCACGCCCGTGATGATCGGCGTGGGACCGGTCGAGGCGGCGGTGGAACTCACCGCGGCGCTGGCGGAGCTTTCAGCGCGCGGGCAACGGCCGGACCTAGTGGTGTCGCTGGGCTCGGCGGGCAGCCGGGATCTCGAGCAGACCGAGGTCTATCAGGCGACCTCGGTGGCCTACCGCGACATGGACGCCTCGCCGCTGGGTTTCGAGAAGGGCGTCACGCCCTTCCTCGATCTGCCGGCCACCCTGCCCCTGCCGCTGCGTATTCCCGGGATTCGCGAGGCCACGCTCTCGACCGGCGCCAACATCGTCTCGGGCGCGGCCTATGCCGCCATCGCCGCCGACATGGTGGACATGGAGAGCTACGCCTGCCTGCGCGCTTGCACCCGCTTCGGCGTGCCGCTCGTCGTGCTGCGCGGCATCTCGGACGGCAAGGTGGAGCTCAATCACGTCGACGACTGGACGGCCTATCTCCACATCATCGACGAGAAGCTGGCCGCCGCCGTGGATCGGCTGAGTGAGGCGCTCGGCCAGGGACTGATAACGTCCTGATGGAGGGCGGACGCCCGGCGCCACCGGCACTCGCGAGCCTTCTTGCGTTTCTCGGCTCGCGGCACCACCAGAGCCCCGTCAGGGCGGCGGCACGCCTATAATGAGAGGGATGGATGACGCGTGCCGAGCCACCTCTTTCTGGCCGCAAGGGAGCTCGGCGAATAACGCTGGCGGGCGTCTGCCCGATGCGGCCGGCCCGGCGATGCCGGGAGGAGAATCCCATGCGTGCAGTCATGTGGGGTGGTGTGATCCTGGCGGGTCTGACGGCGGCCCCACTGGTAGCGGCGAGCCCGCCCCCGGGCCAGAACGCGGAGGCGACGGCGTTGATCGAGTCGGTGCGCGCCGCCACGCGGCGCTTCGAGGATGTCAACGCGGCCCTGACGGCGGGCTACGTGCCGGACCCTTCCGGTGAATGCGTAACGGCCGAGGCTCATGGCGCTCCCGCCGAGCTGGGGGCCATGGGCATCCACTACCTGCGTCCCGACCTGCTCGGCATCACGGTCACCGCCCCGCGGGTCGACGGCACCGGCACCCATACCGACTTCATGAACCCCGCCATCCTGCTCTACGAACCCCAGGAAGACGGCTCCCTGGTGCTGGTCGGGGTCGAGAATCTGGTGTTCCGCAAGGCCTGGGAAAGCGCGGGACACAGCGCGCCGCCGGTCCTGGCCGGGCGCAACTGGGAGTACATGGTCGATGACCCGGCCACCCCCACCGAGGAGGCTCATCACTTCGAGGCCCACTACGATCAGCACCTGTGGTTTCGCCACAACCCCAACGGCAACCTCGAGCCGTTCAACCCGATGGTGACCTGCCGCCACCACAAGGCGTGACACCCCGCGGCCGGGCCCTGAAGCCCGGCCGCTTCCGCGCGCAATACCCCCTTCCCGGCGAGTCGAGCCCTCATCGTCAGCGGCAACGCGCATCACTCTCTCATCAGTCTTCCCCCTGGCCTGGCATCGCCGTTCCGGCGGCGAGGGGTGCCCGGCCCGTCCTCCCACGACCACCACGGAGCGATGGGGAGGGCGACGGTCGCCAGCGTTGGACTCCCGGTGATCATGGATGAAGCGCTTAGCGTGTATGGTGGGCAGTTAACGCCATTCTGACGCGCTACAAAGAGGCACCACATGAGCCTGAACGTCATCGATTACGAAGCGGCCATCGACCACCTGTCATGGGCCGGGGCCATCGAGGCGCTGCGTTCCGGCCACGAGATGGCCAGGGCCGAGGTCGGCGACCTGGTCCTCGGCCCGCCGGCGGGCGCCCTGCTCGACCGCGCCGCCTATATCGCCGGCACGGGCTACGGGGTGAAGGCGGTGACCGTCTTCGACGACAACCCGGCTCACGGCCTCGCCACGGTCCAGGGGGCGATGCTGGTCTTCGAGCCCGAGCACGGCTGCCTGGCCGCGGTGATCGACAGCCGGCTGGTGACCGAGTTCAAGACTGCCGGGGACTCCGTGCTGGGCGCCCGGCTTCTGGCCCGGCCGGACAGCCGGCAGCTGCTCATCGTCGGCGCAGGCACGCTGGCGCGCAGCCTGGTCCGGGCCTATGCCGCCGGCTTCCCGGCGCTGGAGCGCATCGCCGTCTGGGCCCGCAAGCCGGAACAGGCGCAGCGACTGGCGGAAGAGATGCAGGGCATGACGGTCGAGGTCGCGGCGGTCGACGACCTGCCCCGGGCCGCGGCGCAGGCCGACATCGTCTCGACCGCGACCATGGCCCGCACGCCGGTCCTCGAGGGGGCCTGGCTGCGGCCGGGCACCCATGTCGACCTCATCGGGGCCTACAAGGCGGACATGCGCGAGGCCGATGATGAGCTGCTCACCCGGGGCTCGCTCTTCGTCGACAGCCGCGAGACCACGATCGGGCATATCGGTGAGCTGATGATCCCGATCGCCGCGGGGGTGATTACCGCCGACGACGTGCAGGGCGATCTCTACGACCTGGTCAAGGGCAGCGTCGGCCGCCGGGCCGACTCGGAGATCACCGTCTACAAGAACGGCGGCGGCGCGCATCTGGACACCATGATCGCCAGCTACATCGCCCGGACCATGGCCGATCGAGTCCAGTAGGCGGATATTGCGACCCGAGGCCGACTAGCGCGTTGGTCTATAGGGGCATTACAGGCATCAGGGACTGGTTTACCTTGTTGAAGGGCTTGGGGGGGAGCGGTCGCGGGATACTGGCTGAGGCCGGCAAGGGCACACGACTGACACCCCATTACGGGAAAGAAGCAGCAAGCGACCGGGATATTTCGGCCCGTTACCCGGCGGCCTTGACGATGCCGGACCAGAGCGAGACACAACATGGCGCAGAGTGTGCAGGATGGGGGACAATGGCCGTTGTCGCCACCCGTGAAAGAATACCCGTTGCACTGGTTGACCGGTCAGTTCCACGACCCCGGCAAGGAAGCGATGTATCGCCGGGATAGCGAGCCCAGAATTCGCGCGGAATCCTGCCTGACGCTGAGCGTGGCCGCCCTGATCTTCGGCATGTTTGCCATTTCCGATTATTACTATATCGGCTTGAGCACGGAGCTTTATCTGCTGCTCGGCATGCGGGCCCTGGTGGTGATCGCGTGCCTGGCCCTGGCCTTCGTGATCGGACAGCGAGGCGGCTATTCCCGCCAGACATGGCTGCACGCCCTGCCGCTGTGGATACTGGCCACGGGGATCATCCTAATCATTCCCTTGCGCCCCGACAGCCTCTCCACCCAGGTCACTTCCTTGGTGGTGGCCATCATGGCCTTCTACCTGCTGATCCCCAACCTGCTTCCCGTGGTGGCGATCGCCAGCCTCTACCTGAGCGTGGGCTTCCTCGTCGCGGCGGTGATGGCGGCCGATATTTCCGCCGTGGTGGCACTGCGCCTGCTGCTGTTGCTGGTCATGGCCAACGCCGTGGGTTTCTTCGCCCTGCTTCGCCTGGAAAAGCTGCAACGCAAGCAGTTCGCGCTGCTGCAGGAAGAGCGTATCCAGAACCACCAGCTGAGCGAGGAAATCGCTCACCGAAAGTCGCTGGAAAAACAGCTGCGCATGGTCGCCGAGCGGGATGCGCTGACGGGGCTGGCCAGCCGGATTCACTTCATGCAGCGAGCGCAGGAGCTGCTGCTGCAAGCGCAGCATGACAACACCCCCTTCAGCCTTTTCATGATCGACGTGGACCATTTCAAGGCCATCAACGACACCTGGGGGCACAGTCAGGGGGACCGTGTGCTGACCGCGATTGCAAAAACCTGCATGCAATCCCTCAGAGCCGGGGATGTGATCGGGCGTTTCGGGGGCGAGGAGTTCATCGTGGCCCTGCCGAACACGCCGCTGGAAGAGGCGCGAAGAGTGGCGGAACGCCTGAAGAAAGCCGTCGCCGAGCTCCCGGTGACGGAGGCAATGACCGAACACCGCCTGACCGTCACCATCGGTATCGCCGGAGAGCTCGACGCGGCCAGCGACCTGCCCGCTCTGATCAGGCAGGCGGACCAGGCCCTGTACGCCGGCAAGCACGGCGGAAGGAACCGGGTCGAGACGAGTCCGGCGGAGAGCCGCCTGCCATGAAGCCCGAGGATCTCGAGAAACTGGTCACCCGCCGCATGCCCTTCGGCAAGTACGAGGGGCGGCTGATCGCCGACCTGCCCGGCCCCTACCTCAACTGGTTTGCCCGGGAAGGCTTCCCGCGCGGCGAGATCGGCCAGTTGCTCGAGCTGATGCACGAGATCGACCACAACGGCCTGAGCGGCCTGCTCGAGCCGCTGCGGCGGCGGGCTCGGCCGAGAAAATGAAGCCGAAAACATAACGCCCTGCGCCCATATCGACAGCCGGCTTGAAGGGGGCCGAGGTAACTCCTAGGCTTCATCGAGTCCAGTCTACGGCGTGCAGGAACATCGCCATGGACCCACATCGACGGCACCTCGCGGTGCGGCCCCGGGCTCATTATCCCGCTGGATCGACAGCCCGCTCCAGCAATGCCCCGGCAGGCCAGCGTCGACACCCCCGTACCCTGTCAGGCGAGGACCGCATGGCGATTACCACGGACATGGAGTGTGCCCGTCCACGGGCAGTCATCACATCACGGGCACCCCGCCCGGACCCGGGACGGGCCGGCATCATCGCCGCCTGCCGGGTGGAGGCGCCATGAGAGCTCCCACGCTGTCGAGTACCCAGTTCGCGATCTTCGGTGCCATGCTGATCGCCATCAGCTACGGCCTCGCACGCTTCGCCTTCGGCTTGTTCGTGCCCCAGATGCGCACCGCGCTGGATCTCTCCCCCTACGTCATCGGCATCATCGGCGCCCTGCCGCTCATCAGCTTCCTGCTGGCCACGGCGGTCGCCCCCCTCGCCACCGATTATCTGGGGGCCCGCAACGCGGCAGTGCTGTCCGGAGCGTTCGGGGTCGGCGGCCTGGGGCTGATCAGCCAGGCGCCCAACGCCCTGCTGCTGGGCGCCGGGGTATTCGCGTGCGGGATCTGCACCGGCCTGATGATGCCGGCCCTCACGGCGGCCATGCAGGCCATGGTGAAGCGCTCGATGCACGGCCGCGTCAGCTCGGTGATGAACGCGGGGACCAGCATCGGCGTGATCGTTGCCGTGCCCACGGTGCTGTTCATGGTCGGCGCCTGGCGCATCGCCTATCTCTCCTTCGCCGTCTGCGCCGCCATCGGCGTGATGGGTGCCTGGCTGTTCCTGCCCTCGGTCTCGCGGATCGTGCCCGCCAATGCCGCCCCACCGGCCCCGTTCAAGGAACTGCCCTGGTCGCGTCTGTGCCGGCTGTCCCTGTTTGCCTTCGTGATGGGCTTCGTTTCCTCCGCGTACTGGATCTTCGCGCCCGACCTGGCGGTCAACCTCGGCAACCTGGCGCCCGGCGACACCGGTTGGCTCTGGCTGGCGGTGGGCATCGCCGGCCTGGGCGGCGCCGTGGTCGCCGACCTGGCCGATCGCAACAACCCGCCCATCACCCATGCCCTGATGCTGATGATGCTGGCGGCGAGCCTGTCCCTGCTTGCGGCCAGCCCGAGTCAGCCGCTGCTGGCGGCGTTCTCCGCGCTGGTCTTCGGCCTGGCCTACATGAGTCTGACGGGACTCTATCTGATGACCGGCATTCGCCTGTTGCCGGGTCGGCTGTCGGCCGGGCCGGTGCTGCCCTTCATGGCGGTCTCACTCGGGCAGGCCACCGGCTCGCCGGCCGTCGGCGGGCTGGTGAATATCTTCGGTTACGCCGATGCCTTTTCCATGTTCGCCGCGCTCGGCATCCTGGTGGCCATCCTCTCGCCCTTCTACCCGGGCCACATCGAACAGCAAGACGAAGAGGAGCCCGAGGAGGCCACCGGCCTTCAGGCCGCCTACGACAACCAGCTGCAGAACGACGAGGGCGAGCCGCTGGAAGAACCGGCAGAGGATGAGGCGGAAAAGCCGGCCGCCAGTTCAGGCTCATGAGGCAAGCGCTCGACTCCCCGGCCTCATCGTCCAGGGGTGGCAGCTGGAGGCCGGAGGAACGTTGAAAACGGCCTTCCCGCCACATGCCATAACCGTCCCGGCCACGATGGCTTCCCGCAGGGCGAAATCGACCGACGGGTCGCACGCTTCCTTGCAACCAACCAGAACGGCCCGAGCGATCTGCTCGGGCCGTTCTGGCATGGAAAAGCGGCGATGATCCAGGTCACGCGGCGGCCCCGCCGGATCAGCGGGGCCGGCGCACGAGCTCAGGGTTCCATGGAGCGCGCGGCAGTCATGGCCGGCTTTCGGGCGCGGACCACCCAGTAGCCTGCAGCGCCGGCGATGAACAGCATGCCGCCGCAGCCTACCGCCAGGGCATAGGCCCCCCACACCGAACTATCGGGGATTGCAAAGCGACCGGCCAGACCGGCCAGCGTCTCGGCATACTGGTTCCACAGGAACACCCCGATGCCGATGCCCGACAGCATGGTGCACACCGCCACCCACCGCGAGCCGGTCATCCAGCCGGCCTCCAGGCTCTCGTCGTCCTGGTGCAGGAAGGCCAGGTAGTCGCGTTCCGACTGGCTGACCCGGGTCATCCGCGAGGCCACGAGAATAGCCACAAGGGCCGCCACGGTGCTGATCACCACCGGGTGCAGATAAACCGGCAGCGAGATCCATCCGGCCTGATCGGCCAGCGAGAGCAGCAGGTTGCCGACGAAGCCGACCACCAGGCCCCAGGCCGCACCGGCGGCGGTGATCCGGCGGCTCCAGATGCTCATCAACGCCACCGGCCCCCAGGACGAGGCAAACAGGGTCGCCGCGAACCACACCACGGCCATCACCGCCGGCGGCTGGAACAGCGCCAGTACCAGGGCGATCAGGCCAGCCGCCAGTACCGCGAGCCGGCTGGTGCGCATGGCGGTCTTCTCGTCACGCGACGGCGGCAGGATATCGTTGGAGAGGCTGAAGCCGATGATCGACAGGAAGGTCGAGCAGGACGACAGACCGGCGGCGAAGACCCCGGTCAGGATCACGATACCCAACCAGGTGGGCAGGACGTTGAGTGCCGACCAGACCATAGCATGCTCGGCATCCAGGTCGGGCTTGTAGAGGTTGATGGCGGCCCCGGTCATCATCATCAGCGCGTAGAAGACCGCCAGTGCCACGGCGGTGAACATCGCCGAACGCATCACCACGTGCTCGTTGCGCGCCATCAGGTAGCGGCTGGCCTGCCAGGGGCTCGCTGCCAGCACGGCGGCCCATACCAGCCCCAGCGTCAGCCCCCAGGTCAGCGATTCACCCGGCGAGGCGAAGCTGGCATCGCTGCCCCGGACCACGCCGTGCCAGAGCGCGATGCCGGGCTTGTCGGACTGGCTCATCAAACCTTCGAGGACACCGTGCCAGCCGCCCAGGTCGTTGATGATATAAAGCGACCCGCCCAGTGCGGCCAGTGAGAAGATGACGAACATCACCGTGTCGGTCAGCACTACGCCCGGCGAGCCCGAGTAGAGGATGAAACCGGTGTAAGTTAGCCACACCGTAACTATTCAGGTGGCTGCGGATGGCATGTCGCCAACCACCTGATTTTTTTGGCATAGTGTGCCTGATCCTTCGGCACGTCTATGCGGTGACATGACCATCAGCGATATCAACGTCGACGAGGCCCTGGAACGGGTCCGGCAGCAGCTCAAGGAAGACCACACGGTCTCGCCTTCCTTGCGTGCTGCCATCGACGTGCTGATGCTGCTGGTCAAGCTGATGGCCGACCGACTGGCCACCAGCAGCCGCAACAGCAGCAAGCCGCCGTCACAAGACCCCAACCGCCAACGCCGTTCCCGGGCCAAGGGCGAGCGTCGCCCTGGCGGGCAACCGGGTCACGAAGGCAAGACGCTGGCGCCGGTCACCGATCCCGACGAGATCGTGTCGTTGCGCGTCGATCGCCGCACCTTGCCCAAAGGGCGCACCTATCGCTCGGTCGGCATCGAAACGCGCCAGGTGCAAGACATCGTGATCCAGGCCGTCGTCACCGAGTATCGCGCCGAGGTGCTGGAGGACGATCTCGGGCGGCGCCATGTGGCGCCGTTTCCCGACGGCGTGACCCGCCCGATCCAGTATGGCCCACGTCTCAAGGCGCATGTCGTCTATCTCTCGCAGTATCAGTTGCTGCCCTATGCCCGCATCCAGGCGCTGCTGGCCTCACAGTGCGATCTATCGCTGAGCACCGGCACGCTGTTCGCCTTCAATCAAGAGGCCTATCAGCGCGCCGAGGCGTTTGCCGAGTGGGCGATCCCGGCGCTGAGGCAAGCCGCGACCGTGCATGCCGACGAGACCGGGATGCAGGTCGGCGGCAAGCGCTACTGGCTGCACAGCGCCTCGAATGACGCCCTGACCTACTTGGCGCCTCACGCCAAGCGAGGTCAGGAGGCCATGGATGCCATCGGCATCCTGCCCTATGTCCAGGGGGTGCTGGTGCATGATCACTGGAAGCCTTACTACCGCTACGCGGATTGC
>NZ_JAGXFD010000001.1:1484555-1842930 GCF_020148005.1 Modicisalibacter tunisiensis | reverse complement strand
GGATTGCCGCCACGCACTTTGCAACGCCCATCACCTGCGTGAATTGACTGCGGCCTGGGAAAATGACCACCAAAAGTGGGCCAAGGCGCTGCATGATCTGCTGCTGGAGATGCATCAGGCCGTTGACGCTGCCGGTGGCACGCTCTCGCCCGAAGAGGCGCAACGCTGGCGAGTCCGCTATCGGCAGTGCCTGACAGAGGGTGAGACCGAGTGTCCGCCACCGATCCCACCACCACCGGGAAAGCGCGGTCGTGCCAAACGTACCAAGGCACGTAACCTGCTCGAACGTCTCCAGGCGTACGAGGACGATGTGCTGCGTTTCCTCGACGACCCCGCCGCGCCCTTCACCAATAACCAAGGGGAGCGTGACCTGCGGATGACCAAGGTCCAGCAGAAGATTTCAGGCTGTTTCCGCTCCTGGGAAGGTGCCGAGATCTTCTGCCGGATGCGCAGCTTCCTCTCGACGGCGGTCAAGCAGGGCCTGGCAGCGCACACCGCACTAGAACAGTTGTTTGCCGGTGAAGTGCCCGAATTCATGCGTCGGGACGGCCTGGATCAGGCAGCGTGACCTGAATAGTTACGCCACACCAACACCAGCCCGACCCAGTACGGCAGCCCGGTGAGCTCCTCGAACATGATGCCGGCGCCCTGCATCACGCCCAGCAGGTAGGCGCCCAGGCCGAATACGGTGGTCAGCCCGGCGATTACCTGCACATGCCGCGAGGCGAAGCGCTTGCCGAAGAACTCGGGCACCGTGAGCGCGCCGCTGCGTCGCAGGTAGCGGCCGAAGGCCAGCGCGCCGAGCAGGCAGCCGGAGGTGCTGACCGAGGCGAAGATCAGCATCACGAAGGGGTAACCGCTGTAGGCGAAGCCGGTCTCGCCGAGGAAGGCACTGGTACTCAGGTAGCTGGCCACCAGCGTGCCGAGAATGAGGAAGGTCGGTGCATTGCGCCCCGCGACCAGATAGTCGTCGAGATGCTTGACCCGACGACCGGCCAGATGGCCGATCACGAAATAGCCGATCAGGCTGAGCAGAATGGCAGTGGTATAGACCATGGCAAGGACCGTGTTTGTGGAATTGTGTCTTCCATAATCCGGATACTCTCCTCGCTCACCTTTCTCCCTGCGTCATCCCCGAAGCTCTACACGACGCCCAACAAGAATCACCCATTCGCAACCTCGTCGCCGATCGAATACTTGGCCTCTGTCGCTGCAACCCTTTTTGGCAATGATCTCCCCTGTCCGATTGCCTTTACCGCTCCCGGTCCTTGTCCCTTCATCGGCAAGTAACTCCCCTATTTCCAGGATCTCAAAGATGCCATATAGCATCTAGAAGTGTCGCAGATGGACCGCCTTATGTCGCTTTCAGACCTACCTTCTGATCCCGTTTAACGAAGCCTTTATAGGCGAATCATTACAAACAAAAGGACCCGAATATGCTTGAAAAATTCGCTATTTATCCCGGCAATATGCTAATAAATTCACTGGTAGCGCTCGGCCTGTCGGCACTGTCCGTCCCCGCCTACTCGGCTTCCAGCATGGATTTCTCGAACGAGTACAATGCCAGTTCTATCCATGCCCAGGGAGACGCCTGGTTCATCGACCGGGTCAAGGAACTCACCGACGGCCAGGTCGATATCACCCTGCATACTGGTGGTTCTCTGGGCTTCCGATCGGCGGACAATTTCTATGCCGTGGCCGACAATGCGGTACAGATCGCCGACAGCCTTTCCGGCACCCTGGGCGGCATCGACCCCATCTTCCTGCTGTCGTCCTTGCCCTTTGTTGCGGACGATGTCGAATCCGCCCACCGGCTCTACGACATCGCCCGCCCCGAATACGCCAAGGTCTTCGAGGATAACAACCAGATTCTGCTGTACGCCTCGCCATGGCCGGCCAGCGGCATCTGGTCCAAGAATCCGGTGACCAGCATGCAGGATCTCCAGGGACTGAAGATCCGCAGCTACGATCGCAACGGCACGGAAACCCTGATGAATGCCGGGGCCTCGCCGGTCAAGCTGTCCTGGGCCGACGTCGTGCCCCAGCTCGCCACCGGCGGCATCGAGGCCGTACTGACCTCGGCCGAGGCCGGCGCCAATGGCAGCTTCTGGGAGCACCTCAACGACTTCAGCGCCATCAACTACGCCGTGCCACTCAACATGGTTCACATGAACCGGGACGCCTTCGATGACCTGAGCGAGGCCAATCAACAGGCGATCCTGCAGGCAGCGAAGGAAACCGATGCCCATAACTGGGAAGTGGTAAAGCAACGACTGAAGAAGAATTACGCCCAGTTGCGTGAGCATCAGGTGGCCATTCACGACCCCATTCCGCCCGAGTTCCAGGCCAGTCTGGAAAAGGCGGCCAAACCGGTGGTCGAAAACTGGATCGAGACAGCCGGCGAGCGCGGCCGCGACATTCTCGAGCAGTATCGCAGCCAAGAGGCCGAATGATGGCGGCGTCCGAATCGCACGACAGCGACCGGTCCGGCCCCGTCCTCTTGGCCCTGACCCGGCTGTCCAGCGCCCTGGCGGCGCTGGGCGCCGGCATCGCCATGCTGCTCGTGGTCTACATGCTCGGGCACATCCTGCTCGAGATCGGTCTGCGCCTGTTCGGGCACTCCACGTTCATTCTCGATGAATACATCGGCTACAGTGTGGCCGCCATGACCTTCCTCGGTCTGCCCTATGCCCTCGAGAAGGATGGATTGATCCGTGTGTCACTCGTCCTCGAGCGTCTTCCTCGGCCCTGGCGCTGGCCGCTGGAACTGTTCGCCAGCGTGTCGGCGCTGCTCGCCTTCGGCTGGCTGGCGCGCTACTGGACCCTGGCCGTGGAGCGCAGCTATGCCCGCGGCATCATCAGCGAGACGATGGCCAGGACCCCGCTGTGGATCCCCCAGAGCGCGGTCCTGCTGGGCCTGTACCTGCTCTGCTTCGCGCTCGCCGTACGCACGCTGCAGATCCTGGCGCAGCGTCAGGCCTTCACGCCCGGAGGACAATGAATGGACATGCTACTCACGGGCGCCGGCGTCGTCGCCCTGCTGCTCGGGGTGCTGGCGCTCGGCAGCTGGGTGTTCTCCGGCCTGGTCATCGTGGCCATGCTCTCGTTATGGGGGCTGGGTGACTTCGATGCCCAGCGCATCGGCTTGATCTTCTCCAAGATCCTCTTTCGCGCCGCCAACAGCTGGGAGCTCTCGGCCATCCCCCTGTTCATCCTCATGGGCGAGCTGATCTTTCGCTCCGACATCTCCGAACGGCTGTTCCGGGGACTGACGCCGCTCACCCGGCATCTTCCCGGCGGTATCCTGCATACCAACGTCATGGGCTGCACCCTGTTCGCCGCCGTCAGCGGCTCGAGCGCCGCCACGACCGCGACCGTCGGCAAGATCACCACCCAGGAGCTGGCCAGGCGCCACTACGATCGCAACCTGTCGATCGGCTCCCTGGCCGGCGCGGGTAGCCTGGGGCTGTTGATACCCCCCTCGATCGTGATGATCGTCTATGGCGTCCAGGCTGAGGTCTCGATCAGCAAGCTGTTCATGGCGGGTGTGCTGCCCGGACTGCTGATCGCCGCGCTGTACATCGGCTATGTGGCCGTGCGCAGCCTGATCGATCCGAGCATCGCGCCTCGCGGTGAGGATGACGCGACCGGCCTGGGCGGCGCTCTGCTGAATCTCGCTCCGGTACTGGGACTGATCGTGATCGTCCTCGGCGCCATCTACAGTGGCATCGCCACGCCCTCCGAGGCCGCCGCGGTCGGCTGTGCCGCCACTCTGGTGCTGCTTCTGTGGGAGCGCCAGCTGACCCTGCGGCTGTTCATCGATGCCCTGAGCGGTGCCCTGATCAGTGCGGTGATGGTCTGCAGCCTGCTGATCGCGGCCGCCCTGCTGTCCACCGCCATGGGCTACCTGCACCTGCCGCGGGAACTGGCGGGCTGGATCGCCGACCAGGCGTTCTCCCCGGTCGCCCTGCTGCTGGCCCTGGCGCTGTTCTACGTGCTGCTGGGCCTGTTCCTGGATGGCATTTCGATCACCGTGATGAGCCTGCCGATCACGCTGCCGATCATCGTCCAGGCCGGTTACGACCCGCTGTGGTTCGGGGTCTTCCTGGTCATCATGGTAGAGCTTGGTCAGATCACCCCGCCGGTGGGCTTTAACCTCTTCGTGCTGCAGGGCCTGACCGGGGAAAGCATCGGTCGCGTGGCGCTGGCCGCAGCGCCGTTCTTCGTGCTGATGTGCATCGGCGCCCTGATCGTCTGCCTGTGGCCCTCGATTGCCCTGTGGTTGCCGACGGTGCTTTCGGGTTAGCGGCCGGCCCCCACGGAGTGCGATAGCGCCGGGAAACACACCGACACCCGCAGCCCGGGTGCGGCGTCTTCCAGTGTCAGGGTCGCCTCGTGCAGCTCGGCGATTGCGGCGACCAGGCTCAGCCCCAGGCCGCTTCCCTCGCTCGTGCGGCTGCGCTCCATCCGGTAGAGACGCCGTAATACGCGGGAACGCTCGCCCTCGGGAATGCCGGGCCCGTCGTCAACCACGCGCAGCACCGGGGAGGGGCCGCCCTCGACGATCAGTTGAATCCGGCCGGGCGGGGTGTGGCGCAGGGCATTCTCGATCAGGTTGGCGATCAGGCGACCGAGAAGGGTCCGGTCGCCGCTGACCACCGCGGCATCGACGACCCGGGCCTCGAGACGGTGGCCGCTTTCCTCGCCGGCCGGCTCGTAGACATCGGCCAGGCTGGCGGCCAGCGAGGCGAGATCGACCGCCGTGAAGCTGGCCCGCGCCTGGCCGCCTTCCAGCTGGGCAATCTGCAGCAGCGACTGGAACGTCGCCACGATATGCGCGGTTTCGGCCCGCGCCTCGGCGATCGTGTCACGCGCCGAGTCCGTCAACGAGCCGTCATCCAGCCGATCGAGCAGCACCGCAACCCGCTGGATGGGTGTTCTCAGGTCGTGGGCGACATCGGCAGAGACCTGCCGCAGCGCCTCCATGGACGCTTCCTGTGCTTCCGCCATGCGATTGACCGCCACCCCGATCTGGCCGAGGTCATCGTCGACCCGACCCGAAATCGTCACCCGGGCGTCATGGTGGCCGGATGTCAGCCTGGCGAGCGCCGAGCGAATGGCCTCGACGCGATCCCTGGCCCGGCGGGCGACCAGCGCGCCGATGGCGGTCACCAGCAGCAGCGCCGGCACCAGGCTGAACAGCAGCACCTTGGCGAACGTTTCGCCCAGCTCGTTGAGGCTGTCGCGACCCACCAGCAGCGTCAGCCTGCCCTCGCCGACGGGCCCCTGCCAGGCCAGATAGCTGTCCGCCAGCGTGGATGACGGGCGCGGAATCGCGTCATGGCCGATCACGCGGTACGCCGACGCCTCGATGGGAACCGTGAGATTGCCCAGGACCGGCTTGCCCGGCTCGGTATAGCGCAGCAGCAGGTCGCGAGGTTGCGCCCCGGCGGCGATCTCGCCAATCCGCTCGCGGATTTCATCCGGCTCGGCAATGGCGCGCAGCATATTCACGGTCTGCTCGAGCTGGGCGTTCACCTCACGGGACAGGGACGTGCGCGTGACCAGATAGGCGGTTGCGTAACCGGCCAGGGTGAAGAGCACGAACACCACGACCAGCGTGGCCGTGAGCCGCAGCGGGGTCGAACGCAGCCTGCTCATGCCGGAATCCGGTAGCCGGCGCCCCGCACCGTTTCGATCAGCTCCTGGTCGAAAGGCTTGTCGACCTTGCCGCGCAACCGGCTGACGTGCGTTTCGACGACATTGGTCTGCGGATCGAAATGGATGCCCCAGACCGTTTCCAGCAGCATGGTCCGGGTCTGGACGCGACCCTTGCGACGCAGCAGGCATTCGAGCAGGGCAAATTCGCGGGGCAGGAGGTCGATGGCCTGCCCGGCCCGGGTCACCCGCCGGGTCAGGAGGTTCATCTCGAGATCCCGGGCCCGCAGCACCGTGGGCTCTTCCGCGGGCGGCGGGCGTCTTGCCAGGGCGGCGACCCGGGCGGAGAGCTCGCCGAAGACGAAGGGCTTGACCAGATAGTCATCGGCCCCGGCGTTGAGCCCCTCGATGCGGTCTTCCACCCCGTCGAGTGCCGTCAACAGCAGGATGGGAACGGGAAGCCTCGCGCCACGCAGCGTTTGCACGATGGCCAGCCCGTCCAGGCTCGGCAGCATCCGGTCCACGACCAGCACGTCATAGCCACCCGCTGCCGCCTGCATCAGGCCTTGCGAGCCATCCGTCAGCAGGTCGACGACATGCCCTTCTTCACGAAAGCCATCCACGATGTACTGACCGGTCAGACGGTCATCTTCAATCACCAGTATTTTCACGCCG
The DNA here is from genome assembly GCF_020148005.1 of Modicisalibacter tunisiensis. Taxonomy (GTDB): domain Bacteria; phylum Pseudomonadota; class Gammaproteobacteria; order Pseudomonadales; family Halomonadaceae; genus Modicisalibacter; species Modicisalibacter tunisiensis. The sequence continues at coordinate 1,836,597 of NZ_JAGXFD010000001.1, read as the reverse complement.
TACTCGCAACCTGTTGCCGAAGGCCGACCATCGAGTGTACCCCCTGACCGATGGCTCCCCGTCATGTCACCGGAAAAAGCGACGGTAATGCCATACCGTCGCTCCGGGCACAACAGGGACGTCAGTCGTCATCCTCCTCATCGCCTGCCTGAGCATGATGTCGCTCACCCTCATCATGGCTTTCCTTGTCGTCGGCGTGCGCGACCCACGGTGTCACCTTGCCATCCTGCGGGTCGACCAGGACGGTGTTCACGCTGCCGTCGGCCCGGGCCAGCTCTACCGCGAAGCCCATGGTTCCCGACGCCCGAGGTTCCCAGGCCACCGACATGGCCGTCCCGGTATCCGCCGCCTCGGCCGCGGTGGCGGCTTGCGCCACCGTCATGCCCGAGGCCAGAAAGTCCTTCGCCTCGGTCGGGTCATCGTCTGCCATGGCTTGTGATACCGGCAGGGCAAGCGCCAGCACCAGGCCGGCCAGGGCACTGCGACGAATCATGGTCGAATGAATCATGTTGATCTCCTGATTGATGGACAGTGGCGTGAAAGCATCCGCCACTCCATGACGCTAGGCGCGCAATGTCACAGCGACCTGCCCGAAAGATTGCAAATCTTCAACCTGTCGACCGCCCTCCCGGAACATTGCAAATCTGTATAGCCCGGTGAAGCCGACAGTATTCAAGCGCGCACAAGCTGGGAGGTGTCCATCAACAACGTGGAGCCACCCATGAAACAGATCCTGCTTGCCGCGCTGCTGATCGTGGTGCCGGTCAGCGTGTTTTCCGCCACGGAACTCTGGCTGTCACCGGGCCATAAGCCGCCCGCCGGTGCGGGCACGTCAAACCCGCTCGGCGACCTGACGGATTACCAGGCCATCATCTCCGACACCCGGGCGCTGGTCGAAGCCGGGAAGCTGAGTGCGGCCGAGCACCGCGCCACCGACTTCGAGACCAGGTGGGACGATGCCGAGTCCTCGCTGCGCCCGAAGGCGCCCGCTGCCTGGGGCAACGTCGATGCGGCGGCCGATCGCGTGTTTGCGGCCCTTCGCGCCCGGTCACCCGATACGCAGACGGTGAAAAAGCGGCTGACGGCGCTGTCGGACCGGCTCAGCCATCCCTCGGCCGGCGGGTCGAAGGGGGGTGTCCAGCAGGTGGCCGGCATCGCCGTAACCGACGCCAATGGCCACGCCATCCCCTGCGAAACCCTGCTCGGCAAGCTGCGCAGCGCCCTGGCGAATGGCGCGATCGGTGACGCCGATCTCGCCCAGGCAAGAAGCCTGCAATCCCGGGCCACCCAGCGCTGCAACGCCGACGACGACGTGCATTCCGATCAACTCTCCGCCCGGGCGCTTGCCCTTTCCAGCCAATGACGCGTTATCAGGAGACAGCCATGAACACCGAGGCACTGACAGCCGAACCCACGACCCAGGACGGCCTGCGTCCCAACCGGGTCCCGCAGGTAACGGCCGGCTTCTGGCTCATCAAGCTCATGGCGGTGACCATGGGCGAAACCGCCGCGGACTACCTGGCGGTCAATCTGGGGCTGGGCCTGACGACCACCTCGCTGCTGATGACCGCGGTTCTGGTCGTGGCCCTCGCCCTGCAGTTCTCGCGCAAGCGCTATGTGCCCTGGTCCTACTGGCTGGCCGTGGTACTGGTTTCCATCGTCGGCACCCTGATCAGCGACAATCTGGTCGACAACCTGGGGGTCAGCCTGCTGACCTGCACGGTCGCCTTCAGTGTGCTGCTGGCCCTGACCTTCTGGCTCTGGTTCCGGAAGGAGGGCACCCTGTCGATTCATTCCATCACCACCACACGGCGCGAGGCCTTCTACTGGCTGGCGATTCTCTTCACCTTCGCGCTGGGGACGGCCGTGGGCGATCTGGTCTCCGAGCAGTTCGGCCTGGGGTACCTGGCGACCGGCATCCTGTTCGGGGCCATCATCCTGTCGCTGGCGATCGGCTACTTCTTCCTCGGCCTCGATGCCATTCTCGGCTTCTGGCTGGTGTATATCCTGACCCGCCCGCTGGGCGCTTCCTTCGGCGACCTGCTGTCGCAACCGGTGGCCTACGGCGGTCTCGGATTCGGCACCGTCATCACCAGCCTGCTGTTTCTCGGCGTGATCGTTGCCGTGGTGGTGTGGATGACCCTGACCGGCAGGGATCAGGAAATGGTGGCAGCCCGCTAGCCGTGATCTCTCGGCAGGTTGTTCATCCGGAGCCTGGCCGTGGGAGCGACGTCAGTCGCGCTGAACCCGCCACCGGGCTCCGCCATCGGGGATGAATCCCCTCCCACAGGAGACTGCGGCTGGCCCGGCGTCGCCTTGCTCCATTCCGGGGAAGGTGTCATCGTCCCCGGACATCCATCACCCAGGCCGTGAGGAACGCACCATGTTCATCGCCATGAATCGTTTCCGGGTCAATCCCGAGAGAACGGACGAGTTCGAGCAGATCTGGCTGGAGCGCGAAACTCACCTCCAGGGCCTGCCCGGCTTCATCGAGTTCCACATGCTGCGCGGCCCCGAGGAGGAGGATCACGTCCTCTACGCCTCGCACACCCTCTGGCGCTCGCGCGAGGACTTCGAGGCCTGGACGCATTCCGAGGCATTTCGCGCCGCCCACGCCAACGCCGGGCAGACGCGTCGCGAGGGGCTGTACCTGGGGCCGCCGAAGTTCGAGGGCTTCGAGGTGATCCAGACGGTCGGCAACAGCTGAACCGTGACGAGCAACCCTAACGGCGCCCCTCCGCTGGCGATCGTCACCGGGGCCAATACCGGGCTCGGCTTCGAGATCGCTCTTGGCCTCGTCGAGCAGGGTTATCGCGTGATCGTCGCCGCGCGCCACCCGCACAAGGGCCGCGCCGCCGCCGAGGCGCTGCGCGCCGAATTTCCCGAGGCAACGGTGCGCTTCGAGCCGCTCGACCTGGACAGCCTGGCCTCGGTCCGTGACTTCGCCGCCACGGTGCAGGCGCAGGAAGCCAGGCTGGATCGGCTGGTCAACAACGCCGGCCTCCTGGCACCGCCGACGCGGGAAATGACCCGCGACGGTTTCGAGCGCCAGTTGGGCGTCAACTACCTGGGGCACTTCCTGCTGACCAGCCTGCTGCTGCCACTGTTGCAGGCCACACCGGCACCGCGTGTGGTGCAGCTGTCGAGCCTGGCGCACCGCAGCGGGCGCATCGATTTCGATGATCTCAACGGCGAACGCGATTACGATCCGTGGCGCGCCTATCGCCAGTCCAAGCTGGCCATGCTGCTGTTCAGCCAGGCGCTGCAACGCCACAGCGACGCCCGAGGCTGGGAGCTGGTCAGCGTGGCGGCGCATCCCGGCCTGTCGCGCACGGCACTGTTCGAGCATGGCGTCAGAAGCCGCGCCCTGGTGGGCAGCCTGTTCCGGCTGCTGATGCCTCTCATCAGCCAGTCCGCCGCCGACGGTGCCCGCCCGGTGCTGCATGCGGCCACCGCCGACGAGGTGCGCCCGGGCGACTATTTCGGCCCCGCCGGCCCCTGGGAGGCGCGCGGCGCACCGAAACGCGCCCGGATGACCGCCGCGGCACGCGATTCGATGCTGGCCGAGCGGCTGTGGAAGGTCTCCTGCGACCTGACCGGGGCGAGGTGGGAAGCCCCGCCAGTCGCCACCACGCCATGAACGGCTTCATCGGCTGGCGGCGGGGCGCCCAGGCCCCGGGGGTTCCCTCATGCTGCGCGGACCCCCGTCGACCGATATAGCACCGTCTTTTTGGGCTGGCCGGCAAAAATTGTTTGACTCCAGAACGAAAGGCCCGCACTATGCCGTCAGTTGGTTAGCAAGTCGCATATTGTCAGTTGTACTCGAAGCATTCGGTTACCTGGACATATCTCTTGTCTCACCCACTTCATTCCGGGGTGTCCCCGGTAACCGCAAAAGCGTTCAACGCATAAGGAATTCGATCATGGCAACTGGCACAGTCAAGTGGTTCAACGACTCCAAGGGTTTCGGCTTCATTTCTCCCGCTGACGGCGGTGACGATCTGTTCGCCCACTTCTCCGAAATTCAGGCTGACGGCTTCAAGTCTCTGCAGGACGGTCAACAGGTTTCCTTTGACGTCACTCAGGGCAAGAAAGGCCTGCAGGCTGCGAACATCAAGCCGCTCTAATATCGATTAGACCGCGCTTTCGAGCCGCAAGGCTTCGAGCACCAGAGCCCGCTTCGGCGGGCTCTGGTGTTTTTGCATGCCTGAAAAGTGAGTCAATGATTCCCCCTCGCCGCCAGGGCATGCCGATATTCCCCCCGCCAGGCTTCAATGTGCCGTGCCGGTTCCTCGGGGAAACGCCCCAGCGCCACGGCGAGATCGAAGAAGCCCCGGGCGGGCAGGCCCTGCCCTTGTCGGCTGACGACCAGGGCCGCCATGAAGGGCTGCTCCGCTTCGGCGTCTTCCCGCATCGTTTCCTCCAGTGCCAGAGCCACCTGCTGAATGATTCGCGGTGGCTGCAGCCCGAGTGTTTCCGCGACCTGGTGATAGGTCATGGGAAGCGCCTCGCGGGGCGTCGTCTCGAGAAGGCGGCGAACCTGAGCGGCAAGCCGTGTCCGGCTATCAGCCATGATGGGTCAGGCACTCGGATCGAAGAACTTGACCTCACGGATCTCGATCCGCTCCCAGACCTTCCCGGTCACATAGGGCTCTGCTGCAAGCCAGTCGTCCAGCTCCCGCCGGTCGGGAAACTGAACATGCACGCTGGAGCCGACCATGCGCCCGGCGTCATCGAGAATCGCCCCGCCACTGAGGAAGCGCCCCTGATCGGCGAGCTGCCGGATACCCTCCAGGTGGGCTTCCCGACGGCTCAGGCGGCGGTCAAGCGCCTCGTCATCCGTGTAATCGTGGGCCACTACCGCGTACTGGTTCATGCCGGCCATTTCCTCTCTGATGGATCGCGTCGGCCAACATAGCCCGCGCAACCGATGACGGCAACGCATGCCTGGGCACCCAGCCCCGGCAATGGACCCGGTGGGTCGACAATCAGCCGGTCGTGGCCGCCCGGCAACGCGTGCGCTGGTCGAGCGTGCCGGAAAGCCAGGTTAGCACCAGCGCGACGAGTACGATCAGCGCCCCGATCCAGGCAGTATCGGGGAGCGTCATGGCGTCGACCACGTGACCACCGGTCACCGAGCCCAGGGCGATGCCGATGTTGAAGGCGGCGATATTGAGTCCCGAGGCGACATCAACCGCCTGCGGCACGAAACGCTCAGCCTGCTGGACCACGTAGACTTGTAACCCGGGCACATTGCCAAAGGCAAAGGCGCCCCACACAAGAACGGTAAGCACGGCAGCCACAGGGTGGCCGGCAGCCACGGTGAGTACCAGCAATACGGCGGCCAGACCGGTGAAAATCAGCGTCAGCGCGCGAATCGCACCCAAGCGATCGGCCAGCCGGCCGCCATAGAGGTTACCGACCGCCACAGAGGCTCCGTAGACCAGCATGATCAGGCTGACCGCATTGTCGCCAAAACCGGTGACCTGCTGGAGAATCGGTGCCAGGAAGGTGAAAGCGGTAAAGGTGCCACCGTAGCCGAGGATAGTGATGACATAGACCAGCAGCAGCCGAGGGTGAGTGAGTACCTTGAGCTGCTGGCTCAGGGAGGCTGGGGCGGACTGCTTGAGGTTGCTTGGTACCAGCAGAGCGCTGCCGACCAGAGCGATCACCCCCAGCCCGGCGACGGCCAGGAAGGTCGCCCGCCAGCCGAGGTGCTGGCCGATCCAGGTTCCCAGCGGCACGCCGGTAACCAGCGCCACGGTCAGGCCGGTAAACATCAGGGCGATGGCGCTGGCCTCCTTGTCCTTGCTGACCAGGCTGGTGGCGATGGTCGAGCCGATCGAGAAGAACACCCCGTGAGCCAAACCGGTTAGCACCCGGGCGGTGATCAGCGAAGCATAACCGGGCGCCTGCCAGGCCAGCAGGTTGCCGGCGATGAACAGCGTCATCAGGCCGAGCAGCACCCACTTGCGGTTGAGCCGGCCGGTGAGCGCGGTGAGCACCGGGGCGCCAACGGCGACTCCGGTGGCGTAGAGGCTGACCAGCAGCCCCGCCGAGGGCAGCGTGACGCCCAGATCCCCGGCGATGGTGGGCACCAGGCCGACGATAACGAACTCGGTGGTGCCGATGGCGAAGGCACTGAGCGTCAGTGCAAATAGCGCGATAGGCATGAGAAGACTCCTTGGGGAAGTGCCTTGGATGGCACGGAGTCTGGCCTGGCTGCCCTGAACGAAAAACCAGCGTAAACTCGAAAGACTTTTACAATTCCAGCAACAATCGACAGCGCGCAAGGTGCGGGAGGAAAGCTTGCAGAGCCGGTCGGACAACCTGGAACTGCTGCTCGCGGTGATCGACAGCGGCGGATTCAGCGCGGCGGCACGCCACCTGGACGTGCCGGTGGCCAAGATATCGCGGGCGGTACAGCGTCTCGAGCGCCAGCTGGAGACGCCGCTGCTCAACCGCACCACCCGTAGCGTGGTCCTCACCGCAGAAGGGCGACGCTTCGTCGAGCAGGTTCGCGAGGGACTCGGCCAGCTGGCGGCCGCCGAGGAGGCGCTACGCCTGAGGCATAGCCAACCGAGCGGCCCGCTGCGGGTCGACGCCGCCACACCGTTCATCCTTCATCAACTGGTGCCACTGGTGGGCTCTTTCACCGACCGCTATCCGGGGATACGCCTGGAGCTTTCGGCTTCCGACGACATCATCAACCTGCTGGAACAGCGCACCGACGTGGCCATCCGCATCGGCCCCCTGACGGATTCCACATTGCATGCCCGGGTTCTTGGCCGATCGCCACTCCAACTGGTCGCCAGTCCCGAGTATCTGGACCGTCACGGCATACCCGGCAGCGCAACGGCGCTGCGCGATCATCGCCTGCTGGGTTTCCTACATGCCGACAACCTCAATCACTGGCCGGTCGAGGGCCTGGCTCAGGAAGGCGCCAACATCACACCTTCGCTCACCTCGTCCAGCGGTGAAGTGATCCGCGAACTGTGCCTGACCGGCCAGGGCATCGCCTGCCTGTCGCGGTTCATGATCCACGACGACCTTCGACACGGCCGGCTGGTCACCCTGCTCGGCGACAGAATGCGGACACCCAACGCCCGCGAGGCGGTGCAGGCGGTCTACTACCGTGGCAGTGCCCTGTCGCCGCGCATCGAGGCGTTTCTCGACTTCATCGCCTGCCGGCTGGCACTCTGACGTCTGCTATCCACCGTCACACGCCACACCGGGGCATTCTCGCATGACGCCACCCACCACCCACGATACTTGGGTGCCCATCCCCCAAGGCCGCCTTTTTGTCCGTAGCTGGCTGCCGTCGGGTGTCGTCGATGCCCCGCCCATCGTGCTGTTCCACGAGTCGCTGGGCTGCATTGCCCTGTGGCGCGACTTCCCCGCGCAACTAGCCAATGCCACGGGCCGCCGGGTGATCGCCTACGATCGCCTTGGCTTCGGCCGCTCCGATCCCTACCCCGGGCAGTTGCCGCTCGACTTCATAGAGATGGAGGCGCAGGAGGCCTTCGCGGCGATACACGCCCACCTGGCACTGACACACTTCATCGCCTTCGGGCACAGCGTGGGCGGCGCCATGGCCGCGCATGTCTCGGCAGCCTTTCCCGAAGCCTGCCGGGGCCTGGTGACCGAGTCCGCCATGAGCTTTGTCGAAAGGCGCACACTTGACGGCGTGCGCGAGGCGAAACAGGCCTTCGCCGCGCCGGAGCAGCTGGCGCGGCTGGCCCGCTATCACGGTGACAAGGCCCGTTGGGTGCTGAACGCCTGGGTGGACACCTGGCTGAGTGAGGCGTTTCGCGACTGGGAACTCGCCGGGGTGATGGCGCGGGTACCCTGCCCGTTGCTCGCGCTGCACGGCGACCGTGACGAGTATGGCTCGCCACGCCATCCCGAACGGCTCGTCGCACATGCCGCCGGCCCCGCCATGCTGCGTCTGTTTGGCTGTGGCCATGTTCCTCACCGGGAGCGACCGGAAGCGGTTCTCGAGGCGGTCGTGGCGTTTCTCGAATGAGGCGCCTCGCCCCGCCCGATGCCGACACGAAACGCCTCACGGCGAATGATTGACCACTGGGACTCGACGGCAGGATACGCTATGATGCTTAGCTATCAAATGATATTTCAACTACTTGTAAGCGCCTGACTGGCGCCACCGCCTGCTGTGCAAGGGCTTCGGGCCGGTTTCCCGTCATCCCAGGGAGGCCGGCCCGCCTGCTTGGGCGCGTGGTGGCCCGCGGCACAACAGGAGGAGAGGTTCCTGTGTTCGATAACGTCCATCCCTGTCCGGCCCGGACGCCGGGGAGGTATCGGTCATGAGCCAGGTGGATCTGCTGTTCGAACGCTACGGCCCCCGCTACAAGCTGTGGGTCACCCTCACGGTGATGCTGGGGCTGGTGGCACTGGGCATGTCGATCACCATCGTCAACGTGGCGATCCCCTACATCAAGGGCGCCTTCGGCATGAGCGCCTCCCAGGTGCAGTGGCTGTCCACCGGGTTTCTGGCCTCGACCACGGTGTCGCTACTGATCGCGCCCTGGCTGGTCTCGGCGGTCGGCCAGCGCGCCACCTTCATGGGGCTGCTGCTGGTGTTCATCGCCGCGTCGATCCTCGGCGGGCTGGGCCAGGGCATGGCGATGCTGATCGCCGCCCGTGTCATCCAGGGCGCCATGACCGGGCTGATTCGCCCGGTGGCGATGCAGGCGCTGTTCGCCGCCTACCCGCCCGAGGGACGCGGCATGGCGGTGGCCATGTACGGCATGTGCCTGGGCCTGCCGCTGACACTGGCGACGGTGATCGGCGGCTGGCTGGTGGAGAACTTCACCTGGCGTTACGTGTTCTTCATCACCCTGCCGATCTGCGCGGCCGCCGTGGCGATGGGCTACTTCTTCCTGCCGCCCCGCGAGGGCAAGGGGCCGCGTCCGCCCTTCGACTGGGCTGGCACGATACTGCTGTTCATCGCGGTGTTCGCGCTGCTCGCGGCACTCTCCAACGGCCAGCGCTGGGGCTGGTACGACCCGCGCATCCCCGAACTGATCGGCACCTCGCTGCTCTGCGGCGCGATCTTCGTGGTCTGGCAGCGGCGCACCGCGCACCCGCTGATCGAGCTGGCGATCTTCCGCTACCGGATCTTCATGGTCGGCATCCTGGCGATGCTGCTGTTCGGCGGCTCCTTCTACGGCATCATGTATCTGCTGCCGCAGTTCGTGCAGTCGGTGCTGCACTACAGCCCGGTGAGCGCGGGAATGATCTTCGTGCCGTCGACGGCGGTACTGGGCGTACTGGTGCCGCTGGTCGGCTGGCTGAGCGACCGCTACCCGCCGCACTGGATCACCCTGCCGGGGCTGGCCTGCACGATGATCGCGGTCTGGCACATGGCGCAGATGGACTGGAACACCTCCTTCGCGTTCCTGGCCGGCAACATGGCGATCATGGCCGTCGGCATGGCGGCCTTTCCCCCGCCCACGCTGTCCAACGCCATCGCCGCCCTGCCGCGCGAGCTCACCGGGCACGGCTCCGGGGCGATCAATTTCGTCATGCAGCTGGGCGGCGCCCTGGGCACCGCGGGCCTGGTGATCCTGCTCGACCGGCGCACCGCCCTGCATGGCCAGCATCTCAACGCCGGGGTCACCACCGACAACACCCTGGCCCGCGAACAGCTGGGCCAGCTGGCCCAGCTGACCGGCCACCTGGGCGTGCCGGACCTACATCAGTCGGCCATGGCCGGTTACCTGATGGGCCGCATCGAGACGATCTGGGCCTCGATCCTCGCCTATCAGGACGGCTTCTGGCTGCTGGTCGGCAGCCTGCTGGTCGTCGCGATCCCGTCGATCCTGCTCAGCCGCTGGCAGCGTGCCTGACGCCTTTCTTCCATTCGTTCGTTCAAGGATTCCGCCATCATGACATCGTCGACGTCGAATGCCGTTTCCCGCCGCCCCGGCAAGGGCACCAAGCTGACGCTGCTGGCCCTGGTGGTGCTGGCCATCCTGGTCTGGGCGGGCTTCGCGATCCACCACCGGATGACCCATGTCAGCGCCCAGGATGCCCGGGTAATGGCCGACCAGGTCACCGTCAGCAGCCGCCTGGCAGGCTGGGTGACCGACTTCTCCATCATCGAGGGCGATCGCCTGGACAAGGGCGACACGGTGGCCCATCTCTACAGCCGGCCCGACGAGGAAAAGCTCAAGACCCTCAAGGCCGGCGTGGCTGCCATGCAGGCCCGCCTCGACTACCAGCGCGAGCGGCTCACGCTCGCCGAGAAGCAGTTCAAGGGCGGCTTGAACATGACCCATCAGGAGCTGACCGCCAGCAAGGCCGCCATGGCCGCCGCCAAGGCCCGGCTGGTGCAGGCGCGCAAGGACTATCAGCGCTCCGATGCCCTGCTCGCCAAGCACTCGGTGTCGCAGCAGCAGCGTGACGCGGACTACTACGCGTATCTGGCGGCCCAGGCGGAGTATCGTCAGGCCAAGCAGGAAGTGGCGGTCAGCCAGGCCCAGGCCGACAACGCCGAGGTGGGCTTCACGCAGATGCCGTTGCCCAATCCCTCGGTGCTGCGCTCCCAGCTGAAGGTCTCCCGGCAGGAGCTGGCCCAGGCCCGGGCCAGGCTGTCGCAGGAGAAGCTGCGCATCGCCGACCTGACGGTACCCAGCCCGATCGGCGGCGTGGTCAACAAGACACTGGTCGATGCGGGCGAATACGTCAGCGCCGGTCAGCCGCTGCTGATGATGCACGATCCGGACAAGCTGTGGGTGGAGGCCAACATCAAGGAGACCGACATCGGCGAGCTGCGCGTCGGCCAGCCGGTCGACATTACCGTCGACGCCTATCCGGACCGCCCCTTCCACGGCCACGTGACGGTCATCGGCCGCGCCGCCACCAGCCAGTTCGCGCTGCTGCCGGACCCCAACCCCTCCGGCAACTTCACCAAGATCACCCAGCGTATCCCGGTACGCATCGCCCTCGACGACGGGCCGGTCAAGCAGATCGGGCCCGGCATGATGGTCGAGGTGGACATCGACGTGAGCGGCGACGACACTCGGCACGGTTGAAGCGGAGACGAGCAACATGACCGACACCCCGGCAAGACCCGCGACGGGCCTGCACCCCAACGCCCTGCTCACCTTCGTCATGGCGCTGGCCTGCGGGGTGGCGGTGGCCAACATCTACTATGCCCAGCCGCTGCTCGACACCCTGGCCCGCGACTTCGCGGTATCACGGGGCACGGCGGGCCTGATCATCACCATGACCCAGCTCGGCTACGCCACCGGCCTGGTGCTGCTGGTGCCGCTGGGCGACCTGCTCGAGCGCCGCCGACTGATTGTCACGGTCTCGCTGGCCACCGCCGTGGCGCTGGTCGGCACCGCCCTGGCCCCGACCATCGAGCTGTTCATCCTCTGCGCCCTGGCCACCGGTCTCACCGCCGTGGTGGCGCAGATCCTGGTGCCCTTCGCCGCGCATCTGGCCGACGATGACCAGCGCGGCCGCGTGGTGGGGCGGGTAATGACCGGGCTGCTGCTGGGCATCCTGCTGGCGCGTACCGTCTCCGGCGGGCTCGCCGATGCGCTGGGCTGGCGGGCGGTCTACTGGCTGGCCGCCGGGGTGATGGTCTGTCAGGCGCTGCTGCTGGCCCGCCTGCTGCCCCGCGAACCGGGCCAGACCTCGCTCTCCTATGCGGCGCTGCTGGCCTCGGTGCTGACCCTGATGCGCGAGGAGCCGCTGCTGCGCCGGCGCATCGTCTATGGTGCGGCCGGCTTCGCCACCTTCAGCGTCTTCTGGACCACCCTGCCCTTCCTGCTCGCCGAGGCGCCCTATGGCTACCCCGACTCGGTGATCGGACTGTTCGGCCTGCTCGGCGCCGCCGGTGCCCTGTGCGCCAATGTCGCCGGCAGCCTTCACGATCGCGGCCTGTCGCGGATCGGCACCGGCAGCTTCCTGAGCCTGATCACGCTGAGCTTTCTGGTGATGGCGCTGTTCGCCCATGAACTGGCGGCAATCGTGCTGGGCATCGTCCTGCTCGACATCGGCGTGCAGGGCAACCAGATCCTCAACCAGGGCGCCATCTACCAGATTCGCCCGGAGGCCCGCAGCCGCATCACCACCGCCTACATGACCTGCTACTTCCTGGGCGGCGCGCTGGGCTCGGCGGGCGCGGCCTGGCTCTACACCCTCGCCGGCTGGACCGGGGCCTGCGCGCTGGGTGCGGCATTCGGGCTGGTCGGCGTGCTGTTCTGGCTGACCGAGTGGCGAGAGACATCGCGGTAACCGGCCACTCGCCCATCGGCAGGGACCGTCGCCCGAGCCATGCCCGGGCGACGGTGGACAGCCGTCAGGCGGACGCGTGCCGCGGCTCCAGCACCTTCTGGTAGAGGGCCGTGCCGTCCATGTCCTTGAGCGTCACGGTGAGCGCCTCGCTCTCGCCGTCGAGATCGACCTGACCGAAGAATTGATAGCCCGCCGAGGGTGGCAGGTTGGCCTGGCCATCGGGCGGCGCCTTGCTGAACACCACCTCGGGGCCGAAGGTCCCGTCGAGGGTGTTGGGCCCGTAGGTCCCGGCGTTGAGCGGACCGCTGACGAACTCCCAGAACGGCGCGAACTGCCGGAAGGCGGCACGTTCCGGGGCGTAGTGATGGGCGGCGGTGTAGTGGACATCGGCGGTCAGCCACACCACGTTGCGAATGTCGTCGTCACGGATCGCCTTGAGCAGCCGGGCCAGCTCCAGCTCGCGCCCCAGCGGCTGCCCGTCGTCGCCGTTGGCCACCGCGTCGAAGCTGTCACCGTCCGGCACGTTCAGGCCGATCGGCATGTCGGCGGCGATCACCTTCCAGGTCGCGGTGGACTGCTTGAGCGCCCGACGCAGCCAGGCGAACTGGGTCTCGCCGAGGAAGGCCGTCCTGTCGGAGGCCGTCTCCTGACGATTGCCGGTGTTGGGGCCGCGGTAGCTGCGCATGTCGAGCATGAACACCTCGAGCCCCGGGCCGTAGGCGAAGCGCCGGTAGATGCACTGTGGAGCCTCGGGCGCCAGCCGGATCGGCGCGTACTCGAGGAATGCCCGGCGGGCGCGGGCGGCAAGCAGCGAGACGTTCTTCTCGGTGTAGCGCGAATCGTCGAGAATCTCGCCCGGGTACCAGTTGTTGAGAGTCGCGTGATCATCCCACTGCGCCAGCATCGGCACCTCGGCGGTGAAACGCCGGTAGTGGGCGTCGAGCCGGTTGTAGGCGTGCTGGCCCCGGTACTCGGCCAGGGTCTCGGCGACCTTGCGCTTGGCCGGGGTGACCCGGTTGCGCCAGAGCTCGCCGCCGCCGAGGTCCACCGTTTCCTCGAGCGGCCCGTCGGCGTAGACACTGTCGCCGGAATGGATGAAGAAGTCCGGACGCTGGCGACGCATGGTCTCGAAGATGCGCATGCCGCCGCGCGACTCGTCGATGCCCCAGCCCTGGCCGACCACATCGCCCGACCACACGAAACGCACGTCGCGCGACTGGCGTGGCGGCAGGCGCAACTGCCCCGTCACCGGCTCGCTGACGGCGCGCTCATCGCCCAGTGCGGCGAAGCGCAGGCGGTAGTGCACCGTATCCCGGCCACCCAGCCCGGTAGCATCGACCTTGCCGATCAGGTCGGTATCCGGCAGCACGTCCAGCGACGGCAGCGTCCGGGCACCGCGGAACTCGGGGTTGTCGGCCACCTCGAGCCACATCCGCGCCGGGCGATCCGCCTGGCCCCAGAGCATCGCCCGATCCATCAGCATGTCGCCGCTCATCGCGCCGGAAACCACCTGCGGGCGCCGCGCCTCGGCCATCACGATCGCCGGAGCGCCGATCAGGCTGCCACCCACTACACCCAGCCCCAGCCGCGAGCCCCGGGCGAGAAAGTCTCTGCGAGTCAAGGTCATGTCGCGTTCTCCTCCATGTCGTAACGCTGAAAGGAGTATCCGCGACGCAGATGACAGGCCCGGGACCGCGCGATGACGATCCCGTCACGCGCCACCCGCCGAGCCGGAATGACACGGCTGCCCCGACCTCACCGCTTGAAGGGGCGTGCTTCCAGCGAGGTCTGGACGCTCTGGCCGCTTTCCCAGAGGTTGGCCCCCGGCGCGACCGCCGGCTCGGGGATATCGCTGCGCTTCTCGCGCCGCCATTCGGTCGAGAGGCCCAGCCGCCGGCCGCGGGCCGCCACCAGTGCGGGATCGGCCTGGCCGTCCCCGGTGAAGCCCATCATCAGCTGCGGCACGCCATAGGGGAAATCATCGCGATCGTACTGCCAGGTGTGGAAGGTCTTGCCGTAGGTGGTGACGAGATCCTCGAAGTAGGCGTGCTCGGCCATCTCGGGGATGCCCGGCGCCACCAGCAGACCCGACTTCACCTCGTAGTGATGGCTGTGCCAGAGGCGCTTTTCCTCCTCGGGAAGCGCCCGAAAGCGCGCCTCGCTGATGATGTACTCGATGCCGATCAGCCGCGCGTCGGGCCGGTTGGAGTCGAAGATCACGCACTGGTGCAGGTCCGGCTCGAGATGGATGCAGAAGTGCGAGGCCTCGACCTGGCGCCCCATGTCGTCGGCATACATGTGAAAGCCGTTGAGGTAGGTGCTCATGGCCTCGAGCGGAATCTTGCGCTGCAGGGTACTGGAGGCGGCATCGAGCAGCCGGTGCTTGCGCGGATGACCCCGGCTCAGGCGCGCGGTGGTGGTGGCCTTGCGCCCCGCCAGCACACCGGCCGCCGCGGCCACGCCGGCCACCAGCCCCAGGCCGATGGCGCCCGCCGCGCCGAGGGATGAACAATGCGAACAATGCCTGCCGTGATGGAGTGACATGACTGGCTCCTTGTCGTGAGTGTAGGTCTTCCCTGGAGCGGCACTTTCATGACGACGCCGCTCACTCCTCACCAGCGTAGTCACTCATTCGGGCCTTGCTCGCCGGTTCTGCCCTGTCACCGGGCGTCTTGCCGCAGCAGGTCATCGCGGCAGCGATCGGCGGCGTCCTGCAAGCCGTCTCGCGCACGGGCCAGCGCCTCGCGTTCATCATCGTCATCGAGACTCGCCAGATTGGCGTCGACGCCGAGCAGCAGCGCGCTCAGCCCCGAGTGCAGCATCAAGGCGCCGGCGCGGGTATCGCTCTGCAGGTTGGCATCGGTGAGCGCCAGGGCCTCGACGCTCAGGGCCAGCCCTTCGCGACAGGCCCGCGCGGCCCCCAGCGGCACGGCATTGGCCCGCTCGGCGGCGCGGGCGATGGCCCGCTCACGCCGCTCGCCTTGGACCTCGTCGTCGTGGGGCAGCCTCACGGCGGCCAGGTAGGCCTCGAAGGCGTTGACGTCCTCGTCGGCGTAGTCGCCGAGCCGGGTCAGCAGCGCATCGGCGCGCTCGATCGCCCGCTGCATCGTGTCCGGCGCGTCGTCCTGCTTGCCCCGGGTGATGCGCAGCCCCTTGAGCACCAGTGCCAGTCCGAGCCCCGCCGAGGCCGCCGCGGCGGCGCCGCAGCCCGGCGTGGAGCGCGACTCGATGGCATCGCGGAAGCCCGCCAGCGTCATGTCCCAGAGGCTGTTTGATGCGGTCATGGCGTTTCCTCCCTGATGGATGGCCGCTCGAGACCCGTCGTGGTGCAGCCATCCAACATAGCAGCGATTGCCCCGGCCGTGGCGAGAGACCCCGACAACGCGGTTCGTGCAGGCCCCCGGCTTGCGTATACTGCCCCGACGACCCACACGAGGAATCAGCATGCGCTTTGCCATCTACGGAACCGGCGGCGTCGGCGGCTATTTCGGCGGCCGCCTGGCCGAGGCCGGCGAGGACGTGACCTTCATCGCTCGCGGCGCGCACCTGGCGGCGCTGCGCCGCGACGGCCTGCGCGTGCGCAGCATCGCCGGCGACTTCCACGTTCACCCGGCCCGCGCCACGGACGACCCCGCCTCCATCGGCACGATCGATTGCGTGATCCTCGCCGTCAAGGCCTGGCAGGTGGCGGATGCCCTCATCGCGATGCGCCCGCTCGTCGGCGAGCAGACACTGGTGCTGCCGCTGGAGAACGGCGTCGAGGCCGCCCCGCAGGCCGCCGAGGCGTTCGGCGCCGAGCATGCACTGGGCGGGCTGTGCGGCATTCTCGCCTGGCGCGGCGAGCCCGGCGAAATCGTTCACGCCGGGGTCGAGCCCTTCGTGCGCTTCGGCGAACTCGACAACCGGCCCAGCGAGCGCACGCAGCGCCTCAGGGCGGTCCTCGAGCGCGCCCGAGGCGTGACCGCCGAGATTCCCGACGACATCCAGGTGGCGATCTGGAGCAAGTTCCTGTTCATCTGCGCGATGAGCGGCATCGGCGCGATCACCCGGGCGCCGATCGGCGTGACCCGCAGTCAGCCGGCGACCCGCGAACTGATCGAACGGATGCTCGACGAGATCGCCCGGGTGGGCCGGGCACGGGGCGTGGCGCTGCCGGAGGATGCCGTGGCGCGGGCGCTGCGCTTCATCGATCGTTTGCCCGACTCGGGCACCGCCTCGATGCAGCGCGACATCATGGACGGCAGGCCCTCGGAGCTGGAATCGCAGAACGGCGCGGTGGTCCGCCTGGGCCGCCAGGCCGGCATCGAGACCCCGGTCAACGCCTGGATCCATGCCGCCCTGAGCCCCCAGGAGCAGCGCGCCCGTGGACAGCTGACATTCCCGGTGTGATCTCTCGGCGGGGCGTTCATCCGGAGCCTGGCCGTGGGAGCGACGTCAGTCGCGATGAAGGCGCCACCGGGCCGCCGCTGTCGCGGATGACTCCTCTCCCGCAAGAAGCCTGCTTCAGGGCACGCCGTCAGGACGCCTCGTAGCGCGCCTTGCGCCGGTTGAAGGCCTCGACGAACTCGTCCATCACCGCCGCATCGTAGGGCTGCAGCCCGCTGACCACCAGCTTCTTGGCGCCGGTGCCGATCGGCTCGCCGCCGGCGGTCATGCGGAAGGCGAGACGGGCCTCGCCGCGCTTGCCCTGGACCTCGAAGGAGGCGCCGTCGAAACCCACCGCCAGGCTGGCATCGGGCAGCGCGTCGAGGGTGAAGCCCATGCTGTCGTAGATCACCAGGGGCCGCCGGGGGTTGAACATCACGCCGTTTTCCTCCAGCAGGGGCTTGAGGAAATGCGGGAAGTTGCGCCCGGAAAAGGCAATGTAGCGGCGGGTGAAGGCCTCGATGGCGACGGCATCGTGGCTGATGGCGCCGCCACGCTCGACCACCAGGAACGCCTTGCCGGCGGCGTCGACCACCCGCAGCGAGCCGTCGTCATGTTCCTCGACCGTCAGCGGAACGTCGTCGCCGACCATGCCGCGGAAGTGGAAGGTCATGCGTTGAGAGAGCCCGTGACGCGCCAGCACCAGCGCGAAGAGCAGGTCACCGGGAACGCAGAAGCGTCGCGCATCCGGATCATGGAGGGGGTTGTAGTCACCGGCCATCTGCTTGGCGAAGCGGCTCGCCTGCGCGGCGGTGATACGGATCCAGCCTTCCGCCACCGTATGGAAATCGTCGAGAAACATGCCAGTCCTGATACCTTGAAAGCCTGGAGCCCGAGGGGGATGCTCGGCGAGTCATGGATTGGCGTTGTTGTGCGCGACCCGGCCGATCTACGCTGGCGTTCTACCATCGTTGGGCGGTCCGTGACCAGCCGGGGCGCGAAAAAACCGCAGGGGCACTGCCCGTCCTGCCGGGGTGCTCCGGCTAGGTCGGCGGTGGCGAGTCCAGCTCGGCGTAGTGGCGAAAGATGCCCTGCTCGCTGAACGGCAGCCGACGCTCGGAGCCCAGGTAGGCGGCGATGCGCTCGCGACGGGCGACCCGGCTGACCAGCGCGGCGATGCCCGGGTGACTGGGCATCTCGGCCTCCATGGCCCGCGGAAAGGCATAGCGCAGGCCACTGACGGTCTGGAACAGCGACAGGTCGACATAGCTGTGCCCGCCCTCCACCAGGCAATCGTCGCTGTCGGGATTCTGCGCGATCACCTGCTCGAAGTAGCCGAGGAAGCGGGGAAGGCGTGATTCGAGGAACGCCTCGGCGCGCGCCTGGGCGGTATCGCGCTGCGCCTCGTAATAGTCGTCGGAACTGATCGGGTGGTGAACATCGTGGATCTCGGCGACGAAGTCGGTCACGGTGAGCTGAAGCCCGTGGGCCCACAGCCGGACCGCTTCGCCCTCGGGTACCAGCCCCAGCCGCGGCCCCAGGAACTGGAGGATGTTGGCCACGTGGGAGACGAGGATCTCGCCGGCCCTGAGAAACGGCGGCGCGAAGGGCGGATAGAGCGTGCTCTCGCCGTCCAGAAACTCGCTGATCTCGGTGATACCGGCATCCGAGGCGTTGCCCACGTCGATATAGTCGGCACCGGCGTCCTCGAGCGCCAGACGCACGAACTCGCCGCGCCCCTGGATGGTCGGCCAGTAGTAGAGCTCGTAGCGCATGTCACCTCCGGCAGCCTGCTCCTCGCGGATCGCCTCCTCAAGGTAGCAGAGCCTTGCTCCCTGTCATCTTCCGCCGCGATTCGCCGGCCGCCACGACCGAGTCTTGACGTCCATCAAGCTCGCTGCCCACGCCCCATGACTATCTTTTATCCGCAAGCCGGCAAGGGCTTGTTCACGCCGTTCATCTTTTCCGGATCGCCACCATGGCGGGAGGGTCATCATGGCCAAGCCAAGCAGTGACACGAGCAACGTCAGCGAGATGAAGGAAGCCACGCCCGCACGCGAGTCATCGTCCGCGCCGCGCCCGAGTGGCCAGGCACTCACCCCCTTCGAGGAGTTCGACCACATGCTGGAGCGCTTCTTCGATCGTGGCTGGATGCGTCCGCTGTTCCGGGAGCGCCAGGCCTGGGATCGCTTCGACCTTGCCGCCCCGCGGGCACCGCGGGTCGATCTCATCGAACGCGACAACGAATTCGTGCTGCGTGCCGAGATCCCCGGCATCTCGCGCGACGAGCTGGACGTGTCGATCAGTGACAATCGGGTCACCATCAAGGGCGAGCACAAGAGCACCGAGGAGGAGGAAAGCGGCGAGTTCTATCGCAGCGAGATCGCCCAGTCGTCCTTCGCCCGCACGCTGACGCTGCCCGGTGACATCGATGCCGACAATGCCAGCGCCTCCTTCAAGGACGGCATGCTGGAGCTGGTCCTTCCCAAGCTGCGGGAAGCCCGTCGCCGGCGTCTCGACATCCAGTGATGCCCCGCCGCGCCGGACACCCCGACGGCCCGGCGCGGCAGCGGCGCGATCATGAACCGATTCGCAGTACCTTGGCCCCGCGTACCGCGCGGGTCTTGAGTTCGAGGAGCGCCTGGTTGGCGTCCGCCAGGTCGAAGCAGCGCACCGTGGGCCGCAGGCCGATCTCCGCGGCCAGCGCCAGGCACTCGACGATATCCCGCCGCGTGACGTTGGCCACCGACTGCAGGGACTTTTCCCGCCAGAGGTGCGTCGGGTAATCCAGCCCCAGCAGGGCCTCGAGATCCCGCCGTTCCTTGCGAATCGCATTGACCACCAGCCGTCCGCCCGGCGCCAGATAGCCGAGCGCGGCGACGATCGGCTCCCAGGCCGGGGTGGTGTCGATGATCGCCGCCGGCGGGCGCGGCGGCCGCTCATGGGTATGGCCGGTCCAGTGCGCCCCCAGCTGTCGGGCGAACTCCCGCTCCGCGGCGTTGCGCGCGAAGACGTACAGCGGCGAGTCCGGATAGCGATGCCGGGCCATCTGCAGCACCAGGTGGGCACTGCCGCCGAAGCCGGTCAACCCGAGCGGCTCGCCGTTGTCGAGTGCCGCCAGACGCAGGGCGCGGTAGCCGATCGCCCCCGCGCACAGCAGCGGCGCCGCCTCGGCGGCATCCAGCGCCTCCGGCATCGGACAGGCGAAGCGCGCATCCACCACCATCCGCTGGGCATAGCCGCCGTCGATATCGCACCCGGTGGCGGTGTACTCGGGGCACAGGTTCTCGCGCCCCGCCCGACACGCCGGGCAGTCGCCGCAGGCCGAGGCGATCCAGCCGACGCCGACGCGCTCATTGAGCCGCTGACGATCCACGCCCTCGCCGACGCCGATGATGCGCCCCACGACCTGATGGCCCGGAATGACGGGCAGATGCGGCGGCGGCAGCCGCCCCTCGATCTCGTCGAGCTCGGTGTGACAGACACCACAGACCGTCACGTCGATGAGCACCTGGCCCGGGCCGGGACTCGGCTCCGGCACCTTGCGACACACGAGGGGCGGCCCCCGGCGGGACACACTACCCAGCTGTTGCAGTTGCATCGCGCGCATGGCGGCCTCCCGAAGGTTCGCTCCCGACTCGCCGAGTCTAGTCAGGCCCGCCATGACGCGCGTTGACCCGCGTCATGCTCTTGCGATGGAGGCCCTCGCTGCCGCGCCCTTCAGCACAGCCCGCCGGCCTGTTAACGAACGTGATTTTTTTTATCCATAACACTTCATAATATTGCCGACACCCCCTTATCTTGTCATCCTCTAGCTGCCCGGCTGATAAAAACCATTACCAGGCGAATGGGATATTCAACACAAAAACCACGAAGTTTACTTAACCCTTTCCATAAAAAACGTTGGGCATTCAGCAGGCCTTTTCTCCAGCAATCCGGATAAAAACCTGTGCTGATGACGAATTCCCGGGACACGCTAGTATGAAAAAAGCACCTGGGCGGGAGCAGCACTTGACGACGATACGACGATGGGGCGACGGGATCGCGGCATGACCTCGAGACGGGCAGGGAACATACACCACGCCATTTTCGCCGCGCGGCAGGCGACCGGTCGAGGACTGGCCAGGTGGTGGCTGTGGCTGTGGCTGTTCTGGCTGCCCGGGGGCGTGGCCGGCGCGGACGAGGTGGTGGTGATCGCCAATCCGGATGTCGAGATCGACACCCTCTCCCACGACATGGCCCGTGCCATCTTCGCCATGCGCCAGCGCACCTGGCCGGACGGGCGCAGCGTCGACGTCTACGTGTTGCCGGGCGGCAACCCCGTGCACAAGCGTTTCGTCAAGTCACGGCTCAACGTCTATCCCCATCAGCTGCAACTGGCCTGGGACCGCGCCGTCTTCTCGGGCACCGGGCAGGCACCGCATCAGGCCGACGATCAGCAGACCATGCTGCACCAGGTGGCCACGACCCCCGGCGCCATCGGCTATCTCGAACGCGATCACCTGGAGGACAGCGTGCATGTCATATCGCTGGCGAACTGAACGCCGCATCGCGGGACTGATGCTGGCCCTGGCCGGCGCCCTGCCCACCGCGTCTCGCGCCGGTGACGTCATGGACACCTTCCAGGTGCACGGCTTTCTCAGCCAGGCCTGGCTGATCAGCGACGACAACGACCTCTTCGGCCCCAGCAGTCAGGGCGGCGGCAGCTTCGACTACACCGAACTCGGTCTCAACCTGTCCCTGCGCCCGCGTCGCGACGTGCTCGTCTCGGCCCAGTGGCTCAGCCGCCGCACCGGCGATGGCGACGCCAGCCCCGTGCTGGACCACGGCGTGGTGGATTACCAGGCCTTCTCCAGCCGCGACCGGCGTCTGGGCATTCAGCTGGGCCGCTTCAAGAACCCCTTCGGCTTCTACAATCAGACCCGGGACGTGGCCTTCACCCGCCCCAGCATCCTGCTGCCCCAGTCGATCTACTTCGAAAGAACCCGTTCGCTGGCGCTGGCCGCCGACGGTGTCTCGCTCTACGACGAGGAATACCTGGACGCCGGCACCCTGCGCTTCCAGGCCGGTGTCGGGCAGCCGCAGACCGGCAACGACCTCGACGCGACCCTGGGGCTCGCCGACTGGCCGGGCTCCTTCGACGGCCGAACCTCCTACATCGGCCAGGTGCTGTTCGAGGACGACGGCGGCCACTGGGTCACCGCGCTGAGTGCCGCCGATGTTCGCGCCGGCTATGAACATGGCACGGCCGCACTCGACGATGGCCGCTTCCACTTCCAGCCGTGGATCGTCTCGGTACAGTACAACGATGCGCTCTGGAGCCTGACCGCGGAGTACGCGCTGCGCCGCATCGCGCTCGATGGCTTCGCCAACCCGGCCTACAACACCAGTCAGGTCGGCGAGAGCTGGTACGTGCAGTACACCCGCCGCTTCGCCGACGACTGGCAGTGGCTGTTGCGCTACGACAGCCTGGTCAGCGACCGCAACGACCGGGACGGCTCGGCCTTCGCCGCCGCCCGCGGCGGACCGGCCTATGCGCGCTACGCCCGCGACACCACCGGTGGCCTGCGCTGGCAGCCCACCCCGCGTTTCATGCTGGCCGCGGAGTGGCACCACATCGAGGGCACGGCCTGGCTGCCCGCCACCGCCACCTCACCGCCCCCGGCCAAGTACTGGAACCTGCTGCTGTTTCAGGCCTCCTTGCGTTTCTGAACCGAGACCGCCTCGTGAACCCGATGGACGATGCAGCCCATGCGACACCGCACCGCTAGCGACGACCGCCCCCGCTTCAGCCTGACCTGGCGCGCCATCGTGCTGTCCAGCCTGCTGCTGCTGGGTATCGCCTCGCTGTTCACGTTCATCGGCCACAAGAGCCTGACCGACCAGTTTCGCCAGTCCCGCGAGACCATCTACCAGGCCCGCCAGCGCGAATACCGCCTGACGGTGACCAAGTCCGCCGGTACCCTGGCCCAGCTGGCGAGCCTGGCGGCGGCCTCGGACAACCTGGGCGGCGCCGTGCGCTCCGGCAGCCCGACCCGGGTGTCGCTGGCCATCGACCCCTTCTGGCCCACGCTGCAGCTGGATGTCGGCGTCGACGCACTGAGCGTGCTCGATGCCCGGGGCGTCCTGCTCGGCCAGCGCGGCCAGCCACTGCCCGGCGACGATCCCCCCCTGGCGGAGTGGACCCGGACCGTCATGCAGGAGGAGCAGCCCCTCACCCAGCTGCGCTGCGTGCGCGACTGCCGTCAGTATGCCGTGGTGCCGGTGCTGTCACGCGGGACGAGCGTGGGCGTGGTGGTGCTGTCGCGTTCGCTGGCCGACCTGACCCGTGTCGCGCAGCACATGAGCGAAGGCGACGTGGCCCTGCTGGTCAGCGGGCCGCCGCGGCTGATCGTCTCGCCGCAGGCGTCGCTGTACCCGCACCCGGAACGCTACCTGTCGCCCTGGCAGGGCGCGCTGCTGACCCTGACCAACCAGGAGCGCAGCATGCCGGTGCTGCGCGAGGCCGCCGACCGCATACCGCTGTCGCGCCTGACGGATCGCCCCTGGACCTTCGAGCAGAACGAGCGGACCTACGAGCTCACGGCGTTCGGCCTGGACGATGCCGCCCGCTTTCCCTCCTCCGGCTATCTGGTGATGCTCTCCGACATCACCCCGCAGGTCCGTGCCATCCGTCGCGACACCCGCCACATCCTGGGTCTGGCCCTGGTCGGCTGGCTGGCGGCCGAGGCCCTGCTGCTGCTGATCCTGTGGCGCCCCATGGCACGCCTGCGCCTGCTGGCCACCCTGCTGCCCCGTCTGGCGCGGCGCGACTTCACCCGGGTCCGCGAGGCCCTGCCGCCCGGGGGACGCCTGTATACCGACGAGATCGACACCCTCGAACGCACCACGCTGCAGCTGGCCGAGCAGCTGGAAACCCTCGAGCACACCGTCTCCAGCCGCGACCGGGAGCTGACCCAGCGTCTGAGCGAGCTGAGCCAGGAGCGCGACTTCGTCGCCGGGCTGCTGGACACCGCGCACGTGCTGATCCTCACCCAGGACGCCCGCGGTCGCATCACCCTGGTCAACCACTTCGCCGAAACCCTCTCGGGACGCCCGCGGGAAGACTTGCTGGGCCAGCCGTTCTCGGCCTGTTTCCGGATCGCCCAGTCACCCGACACGCTGACGTGTCCCGGCCAGGAAGAGGGCACGCTGGTCACTCCCGATGACGAGCGACGCACCATCGCCTGGTTTCATGCGCCCCTGCCCGGCGAGGGGCAGGCGGCCGGCACCCTGATTTCGGTGGGGCTGGACATCACCGACCGCAAGCATGCCGAGGAGCGCCTGTCCTGGCTGGCGCATCGCGACCCGCTGACCAATCTCTACAACCGCCGCTACTTCCAGGAATCCCTCGAGAAGGCCCTGGTTGCGGAGGCCCGGGGCGCCGTGCTGTTCATCGACCTCGACCAGTTCAAGGAGGTCAACGAGCTCAGTGGCCACAACGCCGGCGACCAGCTGCTCAAGCTGGTTGCCGAGGCGCTGTCGCGGGAGCTCGGCGGCGAGGCGATCATCGCCCGGCTGGGCGGCGACGAGTTCTCGATCCTGCTCAAGAACGCCGAGGAGGCCCAGGCCGGTCAGGTGGCCCGCCGCATCATCCAGGTGCTCGAGATGATCGACTTCTCGGTCGGCGGACGCCGTCATCGGGCCATGGGCAGCATCGGCATCGCGCTCTACCCCGAGCACGGGATGACGCCCACCGACCTGATGGCGAGTGCCGACCTGGCCATGTACAAGGCCAAGGAAAACGGCAGCCAGCGCTGGCATCAGCTATCGATGGTGCACCGCTCGCGGGAGGAGCTGCAGCAGCGCGTCTACTGGGTGGAGCGCATCCGCCAGGCGCTGCGCGACGACGACTTCGAACTGGTCCTGCAGCCCATCCTGCATCTCGCCGACAACAGCGTCCGCCACTACGAGGCCTTGCTGCGCATGCACGGCGACAACGGCAACCCGGTGATGCCCGGCCTGTTCATCCCCATCGCCGAGCGCAGCGGGCAGATCGTCGAGCTCGACCGCTGGGTGCTGCGTCACGGCCTGAAACTGCTGGCCCGGCTGCAGCGGCGCGGCATCAGCCTGGCGGTCAACCTGTCCGGCCAGTCGCTCCACGACCCGGAGCTGACCGGCTTCCTCGCCGACGCCCTGGCGGCCGCCGGCGCCGACCCGCGGCGGCTCATCCTCGAGGTCACCGAAACCGCCGCGGTCACCGACTTCGCCACCGCCCGCGGGGTCCTGCAGGGCATCCGCGAGCTGGGCTGCCAGACGGCGCTCGATGACTTCGGGGTGGGCTTCAGCAGCTTCCATTACCTGGGTCAGCTGCCGGCGGACTACATCAAGATCGACGGCTCGTTCATCCAGAAGCTGATCGACAGCCCCGAGGATCGGCTGATCGTCAAGGCCATCGCCGACATCGCCAACGGCTTCGGCAAGCGCACCATCGCCGAGTTCGTCGATCGCGAAAGCATGCTGCCGCTGCTCGCCGCCTATGGCATCACCTATGCCCAGGGGTTCCACATCGGCCGCCCCATGCCGGTGGAGGATGTCATCGATGCCGACGGCGCCCCGGCAACCGAGAATGCGCACGAAGACCGACGCTAGGCACCATAACCATAACCAACGGGGGCATAGCGCCCCTGCACGAAGGGACTTGTCGTGAACGCACTGGATCGTTTCGAGGCGACATTCGCCTTCCAACTGGCCACCACCCCCACCCTGCGGAAGCGGGCCTATGCCCTGCGCCACGCGGTCTTTCGCCGGGAGCTCGATTACCGGATGCACGAGGACCCCGACGCGCACCTGGAATACGACGATCACGACACGGCGTCCCTGATCGTGCTGCTCGAGCACCGCGCCAGCGGGATTCCGGCGGGCTGCGTGCGCCTGGTGCCGTCGCTGACGGACGGCCCCGACGCGCTGCGCCGGTTGCCCCTGGAGGCGCACTGCCGCGACAGCCTGACCCACCCGACCCTGCATCCGGAGCGCCTGCCGCGCGAGCGGCTCTGCGAGATTTCCCGGCTGGCCATCTCCCCGACCTTTCGCCACCGGGCGGAAACCCCCGGTCATCCCGACGCCCCCTCGCTGTTCCCGCCCGAGGAACGCGCCGGCTTTGCCCTGATCGGCGTCGGCCTGTTCCTGGCGGCGACGGCGCTGGTCGGCCTGGCCGGCCGGCACCATGTGTTCGCCATGATGCAGCACCGCCTGCCGCGGCGGCTGGCGATCCACGGCCTGCGCTTCACCTGCGTCGGCGAGCCCGTGACCTTCCACGGCCTGCGCCGCGCCTACTACATCGACCAGCGCCAGGCGGTCACCGAGCTGCCGCCCGAGCTGCGGGCCCTGTATTCGCGCATCGAGGCGACGCTGACGCATCAGACCCGGGTGCCGGCCCCTCACCGGGCCGGTCTTTCATCGGAAATATGACCCTCTCGTCGTGCTCGCCGAGGGCAGCGGGCCAGGCCCTTCAGGAATACGCCCCGGGAAGTCAATTCCCGGGGCGATAGAGGCGGCTAGATGTGGTCTCTCGGTAGGTTGTTCATCCGCAGTCTGGCCGTGGGAGCGACTTCAGTCGCGATGAGCGCGCCACCGAGACACCGCTGTCGGGGATGAATCCCCTCCCGCAAGCTCCCTTCAGGGCGGGGATCCCCCTTCCGGCAGGCCGGTCAGCTTGGATTACTACCCTCCAGATCAGCCGGCGGGGCCTTTCCGTGAACAACCTGATGGGTTTACACCGCTAGAGTGAACCTTCGGCAGCCAGGATATCCGTCAACCCCGTGGTGCCGACCAGCTTGATCGAGAAGTCACCATCGCTGAGAAAGCCCGTTCTCCTGCCCTCCGTATCCCCGAGAATACGCGTGCTGTCGTCGGTCTCGAAGGCCACGTAGGCGCCCCCATTCTCGCCCGAGACCTCGATTGCCTGGTGCTCGGCATTCATCAACGCGTCTCGGTCCCAGTTTTGGGTATCGGGCTCGATCACCTTCACATCGCCGAACTCGCCGCTGATTACGTCCAGGCTATCCTCGCCGACATCGAACCCCGTGATCTCATCGGCGGCATAGTAGTTGGACTTCCCGGCCATGTTCAGCGTATCGGCGCCCTCGCCCAGGAAAACATGCTCCCAGACGTAGGTCTGGCCCGAGAAGGTCAGGCCGCCCGTCAATGACGACGCGTCGATATTCTCGAAGCCCCGCCCGGTATCTTCATAGCTGACGGCGCCATTGCCCGAGAGCGTCAGGGTGCCCAATTCGTACGGGATAGGGCCACCAATCTCCTCGCTGGTCGGCTCGACAACCAGCTCGAGGGTTTCGTCCGGATCCACATGCCCGCCCGGTCCGGAGAAATCCGTGACGATATCGACCTCCTGCCCCGCCTCGCGGAGCACCAGGGGCTCACCCTCGCCGTCGAGGCTTCCGTTCAAGGCGGTGACGGTCTGCTCGTTGCCCAGGTTGAGCAGGGTTGCCCCGTCCTCGAGGATGATGTCGCCGACCTCGCTGAAGTCGCTGGCATCGGCCGTCACGTGGCTGGTGAAGCGCAGGGTATCGATACCCTCGAGCCGGCCCTCGAAGGTCGAGGCGTCCAGCGTTCCCGATTCGTCGATGACCAGCGTGCCCGACGGATCACCGCCTGCCTGGCCGTTGTCGCGGCCAGCCCCCGTCGACGGGGATCCCGTCGGCTTCGGGCCGGCGTGCTCGTCGGCCGGCCGGGTTTCCAGCATCTGGTTGACGGCAGACCGGACGGGCTCGCCGCCATGGGCATCAGCCGCCACGGACGCCACGATCCGCCCCGGCGGATCGAGATCGTCCGGCCCGTGATGCAGGCCTCGTCCGGCCGCGCCCCGAGCCATGTCGGCGTGCCCGGCGAAGGCCGTCACGTCGTCGTTTCGGACATCCCGGGTGATACCGGCGGCCGGGTCGATCAGGGAGCCATCGCCCCGGCCCGACAGGCCGGTGTAAGGCGCGGCACGGAACGGCTTGCCCATCGTCTGGATTCCCATGAGTCTCTCCTTGGCTGTTGGGACATGGCAGGGTCGGGCTACAGGTCCTTTCCTGCGCTCAAGGCCGCCCGACCTTTGGCAAAACTATCATCCTGAAGCCTGCCGAATATACGGATACGCAGTGCCATTCGAGACATCGCCGACCTCTGGGCATGACGCCTTCTCGAGTCGCCGGTGCCACTCATCCCAGGCTCCGCGCCATCAGCGTCACGGTTTCGCCGCGATAGTCGACGCTCTCGAACGCCAGCCAGCCCAGCCGTCGATACAGCGCCTGCCGATCGGGCGTGTAGAGATACAGTGTCGCCACCCCCGCCTCCCGCGCTTCGCGCTCGACATGCTGTACCAGGGCCGAGGCGATGCCGTGCCGACGCCACTCGGGATGGACGAACACCGAGGCGAGCCAGGGTGTCAGCTCGGGCCGGGAGGGCATGTCGTCGATGATCAGGCTCGCCGTGCCCACCGGCGTCTCGCCGGCCAGGGCCACGAACACCGACGGCACCCCGGCCTCGCCGCATTCACTGCGGGTCTCGGCCAGCCGTTCGGCAGGACTGCGCGTCGGGTCGAGATGCCCCCAGGTCGCGTGAGTCCAGCGCGCCACGGTGGCGACATGGGGCGAGTCGGGCAGCAGGCGCTGCAGGGTCCAGACGGTATTCATGGTTCCTCGCGGGTCGATAACGGCGACCGCCGACATTGGCAAGCGTCGACCGGCCTCTTAGACTTCCATGAACAACGACCAACAACAATCGCCTGCGCCGCGGAACCCACCCGATGAACAACACCACCGAACTGCTCGCGGCCCTTTCGCAAGGGGGACGGGCCCTGGCGGAAACGGCCCGATTCACCGATGGCGTCCAGCAGCTGCTGGCCCGCATCGGCGAGGCCACGGGGGCCAGCCGGGTCTGGATCTTCCAGTTGATCGACCTTCAGGACGACGCCATCGTTCAGGACTATGTGTTCGAGTGGTCGGCCGGACCACGCTTCCGCCAGCTGACCCAGCGCCGCTTCCGCTTCTTCACCACCCTGTTCGACGACCCGCAGTTCCTGACGCTGGTCGATCAACGCCGGCGCGGCCAGAGCCAGAGCACCATCACCGCCGCGCTGCCGCCCGGGTCGCTGCGCGACAACCTCGAAAGCCAGTCGATCCGGTCGATGGCGACGGTGCCGATTCTGGTCAACGGCCAGTGGTGGGGCACGCTGGGCATCGATGACTGCGAGCGCGCCGTCGACTGGAAGGGCCCGGGGCTCGACGCGCTCGGTCTGGCGGCCGAGCTGATCGCCTCCGGCATCTACCGGCAGCAGCTTTCCAGCCGCTCCTCCCAGCTGGAGCTGTTCCACAAGGTCACGGACTGCGGCGTGTGGGAGCTGGACCTCGTCAGCGGCGACCCCTGGTGCTCACAGGGGCTGCGGCGCCGCCTCGGCTATCCCGAGACCTACCCGCACGTGCCATTGCGGCGTCTGCTGGAGGGCATCCTCGAGGCGGACCGCGCCGCCCTGTTCCGGCAGCTGCGCCAGGCCCTGCACGACCGCTCGAGCCACTGCCGCCAGGACGCCCGGGTGCGAACCGCCGGCGGCGAGTACGCCTGGAGCGAGATCGTTGCCGACATCACCTACGACGAGCAGGCCCGGCCGCTGAGCATCGCCGGGCTGCTGATCGACATCAGCCAGCGCAAGCGGCAGGAAGAGCAGGCGCTGATCGCCTCTCACCACGATGCGCTTACCGGCCTGCTCAACCGGCGCGGTCTCGACCGACGCTTTGCCGAGCTGGCGCCCCGCGATCCTACCGATGACCGCGCCCCCCACCTGCTGCTGCTCGACATCGATCATTTCAAGCCGGTCAACGACCGCCACGGGCACCCCGCGGGCGATCAGCTGCTGCGGCTGCTGACCCGGCGGCTGCGCCAGCAGCTGCGGCAGGAAGACGCCCTCGCCCGTATCGGCGGCGAGGAATTCGCCATCCTCACCACCGCGATGACCACCGCCCAGGCCCGCGACCTCGCCGAGCGCATCCGCCGCGCCATCGCCGGGCATCCCTTCACGCTGAGCGTACCGGACACGAAGACGCCGCTGACGCTGTCGATCACGCTGAGCATCGGGCTGGTCGTGCTGCCTGCCGTGACCGACCCGCACGGCTGCCAGGCGGATGCCGTCGCCCGGGCCGATCGGGCGCTCTACGCCGCCAAGCACCACGGCCGCAACCGCGTGGTGGTGGCCGACGCCTGCCCGACCGAAGGCTCAGCCGCCCCGCCGCCGCAGGTGCTGGACGAGAGTCACCCCGGCCAGCACCAGCGCGCCGGCCGCCAGCCCGATCGCCAGATTGAACAGTGACGGGCCGAGGCCATGAATCACGGCGTCGAGGCCGGGCACGCCGAGTTCGGCCTCGGCCGCCCCCTCCACGAGGTGATGCAGCAGCGGCACGCCGTGGCTCAGGATGCCGCCGCCGACCAGGAACATCGCCAGGGTACCGACCACCGACAGCCCCTTCATCAGCCAGGGCGCTCCGGCCAGCAGGCCGCGCCCCAGCGACGCCGCCGCGCCGTTGCGACGACTGAGATACAGCCCCAGGTCGTCGATCTTGACGATACCGGCGACCAGCCCGTAGACCCCCGCCGTCATCAGAATGCCGATGCCCGTCAGCACCGCGATCTGCTGGGTCAGCGTCGCCCCGGCCACGGTGCCCAGGGTGATCACGATGATCTCCGCGGAGAGGATGAAGTCGGTGCGTATCGCGCCCTTGATGCGGTCGCGCTCGAAGGCGCGCATGTCCACCGTGGCATCGGCCATCGCCGCGAGCCGCCGGCGATGTTCCTCGGTGTCGTCGGTGCGATGCAGGAACCTGTGGGCAAGCTTCTCGGCACCCTCGAAGCACAGGTAGGCGCCGCCGAGCATCAGCAGCAGCGTCACCGCCCAGGGCACGACGGCGCTGATCAGCAGGGCCGCGGGAATCAGGATCAGCTTGTTGCGCAGCGACCCCACGGCCACCGCCCAGACCACCGGCAGCTCGCGGTCGGCGTTGACGCCGGTGACCTGCTGGGCGTTGAGGGCGAGGTCGTCGCCGAGCACGCCGGCGGTCTTCTTCGCCGCCACCTTGGTCATCAGCGACACGTCGTCGAGCAGGGTGGCGATGTCATCGATCAGGGTAAGCAGACTGCTGCCGGCCACGGTGGCTCCTCCCGCCAGGATTTTCCGCCAGCTTACCGGCAAGCGCCATCCCCTGTCCCGCGCCCTCGCCCCGGTCGCTGTCACCTCGGGTCCGGGTCGACTATGCTGACGGCGAGACAATCACTTAGCCTGCTCACGAGACGTCGTGACGGCCCGATACACGAGGAAGCAACGATGGAATTACGCCCGCTCGGCAACAGCGGCCTGAAAACCGCCCCGCTGATCTTCGGCGGCAACGTCTTCGGCTGGACGCTCGACGAGCGCGAGTCGTTCGCGATGATCGACGCCTGGCTGGACGCCGGCTTCAACGCCATCGACACCGCCGATGTCTATTCGCGCTGGGTGGACGGCCACGCCGGCGGCGAATCCGAGACCGTGCTGGGCCGCTACTTCAAGGCCCGCGGCAACCGCGACAGGGTGCTGCTGGCGACCAAGGTCGGCAAGCCCATGGGCGACGGCGAGCAGGGCCTGTCGAAAGCCTACATCATGCGCGCCGTCGAGGCCTCGCTGAAGCGCCTGCAGACCGACGTCATCGATCTCTACCAGTCCCACGACGACGACGCCGACACCCCGCTCGAGGAGACCCTCGAGGCCTATCAGCGGCTCATCGAACAGGGCAAGGTCCGCGCCATCGGCGCCTCGAACTACCGGGCACATCGCCTCGACGAGGCCCTCACGGTCGCCGAGCGCAACGACCTGCCGCGCTACGAGACCCTGCAGCCCTTCTACAACCTCTATGACCGCAGCGACTACGAGGCCCGGCTGGCCCCGCTGTGCGAGGGGCGCAACGTCGGCGTGATTCCCTACTTCGCGCTGGCCAGCGGGTTTCTCACCGGCAAGTATCGCGACCGCGAGGACGCCCGCGGCACGCCCCGCGAGGCCTTTCTCGACAAGTACTTCGACGAGCGCGGGATGCGCATCCTCGACGCTCTCGACGACGTCGCCCGGCGGCTCGACACCACCCCGGCGAGCGTCTCGCTGGCCTGGCTGATGACCCGCCCCGCGGTCACCGCGCCGATCGCCAGCGCCACCTCGCAGCGCCAGCTGGAGGCCATGATCGCCGCCACCCGGCTGACCCTGGACAAGGACGCCCTGCGCCGCCTGGAGGAGGCCAGCAACCCCTTCCAGGCGTGATGCCGCACCCATGAACAGTCCTCCAGCCCCCGGCGGGCTGGAGTGGGAGCGACTTCAGTCGCGGTGCATCCACCACCGAGCCACCGCCATCGGGGATGAATCCCTCCCACAGGACCCGGCCTCGAGCACAGCGGCTTCACCGTGGGAGCGACTTCAGTCGCGACACCGCGGCCTCGGTGCCAGCCGCTACAGCTGGAACGGATAGACGCTGCCGATCTCGAGCAGCCGCGTCAGCTCGTCGAGCGCGGTGAGCGTCTCCTCGGCGAGCTGCGGGTCGGCGAGATCGGCCGGGGTCAGGGTGTCGCGATAGTGACGCTCGACCCAGGCGACGAGATCGCCGTAGAGCGCGTCGTCGAGCAGCACCCGGCCGGACAGCCCGGCGCGCTCGGCGGCGTCGAGCACCACCCGCAGCCGCAGACAGGCCGGGCCGCCGCCGTTGCGCATGCTCTGCTTGACGTCCTTGACCACCACCTCGCCGATCGGGTTGTGCCCGGCCAGCAGCAGGTCCTGGATGGTCCGCCACACCGCCTCGTTCTCCTGACACTCGCCGGGCACCACCAGGGTCATCGCCCCGCTGCCGTCGGGGTCGGAGAGCAGCTGCGAATTGAACAGGTACGAGCTCACCGCGTCGTCGAGGCTCACCGCCTCGCCGGGCACGCGCACCGGGATCAGCGGCGAGGCCATCTTGCGGCGCAGCTCGTCGAGCGTGCCTTGCTCGTCGAGAAACGCCATCTCGTGATAGAGCAGCACCGGGCCGTTGCCCACCGCGATCACGTCGTTGTGGAAGACGCCGGCATCGATGGCGTCGGGATGCTGCTGGGCGAACACCACCTGCGTGGCATCGAGGCCGTGCTGGCGGGCCACCGCCTGGCTGGCTTCCAGGGTCTGGCGGGCCGGGAAGCGCTGCGGCTCGCGGCTCGCCGGCCCCTCGCCGGGAAACGCCCGACGCCCGTAGACGTAGAGATGCACGCCCGGCTCGCCGTGATCGCCGCACAGCCGGGTATGGTTGGCCGCGCCCTCGTCGGAGAACGCCGGGGTCGCCGGCAGCGCCGGGTGATGGGCGAAGCGCGCCTCGTCGCGGAAGATCGCCGCCAGCACACGGCCGGTGGTCCGCGGCTCGAGGAAGCGATGAAAGCTCGACTGCAGGTTGGCCGGGGTGACGTGCACCCGGCCGTCCGGCGCGTCACGGCTCGGCGTCACCGTGGCGGCGTTGGCCGTCCACATCGACGACGCCGAACACACCGCGCGCAGGATCTGCGGCGCCTCGCGGGCGGCGCGCTCGAGCACCTGAGCGTTGCTGCCGGAGAAGCCCAGATCGCGCAGCGCGCCGAGGTCGGGGCGCTGCTGCGGGGGCAGTACCCCCTGGGCGTAGCCCGCCTCGTGCAGGGCCTTCATCTTGGCCAGGCCCTGCAGCGCCGCTTCCTTCGGGCTGGAAGCCAGGCCGCCATGGCGCATCGACGCCACGTTGCCGTGGGCCAGCCCGGCGTAGTTGTGGGTGGGCCCGACCAGGCCGTCGAAGTTGACCTCGCGGGCGTCGGCCCGCGGTGTGGAGTCGCTCACGGCATCGCTCATAATGTCACCCCCGGCGGCAGGTTCTCGGGCAGCGCCAGCGACTCGCTTTCCATCGAGGCGACCGGATAGGCGCAGTAGTCGGCGGCGTAGTAGGCGCTCGGCCGATGGTTGCCGCTGTCGCCGATGCCGCCGAAGGGCGCGTCGCTGGAGGCGCCGGTGGTCTGGCGGTTCCAGTTGACGATGCCCGCGCGGATGCGCAGCAGGAAGTCGTCCCAGTCGGCCGGCTCGCCGCCGATCAGCCCGGCGGAAAGCCCGTAGCGGGTATCGTTGGCCAGGGTGATGGCCTCGTCCCAGTCGCGGTAGCGGTGCACCTTGAGCAGCGGGCCGAAGTGCTCCTCGTCGGGCACGTCGCAGCCGGTGACGTCGATCAGCCCGGGGCTGAGCAGGCTGGTGCCCTCGACCAGGCGACGCATCCGCGCCAGCACGGTGGCGCCGCGCGTCTCGAGATCGTCCTGGGCCGCGAGCAGCCCGTCGGCGGCGGCCACCGTGGCCAGCCCGCCGTAGAACGGCGCCGGTTCGCTGAACGGTGCGGCGACGCGAAGATCACCGATGGCCGCGACCAGCGCCTCGATCAGGCGGTCGCCGACGGCGCCCTCGGGCACCATCAGCCGCCGCGCGCAGGTGCAGCGCTGGCCGCCGGAGAGGAACGCCGACTGCAGAATGGTCAGCACCGCGGCGGCCTCGTCCGGCACGTCCTTGACCACCAGCGGGTTGTTGCCGCCCAGTTCCAGGGCGAGGATCTTGTCGACCTGGCCGGCGAACTGCTTGTGCAGCAGCTTGCCGGTACGCGCGCTGCCGGTGAACAGCAGCCCGTCGATGTCGTCGGCCCCGGCCAGCGCCTGACCCACCGGCGCGCCGCCCTGCACCAGGTTGATCACGCCGTCGGGCAGCCCGGCAGCCTGCCAGCACTGCAGGGTCAGGTCGGCGGTGCGCGGAGTGATCTCGCTGGGCTTGAAGACCACGCTGTTGCCGGCCAGCAGCGCCGGGACCATGTGCCCGTTGGGCAGGTGGCCTGGGAAGTTGTAGGGGCCGAACACCGCCAGCACGCCGTGGGGGCGATGGCGCAGCACCGCCGTGGTGCCGCCCGCATCGCGGCTGCGCTCGCCGGTGCGCTCGTGATGGGCGGTCACCGAGATCGCCACCTTGGCGATCATCGCGCCTACCTCGGTCCGCGCTTCCCACAGCGGCTTGCCGGTTTCCCGGGCGATGCTTTCGGCCAGGGGCTCGCGATGAGCCTCGAGCTGGTCGCGGAAGCGCTCGACCACCGCCAGCCGCGCCTCGAAGGTCTGGCGCGCCCAGCCGGGAAACGCCGTGCGGGCGGCGGCCACCGCCTCGCCCACCTGGGCGGCACTGGCGCTGACGCCCTGCCACAGGGCGTCGCCGGTGATCGGATCATGCTTGGTCAGCGTGTCGGCGGCGCCGTCGACCCAGGCGCCGCCGATGAAGAGTTGTTGTCGGGCTTGCATGAGGGACTCCCAGGTTTCGAGCTTAGGTTTCCAGAACCCGCAGGCTGTCGCCGGTGGTGACACCCAGGCGGCGGGCTTCCGTGTCGCTGAGGGTCAGGGTGCCGTCCGCGCCGGGCCCGCGACCCACCCAGGCGGCCCGGAAGTCGGCCATCTCGGTGGTCGCCACCAGCCAGGCGGGGCGCTCGGTGGATTCCGGCTCGCTGCCGGCGACTTCCACCGGGCACAGCCGCGAATGGCGAACCGCGCGCACGTCATCGATGTAGGCCTCCACGGTGGGGCCGCCGTCGAAGATGTCGATGTAGCCCTCCCAGCGCAGGCCCTCCTTCTTGAGCATCTCCAGCGCGGGTCGGGTGTCGTCGTGGACGGCACCGATGCAGGCCCGCGCCTCCTCGGTGAGGAAGGGCGTGTAGATCGGGAACTTGGGCATCAGCTCGCCGATGAAGCTCTTTTGGCCTAATCCAGTCAGTCTGTCCGCTTCATTGAAGTCCATGGGGAAGAAGTGGCTGCCCAGACACTGCCAGAAGGGGCTGATGCCGTTGGCATCGAACTTGCCGCGCATCTCGGCGAGCACCTTGTCGGGAAAGCCGCTGCGGAACTGCGCCATGAACAGCCAGCGCGCCTTGGAGAGCAGCGCGCCGTTGCGGTGGCGACGATACTCCGGACGCAGGTAGAGCGAGGCCACCTCGGCGTCGCCGGTGTGGTCCGAGCTCAGGAACAGCGTGTCGATGGTGCGGTGCAGGTCGAGCTGCACCGACGAGTGCGCCAGCGTGCCCACCCGGTAGTGGTAGAACGGCACCTCGCGGCCTACCTGCGCCTCGATGGCGCAGCAGCCGGCCAGCTCGCCGCGCTCGTCGTCCTCGAGCACGAAGAAGTACAGCCGCTCCTCGGCCGGCACGCGTTCCTCGAAGGCCCGGGCGGCGGACTCGATCTTGCCGGCCAGGAAGTCGCGGTTGTCCGGCAGCGAGGTGAAGCCGACGCCGGTCTCGCGGGCGAGCCGCTGCAGGCCGTCGAGATCGCCGCGGGCGATGGGTCGAATGCGCATTACAGTTCCCCCTCGTCGAAGGCGTCATCGGCGTCCGGCAGGCCCAGCGGGGCGGCGAGCACCGCACGGCCCTCCTCCACGCCGAGCTCAGCGGCATGCTCGGGCGAGAGCATCAGCTGGCCGGTGGGCGACAGCGCATAGCGCGCCACCACGCAGCGGAAGCCCTCGAGCTTCTGGTTGGCGATCAGCGCCGGCTCGGCATCCGGCAGCGCCGTGGCCGGGCGGATGCGCACCGGATGCCAGGTGCTGTGGCGGAAGGTCGCCAGCCGCTCGCGCTCGGCCTTGATCACCGGGCCGGCGTCGAAGATGTCGACGTGCCGCGAGCGGGCGAAGCCCTCGGCGAGCATTTCCGCCAGCGCCGTCTCGTGGGCCGGGTGCTCGCGGCCGATCGCCGCCCGCGCCGCCGGGGTGAGCAGCGGCAGGTAGAGCGGGAACTGCGGCATCACCTCGGCGATGAAGCTCTTCGAGCGCACCCCGGCCAGGTGATTCATCTCCTGATAGCCGCGGGCGAAGAAGTGGCGGCCGACACTGTTCCAGAACGGCGACTCGCCGTCGGCATCCAGATAGCCGGGAAAGGCGATCGCCAGGAGCTCGGCGAAGCGCTCCGGGTACTGGGCGATGAACATCAGCCGCGAGCGGCGCAGCAGGCTCTCGGCGCTGGTGCCCTTGTAGCGCGGGTCCAGCGACAGCGCGCACAGCAGGCTGGCGTCCGAGACCTCGTGGGACAGCGACAGCGTCTGCACCTCGCGGCGCACGTTGAGCTGCTGCGAGGCGTGGATCAGCGTTTCCTGGCGATAGGTGTAGTACGCCTCGTGGGCGCCGGCATGGGCACGGATGGTGGCGGTCCCGGCGATCTCGCCGCGCTCGAGGTCCTCGAGCACGAAGGTGTAGCTCTCGTCGCCGGGAAAGTCGATCTCGCGGGCCAGCGAGCGCTGCGAGCGGGTGATGCGTTCCTCGAGGCGATCGCGATGCGCCGGCAGATTGGTCAGCCGCGGGGTGGCCGTCCCCGCCAGTCGCTCGAGGCCCGGCAGGTCGGCGGGCTTGGCAGGGCGCACGACCAGCATGGCGTTTCCTCCCGTGGTTGGCGCGTGACCGTTCATGCGGACGCGACGAAGCGGGCCAGGGCGCGGTCGAGACGCGCCATGCCCTCGTCGATGTCGGCCTCGGGAATCACCAGCGACGGCGCCATGCGCAGCACGTTGGGACCGGCGATCAGCGCCATCAGCCCTTCCTCGATGGCCAGCGGCAGGATGTCCTTGGCCCGCCCCTCGTACTCGGGCGCCATCGCCGCGCCGATCAGCAGCCCCATGCCGCGCACCTCGCCGAACACGCCGTACTTGGCGTTGAGCGCCTCGAGATGCTCGCGGAAGCGCTCGTGGCGACGCTGCACGCCCTCGAGTACCTCGGGGGTGTCGATGTGCTCGAGCGCGGCCAGCGCCACGGCGGAGGCCAGGGCGTTGCCGCCGTAGGTGGAGCCGTGGGTGCCCAGCGTGAAGACCCTGGCGACCTGTTCGGTGGTGAGCATCGCCCCTACCGGGAAGCCGCCACCCAGCGACTTGGCGCTGGTCAGGATGTCCGGGGTGACACCGTAGCGCATGTAGGCGAACAGCGTGCCCGGGCGGCCCATGCCCGACTGCACCTCGTCGAAGATCAGCAGTGTCTGGTGCTCGTCGCACAGCGCACGCAGGCCTTCGAGAAACGCCTGGGTGGCCGGCACGATGCCGCCCTCGCCCTGCATCGGCTCGACGATCACCGCGCAGGTGTCGGCGTCGATCAGCTCGCGCACGCTGTCGAGGTCGTTGAACTCGCCGTGGACGATGCCGCCCGGTACCGGCCCGAAGCCCTGCGAATACTTGGGCTGACCGCCGACGCTGACGGTGAAGAAGGTGCGGCCGTGGAACGACTGGCGGAACGAGACGATCTTGTGCTTGCGCTCGCCGTGGGTGTCGTGGGCCCAGCGCCGGGCCAGCTTGAGCGCGGCCTCGTTGGCCTCGCCGCCGGAAGAGCACAGGTAGACCTTGTCGGCGAAGGTGCGCTCGGTCAGCGCCCGCGCCAGCTTGAGCGCCGGCTCGTTGGTATAGACGTTGGACAGATGCCAGAGCCTGTCGGCCTGTTCCTTGAGCGCGTTGACCAGTACCGGATGGCAGTGCCCCAGCGAGTTCACCGCGATGCCGCCGGCGAAGTCGATGTACTCGCGGCCCTGCTGATCCCACAGGCGACTGCCCTCGCCGCGCACGGGAATCACTTTCTGTGGGGCGTAGTTGGGCACCATGTAGCGATCGAAGTCGTCGCGGGTCGGGGTGTAGTCCATGTCGGTCTCCATCCGGTGGGTCTGGGGAAATGCGATGCAGTGATCGAGTCGATCCCTCGAGTATAAGGAGCGCAAGCCCCCGGGGCTTACAGCGATGGGACGGCGAATTATGAAAAGCGGCGAGAGGGTAATCGTCGAACAGGCCTTGAAGTCGCGCCCGGGCACCGCCACCTCTTTTAGCAGACTACACATTGGGATCGGCGCAGCGTCGCCGTCTTATCCGCACACGACAAGTTATCCGCACACGACAAGGAGTGTTTCGCATGCAGATCGACCTTTCCGGGAAGAGCGCCATCGTCACCGGCTCCACCGCCGGCATCGGCTTCGCCATCGCCCGGGGGCTCGCCGAGTCCGGCGCCGAGGTCACCGTCACCGGGCGCACCCAGGCCCGCGTCGACGCGGCGATCGAGACCATCAGGCAGGCCGTGCCGGGGGCGGCCGTATCGGGCGTGGCCGCCGACCTGGGCACCGCCGAGGGCTGCCGTGCGTTGATCGACGCTCGGCCGGAGACTGATATCCTGGTCAACAACGTGGGCATCTTCGGTCCGCAGGACTTCTTCGAGGTCGACGACGCCACCTGGCAACAGTTCTTCGACGTCAACGTGATGAGCGCGGTGCGCCTGTCGCGCCACTACGCGCAGGGCATGAAGGCCCGCGACTGGGGGCGCATCCAGTTCATCTCCAGCGAGTCGGGGCTCAACATCCCCAGCGAGATGGTCCACTACGGCATGACCAAGTCCGCCGTGCAGTCGATCTCGCGCGGGCTGGCCAAGGTGCTCAGCGGCACCCGGGTCACCGTCAACGCCATCCTGCCCGGGCCGACCCGCTCCGAGGGCGTGCTCGAGATGATCCGCCAGGCCGCCGAGGAACAGGGCGTGTCGCAGGAAGAAATGGAGGAACGCTTCATCCGCGAGAACCGTCCCTCCTCGATCATCCAGCGCCTGGCCACCCCCGAGGAGGTCGCCAACCTGTGCGTCTATGCGGCCTCCGAACAGGCCAGCGCCACCACCGGGGCGGCCCTGCGCGTCGAGGGCGGCATCGTCGATACCATGGCCTGACACCCGTGCCCGACGCCGCCCGATGACCTCCGTCATCGGGCGGTCTTTCCTGACCGACGCTCCCGGCGCATGATGGACTACCCAGCCTGGCTTCCCGGGAGACCCCGCCCATGATCGATTCCACCACCTGGAACCGCTGGCGCTATGCCTGCTATGCCCCGGTCTACGACGTCGTCGCCGACCGGGCCTTTCGCCGGGCCCGGCGCCGTGCGCTCGAGGCGGTGGACTGGGCCGGCGGCCAGCGGGTGCTGATCGTCGGTTGCGGCACCGGGCTCGACCTGCCCTGGCTGCCCCGCGACATCGAGCTGCACGGCTGCGACCTCACCCCGGCGATGGTGCGGCGCTTTCGTGCCCGGGCCGAGACCCTGGGCTTCGACGGCCAGGCCGGGGTGATGGACGCCGCGGCGCTGAGCTACCCGGACGGCTACTTCGACGTGGTGGTGATGCACCTGATCCTGGCGGTGATGCCGCACCCGGAGCGCGGGCTGGCGGAGGCGCACCGGGTGCTCGCCGACGACGGCCAGCTGTGCGTGATGGACAAGTTCCAGCCGGACAGCCATCCCGCCGGCCCGGGACGGCGCGCGCTCAACCTCGTCACCCGTGTCATCGCCACCGACATCACCCGTCAGGCGGGGCCGCTGCTGGAGGGCGCCGGGTTCGTCGTCGAGCGCGACGAGCCGGTGATGATGGGCTCGCTGTTCCGCGCCCTGCTGGCGCACAAGGCATGACGGGGCCAAGGCTATCGCAAGT
Organism: Modicisalibacter tunisiensis; assembly: GCF_020148005.1. GTDB lineage: Bacteria > Pseudomonadota > Gammaproteobacteria > Pseudomonadales > Halomonadaceae > Modicisalibacter > Modicisalibacter tunisiensis. Next base: position 1,796,450 of record NZ_JAGXFD010000001.1, on the reverse strand, counting down.
CAAGCCAGGGGCTGGTCCGTGGACAACGCCCCTTGCCAGAGCCCCAACTGCGATTGTCTTGATGACGAGGCGGCGCCGTCAGGTCAGCCGCTCCTCGCGGGGCGTCATGCCGAAGTGGTTGCGGTAGGCGGTGGAGAAGTGGGCGCCGGAGGAGAAGCCGGTCTGCAGGGCGATGTCGCCCACCGCCTGGTCGGTCTCGCGCAGCAGCTTGCGCGCGCGCTGCAGGCGCAGGTCCAGGTAGTAGCGGCTGGGCACCGCCTGCAGGTACTTCTTGAACAGCCGCTCGAGCTGGCGCCGCGAGATGCCCAGATGCTCGGCCAGCTCATGGGTGGTCAGCGGCTCCTCGATGTTGGACTCCATCAGCGCCACGGCGTCGACCAGGCTCTGCGGGGCGTGGCCGAGCCGGGTGCGCAGCGGCACATGCTGGGGCTCGTCGCCCATGCGGATGCGCTCGCAGACGAAGTGCTCGGAGATGCGCTCGGCGAGCCGCTGGCCGTGATGCTGGCCGATCAGGGTCATCATCATGTCCATCGCCGCGGTACCGCCGCCGCAGCTCAGACGGTCGCGATCGATCTCGAACAGCTGATGGCCGACCCGCACCGCCGGATGCGCCCGGGCGAAGGCTTCCAGATTCTGCCAGGGCAGCGTGGCACGGTAACCGTCGAGCACCCCGGCCCGGGCCAGTACCTCGGTGCCCCCGGCGACACCGCCCAGCGCCACGCCGCGCCCGGCCAGGCGCGTCAGCCAGGCCTCGAGCGCCGGGTGCGCGCCGACGCCCTGGGAGGGCGCACAGACCAGCAGCAGGTCCAGCGCCCCGGCATCGCTGCCGGCCACGCTGTTCGGCGACAGCGCCAGCTCCGCGGCGCTTTTCACCGCACGGCCGTCCAGGCTGAAGATCAGCGGCGTGTAGAGACGTTCGCCGGCCAGCCGGTTGGCCACGTGCAGCGGCTCCAGCGCGCAGGCCTGGGCGAGCAGCGAGAACCCCGGCAGCAGCACGAAGCCGACCTGCCGGGGTGTCGAGGCGACCGGGCTATCGTGCAGCATCGCCGCCCTCGCCGTCCCGGCTGCCGGCATGCCTCACCGGCAGGCGCTCAGGGCTGCACGACATCGAAGTCGACCACCGGGTCGACGTCGGCGTCATAGTCCACGTCATCGCGCTCGAAGCCGAACAGCTTGAGGAACTCGTGCTTGTAGCCGGCGTAGTCGGTGATCTCGAACAGGTTGTCGGTGGTCACCGTCGGCCACAGGTCCTTGCAGGCCTGCTGGACATCGTCGCGCAGCTCCCAGTCGTCGAGACGCAGCCGGCCGGCCTCGTCGGTGGCGGGCGCCTCGTCGGCGTAGAGCCGGTCGCGGAACAGCCGGTTGAGCTGATCGATGGTGCCCTCGTGCAGGCCCTGCTCCTTCATCACCCGGTAGACCATGGCGATGTACAGCGGCATCACCGGGATCGCCGCGCTGGCCTGGGTGACCACCGACTTGAGCACCGCGACGTTGGCGCCACCTCCCGTCTCGCCAAGGCGCTTGTCGATCTCGCCGGCGGCACGGTCGAGATCCTCCTTGGCCTTGCCCAGGGCCCCGTGCCAGTAGATCGGCCAGGTGATCTCGGTGCCGATGTAGCTGAAGGCCACGCTGCGCGCACCGTCGGCCAGCACGCCGGCCCTGTCGAGCGCGTCGATCCACAGTTCCCAGTCCTCGCCGCCCATCACCGCGATGGTGTCGTCGATTTCCTGCTGGGTGGCCGGTTCGACCTCCGCCTCGATGATGGCGTCCTTGTTGGTGTCGATGGCGGTGGCGCGGTAGGTCTCGCCGATCGGCTTGAGCGCGGAGCGCTTCACCTCGCCGCTGTCGGGCAGCTTGCGCACCGGCGAGGCCAGCGAGTAGATCACCAGGTCGACCTCGCCGAGGTCCTCCTTGATCATCTCGATGGCCTTCTCGCGGGTCTCGTGGGCGAAGGCGTCGCCGTTGATCGCGCGGCTGTAGAGCCCCTCTTCCTTGGCGTAGCGGTCGAAGGCGGCGGCGTTGTACCAGCCGGCGGTGCCGGGCTTCCTCTCGGTGCCGGGCTTCTCGAAGAACACGCCCAGGGTACTGGCGCCGTAGCCGAAGGCCGCGGTGATGCGCGCCGCCAGGCCGTAACCGCTGGACGCGCCGATGACCAGCACCTTCTTCGGCCAGGCGTCGCCGGTGCCGCGCGCGCCGATCGCCCGGCGGGTCGCCTGGATCTGCTCGAGCACGTTCATCGCGCAGCCGGTGGGATGGGTGGTGGTGCAGATGAAACCGCGAACCTTGGGTTTGATGATCACGTCAGACCTCGGCGTTGCTGGAGCTTGCGGGGCACTCCCCGGACCGGGAAGCGACTGATGCGGGTATTCTAGCGATTTGCCGGAGACCTGTCCGCCCTGCCCCGCCGTCCGCCACTGTGTGACAATGACGCTCCGTTTCGCATCGCGAGGAGGATGGCGTGAAGGACGCCCAGACCCTGGTCGACGAGCGCGGCGAGCTGTGGCTGGCCCTGGCGCCGCTGTGGCGCGAGCACGAGCCCCGCGAGACCGAATACGCACGCATGGTCGCGGTGATCGAGCGTCACGACCTGACGCTCGAGCAGCTGGAGTGGATCTTTCGCCTGGAACTGGCTCCGGTGCTGACCCGCCAGCAGATGTCCGTGGCCGGCGACGACACCCTGGACGATCATCAGCTGCTGCGCCGGCTGGTCGCCCACAACCGCCGCCTGTTCGGCTGGCGCAAGGGCTTCTGGGCGCTGTTCTCGGGGATGATGACCATGCTCGCCCGCCCGCGCTGGAACACCCTGATCGAACGCCTGCTGGTGGCCAGCGGCCAGACGCCGCCGGACTGACGGATAGGACGGTTCAGGCCGAGAACGGCGTCTCCAGGGCCCGCTCCAGCTCCGGCACGATGCGCGCCATCCGGTCGCGGGGCGAGAAGCGGCGGATCACCTGGCCATCGCGACCGACCAGGAACTTGGTGAAGTTCCACTTGATCGGCGTGCTGCCCAGCACCCCGGGCGCCTGGCGACGCAGCATCACGAACAGCGGGTGCGCCCCGGGGCCGTTGACCCGAACCTTCTCCATCACCGGAAAGGTGACGCCGTACTCGCGCTCGCAGAAGGCACCGAAGGCCCGTGCCGTTTCCGGCGACTGGCGCGCGAACTGGTTGCAGGGGAAGGCCAGCACCGTGAAGCCCTGGTCGCGATAGCGCCGGTAGAGACGCTCGAGCTCGCCGAGCTGCGGGGTGAAGCCGCAGCGGCTGGCGACATTGACCACCAGCAGCACCTGCCCGCGCAGCGCCCGGAGATTGAAGGGCTCGCCACTCTGGGTACGACAATCCTGGCTGTAGATCTGCATGGTCCACGTCTTTGCTGTCGCTGAACGCTAGACGATGCCACGATCGCCCTGCCCCTGTCATCGCTGCGCCATCAAGGAACAGGCATCGAATGGCAGCACGGCCGTGGCCCCAGGAGGAACGTCGATTGACCCGCTGCCCGCCCCGGCCCATGCTCAGTCCATCGGCCGTTTTCCGTGCGCCCGTGGAGTCCCGCCATGACCGATCGCGCCCCGCGCCGCCAGCTCGCCACCCACCGGGTGGACAACCAGCCTCCGCCCCCCGGCGACCGCGATCTGTTCGCTCTCGACCGTCCGCTTCAGGATACCCTGGCCCGCGAGGCGCCAGACTGGGTCGCCCGCCGCCTGCGTCCGCTGGGCGCGGCCGTGGGCAGCCGCGCGGTCCAGGCGCTCGGCGAGGAGGCCAACCGCCACCCGCCGGAGCTTCGGCCGTTCGACCGCTACGGCCGGCGTCTCGACGAGGTCCGCTACCATCCCGCCTATCACCAGCTCATGCACCTGGCCTTCGACAACGGCTGGCACGCCGTGGCCTGGGAAGAGGAGGGCCGCGGCGGTCATCAGGCGCACGTCGCCGCGCTCTACCTGCTGACCCAGGCCGAGCCCGGGTTCTGCTGCCCGGTGACCATGACCCACGCCGCCACGCCGGCGCTGCGCCAGGCGCCTCGCGTGCACGACGAATGGCAGGCCCGGCTGCTGGCCTGGGACTATGACGAGCGCGCCGTGCCCGCCCGGGAAAAGCCCGCCACGACCCTGGGCATGGCGATGACCGAGAAGCAGGGCGGCAGCGATGTGCGCGCCAACTCGACCCGCGCCCGACTCGTCGGCGACGGCTACCGCCTGACCGGCCACAAGTGGTTCTGCAGCGCGCCGATGTCCGACGCCTTCCTGACCCTGGCCCTCACCGAGGCGGGGCTGGGCTGCTTTCTGGTCCCGCGCTTCACCCCCGACGGCGAACGCAATGCCATCGAGCTCCAGCGCCTCAAGGACAAGTGCGGCAATCGCGCCAATGCCTCGGCGGAGATCGAGTACCGCGAGGCCTGGGCCGAGCCGATCGGCGAGCCGGGTCGCGGCATCGCCACCATTCTCGAGATGGTCCAGCAGACCCGGCTGGACGCCGCCACCGCGCCCGTGGGCATGATGCGCCAGGCGCTCGTCGAGGCCTGGGACCATGTGCGCCAGCGTCAGGCCTTCGGCAAGCCCCTCGCCGAACAGCCGCTGATGCGCCGGGTGGTGGCCGACCTGGCGCTGGAAACCGAGGCCGGCCTGGCGCTGGTGCTGCGCGCCGCCCGCGCCTTCGACAGCCCCGACGACGAGCGCGAAAGGCTGCTCGCTCGCCTGCTGCCGACGCTGGGCAAGTACTGGCACAACAAGCGGGCCCCGGGCTTCATGGCCGAAGCCATGGAGTGCCTGGGCGGCATCGGTTACGTCGAGGAATCGCCGCTGGCGCGGCTCTACCGGGAGGCCCCGGTCAACTCGATCTGGGAGGGCTCGGGCAACGTGATCTGCCTGGACGTGCTCCGGGTACTGCAGCGTCACCCGGCCTGTATCGAGGTCCTGCGCGACGAGCTCGCCGCCGCACGCGGCCTGTCGGCCGACTATGACCGGGCCGTGGCCGCCCTGGTGGCGACCCTGGGCCGGCCCGCCGAGGCGCTCGAGGCCGAGGCCCGCTGGCTGACCCAGCGCCTCGCCCAGTGCATTCAGGCGTCGCTGCTGCTGCGGCATGCGCCCAACGAGGTCGCCGAGACCTTCTGCCGCAGCCGGCTCGGCGAGGCGGTCAGCCCGGCCTATGGCGTGCTGCCACTCGATGCCCCGCTCGACACTCTACTGGCCCGCATCGAGTCGTGAGCCTCAGCCGATCAGCACGCGCAGCGCCAGCGCCAGCAGCAGCACGCCGGTCAGGCGGTTGATCCAGTGGGCACGCGCCTGCAGCCAGGGCAGCACCGCCGAGTGCGACAGCGCAACCGCCACCAGCACGTACCAGAGACCATCGATCAAGGCGGCCGTGGCCACGATCAGCGCCTTGCCGGCGATGCTCATGTCGGGGCTGACGAACTGGCTCAGCAGGGCCACGAAGAACAGGATCAGCTTGGGGTTGCCGAGCGCGACCAGCACCCCGTCGCGGGCCGCCTGCAGCGGATCGGTGACCGCCGCCTGCGCCTCGAGTGCGCCGCCCCGCCCGGCCTGCAGCGCCTTGATGCCCAGCCATGCCAGGTAGGCGGCGCCGCCCCAGGTGATGATGCGAAACAGCACCGGCTCCTGACTGACCACCGCCCCCAGTCCCCAGACAGTCAGCAGGGCATACAGGCCCACGCCCAGGGCATGGCTGAGCCCCGCGACGACGCCCGGCGTGCGTCCGCCGCCCAGGGTATGACGCAGTACCATGGCCAGGCTGGGCCCCGGCGACATGGCCCCCATGGCACAGACCGCCGCCAGGGACAGCCAGAGTGTCAACGGCATGATTCTCTCCTCGGCTCACAGGAGCCTCGATCATACTGCCTGGCGCGTACCGGCGTCAGCCGATCAGGGGGCGAGCAGAGCCGGGCATGGCTCTTCCGGTGTCGTTTGCGGACATAAAAAAACCGGCGCCCGAAGGCGCCGGTCAAATTACAGGGATGCTGGGATGCAGCAGGCTCGATTCTACGGAGTGAACGGCATTGTCAATGCGCCGAATTGGCGAAGTTTATCGATGTTAATTATGGTAAAAGCCCAATGAAAAGGGCCTTGAGATTCAATAAGTAACAATCAAATCTCACGAAAGCCTCGAAGACAAGAACAGGAAAAACGGAAACACCAGGAATGCTATTCCTGCCGCTTTCTCGCCGAGCAAGGAAGAGAGTGGCAGGCACCGCAACCGCCGCAACCCAAGCCGGAATACGCACCACCGACTGGCAAGAGCCGTGGACATTTTGTGGACACTGAGGGGAAATACAGAGAAACCAAGCCAAGGAGGGAACCGCTAAGTGCTTGATTTCATGGTGCCGGTGGTCGGACTCGAACCGACACGCTATCGCTAGCGGCGGATTTTGAAGGGTATCCGAGGCCGGTCTTTGTCTGCCTACGACTGAAAAATCAGTGGTTTGCAGTGGCCGGAATCGCCTTCTAGCGCCTTTGTCGGGCTTGGGCGTGGACACAATGTGGTCACATTCCATGCGTTGCCGTCATACCCATCTAGGTATAAACTGCCGCCATGGATTCGGAGGATGCCATCAAACCGCTCTACTGGGTTGCCAGCAGCAAGAAGGACCTGCTTGCCATGCCGGAAGACGTTCAGGATGTCTTCGGCTACGCGCTCCATCAGGCGCAGACCGGCAACAAGCACAGCCAGACCAAGCCGCTCAAGGGTTTCGGTTCGGCTGGCGTCCTCGAGGTGGTCGAAGACTACCAAGGTGACACCTATCGCGCCGTCTACACGGTTAAGTTCCAGGGTGCCGTCTACGTCCTTCACTGCTTTCAGAAGAAGTCCAGCAGCGGGATCGCCACTCCCAAGCCCGACCTGGACAAGATCCGCGATCGGCTCAAGGCCGTCGAACAGCACCTGAGAGGTTCCTCGTCATGATCGACATCGAACAAGGCAGTACCAACGTCTATGCCGACCTCGGTCGCAATGACGCCGACGAGATGCTGATCAAGGCTCAGTTGGCCACCAAGATCGCCGAGATCATAAAGCGTCGTCGTCTTACCCAGGCCAAGGCCGCCGAGATCGTCGGGATTCCCCAGCCCAAGCTTTCCGGCCTGCTGCGTGGTCAATTCCGCGGGATCAGCGAAGCCAAGATGCTCGACTGTCTCGCTCGTCTGGGTCGTGAGGTCCGTATCGTCGTTGGCCCCTCGCGTCCTCGTTCCAAGCCCGGTCACGTCGAGGTCGAGTTCACCGGATGATCTCGATACGCTTCTCGGTGTGATTGATCTTCATCCGCTCCAGGCGAATACCCGCCACTTCGCAGGCTCGATTCAGAATTCTGTCGCGCTTCTTTCGATCCGGCCGCTCATGACTTTGGTCATCCAGTTCCAGCACGCACTTCACTTTAAAATCTTTCTTCTCGCATAACACATAATCGAAGTGCCACTGTGAAATCTGCCGAAATAACGATTTATATTCCTTTGTCCAACTAAAATACTTTTTCGTATTTGGTTGAATCAGATCCACCACTCGCACTTGGCAGAAAATTCGATAACGGTCACCATAGGCCTTTTCCAACACCCTATATACTTGACGTTCGGAGGGGGACATCAGGTGGGTACGGGCAACATAGGCTCCGCCTTGGTCCATCAATTCTTCGGAGTAGTTGCGATCACTACTGGGCTCGGACTTATTCTGCTTATAGAGATCGTAGATATCTTCGTCGGCTGACTCCTGGGCCGACTCTTTCCCCTTAGGCTCAGGGTCTGGATCAATCGTCGGCTCTTTCCTCGACTCTTCCTGCCATCCCTGTTTGAACTGCTCCCATTCCCTTCGCAGCTCAGCCCCTGCCGTCTTTCCATCCGCAGCGCGGGCGGGCTTGGGGTGGCTGGTAAGGCGCCTTTTTAGCCCCCATTCCATGGGCTCCCATACCGTAACGATTGCAGCATAAACAACAATAGTGACCACCACGAATCCTATAAAGGGGTATTCCTGCACCAAGACTACAGGCAATACCAAGGACGTTTTCAGCAATAGCAGAATAGCGACTATCGTAATGACTGCGCACAATGCCAGCCTAGCCTTAAAAAATCGCCCACCAGCACCCAGCCAAAGACTAAACCAGGTGCCTGTTGCTGATGCAAAAATCAATATCATTACTGAGTTGAGAAATTCACCGATTGGATCCACTTAGCTTCCCCTCGCGCGCAACCTATTATTACTTATGTCTTATATAATTACCCACACCTACCCACCCTTCACATACCAACTATCCACAACCCGCTTGGCTATTCGGTATCCGTTCCCGTCGGCTTAAAGTCTTTGCGTGCCCTCTCTATCTCTGGGCTTATCTGGCCCAGTGCTTCGTTCACCTGATCCGTCATTAGCCAAAGCGTGTACTTCGGCCACTGCGTACATATCGCTTGCAACAGATCCCCTTTTGGTACTCGCCCGGTCTGCTCGATACCTATCAGCGTTTTCTTAGGCACACCAATGAGTTCCGAAAATTCAGCGCGCCCTGAGGTCTCCGCTTCTCGGATCAACCGGATTTTTTGCGCAAGGTTATTTGACATGTGCCCTACTCTGGGTATACTTCCCAATAGGCTGTGCTCATTTTTGAGTCTACCTGTTTTAGAGCCCAGCCACTGCTGTTTCCTCAAAAAAGCCTAACACAGACCTACAAAGGCAGGTGACGAGATGGATCAACCCCAAGCGCCCCAGGTCCCGGCCCACGTGCCACTGATGACCCTTGAGCGTTTCGCCGAGCTCTCGGGCCTCACCGTCGACACCGTGTACGGCCATATCCGTCGCGGCTACCTCCCGGCCGTGAAGGTGGGCCGCTACCGTCTCGTCAACATCGCCCTGCTCCAGACGCAGTGCCTGCAGGCGGAGGACTGGTCATGATCACCTTTCCTCCCTGCCACGGCGATTCCGGTATCCACACCGTCTATCAGATCGTCGTTGATGGCGAGGTTCGTGGTGTCATCTACCACTCGCCTCTCGATCACTACGTCGTCCGCTTGGACGACCACCGCGACGCCCAGGGCGATGCCCGGCTCACCGTCAACGAGTCCGGCCCCCTCATCGGTGGCATGCTCCCCGGCTCCCTGCCTGGCTTCACCACCCTCGACGACGCCATGGCCTGCGTTCTGGCGCTGTTCGATGACGCGCCCCAGGGCGATCCGCGTATTCCTGCTCGCGCTGATTCCTGCGTCGCTTCCCACGTTCCCAGCGCTTCGGCCTCCGTGGTTATCCCCATCCCGTTCCCGACGTCCACCGGGGCCGCTTTTTATTCCCAGGCGCTTACGCGTCCACTCCTGGATGCGCAGCGCGATTCGCACACCCCCCACCACGAGGAACACCCAATGACCACCGGCAAGAAACAGCCCGTTCGTGTGTTCCTGGCCCAGGGCGACCACTCGCGCTTCCTGGTCCAGGCCGGCACGCACCGTCTCACTCCCTCGGCCCTGGGCGAACTGCTGATGCAGGACGGCCTGTCGCGTCTGGAGCGCGGCGATCTGACTGCCCTCGGCCTCGGGGCTGACTCAGCCACCCCGCGACCCGACTCGGGGCTCTGAGATGTTGTTGCCTGCCCGTCACCCGTCGCCCGTCGGTCGCACGGCTCCCCGAGTCGGCACCGGCCCCGCCGTCACACCTCGCGCAGCGACGGTTGACGGCGGGGTCGGGGGCGACTGCCGTGCGGATCGACCGACGGGCACGGGGGCGCGGCAGGGAAACGCCTGCCCGGAGCCCCGAGCCTTGAGGGAGCGGGGCGCGCGGTGTCTGCAAGGCCGCGACTACGGCCACGCCGCGCTCCTCTACGCCCAGGCAGAACACCTGACCCGGATGCTCGACCCCGACGCACCGGACCTCGCAGAGCTAGCCGTGCTCGCTCACCACTGCCAAACCCGTGCAGCCCAGCACACACGCTGAAAAGGAACTGAAGACCATGATCAACACCATCCAGGCTCGCGTTCTCGGCGCCATGCGCTACTCCATGGACGGCGGCATCAAGGGCGCCAAGATCACCTTGATGAACGAAGCCGATCCCGACAACGAGAACCGCATCGGCCACGAAGTCATGACCATCTCCGCGCCCTACGAGATTCTCGACCAGCTGCGCGCCCACGCGCCCAACATGCCCTGCAACCTCGAGATCGACGCCGAGATGCGCGTCTCCCAAGGCAAGATGACCATGCACGCCATCGCCGTACGCAAGCCCTCTGCGACCGGCCATCCCAAGGCCGACGTCAAAGCCACCAGTTAAGCGAATCCCGAGCCATGGACGCTGACCAGTTCACCAGTCTGTGGCTCCTGGTTTATTGCATCGGGCTCGTTGCCGTTTTCGGGCTCGGGGCAATAAAGGGGGGCCAACGATGATGACCGTTCCCGAGCTCATCGGCTCCCTGATTAGTGCCTACGCCCTCGGTTGGGTGTGGGGAACCTCAATGCTTGCCTTCAAGCGCTTTATGGAAGTCTCAACATGACCATCGCAACCCAAGCTAAGCAACGCATCGCTCACGTTCGTGCCACCCTCGGCCGCAAGTCGCTCGCCATGACCGCCGGGGCCGGTGCCCTGGTCGTCTCCGGCTTCGCCTCCGCGACCACCAGCGATCCCTCCGCCGCCTCCCAGGCGTTCAGCGAGCTGCAGTCCCAGGCCAGCGACATGGCCAGCCAGGCATGGCCCGTCGTCACCGCCATCGTCGGCTCGCTGCTGGCCATCGGCCTGTTCAAGAAGTTCGCCAACAAGGCCACCTGATCGGCCTCACGCCACGAGGGGGCCCCACCGGCCCCCTTCTTCGTTCCACCCCCGGTACCGAGACTCCCGCCATGATTCGACGCCTTTTGTTCCTGGTTGCCCTGGTGCCGGTGATCTTTTTTCTTTCCGTATCGGATGCGTCTGCAGGTATAACCAACCAAACTCAGTCCGACAATTCACAACTTTACTGTACGTATTCTTCGGCTCTTGCTGGAAGTATGTCTTTATTGGAAGGCCGGTCGTATTTGCAAAGCTCGCCTTGGTGGATTCGTGGCATAGGTGTTTTGTATTCCGGTCCTGATGACCGTTGCTCTGGTGGAAATTATTATGTTGTAGCCGTTGATTATTCGTATGGTATGACGAGTGATGTTGAAACGGGAATTGCGGATGGCTCCATTTCCAGTCCTGTTTATAACTACGTGTATTCGGATGAGGAATGCCAATCCGAATACGGCCACGCCACCGTTCTCAAGGGCGAGCTCGAAGCCCCGCCCTATAACACCGGCGCCTGCTCGCTGACACCCTCCGGCAAGGGGGTCGGCGTCTGTACCACCACCAATGCCAACGGCGATACCGCGCCTGACGGTCAGTGCTACCTGACTGGTGATTTCACCGCCACGTCGACCGGCGAGGTCAACACCCTGGACAGCGGCAGCAATGTCGAATCCGGCGGCGAACTCTCCGACGCCTTCACCGAAACCACCGACCCGTCCTCCTGCTCGGGCGGCTACGTCGGCTCCGGGGGGTCCTATTACTGCTATTCCGGCGATGCGGCCGATATCAACGTCGGCGCCTTCGACAGTGCCGGCAATCCGATCACCCTGGACGACCAGGGCGCCTACGACGCCAACGGCGACCCCATCACCGTTACCGACGGTGCCTATGACGCCAGCGGCGATCCCATCGAGGTCGGCGGCGGCCTGTCCATCGGCGGGGGTAGCTGGGGGGATGCCGGCAGCGGCACCGACGCCGGCTCGGGTACCGATTCAGGAACGGGCACTGATTCCGGCTCGGGAACCGGCACCGATTCCGGCAGCACCGATGGCACCGACACCGGCACCGGCACCGATCTGAGCGGCGTGCTGGATGCCATCGGCGGCGTGAAGGCATCGATTCAGGATGGCTTTCAATCGCTGGTCGACACCTTCACCAGCACCGACGGCGCGCCCACGGAAGACGCCGTGCGCGCCGACTTCGACGGTCAGGGCATCGGCGACGAGGTGATGAACGATCTCACCAGCCAGAACGACACCACCCAGGGCGACCTGAACGACCGTTATCAGACGTTGTTCGAGGATGACGGCAGCATCATTGGCCAGGCCGTCGGCGCGGTGCGTGACACCGTGACCGGCTGGATGCCCACCCTGCCCGGCGGAGGCACCTGCACCCCGCTGACCTTCGAGTTCAACGGCCACGTCATGACCATCGAGTGCCGCGTCTTCGATCTCATCAAGGCCGCGCTGTCGTGGCTGCTGTTCTTCTTCACCACCTACCAGATCACCATGATGGCCCTGTCCTATCGCAACGGGGCGGAGGGATAAGCATGGGTGCCATTCTCGCTCGTCTCGCCCGCCTTCTGGTCCCCGCGCTGGAAGCCCTGCTGCTCAACTTCGGCAAGCTGTTCCTGCGCTTTTACTTCTGGTTCAAGGTCGCCCGCTTCGGCCTGTTCCTGGTCAAGGTGGGCGTGGTCCTCGGCCTGATCACCGCCATGGCCAGCGGTATCGACGCCCTGGTCCAGGGGCTGTCCGCGTCCATGCCCGCGCTGCTCGCCGACGGCATCGGCCGCATCCTGCCCGACAACTTCGCCGCCTGCGTCTCCGCCCTGGTAATGGCCAAGTTCTTCGTGTGGGCCTTCTCCATCAAGGATCGGCTCGTCAATCTCGGGGGGATCTGATGGCCGTCTACGTCGTCACCGGCAAACTCGGCGCGGGCAAGACTCTGGTCGCCGTCGGCAAGATCAAGGACAAGCTCAACCGGGGCTGCAAGGTCGCCACCAACCTGGATATCCGGCTCGACAAGCTGATCGGGCCGACCGCCAAGCAGACCCGTTTCTACCGCATTCCCGACAAGCCCACCCTGCCCGATCTCGAGTCCATCGGCCGGGGCACCGAGAGTTACGACGAGGCGAAAAACGGCCTGCTGGTCCTCGATGAGTGCGGCACCTGGTTCAACGCCCGCAGCTGGAACGACAAGAGCCGTCAGGACGTCATCAACTGGTTTCTCCACGCCCGGAAATTGGGTTGGGACATCATCTTCCTGATCCAGGACCTCTCCATCATGGACAAGCAGGCCCGCGTCGCGCTGGCCGAGCATGTCGTCTACTGCCGTCGCCTGGATCGTCTCTCGCTGCCGTTCATCGGCTCGCTGTGGTCGCTGTTCGCCGGCGGCAAGGTGCCCATGCCCAAGCTGCACATGGGCATCGTCAAGTATGGCGATTCCCCGACCTCGCTGGTGGTCGAGCGCTGGACCTACACCGGCCGTTCGCTCTATCCGGCCTACGACACCAAGCAGGCGTTCTCCGATCACTACCCCCACGGCACCTACACCCAGCTGCCGCCCTGGTACACCCATGGCCGCCTTCGCGTGCCCCGCGATCTGAGGTTCGTCATGACACTGACGCGCATCTACTGGAAACGCTTCAACCGCCCGCTGCTCGCCCTGGTCGGCTTCGCTCTGGGCATCGTGCTGACCACCTCGGTGCTGCTCGTCGATCAGGTCGACGCCCGCGCCGACAACGCCCCCACCCCGGCCACCGCGCCGGTCGATCTCACCCACTTCGCCGACTACCGCATCACCGGCTATGCGCGCCTCGGCGACACCACCACCTACCGCCTTCGTGATGGCGACAACCGGCCTGCCACCAGCGACGACCTCGCCCGTCAGGGGCTACGTCTCGTCCCGGTGGACGCCTGTCACCTCCGCCTCGAACAGGGAGCCGATCATGTGCAGATCACTTGCTAGCCGCAGCGTTGTCGGTGTTGTCCTCGCCCTGCTGTCGGCGATGGCCTACGCCGTCCCCATCGAAATGCAGGACGCCAGTGTGCGAGATTTCGTACGCTGGTATTCGGAAAAAACGCACACCGCGCTCGCCCTCGATCCCTCGGTGGACGGCACCCTGACCGTCTACGCCCCCGACGTGGCCGATGACGAGTTGCCCGCCTTCTTCCGCGGCGTCCTCGAGGCCCACGGCTATCAGATCGTCCCCGGCGAGCCGCCCACCGTGACGCCCACAGCCCCCGGCGAATTCACCCAGGCCCTGGACACCGGCCCGCGCACGCCCCAGACCACCACCATTCTGCGCTTCGATCATCTGCGCGCCGCCGACGTCACGCCGCTGGTCGATGCCTTCCTGAACCGTCGCACCGCCGCCGCCCAGGGCAACGCCGCCAGTCAGGTACTCCCCGCCGCCAACGCCCTGCTGGTCAACGGCGATGAAAAGCGCATTCAGGCCCTGCAACGCCTGCTGCCGCGCATCGACGTCACCCGGCCCCAGGTGCTGATCCGCGCCATCCTGTTCGAGACCAATGATGGCGACACCTTCGACCTTGGCGTGGCCCTGGGACGGGCAAGAAGTGGGGCCGGGCTCGCCGGGGGCGTGAACACCAACAACCTCGGCTCGAGCCTGTCCACCCCCGGCGGCTCGTTCGGCATCTTCGACGGCAACGTCCTCGCGCTGGCCGTCAACGCCCTGGAGCGCAACAGCCAGGCCAAGGTCCTGTCCACGCCGCAGATCCTCACCCTCTCCGGCAAGGCCGGGCGCATCTCGGTGGGGCAGAACGTGCCCTTCGTCACCGGGCGCGTCACCGGCCAGGCCGCCAGCGTCGAGAACCCCTTTCAGACCATCGAACGCCGCGACGTCGGGGTCAGTCTCGCCGTCACCCCGGTCGTCACCGGGGCCGGGCTGGTGATCATGGACGTCCAGACCCAGGCCGACAGCCTCTCGGACTCGCTGGAGGCCAGCGACATCATCACCAACCAGCGCAGCATCACCACCACCGTGCAGATTCGCTCCGGCCAGACCGTGCTCCTGGGCGGGCTGGTCAGCGATGAAACCAGCCAGCAGACCTCCGGCGTCCCCGGCCTGTCGTCCCTGCCGCTGATCGGCCGGTTGTTCGAGAACACCTCGACCAGCGCCCAGCACCGCAAGCTCTACGTCCTGCTGCAAGCCACCGTCCTGCCCACCCTGGAGGCCACCTCATGACCACCGCATCCACGGTTGATACCGCCGTCCTGTCCCGTCCCGATGCCGCCCGCAATGCCTGGGTGCCGCTGGCCCAATGGCTCGCCCTGGTCACCATGACCGTCGAGCATGCCTGCCGCTTCCTGCTGCCGGCCGATGCCGCCGTCACCCCCTGGGCGATCACCGCCGGGCGCGTCGCCTTCCCGCTGTTCGCCGGGATGGTCGCCTGGCACGCCTGCCACAACACCCGCGACCCGCTGCGCTATGCCGGACGCATCCTGCTCATCGCCCTGGCCGCCCAGCTGCCCTATCTCGCGGTGCAATCGGTCGATCGGCTCAACGTCTGCTTCACCCTGGCCGCCGGGCTGCTCACCGTCGCCGCCATCCAGCGCCTCGAGGACGTCTGGTACCGCTATTCCGCCGCCCTGGTCGCCGTCGTTGTCTGGCTGCTCGTCGGCGATCACTTCGAGTACGCCCACCTCGGCCTGCTGCTGGTGCCCGCCTTCTGGGCCGCCTTCCACTACCGGGGTCATCCGCTGCCGCAACTCGCCGTGCTGGCCCTGGGCGCGCTCATCAATGCTGGGGCCCTCAACGCCACCGTCAGCCTGGCCACCGTCGCCGCGCTGCTCATCCTCAGCCAACGCCCTACGCTGCCCAGTCTGCCCCGGCTCAGTGCCCCGCCGCGTGCGCTCTGGCTCGCCTGGTATCCGGGTCACTTCGCCCTGCTCGCGCTGTGGATCGGGCTGTATACGCTGGCGAGACCCGCCCTGTAGCACGTCTCGCAGAGTGACAACGACCACCGCGATTACTGGCCAATAACGATCATTACCGGACACAGGGTTTTTTATGAATCACCGTTGGGAACGCTATTCACGGGAATCACTGCAACGTGGCGAACAGGATGCACGCGGGACGCTGTTCATCAGTCCCAAGGGACAGCGCGAACTCGATGGCATCCGCCTGCTCAACGCGGGGGTCGACACCGTCCGCCAGCTCTACACCGGCAAGCCCTGTCTGGCCCACTTCGATCACATCATCAGCGCCTATCAGGAAGGTCGGGGCGCCACCCTGGTGCTGTTCGATCACGTCTGGTCGGTGGGGGCCGGGGCGGCCGGCTCGGGCTTCCGCTACCGCCTGCAGAACAACGACCTGGGCGTCATCGTCTTCCTCCAGGCCCGGCACACCAAGGTCGACACCCTCGGCACGCACGTGAAGGTCGAGCTCTCGCCCCACTTCATTCAGGAGCGCAGCCCCGACCAGTGTCAGGCGTTCATGGACACCATCGCCGCCCACCTGCTGGCCCATGCCGAGCCTCACGGCTGCGCCGTGCATCTCGCCCTCGACGTCCAGGGCTGGCAGCCACCCCGCGACTTCATGGAACGCTTCGTCACCCGCTCCAAGCGTGTCACTAAGCTCAACGGCCTGTCCGATCTGGAGATCACCAGCGGCGAAGTCGCCGCCCAGTACGCCTACGGGCAAAGCTACCTGTTCGGCACCGCCGGGGCCCTGCAATGCGCCCTCTACAACAAGACCCGCGAAGCCCACCGCCGCGACAAGCTGCACTTCTGGCAGGGCATCTGGGAACAGGCCAGCGGCGACGATCCCCTCGACACCCCCTACGATCCCGACGCCGACGTCTGGCGCATCGAGATGCGCTTTCACCAGTCCGTGCTCCGCGAGTTCGCCCAGGGCGTGCCCTGCAACGTCGACACCGGCGAATCCCTCGACATGGGCCACGGCTTTGCCCGCTTCACCGACACCGTGCCCCACCTCACCGGCCTGTGGCGTTCCGCCCTGCAGAGCTACCGGCTGGATCACTGCCGCAACCTCATCGACCCCGCCTGGCAACTGTTCCAGGACGACGCCCGGTTCTACGCCCACGCGCCTCACTTCCTCTACAAGCGCAAGCGCAAGGAACCCGGCCTCGGCAACGAAAAGAACGTCTGCCTGGCCTTCGGCAACCTGCTCTCGATCTACGCCCGGCAGGGCTTCCGCACCCATGAAGCCATCCGGTATCTGCAACGCTCCGGCATGTGGGACGACCTCGCCGAATACTACCGCCGTCGCGGGATCGGCAAGGACGAGTTCCGCCAGCTGGTCGAGCAACGATTGATCGAACGGCGACTCCTGGGGAGAGCCGCTTAGGCATGGGCATCAGGAAGACCAAGACGGGATGGTGTGTCGATATTTGGCCCCATGGCCGCGATGGCAAACGGATACGCAAGACCCTGCGCACCAAGGCCGAAGCCAAGCGCTTTGAAGCCTACGTGTTCGGCAAGGCTGCCTCCGGAGAGCCCTACCAGCCCAAGAAGCGGGACAATCGTCGCCTGCGTGAACTCATTACCCTCTGGTACGAATTTCACGGCGTCTCGCTCAAGGACGGCAAGCGCCGCCTGTCACAGATCAACGCCTTGGCCGACATGATGGGCAACCCCATCGCCCGAACCATCACCGCGATGGACGCGGCTCGCTTTCGTCAAAAGCGGCTTGCCGACGGCATTTCGCCCAGCACGGCCAATCACGATCAGGCGCACCTTCGGGCCGTTTTCAACAAGCTCATTCGCCTCGGTGAATGGGACCAGGGCAACCCCTTCGCCAGCATTCAGCCTCTGCGCCTGGACGAAAGCGAACTCGCCTACCTCACGGAAGACCAGATCGACCGGCTCCTGACCATTCTGGAACGCCGCCCCAATCAGGACGCCGCGCTGATCACCCGGCTCTGCCTCGCCACCGGCGCACGCTGGTCGGAAGCACAGTACCTTCGCGCCGAAAATCTGCGGGACGGTCGCGTCACCTTTGTCGCCACCAAGAACGGCCGCAACCGGACCATACCGCTCCCCCAGGGCCTCTACTACGCCCTGGTCGAGCACGCCCCCAGGATCGGCCGCGTCTTTCCCACCACGGGATACAATCCGTTTTCGGACGCCATCAAGGAAGCCGGCATTCGGCTGCCCAGGGGGCAACGAACTCACGTACTCAGGCACACGTTCGCCAGCCACTTCATGATGAATGGCGGTGACGTATTAACCTTGCAGAAGATCCTGGGACACCAGACGATTCAGATGACCATGCGCTATGCGCACCT
Organism: Modicisalibacter tunisiensis; assembly: GCF_020148005.1. GTDB lineage: Bacteria > Pseudomonadota > Gammaproteobacteria > Pseudomonadales > Halomonadaceae > Modicisalibacter > Modicisalibacter tunisiensis. The sequence goes on along the minus strand of NZ_JAGXFD010000001.1, from coordinate 1,778,453 downwards.
ATCCCCGGACCACCTCGCCGACGCCATCAAATTCGCGCCGAAGGTCCGTAGACAGAATGTAGACACATCAGAAAAAGAAGAAGAACCAAGCCAAGGAAGGAACCGCTAAGTGCTTGATTTCATGGTGCCGGTGGTCGGACTCGAACCGACACGCTATCGCTAGCGGCGGATTTTGAATCCGCTGCGTCTACCAATTCCGCCACACCGGCAGCGGGGCAGAATTATACGGGTCCTCCCCGCCGCGTCAATGACGGGACTGACTTCGCGGCGCGTCTCGACTATCATGTTGCGCCGTTTCATTCATGCGCCGCCGCTTCGGCGACGCCCCGTGACTCCCGATTACCGGCCTTCGTGGCGAGCTTTCATGCAGCGTTCCGACTTTCATTTCGACCTCCCCGAGGACCTGATCGCCCGTTACCCCAGCGAGCAGCGCAGCGACTGCCGCCTGCTGTGCGTCGACGCCGAGTCGCAGACCCTCGCGCACCGTCGCTTTCCGGACCTGCTGACCCTGCTGGCGCCGGGCGACGTGGTGGTGTTCAACGACACCCGGGTCATCCCCGCGCGACTCCATGGCCACAAGACCAGCGGCGGGCGCGTGGAGATGCTGCTCGAGCGCCCGCTGGACGCCCAGCGCGGCCTGGCGCACCTGCGTGCCAGCAAGTCGCCGAAGCCGGGCACCGAGCTGATCTTCGAGGGCGGCATCCACGCCGTGGTCGAGGGGCGCCGCGATGCACTGTTCGAGCTGCGCTTCCTCGGCGATACCCCGCTGATCGAGCTGCTCGAGCGCCACGGCCACATGCCGCTGCCGCCCTACATCACCCGCGAGGACGAGCTGTCCGACCGGGAGCGCTACCAGACCGTCTACGCGCGGCGCCACGGCGCCGTCGCCGCGCCCACCGCCGGGCTGCACTTCGACGAGCCGCTGCTGGCCGCCATGCACGAGCGCGGCATCGAGACCGCCTTCGTCACCCTGCACGTCGGCGCCGGCACCTTCCAGCCGGTACGGGTCGATGACATCCGCGAGCACCACATGCACAGCGAATGGCTCGAGGTCGACGAGCGGGTCTGCGCACAGGTCAACGCCGCCCGCGCACGCGGCAATCGGGTGATCGCCGTGGGCACCACCAGCGTGCGCTGCCTGGAGACCGCCGCGGCCGGCCGCGAGGACGGCACCCTCGCCCCCTATCGCGGCGAGACCGACATCTTCATCTATCCCGGCTATCGCTGGCGCTGTGTCGACGCCCTGGTCACCAACTTCCACCTGCCGGAATCGACGCTGGTGATGCTGGTCAGCGCCTTCGCCGGCCACGAGCTGACCCTGCGCGCCTACCGGGAGGCGGTGGCCGAGCGCTATCGTTTCTTCAGTTATGGCGATGCCATGTTCCTGACCCGCAAGGCACCCTGACACGCCGTCCCGAGCGATGACCGCCTTCGCGGCACCCAGCATTTTCGAGAGCCCCATGCGTAACGACTGCTTCATGAGCTTCGAGCACCTGGCCAGCGACGGGCGCGCCCGCCGCGGCCGGCTGACCTTCCCCCGCGGCACGGTGGAAACTCCCGCCTTCATGCCGGTGGGCACCTATGGCACCGTCAAGGGCATGACGCCCGAGTCGGTCAAGGCGATCGGCGCCGAGATCATCCTCGGCAACACCTTCCATCTGTGGCTGCGCCCGGGCATGGAGGTGATCGAGGCCCACGGCGACCTGCACGACTTCGCCCAGTGGGACAAGCCGATCCTCACCGACTCCGGCGGCTTCCAGGTGTTCTCGCTGGGGGCGATGCGCAAGATCACCGAGGAGGGCGTGCACTTCCGCTCGCCGGTGGACGGCGCCAAGGTGTTCATGGGTCCCGAGGAGTCGATGGCCGTGCAGCGCTCGCTGGGCTCGGACATCGTGATGATCTTCGACGAGTGCACGCCCTACCCGACCACCGAGACGGAGGCCCGGCTGTCGATGGAGCGCTCGCTGCGCTGGGCCGAACGCTCGCGGGCGGCCCACGGCAGCTCGCCCTCGGCGCTGTTCGGCATCGTCCAGGGCGGCATGTACCCGGAACTGCGCGAGCGCTCGCTCAAGGGCCTGGTCGACATCGGCTTCGACGGCCTGGCCATCGGCGGGCTGTCGGTGGGCGAGCCCAAGGAGGAGATGCTCCGCGTGCTCGACTACCTGCCGCCCTGGATGCCGGCGGACAAGCCGCGCTACCTGATGGGCGTGGGCAAGCCGGAAGACCTGGTGGAGGGCGTGCGCCGCGGCGTCGACATGTTCGACTGCGTGATGCCCACCCGCAACGCCCGCAACGGCCACCTGTTCACCGCCGAGGGCACGGTCAAGATCCGCAACGCCAAACACCGCCACGATACCCGACCGCTCGAGGAAGGCTGCGACTGCTACACCTGCCGGCACTTCTCGCGCAGCTACCTGCACCACCTGGATCGCTGCGGCGAAATGCTCGGCTCGATGCTCAACACCATCCACAATCTGCGCTATTACCAGCGTGTAATGGCCGGTTTGCGCGGTGCTATCGAAGCGGGTACATTGGCTGACTTCGTGGCCGCGTTCTACGCGCGCCGGGGCCTGCCGGTTCCCGACGCACCGCACTGACGCGCGCCGCGGAACCCTTTTTCCGGCCGGGGCCCGCGCGTCCCGGCCCCGCTTTGGCAAGAGCCTTTTCGCAACCTTCCGGGAGACACTGACCCATGCTGGATTTCTTCATCTCACAGGCGCACGCCCAGGGCGGCGGCGGTGCGGCTGCGGGCGGCGGCATCGCCCAGATCGTTCTGCTGGTCGGCTTCGTGCTGATCTTCTACTTTCTGCTGTGGCGCCCCCAGTCCAAGCGCGCCAAGGAACACAAGAAGCTGATCAGCAACCTGGCCAACGGCGACGAGATCGTCATCGGCGGGGGCCTGGTCGGCCGGGTCACCAAGGTGCATGAAGAGTTCCTCACCATGGAGATCGCCGAAGGCACCGAGGTCAACGTGCAGAAGAACGCCGTCGCGGCGGTGCTGCCCAAGGGCACCCTGAAGTCCCTCTAACCCGCCTCCCGCTGCCGGTCATCACGCCGGCAGCGCTCTTTTCGCGTCAGCAACAAGGACAGGGCTTCCATGCTCAACCGTTACCCCCTGTGGAAGTATCTGCTGATACTGTTCGTGATCGTCGTCGGGTTGATCTATGCACTACCCAACCTTTACCCCGAAGACCCCGCCGTTCAGATCAGCAGTGCCCGTGGCGATGCCACCCTGGACGACGGCCAGCTCGAGCGCATCCGCAACGCCCTCGGCAAGGCCGACATCCCCATCGAGCGCATCGACACCCAGCCCAACGGCGCCCTGATTCGCCTCGCCAGCGGCGATGACCAGCTCAAGGCCCGCCAGATCGTCGCCGGCCAGGTCAACGACGACTACACGGTGGCGCTCAACCTGGCCGAATCGACCCCCGCCTGGCTCGAGAGCCTCGGCGCCTCGCCGATGAACCTGGGTCTCGACCTGCGCGGCGGCGTGCACTTCGCCCTCGAGGTCGACATGGACGCCGCCATCGAACAGCGCCTGCAGGTCAACGCCAGCGCGATCCGCGAGGCCCTGCGCGACGCGCGCATCCGCTACCGCGATACCCAGATCGATGGTCGGACGCTGTCCTTCACGTTCGCCAGTGCCGAGGATCGCGCCAAGGCCCGCGACGTCATCAGTCGCCAGTTCCCCGACTTCCAGTACGCCGACCAGGCCGCCGAACGCGGCGCCACCCTGGCGATGACCCTGACGCCGAAGAAGGTCCAGGAGATTCAGGACTACGCGGTGGAGCAGAACCTCACCACGCTGCGCAACCGTGTCAACGAGCTGGGCGTGGCCGAGCCGCTGGTGCAGCGCCAGGGCCCCAACCGCATCGTCGTCGAACTCCCCGGCGTGCAGGATACCGCCGCCGCCAAGCGCGTGGTGGGCGCCACCGCCAACCTGGAGTTCCGCCTCGCCGCGCGTCCCGACACCCCCGACTCGCAGACCGAGACGCTGCCGTTCCGCAACGATCAGCAGCGCACCGCGCGGCTGATGCGTGACGTGATCATCACCGGCGAGAACGTCTCCAGCGCCAGCGTCGGGTTCGACCAGAACGGCCGCCCACAGGTCAACATCAACCTCGACGGCACCGGCGGCACGCTGATGAACCGGGCCACCCGTTCCAACATCGGCCGCTCGATGGCGGTGGTCTACATCGACAACAAGACCCGCACCCGCACGGTGATGGAGAACGGCAAGGCGGTCGAGAAGCGCGACAACTACACCGAGCGCGGCATCATCAGCCTGGCCACCATCCAGAGCGCGCTGGGCAACCGCTTCCGCATCACCGGACTGGACTCGCCCACCGAGGCCAAGGAGCTCGCCCTGCTGCTGCGTTCCGGCTCGCTGGCCGCGCCGATCTACTTCGTCGCCGAACGCACCATCGGGCCGAGCCTGGGGGCCAAGAACATCGAGCGCGGCATCCACTCGGTGGAGATCGGCATGCTGCTGGTCGTGGCCTTCATGCTGATCCGCTACCGCGCCTTCGGGCTGGTCGCCAACCTCGCGCTGGGCATCAACCTGGTGCTGCTGGTCGCCGCCCTGTCGCTGCTCGGCGCGACCCTGACCCTGCCGGGCATCGCCGGTATCGTGCTGACGCTGGGCATGGCGGTGGACGCCAACGTGCTGATCTACGAGCGCATCCGCGAGGAACTGCGGGCGAAGATGCCGATCCAGCAGGCGATCCACGCCGGCTACGAGCGCGCCTTCACCTCGATCTTCGACGGCAACATCACCACCCTGCTGGTGGCCGTGATCCTGTTCTCGATCGGCACCGGTCCGGTCAAGGGCTTTGCCGTGACGCTGTCGCTGGGGATCCTGACCTCGATGTTCACCGCGATCATGGTGTCGCGCGCGATCGTCAATCTCACCATCGGCGGCAAGCCGGTGAAGAAACTCTGGATCTGAGAGGTGGGCATGAACGCTTTCATCAATCGCCGGCTCGACTTCATGGGCAAGCGCCGCCTCGCGTTTTTCGTCTCGGGGGCGATGCTGCTGGTGTCGATCGTCTCGCTGCTGTTCCAGCAGCTCAACCTGGGGCTGGACTTCACCGGCGGCACCCTCGTCGAGGTGCGCTACGCCGCCGCGCCGGCCCTGGAGGCCGTGCGCCAGACCCTGGAAGGCGCCGGCTTCACCAACGTCTCGGTGCAGACCTTCGGCGCGCCCACCGACGTGCTGGTGCGCCTGCAGCAGGCCTTCGACCCCAACGTCGGCGCCCAGGTGACGGACGTGCTGCGCCAGGGCGGTGCCAGCGTCGACCTGATCCGTGCCGAGTTCGTCGGCGCCCAGGTGGGCGGTCAGCTGCGCGACCAGAGCGGCCTGGGCATGCTGGTGGCGCTGGGCGTGGTGATGCTCTACGTCGCCCTGCGCTTCCAGTACAAGTTCTCGCTGGGCGCCCTGCTGGCGCTGATCCACGACGTGATCATCGTGCTCGGCGTGTTCTCGCTGTTCCAGCTCGACTTCGACCTCACCGTGCTGGCGGCGGTGCTGGCGGTGATCGGTTACTCGCTCAACGACACCATCATCGTCTACGACCGCATCCGCGAGAACATCCGCAAGTCGCGCACCGACCACATGCCGACGATCTTCAACGAGGCGATCAACCAGACGCTGTCGCGCACCCTGGCCACCTCCGGCACCACCCTGCTGGTGCTGCTGGCCCTGCTGCTGCTCGGCGGCGACATGATCCACAACTTCGCGCTGGCGCTGATCGTCGGCGTCGGGGTGGGGACCTACTCCTCGGTGTATGTCGCCTCGGCGCTGCTGATCGCCGTCAAGCTTCAGCGCGAGGACCTGATCCCGGCGAAGAAGGAAAACGCCGAGGCCGACGAGCTGCCCTGACCGTTCGACCCTCGACGTCCGCACGACACCCCGCCTCGGCGGGGTGTCGTCGTTTCAGGGGCCGAACGGCCGTGTCCCCGGGTCGTCCTGCAGACATGAAAAAGCCCCGCCTCGCGAACGCGAGTCGGGGCTCTTCAGCAGACGGCGGGCTTACATGTGCGGCTTGAGGCCCTGCACCAGCGCCTTGTAGAGACGCGGCCCGGCCGCCATCAGGTTGGCTTCCGGCGCCACGCCGGGCGAGCCGTCGGGGCCGCCGATCAGCGCGCCGGCTTCCTTGAGCAGCAGCGTGCCGACCAGGCTGTCCTGCTCCTCGAGGCCCAGCACGAAGACCGCATCGGCACGGCCGGCGGCCACGTCGGCCATGTCGAGCAGCGCGCAGCCCGAGGCGGTCAGCGACTCGACCCGCGGGGCGAGCTGCTGGATCAGGGTCTGGTAGGTGGGCAGATGGCGCGGACGCAGCCAGGTCTCCGGCAGCCCCATCGCCAGGCGCATGCCGTCGATGCCGTGGGTCTTGCCGACGCGGATGCGCTTGCCGTTGTACTGCGCCCCGCGGCCGCGGCTGACCAGGTACTCGTCGTCGCTGAACGGGCAGATCACCACCGCATGTTCGGGGCGCCCCTTGACGAGACACACCAGCGACAGGGCGAACTGCACGCTGCCTACGCCGAGATTGGTGTAGCCGTGGAAGGGCTCGATCTTCCAGACCGTGTCCCGACCCTCGCCTTCCCCGTCGCGGTGCGGCGTATAGCGGCCGGCGATCCCGTGCTGCGGGTAGCCGCGGGACAATTGACGGACAATCAGCGTTTCGGCGTTGCGGGCAGTATCTTCCAGGAGGCGGTCGAGACCGCGGTCGTCGCGGGCGACATCGATGCGCTCGCGGATACGGACGAATTGCTCGGCGGCGCTGCGTGCGGCACGCAGCGCGAACTGGACCATCGGATGCATGATCGGGCCTTGAGGGTCGGTAACTGTTAAAGAACGCCGCGCATGCTAGCAGACCCGGCCACGCGTGGGAATCGCGGCGCGTCCCGGTCGGCCATCAGGCATGGTAGACTGGCGCCCCTTATTCATTCCCGCGACGTTGTCTTGCCATGCCTCGACCCGCCTTTTCCCTCGACCAGTTGCGCATCGTGCTGATCGGCACCAGCCACCCCGGCAACATCGGTGCCGTGTGCCGGGCGATGAAGAACATGGGGCTCGGCGACCTGGCGCTGGTCGCGCCGCGCTGCGAGATCCAGACCAGCGATTCGATCGCCCGTGCCTCGGGCGCCGACGCCCTGCTGATCGGCGCCCGCCGTCACGAGACGCTGGAGGCCGCAGTGGCCGATGCCACCCTGGTGGTCGGCGCCAGCGCCCGCTCGCGCACCCTGCCGTGGCCGATGATCACGCCCCGGGCACTGGGCGAATCGCTGCCCGCCGAACTCGCCGACCCGCAAGGCCGGGTGGCGCTGGTGTTCGGCCGCGAGGACAGCGGGCTGACCAACGCCGAACTGCAGCACTGCCACCGCCATGTGCACATCCCCACCAATCCCGACTTCAGCTCGCTGAATCTTGCCGCGGCCGTGCAGGTGGTGGCCTACGAGTGCCGCCAGGCCTGGCTGGACAGCGGCGAGCCCGCCGGCGCCGGCAGCGAGACCGCCCCGTTCGGCATCGACTGGGACCACCCGCCGGCCAGCCACGACGACCTCGAGCGCTACTTCGCGCATCTCGAGCGGGTGCTGATCGCCACCGGCTTTCATGACCCGCAGCGCCCCCGCCAGCTGATGGCCCGGCTGCGCCGCCTGTACCTGCGCGCCCGGCCGGACACCCAGGAGATCAGCATCCTGCGCGGCATCCTGAGCGCCGTCGAGAAGCGCATCGACGGGCGCTGAGACGGCGCCTTGCAGGGGGCGCCGGGCGCCCCAATAATGAGTCACCAACCCGTTCGCGGCCGGCCCCTGTGCCGACCGACAGCCCAACAAGGAAGGCTTCATGTTTGGTCGTCTGCGTGAAGACATCAACAGCGTGTTCGACCGCGACCCCGCGGCGCGCAACTTTCTCGAGGTCCTGACCAACTACCCGGGGCTCCATGCCCTGCTCGCCCATCGCCTGAGCCACCGGCTGTGGGGCCACAATCTCAAGTGGCTGGCGCGCACCATCTCGACCCTGGCGCGCTGGCTGACCGGGATCGAGATCCACCCCGGGGCGACCATCGGCCGGCGCTTCTTCATCGACCACGGCATGGGCGTGGTGATCGGCGAGACCGCCGAGGTCGGCGACGACGTGACGCTCTACCAGGGCGTCACCCTGGGCGGCACCAGCTGGAACAAGGGCAAGCGCCACCCGACCCTGGGCGACGGCGTGATCGTCGGCGCCGGCGCCAAGATCCTGGGGCCGTTCCGGGTCGGTGCCGGCGCCAAGATCGGCTCCAACGCGGTGATCACCAAGGAGGTCCCGGACGGCGCCACGGTGGTGGGCATTCCCGGCAAGATCGTCAAGCGCGCCGAGCCCGACACCGAGGAGGCCCCGACCTTCGATCCCGAACGCCGCGAGGCGATCCGCCAGAAGTTCGGCTTCGATGCCTACGGCGTGAGCCAGGACATGCCCGACCCGGTGGCCCGCTCCATGCAGGCAATGCTCGACCACATGCACGCCGTGGACCAGCGTATCGAGCGCATGTGCACCACGCTGCGCAAGCTCGACACCGGCTACCGCGAAGGCCGCCTGCCCGAGCTGCGCGACGAGGACTTCGCCGAGATCCTCGCCGATGTCGACAGCTGCTGCGGTCCCGACCCCCGCGCCGAACGGCGGACCGAACGCCAGGATACCCGGCGCGACGCCGGCGACGAGGACTGAGCCGCATCACGACGGTACGCCGCCGGGCCGGGCGGCGCTATTGTTGACCGCTTTACTGGGTTTTCTCATAATGGAGCGATGATTCCACCGGCGGCCGCGCGCTTCAGCCCGCTCCGGCGCAGCGCGGCCCTGCGACCGATGCCCGACCCGACTCGCTTATGCGCCTGACCACCAAAGGACGTTACGCCGTCACCGCGATGCTCGATCTCGCCCTGCACGGCGACCAGGGGCCGATCAGCCTCGCCGACATCTCGCAGCGCCAGGCGATCTCGCTGTCCTATCTCGAGCAGCTGTTCGCCCGCCTGCGCCGCGCCCGGCTGGTCAAGAGCGTGCGCGGGCCGGGCGGCGGCTACCTGCTGGCCGCCGCCCCGGACACGATGTCGGTCGCGCGGGTGATCGACGCCGTCGACGAGTCGGTGGACGCCACGCGATGCCAGGGGCTGTCGGACTGCCAGCAGGGCCATACCTGCCTGACGCATCACCTGTGGTGCGAGCTGTCGGAGGAGATTCACGGCTTCCTCGACGGCATCAGCCTGGGCGACCTGGTGCGGCGCAACGAGGTCCGCGGCATCGCCGAACGCCAGCGCGGCAACGCCGGAAACAAAAGCAGCACCGACAACACCATCGTCACCTCGTCACCCTGAGACCGGCCAGGACCGCCGGCCTCGCTGTCACGCAGAGAGCCATGAACGCACCGATCTACCTGGACTACGCCGCCACCACGCCGGTCGACCCCCGCGTCGCCGAGGTCATGGCGCGCCACCTGACCCTGGACGGAATCTTCGCCAACCCGGCCTCGCGCAGCCACATGCCCGGCTGGCAGGCCGAGCAGGTCGTGGAGGGCGCCCGCCGCCAGGTCGCCGACCTGATCGGTGCCGACCCGCGCGAGATCGTCTGGACTTCCGGCGCCACCGAGGCCGACAACCTGGCGCTGATCGGCTTCATGCGCGCCAACCGCGCCCGGGGCGGGCACCTGATCACCTCCACCATCGAGCACAAGGCGGTCATCGACACCGCCCGTGCCCTGGAGGCCGAGGGCTTCGAGGTCACCTGGCTCGAGCCCGGCCACGACGGCCGCATCACCCCCGCCCACCTGGCCGCGGCGATGCGCGACGACACCGTGCTGGTCTCGCTGATGGCGGTCAACAACGAGCTTGGCACGATCAACGACCTCGCCGCCCTGTCGGCGGTGGTGCATGCCCGCGACGCGATCTTCCACGTCGACGCCGCCCAGGCGGTGGGCCGGATTCCCCTCGACGTCATCGACCTGGGCATCGACCTGATGTCGCTGTCCGGCCACAAGGTCTACGGCCCCAAGGGCGTCGGCGCCCTCTACGTCAAGCGCAGCCCGGACATCCGCCTCGAGGCGCTGATCCACGGCGGCGGCCACGAACGCGGCATGCGCTCCGGCACCCTGCCCACCCACCAGATCGCCGGCATGGGCGAGGCCTTCGCCCTGGCCGAGCGCGAGGGCGAGGCCGATCAGGCGCGCATCGCCGCGCTGGCCGAACGCTTCCTCGCCGGGCTCGACGATCTCGAGGGCATCCACCGCAATACCGATGTCACCGTGGCCGTGCCCAACATCGTCAACCTGTCCTTCGACGGCGTCGACGGCGAGTCGCTGCTCATGGCGCTGCGCGGCATCGCGGTGTCCACCGGCTCGGCCTGCAACTCGGCGAGCGTCGAGCCCTCCTATGTCCTGCGGGGCATCGGTGTGCCCCGCTCGCGCGCCCTGACGGCGCTGCGCTTCAGTTTCGGGCGCTTCACCACCGAGGCGGAGATCGATGCGGCCGTCGCCGAGATCCGTCATGCCATCACCACCTTGCGCGGTTGACGCCGATTCGGCCGCCGCTACGCAGTCAGGAGGAATTTCCATGGCGCACCTTTCGATCACCCCCGCCGCCGCCGACCAGATCCGTCACGTGCTCGGCGAGCGCGGCCACGGCCTGGGGCTGCGCGTGAGCGTCAAGCCCAGCGGCTGCTCCGGCTACAGCTACGTGCTGGACTTCGCCGACCAGGCGGTCGCCGACGACGTGCCCTTCGAGGCCCACGGCGCCACGGTCTACGTGGCTCCCGACGCCCTGGAGATGCTCGACGGCAGCGAGGTCGACTACGTCAACGAGGGGCTCAACCGCTATTTCCGCTTCAACAACCCCAACGTCAAGGACCAGTGCGGCTGCGGCGAAAGCTTCAGCGTGTGAGCCCGCGCGGCCCGCGGGGTGTCAAGACCCCGCCCGAGCCGCTATAATCAGGCGCTTTTCCGCCCGGCCGCCCGCCGCGGCCGAACCGCGACCCTGCGCGCCGCCACGACAGCGGCGCGCAGCCGTATCCAAGCACTCGATTCCACGGAGAACCCTGCATGGCAACTCAGCGCACGCTGTCTATCATCAAGCCCGACGCCGTTTCCAAGAACGTCATCGGCGAGATCATCAGCCGCTTCGAAAAGGCCGGCCTCAAGGTCGTCGCCGCCAAGATGCTGCACCTGTCCAGGGAGCAGGCCGAGGGCTTCTACGCCGAGCACAAGGAGCGCGGCTTCTTCGGTGAACTGGTCGGCTTCATGACCTCCGGCCCGGTCGTCGTTCAGGTGCTCGAGGGCGAGGACGCCATCGCCAAGAACCGCGACCTGATGGGTGCCACCAACCCGCAGGAAGCCGCGCCGGGCACCATCCGCGCCGACTACGCCCAGTCCATCGACGCCAACGCCGTGCACGGTTCCGACTCGCCGGAATCCGCCGAGCGCGAAGTGGCCTTCTTCTTCAGCGCCGACGAGATCTGCCCGCGCTGAAGCTTGAGCGGGAGCCGCACGGCTCCCGCCCGCCACGCCGGGCCGTGCCTGACCGCCCTCCGACCATCGGTTGACCATCATGACCGCCACCCCCCATACCCCCCGTACCAACCTGCTCGGCCTGTCCCGAGAGCAGATGGAAGCCTTCTTCGTCTCGATCGGCGAGAAGAAGTTTCGCGCCAGCCAGGTGATGAAATGGATCCATCACGAAGGCTGTGACGATTTCGAGGCCATGACCAATCTCTCCAAGGCCCTGCGTGCGCGCCTGGCCGAGGTGGCCGAGATCCGCGGCCCCGGCGTGGTCTACGAAGGCACGTCGAGCGACGGCACGCGCAAGTGGGTGCTCGAGGTCGAGGACGGCAGCTACGTCGAGACCGTGCTGATCCCCTCCGAGAACGGCAACCGCCGCACGCTCTGCGTGTCGTCGCAGGTGGGCTGCTCGCTGGACTGCAGCTTCTGCTCCACCGGCAAGCAGGGCTTCCAGCGCAACCTCACCGCCGCCGAGATCATCGGCCAGGTGTGGGTCGCCAGCCGCAGTGCGGGCCCGCGTCGCGACACCGCCAACCGTCCGGTCACCAACGTGGTGATGATGGGCATGGGCGAGCCGCTGCTCAACTACGACAACGTCGTGCCGGCGATGAAGCTGATGCTCGACGACAATGGCTACGGGCTGTCCAAGCGTCGCGTGACGCTGTCGACCTCCGGCGTGGTGCCGATGATCGACAAGCTCGGCGACGAGATCGACGTGAGCCTGGCGATCTCGCTGCACGCGCCCAACGACGCCCTGCGCAACGAGCTGGTGCCGCTCAACCGCAAGTACGACATCCGCACCCTGCTCGACGCCTGCCAGCGCTACCTGGCCAAGTGCGACGACACGCGCCTGATCACCATCGAGTACACGCTGATCAAGGACGTCAACGACCAGCGCGAGCACGCCGACCAGCTCGCCGCGCTGCTCGACGAGCTGCCGTGCAAGATCAACCTGATCCCGTTCAACCCGTTCCCGCACTCGGGCTACGAGAAGCCCTCGCGCAACCAGACCATGCGCTTTCAGCAGTGGCTCTACGAACTGGGCTACACGGCGCCGATCCGCAGCACCCGCGGCGACGACATCGATGCCGCCTGCGGCCAGCTGGTCGGGCGGGTCAAGGACCGCACGCGGCGCCACGAACGCTACATCCAGTCGATCCAGCTGGATGCCGACTGACCCGGCGGCGACCTTGACTTCAACCGGTCACGGCGCTTTTATGAGTACGCCTTTTCATGGCGGGTCGGCCCAGCATCGTCACCCCCTATACCTTTGATTCGACGAGGGTTCGTCGCGAGCCGGGCCCGCCACTGTCGAGAGGAGTGCATGATTCGTCGCCAACACTCGTCCTTCGCCCCCCTGCTGGGTGCCGCGCTGTGCGGCATGCTCTGGCTGTCCGGCTGCGCCACGTCCGCGCCGGCCGGCCTGGAGGGCGGGGCCGACCCGAGTCAGGCGGCCGAGCTCAACGTGACGATGGGGCTCGAGTACATGCAGAAGGGCAACCTGCCCCGGGCCCGTCGCAAGCTCGACAAGGCACTGTCGATCGCCCCCGACGACCCCGACGCCCTGCAGGCCAGCGCCCTGCTCTACCAGCGCCAGGGCGAGCCCGAGCTGGCCCGCCGATTCTTCAAGCGCGCCCTGCAGGCGGCGCCCGATTTCACCCGGGCGCGCAACAACTATGCGGCCTTTCTCTACGCCCGGGGCGACACCGCCGAAGCCTGCACCCAGCTCGAGCATGCCACGCAGGATATCCACTACGACAACCGGGCCCAGCTGTTCACCAATCTGGGGCGCTGCCAGCGCCGGCTCGGCCGGAACGAGGCGGCCCTGCAGAGCCTGAACAAGGCCCAGACGATCGATCCCCGTTACGCACCCAGTTATCTGGCACTCGCCGGCGCCCTGCACGACCAGGGCGAGGAAACGCGCGCCTGGGAGGCGCTGCAACGCTTCATCCGGCTGGCCGGCACCACCCCGGAGAGCCTGCGACTGGCCAAGCAGATCGCCAGCGCTCGCGGGGACGCCGCCACCGCCGCTTTCTATTCACGCCAGCTCAACGCCTCCCGGCGCGATCCCTGACCCCAATCGAGAGGACGGCTCAGTCATGAGCGACACACAACAGCGACAGGAAGGCAGTCTTGATCCCGCCGTCGGCACGGCCCCCGAATCGCCGGGCGAGGTGCTGCGCCGCGAACGCGAGAACCAGGGCCTCTCCATCGACGAGGTGGCCACCCAGCTCAACCTGCGCCCCGCCGTGGTCAGTGGCCTGGAGGCCGACCGCTACGACGAGATTCCCGTCGCCGCCTATCGGCGCGGCTACCTGCGCGCCTATGCGCGCCTGATGGGCATCGACGAGGCCAGCGTGGTGGGCGCCTACAACCGCCAGCACGGCGATACCCGCAGCGACATCGAGCGCAAGATCACGCCGGTCAATACCACGCGCCCGCCGTCGCGCCTGGGGGCCTGGGTCTTCAAGCTGTTCACCCTGCTGGTGATCGTCGGCCTGATCGGCCTGTCGCTGCTGTGGTGGCAGAGCCGCAACGGCAACGACCTGCTGGGCCTGGGCGGCGGCGACGAGGCCGCCGCGACCGCCCTGAGCGGCGAACCGGCTGCCGAAACCGGCGCCGAAACCGATACCCCGGACGCCACCACCGACCTGCCGCCGCTGCCCGACGACGCGAAGGCACAGGCCGCGGACGCCGAACCCGCCGCGAGCGCGTCCGCCCCGACCGGCGACACCGCCGTTGCCGGCGCCACGGCAGACACCGCCGGCACGGCGGAAACGAGCGCCACGCCCTCGGCCCCCGCGGATGGCACGGCCGCTGACACGGCCGATACCGGCAGCAACGACGCGCCGGCCGCGGCAGCCACCGACACCGCAAGCGCCACGACCGACACGGCCGCCGAGGACCAGACGCCGACCGCCGACACGGCCCGGCGCCTGGCCTTCACCTTCAACGAACAGTCATGGACCGAGATCCACGATGCCAACGACAAGCGCATCCTGGTCGGTCTGCAGCCCGCCGGTAGCCAGACCACGGTCGAGGGCCAGCCGCCGTTCCGGCTGACCATCGGCAACGCCAGCGGCGTCGAGCTGACCTGGCACGGCGAGACCGTCGACCTCGGCGCCCATACCGGCGGCAACAATGTCGCCCGCTTCACGCTGGGCGAATAACTGGGAGAGGACTTCGCGATGCACGCGCAATCCCCGATCAAGCGGCGCCAGTCGCGCCAGATTCATGTCGGCTCCGTCCCGGTAGGTGGTGACGCGCCCATCTCCGTGCAGAGCATGACCAACACCGACACCCTCGACGTCGAGGCCACGCTCGCCCAGATCCAGCGCCTCGCCCAGGCCGGCGCCGACATCGTGCGCGTCTCGGTGCCGACCATGGACGCCGCCGAGGCCTTCGGCCGCATCAAGGCCGGCTCGCCGGTACCGCTGGTCGCCGACATCCACTTCGACTACCGGATCGCCCTGCGCGTCGCCGAGCTCGGCGTCGACTGCCTGCGCATCAACCCCGGCAACATCGGCCGCGAGGACCGGGTGCGCGCCGTGGTGGACGCCGCCCGCGACCGCGGCATCCCCATCCGCATCGGCGTCAACGCCGGCTCGCTGGAAAAGGACTTGCAGAAGAAATACGGCGAGCCCACCCCCGCGGCGCTGGTCGAGTCGGCGATGCGCCACATCGACCATCTCGAGCGCCTCGACTTCCCCGACTTCAAGGTCAGCGTCAAGGCCTCCGACGTGTTCATGGCGGTCGCCGCCTACCGCGACCTGGCCACGCGCATCGAGCAGCCGCTGCACCTGGGGATCACCGAGGCCGGCGGCCTGCGCTCGGGCACCGTCAAGTCGTCGATCGGGCTGGGCATGCTCTTGATGGACGGCATCGGCGACACCATCCGCGTGTCGCTGGCCGCCGACCCGGTCGAGGAGGTCAAGGTCGGCTACGACATGCTCAAGAGCCTGCGCCTGCGCGCCAAGGGCATCAACTTCGTCGCCTGCCCCAGCTGCTCGCGCCAGAACTTCGACGTCATCGGCACCATGAACGCCCTCGAGGAGCGTCTCGACGACGTCATGACGCCGCTCGACGTCTCGGTGATCGGCTGCGTGGTCAACGGCCCGGGCGAGGCCAAGGAAAGCGACATCGGCCTGACCGGCGGCAGCCCCGCCAATCTCGTCTACATCGACGGCAAGCCGGCCTCCAAGCTGCGCAACGACCACCTGGTCGACGACCTGGAACGGCTGATCCGCGACAAGGTCCGCGAGAAGGAACAGGCCGAGCAGAACACCATCGCCCGCGAGGGCTGAACCGCTTCAGGAGATTCGTTTCGTTGAGCAAGAAGATCCAGGCCATCCGTGGCATGAATGACCTGCTGCCGGACCAGTCGCCGCTGTGGCAGTACTTCGAGGAGCAGGTCCGCACGCTGATGCGACGCTACGGCTATCGCGAGATCCGCACGCCCATCGTCGAGCAGACCGCGCTGTTCAAGCGCTCCATCGGCGAGGTCACCGACATCGTCGAGAAGGAGATGTACACCTTCGACGACCGCAACGGCGACAGCCTCACCCTGCGCCCCGAGGGCACCGCCGCCTGCGTGCGCGCGGCGATGGAACACGGGCTGCTGCACAACCAGACCCAGCGGCTGTGGTACCAAGGGCCGATGTTCCGCCACGAGCGTCCGCAGAAGGGCCGCTACCGGCAGTTCCATCAGGTGGGCATCGAGGCCTACGGCCTCGACGGACCGGACATCGACGCCGAGGTCATCCTGCTCTCGGCGCGGCTGTGGAAGCAGCTCGGGCTCGACGCCCACGTCACCCTCGAGCTCAACTCGCTGGGCTCGCCCGAGGCGCGCGCCGCCTACCGCGACACCCTGGTGGCCTACTTCGAGCGCCATCACGAGCTGCTCGACGAGGACTCGCGGCGCCGGCTGTCCAGCAACCCGCTGCGCATCCTCGACTCCAAGAACCCCGACATGGCCGCGATGCTCGCCGACGCGCCGCAGCTGCTCGACCATCTCGACGACGCCTCCCGCGAGCACTTCGAGGCGCTCAAGGCACGGCTCGACGCGGCCGGCATCGCCTACCGCATCAATCCACGCCTGGTCCGCGGGCTGGACTACTACAGCCGCACCGTGTTCGAGTGGACCACCACGGCGCTGGGCAGCCAGGGCACGGTATGCGCCGGCGGCCGCTACGACGGCCTGGTCGAGCAGCTCGGCGGCAAGCCCACACCCGCGGTGGGCTTCGCCCTGGGCGTGGAGCGGCTGATCCTGCTGCTCGAGACCCTCGAGCTGATCCCCGCCGAGAGCCAGCGAGGCCCCGATGCCTACCTGCTGGCGATGGGCGAAGACGCCGAGCGCGAGGCCCTGCTGCTCGGCGAGCGGCTGCGCGACGCCCTGCCCGGCCTGGCCCTGCAGGTCCACTGCGGCGGCGGCGGCTTCAAGAGCCAGATCAAGAAGGCCGACCGCAGCGGCGCCCGGCTGGCGCTGATCCTCGGCGAGGACGAACTCGCGCAGGGCCAGCTGACCATCAAGTACCTGCGCGAGGAGCGCGAGCAGGAAACCCTGGACCAGGCGGCGGCGATCGCCCGTCTGGGCGAACGACTCGACTGAGACTGAAATAAAGTCCGTGCCCCCGGCACGGGACCTCACGGCATAGGAGGGGCCATCGGTGGCCGAGCTTAGGAGCGAAGAAGAACAGCTGGACGCCATCAAGCGCTGGTGGAAGGACAACGGCAAGTCGCTGATCCTCGGCGTGGCCGTCGCGGCGGCCGCGGTGGTCGGCTGGAAGGCCTGGGAACGCTACCAGCACAACCAGGCCGCCGCCGCCTCGGCGAGCTACCAGGAACTGCTGGGGCTGGCCGGCCAGGACAGCCTTGACGACAAGACCATCGCCCGCGCCGACGAACTGATCGGCACGCTGCGCAACGAGCACGGCGGCACCCTCTACGCGGACCTGGCCGCGCTGATCCAGGCCCGCCTGGAGGTCGCCGACGGCGACCTCGCCGGCGCCCGGCAGGCGCTGTCGAACGTGATCGACACCAGCGACGATGCCTATCTCAAGGGGCTGGCCCGCCTGCGCCTGGCACGCATCCAGGTCGCCGACGGCCACCCCCAGGCGGCGCTCGACACCCTCGACGCCGGCATCCCCGACAGCCTGGCCGCCTCGCAGGCCATGACCCGCGGCGACGCCCTGGTGGCCCTGGATAACAACGACGAGGCGCGCACCGCCTATCAGAAGGCGCTCGACCTGTCCCGCGAGCAGGGCCAGCCGGTGTTCGGCGCCCAGCTCAAGCTCGACAATCTCGGCGCGGAGGATGCCACGCTATGAAACTCGTCCAGCTGCTCGCCCCCGCCCTTCTGCTCTCCCTGCTGGCGGGCTGCTCGGGCAACGTCGAGCCCGAGTACCCGCCCAAGCCGCTGACCGACATCGACCGCCAGGCCGACCTGCAGATGCAGTGGGACCAGTCGATCGGTGACGGGCTGGGCATCGCCCGCTACCCGATCACCCCGGCCATCGACCAGGACCGGCTGTTCGCCGCCGACCAGTCGGGCCTGCTGCGGGCCATCGACACCGCCACCGACGAGACCCAGTGGCAGGTGACCCTCGACACGCCGGTCTCCAGCGGCCTCACCGCCATCGCCGACCGCATCTACCTGGGCACCCGCAACGGCGAGGTGCTGGCCCTCGACCAGGCCGACGGCAGCGTCGTCTGGCGCTCGCGGGTCTCCAGCGAGGTGCTCGCCGCGCCGCAGGCCAATCGCGACCTGCTGGTGGTGCAGAGCGTCGACGGCGCGGTCACCGCCCTGGACCGCGCCACCGGCAAGGAGCAGTGGGTCTACACCAGCAACCAGCCGGCGCTGACCCTGCGCGGCACCGGCACGCCGCGGGTGATCAACCAGGTCAGCTTCGCCGGCTTCGCCAACGGCCGCCTGGTGACGCTCGACAACCGCAGCGGCCAGCCGCTGTGGGACATGCGCGTGGCGGTGCCCAAGGGCCGCACCGAGGTCGACCGCCTGGTGGACCTCGACGGCCAGCCGCTGCTCACCCCCGACGGCCGGCTCTACGTCACCAGCTACAACGGCCGCCTGCTGGCCCTACAGGCCACCACCGGCAAGATCCTCTGGTCACACGACGCCTCCAGCTACCTGAGCCCGCTGCTGGTCGGCGACTTCCTGTTCACGGTCAACGCGGACAGCCACGTGCTGGCCCTCGACGCCAACTCCGGGCGGGTGATGTGGGAAAGCGATGCCCTCGAGGGCCGCAGCCTGACCTCACCGGCCTTCATCGACGGCCGTCTGGCCGTGGGCGACTACGCCGGCTACGTGCACCTGCTCGACGCCGAAAGCGGCAAGCTGGTGGGTCGCACCGAACTCGGCGACGGCATCAGCCTGACTCCGCTCAGCGACGGCAAGCGGCTCTACGTGATGGACAACGAGGGCGACCTCGCCGCCTATCGCCTCAAGGGCGGCCAGTAAGTCGCACGCCGACGGGGCCTCCCCGGCCCGTCGGCATCACCCCCCCCCACAGGCGACCTCGTTGCGTCTCGCAAGGGGCTCCGGGGGACAGGTCGAAGCGGGGGGCCTCGGCCCAGGGAGGGCCGAGGTAGCGCCCAGGGAAGGGTTTACAGCGCCCCTCGAGAAGCCTTGCCGCCGGAAAAGCCACACCGCCTGCCCTTCTTCACCACTTCCCCATAGAACATTGGGCGCCCCGCCCGGGTAATGCTAGAATCGCCTCCCTGACCGCGCGCCCCGCCCGGGGCCGTGCGACATTCCGTTCCTGAACCTCGGCTCGTTGACTCCCATGACTCCCGTGATCGCCCTGGTCGGCCGACCCAATGTCGGCAAATCGACCCTTTTCAATCGCCTGACCCGCTCGCGCGATGCCCTGGTGGCCGACTTCCCGGGGCTGACCCGCGACCGCAAGTACGGCAACGGCCAGCTCGGCGGCAAGGAATACACCGTCATCGATACCGGCGGCATCAGCGGCGACGAGCAGGGCATCGACGCGGCCATGGCCGAGCAGTCGCTGCTGGCCATCGACGAGGCCGACATCGTGCTGTTCCTGGTCGATGCGCGCAGCGGCCTGATTCCCGCCGACGAGGCGATCGCCAACCACCTGCGGGTCAACCAGAAGAAGACCTGGCTGGTGGTCAACAAGACCGACGGCCTCGAGGAGCACTCGGCGATGGCCGAGTTCTGGGGGCTGGGTCTGGGCGACCCGCGCCCCATCGCCGCCAGCCACGGGCGCAACGTCACCGCGCTG
Source organism: Modicisalibacter tunisiensis (assembly GCF_020148005.1). Taxonomy (GTDB): domain Bacteria; phylum Pseudomonadota; class Gammaproteobacteria; order Pseudomonadales; family Halomonadaceae; genus Modicisalibacter; species Modicisalibacter tunisiensis. The sequence goes on along the minus strand of NZ_JAGXFD010000001.1, from coordinate 1,758,661 downwards.
ATCGACGAGGTGCTCGCGCCCTTCCCCGAACGCAACACCGACAGCGACGCGGATGCGCTTCCCCCCGCCGACCAGGGCATCCGCATCGGCGTGATCGGCCGCCCCAACGTCGGCAAGTCGACGCTGGTCAATCGCCTCCTCGGCGAGGAGCGGGTGGTGGTCTTCGACGAGGCCGGCACCACCCGCGACGCCATCGAGATCCCCTACGAGCGCCGCGGCCGGCCCTACGTGCTGGTCGACACCGCCGGCGTGCGCCGCCGCAAGAACGTCAGCCTGGTGGCCGAGAAGTTCTCGATCATCAAGACGCTCGAGGCGATCAAGGAATGCCATGTGGCGATCATGGTGCTCGACGCCCGCAGCGGGCTGGTGGAGCAGGACATGCACCTGCTCGACTACGTGCTCTCCTCGGGGCGGGCACTGGTGCTGGCGGTCAACAAGTGGGACGGCCTGGAAAGCGAGCAGCGCGACAAGATGCGCAGCGAGATCAAGCGCCGCCTGGGCTTCGCCGACTACGCCGACCTGCACTTCATCTCGGCGCTGCACGGCACCGCGGTGGGCGATCTCTACCCGTCGATCGAGCGTGCCTACAAGGCCGCCACCGCCCACTGGTCGACCAACCGCCTGACCACCATCCTTCAGGATGCGGTCAGCGAGCACCAGCCGCCGCTGATCAACGGCCGGCGCATCAAGCTGCGCATGGCCCACCAGGGCGGCAGCAACCCGCCGATCATCGTCGTCCACGGCAACCAGACGGCGTCGCTGCCCGAGGCCTACAAGCGCTACCTGACCAACACCTTCCGCAAGGTGCTCAAGGTGCGCGGCACGCCGATCCGCTTCGAGTTCCGCTCCGGCGCCAACCCCTACGACCCCAATGCCGGCGCCAACGACCGCGAGAAGGCCCGCGCCCGCCAGCTGGCAAGGACCCGCGAGGCGCGCCGCAGCCGGCGCTGACCCCGCCCGGGGCGCGGCTCAACCGACCCCGCTGCCCACCCACTGGCAGGCGAACTGCCAGGCGGCCCGTCCGCTGCGCGCCCCGCGCAGGGTCGCGTATCGCAGCGCGGCTTCCCGGGCCGCCTCGTTCCAGGCGTCCCCCCCGCCCAGGTGCGCCACCCAGTGACGGCAGGCCTCGAGATAGGAGTCCTGGTTGAAGGGATGGAAGGCCAGCCACAGGCCGAAGCGGTCCGACAGCGAGATCTTCTCCTCGACGGCATCGCCGTGATGCAGCTCGTCGCCGACCAGCCGGGTGTCGGCGTTGTCGGCCAGCGACTCGGGCAGCAGATGGCGACGGTTGGAGGTGGCGTAGAGCAGCACGTTCTCCGGCGGGCCGGTCAGGGTGCCGTCGAGCACGCTCTTGAGCGCCTTGTAGGCGTCGTCGTGGCCCTCGAACGACAGGTCGTCGCAATAGACGATGAAGCGGTGCTCGGTATCGCGCAGCTGCGCCACCAGCGCCGGCAGGCCGGCCAGGTCGTGGCGGTCGACCTGGATCAACCGCAGCCCTTCCGGCGCCAGGGTGTTGAGCAGCGCCCGCACCATCGACGACTTGCCGCTGCCCCGTGCGCCCCACAGCAGGGCGTGGTTGGCCGGGCGGCCGGCCAGGAAGGCCCGCGTGTTGGCGAGCAGCGCCTCGCGCTGCCGATCGACGCCCACCAGGTCGTCGAGGCGCACCGCATCGCGGGCCGCCACCGGGACCAGCTGGCCGCCGAGCGGATGGCGCTGCCAGATCGCGGCCACGTCCCGCGACCAGTCGGCGGCCTCGGGTGCCGGCGGCAGCCACGCCTCGATGCGATCCAGCAGGCCGTGCAGGCGTTGCGACAGGCGATCATCCATGGTTTCTCCCTCTCTCCAATCCGGTTGACCCCGCGTGGCAACGGGGTATCTTGAAGGCGATCACCGACACGGAACGCGACCGCCGCTGTCCAGCGCGGTTCCCCCAGCCCATTCTCAGGGAGAGACCCATGACACTTCGTACGCTCGGCGCGATCAGCCTGACACTCGTGCTGGCCGCCTGCAGCCAGACGCCCACCGGGCGCTCGCAGCTGACCCTGTTCTCCGACCAGGAGATCAATCAGATGGGCGACCAGAGCTTCCAGCAGTACCAGCAGAAACTGCCCACCGTGGGCGGCGCGACCGCCGACTACGTGCAGTGCGTGGCCCATGCCGTCACCGCCCAGACCGGCAGCGGCGAAAGCTGGGAGGTCAAGGTCTTCAAGGATGACTCCGCCAACGCCTTCGCCCTGCCCGGCGGCCATATCGGCGTCAACACCGGGCTTCTCCAGGTCGCCAAGAACCAGAACCAGCTGGCCACCGTGCTCGGCCACGAGGTCGCCCACGTGCTGGCGCATCACGCCAACGAGCGGGTCTCGACCCAGGCGGCGACCCAGACCGGCCTCTCGGTGCTGCAGTCCGCCGCCGGGCTCGAGGGTCAGGGGGGGCAGCAGCTGATGGGCCTGCTGGGCATGGGCGCCAAGTACGGTATCCTGATGCCCTTCTCGCGCAAGCAGGAGAGCGAGGCCGATACCCTGGGGCTCAACCTGATGGCCCGCGCCGGGTTCGACCCACGCGCGAGCATCGACCTATGGAAGAACATGGAGGCCAACAGCCAGAGCCAGCCGCCGGTGTGGCTGTCCACCCACCCCAGCCACGGCCAGCGCATCGACGGCCTGCAGGCGCAGATGGATCAGGCGCTCCAGCTCTACCGTCAGGCCCGCGACGCCGGTCGCACGCCCGACTGCCAGCGGCCGGGCTGAGCCCGGCTACAGCGCCTGGCGCAGCATCTCGCGTACCGGGGCCGTGTCCGGGCGCGTGTGGCGCCAGAGGAAGAACGACTCCGCCGCCTGCTCGACCAGCATGCCCAGACCGTCGACGGTGCGCGCGCCGCGCTCGGCGGCCCAGACCAGGAACACCGTGGGCTCGGCGCCGTACATCATGTCGTAGGCCAGCGCGCCGTCGGCGAACAGCGCCTCGGGCAGCGGCGGCAGATCTCCCGCCAGACTGGCGCTGGTGCCGTTGATCACCAGATCGAAGGGGCCGGCCACGTCGGCGAAGCCGCCGCCCCGCACGTCGCCCAGGTCGGCGAAGTCCGCCGCCAGCGCCTCGGCCCTGGCGGCGGTGCGATTGGCGATCGTCAGGCTCGCCGGCCGCGTGGCCAGCAGCGGCTCGAGCACGCCGCGCACCGCCCCGCCGGCGCCCAGCACCAGGATGCGGGCACCCGCCAGCGGCGCGGCATGCATCTCTAGATCCCGCGCCAGCCCCACGCCATCGGTGGTATCGCCGTGCAGGCGGCCGCCGTCATCGAGCCACAGGGTATTGACCGCCCCGGCCCGCTGCGCGCGAGGGCTAAGGTCCTCGGCCATCCGGAAGGCATCTTCCTTGAAGGGCACGGTGACATTGGCGCCGCGACCGCCGGCCGCGGCAAACGCCCGCCATGCCCCGGCGAAGTCGTCCCGCGGCGCCTCGATCGCCTCGTAGGTCATCGCCTCGCCGGTCTGCTCGGCGAAGGCGGCATGGATCCGCGGCGACTTCGAATGGCCGATCGGATGGCCGAATACGCAGTAGCGGTCACTCATCAGCGTCTCCTTGTGCCTCGTCCAGCCAGTCGCGCGGGCGCAGATAGTCCCGATAGAGCCTCTCCTCGGCACTGCCCGGCTCGGGCGTCCAGCCGTAGTGCCACTCCGCCACCGGCGGCATCGACATCAGGATCGACTCGGTGCGCCCACCGCTCTGCAGGCCGAACAGGGTGCCGCGGTCCCAGACCAGGTTGAACTCCACGTAGCGCCCGCGCCGGTAGAGCTGGAAGGCCCGCTCGCGTTCGCTCCAGGACGTGTCGCGGCGCCGCTCGACGATCGGCAGGTAGGCGTCGAGGAAGCTGTCGCCTACCGCCTGCTGGAAGGCGAAGCAGCGTTCGAAGCCGCCCTCGTTGAGATCGTCGAAGAACAGCCCGCCCACACCCCGGGTCTCGTCACGGTGCTTGAGGTAGAAGTAGTCGTCGCACCAGCGCTTGTAGCGCGCATAGACGTCGTCACCGAAGGGCGCGCAGGCGTCACGGGCGACCCGGTGCCAGTGCAGCACGTCCTCGTGGACCGGATAGAAGGGGGTCAGGTCATAACCGCCGCCGAACCACCACACCGGCGCCTCGCCGGTCTTCTCGGCGATGAAGAAGCGCACATTGCCGTGGCTGGTGGGAATGTGCGGGTTGGTCGGGTGCAGCACCCAGGACACGCCCACCGCGTGAAAACCGCGACCGGCCAGCTCGGGCCGCGCGGCCGTGGCGGAGGGCGGCAGGGTGTCGCCGTGGACGTGGGAGAAGTTCACCCCGCCCTTCTCGAACACGCCGCCGCCCTCGATCACCCGGGACCGACCGCCGCCACCCTCGGGCCGCTCCCAGGCATCCTCGCGGAAGGTCGCCCCGCCATCCGCCTCGGCCAGCTGTCGGCACAGGCGATCCTGCAGGTCGAGCAGGTAATGCTTCACGTCGTCGAGATAGGCATGCGCCACGGCAGGCTCCTCGTCACAATGGCTGGATGGAGTGGATACGTGCGCGCTGCGCCGGGCTCACTCGCGCAGCGTGTCCCCGGTGACCAGGTCGCGGATGCGGCTGGGACGGGCCTGGCCACCCAGCGCGCCGTCCACGGCGACCAGCGACGCCCCGAAGTAGCGGCGCACGGTGGCCAGGTCCCGGGCCGGCTCGGCGCCCGCCGGGTTCGCCGAGGTGGAGACGATCGGCCCGCCGTGGGCGGCGCACAGCACGGCGACCAGCGGATGGTCACTGACCCGCAGGGCGACGCGGTCATGCTCGCCGCGCAGCAGCGGATGGGCCCGGCCGTTGTCGGGCACCAGCCAGGTGTTGGGCCCGGGCCAGGTGGCCAGCAGCGTCTCGCGCTGGGCCTTGCTGATGCCCTCCAGCCACGGCGCCACCTGGGCGATGTCGCCGGCGATCAGGATCAACCCCTTGGCCGGGTCGCGCTGCTTGAGGGTCAGCACGGCCTGCAGCGCCGCGGGGTCGTCCGGGTCGCAACCCAGCCCCCACACCCCTTCGGTGGGATACGCGATCACGCCGCCGTCGCGCAGGGTCGCCACGGCGGCCTCGAAACCAGTCGCGGTGCTCATTTCGCCCGTTGTCTCCGCACGTCCGAAAGCCGCTCATTCTAGCATGCCGCGCCGGGGGTCACAGCGCCTCAGGCCCCGGGCAGGCGGACCCAGCCACCGGGCACCTGGGCCGCCCGGCCGTCCAGTTCGAACTCCAGCAGGCGCTGCTGGCAGTGCAGCACGCCCTGGCCGGACAGCTCGATGAGCAGGTCCAGCGGCGTGGGCGAGTCGCTGAGCAGGGCCAGCAGCGGCTCCTCCGGTGTCGCCGGCGGCGATGCCGCGCCGGCAGGCTCGCCGAATGGCTCGCCAAATGGCTCGCCGCCCACCGGGATCCAGTGAGCGAGCTCGGCGAGGATGTCGTCGAGTTCCGTCACCAGGGTGGCGCCCTGGCGAATCAGCGCCAGGCAGCCGCGCGCCTGGGGATTGTTCAGGGAGCCGGGCAGCGCAAACACTTCGCGGTTCTGCTCCCCGGCCAGCCGTGCGCTGATCAGCGAGCCGCTCTTCTCCGCCGCCTCGACCACCAGCACGCCCAGCGACAGCCCGGTGATCAGCCGGTTGCGGCGCGGGAAGAACGCCGGATTGGCCCGGGTGCCGGGCGGGTGTTCGCTGAGCAGCAGGCCGGTCTCGCGCATCGCGCGGTAGAGCGCGCCGTGCCGGGCCGGGTAGACGCCATCGATGCCGCAGCCCAGCACGCCGATGCTGGGACCGCCGGCCTCGAGCGCGGCCTGGTGGGCACGACCGTCGATGCCCATCGCCATGCCGCTGACCACGCAGAACCCGGCACCGGCCAGCTCGCCGGCGAAACGCGCGGCATTGCCCAGGCCGTCGCGGGTGGGCCGGCGGGTGCCGACGATCGCCAGCCCCGGTGCGTCGAGCGCGGAAAGCTCCCCCCAGGCCCAGAGCAGCGGCGGTGGATCGGGCAGCTCATCGAGCAGGGCCGGCCAGGCCGGATGCCCGGGATACAGCAGGTGATGGGTCACCGACGCCGCCTCCCAGGCCAGGGCGCGGTCGACCAGCGCCTCGATCGGGCTCGCCGCCGGGCGAGCCAGCCACAGCCGCAGGGCGTCCCGCGCCGGTGCCGGCAGCACCGCCAGCCAGCCGTCCGGCCAGGCGGGCCGGGCCGCCCTCAGCTCGGCCAGCCGCCGCGGCCCCACCTTCGGCAGATGGCACAGCGCCAGCCAGTCGCGCAGCTCCGGGGTCATGGCGCTCGCCCTCCCGCCGGGCGCGGCGCCCGCACCCGGTCGCCCACCGCCAGGCTGCGCGTGGCATGCATGACCAGGGCATAACTGACCCGGTCATAGACCCGGAACACCATCAGCCGGCCCGCCTGCTCGTCGGGCAGGGTCACCGCCGCGTCGGTCAGCGGGTCGCTCAGCGTCTCGCCGCGCTGCTCGACGGCCAGTACCGTGCCCGGCGCCATGCCCTCGCGACGCCCCAGGTCGAGCGCCACCACGTCGAGACGACCGATGTAGCGCACGCCGCCGGGCACCGAGAGGATGTGCCCCGCGACCGGGTGCGACGGCGGGCGCGGCTGGAACTCGGGCGTCACCGGCAGCGACTCCAGCGGCAGCAGCCGATCCCCGGGGCGTATCTCCTGACGCGAGGCGGTCACCACCAGCCGGGAGACGTCCCCCTCGCGGCGCAGCACGCGGGCCTCGCCCAGGGTCTCGAGCTCAAGGCCGAGGAATTCGCCGGTATCCGGGGCGACGTAGCGCTCGCCGGGGCGATAGAGACCAAAACGCTCGCCCGGGGGCAGCGCGCCACGCACGTAGACATGATCGCCGGCCCCGCTGATCAGGCGTCGGTCATCGCCGGCGATCACGTAGGGCGCCTGCGCCAGCTGGGCGGGCGCGACGATGCGATTGGCCTCGAGAAAGCGCTGCACCTTGTCCAGCGGCAGCGGCGGCACCGCCCGGCGCCGCGGCACCCGGCGCACCTGCGGCGACAGGTGCACCACGTCCTGCCCGCGCTCGAGCCCCAGGCGCGGTGTGCCGTCGGCAGCACGGTAGAGATGGATCACGTCGCCGGGATAGATCCAGTGCGGGTCGTCGACCTGCGGGTTGCCCCGCCACAGGCGCGGCCATTGCCCGGGGTCGGCGAGGAAGCGCCCGGCGATGTCCCAGAGCGTGTCGCCGCGCTGCACGGTGTAGCGGGCCGGCGCATCGCGACGCAGCACCGTCGAGGACGTGCCTGCCTGCGGCGCGGACGCGCCCGTTTCACTGGCGCCGGCGGCGGGGAGCCCGGCGACCAGGCTCCAGGCCGAGATCAGCAGCCATGCCGCCAGCAACCTGACGAGCCACCGTCGCCGGCGGCCGGCACCCTTGCATTCATTCATGGTGGTCTGTGCCTTTTCCTGCGTACTTTCTCTTCTGCGCACTTCGGGAGCGCACCGACGGGAACGCCGCGCGCCCCGCGGGGTCGAACGAGCGACACGACGCAACGCCTGCCGCGCTCCATAGCCGAGCCCTATCGCGGCGATGCCCGGCCCGGCGGTTCCGTAATGCGCCGCCGCGGACTACAATTGGGGCAACATTGTTGCATAAACCGAATACGGTACCTTCAACGCCATGGCCAAGCTAGAAATCCTCGAATTCCCCGACGAACGCCTGCGTACCCGGGCGGCGCCGGTCGAGACCGTCGACGACGAGGTCCGCGCCCTGGTCGACGACATGCTCGAGACCATGTACGACGCGCACGGCATCGGCCTGGCGGCGACCCAGGTCGACGTCCATCGTCGGGTGATCGTCATCGATGCCAGCGAGGACCGCAGCGAACCGCTGGTCCTGATCAACCCCGAGTACGAGCCGCTCGGCGACGAGCGCGAGCCGATGCAGGAAGGCTGCCTGTCGATCCCCGAGTACTACGCCGAGGTGCCCCGCGCCCTGCGCGTGCGGCTCAAGGCGCTGGGGCGCGACGGCCAGCCCTACGAGCGCGAGGCCGAGGGGCTGCTGGCGCACTGCATCCAGCACGAGTGCGACCATCTCGAGGGGCGGCTATTCGTCGACTACCTCTCGCCGCTCAAGCGCGACCGCGTGATGAAGAAGATGCAGAAGCGTCACCGGCAGATGCAGTCCGCCTGACGACGCTTCCCTGCCCGAGGGGCACTGAAACCGATGCCGGGGCCGCCCATGAGGTGCTCCGGCGTTTTTCGTTCGCCGCCCCATCCGCTACGCTATCGTTCATTTTCCCGTCAGCAAGGCCCTGTCGATGACCCGATCCCTGCGCGTCGTTTTCGCCGGAACCCCGGACTTCGCCGCGGAAAGCCTCCGCGCGCTGCTCGCCGGCCGCCACGAGGTGGTCGCCGTGTACACCCAGCCCGACCGCCCCGCCGGGCGCGGCCGCAAGCTCACCCCCAGCCCGGTCAAGGCGCTGGCGCTCGAGCACGGCCTGCCGGTGCATCAGCCCGCCAGCCTCAAGGCGGAAGACGCCCAGCACGAACTCGCCGCCTACCGCCCGGATATCATGGTGGTGGTGGCCTACGGCTTGCTGCTGCCCCAGGCGGTGCTCGACATCCCGCGGCTTGGCTGTCTCAACGTCCACGCCTCGCTGCTGCCGCGCTGGCGTGGTGCGGCACCGATCCAGCGCGCCATCGAGGCCGGTGATCGCGAGAGCGGCGTGGCCATCATGCAGATGGACGCCGGGCTGGATACCGGCGACGTGCTGCTGGAACGCCACACGCCGATCACCGCCACGACCACCGGCGGCGAGCTGCACGACCGGCTGGCCACGCTGGGCGGTGAGGCGCTGGCCGAGGCGCTCGACGCCCTGGCCGGCGACGGCCTCGCCGCCACGCCCCAGCCCGACAGCGGCGTGACCTACGCGGCCAAGCTCTCCAAGGCCGAGGCGGCGCTGGACTTTTCCCGCCCGGCGGCGGAGCTCGCCGCCCGGGTGCGTGCCTTCAATCCCTGGCCGGTGGCCTGGACGCGCCTTGACGGCGACACCCTGCGGCTATGGCTGGCCGAGTCGGAGTCCGCGCCGTCGGCCACCGGCGCCGCCCCCGGCACCCTGCTGGAGAGCGCCCCCGACGCCCTGCGCATCGCCTGTGGCCCCGAAGGCCGCGAGGTGCTGCGGGTGACCCGGGCCCAGCTGCCCGGCGGCAAGCCGCTGGCGGTACGCGACCTGCTCAACGCCCGCGGCGAGCGCTTCGCCGCCGGGCAGCGTCTGGGAGAGACCATCCATGGCTGACGTTCGCGCCTTCGCCGCCCGCCAGCTGGCCCCGGTGCTCGCCGGCCAGGGCTCGCTCGCCGGGCTCGACGCCGCCCTCGCCGACAGCGGCATCGCCGCCCGCGATCGCGGCTTCGCCAAGGCGCTGTGCTTCGGCGTGTGCCGCGCCCATCCTCGCCTGCAGGCACTGGCCCGGGAGCTGCTGCGCCAGCCCTTCAAGCAGCGCGACGACGATGTCCACGCCCTGCTGCTGCTGGGGCTCTATCAGCTCCTGTACATGCGCGTGCCGCCCCACGCCGCGGTCAGCGAGACCGCCGGCGCCGCCCGGTCGCTGAACAAGGGCTGGGCGACACGCGTGATCAACGGCTGTCTGCGCCGCTTCCAGCGCGAGTCGGTCGCCCTGCAGGGGCGGGTCGACCGCGACCCCGGCGTGGCCCTGCTGCACCCGGCCTGGCTGCTCAAGCGGCTGCGCCAGGCCTGGCCCGACGACTGGCGTGCCATCGCCGAGGCCAACAACCAGCCGGGGCCGATGACCCTGCGGGTCAACGCCCGCCGCACCACCCGGGAAGCCTATCTGGCACGACTCGCCGAGGCAGGCATCGCCGCCGAACCGTGCCGTCATGCCGCCGCGGGGCTCACCCTCGAGACACCCTGCGACGTCGGCGCCCTGCCCGGCTTCGCCGAGGGCGAGGTCAGCGTGCAGGACGAGGCCGCCCAGCTCGCCGCGGACCTGCTCGCCCCCACGCTCGCCGGCCACGCCCGCTTCCGGGTGCTCGATGCCTGCGCCGCGCCCGGCGGCAAGACGGCCCATCTGCTGGAAACCGCCGACGCCGAGCTGACGGCACTGGACGTCGACGCCCAGCGCCTGGCCCGGGTGCGCACGACCCTCGAGCGCCTGGGCCTCGCGGCACGCCTCGAGCCCGCCGACGCCGGCGCGCTCGACTGGTGGGACGGCACGCCTTACGAGGCCATCCTGCTCGACGCGCCCTGCTCGGGCACCGGGGTGATACGGCGCCATCCGGACATCAAGCTGCTGCGCCGCCCCTCGGACCTGCGCGAACTGGCCGCCTTGCAGGGGCGGCTGCTCGACAGCCTCTGGCGGGCACTGGCCCCGGGCGGCACCCTGGTCTATGCCACCTGCTCGGTGATGCCCGAGGAGAACGCCGAGCAGATCGCCGCCTTCCTGGCGCGCACGCCGAACGCCCGGGCCGACACCCCGAACGCCGCCTGGGGCCGGGTTGCCGGTGCCGGCCGCCAGCTGCTGCCGCAGACCGGCGGCCACGACGGCTTCTTCTACGCGCGGCTGGTCAAGGAGTCGACAACGCCCGGCACCTGATGCCTATACTGACCAGGGTCCCGCCGAACGACACATCCCCGGCGGGGCCTTCGTTTCGCAACGGCAAGGAGCAGCCCATGTCCGAGCATGTCTACAAGCACATCGAACTGACCGGTTCCTCGCCCAAGGGCATCGAGGATGCCGTCGAGCAGGCCCTGGCCAAGGCCAACGAGACGCTTCACGACATTCGCTGGTTCGAGGTCACCGACACCCGTGGCCATGTCGAGCACGGCCGCGTCGCCCACTGGCAGGTGACCGTCAAGGTCGGCTTTACCCTGAGCTGACCGCCTGTCCCGGGCCGTCGCGGCGGCCCGGGCGCCGAAATCCCTGCCCCGAACCGCGACACACCTGTCCCCGCCCGGCCCGGGTGGTTTATGCTAGCCCGCGTCTGATACACCGCCTCGCGGCCCGGCCGCGCGATGGCATCGAACCCTGCGGACTCGACATCGATGAAGATCATCATACTGGGCGCCGGCCAGGTCGGCGGCACACTGGCCGAACATCTGGCCCACGAAGAGAACGACATCACGGTAGTGGATACCGATACCGAGCGGCTGCGCGAACTGCACAACCGCCTCGATATCCGCACCGTCACCGGGCCCGCCTCGTATCCGATGGTGCTGCGCCAGGCCGGTGGCGAGGACGCCGACATGCTGATCGCGGTGACCAACTCCGACGAGGTCAACATGGTCGCCTGCCAGGTGGCGCACACCCTGTTCCGTACCCCGACCAAGATCGCCCGGGTGCGCGCCGCCGCCTACCTGACGCGCAAGGGGCTGTTCTCCCACGACGCGGTGCCGGTGGACGTGCTGATCAGCCCCGAGCAGGTGGTCACCGACCACATCCGCCGGCTGATCGTCTACCCCGGGGCGCTGCAGGTGCTGGAGTTCGCCGGCGGGCTGGTCCAGCTGGTGGCGGTGAAGGCCTACTACGGGGGGCCGCTGGTGGGTCAGGAGCTGGGCTTTCTGCGCCGTCACATGCCCAACGTCGACACCCGCGTGGCGGCGATCTACCGCCGCAACCGGGCGATCATCCCGCGCGGCGACACGGTGATCGAGGCCGACGACGAGGTGTTCTTCATCGCCGCGCGCAAGGACATCCGTGCGGTGATGAGCGAGCTGCGCAAGGTCGAACGCGACTTCCGCCGGGTGCTGATCGCCGGCGGCGGCAACATCGGCCAGCGTCTGGCCGAGCAGCTCGAGCACAGCCACCAGGTCAAGATCATCGAGCACGACCTGGACCGCTGCACCGTGCTCTCCGAACGTCTCGACCGCACCGTGGTGCTGCACGGCAGCGCGACCAGCAAGCGGCTGCTGATCGAGGAGAACATCGAGGACTGCGACATCTTCTGCGCGCTGACCAACGACGACGAGGTCAACATCATGTCGTCGATGCTGGCCAAGCGACTCGGCGCCAAGAAGGTGCTGACGCTGATCAACAACGCCGCCTACGTCGACCTGGTCCAGGGCGGCGAGATCGACATCGCCATCTCGCCGCAGCAGGCGACCATCGGTGGTCTTCTCACCCATGTACGCCGCGGCGACATCGTCAATGTCCACTCGCTGCGCCGCGGCGCGGCCGAGGCCATCGAGGCGATCGCCCACGGCGACTCGCGCTCCTCCCGGGTGGTGGGCCGGGCGATCGACGAGATCGACCTGCCGGCAGGCACCACCATCGGCGCCGTGGTGCGCGGCAAGGAAGTGCTGATCGCCCACGACGACGTGGTGGTCGAGTCCGGCGATCACGTCATCCTGTTCGTCATCGACAAGCGCCGCATCCGCGACGTCGAGCGCCTGTTCCAGGTCGGCCTGACCTTCTTCTGACCCGGACGCCGTCACTCGTCATGCCTCACCCAGACGGAACGCCGTCATGAGTCCGCGCGTCGCCCTGCGTATCCTGGGTCTGCTGCTGATGCTGTTCAGCCTGACCCTGGTGCCGCCGATCCTGATCTCCTGGCTGTTCGCCGACGGCGACTGGCATGCCTTCGCCATCGCCATGGTGATCACCGCCGGCACCGGCGCGCTGGTCTACTGGCCCAACCGCCGCGCCCACAAGGAGCTGCGCACCCGCGACGGCTTCCTGATCACCGTGCTGTTCTGGAGCGTGCTGGGCCTGTTCGGCTCGTTGCCGCTGATGCTGTCCAGCGCCCCCTCGCTGTCCTGGACCGATGCGGTGTTCGAGTCCTTCTCCGGGCTGACCACCACCGGCGCCACCGTGCTCACCGGCATCGACCTGCTGCCGGAGGGCATCCGCTACTACCGCCAGCAGCTGCAGTGGCTGGGCGGCATGGGCATCGTGGTGCTGGCGGTGGCCATCCTGCCGACGCTGGGCATCGGCGGCATGCAGCTCTACCGCACCGAGATTCCCGGCCCGCTCAAGGACTCCAAGCTTACCCCGCGCATCACCGAGACCGCCAAGGCGCTGTGGTACATCTATGCGGCGCTGACCATTATCTGCGGGCTGGCCTACTGGCTGGCCGGCATGAACTGGTTCGATGCCCTGGGCCACAGCTTCTCGACGGTGGCGATCGGCGGCTTCTCGACCCATGACGCCAGCATCGGCTACTTCGACAGCCCGACCATCGAGCAGATCTGCGTGGTCTTCATGGTGATTTCCTCGGCCAGCTTCGGGCTGCACTTCGCGGTCTGGCGCGAGAAGCGCCTGAGCCACTACCTGCACGATCCGGAGTTTCGCTTCTTCGTGAGCTTCCTGGCGCTGTTGAGCCTGCTCAGCATCGCCACCCTGCTCGCCGACCCCAACTACACACAGTGGAAGGCGCTGCGTCACGGGCTGTTCGAGGCGGTCTCGGTGGCCACCACCACCGGCTTCGGGGTCGCCGACTTCTCGCTGTGGCCGGGCGCCCTGCCCTTCATGCTGTTCGTCGCCGCCTTCGTCGGCGCCTGCTCGGGCTCGGCCGGCGGCGGCATGAAGGTGATCCGCATCCTGCTGATCTTCAAGCAGGGTATGCGCGAGGTGACCCGTCTGATCCATCCCACCGCGGTGATCGCCATCAAGGTCGGCAAGATACGGGTGACCGACGGCGTCGCCCAGGCGGTGTGGGGCTTCTTCGCGGTCTACGTGCTGCTGTTCTTCCTGATGCTGATCGGCCTGCTGGCCACCGGGCTCGATCAGGTCACCGCCTGGTCCGCGGTGGGCTCGGCACTCAACAACCTGGGGCCGGGGCTCGGTGAGGTGGCCACCGACTTCGGCGAGATCCCGGCACTGGCCAAGTGGATCCTGGTGGTGGCGATGGTGCTGGGGCGTCTGGAGATCTTCACGGTGCTGGTGTTATTCACGCCCGCCTTCTGGCGACGCTAGGCTTTATACGAAAACTGCCTGCGCTCGGCAATACGGCGTTAAAAATCGGCTCAAAATACTCATTTACAGTTCAATCACCGCTGGCGTTTGCCCCCCCGGCCATGGCGTGGATAATCGAGTTTCTGCCTGAAACAGCGAGCCCTCATGACCGACACCCAGGACATCGCCTCGCCGGACACCACCCGCGGCCCGCGCCAGGTGATCGACGCCGGCGACACCCGCTACACCCTGCTGGGCACCGCCCACGTCTCGCGCGCCAGCGCCGACGAGGTTCGCGAGCTGATCGACTCCGGCGAGTTCGACGCCGTGGCCGTCGAACTGTGCCCCTCGCGCCACCAGAACCTCACCCAGCCCAGGAGCATGGACGATCAGGACCTGTTCCAGATCTTCCGCCAGGGCAAGGCCGGCATGGTCGCCGCCAGCCTGGCACTGGGCGCCTTCCAGCAGCGCGTTGCCGAGCAGTCCGGCATCGAACCCGGCGCCGAGATGCGTGCCGCCGTCCAGGCCTGCCGGCGTGCCGACCTGCCGCTGCTGCTCATCGACCGCGACATCGGCGTGACCCTCAAGCGCATCTATACCCGGGTGCCCTGGTGGCAGCGCGCCGGCCTGATCGGCGGCCTGGTGGGCAGCCTGTTCTCCCGCGACACGGTGTCCAGCGAGGACATCGAGCGGCTCAAGCAGGGCGACGTGCTGGAATCCACCTTCGCCGAGTTCGCCGAGCGCTCCGAGACCCTCTACGAGCCGCTGATTCGCGAACGCGACCGCTACATGGCCCTGCGCCTGGCCGAGGAGCGCCGCGACCCGCCTCATCGCCACGTGCTGGTGGTGATCGGCGCCGGCCATCTCAAGGGGCTCGCCGAACATCTTTCGCAACCGCTGCCCGAGGATCCCGGCGCCGAGCGCGCCGAACTGGAGGCCACGCCGCCGCGGACGCGCTGGTGGAAGGCCCTGCCCTGGCTGGTCACGGTGCTGGTGCTGGCCGGCTTCGCGATCGGCTTCTCGCGGGACACCCAGCTCGGCTGGCAGCTGATCGCCGAGTGGTTTTTGATCAACGGCGTGCTCTCGGCGCTGGGCTCGGCGATCGCCCTGGCGCATCCGCTCACCATCCTGGCGACCTTCGTCGCCGCGCCGCTGACCTCGCTCAACCCCACCATCGGCGCCGGCTTCGTCGCCGCCGGCGTCGAGCTGGCCCTGCGCAAGCCCAAGGTGCGCGATTTCTCGCGCCTGCGCCGCGACGTCAGTTCGGTGAAGGGCTGGTGGCGCAACCGCGTCTCGCGCACCCTGCTGGTCTTTCTGCTCGCCACCCTCGGCTCCGCCGCCGGCACCTGGATCGCCGGACTGCGCATCGCCGACCAGCTGCTCTGACCGACTACACCGAGCGACGCGCCAGCAGCCGCTTCATCGCCGGGGTCGGTGCCTCCAGCTTGCTGTGGCGCCGGCTGGAAGCGTAGCTGTCGTTGAAGACATCGAAATAGTCGTCGAGCACGTCCGCCGCCGTGGCATCGCCGACCTGGCGCAGCAGTTCGGCGGCGACCTCGGCGGTGCACAGATGCGCGGCCGAAGCCGGCTTGCGCAGGTGATACCGCGTGTGTCGGGAGGTGTGCAGCGGCAGCACCGGCAGGGTGTCGAGATACGGACTCTTGCGGAAGATCCGCCGCGCCTGGCGCCAGGTGCCGTCGAGCAGGATCAGAACCGGTATGCGCCCGTCGTCGCGCGCCTCGTGCACGGCCTCCGGCCCCACCACGCGATCGGCGTAGTCCGGCTGGTCGTCGGGAAACACCACGAAGGGCGCGAAGCGCGGGTCGTCGAGCAGCGCCAGCAGACGCTCGTCCGGCTCGGTGCGCCGCCAGGTGAAGACCTCGGTGTCGGCCAGCACGTCGCCGATCAGCCGCCCGGTGTTGGTGGGCTTGTAATGCTCCAGCGGGTGGGTCAGCAGCCACACGCGCGTGGTGCTCTCGGCGGTGACGCAGTAGGGACACAGGCAGTTGAGCACCGGCAGGCGGCACTCCTCGCAGCGCTCGACGAAGCTGCCGCGGGCCTTGAAGGGCTTGCGCGGCGGGTCGGCCTGCGCATCGGACGCCACGTCCGGCGCGGGCGCCCGCTCGGCGATCGGAGCGTCGGAATCATCTTTCATGGGCAGGACAGGCCATCAACGACAGGGCCGGGCATTCTAGCATGCCCGGCCCGGTAGCCCGTCAATCGATGGCGTCCCGCCCCGGCAGGGCGGGCATCACGACGGCGCGAGCAGCCGCCCCGCCGCCAGCCACTGCTCGACCAGTCGTGGCACACCACGGCTCGCCAGCTCGTCGAAGGCGGTGACCCAGCGCGGCGAGACCTCGCTGGCCCGGGGATCGACCAGCAGGCAGGGGCACTCGACGGGGGCGGCATCGAGCAGCATCGCCGCCGGCATCACCGTCAGCGAGGTGCCCACCACCAGCAGCAGGTCGGCCTCGGCGACGCTGTCGCAGGCCGGACCATAGGCCGGCACCGCCTCGCCGAACCACACCACATGCGGGCGCAGCTGGCTGCCCTTGTCGCACAGGTCACCCGGGCGGATGCCGCCGCGGGCCAGCGGATAGAGCAGGCGCGGGTCGACGCTGGAGCGCGCCTTGAGGATCTCGCCGTGCAGGTGAAGCACGTCCGAGGAGCCGGCCCGCTCATGCAGGTCGTCGATGTTCTGGGTGATGATCCGCACCGCGAAGCCCGCCCGCTCGAGGCGCGCCAGGGCCTGATGCGCCGGGTTGGGGCGGGCGCGGCGCACCTGCTCGCGGCGCTCGTCGTAGAAGCGCAGCACGCGCTCGGGATCGCGCGCCCAGGCCTCCGGCGTGGCGACGTCCTCGATGCGATGGTTCTCCCACAGGCCGTCGCCGTCGCGAAAGGTCTTCAGGCCGCTCTCGGCGCTGATGCCGGCCCCGGTGAGGACCACCAGGCGGCGGGAATCGGGCTGGCTCATGGCGGGCTCCGCGTCGATCTCGGCCCTTGACTATACCATCGCCGCCCGCCTTCATAGGTCCCGGCCTGCAGCACTGTCGCGAGAGGCGCCGGGGACAGACCGGAGAGGGGGTCCTCGGCCCGGGGATGGCCGAGGTAGCGCCCAGGGAAGGGTCCACAGCGCCCCCCTCGAAGACTTGTCGTCGGCACCAGCCGCGAGCGAGTCAGCCGTCTACGCCGCCCCGCAAGAAGGGTGACAGCCACCGCCACGAACGGCGACAATGCCCGCCCTTCTGCCACACGACACGTCTTGCCGCGATGAACGAGCCGCTGCCGATCCTCTACCGGGACGACCATCTGGTCGCCGTGCGCAAGCCCCCGGGCCTGCTGGTGCATCGCACCGCCCTGGCGCGGGGCGAGTCGCGCTTCGCCCTGCAGCTGCTGCGCGATCAGCTTTGCCAGCGCGTCTACCCGGTGCACCGCCTGGACCGGCCGACCTCCGGCGTGCTGCTGTTCGCCCTGGACGCCGACACGGCGCGGGAGCTCGGCGAGGCCTTCGCCGCGCACCGGGTGCACAAGCGCTACCTGGCGGTGGTGCGCGGTGTCGGCCCCGAACGGGACCGCCTCGACGGCCCGCTGCGCGACGAGGACGGGCCGCGCCCCAAGGCCGAGATGCCCGCCCAGCCGGCGCTCACCGAGGTGTGCCGGCTCGACAGCGTGGAACTGCCGGTGAGCGTCGACCGCTACCCGACCACGCGCTATTCACTGATGGAGGCGCGGCCGCTGACCGGACGTCGCCACCAGATTCGCCGTCATCTGTCGCGGCGCGGCTACCCGATCATCGGCGACGCCAAGCACGGCAAGGGCGTGCACAACCGCTTCTTCCGCGAGCGGCTGGACTGCCCGCGCCTGCTGCTGGCCGCCGTCGAGCTGCATGTCCGGCATCCGCGAGCCGAGGCCACCCTGTGTCTGCGCGGCGCGCTCGAACCGGACATGCAGCGGCTGTTCACGCGCTTCGGCTGGTCGGCGCATGCGCCGGGCGACGGCTACCACTGGTCCGAGGCCGCCCCGTCGGCCTCTCGCGGCATTGCCGAGGAGACGCCATGAACGACGATTACGACCTTCGCTTCGGCGGCATCCGTCGCCTCTACGGCGCCCGGGCCGCCGAGCGCTTCCGCCACGCTCACGTGGTGGTGGTGGGTGTCGGCGGTGTCGGCAGCTGGACGGTGGAGGCGCTGGCCCGCGCCGGCATCGGCCGGCTGACGCTGATCGACCTGGACGACGTCTGCGTGTCCAACGTCAACCGTCAGCTCCACGCCCTGGACGGCACCATCGGCCGCCCCAAGGTCGCGGTGCTGGCCGAGCGCTGCCGGGCGATCCATCCCGGGATCGAGGTCGTCGCCGACACCGCCTTCGTCACCCCGACCAATCTCGCCGAGCGCCTGCCCGAGGACGCCGACCACGTGGTCGACGCCATCGACAGCGTCGTCGCCAAGGCCGCGCTGATCGCCTGGTGCAAGCGCCGCAAGCTGGGCCTGACCGTCACCGGCGCCGCCGGCGGCCAGACCGACCCCACGCGCATCCGCGTCGCCGACCTGGCCCGCACCGAGCACGATCCGTTGCTGGCCAAGGTGCGCGCCCGGCTGCGCCGGGATTTCGGCTTCTCGCGCAACCCGAAACGCCGCTTCGGCGTGGAATGCGTCTATTCTGACGAGCAGCTCGTCTATCCGGGCAGCGACGGCGAGGTCTGCCTGCAGAAGCCGGGCAGCGGCGAGGCCACCCGGCTCGACTGCGCCAGCGGCTTCGGCGCGGCGACCTTCGTCACCGGCAGCTTCGGTTTCACCGCCGCCGCACGCGTACTGGCCAGGCTGGCCGCACGCCCGGCCCCGACACCCATTACCGAGGAGAGCGCCGATGTCTCGTGAATCCAGCCACCCGGTGCCGGGCATCTACCGTCACTACAAGGGGCAGACCTACGAGGTGCTCGGCGTGGCCCATCACAGCGAGACCGAGGAGCCGCTGGTGGTCTACCGGGCGCTCTACGGCGATTACGGCCTGTGGGTCAGGCCGCTTTCGATGTTCAGCGAAACCGTCGAGGTCGCCGGCGAGCCGGTGCCGCGCTTCGAGCTCGAGGCCTCTTTCATCTAGGTCCAGGGCTATGTAGATAGCTGCAACATGACTCGGTCTGATCCGTCGGCAGGTCTGCTAGGGGGCGCTGTGACCCCTTCCCTGGGCGCTACCTACGCCATCCATGGCGTAGGACCCCCTCTTCAACCTGCCCCCGGCGCCCTCATCAGAGTCAACGGCGATTGCCCTGCATCCAGACCCCGACGGCATGCCCCGAGGGCGCCGCGATGCTATAATCCGGCGCCTGCTTCGCGGGGCCTGCGCGCCCCGCCCGGATCATCCACAGACGAGCGAGCGCGTCCCGGCCGCCGGCCCCGGTTACGGTCCCGTCGGCAACGGCCCGACGCCGCAAGGGGAAAAGAGCATGAGCGCACTGGTAGGCGTCATCATGGGGTCGAAGTCCGACTGGTCGACCCTGTGCCACACCACCGAGACCCTCGACAGGCTGGGCATCGAGCATGAGGTGCAGGTGGTGTCCGCCCACCGCACCCCGGATCTGCTGTTCGACTACGCCGGCAGCGCCGCCGAGCGCGGCCTCGAGGTGATCATCGCCGGGGCCGGCGGCGCCGCTCATCTGCCCGGCATGGCCGCCGCCAAGACCGTGCTGCCGGTGCTCGGCGTGCCGGTGCAGTCGAGCATGCTCAGCGGCGTCGACTCGCTGCTGTCGATCGTCCAGATGCCCGCCGGCATCCCCACCGGTACCCTGGCGATCGGCCGCGCCGGCGCGGTCAATGCCGCGCTGCTGGCCGCGGCGATGCTCGGCAACAAGTACCCCGAGATCCGCGAACGCCTCGAGGCGTATCGCGCCGAACAGACCCGGGCCGTGCTCGACGCCCCCGACCCGCGCCCGCAGGACCAGGGAGACCAGTGATCATGCGTATCGGTATCGTCGGTGGCGGCCAGCTGGGCCGCATGCTTGCCGAAGCCGGCGCCGGCTTCGACGCCCGCTTCACCTTCCTCGACCCCGGCGAGGCGCCCTGCGCCGCACTCCACGGCGACCACCTGCGCGCCGCCTGGGACGACGCCGCCGCCCGCGAGCGACTGATCGCGGTCAGCGACGTGATCACCTTCGAGTTCGAGAACATCGACGCCGAGGTGGTCGCCCGCCTCGCCGACGAACGCCCGGCCTTCCCGCCCGCGCAGGCGCTGGCCACGGCCCGCGACCGCTGGGCCGAGAAGACCCTGTTCCGCGATCTCGACATCCCGCTCCCCCCGGTGGCGGCGATCGACAGCCAGGCCGATCTCGACGCCGCGGTGGGCGACATCGGCCTGCCCGCGGTGCTCAAGACCCGCACCCTGGGCTACGACGGCAAGGGCCAGAAGATGCTGCGCGAGGCCGGCGACGTCGCGGGCGCCTTCGCCGAGCTGGGCGGCGTGCCGATGGTGCTGGAAGGCTTCATCGACTTCGACCACGAGGTCTCGGTGATCGCCGTGCGCGGTCGCGATGGCGAGGTGCGCGTGTGGCCGCTGGCGCGCAACGAGCATCGTCAGGGCATGCTGCACTGCTCGGTGCCGCAGCCCGGGCATCCGCAGCAGGCACGCGCCGAGGACTACGCCCGGCGGGTGATGGAGCGCCTGGACTACGTCGGCGTGATGGCCTTCGAGTTCTTCGTCGCCGGCGATGGCCTGCTGGCCAACGAGATCGCCCCGCGGGTGCACAACTCCGGCCACTGGAGCATCGAGGGCGCGGTGACCAGCCAGTTCGAGAACCACCTGCGCGCCATCGCCGGCCTGCCGCTGGGCGACACCGCGCGGCTGGTCCCCTGCGCCATGCTCAACGTCATCGGTACCCTGCCCGAGCGCGACGCGGTACTCGCCATTCCCGGCACCCGCTGGCACGACTACGGCAAGGCGCCGCGCCCGGGACGCAAGATCGGCCATGTGACGGTGCTGGCCGCCGACGAGGCGCAGCTCGCCGAGCGCATCGCCGCCGTCGAGGCGCTGCTGGTCAACGAGCTGGGCTGACGCCGGAGCGCCGGAGCGCCGGAGCGCCGAAAAAACGCCGCCCCGAACGCAACGAAGGCGCCCCGCGGGGCGCCTTCGTCGTTGCACGGCCCATCCTCGGTGGTTCAGCCGGCGTCGTGCATCTGCTTCTGCAGGTAGTTCTCGATGCCCACCTTGTCGATCAGGCCGAGTTCGGTCTCGAGGGCGTCGATATGCTCCTCCTCGTCGTCGAGGATCTTGCGGAACAGGTCACGGCTGACGTAGTCGCGCACCTGCTCGCAGTGGGTAATGGCATCCAGCAGGTCGCCGCGTGCCTGGTGTTCCAGGGCCAGATCGCTCTCGAGCATCTCGCGGGTATCCTCGCCGATGCGCAGCTTGCCCAGGTCCTGAAGGTTGGGCAGGCCCTCGAGGAACAGGATGCGCTCGATCAGCTCGTCGGCATGGCGCATCTCCTCGATCGACTCGTCGTACTCCCACTTGGCCAGCGCCTTCAGGCCCCAGTCCTTGTACATCTTGGCATGCAGGAAGTACTGGTTGATCGCCACCAGCTCGTTGCCGAGCACGGTGTTCAGGTACTCGATGACCTTGACGTCGCCTTTCATGGGAATCTCCTTGCAAGCCTTGTTGTGTCACGGGCACAGCGGTACGCCGCCGACCGCGGTCGATTGGCTTCCAGTATTGCTGACAGGGTAAAAAAAGTCCAATCAGACCAACAGGTTACACACGATTCCCAAGTGCCATGAAATGACGGATGGCAACGTCAAGCAGTCTCGACTAGATCGCGTAGGCCAGGCTCGGCTCGCACTCGGCCTGCCGCGCCAGGGTATCGCGGGTGATCGCCTTGCCCATGCAGGCGCACTTGCCGCACTGCGTGGCACAGCCGGTCCGCTCGCGCACCTCACGCCAGTTGCGCGCGCCCTCGTCCACGGCCTGGCGGATGGCCCGATCGGAAACGCCCTTGCAGAGACATACGTACATGATCACACCTCGCTGGGTAATGCGATATCGAATGTAAATGATTCGCATATGTCTCCGCAACCCTCATCGTCAAAAACGATCATGACGATGAGGGCCGGCTATCAGGTCAGGGCCGGGGGCCGACCGCGCGAGGCGGGCCGGGTCAGCCGCTGCGGCGCAGCAGGTACAGCCCCAGCGCCACGCAGCCCAGGGTGGGCGCCAGCACCGCCCAGACCGGCGAGAAGCCGAACAGCGTGGAGGCCGGCGCCAGCAGGTCCTGCAGGTACTTGAACGACAGGCCGACGATCACGCCGTAGAACACCCGTGTGCCGGCGGCGACGCTGCGCAGCGGTCCGAAGACGAAGGAGGCGGCGACCAGCACCAGCGAGGCCAGGGTCAACGGCAGCAGCAGCTTCTGCCAGAAATAGAGCAGCGGCTGGGTGGCGGCCTGCCCCTGGGACTGCAGGTAGCGTGCATAGGCCCACAGCTCGCTGGGCGCCTGGCTGTCGACCGGTCGCAGCAGACGGTTGAGCTGGGCCGGCGAGAGCGAGGTGTCCCAGGCCTGACGGGGGGCATGGCGGGAGGTGGTGCCCGACTCGGTGAAACGGGTGACATCGACGTTCTCGAGCTCCCAGTGGTCGCCCTGCCAGACCGCCCGGCTGGCCTGAGTGGCGCTGAGCAGCCGCTGGCCGTCGAAGTGGTAGCGGGTCACGCCGACCACCGTGTCGTCGGCCCGAATCGCCCCGAAGCGATAGTAGTCGTCGCCTTCCCGCTGCCAGCCGCCACGCTCGCTGAGCACCGCCCCGGCGCCTTCCATCTGCTCCAGCCGCCAGGCCTTGGCGAACTGCTCGGTGCGCGGGCTGACGAACTCGGCGATCAGCAGCAGGATGGCGACGATCAGGATGAGCGGCTTCATCGCCCCCCAGAGAATCCGCGTCAGCGAACGTCCCGCGGCACGAATCACCGTCAGCTCGTTGCTCGAGGCCATGCTGCCCAGCCCGATCAGCGAGCCGATCAGCACTGCCACCGGCGCGTACTGGTAGAAGCGCCAGGGCAGCTGCAGCCCGCGGTAGAACAGCACGTCGAGGGTCGAGTAGCCCCCCTCGACGTCGTTGAGGTCGTTGATGAAGCTGATCACCAGGTCGAGCCCCAGCAGCACCAGTTGCACCACCAGGATGGCGCCCAGCACGTTGCGGGCGAGGTAACGGTCGAAACGATCGGCCAGCATCAGCGTCCTCCCGCCAGTTGCGAACGTCGGGTCAGCCACAGCCCCAGCAGCAGGTAGCCGAGATGGATGGGCCACATGCCGATCGTCGGCGACAACGAGCCGCGGCCGATGGCATCCAGCGCGGCCAGCAGCAGGCTCAGGTAGCTGATGTGCAGGAAGATCGCCGGCAGCAGCCGGGCGAAGCGGCCCTGGCGGGGATTGACCCGCGACAGCGGCAGCGCCAGCAGCGTGAGGATGGGCACCATCAGCGGCAGGCTCGCGCGCCACTGCAGCTGGGCCTGGGCCTGGACGTCGCCACGCGCGATCAGCGTCGGTGTCGAGGCGTACCTGGCATCGTCGAGGGTGGCCATCTCGGCGGCCCGCGACAGCCGCACGGCATAGGTCTCGAAGTCCAGGCGCTCGGCCACGTTGCGCCCCGGCGCGACGCTGTAACGCCGGCCGTTCTTCAGCACCAAGAAGCGACTGCCGGTATCGGGATCGGTGGTCTGGTAGCCGCCCTCGGCACGCGTCACCACGGTTTCCGGGGTGCCGTCGCCGCGCCGCTGGCGCTCGCTGATGAACACGTCCTGCATGCGCGTCTTGTCGTCGTTGAAGTCGCGGGTGTAGGCCGTGCGGCCGTCGCCGAAGTCCTGAAAGCGCCCGGGCTGCAGGGCCGAGAAATCCAGGCGGCTCTGCTGCTCCTCGATCAGCATGGCGTTCTGGCGCGCCCCCGTGGGGGTCAGCCACAGGCTGCACGCCGCCACCAGCAGCGTGACCAGCAGCGCCGGCAGCATGGTCACCTTGAGCAGCCGGTTGGGGCTGACCCCGCAGGCGACGAGCACGGTAATCTCGCTGTTGAGATAGAGCTGGCCGTAGGCCAGCAGGATGCCGAGAAAGAACGCCAGCGGCAGGATCAGCTCGAGAAAGCTGGGCATGTGCAGCAGCATCAGCGTACCCAGTAGGCTGACCGGAATCTCGCCGGCGGCGGCATCCGAGAAATAACGGATGAAGCGACTGCCCATGATCACCAGCAACAGCACGCCGGCGACGGCCGCCATGGTGATCAGGATTTCGCGAATCAGATAACGAAAGATAATCAAAGCGGTCTCCCTCAGGGCGCGTTTACGATAGCACGTCCCGTCGCCGGCGCGCTCACGACGTCCATGCAATGCCGCAGCGCTTTGCGTACACTGGGAATTCGGCCGGCCGCGCTCGACGCCGCCGGCATTATCCCGATTCCCCGGGGCGCTGTCTCGTCACGGGCGGCGATCCCCGTCAGTACCCCCAGCCCTGTGGAGACGCCATGGAATTTTCTGTTCTCACCGTCAATCCGGCCAAGGTGGAGACGGCCTGTCTCGTGGTGCCGGTGTTCAAGGACGGCGACCTGCTCCCGGCCGCCGCCAAGCTCGACGACGCCAGCGAACGGCTGATCGGCCAGCTGATCGAGCGCGGCGACTTCGACGCCGGGCTCGGCAACGTGCAGTTGATTCCCTTCGCGCCGGGCCTGGCCGCCGAACGCCTGCTGCTGGTCGGCCTCGGCGAGCGCGACAAGTGCCACGAGGGCAATTTCCGCAAGGCCCTCGATGCCACCTTCCCGGCACTGGCCAAGCTGCCCGTCGACGAGGCGGTGGTCGCCTTCAACGACGTGCCGGTCAATGAGCGCGACGCGGCCTGGAAGGCCCGCATGGTCGGCGAGGCCACGCTGCGCGCCCTGTATCGCTTCACCGAGTTCAAGTCGGAGCCTGCCCCGGCCTCACGGCTGGCCAAACTCGGCCTGCTGGTCACCGACAGCGCCGAGGCCGACGCCGCCCGCCAGGGCGCACAGGTCGGCCAGGCCGTTGGCGAGGGCATCAACTATGCCCGCACCCTGGGCAACCTGCCCGGCAACGTCTGCACGCCCCGCTACCTTGCCGCCCAGGCCGAGGAGCTCGGCAAGACCTCCGCCGGCGCGCTGAGCGTCGAGATCCTCGACGAGGCCGCCCTGGAGGAACTGGGCGCCCACTCGCTGCTCTCCGTGGGTCGCGGCAGTGATGAACCCTCGCGGCTGATCGTCATGAAGTACCAGGGCGCCGAGGACCCCGAGGAAGCCCCCCACGTGCTGGTCGGCAAGGGCATCACCTTCGATTCCGGTGGCATCTCGCTCAAGCCCGGCGCGGGCATGGACGAGATGAAGTTCGACATGTGCGGTGCCGCCAGCGTGTTCGGTACCGTCAAGTCGGTTCTTGCCATCCGCCCGAAGATCAACTTGGTGGCGATCGTCGCCAGCGCCGAGAACATGCCCGATGGCCGCGCCACCAAGCCCGGCGACATCATCAAGACCCTCAAGGGGCTGTCGGTGGAAGTGCTCAACACCGACGCCGAGGGTCGCCTGGTGCTGTGCGACGCCCTGACCTATGCCGAGCGCTTCACGCCGGCCAGCGTGGTCGACATCGCCACCCTCACCGGTGCCGCCATCATCGCGCTGGGCCATCACGCCACCGGCCTGATGGCCAACGACGACGACCTGGCGCTCGACCTGCTCGACGCCGGCGAGACCGCCTGGGACCGCGCCTGGCACCTGCCGCTGTGGGACGAGTATCAGGAGCAGCTGGACTCCAACTTCGCCGATCTGGCCAACGTCGGCGGGCGCCCGGCGGGCACCATTACCGCCGGTTGCTTCCTCTCGCGCTTCACCGACCACTACCCGTGGGCGCATCTGGACATCGCCGGTACCGCCTGGAGCAGCGGCAAGGAGAAGGGCGCCAGTGGCCGGCCGGTGGGGCTGTTGACCCAGTACCTGCTGGATCGCGAGGCCGAGTCGGTCGTCTCCGAAGAGGAGTGAGGCTTCGCAGCCAGCCATTTGCGTGCTAACGTCCTCGTGACGCGCTGCGGGCCGGGCTTTCCCGGCCCGCAGCGTTTGTGTCATTCTCGACAGCATCCACGGCACCGCCCTGCCCGGTCCTCCCCGACCACCTCCGAGCGGTGTCCGAACGAAACCCGCAACGCGTAACGACCGCCGGGCAGCCCGCCCCGGCCATCACAGCTACGGAGACCTCCGGTGACCACTTCAGGCTTCGACATCCGGCCTACCGCCCACCCCACGGATCCCGCCATCCGCGAGCAGATTCTCGGCAACGCCGGCTTCGGCCGCTACTTCACGGACCACATGGCCCATATCCGCTGGACGGCGGACGCCGGCTGGCACGGCCGCGAAGTCCGTCCCTACGGGCCGCTGACCCTCGATCCGGCCGCTGCCGTGCTGCACTACGGCCAGGAGATCTTCGAGGGCGTCAAGGCCTACCGGCATGCCGACGGCTCGGTGTGGACCTTCCGTCCGGAGAAGAACGCCGAACGCTTCCGTGCCTCCGCCCGCCGCCTGGCGCTGCCCGAGCTGTCCGACGAGGACTTCATCGGCTCGCTGAAGGCCCTGCTCGCCCAGGACAGCGCCTGGGTGCCGACCCCGCGCGACGGCGAGGAAACCAGCCTCTACCTGCGTCCGTTCATGATCGCCAGCGAGACCTTCCTCGGCGTGCGGCCCTCGAAGGAGGTCGACTACTACGTGATCGCCTCACCGGCCGGCGCCTACTTCAAGGGCGGCGTCAAGCCGGTGTCGATCTGGCTGTCGTCCAACTACAAGCGCGCCGCCCCGGGCGGCACCGGTTATGCCAAGTGCGGCGGCAACTACGCCGCCTCGCTGGCCGCGCAGAAGGAAGCCGAGGCGCACCAGTGCGACCAGGTCGCCTTCCTCGATGCGGTCGAGAACCGCTGGATCGAGGAACTCGGCGGCATGAACCTGTTCTTCGTCTACAAGGACGGGCGCATCGTCACCCCGCAGCTCACCGGCACCATCCTCGAGGGCGTGACCCGCGACTCGATCCTCGAACTCGCGCGCGAGGAAGGCCTGACCCCGGAAGAGCGCCACATCAGCATCGACGAGTGGCGCGAGGGGGCGGCCTCCGGCGAGCTGGTCGAGGTCTTCGCCTGCGGTACCGCCGCGGTGGTCACCCCGGTCGGCGAGCTGGTCAGCGAGGACGAGCGTCTGCGCCTTTCCGGCGACAACGGCGGCGAATACGCCAAGCGCCTGCGCACCCGCCTGCTCGACCTGCAGTACGGTCGCAGCGAGGACAAGCGCGGCTGGCTGACCCGGCTGGCGTAAGCGGCTTTCCCTGCCCCCGGCAAGACGGCCTTCCCGGGGGCAAGGCAGCCACCTCACTCCCAAGACTCCGAGATAAAACGCCGACGAGCGAAGGCCAGGGCTAGGCCCGTTCCCTACGGGCCAACGCACTTCCCACATCCATGTGGGTTGCAAGGCAAAAATCGGCGAGAGAGCGGAGTTTACAGGTTGTTAAATGAGCATCTTGACCGCGCTCGCGTACGAGCCGATTTTTAACGCTGCATGGCCGAGCGCAGTCCGTTTTAGACGGAGTCTCATGACCCACGTCGATTTCTACATCCTACCCGACACCACCCTCGAGGCGCGTCTCGACTTCGCCTGCCGGCTGGCCGAGACCATCCACCGCAAGGGCTACCGGCTGCACATTCACACCCGCGACGAAGCCATGGCCCGCGACATGGACGAGCGGCTGTGGACCTTCAAGCCCGAGAGCTACCTGCCCCACGGCCTGCTCGCCGATGCCATCGCGCCGACGCCGCCGGTGACCCTGGGCTGGGAGTCGCCCCCCGACCCCGGGCCCGACAGCCCGCCCATCGAGGCGATGCTCAACCTCGATGACGCCATTCCCGAGTGGTTCTCGCGCTTCGAGCGGGTCGCCGAGATCATCAACCAGCATCAGGCCGTGCTCGAGGCCAAGCGCGAATGCTGGCAGACCTACAAACAGCGCGGATACCCGGTCAAGGCCCACAAGCTCTAGCCGTGATCTCTCACCAGATTGTTCATCCGGAGCCTGGCCGTGAGAGCGACGTCAGTCGCGAGGGGCGGCCACCGGGCTCCGCCATCGGGGATGAATCCCCTCCCACAAGACCCTCAATCAGGCCGGCCAGCATGGCCGAGCGACTGTGGGAGCGACTTCAGTCGCGATGAAGCCGCCATCGGGGATAAATCCCCGCCCCACGATACCCCGGCGGGCCCGTCAGCCTGAATGACCACCTCCCGATTAGTCGGGTGGGGCTTCCCGTGAACAACCGGGTGGGTTTACACAGCCCGACTCTCCCATGACGTTGCCGGCCACGGACGCTATAATCGGGCCCATTTTTCCTCACGCCTGCGATCGGTGGCGCGCCGCGACAAGCGAGGCCGCGCTCGGTCGACCCGGCACCGTCAGACAGAGCGCTCATGGACAAGACCTACCAACCCGAACAGATCGAAACCCGCTGGTACCAGCGCTGGGAAGCCGACAACCGCTTCGCGCCCTCGGGCGAGGGTCAGCCCTTCTCGATCATGATCCCGCCGCCCAACGTCACCGGCAGCCTGCACATGGGGCATGCCTTCCAGGACACCATCATGGACACCCTGGTGCGCTACCAGCGCATGAAGGGCCGCAACACCCTGTGGCAGGTGGGCACCGACCACGCCGGCATCGCCACCCAGATGCTGGTCGAGCGCAAGGTCGCCGCCGAGGAAGGCAAGAGCCGCCACGACCTGGGCCGCGAGGCGTTCACCGACAAGATCTGGGAATGGAAGCAGGAGTCCGGCGGCCACATCACCCGCCAGCTGCGTCGCATGGGCGCCAGCGTCGACTGGACGCGGGAGCGCTTCACCATGGACGACGGCTTCTACAAGGCGGTGCAGGAGGTCTTCGTGCGGCTGTTCGACGAGGGCCTGATCTACCGCGGCAAGCGGCTGGTCAACTGGGATCCCACGCTGCACACCGCGATCAGCGACCTCGAGGTCGAGAACAAGGAGCAGCAGGGCCAGTTCTGGCACTTCCGCTACCCGCTGGCCGACGGCGCGAGAACCGACGCCGGGCTCGACCACCTGGTGGTCGCCACCACCCGCCCGGAGACCCTGCTCGGCGACACCGGGGTGGCGGTCAACCCGGACGACCCGCGCTATGCCTCGCTGATCGGCAAGTTCATCGAGCTGCCGCTGGTCGGCCGGCGCATTCCCGTCGTCGCCGACGAGCACGCCGACATGGACAAGGGCTCGGGCTGCGTGAAGATCACCCCGGCCCACGACTTCAACGACTACGAGGTCGGCAAGCGCCAGGGGCTCGCGCTGATCAACGTCATGACCCCCGAGGCCACCATCCGCGAGCGCGCCGAGGCCTTCGACCTGCAGGGTCGCCCACGTGACGACATCGATCCCGCCCTGCCGGCCGCCTACGCCGGGCTCGATCGCTACGCCGCCCGCGAGCGCATCGTCGCCGACATGGAGGCCGCGGGGCTGCTCGAGAAGACCGAGACGATCACCAACACACTGCCCTATGGCGACCGCAGTGGCGACGTCATCGAGCCGCTGCTCACCGACCAGTGGTTCGTCGCCGTCGAGACGCTCGCCAAGCCCGCCATCGAGGCGGTCGAGAACGGCGATATCCAGTTCGTGCCGAAGAACTACGAGAACATGTACTTCGCCTGGATGCGCGACCTGCAGGACTGGTGCATCTCGCGCCAGCTGTGGTGGGGCCATCGCATCCCGGCCTGGTACGATGCCGAGGGCAACGTCTACGTGGCGCGCAGCGAGGCCGAGGCCCGCGACAAGTACGGCCTGGCCGCCGACGTGGCGCTGGCCCAGGACGAGGACGTGCTCGACACCTGGTTCAGTTCCGGGCTGTGGACCTTCGGCACCCTGGGCTGGCCGGAACCCACGCCCGAACTCGCCACCTTCCACCCCTCCAGCGTGCTGGTCACCGGCTTCGACATCATCTTCTTCTGGGTCGCGCGGATGATCATGATGACCCTGAAGTTCACCGGCGAGGTGCCCTTCAGGCAGGTCTACGTCCACGGTCTGGTGCGTGACGCCCAGGGCCAGAAGATGTCCAAGTCCAAGGGCAACGTGCTCGACCCCATCGACCTGATCGACGGCATCGACCTGGACAGCCTGGTGGCCAAGCGCACCGGCAACATGATGCAGCCGCAGAAGGCCAAGGCGATCGCCAAGGCCACCCAGGCCGAGTTCCCCGAGGGCATCGAGCCCCACGGCACCGACGCGCTGCGCTTCACCTTCCTGTCGCTGGCCACCACCGGGCGTGACGTCAAGTTCGACATGGGCCGTCTCGACGGCTTCCGCAACTTCTGCAACAAGCTGTGGAACGCCTCGCGCTACGTGCTGATGAACACCGAGGGCGAGGACGTCGGGCTCGACGGCGAGGTCGAGCTGTCCCTGGCCGATCGCTGGATCGTCTCGCGGCTGCAGCGCACCGAGCGCGAGGTCACCCGCACGCTCGACGACTACCGCTTCGACCTGGCCTCCCAGGCGCTCTACGAGTTCGTCTGGAACGAGTACTGCGACTGGTACCTGGAGCTCTCCAAGCCGGTGCTGTGGGACGACAACGCCTCGCCGGCCGCCAAGCGCGGCACGCGACGCACCCTGGTGCGCGTGCTCGAGGCCATCCTGCGCCTGGCGCACCCGATGATGCCGTTCATCAGCGAGGAAATCTGGCAGCGCGTGGCGCCGCTGGCCGGCACGGCCGCCGAGGGCGCGTCGCTCATGACCCAGCCCTGGCCGCAGGCCGACGACGCCCGCCTCGACGAGACCGCCGAGCGCGATATCGAGTGGCTCAAGGGCGTGATCGTCGCGGTGCGCAACATCCGCGCCGAGATGAACCTGGCTCCCGGCAAGCCGCTCGACGTGCTGCTGACCAAGGGCGGCGACGCCGATCGCGAGCGGCTCGTGGCCAATCGTCGCTTCCTCGCCAAGCTGGCCAAGCTGGACAGCGCCGAATGGCTCGACGACCCCGCCGAGGCACCGCTCGCCGCCACCCAGCTGGTCGGCGACATGGAGGTGCTGGTGCCGATGGCCGGGCTGATCGACAAGGACGCCGAGCTCAAGCGCCTGGGCAAGGAGCTCGACAAGCAGGACAAGTTCATCGGCGGACTCGAGAAGAAGCTCGGCAACGAGAGCTTCGTTGCCAAGGCGCCCGCCGAGGTGGTCGAGAAGGAGCGCGCCAAGCTGGCCGAGGCCCAGGCCAGCCGCCAGGTGCTCGCCGAGCAGCGCGACAAGATCGCCGCCCTGTAGCCCCGACCCTGCCGGCCCGGCCGCCTCTGGCCGGGCCGGAGGCGCTCACGAGCGTGACGGTGCGAAGGCCAGCGGCATCTCCCGCATGGCCTCGCGGGCGGCGGGGGATTCGATGTCGTGGCCGCAGACCCGATTGCGCCCGCTGCGCTTGGCGGCATACAGCCGCTGGTCGGCCAGCGCCACCAGGGCATCGAGGTCGGCGGCTTCCCGCGGCACCGCCACGCCGATGCTCACCGTCAGGGACAGCGTGCCGTGGCTCTGCGTCTCGTAGGGCGTGTCGCTCACGCAGGCCCGCAGACGCCGGGCCACGCCCATCGCCTCCTCGCGATCCATGCCCTGCAGCACGGCGATGAACTCCTCGCCGCCGTAGCGGCCCAGCATGTCCTCGTCACGCAGATTGAGACGCAGGCACTCGACCACATGGCACAGCGCGCGGTCGCCGCACTTGTGGCCGTAGGTATCGTTGATGCGCTTGAAATGATCGATGTCCAGCATCAGCAGGGCAAAGGGCGCACCGTCGAACTGAGCACGCTCGACGGCCTTGAGGGCCGCACGCCGGTTGTAGACGCCGGTCAGGGCATCGTGATTGGCCTGACGCCGGTAGCTGACCTCGAGACGCTCGGTCACGCCCTCGAGCTGGCGCAGGATCACGCCGAACAGCACGCTCACCGTGGCCAGGTTCACCACCAGCACGGCATTAGCCACGCCGGGCGCCAGCATGCCCCCGGACGCGCCGTCACGCACCAGCTGCCAGGCGGTCAGCGTCAGCACCCCGGTGCTGACCAGCCACTTCAGGCGCTGGTCGAGGGCGCTGATGTAGGTGATCAGCAGGGTCAGGGCGAAATACAGCTCGAAGCCCCGGCCGCTGCCGTAGACCTGCAGGGCCGAGAGCATGTGGACGGTCATCATCCCCAGCAGCAGCAGCACGGCACTGCTCATGTAGCCGCGCCGGTGGATCTCGCGGGCCACCAGCGTCACGGCAAGGCCGACCAGCGACACCGCCAGCAGCCGCCGGCTGCCCAGCAGCCAGAACAGCGGGATCAGGTCGACGACGTAGGTGATGATGGCGATCAGGTAGAGTCGCGACAGCGTATGGAAGTAGCGCTGTCGTTCGGGGGGCAGGGCACGCACCGGCAGCATGCGCGCCAGCCGAGCCTGCAAAGGACGGAAGATGCCTCGCATGGAAAGTCCCTTTCTCCTTCCACCGGCCTCGTGCCGGCGGCTGCTTCCTCGTGGCGACCGGGCCGTACGAGGAGCCTCATGGTCCGAATGCTCGATGTCGTCGTGGTGTCACGGACGTCCTTGCCCGGTGGCCCGCGACGACGCATCACGCCTGGCGATGCGACGAGTCTTCGGTTGCGATGTCGTTCTCTGTTCTCTGGTGCCCGGTCTCTTGTGTCCGGATCAGATACGCCCTGCCACTTCGCCCGGCAGGACGCGCCGTCGAGGTACGGCACGCTCGACGGTCCTTAGGGTAGCCGCTCGGTCCCGGCTTTTGTAGGGGCTCGGGGGATTTTGTTCGCGCCGCCCGACGGCGTTGTCTCGTCGTGGAAAGCGTGGCTGGGCCCGGTGACCCAATCATGGAATAGTAGGACGTCACATCAGCCCACCACTCACGGCGAGGAACTCGATGCGCAACGCCCTCCACAACGACGCCCTCGGCAAGCTGCTGCTGCGGCTCGGCCTCGGCGGCCTGATTCTCCTGCACGGAATCGCCAAGCTGCTGCACCCCGCCACGCTCAACTGGATCGGCGGGCTCGTCGCCGATCACGGCCTGCCCACCGTCCTGGCCTACGGCGTGCTGGTCGGCGAGGTGGTGGCGCCGCTGATGGCGATCCTCGGCTGGCAGACGCGCATCGCCGGTGTGCTGATGGCCGGCAACATGATCGTCGCCATCGCCCTGGTGCATACCGGGCAGCTGCTGAGCCTGAGCGATCAGGGCGGCTGGGCACTGGAACTGCAGGGGATGTACCTGATCGGCGCTCTCGCTTTGATCCTGCTGGGTAGCGGGCGGCTGGCGATCCGCCCCGACTAGGCATTGTCTGAAAACTGTCTGCGCTCGGCCATACTGCGTTAAAAATCAGCTCAAAATGCTCATTTACACCCCGTAAACTCCGCCTTTTCGCTGATTTTTGCCTTGTCTGACCTTCGCTCGTCGACTTTTCAGACAGTGCCTAGGCTCGCCACACGGCCGGTTCAGCCCAGCCGGCGCGCGGCATCGAGTGATTCCAGGCGTGCCGCCAGCAGGTCCGGAAAGCGCCGGTACCAGGTCTGGTTGAGCGGCGAGGGATGCGGCAGCGGATACAGCCGGAAGGTCGCCGCGTGGCCGTTCTCCAGCTGCAGGGGAGTGTCGTGATGGGTCTCGAAGCGGTCGTCGCGCTTCCAGAACGCGTCGAGCGCCTGGCGCGTCTCGCGGGACTGGTTGATGCCGAACCACAGGAAGGCCTCGCGGCCCAGGGTGATCAGTTCGCGTCCCTGCCAGTGATCCACCAGCACCGCGGCCATCAGCGGCTGGAAGCGGCGCTTGACCGCCATCGGCCAGGCCTTGTTGCCGAGCGGCTTGTAGGGCACGGTGTTGGCCCAGAAGGCCAGCCGGCCGACCTCGCGCGAGGCCTCGAAGTCCGGCAGTGCCGCACCGTGGATCGCCCGGTACAATCCCTCGCGGACCTTCTGCCCGCCGGCGCCGATGAACGGCTCGCCCCAGCGCACCTCCTGCTCCCCCGGGTCACGCCCGAAGAAACCGATCGGGGCCTCGCGCGGGCCAAGGCCGATGATCGGCTCGCACGGGTCGCGGTCGTACTTCTCGTAGACCGCGACATCGATGCCCTCCAGCCCCGTCGCCTCGCGGCGAAAGGCGGCGTGCAACGCGTCATCCAGCTGCATGCGCTCCTCCCCGATCCTGAACCAATACCCAGAGGGTGTTTGCAAATGTTACGAGCGACGGCCAGGCAAGGAAAAATCAGCCGAAATAGCGGACCGGGCTCGCGCACGAGTTTACGAGCCTGTAAATGAGCACTATTGACCGGGCTCGCGCGCGAGGCTGATTTCGACGCAGCATGGCCTAGCGCAGTAGTTTGCAAGCACCCTCTTTACCAGCTGCCGGTATTCTCCATGGAAGCCCACGGCTCGCGCGGCGCCAGGGCCTCGCCCTTCTGCAGCAGCTCGATGGAGATGCCGTCCGGCGAGCGCACGAAGGCCATGTGGCCGTCGCGCGGCGGGCGGTTGATGGTCACGCCGTTGGCCTGGAGATGCTCGCACAGGGCGTAGATGTCCTCGACCCGATAGGCCAGATGGCCGAAGTTGCGGCCGCCGCTGTAGTCCTCGGGGTCCCAGTTCCAGGTCAGCTCGACCATTGCCGTGCCTTCCTCGCGCGCCCGCGCCTCGTCCTCGGGTGCCGCGAGGAAGACCAGCGTGAAGCGCCCCTTCTCGCTCTCCTTGCGGCTGATCTCCTTGAGTCCCAGCAGGTTGCAGTAGAAGTGCAGCGACGCCTCGAGGTCGCTGACCCGAACCATGGTGTGCAGATACTGCATGTTCACGTTCCTCCGTGGTGGGCTGCCGGGAACGGCTTTTCCCGGCGACGCGTTCTGGGGCATGATGCCCGATGACGGCCGCCGCGTCACACGGGCGGCCCGGGCACCTTCATTCGCGATGCGGAAACCGCCATGGCCGACTACTGTGACCTGGCCCCCGGCCACCCCTACCACGGGCCCTACCATGACCGGGAGTACGGCTTCCCGGTCGCCGATGACGACACCCTGTTCGAGCGCCTGGTCCTGGAGATCAACCAGGCGGGGCTGTCGTGGCTGACGGTGCTCAAGAAGCGCGAGGCCTTCCAGACGGCCTTCGACGGCTTTCAGGTCGCCCGGGTCGCCGCCTACGACGCGGCCGAACGCGAACGTCTGCTCGGCGATGCCGGCATCATCCGCAACCGCCGCAAGGTCGACGCCGCGATCCACAACGCCGGCGTGGTGCAGGCCCTGCAGGCCGAGCACGGCAGCTTCAAGGCCTGGCTGGACGCCCATCACCCGCGTTCGCTCGCCGAGTGGACCCGGCTGTTCCGGCGGACCTTCCGCTTCACCGGCCCGGAAATCGTCAACGAGTTCCTGATGAGCACCGGCTATCTGCCCGGCGCCCATCGCGAGGACTGCCCGGTTCACGCTCGCGCTCTCGCCCATCGCCCGCCCTGGGCCGCGGCCTGACACGGACGCCGACACACGCCGGTCATCCGCCTGAGCTAGACTCCCTGTCCGCACCGCCGCCCCAGGCGGCCGCCACCTTTCAGGAATCGATCGCATGTCACAGCCCCTGACCCTGCACAACCGGCCCCGCCAGGTGATCGACGCCATCACCCGGGCCAACGCGGGCCTCGACGCCGCCGACCGCGAGGCCAAGTATGCCAAGCTGGCCGCCTCGCCCTACCGCTTCTTCCGCGGCACCAACCACCTCTACTGGGACGACGTGTGGCATGACTGGCGCGTCGCGCTGTTCGGCGGCACGCCCGAGACCCAGACCTGGCTGCAGGGCGACGCCCATGCCTACAACTTCGGCGCCTACGGCCACCACGACGATCGCGTGCGCTACGGCATGGACGACTTCGACGACGCCCTGATCGGCGACTACCAGTACGACGTCTGGCGCCTGGCGATCAGCGTGGTGCTCGACGCCCGGGAGAACGTGGGGCTGTCCGCCAAGGCCACGCGCAAGGCGGTCGCCACCCTGCTCGCCCACTATCAGGCCGAGCTGGCCCGCCACCGCGAGGGCGAGATCCCCGAGGCCGTCAACCTCGATACCGCCAAGGGCGTGCTCAAGGGCTTTCTCGGCGACGTCGCCGCCAGGAACAGCCGGGCGCGCATGCTCGGCAAGTGGACCCGGCGCGACGGCGAGGGGCGTCGCTTCGCCGACCGCCCCAACAAGCTGGCCGGCCTGCCGGCCGACAAGGCCAGCCAGCTGCGCAAGGCGGTGGAGACGGAATACCCGCAGACCCTGTCCGGCGGCGCCGCCAACCAGGGCGCGGCGCACTTTCGCGTCAAGGACCTGGCGCGCCGCCTCGACGCCGGCACCGGCTCGCTGGGGCTGGAACGCTATTACGTGCTGATCGAGGCCGACGAGGCCCACGGCCACGACGACGTGATCCTCGACATCAAGCAGCAGACACCGCCGGAGGGCTGGCGGCTGATGGACCGCGCCGAGAAGCGCGCCTGGCGCGCCGCCTTCCCGCACGAAGGCATTCGCCACGCCGCCGCCTTCCATGCCATCGCCGAGCATCCCGACCCGTACCTGGGCTGGCTGCATCTCGGCGAGACGGTGTTCTCGGTGCGCGAGCGCTCGCCGTTCAAGGCCGACTACCCGACCCACAAGATCGACGCCGGCAAGCCCTACCGCAAGCTGGTCCGCCAGTGGGGGCGGATCCTCGCCCGCGAGCACCTGCGCGGCTCACGCTCGCTCAATCCCGACGACCCGGGCCGTTTCGCCCGCCACGTCTGCCACCACCTGGAAGGCCGGCTGGACGCCTTCACCGACCTGGTCATCACCCTGGCGATGCGCTATGCCGACTGCGTCGCCCAGGACCACCGCACCTTCGTCGCATCACGCGCCGGAAACGACGATGCCGGGCGCTGAGGCCCGGCATCGCTGGCGATAGACGGCGCGCTGATTACAGGCGGTCAACCAGCGCATCGATCGCCTGGTGCGCCTCGCCCAGCGCACTCTCACGTGCCTCGTCGCCCATCGCCAGCCCCTCGGCATACACGAACTCGACGTCGCCGATGCCCATCAGCCCCAGCATGTGGGTGAGGTGCGGCGTCTGTGAGTCGAGCGGCGTGCCGGCATACTGACCGCCGCGGGCGGCGAGCACCAGGGCGCGCTTGCCCTCGACCAGCCCCTGCGGGCCATTCTCGGTGTAGCGGAAGGTGCGACCGGCGCGCAGCACGCGGTCGAACCAGGCCTTGAGCTGCGAGGGAATGCCCAAGTTGTACAGCGGCGCCGCCAGCACGATCACGTCATGCGCGAAGAACTCCTCGAGCAGCGTCTCGGAACGCGCGGCCAGCTCACGCTGGGCGGCATCGCGCTCGGCCGGCTCGATCATCCAGCTGCCCAGCTCGGCACCGTCCAGGTGGGGCAGCGCATCGCTCACCAGGTCACGCTCGGTGATGGTCACGCCGCCGCGACGCTCGGCCTGCGCCCTGAAGTGGGCCGCCAGGCCTCGTGACTGGCCGTTGTCGCCGAGAATCGAACTGTTGAGCAGCAGTACCCTGGTCGGTGTGGTCATGGCTCCGGTCTCCT
This sequence comes from Modicisalibacter tunisiensis, assembly GCF_020148005.1. Lineage (GTDB taxonomy): Bacteria > Pseudomonadota > Gammaproteobacteria > Pseudomonadales > Halomonadaceae > Modicisalibacter > Modicisalibacter tunisiensis. The sequence continues at coordinate 1,721,197 of NZ_JAGXFD010000001.1, read as the reverse complement.
GATGAATGGATCATGCCGCCCATGTTACTTGGCTTTTTTGCAATGAGAATCGCAAAAAACTCCGCCAACCATTCGATGAAATCGACTCAAGGCGAGCGCTCGATGCCCTGCCCGCAGCCCTGCAGGACCCGCTCGGGAGTCTCGATGCGCACCCGCACCGGATAGGGCTTGCCGCTCATCGCGTCGAAGCAGGCCCGCGCCCGCAGGCGCACGGTGATCGGCTCGCCGTTGTCGTGGGCACGCAGGGTGACACGGGCCTGCTCGCCGTTGTCGAGACCGAGCAGCTGATAGCTCAGGGTGCGCGCCTTTTCGCCATACTCGGTCACCAGGTGCAGGCGGGCGGCACGGCGGTCCAGGTCCAGCGTCCAGCCCGGCTCGTTGCCCACGGCGTGGAAGATCGAGTCGGGATGATCGGCCCGCGTCAGGGTCCGGCGATGCACGTCCTCATGGCACTCCAGGCGGCCGTTGTCGCTCTCCACCAGCGCCTTGTCGCCCTTGTTCCAGAACGACAGGTCACCCTTGACATAGCGGGCGCCCGAGGCCACCACCGCCGGGTCGAGCCGGTAGTGGCCCTGGCCCGACCACAGTCGCAGGTGATCCTCGGGAAACGCCGCGATCAGGTCCTGAGCCGGGGTGCAGCGCCAGGCGATGAAGGCATCGGCCCCGTCGGCGAAGAAGGCCGAGGGCAGCAGCGGAGACGCGGGCACATCGGCCGTGTCGGCCGACGCCTCCCCGGAGGCCAGATCGGACACCGCCGGCGGCGGCGAGCCGGGCTGGCGGACGGCACAGCCGGCCAGGCCCAGCGGGCCGGCAAGCATCAGGAAAAGCAGCGAGGCAGGAATGAGGCGCATGATGACTCCCGTCGGATGAAAGCGATGCGATCGGGACTATCTTATCAGTCATCGTGCAAGCGGCGACGCCCGGCCGCACACCGGCGACCGGGCGTCGCGCTCGACCGGCCTGGCTCAGCCGAAACGCCGGCGCAGCACCCCGGCGGCCTCGACCATCGCCGCCAGCGCCGGTTCGACCTCGGCCCAGCCGCGGGTCTTGAGGCCGCAGTCCGGGTTGACCCACAACCGCTCGGCGGGGATCTTCTCGGCGGCCTTCGCCATCAGCGCCACCATCCAGTCCACCTCGGGAATGTTCGGCGAATGGATGTCGTAGACCCCCGGGCCGATCTCGTTGGGATAGGCGAAGTCCTGGAAGGCGTCGAGCAGTTCCATGTCCGAACGCGAAGTCTCGATGGTGATCACGTCGGCATCCAGCGCGGCGATCGCGGCGATGATGTCGTTGAACTCCGAATAGCACATGTGGGTATGAATCTGCGTCGCGTCGCGGGCCACCGCCGCGCTCAGCCGGAAGCAGTTCACCGCCCAGTCGAGATAGCCCTGCCACCCGCTCTGGCGCAGCGGCAGCCCTTCGCGCAGCGCCGGCTCGTCGATCTGGATCACGCCGATGCCCGCGGCCTCGAGATCGGCGACCTCGTCGCGCAGCGCCAGGGCGATCTGCCGGCAGGTGGTCTCGCGGGGCTGGTCGTCACGCACGAAGGACCACTGCAGGAGGGTCACCGGACCGGTGAGCATGCCCTTCATCGGCCGGTCGGTGAGCGACTGGGCGTACTCGCTCCAGGCCACGGTCATCGGCCGCGACCGGCTGACATCGCCGACGATCACCGGCGGCTTGACGCAGCGCGAGCCGTAGCTCTGCACCCAGCCGAAATCGGTGAAGGCGAAGCCGTCGAGCCGCTCGCCGAAGTATTCGACCATGTCGTTGCGTTCCGGCTCGCCGTGAACCAGCACGTCGAGACCCAGCGCCTCCTGGCGCTCGACGGCATGGGCGATTTCCTCGCGCATGCGCGCCTCGTAGGCCTCGCGGCTCAGCTCGCCACGCTTGAAGGCGAGCCGGGTCGTGCGAATCCCGGCGGTCTGCGGGAAGGAGCCGATGGTGGTGGTGGGGAACAGCGGCAGCTCGAGCCGGGCATGCTGTGCGCGGGCCCGCTCGGGATAGGGGCTGGTCCGGCGGGCGTCCGCGGGGCGCAGCGCCGCGAGACGCTCGGCGACGGCCGACCGATGGATGCGCGTGGAGCGGCGGCGGGCGTCCAGCGCCGCGGTGGCCGCCTCGAGCGCGGCCCGGTCGGCGTCATCGCCGCGGTTGTCGACCAGCCGCGCCAGGGTGGCCACCTCGTCGAGCTTCTGGCGGGCGAAGGCCAGCCAGCTCTTGAGCTCGGGGTCGAGGCGTGTCTCGCTGTCGAGGTCCACCGGCACATGCAGCAGCGAACAGGACGGCGCCAGCCACAGCCGCTCGCCGAGGCGCATGCGGGCGGTGGCCAGACGCTCGCGCAGTGCCGCCAGATCGGCGCGCCAGATGTTGCGGCCGTCGATCGCCCCCACCGAGAGGATCTTGTAGGCCGGCAGGCGGTCGAGCACCCGCTCGAGCTGGTCCGGGGCCCGCACGCAGTCGATGTGCAGGGCGTCGACCGGCAGCCCGGTGGCCAGGCCCAGGTTGTCGCCCAGATCCTCGAAGTAGGTGGCCAGCAGCAGCCGGACCGGCGCCGACTGCAGCCGGTGGTAGGCCGTCTCGAAGGCCTGCTGCCAGTCCCGCGGCAGGTCCTGGACCAGCGCCGGCTCGTCGAGCTGCACCCATTCGACGCCCTGCTCGGCCAGCCGCGCGAGGATCTCGCCGTAGACCGTGACCAGTTCGTCGAGCCGCGCGAGGCGCTCGAGGCCCGCCTCACGGCTCTTGGCCAGCCACAGCCAGGTCAGCGGGCCCGTCAGCACCACCTTGACCGGATGGCCGGTGGCCAGGGCCTCGTCCACCTCGTCGAACAGCCGGGTGCCGGCAAGACGCAGTGGCTGATCCCGGTACAGCTCGGGGACCAGGTAGTGATAGTTGGTGTCGAAGTACTTGGTCATCTCGCAGGCCGCCGCCGGCGTGCCGGTCGGCGCCCGGCCGCGGGCCATGCGGAAGGCGGTGTCGAGCGATACGTCGCCGCGCGCCACCTCGTCCTCGGCGCCGAAGCGCGGCGGTACCGCACCGACCAGCACGGAGACATCGAGCACCTGATCGTAGAAGGCGAAGTCGCCCACGGTGATGAAGTCCAGCCCGGCGTCGCGCTGCGCCTGCCAGTGGCGCGCACGCAGCTCGCGGCCGGTGGCCTCGAGTGCGGCCGCGTCGATCTCGCCCTTCCAGTAGGCCTCGACGGCACGCTTGAGTTCGCGATGTGCCCCGATGCGGGGATATCCCAGGGTATGAGCCAGCGTCATGATTATTCCTTGCCGTCGTGAACCGGTAAAATGTGAACAGGTTTCGCCATTCGCGTTGACGGCAAGTCTCACTGGCCACGCAAGGTGAATCAAACTAAATTAACTAATCATCAACGTGAGTGGCTTTCATGTCATGCTCGAGCTTCGTCATCTCCGCACCCTGATTGCCCTGCGCGATGCCGGCTCGCTGGTCGAGGCCGCCGAGCGGGTCCACCTCACCCAGTCCGCCCTGTCGCACCAGATCAAGGACCTCGAGGAGCGCCTCGGCAATCCCTTGTTCCTGCGCAAGACACGCCCGGTGGCCTTCACCCGCAGCGGCGAACGCCTGCTGGCGCTGGCCGACCAGATCCTGCCCCAGGTGCGCATGGCCGAACGCGACCTGGCGCGCCTGGCCGGCGACGAACAGGGGCGGCTGCACATGGCCATCGAGTGCCACAGCTGCTTCCAGTGGCTGATGCCGACCATCGACCGCTTCCGCGATCACTGGCAGGAGGTCGAGGTCGACATTCCCAGCGGCCACAACTTCGACCCGCTGCCGGCACTCGCCCGGGAACAGCTCGACCTGGTGATCACCGCCGACCCGCAGCCGCTGGCCGGCGTGCACTACGAGCCGCTGTTCCGCTACGAGGGATTGCTGGCGGTGGCCAAGCAGCACCGCCTGGTGGACCGGCCCTACGTGACGCCGGCGGACCTGGCCGAGGAGACGCTGATCACCTACCCGGTGGAACATGCCCGGCTCGACGTCTTCACCCAGTTTCTCGACCCCGCCGGGCTGGCGCCGCGCGAGGTGCGCACCGCCGAGCTGACGATCATGATGATGCAGCTGGTGGCCAGCGGCCGCGGCGTCTGCGCCCTGCCCAACTGGGCGCTGACCGAGTATCTCGAGCGCGACTATGTGCGGGCGCTGCCGCTGGGCGAGCACGGCGTGTGGAGCACGCTGTTCGCGGCGATCCGCGAGGACACCCGCGAGCTGCCGTGGATGGAGGATTTCCTGCGCACCGCCCGCGAGACGTCATTCGCGGTGCTGTCGGGGATCAAGCCGGCTTAGGCTTGTCCTGAAAACCCGGGAATGTCGCGGGTCCATTCGAGAAGGGTCGTGTAGCCGCCCCCGGGCAGCTGCGGGCTGGGCTCCTCGGTGGTCAGCCTCAGGCGCCCGGTGTCGAACGATACGTCGCGGGTCAGGCGGGTGCCCTCCCAGAACGGCAGGCTGGCGATGTCGACGTCATGGTGCACCGCCTCCCCCTCCAGCGCCCAGTGCCCGCCATAGGCGAAGCCGCTCTGGAAGTGGGCGGCCAGGCTGGCCTCGCTGGTCGGATCGAGCGGTGGCCGCCGGCCGGCGGCCACCTGCACCGCCATGCGCGCCGGGCGGCCCGCGGCATCCACCAGATAGAGCAGCCGGCCCCGCGCCTCGCCCAGCGGGGCCAGTTCGCGCCCGTCGGCCCAGCGGTGGACGAAGCGTGCCAGCCGCCAGGCACCCGCCAGCTCAGCGACACTCACGGTCTTCTCAGGGGACATGGGATTTCCTCGGATCAGGTGACGGGGCCCTTGCGCACGACCTGGGTGGTGACCGGCAACAGCAGGCTGAAGCGGGCGCCGCCCAGCCTCGGACTGTCGTCGACCACCACGCTGCCGCCGTGCCAGAGCATGATCTTCTGGACGATCGACAGGCCCAGGCCGTAGCCGCCGGAGCGCCGCGTGCGGCTGTCGTCGAGCCGGGCGAACGGCTTGAAGACCTCCATGCGATGCCCTTCCGGCACCCCGGGACCGTCGTCCTCGACATCCAGGCGCACGGCCCGGGCATCCTGGGAGAGGTGAATCAGCACCCGGCCCTCGGCATGCCGACAGGCGTTGGCCACCAGGTTCTGCAGCGCCCGCTGCAGGTAGCGCGGCTCGGCGACCACCTCGACCTCCGCGCCCGGCGCCACCGACAGCCGGATCCGCGGATGCAGCGGCGCCAGGGCCTCGACGACCCGTTCGGCCATCGCCCGGCAGTCGACGCTGTCGGTTTCCAGGCGCACGCCGCTGGCGTTGTCGCTGCCCAGCCGGGCGTAGGTGAGGATCTCGTCGATGAGCTGGTCGAGTTCCTCGATATCGTTGTCGATGCCCTCGAGCTGGCGGCGCACCGCCTCCTGCTCGGTCATGTCGTCGACCATCTGCACGGCGAAGCGGATCCGCGCCACCGGCGTGCGCAGCTCGTGGGAAACCGCCCGGATCATCTCCTGCTGGGCGCGGATCAGCGACTGCACCTGCGCCGCCATACCGTTGAAGGCCATGCCCAGCCGGCCCATGAAATCGCTGCTGTCGACCTTGACGCGGGTGTCCAGGTAGCCGCCGGCGATGCGCGTCGCCGCCTTCTCGAGGCGCGCCATGCGCGCCTCGACGCCACGCACGATCAGGTAGATGGCGCCGGCCAGCAGCATCAGCGAGATCAGCACCAGCCCCAGGGTCAGGGTCAGCGGCATGGTGTCGAAGGCATGCACCGGCCCCACCTGCAGCCAGCGCGTGCCGGTGCCCTCGTCGCCCAGCGAGAGAAGCCGGGCATGGGCCGACAGGCTGCGCTCGACGGGCTCCAGGCGCAGCACCACCTCGCCGCCGCGCAGCCGCTCGGCCTGGCGCTCGTCGAGATCCTCGGGCGGGTCGGGGCTCAGGGTGATGGGCAGCGACTGCTTGTCGACCAGCGCCTGCAGGCGCCGGTCGGGGTCGGGTACCGACTCGAGCCAGCCGCGCAGGCTGTCGACCAGCCCGCGCATCTGCTGCTCGGTCAACTGCTCGAACATCGCCTCGAGGATCACGGCTTCACCGGGCACCTGCCGCCACAGGTGCCAGGTCCCGTGGCCGTCCCTCTCGACCAGCGGGCGCCCCTCCTGCAGCCGGGCACGCTGGAAGTAATTGATGTCGAGGGTATCCGACCCATGCAGGATCAGGGCGATGTTGAGGCGCTCGCTCTGGCGCTCGAGCCAGGCGGGGCGTTCAAGGGGCGCGACCTCGCCGACCAGGGTCGAGAGCAGCACCATGGGTGCACTGGCCAGGCGCTCGCGATAGTGCTCGCGACGCACCTGGTCGACCACCAGATAGCCCAGCATCGCCAGGCCGAAGGTCAGCACCAGCGCCAGCAGCAGCGCGGCGTAGACCCGCAGGAAGGTGCTGTCGGCCAGCATCCGGCGCATGGCGATCAGGCATCCCTGACGAACAGATAACCCTTGCTGCGCACGGTCTTGATGCGATGCGGCTGGTTGGGATCGTCACCGATCTTGGGCCGGATTCGCGACACGCGCACGTCGATCGAACGGTCCTGGCCGTCGTACTTGATGCCGCGCAGCGAGGAGAAGATTTCCTCGCGGGTCAGCACCCGGCCGGCGTTGTCGGCCAGCAGCCAGAGCAGGTCGAACTCGGCGCTGGTCAGGTCGATGCGCTCGCCTTCCAGCCAGGCCTCGCGGGTGGCGCTGTCGATCACCAGATTGTCGAAGGTCAGGCGGACCGCGCCGCTGGCGCTCTCCATCGGCTCGCTGCGCCGCATCAGCGCCCGCATGCGGGCCAGCAGCACGCGCGGCTGCACCGGCTTGGGCACATAGTCGTCGGCGCCCATCTCCAGACCCAGCACCTGATCCATGTCGTCGGTACGCGCGGTCAGCATCAGAATCGGGCCGGCGTACTGCGGGCGCACCCGCCGGCAGATGGACAGGCCGTCCTCGCCGGGGAGCATCAGATCGAGGATCACGATATCCGGTTCCAGCTCGACGATGCGCTCGACGGCATGGGTGCCATCCGCTTCGAGCGTCACGCGAAAGCCATTGGCCTCGAGGTACTCCCGAGTCAGGTTCGCCAGGCGCTCATCGTCCTCGATGATCAGTACATGATCCTTGTGTTTGCTGTCCAAGCTGTCATCCATCCTGTTGACTGGGGCGGCCTGCCGCCGCCGACGATCGGTTCCCATCGGCCCCTGCAACCGCTTCCGTGATGCTACACCCTGCAACACGGGGTTACGAGACGGCCCTCCTCAACCCTAGCGAATCGTCGCGGAGGACACCCGTTCTCGTTCCGGCTCGCGGGTCCTGCCAGTCCGGCACCGGCGAGATGCCTGTCTTCGGCATCACGGCCCCGGAGCGACTCGCGCTGAATTGCTGAATAAAGTGCCAATGCATCTCATTGTAAACACTCACGCGCGGCGCCGAAAACGTCCGAAGACGCCGAGAGGCGCAACCATGCACCCTGCAGCCGGGTCACCGGGAAGCCCCTGGACAAGACACATCTTGCCCACAAGTTATCCACTTGCCGAGCCCCGAAAAGCACACTATCTTGTGCCCATTCACGTCAAGGGCACTATATGCTGTGCCGCCTAACAAGCCAGGCAAGCGCTGTCAATGACCGCATCCGCGGCTCGCTGACCGCGCTGCCATGCCGCCCTGCCGGCGGCAAACTCACTTCACGACCTATCACCAACGGATGACCGGCGCCATGGAAACCACTCTCGCTCCCGACCCGACGGGCATGAACGTGACCGCTCCCAAGCAACTGCGGGTGATCAAGCGCAACGGCGACGTTGCCGCCTTCGACGCCAGCAAGATCTCGGTGGCCATGACCAAGGCCTTCATCGCGGTCGAGGGTGACAACGCCGGCACCTCCTCGCGCATCCGCGACTTCGTCGCCGAGGCCACCGCGCAGATCGTCGAGGCCTTCGAGCGGCGCACGCCGGACAACGGCACCCTGCACATCGAGGACATCCAGGACCAGGTCGAGCTGGCCCTGATGCGCGCCGGCGAGCAGAAGGTCGCCCGCGCCTACGTGCTCTACCGCGAGGAACACGCCCGCGCCCGCCAGGCCGCCGGCGGCGACATCGCCAAGCCCCACCCCACGCTCAACATCACCCTGGCCGACGGCACCGTGCGTCCGCTCGACCTGGGCCGGGTCGAGACGCTGGTGCACGACGCCTGCGCCGAGCTCGACAACGTCGAGCCCAAGAAGATCGTCGACGACTCGCTGAAGAACCTCTACGACGGCGTCAGCGCCGACGGGGTCTCACAGGCGCTGATGATGACCGCGCGCACCCTGGTCGAGAAGGAACCCAACTACACCTACGTCACCGCGCGGCTGCTGCAGGACAACCTGCGCCGCGAGGCGCTGTCGTTCCTGGGCATCGCCGACGAGGCCACCTACCAGGAGATGGCCGAGTTCTACAAGCCGGCCTTCCAGGCCTACATCGCCAGGGGCATCGAATTCGAGCAGCTCGACCCGGCGCTGGCCGAGTTCGATCTCGAGCGCCTGGGCGACGCCCTCGATCACACCCGCGACAACCAGTTCACCTACCTGGGCCTGCAGACCCTCTACGATCGCTACTTCATCCACCGTGACGACGTGCGCTACGAGCTGCCGCAGGTGATGTTCATGCGTGTCGCCATGGGCCTGGCGCTCAACGAGGACGACCGCGAGGCACGTGCCATCGAGTTCTACGAGCTGCTCTCCAGCTTCGACTACATGGCCTCCACGCCGACCCTGTTCAACGCCGGCACGGTGCGCAGCCAGCTTTCCAGCTGCTACCTGACCACCGTGCCCGACCATCTCGACGGCATCTACAGCGCGATCCGCGACAACGCCCTGCTCTCCAAGTGGGCCGGCGGCCTGGGCAACGACTGGACGCCGGTGCGCGCGCTGGGCTCCTACATCAAGGGCACCAACGGCAAGAGCCAGGGCGTGGTGCCGTTCCTCAAGGTGGTCAACGACACCGCGGTGGCCGTCAACCAGGGCGGCAAGCGCAAGGGTGCCGTCTGCGCCTACCTCGAGACCTGGCACCTGGACATCGAGGAGTTCCTCGAGCTGCGCAAGAACACCGGCGACGACCGCCGCCGTACCCATGACATGAACACCGCCAACTGGGTGCCGGACCTGTTCATGAAGCGGGTGTTCGACGACAAGGAGTGGACGCTGTTCTCGCCCTCCGTGTGCCCGGACCTGCACGACCTCTACGGCGCCGCCTTCGAGAAGCGCTACGAGGAGTACGAGGCGATGACCTACACCGGTCAGCTCAAGCTCTTCAAGCGCGTCAAGGCCAAGGACCTGTGGCGCAAGATGCTGTCGATGCTGTTCGAGACCGGCCATCCGTGGATCACCTTCAAGGATCCGTGCAACCTGCGCAGCCCGCAGCAGCACGCCGGCGTGGTCCACAGCTCCAACCTGTGCACCGAGATCACCCTCAACACCAGCGCCGACGAGATCGCGGTGTGCAACCTGGGCTCGATCAACCTCGCCCAGCACGTACTCGACGGTGCCTTCGACGGCGAGAAGCTCAAGAAGACCGTGAAGACCGCGGTGCGCATGCTCGACAACGTCATCGACATCAACTATTACGCGGTACCCCAGGCGCAGCGCTCCAACTTCCGGCACCGCCCGGTGGGGCTGGGCATCATGGGCTTCCAGGATGCCCTCTACAAGCAGGGCATCGCCTACGCCTCGAATGACGCGGTGAGCTTCGCCGACACCTCCATGGAGCTGGTCAGCTACCACGCCATCGAGGCCTCTTCGGACCTCGCCGCCGAGCGCGGCCGCTACGAGAGCTACGAGGGCTCGCTGTGGAGCCAGGGCATCCTGCCGATCGACTCCATCGAGAAGCTGAAGGCCGAGCGCGGCGCCGACTACATCGAGGTCGACACCTCCACCACCCAGGACTGGCAGCGCATCCGCGACAAGGTCGCCAGCCAGGGCATGCGCAACTCCAACGTGATGGCGATCGCCCCGACCGCGACGATCTCCAACATCTGCGGCGTCTCGCAGTCGATCGAGCCGACCTACCAGAACCTGTTCGTGAAATCGAACCTGTCCGGCGAGTTCACCGTGGTCAACGCCTACATGGTGAATGATCTCAAGGCACGCGGCCTGTGGGACGAGGTGATGATCAACGACCTCAAGTACTACGACGGCAGCCTCCAGCCGATCGATCGTGTGCCGGACGACATCAAGGCGCGCTACGCCAGCGCCTTCGAGGTCGAGCCCAAGTGGCTGGTCGAGGCCGCCGCGCGTCGCCAGAAGTGGATCGACCAGGCGCAGTCGCTGAACCTCTACATCGCCGGGGTCTCGGGCAAGAAGCTCGACGTCACCTACCGCATGGCCTGGTTCCGCGGGCTCAAGACCACCTACTACCTGCGGGCGCTGAGCGCCACCTCGGTGGAGAAGTCGACCGTCGACCGCGGCAAGCTCAACGCCGTGAGCAACGCCGGCGCGCCGAGCGGTGAACCGGCCCCCGCCCCGGCCGCCGAGGCGCCCAAGGCCGAGCCGCGCGGCATCGACGACTTCCTGACCGGCAAGGGCGGCAGCGGCTCGCGCGCCCCCTCCGCCGGCGAGATCGACGAGCTGGGCTGCGAGGCCTGTCAGTAATCCGGTCACGGGCAGCGAGCCGCTCGAAGCTCGAAGCTCGAAGCTCACAGAATCTAGCCACCGGCGTCATGCCCTGACGCCGCCAGCGAGAGAACAGGACAGACACATGCTGAACTGGGACGATTTCCACGAAGACGAGGCCCCGGTCGCCGAGACGCCCGAGCCGGCCCCCGCCCCGCAGCCGGCGCCGCGCAGCGAGCCGGCCGTCCGAGAGACCGGCGGCGACTACCGCCCCGCCGAGGGCGACCGGCTGGCCCGTGCCCGCGCCTCGCTTGAGGAGCTCGACGTGGCCGCCGGGCTCGAGGAACTCGAGATGGGTGCCGCGCGCATCGATGTCGAGGACAAGCGCATGATCAACGCCCGCGCCGACCTCAACCAGCTGGTGCCCTTCAAGTACGAGTGGGCCTGGCAGAAGTACCTGGATGGCAGCGCCAACCACTGGATGCCCCAGGAAATCAACATGAACGCCGACATCGCGCTGTGGAAGAGCAGCGACGGCCTGACCGCCGACGAGCGGCGCATCGTCGAGCGCAGCCTGGGCTACTTCTCCACCGCCGACTCGCTGGTCGCCAACAACCTGGTGCTCGCCGTCTACCGGCTGATCACCAATCCCGAGTGCCGCCAGTACCTGCTGCGCCAGGCCTTCGAGGAGGCGATCCATACCCACGCCTACCAGTACTGCGTGGAGTCGCTGGGCATGGACGAGGGCGAGGTCTTCAACATGTACCGCGAGGTGCCCTCGGTCTCCGCCAAGTCCGCGTGGAGCCTCAAGCACACCCAGTCGCTGGCGCGCCCGGACTTCCACACCGGCACCCCGGAGACCGACCAGGAGCTGCTGCGCAACCTGATCGCCTTCTACTGCGTGACCGAGGGCATCTTCTTCTACTGCGGCTTCAGCCAGATCCTCTCCATGGGCCGGCGCAACAAGATGACCGGCGTCGCCGAGCAGTTCCAGTACATCCTGCGCGACGAATCGATGCACCTGAACTTCGGCGTCGACATGATCAACCAGATCAAGATCGAGAACCCGCACCTGTGGACGCCCGAGTTCCAGGACGAGGTCACCCAGATGATCCTCGAGGGCACCGAGCTGGAGGTCGCCTACGCCCGCGACACCATGCCCCGCGGCGTGCTGGGCATGAACGCGGCGATCATGGAGGAGTACCTGCACTTCATCTGCAACCGCCGCCTGGCGCAGATCGGCCTGAAGGAGCAGTTCCCCGGCGCGCAGAACCCCTTCCCGTGGATGAGCGAGATCATCGACCTGCGCAAGGAGAAGAACTTCTTCGAGACCCGCGTCACCGAATACCAGGTCGGCGGGGCGCTGAGCTGGGACTGAGCGCCACCCCATTCCGCCTGCCGGCGGCGTGTCATCGACGGGCCATGTCACACGACATGGCCCGCTTTGCGTCCCGGCATCGCTGACGGTAGGCTTGCCGCCGTCCCGACTCCCCTATCCCCCGATCCATCGTGAAAGGAAACACCATGCAACTCGGTATCATCGGCCTCGGCCGCATGGGCGGCAACATCGCCCGCCGCCTGATGCGCGGCGGCCACGCGGTCGTCGCCCATGACCAGGACGCCGCCGTCACCTCGGCGCTGATCGAGGAAGGCGCCGACCACGCCGCCAGCCTGGCGGCCATGGTCGAGCGCCTCGAGGCCCCGCGCACCGTGTGGGTGATGCTGCCGGCCGGCGAGCCCACCGAAGCCACCATCAATACCCTGGCCGAGCTGCTGGCGCCGGGCGACATCATCATCGACGGCGGCAACACCTTCTACAAGGACGACATTCGCCGTGCCCGGGCGCTCGAGCCGAAGGGCATCCACTACGTGGACGTGGGCACCTCCGGCGGCGTCTGGGGGCTGGAGCGCGGCTACTGCATGATGGTGGGGGCCGAACGCGAGGTCTTCGACTACCTCGACCCGCTGTTCGACACCCTGGCGCCCGGCTACGGCGATCTCGAGCGCACCCGCGGCCGCAACGCCCCGGACGACCGCGCCGAGCGCGGTTACATCCACGCCGGCCCGGTGGGCGCCGGACACTACGTGAAGATGGTCCACAACGGCATCGAGTACGGCCTGATGCAGGCCTATGCCGAGGGCTTCGAGCTGATGCAGAGCAAGTCCTCGGAGGCCCTGCCCGAGGACGAGCGCTTCGAGCTGAACCTCGCGGACGTCGCCGAGGTCTGGCGGCGCGGCAGCGTGGTCTCCTCCTGGCTGCTCGACCTGACCGCCCAGGCGCTGGCCGGCGACCCGCGGCTCGACCACTACACCGGTGCCGTCGCCGACAGCGGCGAGGGGCGCTGGACGATCGACGCCGCCGTCGAGCAGGGCGTGGCCACCCCGGTGCTGGCCAATGCGCTGTTCTCGCGCTTCAGCTCGCGCAAGGAGAACACCTACGCCAACCGCCTGCTCTCGGCGATGCGCTTCGGCTTCGGCGGCCACGTCGAGCCGCCGAAGTAACCGCGCCGCGGCCGGCTGTGCTCAGAAGCTCGCGAGCAGCCGGCCCAGCGTCTCCATGGCCCGTTCGCTGCGGGCCGTCCAGGGGTGGCCGTAGCTCAGGCGGGCGCAGTGGCGAAACCCCTGGGTGGCGGAGAAGATCGGCCCCGGCGCCAGGCTGACGCCCTCCTTCAGCGCCTGCCGGAAGAGTTCCAGTGAGTCGACCCGCTCGGGAAACTCGCACCACAGGAAATACCCGCCGCCAGGGCGCGTGATGCGGGTGCCCGTCGGGAAGTAGCGATCGGCGGCGGCCAGCATGGCACTCTGCTGGGACTGCAGGGTATGCCGCAACTGGCGCAGGTGGCGGTCGTAGCTGCCTCGCCGGAGATAGTCGGCAATCGCCACCTGGGCCGGGATGGAGGGCGCGATGGTCGTCATCAGCCTGAGCCGCGACACCGCCGAGGCGAACCGCCCCGCCGCCATCCAGCCGACGCGGTAGCCCGGCGCCAGGCACTTCGAGAACGACCCGCAGTGCATGACCAGCCCCGCGTCGTCGAGCCACTTCACGGGCCGGGGCGGGCGTGTGCCGAAATACAGCTCGGCATAGGCGTCATCCTCGAGCAACGGCACCTGATGACGCTTCAACAGCGCGTAGAGCCTGCGCTTCGCCGCGTCGTCGAGGCTCGCGCCCAGCGGGTTCTGCAGGTGGCTCATCAGCCAGCAGGCCCGGATGGGATAGCGCGCCAGACGATCTTCCAGTACCTCGAGGTCGATGCCGTCGCGGGGGTGCACCGGAATCTCGATCGCCCGCAGGCCGAATCGCTCCAGCAGCTGCAGGCTGGCATAGAACGCCGGCGCCTCGATGGCCACCAGGTCGCCCGGGCGAGTGACGCATTGCAGACCCAGGCTCAGCGCCTCCATGGCGCCGTTGGTGATGACCAGCTCCTCGGGCGCCAGCGACAGGCCGTTCAGGCCGTAGCGCAGCAGGATCTGACGCCGCAGGTCGGCATGCCCCTCGGTCATGTCGGCGACGATCGCGGTGGCCGGCAGTTCGCGCAGGCCGCGCGTCATGCTGCCGGCCAGGCGCGCCAGCGGAAACAGCTCGGGGCCGGGGAAGGCCGATCCGAAGGGCACCGTCTCGGTGTCACGCAGGGAGTCCAGCACCGAAAACGCCAGCTCGCTGACCGCCACCTCGGCGGGGTCCAGCCGCTGCGCGGCGACACTCGGCTCGCCCGGCAGCCGCAGGGCCTGTTCACGCACGAAGTAGCCGGAGCGCGCCCTGGCGATGATCAACCCCTGGCGCTCGAGCCGATAGTAGGCCTGAAAGACCGTCGAGGGGCTGATGCCGTAACGCCGACTCGCCTGCCTGACCGACGGAATGCGCTCGCCCGGGGCCAGCACCCGCTTGCGAATCAGCGCGGCGATCTCCTCGGCAAACTGTTCGTAGCGCTTCATGGTCCCCCGCCTTCCCCCTGCCGCCCCATCGCGTCGCGACTATCCGCACGTTCCTTGACCGGGGCCAACTGATCCGGTTTTTTCACGCCCAGCTGATACTGTAACGCATCCTTGAGCTGCCTTAAGCTGGACCGGACACAGCGCGAGCGATGGCAGGCCCCCATGACGCAGCATCGCGCCACACGGTCTGCCGTCCTCTCAGGCACCGGAGAACCAGTATGCTAGACGCCCTCGCCCTGCTGATGATCTTCATCGGGGTCGCCTTCTCGATCTACCAGCTCTATGACATCTACTACGATCAGAACTTCGGCGATGACGAATTGATCGCCCGGGGGGATGTGCCGGACATGGAGGCCCTGGCGCACCTGGCGGCCAGCGGCGACGACGACGCCTTCCGCCGCGCGATTCGCTCGACGTTCGGCGAGGACGTCGACGAAGGCGTGATCTGCCGGGTCCTGGCCAGCGAGTCGCGCCAGCGCCGCGCCGAGCCGCTGATGCGTCGCGGTCACCGGCTCGTGGTCGACGGCGGCCTGCGGGTCCGGCACCTGCCGTTCTGGCAGACTCGCCCGCCGCGCCACAGCTTCCGCACCGTGCTGCTGCTGCTCATCCTGGCCTGCTGCCTGACGGTGCTGTTCCTGGGCGGGCTGAGTGTCTACACCATCGCCTATCCGCTCTCGGCCGCCTGGCTGAGCTGGGCCAACGCCCCCTGGATACTGACGGTGGTGATCTACGGCCTGATCGGACTGACCCACCTGCTGGCCGGACTCGACAAGTATCTCCACGACCTTTACGAGCTCGGCCGGGTCGACGAGACGCCGGCCCGCGACGCGCCCCTGCATCCGAAGGCCCCGTAACCGTCACTCCGTCAGCCCCAGCGAGCGGTGCCAGCGGGCTTCCAGGCTGTCCGGCGCCGTGGGGCCGAACAGCGCCCGGGGCTCGCCGTGGTACCAGGCCCACATCTGGTCGCCGTAGCTGTAGTGCCACCACTCGCTGGGCAGGTTGGCGAAGCCGGCATCGACCATGGCGTGGTAGAGAATGCGCCGCCGGTCGCGCCAGGTGCGCGACTCGGCCTCATCGGCGTGATGCTCGAAGTGCACGGTGTGCGAGCTGGCCCGCGCCTCGTCGAAGGCCGAGCCCATGTCGAGCAGCAGCCCGTCGGCATCGCACAGCGTCACGTCCACCGCCCCGCCGGTCAGGTGCGGGCTGGGGCACTCGGGGCGCTCGCTGGGCGGCGAGACGAAGGCGCGGGTCAGCACCCGGCGATCCGCGGCGTCGAGATCGGCATAGCGCGCCTCGACCATGCCCAGCAGGGTGTCGTAGAGATAGCGCTGCACCACGTAGGGGCGCCAGGCGTCGAGCACCACCAGCCCCAGCCCGTCCGGCAGGTGGCGCGCCACGCTCAACAGCCGCCGGTAGAGCGCCTCGCGCGTCCAGCACTCGGGCACCGCCCGGGGCACGCCCAGGGTGTGGTAGATGGGCAGGGTGCGCAACGTCGGCGCGGCGAGGCTCAACGGATGCAGCGGCGCGCCCTCGTCGGCGATGGGAATCGCCGCGATGGCCTCCCACTGCGGCTCGGCGATGTCGGCGATGGGTCGGTGGGTCGAATCAGTCACGTTCACGCGGTTGGTTTCCAAGATGCAATCAGCCCAGGGTTTCGGGTAGCCAGGTGATCAGGCCGGGGAAGAGAATCAGCACCAGCAGGACCGCGACGGCGGTCAGGATGAACGGCCAGATGGTACGGAACAGCACGGTGATGTCGAGCCGGCTGACCGCCGCGGCGATGAACAGGCAGGCGCCCATCGGCGGGGTGATCAGGGCAATGGTGATGTTCAGGGTGATGATGATGCCCAGCGCCACCGGATCGATGCCGGCCGCCAGCGCCACCGGAGTGAACACCGGCGAGAGCAGCATCAGCGCCGAGACCTCCTCCATGAACATGCCGGTGACGAAGGTGATCGCGCTGAGCAGCAGCAGCACGATGACCGGCGAGTCGATGAACGGCTCGAGTAGCCCGGCGAAGCGATCCGGGGCCTGGGCGTAGGCCAGCTCCCAGCTGATCACCGAGGAGATGCCGATGATCATGAAGATCGCCGCCGCCAGCCGGGTGGTCTCGATCACCGCCCGCCAGAAGGCGCCCGGACGCAGCTCGCCCATCGCCAGGCCGCAAAGCGCGACGTAGAGCACGGTCAGCGCCCCAGACTCGGTGGGTGTGACGAAGCCGAGCACGATCCCAGCGACGATGATGAAGGGCGCGACCAGCGCCGGCAGCGCACCGCGTACCGCCGCAAACACCTCGCTCAGCGCGGGCAGCGTGGTGCGCCGCTCGAGGCCGGCACGCCGGGCATGGAAGGCATTCATGGCCATGAATGCCAGCGCCAGCAGCAGGCCCGGCACCACACCGCCGAGGAACAGCTGGCCGACCGAGGTGTTGGTCTGCGCGCTGTAGAGGATCATGAAGATGCTCGGCGGGATGATCGGCCCGATCAGCGAGCTGCCGGCGGTCAGCCCGGCGGCGAAGGCGGTGGAGTAGCCCTCGCGGGTCATCGCCGGCACCAGCAGTGCACCCAGCGCCGAGGCGTCGGCGGCCGCCGAGCCGTTGACGCCGGACATGAACACGCTGCCCACCACGTTGACGTGACCGATGCCACCGCGCAGATGGCCGACCAGCAGACGCGCGACGCGCATCAGCCGCTCGGTCATGCCGCAGGCATTCATCAGGTTGCCGGCGAGGATGAACAGCGGAATCGCCATCAGCGAGAAGCTGTTGAGGCCGCCGAAGAACTGCTGCGGCATCATCCGCGCGATCATCCCCGGGTCGACGAACACGAAGCCCACCAGCGCGGTGACGATCAGCGTCAGGAACAGCGGGATGCCCAGCAGGGTATTGGCCAGCAGGGTGGCGAACATCGTGGCGACCATCATGAGGCGGCCTCCTCGGCGGCGTCCGTGTCATCGGCACCGGGTTGCGGCAGCGGGGTCGGGCCGTGGATCAGCACCTGCAGCGCGAGCAGGCCGAAGCCCAGCGGCATGGCCATCATGGGGATGGTGCGACTGATGCCCAGCCCCTGGGAGGTGAAGTAGCCGACCGACAGCGCGTAATGCCAGCCCCACCAGGTCATCGCCAGCGCCAGCCCCAGGGTCAGCAGCCACTGGTAGCCCAGCAGCACGCGGCGGGCGGTCACGCCGAGGCGGCGCTCGAGCAGTGCCACGCGCATGTGCTCGCCGCGCACCCAGACGTTGCCGGCGATCAGCAGCGCCGAGGCAATCAGGCAGTAGCGGGCGAGTTCGTCGCTCCAGATCGGCGCCTGGCCGACCACGTAGCGGGTGACGACGCCGTAGAGAATGTCGATCAGGGTGATCAGCAGCGCCAGACCGCCAAGGCCGGTGGTGACCCGCCCCAGCAGCGTCAGCAGGGTGTCTCGGAACATGGTGGTGTCACACGCTCATGGCCGGCCGGCGACCGGCCATGAGGCATGCCTCGTCGAGTGAATGGAGAGCGCGGTCAGTCGGCGAGCAGGTCGCCCTGCCCGGCATCCTCGAGCGCCATCTTGATCCACTCCTCGCCGATGTCCTTCTGCCGGAGCCAGTCGAGGTAGGCCGGCTGCCCCTTCTCGCGGAAGGCGGCGAGTTCCTCCTCGCTGGGCTCGATCACCTGCATGCCGTTGTCGGCGAGGAACTGGATGCGCTCGTCGACACGCTTCTCGACATCCTCGCGGTTGAGCGCGTTGGCCTCCTTCACGGCCGCGTCGATCGCCTGGCGATCCTCTTCGGAGAGGCCGTCGTACCAGCTGCCGTTGGCGATCAGGAACTGGTCCGAGTACTGCACGTTGGCCAGCGTCAGGTACTTCTGCACCTCGTAGAGGCTGCCCATGATGATGTACATCGGCGGATTCATCTGGCCGTCGGCGACGTTGGTCTTGAGCGCCATGTAGGTATCGGTCCAGGGGATCGGCGTGCCGGAGGCGCCGAAGGCCTCGTAGAGCGCCACCTGGCTGGGGTCCATGGCGCGGAAGCGAAGGCCGTCGAAGTCGTCCGGGCTGCTGATGGGGCGCTTGGAGTTGGTGAAGTCGAGGAAGCCGCCCTCCTCGATCACCCCGAGCAGTTCGGCGCCGGTGCGTTCCTTCAGGGTATCCTCGACCTTGCTCCAGTAGTCGCCCTCGTCGAAGAACCGGTGGGCGGCGTCGTAGTCCTCGAACAGGAAGGGAATCGCGCTGACGTAGATCTCCGGCACGATCGGCGACAGGCCCGCGAACGAGGCGATGTTCAGGCTCGGCGAGTTGATCACCTGCTCCATGCGCTCCTGCTCCTCGCCGAGCATCGAGTTGGGATAGAGCTTGAGCTGGATGTCGCCGTCGGTCTTTTCCTCGACCAGTCGCTTGAGATTGCTGGCGAACAGGTGCACGGCGTTCTTGTCGGTGTCGGGCGGGCCGTTGTAGCTCAGGTTGATGGTCGTGGCGGCGTTGGCCAGGCTCGCGGTGGCGAACATGCCCGTCGCGGCGACGGCCAGCAGGGCGTTGTGCAGGGTGGGAATGCGCATGAAAGGCTCCTTGTTGTTATGCGATTCGAGGACGGCTGCGTCGGCCAAGGGCGACATCTCGACGCTAGCCGTTGCGGTGTTGACCTTTCAAGTCATCGAGCGTTGCTTTCAAGGCAACACCTGAGCATCCAGAACGCGCGGCGCGTCGGCACTGAAGAAACGCATGCTGCGCCGCAGATGCCGGATGAACGCCTGGGCGGCCACCGTCAACGGCCGCTCGGCCTGGCTGACGATGCGCGCCCGGGCATGCCGCAGCACGCTCGCGTCCACCTCGCGGGCGACGATGCTGCCTTCATGGATCTCCTCGAGCACGCTCAGCTCGGGCATGAAGGTCACGCCCAATCCCGAGCGCACGAAGTTCTTGAGTACCGAGACCGAATTGGTCTTCATGCGGGGTCGATAGGACAGATGCGTCTCGTAGAGCGCCATGTCCACCAGCTGCCGCATGCCGGTATGGCTGTCGATCAGCGCCAGTGGATGATCGGCGATCGCCGCCAGCGACAGGGGCGCCGAGACCCGGGCCAGAGCGTGCCCGGCGGGCACGATCAGATCCAGCGGCTGGCGGCGGTCGATGTGCGAGACCAGTTGCGGGTCGTCGGGCGGTGCGTAGAGCAGGGCCAGGTCGACGGCATCTTCCCTGACCAGCTGCATCGCTTCGGTCAATCCGGCCATGCGCACCTCGATCTCCAGCCCCGGGTAGGTGGCGAGGAAATTCTGCAGCGGCGCCGAGATCAGGTCGGCGATGAAGCCCTCGCCGACGGCGATGCGCACCTCGCCGCGCTCGAGGTTCTGCAGCGCCTGCAGGCGCGACAGTGTGGCCCGCTCGGCGGCACGCTGGTCTCGATAGTGGCGCAGGATCAGCTCGCCGGCCGGCGTCAGCGCGACCCGCGAGCCTCTCACCAGCAGCGGCGCATCGAGTTCCTCCTCGAGGGCACGCAACTGCCGGCTGAGCGCCGAGGGATTGACCCCCAGCCGGGCGGCGGCACGACGCAGCGACCCGTGGCAGACGACGGCATCGAGATATTCCAGGGCACGGGGCTTGAAGAGGGTCATGGTCATGCACTCAACTGATGAAGGAGTAAGCCGGCCACGGCATGGCCGACCATGGTACGACGCTCGCCATCCGCAGCCCACGGGACACCCGGCGGCTATCATCATCGAGTGACACTGGTCGCGACGCCACCCGGACACCCAGTCACCGGCCATTACCCGAGACCACGAGGAAGCACGCCATGGAGCCGCAATACATCCTGTCCTTCGACCAGGGCACCACCAGCTGTCGCGCCATCCTCTTCGACCGCGACGCGCGGATCGTCGGCATCGCCCAGAAGGAGTTCACCCAGTACTATCCGACCCCCGGCTGGGTCGAGCACGACGCCATGGAGATCTGGGGCAGCCAGATGGGCGTGGCGCGGGAGGTGCTGGAAACCCATGGGGTCAAGCCCTCCCAGATCGCGGCCATCGGCATCACCAACCAGCGCGAGACGACCGTGGTCTGGGATCGCCATACCGGCAAGCCGGTCTACAACGCCATCGTCTGGCAGGACCGGCGCACCGCGGCGCTGTGCGACGACCTCAAGGCCCGCGGCCTGGAAACCTACATCCGCGAGACCACCGGCCTGGTGGCAGACGCCTACTTCTCCGCCACCAAGATCCGCTGGCTCCTCGACAACGTCGAGGGCGTGCGTGAACGCGCGGAACGCGGCGACCTGCTGTTCGGCACCATGGACACCTGGCTGGTGTGGAACCTGACCCGCGGCGAGTGCCACGTCACCGACTACAGCAATGCCTCGCGCACCCTGCTCTACGACATCCGCAACCTGGCGTGGGACCCGCGCCTGCTCGACGAGCTGGGCGTCCCCGCGAGCCTGCTGCCGACGGTGTGCTCCTCCAGCGAGGTCTACGGCACCACCGATACCGGGATGTTCGCCGGCGCCCGGATCCCCATCGCCGGCATCGCCGGCGACCAGCAGTCGGCGCTGTTCGGTCAGGCCTGCTTCGACAAGGGCATGGTCAAGAACACCTACGGCACCGGCTGCTTCCTGCTGATGAACACCGGCGAGACGCCCGTGCCCTCGCGCTCCGGTCTGCTCACCACCATCGCCTGGGGGCTGAACGGCCGGGTGGAATACGCCCTGGAGGGCGCCATCTTCATCGCCGGCGCCGCCGTGCAGTGGCTGCGCGACGAGCTCAAGCTCATCGACTCGGCCGAGGACTCGGAATACTTCGCCGGCAAGGTCGAGGATTCCGGCGGCGTCTACGTGGTGCCGGCCTTCGCCGGCCTGGGCGCCCCCTACTGGGACATGTACGCCCGCGGGGCGATCTTCGGCCTCACCCGCGGCACCCGCAAGGAGCACATCGCTCGCGCCACCCTCGACTCCCTGGCCTACCAGACCCGGGACATCATCGACGCCATGCAGACCGATTCCGGCATCGCGCTCAAGTCGCTGCGGGTCGACGGCGGCGCCGTGGCCAACAATCTCATGATGCAGTTCCAGGCCGACATGCTCGGCGTCGACGTCGAGCGACCGATGGTCACCGAATCCACCGCCCTGGGCGCCGCCTATCTGGCAGGCATCGCCGTGGGCCTGTGGACCCAGGACGAGGTGGTCGACAAGGGCCGGCTCGAGCGTGTCTTCGCACCGGCGATGGACGCCGTGCAGCGCGAACGCCACTACAAGGGCTGGAAGAAGGCCGTGCGGCGCACCATGGACTGGGAGCGTGAAGACACCGAGGAGACGTGAGCATTTCTCTCCGGGAGCGGCAGGCCCGCACCGGGACGCGTCGCGTGTCGTCCGGCCCCGCCGGGCGGCTCCTTCCCTTTACCGGGACCGGATCCGAGACACACCGGCGAGATACCTAAAGACCTTGCCGGGTCAGCGGCTCAGGTCGACCTGGCGCGTCTGCCCCTTGCCGATCTCGACCTGGCGGAGAATCAGCGGACTGCGCGAGTGGCCGCCGGGCAACCGGACGCTGCCGGCGACATAGAACACCCCGGCCGGGATATCATGCGCCACGAAGTAGCCCCGCGCATCGGTGGTGGCATGGTGGGTGTAGGCCCGGGCCCGCGGGTCGGCGGGTTCGATGCGCTTGCCGGCCAGGGCCACCTCCGCGGCTTCGGCGGAATAGGGCGTGGCCGGGGCGATCGAGACGGTTTCCCCCGCGCCGATCAGGGTCCGGCCCTGAGGCGTGGTGTAGGTCAGCCGGCCCTTGATGGTGGCGCTGCCGTGCTTGGCCAGCCGCGCGTAGGTGTCGGCGGGGAAGGCCACCTTGCGCTCGACCATGCCCGATGACGCCGCCCCGCCGCTGCGGTCGATCACCGTGGGCGGGCCGCCCTCGCGCCCCGGAAACAGTTCCTGGACACCCTGGCAGCCGGCCAGCGCCAGCCCCAGCAGTGCCACCACTCCCGTCCATCGGCGCATCGTTGTTCCTCCCTCGCGGCTGTCACCGGGCAAAACGGACCTGCCAGCAGGGTACGCCAGGAACCCGGCAGTGGGTAGCCGTGCCGCCCGACACCCGGTTTTTCGCCGACCTGCCCGGCCCTTGATGCCGGTCACGTCATTCACGGCTTGAGCCCGGATAATGAGGCGACGACTCGCCAAAGGAGCGTTCATGGACTCGAGCTATCGCCGCCTGCTGACCCGCGGCCTGCTGATCGCCGCGCTGCTGGCCATCGCCGCGGCCCTGGCCTGGTGGGAGCTGCGCCCCGAGGGGCTGGGCGACGGCTTCGCCAGCGGCAACGGGCGCATCGAGGCCACCGAGATCGACATCGCCACACGGCTCGGCGGTCGCGTGGCCGCCATCGAGGTGCGCGAGGGGGATTTCGTCGAGCCGGGGCAAGCGCTGGCCCGCATGGATACCCGTCCCCTCGAGGCGGCCCTGACGCAGGCCCTGGCCCGCCAGCGCCAGGCGGAAAACGCCCAGGAGACCGCCCGCGCCGTGATCGCCCAGCGCGACAGCGAAAAGGCCACCGCCCGGGCCGTGGTCAGCCAGCGCCAGGCCGAGCTCGATGCCGCCGAGAAGCGCTACCAGCGCACCCGCACCCTGGTCGAGCGCAACGCCCTGTCGCGCCAGCGGCTCGACGACGACCGGGCCGGCTGGCAGAGTGCCGCGGCCGCGCTGAGCGCCGCCCAGGCGCAGGTGCTGTCCAGCGAGGCGGCGATCCGCGCGGCCCACTCCCTGGCCACCGAGGCCGAGTCCGCCGTGGAGGCGGCGCGAGCCGCGGTCGCCCAGCTGCGCATCGACATCGACGACGGCACCCTCACCACCGACCGCCGGGCCCGGGTCCAGTACCGCATCGCCGAACCCGGCGAGGTGCTGCCCGCCGGCGGCAAGGTGCTCAACCTGGTCGACCTCACCGACGTCTACATGACCTTCTTCCTGCCCGAGACCCAGGTCGGCCGCGTGGGCCTGGGGGACGCCGTGCACCTGGTGCTCGACGCCGCACCGCAGTACGTCATCCCCGCCCGGGTCAGCTATGTGGCCAGCGTCGCCCAGTTCACGCCCAAGACCGTGGAGACCCGCAGCGAACGCGAGAAGCTGATGTTCCGGGTCAAGGCACGCATCGACCCCGCGCTGCTCGAGGCCCACATCGAGCAGGTCAAGACCGGCCTGCCCGGCATGGCCTACCTCAAGCTCGACGACGCCGCCGAATGGCCGCCGTCCCTGCAGGTCAACGTCAGCCCATGAGCGCCGAGTCCTGCGTCGCCCGACTCGACGGCGTCAGCCTGCACTATCGCGCGACGACGGCGCTGGACGACGTGACGCTGACGCTGCCCGCGGGCTGCCTGGTGGGCGTGGTCGGTCCCGACGGCGTCGGCAAGTCGAGCCTGCTGGCGCTGCTCGCCGGCGCGCGTCGCCTGCAGCAGGGCCGCGTCGAGGTGCTCGGCGGCGACATGGCCGCATCCGCCCACCGCCGCGCGATCTGCCGGCGCATCGCCTACCTGCCCCAGGGGCTGGGGCGCAACCTCTACCCCTCGCTGAGCATCGCCGAGAACCTCGCCTTCTTCGCCCGCCTGTTCGACCTGGACGCCGCCGAACGCGCGCGGCGCATCGGCGAGCTGACCGCCGCCACGGGGCTCGCGCCCTTCGTCGATCGCCCGGCGGGGCAGCTGTCCGGCGGCATGAAGCAGAAGCTGGGACTGTGCTGCGCACTGATCCACGACCCGGACCTGCTGATCCTCGACGAGCCCACCACCGGCGTGGACCCGCTCTCGCGGGTCCAGTTCTGGGCGCTGATCGACCGCATCCGCACCCAGCGCCCCGGGATGAGCGTGATCGTCGCCACCGCCTACCTGGAGGAAGCCGCGCGCTTCGACCGGCTGGTGGCGATGGCCGCCGGTCGCGTCCTGGCGACCGGTTCACCGCGGGAGTGGCTGGCCCGGACCGCCACCATCAGCCTGGAAGCCGCCTTCGTCGCCCTGCTCCCCGAGGCGACACGACAGCGTCATCGGCCGCTGGTCGTTCCGCCTCGCCGGCCCAATCCCGAGGTCGCCATCGAGGCCCGCGACCTGACGCGCCGCTTCGGCGACTTCACCGCCGTGGACCGGGTCAGCTTCCGCATCGAGCGCGGCGAGATCTTCGGCTTTCTGGGCTCCAACGGCTGCGGCAAGACCACCACCATGAAGATGCTCACCGGGCTGCTGCCGGCGAGCGGCGGCGAGACCCGGCTGTTCGGCCGGCCGCTCGACGCCGGCGACCTCGCCACCCGGCGCCGGGTCGGCTACATGGCCCAGGGCTTCTCGCTGTACGGCGAGCTGACGGTCCGCCAGAACCTGGTCCTGCACGCGCGGCTCTTCCAGCTCGCCGACGGCGAGACGCGCGTCGCGGCGATGCTGATCCGCTTCGACCTGGAGGCGGTCGCCGAGCGCCTGCCGGGCGAGCTGCCCCTGGGGGTCCGCCAGCGCCTGTCGCTGGCGGTGGCGGTCATCCACCGCCCGGACCTGCTGATCCTCGACGAGCCCACCTCGGGGGTCGATCCGCTCGCCCGCGACGCCTTCTGGACCCTGCTGATCGAGCTGTCCCGCGAGGACGGCGTGACGATCTTCATCGCCACCCACTTCATGAACGAGGCCCAGCGCTGCGACCGGCTGTCGCTGATGCATGCCGGTCGCGTGCTGGCCAGCGGCTCGCCACGCGAGTTGGTCGAGGCCTGCCACGCCGACAATCTGGAGGCGGCCTTCATCGCCTACCTGCGCGAGGCCGAGGAACTCGCCCCGGCGCCGGACACCGGGAGAGCCCCCGCCGCCTTCGCGGCCGACACCGCGCCGGCGCACGCCCGCACGCCGCGCTTCAGCCCGCGCCGGCTGCTGGCCTACACCCGCCGCGAGACCCGGGAGCTGATCCGCGACCCGCTGCGCGCCACCCTGGCGCTGGTGGGCAGCGTGGTGCTGATGGTCATCATGGCCTACGGCATCAGCATGGACGTCGAGGACCTGCGCTATGCGGTGCTCGACCGCGACCGGACCACCACCAGCCAGGCCTACACCCTGCCGCTGAGCGGCTCGCGCTACTTCATCGAGCAGCCGCCGCTGGCCAGCGACACCGAGCTCGAGGCCCGCCTGCGCAGCGGCGAGCTGAGCCTGGCGATCGAGATCCCGCCCGGCTTCGGCCGCGACCTCAAGCGCGGCGACGTGCCGGAGATCGGCGTGTGGATCGACGGCTCGATGCCGATGCGTGCCGATACCATCAAGGGCTACGTGCTGGGCCTGCATGCCGACTACCTCCGGCGCCTGGCCGCCGACAGCCAGGAGGCCCCGCCCCCCGCGCCCGTCGACATCGCCCTGCGCTACCGCTACAACCCCGACGTGAAGAGCCTGCCGGCGATGGCGCCGGCGGTGATCCCGCTGCTGCTGATGCTGATTCCGGCGATGCTCACCGCGCTGGGGGTGGTGCGCGAGAAGGAGCTGGGCTCGATCGTCAACCTCTACGTCACCCCGGTGACGCGGCTGGAGTTCCTGCTCGGCAAGCAGCTGCCCTACATCGCCTTCGGGATGCTCAACATGCTCATGCTGGTCGCCCTGGCCCGCTGGGGATTCGGCGTGCCGATCACCGGCAGCCTGCCGGCGCTGATGCTGGGCGGGCTGCTCTACGTGACCTGCGCGACCGGCATGGGGCTGGCCATGTCGGCGATCACCCGCAGCCAGATCGCCGCCATCCTGGCCACGGCCATCGCCACCCTCGTGCCCGCCGTGCAGTTTTCCGGCTTCATGCACCCGGTCGCCGCCCTGCAGGGCATCGGCGCCCTCGTCGGCGCCGTCTACCCCACCAGCCACTTCCTGACCATCACCCGCGGCGTGTTCTCCAAGGCCCTCGGCCTGCCGGACCTGATCCCCGACGTCCTGGCCCTGGCCGCGGCCATTCCGGTGCTGATCACGCTCAGCGTGGTCGGCCTGCGCAAGCAGGAGCGCTGACATGCCGCGCCTCGCCATCCTGCTGCAGCTCGGCTTCAAGGAGCTCTACGGCCTCTACCGCGACCCGGCCATGCTGCTGCTGATCCTCTACGCCTTCACGCTGGGCATCTACGCCAGTGCCACGGGAGTCCCCGAGGCACCGCACCGCGCGACCCTGGCGGTGGTCGACGAGGACCGCTCGGCCGCCTCGCAGCGCCTGCTCGACGCCTTCCTGCTCCCCGAGTTCCTGCCGCCCGAGCGCATTCCCCTGGCGGCGATGGACGCCGGCATGGACGCCGGCCGCTATACCTTCACCCTGGTCATCCCGCCCGACTTCCAGAAGGCACTGCTGGCCGGCGAGACGCCGACCCTGCAGCTCAACGTCGACGCCACCCAGATCAGCCAGGCCTTCACCGGCGCCGGCTACATTCAGCAGATCCTCCTCCGCGAGGCCGCCACCTTCGTCGCCGGCTATCCGCCGACCACCCGCGACCCGGTCTCGCTGGTGGTGCACAGTGCCTTCAACCCCAACCTGACCCGCGCCTGGTTCGGCGCGGTCAACGAGGTGGTCAACCAGATCACCATGCTGTCGATCATCCTCACCGGCGCCGCGCTGATCCGCGAGCGCGAGCACGGCACCCTCGAGCACCTGCTGGTGATGCCGGTGACGGCGCTGGAGATCATGCTGGCCAAGGTCGGCGCCATGGGCGGCGTGGTGCTCGTCGCCGGGCTGCTGTCCCTCGAGCTGGTGGTCGGGGGCTGGCTGGCCATCCCCCTGCAGGGCTCGCTGGGACTGTTCCTGCTCGGCGCCGCGCTGCTGCTGTTCGCCACCACCTCGATGGGCATCTTCTTCGCCACCCTGGCGCGCTCCATGCCGCAGCTGGGGCTGCTGATCATCCTGGTGCTGATCCCGCTGGAGATCCTCTCCGGCGGCGTAGCCCCCCGGGAGAGCATGCCCGAGCTGGTCCGTCAGGCCATGCTGGTCGCCCCGACCACGCATTTCGTCATCCTCGCCCAGGCGATCCTGTTCCGCGGCGCGGGGCTGGGGGTCATCTGGCCGCAGCTGCTCGCCCTGCTCGGCATCGGCGGCGTGTTCTTCCTCGCCGCCCTGGCCAGGCTGCGGCGCACGCTGCGCTGATGACGCCCGGCATTCGACAGACGCTGCCACCTTCGTATAATTGATCACAATACTGATAATCATAATAGTGACGATAGTCCGACAACCCGACAAGGTGCCCCTCATGCAGTTCCATCTCGACGGCTTCCAGACCGGTGACCCGGCCATTCACGAACCGGCCGACACCCTGGCCAACTCCGACCGCCTCCCCGAGACGCTCGACGTGCTGATCGTCGGCTGCGGTCCGGCCGGTCTCAACCTGGCCACCCAGCTGTCGGCCTTCCCCGACATCAAGACGCGCATCGTCGAGCAGAAGGCCGGCCCGATCCGGCTCGGCCAGGCCGACGGCATCGCCTGCCGCAGCATGGAGATGTTCAACGCCTTCGGCTTCGTCGACAAGGTGCTCAAGGAAGCCTGCTGGATCAACGAGACGGTGTTCTGGAAGCCCGACGAGGCCAATCGCAGGAGCATCATGCGTCACGGCCGCGTCCAGGACACCGAGGACGGCCTCTCCGAGTTCCCTCACACGGTGCTCAATCAGGCGCGGGTGCACGACTTCTACCTGGAGACGATGCGCAACTCGCCGAGCCGGCTCGAGCCCAACTACTCGCGCCGCGTGGTCGACGTGCAGATCGACACCGACAAGGCCGACGCCGTCACCCTGGGCAGCGACGACTATCCGGTCACGGTCACCCTCGAGCGCACCGACGAGGCCCACCAGGGCGAGACCGAGACGGTGCGCGCCCGCTACGTGGTGGGCTGCGACGGCGCGCGCAGCCAGGTGCGCCAGTCACTGGGGCGTTCGCTGGTGGGCGACTCGGCCAATCAGGCCTGGGGCGTGATGGACGTGCTGGCGGTCACCGACTTCCCGGACATCCGCATGAAGGCCACCATCCACTCGGCCAACCACGGCAACATCCTGGTGATCCCCCGCGAGGGCGGCTACCTCACCCGCCTCTACATCGAGCTCGACAAGCTCGACGAGGACGAGCGCGTGGCCAGCCGCCACATCACCGCCGATCAGCTGGTGGCCGCCGCCCAGCGCATCCTGCACCCCTACCAGCTGGACGTGAAGGAGATCGCCTGGTGGTCGGTCTACGAGATCGGCCAGCGGCTGTGCGACAAGTTCGACGACGTGCCGCTGGAAGACGTGGGCCAGCGGGTGCCGCATGTGTTCATCGCCGGCGACGCCTGCCACACCCACAGCCCCAAGGCGGGCCAGGGCATGAACGTGTCGATGCGCGACACCTTCAACCTGGGCTGGAAGCTGGCCGCGGTGCTGCGCGGCCAGGCCGCCCCCAGGCTCCTCGATACCTACACCACCGAGCGCCAGACCGTGGCCAGGGAGCTGATCGACTTCGATCGCAAGTTCGCCAGGATGTTCAGCGCCCCGCCCAAGGGCGCCCCCGAAGGCTCTTGTGAGGATCCGGGTGACGGCGTGGACCCCAGGGAGTTCCAGGAGTACTTCATCCAGCAGGGCCGCTTCACCGCCGGCACCGCGATCCAGTACTACCCCTCGCTGGTGTGTGCCGAACCGACCCACCAGGCGCTGGCCAGCGGCTTCGCGATCGGCACGCGCTTCCACTCCGCGCCGGTGGTACGCCTGTCGGACGCCAAGCCCATGCACCTGGGCCATGTGGCCGAGGCCGATGGTCGCTGGCGGCTGTACGCCTTCGCCGGAGCCGGCGACCCCACCGCACCGAAGTCGGGCCTGAGCGGCCTGTGCCGCTTCCTGGACGAATCCCCCGATTCGCCGGTGCGCAAGTACACCCGTTCGGAGGCGGACATCGACGCGGTCTTCGACCTGCGCGCCATCTGCCAGCAGGGCTTCCGCGAGCTCGACCTGGATGCCTTCCCGTCGATCCTCTGGCCGCGCAAGGGCAAGTACGGCCTGCACGACTACGAGAAGGTGTTCTGCCCCGACCTCAAGAATGGCCAGGACATCTTCGAGCTGCGCGGCATCGACCGGGAACGGGGCTGCCTGGTGGTGGTACGCCCCGACCAGCACGTCGCTCATGTATTGCCGCTGGATGCCCACGACGAGCTGGCGGCGTTCTTCGCGCGCTTCATGCTCGACGCGGACTGAGTCGGCCACGGCCGTAACGGGACGGATGCGTGGACTGGCGGTACCGGGCGCCGTCGGCCCGCGCATCAGGCGGGTTGCGCAGTACCGGCGATCCCCCTAGCATTCCTGCCGTGACCCGCGAGGTCACGGCACGCTCTTTCGCTTTTCGACTTTTCGCTCCTCTTCGACCCTGAGCCGGAACCCTCGAGACCATGACCGAATCGCCCCTCGCCGAGGTCAACACCCTGCCCGGCAACCTGCTGCGGCGCTGCCACCAGATCAGCGTGGCGATCTTCCTGCGCCAGTGCGAGGCCTTCAACCTCACCCAGCTGCAGTACGTGGCCCTCTCGGCGCTCGAGGAACGCGGCCCGCTGGACCAGATCACCCTGGGCGGCTGCACGGCGCTGGATCGCAACACCATCGCCGTGGTGGTCAGGAAGCTCGAGGAACGCGGCCTGGTAACGCGCCGGCGCGATCCCGAGGACCGCCGCTCGAAGCTGGTCACCCTGACCGCGGCGGGGCGCGAGCTGCGCCGGCAGGCCGAGGCCGCGGTCCACGCCACCCAGGAAGAGATCCTGGGCCCCCTCTCCGGCGAGGAACGCGACATCCTCTGTCGCCTGCTGCAGCGCATGGCCGACACCAACAATGCGCTCAGCCGGGTGCCGATACGGAGTGCCGGGTAGTTTTGACCGCTCGATGAGTGCTGCGCGGGAGCATCGAGACATCGATCAGATCCCGCACGAGGCGACGGCCGTAACGCGCGCCAAGCGCCCGTAACTTAGCGCCACAGCAATCCTGCCGTTCGACGGAGCCTTCCAGGACAACATCGGCTTCGAGGTCGGGCACCCCCCCTCTTGATGCCATCCGAAGCGGACACACCCGAGGTCTGCCGACGCTTTGGACCGAGCTTTCTCGATCTGCATGAACAGCCTGGGCTATCCAAAGGTGAGGCCGACTAACTATTTCATGCGGGCTCAACTAGCAAAAAAGACGGGGCCACCGATGCAGGCAGCCCCGACACACTATTGATGAGCAATCGATAATTCGTCAGTCACATGTCGAATACCCCATCCTCATCGGCATCGTCCCACTCGCTGTCGTCCCACTCGCCGTCGTCGTTGACGTCGTAGGTATCGTAGATACCGTCGTAGAATTCTCCGGAATCGACATAGTCGTCGTCATTGGCGTCCCAGGTGTCGTAATCCCAGTCGACATCAAGCTCGCCGAACTCGTTCTCGTCCAGCAAGCCATCGTCATTGAGATCCCAGTCGGAATAGGTGCCAACATCAGCCGCTGAGCCATAGAACTCATCCCTGCTGATCTTGCCGTTGCCATCCGAATCCTGGCTCGTGAATGAGGCGAAGGCCCCTGTCGAGGTCAAGGCGATCAAAATTCCGGTAATCAATTCCTTACGCATGGCACACTCCTTGGTTTCAGATCTCCGGGGGATGACTGTGCAGGAGTGCCGCCTGCCCCTCACGGGCACAGGCGGCCGATACACTCTTCAGACAGGTTTTCCTACCTGTCGGGTCATGTCATCAAAGGTCGAACAGGCCGTTCTCGCCGGCGTCGTCCCATTCCCCTTCATCCCAATGACCATCCTCATTGGCATCATAAGAACCGTAATACCCGTCGTAGAACTCATCGGAATCCAGGAAGCCATCATCATCGGCGTCCCAGGTATCGAAGTCCCAGTCATAGTCCAGCTTCGAGAATTCGCCACTCTCGATCAGACCATCACTGTCGAGGTCCCAGTCAGTGAATTTTCCCTTGTCGGATACCGCGCCATAGAACTCATCCTTGCTGATCTGGCCGTCGCCGTTGGCATCCTGACTGCTGAACGAAGCGAAAGCGCCGGTGGACCCCAGGGCAAGGGCCAGTCCCAGAATCATTTCCTTACGCATAATGGTCTCCTTACTTTCCGATCAACGCCGAGTGCACTCGGCATGTCCGGCGGGCGGGAAGCCCGACCGGCAGTTTAAGGCTGGGAGGTCGAGGTTAATTGAACCTTAATGGGCCACGGTCGTTTGCACTCGATGGGGGCAACGTCGAAAATCAGGCTTGGCGACGCGGAAAACCCGGCGTCATACAGCAAGGAAGCGAGTCTTATGCGAATCCTGGTCGTTGAGGATGATGAAGTGCTCGGTGACGGGCTCTGCGAGGGATTGCGCCAGGACGGCCACACGATCGATTGGTTGCTCGACGGGCGCATCGCCGAAGCGGCGCTGGAAGGCGAGGCCTTTGATGCCGTGGTCCTGGACCTTTCACTGCCCGGGCGCACCGGCATTCAGGTGCTGAAGCACTGGCGCGATACTCACCAGACTACCCCGGTGGTGGTTCTGACTGCCTACGAGGCCCAATGGAACAGTGTCACGCTGCTGGACCAGGGCGCCGACGACTACCTGACCAAGCCAGTGGACCTCGAGGAACTCGAGGCACGCCTGCGCGCACTGGCCCGACGCGCCAACGGTCACAGCGACAATCGTTTGAGTCACTGCGGCATCAGTCTCGACCGTAGCGACCGCCGGGTTTGGGTGGACGGTACGCCGGTGGATCTTTCGGCCCACGAATTCATGGTGCTCGAGGCCCTGCTGGAGCGCCCGGGCCGGGTCGTGGGCCGCGAGCAGCTCGAATCCCGGCTCTATGGCTGGAACGAGGGCCCCGAAAGCAACAGCTTTCATGTGCTGATCCACAAGCTGCGAGGACATGTCGGGGCACACCGGATCGAGACGGTTCGTGGGCTGGGTTACCGGGTTACCGACGGGGGGGCGTCGTGAAGGCACAGAGCCTCAGCCTGCATATGCGGCTGCTCGTCTGGCTGCTGATCCTGTTGGGGCTGTTGTGGCTGGTGATCTGGACCAGTGCTCGCCATACCGTGGGCGATGCCGCCTCCCGCGAAGTGGACCAGCGCTTGCAGACGGCCGCCTCGCTGATTCTAAACCTGCAAATCGACAACGCGCGACCGTCGTCCCTGCAGCTCATCCTGCGCGATCTCCTGACACTCCACCTTTCCGCTCCCACACCCCGTCCCCCGGGCTTTGAGCTCGTCTCCGACGAGGTCGGCCTGATCGCTCGCTCTGCCGATTTTCCACAGCTGGCCCATATCGCCTCACCGGGCTTCAGCGATCTGGCCGTGGACGATCAGGATTGGCGGGTCTTTACCATGAGCGACCAAGGGCATGGGCTGACGATTCGGGTGGCGGTAACACAAGCCGCGAACGATGCAGAAGCACAGATCCTCGACGACGATTTCACCCGGCCCCTGCTCTGGCTGCTGCCCGCCTTCGTCGTCCTGGCCTTCGTTTCGGTCTGGCGGGGGCTGGCCCCGTTGCGACGCATAGAAAGCGCCATCGCCGAGATCGACCCAACCAATCCTCGCCCCCTGGGGCTCGATGCCTCCCGAGTTCCGGATGAATTGCGTCAATTACTGGCGACGCTGGATCGCCTGCTGATCCGCGTCAGGGATGTACTGATGCGACAACGGGTCTTCACGGTCGGTGCCAGCCATGAACTGCGAACTCCTATCGCCGGCTGCCGGACACAGCTTCAAGTCGCCCGGAGAAGCCTCGACTCAGAACGGTGCAAGCATGCGCTGGAACAAGCCCAGCATTCCCTCGATCACTTGGCCCGCCTGGTCGAGGCGCTACTCCTTCTAGCCAGACTCGATCCCTGCGCCTCGCAGCTCAAGCGTCACCGCCTGGACCTTGTCGAATTGACACGCTCAACCCTTGATACCTTCGACGCTCAGGGACACCCCGGGGTTGCTTGCAGGCTCGAGACCTCTCAGGAAACGATCTTCATAGAGGCCAATCCCACCCTGCTCGAGACCCTGATTCTCAACCTGTTGAAAAACGCCTACCAGGCTTCTCCCCCTGACGGGACGATCCGGGTGAGGGTATCGCTGGCCGGCCTGCAGGCCCGGCTATCGGTCATCGATGAGGGACCGGGCATTCCTGAAGCGTCGCGCGAACGTGTCTTCGATCCCTTCCACAAGGGGGATGGGCACGCCACGAGCGGCCACGGTCTGGGGCTGGCCATCGTTCGTACCATCGCCCGGGTCCACGGTGGTGACGCCTGCCTGAGGCCCGCCCCGGGCGGGGGGACCGAAGCGGTTGCATCAATCGCCGTTGGCACCACTTCGGTTGCATGAGCGGCTCCGGCCACGCGTTTTCGGCCACCTGGGCATCGTGCCCTTGCTATCCACCGGACGGTCGGCTCGTGTGATGCAGCACCACATACGCCAGGCCGCCGAACACCACGCCCCAGAACGCCGACCCCAGCCCCAGCAGACTCATCCCCGAAGCCGTGGCGATGAAGCTGATGACCGCCGCCTCGCGGTGCTCGCTCGCCTGGGCCATGGCGACCAGGTTGCTGGCGATGGCGCCGATCAGCGCCAGCCCGGCCAGTACCGCGACGAAGGCGTCGGGCAACGAGGTGAACAGCGTCACGATGGTCCCGGCGAACAGCCCGCCGAGCAGGTAGAACAGGCCGTTGGCGATGCCCGCCACGTAACGCCGATCGGGGTCCTCGTGAGCGTCCTTGCCGGTGCAGATCGCCGCGGTGATCGCCGCCACCACCGTGGTGATGCCGCCGAACAGCGCCGTGCCCAGCGAGACCAGGCTGGTGGTGGCGATGATCGGCCGCGAGTGGACCCGGTAGCCGGCACCGCGCATGATCGCCATGCCCGGCAGGAACTGGCCGGTCAGGCTGACCAGCACCAGCGGCAGCGCCAGGCTCAGGGTCGCGTGCCAGCTCCACTCGGGGGCGATGAACTGCGGCGTCGCCAGCTGCCAGCGCACGCCGCTCAGCGAGGTGCCCTCGAGCCCTACCGACAGCGCGATGCCGGTCACCAGCAGCAGCACCAGGCAGTAGCGCGGCGCCAGACGCTTGAACACCAGGTAGGCACCGAGCATGCTCAGCGCCAGCAGCGGCGTGCTCTCCACCGAGCGGAAGGCGCCGAGCCCGAACTGGAACAGGATGCCCGCCATCATCCCGGCGGCGATCCCCGAGGGGATGCGCCGCATCAGCCAGTCGAAGCTCCCCGAGACGCCGACCAGCAGGATGATCAGCGCCGCGGTGAGGTAGGCGCCCACCGCCTCGTTGAGCGACAGCCCCGGGAACAGCGTCACCAGCAGCGCCGTGCCCGGCGCCGACCAGGCGGTGATCACCGGCATTTTCAGCCAGGCGCTGAGCAGGATGCCGGACAGCGCCGCGCCGATCGAGATCGCCCAGACCCAGGAGGTCAGCATCCCGGGGGCGACGTCGGCGCTGCGGGCCGCCTGGAAGAAGATCGCCAGCGGTCCCGAATAGGAAATCAGCACGGCCAGGAAACCGGCCGCCACGGCGGAAATCGACCAATCCTTGAACATCATCGCCTTCTCCAGCGGGTCAGGGAAACCGGCACGCGGAGTCCAGGGCCGGTCTCGCGTCGCAAAAAAGGCCCGCACGGCCTGGGCAGCCTGCGGACCAATGGAGGATATCGGTAGGCACGACAACAGCCATGCCCCGGGTGCTCGTGGCCTCAGGCGATGACACCGCGCCCGAGGCGTCTCGGCTCAGGACGCCGAGGGCTCGTTGGCGACCCGGCGGATGAACTCGAAGTCCTTGGTCTCGAAGATCAGCGAGACCCCCACGCCCAGCACCAGGGCCCAGAAGGACGAGCCGATGCCCAGGATCTGCAGGCCCGAGGCGGCGATCAGGAAGGAAAACAGCCCGCCCATCTCGTGCTTGCCCGCGAAGGTCATGTACATCGCCGAGGTGATCACCCGCAGCAGGGCCAGGCCGGCGATGATGGCGATGAAGTAGGACGGCATCGCCTCGATCAGGCTGACCACGTAGCCGTAGAAGGGGGCCGCTACCACGAAGATCGCCCCGGCGATCACCGCCGCCACCCAGCGCTTGTCCGGCTTGCCGGCCTCGGGCGAAGAGCAGATGCCGGTCATCGGCGCGGCGATGCAGGTGCTGTGGAGGTTGAAGAAGGACGAGATCATGGTCGCGAAGCCGCCCACCGCGGTGATGGCATTGGCCGGCACCGACTTGTAGCCCATGCCCTGGACCAGGCCGACGCCGGCCGGCGTCTCCATGCCCACCAGGATCAGCGCCAGCGGCAGGCCGTAGGCCAGGAAGGCCTCCAGGGTGAACTTGGGAACGATGAACTCGGGGAAGGTCACCGAGAACGTCACGCCGGAGAAGTCGACGTCGGTGACCAGCATGTAGGCGATCCCCGCCAGCATGGCCACGATCAGCGGCGGTACCCGGCGCAGCAGGCGCGCCGACAGCAGAAAGGCCAGGATCATGATCGCGGCCGGCAGGAGGGCATGCTCCAGCGGGGCGACCATGTTGAGGCCGAACTTGAGCAGGATACCGCCGACCATGCCCATGACGATGGGCATGGGGATCAGCTTCATGACGATGCCCATCACCCCGGCCAGCCCCGCCACCAGCGAGATGGCCCCGGCAATCAGCGAAGCGCCAAGCGCGGCTTCCACGCCGACCACCGGGATGATCGCCGCGAACAGCAGCGCTCCGGGAATGGAGTTGGCCATCGGCAGCGGCAGCCGGTAGTAGGCGGGCATGAACAGCCCGAACAGGCCGTTGATCATCAGGTAGGCGATGACCCAGATCATGATGAAATGGGGATCGAGCCCCGCAGCGGTGCCGGCGCTGATGTGGATCACGCCGGCGCTGAGGCCGAAGATACCGGCCACGACCCCGGCACTGACGTTGTCGACGTTGAGATCACGAATGAAGTCGGCGGGGGCGCGCCGCAGGCTGACGCCCTTCTCGAGGTGTTTCACGGTGTGCTCCAGACATTGTTGTCGTTGGAATCGGGAGACGGTGGCGCCGCGCCCCGAGGGGGCGCGGCGGGCAATCAGCCCTGGTCGCCACCGGCCACCGGCAGCACGCTGCCGGTGATGTAGCTGGCCTCGTCGGAGGCCATGAACAGGATCGGTGCGGCCATCTCGTCCAGGGTGCCGTAGCGGCCGAACAGGCAGCTCTGCTTGGTCTGGTCGATATGCGCCTGGAACCAGGCCTGCTCGGTCGCATTGCGCGGCTCCGGGGTGCCGCGCGAGATCTTGCGCGGCGGCGCCTCGGTGCCGCCCGGCGCGGTGGCCACCACGCGGATGCCGTGCTCGGCATACTCGAAGGCCAGCGACGCCGTCATGGCGTTGACGCCGCCCTTGGCCGCCGAGTAGGGAATCCGGTGGATGCCGCGGGTCGCCGCCGAGGAGACGTTGACGATCACCCCGCCGCCCTGCGCGATCATCGTCGGCAGCACTGCCCGGCAGCACCACAGGGTGGGCATCAGCGAGCGGGTGATCTCGGCCGAGATCTGCTCGGGGGTGAACTCGGTGAACGGCTTGAAGTTGATCGCCCCGCCCACGTTGTTGATCAGGATGTCGATGCGCCCGAAATGCTCGACACTCCGGGCCATGACCGTCTCGGCCCCCTCCCAGGTCTCCAGGTCGGCCTGCAGGGCGATGGCCTCCGCCCCCTGCCCCACCAGGTCGGCCACCACCTCCTGGACGAGATCGGAACGATCGACCAGCGCCAGGCGCGCGCCCTCGGTGGCGGCCCGCTCGGCGACGCGACGCCCGATGCCCTGGGCCGCGCCGGTGATCACCATCACCCGGTCCTGGAAACGCGAGTCCTGAAAGCGCCTCATGCCGCGCCCCCCGGTGCCTGGTTGGGGGTGAACTTCTCGTAGTAGAAACTCTGCGGGGTGATGCCCTGCTCGTCGAAGTACCTGAGCACCGCATCGACCATCGGCGGCGGCCCGCACAGGTAGACGTCGATGTCGCCGTCGTGCAGTACCCCGGCGTCCATGTGATGGGTCACGTAGCCCTTGCGCGGATGCTCGCTGGCCTCATCCACCACCACGGTGGCATAGGTGAAGTTGTCCAGCTCCCTGGCGAAGTGCTCCAGGGCATCGACCTTGACCAGATGGTCATCCTTGTTGACGCCGTAGATCAGATGGATCGGCTGGTCGTTGACCTCCCCTTCGGCCTTCTTCTGCACCAGCCGCTCGAGCATCGACAGGAAGGGCGCGAGACCGGTGCCGCCGGCCAGCATCAGCACCGGGCGGGTGATGTCGCGCAGGTAGAAGCTGCCCATCGGCCCGGTCAGGGCCAGCCGGTCGCCGACCTTGGCGCGCTCGGTCAGGTAGCCGCTCATCACCCCCTCGGGGATGTTGCGGATCAGGAAGGTCGCCCGCCGATCACCGGGCTTCGAGCTGAAGGAGTAGGACCGGTGCTCGTCGGTACCCGGCACGTCGATATGGATGTACTGGCCGGGCAGGAAGGCCAGGGCGGCCTCGTCGTCCAGATCCACCGCCAGCTCGATGCTGTCCTCGGAGAGCGACTCGACCATGGCCACGGTGCCCTCGAGCCTGCCCACCGCGGTCTTGCACAGCGTGGAGGCGACCGGAATCTGGATGATGCAGTCGGAGGACGGCACCATCTGGCAGGTCAGCACCTGGCCTTCGGCGGCCTCCTCGTCGGACAGCGCCTCGTCCAGGTACTCGTCGCCCAGGTCGAACTCGCCCTTCTCGCAGTGGCCCTTGCAGGTGCCGCAGACGCCGTCGGAGCAGTCCATCGGCAGGTTGACCTTCTGGCGATAGGCGGCATCGAGGACCGTTTCCCCTTCCTTGCAGCCAATGAAGCGGGTCACGCCATCTTCGAAGTTGAGGGCAATGGTGTAGCTCATGGTCGAATCTCCTCCCCCACCGGTCATATATGGTAGATATCGATGACCTGGTGGATGTAGTCGTTGTTGAGTTGCACGACTTTCTTCTTGATCAGCGGGGTCTCGCCGGACACGTCCAGGGTATAGAAGCAGGTCCCGAAGTAGCTGTCGGTCCGCTTGTAGCGGTGGCTCAGGGTGTGCCAGTTGAAGCGCAGCTCCACCGTGTCGCCCTCCTGGGACAGCACCTCGAGGTTGCTGACCTGGTGGGTGGTGCGCGGCTCCGGCGTGCTCGCCCCGCTGCGTTCGGTCTTGATCCGGTAGACCCGGTCCTCGAGCCCCTCGCGATTCGGGTAGTAGATCAGCGAGATCTCGCTGTGCGGATCCCGGGTCAGCTGGTCGTCGTCGTCCCAGGCCGGCATCCAGAACACCGCGTCCTTGCTGTAGCACTCGAGCCACTCGTCCCACTGGCGGTCGTCGAGCAGGCGCGCCTCGCGGTAGAGGAAGGCCTGGATATCCAGATAGCTGATGCTCATGGTCTCTCTCCCCTTGTCACGCGGTGGCGATGTACTGGCTGCGTTCCTTGTCGATGGCGCGCAGCATTTCCTCGACCCAGTGGCGGTGGTGCAGCACGTAGAGGCCTTCGTCCTCCGGGGCCGCGCCGCTGAGCAGCGGCTTCATGCCGATCGCCCTGGCGTTGTCGTCGGCGCCCTCGATCCACTGCTTGGCCCCGCGGGAGAGGTCGTTCCACTCGGCCAGCGCGCCGTTGTAGCCCTCCTGGCAGGCCCGGAACTCCTCGAGATCGTCCGGGGTGCCCATGCCGGAGACGTTGAAGAAGTCCTCGTACTGGCGGATGCGCACCCGGCGGCTCTCGGCGGATTCTCCCTTGGGCGCGAAGCAGTAGATGGTGACCTCGGTCTTGTCCACGGCGAGCGGGCGCAGCACGCGGATCTGCGTGGAGAACTGGTCCATCAGGTAGACGTTGGGGTACAGGCAGAGGTTGCGGGTCTGGTTGACGATCGAGTCGGCCCGCGCCTCGCCCAGCTCCTTCTCGATCCGGTCCTTCTCGTTGTAGACCGGGCGCACCTCGGGATTGAGCAGCCGCGTCCACAGCATCATGTGGCCGTTCTCGTAGGAGTAGAAGCCGCCCTGGCTCTTCGACCAGCCGTCGGCGTCCACCGCCTTGGTGCCGCCGGCGTCGTAGTTGCGGCGATCCATGGTCGAGGCGTAGTTCCAGTGCACGCTGCTGACGTGGTAGCCGTCGGCGCCGTTCTCCGCCTGCAGCTTCCAGTTGCCGTTGTAGGTGTACGACGAGGTGCCGCGCAGGACCTCCAGGCCTTCCGGCGCCTGGTCGACGATGTTGTCGATGACCTTGGTGGTCTCGCCCAGGTACGCCTCGAGCGGCTGGACGTCGTCGCTCAGGCTGCCGAACAGAAAGCCCTTGTAGCTCTCGAAGCGCGGCAGGCGGGTCAGGTCGTGGGAGCCTTCCTGCTTGAAGCTGTCCGGGTAGGCGCCGGTCTTCTCGTTCTTGGCCTTGAGCAGCTTGCCGTCGTTCTTGAAGGTCCAGCCGTGGAACGGGCAGGTGAAGGTGCCCTTGTTGCCGCGCTTGCGCCGGCACAGGGTCGCGCCGCGGTGGGCACAGGCGTTGATCAGGCCGTGCAGCTCGCCCTGCTTGTCGCGGGTCACCAGCACCGGCTGGCGGCCCATGGTCACGGTGAGGTAGTCGCCCGGCTCGGGCAGCTGGCTTTCGTGGCCCAGGAACAGCCAGTTGCCCTCGAAGACGTGCTTCATCTCGAGTTCGAAGAACTCGGGGTCGGTGAAGATGCTGCGGTGAACACGATAGATACCGGCGTCGGCGTCATCGACCACGGCACCGCGGACGCGTTCCTCGAGAAGATCAAGCTTGGTCGTCATGATCGGGATCCTCGATGGTTGTCGGGGGAAGGCCCTGGCGGCAGGGCCTTCCCGGTCGTCGGGAAGTAGCGGAGGCGCTGGGCCTCAGACCTTGGCGGTACCGGCCAGCTGGCTGGCCTTGTCCTGCTCGTCTTCCTTGGCACGCGGACGCGCGTGACGATGCTGGAGCTCGGGGTCGTCGGTCGCCGTCAGCACGATATCGAAGGTCACCTCGGAGAACGGGCCGTCCAGCTCGCGCCTGGCGATCTCGTCGGCGTCCTCGATGCGGTTGGCCGGAATCACCAGCTCCTCGCGCGTCGCGTAGGCGAAGTCGTCGAAGGTGTACGGGTCGCCCGCCAGGTTGATCTGGGTGGTCAGGTGCTGATAGCCCGGCGCCGAGATGAAGTAGTGGATATGCGCGGGGCGCTCGCCGTGGCGACCGAGCAGGTTGAGCACCTCCTGGGTCGGGCTGTCCGGCGGGCAGCCGTAGCCGGAGGGGATGATGCTGCGCACCGCGTAGCGACCGTCGCTGTCGGTGATGATGGTGCGACGCAGGTTGTACTCGCTCTGGGTCGGGTCGAAGAACGAGTAGCCGCCCTTGGAGTTGGCGTGCCACACCTCGACCTTGGCACCGGCGACCGGGTTGCCCTGGGTGTCGCGCACCTGGCCGTTGAGCCACATCACCTCGCCGTCGGTGTCGCTGCCGTCATCCATGCGCCCGGTGCCGTGTACCTCGGGCGCGCCGGCCACGTAGAGCGGCCCCTCGATGGTGCGCGGGGTGCCGCCGGTACGCTTGGCCTCGGCATCGGCGGCGTCCATGCGCATGTCCAGGAAGTGGTCGAAGCCCAGGCCCGGCGACAGCAGGCCGAACTGGGTGCCCTGCCCCAGGGCGTTGAGCACGCTCACCGCGGACCAGTACTCCTCCGGGGTGATGTCGTAGTCATCGATGGTGCGGAACAGGTCCGACAGGATCCGGTGCAGGATCCGCTTGGCGCGATCGTTGCCGCCTTCCTGGTCGAAACCGGCGATGGTGTTCAGGAAGTTCTGGACTTCGGGAGTGTCGAAGATCTTGACGGTCATGGTCTTGCCCTCGCTTTGTTATCGTGGTCTTCGGTGCGTGAAGTGAGCCGGCGCGACGTCAGGCGTCGCCGTCGCGGACGGAGGACGGGTGACGGCACAGCGGCTTGACGGCGATCTCCATGTAGGGGAACAGCGGCAGGTTGGACACCAGCTCCTGGAGCTCGGCGTTGTCCTCGACATCGAAGATGCTGACGTTCGAGTAGCTGCCCGCCACCCGCCACAGGTGACGCCACTTGCCCTGGCGCTGCAGGTCCTGCGAGTAGGCCTTCTCGGTCGCCTTGATCTCGGCGGCCTGCTCGGCCGGCATGTCGGGCGGCAGCTTGACGGTCATTTCCACCTGAAACAGCATGGTTCTCTCCTCTCGATAGGGCGACGCCCGGAGCATGTCTCGCCGGCGAGACGCCGGGATTCATGACGGACATCACGTGAGCGACGTCACCGGCGCGCGTAATGGGCCAGCTTGTCCTCGTCCAGGGTGATGCCAAGGCCCGGTGCCGTCGGCAGCTCGACCCCGAAGTCGTGGTAGTTGAGCGGCTCGGCGACGATGTCGTCGGTGAGCAGCAGCGGTCCGAACATCTCGGTCCCCCAGGCCAGCTCGGGCAGCGTCGCCCAGGCATGCAGCGCGGCGGCGGTGCCGATGGTGCCCTCGAGCAGGGTCCCGCCGTAGAGGCCGATGCCGGCGGCCTGGGCCACATGGGCCAGCTCCAGCACCCCGCTGACGCCGCCGGACTTGGCGATCTTGAGCGCGAAGGCGCCGCTGAAGCCGCCGGCGGCCAGCGTCAGCCCGTCACGGGCATCCTGCACCGCCTCGTCGGCCAGCATCGGCACGGTGAAACGCCGTGAGAGCCGGATCAGGGCATCATGCTCGCGGGCCGGGGTGGGCTGCTCGATCAACTCGATGCCGGCATCCTGGAGCGCCTGGATGCCGCGCACGGCGGTGGCCTCGTCCCAGGCCTGATTGACGTCGACCCGCACGCTGGCGCGATCGCCCAGCGCCGCCTTGATCGCCGCCACATGCCGCACGTCCTGGTCGACCGAGTTGGCGCCGATCTTGAGTTTGAAGTCGCAGTGACGACGCTCGTCGAGACGCTGGAAGGCCTCGTCGATGTCCTTCCGGGTATCGCCGCTGGCCAGGGTCCAGAGCACCGGCAGGTGAGCCTGGCGGGCCCCGCCGAGCAGCTCGGCCACCGGCACGCCCAGCCGCTTGCCCTGGGCGTCCAGCAGCGCGGTCTCCAGCGCCGACTTGGCGATGGCGTTGCCGCGCACATGGCGGTTCATCCGCGCCCGCAGCGCATTGATGCTGTTCGACGGCTGGCCGATCAGCAGCGGCGCCAGGTAGGCGTCGATGTTGCACTTGATGCTCTCGGGGCTTTCCGGCCCGTAGGCCAGCCCGCCGATGGTGGTGCCCTCGCCGAGCCCCTCGAGACCGTCGCTGTGACGCATCCGCACGATGACCATGGTCTGGCAGGCCATGGTGGTCATGGACAGCTTGTGGGGGCGGATGGTCGGCAGATCGACCAGCAGGG
The DNA here is from genome assembly GCF_020148005.1 of Modicisalibacter tunisiensis. GTDB lineage: Bacteria > Pseudomonadota > Gammaproteobacteria > Pseudomonadales > Halomonadaceae > Modicisalibacter > Modicisalibacter tunisiensis. The sequence continues at coordinate 1,678,384 of NZ_JAGXFD010000001.1, read as the reverse complement.
TCTCGATGGACTCGACGACGGCGGACATGGCAGCTCCCGAAAGGCTGGATACATGGAATATGTGAAAGTTTGCTTGCCAGCGCAGACACCGACCAATATTGTTTGGGTCACCAGCCATACCCAGGAGGTATCATGGAACTGCGTCACCTCCGCTACTTCCGGGTCGTCGCCGAGGAGCTGAACCTGACCCGGGCGGCGCGTCGCCTGCACATGTCACAGCCGCCATTGACCCGACAAATCAATCAGTTGGAAGAAGAAGTCGGGGCCAAGCTGTTCTCCCGGAGCACACGCGGCATGACCCTGACCCCGGCCGGGCAGTTCTTCCTTGAGCATACCCTGCAGATACTGGAAAAACTCGACACGGCGGTGGCCGGCACCCGGCGCCTCGCCCGCCACCACCGCGAGCTCTTCGGCATCGGCTTCGTGCCCTCGGTGTTCTATGGCCAGCTCCCCCTGCTGGTCCGGCAATTACGACAAAAGGATGACATCGAGTTGACACTGGCCGAGCTGACCACCGTGCAGCAGGTCCAGGCGCTCAAGGCGGGTCGCATCGACATCGGCTTCGGCCGCCTGCGCATCGACGACCCGGAGGTGGTCCAGCAGGTGCTCTTCGACGAGCCGATGATCGTCGCCATGCCCACCGGGCATCCGCTGGAGGGCACACGCCCGACCCTCGCCGAACTGGCCGAGTATCCGCACGTGCTGTTCCCCGCCGCCCCTCGCCCCAGCCTGGCCGACATCGTGCTGGGCATGTACCGCCGCCGCGGCCTGAAGATCGAGGTCGTGCAGGAGGCCAACGAGCTGCAGACCACGCTGGGCCTGATCGCCTCGGGCTTCGGCATCACCCTGGTGCCCGAGCAGGTGCGCCGCCTCCAGCGCGACGGAGTCACCTATACCGACCTGGCAGACAGGCACATCACCATCCCCATCCTCTGCAGTCGGCGCCGCAACGAGGCGCCCGGCCCGATCATGCAGGAGGCCAACGCGATTCTCGAGGTGATGGTGGAAAACCGCCGCAGCGGACGTTACCCGTGAGCGTCCCCGGCGTTCCGGAGCGCATCACAGGTTATGGGGCTTCCCGGAATCCGTGACTACGCTGGGCGGGAGTTCGCTGCTCCCGTCCCCGGGAGCCAGCGCGTTCCCAGGCAAGGACAGCAAGGGAGGAAGATGCCCCATGGATTGGCTCGAGGACGTCATCCACTACCTGACGGCTCAAGGCCTGCAGATCACCACTGCGGAGTCCTGCACCGCCGGGCTGGTCGTTTCCGAACTGGTCAGCGTTCCGGGCAGCGGCCAGGCGATCGACTGCGGCCTGGCGGTCTATTCCCCCGAGGCGAAGAACCGCTATCTCGGCGTGCCCTACGAAGCGATGTCGCGGGACGGCCTCACCAGCGAGGCCACCTCGCGGGCGATGGCGCTGGGTGCCCTCAACAACAGCGCCGCCAACCTGGCGATCGCCAATACCGGCATCGCCGGCCCCAAACCGGGAGATGACGGCACCCCGGTGGGCACCGTCTGTCTGGCCTGGGCGTTCCGCCACGAGGGCCGGGTCTATGTGACCAGCGAGACGCAACGCCTCGCCGGCAAGCGCAACGAAGTCCGCCTGACCGCGGCACATCAGAGCCTGTCGCGCATTCCGGACCTGCATCGCCGGGTCTGCGACGGCACTATCTCGCCGCTTTGAGTAAGCCGCCAGTCAGCCCACTCCGCCGGGTGGCTTTCGCCACCACGGCCGTGCAAACGCCAAGGAGGTCAGAATGAGCACGGAGTCCCTCTCGAACGAGCAGCGCGCGATCGCCGACGCCCTGGGGGTCGACACCCGCCGCGGCGCCGAGGAGCAGGTCGAGCACCGGCTGCGCTTTCTGGCGCAGGCAATGCGCGACAGCGGCCAGCACGCCCTGGTACTGGGGATCAGCGGCGGCATCGACTCCACCGTGGCCGGGCGCCTGTCGCAACGCGCCGTCGAAGCGGTCCGCGGCACGCTGCCCGACGCTCGCTTCTGGGCATTGCGCCTGCCCTACGGCACCCAGCAGGATGACGACGAGGCTTCCCGGGCGCTGGATTTCATCGCTCCCGACGAGATCCTGACGATCGACATCAAGCCGGCCAGCGACGCCATGCTCGACGCCCTCGAACAGGGCGGGCTGCGCTTTCGCGACGACGCCCACCGCGACTTCGTGATGGGCAACATCAAGGCGCGCCAGCGGATGATCGCCCAGTATGCGGTGGCGGGCACCCACGGCGGTCTGGTGGTCGGCACCGACCAGGCCGCCGAGGCGGTGATGGGCTTCTTCACCAAGTTCGGCGACGGCGCCTGTGATGTGACCCCGCTGGCCGGGCTGACCAAGCATCAGGTGCGGGAGATGGCCAGCCACCTGGGCGTCCCCCAGCGGCTGGTCGACAAGGTCCCCACGGCGGATCTCGAGTCGCTGCGTCCCCAACGCAGCGACGAGGACGCACTGGGCGTCAGCTATGCCGCCATCGATCGCTTCCTGACGGGGGAGCCGGTCGAGCCGCAGGACGCCCGCATCATCATCGATGCCTACCGCAGGACCGAGCACAAGCGCCGACTGCCCAAAGCGCCCGAGTGAACGCCCGGCGGGGCGCCGTGTCGCCCCGCCGGCCTCGCTCCTGCGTTCCGCGGGATCGTCTCCGCCCGCGCCGCCGGTTCAGGGCAGCACCGGCAACGCCAGATGCCAGCGGATGGCGGCCAGCCGCAGCGTCAGCGTGATGCCGAGGCACGCCAGCATGGCCGCCCCGACGGGCAGCGCCAGCCTGAACAGCACCACATAGGCGGTGGCCCCGGCCATCGAGGCCGTGGCGTAGATTTCCTGACGCAGCACCAGCGGCACGCGGCGGGCCAGCACGTCGCGCAGGATGCCGCCGGCCACCCCGGTCAGCATGCCCATCAGCACGGCCACGCTGCCGCCATGCCCCAGCACCAGGGCCTTGTGGGTGCCGATCGCCGTGAACAGCGCCAGGCCGAAGGCATCGAGCACCGGCAGGACGGCCTGGGAGAGCCGATGGACGTGGCGCAGGCCGATCAGCGACAGCGTCACGGTGGCGGCGATCACCCACAGATAGCTGGGGGCGGTGACCCAGAACACCGGCCGCACGCCGAGCAGCAGGTCGCGCAGCGTGCCGCCGCCGATGCCGGTCACCGCCGCCAGTACCAGCATGCCGAACGGGTCCATGCGGGTGCGGCTGGCGAGGATCACCCCCGACAGCGCGAACACCGCCACCCCGGCCAGATCCAGCCAGTAGATCCAGTGGCCCATGCTCACCGCCCCGTCGATGCCGGTTCCGCCATCAGGAGGACGCCCCCTGCCCCAGCCAGGCCAGTGCCCCGCTCGCCAGGGCTTCGATGCCGGTGCGCAGGGTCACGGGGTTGCCCGGGAAGTAGTAGGGCGAGTGCGGCATCTCCAGGTGGCGCATCTTCTCCGCCACGCTCTGGCCCGGCGTGGCCTGCCAGCGCTCCTCGGGGGTGGCGCCGATGAACCAGTAGACGTAGGGAATGTCCTCGCCGCCGAAGCCGCCCGCCGCGGCCGTGCCGAAGTAGGGGAAGTCCTCGCTGCCGTTCAGGCGCGGCATGGCGAACACCTGGGCCTCGCCGAACTGCGCGGCATGGGCCCGCTGCAGTCGCGCCACGCCGTCAGGATCGTTGTGCAGGGCGAGGGTCTCCGAGATCACCCGGAACTCCGGTTCCCTGGGCGAGCGGCCCGCCTCGCACTCGGCGTGGATGATGCGCCGGATCGACGCCAGCACCTGCTGGTGCAGGGTATCGTCGAAGCCGCGGACGTTGATCTCCAGCTCGGCGCTGTGCGGGATGATGTTGCCCTGGGTGCCGGCCTGCAGCTTGCCCACCGTCACCACCACGGTCTGCTCCGGCGGCACCTCGCGGGAGACGATGGTCTGCAGCCGCGTGACCACATGCGCGGCGATCACCACCGGATCGACGGTCTGCGCCGGCATCGAGCCGTGGCCGCCGGCGCCGTGGATGGTCACCCCCAGGGTGGTGGCGGCGGCCATGGCGCTGTCGGCGATATGCCCCACCGTGCCGGCCAGGGCCGGCATGTTGTGCTGACCGAGCACGATGTCGGGCCGCGCGAAGCGCTCGTAGAGGCCGTCGTCGAGCATCGCCTGGGCGCCGCCGAAGACCTCCTCGGCGGGCTGGCAGACCAGCATCAGGGTGCCCCGCCACTGCTCGCGAAGTTCCGCCAGCACCGTCGCGGCACCCACCAGGCAGCTGCTGTGCAGGTCGTGGCCGCAGGCATGCATCACCGGCACCTGCTTGCCCTCGGGCGTCTCGGCACGTTCGTGGCTGGCGAAGTCGAGCCCGGTCTGCTCGGCGATGGGCAGGGCGTCCATGTCGCCGCGCAGCATCACCGTGGGGCCGTCACCGTTGCGCAGCAGGGCCACCACACCGGTGCCCCCGACCCCGCGGGTCACCTCATAGCCCAGGGCCTCCAGCGCCTCGGCGAGGCGGGCGCTGGTTTTGTGCTCCTGGAACGGCAGCTCGGGGTGCTCGTGAATCCAGCGATAGAGGGCCTGGACCGTCTCGAGGGCGGCGTCCGTCCGGCGGCCGATCGCGTCCCTCAGGTCGGAAGAATGCGCTTGTGTCGTCATCGGAAGACTCCTGAATCGGTTAGTGATGCCGGCCCGCCAGGGAAGGCCCCCGGGCGGCTGGCTGCATGAAGGCCTGACAGGCGATGACCACGAGGACGTTGAGCAGGATCGCCCAGACCCCGGCGTGCCAGCCCAGCGGCGAGGACCAGACGAAGTCCATCAGCAGGTAGGCCACGCTGCCGACCAGGGCACCCAGCATCACGCTGGCGCGACGCAGGCGCGGCAGGAACAGCGCCCCGAGCACCATGGGGAACAGCTGCACGATCAGGCCGTAGGCGGTGAGCAGGATCATCACCAGCGAGCCGGGGTTGAGCAGCGCCAGCCCATAGGCGGCCAGCGACAGGCCCAGCACGCTCCAGCGCGTCGCACCGACCGTGGCCTTCTCGCTGGCGCCCTTCATCACGGTGGGCGTGAGGACATCGCGCACCAGCACGATGGCCGCGGTGTGGGCCAGGTTGGCGCCGGTGGACATCGCCGCCGCCAGGGCGCCGGAGAGCATCAGCCCGATCACCCAGGGCGAGAAGTTGGCCACATCCAGCACCATCTTCAGCAGCACGGTGTCGGGGCGCACCAGCGGCGCGTCGGCGAAGGTCAGGATGCCGGCGAAACCGATCAGCAGCAGCGGCACCAGCAGGTAGGCATAGAGCGGGTAGAAGACGCTCACCTTGCGCAGGGTGCGGCCGCTGTCCGCCGAGTAGAACTTCATGAACAGGTGCGGCCACATGGCCCCGCCGAAGGCGCTGACCAGCACCGCGGTACTGAAGTAGCCCCAGCTCATGTCGGTGGCGCCCGGCATGGTCAGGTATTCGGGCGCGGTCTGCTGGATCTGCGCGAACATCTCGCCGACCCCGCCGTAGAGACGATCCGAGACCGCCAGCCCCAGGAACCAGGCGATGAAGATCATCATGATGCCCTGCACCAGGTTGGTCCAGCCGATGCCGCTCAGGCCGCTGCAGAACACGTAGGCCGCCACCACCACGAAGGCCAGCAGGCCGCCCAGCCAGAACGGCACCAGGCCGTCGGTGGCCGCCTGGAACAACAGGCCGGCCCCGGCGATCTGGATGGTCAGGTAGGGCACCAGCGCCACCACGCCGATGACCCCGGCCAGCATGCCCAGCGGCTTGCTCCGGTAGTGATCGGCGATCATGTCGCCCTGGGTCAGGTAGCCCCGCTCGCGCCCCAGCCTGGCCACCCGCGGGCCCAGCACCCAGATGGTGATCGGCACCAGCGACAGATAGGCGAGGATATAGAAGGCCGGCGCCCCGCGCTGGTAGGCCCAGCCGGGCGTCCCCAGGAAGGCGAAGGCGGAGAAAATCTCCGCGCCGAGGATGAAGAACAGGATCATCACCCCGACATGGCGGCCGCCGGCGACATAGCCCTCCAGGCTGGAGTTCGACTGGCCGCGGGCGCGCAGGCCGACCACCAGCACCATCGCCAGGTAGGCGAGCGTGATGCCGACCACGATCATGGAATCACTCATGGCGGTCACCTCCATGACGGACGATGAAGGCCACCCACATGCCGGCGAACAGCACCAGCATCCACAGGATGTACCAGAAGAACAGGAAGGGAAGGCCGAGCACGGTGGGCTCGATGCGATTGGCGATCAGAGCGCCGGGCCAGATCATCGCCAGGGTACAGATGGCGAAGTGCAGCCCGACCAGACACTGGTAGGTCTTGGTCATGGTTGATGTCCCCCTCGCTCGCGGCGAGGTTGTTGTGGATTGTCACTCCACTATGGGCCTCCCTTCAGCATAGAAAAAATATTTATAATCGATCTCATCCATACCACTTCGGCATGGGAATCGACAGGGAGCCCTCCATGGAATTCCGGCAACTCCACTACTTCCTGGCCGTGGTCGAGGAAGGCTCGGTGTCGGCGGCCAGCCGCCGGGTCCACATCGCCCAGCCGGCGCTGACCCGCCAGATCCGGCTGCTCGAGGAGGACCTGGAAACCCGGCTGTTCGACCGTCACGCCCGCGGCATGCAGCTGACCGTGGCCGGCCGCACGCTGGTCGAGGAAGCCCGGGCACTGCTCGATCACCACGACCGCATCCGCTCCCGGCTCGCGGCGCTGGGCCAGGGGGTGATCGGCAAGGTCAGCCTGGGGGTGACGGTGACCCACCTGTGGGTGCCGCAGGTGGCGAGGCTGCTCGCCGGCTATCGCCAGCGCTATCCGAGCGTCGCCTTCGAGGTCTTCCCGCTGCTCTCCGGCCCCCAGCTCGACCGGCTGCGCGAGGACCAGCTCGACGCCGGCATCCTCTACCTCGACGGCGCCGAGCAGCCGGGCCTGGAAACGCGCCTGCTGCACCGCGACCACCTGATCCTCGCGGTGCCCGAAAACTCCTGCTGGGCGGGCTCACCGCCGGCGACACTCGCCGAGCTCCACGACGCCGACTTCGTCTGGGGCTTCCGCCGGGTATCGCCGGTCTACTACGACCGCATGCTCGACCACTTCCGGCGGCTCGACTTCCATCCCCGGGTGGTGCAGTACGGCGCCGACAACATCGCCATCCTCAGCCTGGTCGCCGCGGGGCTGGGCATCGCCGTGGTGCCCGCGGCCAGCAGTGCCCACCCGATGCCCGGCATCCGCTTCCTGCGCCTGCCCGAGCTCGACGCCTGCGACATGCCGCTGTGGTTCGCCTGGCGGACCGGCAACGACTCGCCGGCGCTGGCCAACCTGGTCGCGCTGGTGGAAGAGACGATGTGACGGCACGCCAGGGCACCGCCGGCGCGGAACGGAGTTGACCCGACTAGACGACCGGTCTAAATTCACGGACATGACACGAACCGCATCCCCGCCCCGCCGCGGGCGGCCGCCCAGAACGCCCCGCGACGACCCCGATACCCGGGCCGCGCTGATCCGCAGCGGCACCGAAGTGCTCACCGAGCAGGGCTTCGCGGTCTCCGGTATCGACGGCATCTTGAAGCGCGTCGGCGTGCCCAAGGGCTCCTTCTACTACTACTTTTCCAGCAAGGAGGCCTTCGGTCGCGCGGTCATGGAGCATTACGGGCAGTACTTCGCCCGCAAGCTCGACCGCCACCTGACCAATCCCGAGCTGACGCCGCTGCGCCGCATCGAGGCCTTCGTCGGCGATGCCCGGGCCGGCATGGCGCGCCACGACTTTCGCCGCGGCTGCCTGGTGGGCAATCTCGGCCAGGAGGTCGGCGGGCTGTCGGACGACTACCGCCAGTGGCTGCGCGACACCCTGGCGGACTGGCAGCAGCGCCTGGCCCGCTGCCTGCGGGAGGCCCAGGATGCCGGCGAGCTGTCGCCCCGCGCCGACTGCGAAAGACTCGCCGAGGCCTTCTGGATCGGCTGGGAAGGCGCCGTCATGCGTGCCCGGCTCGAGGCCGATGCCTGGCCGCTGGACGCCTTCGTCACTCACTTCCTGGCGGGGCTGCCCCGCTAGGCGTTTTTTCAGGCCACCGACTAGACGCCCGGTCCAAAAGGAGACAACCGCATGTTCAAGGCCATCCTGATCGACAAGACCGACAACGGCCAGCAGGCCACGCTCGAGACGCTGGACGAGGCCCGCCTGCCGGACGGCGACGTGACCGTGCGGGTCGAATGCAGCACCCTCAACTACAAGGACGCCCTGGCGATCACCGGCAAGGGGTCGGTGGTGCGCGAGTTCCCCATGGTGCCGGGGATCGACCTGGCGGGCACCGTCGAGGCGTCGAGCCACCCCGACTACCGCCCCGGCGACGCGGTGGTCCTCAACGGCTGGGGCGTCGGCGAGAAGCACTGGGGCGGGCTGGCCGAGAAGGCCCGGTTGAGCGGCGACTGGCTGATCCCGCGCCCCGCCGCCTTCAACGCCCGCCAGTGCATGGCCATCGGCACCGCCGGCTACACGGCGATGCTCTCGGTCATGGCGCTCGAGCGCCAGGGCGTGACGCCGGAAAGCGGCGAGATCCTGGTGACCGGCGCCAGCGGCGGCGTGGGCAGCTACGCCATCACGCTGCTCAACCGGCTGGGCTATGCCGTGGTGGCCTCCACCGGCCGCCCCGAGGAAGCCGACTACCTGAAGTCGCTGGGGGCACAGGAACTGATCGACCGGCGCACGCTGTCCGACCCCGGCCGCCCGCTGGCCCGCGAGCGCTGGGCGGGCGCCGTCGACGCGGTAGGCAGCTACACTCTGGCCAACGTGCTGGCCGCCACCCGCTATGGCGGCGCGGTAGCGGCCTGCGGTCTCGCCCAGGGCATGGACCTGCCCGCCACGGTCGCCCCCTTCATCCTGCGCGGCGTCACCCTGGCGGGCATCGACAGCGTGATGCAGCCGCGCGAGGTGCGTCTCGAGGCCTGGCGTCGGCTGGGCGAGCTGCTGCCGGCGGAGTCGCTGGACGCCATCACCCGCACCATCGGCCTGGACGAGGCCATTGCCCAGGCCGACGAACTGCTGGCCGGGCGCGTGCGCGGCCGCCTGGTGGTCACACTGGACTGACCCGGCACGCCACGGCCCGGGTCAGGTGTGCTGGACGTCGTCGCCGCGCCACAGCAGCTTGCCGCACTCGCTCAGGTCGTAGCCGCCCAGCGACTGGGCCAGGGTCAGCCCGGCGGGGTCGTGCAGGTAGTCGAACATCTGCTGCAGCAGGGAGCGGAAATACACGTTGCGCGGCGTCACCAGGTCGAACGCCTCCTCGGTGATGGGGATGAACCCCAGCCCGAACTCGTTGGCCGCCGACAGCGTGCCCGGCCCGATGTCGGCCTCGTGGCGGGCGATCAGCGACGCCGTCTCCCGCTCGCTGTAGGCGATGGCCTGGGTGTTGAGCTGCTCGGGACGCAGCTGGTGGCCGGCCAGCCACTCCTTCAGGAAGCGCTGCCCGCCGGCGCCCTCCTGGCGTACCACCCAGCGGCGGCCGGCGCCGAACAGCCCCGAGGGGTCATGCGGCTGATGACGGTCCTCGGCGCGGATGATCAGCCCCTGGCTGCGACGGAACAGGCGCACCAGCACCCAGTTGCGGTAGCCGCTGTGGCTGCGCACCAGCGCCGGATGACGCAGTTCGCTCTCCTCGGCGCGCCCCCAGTGGATGCCGCAGGCATCGGCGCGCCCCTGGGAGAGCAGCGACAGCCCCAGCTGGGTGCCGGTCACGCTGTAGCCGTAGAAGGCCTGGGCCTGCTGGCGCTGGTTGAGACGCATGATCAGCGCCGCCAGCAGCGGGTCATCGCTGCCGGTGATCATCAGGCGATCCGCCAGCACGCCGTGGTGGCAGGACTCCAGGATCCACTGCTCCACCAGCCGCCGGGGGAACAGCCACTTGCCGGTGACCTTGGTGGAGGGAATCGCGCCCTCGCTGGCCAGCTGGTAGATCTTCTTCTCGTTGAGGTGCAGCAGTTCGGCGACCTGATGCACGGTCAGAAACGGCGAGGCGACGGTCTCACTCATCGGCGCCCCTTGCACGGCGTGATGAACGATCCCCCGGCCGCGGCGCCGGCACGGCATCGAGGCGCAGCCGCGACTGGTCGTCGACGACCTGGAAGTGGCGCCCCTTGGCCCGTGCCACCAGCAGCACACCGAAGCGCCGCGCCAGCTCGACGCCCTTCTGGGTCATGCCCGAGCGCGACACCAGCACGCTGATGCCCATCTGCGCCACCTTGAGCACCATCTCGGAGGTCAGCCGCCCGGTGGTATAGAAGATGTCCGCCTCGCCCAGCTCGGCGTCCTCGGCCGGGCCCTCGCCCAGCGCCGCCAGCCACTGCCGGCCGGCGAGGGTGTCCACCGCGTTGTGCCGCCCCACGTCCTCGACGAAGCCCAGCACGCGATCCTGACGGCACAGCGCGCAGCCGTGCACGGCCCCTGCATTGCGGTAGGTCTCGTTGAACGCCTTGAGGTTCTCGAGCAGGCGATACAGCACCGACTGTGACAGCGGCGTGCGCGGCAACGGGTTCAGGTCGGTGGCGTCCAGCAGGCGCCCGAACACCGTGCCCTGCCCGCAGCCGGTGGTCACCGTGCGCTGTGCCAGCCGGTCATCGAGATCCTCGGGCAGCGCCCGGGTGACCACCGCCGCGGCCTCCACGTCCCAGTCCACCTGCAGCACCTCGACGTCCTCGGCGCGGGTCAGCAGCCCCTGATTGCGCAGGTAGCCCAGCACCAGCGCTTCCGGCTCGGCCCCCAGCGTCATCAGGGTGACGATCTCGCGGCGATTCAGGTACACGGTCAGCGCCCGCTCGGCGGCGATCGCCTGGCGACGCGGCTCGCCGTACTCATCGGTCACGGTGATCTCGACCGTGGTCGGCCTGCGCGCCCGGCTCAACACGATAGTGGCCATGCGTTGCTCCTTTCGGTTTGCCGACAGGATACTCAAAGCGCCACCGACCTGCGCAAGCAAAATCCCCGGGCAGGCAGAGCCCTCGCGGTTAGTGCCGCCAAGGGCTGATCCGCCGACAGGTCTACGAGGGGGCGCTGTGGACCCCTCCATGGGCGCTACCTACGCCATCTGACCGCCATGGATGGCGGAAATGCCGGAATGGAAAGGAACACTTTCCGGCCATGGCGTAGGACCCCCTCTTCGACCTGTCCCCGGCGCCCTTGCCGGGGACAACGACGATTACCCTGACCGGACAGGCCCGCTCCGACGGGTTTCCCGCACCGTCAGGCACGGCGCTTGCAAGCAATTGCGGCACGTTGGCGCACGGCAACCCGCCAGCCCCGACAGCACAGGATCCCCGCAACCAGGAGGCCAGCACCCCCATGGCGACCGACGACAACCTGCGACACGTCAGCCTCGAGCTGACCTGCCGGACCCGCGAGATCAAGGGCTTCACGTCCCGGTCCTGGCACATCACCGCCCTGGGCTGTCACGACCGCGGCCCGCATGTGCTGCCGCTGACGCTGTTCCTCACCGAGCGCACGGCCTATCGCTTCAACCTCGAGTCCCGCCAGCCGCGGCTGTTCGTGCGCTGCGAGGCCGGCGACGACACCCTGACACCGCGCGAGGTCACCGCCAGCCAGGAGGTCGCCGCCAACTGGATGGACGGCGAGACGCAGGTCCTCGACGCCCCCATGCCGCCGGCGATTCATGCCTGGATCGAGGCCTACCTGGCACGCCACGGCGAACGCATCGATGCCGGACGCAAGAAGAAGCGCGCGGGTGCCGGCCGCGCGCGTCAGGAGTGACGCCATGAGCTTCATGAACCGCTGGTCGCAGCGCAAGCGCAGCCAGGGCGAGGAACCCCCCGCCCCGACCGATGAAACAACGCCGGACGCGACAACCGAGGAAACCGACGCCGCCCCGACCGGTGCCGCCGCGCTGATTCCCGGCTACGACCCGCAGCGTCCACTGGACGAGCAGCTACCCGACCCCGACACGCTCGGCGCCGGCGACGACTTCCGCGCCTTCCTGCTGCCCGGCGTCGGCGACCTGCTCAAGCGACGCGCGCTGCGGCGCCTGTTCAAGGTCGGCAACTACAACGTGCGCGACGGCCTCAACGACTACGACGACGACTACACGACCCTGAAGAGCCTGGCGCCGGAAGCCGGTGAACGCATCCGCCAGTGGCTGCGCCGCGATGCCGAACAGGCCGAACCGCAGACGCCCCCCGCCGCCTCCGAAACGGCGGCCGAGGCGACCGACGACGAGCCTCTCGCCGAGTCCACCGACGAGGCGGCCGACGAGGCGGCCGATGAAGCAGCCGAGCGGACAGCCTCGACCACGCAGGCCACCGCGCCGGCCGATGGTGACGAAACGACACCAAATGACCCAATACGGCATCCGACTGGGTCAACTTGACCCAGTCGCATGGCCGGAAAGACGGAATCACTCCCATATCTTGCCCGGTCTCCCCTTCGCTTGCGGCGAAAACGGGAACTCCTCCTGCAATGGAGATTGCCATGCAACCGGACCCGGCGCAGATCGGGCCGCTGCCACCCGTGTGGCAGGCACAAGACCGAGGCAAGACCGACACGCTGATGAGGTGACATGCCCCAGTTCATCGATACGCGGGCGCTGAACGACGATGCCCGCAATGCCGCCGCCCGCGAGGCCGCCCTGCGCCAGGTGTCCTGGCCGCGCAACCTGGCCCCCGCCACCGTGAGCTACACCAGCCACGGCCACGTGGCCATCGTCGGCCCTGCCGAGGCGATCGGCCCGGCCGCCCGGGCGCTCGCCGACAGCGAACTCGCCAGCCTCACCCTGGTCGCGACCCGCAACGCGGCACAGAACACCATCGACGACATTCCCGGCGCCCACGCCATCGCCTGCGCCACGCCGCAGCTGGAGGGCCACCTGGGGGCCTTTCACCTGACCGCCCGCGACGGCGGGGAATCGCTGGCCCGGGCCAGTATCGGTCGCGACCACTTCGACGCCGTGCTCGACCTGGGCACCCCGCCGCTGTTGGGGCACGACCTGCCGCCACCCGGCTACTATCGTGTCGGGACGCGCGTCGGCACGGACATGCCCCTGGCGGATGCCCTGGCGGCGCTGCGCGAGTGCGTCGGCGACTTCGAGAAGCCGCGCTACTTCCAGATCGACAGCGACCTCTGCGCCCATGCCGGCCGCGGCCAGACCGGCTGCACCCGCTGTCTCGAGGTGTGCCCGGCCGATGCGATCTCGAGCCTCAAGCAGGAAATCGTCATCGACCCGTTCCGCTGTCACGGCGCGGGCAGCTGCACCAGCGTGTGCCCCACCGGCGCCATCCGTTACGCCCTGCCCGCCCCCGAGAGCCTGGACGCCTACATCGCCCGCCTGCTGGCGACCTATCACGCCGAGGGCGGCGAGACGGCGGTGGTGCGTTTCCTCGACCAGGAAGCCCATGGCGCCGAAACCGATACGGCCGCGGGCCATGTGCTCGACATCCCCCTCGAGGAGATCGGTGCCGCCGGGCTCGACCACTGGCTGGGTGCTATCGCCCGCGGCGCCGGGGAGGTGCGGGTGGTGCTGCGCGACGACCTGCCGCCGTCGCTGGCGCGACTGGTCCGCGACCAGTACGCCCAGGCTCGCACCCTGCTCGAGGCGCTGGGCCATGACACGCGCCGCCTGACCCTGATTGCCGCGGGCGACACCGCGGCCCGCGATGCCCTGCCGATCCTGACGCCGCTGGCCGGCCGCCTAGAGGGCGAGCGCCCCACCGCCAAGCGCGAGGCGCTCAACGCCATCCTCGACTTCCTCGCCGACCACGGCACGCCCGCCGTGGCACGAGTGCCCATGCCCGAGGGCGCGCCCTTCGGCACCCTGGCCATCGACGCCGACCACTGCACGCTGTGCATGGCCTGCGTGGCGGTCTGCCCGACTCGCGCACTCTCCACCACCGGGGACACACCGAGCCTGCACTTCCAGGAAAGCGCCTGCGTGCAGTGCGGCCTGTGCGAGAGCGCCTGTCCGGAACAGGTCATCCAGCTCGAGCCGGGGTTCCTGGCCACGCCCGAGGCGCGCCACCGTGTCGAGACGGTCAAGGAAGAGGCCCCCTTCGAGTGCATCAGCTGCGGCAAGGCCTTCGCCACCGCCAGCACCATTGCCTCGATCAAGGAGAAGCTGGCCGCGCACCCGTACTTCGCCGGCGATGCCATCAAGCGCCTGGAGATGTGCGAGGACTGCCGCGTCAAGGACATCTGGCATGACCTGGCGCGTGACCCCAATGCTCAGCTGAAGGTGTGACCATGACAACGCCCGAGTCCCTCGCCATGGCCGACGCCACCGTCCCGAGCACGGAAGCCGCGGAGCGCAACGCCCTGCGCGCCGATATCTACCGGCTGCTGGCACGCCTGGTCCGCGAGACCCCCAACGCCGAACTGCTGGACTTCCTCGCCGGCCTCGAGCCGGATGACGAGAATTCGCCGCTCAAGCGCCACTGGGCCTCGCTGTCGCTGGCCGCTCGCCATGCCCGGGTCGAGTCCCTGCACGACGTCCACTTCGGCCTGTTCGTCGGCGTCATCCAGGGCGAACTGGTGCCCTACGCCTCCTGGTACCTGACCGGTTCGCTGATGGAGATGCCGCTGGTCGCGCTGCGTCAGGACCTCGCCCGGCTGGGCTTCGAGCGCGCCGAGCACGTCAAGGAGCCCGAGGATCACTTCTCGGCGATGTGCGAGGTGATGGCCATGCTCATCGACGCCGGCGACGCCGCCCAGGCGGGCTTCTTCCAGCGTCACCTCAGCCCCTGGGCGCTGCGCTTCATGCAGGACCTGGCCCGCGTCGAGTCGCCGTTCTACGCCGGCGTCGGCGCGCTGGGCGAGGCCTTCCTCGCCCGCGAGAATGCTCAGCTGCCTCTCGACCCCGACACCCGGGTCGTGATGGTTTCGCCCTCCGCCGCCTCGTCCGACGACGAGGCCGGCGATTCATGAACCCCGTACACCGCCGCTCGAACGGCGATACCCGGTACGCAATGAACCAAGGAGTTGCCCCATGAAAGAGCCGAACAGCCCCGCCCGGCGTCGCTTCCTGCGCAACATCGGCATTGGCACGGCTACCGCCGGTGCGGCGGTGGCCGTGGGTCACGTCACCCTGGCCCAGGCCCAGTCGGACGAGTCGGACACGCCCGACGGCCAGGAAACGAAATACCGTGAAACCGACCACATCAAGGCGTTCTACGCCACCCTGCGCGACTGAACGGTCGTCGGAACCGGAATCGAGGACCCCACCATGCGATTGACTCGAAAATCCTCCCAGCCCACCGGCCAGGATGGGCTGGGCATCAGCCGCCGCCAGTTCCTGCAGCGCAGCGGCGTGGCTACCGGCGGCCTCGCGGCGGCCGGCTTCATGGGCCAGGGCATGATGAAAGCCGCCTCCGCCCAGGAAAAGACCGCCTACTCCGATGCGCCGGTCGAAACCAAGCGCACCATCTGCTCGCACTGCTCGGTGGGCTGCGGCGTCTATGCCCAGGTGCAGAACGGCGTCTGGACCGGCCAGGAACCCGCCTTCGACCACCCCATCAACCGCGGCGCGCACTGCGCCAAGGGCGCCTCGCTGCGCGAGCACGGCCACTCCACCCGGCGCCTGAAGTACCCGATGAAGCTGGTCGACGGCAAGTGGCAGCGCCTCGAGTGGGACCAGGCGATCAGCGAGATCGGCGACAAGGTGCTGGAGCTGCGCGACCAGTACGGCCCCGACAGCGTCTACTGGCTGGGCTCGGC
This sequence comes from Modicisalibacter tunisiensis, assembly GCF_020148005.1. GTDB lineage: Bacteria > Pseudomonadota > Gammaproteobacteria > Pseudomonadales > Halomonadaceae > Modicisalibacter > Modicisalibacter tunisiensis. Next base: position 1,662,692 of record NZ_JAGXFD010000001.1, on the reverse strand, counting down.
CAAGTTCAACAACGAACAGGCCTACCTGATGCGCAAGCTGGCCGCGCTGTGGGGCACCAACAACACCGACCACCAGGCACGCATCTGCCACTCCACCACCGTGGCGGGCGTGGCCAACACCTGGGGCTACGGTGCCATGACCAACTCGCTGAACGACATGCACTTCAGCAAGGCGATCCTGTTCATCGGCTCCAACCCCAGCGAAGCGCACCCGGTGGCCATGCAGCACATCCTGCACGCCAAGGAGCGCAACCAGGCCCAGGTCATCGTCGTCGACCCGCGCTTCACCCGTACCGCCGCCAAGGCCGACAAGTACGTGCGGCTGCGCCCGGGCTCCGACGTCGCCTACATCTGGGGCCTGCTCTGGCACATCTTCGAGAACGGCTGGGAAGACACCCAGTACATCGAGCAGCGCGTGTTCGGCATGGACGACGTGCGCCAGGAAGTGGCCCAGTACACCCCCGACGTGGTCGAGCGCATCACCGGCGTGGGCGAGGCCGACATGCGCGACGTCGCCCGGCGCATCAGCGAGAACCGCCCCGGCTGCGTGGTGTGGTGCATGGGCGGCACCCAGCACACCACCGGCAACAACAACACCCGCGCGTACTGCATCCTCGAGCTGGCGCTGGGCAACATCGGCGTCTCCGGCGGCGGTGCCAACATCTTCCGCGGTCACGACAACGTCCAGGGTGCCACCGACCTGGGACTGATGTCGCACTCGCTGCCCGGCTACTACGGCTTGAGCGAAGGCGCCTGGCGCCACTGGGCCAAGGTCTGGAACCTCGACTACGAGTGGATCAAGAACCGCTTCGACCAGACCGAGTACAACGGCGACCTGCCGATGCATTCCAACGGCATCACCGTCTCGCGCTGGATCGACGGCGTGCTGGAGGACGACGCGAACATCGCCCAGCGCAGCAGCCTCAAGGCCATGTTCTACTGGGGCCACGCGGTCAACTCGCAGACCCGCGGCCCGGAAATGAAGAAGGCCATGAGCCAGCTCGAGCTGATGGTGGTGGTCGACCCGTATCCCACGGTCGCCGCCGTCATGAACGACCGCACCGACGGCGTCTACCTGCTGCCGGCGGCCACCCAGTTCGAGAACACCGGCAGCGTGACGGCCACCAACCGTTCCATCCAGTGGCGGGATCAGGTCATCGAACCGATGTTCGACTCCAAGCCCGACCACGAGATCATGTACCTGCTGTCCAGGAAGCTGGGCTTCGCCGACGAGTTCACCCGCAACATCGCCGTCGAGAACAACCGGCCGGCCATCGACGACGTGCTGCGCGAGATCAACGCCGGCATGTGGACCGTGGGCTACACCGGCCAGAGCCCGGAGCGCCTGCGCCAGCACCAGCAGAACTGGCACACCTTCAACTTCGACACCCTCAAGGGCGAGGGCGGCCCCGCCGACGGCGAGTTCTACGGCCTGCCGTGGCCCTGCTGGGGCACCGCCGAGTTCAAGCACCCCGGCACGCCGCTACTCTATGACATGAGCAAGCCCGTCAAGGAAGGCGGCCTCACCTTCCGCGCCCGCTTCGGCGTCGAGTACGACGGCCAGAACCTGCTGGCCGACGGCGTCGCCAGCAAGGGCTCCGAGCTCAACGACGGCTATCCCGAGTTCACCGCCGACATGCTCAAGCAGCTGGGCTGGTGGGACGACCTCACCGCGGAAGAGAAGGCCGCCGCGGACGGCAAGAACTGGAAGACCGACCTCTCCGGCGGTATCCAGCGCGTGGCCATCGAGCACGGCTGTGCGCCGTTCGGCAACGCCAAGGCCCGCTGCCGCGTCTGGACCTTCCCGGACGAGATTCCCAAGCACCGCGAGCCGCTCTACACCAACCGCCGCGACCTGGTGAAGGACTACCCGACCTGGGACGACGTGGCCTCGTTCTATCGCCTGCCGACGCTGTACAGCTCGATCCAGGAGAAGGACGTCAGCCAGGAGTTCCCGATCATCCTCACCTCCGGGCGCCTGGTCGAGTACGAGGGCGGCGGCGAGGAGACGCGCTCCATGTCGTGGCTCGCCGAGCTGCAGCAGGAGATGTTCGTCGAGATCAACCCCGCCCAGGCCAACGACCTGGGGATCAAGAACGACGACACGGTCTGGGTCTACGGCCCGGAGGGCGGCAAGGTCAAGGTCAAGGCCCTGGTGACCCCGCGCGTGGCACGCGATGTCGCCTTCATGCCCTTCCACTTCGGCGGCGTCTTCGAGGGCGAGAGCCTGGCCGACAAGTACCCGGAAGGCGCGCGGCCCTACGTGCTCGGCGAGGCAGCCAACACGGCCACCACCTACGGCTATGACCGGGTGACGCAGATGCAGGAAACCAAGGCCACCCTGTGCCGCATCGAGAAAGCCTCCGCCTGAACCGACGACGCTTGAAAGACCGGCGAGGCCGCGCGCCTCGCCGGTGAGAGGAGAACACCATGGCTCAAATGAAATTCCTGTGCGACGCCGAACGCTGCATCGAATGCAACGGCTGCGTCACCGCCTGCAAGAACGCCAACGAGACCGAGTGGGGCATCCAGCGCCGCCGGGTGGTCACGCTCGACGACGGCCAGCCCTCGGAAGTGTCGATCTCCGTGGCCTGCATGCACTGCGACGACGCCCCCTGCATGGCGGTCTGCCCCACCGACTGCTTCTACAAGACCGATGACGGCATCGTCCTCCACGACAAGGACATCTGCATCGGCTGCGGCTACTGCCTGTACGCCTGCCCGTTCGGCGCGCCGCAGTTCCCCAAGCAGAACGCCTTCGGCGAGCGCGGCAAGATGGACAAGTGCACCTTCTGCGCCGGCGGTCCCGCCGAGACCAAGGAAGAGGAGTACGAGAAGTACGGCGCCAACCGCATCGCCGAGGGCAAGCTGCCGCTGTGCGCCGAGATGTGCTCCACCAAGGCGCTGCTCGCCGGGGATGCCCAGACCATCTCCGACATCTTCCGTCAGCGCGTGGTCTATCGCGGTCACAAGGACGGCGGCTGGTCCTCCGTCGACAAGGCACAAGCGTCGGCCCCGGATGTCTCGGCCAATCTCGACAACATGGCCTACGACGCCACCCGCGCTGAAAAGTGAGGAGCGTTCCCATGCACACTCTCATGCAATGCCTGCAACGGCTGCGCGTGCTCGGAGTGATACTGATGCTGGCGGTGCTCACCGCCGGCCTGGTATCGACCGCGCAGGCCGCCGATCCCGACCAGGAGCTCAACCAGGCGGTCGGCACCATCAACGCCGACACCTGGCGCGAGGTCAAGAACGGCGAGAACTTCATCGACACTCGCCATGACTCCACCTACAGCCTGATCAACACCAGCGGCGAGACCTGGCGCCAGATCCGCAACGACTGGATCTCCCCCGCCGGGCTCATCGCCCTGGGCAGCATGCTGGCGATCCTGGTGATCTTCTACCTGATCGTCGGCCGCAACGACCTCGACGAGGAACGCACCGGCCGCAAGCTGCTGCGCTGGACCGCGCTGGAACGGGCCATGCACTGGACCGTGGCGACGCTGTTCATCGTCCTGGCGCTGACCGGGCTCAACCTGCTGTACGGCAAGTTCGTCTTCCGCCACGCCTTCGGCGACGCCTTCTGGGCCAACCTGATCGCCTTGACCAAGCTGACCCACAACTACGTGGGCCCGGTGTTCGGCATCCTGCTGCTGCTGATGCTGGCCAAGTGGCTCACCGTCAACCTGCCCAGGAAGCACGACTGGCAGTGGTTCAAGCAGGGCGGTGGCATGGTCGGCAACAAGCACCCCGACGCCGGCTTCGCCAACGCCGGGGAGAAGGCCTGGTACTGGATCCTCGCCAGCGTGGGCCTGCTGGTGATCGTCAGCGGTTTCGTGCTCGACTTCCCGCTGTTCGGCCAGACCCGCGACAACATGCAGTGGGCGAACATGTTCCACGCCGTGACCTCGCTGATCCTGATGGCCGTGGCCCTGGGCCACATTTACATCGGCACCTTGGGCACCGAAGGCGCGCTGGAAGGCATGACCACCGGCTATGTCGACGAGACCTGGGCCAAGCAGCACCACAACCTGTGGTACGAGGAGGTCAAGGACAGCGCCGGCCAGCCCGAGCAACAAAACCCGCCGGTGGACGACGACACGGCGACCGCCAATCGCCCCAACTGAAATCGCCCCAACTGATCGTTGAATCACTTTTTGCACCGACACCGCCTCCGGGCGGTGTCGTGCTTTGATATGCTGGCATTCATCCCAACCAGGAGACCGAGTCCATGCAGCATCTCGATGTCACCACCCGTACCGAGCTCGAAGCCGCCGCGTTTCGTCGGCTGCTGGAGCACCTCGACGCCAACAAGGACGTGCAGAACATCGACCTGATGATTCTCGCCGACTTCTGCCGCAACTGCCTGTCCAAGTGGCTGGTGGCCGCCGCCGGAGAGCGCGGCGTCGAGCTCGACTACGAAACGGCCCGCGAGTACGTCTACGGCATGCCCTACAGCGAGTGGAAGTCGCTCTACCAGACGCCGGCCAGCCCCGAGCAGCTCGCCGCACTGGAAGCGCGCCAGCAGGCCCGTAAGGACGTCAAGGCATGAGCGACGCCGACTTCGTCCCGCTGAAGATCGCCGTGCTGACCGTCTCCGACACGCGCACGGAGGACACCGACCGCTCCGGGCAGGCGCTGGTGGAACGCCTGGAGCGCGACGGCCATGAGCTCGTCGCCAAGCGCATCGTCCCCGACGACGTCTACCGCATCCGCGCGGTGGTGGCGCAGTGGATCGCCGACGAGGCCGTGCAGGTGGTCATCGCCACCGGCGGCACCGGCTTCACCGGGCGCGATTCCACGCCCGAGGCGGTCTCGGTGCTGCTCGACAAGCACATCGAGGGGTTCGGCGAGCTGTTCCGCCACCTGTCGTGGCAGGAAATCGGCAGTTCCACCGTGCAGAGCCGCTGCCTGGGCGGGCTGGCCAACCGCACCGTGGTGTTCTGCCTGCCGGGCTCCACCGGTGCCTGCCGTACCGCCTGGGACGGCATCCTCCACGAGCAGCTCGACAGCCGCCACAAGCCGTGCAACTTCGCCAACCTGGTGATCCCCGGGCGGGGGCAGCATGGCTGAGCTGCAGAGCGTCGAACGGGCCCTCGAGGCGCTGCTGGACGGCGTCGCGCCGCTCGAGGCCGAACCGGTCGCCGCCGAGCAGGCGGCCGGGCGCGTGCTCGCCGAGACGGTCACCGCCCGCCTCGACGTGCCGCCCGCCGACAACAGCGCCATGGACGGCTACGCCCTGCGCCACGCCGACGCCGGCGGCTGGCTGCCGGTCAGCCAGCGGGTGGCGGCCGGGCATGCACCGACGCCGCTGGCGCCGGGCAGCTGCGCGCGCATCTTCACCGGCGGCGAGATCCCGCCGGGCGCCGATACCGTGGTGATGCAGGAGCGCGTGGAGACGCGAGAGGACAGCGTATTCATTCCCGGCGACATCGCGGCCGGCGACAACGTGCGCCGGCGCGGGCGCGACGTCAGCGCCGGAGAGCCGCTGCTGGAGGCCGGCACGCTGCTGGAAGCCGCCGCCCTGGGGCATCTGGCCGGCCAGGGCATCACCCGCGTGAGCGTGCGCCGCCGCCCGCGCGTGGCGCTGCTGTCCACCGGCGACGAGATCGTCGATCCCGGCCAGCCGCTCGGCCCCGGGCAGATCCACAACTCCAACCGGCCCATGCTCTCGCGGCTGCTGGAGCGCTTCGGCGCCGAGCTGGTGATGCGCGAGACCGTGCCCGACGACTTCGCCACGACGCGGCGGATTCTCGGCGAGGCCGCCGAGTGCGCCGACGTCATCATCACCACCGGCGGCGTCAGCGTCGGCGAGGAGGATCACGTCCGGCACGCCCTGGAATCGCTGGGCCGGCTTGACCTCTGGCAGCTGGCCATGCGCCCCGGCAAGCCGCTGGCGCTGGGACGCATCGGCCAGGCCCGCTTCGTCGGCCTGCCGGGCAATCCGGTGTCGTGCTTCGTCGGTGCCTGGGTCTACCTGCGCCCGCTGATGGGGGCGCTGCTGGGCAGCCCGCGCATGGCCGAGCTGCCGCGCCTGTGGGCCCGCGCGGCCTTCGCCACGCGCACCCAGGCACGCCGCCACTACATGCGCGTCGCCCTCGACTTCACGCCCGAGGGCGTGCTCGCCCGGGCGTTCGCCGACCAGAACTCGGCGGTGCTGTCATCCTGCCTGGATGCCGACGCCCTGGCGGTGATCCCGGCCCACAGCACGCTGGAGGAAGGCGACACCGTCGAGTGTCTGTGGTTGACTCACTGACGCACTACCAGGCACGTCCGTCACAACGGTGAACGGCCTTGCGCCCTCGCAAGGCCGTTCACCGTGTCAGGTCAGGTCGCCGAACGGCTGGATGGTCACCGGCTCGCCCGTCTCGACCACGGCGCGGTCGTCGCCGATCTCGATCAGGCAGTTGGCCGCCACCATCGAGCTGAGGATGCCGGAGCCCTGGCGGCCGGTGGTGCGCACCCACAGCCGCCCCGTCGCGTCACCGCTGTAGACGCCACGGTGGAAATCGACGCGCCCCTCGCGGCTCTTCAGGGGTTCCGCGGCCAGCGCGGTCAGACGCAGCGGCTGCCAGTCGCGCTCGCCCTGCATGCGGCGCAGCATCGGCTGCACGAACTGCAGGAATGTCACCATCACCGCCACGGGATTGCCGGGCAGCCCGAAGAACGGCACCTCGCGCCCACCGTCCCGGCGGATACGCCCGAACGCCATCGGCCGCCCCGGGCGCATGGCGATCCGCCACAGCCCCAGCTCGCCGATGGCTTCCAGCGCCGGCTTGACCCAGTCGGCCTGCCCCACCGAGACACCGCCGCTGGTCAGCACCAGGTCCGCATCCCGCGCCGCCGCCGCCAGCGCCTCGCGCATGCCGTCGAGCTCGTCGCGCAGGATCCCCAGGTCGATCACCTCGCAGCCCAGGCGCGTCAGCAGCCCGCGCAGCGAGAAGCGGTTGGTGTCGTAGATGCCAGCGGCGGGCAGCGGCTCGCCCTGGGCGGTCACCTCGTCGCCGGTGGAAAACACCGCCACGCGCAGCGGCCGGAACAGCTCGACCTCGGCCAGCCCCAGCGAGGCCAGCAGGCCCAGGTGCTGCGGGCGCAGCCGGGTCCCCGCGGCGAGCGCCGCCGCGCCCCGGGCGAGATCCTCGCCGGCCTGGCGCACGTTCTGGCCGTGGCGCACGCGCTCGGGGCGCTCGATCCCCACCCGCTCGGCGGAAGCGGCCACGGCGAGCTGCTCGCTCATGATCACGGTATCCGCCCCCGGCGGCAGCGGCGCGCCGGTGGTGATGCGCACCGCCTGCCCGGGCGAGAGCGTCATCGCCGGGCGCGAACCGGCCAGCACCTCGCCGACGATCGCCACCTCGGTGACCGGCCGCTGCTCGTCCCAGGCCAGGGCGATGCCGTCCATGGCGGCGTTGGTGTTCTGCGGCACGTCGACCGGCGAGATCACGTCCGCCGCCAGGATGCCGTCGACGGCCTCGCTCAGGGGCACGCGCCGGGCGTCGACCGGCGGCGGGGTCATCGCCGCCAGGGCGTCGAGGGTCTCGTCGACGCCGAGCATGCGCTGGCCCAGTTCAAAGCAGGATAAGGTCATGCCACCTCCCTCGGGCCGCGGCGCATCTCGGGCCAGCGCCCCGGCCATTGGCTCAGCCAGTCAACCAGCGCGTCGTGATCGTCGAGCGCCAGACGCTCGACCCCCGCCGGCAGGGCGATATCGTCCGGCGTGGCCACCGCCCGCACCCAGGGGTCCCGGTCGGCCAGCAGCGGCTTGTCCAGCACCCGGCGATGCAGCTCCAGCTTGGGCAGCGGCCAGGCCTTGAAGCCCTCCACCAGGATCAGGTCCGGCGACAGGGGCAGCACATGGGGAATCAGCTCAGCCAGGTCCGCCTCCTCGCGATCGGGGGTCTCCATCATCAGGGCAAAGCGCTGGCCCGAGGCCACCAGCATCGGCGCGGCCCCCGCCTGGCGCAGTCGATGGCTGTCCTTGCCCGGCCGGTCGACCTCGAAGGCATGGTGGGCGTGCTTGATGACGGCCACCTGCAGCCCGGCCTCGGCCAGACGGGGCAGCAGCGCCTCGAGCAGCGTGGTCTTGCCGGTCCCGCTCCAGGCGGCAATGCCCAGCAGCGGGATCTCCAGCGTGTCAAGCGACAAGGTCATCGGGTTCTCTCGATCATCGGGAAAACTATCGCGTCTCGGAAGCAACAGGCATGCCGACGCACGGCCCCGTCAAGGGCAACAGGTCGGCGTCGTTCCTCGTGATTTCGCCCGGTGCTGGCGGCCCGGGTCAAAACGACCCGTCCGCCCGCAGGCGCCGCTCCATGGCGTCGCGCTCGTCGGGCGAGTTGAGGTTGGCGAAGGCCTCGCGGCGATCGGCGAAGTCGACGTGACACCAGGGGTGGCGCGCGTACCAGCGGTCGATCTTGCGCTCGCCGGCGGCCAGGGCCTCGCCGAGATCGTCGCGCAGCGCGGTGTCGATCAGCGCCACCACCGGATGGGCACGCTCGCCGTCATGGGCCACGGCGATGCGGCAGTCGCCGATGCCCTGGCGCAGGCGGACCACCAGATCCTCGGGCAGGGCCGGCGAGTCGCAGGGCACGAACAGCGCCCACGGGGTTTCCACCGCGCACAGTGCGCTCCACATGCCCATCAGCGGGCCGTGATAGCCCGCCTCGCGGTCGCTGACGAGCGGGTAGCCCAGCTCGCGGTAGCGTTCCAGGCTGCGGTTGGCGTTGATCAGGACCCGATCGACCTGCGGCGTCAGCCGGTCCAGGGCATGCGCGATCAACGGCCGGCCGGCGAGCGGCTCCCAGCCCTTGTCGCGCCCGCCCATGCGGCGCCCTTCCCCGCCGGACAGTATCACGGCGGTCACTTCACCCTCGCGCATGACCTCACTCCACTCATAGCGTTGTCCCGGCATCATACCCGGCTCAGGAGTCCGCGCCGAGAGGCCGGGGCTCCGCAATGCCGGCCTGCATGTCGCCGACCTGCAGGCCGCCACGCTCCAGATGCCATTCGGCGTCGCAGCGCTCGGTCAGCACGCTCTGCTGGTGGGCGCTGAGCACGATGGCGCAGCCCGTCTCGCGCAGCGAGAGGATCAGCGCGGTGATGTCGTCGATCGCCTGGCGATCCAGGCTGGCGGTGGGCTCGTCGAGCAGCAGCACGCGCGGCGACAGCAGCCAGGCCCGCGCCAGCGCCAGGCGCATGCGCTCGCCGCCGGACAGCGAGCGGGCGTGCTGCCGGGCATGGTCGGCCAGCCCGCAGCGCGCCAGCATCGAGGCGATGCGCGAGCGCGCATCGTCGCCGCGCCAGCCCTGCCAGCGCGCCACATGGCGCAGGTTGCCGGCGACGCTGGTATCGAAGAGGTAGGGTTGCTGGTGCAGGTAGAGCAGATCGCCGAAGCGCGGCGGCGCCGCCGGCGCGCCGTCGTCCAGGGTCCAGCGGATGGTGCCGCGACGCGGCGTGTCCAGCCCGGCCAGCAGGCGCAGCAGCGTCGTCTTGCCGCTGCCGTTGTCGCCGCGCAGGTGCACCAGCGAGCGCCCGTCCCAGCGCAGGTGCGGAATCTCCCACAGGGGCGGCCGACGACCGAAGCCGTGGGACAGCCGGCTTACCTCGAGCATGATCGGTTCCTCGGCGGTTCTCAGGCACTCACCATCTGCTGCCCCCGTCCACGCATCACCCCCAGCAGCACATTGAGCAGCAGCGCCAGCAGCAGCAGCACCATGCCCAGCGCGATGCCCTGCGCGAACTCGCCCTTGAGGGTTTCCAGCGCGATCGCCGTGGTGATGGTCCGGGTGAAGTGTTCGATGTTGCCGCCGATCATCACCGCGCTGCCGACCTCGGCGATGATGCGACCGAAGGCGGCCAGGACCGCCGCGATGACGCCGAAGCGCGCCTCGTGGATCAGCATGGCGAAGGCCTGCAGCCGGCCCGCGCCCAGCTGGCGGGCGGTTTCCCAGGCGCGCTGGTCGATGCTCTGCAGCGAGCTGTGCAGCATGGCGATCAGGATCGGCGACGCCAGGATGATCTGGCCGATGACCATGGCACGTTGGGTGAAGAGCAGCTGCCATTCGCCCAGCGGACCGCTGCGCGACAGCAGCATGAACAGCACCAGCCCCACCACCACCGTGGGCACGGCCATGAAGGTGTTCACCAGCGAGATCGCCAGCCAGCGACCGGGAAAGGCGACCCGCGCCAGTACCAGCGCCACCAGTAACGCCGGGGGCAGCGCCACGAGGATCGCCGTCAGCGAGACGCGGAACGACACGCCAATGATCTCCCACAGCGCCGGGTCGAAGGAGACCAGCAGGTGCAGCGCCTTCCCCATCGTGGCCATGAGTTCATGCATCGACGCGTCCTCGTGGATTCAGGAATCGGGCCCGCCCCCGGAGAGAGGCGGGCGGGAGGGAGAGTCGGCTCAGTTGGCGCCGACCGCCTTGGACGGGTCGACCGCCTCGCCGGCGCTGGCGTGGAACAGCACCTTGCCCTTGAGGCGGAAGGCGTCGATCAGGGTCTGCCCCTCGTCGGAGATCAGCCACTGCGCCAGGGCCCGCGCGCCCTCGGTATTGAGGTTCTTGTAACGCTCCGGGTTGACCAGGATCACCTGGTAGGGGTTGAACAGCTTGGTGTCGCCCTCGACCAGGATGGAAAGATCCAGGTTATCCTTCATGGCCAGCCAGGTGCCGCGGTCGGTGAGGGTGTAGCCCTGCAGCTCGCTGGTCATCTTGAGCACGGCGCCCATGCCCTGCCCGGCGGCCTTGTAGTTCGAGAAGTCGGGGGTCACGCCCGCCGCCTTCCACAGGTGGTTTTCCTTCTTGTTGGTGCCGGAATCGTCGCCGCGGGAGACGAAGGTCGCGTTCTTGTCGGCCAGCGTGGCCAGCGCCTTGACGGCGTCATCACCGCCCTTGATGCCGGCCGGATCGTCGCTCGGGCCGACGATGACGAAGTCGTTGTACATCACGCCGTGGGGCTCGACGCCGTAACCGGCATCGACGAAGGCCTTCTCCGCCGCGGGCGCGTGGGTGAGCACCAGGTCGACGTCGCCGTCCCGGCCCAGGCGCAGCGCCTTGCCGGTACCCACGGGGATGACCTGGATCTGGTAGGGATGATCCTGTTCGAACTTGGGCAGCAGGTAGTCGAGCAGGCCGGAGTTGTAGGTGCTGGTGGTGGTCGCCAGGCGAATGATCTCGGCCGCCTGAGCCCCGGTCGCCAGCATGGCGGTGACGGCCGCGATGGCGAGCAGCGAAAGCCGACGTTTCAGCATGGGATCTCCTCGTGTCGTGTCGGATTGCGATGTGCTCGCTTCCCTCAGCAATTTTTGTGCCCGCCTGCGGCATCAAGCGCCCGGCACCGGGCTATCGCGATCATGTCAGCGAGAGGCGCCGGGGACAGGCCGGAGAGGGGGTCCTCGGCCCAGGGAGGGCCGAGGTAGCGCCCAGGGACGGGCTTACAGCGCCCCCGCGAAGGCCTGTCGCCGGAACAGCCTCGAGCGCGTCACCGAAGACGATCATGCGAGCCCCCTGCTTCCGGACAATTGCCGGATTCTATCCGGGCTTTTACCATGAAAATAATCCGGTCGCTCATTAGATGTAACAAATTGACCCAATATCGGGACACTTTGTCCCGAGACGCAGAGAACGCCGTACATGACCGCATCCACCGAACTGCCGACCGCGTCCGTCCTCATCGTCGACGACGAACCCGGCATGCGCAGTTACCTGTCCAAGGCCCTGGCCTCGCGCTTCGCGCTGATCGAGACCGCCGACTCGCTGACCGCGGCGGAAGCCCTGCGCCAGCGGCTGCACTTCGACCTGCTGCTGGTCGACATCCGCCTGCCCGACCGCTCGGGGGTCGACTGGCACGAGGCGCTGGGTCCCGAACGGCGCAGCGACGTCATCTTCATGACCGCCTATGCCGACCTCGACATGGCGGTGAAGGCCCTACGCGCCGGTGCCAGCGACTTCATCATCAAGCCCTTCCGCCTCGAACAGCTGCAGAGCGCCGTCGACCGCTGCCTCGCCCAGCGCCGCCTGGCGCGGGAAAACTTCGTGCTGCAGCGCGAATCAAAGCGCCTGCGTCACGCCGACGAGAGCATGATCGGCGACAGCCAGGCCATGGCTCAGGTGCGCGCACTCATCGAGCGGGTCGCGCCGACCCCCTCGGCGGTGCTGATCCACGGCGAGTCGGGCACCGGCAAGGAGCTGGTGGCACGCGACCTGCACCGCTTCTCGGGGCGCTTCGGCGCCTTCGTGCCCCTCAACTGCGGGGCCGTCGCCGGCGACCTGCTGGAATCCGAGCTCTTCGGCCACGTCAAGGGCGCCTTCACCGGCGCGGTCAAGACCCGCGACGGCCTGTTCACCTACGCCGACGGCGGCACCCTGTTCCTCGACGAGATCGCCGAGATGCCGCTGGCCATGCAGGCCAAGCTGCTGCGCGTGCTGGAGAGCAAGCGCATTCGCCCGGTGGGCAGCGAGCAGGAGCGCCCGGTGGACGTGCGCATCGTCGCCGCCACCCACCGCGACCTCCAGCAGGAGGTCAACGAGGGCCGCTTCCGCGAGGACCTCTACTTCCGCCTCAACGTGCTGACCCTGACGCTGCCCGCGCTGCGCGAGCGCCCCGAGGACATTCCCGCCCTGGCGCACCACTTCTCCCGGCAGCTCTCCCGGGAGCTCGGCCTGGCCGCTCTGCCCTGGCAGCATGCCGACCTCGAGCGCCTGACCCGCTACGCCTGGCCCGGCAACATCCGCGAGCTCAAGAACTTCATCGAACGCTGCATCCTGCTCGGCAAGCTGCCCGGTGAAATGCTCGATGACGGTGCTGCCACTCCCGAGGACGCGCCCGGCACCGGCTACCCCAGCGACTGGACGCTGGACGCCGTGGAACGCGCGCACATCCTCGCCGTGCTCGACGCCCACGGCCACACCAAGTCGAGCGCCGCCCGCGCCCTGGGCGTGTCGCGCAAGACCCTCGATCGCAAGCTGGCCGCCTGGCAGGACACCGGCGCATGAAGCGGCTGCGGCGCTGGGTCCGCGCCTCGATCCGGCGCCGCCTGCTGTGGCTGGCCTTCGCGCCGCTGGGGCTGCTGATCCTGGCCCTGACCGCCCTCACCGCCTACTGGACCTCGACCTACAACGATCGCCAGCTGTACATGAAGGTGCGCGCCGACCTGGCGGTGGCCTCGCGGGTGCTCGACGGGCTGAGCCAGCGCCAGCAGGCGCGTCTCGAGGAGCTCGGTCACAGCCATGCGCTGGGTTCGGCGCTGAACGGCGAAAGCACCCAGTCGCTCGCCGCGCTGCTCGACGAGACCCGCGCCGCCATGCAGCTGGACTGGCTGCGTGTCGTCCCGCTCACGGCCTTCGACGACGCCCCCGAGCTGCAACGACGCCTGCAGTCGCCTGCCGATGACGGCGGCCTCTCGGGGCTGGACGTGCTCGACGCCGGGCGGCTCGACAACCTCGCGCCGGGGCTGGCCCGCCGGGCGCGCATCGCCCTGCGCAAGACGCCACGGGCGACCCCCAGCACCCGGCAGTACGAGACCCGCGGCATGGTGCTGCGCACGCTCTATACCCTGCCCGCCACCACCGGTCACCCCCGCCTGCTGCTGGATGGCGGGCGCCTGCTCAACGGCGCGACCGATCCCGTCGACGACATCCGCGACCTGGTCTACGGCCCGGGCACCCTGCCCGAGGGCACCACCGGCAGCGTCACGCTGTTTCTCGACGACGTTCGCGTCGCCACCAACGTGCGCCTGGACAACGGCGAGCGTGCCCTGGGCACCCGCGTCTCCGAACCCGTCAGCCGCCGGGTGCTGGGCGACGGCAAGCGCTTCATCGACAACGCCTTCGTGGTCAGCGGCTGGTACGTGGCCGCCTATGCGCCGCTCGAGTCGCTGACCGGCGAACGCATCGGCATGATCTACGCCGGCTTCCCGCTGGCCCCCTACGAGGCGCTCTACCGCGAGACCCTGCTGCAGATCGGCGCCGTGCTGGCGGTGATCGTGCTGATCTCGGGGCTGCTGGTGATCCGCGGCGTGGACGTGCTCGCCAGCCCGGTGCGCCGCATGCACCACGTCATCCACGGCATCCGCGAGGGCCGCCGGCTGCGCATCGGCCACCTCAACGGCCAGGACGAACTGGCCGAGCTGGCCCAGGAGTTCGATGCCATGCTCGACCGCCTGGACGCCCACCAGGACGCCCTGCAGCGCGCCGCGCAGACCCTCGAGCGGCGCGTCGAGGCACGCACCCGCTCGCTGAGCGAGAAGACCCGTGCCCTGGAGGAACACGTCGCCCTGCTCAAGCAGGCCCGCGCCAGCCTGATGACCCAGGAGAAGCTCGCCGCCCTGGGCGAGATGACCGCCGGCATCGCCCACGAGATCAACAACCCCGCCGCCGTGATCCTCGGCCACATCGAGGTGCTCGCCGACCGGCTGGGGCCCGACGTGGAGCCGGTGCGCGACGAGGTCGAGACCATCATCGCCCAGGTCGAGCGCATCCGCGCCCTGATCGACAACCTGCTGCAGTATTCCCGGGCCGGCCGCCACGACACCCGCTTTCACCGCGAGGACATCAACGCCATCGCCGCCGACACCGAGCTGCTGGTGCGTCACGCGCTGGACCGTCACGGCCATCGCCTGCACCTGGCGCTGCACGCCACCCGCGCGGTGGAATGCCACCGCGGCCAGCTCCAGCAGGTGCTGGTCAACCTGCTGCTCAACGCTACCCAGGCCAGCGACGCGCCGATGACGCTGCACCTGCGCACCCGCGACGCCAGCCGCGAGCTGCCCGGCCACGGCCGGGTCGAGGGCGTGGACATCCGCGTCGCCGACCCCGGCCCGGGCATTCCCCGCGCGCTGCGCGAACGCATCTTCGACCCCTTCTTCACCACCCGCGAGGCCGGCTCCGGGCTCGGCCTGGCCATCAGCCGCGGCATCGTCCGGCGCAGCGGCGGCGAGCTGAGCGTCGCCTCCTCACCGGGGCGCGGCACCATCTTCCACGTCTGGCTGCCCGCCCGGGCGATCCCCAGCGGCGCCGAGGAAACCACCACCCGCAAGCTGCTCGACTCGCTGAGCGACATGTCTACCCCCTCGGCGCGGGGGTAGGCTTTGCCTGAAAACTGGCTGCGCTCGATCATGCTGCGTTAAAAATCAGCTCAAAATGCTCATTTACACCTCGTAAACTCCGCTTTCTCGCTGATTTTTGCCTTGCCTGATCTTCGCTCGCCGACTTTTCGGGCAAACCCTATGGCCGCCCCGCTACGTAACAATGCGTAAACAATCCCTGCCACACCGTCGAAAAAGCTCATCTACGGTACCCGCCACAAACTGAAAAACCCGCTCGATTCGGGATGATTTTTTTCATCTCCCGCCTGCCCAACCGGCTAGCTGAGTGGCCCTCGATCGTTAAACAGCGACTCATGAGCCGTGCAACAATCGCGTCACAAGTCGTTGTTTTATGAACGCTCATCGCATGGCGAGAGCCACCTTCCTCGCCCCCGTCGCCTCAGTCCCCCTCTCCAGCCGCGCATGACGCCGCCTCATGCGCCCGCCCGAGCTGCAAGATACTCCTGATCCATTGCAAGAGAATACAAGCCGTAACATTCAGATACACCCAAGCTGACTTCGGGAGCTGACTCCCGGGGGCAAAACAACAAGCCCAGTCAAAAACAGGATGCAACGGAGATTCAGGACATGAACAAGTTGATGATGGGTGTGCAGCGGTTCCTGAAGGACGAGGAAGGGACCGAAGTCGTGGAATGGGCGCTGGTGGCCGGACTGATTGTGGCGGTGGGTGCTGCAGTATTCACGGGGATCGGTACACAAGCCAAGCTTTACCTGAACAATCTGCTGACCGCCATGGGCGGCACTGCAGTTGCATAGAAGGTGAATTGGGGCACCGGGCTTACCCGGTGCCCTTATTAATATGGTCAATAAAGGAGCGAAATCGATGCAGCCTTCATCACTGATTCTTGCCGCTCCTTTGGCACTCCTGCTGGTAAGCGCAGTGATGTGGGATCTGCGAAAGCGCCGCATCCCCAATCTACTGATTATGGCCGGGGCCGTTGTGGGCATCCTGCTGCAGGGACTGCTGGCAGGCCACGACGGGGCCCTGGCCGCCATCGAAGGGCTGGGTATCGGCCTGATTGTTCTTCTTCCGGGCTATCTGGCCGGATTTACCGGGGCCGGCGACGTCAAGTTGATGGCCGCCATCGGCACCTTCCTGGGACCCTACAGTGTCTTTCTTGCCGCACTGGCCAGCATCGCCGTGGGGGGGGCTGATCGCCCTGGGCTTCGCCGCGAGCGCACCGTTTTCCCGTACCACCATCTCGCCCTGGGCACGCTACGGGCTGATGCTCAGGACGCTGGTCGTTACCGGCCGGCCGGTCTACCTCGCGCCTGCCGAGGGTGAGGTGATGGGCCGCAAGTTCCCCTATGCGGTGTCGATCGCCATCGGCACCACCCTGGTTCTGCTCTGGCAGTCGCCGTGGCTGGCTAACTGAGCCTGAACCTTCTCGTGCCCCTTCTCGTGAACTGACGGAGATGACGCCATGATCCGCCCCGATGCCGCCCCGCTTGCCGCCGAGCCGTCAGCGCCAGCCCCTCTGGCGCCGCGCCCGCGCGACCTGGCGGAGGCCGGGCTGAGCGAGCTGTACGTGTCGGACCTGATCTCCAAGCATTTGTTCGAGCAGGGCGTGCTCGACCTGCAGGAACTCACCCGCTGCGTCGCGCTCGCCGGCGGCCTGCTGGAGCCGGTGCTGGCCTTCCTGCGCGAGACGGCGCGTGTCGAGGTGCGCGGCGCCACCCTGGACGGGCTGCTGCGCTTCGCGCTCACCGAGCGTGGTCGACTGGCGGCACAGGAAGCCCTGGCGCGGGACGGCTACATCGGCCCGGCGCCGGTGCCGCTGGCCCAGTACGCCGCCCTCGTCGAGCGGCAGTCGATGAGCGCCCGCAGTGTCGATCGTGACCGCGTGCATGCCGCCTTCGCCGATATCCAGATCCGCCCCGAGCTGCTCGACCAGCTGGGGCCGGCGCTGCACTCCGGGCGGGCCACCTTCATCCACGGCGACGCCGGCACCGGCAAGACCTATATCGCCCGCCGGCTGGCGCGGCTGCTGGCCGGCGAGGTGCTGATACCCCATGCCGTGCTGGTCGCCGGCAAGGCGGTGCGCCTGTTCGATGGTGGCGTGCACGAACCCCTCGAGGCACCGCTGGAGGATACAGCGAGCGTCGCCGAGTCATACCTGAACTCGCTGCATCTCGGCCAGGGCCACGACCCGCGCTACGTGCCCTGCCACCGCCCGGTGGTGGTGGTCGGCGGCGAGCTGACCATGGACATGCTCGAGGTGCAGTACGACACCGCGACCCGCATCCACCATGCCCCGGCCCAGCTGCGGGCCAACAACGGCATGCTGGTGATCGATGACCTGGGGCGCCAGCGCATGCCGCCGGACGAGCTGTTCAACCGCTGGATCGTGCCCATGGAGGAGCGTCGCGACTTCCTGAGCCTGCGCAGCGGCCAGCACTTCCAGGTGCCCTTCGATGTCGCCCTGGTGTTCTCCAGCAACCGCCACCCGCGGGACCTGGCCGACCCGGCCTTCCTGCGCCGCATCGGCTACAAGATCCGCTTCGACCCGCTGGCCCGCGACGAGTACCGGACGATCTGGCAGCAGGAGTGCCACCGCCACGGGCTGGACGCGGACCCGGCGATGGCGGACTTCGTCATCGACGCCCTGCACGGCCGCCACGGCGTGCCGCTGCTGCCCTGCCACCCCCGCGACCTGCTGGGGCTGGCGATGGACTACCTGGGCTACCGCGGCGAGGCCGCGCTCGACGAGGCCGCGCTGCGCTGGGCCTGGCGAACCTACTTCATGGAGCCCGGTGCCGCCGGGGAGGAGCGTGAGTCATGAGAAAGAAGGGTGTGGTCGCGATGCTGGGGATCTCCCTGGTACTGGCGGCGGGAGCCGCGGGGCTGGCCAACAGCTGGCTCAAGCAACGCGCAGGCGGCGACGCGCCGGACACCGCCTCGGTGGTGGTGGCGGCGCTGGAAATCCCCTTCGGGCGCAAGGTCCAAGCCGCCGATCTCAATACCATCCAGCTGCCGCCCTACGCGGTGCCCAAGGGCAGCTTCACCTCGGTGGATCAGGTGGTGGGCCAGGTCAGCTCGCAGCCCATCTACCCCGGGGAGGTGGTGCTCAAGAACCGGCTCTCCGAGTACCTGGGCGGCAGCGCCCTGTCGGCGGTGCTCGCCCCCGGCAAGCGGGCGATCAGCGTTCGCGTCGATGACGTGGTCGGCGTCGCCGGCTTCCTGCTGCCCGGCAACATGGTGGACATCGTCTCGACCCGTCGCAATGGCGGCGGCCGCCAGGTCACGTCGAAGACCATCCTGCAGGAGATCAAGGTGCTGGCCGTGGACCAGATCGCCTCCCAGGACCGCGACAGCCCGGTGATCGTGCGCGCCGTGACCCTCGAGGTCACCCCGTCGCAGGCCGAACAGCTCGTCGAGGCGACCCAGGAAGGCCGGGTGCAGCTGACCCTGCGCAACCCGCTGGACAAGAAGAAGGCACCCGTTGAGGTCGCCTAGGCCGAACCGGCCGCGCCCAAGGCACCGCCGAAGGCTGCGGTCACCCACCACCGGCCGGTGGCGATGCGGGTCAGCGTGATCCGCGGCACCCAGATGAGCTCGACGGTAGTGCGCAACTGACGCGCCGCCGGCGAGCCCGCCAATGCCGCTTCATAACGAAAACAAGGGTGAGGGTCTCATGAACAACCAGGGAACAAGAAGGCTGCTGACCGGGCTGGTCCTGGTGCTGGGTCTGGGTTGGGGGCCGGTGGCCGGCGCCCAGTCCACCGGCGCGGTGCCGCTCGCCATCTCCGGGCAGAACCGGGCCATGTCGGTGGACGTGGCGATCGACAAGTCCAAGGTGCTGGACTTCCCCCACCCGGTGAAGATCCTCTCGGTGGGCAACCCTGACGTGGCCGACATCGTGGTGGTGCGTTCGGGGCAGATCTACGTGCTCGGCAAGTCGCTGGGCAACACCAACGTGGTGCTGTGGGACCGCAACGACAAGGTTCAGGGCTCGCTCAACATCGAGGTAACCCCGGACATGGAGTCGCTCAAGGCGGACCTCCACGAGCTGCTGCCCGACGAGTCGGTGCAGGTGCGCGCCGCCAACGGCCGGCTGATCCTGAGCGGCGAGGTCTCCAGCGCCGAGCGCATGGACACCGCCCTGCGGCTGGCCGAAAGCTACGTGCCTAAGGGCAAGGATGACAAGGGCGACTCGCCGATCCTCAACATGATGCAGGTGGGCGGCGCCCAGCAGGTCATGCTCGAGGTCAAGGTCGCCGAGGTCACGCGCTCGCTGGTCAAGCGCCTCGAGAGCCAGTTCAACGTCTTCAACATCGTCGGCTCGTCGCTGCGCCTGGGCGCCGTCAAGGGCGGCGCCACCTTCCCCGACGCCCTGTTCAATGATGCAGCCGGGCAAGGGCGCCTGCCGGCGGTCAGCGGCGGCAATCCGCTCGGCACGCCGACGGGCCCGGTCGTCGACGAGTTCGCGCCGAGCACGGCGACCATCGAGGATGCCGGGATCTTCGCCAGCTACCAGCGCGGCGACTACCTGCTCAACCTGGTGCTCGACGCCGCCAACCGCCAGGGGGTCGCCAAGATCCTCGCCGAGCCCAACCTGACCACCCTGACCGGCGAGGAGGCCACCTTCCTGGCCGGCGGCGAGTTCCCCATCCCCGTGCCCCAGGGCGACGGCAAGGTGACCATCGACTACAAGGACTTCGGCGTCGGGCTCAACTTCGTGCCGGTGGTGCTGGACTCGGGGGTCATCAACCTCAAGGTGGGCGTGGCGGTCTCGGATCTGGTCTCGGACAACAGCCTGACCGTGGCCCCGAGCGGCGCCTCCAGCCAGTTCTTCGTGCCCGCGCTGGTCAAGCGCAGCGCCAGCTCCACCCTGGAGCTGGGCAACGGCCAGACCATCGCCATCGCCGGCATGCTCAACGAGAACCTGCGCCAGAACGTCAGCAAGCTGCCCGGCCTGGGCGACCTGCCGGTGCTCGGCGCGCTGTTCCGCAGCCAGGAGTTCATCAAGGACCAGACCGAGCTGGTGATCTTCGTCACCCCGCGCCTGGCCAAACCGATGACCCCGGACCAGGCCCACCTGCCCACCGGCAGCTTCGTCGCCCCCAGCGACGTGGACTTCTACCTGCTGGGGCGCCTGGGCGGCCGCCCGGAAGCCCCGGCCAGCCAGGGCGGCGGCGAGTCCGTGGACCCGCTGCTCAATCGCCGCGACGGCGGCACCGAAGGCCGCTTCGGCCATGACCTCTGAGCGTGCCCATGAACGCGTGCCAACCCAGGAGAGCCGCCATGTACCGCCATCGACTGCTGCTCGTGACCCTCTGCTCGGCGCTGGTCGCCGCCTGTGCCCCCAATCCCGAGGAAGGGCTGCCGCCCTACGGCGCCAGCGTTCACCACATGCTGCAGGCCCAGACCTACCGCCCGGGCGACACGCCGCCGCCACCGACGCTGCACGGCGACCGGGCGGCCGGCACCATGAACGCCTATCGGAATGGCGATGCGCCGTCCGCCGGTTACGGCGCCAGGATGCCCGATGTCTCGCAATGAGCCCCGCGCCCTCGGGCACCACGCCCGGCGGCGGCGGGACACATCCACATTCCGATCAGTGAGGTAGGGTATGCGCAATCGACTGGATGTACTGCTGGCCGGCCGCTCGCGGGATGAGCTGGGGGCGCTCGAGACCCTGCTGCGCACCCGCCGCGATGTCGGCGTCAGGACCCGCGTGCTGCTCAACGGCACGGTCGACCCGCTCAAGGACGTCTATCCGCTGCCGGATGCCCTGGTGCTGGTGGCCAGCGAGAACTGGCGCGCCGAGCTGGCGGCCTACGCCGAGCGCCCGCCGGGCGAGCGCCCGCCGCTGCTGGTGGTCGGCGAGGCGTCCAATACCGAGCTGATCCGGGTGGCCATGCGCGCCGGCGCCCGGGACTACCTGTCGCCCCCCGTCGACGACGGCGAGATCGGCCAGTTCCTCGGCGAACTGCTGCGCGACCAGCGGGTCGCCGCCAGCCAGAAGGCCGCCCGGCTGACCGCGGTGATCAACGCCAAGGGCGGCTCGGGGGCGAGCGTGATCGCCGCCAACCTGGCCCATGCCCTAGCCGCCTCCCTCGAACGCCACACCGTGCTGGTGGACATGGACGTGCAGTTCGGCGCCCTGCCGCTGTACTTCAACCTCACGCCCCGCAACGGCCTGGTCCGCGCCCTGGAGCTGGTCGACAGCCTCGACCTGCTGGCCCTGGAGGGCTACGTGCTGCCCCACCAGAGCGGGCTCGACCTGATGGCCTCGACCCCCGAGGACCGCATGACCATCGCCGAGGTGCCCGAGGAGCGGGTGGAGATGCTGCTCAAGCTGCTCGGCGAGGCCTACGAGGACATCGTCGTCGACCTGCCGCGCTGGGTCAGCGGCGCCACCGCCATGACCCTGGAACACGCCGACCAGGTGCTGGTGGTCATGGAACAGGGCGTGGCCCACCTGCGCGACGCCCAGCAGCTGGTGAGCATCCTGGGCAACGAGCTGAGCATCGCCGACTCGCGCATCACCGTGGTGGTCAACCGGTTCAGCAAGAGCAACCCGATCTCGCTCAAGGATATCCAGGAGGCGCTGCCGGACCTGCAGGTGATCAGCCTGCCCAACGATTACCGGCGGGTCAGCCGCAGCGTGAACATGGGCAGCCCGCTGCTCGAGACGGCCGGCGGCGCCGCGATCACCCGCCACCTGGAACGCCTGGCCCGTTCGCTCGACGAGGGCGACGGCCAGCTGCGCACCCGCAGTTCGGGATGGAACCTGCTGGGCTGGGCCCGGCGCGCCTGACGATGGCTGACCATGCCTGACGATGCCCGAGAGGAGAGAATCGATGAACCTGCGCGAACGACTCACCGGCAGCAACGGCCACGCTTCCAACGGCCATGCCGCCAACGGCAACCCCGCCGGTACCACCCCGCCGCCGAACAATGCCGGCTGGACGGCCCCGGGGCTGCGCGGTGGCGACGGCGGCCTGAGCGAGGAGGAGCAGGCCTTCAAGGAGGCGCTGTTCAAGCGGCTGGTCAAGACACTGGACCTGTCGCTGCTCGGCGGGCTGGGCGACAAGGAGGCCCGCAACCAGATCCAGATGGTCTGCGAGACGCTGATGCGCGAGGAGACGCTGCCCTTCAACGCCAGCGTGCGCCAGCGCATCGTCGCCGACCTGCAGGACGAGGTGCTGGGCCTGGGCCCGCTGGAAGCCCTGCTGGCCGATCGCACGGTCTCCGACATCCTGGTCAACGGCACGGCACCGATCTTCGTCGAGCGCCACGGCAAGCTCGAGCAGACCCGCCTGCGTTTCGCCAGCGACCGCCATCTGATGTCGATCATCGATCGCATCGTCTCCAGCGTGGGCCGGCGCATCGACGAGTCCTCGCCGATGGTCGACGCCCGCCTCAAGGACGGCTCGCGGGTCAACGCCATCATCCCGCCGCTGGCCATCGACGGCCCCATGCTGTCGATCCGCCGCTTCGCGGTCGACAACCTCACCGCCGCCAACCTGGTCGAGATCGGCACCCTGTCGGAGACGGTGTCGCGGCTGCTCGAGGCGATCGTCAAGTCGCGGCTCAACGTGCTGGTCTCGGGCGGCACCGGGGCGGGCAAGACCACCATGCTCAACGTGCTGTCGAGCTTCATCCCGCATCGCGAGCGCATCGTCACCATCGAGGACTCCGCCGAGCTGCAGCTGCAGCAGCCGCACGTGGTGCGCCTCGAGACCCGCCCGCCCAACATCGAGGGCCGCGGCGAGGTGAGCCAGCGCGACCTGGTGCGCAACAGCCTGCGCATGCGCCCCGACCGCATCATCATCGGCGAGGTGCGCGGCGGCGAGACCCTGGACATGCTGCAGGCGATGAACACCGGCCACGACGGCTCGCTGACCACCATCCACGCCAACACCCCGCGCGACGCCTTGACCCGCATCGAGAGCATGGTGGCGATGAGCGGGATCACTCTGCCGATGCGCCCGCTGCGCGCGCAGATCGCCTCGGCGATCGACGTGGTGCTGCAGGTCGAGCGTCAGGAGGACGGCCGGCGCCGCCTGGTCAGCGTGCAGGAGATCAACGGCCAGGAAGGCGATGTCATCACCATGTCGGAGATCTTCACCTTCCGCCGCGAGGGCGTGGACACCGACGGCAACGTCATCGGCCGCTTCAGCGCGACCGGGGTGGTGCCGCACTTCTATGACCGCCTCAAGCAGCGCGGCATGGACCCCGGCCTCGAGGTGTTCCAGCCGGGCGAGGAGCAATGGCGATGAACGTCAACCTCTCCGACCAGGCGATCGTCGTCATCATGGTCGCCGTCGCGGTGTTCCTGCTGGTGCAGAGCTTCATGGTGCCGGCCTTCGGCGAGAACCGGCAGGCCCGCAAGCGCCTGCGCAAGCGCCTGCGCGCGGTCGCCGACACCCCGGAGCGCCGCGAGCGACTCGCGCTGCTGAACCAGCACCGGCAGCGCTCGTCGCTGGAACGGGCACTCGGGACGCTGCCCGGCATGCGCCGCCTCGAGCGCCTCATCGACCAGGCCGGTCGCGAGACCCCGGCCTACCGGGTGGTGCTGGTCAGCCTGACCCTGGCCGTGGTGGCCGGCCTTTTGCTCGCCGAGTGGACGAGCTTTCCGCTGATGGGCGCGATCGGCGGGATCGTGGCCGGCGCCCTGCCCCTGCTCAAGCTGCTGCGCGAGCGCAACCAGCGCCTGGCGACGTTCGAGGAGCAGCTGCCCGACGCCCTGGTGATCATGGCCCGGGCGCTGCGCGCCGGGCATCCCTTCAACGACGCCATGAAGCTGGTCGCCGAGGAGATGCCCGACCCCATCGGGCCGGAGTTCCGCATCACCTTCATGGAGATCAACTACGGCGGCGACATCCGCCTGGCCCTGGAGGGGCTGCTGGAGCGCATCGGCAGCGTGACGGTGATGGTCTTCGTCACCTCGGTGCTGATCCAGCGCGAGACCGGCGGCAACCTCGCCGAGCTGGTGGAGGGGCTGGCCGCGGTGATCCGCGAGCGCTTCCGCTTCCACCGCAAGCTGAAGACGCTCTCCGCCGAGGGGCGCCTGGCCGCCTGGATCCTGTCGCTGCTGCCGTTCGGTCTGGCGGGCGTGCTGTCGATCACCAGCCCGGACTTCCTGCCGATGCTGGTCAAGGATCCGGTCGGCCGGCAGATGGTCATGGCGGCGTTCGTGATGACCATCATCGGCATCCTGTGGATGCGCCGCATCGTGCGCATCGAGGTGTAGAGGGAGACGCGTCATGGAATTCCTGAATCAGCTGCGGGCCCTGCTCAATAGCCTGATCGTCGACCCCGAGCTGGCCCAGCTCAGCTTCGTGGCCCTGCTCGGCCTGGCGGTCTTCGCCCTGCTGGCCGCCATCATGCTGCTGTTTTTGGGGCTGGCCGACCCGTTGCGACGCCGGCTCAAGCATCTCGAGGCGCAGCCGGCCGGTGCCACGGCGGGCAACGCCGGCAGCGCCACCGCCGGGGATGGTGTCGGCCAGGGCCTGCGCGGCCTGGTGGACCCCATGGGCAAGCGGCTGATGCCCACCGAGGAGGAGGCCCGCAGCAAGGCCTACGGCCGGCTGCGCCAGGCCGGCATCCGCACCCCCGGCGCCCTGAACACCTTCTTCGGCGCCAAGCTCGGGCTCGCGCTGCTGCTGCCCAGCGTGGCGATGGTGGCGACGATCCCCTTCCGCGTGCCCCTGAACATCGGCCTGCTGGTGGCAGCAGGGGCGGGGGTGGTGGGCTTCGTGGCGCCCTCCTTCTGGCTCGACCGCCGAATAAAGCGGCGCACGCTCGCCCTGCGCCGCGGGTTGCCCGACGCCCTCGACCTGCTGGTGGTCTGCTGCGAGGCCGGCCTGGGGCTGGGCGCGGCCATCCAGCGGGTGGCGCGTGACCTGGCGATCAGCCAGCCGGAACTCGCCGAGGAGCTGACCCTGTTCGGCATGCAGACCCGCGCGGGCATGGACACCCGCACCGCCCTGCGCGACCTGGAGGAACGCACCGGGGTCGACGACATCCGCGGCCTGGTCACCAGCCTGCTGCAGAGCATGCGCTTCGGCACCAGCATCGCCACCACCCTGCGCATCTACGCCTCGGAACTGCGCGACAAGCGCACCCAGGAAGCCGAGGAAAAGGCCGCCAAGGTGAGCACCAAGATGCTGTTCCCGCTGGTGTTCTGCGTGCTGCCCAGCTTCTTCGTGGTGTCGATCGGGCCGCCGCTGCTGGGCGCGTTCCGGGCCATGAGCGGTCACTAGGTTTTATCCGAAAAGTCGGGTTTCTCGGGAAGGCAGACAACAAGTTCATCGAGCAGGGGGCACCATCATGAAAATGAAAACCAAGGGCGTGAAAACCACCGGCAGGACCCTCCGGCTTCTCGGCATCCTCGCCGCCAGCGCCTGGCTGGCGGGCTGCGCCGGCACGCCGCAGAAGAACACCCAGGACGAGTTCGGGGTCTTCTCCGACGGCAAGTCGTCGGCCACCTACGCGACCGCCTTCCCGGTGGGCTCGCCGGAGGAGGCCTATCGGAACGGCGACGCGGCCGTGCAGTCCGGCGACTACGACCGGGCGCTGTTCGAGTACATCCGCGGGCTGCGCCTCGCCGACACGCCCTCCGCCGAGGCGCTCTACAAGATCGGCTACATCCATTACCAGCGGGACAACTACCGTCTCGCCTCGCTGGCGTTCCGCTGGGTGCTCAAGCTCGAGCCCGACAACGCCCTGGCGGGCACCGGGCTCGGCGAGGTGCTGCTCAAGACCCGCCACTACAAGGAGGCCGAGAAGCAGCTGCGCGGTGTGGTCATCGCCCACGGGCAGGCGCCGTGGCGGGCCTACAACGGGCTGGGCATCCTGCTGGACATCCAGGGCAAGGGCGAGGAGGCCGAGAAGGTCTACCAGGAAGCGCTGAAGGTCAACCCGAACTCGGCACTGGTGCTCAACAACCTGGGCTATTCGCGCTACCTGCGCGGCGACTGGGACGGCGCCAACGAGGCGCTGGAGTCGGCATTGCGCGCCCAGCCCGGCTACGAGCTGGCCTGGCGCAACCTGGGGCTCGTCCACGCCCGCCAGGGCGACTACGACTACGCCCTGGAGGCCCTGGAGCGCAGCAGCAAGCCGGCCCAGGCCTACAACGACGTCGGCTACGTGACGATGATCTCGGGCGACTACTCGCGGGCCCTGTCCTTCTTCGAGGAGGCCATGCGCCAGTCGCCCTCCTACTACGTCACGGCGAGCGAGAACGCCCGCAACGTACAACGCAAGCTGAACCGCATGAGCGGCAGCGCCCTGTGACGGAGGCCGACCATGAAATCATTGCGCAGACAGAATGGATCGGAGACGGTCGAGTTCGCGATCAGCGCGAGCCTGCTCTTCCTGCTGCTGTTCGGCATCATCGAGTTCAGCGTGGCGCTGTTCGACAAGGCGACGCTGACCAATGCCAGCCGCGAGGGCGCGCGCACGGGCATTCTCTTCCGCCCCGACCCGCGCGACCTGACGGCCGAGGATGCCGCCATCACGGCGGCGGTGCAGGACTACGCCGACCAGTACCTGATCTCGCTGGGCGGGGCGGCCTCGATGACGGTCGACATCCAGCGCCAGGACCTGACGGGGGATTCGACCTTCAATGCCGGTGACGCCCTGCAGGCGGAGTCTGTCAACATAGATGGCACATGAAATGGTTCTGGCTCTTTAAAATCCCGCTGCCTGTGGCACCGGGTCCCGCTCGGGATTTAGGTGTACGATCTCAGGCAGGCTGAGTTTCCGGATGTCACCCGACCAGCGCTCCGGGTGGCGCTGCTTAGCCGCCTCGAAGACTTCCCGGCGCTGCGCCAAGATGCCCTTGGCCTCGCCGTTATGGCGCTGACTCGGCGTGACGTAGCGAAGGGCACTGTGCCGGTGCTCATGGTTGTACCACTCGGTAAATTGCTGAACCCAGTCCTGAGCCTCGGTCAGGGTAGCGAACCCCTCGGCGGGGAAGCCCGGCCGGTACTTGAGCGTCTTGAAGGCCGACTCGGCGAAGGCGTTGTCGTTACTCACCCGTGGACGGCTGTACGACGGGGTGATGCCCAGGTCGTAGAGCTTCTCCAAGAAGGTTGCTGCCTTCATCGGGCTGCCGTTATCTGAGTGAAGGATCAGGGGCTTGTGACGATCGGTGAGGTGCTCTCGCCAGCAGGCCTTCTGGATCAGCTCGGCGGCCAGCTCGCCAGTCTCCGTCTCGTAGACCTCGTGCCCAACGATCTTGCGGCTGAAGACGTCCATGATCAGGTACAGGTACCACCAGGTACCGCGTGCTGGGCCCGGCAGCCAGCTGATATCCCAACACCACAAGTAGTTAGGCGCCGTGGCTTGGTGCGTCGTCGGAGAGCGCTTGCGCTGCGGGGCCTGCTGTCGGCCCCGGTGGTGTTGCTGGTCGTATTCATGGAGCACTCGATACATCGTCGACTCAGAGGCCAGGTAGCGGCCCTTGTCCGCCTGATCGGCCACGATGAAGGCCGGAGGGCGGCTCCGGTACTCCGGGGCGTTGCACAGCGCCAAGACCGCCTCTCGCTCCTCAGGCGATAGCTTATTAGCCGGTTCCGGGCGGTCGGCGTCGGGGCGGCGATCCGCCGTCACCTCGCCTTCGGAGACCCAGCGATAGTAGGTCCGCACGTTAATGCCCATCACCTGACAGGCCTTGGCCAGCCGAGCACCGTCACGCTGGGCGTCTTGCACCAGGGTCACGATGCGCTGGCGATCCGGGAGGCTGGTCAGTCGTCCTCGTCGTTGGTCGTGCCCCAGATCGCCTCGGCCTTTTTTGACAGGGCCAGCAGCGCCGCCGTCTCGGCCAGGGCCTTGTCCTTGCGGCGCAGCTCACGCTCCAACTGACGGAGCCGCTTTTGCTCGGCCTTCCGCGCCTGGCGAAGCTGCTTGGCCTGCGCTGCCGCATCGTCGTTGGCGTTCATGCAGGCATCCCGCCAGGCCTCCACCTGCTCGGGATAGAGCCCACGCTCGCGGCAATAGGCGCTGAGTTCGGCCTCATTCATCGGGGCCGTTTCCAGGACGATCTGGAATTTCTCCTGGCTGGTCCAGTGATCGGGCTTGGTGGAACGTGATGGCAAAACCTGTCCTCGTGCTCTGGCCTGTTTCCGCCAATTGTAGAGGGTTGTCGCGGTGATGCCTTCCTGCTCGGCCAATTCCGGGATGGTCATGCTCATGGGCGGTGCCATCTTCTTGAGGATGGCTTCCTTACGTTCTGCGGGGTAACGCACGTTGTTCACCTCTCAATCCGTTTAGGTGACAACTACGTTGAAGCATAGGGACGCCGCATTCGTCACCTGCTCAAGCAGATTGAGGAAGCGCCTGCCATCGCCATCGGCAAAGCCCTTGAGCAGATCCAGCGCGTCCGCGTCCAACGTGACGCCCTGGAGATGCGGCAGTGCGCGTTCGTAGAGTTGGTTCAGTTCGTCGCTGGACAGCGGTTCGAGGGTATAGACCTGCGCGCGCGAGAGCAGTGCGGAATTGACCGCCAACCCCGGATGCTCGGTCGTCCCCCCCACCAGGGTCAGGAGCCCCGACTCGACATGGGGCAGCAGGGCATCCTGCTGCGCCTTGTTGAAGCGATGGATCTCATCGACGAAAAGCACCGTCGATCGACCATGGTTGTCCAGTTCGGCCTGGGCCTCGTCGATGGCTTGCCGGATGTCCTTCACCCCGGCCAGCACGGCCGAGATGGCGATGAATCGGCTGTCGGTCGCACTGGCGGCCAGGCGCCCTAGGGTGGTCTTGCCCACGCCTGGCGGCCCCCAGAGGATGAACGAGTGCAACTTGCCCGCCTCGAACGCGAGACGCAGCGGCTTGCCGGGGCCGAGCAAGTGCCGTTGCCCGACGAATTCGTCCAGCGTCTTGGGCCGCAGGAGTTCGGCCAAGGGAGGCTTGGGCTTTGTCGTGAATAGATCGGTCAAGTTCCTCTCCCTGGCATTTCTGATAGTTGACGTTCCGATAAGGTGGGCACCTCAATCCAGAGAGCCGGATTTATCCAACGCCGTGGGCTCTTTGTCGGCAATCGCATGCATGATGATGCGAGAGCCGCGGTAGCCGATGCTGTGGTTCCATACCCAGCTCAAAGCGACACTGAGACGATTTCGCGTGCCGATCAGAAAGTAGATGTGCGCCAGCTTCCAGATCCACCACGCAAAGGCACCACGCAGCTTCACCCGCCCCATGTCAATCACCGCCAGGCTGCGGCCGATGGTGGCCAGGTTCCCCTGATGCCGGTATTTGAAAGGCCCGTCAGCGGGCTTGCCCTTCAAACGCCGTCCAATCAGGTTAGCGACGTACTTCCCTTGCTGTTTGGCGGCCGGGGCGATGCCCGGCACGGGCTTCCCATCGGCCATGGTGCACGAGGCTGTATCGCCGATGGCGAAGACCTCCGGGCGACCGGCCACCGTCAGGTCAGGGCCAACGACCACTCGACCAGCACGATCAGACGCAGCGCCCAACCAGCGAGCCGCGGGAGACGCCTGGACTCCGGCGGCCCAGACGATGGTCTTGGCCGAAAGGGGCTTGCCGCCATACACCACGCCGTCGGCCGAGCATTCGGTGACCGGAGTACCCAGCACGACCTCGACCCCGAGTTTTTCGAGTGCCTGGCGCGTATAGGCCGAAAGATCCTCTGGAAAGACCGACAACAGACGCGGGCCAGCCTCGATCAGTACAACCCGCGATGTGCTCGGGTCGATCGAGCGGAAGTCACGCGCCAGCGTGTCTCGTGCCAGCTCGGCGATGGTTCCGGCCAATTCAACCCCGGTGGGACCACCACCGATGATGACGAACGTCTGCAGCGCGGCACGCTGCTGAGGATCGCTCGTGCGCTCAGCTTCCTCGAAAGCCGCGAGGATTCGGCCCCGAATGGTCGTGGCATCTTCCAGCGTCTTCAACCCCGGCGCGAAAGCCCCCCATTCGTCGTGTCCGAAGTAGGCATGGGTAGCACCTGTCGCGAGCACGAGCGTGTCGTAGGTTTGCCGCATTCCATTGTTGAGAATGACCTGACGCGCGTCCTGATCGATACCTTCCACTTCCGCCATCAAGGTGTTCACTTCCGGGCGATTTCGGAAGAGATAGCGAATAGGCCAGGCGATCTCGGATGTCGAAAGTGACGCACCTGCGACCTGGTAAAGCAAGGGTTGGAACAGGTGATGATTGCGCCGATCGATGATCGTCACATCGACCTCGACACCAGCAAGCTGGTTGGCAACCTCGATCCCGCCGAAGCCCGCTCCGATAATGACGACGTGATGTCGGTTTTTGGAGGTCTTTGTCATGACCTGATCTCCTCTCTCAGCGTTTCAGCGCCGATGCGTGGTGTGCCATATGCTCGCCAATGAAGCTGGCAATGAAGTAGTAGCTGTGGTCGTAGCCTGGGCGCAGATTCAACGTGAGCGGGTGCCCCGTCTCGTCGCAGGCTTTGCGCAGCAGGTCGGGCTGAAGCTGGCTCTCCAGGAACTCGTCGCCCAAGCCCTGATCAACCAGCAACGGCAAACGCTCCTGCACGGTGCGAATCAGCTCCACGGTGTCGTACTGCTTCCACACTTCCCGATCGCTGCCCAGGTACGCCTCGAAGGCCTTGTGCCCCCAGGGAACCTGGGTGGGGGCGACGATGGGCGAGAAGGCCGAGACGCTTCGATAACGGCCCGGGTTGCGCAGGGCGATGACCAGAGCGCCGTGTCCTCCCATGGAATGGCCGCTGATGCTCCGCTCCGCTGTCACGGGAAAGTGGGCCTCGATCAGCGCCGGCAATTCCTGCACGACGTAGTCGTACATCCGATGATTCGCAGCCCAGGGTTCCTGTGTGGCGTTGACGTAGAAACCCGCCCCCTGTCCGAGGTCATAGGCAGGATCGTCGGCAACGCCTTCGCCGCGAGCACTGCTATCGGGCGCGACGACGGCAATGCCATGTTCGGCCGCGTAGCGCTGGACGGCGGCCTTGGTGATGAAGTTCTGCTCGGTGCAGGTGAGGCCTGAAAGCCAGTACAGCACCGGCACCTTGCCGTGCTGTGCCTGCGGAGGCAGATAGACGCCGACCTTCATCGTGCAACCGAGCGTCGTGGATTCATGCTGATAAACGTCCTGCCAACCATCAAAGCTGGCGTGATGTTCGATGCGTTCCATGTAGTTCTCCTATGTTCAAAGGAACGGCGCAGCTCTCGCGCGCCAGGACGGCAGCTCGTCAGGAAGATTTCTCTTCCGCTGCCGTGTCGCCGTGGGCGTGTCTGATCCTGCGCACGATCCACCAGATCGTCAGCATCACCGCAGGCACCAGAACCGCCATCACCGGCGCCACGCTGTCGTGAACCATCGGAATGCCCTTGAGCAAATAGCCGAGAAGACTCACGACGTAATAAGAAATTGCCGCGACCGACAGGCCTTCGACGGTTTGCTGAAGGCGCAATTGCATCTTGGCCCGGTTGTTCATCGACGCAAGCAGATCGCGGTTCTGGCGTTCAAGCTCGACGTCGATCCAGGAACGCAGCAACGCGATGGCCCGGGTCAGCTTGTCGGAGAGCTTGGTCTGGCGCTCCTTTACGGATTGGCATGTCCGCATGGCGGGAGCGATGCGACGCTGCAGGAAATCCGCCCAGGTGCAGTACCCGGATACGGCCTCTTCCGAAAGCGCTGCCAGCCTTTCCTCGACGATCTCGTAGTAGGCACGACTGGCGCCGAAGCGATAGAGATTCGCCGCAACGCCAGCTTCCAGTTCGGCAGCCAGGCCGGTCAATTCGGACAGCAGCACGTCGCTGTCGCGCCGTTCCACCAAGCTCGTACACATCTCGTCGGTGATCGCCGCAAGGCGCGACTCCATGCGCCGCAGCTCCGACGTCATCGACCGCGTCAACGGCAAGGACAGCAACGCCAAGGTACGGTAGGTCTCGATCTCCAGCAGACGTTGAGCCAGCGCACCCGCCCGCGCCGGGGTCAAATCGCGGGCAAGGACGAGGATCTGCGTCAGGCCATCCTCATCCTGTCGGAAGTCGGTGAGGATGGCGGCAGAGCCGTTCTCCACCAGCGAGTAGCACAGGCTGGCAGGATCGAAGCGATCGGCCTCCTTCTCCGTTTCCGGCGTCCATGGAAGAAGTCTCAAACGGATGCCGGATACGACCGGGCCGGGAGGAACAAATCCATGCTTGAACGGATTTTCGCCGCACGGCTCTCCCGTCTCGGAATCCAGCGAAGCGCACCAGAGATACGTTGAGAACTCGGTGTGCTTTTCACAGTGCAGGTCTCCCTCATCCCATGTCATGCCGTGAAGCGGCGTAGCGTGGTCGGGCTCGGCAACGCCGAAGCGATGAGACAACTCACTCATCGCCATCTGATCCCTGGCCTGATCGCCTTCGGTCATGAAAGCGAGCTGCAATATGCCGCGGGGGGCCTGAATCAACAGATGCGGGCGCGCATGCACTTCACCCACGGCCGCAGCACGATCGGCATAGGCCGGCATGCCGTACACGGTGGCGGTCGGGGCGGGTTGTACGGTCGTCGTATTGATGTTGGCCGGCTCTTGCATAACGACCTCATTTCTCATTGGTTGAAAAACACGCTTCAAAGCAAATGCCCGCAGCCATGCGTTTCGCACATGGCTGCGGGCCGATCTTCATGAGCAGGCACCGCTCTACACGGTCCGTCTAATAGGCTCGCCGTATAGAGGCTTGTGCTGGCCCTTTCAGAACGCCCTCAGCTTCCTTGCTTTCAGACGAAGGTGTACGAGCAGACCTTGTTGCCCGCCGGATCACGCAGGTAGGCCGCATAGGCACCCGGCAGGTGACCACGTGCGCCAGGCTGGCCCTCGTCGGTGCCGCCTGCGGCAAGGCCGGCAGCATGGAAGGCATCCACTTCGGCGGGAGTGGCGGCCGCAAAGCCGATCGTCACGCCGTTGCTGGAGGGCGCTTCACCATTGCCCGGACGGGCGATGATGAAAGCCGGCTTTTCGCGACCGAAAAGTACCCATCCGTTGTTGAAAGGACCGAGGTTCTTGATGCCAAGAGCACCCAGAGCGGCGTCGTAGAACGCGACCGACTTCTGAACGTCGGCAGCGCCGATAAAAATGTGCGAAAAGATGCCATCGCCAGAAATGACAGGAGTGGACATGATTAATTTCCTTGGTGGTTGGTGTTGAATGGGTAGTGGGCGGTCAGTAGTGGATCACCGTGCGAATCGACTTGCCTTCATGCATCAGGTCGAAGGCCTTGTTGATGTCGTCGAGGCCCATGGTGTGGGTGACGAACGGGGCGAGATCGATCTCGCCTTTCATTGCGTCCTCCACCATGCCGGGAAGTTGAGTGCGGCCCTTGACCCCGCCGAAAGCCGAGCCCTTCCAGGTGCGACCGGTGATCAACTGGAACGGGCGCGTCGAAATTTCCTTGCCTGCACCAGCCACGCCGATGACGATCGACTGGCCCCAGCCACGATGTGCTGCTTCTAGTGCCGAGCGCATCACGTTGACGTTGCCGATGCACTCGAAGGTGTGATCGACACCCCAACCGGTCATCTCGATGAGAACCTCGTGAATCGGCTTGTCGAAGTCCTTCGGGTTGAGGCATTCGGTCGCGCCGAAGGTACGAGCCAGCTCGAACTTCGCTGGATTGGTGTCGATGGCGATGATGCGACCTGCCTTGGCCTGGCGTGCCCCCTGAATCGCAGCGAGCCCGATGCCGCCGAGGCCGAAGATGGCCACAGAGTCACCCGGCTGAACCTTGGCCGTGTTGTGAACAGCGCCGATGCCGGTGGTCACACCGCAACCCAGCAGGCAGACATGCTCGGGATTGGCGTCCGGGTTGATCTTGGCCAGCGAGACTTCGGCCACCACCGTGTATTCGCTGAAGGTCGAGCAGCCCATGTAGTGGTAGATCGGCTGGCCGTTGTAGCTGAAGCGGGTGGTGCCATCGGGCATCACGCCCTTGCCCTGGGTGGCGCGCACCGCGACACACAGGTTGGTCTTGCCGGACTTGCAGAACAGGCACTCGCCGCACTCGGCGGTATAGAGGGGAATGACGTGATCGCCAGGCTTCACGCTGGTCACACCTTCACCCACCTCCACGACGATACCCGCACCTTCATGACCCAGCACGACCGGGAAGAGACCTTCGGGGTCGTCGCCCGACAGGGTGAAGGCGTCGGTATGGCAAACGCCGGTGTTCGTGATCTTGATGAGCACCTCGCCCTTGCGCGGCGGCTCGACGTCGATCTCGACGATTTCCAGCGGCTTTCCTGGCCCGAAGGCAACTGCTGCACGTGATTTCATGATGTCGCTTCCTTTACTAGCTAACTAAATTTGCCCTCACCGAGGGCACCCTGGTGCCTCTACCGCAGATAGGAGCGGACGATAGAGATGGTCTCGTCAATGGACTTGTTCTGCGAATCGCTCCTGATTTCGCTACTGGGAAACTCTTCCCGCAGATAGCTCTCCAGAACGGTTGCCATCAATCCGTTGACTGCCCCACGAACGGCCGCAAGCTGCTGAAGAATTGTAGGGCATTCCGCACCTGCATCGAGCGCTTGCTCAAGAGTCGCTACCTGACCTTTGATGCGCCGGATGCGCGTCAGGGCTTGCTTCTTTTCTTCCGGGCTGTGTGGCATCGAACACCTCTCTACTTGGGTACACCGCCGCATTATACAATACTCCACCATAGTATATGCGGCCGAACCGGAGTCTGTCAACATAGATGGCACATGAAATGGTTCTGGCTCTTTAAAATCCCGCTGCCTGTGGCACCGGGTCCCGCTCGGGATTTAGGTGTACGATCTCAGGCAGGCTGAGTTTCCGGATGTCACCCGACCAGCGCTCCGGGTGGCGCTGCTTAGCCGCCTCGAAGACTTCCCGGCGCTGCGCCAAGATGCCCTTGGCCTCGCCGTTATGGCGCTGACTCGGCGTGACGTAGCGAAGGGCACTGTGCCGGTGCTCATGGTTGTACCACTCGGTAAATTGCTGAACCCAGTCCTGAGCCTCGGTCAGGGTAGCGAACCCCTCGGCGGGGAAGCCCGGCCGGTACTTGAGCGTCTTGAAGGCCGACTCGGCGAAGGCGTTGTCGTTACTCACCCGTGGACGGCTGTACGACGGGGTGATGCCCAGGTCGTAGAGCTTCTCCAAGAAGGTTGCTGCCTTCATCGGGCTGCCGTTATCTGAGTGAAGGATCAGGGGCTTGTGACGATCGGTGAGGTGCTCTCGCCAGCAGGCCTTCTGGATCAGCTCGGCGGCCAGCTCGCCAGTCTCCGTCTCGTAGACCTCGTGCCCAACGATCTTGCGGCTGAAGACGTCCATGATCAGGTACAGGTACCACCAGGTACCGCGTGCTGGGCCCGGCAGCCAGCTGATATCCCAACACCACAAGTAGTTAGGCGCCGTGGCTTGGTGCGTCGTCGGAGAGCGCTTGCGCTGCGGGGCCTGCTGTCGGCCCCGGTGGTGTTGCTGGTCGTATTCATGGAGCACTCGATACATCGTCGACTCAGAGGCCAGGTAGCGGCCCTTGTCCGCCTGATCGGCCACGATGAAGGCCGGAGGGCGGCTCCGGTACTCCGGGGCGTTGCACAGCGCCAAGACCGCCTCTCGCTCCTCAGGCGATAGCTTATTAGCCGGTTCCGGGCGGTCGGCGTCGGGGCGGCGATCCGCCGTCACCTCGCCTTCGGAGACCCAGCGATAGTAGGTCCGCACGTTAATGCCCATCACCTGACAGGCCTTGGCCAGCCGAGCACCGTCACGCTGGGCGTCTTGCACCAGGGTCACGATGCGCTGGCGATCCGGGAGGCTGGTCAGTCGTCCTCGTCGTTGGTCGTGCCCCAGATCGCCTCGGCCTTTTTTGACAGGGCCAGCAGCGCCGCCGTCTCGGCCAGGGCCTTGTCCTTGCGGCGCAGCTCACGCTCCAACTGACGGAGCCGCTTTTGCTCGGCCTTCCGCGCCTGGCGAAGCTGCTTGGCCTGCGCTGCCGCATCGTCGTTGGCGTTCATGCAGGCATCCCGCCAGGCCTCCACCTGCTCGGGATAGAGCCCACGCTCGCGGCAATAGGCGCTGAGTTCGGCCTCATTCATCGGGGCCGTTTCCAGGACGATCTGGAATTTCTCCTGGCTGGTCCAGTGATCGGGCTTGGTGGAACGTGATGGCAAAACCTGTCCTCGTGCTCTGGCCTGTTTCCGCCAATTGTAGAGGGTTGTCGCGGTGATGCCTTCCTGCTCGGCCAATTCCGGGATGGTCATGCTCATGGGCGGTGCCATCTTCTTGAGGATGGCTTCCTTACGTTCTGCGGGGTAACGCACGTTGTTCACCTCTCAATCCGTTTAGGTGACAACTACGTTGAAGCATAGGGATTGCCGCCACGCACTTTGCAACGCCCATCACCTGCGTGAATTGACTGCGGCCTGGGAAAATGACCACCAAAAGTGGGCCAAGGCGCTGCATGATCTGCTGCTGGAGATGCATCAGGCCGTTGACGCTGCCGGTGGCACGCTCTCGCCCGAAGAGGCGCAACGCTGGCGAGTCCGCTATCGGCAGTGCCTGACAGAGGGTGAGACCGAGTGTCCGCCACCGATCCCACCACCACCGGGAAAGCGCGGTCGTGCCAAACGTACCAAGGCACGTAACCTGCTCGAACGTCTCCAGGCGTACGAGGACGATGTGCTGCGTTTCCTCGACGACCCCGCCGCGCCCTTCACCAATAACCAAGGGGAGCGTGACCTGCGGATGACCAAGGTCCAGCAGAAGATTTCAGGCTGTTTCCGCTCCTGGGAAGGTGCCGAGATCTTCTGCCGGATGCGCAGCTTCCTCTCGACGGCGGTCAAGCAGGGCCTGGCAGCGCACACCGCACTAGAACAGTTGTTTGCCGGTGAAGTGCCCGAATTCATGCGTCGGGACGGCCTGGATCAGGCAGCGTGACCTGAATAGTTACTAATTAAAAAGCACTAAAAAGAGGCTTGCGAAAAAGGGCCACTGATTACGAAAGCTAGTCGCCCGGTCGCGTTTTTTCTACTGCCGCTCGCCCTGGGGGGCGGGGAATTCATTGATCATTGAGATGGGTTAACGATTTGCCTGATAACCCCGGCTGTCTGGTGTTATCCAATACCAGATGAGAAATGACGATCAGCGAACCTGTCGCAGATGCAACAATAGGGCGCTTTCGAGGTGAAATGACCCCGGACTTACCCGGGCTGCTACCAGGCATTCACCAACGCCCTGGAGCGGGCCGGGATCGAGGTTACCCCGAGGACAACGTACTCACGTCCTCCGGCATACCTTCGCCAGTCATCTCATGCTGAACGGGGGCAACCTGCTCGTCCTGCAAAAGATCCTGGGACACCAGAGCATCCAGATGACCATGCGCTATGCGCACCTGTCCCCGGACCATCTCAGCGAAGCGGTGAAATTCGGGCCGAAAGCGCCCGTTGACACTTTGTTGACACAAGGGGAAAAAGCGGAAGAAAAAGGCGGGAGAAACAATCGCAAGTGATTGATTTCATGGTGGGCCCAGCAGGATTCGAACCTGCGACCAAGGGATTATGAGTTCGCTTGTAAATCAATATGTTACTGATATCCAAGGAAAAGCAAACGTAATCGAGCGAAAGGTACATTTCTTTGGAATCAGTAACTTAGCGAAGGTTGAGGATAGCATACGAAGCTGGTTTGTGTACCGCTGGTGTACCTCCAAGCACCCTACTTGAGGTGTGAAGCGATGTAGACACTCTTCCAGCTCCAGCACATTGATTGTCATCAAAAACATACACCATTTCAATCAAATCAAGTTTTATAAAGCGTTTTATTCGTCTATCCCAATAAATCTCTTCTTCTTATTGTTCAAATCTTTATAATCGATACCAAAAACGCCTCGAATCATGTTATCTAATGCATTATTTCTTGCACTAACAAGCAAGTCATCTACTTGGCGCTCGTTATCAAACTTTCCATAGTAGTTTTTATAACCCTCGCAAATATTATCTAACCTTGACAGAAACTGTGTTATGGTTATCCCTCTTGCATTGCAATAATCAAGATCAGATACTTCTAGAATCTTCGCTCTAATTTTTTGAAGCTGGCTGTCGGTTACTTCAACACTATAACCCTTCCCTTTTCTCACTATACCAAGGCCTAAAAAATCCACAGACTCGACAGGATCATACAAGCCTGACTTGCTCTCTTTTATACCCAAACCCACTTTCTCCAGCTCATCTTTTATAACATCTTCTATTTCTTGACACCCCTCCTCACTTTCAGAAAAAGCAATAATATCGTCAGCATACCTTATTACAGAAAAACCCCTTGAAATCAGATGATTGTCAAATCTTTCCAATATCAAGTTGGCAAAAAATGGCGAGATAGGCATCCCTTGCCTTACCCCTTTACCAAGCACTAAACCTTGGCGGCGTATTCTTTTTCCTTCTGCTTTCGTAGCTGTTGCCACTTCTAAGGATATAGTAGAAACCAGCAAATCATGAAGGGATCTATGCTTAACCTTTCGCTTAACCCTTTCTTCAAGACCTTCTCTACTGATATTATCAAAAAATGATGAAATATCAGCCTTGTAGACAAAGCCTTTTTTTCTTCTTAGCCTTACCGCTTCTTTCAAAGCCTTACTTACATTCCTTCCTTTTACAAAGCCATAACTTATACTTGTTTCTGCCCTGCAACCGTTATCGTACAGAAACTTAAGTATCGCTCTCTGAACCAACCTATCCTGAACAACAGGAACGCAGATCAATCGCTCTTTGCCATCTGACTTAGGAAGAAAAACAGGAGCCAGGTCCCAAAAGGAATAGCGTGAATTTTTTATATCATCAGATATTCTCTTAATAAACTCTTTCTTATGCTCTTGAAAAGAGTTTATGCTTATTCCGTCACGTCCTTTCGAGTTTCGCTTCCTGGGAAGTGTATTATCATACATTTCTTTCCACACCACCTTTAAGTAATCAGGTGATGCGACGGTTCTCAAAGCGCTTTTGCTCATCGGTAGGATTCCTTACCCCGCTGTGCTCCTAGCCCCTATCAGCGGGTATCAGACGGGCACCGCCCCTGAGAATACGCGTCCAGGGTGTTTCCCTGCGTACGCTCAATGGACTTCTCGCGACTGCGATCACACGCGCTATCTCGATTGAGCCAATGTTTCGCCTTATCCGCAACCTGCGAGACTGCAAATTGGGCATGCGATTCAAAGTCTGCCGACATCTCGGCCCCAAGGATGCGAATGCCTATCGCTTGCACCTCAATTCTCATCTGTATCACTCCACCCGTGTCGTTTTGGCCCACTTGAAGACTAATGTCTCCGCTCAAGCCTACTGCGACCGCCATCGCGAGCAGATAGCGTTGGGTGGCATGCCACCAAGGTGCAAACCTGCCTCCCGAGCCCGCACCCTGCTTGGCGGCCGCTTTAAAGGCTTTACTGGCTCCCCGAGCAATAAGGGGAAGGAGCCCGTTAACAATTGGCGACCGCCCCTGAGAATACGCGTCCAGGGTGTTTCCCTGCGTACGCTCAATGGACTTCTCGCGACTGCGATCACACGCGCTATCTCGATTTCGCCAATGTTTCGCCTTATCCGCAACCTGCGAGACTGCAAATTGGGCATGCGAGATACTGGTAAATACTACATTAACACAGCTTCAAGAAACGGCTCAATAACCCGAGCCAAAGGCCAAAGAACTACCAAGCATTAGATCGGCAATTTTAATAACCAAAAGCTCTTAAAAATTCACCTTCGACATCAAGAGGAATCGGTGACTGACCCTAATTCACGCCTTTGCTAACCGGCAAGTCAACGATTCATCTGTTGGGCTACTCATTTCGCCCCTCCCTTCCTGCCAACAGCTTCAGGATCAAAAGCGCGAACTACCTGCTTGTCTCTTCTTCCTGCAGCAGCGGCATTCTGAGCTTCTCATGGTCGCAGAGGGCGTCGAGAACGACATCGGTACCATTCCTTCGGGAACAGGCTAAGCATCTCGCTATGGCTGCGCACCAGGGCCCTCTCTGCCCCGTCGCCGTAGAGCTGGCCGATGATCTTAGCCAGGCGCGCTGCTTCGCAAAATCGTGAGGCTTGCCGGCCCCTCCTCTCCTCCCCCATGCGTATCTGCTCAGCTTCACGTAAGCTAGCGTAAAAAGTGATAAGTAATCTATGAACGCAGCAGGGAAGCAGCTATGACAAGGCAAGCTTTCAGCGAACGGGACATCTGCACCAAGTTCATCACCCCCGCCATCGAGCAGGCGGGCTGGAACATCCACACCCAGGTACGTGAAGAGTACCCGGTTAGCGATGGCCGCATCACGGTACGCGGCCGCATGCACCACCGGGCTCACCCGCGTCGAGCGGATTACGTGCTGTCCTTCCAGAAGAATCAGCCCATCGCCGTCATCGAGGCCAAGGACGCCAAGCATAGCCTGGGGGACGGCATGCAGCAGGCGCAGGCCTACGCGGAAAAGCTCGATGTGCCCTTCGCCATCAGCTCCAACGGCAGCGGTTTTCTGTTCAGCGACCCTCACCGCCTGGTCTTCGATCAAGCCGAGACCAACCTGGCGCTCGATCAGCTCCCCGGGCCCGATGCGCTCTGGCACGGCTACCGCCGCTGGAAAGGCCTAAGTGAAGAGACACGCCCAGTCGTCGAGCAGCCCTTCTACGATGACGGCAGCGGCCGCACGCCCCGCTACTACCAGATGGTCGCGGTCAATCGCACGGTCGAAGCCATCGCCAAAGGGCAGGATCGCCTGCTGCTGGTGATGGCCACCGGCACCGGCAAGACCTACACCGCTTTCCAGCTTATCTGGAGACTGTGGAAGGCCGGCCGCAAGCAGCGCATCCTGTTTCTGGCCGACCGTAACGTACTCGTCGACCAGACCAAGAGTGGCGACTTCAAGCCCTTCGGCGCGGCCATGACCAAGATCTCCAAGCGCCAGATCGAGAAGTCGCACGAGATCTACCTCTCGCTGTATCAGGCCGTCACCGGCAGCGAGGAAGAAAAGAACATCTACAAGCAGTTCAGTCCGGACTTCTTCGACCTGGTCGTCATCGACGAATGCCACCGTG
Source organism: Modicisalibacter tunisiensis (assembly GCF_020148005.1). Classification (GTDB taxonomy): domain Bacteria; phylum Pseudomonadota; class Gammaproteobacteria; order Pseudomonadales; family Halomonadaceae; genus Modicisalibacter; species Modicisalibacter tunisiensis. Next base: position 1,621,602 of record NZ_JAGXFD010000001.1, on the reverse strand, counting down.
GCAGCGCCGCCGAAGACTCTGCCTGGCGCGCCATCCTGGACTACTTCAGCGGGGCCACCCATATAGGGCTGACCGCGACGCCCAAGGAGACCACCGAGGTTTCCAACATCCACTACTTCGGCGAGCCCATCTACACCTACTCGCTCAAGCAGGGCATCGACGACGGCTACCTGGCGCCCTACAAGGTGATTCGGGTCGACCTAGACCGCGACCTGCAGGGATGGCGCCCCAGCGACGGCCAGACCGACATCCACGGCGAGGTGATCGAGGATCGTATCTACAACCAGCGCGACTTTGACCGTCACCTGATCCTGACGCAACGCACCGAGCTGGTCGCTCGAACCGTCACCGATTATCTGACCCAGACCGACCCGATGCAGAAGACCATCGTCTTCTGCGAGAACATCGACCACGCCGAGCGGATGCGCCAGGCGTTGATCAATCTCAACCCTCAGCACGTGGCCAAGAACCGCAAGTACGTGATGCGCATCACCGGCGACGAGCTCGAGGGGAAGGCCGAGCTCGACCACTTCATCGACCCCGAAGAGCCCTACCCCGTCATCGCCGTCACCAGCAAGCTGATGACCACCGGCGTCGACGCCAAGACCTGCAAGCTGATCGTGCTCGACCAGCGCATCCAGTCGATGACCGAGTTCAAGCAGATCATCGGACGCGGTACGCGGATTGACGCAGAGCACAATAAGTTCTGGTTCACGATTCTGGACTTCCGCAAGGCCACGGAGCTGTTCGCCGACCCCGCCTTCGACGGCGAACCAGAAAAGGTCTACGTACCTGGCCAAGGCGACCCGCTACTACCGGACGACGACGATGACGCCGAGGACAGCGGCGATGGAAACGCGCCCGCTGACGAAGACGACGAGTCACCGAACGATCCCGCCTTGCCCCCCGAAGGGGGCTGGGAGGATGACGAAGACGGCGGCATCGGCGAGCCGCCCAAGCGATACGTCGTCGATGACGTCACCGTGGCGGTCATCGGCCGGCGCGTGCAGTACCTGGGGCCGGACGGCAAGCTGATCACCGAAGAGCTGACCGACTACACCCGCAAGACGGTACGCGCCCACTACGCCACCCTGAAGGACTTCCTGCGCCGTTGGGAGGCCAGCGACCGCAAGCAGGCCGTGTTGGATGAGCTGGCCGAACAAGGCGTGTTCTGGGAAGACCTCACCAGCGAGGTCGAGAAGACCCTCGGCGATACGCCCGACCCCTTCGATGCCATCGTGCACATCGTCTACGGCCAGCCTGCACTCACCCGTCGCCAGCGTGCGGCCAAGGCCCGCCAGTCGGACTATTTCACTCGCTATGAAGGCCAGGCCCGCGCCGTGCTGGACGCCCTGCTCGACAAGTACGCCGACAACGGCGTGGCCACCATCGAGGACACCAAGGTACTGAAACTGGCACCGCTGGACCGGCTCGGTACCCCCGTGGAGCTCGCCAAGGCCTTCGGCGGCAAGGCCGGCTATCGCGAGGCCGTGAGAGCCCTCGAGGAAACGCTCTACGACGACGCCGCTACAGCCGGCTGACACAGCTAGGTACAATACGTCGCATTCTGCGCGCCGGCAGCCACACCGGCGCGCTTTCGGTTATCGAGACGAGATTCCCATGAGCATCAGCACCACCATCAAGAGCATCCAGGACATCATGCGCAAGGACGTCGGCGTCGACGGCGACGCCCAGCGCATCGGCCAGCTGGTCTGGATGCTGTTTCTGAAGATCTACGATGACCGCGAACAGGAATGGGAGCTGGACTACGACGACTACGTCAGCCCCATCCCCGAGCAATTGCGCTGGAGCAGCTGGGCCGCCGACCCGGAGGGGCTGACTGGTGAGGGCCTGAAGAGCTTCATCGACAACACCCTCTTTCCCGGACTGCAACAGCTGGATGCCGGCGGCGACGCCCGCGCCGCCGTCATCCGCAGCGTGTTCGAGGATGCCTACAACTACATGAAGTCCGGCCACCTGCTGCGCCAAGTGATCAACCGCATTCAGGAAGGCATCGACTTCAACGCCTCTCAGCAGCGTCACGCCTTCGGCGACATGTACGAGCAGATCCTCAAGGACCTGCAAAGCGCCGGTAATGCCGGGGAATTCTATACGCCCCGCGCCGTGACCGAGTTCATGGTCAACCGCGTCGATCCCAAGCTTGCCGAGAGCGTGATGGACCCGGCCTGCGGCACCGGCGGCTTTCTCACCTGCGCTATCGAGCACAAGCGTAAACATTATGTGCAGACGCCCGCCGACGAGCAGACGCTGCAACACAGCATCTACGGCTGGGAGAAGAAACCGCTGCCGCACCTGCTGGCTACCACCAACATGATCCTGCATGGCATCGAGGTCCCCAGCCAGATTCGTCATGACAACACCCTGAACCGTCCCTACCGGGACTGGGGCCCGAAGGAGCGGGTCGATGTGATCGTCGCCAACCCGCCGTTCGGCGGCACCGAGGAAGACGGCATCGAGAACAATTTCCCGGCGGAATTCCGCACCCGTGAGACCGCCGACCTGTTCATGGCGCTGTTCATTCGCCTACTGAAGCAGGATGGCCGCGCCGCTGTGGTGCTGCCGGACGGTTTCCTGTTCGGCGAGGGCATGAAGACGCGCCTCAAGGAAAAACTGCTCAGCGAGTGCAACCTGCACACCATCGTTCGCCTGCCCAACGGCGTGTTCAACCCCTACACCGGCATCAAGACCAACCTCCTGTTCTTCACCAAGGGCCAGCCGACCGAACAGGTGTGGTACTACGAGCACCCCTACCCCGAGGGCTACAAGAACTACAGCAAGACCAAGCCTATGCGCGTCGAGGAGTTCGCCACCGAGATCGACTGGTGGGGCGACGAGGCCGACGGCTTCGCCAGCCGCCAGGAAACCAAGCAGGCCTGGAAGGTCGGCATCGAGGAGATCAAGGCGCGAAACTACAACCTGGACATCAAGAACCCCTGGCAGGACGAGCAAGTCAGCCACGATCCGGACGAGCTTCTCGAGCAATACGCTCGCCAGCAGGCCGAGATCCAGGAGCTACGTGACCAGTTGAAGACCGTACTCGGCGACGCGCTCAGTCATACGTCTCAGGATCAGCCAGCGCCCCAGCAAGCGGAGGAGTCGGCATGAGCGCTCAGGAGCTGATCACCGACCACCTCGATCTCTGGACCAGCGCCGTGACGCACAAGAGCGGCTCGGGGCATAGTGCATCGGGTAAGAACGGGAAAATCGAGCTCACTGGCATCAAGAAGCTGCGCGAGCTGATCCTAGAGCTCGCCGTGCGCGGCAAGCTGGCGGAGCAGGACCCTAGCGACGAGCCCGCTAGCGAGCTACTGGACCGTATCGCCGAAGAAAAGACCCGGCTTGTTAAGGAAGGGAAGATCAAGAAGTCAAAAGGCTTGAAACCAATTGATGAGGAAGATAAGCCATTCTTTCTTCCCGAAGGATGGTCGTGGGTTCGTTTGGGCGAGACCATGGAAATGTACAACGGCAAGGCTTTCAAATCCTCTGAATGGTCAACTTCTGGGCTCCCTATTGTCAGAATTCAAAACCTCAACGACCCTCATGCCCCCACCAATTACTTCAATGGTGAGATAAATGAAAACCACAGAATCGACAACGGTGCTTTCCTCATAAGCTGGTCAGGAACGCCCGGAACTTCTTTTGGGGCTTTTATCTGGGAGAGAGGTCCAGCAGCTCTAAACCAGCACATTAACAAGTGCGTTTTCTTTGGCGACCATCTCGACCCACTCTTTATGAAACTGGCTGTCAATGGCCAGATGTCGCACTTTGTCCAGAGTGCACAGGGCGGGGTCGGACTAAAGCATGTGACGAAGAGTGTTCTCAATAATGCTTTGATTGCTCTCCCTCCATTTGCGGAACAGTGCAAAATCGTCGAAAAAGTCGACGAGCTTATGGCCCTCTGCGACCGCCTGGAGCAGCAGGTCGGCGACCAGCTGAAAGCCCATGAGGTGCTGGTCGACACCCTGCTCGATGCCCTGACTCGCTCATCGGACGCCGCCGAACTGGTTGAGCACTGGGCTCGCGTGGCCGAGCATTTCGATACGCTATTCACTACCGAAACCAGCATCGACAAGCTAAAGCAGACTATCCTCCAACTGGCGGTGATGGGACGGCTGGTGGAGCAGAACCCCAATGACGAGCCGGCTATCGTGCTGCTGGACAAGATCTTCGAGGGAAAATCTCTGCCAACCATTTCATCAGGTAAAGACAGTAAAAATAAGCACTCTAGGGCCAGCTTTGAAGAAGTAGCTTTTACTATACCGGAGAGCTGGAGCTGGACAAAGGTTAGAGATCTTGTTGAACCAGCCAGAGAAATTTCCTACGGCATCATCAAGCTTGAAAAGGAGCCTCATACTGGAGGCATCCCAACTCTTAGATGCAGTGATGTAAAACCCAGAAGAATTGACACCAATGCCGTAAGAAAAGTTTCGCCGGAAATCGAAGAAGCTTATAAAAGAACAAGAATACGAGGAGGTGAAGTTTTATTAAACATTCGAGGGACGCTTGGGGGTGTCGGCCTGGCGACAGATGAAATAAAGGGTTACAACATTGCAAGAGAGGTTGCAATGATTCCAGTTCATAGGTTGATTTCTGGGCGCTATATAGTCAACCTGATTGCCTCGCCGTACTTCTGGGACATGATCGAAGAAAACCTAAAAGGGATTGCTTATAAAGGGTTAAACTTAAAAACACTAAGAGACATGCCAATACCTCTTCCTCCAGAAGCTGAGCAGTATCGAATAAACGAAAAAATCGAAGAACTCATGTCTCTCTGCGACCAGCTCAAGGCCCGACTGAGCAAGGCTGGAGAGACCCGGTCTCAACTCGCCGAAGCAGTAGTGGACCAAGCGGTGAGCTGATGGCCTATGATCGCCCCTGGAAGTCGTTTCAAGAGCAGCTGGCACTGCTCACCGAGCGCGGAATGCAGGTCGGCGATGAAAGCGCCGCCCTGGAGTATCTGGAGCGCGTCGGCTACTACCGGCTAAGCGCCTACTGGTATCCCTTCCGGGTCTTCGAGACGGTCGGTCATGACCGACATGACCGCCCAATCACCCGAGCAACGGATCAGTTCGTTCCCGGCACCCAGTTCGTCGACGCGGTGCGACTATACCTCTTCGACAAGGAGCTTCGGCTTCGCCTGACCGATGCCTTGGAGCGCATCGAGATCGCGTTGCGCGTGGATATCGCCTACCTATTGGGCGAGAGCGATGCCTTCGCGCACCTGCATCGCTCCACCTTCCACCCCTCCTTCGCCCGCCGCAAATCCGGTCGTGACCCGCGTGACAGCTTCGAGAAGTGGCAGGATCGCTGCGAGGGGATGGAGCGACGCTCCAAGGAGGACTTCGTCAAGCACTATCGGCAAAAGCACGGGCCGCGGCTGCCGATCTGGGTCGCCGTCGAGACCTGGGACTTCGGTACCCTCTCGCAGCTCTTCGCCATGATGAAGGTGCCGGACCAGGTACGGATCGCGCAGAAGTATGGAGTTCAGGACTGGAAGGTCTTCCAGAGCTGGCTTCGCTCGCTCAACTACCTGCGCAATGTCTGCGCCCACCACAGCCGGCTCTGGAACCGCAACGTCATCGACCAGCCCAGGCTGCCCAAGCCTGGCGAAATACCATGGTGCGATGCGTTCCGAGACGAACAGCGGCTCGCCCGTCCCTTCCTGCTACTGGGCATCGCTCGGCACATGACCCTGGTGGTCTGCCCCAATACCGGTTGGCATCGGCGCTTGCAGGCCCATCTGGATAGCTTTCCGACTCCACATGCCAGAAGGCAACTATCGCTGGAAGACATGGGGGCTCCACCGGGCTGGGAGCGCTGGTGGGCCGAGTGAGGCGGCGAGAACACAAATAAGAACCCCCGCGTAAGCTCGCGAGAGCCAAGAGGCGGGGGCCGTGTTGATGACCATGGTAGGACACCGCCTAAGGCGAGGCAACGCTTTTCTCTACCAAACGCAAGGAGGCACCTGGATGGCCATCGAGCAAGGAATCTGGAAGCTGGCAGGTACTACGGGCGAGCTGCCGCAGAAGCTGCGGCCCACGGGGCTCGCCGACGAGGGGCAGCTGGAAGATCAGATCATGCAGGATGTCTCGATCCTCAATCGGGACTGGCTGCTGATCGGCCGGCAGGTACGCACCGGCTTCGACAAGCTGATCGACCTGCTGGCTATCGACGCCAACGGCACGGTCATCGTCATCGAGCTCAAGCGCGACAAGACGCCCCGCGACGTGGTCGCTCAGGCCATCGACTATGCCTCCTGGGTCGTCACCTTGGCCGACTACCAGCTGATCGAGATATACCAGGCCTTCGCCGAACGCTATCAGCGCCCTCACGCGTCTCTCGAGGACGCCTTCGAGGCCAAGTTCGGCATCACGCTGGACAGTGTCACCCTCAACGAGAATCACCAGCTGGTCGTCGTAGCCACCCAGCTCGACGCCAGCAGCGAGCGGATCATCAATTACCTCAACGAGCATGCCCAGCTCTCGATCAACGCCATGTTCTTCGCCGCCTTCGAGGACCAGGGCAACCATTACCTGAGCCGCGCCTGGATGATCGACCCGGATGAGCCAACTCAGCCGGCCGCCCGCAAGACGCGCAAGGAGCCCTGGAACGGCGAGTTCTACGCTTCCTTCGGTGATAACCGCCCTTGGGAGCTGGCACGACGCTACGGCTTCATTGCCGGCGGTGGTGCGGCCTGGTATTCGAAGACCCTCGCCATGCTCTCTGAGGGGGACCGGGTCTGGGTCAACATCCCCAAGACCGGCTATGTAGGCGTGGCCGAGGTGACCGGAGAGCGTTGCCGAGGCGATCATTTCACGGTGCGAACCGATCAGGCATGTCAGCGACTCCAGGATCTCACTACGGCCACCGAGTATCCGCAGATCCACCGGGCGACCGATGAAGACGACGAGGAGGCAGCGGAATATCTCGTGCCGGTCCGCTGGATCGCCTCATTTCCTGCCTCGCAGGCATTCAGCGAAGTCGGCCTGTTCGGCAATCAGAACACTGTCTGCAAACCCACGACACCAAAATGGGAGCATACAGTGACGCGCCTAAAGCAGGCATGGGACATAGACTGATATGCAGATCCCAATTGGCAGCAATGTGGGAGCTTGGACACACTTTCAATTATCTTTCGAGCTTGAAGCTCAGTTGACCAGGGTCTGGCTCGCTCTCAGCCTGAGCTTCTACTACATTCACTCCTCCTTCTACCATCTCTTCGACCCATAGCTCTCCGGAAAACTTGGCATTTTCGTATTCAACTCTCTTCATCCATTCAACATCGTGAGGTACAGCAAAGATCTCATATCCTGGGATCTCCCAATCATCCTCAAAGTACCTCAGGACCCAGCCATAGCCGTCTTCTTGAGGGCACGGATCGATCTTGAAACTATATCGCGGCATTTCCATTCTCCTATTCTCACACCAGATTCCAACGCTTTCGCCCACCGGAGACCAGTGCCATCACGCGCTCGTTAACCTCCCAGACTCTGTCCTGTAGCTCCTTGATACTGATTTCTCCCTCACTCTGATCCTTGATCCGCATACGAGGTAAGCCCAAACGTCTGCCGCCCGAGTTTTCAATCACGTCAGTCAGTGAAAGAGAGGCCTGGATCAGGGCCGAGAGCTCTTCCTCGTTCATGACTGGCTGGCGTAGCAGCGTGGCCCTAATCAGTGCCGAAGCCCAGCGAGTGCGATTCGGAAACCCCTCGTAGGCGGCTCGCTCGATGATCAGCTCCTGTTCCTGACGAGTCAGGCGAATCGATAGCTTGCAGGACTTGGGGCCCCGCATCATGTCCCGCCCCTCTTCGGCGATGCTCTCCCCACAGACGCGCTGGATCATCTCTCGTAGTACGTCAGACTCCGAACGGCCAGATGCTTCACAAAGGCGCTGCCAGGCTTGGCGGTCTCAATGACCAAGTGCAACACGTGACCCATCAGGTACGGTGTTGCTATGAATCACTGCTATCGCCACCTCTCTGCTGAAGACCGAGCCGCCATCATGATGATGCGAGCCACGCATTCGATCCGGGCCATCGCCACTCACCTGGGCCGTGCACCGAGCACCGTGTCGCGAGAAATCGCTCGCCACACGGTTGATCCCATCAAGGGCTACGATGCCGGCCTGGCGGGCTATCGAGCTCGTCTGACGCGACAGCAGCCACGTCAGCGTCCCAAGCTGCACCCCGACGGGGAGCTCTTCGAGGTGGTGGTCTACCTGCTGCGCAAGTACTGGTCACCGCAACAGATAGCCCGCACACTGAAGCGCATGTCTCCCAACGATTCACATCGACGGGTTTCACATGAGGCCATCTACAACGCGCTCTATGTGATGCCCCGCGGCAGCCTCAAGAAAGAGCTCATCGCCTGTCTTCGCCAGGGCAATGGCAAGCGCCGGCCGCGCAGCCGTGGCAAGGATCGACGCCAGCAGATTCCCGAGCTGGTCAGCATCCACATGCGGCCGCCTGAGATCGAAGATCGCCTGATGCCTGGCCACTGGGAAGGCGATCTCATCATGGGCGCCAACAATCGCTCTGCCATCGGTACGCTGGTGGAGCGCACCACGCGCCTGGTGATCTTGGCGAAAGTGGATGGCACTACCGCCACAGCGGCGGCCGTTGGCTTCAGCGACAAGCTCAATGAGGTGCCGCGAGCTCTGCGCCTGTCCATGACGTACGACCAAGGCAGAGAGATGGTGAAGCATGCCGAGATCACGCAGAAGACCGGTACGGCGATCTACTTCGCTGACCCGCATAGCCCATGGCAGCGAGGCTCCAATGAGAATACCAACGGGCTGTTGCGGCAGTACCTGCCGAAGGGCACGGATCTGTCGGTCTACAGCCAGGAAGAACTCGACGAGATCGCTGACTCACTGAACACCCGGCCGCGCAAGACACTGGACTGGCGAACGCCGCTGGAAGTTTATGCCGAAGTGCTCAAGAAATCCGTCGCCGGTCCGAGCACCCTTCAATAGCGTTGCACTTGGAACTTGAGACCGCCCTTCCTTCTCGGCTGGTGTCAGCCTGGTCTTGACCACTGCTGTTTCTGTCATTTCGTCATCCTTCATCACGTGCTGCTCATCGAATCTGGTACCAAATGCCAGCACGCTGCCGGCAACTGCTACCACTTTGCGAATCCTGCCCTAGCTCAAAAAAAACTCATGGATTTCGTACGCACGAAATTTTGAATCTGGCAGTGCCCTCTCTCGGTGCTCCGAATAGGGCAGTGGTACCACTTGCTGGCAGCTCGCGAATCCTGCCCTAGCCCCAAACCCATCCAATACTTTTCTTACGTAAGAAAAATGGCTGCTTCTAGGGCGAGGCTATCAAGCACGGGGATACGCGTTAGGCTTCGCCATTAGTAATACGGACGGACCTGTCTCAAAACTGCTCGTCACCTTTGGGGCTGATCGGGAGGCTTCGCCATTAGTAATAGGGGAGGCACTTGTCTCAACCGCACCCGTCTCTCCTTGCTCCCGGCGACGCTTGGCCAGCTCAGCTTTCATCCACTGTCCAGAAGCGCGCATCTCAGCTCGCAGGTCCTCGATCTCTTCGGGTGTCAAGCGCCGGTAGCTCATGAGGTCTCCTTCTGAGGTGGATCACGCCGAAGCTCGGGATATATCGTTGCGCGCCAAAGCCACTGGAGAACACACACGGCAATACCGGCCACACAGACAAACAGGGTACGAGCAGCCTCGCCATCGCCAGTAATGGTGCCGCTGACCAAACCAGGCAGTTCAGGAAGCAACGCCACAGACAACAGGATACCCACCACCAGTAACAGGCCCGAGATGACCAGCCCCACCCCACGCTTTACCCGCGCCACACGGGCGCGCCAAGTATCTAACCACTTGATATTGGTATTCATGACTTAGCCTCTTGTCATCGTGTTGCCAGCACCGAAACGCTTCTGGTAGGCACGATAGGCAGACTTGGCGCCACGGTAAGGAGAGGTTGCCGCACTGCCTGCTAAGCGTGCATCACGTTGAACGCCGCGATACTGACGGCGGATTGCCGAGGGACGTATCGCGGACATAGCAGAGCCCAGAGCGCCCTGAGTTGCCAGTGCCACACCACCGCCCAATGCAGAAGCAATGGCCGGCACCTGCTTCAGCACGAGGATTCCAAGGGCAAAAAAAGCAATCAGATAGGCACTTGTGGTCATACTGGCCATGCTGCCTGCCGAGGATTCCACGATGCTCATGAACGCTTCGCTGACATCGATGACCATTCGGCCAATGGCTGAGCCCAAAAGCAGCAGCATGCCGAAATTGATCACCATACCCAGCCAGCTCTCGAAAAAGCGTTGGGTAGCGTTAAAAAGCAGGCCGATGATGAAGAGCGGACCAATTGCCAGCAGCACTGTGGTAGCGACCTTGCTGGCCAGTAAGAGGAACGCCACTACGATGGCAACACCACCACCAAACACCATGATCAGAATTGCCACCAGATACATGCCGAAATCACCACTCATGACTCCCGCTTTATCCCAGGCCTGATCAGCTACGGCGAGAACGCGGGAGAACAGGCTGTCCAAAATGGCCGCGGCACCTCCATTGGACCCCGTGATGACTGCTGCTACCTTTTCCGGGCCGCGAGCCAGTACGTCCACCACGACGCCCATATAGGTACCGACCGTCAGCCCCAGCGTCATGATGAAGCCGATGCGAAGGATGCGAAAAACGCCCTCCTGCAAGGGCTCACTGACCTTGCCAAACATCATCAAATAGCCCCAGATGGCAATCCAGACTATCAACATGCTGGTAAACATCGGAGTGATGTAAGCGATTAGGTCAGTAGCCGTATTGATGATGTACTGGTCCAGTGCCTGATCAACGACGGAGAACATGCCTTCAAACAGGTTCATGAGTCCTCCTCGCTCTTAAGGCTAGACAGGTCAAGTTCGAAGGGCTCACCGCTAGACAGTGCCCGTTCTGCCTGGAGTGCATTGATGCAATTCGGCGTCTCCTGGAGTTCGCCAGGGTTGTTGCCGCATGTCTCCAGGGTCACCTTGCGCTCATTGTCATGTGCTTTGTACCAGTCCACGGTCTGCACCGGGCCAGTATCCGGGGTGTCATCAAAGCACCCGGACTGCGCAACGCTGATCAGAACCACAATGGCAATATTTCGTGCGCACGAAATTTTCTTGGTACTCATAAGGCCTCCTTACCAATCAAGTTCGAACGGTTCCCCTGATGACGCGACGCGCATCTGCTGCACGCGCTGGTTTTGCATGGCTTGGTTGGCCTCGGCCTGCGAACGGAGCATGGACAGCTTGGCCATCTCGTTTTGCAGCATGACTTGTTCGGCGCCGATACGGGCCTGGAGGTCCAGAATGTCTTTCTGGTCCGGGCTGTTGTTGACCTCAGCCACCAAGCCGGTCAGCTCGCTGAAACGCTCCTGAGCCTGCTCAAGGGACTTTTGGGACTGGCCAAGCCAGATCGCCATGTTCTGGTTGCCGCTGTCGTACAGGTCCGCCACGTCACCGGACAGGCCGTGTTCGCTCGCACCCCTGATGCCGGCGTCACTCAGCACCTGGTTAGGATCGACGTTCACGGCGGTGTCATAGGCCGAGTCGATGACGTTGCCCAGGCCACGAACCCCGCTCATGCTGTCCAGCTCCTTGTTGGCCGTTTCGAGCTGGCTTTTCAGTTGCTCGATTTGGTTAAGCATGTGCTGAACCTGCAAAATCTGCTGGGTCAGGCTCGACACGTCGATAACGGGAATCCCGCCTGCCATAGCTGGCTGCGAAAGACCGACGGTGGCCGCGAGAGCGACACCGGCCATTTTTCGTGCGCACGAAATTTTGTTGCTCATGATCAAACCTCCTTTTGACGATCCTGACGGGTCGCTTTGGCCTCCAGACGCCGTCTCGTCCTCTGGAGCGTGAGCGACCGTTTTTCGAAATCCAGGCTTTTCAGGTCGATGGACTCCATCACCTCTTTCATCTCCTCGATGCAGGTGAAGAAATCCTCGGGAAGGATTTCCAAATCCTCGGTCAGAAAATCGCTTGCGTAGCCGGCGATGATCACCAGAGCTCGAACCTCGCTCTGGATGGCATGCTGTTCGACCGCGTGTGACCGGTACAGCCGCGACAGGCCACTATCGGTGTAGGCGGGTGTGATACCCTGTTTGTTAGCCATGGATGCCTCCTATGCAGGCAGTTGTGGTTAGGCGCGGTTCGGGGTCATCACCCCCGTTCCGCGCCGCTTGAATCCTATGTGCGGAGGGTTCTTCGCATTTCTTCTACTGCGGGAGCTCCAACCTTGTCACTGCCGTAATTTCTGGCTATGAGGTCTGCTCTTTGCTGGCCCAATAACTCAGCCATCTCCGCCCGAGTTAATTTTGATTCGGACCCAAGATAACTCTTGGCCTTAGCCGCCTCGCTTTTATTTCTTGATGTACTCTGTGTTGTATTCTCTGTAATAGATTTGCCCTTTGGTCGAATCAAGGTTTGACCATCCTGATCACCAGATTGGACAGAAGGGATAGTAGAATCGACCAAAGGGAAAAACTGGGAATTACAATCACTTCCAGAAGGGTCGTCGTCGAATTGCTCCGCCAGAAGCTCAAGCAAGCGCTCGCAGTTCACCCGATACCACATTTTTGCAGGTACATCTCTCCTTTCCTCTTCCAATACGCCAATTTCCACTAGCGATTTCCTAGCATTAGCCTGCTGCTTTGGAGAAAGCCCTGTTTCTGACTCCCAGCTATCTCTGCCACGCTGATTCTTATAAAACCACCCACCTCTTTCCTCCGCCTTGGTGTTACGCGTCCAGTAAAATGCTTGGCTGAGAAAAACTGCACCAGGAACTGAAACGCCGGGAAGGAGCGTGAATGCGGCATGATAAGCAACTACCCTACCCAGGATCTTCTGTACTACCGAGGGACTAACACGCGCCATATTCAGAAGGCTCCAAATCCAGAGCGTCTTTGACTTGGAGCGTCCGGAAATAGACACGACGCCCTACCTTCACCATCGTCGGCTTCAGCTTTCGAGAGACCTCAGTATCTGAATAAAGAGAAACTCGCACACCATCGGGCGAACGACCAAGAAGATCCGCCAGGTCTGTTATGCTCATCAATAGGCCGAACCGATCAACAAGATAATCTTCGACTTTCATGACTAGCCCTCCATCAATCATACATCGACGTAACCAATGCTAACCAAGCAAAGTCAAAGCTCAAGCGCACGCCTTTTGCGCAGCAATCAATGCACTATATATTGATTATCAAGGTGTATTCTTTTGAAGAAATGATGCGCATAAAAATTCATTAATTTCAGCGCCTTAGGAAGATAACAAAATTTAACAATTATCGCATCAATGAGATCGAGCCAACCGGAACGGGGAAATAACAATAAGAATAATAAGATTATTATTCTTATTATTCCGAATACATGGGCGGCTTCTCTTATAGCCTGCTCGACACCACCTTAACCATAGGTAACAAGCTATTGTCATTAGACTAGATAAAAACCTAGGACAACAGCCGAGCAAATCCTCGTCATCCCCCCAGGCGGGAGAAGAGACAGTAAGCACACTATTATCACCTCATCCAGCCACACGTAGAAGTTGAGCTAAATAACTTGAATCTATCTAGTTCTGAGACAAGTTCGGCTACACTAAAATACGTATACCACAGCAACATCTTCATGGTCTTGTGGCCAATGAATGCCACAACCGCCTCGTTAGTAAAGCTACAACTCAAAACGACCGCAACAGGCCTCAACGTATGGGGAATGAAGCCCTGTGCCATCATCGAGAAAAGGCTCCCCAAAACACCGAAAGAGGAGCCAAGAAAGCGAAAAAAACTGCTTAACTATAGGTAACCCACGAGATCATGTGTCAGGTGAATACCGTCACATCACAGACAGTGAAATCTATTCAACAATCATTTTTTCCTACTACCGCTAAGCTCCACTTTCTAAGGTATTCTTTATCTCTAAGAGACGGCAGCTCAGCAGAATTATCCAAAATCTCATTTTCTCTTGCGGGAGGCACTAAAACAACAGATTGAAAATCTTCTTTAGAAAGCGAAACAAGAAGACGTTCAAAGTTACTTTCGTCGAAGTTATAAGAAACCTCTTCAATTAACAACAAGGTCAGGCGCTCCTTACAAATCTCACGCGCCTTTGTTATCATCAAATCTATAATCAAACGACCTTTCTCACTACCTGACAAGCCATTATATGTAACATAAAACTCCCGACCTTCAACTTTAATCTCAATATTATAACAAGGTTCTCCATCGCTCTTCCGCTCTATATATTCTTTGTCATTTTCATCATCATATGCGTATGAAACAGATAACCTTATGTCACCTGGAATAATTGTCTTTGTACCAATATCACATAGGGAATAAAGAGCACTCCTATCTACACCAAGAGCTCTCATGAAAAAATCGACATCATCTTCTCCTTCCTGTTTTCTTGCATTTGAGAAGGAGCAGTAGATTATCTCTAAATCGCCGGGTGGAAGAAGATAAGTCCTGGACCCGTCGCATCTCGATATAACAGGACCCTTAACCTCTACAAAAATTTCTTTGTCAAAATTATCAACCGTAGAATAGACAACCTTTCCGGAGATAGTAGCTGGACAACTTTCTCCACACTCACTTAGCCTTTTCGTATTAACAAACCGTTCTGCAAAACATGAATTCGTGACAGAAGCAGCGATCTCGAGCAATGAAGTCTTTCCACTACCGTGCTTCCCCCACATCAAAGTATTTCTATACAAATTAATTTTCGGCAAGGGACTCAGTATTGGAAATGAGGTTAACTCTATCGACTCTACCCAGCCAAGTGGAGATGGCGAATCATTCATTTGCTTTCTAACACGGGCCTCTGCAAGTTCCTTCCAGGCGAAAAGAACCTCAGCCGGATAGTCACCACCCTTATTTTTATCAATTAATGCACCATGATATTGACAACACCATATCCCATTTTTCTCACTGCTTATAAACTCTTCGCTCTTCCCACCTTGACCTCTAGGGCCATTCTTCGAAGCGCTATATATATGGCAAGCGACACCCATATTTACGACGCCATCCTTTTCATAATACGGACCCATTGTAGGATTTTTGCAGCGCGGGACTGAACATCGGCCTCCGGCTTGCCTATATAGGATGTCAGGCACTCCTGCCCGAAAATTAATACGTTCATTACTAGATGGCTTCCGGCTATTCATTTGGCACCCGCGATTAACTTAGTTATCATGGAATTTTTTAATAATTATCCGCACCAAGATATTTCACATTAAATACAATAACACACAAAAATCTCCGCAACAATTATTTACTCACGCATAATACTAACAACCAATAATAGTAAACACCAAACTCCCCTAATAAAAACTTAAAGATTCTATCTTTAGCCGAAGTGAACGGTAGTAACACCAATTTTCACACCGAACTAAAACTGATCGTTTTATCCAGCTTCTCAACCAAGTCCTCGGCTCGCAAGTGTGTATACCGCCTCAGCATCTGCATCGACTTGTGGCCACTGATCGCGGCGACCTCCTGATCAGACAGTCCGGCCTCCACCAACCGGCTGACAGCCTCATGGCGTAGGTCATGAAAGCGGAAGTCATCGAGCCCTGCCTGCTTCTTCGCTTGGTTCCAGAGCTTGGTGTAGACATATGGACCGCGCTTGCCGTCCTTTCCAGGTTCGCCGAAGAACACCAGGTCGCAGTCGAGTGGGCGCACCGGGTTGTTGAGCGCCTGCTTGAATACCTCCGTGGCAGCCTGAGTCAGCGGCACCAAGCGAGCTTCATTATTCTTGGTGTCCGTGAGGCGCACCACACGGCGTTTCACGTCAACCTGGGAGCGAGTGAGGGTCAGGATCTCCGAGGAGCGCATACCCGTCTCCAGGGCGATTCTGGCGATCCAGGCCAGCATGGGGTTGCTGTGCTGCCGTAGCACGGCGAACAGGCGCTTCTCCTCGTCGGCGCTCAAACGCCGGTCGCGCCCTTCTCCAGGGCTGGGCTTGCGGATGTTCTGAACGGGGTTGTAGGTCAAGCCGAGGCCCCATTCCTGGATGGCTACGGTGTAGAGGTGCCCCAGCAGTGCGAGTTCCAACCGCACGGTATTGGCGCTGATGGGCTGGCCACGATGGCCAATGCTGTTCAGACGGGTGTCACGGAAGTTGGCGATCAGCTCCGGCGTCAGGGCCGCGAGGGAGTACTTGCCCAAGTGCTCAATCAGCGTGTTGGCCTTGTGGCGTTCGCTCTTCTGGGTGCTGGGCTTTTTGGTAGGGGTAACGTCGGCCAGGTACCGCTTGAGCGCGGCTTCGAGCGTCATACGCTCCGAGGCGCTGCGCTGGATATAGACACCACGCACCATTTCATCTTCGGTGCGGCGGCTCCAGTCCTGAGCGTCACGTTTGGTTCGAAAGGTCTTGGCGGTAGTGGGCCAGCCGGTCTTGCGGATGACAGCTTTCCAGCTACCAGAGGGGGTCTTGACGATGGTGGCCATGAAAAACTCCAGGGGGCTGAAGGATCGGCACTGTACCGAAACTGTACCCTTGGACTATGGGACTCACCACAGAAAATTCTTAAGTAGCTGATTTGAATGGTGGGCCCAGCTGGATTCGAACCAGCGACCAAGGGATTATGAGTCCCCTGCTCTAACCGCTGAGCTATAGGCCCGGCAAACGCGCGGCTTATGATAGCGAATGCCAATGGCTGAGACCAGCGTCCCGCTGGTATTCTCGGCCCTTACCTGTTCAGGAGGCTTCGGCATGGACGTCCGCTTCGATCAACCGTGTTCCGCACGATCCCGCCGCGGGTGGGTGACGGCCGGCGTCGCCGGTCTGCTGCTGGCGGCATCGCCCGTGCAGGCAGCCTGGCAACTGCTGGCGCCCGAGTCCCGGGTGACCGCGACGCTGACCGAGATCACAGCCGAGGGCAGGCAGCCGCATACCCATCACATCGACCATCTGCAGGGCACGCTCGGCACGGACGGTACCCTGCGCCTGCCGCTGCGTCTGTCGCAGACCGATGTCATGAAGCACATCGGTCCGTTGCCGGCGTGGCTTCAGGAGATGGCGACCACCCCGCTGGTCACCGTGGTCACCGAGTTCGATCCGCAGCGCCTGGACGCCCTGAAGGTCGGCGAGTCGCTGACCGACACGCTCACGCTGCGCATCGACGGCAACGGCGAGCCGCGCCGCGAGAGTCTGCCGGTGCATTTCACCCGCAAGAGCCGGGACCGTATCCGGCTCACCAATGCCGAGCCGGTGACGCTGGACGGTCAGGCGCTGATGGACAACAGCGTCGCCCGACTGGTACTGCAGATGCTCGGCTACCAGCGCATCGACGACGCGGTGCCCGTCGCCCTCGACGCCGTTCTGGTGGACGCGCCCGCCGGCCCATGAGCCTCGGCGAGTCGCTCCCCCAGGGTCTCGGCCCCTGGCATGTCGACTGGCCCTGGCCCGCGCCGCTGGCGGGGGTCATCTGGCGCGGCATCGCCCTGGATCGCCATGC
The DNA here is from genome assembly GCF_020148005.1 of Modicisalibacter tunisiensis. Taxonomy (GTDB): domain Bacteria; phylum Pseudomonadota; class Gammaproteobacteria; order Pseudomonadales; family Halomonadaceae; genus Modicisalibacter; species Modicisalibacter tunisiensis. Next base: position 1,604,099 of record NZ_JAGXFD010000001.1, on the reverse strand, counting down.
CTTCGACGGCGGGGCCTGGGAAGCGGTACCGGTCACACCCCCGGAATCCGTGCACCAGGCGGCACCCAAGCGCCAGCTCGAGTATCTGGGCGGTCGCCTGGCCGCCCGCGCCGCCCTGGCCATGCTCACCGGCACCCCGGCGGTGCCCGGCATTGCCCCCAGCCGGGCGCCACTGTGGCCCGCCGGTATCGTCGGTTCGATCACCCACAGCGGCCGTCTCGCCGCCGGCGTGGTGGCCTGCGCCGAACGCTGGCAGGGGCTGGGCGTGGATGCCGAAGCGATATTGCCCGTCGCGCGCGCCGAGCGGCTGTCCCGGCAGATCCTCACTCCGGGGGAACAGGCCCTCATGGATGCCCTGCCCCGCGACGTCCGCGGCGTCTTCGCCACCCGGGTTTTCTCGCTCAAGGAAAGCCTGTTCAAGGCGCTGTTTCCGCTCACCGGGGTGCGCTTCTACTTCCAGGATGCCCACCTCGTCGCCGATGCGCACGACCCGCTGGATGCCACCACCCTGGAACTCGACCGCACGCTGTCGCCCGACTGGTCCGCCGGGCGGCGCCTGACCGGCCAGGTCGGCCAGGTCGACGCCTGCCTGGTGAGCCTGATCGCGGTGCCGGCGGCGACCGGCTGATCACCATGGGGCCTCTCAGTAGCGCCAGGTCAAGGCTGGCCATCAGGTCGACCCGTGCCAGGCGCCCTGCCCGGTCCTCCCGTCAGGGTAATCACGCTCGCGGGAAATGGCGCCTCGCCAGCGCCCCCGGCCTGGTTGCCGTGGAGACTGCGCAAGCGGCAGGCACTCACCCGCGCACAACAGACTGCAAAGAATGAATACCAAAGTTCACTAAAAAATCTCGCCGGCGCGCCGATAACCCATTCGGTTGCGAGGTAAGCATTCCACGGACGTTCCCTCCGGGCGACTGACCGCCCCACTGCCGCTGCTTCTTCTCCGCCATCACGGCGCCAGCGACAGCACCTCACCGGTAACCACACCCCGATTCCGCACGACGACCCCAGGGCCGCCGGCGGTTTGTCGAACCCTTGATTTCGAACAGGTGGTCACCTTGCGCTCACTCATCGACCTGACTCTCTCCAGCCAGTGGAACGGCGGTTACGTCATGGAAGTCTTCATCACCAACCTGGGCAGCGACCCGATCACGGACTACCGGATCGGCTTCACGACTCACGGAACACTCGGCGATGTCTGGGGCGGCAGCCTGCTGACCGCCGATGCCGGCTACTACGAAATCGGCGACGACGATGCCAAGAACGACATCGCCCCCGGCGAAACCGCCCGCTTCAAGATCAAGGTGCTCGGCGACGGCACCGAGTTCCCGGCCGGCTTCACCGTCAACGGCGAGACGCCGTCATTGACCGACGCCGCCGCCGCGCTCGTCACCCCCGTCGACCCGCTGGCCGAGCTGCCCGAGGCCTATGTCTTCGTCGACGGCGTGTCCAGTGTCGACACGAACATCACCGCCGAGCAGCTGCAGACGCTGATCGACAACGCCCCCGAGGGGGCGAGCATTCACTTTGCCGCCGGCGAGTATCACTTCGACGCACCACTGGCCATCGAACGCAGCGACCTGTCGCTGGTGGGTGCCGGCTCGGCCGAGACCCGTTTCCTCTTCAGCGAGGCGGCGCTGGCCGACGGCGCGAGCCAGGCGATTCGCGTCCAGGGCGGCGATGCCGTGGACGTCGGTACCCTGCAGGACGCCGTCGGCGAAGGCAGCGACCAACTGGTGCTCGGCGACGGCCACGGCCTGGCGGCGGGCGACACGATCCGTCTCTACCAGAACAACGACGCGGCCTTCCTCGACGCCATCGGCGACAGCCAGTGGCGCGAGACCGACTCCCCGCTGCGCACCAGCATGGCGCGGGTGGTCGCGGTGGATGGCGACACCGTCACCCTCGACCGCGGCGTGCACTTCGACTTCGCCGCCGGCGACACGCACGTCGAGCGTATCGATACCCTCGACCATGTCTCGCTGTCCGGCTTCGGCGTGGGCTTCACGCTCGGCGAGCCCGACGCCGGCGACTTCGTCAACCAGCGCACGGACCTGCTGCGCTACCACGCCATCGAGTTCGACGCCACGGTCGGGGCCGAGATCCGCGACGTGGCGGTGACCAACGGCCCCTCGACCGCCTTCGAGTTCGCCCGCTCCCTCGACATGACCGCCGAGAGCCTGAGCACCCACGGCAGCTTCAACAAGGGGGGCGGCGGCAACGGCTACGGGTTCGAGCTGCGCGAAAGCTATGACGGCCAGTACGATGACCTGACCAGCCTGGCCATGCGCCACGGCGTGCTGTTCGCCTCCTGGAGTTCCTCGGTGGGCAATAGCATCAACGTCGCGCTCACCGACCGCGACATCAACTTCCACGGCGGCCGCGACCACGCCAACACGGTGCATGTCGAGCAGTCGCTGCGCGACGCCGCCCATGACGAGATGTCGACCACGCTGTGGGTCAACGACGGCGAGAGCTTCGGCGCACCCACCGACGGCGATGCCAACACCGTGACCTTCGACTACGTGGTCGGTACGCGTCGCGACGACATCATTCACGGCACCGACGCGGGGGTCTATCTGGACGGCGCCCTGGGGCACGACCATCTGTACGGCGGCGCCGGCGACGACATCCTGCGCGGCGGCGCCGGCTGGGGGAACGACGTCCTCGACGGCGGCGACGGCTTCGACATCGCCGTGTTCGATCAGGCATTCGGCGACTACCACATCGCCAATCTCGGCAACGACCGCTGGTATCTGGATGGCCCCGGCGACGACGACATCCTGATCGACATGGAAGAGGCCCACTTCGCCGACGGCCGGATCCTCGACCTGAGAACCGGTGAACTCCGCCAGGGTGAGGTGTTTCAGGTGCCCTCGGCGGAGACGATCCTGGGCGACGGCGACGCCACGAGCGATACCTCCTCGTCGCTGACGCTGACCGGCGGTGACTGGCTGCCGACCGGCACGACGGTCACCGACGCCGGCAACAGCGACGCGCTGAGCTATACCCTGACACCGGTCAGCCGCTGGTCGAGCGGCTATGTCATGCGGGTCACCCTGAGCAACCACGGTGACCACGCCGTCGAGGCCTCGGACGTGGCCTTCGATCTGAACGCCGACCTGACCCAACTGTACAGCGCCACCCTGACGCGCCATGAGGCAGGCCACTACACGGTCACCCCGGATGGAGACGGCATGCTGGCCGCCGGCGACAGCCTGAGCTTCTCGTTCAAGGCCTATGCCGACGAGTCGATGCTGCCGGCGTCCCTGACCCTCGGCGGCCAGGCCGTCACGCTCGACGACAGCGACCTGTGCGCCACCACGGCGGTGGGCACGGTGGATGCCGACGCCCTGACCCGCGTCACCACGCAGGTCAAGAGCGAATGGTCGAGCGGCTATGTCGGCGAGGTCATCGTCGAGAACACCAGCGATGCCACGCTCGACGATATCTCCCTGGCCTTCGACCTGCCCAGCGGCCTGAGCGCGCTGTGGAATGCCCAGGTCGTCGACGCGGACGGCAGCGGCCATTACGTCGTCACCGACGACACGCCGCTCAGCCTGGCCCCCGGCGAGGCCTGGCGCTTCAGCTACAAGACCTACGACGCGGCCAAGGCCCTGCCGACGCAGCTGGATGTCGACGGCACGGCCTCGGACATCATGGCCACCGCGGCGGGCGGCGACGAATGGATCGGCACCGACGGCGCCGATACCTTCGCCTTCCGGGCCACCCAGGCCTCGGGGCCGGACGCCCCGGATCGCATCCTCGACTTCCTGCCGTCTCAGGGGGACGTGATCGACCTGTCCGCCATCGATGCGGATCTGGCCCAGGACGGCGACCAGGCCTTCGTCTGGCGCGGCAGCGACAGCTTCACCGGACAGGGCGGCGAACTGCGCCTGGCCGACGGCATGCTGCGCGGCGACGTCAACGGCGATGGTGTGGCCGACCTGGCAATCGAGCTGACCGGCATCGGCGGCTGCCAGGACGACCTGGGGCTGGTTCTGTAACGAGACTGTCGCCGCGCGGTTGAAATTCGTCACTCACTTCCTATGGTGAAGGGGCGACGCGAGCAAAGTGGCGGCCGGGGTCGGGACGGCGCCGGTCGCCATGCCACCTGAGCAGGATCGCTCGCCGCCTCGGGAATCCGCCATCGCGGGACACGAGGCGACCCCATGAAACGGATTTTGCACAAGGAGCGACACATGGATATGCGCCCGACTTTTACCCAGCCCGCTGGTAAAGCCCTTCTTGCCGCCCTGATCGCCGCCGGAGGCCTGAGCCTGGGCACCAGCGCCATGGCCGCCCCGCAGGGCCTGTATTCCGCCGACGAGCTGACCGATGCCGACGTCTACAGCAAGAGCAACCCGTCCGAGGACATCGGTGATGTCGAGGATGTGCTGCTCGACGACAACATGAAGGTTCGCGCCCTGGTGATCGATACCGGCAACCTGCTCGATCTCGGCTCCAAGCAATACGTGATCGAGACCGGGCACTTCACCGTCGAGACCGTCAACGGCGATGACCTCGAGAACATCGCCTACAAGGTCCACGTCGACATGACCGAGAAGGAGATCACCCAGCAGCCCGAATACACCAACGACTGGTGGAGCAAGACCAAGCAGACTACCGCCAACGCCTGGGAGAACACCAAGCAGTCCGCCCAGAGCGCCTGGCAGAGCACCAAGGCCGCCACCGCCTCGGCGCTGACCAACGCCGGACAGGCGCTCGACACGGCCGGCGAGAAGACCCAGCAGGCCGCCCAGGACACCGCCGACAGCATGGACGGCGACAAGACGCAGTAAGCGCTCGCCGACCTGCCGCTGGCGGCAGGCTGCTAGCTGACACGTATCGGCCCGGTCCTCGACCGGGCCTTTTCGTGGCCGGACCGTCATGACGGCACGGCCGCGCCAGGCGGGCGCGCGCCTGCAGTGAGTGACCCGCACACCCTGGGAGACGCGCTGCCCGCATCACCGCATAGCTCTCGTTCTCGCATTGAGCGCACTGCCGCCGCTCAGTCGTCGGCATGCCAGCGTGCCCATTGGGCCAGATGGGCCCGGCGTGCCTGTGCGGGCGTGGTCGGCGTCAGCCGCAGCGACTCGCCCGGCGCCAGCTGGGCCAGCCGGGCACAGGCCAGCGGTGTCAGCGCCCCCAGCCGCGGATAGCCGCCGATGGTCTGGCGGTCGTTGAGCAGCACGATGGGCTGGCCGTCCGCCGGAACCTGGACAGCGCCCAGCGGGATGCCCTCGGAAATCATCCCCGACAGCCGACAGTGCAGTTCGGGGCCGAGCAGGCGCACGCCCATGCGATCGGCGCGGTCATCTACCCGCCATTCGCGGTTGAAGGCGGCGAACACGCTGTCGCCGGCGAAGTGCGCGATCTGCGCCCCGGGCACCAGCGCCAGGGCCGCCTCGGCCTCGGGCGGCAGCACCACGTCGCGGGGCAGCACCCGGTCGGCACACCCCTGCCCGCGCCAGCCCAGGGTGTCGCCCGCGGCGAGCGCCCGGCCGTGGCCGTCCAGGCCACCCAGCCCCTCGCGGGTCACCGTGGCGACACTGCCCAGCACCGGCTCGGCATCGATGCCGCCCGGCACCGCCAGGTAGGCGCGCAGCCCGCGCACCGGGGCCGCGAAGGCCAGCCGCTGGCCCGCCTCGACGGCGAAGCTGGCGTTGTTCGGCAGCGGGCGGCCGTCCAGCGTCGCCCCCAGGTCGGCGCCGGCCAGTGCCAGCCTGGCGGACGCCTCGATGCGCAGCTCCAGGTCGCCGATGGCGATTTCCAGTCCCGGCGTCTCGGGCGGGTTGCCCAGCAGCCAGTTGGCCCAGCCCAGCGATACCCAGTCCAGCGCGCCACCCTGGGTCACCCCCAGATGGCGCACGCCGAAGCGCCCGGCGTCCTGGATCAGCGCCTGGGGGCCGGCCCGCTCGACCCGCAGGCCCGGTGTGGTCGCGGCGGTCATGGGCGCTCCTCCCGTTCCTCCAAGGGGGTCGTGTCCCCGCCCTGGGCGATGAAGGTCTCGCGATCGATGGCCTCGAAGCGCACCCGATCGCCGGGACGCAGCAGGCTGTAGCCTTCGCGATCGCGGTCGAACAGCGTCACGGCGGTGCGGCCGAGAAGGTTCCAGCCGCCCGGCGAGCGCAGTGGATAGATGGCGGTCTGTCGATCGGCGATGCCCACGCTGCCGGCGGCGACCTTCTGGCGCGGCGTCTTCAGCCGCGGCGTGGCCAGCGTCGCCTCGACCAGCCCCATGAAGCCATAGCCGGGCGCGAAGCCCAGCGCGAAGACGCCATAGTCCCGGGCGCAGTGACGCTCGACCACGTCCGCCACGCTGGTGCCCAGCCGCTCGGCGATACGCGGCAGCTCGGGCCCCACGCTCTCGTCGTACCAGACCGGGATCACGTGACGGCGGCCCTGCTCCGCCGACGCCGGCGCCAGATCGGTCAGCGCCGTGCGGATGCGCTCCCGGGCCTCGCCCGGGGTGAGCGCGACGACATCGTAGTGCACCAGCAGCGTGGTGTAGGACGGCACCAGGTCGATCAGCGCCGAGCCGAACGCCTCGCGCAGCGCGCTGTCCGCGGCGGCCAGCCAGGGCATGTTGGCCTCGTCGATGGTCTCGAAGAGGCGCACGATCAGGCTGTCCATGCCCACCGTCTCGAGTCGCGGTGTCATGCGGTCTCCAGCGTCCGGAAGGCCTCGCGGATGGCGCGCACCGCGGCGATCGACTCGGCGTTGTCGCCGTGCACGCACAGGGTATCGGCACTCAGTCGCAACTGGCTGCCGTCCTCGGCGATCAGCGGCTCGCCACGGGCCAGCGTCACCGCCTGGGCGACGATCACGTCGGGGTCGTGGTGCACCGCGCCGGGACGCCGGCGCGAGACCAGATGGCCGCCGGCGTCGTAGGCACGATCGGCGAAGGCCTCGAACCACAGCGTGACGCCCATCTCCTCGGCCAGCGCGCGGGTCGGGGCGGGATCGGCGGTGGCCATCGCCAGCAGCGGCAGTGCCGGGTCGTAGGCGCGGATCGCGCGCATCACGCCGCGCAGCAATTCGGGGTCGCGGGCCATGTCGTTGTAGAGCGCGCCATGGGGCTTGACGTAGGCGACCCGACCGCCCTCGGCGCGGCAGATGCCATCCAGCGCCCCGATCTGGTAGAGCAGCATCGCCTCGACCTCCTCGGGCGAGCAGGCCAGCGAGCGGCGGCCGAACCCCTGCAGGTCGGGATAGGCGGGGTGCGCGCCGATGCGCACGCCGCTGGCGACCGCCAGGGCCACGGTACGGCGCATGATGTCGGGATCGGAGGCATGGAAGCCGCAGGCGATGTTGGCGCAGTCCACATAGGGCATGACCTCCTCGTCGAGCCCCATCGTCCAGTTGCCGAAGCTCTCCCCCATGTCACAGTTGAGTAGCGGGACGGGCATGCGATGTCCTCACGTGATTGTTGTATTGGCGGCCGGAGCGGCCCGGCCGGTATCGGCCACGCCGGCCTTCCACTTTAGAAATCCCGGCATGGCCGGGTCCAATCGTTTTTCGTGATGCCGAGTATCGAGGGAATTTTTCATCCACGCGGACAGGACAAAAATCGTTGACGCCACGGAACGGCCGGGGGAAGAATCCCAGACACGCGTTCTCCCATCCATCATCCGCAAGGAGCCGACCATGCCCGTCAGCGACCCGTTCCACCTGGCCATTCAAGTCCATGATATCGAGGAAGCCCGCCGCTTCTACGGCGAGTTCCTGGGCTGTCCCGAGGGCCGGTCCTCGGAGCAGTGGGTCGACTTCAACCTCTACGGACACCAGTTCGTCTGCCACCTCAACCCGGCCATGAAGGATGCCCGCGAGAGCAGCCACAAGAACCCGGTCGACGGCCACGGCGTGCCGGTGCCGCACTTCGGCATCGTGCTGGAGATGGACGCCTGGCAGACGCTGGCCGACAAGCTGCGCGCGCACGGCATCGAATTCGAGATCGAGCCCTACGTGCGCTTCCAGGGTGAACCCGGCGAACAGGCCACCATGTTCTTCTACGATCCTTCCGGCAACGCCCTGGAGTTCAAGGCCTTCAAGGACCGCGACGGTCAGCTGTTCAGGAAGGCCTGAACGGGCGTCGCATGGTCGATTTCAAGGAGCTCGAAGCCTTCGTCTGGGTCGTGCGATTGGGATCGTTTCGCAAGGTGGCCACCCGGCTGCACCTGACCCAGCCCTCGATCTCCGATCGCATCAATCGCCTGGAGGCAGCGGTCGGCGAAACCTTGCTCGAGCGCAGCGCACGCCCCATCCAGCCCACGCTGCGCGGCCGCGAATTCTTCGCCCATGCCGAGCGTCTGCTGGAAAACCGCGAGGAAGCCTTGCGGCTGTTCCAGAACGAGGAGGCCTTCTCCGGCACGCTGCGGCTGGGCATCATCGAGACCATCGCCAACAGCTGGTTCCCCGACTTCATGCGCCGTCTGGCCGAGCGTTATCCGCAACTGACGCTGGAACTGACCGTCGACATTTCCCCGCAACTGCATCAGCGCCTGGCCGACAATGACCTCGACATGCTGTTCGCCATGGACGGGGCAGCGCCGGGCCTGGCCGTGGAGGAGACGCCGCTGTGCACCTACGCGATGGGCATGTTCATCGCACCGCAGCACATCGATCGGTGGCGCGCCGAGGGGCTGGGCGCCCTGCCGTTCATCTCCTTCTCCAAGCAGGCCAGACCCTACACGGAGCTGGTCGCCTACCTTGCCGAGCAGGGCCTGGACGCCCCCAAGATTCACTGTGCCAGCACGCTCATGACCATCGCCCGCATGAGCATCGAGGGGCTGGGCATCGGCGTGCTGCCGGTGTCCACCGTCGCCGACAGCGTGCGTCGAGGCGAGCTCGTGCGGCTGGCCCTGCCGCGTCCCTTGCCGGCCATGATCTACGAAACCATCTGGCGCAGCGCGAACTACCCCCGTTTCAGCCGCAGCGTGGCGCATCTGGCTCGGCAGTGCGCCGACCGCTACGACCGTGACCACGCCGACGATAGTACCTTGCCGCAGGTGAAAGCCTGGGCCGATACTGAAAATAAGAATTAACGATTTGACGCTCGACCGCGGGCGCCGGAAGAATGAATCGGCACTCTGATCAACAACAACATGAGGTCTCTGTCATGCGCCATTCGCTGTCTCCGCTGGCCATTCTGCTGGCCGCCGGCGCCCTGTCCGCCACGACATCCGCCCTTGCCGCCGATCAATGGAACCTGGCCACGCCCTACGGCGATGCCAGCTTTCACACCCAGAACACCAAGCAGTTCGCCGAGGACGTCAGGAAGGCCACCGATGGCGAACTGGACATCACCATGCACAGCGGCGGTTCGCTGATTTCGCATGCCGAGATCAAGCCCTCGGTACGCCGGGGCACCGTCCAGGCCGGGGAGATCTTCCTCTCCACGCTGTCCAACGAATCGCCGATCTACGAGGTCGATACCCTGCCGGGCCTGGCCAACAGCTACGACGACGCCTACGCCCTGTGGCAGGCCTCCAAGCCGATCATCACCAAGCTGTTCGCCGAGCAGGGCCTGATGCCCCTGTACGCCGTGCCCTGGCCATCGCAGGGGATCTACACCGACTTCAAGCTGACCGACGCCGACCAGTTCCAGGGGCTGCGCGTGAGGGCGCCGAACATCAACACCCAGCGCTTCGTCAAGAACCTCGGCGGCATCCCCACCGAGACCGAGGAAGCCGACATCCCCACCGCCTTCAGCACCGGGCGCGTCGATGCCATGATCACCTCGGTCTCCACCGGCAAGTCGATGGCCGCCTGGGACTATGTCTCGAACTTCAGCGACGCCAACCTGTGGTTCCCCAAGAACATCGTCTTCGTCAACAAGCGAGCCTTCGACCGGCTTGATGATACCGAACAGAAGGCCGTGCTCGATGCCGCCAAACAGGCGGAACGCCGCGGCTGGCAGATGAGCCGCGACGACCGTGCCGAGAGCGTCAAGGCGCTCGAGGCCCACGGCATCACCATCAGCAAGCCGCAGGGCGACCTCAAGAAACAGCTGCAGGCGGCCGGCGACAAGCTCTTCAAGAGCTGGCAGGAACGGGCCGGCGAGCAGGCCAAGCAACTGGTCGCCGACTACCGTCAGCGCCAGCAGCCCTCCGAGTGATGCGCCGGGGCGGCGCCCCGCGCCGCCCCCCTCTGCCTCGCACGACGCGTTCCGTGTCGTCCCGCCTGCCATCGACACGAGGCCCACGTCATGACGTTCCGACTCGCCAAACTCTACACCCTGGGCGCCTGGGGCGCCGCGGTCTGCATGCTGGCCATCTGCGGCCTGGTCACCGTCCAGGTCGTGCTGCGCTGCCTGGATGGCCTGCTGGTCCTGGCCGGCGCCGAGCGGACCGGCTGGGAAATCGGCGGCGTCTCGGAGATCGCCGCCTATCTGCTGGTCGGCGCCACCTTCCTGAGCCTGGCCTATACCTTCGTCCACCATGCCCACATCCGCGTCACGCTGGTCATCTCGCGCCTGCCGGCGCTCGCGCGCGTCTGGGTCGAGTCGGCCTGCCTGGCCGTGGCCCTGACCCTGGCCGTCGTCCTCGGCCGCGGCCTGATCACGCTGATCGGCGAGAGCCTGGAGTACGGCGACCTGTCCTCCGGCCTGCTCGCCATCCCCTTGTGGATCCCGCAGACCGTGCTCGCCCTCGGCGTCGGCCTGCTGTGCCTGGCGCTGACCGAAGCGCTCATCGCCACGCTGCACACGGCGCTCACGGCCCCTCGTCACTACGTCGCGCCCGAGCAGCACGAAGAGGCCGGCGGCGAATAGGCCGGCCACCTCGCCCACGGCTCGCACGCCCACCCACAACGAGGAGACCGCTTCCGTGCTGACCCTGAGCCTTGCCACGATCGCCGCCCTGGCCCTGCTGCTGGGCGGCGGCGTGTGGATCGCCTTCGCCCTGCTGGGCACCGGCTGGATCGCGCTGTCGTTCTTTTCCAGCTTCGACCCCGGGCCGATCCTGGCCTCCGACTTCTGGGGCGCCAGCTACGGCTGGGACCTGACCGCCCTGCCCATGTTCGTGTGGATGGGTGAAATCCTCTTCCGCTCGGGGCTGGCCGACAACATGTTCCGGGCCCTGGCCCCCTGGCTCAACCGTATTCCCGGCCGGCTGCTGCATTCCAACATCATCGGCAGCGGGTTGTTCGCCGCGGTGTGCGGTTCCTCGGCGGCCACCTGCGCGACCGTCGGCAAGATGACCCTGCCGGAGCTCGAGCGCCGCGGCTACGATCCCGACCTGGCGATCGGCACCCTGGCCAGCGCCTCGACGCTGGGGCTGCTGATTCCGCCATCGATCATGATGATCGTCTACGGCGTGGTCACCGAGCAGTCGATCTCGCGGCTGTTCATCGCCGGCATCGGGCCGGGCCTGCTGCTGCTCGCCCTGTTCATGACCTACCTGGTCGGCTGGTCGCTGCTGGTCGGCGAGCGTCAGGGCCGCGCCGGCCGGCGCGAGGCCGCCACCAGCTTCGGCGAGAAGCTGCGCGGCAGCCTCCAGCTGATTCCGCTGCTGATCCTGATCGGCGGCATCCTCGGCAGCATCTACGGCGGCTTCGCCTCGCCCACCGAGGCGGCCTCCGCCGGCGTGGTGCTGTCGATGCTGATCGCCCGCGCCAACGGCCACTTCGACAGGGCGATCTTCCTCGATTCACTGTTCGCGGCGATCCGCACCGCCTGCATGATCGCCTTCATCATCGCCGGTGCGTCCTTCCTTTCCTCGGCGATGAGCTTCACCCAACTGCCGATGAACCTGGCCAACGCCATCGCCACCCTGGGGCTCTCGCCCACCGCGCTGCTGGTGATCCTGACCCTGTTCCTGCTGGTGCTGGGCTGCTTCCTCGACGGCATCTCGCTGATCCTGCTGGTGACCTCGATCATCATGCCGCTGATCGAGGCCGCCGGCTTCGACCTGATCTGGTTCGGCATCTACCTGGTGATCGTCGTCGAGATGTCGCAGATCACCCCGCCGGTGGGCTTCAACCTGTTCGTCATCCAGGGCATGACCGGCAAGGACATCCTCACCATCACCCGGGCCACGATCCCCTTCTTCCTGCTGATGATCGTCGCCATCGCGCTGATGCGACTCTTCCCGGGGATCGCGCTCTACCTGCCCCAGGCGATGAACTGAACCGTTCCCGGCCCCCGGCGGGCATCAGCCGGGGGAACCGGCGACGCTCAGTCTTGCTCGACGACTCAGCGCGCAAACACCACCGTGCGCCCCTGGTGCAGGAATACCCGTCGCTCGATGTGATAGTCGATCGCCCGCGCCAGCGTCAGGCACTCGATGTCGCGACCCTTGGCGACCAGGTCTTCCGGATAGTGGGTGTGATCGACCGACGCGACGTCCTGGGTGATGATCGGCCCCTCGTCGAGGTCGTTGTTGATGTAGTGGGCGGTGGCGCCGACCAGCTTGACGCCCTTCTCGTAGGCCTGGTGGTAGGGCCTCGCCCCCTTGAAGCCGGGCAGCAGCGAGTGGTGAATGTTGATCGCCCGGCCGCTGAGCAGCTCGCACATCTCGGGCGAGAGCACCTGCATGTAGCGGGCCAGGATCACCAGTTCGGCGCCGGTCTCCTCGATCACCGCGCGGATCTGCGCCTCCTGCTGCGGCTTGGTCTCGGGGCTGACCGGGAAGTGGTGGTACGGCAGGTCGTGCCAGGCGGCCAGCGGCTCGAGATCGGGATGGTTGGAGACCACCGCGCGGATGTCGATCGGCAGCTGGCCGATGCGGTAGCGATACAGCAGGTCGTTGAGGCAGTGATCGGCCCTGGAGACCAGAATCACCGTGCGCGGCCGGGTACCCGGTGCGGTGAGTTCGAAGGTCATGTCGAATTCGCCGGCCCGCGGCACGAAGGCCGCCTCGAAGGCCCCGGCGTCGAAGCCGGCATGCTCGGGACGGAATTCGGCACGGATGAAGAAACGCTCGCCCAGGCGCTCGTCGAAGGATTGCAGCTCGGTGATGTAGCAGCGTTGTTCCTTGAGAAAGCGCGTGACCACATCCACGGTGCCCAGCCGGCTGGGGCACTGGGCGGCAAGGATCCAGGTATCGGGGGTGCGGCTCATGGCGCCTCCTGCTGGTGGTTGTTGGTGGCCCATATTGCGACGATACGCCGACGGCGGCCGTCGCGTCATCGACGATCCGTCGACCCGTCGACCCGTCGACCCGTCGATTCGTCGAAAGCACGAGAGGGCGCCGCGGCGCCCTCTCGAGGTGCTGCCTGGCGGGCCGATGTATCAGCGACCGGATTCCTCGACCGCCAGGCCGTACTCCTCGCCGGCATCCACCAGCCAGCGGTAGCAGTAGTCGGCGAAGCTGCGGCGCAGGACCAGCTCCCAGAGCTCCTCGTCCGGCCGCCGCACGATGGCGGTGGCCTTGGCGAAGGTCGTGGTCACCCCCTTGCCGGCCGGGAAATGCCGCGGGTGGACGTCATAGGGCGTGGACTTCATCAGCACCTCGCGGGCCCTGGGCCCGGAGAGCTCGACGAGCGTCTGCCCGCCGCTGACGTCGACGATGGCGAAGTGGGCATCGCCCAGGGCATCGCGCAGGCGCTTCTCCAGCGTGTACGCCTCGCCTTCGGGGACGATGAGGAGCCACTCGTCCGGCGACAGCCACTGGATCGAGCGCTCGCCGTCGGCATCGTGGACCAGCGCGCCGGGACGTGCCGGCAGGCTGACACCCAGCACCTCGCGCACCGCCTCGTCGAGGACGATGGCCCCGCCGCGCAGGATCAGGTGGCCCAGGAAGGCGCGCTCGCGCAGCGTCACGCCGGGGTCGGCGGCCGAGCGCCGGGCGCGCTCGGCCAGGTTGCTGACGGCCAGCGGCGACTCGGCGTCGACGGCGGTGGCCGGGCGGCTGTCGAACATACGCACATCAGACATGCTGGCGCTCTCCCTTGGGATCATAGAAGACGGTGCTGACGATCTCGGCGGCATGCACCTTGCCGTCGACCATCGGCAGGTAGACGGTCTCGCCCATGCGATGGTGGCCTCCCTTGACCACCGCCAGGGCAAAACCGCTGTCGAGTACCGGGCTGTAGTAGCTGGAGGTGACGTGGCCGACCATGGTCATGGGGATCGACTGCTCGGGGTCGAAGACGATCTGCGCGCCCTCTTCCAGCACCACCCCGGGATCATGCGGACGCAGGCCGACCAGCTGCTTGCGGTCGACGCGCCGGGTGTCGGGGCGGCTCAGGGCGCGCTTGCCGATCCACGGGAACGGCTTGTCGTAGCCGATCGCCCAGTACATGCCCAGGTCCTCGGGGGTCACCGAGCCGTCGGTGTCCTGGCCGACGATGATCAGCCCCTTCTCGGCGCGCAGCACGTGCATGGTCTCGGTGCCGTAGGGCGTCAGGTCGTACTTCTCGCCGTGCTCGAACAGCGTCTTCCAGACGTGCATGGCGTAGTTGGCCTGGACGTTGATCTCGAAGGCCAGCTCGCCGGTGAACGAGATGCGGAAGACCCGCGCCGGCACACCGGCCACGTTGCCTTCCTTCCAGTCCATGAACTTGAAGGCTTCCTTGTCGAGATCGATGTCGGTGATCTCGGCCAGCAGCTGGCGCGCCTCGGGACCGGTGACGGTCATCGTCGCCCAATGGTCGGTCACCGAGTTGAAGTAGACCTCGAGTTCCGGCCACTCGGTCTGGTGCCAGATCTCCAGCCACTCCAGCACGCCCGCGGCGCCGCCGGTGGTGGTGGTCATCAGGAAGTGGTTGTCGCCCAGGCAGCTGGTGGTGCCGTCGTCCATCAGCATGCCGTCGTCCTTGCACATCAGGCCGTAGCGGACGCGACCCGGGGCCAGCTTGGCCCACTTGTTGGTGTAGATGCGGCCCAGGAACTCGCGGGCATCCGGCCCCTGGATGTCGATCTTGCCCAGTGTCGAGGCGTCGAGGATGCCCACGCCCTGGCGAACCGCCAGGCACTCGCGGGCCACCGCCTCGTGCATGCTCTCCTTCTTGCCGTTGACCGTACGCGGGAAGTACCACGGGCGCTTCCACTGGCCGACGTCCTCGAACTCGGCGCCGTGCTCGACGTGCCACTGATGCAGCGCGGTATAGCGCTCGGGATCGAACAGCTCGCGGCAGTGGCGACCGACGATGGCGCCGAAGGTCACCGGCGTGTAGTTGGGGCGGAACACCGTGGTGCCGGTCTCGGGGATGGTCTGGCCGAGGCAGCGCGCGGCGATCGCCATGCCGTTGATGTTGCCCAGCTTGCCCTGGTCGGTGCCGAAGCCCATGGCGGTGTAGCGCTTGACGTGCTCGATCGACTCGAAGCCCTCGCGGGTGGCGACGTCGATGCCGGCGGCGGTGACGTCGTTCTGCAGGTCGACGAACTGCTTGGGCGCACGCAGCGTGGGCTTCTCGTGGGGCACCTGGTAGAGCGCCACGGCCGGCGACTCGCGATGGGCACTCGCCCGCGGCAGGTTGACAGAGGCCGCGGGGAAGCCGCCCGCCTCGGCGGCGCGGTTGCCGGCGGCGACGCCGTCCTCGAGCACCGCGTCCAGCGCGTAGACGCCGTGGGCCCCGCCCGCCGGGGTCAGGCCCGTCACGTCGCCGGGCACGAAGCCGAGGATGTCGTCGCGCCACACGGGCCGCGTGCCGGTATGCGAGGACAGATGGACCACCGGGCTGTAGCCGCCGGAGCTGGCAATGGTATCGCAGGCCAGCTCCTCGGCCTTGCCGGCGACGCGGAAGCCGTCGATGTCGATGCGCGCCACGCGGGCGGCGCTGACGCGCTTGTCGCCCTTGGCCTCGATCACCGCGCTGCCGGTGATGATACGGATGCCGGCGGCGCGGGCCTGCTCGACCCACTCGCCGTCGGGGTTGTCGCGGGCATCGGCGATCGCCACCACCTCGCGACCGGCCTCGTGCCAGTCGAGCGCGGCCCGGTAGCCGTGATCGTTGCTGGTGGAGAGCACCAGCTTCTGGCCCGGGGCCACGCCGTAGCGGCGAATGTAGGTCGACACCGCGCCGGCCAGCAGGTTGCCCGGCACGTCGTTGTTGGCGTAGACCAGCGGCCGCTCGTGGGCGCCGGTGGCCAGCACCACCTGGGCGGCACGCACCCGATGCAGGCGCGAGCGCGACTGGCGGCGGCCGTCGACGCGCGGCGCGACATCGGCGAGGTGCTCGGTGCGCCGCTCGTGCAGCGTCACGAAGTTGTGGTCGTGATAGCCGTTGGCGGTGGTGCGGGCCAGCAATGTGACGTTGTCCAGCGAGGCCAGCTCGTCGATCACGGCATCCGCCCAGCGGGTGGCCTCAGCGTCGTCGAGGGTCTCGCGGCTGTCGAGCAGCGAGCCGCCCATCGTCTCCTGCTCGTCGCACAGGATCACCCGCGCGCCGCTGTAGGCCGCGGCCAGCGCCGCCGACAGCCCGGCGGGGCCGGCGCCGATCACCAGCACATCGCAGTGCTGGTTCAGGTGATCGTAGATGTCCGGGTCGGACTCGACGGGGCTGCGCCCCAGCCCGGCCGACTTGCGGATGTATTTCTCGTAGGTCATCCACATCGAGGCCGGGGCCATGAAGGTCTTGTAGTAGAAGCCCGGCGGCATGAAGGAGCCGCCCAGCTTGCCGACCGAGCCCATCAGGTCGCGCTGGACGTTGGGCCAGCCGTTGGTGCTGCGCGCCTCCAGGCCGTCGTAGAGCGCCTGCTGGGTGGCGCGCACGTTGGGCACCTGGGCAGCCTCGGAGGCGCCCAGCTGGACCACGGCGTTGGGTTCCTCGGCGCCGGCGGCGACGATGCCGCGCGGCCGCGAGTACTTGAAGCTGCGGTTGACCACGTCGACCCCGTTGGCGAGCAGCGCCGAGGCCAGGGTGTCGCCGGGATGGCCGGTATAGCGCTTGCCGTTGAAGGTGAAGGTCAGCTTGCGCGTGCGGTCGACCCGACCGCCCTGCGCCAGACGGTTGGGCTGTGATGATGACTGGCTCATGCCTGCGCTCCCTTGACTGAGGCCACGGCGGCGTCGCTGGCGCCCACGGTCTGCTGGCCGCCGCTGGCGGCCTGCACGTTGCCGGCTTTCTCTCCACTCGCCAGGCTTTCGGCGGTGATCGTCGGCTGCTCGCCCATCCTGTAGGTCTCGAGGATGGCGTAGGTCACCGTATGGCGGGTGATGTTGAAGAACTTGCGGCAGCCCACCGCATGCACCCACAGCTCGTGGTGGATGCCGCGCGGGTTGTCACGGAAGAACAGGTAGTCGCCCCACTCGGCGTCCGAGCAGGCGTCCGGGTCCGCCGGGCGGGCGATGTGCGCCTGGCCCTTGGGATGGAACTCCTCTTCCTCGCGGTGCTCCTCGCAGTAGGGGCAGTAGATATGAAACATCTTGTTTTCCTCCCTCACTCGACTTCAATGCAGCCGAATGAACGTACCAGGGTGTTCTGCGCCAGCGAGCCGGGTGAGGGCCAGGCGTCCGCCGATTGAGGAGCCGGAGTGTTCGAGGCCGTACATGAGGACTCCGAAGAGGCGGACAACGACGCCATCGCGCGGCGCAGCTCGCAGAACTTAGTGGGCGACGCCGGCGGCACCATGCTCGTCGATCAGTGCGCCGGTCCGGAACCGATCGATGGAAAACGGCGCGGCCAGCTTGTGCATCTGGCCCTTGGCCAGCGACCAGGCGAACACGTGCCCGGAGCCGGGCGTGGCCTTGAAGCCGCCGGTGCCCCAGCCGCAGTTGAAGTAGAGCCCCTTGACCGGCGTGCGCGAGAGGATCGGGCAGGCGTCCGGGCAGGTGTCGACGATGCCGCCCCACTGGCGGTTCATGCGCACCCGCGAGAACATCGGGAACATCTCGACGATCGCCTGCAGGGTGTGCTCGACGGTCGGGTAGCTGCCGCGCTGGCCGTAGCCGTTGTAGCCGTCGATGCCGGCGCCGATCACCAGGTCACCCTTGTCGGACTGGCTGATGTAGCCGTGGACGTGATTGGACATCACCACGGTGTCGAGAATCGGCTTGAGCGGCTCGGAGACCAGCGCCTGCAGCGGGTGCGATTCCAGCGGCAGCTGGAAGCCGGCCATCTTCGCCATCACCCCGGAGTTGCCGGCGGTGACGCAGCCCACGGTCTTGGCGCCGATATCACCGCGGTTGGTGTGCACGCCGACCACGCGGCCGTCGAGGATCTTGAAGCCGGTGACCTCGGTGTTCTGCAGCAGGTCGACTCCGAGGCTGTCGGCACCGCGGGCATAGCCCCAGGCCACCGCATCGTGACGCGCCACCCCGGCGCGCGGCTGCCAGGAGGCCCCCATCACCGGATAGCGGGCGTTCTTCGAGCAGTCCATGATCGGCACCAGTTCCTGCACGCCCCTGGCATCCAGCACCTCGCTGTCGATGCCGTTGAGGCGGTTGGCGTTGACCCGGCGCTGGATGTCGCGCATGTCCTGCAGGGTGTGGCCGAGGTTGAGCACCCCGCGCTGCGAGAACATCACGTTGTAGTTGATGTCCTGGGAGAGCCCTTCCCACAGCTTCATGGCATGCTCGTAGAGCGCCGCGGACTCGTCCCACAGGTAGTTGGAGCGCACGATGGTGGTGTTGCGCGCGGTGTTGCCGCCGCCCAGCCAGCCCTTCTCGATCACCGCGACATTGGTGATGCCGTGCTCCTTGGCCAGGTAGTAGGCGGTCGCCAGGCCGTGCCCGCCGCCACCGACGATGATCACGTCGTATTCCTTCTTGGGCGTGGGATTGCGCCACTGGCGCTGCCAGTTCTCGTGATGGCTGAGCGCGTGCTTGACCAGCCCGAAACCCGAATAGCGTTGCATGGATTCTACTCCTGCTGGTGAAGGCGGTTAGAGAGCCGACTCGGTCTCGCGCGACGCCGCGGCGACCGGCGCCTCGTAGACCGGGTGGCGCGCGCACACGGCGGCGACCTTGTCGCGCACCTCGGCTTCCACGGCCTGGGTGTTGCCGCGCTCGGCCAGCACGTCGAGGATGTCGCAGATCCAGTCGGCCAGCTCGGCGCACTCCGACTCGTCGAAGCCGCGGCTGGTCACCGCCGGGGTGCCGATGCGCAGGCCGGATGTCACGAACGGGCTTTCCGGGTCGTTGGGCACGGCATTCTTGTTGACGGTGATGTGGGCCCGACCCAGCGCCGCATCGGCGTCCTTGCCGGTGACGCCCTGCTTGATCAGCGACACCAGGAACAGATGGTCGTCGGTACCGCCCGAGACCACGTCGTAGCCGCGCTCGAGGAACACCGCGGCCATGGCGCGGGCGTTGTCGAGCACCCGCTGCTGGTACTGGACGAACGCCTGGCTCATCGCCTCCTTGAAGGCCACCGCCTTGGCGGCGATCACGTGCATCAGCGGGCCGCCCTGCTGCCCGGGGAACACCGCCGCGTTGAGCTTCTTGACCAGCGTCTCGTCGGCGTTGGCGGACAGGATCAGGCCGCCACGCGGGCCGCGCAGCGTCTTGTGGGTGGTGGTGGTCACCACGTGGGCATGGGGCAGCGGGCTCGGGTAGAGACCGGCGGCGACCAGGCCGGCGACGTGGGCCATGTCGACCATCAGCCAGGCCCCCACCTCGTCGGCGATGCTGCGGAAGCGCCGCCAGTCCACCACCCGCGCGTAGGCCGAGAAGCCGGCGATGATCATCTTGGGCTTGTGGCTGCGCGCCAGGCGCTCGACCTCGTCGTAGTCGATCTCGCCGGTCTCCGGATTCAGGCCGTACTGCACGGCGTGATAGTGCTTGCCGGAGAAGTTGGGCGCGGCGCCGTGGGTCAAGTGCCCGCCATGGGCCAGGCTCATGCCCAGCACGGTATCGCCCGGCTTGACCAGTGCCATGAACGCCGCCGCGTTGGCCTGGGCGCCGGAGTGCGGCTGCACGTTGGCGTAGTCGGCGCCGAACAGGTCGCAGGCACGGTCGATGGCCAGCTGCTCGACCACATCGACATGCTCGCAGCCGCCGTAGTAGCGACGGCCCGGATAGCCCTCGGCATACTTGTTGGTCAGCTGCGTGCCCTGGGCCTCCATCACGGCCCGGCTGGCGTAGTTCTCGGAAGCGATCAGCTCGATGTGGGCTTCCTGACGCGCCACTTCATCGGCGATGGCGGCGGCGACCTGGGAATCGAAAGCGGCAAGACCGACCTGGTTCATGACGGACTCCTCATTGTTGTGGTGGTGGTCAGACGTCTTCTTGAATCTATCGGCAACCGGCGGGCGGTAAAAATTTGAAATCCTTATGCCCGGATAACCGCCGTCCGGCGTCGCCGATCCATGTCTCGATTAAAGGGGAGCCGCCCCGTCAAGGATTGAATAAATGCGACAGGCTTGCTGAATATCCCAGCCGCGCCGGCATCCGCCCACGGGCGCGGCCGGCCGTCGACGCCGGACCGGCGCCGATACGCCCTGGCCCGCATGAGCCGTGGCGAAGGGACGATACGCCTCAGAGTGCCGGACGGCCCTCGACGTGCAGGAAGAAGGGGTCGACCCGCTCGCGGCCGGTTTCGCTGGCGCGCTTGCGCATTTCCGACGGGGTCGCGCCGAATGTACTACGAAAGCGGCGGGAAAAATGCGCGGTATCGGCGAAGCCGCAGCGCTCGCCGATCTCGGTGATGCTCTTGCCGGTGTAGTGCAGCAGCCAGAGCCCGTAGCGCAGGCGCAGGTCGCGGGCGAACTTCTGCGGGCCGACGCCCAGCGTCTCGCGGAAGCGGCGCTCCAGGTTGCGTCGAGAGGTTCCCACCCGCTCGGCCAGCACGTCCATCGACATGGCCTCCCCCAGGTGCTGCTCGAGCACCGCCAGGGCGCGACGCACCAGGCGGTCCTCGACCTTGCCGAAGACCACCGGCTGGGGCTGCGGCTGGGAACCGGCCCGCGCCTCCTCGAGCAGCATGATGTGCAGGCTCTTCATGGCCCACGCCTTGCCCAGGTGGCGCTCGATCAGGTAGGCCGCCAGATCCGCCGAGGCCGCACCGCCGGCACAGGTGATGCGGTCGCCGTCGTCGACGAACAGCCGGTCGGCCACCGGCTCGATGGCGGGAAAGCGCTGGATCATGTCACGGTGATGATACCAGCTGACACAGCAGCGCCGCCCGGTCATCAGGCCGGCCTGAATCAGGGCGAAGACCCCGGTGCACACGCCCACCAGCGGAACCCGGGCCGCCGCCGCCCGGCGCAGATAGGCCAGCGCCGTGGTATCCGTGCGGGCCTTCTCGTCCTGCACGCCGCCGATGACCACGATATAGTCGAACTCGGCCGGGTCGCGGAACGTCTCGCAGGGCGAGACGGCCGCGCCGCAGCTGGACACGGCCGGCCCGCCGGTGCTGGTCATGAAGGTCCAGTGGCAGCGCAGCTGGCGCGAGCGGTCGCCCTCGTCGGCGGCCAGGCGCAGGCAGTCGGCGAAGGCGGCGAAGGGCATCAGCGTGAAGCGGTGCAGCAGGACGAAGCCAACCGACAGGGGTTCATCCCGGGAAGAGAGGCTCATCGTCGCTCCTGGCAGCATGGTGCGGTGTCCCGCGGCCCGAGGCGGGCCGACCGATCGTCCTATCCTGCCATCCGGCCGCGTGGCACGGAAGCACACGACAGGACAGCACCGAACGACATGCCGTGCGGAAGGCGACTTCCAACAATGACACTCAGTATTCGCGTGGTCGAAAAAAGATGACAAACATACCCACCGACCTTCTCAGGACCTTCGTCACGATAAAGGACCTGGGCGGGTTCACCAGCGCCGGCGAGTTGCTGGGCCGCTCCCAGCCCGCCATCAGCCTTCAGATCAAGAAGCTGGAGGAACTCCTCGACACCCGGATATTCCTGCGTGGCTCCAGCCTCGAGCTGACCGAGGACGGAGAATATCTGTATCGGGCGGCCCGACAAATCCTGGAAATCAATGACCAGGTCATCGCCAAGGTCAGAGGGGAAAGCATCTCGGGGAAGGTCCGTCTGGGTATACCCAACGACTTCGAACTGGCCTTTCTGCCCAGGGCGCTGAGGAACCTCTCGAGGGTCTATCCCAATATCGTCATTGAAGTGGACTGCGAGATCAGCAAGGTCATCCTGCAGCGATACCAGAAGGGCTGCTATGACATTGCCCTGGCCATGGAGCGGGTACGGGAGGACGAGGACCGGGATTCTCGAGACTACCGGGTGGACAAGCTCGAATGGGTCTACAAGGAGCGCCAGCTTCTCGACCCGCATGAAGGGCCGCTACCCCTGATCGCCTATCCCCAGGGGTGCATCTATCGCGCCATCATGGAAGAAGGGCTACAGCGCCAGCAGGCCCCGTATCGGTTCACCTACACCAGCACCAGCCTTCTCGGCATCTTCTCGGCCATCGAGGAGGGGCTGGGGATTTCGGCCATGGCCAGCTCGGTCATCCCCGACCACCTGAAACAGGCCAGAAGCAACTGCCTCCCCGACCTGGGCCAGGTATGCATCGGGCTCTACTACAAGGAACGGGAAATGAGTGTGGCGAGCCGCCATGTCCTCGACTTCCTGCGCTCCGGCCTTGGCAACATGTAGCCCTGGCAGGGCCTTTCCACGCCGTCGGGCGTCCGGAAAGGCCCGCCGTGTCAGCGGAAGGTGGCGGCTATCCGGCTGATGCATTCCTCCAGGATCCACTCCCCCTTCTCGGCGGTGGCCTTGAGCGGTGACGACAGGGTCCCCGACTCCGGCACCCAGCTGGGATCGGGCGGGAAGACATCGTAGGGCGGAAATTCCGCCGGCGGGATATCCACGGCCCGGGACATGTCCACGAGCTCCGGATGAATCTTGAGCATGATCGAGGTTTCCAGCACCCCGCCATGCTCCACGGCCCATCCCGAAAACCCGTCGGGAAAGACCTTGCCGATCGTTTCCTCGCTGATGAAGTCCCAGTAGGAAAGCAGGATCACCTTGATGTCGATTCCCGCGAGCCTGGCCTGCCGGACGGCTCTATCGGCGGCCTCGACCAGGCACATGGAGTTCTCGAAATGCCCGTTGATCAACAGGAACTCCCGATTCCCGTGCTCGACGAAGGCCAGGATGACGTCATGAACGTAATTCTCGAGCGACTGGCTGCTGACACAGGTGGTTCCCGGGAAGAAGTTGCCGCCACCCGATTTCACCTGGGACTTGTACCCATAGGCGATCGGCGGCGACACCAGCATGTTCTGCGCGCTCTCGGCGACCCGGCAGGCAATGTAGTCAGGTATCAGCACGTCCGGGTTGAGCGACATGTGGGGGCCATGCTGCTCGATGGCCCCCACGGGGATGATGATTTTCCTGTCACCGTTCGACACCAGTCTTTCGTAGGAAACCCAATCCAGGTTCTCGACCTTGCACTTCATTGTTTTCGCCTCCGGCATACCCCATGCATTGAACGATCAGGTCATGCTTCCCTCCATGGGGCCGCGTGTTCACTGGCCCCATGGAGACAAGCACCACGGCCACGGATTCCTCAGACCTTCGACAGCGCCGCCCGACTTTCCACCGGATTCACCCGTGAATTTCCCAGCAGGTAATATGCCACACCGGAGACCAGGATGGTCGGCAGACTGGCCGTCGTGACCGCCGCAATCCCGGGGAAGCCGTAGGACAGGCCAAAGTACACGCACAGCCCCAGTGCCAGGCTGGTCACGCCGACCATGTTCCATCCATTGCCGTAGCTGTAGACGCCACCCTGCTCCCTGAACAGATCCTGTTCGTTGAGTCGCCCTCTGCGGATCAGAAGGTAGTCGACCAGGATCACCGTCCACAGGGGAATGAACAGGCCACCGATAACATTCAGGAAGGCCTCGAAGTACCCCAGGAAGGACGAGTAGAAGATGGGCGCAAAGCAGAGCGCCAGCTGAACCAGAGCCACGAACAGCAGGGCCTTCTTGGGGTTCCTGACGTTAAGGCTGCCCACGACCCCCATGCCGGCACCGTAGAGAACGGTCACATTCGTGCTGATGGTGGCGAAGATGAGCACCAGGAAGGAGACCAGGCCCAGGCCCAGGGCGGCCATGGTCGAGCTGGGGTCCGAATTGTTGGCGTCGAAATTGCCTGTCTGCAGGGCCACCCCGATCACCCCCAGGGCACCGATCACCATGAACCAGCCCTGGCCGATATTGATCCCCAGCCAGGTACCCACGGTCGCCCCCTTCGATGTCTTGGAGAAGCGCGAGAAGTCGGCAATCTGCGCCCAGGTCCAGCTGAAGCCGAAGGCCAGGTCGATATAGAAGGCCCACGTATGGCCGGGGTCGTCGATGGAGAATGACATGACCTCGCCGAGGTCCCATTGCGTGAACACGATATAGGTTTCCCAGCTCCCCAGGATGAGAAGCAGGATGCCCGAGATCCGCTCGAGATAGCGGATGGCCTCATGCCCCACCAGGGTGATGACGCCCTGTACGACCGCGGTCAGCAGGATGCCGATCACCAGTGGCCAGGTATCACCCGGCTCGCCATAGGCAGGCCACCCCCAGGCGTGCGAAAACACGAATGTCAGCGAAATGGCAGCAATATAGCTGTTAACGCTGGGCCAGCCGATCAGCACCATGAACTGGGCCAGGCCGGTCATCCTGCCGCCTTTTGCCCCCAGACACGGCCTGGAGACCGCCACGGTAGTGGCCCCGTAGCGATACCCGATATAACCGATTGCCGCCCAGGGGATCATCATCAGCGGCAGCCAGAGCAGGCTGTACTGAAGCACGAAGCTCATGCCCAGCGCGGCGGCCATCCCGCCAAAAAACCAGGAACCGGTATTGATCCCTGAACCGAACCATGTCCAGACGGTATCCACGAATCCATAGGTTCTTTTATCGGTACTTATTTTTTCCAACCCATATTCACTATATTTCTTGTTATCACTCATGGCTTTCACTCCAACACCATTGGAAAAAAGGGGAGCCCGGCTCCCCTTTTAATCGTTCACTTGATGATATTGTGCTCCGGACCGTACGGGAATCCGGTGATATTCTCGGCCCCGTGCTCGTTGACCACCAGGATGTCGTGCTCGCGGTAGCCGCCGGCGCCGGGCTGGCCTTCCGGGATCATGATCATCGGCTCCATGGACACTACCATGTTGGGCTCGAGCACGGTCTCGATATCCTCGCGCAGCTCGAGGCCCGCCTCGCGGCCGTAGTAGTGGCTCAGCGTACCGAAGGAGTGGCCGTAGCCGAAGGTGCGATACTTGAGCAGGCCATGTCGGGCGAAGATCTCGTTGAGCTCGTGGGCGATGTCGCAGCAGCGCACGCCGGGCTTGATCAGCTCCTGACCGCGGCGATGGACCTCGCAGTTGGCCTGCCAGAGCCGCAGGTGCTCGTCGGAGGCATGCTCGCAGAACAGGGTGCGTTCCAGCGCCGTGTAGTAGCCGGAGATCATCGGGAAGGTGTTGAGGCTCAGGATGTCGCCGGGCTGGACGCGGCGGCTGGTGACCGGGTTGTGCGCGCCGTCGGTGTTGATGCCGGACTGGAACCACACCCAGGTGTCCATCAGCTCGCTGTTCGGGTAGGTCCTGGCGATCTCACGCACCATGGCGGCCTGCCCGGCCAGCGACACCTCATACTCCGGCACCCCGGCGGCGATGGCGTCGCGCACGGCCACGCCCCCCACATCGGCGATACGCGCGCCCTGGCGAATCAGCGCGATCTCCTCGGCGGACTTGATCATGCGCATCTTCATCGTCGGCACGCCGATATCGACCAGCTCGACATCGCCCAGCGCATCCACCAGTTTCTGCTTGTTCTGCAGGGTCAGGTGGTCGAATTCGACACCGACGCGCCGACGACCTTCGCACAGCTGCTTGACGGCCTTGAAGAAGTTGTCCTTCTGCCAGTCGGTGTAGACGATGTTGTCGCCCAGGCGATTGCGGCGATAGGGCTGCCCCCCGTCGATGTTGGCGGTGACGGTGGTGAAGGTGTCCTGGGTCACCACCAGGCCGTAATCACGACCGAACTTGCAATAGACGAAGTCACTGAAGTAGTTGATGTTGTGATAGGAGGTCAGTACCACCGCATCGACGGACTGCTGGGCCATGTAGTCCCGCAGACGGCTCAGGCGGCCCTGCATCTCCTCGTCGGAAAAGGTGGGAACGACCTTGTCACCATTGGGGATGGAAATCAGCGAAGGGAGTTGCATCTTGTTCTCCTTGTGTCTTTCAAGCGACTTTCAGGGTGGGTCGGCTGTCGATCTTCACCAGCAGGTCAGCGGCTTCCGGTGAAGAGGACTTTTCCGAAAACTCGAAGACGCGCATCGTGTAACGCACCTCGAGAATCTTGATCAGGCGACAGACATGATTGAAATCCTCGCTGTCCGTCTCGAACTCGAACCCCAGGAACCGGGTGCCGAAGACATCGACGACATAACAGCGAGTGAGTCTGCCAATCAGGGCCATGTCCTTGCGAAGACCTGCCGGCATCAGGTCCGCTTGCGGGAGGGATTTCGCCCTGAACATGAGTTTCCAGACTTTCATCTCGGCCGCCTCGCCATGCGTGTATTACGACTATCGACAGCCCGGGCGAAGCCGGCAAATGACTAGTCCAAATGCGCCCATTTGCGTTCGCAAATGGGCCGCGGGCGGCCCGTTCGGGGCGATCCGCAAGCGGCTGTAATGACGGTGAAAGCGGCCTGTCCATGGGGCATGGGAAGGGGACGCCGACCACGGCTCGATCGGCCACGATTCGACCCGCCGGGGCTCGACGAGGTGCTGCCGGCCAGGGTGCGTGGGGTAGACGCTCGGGGAGGAGCTCGACGCCCGCGCCAGGGGAATGCGAGTTGCGGCCGGGGCACCCGGTTGCCGACAATGGCTCCCTCGCGGGCTGCGCCAGCCGCCCGCGCCCGCCTCGTCACGACACAGGAAGAAAAGGATCACGCATGCTCGGCGAACTCTTCGCGGTGATGGCCCCCGTCTTCTTCGGCGCCAGCCTGGGCTTCGGCTGGGTGCGGCTGGGCCACGACTACCCGGTCGAGTTCATCACCCGGCTGGTCTTCAACATCGGCACGCCGACGCTGATCCTGGCCTCGCTCAACGGCGCCGACATCGACCCCGGCAGCTTCGGCCGCACCCTGCTCGGCACGCTGCTGGTCATCACCGTGATGGGGCTGGCCAGCCTGGCGATCGCCCGGGTGCTGGGCAAGCCGTGGCGCACCGTGATCCTGCCGACGATGTTTCCCAACACCGGCAACATGGGCCTGCCGGTCACCCTTTATGCCTTCGGCAATGCCGGCTTCGCCTATGCCATCACGGTGATGGTGTCGGTCTCGCTGGTCCAGTTCACCTTCGGCACCCTGCTGTCGAGCCGCAGCGGCCGCCCGCTGCGCTCGCTGGCCCGCACGCCGGTGGTCTACGCCATCCTGATCGCCACGGTAATGCTGCTCACCGGCACCACCCTGCCGGCCTGGCTGGCCAACACCGTGGAGCTGATCTCCGGCTTCAGCGTGCCGCTGATGCTGATCACCCTCGGCGTCTCGCTGGGGCGGATCCGTGTTCGCAACCTGGCCGCCGGCGTCCACTTCAGCCTGCTGCGCATCCCGGCGGCGGCGCTGCTGGCCTATGCCGTCGGCCACCTGCTGGGCCTGCAGCCCCTGGCCCAGAGCGTGCTGGTGCTGCAGATGAGCATGCCGGTGGCGGTGTTCAACTACCTGTTCGCCCAGCGTGCCCGCCGTGAACCCGAGTTCGTCGCCGGCCTGGTGCTATGCTCAACACTGTTGTCGTTTGTCTATCTGCCGGTGCTGCTGGCGGTGATGATGTGACGGCCGGCTCGGCGGCGTGGCATCCAGGCACCACCGGCGCGATGTCGTGGAGTACGCCGCCATGTCGCTTTCCCCTGCCCCGTTCGACGAGACATTCGCCCCGAGGTTGACCCGCCGTCGCCTGCTGGCCGCCCTGCTCGCCCTCGGCCTGCTTCCCGTGTTCGGCCCGCCGGCGCGATCCGCGACGACCAATGCCATGCCGGTGCGGCTTGACGGCTGGCTGCTCGCCCCCGGGGATCGCTGATGCACATCGACCTGGCGAGCTACGCCGCCCGGGATCCGCTGGCGGATGTCTGCATAATCGGCAGCGGCGCGGCGGGGCTGACCCTGGCCACCCGGCTGGCCCGGCGCGGGCGGCACGTGCTGCTGTGCGAGGGCGGCGATCAGGTGTTCACCGAGCGCTCCCAGGCGCTCTATCGCGGCGAGAGCGTCGGCGATCCCTACATTCCGCTGGACGCCGCGCGACTGCGCTTCTTCGGCGGCTCGACCAACCACTGGGGCGGCATGTGCCGGCCCCTGGATGCCTACGACTTCACCGCCAAGCCGGCGGACCCGCGCACCGCCTGGCCGATCGACCGTGACGACCTGGCCCCGGCCTACCCGGCGGCCGCCGACATCCTCGAGGTCTCGCCGATTCCGCCGGACACCGCTATTCCCGGGCTGGCGCTCAAGCGCGTGCACTTCTCGATCGGCCCCGCCACCCGGCTCAAGGACAAGTACGCCGATGAGGTCGCCCGCTCACCGCACCTGCACTATAGCCGGAACACCAACCTGTTCGGCCTGGAGACCCGCGACGGCCGCATCACCGGTGCTGTGGTCAGGAACTACACGGGCGGCACGTATCGCCTCCGGGCGCGATACGTCGTGCTCGCCTGCGGCGGCATCGAGAACTCGCGGCTGCTGCTGTGGTGCAATCGGCAAAGCGGCGGCCGGGTGATCCGGCAGCCGGCGACGCTGGGTCGCTACTGGATGGATCACCCGCACGCCACCCTGGGCCGGGCCCTCGTCTTCGCCCCGGCGGCCCTGGGGCTCGATGCCAGCCAGAGCGTGTTCCTGGCCCCCATCCCGGCGATGCTCGCCACCCGGGGCGTTCTCAACTGCGGCCTGCGCCTGCATCGCATGAGCCCCGAGGACGGCGAGGCGCTGGCCACCCATCTGGCCCTCATCGCGCCCCGCCTCGGCGAACGGCTGCGCCGGCAGCCACCCGGCTCGCGCTGCGGCGTGGTGCTGCGTGCCGCCTGGGAACAGCAACCGCATCCCGAGAGCCGGGTCGAGCTCGACGACGATGACCGCGACGCCCTGGGCATGCCCCGCTCGCGCCTGGTCTGGCGCAAGACCGCCCTGGACCATCACACGGTGCGCGAGTGCGTGCTGACCCTGAACGACTACCTGCGTCGCCGCGACATCGGCCGTGTCCAGCTCGAGCCGTGGCTGGCCGACGACACCCTGCAGTTTCCCGAGGATGGCGAACTGGCCGGGCGCCACCACATGGGCGGCACGCGCATGGCCGACACCCCCGAGCACGGCATCGTCGATCGCGACTGCCGGGTGTTCGGCCAGGACAACCTCTACATCGGCGGCTCCAGCGTCTTCCCGTCGAGCGGCCACGCCAACCCGACCCTGACCCTGGTGCAGCTGGCGGTACGCCTGGCCGATCACCTCGACGCCCGGCTGGGCTGACCCCGCCGTCAACGAAAACGGGCCACGCGATGGCGTGGCCCGTGGCTCGGGAAACGGACGCTTATCTCAGCTCTCGCTTTCGGTCTCGTCCAGCACGTAGTCGGCCTTCACCGGACGGCGGATCCACAGCGGATCGCTCCAGGCAGTGTCGCCGTCGGCGTCGTCGACCTCCAGCGCCACCCAGCCGTCGGCATCGCCGGGGATGGTGAAGTCCAGGGTTGTCTCGTGACCGTCGAGCTGGCGGGTCTCGAGCACCTTGCCGCCCCGGCCGATCAGCCGCGCCTCGGCCAGGCCGTCGACCGCCTGTACCTTGACCGACCAGTGGCCCTCGGCATCGCCGGCCAGGCGCAGGGTGTCGCCGAACAGCCGCTCGACGGGGAACAGCAGCGGCCCCTGGGTGGCGTAGGCATGGCCGTCCTTCAGCGCCCGCGCGAAGCCGTCGACGCTCAGTTCGCCCGGCACGTGCGCCATCATCCGCATGCGCCCGGTCAGCTGGTTCCAGACGTCATGGGTGTCGGTGCCGGCGGTCAGGTACATTTGCAGCCCCTGGTCCCAGAAGCGGTGGACGCTCTCGAGCGTCCTGGCGTTGTCGACCTCGGCGTTGAGCTCGACCAGGTCGAAGGCCGGCGTGAAGCCGCCGGGCACCTTGTCCTCGGCCAGGTTGCCCAGGTAGCCGTAGCCGTTGTAGGGATGGTTGGTGGGTACCACCTCGGCGCCCATGCGCCGTGCATCGGCGATGATCGTCTGGACATCGGCGGTGCCGGGATCGACCTGCAACTGGCTGTCGAGAGCGATCGGGAAGGGATTCATGTGCCCCCACGACGGCGAGATCTCGACCGACGGAATGAACGGCACTCCACGCTGCTTCGACAGCGTCGCCATGGTGTCGAGGTTGGCGGTCGAGTCGTGGTCGCTGACGAAGGTCAGGTCGAGGTCGGTGGCCAGCTGCGCGCGCACCACCATCTCGGGCGGCGTCACCCCCTCGAGCATGTTGGCGTGATGGTGCAGGTCGGCGCCGTACCAGTGGCGCTGGTTGGGCTCGGCCAGGCGCTCGATCCCGACGTCCCGCTCGAGCGTCTGGCCGGCGTCGAGGCTCACGGCCAGAGTCTGCGAGCGAGCGGTGAAGCCCGCACCGGCGTTGACCGCCAGCCGATAGTCGCCGGGGGCCAGCGACAGCTCGGCATGGCCGACCGGGTCGAGCCGGGTGAAGAAGGTCTGCTTGCCGAGGAACTCCACCGGCGGCTGATGGCCCTCCTCGATCGTGATGCGCGCATCGCGCGGCGTGCCGCTGCCCGTTTCCGCCACGTCGAGCGACAGCGTGCCCGGCCCGGCCAGGTCGTCGAAGGTCAGCGAGCGCTGCGCCCCCTTGGCCAGCGAGACCTCGACCCTGTCGCTGTTGGCATAGCCTTCGCCCGTCGCGTAGAGCGCGTAGTCGCCGACCGGCAGGTCGATGGCGAAATGCCCCTTGTCGTCGGCAAGCGTCCAGGCATAGGGGCTGCCGGCCTTCTCGACCATCACCAGGCCGCTGGCCGGCACCCCGCCGTCGCGCCCCTCGAGGGTGCCCGCGACATGGCCGCTGGCGAGCCCCTTGCGGGCGATCTCGTTGGCCACCACCGGTGCCAGGTCGCCCTCGGGCACCACCTGCAGCCAGCCCTCGAAGGTCCGCGACTCGCCCGGCGCCAGGCTGTGCTCGAGGTAGAGATCGCGCCCGCCGTAGTTGATGCGGTCGAAATAGGGCGCGTGCAGGGCGATCGCCCAGTCGCGGTCATAGCCCACGAAGCGGTCGGTCAGGGCGTCGTCGGCCGGGGTCTCCTTGGCACCGCCGAGGCCCGGCACGCCGAAGCGGTAGCCGGTATCCGGCCACAGGGTGAAGCCCGAACGCAGCTTTTTCAGGGGCGTGTCACCGCGGTTGTCGAGGGTCGTCTCGAGATGCACCCGGTCGCTGCCCGCTTCCAGGGTGTAGGTGGTGGTGACCATCGCCTCGCCGAAGTTGCGGGCGATCTCGATCACCGCCCGCTCGGGAGAGCGCTCGACGACCCTGATCGTCTTGCCGTCGTTGGGCCACGCCGACCAGTTGTTGGGGATGAAGTCGGCGAAGGCGATGCGATCGAGGTCGATCTTGCCGCCCTTGACCGCCGCCAGGTCGACCAGGGTGCCGCGCGGCACGCCCCAGGGCGGCTGGGAGGCCACGGCGATCGAGAAGGCCAGATGATCGTTGGCCACGGTGATGTCCTCGGCGGCAGTCGCCTCGCCGTCGGGAATCGGCGTGGCGCCGCGGGTCACGCTGACCTGCGCCTGGGCACTCGCGGCAAGCAGGCCCAGGGCCAGCCCGACCCACACCGGGCGGGAAAGCATCGAAAAGCGTCCGTTCATGGCAGGACTCCCTTGCATATTGGTTTTTTATGGAAATCGTCGCCATTTATCATGCTGTATTTTGATCGAACGTTCAAATTACCCCGCGACGACGAGTCTCCCGCCCCACGTGCGCTTCCCGCGCCAAACGGGTAGCCTCGAGTAACGGCCCCGGAACACCCCGGGGCGGTACGCCAAGCCGTCACGACAAGGACAAGGAAGCGCCGCGATGGACCCGATGCTCTGGTTGACCTATGTGGGCGTGATCACCGCGCTGATCGCCTTTCCCGGGCCGGTGGCCCTGCTCTGCACCAGTCAGGGGCTGCGTCACGGCCGACGCCGGGCCCTGTTCACCATTGCCGGCGGCATCGTCGCGGCGCTGGTGATGATGTCGCTCTCGGCGATGGGACTGGGAGCGGTGCTGGCCACCTCGGAAACCGCCTTCACGCTGCTCAAGTACCTGGGCGCGGCCTACCTGGTCTACCTGGGCGTGCAGGCCTGGCGCGCGCCGCCGGAGCCTCCGGTCGTGGCGACGCAGGAGACACGGGACGCCATGCCGGTCAGCGTCTGGCGGCTGTTCCGGCGCGGCTTCACGGTGGGCATCAGCAACCCCAAGGACCTGCTGTTCTTTGCCGCGCTGTTCCCGGGCTTCATCGACCTCGGTGCCCCCCAGGCGCCGCAGTTCGCGCTCCTCGCGCTGACCTGGCTGGTCATCGACGGCGGCCTGATGACGCTCTACTCCTCCCTCGGCGAGCGCCTGGGCCGCTGGCTGGGCACCCGCCGCCGGGTACGCCGCTTCAACCGCCTCACCGGCGGGCTGTTCGTGGTGGCCGGCGGTTCGCTGGCCGGCGCCAACTGAGTACTGCGTAGCCTGCGCCCATGAAAAAACCCCCGGCCGGATGGCACGGGGGTTTCTGGCTGCCCGGAAGCCGGGCCGGCGTCCGCTTACTTGCGGCTGAGCGCGGCACCGAAGCGCTTGTTGAAGCGCTCGACGCGGCCACCGGTGGTCGCCTGCTTCTGCTTGCCGGTGTAGAACGGGTGGCAGTTGGAGCAGACGTCCAGGGAGAAGTCCTCGCCGGCGGTGGAGCCGAAGGTGTGGGTGGCACCGCAGGAGCAGGTCGCGGTAACCGTCTTGTATTCCGGGTGGATACCTTGTTTCATCGTGAGCCTCGTTAAACGGTGTGCCGCCACCCGATCGCTCTGGCGTCGGGCACCGCACACGGGTTGAGATAACCGGTTATCGTTCTCGCCACCCCGGGCCGCGTCGGCGACGGGGCGCAAGAAGGCGACGCATCATAGCAGAGACATCAGTGGAGGCCAATTGTCCAGCCCTTCTCCCGGCAGCGGCGTCGCCGTGCTCGGCGTGGCCGTGCCCACGCCGCTGCGCCGCCTGTTCGACTATCGCCCCGGTGCGGCGGCCCCCGAGGGCGGCTGGCAGCCGGGGCTGCGCGTGCGGGTGCCGCTGGGACGCCGCGAGGTGGTGGGTGTAGTCGTGGAATGCCGAGCCCACAGCGAACTGCCGCTCGACACCCTCAAGCCGGTCTCCGCCTGCCTGGACACCCAGCCGCTGCCGGCGGACTGGCTGTGGCTGTGCCGCTTCACCGCCCGCTACTACCAGCACGCGCTGGGCGACACCCTGCATCAGGCCATGCCGGTGCTGCTGCGCCAGGGGCGGCCGCTGGAGGCGCGTACCCGCGAGCGCTGGCAGCTGACCGCCGCCGGCCGCGACACGAGCGCCGCGCAGCTCGGCCGGGCCCGTCGCCAGGCCGAGCTGCTCGAGCTGCTGCGCCAGCATCCGCGCGGCGTGGTGCATTCGGTGATTAGCGCCCAGGGGTTCGCCCGAGCCCAGCTGCAGGGGCTGGCCGACAAGGGACTGGCCAGCGCCACCGAGGAGCCGTTGACCGCCGCGCCGGCCCCGCGCCAGGGCGGCCTGCTCGCCGAACCGGCGCTGACGCTGAACCGCGAACAGGCCGCGGCGCTGGCGGCGCTCCACGAGGGGCTCGAGCGCTATCACCCCTGCCTGCTGCAGGGTGTCACCGGCAGCGGCAAGACCGAAGTGTATCTTCAGCTGATCGAGGCGGTGGTGGCCCACGACCGCCAGGCACTGGTGCTGGTGCCCGAGATCGGCCTGACCCCGCAGACCCTGGCCCGCTTCCGGCGGCGCTTTCGCGTGCCGGTGGTGGCGCTGCACTCGCAGCTCACCGATGCCGAGCGCCTGGACGCCTGGGAGGCCGCCCGCGCCGGGCGCGCGCCGATCGTCATCGGCACCCGCTCGGCGATCTTCACCCCGCTGGCCCGCCCCGGGGCGATCATCGTCGACGAGGAGCACGACGGCTCGTTCAAGCAGCAGGACGGCCTGCGCTATCACGCCCGCGACCTGGCGATCATCCGCGCCCACCGCGAGGGCATTCCGGTAGTGCTGGGCAGCGCCACGCCGTCGCTCGAGAGCCTGGTCCAGGCCCGTGCCGGCCATTATCGCCACCTGCAGCTGACCCGCCGCGCCAGCCACCACGCCCCGGCCCGGCTGGAACTCGTCGACCTGCGCGGCCGTCGCCGCCAGGGCGGGCTGGTCCCGCCGGTGATCGACGCCATTCGCCAGGCGCTCGCCGCCGGCAACCAGGTGCTGGTGTTCATCAACCGTCGCGGCTTCGCGCCCACCCTGGCCTGCCACGCCTGCGGCTGGCTGGCCGAATGCGACCACTGCGACGCCCGCCTGACCCTGCACCGCCAGCCGTCGCAGCTGACCTGCCACCACTGCGAGCGCCAGCGCCCGCTGCCGGACGCCTGCCCCGACTGCGGCAGCGCCGACCTGCGCCCGCTGGGCACCGGCACCGAACGCAGCGAGGAAACCCTGGCGGCACTGTTCCCCGACGTCGCCGTGCATCGCATCGACCGCGACAGCACCCGGCGCAAGGACGCCCTCGAGCAGACCCTGGCGGAGATCCGTCGCGGCGAGCCGGCCCTGCTGGTGGGCACCCAGATGATCGCCAAGGGCCATCACCTGCCCCACGTCACTCTGGTCGTGGTGGTCAATGCCGACGCCGGGCTCTATGCCAGCGACTTCCGCGCCCTGGAACACAGCGCCCAGCTGCTGGTGCAGGTCGCCGGGCGTGCCGGACGCGCCGAGCGCCCCGGCCGGGTGCTGGTCCAGACCCTGCACCCGGAAGACCCGCACCTGCGCCTGCTCGCCGAGCGCGGCTACGAGGCCCTGGCCGAGCAGCTGCTGGAGGAACGCCGCGCGGCCGGCCTGCCGCCCTACCGCCACCTGGCCCTGCTGCGCCTGGAGAGCCCCCGCGAGGCCGACGCCACGCAGCTCGCCGGCGAGGCCGCCGAGGCGCTGCGCGACTGGCTGGCCTCGCATGCCCTGGCGGTGGACTGCCTGGGCCCGGTCCCGGCCCCCATGGAGCGCCGCCAGAACCGCTACCATGTGCAGACGATGCTGCGCAGCGAACGTCGCGGCCCCCTGCACGATGCCTGCGCCTGGCTGGTCCGCTGGCTCGAGGCGCAGCCCGGGGCGCGCCGGGTGCGCTGGTCGCTGGACGTGGACCCGCAGACACTGAGCTGAGTGCCACGAGCCACGAGCCACGAGCCACGAGCCACGAGCCACGAGCCACGAGCCACGAGCCACGAGCCACGAGCCACGAGCCACGAGCCACGAGCATCAGACTAGCCGAAGCCCGAAGCCCGAAGCCCGAAGCCCGAAGCCCGAAGCCCGAAGCCCGAAGCCCGAAGCCCGAAGCCGATGTTGTGGGTTTAAAGCCGACCCGCAATTGCCGATAATGAGCGCCCAGGCTCCAGGAATCCCCTGAACGAGCGACGCTTTCCACGCCGGTGCCGCGCGTCACGCCCATGCTGTCGACCGCGCCGATCACCCGGGCCACAGGACACTGCACGCAAGCCACATGAAAGAGACCATCATCGCGCTGCTCGACGAGGCGCTGGCCGCGCTCAAGCAGCAGGGCCTCGTGCCCGCCGACACCGCCCCCCGATACAAGGTCGATCCGACCAAGGACAAGGCCCACGGCGACTATGCCAGCAACCTGGCGATGACCCTGGCCAAGCCGGCGGGCAAGCCGCCCCGCGAGATCGCCCAGGCGCTCGTCGACGCCCTGCCGGAAAGCCCGGCGGTACGCCACGTGGAGATCGCCGGCCCGGGCTTTCTCAACTTCTTCGCCGCCACCGACGCCGTGGCCCAGGTGGTGAAGACGGTGCTCGAGACCGGCGACACCTACGGGCGCAGCCTGGTCGGGGCCGGCGAGAAGGTGCAGGTCGAGTTCGTCTCCGCCAACCCCACCGGGCCCCTGCACGTCGGCCACGGCCGCGGCGCGGCGATCGGCGACTGCCTGTGCCGTCTGCTCGAGGCCACCGGCTATGACGTGACCCGCGAGTTCTACTACAACGACGCCGGCGCCCAGATCCAGAATCTGGCGCTGTCGGTCCAGGCTCGCGCCCGGGGGCTCAGCCCTGACCACCCCAGTTGGCCCGAGGACGGCTACCGCGGCGGCTACATCATCGACGTGGCCGAGAGCTACCTGGCCGGCGACACCGTCGACGCCGACGACCAGCACGTCACCGCCGCCGCCGATCCGGACGACCTCGACGCCATCCGCCGCTTCGCCGTGGCCTATCTGCGTCGCGAGCAGGACCTGGACCTCAAGGCCTTCGGCGTCGAGTTCGACGTCTACTTCCTCGAGTCCTCGCTGTACCGCGACGGCAAGGTCGCGGCCACCGCCGAGCGCCTCGCCGACAAGGGCCACACCTACGAACAGGACGGCGCCACCTGGCTACGCACCACCGACTTCGGCGACGACAAGGACCGGGTGATGCGCAAGCGTGACGGCGACTACACCTACTTCCTGCCTGACGTGGCCTATCACCTGGACAAGTGGCAGCGCGGCTTTACCACCGTGATCAACGAGCAGGGCGCCGACCACCACTCCACGGTGACCCGCGTGCGCGCCGGGCTGCAGGCGCTGGAAGCCGGCATCCCGCCGGGCTGGCCCGACTACGTGCTGCACCAGATGGTGCTGGTCACCCGCTCCGGGGAAGAGGTCAAGCTCTCCAAGCGCGCCGGCAGCTACGTCACCCTGCGCGACCTGATCGACGAGGTCGGCCGCGACGCCACCCGCTACTTCCTCGCCGCACGCCGCGCCGATTCGCAGCTGACCTTCGACATCGACCTGGCCCGTTCGCAGTCCAACGACAACCCGGTCTACTACGTGCAGTACGCCCACGCGCGTCTGTGCAGCGTGATGCGCAAGGCCGAGGCCGACGAGCGGCCCTTCGACCACGACCTGGCGATGGACAACCTGGTGCGGCTCGAGAGCGACCAGGAAAAGGCACTGATGAACCGGCTGGCGCGCTACCCGGAAGTGATCGCGCATGCCGCCGCCAACCGCGAACCGCAGCAGATCGCCCAGTACCTGCA
Organism: Modicisalibacter tunisiensis; assembly: GCF_020148005.1. Classification (GTDB taxonomy): domain Bacteria; phylum Pseudomonadota; class Gammaproteobacteria; order Pseudomonadales; family Halomonadaceae; genus Modicisalibacter; species Modicisalibacter tunisiensis. The sequence goes on along the minus strand of NZ_JAGXFD010000001.1, from coordinate 1,567,008 downwards.
GGACCTCGCCGCCGACTTCCACACCTGCTACAACGCCGTCAAGGTCATGGTCGACGACGCGGCGCTGCGCAATGCGCGCCTGGCGCTGGGCCTGGCAACGCGCCAGGTGCTGCGCAACGGCCTCGACCTGCTGGGCGTGAGCGCACCCGAGGAGATGTAAGCCATGGCTCGCAGCGCCGCCGCCAGCGGCAATCGCCGCAGCAACGCCACGCCCCGCAAGGGCGCGACGACCCGCCGCCAGAAGCCGGCGTCCTCGGCGCCGTCCAGCCGGGGGCTGCGTGTACCCGGCTGGCTGTGCGGCCTGATCGGCCTGGTCGCCGGTTTCGCGCTCGCGCAGTACTTCCAGCAGAGCGCGCCGCCGGTGGCGGCCCTGATGCCCAAGCCGACGCCCCAGCAGGCCGGGGGCACGGCGGCCGCACCGGCCGGAGGCAACGCCGCCGACAAGGGCACCGCCGAGGCCGGCAGCCACGAGCCGGCCATGCCGACCTTCGAGTTCTACACCCTGCTGCCGGAATCCGAGGTCGTGGCCCCCAAGGTCGAGGCCTACAAGTCCACGCCGCGCCCCGGCGCCTCGTCGAAGGCGGACGACAAGACCCCGGCCAAGGACGCCAGCTACATGCTCCAGGCCGCCTCCTTCCGCGACATGCCCGACGCCAGGCGGCTCGCCGGCCGCCTCAGCGACCTGGGCCTCAAGGCCAAGATCTCCGACGTCAAGGCCAACGGCAACCAGACCTGGCATCGTGTGCAGGTCGGTCCCTACGACGACACCCGCGAGCTCAGCCGCGCCAAGGATCTGATGGTCACCCAGGGCATCGAGCCGCTGATGATCCGCCTGCAGCAGTGACCCGGCCAGGCGCCGTCCGCCCGTCTCGGCGGGCGGCCGCCGGATGCTCCCCGACGGCGCGGCCCGGTGGCCGATTCCTCGCGACTGAAGTCGCTCCCACGGCCAGGCTCGGGATGACCAGCCTGCCGAAGAGATCGCGGCTGGCCAGCCGTGCCTGGCCGGCCGCACCTAACCGGCCGTGCTTGACCAGCCGTGCTTGACCAGCCGTGCTTGATTTCAGGCCCTGCCGCCCACATCTCCCCTGTCACCCCTTTGATCGAGCATCGGCCCCGACCCGATGCGCCATTCGTCATCGGGCGACCCGCCGGCGTCGGCGTCGCCCAGCAACGGAGTTTTCCGCGCTATGACCACCATCGTTTCCGTGCGCCGCAATGACCAGGTCGCCCTGGCCGGCGACGGCCAGGTGTCCCTGGGCAACACGGTTCTCAAGGGCAATGCCAGCAAGGTGCGCCGCCTCTACCGCGGCCAGGTGCTGGCGGGCTTCGCCGGCGGCACCGCCGACGCCTTCACGCTGTTCGAGCGCTTCGAGGCCCAGCTCGAGAAGTACCAGGGCCATCTCACCAAGGCCGCCGTCGAGCTGGCCAAGGAGTGGCGCACCGACCGGGCGCTGCGCCGTCTCGAGGCGATGCTGGTGGTGGCCGACAGGACCGCCTCGCTGATCATCACCGGCAACGGCGACGTGGTGGAACCGGAGTACGGCGTGATCGCCATTGGCTCCGGCGGCAACTACGCCCTGGCCGCCGCCCGGGCGATGCTCGGCAACACCGAGCTCTCGGCGAAGGAGATCACCGCCAAGTCACTGGATATCGCCGCCGACATCTGCGTCTTCACCAACCACAACGTCGTCCTCGAGGAGCTCGCCTGACCATGTCCCAGATGACCCCCCGCGAGATCGTTCACGCGCTCGACCAGTTCATCATCGGCCAGCACGACGCCAAGCGGGCGGTGGCGATCGCCCTACGCAACCGCTGGCGGCGCATGCAGCTCGACGACGAGCTGCGTCCCGAGGTCACGCCCAAGAACATCCTGATGATCGGCCCCACCGGGGTGGGCAAGACCGAGATCGCCCGCCGTCTGGCCAAGCTGGCCCGGGCGCCGTTCATCAAGGTCGAGGCGACCAAGTTCACCGAGGTCGGCTACGTCGGCCGCGATGTCGAGTCGATCATCCGCGACCTGGTCGAGATGGCGATCAAGATGGTCCGCGAACAGGCCAAGGAAGAGGTCGGCCACCGCGCCGAGGACGCCGCCGAGGACCGCATCCTCGACGCCCTGCTGCCGCGCCCGCGGGGCAGCGAGTACGACCACGGTCGCGACGACTCCGCCGCCCGCCAGGCCTTCCGCAAGAAGCTGCGCGAGGGCCAGCTCGACGACAAGGAGATCGACATCGAGGTCACGCCCCAGGGCGCCGGCGTCGACATCATGACCCCGCCGGGCATGGAGGAGATGACCAGCCAGCTGCAGAACCTCTTCTCGAGCATGAACAAGCAGAAGACCGAGACCAAGCGGGTCAAGGTCAAGGATGCCTGGCAGCTGCTGCGCGACGAGGAGGCCGCCAAGCTGGTCAACGAGGAGGACATCAAGCGTCGCGCCGTCGAGGCGGTGGAGCAGAACGGCATCGTCTTCCTCGACGAGATCGACAAGGTCGCCAAGGGCAGTGGCCAGTCCAGCGGTGGCGAGGTCTCCCGCGAGGGCGTGCAGCGCGACCTGCTGCCGCTGATCGAGGGCTCGACGGTCTCCACCAAGCACGGCATGGTGCGTACCGACCACATCCTGTTCGTCGCCTCGGGCGCCTTCCACCTGTCCAAGCCCTCGGACCTGATTCCCGAGCTGCAGGGTCGCCTGCCGATCCGGGTCGAACTCTCGGCGCTCTCCCCCGAGGACTTCAAGCGCATCCTCACCGAGCCCTCCGCCTCGCTGACCAAGCAGTACCAGGCGCTGATGGCCACCGAGGGGCTGGAGATCCGGTTCGCCGAGGACGGCATCGCGCGCATCGCCGAGATCGCCTGGCAGGTCAACGAGGGCACCGAGAACATCGGCGCGCGCCGCCTGCACACGGTGATGGAGCGTCTGCTCGAGGAAGCCTCCTACCAGGGCGGCGACCTGCAGGGGCCGCTGGTCATCGACGCCACCTACGTCGACTCGCAGCTCGGCGAGCTGGCCAAGGACGAGGATCTGTCGCGGTATATCCTCTAAGCCTGGCAGCGCGCCACAAGCGGCACGTTCCAGAATGCGGACCGCGCGGCGCCGGGGACAGGTCAAAGTGGAGGTCCGATGCCATGGATGGCATCGGTAACGCCCAGGGACGGGTTCACAGTGCCTCCACGACGACCTGTCACCGGGATAGCCGCGCTCCTCCATCACGCCAGAAGCGGAGGCATACCATGACCGCCCCGATCCCCACCCGCGTGCACTACCACCGTCAGACGCGCGAACTCGAGCTCGGCTACGCCGACGGCACCACCTATCGCCTGTCCGCCGAGTACCTGCGCGTCTACTCCCCCTCGGCCGAGGTGCGCGGCCACGGCCCCGACACCGCCAAGCTGCAGACCGGCATGAAGCACGTGGGCCTGACGAACATCACCCAGGCCGGGCGCTATGCCCTCAAGCTGCACTTCGACGACGGCCACGACACCGGCCTCTACAGCTGGGACTACCTGCACGACCTGGCCGTCCACCAGGACGCCTACTGGGCCGACTACCTCAAGCGGCTCGAGGCCGCCGGCGCCTCGCGCGAACCACTGGGCATCCCCGTCCGGCAGCTGTAAGGCGGCGGCAAGGCGACGCAGACAAGCCACGCCCGGCGACGCTACAATGGCGCCCACTTCGCAACGACAGCGGCCCGCACGGCCGTCCCCCGCCGGGCCCGGTGCACCATGCCGGGCCCGGCGGGCGGTTCGCCGCCACAGACAAGGGAAGCCCATGACCAAGCGCACGACCCACTTCGGCTATCAGGAAGTGCCCGTGGAGGAAAAAGCCGCCCGGGTGGCCGATGTCTTTCACTCCGTGGCCAGCCGCTACGACCTGATGAACGACCTGATGTCGCTGGGTATCCACCGGCTGTGGAAGCGCCTGACCCTGGAGCGTGCCGGGGTGCGTCGCGGCCAGTCGGTCCTCGACATCGCCGGCGGCACCGGCGACCTGACCCTCAAGTTCTCCCGTCTGGTGGGCCCCAGCGGCCGCGTGGTGCTCGCCGACATCAACGCCTCGATGCTCAACGTGGGCCGCGACAAGCTGCTCGACCACGGCGTCGGCGGCAACGTCGAATACGTGCAGGCCAACGCCGAGTGCCTGCCGTTCGCCGACAACACCTTCGACTGCATCACCATCGCCTTCGGGCTGCGCAACGTCACCGACAAGGATGCCGCCCTGGCCTCCATGGCCCGGGTACTCAAGCCCGGCGGCCGGCTGCTGGTGCTGGAATTCTCCAAGCCCCCCCATCAGCTGCTGTCGAAGGTCTACGACGAGTATTCCTTCCGCCTGCTGCCGAAGATGGGCGAGCTCGTCGCCAACGACGCCGACAGCTACCGCTACCTGGCCGAATCCATCCGCATGCATCCCGATCAGGAAACCCTCAAGGGGATGATGGAACGCGCCGGGCTCGAGCGTGTCGAGTACACCAACCTGACCGGCGGCATCGTCGCCCTGCATCGCGGCATCAAGCTCTGAGGTTCCGATGGCACTGACCCCCGTCCTGCTGCTGGCCTGCGCGGAAAAGACCTTCAATTCCCTGCTGGCCCGCGACCCCGCCGCGCCCGGCCGCCTGCGCCGGCTTGCCGGCAAGCGCCTGCTGCTGCGCCTGGAGCGCCCGAGCCTGGCCCTGCTGGTAACCTTCCACACCCAGGGCCTCGGCCTGCTTCACGCCCCCCAGGCCGAGGAGACCGATGCCGACGCGGTCGTCGAGGCCGACTGCGAGGCGCTGGGTTCGCTGCTCGCCGGCGAGTCCCTGGAGCAGCTGATGTTCAGCGGCCGGCTGTCGCTGCGCGGCCAGACCCACCTGCTCGAGGCGACCCGCGAGCTGCTGATGGATCTCGACCTCGACTGGGAGGCGGCGCTGGCCGAGTGGTTCGGCGACGTGCCCGCCCACAGCCTCGCCGAGGGCCTGCGACGCTTCGCCCGCTTCGGCCTGCGCAGCCAGCACGAGCTGCGCGCCGACCTGGCCGAGTATGTCTTCGAGGAGGCCCGGCTGCTGCCCGGCCAGGCCCAGCGCGAGGTGCTGCGCGATCATCTCACCGAGCTGGAAGTCGCCACCGACCGGCTCGAGGCCCGCCTGGCGCGCCTGCAGCGCAAGCTGGATGCCCGACGCCGGGAGCCGATGACGTGAACCTGCGAGCGCTGCGGATTCTCTGGGTCGTCGCCCGCTACCGCCTGGACACCCTGATTCCGCTCGACCGCCTGCCGCCCCTGCTGCGGCTGGCGGTCAGGCTGTCGCCGCTGCGCCTGCTGCCCACCGGCTCCCACTCGCGGGCACGGCGACTGCGGCTGGCGCTGGAATCGCTGGGCCCGATCTTCGTCAAGTTCGGCCAGATGCTCTCGACCCGCCGCGACCTGCTGCCGCCGGACATCGCCGACGAGCTCCGGCGCCTGCAGGACCAGGTACCGCCCTTTCCCGGCGAGCGGGCGCGCGCGGTGATCGAGGAAGAGCTCGAGTGCAGCGTGCAGACCGCCTTCGCGCACTTCGACGCCACCCCCATGGCCTCCGCCTCGGTGGCCCAGGTCCATGCCGCCCGGCTGCACAGCGGCGAGGACGTGGTGGTCAAGGTGATCCGCCCGGGCATCGACCGCGTGATGCGCCAGGACATCGCCCTGATGTACGCCCTGGCGCGGCTGCTGCGGCGCGTGCCCGAGGCGCGCCGGCTGCGCCCGGTGGAGGTGGTCTCCGACTATGAGGCGACGCTGTTCGACGAGCTCGACCTGCACAAGGAAGCCGCCAACACCTCGCAGCTCAAGCGCAACTTCAAGAACTCGCCGCTGCTCTACGTGCCGTCGATCCACTGGCCGCTGACCCGTCGGCGGATGCTGGTCCAGGAACGCATCCACGGCATCCCGGTGGCCGACCTGGAAGCGCTCCAGGCCCAGGACACCGACCTCAAGCGGCTCGCCGAACGCGGCGTGGAGATCTTCTTCACCCAGGTGTTCCGCGACAACTTCTTCCATGCCGACATGCACCCGGGCAACATCTTCGTCGCCCGCGGCAGGCCCCGCGACCCGCAGTACATCGCCATCGACTGCGGCATCGTCGGCAGCCTGACCCGCGAGGACCAGGACTACCTGGCGCGCAACCTGCTGGCCTTCTTCCATCAGGACTACTACGAAGTCGCCGTGCTGCACATCGAGTCCGGCTGGGTCGGCGAGGGCACCCGCGCCAACGAGTTCGCCGCGGCGATCCGCGCGGTGTGCGAGCCGATCCTCGAGAAGCCGCTCAAGGACATCTCCTTCGGCCAGGTGCTGCTGGGGCTGTTCCAGACCGCCCGGCGCTTCAACATGGAGGTCCAGCCGCAGCTGGTGCTGCTGCAGAAGACCCTGCTCAACATCGAGGGGCTGGGCCGCCAGCTCTATCCCGATCTCGACCTGTGGCAGACCGCCAAGCCCTATCTCGAGCGCTGGATGAAGGAACGCGCCGGCCCGCGCGGGCTGTGGGCCTCGCTGCAGAAACAGGCCCCCGAGCTCAGCCGCCAGCTGCCGGAGCTGCCGGTGCTGGCCCACCAGGCGCTGGCCCGGGTGGAAAGCGAGCAGCGCCAGCGGCGCCGGCAGGTCGACTCGCTGACCCGCATCCACGACGACATGGCCCAGGAGACACGCCGCTCGCGGCGGCTGCGCGTCGGGGCGCTGGTGCTGGCCCTGGCGCTGGCCTGGCAGCCCCTGCAGGCCTGGGCCCTGGAGCAGCCCTGGCCGGTGCTGACCGCCGCGGCGCTCGGCGCCATACTCTTGGCCTGGCGCTAGGCGACTGATTCATCAGACCCTTTCGACCACTGACTCAGGATTGTCATCGATGAGCGATATTCTCCAACAGCTCGATGCGGTACTCGCGCAACGCCGGCAGGCCGCCCCCGACTCCTCCTATGTGGCATCCCTGCATCACAAGGGGCTCAACAAGATTCTCGAGAAGGTCGGCGAGGAGGCCACCGAGACCATCATCGCCGCCAAGGACGCCGCGGATGGCGTTGACACGCAGCGTCAGGCAGTAGTCGCCGAAACCGCCGACCTGTGGTTTCATAGTCTGGTGATGCTGTCGCACCTGGGCATCGAGTCGCAGGCGGTGCTCGATGAACTGGCACGCCGCTTCGGCATCTCCGGGCTGGACGAGAAGGCCGCCCGCAGCAACGAATAAATCCGGGCGAGACCCGAGGGGAGAAAGTTCATGTTAGGTGGAATCAGTATCTGGCAACTGCTGATCGTTCTCGGCATCATCATCCTGATCTTCGGCACCAAGAAGCTGCGCAACATCGGCGGCGACCTCGGCGGGGCCGTCAAGGGCTTCAAGAAGGCCATGCACGAGGAGGACGGCGCCGACAAGGACAAGCCCGACGATAGCCAGCGTCAGGTGCGTCATGACGACGACGGCAACACCTATGACGTCAAGGCCGAGCAGCACGGCGACGCCCGGCGCGACAGCCACAAGGAAGAGCAGAAGTAAGCGCCCATGTTCGACATCGGCTTTCTCGAACTGCTGCTGATCGGCGTAGTCGGCCTGCTGGTGCTGGGCCCGGAGCGCTTGCCCCGGGCGGCCCGCACGGTGGGCCTGTGGGTGGGTCGCATCAAGCGCAGCGTGTCCGGCATGCAGCGCGAGATCAGCGCCCAGCTCGAGGCCGAGGAGCTGCGCCAGAAGCTCGCCGAGCAGGACCGCAAGCTCAACGCGGGGCTCGACAAGGCGCGGCGCGATGTCGAGCGCAGCGTCGAGGGCGAGCCGTCGCGTCGTGAGGCCGCCTCGCCGTCACCCGCTGACACCGCCGACCCGGCCGCCCACGAGCCGGTCGAGGCGTCGACCGCCCCCGAGTCGGCGCCGCCCGCTTCCGCCGACAAGGATTCCACGCCGCGATGAGCGAAACCTCTTCCCCGCGTGACGACGACAAGCGCCAGGACGACACGCCCCAGGCCCCGCTGATCGAGCACCTGATCGAGCTGCGCTCGCGGCTGATGCGGTCGGTGATCGCCATCGGCGTGATCTTCCTGGCGCTGTACGCCTTTTCCAACGACATCTACACCTTCGTCGCCGACCCGCTGATGGCGCTGCTGCCCGAAGGGTCGCAGATGATCGCCACCGAGGTGGCCTCGCCCTTCCTGGCGCCCTTCAAGCTGACCCTGGTGGTGGCGGTGTTCGTCGCCATCCCCTTCGTCCTGCACCAGATCTGGGCCTTCGTGGCGCCCGGCCTCTACGAGAACGAGAAGGTGCTGGCGGTGCCGCTGCTGGTCTCCAGCGTGGCGCTGTTCTACGGCGGCGCGGCCTTCGCCTACTACGTGGTCTTCCCGCTGCTGTTCGACTTCTTCGTCCACACCGGGCCGCAGAACGTGGCGGTGATGACCGACATCAACCAGTATCTCAACTTCGTGCTGAAGCTGTTCTTCGCCTTCGGCGTGGCGTTCGAGATTCCCATCGCCACCTTCCTGCTGATCTGGACCGGCGCCACCAGCGTCGAGAGCCTGTCGAAGAAGCGCCCCTACGTGGTGCTGGGCTGCTTCGTGATCGGCATGCTGATGACCCCGCCGGACGTGATCTCGCAGAGCCTGCTGGCCGTGCCGATGTGGCTGCTCTACGAGATCGGCATCCTGTTCGGCCGCCTGGTGCGTCGCCGCCGCGCGACCGACGGCGACGACACCCCCGACGACGCGGCCTGAGTCGCGCCCGGCCCTCGGCCGGGTGCGACAGGCGGTGGCATCCCCGGCGTTCACGGCCTTGTTATACTCGGGGGATGCCCGCCATCGTCACGTTCCTGTCATCGCTTTCGGGCAGGCTGCTTCCCTTGGCGGACGCGATCCCATCACCACTGGAGAATTCCGTTGAGTCAGCTAACGTCACGCCAGTACCCGACCACCCGCATGCGCCGCATGCGCAAGGACGCCTTCTCGCGGCGCCTGATGCGCGAGTCGACCCTGACCCCGGACGACCTGATCCTGCCGGTGTTCGTGCTCGAGGGCGAGGGCCGGCGCGAGGCCGTGCCCTCGATGCCCGGCGTCGAGCGCCTGTCGCTGGACCTGCTGATCGAGGAGGCCCGCGAGGTCGCGGCGCTGGGCGTTCCGGCCCTGGCGCTGTTCCCCGTGGTCGACCCGGCGCTGAAGAGCGAGTTCGCCGAGGAGGCCTTCAACGCCGGCGGCCTGGTCCAGCGCAGCGTGCGCGCCCTCAAGGACGCCTGCCCCGAGCTGGGCCTGATCACCGACGTGGCGCTCGACCCCTACACCAGCCACGGCCAGGACGGCATCCTCGACGCGCACGGCTACGTGCTCAACGACCGCACCGTCGAGACCCTGCTCAAGCAGGCGCTCTCCCACGCCGAGGCCGGCGCCGACGTGGTCGCGCCCTCGGACATGATGGACGGGCGGATCGGCGCGATCCGTGACGTGCTCGAGCGCGAGGCACTGCACAACACCCGCATCATGGCCTATGCCGCCAAGTACGCCTCGCGCTACTACGGCCCTTTCCGCGACGCCGTGGGCTCGGCGGGCAACCTCGGCAAGGCCGACAAGACCACCTACCAGATGGACCCGGCCAACAGCGACGAGGCCCTGCACGAGGCCGCCCTGGACATCGCCGAAGGGGCGGACATGGTGATGGTCAAGCCGGGCATGCCCTATCTGGACGTGGTGCAGCGCGTCAAGCAGGAACTGCGGGTGCCGACCTTCGCCTATCAGGTCAGCGGCGAGTACGCCATGCACATGGCGGCGTTCGAGAACGGCTGGCTGGACGCCGATACTGTCATCCTGGAGTCGCTGATGTGCTTCAAGCGCGCCGGGGCCGACGGCATCCTCACCTACTTCGCCAAGCGCGCCGCCCAGCTGCTCAATCAGTAACCGGGGAGGGCTGCCGGCCCTCCCGCCGTGCAGGAGTATTGCGATGAATGCATCGCGCCGCCCCCCCTCGCCCCGCGAAGCGCTCACCGACGACACCCCGACCGACAGCGGCGAGGCCCCGCCGCTGCGGGTCAACCGCACCCGCACCGGCATCCACGCCAAGCCCACGCCCTCGCCGGAGACCGAACTCGACGATCCGTCACTGTACTTCAATCGCGAGCTCTCCAACCTGCAGTTCAACATCCGCGTGCTCGAGCAGGCGCTGGACCCGTCGCATCCGTTGCTCAACCGGCTGACGTTCCTGCTGATCTTCTCGTCGAACCTCGACGAGTTCTTCGAGATTCGCGTCGCCGGCCTCAAGCATCAGGTGATGCTGGGCAGCGAGGACACCGGCGCCGACGGCATGGCGCCGCGCCGCGTGCTGGCGGAGATCTCGCGCATCGCCCACGAGCAGGTCGATCGCCAGTATCACATCCTCAACGACGTGCTGATCCCCGCGCTCGAGGAGCAGCGCATCCGCTACCGGCGCCGCGCGCAGTGGACCGAGGCCCAGCGTGGCTGGGTCCGCGAGTACTTCGACGAGGAGATCATGCCGGTCATCAGCCCCATCGGGCTGGACCCGTCGCACCCCTTCCCGCGGCTGGTCAACAAGAGCCTCAACTTCATCGTCGAGCTCGAGGGCAAGGACGCCTTCGGCCGCGAGGGCGGGCTGGCCATCCTGCCGGCGCCGCGCTCGCTGCCGCGGGTGATCCGCCTGCCCGAGTCCCTGACCGAGGCCGGCTACACCGAGTACGTGTTCCTCTCGTCGATGATCCATGCCCACGCCCAGGAGGTGTTCCCGGGCATGGAGGTGCGCGGCTGCTACCAGTTCCGCCTGACCCGCAACGCCGACCTCTCGGTCGACCCCGAGGAGGTCTCGGACCTGGCCTCGGCGCTGCGCGGCGAGCTGCTGGCCCGGCGCTACGGCGATGGCGTGCGCCTGGAGGTCGCCGACAACTGCCCGGACGAGCTGGCGAACTTCCTGCTCACCCAGTTCGAGCTCGAGCCGCAGGATCTCTACCGGGTCAACGGCCCGGTCAACCTGACGCGCATGATGTCGGTGCTGGGGGACATCGACCGGCCCGACCTGCTCTACCGCCCCTTCACGCCGGGGCTGCCCAAGAGCCTCAAGGCCGACACCAGCCTGTTCGAGGTCATTCGCCAGGGCGACGTGCTGCTGCACCATCCCTTCCAGTCCTTCACGCCGATCGAGGACCTGCTGCGCGAGGCGGCCCGGGATGCCGACGTGCTGGCGATCAAGCAGACGCTCTACCGCACCGGCGCCGACTCGCCGATCGTCGGCGCGCTGGTCGAGGCGGCGCGCAACGGCAAGGAAGTCACGGTGGTGATCGAGCTGCGCGCCCGCTTCGACGAGGCCGACAACCTGGCACTGGCCTCGCGGCTGCAGGAGGCCGGGGCGATCGTCATCTACGGCGTGATGGCCTACAAGACCCACGCCAAGATGCTGCACATCGTGCGCCGCGAGAAGGGCGAGCTGCGCTACTACGCCCACCTGGGCACCGGCAACTACCACGCCAAGACCGCCCGGCTCTACACCGACTACAGCCTGCTGACCGCCAACGAGACCCTCTGCGAGGATGTCCACATGGTCTTCCAGCAGCTCACCGGGATGGGCAAGCCGCGCCGCATCGAGCGCCTGCTGCACGCCCCCTTCGTGCTCCATGAGCGGCTGGTGGCGATGATCGACCGCGAGGCGAAGGTCGCCGAGAAGGGCCGGAAGGCCCACCTGATCATCAAGTGCAACGCGCTGACCGAGCCGAAGCTGATTCGCGCCCTGTATCGCGCCTCCCGCGCGGGGGTACAGTGCGACCTGATCATCCGCGGCATGTGCTGCCTGCGCCCCGGGGTGCCCGGCATCTCGGAGAACATCCGCGTACGCTCGATCATCGGCCGCTTCCTCGAGCACACCCGGGTGTTCCACTTCCACAACGACGGCAAGCCCGAGACCTGGGCATCGAGCGCCGACTTCATGGAGCGCAACATGTTCCATCGGGTGGAGACCGGCTTTCCCATCCTCGACAAGAAGCTGGCCCAGCGGGTCCGCAAGGACCTGGAAACCTACCTGGTGGACAACTGCCAGAGCTGGGTGCTGCAGGAGGACGGCGGCTACCGTCAGCAGCAGCCGGGCGAGGCCGCGCCGATCAGCGCCCAGGAAACCCTGCTCTACGCTTACGCGGCTCGCGCCTGACGCCATGCACGGGGCGTTTGAGTCCGCCCCGTTCATCCTCTACGTTTAAAGACACTCCGAGACAAGTCCGATGGCCGCCGGTCATTCGGGCATGACGCGCCGGCATGGAAAGGTCGGCCCAGACCGCGCCGCCACCTCATGGTCGGCCGGACCATCGATACCGTCACGTGTCCAGACCGACAGGGATGTAGGGAGGCCCCCGTGACCGACACCACCCCGCCGTGCCCTCGGCGGTTCGGCCGCTTCGCCGCCGGGCTGGCCATCATGCCGCTCCTGGCCGGATGCAGCCATGCCCACCTGAGCTTTCTCGCCCCCCAGGGGCCGATCGCCGCGGCCCAGCGCGACCACTTCTGGCTCGTCATCGCCATCACCCTGGTGGTGGTACTGCCGGTCTTCGTGCTCACGCCGGTCATCGTGTGGCGCTATCGCTACGGCGGCCGCGCCGCCTACCGGCCGCGCTGGAGCTTCTCGCGGCGGCTGGAATACGTCATCTGGGGGATTCCCTTCCTGATCGTGGGGATCCTCGCCGTCTTTCTCTGGCGGCAGACCTATGCGCTGGATCCCTACAACCCCTTGCCGGCGGACAACGAGCCACTGCACGTGCAGGTCGTGGGCTACGACTGGAAATGGCTGTTCATCTATCCCGACCAGCACATCGCCACCGTCGACGAGCTGGTCTTTCCCGACGACCGGCCGCTGGCGCTCGAGCTGACCTCCGATACCGTGATGCAGTCGTTCTTCATTCCCTCGCTGGGCAGCCAGGTCTATGCCATGAACGGCATGGTCACACGCCTGCATCTCGCCGCCGACGGCCCCGGCCGCTTCCGTGGCGAGAACTCGCAATACAACGGCAAGGGCTTCCACACACAGCGCTTCACCGCCCGGGCGGTGTCGGACGCGACGTTCTCCGACTTCGTCGAGCGCGTCCGCCGGCAAGGCCGTGCACTTGACCGCCCGACCTACCAGATCCTGGACGGGCGCAATACCGTGCCCGAGCTGGCCCGGGCGCTGGACGGCACGGGTGACGACGCCCTGCGGTTCTCGGCCATCCCGGACGGCCTGTTCTCGGCGATCGTCGCGGGGGTCCCGATACAGTCCCTGCTGCCCGGCCCCGTGGTCACGAGCGCTCGCCAGACACCGCTTCATCAGCCGCAGGGAGGCACGCCGTGACGCTGAATCACTTCCTCGACCTCGCCCTCGGCCGGCTCGACTGGCATGCCCTGCCCTTCTGGGAGATGATCGAGCAGCCCACCCTCTCGCACATCGTCAATGGCTCGATCGTCACCGCCGCCGCCTCGCTGGTGGTGCTGGGGGCCCTGGCCACGGTGGTGCTGATCACCCGCTTCGGCAAGTGGCGGGTGCTGTGGTCGGACTGGCTGACCAGCGTCGACCACAAGCGCATCGGCATCATGTTCATCGTCGTGGCCCTGGTCATGCTGGCGCGGGCGATCATCGAGGCCGTGTTCATGCGCGCCCAGCAGGCGGTCGGCCTGGACGGTGGCTTCCTCTCGGCCGAGCACTTCGGCGAGTTCTTCACCACCCACGGCACCATCATGGTCTTCTTCATGGCCATGCCGTTCCTCACCGGGGTGATCAACTACGTGATGCCGCTGCAGATCGGTGCCCGGGACCTGTCCTTTCCGGTGATGAACTCGGTCAGCCTGGGCCTGACCGCGGCCGGCGCGGCGCTGATCATGGTCTCGCTGGTGCTCACGCCGTTCTCCACCGGTGGCTGGAGCGGCTATCCACCCTTCACCGAGGCGTCCTTCAACCCCGGTGCCGGGGTCGACTACTGGATCTGGGCGGTGACGCTGTCGTCGCTGGGCTCGACGATGACCGGCATCAACTTCGCGGTGACGATCTACAAGGAGCGGGCGCCGGGCATGCACCTGTTCCGCATGCCGCTGTTCTGCTGGACGGCGCTGTGCACCTCGATCCTGATGATCTTTGCCATGCCGCCGCTGACCGTGGCCACGGCCATGCTGGCGCTCGACCGCTACCTGGACTTCCACTTCTTCACCCAGGATCTCGGCGGCGACATGATGAACTACGTCAACCTGTTCTGGCTGTTCGGCCACCCCGAGGTCTATATCCTGATCCTGCCCGCCTTCGGGGTGTTCTCGGAGGTGTTCTCGACCTTCTCGGGCAAGCGCCTGTACGGCTACAAGGGGCTGGTCATCGCCACGATGTGCATCGCCGTGCTGTCGTTCACGGTGTGGCTGCACCACTTCTTCACCATGGGCCAGTCGCCCAGCATCAACGCCGCCTTCGGCATCGCCACCATGCTGATCGGCGTGCCCACCGGGGTGAAGATCTACGACTGGATGCTGACCATGTACCGGGGCCGGGTGCGTCTGACGATCCCCATGGTCTATGCGCTGGGCTTTCTCATCCTGTTCGTGCTCGGCGGGATGACGGGCATCCTGCTGGCCAACCCGTCCATCGACTACCAGGTGCACAACACCCTGTTCCTGGTCGCCCACTTCCACAACATGCTGGTGCCGGGCCTGCTGTTCGGCATGCTCGCCGGCTATCAGATGTGGTTCCCCAAGGCCTTCGGCTTCCGGCTCGAGACGCGCTGGGGCTATCGCGCCGCCTATGCCTGGATCGCCGGCTTCATCCTGGCCTTCTTCCCGCTCTATGCCCTGGGGCTGCTGGGCATGCCGCGCCGGGCCGTGGGCTTCATCGAGCCGGCCTATCTGCCCTGGACGATCATCGCCGGCATCGGTGCCCTGGTGGTGCTCTTCGCCCTGTTCAGCCTGGTCATGCAGTTCTGGCTGAGCCTTCGCCATCGCCACGAGAACCGCGTTCCCGTCGGCGACCCCTGGGACGGCCGCAGCCTGGAGTGGGCCACCCCGGCGCCGGTACCGGAGTACAACTTCCCGGTGACCCCCGAGGTCTCCAGCCGCGATGCCTTCATGCGCGAGAAGGATCTCGGCCAGGCCTATCAGCGTCCTGCCGAGTACCGTGACATCACGATGCCGGCCAACAGCGCCCTGGGGCCGATCCTCACCGTGACCGGCTTCCTGATGGCCTTCGGCCTGGTGTGGTACCTATGGTGGCTGGTACTCCTCGCCGGCGTGGCCTCGGTGGGCGCGCTGATCGCGCGCAGCTTCGTGCGCCGGACCACCAAGGTCATCAGCGCCGAGGAGGTGCGCGAGACCCACGAGGCGTGGCTGCGCCAGGTCGACGAGACCCAGGCCGTCAAGCGTGACAAGGAACAGGACACCAGCAACCGCGGGCGGCCCGCCGCCCCCGTGTCGGGAGCCGTGCAATGACCGCGACGCCATCCAGACACCCGGGCCTCAACCTGGGCCGTGCCCACCAGGAAGCCCACGACGCCTGCGAGGTGCTGGTGTTCGGCTTCTGGGTGTTCATGATGAGCGACCTGATCATCTTCGGGCTGCTCTTCGCCAACTACGTCACCCAGCTCGACGCCCTGGCCGGCGGCCCCGGGCCCGGCGAGCTCTTCGAGATGAAGAGCGCCTTCCTCGAGACCCTGTTGCTACTGACCAGCAGCTTCACCTACGGCCTGGCGTCCTACTGCCTCAAGTATCGCCATGGCCGCGGCTGGCTGACGGCCTGGCTGGGCGTGACCCTGCTGCTGGGGCTGGCCTTCATCGGCTTCGAACTGCATGACTTTCACAAGATGGCCGGCGAAGGCGGCGTGCCCAGCCGCAGCGGCTTCCTCTCGGCCTTCTTCGCCCTGGTGCCGCTGCACGGCCTGCACGTCGCCAGTGCCTGCCTGTGGATGGTGGTACTGATGGTGCAGATGTGCGTCCACGGCCTGGATACCGGGGTCAAGACCGGGCTGGTGCGCCTGGGGCTGCTGTGGCACTTCCTGGACATCGTCTGGGTGGGCATCTTCTCGCTGGTCTATCTGGGAGGCCTGGCATGAGCGACTCGCAACGCCAATCCGACACGATCGACGAGAACGAGCGCAGGCACGAACTGGGCAGCTACCTGTGGGGCTACGGCCTAGCGCTGGCGCTGACCCTGGTGCCCTTCGCCCTGGTCGCCTGGAGCGGCTGGCCGCGGGTGACGCTACTCTGGGCGATCGGCGGCTTCGCCCTGGTCCAGGTCGTCGTCCACTTCCGCTTCTTCCTGCACATCTCGCTGGCCCGGCAGAAGCGCGAGGATCTGCACCTGATCCTGTTCTCGACGCTGATCCTGGTCCTGATGGTCGGCGGCACGCTGTGGATCATCTTCAACCTGTACGGGCGGATGGTCCCGGAACTGCTGCCCTGAGCCGGGCGGCACAGGGCGCGGGAAAACGACAACAGCGCCAACGTGGGCTCCGCCGGTGTCAAGTCTTGGTGAGGGCGCTGTAACCCCATCCTTGGGCGCTACCTTTGCCATCTGACCGCCAAGGATGGCGGGAAGGCCGGAATGGAGGGGTCATTTTCCGGCCATGGCAAAGGATCCTCACTTCGTCTTGCCACCGGCACCCACCATGAGAGGGAGTTTGGAAAGAAACGCTCAGCCACGCAGCTGTCGGGCGGCCTCCTCGAGCAGCGCGGCGGTATCCTCCCAGCCCAGGCAGGCATCGGTGATCGACACCCCGTAACGCAGCCCACCGGGCACCAGCGGCTGCTTGCCCTCGGCGAGATGGCCCTCGAGCATCACGCCGACCAGGCCGGTCTCCCCGGCCAGGCGCTGGGCCAGCACGTCGCGCAGCACCTCGGGCTGACGACGATGGTCCTTGGCGGAGTTGGCATGGCTGCAGTCCACCAGCATTCTCGCCGGCAGCCCGGCGTCCTCCAGTGCCCGGCGGCTGGCGGCGACGCTGTCGGTCGCGTAGTTGGGCCCGGCGTGGCCGCCGCGCAGCACCAGGTGGGTGTGGGGATTGCCGGCGGTCTCGCGCATCACCGGGCCGCCGTGGGGATCCATGGCGAAGTGGCGATGGGCGTGGGCGGCGGAGCGCATGGCGTCGATCGCGACCCCGATGCCGCCGTCGGTGGCGTTCTTGAAGCCCACCGCCGCCTCGAGACCGCTGGCCAGTTCGCGGTGAATCTGCGACTCGGTGGTGCGCGCGCCGATCGCCGCCCAGGCGATCAGGTCGTCGAAGTAGGCGGCCGCCATCGGCTGCAGCAGCTCCGTGGCCACCGGCAGTCCCAGCGCGGCGATGTCACGCATCAGCCGCCGCGAGATCGTGAGCCCGCCGGCCATGTCGTCGCTGCCGTCCAGATGCGGGTCGTAGGCGAGCCCCTTCCAGCCCACGGTGGTGCGTGGCTTTTCGACGTAGACGCGCATCACCAGCAGCAGGCGGTCCTCGACCCGGCGGTTGAGGGCCACCAGATGCTCGGCATAGGCCAGGGCAGCGGCGGGATCGTGGATCGAGCAGGGACCGACCACCACCAGCAGACGGTCGTCACGGCCTTCGAGGATATCGCGGATCGCCTGGCGCTGTGCGGCGATGCGCTCGGCCAGGGGCGGCTCGACAGGCAGCTCGCGACGCAGGTCGGCGGGCGTGGGCAGGGCCAGATGAGACGGGCTTTCGGTACGGTCGGCGGTATTCAGGGTCATGGGGGCGTTCATGGCGCTCTCTAGCGTTGGCGCCGCCTTACAGGCGGGCATGGGGACATCGGGACAGTCGTTGGCCACCCATGCTTGCCCGGTCAGAGGTGGCCGACTGCACTGACCGGGCGTCGCTAAATCGCCAATAGCCCCCGCTGCAATAACCGGCCAGGAACGCGTGGTCTGCAAAGGGCATGCGGGTCATGAGTCAGTCTCCTCGTGATGTCATGGCACCGAGGTGCCAAGAAAAAACCCCCGCCGGGTTGCCGACGGGGGTTCTGGGGGAGGCAACCCTGGCGGACAGGGTGCGCTCGCGGCTCGACCTACACGGTCGTGCCGGCGGGCGCACCGCCGGTAAACCAGTACCAATAGCCGAAGCCACCGCCCACGCGCGCGAACTCACCGGCAAGGGGCCGGGCAGTCGCTGCGTGGCAGGTCGAGTGGCTGGGGCTCATGGGTCATCTCCGGAATAGCTAATATCTCTGTCGTTATCCTACACCTTCAGCCGGGATTGGCAACCCCGGCATGCCGCTCACTCCTGCTGCCGCTGCGGCGAGGCGCCCGACGCAGCGGCGCCCGACGCATCGGCGCCCGAGGGAAACAGCGGGTCGCGCGGCGCATAGGCGAAAACGTCGGAGTAGACATGCGCCGGATCGAGGCCGAGCGGGGCCAGGGTATCGATGCAGGCGTAGACCATGCCCGGCGAGCCGGAGAGGTAGACGTCGTGACCGGAAACATCGTCGAGCGAGGCAGCCAGCGCCTCGTCGATGCGCCCGCGGTGGGCGAAGACCCGTTCGCTCTCGAAGCCCGGCTCGAGCGGTTCCTCGGTGACGGCGTGAAAAGTGAAGTTGGGATAGCGCGCGGCCCAGTCGCGGGCCAGGCTCTCGAGGTAGAAGTCGCGGCGCTCGCGAACCGCCCACCAGAATTCGACCGGCAGGGCGTCGTCGGCGGCAAAGACCGCCTCGAGCAGGGCCTTCATCTGGGCGAAGCCGGTACCGGCGGCGATCAGCAGCAGCGGCCGGCGGCTGTCGGCATCGAGCACGCACTCGCCCCCCGGCAGGCGCACGGTGAGCGTGGCGAGGTGCTGCATCAGCTCGCGCAGACGGCGCGAATTGCTGCGCTCCGGCCAGTGCTGGATGTGCAGCTCGATGCTGCCGTCGCCGCGGTGGGCGTTGGCGATCGAGAACGGCACCCAGGTCTCGTCGTCGAGCTTGAGCTCGAGGTACTGCCCCGGCGCGTGGGCCACGGCCTCGGCGCGGCCCTCGAGCCGCACGCGGAAGACATCGGGAGTGAGATCCTCCACCGATGCCACCTGAAAGGTCAGGGTCCTTGCCGTCATGCTGTCCTCATGTCGGTGGAATTCGGGCGCCGGCATTCAGCGACCCTCATCGGGCAGCGGGATGCCCAGCTCGTTCCAGCGCGCCGAGACGCGCGCCTTGACGCTCTCGTCCATGACGATCGGCCGCCCCCACTCGCGATCGGTCTCGCCCGGCCACTTGTTGGTCGCGTCGAGCCCCATCTTCGAGCCCAGCCCGGCGACCGGCGAGGCGAAGTCGAGATAGTCGATGGGGGTATTCTCGACCATCACCGTATCACGCACCGGGTCCATGCGCGTGGTGATCGCCCAGATCACGTCCTCCCAGCGGCGCGCGTCGACGTCGTCGTCGAGCACCACCACGAACTTGGTGTACATGAACTGGCGCAGGAAGCTCCACACACCCATCATCACGCGCTTGGCATGCCCCGGGTACTGCTTCTTCATGGTCACCACCGCCATGCGGTAGGAACAGCCTTCCGGCGGCAGGTAGAAGTCGACGATCTCCGGGAACTGCTTGCGCAGGATGGGCACGAACACCTCGTTGAGGGCCAGCCCCAGCACCGCCGGCTCGTCGGGCGGCCGACCGGTGTAGGTCGAGTGATAGATCGGCTCGCGGCGATGGGTGATGCGCTCGACAGTGAACACCGGGAAGGTCTCGACCTCGTTGTAGTAGCCGGTGTGGTCGCCGTAGGGCCCCTCCTCGGCGACATCGTCGGGATAGATGAAACCCTCCAGGACGATCTCGCTGGAGGCCGGCACCTGCAGGTCGGCATGGCCGCACTTGACCAGCTCGGTGCGCGAGCCTCTCAGCAGCCCGGCGAAGGCGTATTCGGAGAGCGTGTCCGGCACCGGGGTCACCGCGCCGAGAATCGTCGCCGGGTCGGCGCCCAGCGCCACGGCCACCGGAAAGGGCTCGCCGGGATGCGCCTGCTGGAATTCCTGGAAGTCCAGCGCGCCGCCGCGATGGGAAAGCCAGCGCATGATCAGGCGGTTGCTGCCGAGTTTCTGCTGGCGGTAGATCCCCAGGTTCTGGCGCGTCTTCTGCGGCCCCCTGGTGACCACCAGGGCCCAGGTCACCAGCGGCGCGGCGTCCCCCGGCCAGCAGTGCTGCACGGGGATGCGATCGAGATCGACGTCGTCGCCCTCGAGCACCACCTCCTGGCAGGGCGCGCGCCGGACGGTCTTCGGTCCCATGCTCATCACCTGGCGGAACACCGGCAGCTTGTCGAGGGCGTCGCGGAACCCCTTCGGCGGCTCGGGCTCCTTGAGGAAGGCCAGCAGCTCGCCGACCTCGCGCAGCGCCGCGACCGAGTCCTGCCCCATGCCCAGCGCCACCCGCCGGGGTGTGCCGAACAGGTTGCCGAGCACCGGCATGGCGTGACCCTTGACGTTCTCGAACAGCAATGCCGGCCCGCCGGCGCGCAGCGTGCGATCGCAGATCTCGGTGATCTCCAGGTAAGGATCGACCTCGGCGGTGACGCGATGCAGTTCGCCCTGCGCCTCGAGTGCCGCGATGAATTCGCGCAAGTCCCTATACTTCATGGGGTTTCTCGTTTCCCGAACGACGAAAGGGGCAGCATAGCATGCCGCCCCTCCAAGGTGCTGCGGTGACGAACGCCAGGGGAGTGATCCCCGCACTAACCAAGACCGAGACGTTGGGGGCTAGCCGTTGCGAGCGAAGACGAGACAAGGCGGAAAACAGCGAAAGCGCGGAGTTTACTTGAGTAAATGAGCAGCTTGAACTGTTTTCCAACGATGTATCGTCGAGCGCAGCAGGCCAGAATCAACGTCGTTTCATGGCCTCGAAGAACTCGATATTCGTCTTGGTATCCTTCAGGCGATCGATCAGGAACTCGGTGGCCGCGGTGTCTTCCATGGGGTTGAGCAGCTTGCGCAGGATCCACATGCGCTGCATCTCGTCCTCGGAAGCGATCAGGTCCTCGCGGCGGGTGCCGGAGCGACGAATGTTGATCGCCGGGTAGACGCGCTTCTCGGCCAGCTTGCGGTCGAGGTGCGCCTCCATGTTGCCGGTGCCCTTGAACTCCTCGAAGATCACCTCGTCCATCTTCGAGCCGGTGTCGACCAGCGCCGTGGCGATGATGGTCAGGCTGCCGCCCTCCTCGATGTTGCGCGCCGCGCCGAAGAAGCGCTTGGGCTTCTCCAGGGCATGGGCGTCGACACCGCCGGTGAGCACCTTGCCGGAGGACGGCACCACGGTGTTGTAGGCGCGCGCCAGGCGGGTGATGGAGTCGAGCAGGATCACCACGTCCTTCTTGTGCTCGACCAGGCGCTTGGCCTTCTCGATCACCATCTCGGCGACCTGGACGTGACGCGCGGGCGGCTCGTCGAAGGTCGAGGCCACCACCTCGCCGCGCACGGTGCGCGACATCTCGGTCACCTCTTCCGGACGCTCGTCGATGAGCAGCACGATCAGGTGGCATTCGGGATTGTTGCGGGTGATGGAAGTGGCGATGTTCTGCAGCATCAGCGTCTTGCCCGCCTTGGGGGGCGAGACGATCAGGCCGCGCTGGCCCTTGCCGATGGGCGCGGTCAGGTCGATGATGCGCGCAGTGAGATCCTCGGTGGAGCCGTTGCCCATCTCCATCACCAGCCGCTCCTGGGGGAACAGCGGCGTGAGGTTCTCGAAGAGGATCTTGTGCTTGGCGTTTTCCGGCTTGTCGAAGTTGATCTGGTTGACCTTCAACAGCGCGAAGTAACGCTCGCCTTCCTTGGGCGGACGAATCTTGCCCGAGATCGAGTCGCCCTTGCGCAGGTTGAAGCGGCGAATCTGCGAGGGCGAGACGTAGATGTCGTCGGGCCCGGCCAGATAGGAGCTGTCGGCACTGCGCAGAAAGCCGAAACCGTCCTGGAGGATTTCCAGGACACCATCGCCGTAGATGTCCTCGCCGCTCTTGGCGTGCTTCTTGAGGATGGCGAAGATGATGTCCTGCTTGCGGGAGCGGGCCAGATTGTCGATGCCCATCTGCTGGGCGATCTCCAGCAGCTCCGGAACGGTCTTTTGCTTGAGTTCGGTTAGATTCATCGTTTGTTCAGAAGTAGCTCGTGTCAGCGTGGCCGCTTGCGGGCCGATGGGACAGGAGGCGGAGACAGTGCGCCGCGCGGTGCGTTCAGTGTGCCCGTCGAGCCTCTCGCGGATAGGACCCTCGCATGGCGACTCCTGGCGGAGAACCATGGACACTATCGATATCGAGGGAGGCGCTGTTCCCTTCGCCTGGTTGATGCTCCTGACTTTCCTTGGTCCCTGACGTTGCCTGGCAACCGGGATCGTCCCGGGATCTACACAACCGATGACAGGGGATGAACAGCGGGCTTTCTGACGACTTGGCATGACCGCGTCGGTGGCACCGGGCGACGGTCGGGAAGCTTTCGGAACAGGCGAACGACTCGATGTTAGTGAAGCCCGGCGGTAAACGCAAGTCCCGCCGGGGCCGGATTCATCGCTCCCGGGCGCTGTCGAGCAGCTGCCGGAGCTGATCGTCGTCGAGTGCTCCGACCCGGGTGGCCACCAGGTCGCCGTCGACGAAGAGGATCGACGTGGGCATGCCGCGCACACCGTACTTGCGCGCCAGCTCCGGTGCCGCGTCGACCTCCACCTGATAGGTCGCGAGAGGCACCGGCTGGCGCTCGAGGGCACGGGCCAGGCGCGGCAGCAGGACGGCACAGGGTTCACACCAGTCGGCGACGAAGGCGACCAGCAGGGTCTCATGAGCGGCGAGACGCGCCTCGAGCATGTCGCCGGAGAGGGTTTCGAAGGTGGTTTCGGCCATGGCCCGTCCTTGTCGGCTCGTGCCGTCTTGCGACGACGATTTCCCCTATTGGACGCTCCCGCCCGGCGATTGACAAGCCATGAGCGCCCACGCAACCTTGCGCTAATCGTGTATCGACAGGGAAATCCCATGAGCAGGACGCCCGCTGCCCAGGCCCCTCAGCGCCTGGCCGCCATCGATCTGGGATCCAACAGTTTCCACCTGCTGGTGGCCAACCGGCTTGGCGACCATCTGCAGGTGGTCGCCAAGCAGGGCGAGAAGGTCCAGCTGGCCGCCGGTCTCGGCGACGACGACCACCTCGACGAACCCGCCATCCAGCGTGCCCTGGACTGCCTGGCGCGCTTCGCGCCCTTCGTCGAGGGCATCCCCGCGGACGCCATGCGCGTGGTGGGTACCAACGCCCTGCGCGCGGCCCACAACAGCCGCGACTTCATCGAGCGCGCCGAGGCCGTGCTGGGTCACGAGATCGAGATCATCGCCGGCCGCGAGGAAGCCCGCCTGATCTACCTGGGCGCCGCCCACGCCCTGGCCGACATCCACGGCCGACGGCTGATCGTCGACATCGGCGGCGGCTCCACGGAATTCATCATCGGCGAGCGCTTCGAGCCCGAGGCTCTGGAAAGCCTGCACATGGGCTGCGTGGCCTACACCCGGCGCTTCTTTCCCGACGGCCAGATCACCGAGAAGCGCTTTCGCCAGGCCGAGCTGGCGGCGCTCTCGGAACTGGCCAACATCCGCCGCCACTACCTCGCCCTGGGCTGGTCCGACCCGATCGGCTCGAGCGGTACCATCAAGGCCGCCGCCTCGGTGATCGCCGCCGCCGGCGACTCCCCCGAGGGCACCCTCACCCGCCAGGGCCTGGCCCGGCTGCGCAGGCGACTGATCAAGTGCAAGCATCTCGACCGGGTCGAGATGGCCGGGCTCAAGGCCGACCGGGCCCGGGTCTTCCCGGCGGGCGTCGCCATTCTCTGCGCCATCTTCGAAGCCTTC
This sequence comes from Modicisalibacter tunisiensis, assembly GCF_020148005.1. GTDB lineage: Bacteria > Pseudomonadota > Gammaproteobacteria > Pseudomonadales > Halomonadaceae > Modicisalibacter > Modicisalibacter tunisiensis. The sequence goes on along the minus strand of NZ_JAGXFD010000001.1, from coordinate 1,543,300 downwards.
GAACTCGAGCACATGCGCTTCGCCGACGGCGCCCTGCGTGAAGGCGTGCTCTACGACCTGATCGGTCGCAACACCGCCGAGGACCCGCGCCTACCGGCCCTGACCGGCCTGACCCGGCGCTACGGCGTGGATCACCGCCAGGCCACCAACGTCGCCGCCAGCGCGGCCAGCGCCTTCGATCAGGTCTGCGACGCCTGGCAGCTCGGCGAGATGATACGCCCCTTCCTGCTGTGGGCCGCCGAGCTTCACGAGATCGGCCTGGCGGTCTCCCATAGCCAGTTCCATCGCCACGGCGCCTACCTGCTGGAAAACGCCGACCTGCCCGGCTTCTCGCGCCCCGAACAGCAGCTGCTGGCGTTTCTGGTCCGCGCCCATCGGCGCAAGTTCGCGCTCAAGGAGCTCGAGGCCCTGCCGCCGGCCTACCGGGACCGCGCCGCGCGCCTGGCGCGACTGCTGAGACTCGCCGTGGTGCTCAACCATTCGCGCCCGGAACACCCGCCGACGACATTCCAGCTGCAGGCCGAGGGCGAGGCGCTGCTGATGATGCTGCCGGATGCGCTGGCCGAGCAGTCGCTGCTGCTGACCGACCTCGAGCAGGAGATCGCCTACCAGCGCGCCGCCGGCTTTCGTCTGGCGGTGGATCCGCTCACTCTCGAGATCTAGGTGTGATCTCTCGACAGGGGGCATCCGGAGCCTGGCCGCGGGAGCGGCGTCAGTCGCGATTCCAGGCTCGCGGAATCTGGCGCCAGCCCTCCGCCACGGCCACCCCCAGCACCGCGACCAGAACCTCGCCGTGCCAGGCCAGCAACTGGTGCTCGCGCCGCCAAGGCGGTACCCCGGCCTCCTGGAGCAGGCGCTTGACGTCGCGCCGGCCACGCCCGGCGGCACGCAGGCGCTCGCCGCCCCGTCGCGCGGTGAGCGTCAGCACGGCATCCTCTCCCGTCTCGCGGGTCAGCGACCAGGCCACGGCCACGGCCGGGCCGGGCGACTCGGGTACCACCCGGCCCGGCCGGCCGTCCCACACGGCACGCCAGCCCGCGGGCAGCGGCTCGGCGGGTCGCTGCAGATGGAGCTGCCCGCGCCAGCGCCGTCCCTCGCCGCCCGGCCAGCTCACGTGCACTTCGGCATCGTCCCGCGCCGCGAGCTGCCCGAGCAGGCTCTCCAGACGCGCCGCCGGTGGCGTGGGCAGCTCGAGGCACCGGCAGGCGTGACGCACCAGCAGCCGCTGCCGGGGCCGCGACAGGCCGACCAGGGCGGCGACGTCGAGTCGCGCCGGATCATTGCCGGCAGCGGCCAGGTCGATCGCGGCCAGGTCGGCGAGCAGGGCATCGGCCTCTCCGGCGTGGCGCGCCGCCTCGCCCAGCGAGCGCGCGGCGCCGGGCCAGCGCACCGCCAGCACGGGCAGCACGCGATGGCGCAGATAGTTGCGGTCGAGCGAGATATCAAGGTTGGTGGGATCGTCGCACCAGCTCAGGCCGCGCTCGGCGGCGGCCGCCGCGAGCCGCTCCCGGCTCACGCCCAGCAGCGGCCGCGCCAGCCGCCGATCGCGCCAGTCACGCGTCTCGGGCATCGCCGCCAGCCCGCGTACCCCGCTGCCGCGCAACGCGGCGAGCAGGAAGGTCTCGGCCTGGTCGTCGGCGTGCTGGGCCAGCCACAGCGTCTCGCCCGGCGCCACCCGCTTGGCGAACGCCGCATAGCGCGCCTCGCGGGCCGCCGCCTCCAGCCCCCGGCCCACGGATTCGACCGCGACCGACTCGACGAACAGCGGGATGCCGTGGCGCGAGCAGGACCACCGGCAGTGACGCACGAAATCGGCGGCGGCGGACTGCAGGCCGTGGTCGACGTGCAGGGCATGGATGGGGCGCGGATGACGCCGCGCGGCATCGGCGACGAGCGCCAGCAGCAGGCAGGAATCGAGACCGCCGGACAGCGCCACCCAGACGACACGCCCCGGCGGGGTCTCCGCCAGGGCGTCATCGATCACGGCTTGCAGCGACATGCGGCCCTTATGCTGGCGCCCCATAGCTCATGAGCCTTTCATACCGCCGCGCCAGCAGCGCCTCGGTGTCCATGCTGCCCAGCCGGTCGAGACTCCCGAGCAACGATTCCTTGAGCCGCTCGGCGGTGGTCCGCGGATGGCGATGCGCCCCGCCCAGCGGCTCGCCGATCAGGTTGTCGACGAAACCCAGTTCCTTGAGGCGCTCGGCGGTGATGCCCATGGCCTGGGCGGCCTCGGAGGCCTTCTCGGCGCTCTTCCACAGGATCGAGGCGCAGCCCTCGGGGGAAATCACCGAGTAGGTGGAATACTGCAGCATGGTCAGCTCGTCGCACACGCCGATCGCCAGCGCGCCACCGGAGCCGCCCTCGCCGACCACGGTGGCGACGATCGGCGTCTTGAGTCGCGACATCACCGCCAGGTTGTAGGCGATCGCCTCGCTCTGGCCGCGCTCCTCGGCGTCGATGCCCGGGTAGGCCCCCGGCGTGTCGATGAAGGTCAGCACCGGCATCCGGAAGCGCTCGGCCATCTCCATCAGGCGGCAGGCCTTGCGGTAGCCCTCGGGGCGCGGCATGCCGAAGTTGCGGCGCACCTTCTCCTTGACGTCGCGGCCCTTCTGGTGGCCGATGACCATCACCGGCTTGTCGTCGAGCCGGGCGACCCCGCCGACGATCGCCGCGTCGTCGGCGAAATGGCGATCGCCGTGCAGCTCGTCGAAGTCGCCGAAGATCATCTCGAGATAGTCGAGGGTGTAGGGTCGCTGCGGGTGACGGGACAGCTGCGAGACCTGCCAGGCGGACAGATCGCGGAAGATCGACTCGGTGAGCTTCTTGCTCTTCTCCTCGAGCTTGGCGATCTCGTCGCTGATGTTGATCTTGCTGTCGTTGCCGACCAGCCGCAGCTCCTCGATCTTGGCCTGCAGTTCGGCAATCGGCTGTTCGAAGTCCAGATAGTTGGGATTCATAGCGCTTGAGCTTCTTGAAGTAGGCACGGCCAGCCTGGCGGCACGGCTGTCATGCGACGATGGGCGTGCAATGACCGGGCATTATCGCAGCTTGGCCAGCGCACGCAAGGCGCCGGCCACGCCGGCCCCGGGTGGGTGTCGGCTCGGGCGAGCCGGCCTTCAGGACCACCGTCCCGCTCAGCCACGGTACTTGAGCCGGATGCCGTCCTGCCCCTCGACATCGCGCAGCGCGGCGAGCAGCTCGTCGGCGGGCGCCACCTTCCACTCGCTGCCGAGCTCCAGCCAGCCGCTGGCGGCGTCGTTGCGATAGCGCACCCGCACCGGCAGACCGGTCTCGTTGCGCCACGGCGCGAGGCTGTCGCGCAGGGTGGCGATGAAGCGGCCGTTGCAGCGCGCGCCGTCCACCGACAGCTCCACCGCCTCGCCGTAGCGGCTGCGCGCGTCGACCATGGCGGTCACGTCCTTGCCGCGCAGGCGCAGCCCGCCGGAGTAGTCGTCACTCTGCACCTCGCCCTCGACGATCAGTACCTGATCGGTATCCAGCCGACTGCGCACCTGGTCGAACAGCTCGCCGAACAGCGAGGCCTCGATGCGCCCGGTGCGGTCATCCAGGGTGACGAAGGCCATGGTGTCGCCGCGCTTCGACTTCATGGTGCGCATGGCCACCACCAGCCCGGCGACCCGCTGCGGCTCGCGCGACGGCTTGAGATCGCGGATCCGCGTCGACACGAAGCGCGCCAGCTCCTGTTCGTACTCGTCGATCGGGTGGCCGGTGAGATACAGCCCCAGGGTGTCCTTCTCGCCGGCCAGGCGTTCCTTGTCGCTCCAGTCGCGAACCTGACGGTAGTCGGCATAGACATCGCCGGCCTCGGGCTCGCTGAACGCCTCGCCGAACATGTCCATCATGCCCAGGTTGGCGTTGGTGGTACTCTGCTGCGCCGCCTTGATGGCGTCGTCCAGCGCGGCGGCCAGCACCGCCCGGCTCGGCCCCAGGGTATCCACGGCGCCGGAGCGGATCAGAGCCTCGAGGGTACGCTTGTTCATGCGCTTGGCGTCGACCCGACGGCAGAAGTCGAACAGGTCGCTGAAGGCGCCGCCCGCGGTGCGCGCCTCGACGATCGCCTCGATCGGCCCCTCGCCGACGCCGCGGATCGCCCCCAGGCCATAGACCACGCGCCCCTGTTCGTCGACGGTGAACTTGTAGCCACCGACGTTGACGTCGGGCGGGGTCACCGTCAGGCCCAGGTTGCGGCATTCCTCGATCAGCGGCACCACCTTGTCGAGGTTGTCCATGTCGGTGGACAGCACCGCGGCCATGAAGGGCCCGGGGTAATGCGCCTTGAGCCAGGCGGTCTGGTACGAGACCAGGCCGTAGGCCGCCGAGTGCGACTTGTTGAAGCCGTAGCCGGCAAACTTCTCCACTAGGTCGAAGAGGTTGCCCGCCAGATCCTTGTCGATGCCGTTGGCCGCGCAGCCCTCCATGAAACCGACGCGCTGCTTGGCCATCTCCTCGGGCTTCTTCTTGCCCATCGCGCGGCGCAGCATGTCGGCCTGCCCCAGGCTGTAGCCGGCCAGCACCTGGGCGATCTGCATGACCTGCTCCTGGTAGAGGATCACGCCGTAGGTGGGCTCGAGGACCGGCTTGAGCAGCTCATGCTGGTAGTCGGGATGCGGGAAGGCCAGCTCGGCGCGGCCGTGCTTGCGGTTGATGAAGTCATCGACCATCCCCGACTGCAGCGGCCCCGGACGGAACAGCGCCACCAGGGCGATCATGTCCTCCAGCGAGTCGGGCTGCAGGCGCTTGATCAGCTCCTTCATGCCGCGGGATTCGAGCTGGAACACCGCCGTGGTCTCGGCCTTCTTGAGCATGTCGAAGGTCGGCACGTCGTCGAGCGGGATGGTGTTGATGTCGAGCGGGCCCTGCCCCTGGCGCGCGCGCACCGCATCGACCATCTCCAGCGCCCAGTCGATGATGGTCAGGGTGCGCAGGCCGAGGAAGTCGAACTTGACCAGCCCGGCATCCTCGATGTCGTTCTTGTCGAACTGCACCACCAGGCCGCTGCCGTCCGGCTCGCAGAGCAGCGGCGAGAAGTCGGTGAGCCGGGTCGGCGCGATCACCACCCCGCCGGCGTGCTTGCCGGTGCCGCGGGTGATGCCCTCGAGCTTGAGCGCCATGTCCCAGATCTCCTGGGCCTCCTCGTCACCGGCGAGGAAGTCGCGCAGCGCCTCCTCCTGCTCGTGGGCCTTGGCCAGCGTCATGCCGACCTCGAAGGGAATCAGCTTGGAGAGCTTGTCGCCCAGCGAGTAGGGCTTGCCCTGGGCACGCGCCACGTCGCGCACCACCGCCTTGGCGGCCATGGTGCCGAAGGTGACGATCTGCGAGACGGCGTCGCGGCCGTAGCGCTCGGCGACATAGTCGATCACCCGGTCGCGCTTCTCCATGCAGAAGTCGACGTCGAAGTCGGGCATCGACACGCGCTCGGGATTGAGGAAGCGCTCGAACAGCAGGTCGTATTCCAGCGGGTCCAGATCGGTGATCTTGAGCGCATAGGCGACCAGCGAGCCGGCCCCCGAGCCACGCCCCGGCCCCACCGGGATGTCGTTGTCCTTGGCCCACTGGATGAAGTCCATCACGATCAGGAAGTAGCCGGGAAAGCCCATCTTGATGATGATGTCGAGCTCGAAGTCGAGGCGCTCGCGGTAGGCCGCCTCGTGATCGGCGCGGCGGCGATCCGGATAGATGGCGTCGTCGCCGTCGAACAGCTGGGTCAGGCGCTCGCCGAGGCCGTCGTGGGAGAGCTGGCGGAAGAACTCGTCGAGGGTCATGCCCTCGGGTACCGGGAACTCGGGCAGGAAGATCTCGCCGAGGCGCACGTCGACGCTGCAGCGCGCGGCGATCATCACCGTGTTCTCGAGCGCCTCGGGGATGTCGGCGAACAGCTCGGCCATCTCCTGGGGGCTCTTGAGGTACTGCTCCTCGCTGTACTTGCGCTCGCGGCGCGGGTCGTCGAGCGCCTTGCCCTCGCCGATCGACACCCGGGTCTCGTGGGCCCAGAAGTCCTCGCGGGTCAGAAAGCGCACGTCGTTGGTCGCCACCACCGGCGTGCCGGTCTCGGCGGCGAGGTCGACCGACAGGTGAACACATTCCTCGTCGTACTGGCGACCGGTGCGCTGCAGCTCGAGATAGAAGCGCCCGGGGAAGTGGCGCTGCCACTCGGCGAGCAGTTCGCGGGCCTCGTCGCCGTGCTCGGCGAGCAGGAAGCGGCCGACCTCCCCTTCCCGGGCGCCGGACAGCGCGATCAGCCCGTCGCTCTGGGCGAAGATCCAGGCCTTCTTGAGCAGCGCGCTGCCCTGGCGCTGGCCTTCCTGCCAGCCCCGCGAGATCAGTTCGGTGAGGTTGCGGTAGCCGACGTCGTTCATCGCCAGCAGCGTCAGCCGGTAGGGATGGCTCTCGTCGAACGGGTTCTCGAGCCACAGGTCGGCGCCGATGACCGGCTTGAGACCGGCGCCCAGCGCCGCCTTGTAGCTCTTGACCAGGCCGAACAGGTTGGCCTCGTCGGTCACCGCCAGGGCCGGCATGCCCGCCTCGGCGGTCGCGCTCACCAACGGCTTGAGGCGCACCAGGCCATCGACGAGGGAGTATTCGCTGTGCACGCGCAGATGAACGAAGGGAGTCGTCATGTCGCTCTCGTGATGGTTGTCGGGCGGCAGCGGCCGCCGCGTCAGAAGAGATCCAGCTGGCGTTTCACCGGAGCGAAGGAGCGGCGGTGCTCGGGCAGCGGCCCGAGGCGCTCCAGCGCCGCCAGGTGTTCCGGGGTCGGGTAGCCCTTGTGGCGGGCGAAACCGTACTCGGGGAAGCGCGCATCGAGGGCGACCATCTGCGCATCGCGAGCCACCTTGGCGAGGATCGATGCGGCACCGATGGCCGGATGACGGGCGTCGCCCTTGACCACCGCCTGGCCGGGAACATGATGCCCGGGCAGGCGATTGCCGTCCACCAGCAGGTATTCGGCCGCCGGCGTCAGGGCGTCGATCGCCCGGCGCATCGCCAGGTGGGTGGCATGGTAGATGTTGAACTCGTCGACCTCGGCCGGCGTGGCCTCGGCCACGGCGAAGGCCAGCGCCCGCTCGCGGATCGTCGCGTCCAGCGCCCGGCGACGCGTCTCGCTGAGCGCCTTGGAGTCGCCCAGCCCGTCGATCGGCCGCTGCGGGTCGAGGATCACCGCGGCGGCGACCACCGCGCCCGCCAGCGGGCCGCGACCCACTTCGTCGACCCCGGCCAGCCGCTCGCCGGTGTAGTCGAGGACGATCTCGGCACTGCCCCGATAACCGGCGATGACATGGCGTCCTGCGACCGTGCTCATGAGGTCTCCCCGGGCAGCGCCGCCGGCGCCTCGGGCAGCGGCCGGCGCTCGGCCACCGCCAGTACCGCCTCGGCGGCGCGCTCGCTGGCGCCGCGCTGCAGCCCGGCGTGCAGGGTGGCAAAGCGCTGCTCCAGCGCCGCGCGCGAGGCCGGCTCGCACAGCCAGGGACGCAGGTGCTCGCCGATCGCCGTCGGCGTGGCGGCCTCCTGGATCAGCTCGGGCACCAGCGTCTCGCGGGCGATCAGGTTGGGCAGCGAGATCCACGTCGTCCTGACCAGCCGACGGGCCAGCCAGTGGGTGGTCGGCGCCATGCGGTAGGCGACCACCATCGGCCGGTGACAGAGCATCGCCTCCAGGGCCGCGGTCCCCGAGGTCAGCAGTACCGCATCGCTGGCCACCATCGCCTCCCGCGAGCGGCCGTCGAGCAGCCGGGTTCGTGCCTGCAGGCCGGGATGGGCCGCGAGCAGCGCCTCGAGCTCGCGCCGGCGTTCCGGCGAGGCCGCGGGAATCACCAGTTCGAGCCCATCGACCGTGGCCAGCAGCCGTTCGGCGGCCGCCAGGAAGGTCGGGCCCATGAAGCGGATCTCGTTGCCGCGCGAGCCGGGAAGAATGGCCAGCACCGGCGTCTCGGTGGGCAGCTCCAGCGCCGCACGGGCCGCGGCCCGGTCGTTGACCAGCGGCAGCTCGTCGGCCAGCGGATGACCGACGAAGGCCACCGGCACCCGATGCTGGCGGTAGAAGCTCGCCTCGAACGGCAGGAAGGTGAGCATGGCGTCCACCGCCCGGGCGATACCCTTGATCCGCCCCTGCCGCCAGGCCCACACCGAGGGGCTGACGTAATGCACGGTGGGCACCCCCGCCTCGCGCAGCTGACGCTCGAGGCCCAGGTTGAAGTCGGGGGCGTCGATGCCGACCATCACGTCGGGTCGCCAGGCCAGGGCGTCGTGGCGCAGGTGGCGACGGGCCTTCACCAGCCCGGGCAGGTGCCTGAGCACCTCGACCAGCCCCATCACCGACAGCGTCTCCAGCGGGTAGAGGCTCTCCAGGCCCTCGGCGATCATGCGAGGGCCGCCGATGCCGCGGAACTCGGCCTCGGGATGACGGGCCTTGAGCGCGCGCATCAGCCCGGCGCCGAGCAGGTCCCCGGAGAGTTCGCCGGCGATCAGGTAGACGCGCATCGGCTCAACGGATGATGCCGCGGGTGGAAGCCTCGAGGGAGGCGATGAACACCGCCACCTCGGGCATCTCGCCGTAGCGCTCGTGCAGGTTCTCGAGCGCCTGCTCGACGGTCAGCCCCTGGCGATAGACGATGCGGTAGGCCTCGCTCAAGGCCTTGATCGCCTCGCGGGAGAAGCCGCGCCGCTTGAGCCCCACCAGGTTGAGGCCATGCGCCTCGCCCGGATTGCCGTTGACCATCAGGTAGGCGGGAATGTCCTTGGTGACGATCGAGCCACCGCCGCACATGGCATGCTCGCCGACATGACAGAACTGGTGGATGGCGGCCAGCCCGCCGAGGATCGCGAAGTTGCCCAGGGTGACGTGGCCGCCGAGGGTCGCCTGGTTGGCGAGGATGCAGTCGTCGCCGATCACGCAGTCATGGCCGACATGGGAATAGGCCATGAACAGGTTGCGGCTGCCGATGGTGGTCTCGCCGCGATCCTGGACGGTGCCGCGGTGCAGGGTCACGCCCTCGCGCACCACGTTGTCGTCGCCCATTTCCAGCCGGGTCGGCTCGCCGGCGTACTTCTTGTCCTGGCAGGCCTCGCCCACCGAGGCGAACTGGAAGATGCGATTGCGTCGCCCCAGCCGCGTCGGCCCGTTCACCACGACGTGCGGGCCGATACGGCACCCCTCGCCGATCTCGACGTCGGCGCCGATGACACTGAACGGCCCCACCTCGACATCATCGGCGAGACGCGCGCTGGGGTCGACGATGGCGGTTGGATGAATCAAGCGACCTTCCTCTCGGCACAGGTGATCTCGGCCTCGCAGGCCACTTCACCGTCGACGGTGGCGGAACACTGGAACTTCCAGATGCCGCGCCGGGCGCGGATCACCCGCGCTTCCAGGCGCAGCTGGTCGCCGGGCATCACCGGACGCTTGAAGCGCACGTTGTCGCTGCCCACCAGGTAGTAGACATAGCCGTCGGCCGGCAGCTTGTTGACCGTCTTGAAGCCGAGAATGCCACAGGCCTGGGCCATGGCCTCGACGATCAGCACGCCCGGCATGATCGGATGATGGGGAAAATGGCCGTTGAAGAACGGCTCGTTGATGCTGACGTTCTTGCGGGCAACGATGGATTCGCCGAGCTCGAGCTCCACCACCCGATCGACCAGCAGGAAGGGATAGCGGTGGGGCAGATACTCTCGAATTTCGTTGATGTCCATTACCATCGATGCGACCTCTGGAAGTACATATGCCTGCACGGAAGGCAGGCATCTCAGGCGGGACGTCGGGCGCCCCGCCGCGTTGATGTTGGCGCGGGATTATAGCGTTCCTGCACGCCGTCAGTCGCGCCTCAGCCGGTCGAACCCCGCTCGAGGCGTGACAGGCGCTTGGCGATGTCGTCGAGCTGCTTGAAGCGCACCGCGTTCTTGCGCCACAGCGCGTTGCTCATGGCGCCGGTTCCCGACGAGTAGACACCCGGTTCGGTGATCGAGTTGGTCACCAGACTCATGCCGGTCACCTGCACGCCGTCACAGATCGTCAGATGGCCGGACAGGCCCACGCCACCGCCGAGCAGGCAGTGACGCCCCACCTTGGTGGAGCCGGCGATGCCCACGCAGCCGGCCAGCGCGCTGTGATCGCCCACCTGCACATTGTGGGCGATCTGCACCTGGCTATCGATCTTGACGTCGTCGCCGATCACGGTGTCGCCGAGCGCGCCGCGATCGATGCTCGAGCAGCTGCCCACCTCGACGTCGTCGCCCAGCACGACGCCGCCGAGCTGGGCGATCTTGTGCCAGCCGCGGCCATCATGGGCGAAGCCGAAGCCGTCGGCACCGATCACGCAGCCACTGTGCAGGATCGCCCGCTTGCCGACCACCACCCCGTGGTAGAGCGTCACGTTGGCATGCAGCCGCGAGCCGTCGCCGACGACCGAATCCGCGCCGATCACGCAGCCGGGGCCGACGCTCACGCCGTCACCCAGCTCGACACCGCTCTCGATCACCGCGTTCGCCGCGATGGTCACGTCGCGCCCCAGCACGGCGTCCCCGGCCACCACCGCGGAAGGATGCACGCCACCGGCGTCAGGCGCCGCCATGGGGTCGAACAGGCGCGACAGCTCGGCATAGGCCAGATAGGGATTGTCCAGCTCGAGGCGCGCCACCGGGCACTCGCCGCCATGGGCGGGATGAATCAGCACGGCGGCGGCCCGGGTCTGCGTCAGGTATTTCAGATAGGCCTTGTTGGCCAGGAAGCTGATGTCGTCCGGGCCGGCGTCGCTGAGGGTCGCCAGGCCGCTGACCCGGCGCTCGCCGTCGCCGACGAGAGTGGCCCCCAGTCGGTCGGCCAGCTCGGCCAGGGAGCAGGAAAAGGGCTCGGATCGTTTCATGTCATCGACGAGACGGGCGGCCGGCGCCCGATCCCTCACTTGGCGTTGAGAATCTTGGTGACTTCCTGGGTGATGTCCAGGCCGTCATTCATGTGCACGACCGCATCGCGGTCGACGACCAGATCGGCCCCGTGGCGCTCGGCCGCCTGCTGGATGGCCTTGTCCAGTCGCGGCTTGGCGGACTTGAGGAAGGCCTGCTGCTGCTTCTGCTGCTCCTGCTGGAGCTGGGCACGCAGCTGCTGGAACCGGCCGCCCTTCTGGCGCAATTCCTGCTGGAGCTTCTTGCGCTCGGCATCGGACATCACCGCGCCATCCTTCTGCAGGCGCTGCTGCAGTTTCTGCAGCTCTTCGCTCAGGGACTTCGCCTGCTGGCGCTGCTCGCTGGTCTGGTTGCGCAGCTCGTTCATCGACCGCTGGGCGGCGTCGGACTGCATCAGGGCGGCGCGCCAGTCGAGCACCACGACGTCCGTGGCGTAGGCGGGGGCGGCGGCGAGTGCGCCCAGCAGGCACAGCGCTCCGGTCAGTTTGCGCATGAATGACTCCTTTGCCGATCTCGGTGCCTCAGAAGGTCTGGCCGAGGGAGAATTGGAAGACCTGAGTGTCGTCGCCCGACTTGTCGTTGAGCGGCTGGGCGATGCTGAAGGTCAGCGGCCCCACCGGGGTCAGCCACGACAGCCCCAGACCGGCGCTGTAGCGCAGCTGGTCGAGCTGCACGCCGCTTTCGCAGCTGGAGCTGTAGCCGGACGGCACATCGTAGCAGTCGGTGAGGTAGGTGTTGCCGGCATCAAGGAACACGCTGGTCTGCAGGGTGCGATGGTCCTCGACGAACGGGAACGGGTAGATCAGCTCGGCCGAGCCCTCGACCAGCACGTTGCCGCCCAGGGTGTCGTTGTTGCCGGTGCCCCGCCGCGTGGTCTTCGGCCCCAGGGTGTTGCCGGAGAAGCCGCGCACCGAGCCCAGTCCGCCGGCGTAGAAGTTCTCGTAGAACGGGTAGGGGTCGTTGCCGACGGTATCCGCATAGCCGAACGTCGACGAGAACTTGAGCGACCAGTCGGTCGAGAGCTCGAAGAGCTTCTGGCCGCGATAGCGCAGCTTGTAGTACTGGGCGTCGGAGCCGGGCACGGCGGTTTCCAGCGACAGGCGCTGGTAGCTGCCGTCGGTGGGCAGGATGCCACGGTCGAGGTTGTTGCGCGTCCAGCTGGCGGTCAGCTTGTAGGCAATCGCATCCTTGCCCTGGCCATCGACGTACTCGATGATCTCGGCCGGCGTGTCGCTGTAGGTATTGATGCTCAGATTCTCGAGACCCACGCCGAAGTTCAGCCGCGTGATGTCGTTGACCGGATAGCCGAAGTTGATGTTGCCGCCGTAGGCATCGGTCGAGTAGGTCGAGATGTCGGAATTCTTGTAGTCGGTCTTGCGATAGAAGACGTTGAAGCCGCGGGAAATGCCGTCCAGCGTCCAGTAGGGGTCGGTATAGCCGAAGTTGAGCTTGGTGTAGGTGTCGCTGCGCTGGGCGCCGATGTTCACCCGGTTGCCGGTGCCCAGGAAGTTCTTCTGCGACAGCGAGGCACCGTAGATCACCCCGGCGGTCTGCGAGAAGCCGACGCTCGCCGAGATCGAGCCGGAAGGCTGCTCCTCGACGTTGTAGGTGACATCGACCTGATCGGGCTCGCCCGGCACCGGGCGTGTCTCGACGTCGACCTGCTTGAAGAAGCCCAGCCGCTCGAGGCGCTGCTTGGACTGGCTGATCTTGTCGGTGGAGGCCGGCGCGCCCTCCATCTGGGTCATCTCGCGGCGCAGCACCTCGTCCTGGGTGGTGGTGTTGCCCTCGAAGTTGATGCGCCGCACATAGGCACGCCGCCCCGGCTCGACCATGAAGGTCACGTCGACGGTGTCGCCGTTCTCGTCGACCTCGGGCACGCTCTCCACATTGGCGAAGGCGAAGCCCTCGGCACCGAGCTTCTGGCGCAGCGCCTCGGCGGAATCGGTCAGGGTGCTGCGCGAATAGATTTCCCCGGACCTGGCGGTGATGAGCTTGCGGGCCTGCGACTCGCTGATCTTGAGATCGCCGGCGAACTTGATCCGGTCGATGCGATAGCGCTTGCCTTCGTTGACGTTGATGGTCACGAAGATCTTCGACTTGTCGGGGCTGATCGCCACCTGCGTGGAGTCGATGGCGAAGTTCACGTAGCCGCGATCGAGATACCAGGAGCGCAGGGTCTCGAGGTCCCCGGACAGCTTCTCGCGGGAATACTCGTCGTCGGAGAACCAGCCGAAGAACCAGCCGGGGCGGTCCTCGAGCTGCAGCAGGCCGCGCAGGGTGTCGTCGGAAAAGGCCTCGTTGCCGACGATGTTGATCTGGCGGATCTTGGCGACGGCGCCCTCGTTGACCTTGATGTTCACCTTGACCCGGTTGCGCTCCATGGGCTCCACCGAGGTCTCGATGCGGGCGCTGTAACGCCCCTGGGCATGATAGAGCTGCTCGAGCTGGCGCTGCACGTCCTCGAGGGTGGCCCGCTGCAGCACCTGGCCCTCGGCCAGGCCGGCATCCTTCATCCCCTTGCGGAGATCGTCGTCGGAAATCTGCGAGTTGCCCTCGATGTCGATGCCGGCGATCGACGGCCGCTCGACGACGTGGATGACCAGCACATCACCGTCGCGTGCCAGGCGCACGTCCTCGAACAGACCGGTGTCGAACAGCTTCTTGGCGGCGTCGGCCAGCTCCCGGTCGTCGACGCGCTCGCTGGCGGAAACCGGAAAGGCGTTGAAGACCGACGCGGCGGAGACGCGCTGCAGGCCCTCCACGCGAATGTCGGAAACCGTGAAGGGGGCCGCGAAGGCCGTCGGGGTGCCGCACAGCAGCAGTGCCGCCAATCCAAGGGTCTTGAGTTTCATGCAGTCGCTTCGCTCGAGTTGTTTCCGCCAGCTCGCTGAACAGGCACCTTATACATTTACTCGGCCCACTGACAAGGCTGGCGCGCCGCGCGCCAGCGCCGGCCAACGCTACAGCCGCATCAGATCGAAGTACAGCGCCATCAGCATCAGGGTGCCGACCAGCGCCATGCCGATTCGCAGCCCCGCCGCCTGGGCGGCTTCCGAGACCGGGCGGCCGCGCGCCGCCTCGATGAGGTAATAGAGCAGATGGCCGCCGTCGAGGACCGGGATCGGCAGCAGGTTGAGCACCCCGAGACTGATCGACAGGTAGGCCATGAAGGACACGAAGCTCTCCAGACCGCTGCGGGCCGTGTCGCCGGCGATGCGGGCGATGGTGATCGGCCCCGACAGGTTGCTCGGCGAGATCAGCCCCAGCAGCATCTTGCGGATCGAGTCCAGGGTCAGCACGGTCATTTCCGTGGTGCGCGACACGGCCTGCCCCACCGCCGCCAGCGGCCCGTAGCGAATCTCGCGACGATAGGCGTCGGGCCAGGACACCGGCGCCACACCGGCGCCGATGTAGCCGATGCGCTCCCCATCCTGCTCGTGGACCGCCGGGGTCAGCGATACCTCCCGTGTCTGCCCGTCGCGGGCCACCGTCAGGGTCATGGCCTGCCCGGGATGCGCCCGCACCGCCTCGACGAAGGCCGTCCAGCCGTCGATGGCGCGTCCGTCGACCGCGACGATGCGATCCCCGGAGGCCAGCCCGGCGCCGGCCGCCGCCCCGTCATCGAGTACCTTGCCCAGCACCGCGGGCGTCGCCGGCCGCCAGGGAGTGACCCCCAGGGTTTCCAGCGGCTGCGGCGGATCCTGCCCGACCAGCCAGCGATCGACCGGCACCGAATGGCGCTGGGCGGGACCGCCCTGATCGGCGTCGCGGGTCTCGATGTGCAGCGGCTGGCGAGTGCCGATGGCCGACAGCAGGCGCAGGTTGACGGCCTCCCAGGTCGGCGTGTCCTCGCCTTGCACGGCGACGATCTCCTGACCCGCCGCCAGCCCGCCTCGCGCCGCCGGCGAGTCGGGCGCCACCGTGCCGACCACCGGCGCCACCGCGGTGGTGCCGGCCACGAACAGGGCCCAGTAGACCACCAGGGCGAGCAGGAAGTTGGCCAGCGGCCCGGCGGCGACGATGGCGATGCGCTTGCCGACCGACTGCCGGTTGAAGGCCCGCGGCAGTTCCTCCGGGGACACCTCGCCCTCGCGCTCGTCGAGCATCTTGACGTAGCCACCCAGCGGGATCGCGGCGATGGCGTACTCGGTGCCGTGGCGGTCGAAACGCGACCACAGCGGCTTGCCGAAGCCCACCGAGAAGCGCAGCACCTTGACGCCGCAACGGCGCGCGACCCAGAAATGGCCGAACTCGTGGAAGGTGATCAACAGCCCCAGCACCACGATGGCCGCCAGGATGTTCTGAATCGCGTCCATCTCGTCCCTCCTCGATCAACGCGCCAGCGACAGGCGCTGGTCGGCCAGCCGCCGGGCACGGGCGTCCTCGGCGAGAACCTGCTCCAGGCTGTCGGCCGGCACCGCCGGGCAGGCGTCAAGCACCGCCTCGACGACCTCGGCGATGGCCGTGAAGCCCAGCCGCCCGTCCAGAAATGCGGCCACCGCCACCTCGTTGGCGGCGTTGAGCACCGCCGGCGCCGTGCCGCCCGCACGCATCGCCTCGCGCGCCAGGCGCAGGCAGGGAAAGGCTTGCTCGTCGGCCGGCTCGAAGTCGAGCCGGGCCACCTGGAAGAGGTCGAGCGGTTCGACACCGGCCGCGATGCGCTCCGGCCAGGCCAGGCCGTAGGCGATCGGGGTGCGCATGTCGGGATTGCCCAGCTGGGCGATCACCGAGCCGTCGCTGTAGGCGGCCATGGAATGCACCACGCTCTGCGGATGCACCACCACCTGAATCTGCTCGGGCCGTGCGGCGAACAGCCAGCACGCCTCGATCAGCTCGAGCCCCTTGTTCATCAGTGTGGCACTGTCCACGGAAATCTTGCGGCCCATCGACCAGTTGGGGTGCGCACAGGCCTGCTCGGGCGTGACCGCGGCCAGGGCGTCCGGCGCCCAGCCGCGAAACGGCCCGCCCGAGGCGGTCAGCAGCAGCCGGGTCACACCGGCCCCGGCCAGGCCGTCGCCGCGGTCGGGCGGCAGGCACTGGTAGATGGCATTGTGCTCGGAATCGATGGGCAGCAGCACGGCATCATGACGCGCCACCGCGTCCATGAACAGCGCCCCGGACATCACCAGCGCCTCCTTGTTGGCCAGCAGCACGCGCTTGCCGGCACGCACCGCCGCCAGGGTCGGCAGCAGCCCCGCCGCGCCGACGATGGCCGCCATCACCACCTCGACCTCGCCGGCCTCGGCCACCTCGACCAGTGCCGCCTCGCCGGCGCGCACCTCGGTGGCGATGTCCGCCGCGGCCAGACGCTCGCGCAGCCAGGTCGCATCGGCCTCGCGGGCGAGGACCGCCACGGCCGGCCGGTGCACCCGGCACTGCGCGAGAAGCGCCTCGCGCCGGGTGCCGGCGGTCAGGGCGTGAACGCGGTAGCGCTCGGGATGCCGGGCGATGACATCCAGGGTACTGGTGCCGATGGAGCCCGTGGCCCCCAGCACGGTGACGCGCTGCGGGGGGCGGGCGGAGGAATGTGCAGTCATCAGGGCCTCCTCACTGCCACAGCTTGAGCAGCGCGAACAGCGGCACGGCCGCGGTGAGGCTGTCGATGCGATCGAGGATGCCGCCATGCCCCGGCAGCAGGCGCCCGGAATCCTTGATGCCCCGCCAGCGCTTGAACAGGCTCTCGAGCAGGTCGCCGAGCACCGAGGCCAGCGTCACCACCAGGGTGATCAGCACCAGCCACAGGCTCTCGCCGAGCGGCAGCGCCAGCCCCAGGGCATAGCCCAGGGCCAGCAGCACGGTCACCGCCATGCCGCCGTAGACGCCTTCCCACGACTTGCCGGGGCTGACCCGGGGCGCCAGCTTGTGGCGGCCGAAGCGCCGCCCGGCGAAATAGGCACCGATGTCCGCCAGCCAGACCAGCAGCAGCACGTAGAGCAGCCACTCGGCACCGCTGGCGCGCAGCTGCACGAGCCCCGCCCAGCAGGGCACCAGCACCCAGAGCCCAGTCAGCAGGCGGGCCGGCGACGAGCGCCACTGCCAGCCGCGCTCGGGATACCCGGCGACCCAGTAGAAGCTCAGCAACCAGCCGCCGAGCGCCAGCCACAGCGGCCAGGCCGCCGCCACCGCGCCGGTCTGCCAGCCGGCCAGCATCAGCACGGCGATCACCGCCAGATAGCCCAGCCGCCCCAGCGGGGCGGCGACGCCGGAGAGGTTGGCCCACTCCCAGCCGGCGAGCAGCACGACGGCCCCGGTGAACAGCGCGAAGGGCGTACCGGACAGGCCGAACAGGCCGGCCAGCATCAGCGGAGCGAGAATGACGGCGGTAAGGATCCGTTGCTTAAGCACCCTGTGCCTCAATCTGTTCCTGGGTCATGCCGAAGCGCCGCTGGCGATGCGCGAAATCATCGAGCGCCTCGTCGAAGGCATCCCCCCCGAAGTCGGGCCACAGACGCGGCGAGAAGAAAAGCTCGGCATAGGCCAGTTGCCAGAGCAGGAAATTGGAGATGCGCTGTTCGCCGCTGGTGCGAATGCACAGGTCGACCGGCGGCGCGCTGAACCGACCGATCTCCTCGTCGAGCGCGTGCTCGTCGATCTGCCCGGCCTCGAGCTCGCCGTCCTCGACCCGCTCGGCCAGGCGCCGCGCCGCCAGGGCGATGTCGCGCTGCCCGCCGTAGTTGGCAGCGATGATCAGGTGCAGCCCGCGGTTGTCGTGGGTCAGCGACTCGGCCTGGGCGATGTACTGCTGAATGGTGTTCGAGAAGCGCTCCCGCTCGCCGATCACGCTCAACCGGATGCCATGCTCATGCAGCTTGCCGACCTCGCGCTTGAGTACCCGCAGGAACAGCTCCATCAGCGCCCGCACCTCGGCGGGCGGACGCTTCCAGTTCTCGCTGGAGAAGGCAAACAGGGTCAGCGTCTCGACGCCGCGCTCGGCCGCGCGCCGGATCACCGCCCGGACCGACTCGACACCGGCCCGGTGCCCGCGCACGCCGGACAGGCCCCGCGCGCGTGCCCAGCGGTTGTTGCCGTCCATGATGATCGCCACGTGGCGCGGCAGGTTGGATGACTGCGGTGAACTCATGGTCTCTCACGCGGGAGGAAAGGGGCTCCCGGGCGGCACGCCGCCCGGGCACGGCTCACACCTGCAGCAGGTCGTGTTCCTTGGTTTCCAGCAGCTTGTCGATCTCGGCGACGTACTTGTCGGTCAGCTTCTGGATGGCGTCCTCGCCCTGGTGCTCTTCATCCTCGGTGATTTCCTTTTCCTTGAGCAGCGCCTTGATGTCGGCATTGGCATCGCGCCGCACGTTGCGCACCGCCACGCGGGCGGTTTCGGCCTCGCCGCGCGCCTGCTTGATGTAGTTGCGGCGTGTCTCCTCGGTCAGCGGCGGCATCGGCACGCGGATCACCGTGCCGGCCGTGGCCGGATTGAGGCCCAGGTCGGCGGTCATGATCGCCTTCTCGACCTTGGGCACCATGCTCTTTTCCCAGGGCACGACGGCGAGGGTCCGGGCATCCTCGACGTTGACGTTGGCCACCTGATTGATCGGCATCTGCGAGCCGTAGTACTCCACGGTCACCGCGTCCAGGATGCTCGGGTGGGCGCGCCCGGTACGAATCTTGTGGAAGTGGGCCTGCAGCGATTCCAGGCTCTTCTTCATGCGGGTTTCCGCATCCTGCTTGATCTCGTTGATCACGGTTTCAACCTCTGTCTATCAGCGTTCCTTCCTTACCACCCACGACCAGGTTGAGCAACGCTCCGGGCTTGGTCATGTCGAACACGCGGACCGGCATGTCATGGTCCCGTACCAGGCAGATGGCGGTCAAATCCATCACGCCCAGCTTGCGGTCGAGGGCCTCGTCATAACCCAGGCGCTCGTACTTGACGGCATCGGGATGCAGCACCGGGTCCTTGTCGTAGACCCCGTCGACCTTGGTGGCCTTGACCACCACGTCGGCATCGATCTCGATACCGCGCAGGCAGGCCGCGGAATCGGTGGTGAAGAACGGGTTCCCGGTACCGGCGGAGAAGATCACCACGTCGCCCGAGGTCAGATAACGGATCGCCGTACGCCGATCATAATGCTCGACCACGCCGCTCATGGGAATCGCCGACATCACCCGCGAACGGATGTTGGAGCGTTCCAGGGCGTCGCGCATCGCCAGGGCGTTCATCACCGTGGCGAGCATGCCCATGTGGTCACCGGTCACGCGCTCCATGCCGGCGGCGTGCAGGGCCGCGCCGCGGAACAGGTTGCCGCCGCCGATCACCATGCCGACCTGAACGCCGATGCCGACCAGCTGGCCGATCTCCAGCGCCATGCGGTCGAGCACCTTGGGGTCGATGCCGAACTCGCCGTCGCCCATCAGTGCCTCGCCGGAGAGCTTGAGGAGGATGCGCTTGTACTTCGACTTCTTGTTGCGTTCCGGTGACGGCGTATTGCGGTCGGAAATGACAGGCATGCGGGAATCTCCTGGTAACGGCGGGATGTGGCTTGCCGGTGACATCCACCGGCCGGATACACGATGGCGTGCGCCTGGGCGCACGCCATGCGACAACCAGAAGCTAGGACCTCAGCTACGGCGAGCCTGTTCCATCACTTCCTTGGCGAAGTCGACTTCTTCCTTCTCGATGCCCTCGCCCACCTCGAAACGGGTGAAGCCGACCACCTCGCCACCCTGCGACTTGGCATAGTCGGCCACGGTGACGTTGGGGTCCTTGACGAAGGGCTGCTCGGTCAGGCTGTTCTCGGCCAGGTACTTCTTGAGACGGCCCTGGACCATCTTCTCGGCGATGTTCTCCGGCTTGCCGGCCATGTCCGGCTGGGCCAGGATGATCGCCTTTTCCTTGTCGAGCTCTTCCTGCGGCATGTCCTCGGGATGGGCCACGACCGGGTTGATCGCCGCGACGTGCATGGCGACGTCCTTGGCCGCCTCGGCGTTGCCGCCCTTGAGGACGGTCAGCACGCCGATGCGGCTGCCGTGGACGTAGGCACCGACCACGCCGTCGGCCGGGGCCTCGACGACCACCGCACGACGCACGCTGATGTTCTCGCCGATCTTCTGGACCAGCTGCTCGCGGGCTTCCTCGAGCTCGCCTTCCATCAGGGCGGCGACGTCTTCGCTCTTGCTCTCGAAGACCTTGCCGACCACGCGCTCGGCGAAGGCGCGGAAGTTGTCGTCACGGGCCACGAAGTCGGTCTCGGAGTTGACCTCGAGCATCACGCCGTAGCTGCCGTCCTCGGCGACACGGGTGATGACCGCGCCTTCGGCGGCGGTGCGGCCGGCCTTCTTGGCGGCCTTGAGACCGGAGTTCTTGCGCAGGTTCTCGATGGCCTGCTCGATGTCACCGTCCGCCTCGGAGAGTGCCTTCTTGCACTCCATCATGCCGAGCCCGGTGCGCTCACGCAGTTCCTTGACCAGAGATGCGCTGATAGCTGCCATGGTGGTAAACCTCTGAAAAATTCGACGTCGGATAATACGAAGGGCAGAAGTTCTGCCGGAAGCGAAACGCCTGGCTGCGGCGCAACGAAGGGGGCCGCGGCCCCCTTCGCGCGCCCTGGCTGTCCGCGCTGCCAGTCTGGCCGGCAGGGATGACAGTCAGGATAGGCGCGTCGCGATCACTCGGCGACTTCGTTGTTCTCGGTCACCTCGACGAACTCGTCGGGACGGCCTTCCTTCGCCTTGGCGCAGGCGTCGGCGATCGCCTGGACGTAGATCTGGATGGCGCGAATGGAGTCGTCGTTGCCCGGGATGACGTAGTCGACGCCGTCCGGGTCGGAGTTGGTGTCGACCACACCGATGACCGGGATGCCCAGCTTGTTGGCTTCGTTGATGGCAATCCGCTCATGGTCGACGTCGACCACGAACAGCGCATCCGGCAGGCCGCCCATGTCCTTGATGCCGCCGATGGACCGCTCGAGCTTGTCCTGCTCGCGGGTGGCCATCAGGACTTCCTTCTTGGTCAGCTTCTCGAAGGTGCCGTCCTCGCGCATCGCTTCCAGTTCGCGCAGACGCTTGATGGACACGCGAATGGTCTTGTAGTTGGTCAGCATGCCGCCGAGCCAGCGATGGTTGACAAACGGCTGACCCGCGCGGGTGGCTTCTTCCTTGATGATCTTGCTGGCGGCGCGCTTGGTGCCGACGAACAGGATCTTGTTGTTGGCGGCAGCCATCTTCTCGACCACGCCGATGGCGTCGTTCAGCGCCGGCAGGGTGTGCTCGAGGTTGATGATGTGAATCTTGTTGCGCGCACCGAAGATGAACTTGCTCATCTTCGGGTTCCAGTACTTGGTCTGGTGGCCGAAGTGGGCGCCCGCCTTGAGCAGGTCGCGCATGTTGACTTGCGCCATGGGATGTCTCCTGATGAATCGGGTTAGGCCTCCATGTACCCCATGGATCCGACCGCGGCACGCATCGGCGTCGACCTCGGCACCCGGGACCATGTGACGGTACATGTGTGTTTTCAGGCATTTGATGGACTTGCCGCCTGACGGCGCTCCGCCGGCGGGCGGATTGCAGTCAAGCGCGCGGCTTTATACCATAGAATGATGCCAGAATGAAGCCGATGGCCCCGCGCCACGCGGGCTTCCCCACGCTCCCGATTCGAGATTCCATGAACGCTTCCATCAAGACTCCCGACGAAATCATCAAGATGCGCGAGGCCGGCCGACAGGCCGCCGCCGTCTTCGCGCTGCTCGACCAGCACGTACGTGCCGGCGTCAGCACCGGCGAACTTGACCGCCTGTGCCACGACTTCATTGTCAACGAGCTGGGCTCGGTGCCCGCACCGCTCAACTACCACGGCTTCCCCAAGTCGATCTGCACCTCGATCAACCATGTGGTGTGTCACGGCATCCCCGACGACGGCAAGACCCTCAGGAAAGGCGACATCATGAACATCGATGTCACCGTCAAGACCGCCGACGGCTACCACGGCGACTCCAGCAAGATGTACGTGATCGGCGAGAGCATCCAGGGTGAGCGACTGTGCCGCGTCACCCAGGAGTGCCTGTACAAGAGCATGGCACTGGTCCGCCCCGGCACCCGGCTCTCCGAGATCGGTCGCGTCATCCAGCAGCATGCCGAAGCCAACGGCTATTCGGTGGTGCGCGACTTCTGCGGCCACGGCATCGGCAGCGTCTTCCACGAGGAACCGCAGGTACTGCACTACGACGGCTACGCCCCCGAGGCCGACATCGCACTCGCCGAGGGCATGTGCTTTACCATCGAGCCGATGATCAACGCCGGCGGCTATCGCACCAAGGTGCTGCGCGACGGCTGGACGGCGGTGACCCGCGACAAGAGCCTATCCGCGCAGTGGGAGCACACCCTGGTGGTCACCGCCACCGGCGTCGAGGTGCTGACCGCCCGCCCCGAGGAAGACCTCTCCTTCCTTCAGGGCTGACCCGCCACACGCGCCGCGCCGCCAGCTTCGGAGAGCCATCGCGCATGCTGCTGCACCACTACCGCTTCGTTCCGGACGAGACGCTGTTCGACGCCACGGCGTTCTGCGCCGCGCTCGACACCAGCCGCTCGCCGATTCCGGTCTACAAGCAGGCGCTGCGCGAGATCCAGGAGCGCCTGGACGCCCGCTTCCGGGCCGGCGCCGACATCCGCGATCTGGTCCACGGGCGCGCCTGGTGCCTGGACCGGCTGCTGGCCATCGCCTGGGAGCACCACGCCTGGCCCGACGACGGCGTGGCCCTGCTGGCGGTGGGCGGCTATGGCCGCGGCGAGCTGCATCCACACTCCGACATCGACCTGCTGCTGCTGCTCGAGCGCGACGACGACACCCCCTACCGTGAACCGCTGACCGCCTTCATCACCTTCCTCTGGGACATCGGCCTGGAGATCGGGCACAGCGTGCGCTCGCTGGCTGACTGCGAACGCGAGGCCCGCAACGATGTCACGGTGATCACCAACCTGCTCGAGACGCGCACCCTGGCCGGCCCCGAGCGGCTGCGCACGGCGATGGGCGAACGCCTGTCGAGCGCGCACATGTGGCCGCCGGATCAGTTCTTCGAGGCCAAGTGGCAGGAGCAGATCGCCCGTCACTACAAGCACAACAACTCCGAATACCAGCTCGAGCCCAACCTCAAGAGCTCGCCCGGCGGGCTCCGCGACATCCAGATGATCGGCTGGGTTGCCAAGCGCTACTTCGGCCCGCTGCGCTACGAGGAGGTGGTCGCCCAGGGCTTCATGAACGATGCCGAGCTGCGCATCCTCAGCCAGGGCCAGGCCTTCCTGTGGCAGGTGCGCTACGCCCTGCACATGCTCACCGGGCGCGCCGAGGACCGCCTGCTGTTCGACCACCAGCGGGCCATTGCCGAGCTGTTCGGCTACCACGACTCGCCGGGGCGGCTGGGCGTCGAGCAGTTCATGAAGCGCTACTATCGCCACGTCACCGCGCTGGCCGGGCTCAACGACATGCTGCTGCAGCATTTCGACGAGATGATCCTGCGCGCCGCCGAGGTGCTCGAGACCCGGCCGCTCAACGCCCGCTTCGAGGTCAAGGGCGGCTATATCCAGGCGCGTCATCCCCGCGTCTTCCTGCGCCGCCCCGGCGCGCTGCTCGAGCTGTTCCTGCTGATGGCCCAGCACCCCGAGATCGAGGGCGTGCGTGCCGCGACCATTCGCCTGATCCGCGACCACCGCCACCTGATCGACGAAGGCTTCCGCGACGACCTGCGCCACCAGAGCCTGTTCATGGAGCTGCTGCGCAGCGGCGGCAACGTGGCCCGCCAGCTGCGCCGCATGAACCGCTACGGCATCCTCGGCAAGTACCTGCCCGAGTTCGGCCAGGCGGTAGGGCTGATGCAGCACGACCTCTTCCACCTCTACACGGTGGACGCCCACACCCTGCGCCTGCTGACCTTCATCCAGCGCTTCCGCGAGCCCGAGGGCCGCCAGGACTTTCCGGTCGCGGCCACCCTGGTCCACCAGCTGCCCAAGCTGGAACTGCTGTGGATCGCCGGGCTCTTCCACGACATCGGCAAGGGCCAGGGCGGCGATCATTCGCACATCGGCGCCGGCCTGGTCACCGACTTCGCCGAGCGCCACGGCCTGTCGCCCCGCGACACCCGCCTGGTCGCCTGGCTGGTCGAACACCACCTGCTGATGTCGAAGACCGCGCAGAAGCGCGACATCTCCGACCCGGACGTGATCCGCGAGTTCGCCGGCCAGATGCGCGACGAGGTGCACCTCGACTACCTCTACGTGCTTACCGTCGCCGACATCACCGCCACCAACCCCTCGCTGTGGAACGGTTGGCGCGCCGCCCTGCTGCGTCAGCTGCACAGCGAGACCAAGCGCGCCCTGCGGCGCGGCCTGGAAAACCCCATCGACCGCGACGACTGGATCCGCGAGACGCGCACCGAGGCCCTGGCCCTGCTGCGCACCCTGGGCGTCGACGCGGACCGCGTCGAGGCGCTCTGGGACACCCTCGGCGACGACTACTTCGTGCAGTACGCCCCCAGCGAGATCGCCTGGCACACCCAGGGCATCCTCGCCCACGGCGGCTCCGAGCTGCCCATGGTGCTGGTCAGCGCGCCGGCCGAGGGCACCAGCGAGGGCGGCACCAAGGTATTCATCCACACCCCCTCGGTGGACGACCTGTTCGCCGCCACCGCCGCGGCGCTCGACCAGCTCGACCTGTCGATCCACGACGCGCGCATCGCCACCTCGAGCAACAACCGCACGCTCAACACCTTCATCGTGCTCGACGACAACAACGAGCCGATCCGTGAGCCCGCCCGTCTCGAGCGCATCCGCGAGCACCTGATCGAGGAACTCGACGACCCGGACGACTACCCGCAGATCGTCAACCGCCACACGCCGCGCCAGCTCAAGCACTTCCGCGTGCCCACCCAGGTGCTGATCGAGCCCGACGGCACCAACGCCCGTACCATGCTGGAGCTGATCGCCCCCGACCGTCCGGGGCTGCTGGCCCGCGTGGGGCGGATCTTCATGGAACAGCACATCGCCCTCTCGGCGGCCAAGATCGCCACCCTCGGCGAGCGCGTCGAGGACGTGTTCTTCATCACCGACAAGAACGGCGAGCCGCTCACCGACCCCGAGCGCCAGGCCGAGCTGCGCCGCCGGCTGTGCGAGACCCTCGACGTGTGACACCGGCCCCAAGCATTTGAGGGGGTCCCGCAGCTTCCCTATAATCGGTGGCTTCGCGCCGCACGGCACTCATAATGACATTCGCCCGCTCGCCGGGCCGCTGGCACCCCATGAATCCCAATCTCGACGCGCTCAAGCCCTACCCCTTCGAGAAGCTCGCCGCGCTCAAGGCCGGCGTGACGCCTCCCGATCGGTCGCCGATTCCGCTGACCATCGGCGAGCCGCAGCACGCGCCGCCCGCGGCGGTGCTCGAGGCGCTCGCCCGCCACCAGGGCGACGTCGCCCGCTACCCGGCCACCGCCGGGCTGCCCGAGCTGCGCGAGACCCTCGCCGGCTGGGCAACGCGGCGCTTCGGCCTGGCGCCGGGCAGCCTCGACCCAGAGCGCCACGTGCTGCCGGTCAACGGCACCCGCGAGGCGATCTTCGCCTTCGTCCAGGCCGCCCTCGATCGCTCGCGCCCGGCGAAGGTGGCGATGCCCAACCCCTTCTACCAGATCTACGAGGGCGCGACCCTGCTGGCCGGCGGCACGCCGCTGTATCTCGACTGCACCGCCGCCAACGACTTCCGCCCCGACCTCGACGCCGTGCCGGCCGAGGTCTGGCGCGAGGTGCAGCTGGTCTTCGTCTGCTCGCCGGGCAACCCCACCGGCGCGGTGACGCCGCTGGCCGACTTCCGGCGGCTGATCGCGCTGGCCGACGAGCATGACTTCCTGATCGCCTCCGACGAGTGCTACTCCGAACTCTACCTGGACGAGACCGCACCACCGCCGGGGCTGCTCGAGGCCTGCCGGACGCTGGGCCGCGACGACTACCGGCGCTGCATCGTCTTCCATTCGCTGTCCAAGCGTTCCAACCTGCCGGGGCTGCGCTCCGGCTTCGTCGCCGGCGACGCCGAGCTGATCGCGCCCTTCAAGCGCTACCGCACCTATCACGGCTGCGCCATGCCGCTGCAGGTGCAGAAGGCCTCGATCGTCGCCTGGAACGACGAGAGCCACGTGCGCGCCAACCGCGACGCCTACCGCGAGACGTTCGCCGCCGTCACCGAGATCCTCGCGCCGGTGCTGGACTTCCCCGCGCCGCAGGCGAGCTTCTACCTGTGGCCGGCGGTCCCGGGCGGCGACGACGAGGCCTTCACCCGTGCGCTGTTCGCCGAGGAACACGTCAGCGTGCTGCCCGGCCGCTACATGTCCCGCGACGGCGTGAGCGGCAACCCCGGCGCCGGACGCCTGCGCCTGGCGCTGGTCGCCGAGGCCGACGCCACGGCCGAGGCCGCCCGGCGCCTGCGTGCCTTCATCGAACGCCGCCAGTGAGAGGACACCACGCCCGATGATGACGCTCTACGGCATCAAGAGCTGCGACACCTGCCGCAAGGCCCGCAAGGCGCTCGACGCCCGCGGCATCGCCCATCGCTACCACGACCTGCGCGCCGACGGGCTCGACGCCGCCACACTGGACCGCTTCATCGCGCTGGCCGGTCTGGAGGCGCTGCTCAACACCCGCAGCACCACCTGGCGCGGGCTCGATGACACCGACCGCCAGGCCGCACGCAGCGACGACGCCCACGCCCGCACCCTGATCCTGGCGCAGCCGACCCTGCTCAAGCGCCCGCTGCTCGACACCGGCGAGACGCTGATCGTCGGCCGAGCACGCGACGACTACGCCGATCTGACTTGAACCTGTTCTACACCCACGTTTCAGGAGACTGCACATGCTGAGTTTCGCCCTCGGAATCGGCCATCAGAACACCCAAGGCGACTGGCTGGACGTCTACTATCCGGCGCCGCTGCTCAAGCCCGACGCCGCGCTGGTCGAGGCCGCCCGCCAGGCGCTCGACGCCCCGGCCGGCAACGCCGCAGTGAGCTTCCTGCCCGAGCACTGCGCGGCACTGGCCGAGGCGCTCAAGGCCGCCGGTCATGCCGACCAGGCCGAGCTGGCCGCCAGCCTCGCCGCCAGCCGGCGCCCGCTGGTCGCCACCTTCCTGGAGGTGGACCAGCCGCCGCAGAGCGTCCCGGAGGTCTATCTCAAGCTGCACCTGCTCTCGCACCGCCTGGTCAAGCCCCACGGCGTCGACCTCACCGGCATGTTCGGCCTGCTGCGCAACACCGCCTGGACCAGCGAAGGCCCGATCGACGTCGAGGAGCTGCCGGAGCGTCGTCTCAAGGCCCGTCTCGAAGGCCGCGTGCTGTCGGTGGACTGCGTCGACAAGTTCCCCAAGATGACCGACTACGTGGTACCCCGGGGCGTGCGCATCGGCGACACCGCCCGCGTGCGCCTCGGCGCCCACCTCGGCGAGGGCACCACGGTCATGCACGAGGGCTTCGTCAACTTCAACGCCGGCACCGAAGGCCCGGGCATGGTCGAGGGCCGCATCTCCGCCGGGGTGATGATCGGCAAGGGCTCGGACCTGGGCGGCGGCTGCTCGACCATGGGCACCCTCTCCGGCGGCGGCAACATCGTGATCAAGGTCGGCGAGGGCTGCCTGATCGGCGCCAATGCCGGGATCGGCATCCCGCTGGGGGATCGCTGCACCGTCGAGGCCGGCCTCTACCTCACCGCCGGCGCCAAGGTCGTGGTGCTCGACGACCAGGGCCAGGAAGTGCGTACCGTGGCGGCCCGCGAGCTGGCCAACCAGAACGACCTGCTGCTGCGTCGCAACTCGCTCAACGGGCGCATCGAGTGCCTGACCAACAAGAGTGCCGTCGCGCTGAACGAAGCGCTGCACGCCCACAACTGAGCTGACGGCGCCCGCCACGCGGGCGCCCCACCGGCCGACTACCAGGAATCCGCATGTCTTCGTCCGACTCCCCCGCGTCGCTGTCGCCGACGCTCGACCTGGCCATGGAGCTGATGCGCCGCCCGTCGGTGACCCCCGATGACGCCGGCTGCCAGACGCTGATGATCGAGCGCCTCGAGCGTCTGGGCTTTCGCATCCAGCGCCTGGCGTTCGGCGAGGTCGAGAACTTCTGGGCGGTGCGCGGGCATCACGGCCCGGTGCTGGCCTTCGCCGGCCACACCGATGTGGTGCCCAGCGGCCCCGCGGCGCAGTGGGACGCCCCGCCCTTCGAGCCGCGCATCAATGCCGCCGGCGAGCTGTGCGGGCGCGGCGCCGCCGACATGAAGGGCAGCCTGGCGGCGATGGTCACCGCCGTGGAGCGCTTCGTCGCGGCGCATCCGGATCATCCCGGCCAGCTCGCCTTCCTGATCACCGCCGACGAGGAAGGGCCCGCGGTCGACGGCACCCGCGCGGTGGTCGAGCACCTGCGCGAGGCCCACGAGCGACTCGACTACTGCATCGTCGGCGAGCCCTCGTCGAGCGAGCGCCTCGGCGACACCATCAAGAACGGCCGGCGGGGCTCGCTGGGCGGCGTGCTGCACGTGCACGGCGTGCAGGGGCACGTGGCCTATCCCCACATGGCGCGCAACCCCATCCACGAGGCGGCCCCGGCGCTCGATGCCCTGTGCCGCGAGCACTGGGACGACGGCAATGCCTTCTTCCCGGCGACCAGCTTCCAGATCTCCAACATCCGCTCGGGCACCGGCGCCACCAACGTGATTCCCGGCGAGCTGGAAGTGGTGTTCAACTTCCGCCACTCCACCGAGCTCAGCCACGAGACACTGCGTCAGCGTACCGAGGCGATCCTCGACGCCCACGGGCTCGACTACCGCCTCGACTGGACGCTCAACGGCGAGCCCTTCCTCACCGACCACGGCCCGCTCATCGAGGCCACCGTGGCCGGGGTCGAGTCGGTGACCGGCCTGACACCGACCCTGTCCACCGCCGGCGGCACCTCGGACGGGCGCTTCATCGCCACCCTCGGCTGCCAGGTGGTGGAACTCGGCCCGCTCAACGCCACCATCCACAAGGTGAACGAGCGCGTGCGCGCGGCGGATCTCGATACACTGAGCCGGGTCTACGAGACGATCCTCGTCCGGCTGTTCACCTGAGGCTGCCATGGAACGCTATCCCGATATCGAAATCTATCTGGCGGGTGCCGACCTCGAGGCCCTCAATGCCTGGCTGGGCGAGCGCCTCGACGCCGCCCCGCTGCAGCCCGCCGGCAAGCGCAAGTGGCGCGGCCGCGGCTACTGCGCGGGCGAGACGGTTCCGGTGCTACTGGTCGAGGGCGTGGCCGACGGCTTCGCCAGCCTGTGGCTCGACAGCGCCGCCACGCCCTGGCCGCGGGACATCGATCTCGCCCGGGAGGCCGTGCAGCGGCTGGGCTGCGAGGTGCGCTGCTCGCTGGGCGGCTGGCAGCCCGGCGACGACCCCGACCGCTTCTGGCAGGTCTGCCCGAGCGGCCACGAGGGCCCCATCGACTGGCCGGACTCGGGACAATAGGCCATGCTGCGGGCACATTGCCCGTTCTCCACTCTCCCCATGACGACAAGGATGCGATGCCATGGCGGAATCCAAGCCGGTCATCTATGCCGCCATGGGCGGCAACCTGCTGATCGCGATCACCAAGTTCGTCGCCGCCGCCTTCACCGGCAGTTCGGCGATGCTCTCCGAAGGCATTCACTCGGTGGTCGACACCGGCAACCAGGGCCTGCTGCTGCTGGGCCTGAAGCGCGCCAGCCGCCCGCCCAGCGCGCAGTTTCCCTTCGGCCACGGCAAGGAGGTCTACTTCTGGAGCTTCGTGGTCGCCCTGCTGATCTTCGCCGTGGGCGCCGGGGTGTCGGTCTACGAGGGCATCAACCACATCCTTCACCCCGAGCCGATGCAGTCGCCGCTGATCAACTACATCGTGCTGGGGCTGGGGATCCTCTTCGAGGGCGCGTCCTGGGCCTTCGCGCTGAACGCCTTCCGCAAGACCAAGGGCAAGTGGGGCTATGTGCAGGCGGTGCGCCGTGGCAAGGACCCGACCATGTTCATGGTGGTGTTCGAGGACTCCGCCGCCCTGCTCGGTCTGCTGGTGGCGCTCGGCGGCATCTGGCTGAGCGAATGGACGCACAATCCGCTCTTCGATGGCATCGCCTCGGTGATCATCGGCCTGATCCTCGGCGGCACGGCGATCTGGCTGGCGGTCGAGACCAAGGGGCTGCTGATCGGCGAAAGCGCCAATCGCGGCGTGGTCGACGCCCTCCGGCGGCTGGCCGGCCAGGCCGACGCCGTGGAGTCGGTCAACGAGGTGCTGACCATGCACATGGGCCCGGACTTCGTCCTCGCCACGCTCAGCATCCGCTTTGCGCGCGGCACCCCCGCCGAGCGCATCGAGCGCGCCATCGCCACGCTGGACCGGGACATCAAGGCCGAGGTGCCCACGGTCAAGCGGGTGTTCGTCGAGGCCGAGGCACGCGCCGACGTGGACGAGCGCCCCGACCATGGCGAGGATCCAACCTGAACGCCCGAGCCCCGAACGACATCGCCCCGGCGAAGGCCGGGGCGATGTCGTTTCGGAAAGCGCTGACAGGCGTCAGGTGATGACGGTGACGTCATCGGCCTGCAGCCCACGCTCGTTCTGGACCACGTGGTAGCGCACCTTCTGCCCCTCGGCCAGGGTACGATGCCCCTTGCCGCGGATGGCGCGAAAGTGCACGAACACATCCTCGCCGTTCTCGCGCGTGATGAAGCCGTAGCCCTTGTTGACGTTGAACCACTTGACCTCGCCGGTCTCGCGATCATCGCTTTCGATGTCCGCCAGGTTGGCCAGCTGTGGGGTGAGAATGTTAACGGCCAGGGTCGCCACCAGTAGAATCACGAAGATCGCCACGGCGCTGGCCACGTAGATACGCTCGATACCATCGAGCTCCAGGGCCTTTTCCAGCTCGCCGGTCAACGCGCCGTCGGCCAGCGAGGCGAACAGGGCGATCAGCAGCGGGGCGGGAGCGGCCAGCAGGAGACTGATGATACTGCAACGCAGTAATACCTTTCGATTCATGGACCTCGGGTTCTCTTGTTGTCAACCAATAACGGCCCGGTCGCCGAGGCGACGGGCGATGTCAGGAAAAATCAAGGTGTCGCGATGAACGGCAACACACAACGCAGCGATTCTAGCATGATCGAAAATGGCCCGCTTATCAGCCGCCTGGAGGCGCGCATCGAGGCGCTGGAGAGCCGGCTGGCCTATCAGGAGCACTGGCTGGACACGCTGGATCGCGCCGCAGTGCGCCAGGAACAGCGCCTGAGCCAGCTCGAGCGCATGAACGAACTGATGCAGCAGCGCCTGCGCGATCAGCATCAGACCCTGGCAAGCCTGTCTCCGGATCTCGGGGCAGCGGACGAGCGCCCGCCCCACTACTGAGGCCGCCGCCAGACGGCAGACGCACCGCTGGACGGCGGGGAGACCCGGCAAGGGGGGCCAAGACGGGAAGTCGCAAAAAGAACGGGGAGCGCCAGGCGGCGCTCCCCGAGTCGATCGGAGGGCTGTCAGACCGAAGCCCGGCCGGCGTTCACTCCAGGCCGTCCAGGTAGCGCTCGGCGTCGAGCGCGGCCATGCAGCCGCTGCCGGCGGAAGTGATGGCCTGGCGATAGACGTGATCCATGACGTCGCCGGCGGCGAACACGCCCGGCACACTGGTGGCGGTGGCGTTGCCGTCGAGCCCGGAGCGCACCGTGATGTAGCCGCCGCTCATCTCCAGCTGGCCCGCGAACAGACCGGTATTGGGCGTGTGGCCGATGGCGATGAACACGCCCGGGGCCGCCAGCTCGCGGGTACTGTCATCCAGCATGGAGCGCAGCCGCACGCCGGTGACGCCGGAGCCGTCGCCGAGCACCTCGTCGACGGTCTGGTTCCACTCGACGGCGATGTTGCCGTTGTCGACCTTCTCGAAGAACTTGTCCTGCAGGATCTTCTCGGCCCGCAGGCTGTCGCGACGATGCACCAGGGTCACCCGCGAGGCGATGTTGGACAGGTACAGCGCCTCCTCCACGGCGGTGTTGCCCCCGCCGACCACCACGACCTCCTGATTGCGGTAGAAGAAGCCGTCGCAGGTCGCGCAGGCGGACACCCCCTGCCCCATGAACTGCTGCTCGGAGGGCAGGCCCAGGTAGCGGGCACTGGCGCCGGTGGCGATGATCAGGGCGTCGCAGGTGTAGAGACCGTTGCTGCCCTTGAGGGTGAAGGGCCGGCGGCCCAGCTCCACCTCGTCGATGTGGTCGAAGAGGACCTCGGTGTTGAAGCGCTCGGCGTGACGCTTCATGCGCTCCATCAGCTCCGGGCCCTGCACGCCGGCGTCGTCGCCGGGCCAGTTGTCGACATCGGTGGTGGTGGTCAGCTGGCCGCCGGCCTGCATGCCGGTGATCAGCAGCGGGCTCAGGTTGGCCCGGGCCGCGTAGACCGCCGCCGTGTAGCCCGCCGGGCCGGAACCCAGGATGATCAGTCGCTGATGACGCGCTTCACTCATGAAAGAATCCTCTCGCGCAGCGAGCGCCGTCCCGGGACGGCGCTCTCCGTTGACATTGCCTGCTGAAGTGGCCGGATTGGCTGTGAGCTGGGCTCGGTCGATGCCAAGGCCAGGTCACAGCCGCCCGCGGGTACAACCTCCCGTAGACGACAAGGGGCGGCCCGCAGGCCGCCCCATGACACCCGGAAACCGTTACAGTTCCTTGGAGTGCTCGCCGAGGTACTTGGCGACACCCTCGGCGGTGTCCTTCATGCCTTCCTGGCCTTCGTCCCAGCCGGCCGGGCAGACTTCGCCGTGCGTCTGGTGATGCTTGAGCGCCTTGACCATGCGCAGCATCTCGTCGACGTTGCGGCCCAGCGGCAGGTTGTTGACGGTCTGGTGCTGGACCACGCCGTCCTCGTCGATCAGGAAGGAGGCGCGCAGGGCGACACCCGCTTCCGGATGCTCGATGCCGTAGGCCTGGACGATCTCGTGCTTGACGTCCGCCACGACCGGGAAGCCGACTTCACCGATGCCACCGTTGTCCGGCGAGGTCTTGCGCCAGGCGTAGTGGGTGAACTGGGAGTCGATGGAAGCGCCGATGACCTCCACACCCAGCTCCTTGAACTGCGCCAGACGGTTGTCGTGGGCGATGATCTCGGAGGGGCAGACGAAGGTGAAGTCCAGCGGCCAGAAGAACAGCACGCGCAGCTTGCCGTTGCTGTCGGACAGCTTGAAGTTGTCGACGATGGTGCCATCGCCCAGAACGGCGGCCGCTTCGAAATCCGGTGCCTGACGTCCAACCAGTACGCTCATGTAACGCTCCTTGAGAGTTGAGTGTGGTCGCTTGTGAATGATGACGAGGACGAGGTTACGATCGCCCCCGCGATCTGCCAATTTGATAACCCCAATGATCGATATAGGGCATGCCTATCGGCCGTGCCCTACACGATGTCGTCGTCGCGCGCCACCGTCACCCGTTCGATGTCGCCGAGCACGCAAGAAACCTCCACGCCGACCTGCATCGGGGCACAGCAGCGCGGACAATCCTCCCAGGTCACGTGACTGCCCTGGCTGGCATCGACCAGCAGGTCGAAGGCAGCCCCGCAATAGGGGCAGTGGGTCGCATGCGCGGTGAGCATCTCTTCGTTCATGATCGACTCCCACTCTGCCATGATCGGCGCGTCGATGCCGTGATGACAGGGGATTTGGGGGCATCGACATCGGCTTTCAAGGGGCGAATTGACGGTCCTGTTCAGGATAGTCGAGTCGGCGCCGGACACCCACCGCCGATTGGGCCCGCTTGAATTCTCGGCCTATCATTGCCATGTGATGAAAAGAGGCAATGCGGGCCAAGTGTCGACAATCCCGCCCCTAGGCGTAGTATCGTAGCCCTAGTCAATCAGGAACCTGACCACTCGGGAGGCGCTTCCCGGCACCACCGGCAGGCCGTTGAAGCCGGCAGTTCCGCCGCCCGAGTCGACGCCCAAGCAAGGCATGAGGAGGAGTCCATGAGCGC
Organism: Modicisalibacter tunisiensis; assembly: GCF_020148005.1. Lineage (GTDB taxonomy): Bacteria > Pseudomonadota > Gammaproteobacteria > Pseudomonadales > Halomonadaceae > Modicisalibacter > Modicisalibacter tunisiensis. The sequence goes on along the minus strand of NZ_JAGXFD010000001.1, from coordinate 1,509,411 downwards.
TGACGAAACGCCGACCACCCTGAGCACTCTCGAGGCCGGGGGCTCGACCTACCATTACTACAGCCTGCCCAGGGCCGCCGAGGCACTGGGCAATATCGACCGTCTGCCCTTCACCCTCAAGGTGCTGCTCGAGAATCAGCTGCGCTTCGCCGACGACGAGACGGTCTCGCGCGAGGACATGCAGGCGCTGGTGGACTGGCAGAAGGCAGGCCGCTCGAACCGCGAGATCGGCTATCGACCGGCACGCGTGCTGATGCAGGACTTCACCGGTGTGCCCGGCGTGGTCGACCTGGCCTCGATGCGCGACGCCGTGGCCCGCCTCGGCGACGACCCGGCGCGCATCAACCCGCTGTCGCCGGTGGACCTGGTCATCGACCACTCGGTGATGGTCGACCACTTCGGCGACCCGTCGGCGTTCAAGGACAACGTCGCCATCGAGATGGAACGCAACCGCGAGCGCTACGAGTTCCTGCGCTGGGGCCAGCAGGCCTTCGACAACTTCCGCGTGGTCCCGCCGGGCACCGGCATCTGCCACCAGGTCAACCTGGAGTACCTGGGCAAGGCGGTGTGGACCAAGGAAGACAACGGCAAGACCTTCGCCTATCCCGACACCCTGGTGGGCACCGACTCCCACACCACCATGATCAATGGCCTGGGCGTGCTCGGCTGGGGCGTGGGCGGCATCGAGGCGGAAGCCGCCATGCTCGGCCAGCCGGTGTCGATGCTGATTCCCGAGGTGATCGGCTTCAAGATCACCGGCAAGCTGCGCGAGGGCATCACCGCCACCGATCTGGTGCTGACGGTGACCCAGATGCTGCGCCAGAAGGGCGTGGTCGGCAAGTTCGTCGAGTTCTACGGCGACGGCCTCAAGGACATGCCGGTGGCGGATCGCGCCACCATCGCCAACATGGCCCCCGAGTACGGCGCCACCTGCGGCTTCTTCCCCATCGACGAGCAGACCCTCGCCTACCTGCGCCTATCCGGCCGTGACGACGCCCAGATCGCGCTGGTCGAAGCCTACGCCCGGGAGCAGGGCCTATGGCGCGAACCGGGGCACGAGCCGATCTACTCGGACACCCTGGAGCTCGACATGGGTGACGTCGTCGCCAGCCTGGCCGGGCCCAAGCGGCCTCAGGACCGCGTCGCCCTGACCGACATGAAGGCGACCTTCGAAAAACTGATGGATGACGGCACACCGGACGCCCCCGATGAGGAAAAGGCCAAGTGGCAATCCGAGGGCGGCCATGCGGTCGATGACGTCGAGATCCACGACACTCACCGCCACTACCAGCACGCCGATAGCCAGGACGTCGAGTTCGACGGCGAATCCTTCACGCTCAACCCGGGCGCGGTGGTGATCGCCGCCATCACCTCCTGCACCAACACCTCCAACCCCAGCGTGATGCTGGCCGCCGGCCTGCTGGCCCGCAAGGCGGTGGAGAAGGGGCTCGTCACCAAGCCGTGGGTCAAGACCTCGCTGGCACCGGGTTCCAAGGTGGTGACCGACTACCTCGCCGCCGGCGGCGTGCAGGACGACCTGAACGAACTGGGTTTCAATCTGGTCGGCTACGGCTGCACCACCTGCATCGGCAACTCCGGCCCGCTGCCCGAGCCGATCGAGAAGGCGGTGGACGCCGGCGACCTGACCGTGGCCTCGGTGCTCTCCGGCAACCGCAACTTCGAGGGCCGCGTGCATCCGCTGGTCCGCACCAACTGGCTGGCCTCGCCGCCCCTGGTGGTGGCCTACGCCCTGGCCGGCAACGTGCGTGTCGATCTCTCCAGGGAGCCGCTGGGCACCGGCAAGGACGGCCAGCCGGTCTATCTCAAGGATATCTGGCCCAGCCAGGCCGAGATCGCCGCCGCCGTGGAGCAGGTCAAGACCGACATGTTCCGCAAGGAGTACGCCGAGGTCTTCGACGGCGACGAGACCTGGCGCTCGATCAAGGTGCCGGAAAGCAAGGTCTACGAGTGGTCGAAGGATTCCACCTACATCCAGCACCCGCCGTTCTTCGAGGGCATGGGCAAGGAGCCCGAGCCGGTCGAGGACGTCAAGGGGGCGCGCGTGCTGGCGATGCTCGGTGACTCGGTGACCACCGACCACATCTCGCCGGCCGGTGCGATCAAGCCGGACAGCCCCGCCGGGCGCTACCTGCAGGAACACGGCGTGGCGGTGAAGGACTTCAACTCCTACGGCTCGCGGCGCGGCAATCACGAGGTGATGATGCGCGGCACCTTCGCCAACGTGCGCATCAGAAACGAGATGCTCGACGACGTCGAGGGCGGCTACACCCGGCATGTGCCCTCCGGCGAGCAGCTGTCGATCTACGACGCGGCGATGAAGTATGTCGAGGACGATACGCCGCTGGTGGTGGTCGCCGGCAAGGAGTACGGCACCGGCTCGTCACGCGACTGGGCGGCCAAGGGCACGCGGCTGCTGGGCGTGCGCGCGGTGATCGCCGAATCCTACGAGCGCATCCACCGCTCCAACCTGATCGGCATGGGCGTGCTGCCGCTGCAGTTCCCCGAGGGCGAGGGCCGCCAGTCGCTGGGGCTGACCGGCGACGAGACCTTCTCCATCGAGGGGCTCAAGGATCTCGAGCCGGGCGGCACCGTCAAGGTGACCATCGGTACCGACAAGGGCGAGAAGACCCTCGACGCCAAGTGCCGCATCGACACCGTCAACGAGCTGGAATACTACCGCCACGGCGGCATCCTGCACTTCGTGCTGCGCAACATGCTCAAGTGACGCCGTGCCGGGGTACGCCCCCGGCCGTCACTCGGCACCAATGAAAACGCCCTGCCTTGCTGGCAGGGCGTTTTCTTGCAGGCAAGCTTCGAGTGGAGAGCGGCTCAGAAAGCGCGGCGCCGATAGCGGCGATAGCGCGGATACCAGAAGTGGCGCTCGATCGCCTCCCACAGCACCTCGTCGCTGGACGACAGCGCCACGCCCTCCTCCTGGGCCTGCTTGGCGACATCGAAGGCGATCGACTTGCTGAGCTCGCGGATGTCCCTGAGGGAAGGCAGCAGCGCGCCCTCGCCCTTCCTGACGATTGGCGCGCCGTTGGCCAGGGCGTTGGAGGCCGCCATCAGCATGCCGTCGGTGACTCGCGAGGCATTGGCGGCGACCACGCCCAGCCCCACGCCGGGGAAGATGTAGGCATTGTTGCACTGGGCGATGGCGATCTCGCGATCGCCGACCTTGGCCGGCGGGAAGGGGCTGCCGGTGGCCACCAGGGCCTGACCATCGGTCCAGTCGGCGATGTCCTGGGGGGTTGCCTCGACCCGCGAGGTGGGGTTGGACAGCGGCATCACCACCGGGTTGGGGCAGTTCTCGTGCAGCGCACGGATCACCGCCTCGCTGAACAGCCCCTTCTGCCCGGAGACGCCGATCAGGATCGTCGGGCGGGCCTGGGTGATGACGTCCATCAGCTGGCTGTCCGACCAGCCCTCGAGATCCTGCGGGTCGTGGGCCAGGCGCTGCTGGAAGTCGTACAGCCCGTCCATGTCGGTGGTCAGCAGGCCATGACGGTCCACCATGTAGACCCGCCGGCGCGCCTCGGCCTCGCTGAGCCCCTCGGCCTGCATGGCGACGATGATCTGCTCGGCGATGCCGCAGCCGGCGGACCCGGCGCCGACGAAGGCCACCCGCTGGTCGCCGAGCCCGACATCGCGTGACTTGCAGGCGGCCAGCAGCGTGCCCACGCAGACCGCGGCGGTGCCCTGGATGTCGTCGTTGAAGCAGCACAGCTCGTCGCGGTAACGCTCGAGCAGCGGCATGGCGTTGGTCTGGGCGAAGTCCTCGAACTGCACCAGGGCGTTGGGCCAGCGACGCTTGACCGCCTGCACGAACATGTCGATGAACTCGGCATACTCCTCGTCGCCGATGCGCTTGTGGCGCCAGCCCATGTACATCGGGTCGTCGAGCAGCTGCTGGTTGTTGGTGCCCACGTCGAGCATGATCGGCAGCGTGTAGGCCGGGCTGATGCCGCCGCAGGCGGTGTACAGCGAGAGCTTGCCGATGGGGATGCCCATGCCGCCGATGCCCTGGTCGCCGAGCCCCAGGATCCGCTCGCCGTCGGTGACCACGATCACCTTGACCCGATCCTTGGTGGCACTGCGCAGGATATCGTCCATGTGCTCCCGGTCGGGATAGGCGACGAAGATCCCGCGGTGATTGCGATAGATGTTGGAGAATTCCTCGCACGCCTCGCCCACCGTCGGCGTGTAGATGATCGGCATCATCTCCTCGAGGTGTTCTTCCAGCAGGCGGAAGAACAGCGTCTCGTTGTCGTCCTGGATCGAGCGTAGATAGATGTGCTTGTCCAGATCGGTCTTGCACAGACGGTACTGGCGATAGGCGCGCTCCGCCTGCTCCTCGATGGTCTCGACGTTCTGGGGCAGCAGCCCGATCAGGTTGAAGTCGATGCGCTCCTTCAGGGTGAAGGCACTGCCCTTGTTGAGCAGCGGCATTTCCAGCAGCGACGGACCGGCATAGGGGGTATACAGGGGGCGCTTGGCGTTCTCGCTCATCTCTCGACTCGAGGTTGGTGTGACGACGTTCGCGCGGGCTGGGATGCCGTTGGGCAAACGGCACGGCGAACACGGAATGTTACGGGATACAATAACACAGCCACCCGCTCGGCCGCCTCGAAAGCGCGGTGCTTTCCTGCGTTTCGACAGCAAGCGTATTGACCGGAAGGGAGGGCTTTGCTCCACTTGACGCTCGCGATTACAGGACACGACACGGCATGCCAGCCCTTCCCAGGCGTCGTCGGAGCCCCGGAGCGCCGGCCGCCGGATTCGCCATCAACGGGCAGGAGATCAACGGCGCCCTGGGGGATCTGGGCACCCTGCTGCCGCTGACGCTGGGCATCCTGGCCCTGGGCGTCCTGCCCCCCGGGCCGGTGCTGTTCGGCTTCGCGGCGTTCTATCTCGCCACCGCCTGCTGCTACCGCCTGCCGATCCCCGTACAGCCCATGAAGGCCGTGGCGGCGATGCTGCTGGCCACGGGCATGACGCCCCAGGCGGTGGCCCTGAGCGGCGTGATGATCGGGGGAGTGATGCTGGGGCTCGGGCTGACGGGCTGGATCAATCGCCTGAGCCGCCCGATACCGCAGTCCGTGCTCGCCGGGCTGCAGCTGGGACTGGGCGTGATGCTGGCTCAGGCCAGCCTGGCACTCATGGGCGAGGCACCCTGGCTGGGCGGCGTGACGCTGGTGGTGCTGCTGGTGACGATGCGGCTGCCCCGCTGCCCCTCGGTGCTGGTCACCCTGCTGGTCGCGGCGGGGCTGGGCCTGCTGCGGGGGGACCGGGGCGCGATCGCCGCGCCCGACTCGCATTCCCTGCTGGCGCTGGCCGCCTGGCCGGACATCGGCACCATCGAGCATTCCCTGACGACCCTGGTGCTGCCGCAGCTGGCGTTGACGGTGACCAATGCCATCGTGCTGACCGCCCTGGTGGCCGGCGACTACTTCGGTGAACGCGCGGCCCATGTCACGCCCGCACGCCTGTCGATCTCCACCGGCCTCGCCAATCTCGTGCTCGCGCCGTTCGGTGCCCTGCCGATGTGCCATGGCGCGGGCGGGCTGGCGGCGCACTACCGCTTCGGCGCACGCACCGGCACGGCACCGCTGCTGATGGGCCTGGCCATGCTCATCATGGCCTGCCTGCCGATGCCGTGGAGCCTGGCCCTGCTGGCCGCCATTCCCGCCGCCGGGCTGGGCGCCCTGCTGCTGGTGGCCGCCTGGCAGCTGGGTGTCACCCGGCGGCTGTTCGACAGCCGGCCCGACTGCTGGCCGGTGATCGCCGCGACCGCCGCGGTGACGGTCGCACTGAGCCCCTTCTGGGGGCTGGTCGCCGGTGCCGCCGCCGAATGGGGGCGGGTCGGATGGGCCAGGTATCGTCGTGCCCGCGACGCCTCAGCGCGATGACGGGGCGAAGAACCACGGCCGCAGTCTGACGCCCAGCATGTTGCCGGCGAAGGCGGCCACCAGCCACAGCCAGCCGTGCAGGCTGCCGGAGACGATGCCGCCGAAATAGGCGCCGATGTTGCAGCCGAAGGCCAGCCGGGCCCCGTAGCCCAGCAGCAGACCGCCGAGCACCGCCGCCAGCGCCGAGCGCCGCGGAATCCGGAAGTTCGGCGCGAAGCGCCCCGCCAGCGAGGCGGCGACCATGGCGCCGAGGATGATGCCGATGTCCATGACCGAGGTGACATGGCTCCAGACACTGCCGGCCAGCGCCTCGGCATGGCCCGGGGCCTGCCAGTAGCCCCACTGGCCGACGTCGCCGCCCAGCGCCTGGTAGCCCTTGGCGCCCCACAGCGCGAACGCCGAGGTCACCCCCCAGGGGCGCCCGGCCAGCGCCAGGGTGATGAAGTTCAGCAGCGCCAGCGCCACGCCGCCACCCAGCAGCGGCCAGGGGCCGCGCAGCCAGCGGGAGCCCGGTCGCGCCTCGGGTTGCGGTGGCGTCTCGAGCCGGCCGTGACGCCGCTTCTCCAGCACCACCGTGATGCCGGCGATCAGCGCGAACAGCACCAGGCTGACCGCGATGCCGCCGCCGGCGCCCAGGGTGTCGACCAGCGAGACCGGCTGAAAGGCCGGCAGGCTCTGCCACCAGCTGAAGTGCGCGGTGCCGATCAACGAGCCGACGACGAAGAACGCCAGGGTGATCAGCATGCGGGCGTTGCCGCCACCCACCGTGTACAGCGTGCCGGACGCGCAGCCACTGCCCAGCTGCATGCCCAGACCGAACAGGAAGGCCCCCACCAGCACGGAAGTGCCGATCGGCGCCACGAACCCGCTGACCGGATTGCCGAACAGCGTGCCCGCCCCCAGCGCGGGGAAGAACAGCACCACGGCCAGCGCCAGCATCAGCATCTGTGCCCGCAGGCCACGGCCGCGCCGTTCGGTGATGAATACCCGCCAGGCGCCGGTGAAGCCAAAGGCGGCATGGTAGAGCGCGACCCCGAAGGCGCCGCCGACCACCAGCAGGGCGGCCAGCCGGGCGCCGTAGGCCGCCCCCAGACCGGCGATGCCGGCCAGCAGCAGCACGCCGGCCAGCCAGGCCGACAGCGGTGAACGAGTGACTGTCATTGCTTGCGACATTCGAGCCTCCATGACATGGCTACGTGAATTGTTATCAGGCTATCGTCAGACTCGAAAGTTGTGAAATGCATAAAGGATATCGTGGCTATCCCTTATAATTATAAGCGAATGCAACGACACGGGGCGCCCGACGGCGCCCCGTGTCGAAGCCGGTTCTGCGTGCGCTACCTGCCCGAATCCCCCTGCAGGCAGGGATGATCCTTGGCAAGGCGGGCCCTGAAGAGGGCTTGTGGGAGAGGATTCATCCTCGACAGCGGCGGCCCGGTGGCGGAACCATCGCGACTGAAGTCGCTCCCACGGGCAGGCTGCGGATGAACAACCTGCCGAGAGATCACCACTAGATGAAGCGCCCCAGCCCGACGGCGTGACGCAGCCTGTCCATCAGCGGCGCGGCTTCCGCCCGGGCACGATCGGCGCCCTTGCGCAGCACGTCCTCGATATGCCCCGGGTCCTCCATCAGCGCCTGATAGCGCTCGCGGGGCTCGCGCAGGTGGGCGTTGAGGTACTCGAACAGCTCGTTCTTGGCCTCGCCCCAGCCGATGCCCTCGGCGTAGCGCCGGCGCATCGCCGCGCTTTCCTCGGCGCTGGCGAAGGCCGAGTAGATCTGGAACAGGGTGCAGGTATCCGGGTCCTTGGGCTCGCCCGGCTCCAGGGAGTTGGTCTTGATCTTGCGCACCAGCTTGAGCAGCTTCTTCTCGGAGACGAACAGCGGGATGGTGTTGTTGTAGCTCTTGGACATCTTGCGCCCGTCGAGCCCGCCGAGCACCTCGACCTTCTCGTCGACCACGGCCTCGGGCAACGTGAAGTACTGGCTCTTGTAGAGGTGATTGAAGCGCCCGGCCATGTCGCGGGCCATCTCGATGTGCTGGATCTGGTCGCGCCCCACCGGCACCTTGTTGGCGTTGAACATCAGGATGTCGGCGGCCATCAGCACCGGGTAGCCGAACAGCCCCATGGTGATGCCGCGATCGAGGTCCGGGCTGCCGGCCGCCTCGTTCTCGGCGACCGCCGCCTTGTAGGCATGCGCGCGGTTCATCAGCCCCTTGGCGCAGACGCAGGACAGCATCCAGGTCAGCTCGGGGATTTCCGGGATATCCGACTGGCGATAGAAGATGGCGTTGTCGGTATCCAGCCCCAGCGCCAGCCAGGTGGCGGCGATCTCCAGACGCGACTGCTCGACGCGCCCGGGGTCCTGGCACTTGATCAGGGCATGCAGGTCGGCGAGGAAGTAGAAGGACTGGACGTCGGGGTTCTGGCTCTCGGCGATCGCCGGCTTGATCGCGCCGACGTAGTTGCCGAGGTGGGGCGTGCCGGTCGTGGTGATGCCGGTGAGCACGCGGGTCGTCTTGGCGGCTGTACTCATGGAAAGCGGACTCTGCTGTCGGAAATGCCCGCTATGGTAACGCGCCCCCCCGGCCAAGGCGACCGACGCCCGGCGGTAACGCCGGGCGTGCGGCGGGAAGACCCCGGCCCGTCAGCTCGCGACCAGGCTGGCCGGGTCGACGCTGTCGAGGCCGAAGGCCTGGGCCACGGCACGGTAGGTGATCTTGCCGTCGTGGACGTTGAGGCCGGGCAGGAAGTGCGGGTCATCGGCCAGTGCCTGCTTCCAGCCCTTGTCCGCCAGGGCGATGATGAACGGCAGGGTGGCGTTGGTCAGCGCCTGGGTGGAGGTGCGCGCCACGGCGCCGGGCATGTTGGCCACGCAGTAGTGCACCACGCCGTCGACCACGTAGGTGGGCTCGGCATGGGTGGTCGCCTTGCTGGTCTCGAAGCAGCCGCCCTGATCGATGGCGACGTCGACCAGCACGCTGCCCGGCTTCATGTCGGCCAGCTGCGCACGGGTGATCAGCTTGGGCGCGGCGGCGCCCGGTACCAGCACCGCGCCAATGATCAGGTCGGATTCGCGAATCGCCTCTTCCAGGGAATCCGCGGTGGAATAGACGGTGCGCAGCCGTCCCTGGTAGCGATGATCGAGCACCTCCAGGCGCGGCAGCGACCGGTCGAGCACGGTCACCTCAGCGCCCAGCCCCAGCGCCATGCGTGCGGCGTTCTCGCCGACCACGCCGCCGCCGATCACCGTGACCTTGGCCGGCGCCACGCCGGGCACCCCCGGCAGCAGCACGCCGGAACCGCCCTGCGCCTTCTCGAGGCTGTGCGCCCCGGCCTGCACCGCCATGCGACCGGCGACCCGGCTCATCGGTGCCAGCAGCGGCAGGCCGCCCTGGGCATCGGTGATGGTCTCGTAGGCGATACAGGTCGCCCCGGAGGCCATCAGCCCCTTGGTCAGCGACTCCTCGGCCGCCAGGTGCAGGTAGGTGAACAGGGTCTGGCCCGACGAGAGACGCGCGACTTCCTCGCGCTGCGGCTCCTTGACCTTGAGGATCAGCTCGGCGGCGCTCCACAGCGCCTCGACGTCGGACTCCAGGCTCGCCCCGGCCGCCTCGAAGGCGCTGTCGGCGAAACCGGAGCCATCGCCGGCCCCGGTCTGCACGATGACCTGATGGCCGCGCTCGACCAGCTCGCGCACTCCGGTCGGGGTCAGCGCGACGCGATACTCGTGGTTCTTGATTTCCTTGGGAACGGCAATCTTCATGACACCCTCCTGCGATGGACGTGTTGGACAGGGGCGAGCCCGTGGATTCACACGCCATTAGTACAGCAGCTCCGGGGGATCACGATAGACAGCCGGCGCAAAACAAAAACTTCGCCCGGACGAGCCTTTGCCGCCAGAAAAAACCGCGGCAGGAGCCCATCACACGAAAAACTTTCGCGACCTAGGCAGGCTCCGTTACCAGGGCGCCGCCATAGAGGTCGCGAAAGGCCTCCGGCAGGCGACGGGGGCGACCGCTGGACAGCGCCACGCAGGCGAAGCGGGTGCGCGCCCGCAGCAGCGTCGCCCCGTCGCTCGGGCGGATCAGCTGGAAGCGACGCGTCAGCGTCAGGCGGCCGTCGCAGGCCACGATCCAGGTCGCCAGGCGCAGGTCGTCACCGGCGAAGGCCGGTGCCAGGTAGTCCAGCTCGTGGCGATGCACCACCATGCCCCGATCCAGCGCCCGATAGTCATCGAGGCTCAGGCCCAGCGAGCGGGAGTGCGCCCAGCTGGCCTGCTCGACCCAGCGCAGGTATTCGGCATTGTTGACGTGACCGTAATGGTCGATCGCCGCCGCGTCGACGACGATCGTGATCGTGAAGGGGGTCGACAGATCCCAGTCCATGCCTTGCCTCCCGGCCACCTCGGCTAGTCGCGGAACACGCGCACGCCCAGCGCCTTGAGATAGGCCGTCTCGGGAATCGACGGGTGCACCGGATGATCCGGCCCCTGACCGCCCTGATAGAGGATCTGGCCGTGGCGGTCCTGGTGGCGCACCGCGCCGCGCACGCATTCCACCAGCCGTTCGGTGGTCAGGTGCATCGAGCAGGAGGCCGAGAGCAGCAGGCCGTCGCGCCCCAGCAGGCGCATCGCCTCGCGGTTGAGACGGGCGTAGGCGCGCTCGCCGTTGGCGATGTCCTTGCGCCGCTTGATGAAGGCCGGCGGATCGAGGACCACCACGTCGAACTGTTCGCCGTCGGCCTTGAGCGCGGCCAGGGCCTCGAAGGCGTCGGCCTCGCCCACCGCCACCCGGTCGTCGACCCCGTTGAGCGTGGCGTTCTCGGCCACGCGTTCCAGGGCCTCGGCGGAACGGTCCACGCACAGTACCTCGCTGGCGCCGTGCGCCGCCGCCTGGACGCCCCAGCCACCGATGTAGCTGAACAGGTCCAGCACCCGCTTGCCCTCCACCAGGGCGTTGAGCCAGGCGCGGTTGGCACGGTGGTCATAGAACCAGCCGGTCTTCTGGCCGTCGAGCACCGGCGCGACGAAGCGCACGCCGTTCTCCTCGAGCAGCACCGGCTCGGTCAGTTCGCCGTGGACCACCGTCACCTCGCGCTCGAGCTGTTCCTGCCGCCGGCCGGAGGTGTCGTTCTTGAACACGATCGCCCGCGGCGAGAACACCTTGTCGAGTGCCGCGATCACCTCCTCGGCCAGCCGCTCCATGCCCAGGGTGTTGAGCTGAACCACCAGCACGTCGCCGAAACGGTCGACCACCAGCCCCGGCAGCAGGTCGCCCTCGCCGTGCACCAGGCGATAGAACGGCTTGTCGAACAGCCGCTCGCGCAGCGCCAGCGCCTGATTGAAGCGGTGCACCAGCAGCGAGCGATCCAGCCTCACGTTGACATCGCGGGAGACCACGCGGGCACAGATCAGCGAGTGCGGATTGACGTAGGCGATGCCCAGCGGCTTGCCGCTGGCGGCCTCGATGATCGCCTGGCTGCCGGGCTCCACCGTCTTGAGCGGCGTGGCCTGGATATCGATCTCGTTGGAATAGAGCCAGAGATGACCGGCCTTGAGGCGGCGATCGGCGTTCTTCTTCAGGCGCAGGCGTTCGGTCACGGTAACTCCGGGTCAGGTTATCGGGAATGCGGGCATTTTAACGCGCTCGCGCGCCCCGGGGAAAAGCCCGGAGACGTGGTGCAGCGTCTCGCAAGGGGGTGACGAAGCGGGGGATCAGGTCTGGCAGCGCGGACAGAACACGCTCGCCCGCTGGCCCAGGGTGACGCCGCGCAGCTCGCCGCCACAGCGACGGCAGGGCTCGCCCGCGCGTCCGTAGACGTTGAGGCGCTGGGCGAAGTAGCCGGGCTCGCCCACGCCGCTGACGAAGTCGCGCAGCGTGGTGCCGCCCTGGGTGATGGCCGCGGCGAGCACCTCGCGGACGGCCTCGGACAGCCGCGCGTAGCGCTCCCGCGCGATGCGCCCCGCCGGGCGGCGCGGATCGATGCCGGCGAGGAACAGCGCCTCGGCGGCATAGATGTTGCCCACGCCCACCACCACGGCGTTATCCATCAGAAACGGCTTGACCGCCAGACGTCGCCCGCGGGACAGCCGATACAGCCGCTCGCCGTCGAAGTCCGGCGACAGCGGCTCCGGTCCCAGCCGCGCCAGGCGCGGGTCGTCTCCCACGTCGCCGCGCAGCCAGTCGACGAAACCGAAGCGGCGCGGATCGTGATAGCGCAGGATGGCGCCGTCGTCGACCACCAGGTCGACATGATCGTGCTTCTTCGGCGCATCGCCCAGCCGGGCGATGCGCAGGCTGCCCGACATGCCCAGATGCCACAGCAGGGTGCGCGTACCCACGGGGATCGTCAGGTACTTGGCACGCCGGCCCGGCTCACCGACTTGGCGGCCGACGAGGGCATCCTCGAGGTCCGCCGGTACCGGCGTGCGCAGACGGCGCTCGCGCACGATCACCTCGCGTATCTCGCGGCCTTGCAGATACGGCGCGATGCCGCGGCGGGTGGTCTCGACTTCGGGCAACTCGGGCATGGAGCGACTCCGTCACGAACCGAGGCATGGGCAAGCCTCATAGGGTGCAGAGACGAAAAGACCCGGCGAGGCCGGGTCTTTTACGGCAGGCGGCACGCCTGCGGCGGAAGCGCAGATTCACGTTCCGGATCGCGCCACCACAGCAGGCAGCGCGTTCGACGGCGACGCTTACTTGATCTTGGCTTCCTTGTACATCACGTGCTTGCGGACCACCGGATCGTACTTCTTGAATTCAAGCTTGTCCGGGGTGTTCCGCTTGTTCTTGTCGGTGGTGTAGAAGTGGCCGGTACCGGCACTGGACACCAACTTGATCTTGTCACGCATGAGTCTCGTCTCCCCTTAGATGCGCTCGCCGCGCTTGCGAATATCGGTCAGCACCGCCTCGATGCCCTTCTTGTCGATGATGCGCATGCCCTTGGAGGAAACACGCAGCTTGACGAAGCGCTTCTCGGCTTCCACCCAGAAACGGTGGGTGTGCAGGTTGGGCACGAAACGACGACGCGTCTTGCGCTGGGAGTGGGATACGTTGTTACCAGTCACCGGACGCTTGCCGGTAACCTGACATACTTTGGACATGAGAGCCTCCAACCGCTGGGCGAGTTGTTCAAAACCTGTCGGGCAAACCGGGAGAAGAGAGAATGGCAGGTAACCGCCTTCCGCCCCTTAATTAACCCAAGGAAGTCAAAGGGCGTACTTTATACCAGACACCCTGTCTCCCGGCAACTGAAAATGGCGACGAAAACGCCTGGCGACCTCCCCCCTCGCCGCCTGGGTTACAGCCAGCCCCGCTCGGCGAACGACACCACCTCGCCGTCGCCGACCACGAAATGGTCGAGCACGCGGATCTCGAACAGCGCCAGCGCCTCCTTGAGCCGATCGGTGATACGCCGATCGGCATCGCTGGGCTCGGCCACGCCCGAGGGGTGATTGTGGGCGAAGATGATCGCCCCGGCGCCCAGCGCCAGGGCGCGCCTGGCGACCTCGCGGGGATAGACCGAGGCGCTGTCCAGCGTGCCGCGGAACAGCGACTCGAAGCGGATCACCCGATGCTGGGTATCCAGGAACAGCGCGGCAAATTCCTCGTGACCGAGATGGCGCAATCGCGACGCGAGATAGGCCCGCACCAGCGACGGCGAGGTCAGCGCCCCGCCACGCTCGAGCTGGCTGGCCAGATGCCGGCGGGACAGCTCGAGCACCGCCTGCAGCTGCACGTACTTGGCCTCGCCCAATCCGTGCTCGGCGCAGAAGCGCTGGCGATCGGCCTCCAGCAGCGGGCGCAAGCCGCCGAAGGCACCGAGCAGGTCCCGCGCCAGGTCCACCGCCGAGCGTCCCTTCACCCCCACCCGCAGGAAGATGGCCAGCAGCTCCGCATCGCTGAGCGCATCCGGCCCCAGGCTCAACAGCTTCTCGCGAGGGCGCTCACCCTCCGGCCAGTCACGAATTCCCATCGGCTCCCCCACTCCCGCTTCGGGTCTCTTCACGGCATCCATGCACACAATATCAGCAATTACGCATTAATGGACGACCTCCGGGGAAACGTAGGGCAATCACCGTTGGTTTTGACGAGGGGCCGGGGGCAGGTTGAAGAAGGGGTCCTACGCCATGGATGGCGTAGGTAGCGCCCATGGAGGGGTTCACAGCGCCCCTTCGCAAACCTGCCGACGGATCAGCCCGAGTCATGTTGCAGCTATCAGCAATAGCCCTGCGGGGAAACGGTATCGGCTTTGCGGCTCGACAGGCCTGCTGCGGCGCCCGGGCCCGCTATACTGAGGCCGCCCACGGCCATCGCCTGGCTTGGGATACGCGGCGACCAACGCGACAAGGAGTCAGGAGATGGCACTTCACAGGGTGGGCAGCCAGTATGCAGACGCCAGGCCGGGCATCGTCCACCTCGGCCTGGGTGCCTTCCACCGCGCCCACCAGGCCGTCTATCTGGAGCGCAACCTGGCGCGCCACGGCGGCGGCGACTGGGGCATCGTCAGCGCCAACATCCGCTCCAACCACCGCCTCGTCGAGTGCCTGCGCGAGCGCGGCCGGCGCTACCATGTCGTCGAATACACCGACCGCGAGCATGTCACGCTGCGCGAGATCGGCGCGATCCGAGAGACGCTCTACGCCGGCCCCGACGGCGCCGACCGCGAGGCGCTGCTGGCGCGCATGAGCGAGCCCGGGGTGCGCATCGTCACCCTGACCGTCACCGAGAAGGGCTACCATCTGAATCCCGCCGATGGCCGCCTGCTCATCGACGCCCCGCCGATCGCCCACGACATCGCCGAACCCGCCACACCGCACAGCGCCCCGGGGATGCTCGTCGAGGCGCTGGCCCGCCGCCGTGCCGCCGGCACGCCGCCCTTCACGGTACTCAGCTGCGACAACGTGTCGGACAACGGCAAACGCGTTCGCCGCGCGGTGATCGAGCTGGCGTGCCACCGCGACGCGCACCTTGCCGGGTGGATCGCCGAGCACGTCGCCTTTCCCTGCAGCATGGTCGACCGCATCGTCCCGGCGATGACCGACGACGATGTCACGGGCCTCGCGGCGCTGGGCATCGACGACCCGGCGGCGGTGGTCTGCGAGGCCTTCAGCCAGTGGGTGGTCGAGGATGACTTCCCCCAGGGCCGCCCCGACTGGGAACACGACGGCGTACAGATGGTCGCCGACGTCGCGCCCTTCGAAGCCATGAAGCTGCGTCTGCTCAACGGCAGCCACTCGCTGCTCGCCTATCTCGGCGCGCTGGCGGGCATCGAGACGGTGGCGGAAGCCGTCGGCCGCCCGGAATTCGTCACGCTGCTGTGCCGCTACATGGGCAACGAAGCCGCGCCGACACTGACCATGCCCACGGGCACCGACCTCGACGCCTACGCCACGAGCCTGCTCGCGCGCTTCGCCAACGACAGCCTGCGCCACCGCCTGCAGCAGATCGCCATGGACGGCTCGCAGAAGCTGCCCCAGCGCTGGCTCGCCGGCGCCCGCACACGGCTCGACGCCGGCGGCGACCTCGTCTGCACGGCGCTCGGCGTGGCGGCCTGGATTCGCTACACTGCCGGCAGCAACCTGTCGGGCGAGAGCCACCCGGTGGACGACCCCATGGCCGAGACCTTCGCCGCCCTGCACGAGGCCCATCAGGAGCCGGCCGGACTGATCGCGGCCTTTCTCGCCCTCGATGCCATCGTCCCGCGCGAACTGGCCGGGGACGCCCGCTTTTCCGGGGCGGTGCTCGATGCCTACCGCGCACTGAACGAGAGCGGCGTGGAAGCCGCGATCCGCCGGGCGGGCTGACGCCGGCATTACGCACCGCGCCCCGCGAAATGGTAAAGTTGCCCTTTCATTCTCGAAGGTGAACCGTCATGTCGGGTTTCGGGCCGCCCCTGGCCGGAAAGCGCATCCTGCTGGGCATCAGCGGCGGCATCGCCGCCTACAAGAGCGCCATGCTCGCCCGCCTGCTCAAGAAGGCGGGCGCCGAGGTGCGCGTGGTGATGACCGAGGGCGCGCAGGCCTTCATCACGCCGCTGACCCTCCAGGCGCTGACCGGCGAGGCCGTGCGCACCTCGCTGCTCGACCCCGAGGCGGAAGCCGGCATGGGCCACATCGAGCTGGCCCGCTGGGCCGAGCTGGTGCTGATCGCCCCGGCCACCGCCGACCTGATGGCCCGCCTGGCCCACGGCCACGCCGATGACCTCCTGACCACCCTGTGCCTGGCCACCACCGCCGAGTGCGTGCTGGCTCCGGCGATGAACCAGGCGATGTGGGCACACCCGGCGACCCGCGACAATACCCGCCGCCTCGAGGGCCACGGCTGGCGCCTGCTGGGTCCCGACAGCGGCGACCAGGCCTGCGGCGACATCGGCGCCGGGCGCATGCTCGAGCCCGAGGCGATCGTCGAGCAGCTTCTCATGGCACCCAATGCCGCGTCCGACAGGGCGCCCGAAGCCGCGCCGCCTGCCGCGACTCACGAGCCGGTCACCGGCGATGCCGCGGGCCTGACCCTGACCCTGACCGCCGGCCCGACCCGCGAGGCGCTCGACCCGGTGCGCTATCTCTCGAACCACAGTTCGGGCAAGATGGGCTATGCGCTGGCCGCCGCCGCCGCCGCCCGCGGCGCCCGTGTGCGCCTGATCAGCGGCCCGGTGGCGCTGGGGACGCCCGCCGGGGTCGAGCGCGTCGACGTCACCTCGGCCGACGAGATGCTCGCCGCCGTCCGCGAGGCCGTCGCCGACAGCGACGTCTTCATCGGCTGCGCGGCGGTCGCCGACTACCGTGCCGCCCGCCCCGCCGAGCACAAGATCAAGAAGACCGACGAGACCGACACCCTGACCCTGGAGCTGGTCAAGAATCCCGACATCATCGCCACGATCGCCGCCGAGACCCCGCGCCCCTTCGTGGTGGGCTTTGCGGCCGAGACCCGCGATCTCGAGGCCTATGCCCGCGACAAGCTCGCCCGCAAGAACCTCGACATGATCGTCGCCAATGATGTCTCGCGCCCCGGGCTGGGTTTCGGCGCCGACGACAACGCCGCACTGGTACTGTGGCGGGATGGCCTCGGCGGCGAGGGACGCCGCGAGCTGCCGGCCCAGTCCAAGAGCGCGCTGGCCGAGGCCGTGATCGACCAGGTCATCGCGCGCTTTCGCGAGCGCGCTTCCACGAACGCTTCCGTGTCCCGACAGGACTGCCGATGAACGACACCCTTTCCCCGACCCCGCAAGCCACCCGACCGCCGCTGGCCGTGAAGGTGCTCGACGAGCGCGTCCACGCCTACCCGCTGCCGCACTACGCCACCACCGGCAGCGCCGGCATGGACCTGCGCGTCCTGCTCGACGCGCCGCTCGAGCTGGCGCCGGGCGACTGCGAGCTGGTGCGCACCGGCCTGGCCGTGCACATCGCCGACCCCGGGCTCGCCGGCATGATCCTGCCCCGCTCGGGCCTGGGCCACAGGCACGGCATCGTGCTGGGCAACCTGGTCGGGCTGATCGATTCCGACTACCAGGGCGAGCTGATGATCTCGGTCTGGAACCGCGGCCGCGAGCCCTTCGTGCTCGAGCCCGGCGAACGCCTGGCCCAGTTCGTGCTGGTACCGGTGGTGCAGGCCGACATCGAGGTCGTCGACGACTTCGCCGCCAGCCAGCGCGGAGAAGGGGGCTTCGGCCACTCCGGCCGCCACTAAGCACTGCCTGAAAAGGACTACGCTCGGCAATACGACGTTGAAAATCGGTTCAAGATGCTCATTTACACCCCGTAAGCTCCGCTCTTTCACCGATTTTTGCCTTGTCCTGACTTCGCTCGTCGGCTTTTCAGGCAGCACTCAGGCTCGACCGAAAACTGACCGCGCCTGCCGGCTTTTCGGACGAGCCTGAGAAAGCAGCACGGGCCGCCGACGGCGGCCGACAACCGGCGGATGACCACCCGCCCCGTTCGTTTTGCATCCCATGACCAAGGAGGGACCCATGAGCGATATCACCCCATCCATCTTCCGGGCCTACGACATCCGCGGCACCGTCGATGACACCCTGACCGAGGCCAATGTCGAGCTGATCGGCCGGGCCATCGGCAGCGAGGCCGCCGAACGCGGCGAGCAGACCGTCATCGTCGCCCGCGACGGCCGCCACTCGGGGCCGCGCCTGCAGGCCGCACTGATCAAGGGACTGACCGCCGCCGGCCGCGATGTCATCGACATCGGCATGGTGCCCACGCCGGTGCTCTATTTCGCCACGCATACCCTCGAGGGCAGCACTTCCGGGGTGATGGTCACCGGCAGCCACAACCCGCCCGAGTACAACGGCTTCAAGATCGTGCTGGGCGGCGAGACGCTCTCCGGTGACGCCATCACCGCCCTGTACCAGCGCATCGTCGACGACAACCTGACCCACGGCGAGGGCAAGGTCAGTGAACATGACGTGCGCGACGCCTATCTCGAGCGCATCCTCGGCGACGTCAAGCTGGGCGGCCCGATCAAGGCGGTGGTCGACTGCGGCAACGGCGTGGCCGGCGAACTGGGGCCCCAGCTGGTCGCGCGGCTCGGCGCCGAGACCGTGACGCTATTCGACGAGATCGACGGCGACTTCCCCAACCACCATCCGGACCCGGGCAAGCTCGAGAACCTCGAGGACCTGATCCGCACGGTCAAGGAAACCGGCGCCGACATCGGCCTGGCCTTCGACGGCGACGGCGACCGCCTCGGCGTGGTCACCCCCAAGGGGGAAGTGATCTATCCCGACCGGCTGATGATGGCCTTCGCCGAGGACATGCTCACCCGCAACCCCGGCGCCCGTGTCATCTTCGACGTCAAGTGCACCGGCAATCTCGCCAAGGTGATCGATGACGCTGGCGGCGAGCCGGAGATGTGGCGCACCGGTCACTCGCTGATCAAGGCGCGCATGAAGGAGACCGGCGCGCAGCTCGCCGGCGAGATGAGCGGCCACATCTTCTTCAAGGAGCGCTGGTACGGCTTCGACGATGGCCTCTACGGCGCCGCACGGCTGCTGGAGATCCTCTCCAGGCAGGCCGACGACGCCGACGCCTTCTTCGCCCACTTCCCGCAGGATCTCGGCACCCCGGAACTCAACGTCAAGGTCACCGACGACAACAAGTTCGCGATCGTCGACAAGCTGGCCCGCGAGGGCGACTTCGGCGACGAGGGCGTCAAGACCACCCTCGACGGCATCCGCGTCGACTATCCCGACGGCTGGGGCCTGTGCCGTGCCTCCAACACCACGCCGGTGCTGGTGCTGCGCTTCGAGGGCAAGAGCCAGGAGGCGCTCGAGCGCGTCCAGGCGCGCTTCCGCGATGCCCTGAAGCAGGTCGCCCCGGACGCCGAACTGCCGTTCTGACCCCACCCCCGCCGCCGGCACTCGCGCCGGCGGCGTTCCATCCTGAGGAGACCGATCGCCCATGAGCGAACAACCCCGCGATCCCCGCCTCGTCGTCGAGGTGCTCTCCGAGGCGCTGCCCTACATCCAGCGCTTCTCCGGCAAGACCGTGGTCGTCAAGTACGGCGGCAACGCCATGACCGAGGACACCCTGATCGACTCCTTCGCCCGCGACATGGTGCTGATGAAGGAAGTCGGCATCAATCCGGTGGTGGTCCACGGCGGCGGCCCGCAGATCGGCGAGCTGCTCGCCAAGCTCCGGATCGAGTCACGCTTCGTCAACGGCATGCGGGTCACCGATGCCGAGACCATGGACGTGGTGGAGATGGTGCTCGGCGGGCTGGTCAACAAGAGCATCGTCAACCTGATCAACCAGTGCGGCGGCAAGGCCATCGGCCTGACCGGCAAGGACGGCGCCCAGATCCGCGCCCGCCAGCTCAAGGTCGAGCACAAGACGCCCGAGATGGCCGCCTCGGAAATCATCGACATCGGCCACGTCGGCGAGGTCGAGCACGTGTCCACGGACCTGATCGAGATGCTCGCCGCCCGCGACTTCATCCCGGTCATCGCGCCGATCGGCGTCGACGCCGAGGGCCGCAGCTACAACATCAACGCCGACCTGGTGGCCGGCAAGGTCGCCGAGGCGCTCCAGGCCGAGAAGCTGATGCTGCTGACCAACGTCGCCGGCCTGATGGACGCCGGAGGCGAGGTACTCACCGGGCTCACCACCGAGCAGGTCGACGCCCTGATCGCCGACGGCACCATCCACGGCGGCATGCTGCCCAAGATCCGCTGCGCCCTGGAGGCGGTGAAGGGCGGCGTGGCCAGCTCGCACATCATCGACGGCCGCGTGCCGCACGCGACCCTGCTGGAGATCTTCACCAACGCCGGGGTCGGCACGCTGATCTCGAATCAGCCGGCCCCCCAGGACCCGGCCTGACTCCGGCCGGCGACAGGACGGTCGCGCCTGCCGAAATAGAATGAGCGCGGTTTGCTACCAGGCAGGCCCGACAGTACGATTGGGGACATCATAAAATATTAGAAGAATCCTCATGACGCAGGTAACCACCAAGCAGAACCGCCGCGAGCAGATCCTCCAGGCGCTGGCGCTGATGCTCGAGGAGGACAGCGGCAAGCGCATCACCACGGCCTCGCTGGCCCGTCAGGTCGGCGTCAGCGAAGCCGCGCTGTACCGCCATTTCCCCAGCAAGGCGCGGATGTTCGAGGGGCTGATCGAGTTCATCGAGTCGACCCTGTTCGAGCGCATCCGGCTGATCCTCGACGAGACCCAGGAGGCCCTGCCTCGCTGTCAGCATATCCTGATGCTGTTGCTGGGGTTCGCCGAGAAGAACCCGGGGCTGTGTCGACTGCTCAACGGCGACGCCCTGACCGGCGAGACCGCCCGGCTGCGGGTGCGCATGGGCCAGCTCTTCGAGCGCCTGGAAACCCAGCTCAAGCAGGTGCTGCGCGAAGCCGAGCTGCGCGAGGGGCTGCGCCCGTCGCTGCCGGTTCCCGCCGCCGCCAACCTGCTGCTGGCCTATGCCGAGGGGCGTATCGGCCAGTACGTGCGCAGCGACTTCCGGCGCCGCCCCACCGACCAGTGGGACACCCAGTGGGCCCACCTGTCCCGCGAGCTGCTGAGAGGGGTCGCACAAACCCAGGCCTGCTGAAGACGACGACGCCCGGCATCGAGCCGGGCGTCGTGTCATTCGGTCCAGGGGCAACATGCGCGAGGGGCCCGCAGGGAATCAGGCCACCATTCTCTCGCCCAGCTGCTGGCGAATCTTCTTCATGGCGTTCTTCTCGAGCTGGCGGATACGCTCCGCCGACACGCCGTAGACCTCCGCCAGCTCGTGCAGCGTCGCCTTGTCCTCGGCCAGCCAGCGGCGCTGGAGGATGTCGCGGGAACGCCCGTCGAGGCCGGCCAGCGCGTCCTGCAGACGGCGGGTCGAGTCGGCCTCCCAGTCGCTGTCCTCGAGCTGGGTCGCCGGGTCGTAGCTGGCGTCGTCGAGGTAGTGGGCAGGCGCCTGGTAGCCCTGCTCCTCCTCCTCGCTGGGCGAGGCATCGAAGCCGGCGTCGAACGCGGACAGGCGGCCTTCCATCTCGCGCACCACCTCGGGCTTGACGTCGAGATCCCTGGCGATGGCATCGACCTCGTCGCTGTTCAGCCAGGCCAGGCGCTTCTTGGCGCTGCGCAGGTTGAAGAACAGCTTGCGCTGCGCCTTGGTGGTCGCCACCTTGACGATGCGCCAGTTGCGCAGCACGAATTCGTGAATCTCGGCCTTGATCCAGTGCACGGCGAACGACACCAGCCGCACGCCCTGATTGGGATCGAAGCGCTTGACGGCCTTCATCAGCCCGACGTTGCCTTCCTGGATCAGGTCGGCCTGGGGCAGGCCGTAGCCGGAATAGCTGCGGGCGATGTGCACGACGAAGCGCAGGTGGGACATGACCAGTCGACGCGCCGCCTCGAGATCGTTCTCGTCGTACAGGCGGAAGGCGAGCTCGCGCTCCTCGTCGGCGGTCAGGACCGAAATGCTGTTGACTGCCTGAATGTAGCCGTTCAGGTCATGGCCGGGTGAAAGCTGGCCAATAGGCTGAAGACTGGTGCTCATGCAAGATGTCTCCATGTTGCCCTTGAAGGACCGATGCCGCATGACCTCGATCCGGTAACTCTTCGTTATCCAACCTTGATTCCCTGACCTCGGACCCTCAGCGTAGAAAGAAGTTCAACTTTCGTGCAAGCCGCCGAGGCCCCTGTACAGGGTGTGTCTTGATCCGCGTCTAGCGTGGGCGCGCATCGGCGAGATGACGATGCACGGCGATCCAGCCGCCCAGCCAGCCCACCAGTGTACTCGAAGCCAGCAGCATTGCCGAGCCCTGCCAGCCCAGCGCCGGCATGCCGAAGTGCGCCCCGTAGCTCTGGGCCAGGTCATGCAGCGGCGCCGCCAGCCAGCGCCCGCCCAGCGCCAGCAGCAACCAGGCGACCACCCCGCCCCCCAGGCCGTACCAGGCGCCGCTGTAGAGGAAGGGCCGACGCACGAAGGCATGGGTGGCACCGATCAGCGTCACCACCTCGATCTCCCGGCGACGGCTCTCCACCGCCAGACGAATGGTGTTGCCCACCACCAGCAGGGCACCAAGCCCGAACAGCCCGCCCAGGGCCAGCGTCAGCCGACGGCCGAACGCCGCCAGCTGCCGCAGGCGCTCGAGCCAGGCCAGGTCGACGCGCACCTCGTCGACACCGTCGACGCGTTCGAGCTGGTCGCCGAGGTCGCGTACCGCCGCGGGAGACGTGTCGACGGGCGAGATCACCACGCTGGCCGGCAACGGGTTGTCGTCGAGTTCGGCCAGGGCATCCTCGAGCCCCAGCGCCTGCTGGAACTCGGCCGCCCCCTCGGCGGCGGTGATCAGCCGGGCGCTCGCCACGTCCGGATGGCGTCTCAGGGTGTCGGCGATCGTCATGGACCGGCTCTCGCTGACCGCGGGCGACAGATAGACGGTCAGCGTGGCGCTGTCCTGAAGCCGCCGGCCGATGTCGTCGGCGCCGGACAGCGCCAGCCACAGTCCGGCCGGCAGCACCAGGGCGATGCCGATGGCGAGCATGGTCAGCAGGCTGCTCAGCGGGCGGCGCAGCAGGCGCCGGGCGCTGTCGAGGCCCACGGCCCGATGATGGCGCAGCCAGGCCCGGGTGCGACTGTCGATACCCGCTCGCCGGCTGCGCGCCCCGCGCCGCGGCGGTGACTGGCGAGACCCCGATGCCTTCATGCGCCCTCCCCGTCGCCGATCTGCTCATCGCTGACCAGCCGCCCCTCGCGCAGACGCAGCACGCGATGCCGCAGCCGCGCGATCAGCGCCAGGTCGTGACTGGCCACCAGCACCGTGGTACCGATGCGATTGAACTCCTCGAACAGGCGCATGATATCGGCGGACAGCTGGGGATCGAGATTGCCGGTGGGCTCGTCGGCGAGCAGCAGCGGCGGCTTGTTGACCACCGCCCGGGCGATGCCCACGCGCTGCTGCTCGCCCGTGGAGAGCTCGATGGGCAGGGCCCGCTCGCGGTGCAGCAGGCCCACCTTGTCGAGCGCCGCCCGGACCCGCCGGGCCGACTCGTGCGGCTCGACCCCCTGGATCGCCAGCGGCAGGGCGACATTGGCGAAGACATCGCGATCGAACAGCAGCTGGTGGTCCTGGAAGACCACGCCGATCTGGCGCCGGTAGTAGGGGATCTGGCTGGCGTGCAGGCGGTCGATGTCGTGCCCGGCCACCAGCAGCCGCCCCCGGGACGGCCGCTCGAGGCGCATGATCAGCCGCAGCAGCGAACTCTTGCCGGCCCCGGAGTGGCCGGTCAGGAACAGCATTTCGCCGCGGGCGATGCGGAAGTTGATGTCGGCGAGCGCCTCGTAGCGCCCGCCGTAACGCTTGCCGACGTGCTCGAAGGCGATCATGCGTTCACGAATCCGCCGGCTCGTCGCGATCGAACAGCGCCGTCACGAAGTCGTCGGCGGCGAAGGGCCGCAGGTCGTCGAGCGACTCGCCGACGCCGATGAAGCGGATCGGCGTGGCCAGCTGCTTGGCCAGCGCGAAGATGATGCCGCCCTTGGCGGTGCCGTCGAGCTTGGTCAGGGTGATGCCGGTGACCGGGATCGCCTCGTTGAAGGTCTGGGCCTGGGCCAGGGCGTTCTGGCCGGTGCCGGCATCCAGCACCAGCATCACCTCGTGCGGCGCCTGCGCATCGAGCTTGGCCATCACCCGCTGCACCTTCTTGAGCTCCTCCATCAGGTGGCCCTTGTTGTGCAGGCGCCCGGCGGTATCGGCGATCAGCACGTCGACGCCCCGCGCCCTGGCGGCGGCCAGCGCATCGTAGATCACCGAGGCGCTGTCGGCACCGGTGTGCTGGGCGATCACCGGTACCGAGTTGCGCTCGCCCCAGACCTTGAGCTGCTCCACCGCCGCGGCGCGGAAGGTGTCTCCGGCGGCGAGCATCACGCTGCGCCCCTCGTTCTGGAAGCGCTGGGTCAGCTTGCCGATGGTGGTGGTCTTGCCCACGCCGTTGACGCCGACCATCAGGATGACGAACGGCCCCTCGCCCCTGGGCGGCAGGGTCAGCGGCGTGGTCACCGGCGCCAGCAGCGCGCCGAGCTCTTCCTGCAGGGCGCGATACAGCGCCTGGGGATCATTGAGCTCCTTGCGCGAGACGCGCTCGGTCAGGTTGTCGATGATCTCGGTGGTGGCCTCGATGCCCACGTCCGCCATCAGCAGCTGGGTCTCGATCTCCTCCATCAGATCGTCGTCGATCTGCTTCTTGCCCAGGAACAGATCGGCCAGCCCCTCGGTCAGGTTGGCGCGGGTCTTGCCGAGCCCGGCGCGGATGCGCGCCAGCCAGCCCCGCTTCTCGCCGCGCGGCTTCTCGCGGCCGGCGGTGGCACTGTCCGCCCGCGGCTCGGGCTCGGGCTCGGGCTCGGGCTCGGGCTCGGGCTCGGGCTCGGGCTCGGGCTCGGGCTCGGGCTCGGGCTCGGGCTCGGGCTCGG
>NZ_JAGXFD010000001.1:1424619-1484545 GCF_020148005.1 Modicisalibacter tunisiensis | reverse complement strand
GGCTCGGGCTCGGGCTCGGGCTCGGGCTCGGGCTCGGGCTCGGGCTCGGGCTCGGGCTCGGGCTCGGGCTCGGGCTCGGGCTCGGGCTCGGCAACAGGCTGCGCCGGCGTCGCGGCGGTGTCATCCTCCGCGGCTTCCTCTTCCGGAGACGGCTCGGCGGCATCGGCGGGCCGCCCGGCCGGCTCGGCGAGGGACTCGCGCGCGGTGTCCACCGGCGCCTCCTCGAGCGCGCTGCGGGCCTCGCCGGGCGCGACATCGCCGTCGAGCGCCTCGCGGGCGGCCGCCTGCTCGCGCACCTCGGGAGTATAGTCGGTGACTTCGTCGGCCTCGGGATCCACCGTGTGGACGGCCGCCTCCGCCGCGTCGGCGGCCGGAGCGGCGCGCGCCTCGCCCTCGTCGCCCCCGCTGTCGGGCGCGGCGTCCGCCGGCGCTTCCTCCTCGACGTCCTCGACCGTCGACTGCCGCGGCTCCTCGCGTTCCGCGGCCTCTTGCTGCTTCTTCTTGCGCTTGAAAAAACCGAACATGGGCAGTCAAAACCTGGACGGAAACAATCGCCGTATCCTAACACCCCCCGCTACCACTGTGGACACGGCGCGCGTACAATCCGCCGGTCATGAGCCGTCATCGTCACCGCAAGCCCGCGTCGCGCCGCAACGCCCGGGCCTCGTCCCCGCCCAGCGGCAAGCTGCGCCTGATCGGCGGCCGCTTCAAGCGCCGCCTGCTGAGCGTGCCCGACAGCCCCGGCCTGCGCCCCACCCCCGACCGCGTCCGCGAGACGCTGTTCAACTGGCTGGCCTTCGAACTCGCCGGGCGCCGGGTGCTGGACCTCTATGCCGGCACCGGCGCGCTGGGCTTCGAGGCGCTGTCCCGCGGCGCGGCCGAGGCGGTGTTCGTCGAGGCCCAGCCCGCCGTGGCCCGGGCGCTGCAGGCCAACATCGACACGCTCGGCGTGGCGGCGCGGCTGGTCAACGCCACGGCCGAGAGCTTCCTGGTCACGCCCGCCGAGGCCCCCTTCGACCTGGTCTTCCTCGACCCGCCGTTTCGTCAGGGGCATGCCGCGACGGCCTGCGCGGCCCTGGAGGCAGCCGGCTGGCTGAACGAGGAGGCCTGGATCTACGTCGAGCACGAGGCGGAGTTGCCCCCCGAGGTGCCTTCCATCTGGCGCCTGCATCGCGAGGTACGCGCCGGCGAAACCCACGGCCGGCTCTATCATCGTGCGCCGCCCGCGGGCGAGGCTTGCTGAGCCCCGCGCCACGGCGTAGTCTGCGCAGACACGGCCCCCGAACGCGATCAGCGACCAGGAGAAACGGATGAGTAGCGAACTTTTCAATCAGCTCGAACAGAAGGTGACCCACGCGGTCGAGTCGCTCGAGATGCTGAAGATGGAAGCCGAGGAGCTGCGCGAGGAAAACGCCCGCCTCAAGCAGCAGCACGACGAGTGGGAACGCCGCCTGAGTGGCCTGCTGGAGAAGTTCCGCGAGATGGAAGGCAGCGAGACGTCCTCCGTTTCCTGATCCGCGCCGCGGCCGCCTACAGCGGCCGCGACATCAGCACGGCCGCCTCCCGCCGCCCCGCCCCGGCGGGATAGTAGTTCGGCCGCCGACCGTCCTCCCGAAAGCCCATCGCCGCGTACAGCGCCAGTGCCGCCGCGTTGGAGGCACGCACCTCGAGCAGCAGGCGTTCGCTGCGCCAGGCGGCCGCCCGCGCCAGCAGGCGCTCGAGCAGGCACCGGGCGATGCCCCGGCGACGCGCGCCGGGCGCCACGGTAATCGCCTGCAGCTCCGCCTCGAAGGGCAACCGATACAGCGCCGCATGGCCGAGCAGTTCCGCCGGCGCTCCCGGCGCGTATGCTCCCCAGAGTTCGTACGCCGGCGACGTCAGCGCCTCGGCCAGCGCCGCCTCCGACCAGGGATGCGCCTGGCCGGCGCGTTCGACGGCGACCAGCGCCTCCAGTGCCGCCGGGGTCAGCCGCTCGAGCACCGGCGTCACGACACGCCCCCCTCCAGCGACCGCCAGGCCGTTCGCCATTCGGCGAGGTACGGCCACAGGGCCCGCTTGGCCTCGGCCGACGTCGCCAGGGTCGCCAGGGTCTCGCCCTGCCACAACGGCAGCTCCAGCAGCCCGCACCGGTCTGCGTCGGCCGCCAGCACCCGGCTCAGCACGGGGGCGTCGCCGAACAGCAGGACCCGCTCGGGCTGCCAGCCCCGCCGTCGGCGCCCGTCGATGAAGGCCTGCAGCCCGTCCTGCGCCTCCTGCAGCGGCGCCTCGGCACTCAGCCCGTCCATCAGCGGCCAGCGGAACGCCTGGAATGCCGGCATCTCGACCTCGATGCCGGCGGCACGCAGCAGGTTGCCGAGCAGGCGCAGGGCCTTCGCGTCGGGTGGCGTCTCGCCGGGCAGCAGGATCAGCCATCGCCCCTCCAGCGCCGCCACCTGCAGCGCGAAACGCAGCGCTTCCCGAGGTTCCGGCGTCGAAACGGTTTCCGCCTCCGCGGCGGCGGGCACGGCTTGCGGCGTCTCGGGCTCGGGGGGCTCAGCAGCCCCCCCCAGCAGGGCCCTGGCGCGCCGGGCGTTCGCGCGCGGCAGCACCGGGGCTTCCTCGCTCGCTGCCATCGGGCGTGGCTCGGGCGCGGCCTCGTCGAGCAGGGCGTGCAGGCGTTGCGCCGGCGGACGCGCCGGTTCGTGCGACGGCTCCGGCCAGTCGCAGGCCTGGCTCTCGCGGGCATTGGGCAGGCGATAACGGCCGACCCAGGCGGTCAGCCCCATGGCCTCCAGGTACTGCGAACGCTGCGGCTCGCCGAGCGGCTCAGCGACCACCGCCGCCTCGGCAGTTCGGCGAGTCGGGGCGCTGGCTGCCGCGGGCGTCCCACTCGGCCGGGGTATAGAGATGCAGCGCCAGGGCATGCACCGGCCCGGACAGCTCCTCGGCCAGCAGCGCGTAGATCTGCTGGTGGCGCTTGACCGGCATCAGCCCCTCGAAGCGCGTCGACACCAGCGTCACCTTGAAGTGCGTCTCGGAGTTCGGCGGCACGTGATGCTTGTGGCTCTCGTTCTCCACACTCAGGTGCACGGGCTCGAGATCGTGCAGTTTCTCTTCGATGCGTGCCTGAACACTCATGACCACTCCTCCTGACAAGAATGGAGTCATTGTAACGCCTGGCGGCGACCCGCGATAAGCCGGGATCACCGAGCGTGGCGGGCCAGCGGAATCCGCCGCAGGCTCAACGCCAGCGCCAGGCTCACGGTGGCGACACCGAGCCACAGCGCCAGCGTCAGCGAGCCGACCGGCGACTCGGACGCGCCGAGCGACAGCGCCAGGACCAGCCCCACCAGCGCCGTGCCCACCGCCTGGCCGAAGGTGCGCACCGAGGCCATCACCCCGGAGGCGTTGGCACTGTAGGCCATCGGCACGCCGCCCAGCAGCTCGCGGTTGTTGGGTGCCTGGAAGAGGCCGTAGCCGATGCCGCACAGCGCGACCCGCCAGACGACATGACCGAGGGTGGTGTCCTCGCCCAGCAGCGCCAGCGACAGCATGCCTGCCAAGAACAGCACCAGGCCCAGCGACGAGATCACCGCCGGATTGAAGCGATCCGCCAGGCGACCGGCCAGGGGGCCGGTGACCATCAGCGCCAGCGGCCAGGGCGTGAACAGCGCCGCCGATTCGAGGGGACTGCGCTCCATGACGCTCTGGAACAGGAACGGCAGCCCCACGAAGGCCGCCCCCTGGGCGATGAAGGCGCACATCGAGATCGTCGCCGCATAACTGAAGCGAGCCTCGTGGAACATCGCCAGCGGCACCAGCGGGGTCGCCGCCCGACGCTGGCGGCGGATGAAGCCCGCCAGGCAGGCCAGGCTCGTCGCCAGCGGCGCCAGGGCGACCAGGTGCAGCCCGCCGTGTCCCAGCTGGTCGAGCGCCAGCACGAAGGTGGAGACCATGCCCGCGGAGAGCAGTGCCCCCGGCCAGTCGAAGCGCCCCGCCTCGGGCGCCTCGCGGGGCAGCGCCCTGAGCGCCAGGAGCAGGGCGGCGATGCCGATCGGCACGTTGATGGCGAACAACCAGGGCCAGCTGGCCAGATAGAGGATACCGCCGCCCAGCGAGGGGCCGAAGGCGATGCCGAAGGCCACCACCAGCGCACCGATGCCGATCGCCGAGCCCAGCAGCCGCGGCGGGAAGATCACCCGGTACATCGACGGGCCGATCGACAGCATCGCCGCCGCCCCCAGCCCCTGGACGACCCGCGCCCCCACCAGCCAGGCAAAGCCCGGCGCCAGGGCACAGGCCAGCGAGGCCACGGTGAACACCGCCAGGCCGCCGATGTAGAGGCGATGCCGGCCCAGCAGGCGGCTCAGCGCCGCGAAGGCCAGCAGCGACGAGGCACTGACCAGCTGATAGACGTTGGTGATCCACACCACCCGGGACTCGCTGACATTCAGCTCCCGGGCCAGGGTCGGCAGGGCGATATTGACGATGCCGCCGTCGAACACCGCCATCAGCGTGCCCATCACCAGCACCAGCAGGGCCCAGCGCCGCTGCGGGCCGGGCAGGCCGGTGTCACCGGGGCGGGTCTCGAACAGGCGGCGCATCAGCACGCCGGAGGCGTCCGGCGGCCGAGGCGGGAACGGCAATCAGGGCAAGGCGAAGGCGACACCGCGTGCTCAGTCCTCGTCGGCGTCCATCAGCAGGTCGTCGTCGATGTCGGCGATCTCGATCGGCTCGTCGTTCTCGAGATCCAGGGCGAGATAGCTGTGCTCGACGACCAGGAAGCGCTCGAACAGTGCCCAGTCGAGGGATTCCGGCCACTGCCGGGTGTCCTCCTCCCAGGCACGCAGCTCGTTCTCGAGGATGTCCAGATACCGCTCGCGGACATAGGCCTGCAGTGCCTCCGGCGTATCCATCTCGGGGATCAGGTACACCGTGCTCTCGCTGTCGACATCCCCCAGCGTCAGATCGTCGTCGCCCATCACGGGCTCGAGCGAGTTGACCCAGTCGACGAACGCCTGGGTGGGCTTGACGCTCAGCGCGGAGCGGTTGAGCAGTTTCATCGGGACTCTCCTCGAAGGTGCCGCGACGGATGTGCCGCGCCAGTAAAACGCCGATCATTATGGGCGCTCGCCACGCCCCTTACCAACACTTCCCGACCGCGCCCTCTTGTGCGGGAATGCGCCGCCCCACCGGAACACGCGGAAGGCGGCGAGCCTGCGCCAGACCAGGCGCGCGGGGATTCGCCGGCGGAATGTACGAGGTGGTACATGAGCAAGGCGAACCCCCGCGCCACGAGGTCTGGCCGACGCGCAGCGCCTTCAATCTCCGGAAGGGCGCATCGCCGGGAACAACAGCACATCGCGGATCGAGGCGCTGTCGGTCAGCAGCATCACCAGCCGGTCGATGCCGATCCCCTCGCCCGCGGTGGGCGGCAGGCCGTGCTCGAGGGCGCGGATGTAGTCGGCGTCGTAGTACATCGCCTCGTCGTCGCCGGCCTCCTTCTCGGCCACCTGGGCGGCGAAGCGCTCGGCCTGGTCCTCGGCGTCGTTGAGCTCCGAGAAGCCGTTGGCGATCTCGCGGCCGCCGACGAAGAACTCGAAGCGGTCGGTGACGAAGGGATCCGAGTCCTTGCGCCGCGCCAGCGGACTGACCTCGGTCGGGTAGTCGGTGATGAAGGTCGGCTGCTGGAGGCGATGCTCGACGGTCTTCTCGAAGATCTCGATCTGCACCTTGCCCAGGCCCCAGCCGTCCTTGACGTCGATATCCAGACGCTCGGCGATCTGGCGGGCGGCGGACTCGTCGGCCAGCGCCTCGGCCCGGATATCCGGGTTGTACTCGAGGATGGCGTCGAACACGCTCAGCCGGCGCAGCGGCTGGCCGAAGTCGTACTCGAAGGTCTCCAGCACCTCGCCGTCGGCGTCACGCACGGTGTTGGTCACCGTGGTGGTGCCCAGCACGGAGCGCGTCACCTCGCGCAGCATGGCCTCGGTGAGATCCATCAGGTCGTGATAGTCGGCGTAGGCCTGATAGAACTCGATCATGGTGAACTCGGGGTTGTGCCGCGTCGACAGCCCCTCGTTGCGGAAGTTGCGGTTGATCTCGAAGACCCGCTCGAAGCCGCCCACCACCAGCCGCTTGAGATACAGCTCGGGGGCGATGCGCAGGTACATGTCGAGATCCAGCGCGTTGTGGTGGGTGATGAAGGGCCGGGCCGTGGCGCCGCCGGGAATCGGCTGCAGCATCGGCGTCTCGACCTCCATGAAGCCGTGGTCCTCGAAGAACCGGCGCATGGCGCTGATCACCCGGGCGCGGGTCTCGAACACCCGCCGCGAGTCGGCGTTCATGATCAGGTCGACGTAGCGCTGGCGATAGCGCGATTCCTGATCGGTCAGGCCGTGGAACTTGTCCGGCAGCGGGCGCAGGCTCTTGGTCAGCAGCCGCGCCTCGTCCATCTTGACATAGAGGTCACCCTTGCCGGACTTGTGCACCGGGCCGCGACCGGCGACGATGTCGCCGATGTCCCAGCCCTTGATGTCCTCGAGGGTCTCGGTCGGCAGGCCCTTCTTGTCGATGTAGAGCTGGATCTGGCCGGACGCGTCCTGAATGACCACGAAGGGCCCGCGCTTGCGCATGATGCGCCCGGCCACCGCGGCCCGGCGGTCCAGCGCCTCGAGCGCCTCCTTGTCCCGGTCGCCCAGCTCGGCCTGCAGCGCGGCGGCGCTGCTGTCGCGACGGAAGTCGTTGGGAAAGACGCTCGTGCCGCGCTCGGCGGCCTGCTCGCGCCGCGCCGCCAGCTTGGCACGACGCTCCGCGATCAGACGGTTCTCGTCCTGGCCCTCGACGGCCGCTTGGTTGTCCTGGTTCGCCATGGTTCTGCCTGTCTATGGAAGGTCGCTATCGATTGTGGCGCGATGAAGGTGCCACCCAGGTCGAGACGCGTCATGAGCGACGACGAGGCAAGGCGCGGCGGTGCGAATCAGCGCAGTGGACGTGGCTGTCCATGAGCATGATGAGCAACACCGCAACACCGCCTCGTCGAGCGCAATAGCGTCGCTCAAAGGCCCTGTTTGAGGCTGGCCACGATGAACTGATCCAGATCCCCATCCAGCACCTTCTCGCAGCTGCTGGACTGCACGCCGGTGCGCAGATCCTTGATGCGCTGGTCGTCCAGCACGTAGGAGCGGATCTGGCTGCCCCAGCCGATGTCGGCCTTGGACTCCTCGGCCGCCTGCTTGGCGGCGTTGCGCTTCTCCATCTCGTGTTCCCACAGCTTCGCCTTGAGCTGCTTCATGGCGAAGTCGCGGTTGGCGTGCTGGCTGCGCTGGCTCTGGCAGGCCACCACGATGCCGGTGGGCTCGTGAGTGATGCGCACCGCCGAATCGGTGGTGTTGACGTGCTGACCGCCGGCGCCGCTGGAGCGATAGGTGTCGACGCGCAGGTCGGCCGGGTTGATCTCGATCTCGAAGCTGTCGTCCACCTCCGGCGACAGGAACACCGAGGCGAAGGAGGTGTGGCGACGACCGCCGGAGTCGAACGGGCTCTTGCGCACCAGGCGGTGCACGCCGGTCTCGGTGCGCAGCCAGCCGAAGGCGTACTCGCCCTGGACGTGCACGGACGCCGACTTGATGCCCGCCACCTCGCCGGCGGAAAGCTCGGTGATCTCGGCCTTGAAGCCGTGATGCTCGGCCCAGCGCAGGTACATGCGCAGCAGCATGTTGGCCCAGTCCTGGGCCTCGGTGCCGCCGGAGCCGGCCTGGATGTCGAGGTAGGCGTTGTTCTCGTCCATCTCGCCGGCGAACATGCGCCGGAACTCGAGCTTCTCGAGGCTGGCCTGCAGATTTTCCAGCTCGCGCTTCACCTCCTCGACGGTATCCTCGTCCTCCTCCATCACCGCCAGTTCCAGCAGCTCGCGGTTGTCGGCCAGCCCCTGGTCGAGCTGGTCGATGGTAGCGACGATGTTCTCGAGGGTGGCGCGCTCCTTGCCCAGCTTCTGGGCATAGTCCGGGTCGTTCCAGATGTCCGGGTTCTCGAGCTCGCGGGTGACTTCCTCTAGCCGATCCTTCTTTTCGGCATAGTCAAAGATACCCCCTCAGGACGTCTGTCCGTTCGGACAGGTCCTTGATGAGGTGATTGATCGGATTGATCTCTTGCATGGTGATCCCGTCTTGATGGGCGATGGCGACACCGGACGCCGGCGAGACGACGGCCGGGCGCCGCGTGTCGAAAGGCGCCCATTGTAGCCAAACAGCCCGAGGGCGTCATCCGCATGACGGGCGCCGGGCCCGGCCGAACGGCCGAGCCCGGCGGGGACGTGAAGGGATCAGAAGCGGTAGGTCAGCTGGCCCCCGATGCCGTGGATCTTGTTGTGGTAGTCGGCCCGGTAGCGGCCGGCCGTGCGGGAGGCTTCGTCGACCGAGGCGGTCGCCTCGTCGATGTAGGTATAGGCGACGTCGAGAGTCAGGTCCGGCACCGGCGTCCAGCCCGCGCCCAGCGAGTAGATGGTGCGGTCTCCGGAGGGCACGCGCACGGTACGCACCGCGTCGCGGATCGGCGAGTCATCGTAGGCGATGCCGGCACGCAGCACCCAGGCCGGCGATACCTGATAGGCGGTCCCCAGCGCATACTGCCAGGCATCGTCGTAATCCTGGACTTCGGTGCGCGTGCCCAGCGGACTGTCGTTGGCGATCACCAGTCGGTCGAAGCTGCTCCACTTGACCAGCGCCGCCCCGGCCATCAGCGTCCAGCGGTCGTTGACGTCGTGGGTCACCGAGAAGTCGATGGTTTCCGGCAGGGTGATGTCCAGCGAGGCATCGTAGGTCGCATCGGGCAGCGTGCGCGTGCCACCGGCGTAGACGTTGCGGGTCCTGAGGTCGCCGTCCAGGGTGTAGTCGACATCGGAGCGGTAGGTCACGCCGAGGGTGGTGGACTCGACCGGCTTGTACATCAGGCCGAAGGTGAAGCCCCAGGCCTCGTCGTCGCCCTGGACATTGACGCTGCCGTCGCCGAAGGGCCCGCCATAGGTGGCCTTTTCCAGCTCGCCATCGATGCGGTTGTAGGTCACGCCGAAACCGGCCGAGAACTGGTCGTTGAACTTGATCGACAGCGTCGGCTGGACGGTGATCACCTCCACATCGCTGTAGCTGCCGAAGTAGCGTCCCTCGAAACGGCTCTCGTAGTCGGTGATCACCCCGAACGGCGCATAGACGCCGAGGCCGAAGTGCAGGTGGTCGTTGATCGGCTGGACGAAGTAGCCGAAGGGCACCGTCTTGCCCGGCACCATGTCGCCCTCGTTGGTCCCCGGCGTGACGGGGGTGCCCAGCGCCGTGGTCCCCGCGGCGTTGTCGATATCGCTGTTGACGTCGAGATAGGTGGCCCCGGCGGTAACCTGGGTGCGGTCGAGAAACGACATCCCCGCCGGATTGCCGAACACGATCGAGGCGTCGGTGACATTCGAGGTGCGCCCGGCAAACGAGGTGCCCTGGGCACTCACGCTCTGCTCGTTCAACTGGAAGCCCCCGGCCGCGGCAGAGGTCGAGATCGCGGCCGAGACAGCGGCGATGGCGATGGCGAGCTTGTTCCTGTTGTTATGCATGATTATCGACATCCTGTTCCCCGAGGGGCTGGCGGTGGATCGGCTTGCCCATACCGGACAATGAAACGTCTCACCGTTTTGGCTGATCGCCGATATCAAGTCAAGGACAAACGTCCGTTTTAACACCTCCGACACCTCCCCCATTGGTCGAACCTTATTCGACCGGGCTCGCCTTGACCCTTGTGTTACCCAAGGGTTTTAAACTGCTATGCAACAGCAGGGAGGAACCAGGCATGAAAGTGGGAGAACTGGCCAAGACGGCGAACGTGACCGCGGAAACCGTGCGCCACTACACGCGGGAGGGCCTGCTGAGCCCCGAGCGCGACCCCGACAACGGCTACCAGATCTACGATCAGGCCGACCTCAACCGCCTGCGCTTCATTCAACGCGCCCGGACCCTGGGCTTCAGCCTCCGGGAGATCGGCGAGATTCTCGAGCATGCCGACCACGGCGACTCCCCCTGCCCCATGGTGCGCGATCTGCTCGCGGCCCGCCTGCCCGAGATCAAGCAGCGCATCATCGAGCTCGAACGCCTGGCCGAGCGCATGGAAAACGCCCTGGCCAACTGGTCCGACATGCCCGACGGCGCCCCGGACGGCCATACCATCTGTCGGTTGATCGAGCACTGGAACCTGCCGCAGGAGACCGAACATCATGAGTGATACCGCGACTCGGCGCCGGCCGCATGCGCTGGCGCTGCAGGGGTTGACCTGCAACGGCTGCGTCAACAAGACACGCCGGGCCCTGAGCGCGCTCGACGGCGAGGCGGACATCGACCTCGACACGCGCCTGGCCCGTGTCACCACCACCGAAGACACCGAGGCGCTCATCGCGGCGATCCGCGAGGCCGGCTTCGACGCCGCGCCCGTCGACCGCGCGCCCCACGCCTTCCTGACCGAGGGGGTCAGCTGCCAGGGGTGCGTCGGCAAGATTCGTCGGACCATTCAGGAGCAGGACGCCGCGGCCGTCGTCGAGGGCGAGCCCAGTGCCGGGTGGCTGACGGTCGACAGCGCGCTGGACACCGCGACACTGGTCGAGGCCACCGAGACCGCCGGCTACCATGCCGAACCCGCGCGTTTCACGACCCGCACCCGCCGGGTCCCGGGCATGTCCTGCCAGGGCTGCGTGAAGCGCATGCGCGAGGCCCTTCAGGCCCGTGACCCGCTGGCGCGGGTCGAGGGCGAGCCCGCCGAGAAGCGCCTGATGGTGGCCAGCTACCTGCCGGACGCCCTGATCGACGCCGTGCTCGGCAAGGCCGGCTATCCACCGGAAGACACCACCGCCGAACCGGCCGCTCCCGAGGCGCGCCGCGCCTCGCCGTCGGCCCCCGAGCCCGAGACGCCGGCCAGCAAGCCGGATGCCGAGCCGGACGGCGAGCCCGCTTTCACAGCCGCCGCTACCGGCGGCCAGCCGCAGAACCTCGAACTGGCGCTGTCCGGCATCACCTGCGCCAGCTGCGTGCGGACCATCCAGCAGGCGCTCGACGCCACCGAGGGCGTCGCCCGGGCGGAGGTCAACTTCGCCAGCCGCACCGCCTCGGTCAGCGGCACGGCCTCCCCGCAGGCGCTGGTCAAGGCGGTGGAAGACGCCGGCTACAGCGCCGAGGTGATCGAGGACCTGGAGCGCGGCGAGGCCAAGCGCGAGGCCAACGAGGCCCGCGAGTATCGCCGCCGGCTGCGCGACACCGTGGTCGCGCTGGTCCCCGGGCTGGCGCTGATGGGCCTGATGTTCGTCCACGAACCGGTGC
The DNA here is from genome assembly GCF_020148005.1 of Modicisalibacter tunisiensis. GTDB lineage: Bacteria > Pseudomonadota > Gammaproteobacteria > Pseudomonadales > Halomonadaceae > Modicisalibacter > Modicisalibacter tunisiensis. The sequence continues at coordinate 1,473,224 of NZ_JAGXFD010000001.1, read as the reverse complement.
TCGGCGGCGGCGAACGCTGGCTGTGGGTCCTGGTGGGGCTGGGCACCCTCGGCGTGCTGGCCACCGCCGGCCGGGTGTTCTTCGTCGGCGCGGTCAAGGCCTTCCGCCATCACCAGGCCAACATGGACATGCTGGTCGCCGTGGGCACCGGCGTGGCCTGGCTGTACTCGATGGTCGTCGCCCTGGCCCCCGGCATCGTGCCGGAGGCGGCGCGCGCCCTGTACTTCGAGGCCTCGCTGATGATCGTGGGTCTGATCAACGTCGGCCAGGCCCTCGAGGTCCGCGCCCGCGGCCGGACCTCCCAGGCGCTCAAGCACCTGCTCGACCTCAAGGTACAGACGGCCCGGGTTCTCCGCGACGGCGAGGAGCGCGACGTGGCCATCGACGAGGTCCGCGAGGGTGACCGGCTGCGGGTCCGCCCCGGCGAGCGCCTGCCGGTGGACGGCGAGGTGCTCGAGGGCGAGAGCTTCATCGACGAATCGATGCTCACCGGCGAGCCGATGCCGGTCGCCAAGCGTCAGGGCGACGAAGTGGCCGCCGGCACCGTCAACGGCAAGGGCTCGCTGGTCTACCGCGCCACGCGCGTGGGGCAGCAGACCCGGCTGTCGCGGATCATCGAGCAGGTCCGCAACGCCCAGAACTCGCGCCCGCCGATCAGCCGGCTGGCCGACCGGGTGGCGGCGGTCTTCGTGCCGACCGTGATGATCCTGGCCGTGATCACGGCGCTGGTATGGTTCAACGTCGGCCCCGAGCCGCGCATCATCCACATGCTGGTGGCCGCCACCACGGTGCTGATCATCGCCTGCCCCTGCGCCCTGGGCCTGGCCACGCCCATCTCGACCATGATCGGCGTCGGCAAGGCCGCCGAGTACGGCGTGCTGATCCGCAGCGGCGAGGCGCTGCAGACCGCCAGCCGCCTGACCACGCTGGTGGTCGACAAGACCGGCACCCTGACCGAGGGCAAGCCCAGCGTGACCGACTGGCAGGCCTTCGACGACGAAGCGCGCATTCTGGGCCTGACCCTGGCGCTGGAGCGCGGCTCCGAGCACCCGTTGGCCACGGCGCTGGTGGCCCATGCCGAGGCCGCCTCGGCCACCCCCGCCGCCATCCGCGACTTCACCTCGCTCACCGGGCGCGGCGTCCAGGCCCGGGGGCCCGACGGCGAGCGCCTGCTGCTGGGCAACGCCGCCCTGATGCAGGAGACCGGGGTCGATCTCGCGCCGGGCCGCGCCTGGATCGAGGATGCCGAGTCGCGGGCCCGCACGGTGATCCACCTGGCCGTCGACGGCCGGCTGGCGGCGCTGTTCGCCGTCGCCGACCCGCTGCGCGAGGACGCCGTGGCGGCCGTCGCCCGGCTCCGCCAGGCGGGGCTCAGGGTGGTGATGCTCACCGGCGATGCCGCCTCCACCGCCGCCGCGATCGCCGCGGAGGCCGGTATCGACGACTACCGGGCCGGCCTGCTGCCGGAGGACAAGCACGACGCCATCGCCGAGCTGCAGGCCCGCGGCGAGATCGTCGGCATGGTCGGCGACGGCATCAACGACGCCCCCGCCCTGGCGCGTGCCGACGTGGGCTTCGCCATCGGCGCCGGCACCGACGTGGCGATCGAGTCGGCCGGCATCGCGCTGATGCGCAACTCGCTGCATGGCGTCGCCGACGCCATCGCCATCAGTAGCGCGGCGCTGCGCAACATCAAGCAGAACCTGTGGGGCGCGTTCGGTTACAACGTGCTGGGCATTCCCATCGCCGCCGGGGTGCTCTACCCGGCCACCGGCATGCTGCTGTCGCCGGTCATTGCGGCGGTGGCGATGTCGCTGTCCTCGGTCACCGTGGTCAGCAACGCCAACCGGCTGCGCCTGTTCACCCCGCGGGAAACGACACGGGAGGCTTCGGCATGAGTGTACTCGTCAACGTCATCGGCCTGGCGCTGATCGCCGGCATCGCCTGGTGGTTCTGGGCGCCCCGCCACTGATCCACCTCGACGTCGGGCCGGCCGATCGCTCGGCCGGCCCGCTCATTTCCCGCCTCGGTCGGGCAGCCGCTCGGCATGCTCGACCATCAACTGCAGCGACTCCCGCCCCCGCCAGCGATTGCGCGACAGCTTGTAGGCGCAGCGCAGCCGTGCGCCGAGATCGAACGCCGGCAGCTCGCCGGGCGTCAGGGCGCGAAACCAGATCGCCCGCACGCTGACGGCCCCCTGCGACAGCGTCAGCATCAGGTGGCTGCCGTCGGCGCCCACTACCCGCAGCTGCTCGACCCGGAACTCGCCGTCGAACAGCGGCGCCTCGAACTCGCGGCCGTAGGGCGCCAGGCGCTCGAGCTCGTCCAGCGTCGCCAGGTCGAGCTGATCGGCGGCCAGCTCGCCGTCGGTGAACACGCAGGGATAGAGCTCGCGCTCGCCGAGCCGCTCGTCCACCGCGCGGGCGAATGCCTCGCGAAACACCTCGAGTTGCTCCAGCGGCACGCCGACCCCGGCCGCCCCGCGATGGCCCCCGAAGCGCGGCAGCGCCTCGGGCGAAAGGTCATGGGCGCGCTGCAGGGCGTCGCGCAGGTGCAGCGCCTCGACCGAGCGCCCCGAGCCGGTCAGCATGCCCGGCTGCGCCGCCGGGGTCAGCACCAGCGCCGGGCGGCCGAAGGCCTGCACCAGCCGCGAGGCGACGATGCCCTGGACCCCGGCATGGCCGGTTTCCAGGTGGACGATCAGCACCCGCGCGCCCTCGGCGACCTGCGCCGTGGCCACCGCCCGGGCCTGCTCGACCATCTCCGCCTCGATCGTCTTGCGCGACTGGTTGTCGGCATCGAGCACCTCGAGGTGGCGGCGCGCCGTGGCGTCATCGGCGGCGAGCACGAAGTGCAGCGCCGCGTAGGGGTCGTCGAGCCGCGAGCGGGCGTTGATGCGCGGGCCCATCTGGAAGGCCAGCGTCTCGGCGTCGAAGGGCACGCTGTCGGGCCCCAGGCGTTCGGCCATGACCCGCCAGCAGGGCGCCTCCATGCGGTTGATCAGCGTCAGGCCCTGGGCGACCACGGCACGGTTGATGGCGCTGCCGCCCAGCGACACGCAGTCGGCGACCGTGCCCAGCGCCACGTAGGAGAGCCAGGGCGAGAGCTTGGGCGTCGAGGGCGGAAGGTGGCCGATCTCGATCAGCACCGCGCGGGTCAGCGACATCACCAGCCAGGCGACCATGCAGCCGGCGATGGTCGGGTCGGGGAAGCCGCAGTCGCGGCGGGTGGGATTGACCGTGGCGTAGGCCGAGGCCGGCGGCCCCGCCTCGGGCAGGGCGTGGTGATCGCTGACGATCACGTCGATGCCCGCCGCGGCGAGCCGGGCGATGCGCGGCTCATCGGAGGACCCGCAGTCGGCGGTGACGATCACGCTGGGTCGCGGCGTCAGCGCCAGGGTGCGCTCCACCAGCGGCAGGCTGATGCCGTAGCCGTCGAAGATGCGATGACCGATCAGGCTGTGGATGCGCTGATCCGGCACCCCGAACAGCTCGCTCAGGGTGCGCCGGATCACCACGTGGGAGGTGATGCCGTCGACATCGTAGTCGGTGAGGATGCCGATGTGCTCGCCCTCGGCCACCGCCCGGGCGAGCCGCTCGGCGGCGCGCCGGGCATCCGCCAGCCGCTCGGGATGCGCGAGATGCCGCAGGCTCGGCGTCACCAGCGGCGCCAGCTCGCCCTGATAGCCGGACAGGCGCCCGGCCAGCACCCGCGCCTGAAGCTCGGTCAGGCCCGCCTCCCGGGCGCGGCGGTAGAGCGCCTCGTCGCGCGCGCGCGGCAGGATGCGGGGGGCGAGACATTCATGCAGGTCGTGGGAATCGGTCACGGCATCCAAGCCCGGCTCCTCTGGAAGGGATAGCGAATTCGGTCGCACGGGGCTGATCCGGGGGCAGGCTCGCCGAGGAGGCGCTGTAACCCCCTCCCTGGGCGCTACCGGCGCCATCCCTGGCGCCGGACCTCCTCTTTGGACCAGCCCCCGGTGCCCCTCGTCCGGCTCGCGAGTCCACTCACCGGCAACGAAGACTCATCGGCGGTGGTCGGCGACGAACCGCTGCACGGCATCGAGCTCGGCCGGCAGCACGCTGTAGCGCTCCTCGCGCTCGAGCAGGTCGTCCATGTGGCTGGGCAGCGGCACGCCGGGGAAGCCGGCCTTGACCACGGCATCGGCGAACTTGGCCGGGTGCGCGGTGGCCAGGGTGATCATCGGCACGCTCGCATCGCCGCGGCAGACCTCGGCCGCCCGGTAGCCGGTGGCGGTGTGCGGGTCGAGGATCTCCTTGGTGCGATGGTGCGCCTCGCGGATCACCTCGAGGATCGTCGCGTCATCCACGCTGTGGCTGGCGAACTTCTCGCGCAGCCGGGCCAGCGGCGCCTCGGCGAGCGCCGTGGGCTCGTTCTGGAAGCGCTCGAGCAGGGCGCGCACGGCGTCGCCGTCGCGCTCGTAGGCGTCGAACAGCAGCCGCTCGAAGTTCGACGACACCACGATGTCCATCGACGGCGCCAGCGTGGCCTCGAGCTCGCGCTTGGAGAAGTCGTTGTCGGCCAGCGTGCGATGCAGGATGTCGTTGGCGTTGGTGGCGATCACGAAGCGCTCGACCGGCAGCCCCATCTGGTAGGCCGTGTAGCCGGCGAAGACGTTGCCGAAGTTGGCCGAGGGCACGCAGAAGCTCACCTTGCGCTGCGGGGCGCCCAGCGCCACGCCGGCGGCGACGTAGTAGACGATCTGGGCCATGATGCGTGCCCAGTTGATCGAATTGACCGCCACCAGCCGGGTGCCGTTCAGGAACGCCTGATCGGCGAAGCTGGCCTTGACCATCGCCTGGGCGTCGTCGAAGTTGCCCTCGATGGCGATGTTGAAGACGTTGTCGGCGAGCACCGTGGTCATCTGGCGGCGCTGCACCTCCGAGACCCGGTTGTGCGGGTGGAGGATGAAGATGTCCAGGTTGTCGCAGTGACGGCAGCCCTCGATCGCCGCCGAGCCGGTATCGCCGGAGGTGGCGCCCATGATCACCGCCCGCTCGCCGCGCTTCTTCAGGAAGTGATCGAGCAGCCGGCCGAGCAGCTGCAGGGCGACATCCTTGAAGGCCAGCGTCGGGCCATGGAACAGCTCGAGCAGGAAGTGGTTGGCGCCGAGCTGGTTGAGCGGCACCACTGCCTCGTGGCTGAAGGTGGCATAGGCGTCGTGAACGATGTCGCGGAAGGTGTCGTCGTCGATCTCGCCGCCGACGAACGGCTTCATCACCCGGAAGGCGATCTCCGCGTAGGACAGCCCGGCCATCTCGGCCAGCTCGTCGCGGGACAGCTGCGGCACCGTCTCGGGCACGTAGAGGCCACCGTCGCTGGCCATGCCGGTCAGCACCACATCCTCGAAGTTCAGCGCCGGCGCCTGCCCGCGTGTACTGATATAACGCATCTTGATTTCCACCCAGTCGTGGGCTATCAGCCCCTACTGTAAGCCCATACTGCAAGTCGCGCCGAAGGCGGAGGCGAGCGATGGCCAGGCTAGACGAAACGTGGCGCGGACGCGGAGTTTACCGAGGTAAATGAGCAGTCCAAGCCGCGTTTCAACGACGCATGGCCGAGCGCAGCCCCGGATTCGGGGTGACTTACTCCTGTTCGTCCAGGGACTCGACCCGGATCCGCATCACCGGCCCGGCGATGTCGGCCAGCGACTCGAGCTGACGGATCGCCTCGTTCATGTGCTGCTCGCGGGTACGGTGCGTCAGCAGGATGATCGGCACCAGTTCGCCCTCGGTGGCTTCCTTCTGGATCAGCGCCTCGATCGAGATGCCCTGCTCGGAGAGGATCGTCGCCACCCGCGCCAGCACCCCGGGGCGGTCCACCGCCAGCAGGCGCAGGTAGTAGGCGGTGACGATCTCCTCCATGGGCAGGATCGGCAGGCTCTGGTCACCCTCGCGGATGCCGCTGAAGGCCAGGTACGGCACCCGGTAGTGATGGGCGGTAGTGATGTCGCGGGCCACGTCGAGCAGGTCGGCGACCACCGCCGAGGCGGTCGGCTCGGCCCCCGCGCCGGCGCCGTAGTAGAGGGTCGGTCCCACGGCGTCGCCCATCACGGCGATGGCGTTCTTGACCCCGTGGACGCTGGCCAGCAGCCGCTCCTTGGGGATCAGCGTGGGATGCACGCGCAGCTCCAGCCCGGTCTCGGTGCGCTTGGAGATGCCCAGGTGCTTGATGATGTAGCCCAGGTTGTCGGCCTGCTCGACGTCCTCGGCGGTGATCCGCGAGATGCCCTCGGTGTAGGCCTTCTCGAACTGCAGCGGCACGCCGTAGGCGATGGAAGCGAGGATGGTCAGCTTGTGGGCGGCGTCGATGCCCTCGACGTCGAAGGTCGGGTCGGCCTCGGCATAGCCCAGCGCCTGGGCCTCGGCGAGCACGTCCTCGAAGGCCCGGCCCTCGTCGCGCATGTGGGTGAGGATGTAATTGCCGGTGCCGTTGATGATGCCGGCGACCCACTGGATGCGGTTGGCGCCCAGCCCCTCGCGCAGCGACTTGATCACCGGGATGCCGCCGGCCACCGCGGCCTCGAAGGCGACGATCACGCCCTTGGCGTGGGCGGCCTGGAAGATCTCGTTGCCGTGCACGGCGATCAGCGCCTTGTTGGCGGTGACCACGTGCTTGCCGTGCTCGATGGCCGTGAGCACCAGCTCGCGGGCCACGTCATAGCCGCCGATCAGCTCGACCAGCACGTCGACGTCGGGGTTGCGCGCGACCTCGAAGATGTCCGCGGTGACCTTGACCCCGGCGGTGTCGCACTCGGGGTTGTCGCGGCGGGCACCGATCTGCTCGATGACGATCGGCCGCCCCGCGCGTCGCGCGATCTCGTCGGCATTGCGCATCAGCACATTGAAGGTGCCGCCGCCGACGGTCCCCAGTCCACAGATCCCAACTCTCACCGGTTTCAACGTCTTGCTCCCCCGATTTTCCGTGCTTCGATCGCGGCCCGCCGAGGGCCGCCTGTGTCCAGTCTCCCCGAGAACCCGGGGCATGTCATTGTCGATCGGCGCCCGGGTTGCCCCGAGAGCGGCGCCGTGGGCGGCTCAGCCGGCCGGGTCCAGCCCCAGCATGGCGGCCAGGCGCCTGGGCGGCACATAGCCGGGCACCAGGCGGCCGTCGGGCAGGACGATCGCCGGCGTGCCCTGAACGCCGAGTTTCAGGCCCAGATGATACTGGTCAGCCACCGGATTGTCGCAGTCCGGCGGGTTGGTGGGTGCCTTGCCGTGCATCGCGTCGGTCAGGGTTTCCTGACGGTTGTCGGCACACCAGACCTGCGCCATCTGCCGCGCGCCGGCGGAACCCAGCCCGCTGCGCGGAAAGGCCAGGTATTCCACCGCGATGCCCATGCGATTGAGGGTCGGTACCTCCTCGTGGAGCTTGCGACAGTAGGGGCAGGTCACGTCGGTGAATACCCGCAGGACCGCCCTGGGCTCGCCGGTACCGCGGAAGATGACGCGCTGCGACTCGGGAATGGCGGCCAGCCGCTTGTCGCGCTCGGCGTTCTCGGCCTGCCGGGTCAGGTTGACCAGCCCCGTATCGCGATTGGCATAGAGTTCACCGGCGACGAAGTAGGTCCCCTCGGCATCGCTGTAGAGCGTTTCCCCGCTGGTCAGGCGCACCTCGTAGAGGCCCTTCAGGGGCGTCTCGTTGACCGTCTTGACCGGAACCGGCTTGCCGTTGACGGTGAAGGTATCGGTCAGCGCCTCGGGGACCGCCGCCCGGGCCACGCCGGCCAGCACCAGGCCGCTCAGGAAAAGAAGGGACAGGATCCGTGTCATTCGCTGCATGATTCAACCTCGCGGATGGTGTGCCGCATGCAGGGCTTCCAGGCGGGCCTGGGCCACATGGGTGTAGATCTGGGTCGTCGACAGGTCACTATGCCCCAACAACAGCTGCACGACACGCAGATTGGCACCATGGTTGAGCAGATGCGTGGCGAAGGCATGGCGCAGCGTGTGTGGCGAGAGCGGCTTGTCGATCCCGGCCAGGCGCGCGTAGTGCTTGATGCGATGCCAGAAGGTCTGGCGGGTCATGAAGTTGTCGCCGCGACCGGGAAACAGCGGCGCCCGCCGCACGTCGCTCATCAGCGCCGCCCGGCCTGCGCGCAGGTAGCGTTCCAGCCACGCCTGCGCCTCCTCGCCCAGCGGCACCAGGCGCTCCTTGTCGCCCTTGCCCAGCACGCGCACCACGCCCTGGCGGCTGTTGATGCTGTCGTGGCGCAGGCCGACCAGCTCCGAGACCCGCAGCCCGCAGGCATAGAGCACCTCGAGCATGGCCCGGTCGCGCAGCCCCAGCGGGGTATCGGTGGCCGGCGCCTCGAGCAGGCGCTCCACCTCGTCCTCGTCGAGGGTATCGGGAAGCTTCGCCCGCACCCGCGGCAGGCGCACATCGGCCAGCGGATCGTGTTCGCACTCACCCTGTTCGAGGGCCCAGCGGTAGAAGCGCCGCAGGCTGGACACCAGCCGGGCATTGCTGCGCAGCTGATAGCCGGCCTCCCGACGGCCGTCCAGCCAGGCCGGCAGCGCCTCGGCCGCCGGCTGCAGCAGCGACCCGCCCGCCTCGTCCAGCTGTGCGAGCCAGGCCAGCAGGTCATGGCGGTAGGCGCTCAGGGTGTGCTCGCTGGCGCCCTGCTCCAGCCACAGCGCATCGAGGAACGCCTCGATGCGCCGTTCATCGCGCTCCCGCGTGTGGCTCATGGACGCGACTCGCCTCCTTCCGGATACGACAAACCCCGCCCCGCATGACGCGGCGACGGGGTCGCACGACACGGGACACGGCTCACGCCGCGCCCCGGAACGAAGGCCGTATCAGGCCAGCTTTTCCTTGATGCGTGCCGACTTGCCGCTGCGCTCGCGGAGGTAGTAGAGCTTGGCCTGGCGCACGTCGCCGCGACGCTTGACGGCGATGGAGTCGACCAGCGGGCTGTAGGTCTGGAAGGTCCGCTCGACGCCGACACCGTGGGAGATCTTGCGCACGGTGAAGGCGGAGTTCAGACCCCGGTTGCGCTTGCCGATCACCACGCCTTCGAAGGCCTGCAGACGCTCGCGGTTGCCCTCGACGACCTTGACCTGCACGACCACGGTGTCACCCGGGCCGAACTCCGGAATGGCCTTTTCCATCTGCTCGGCTTCCAACGCCTGGATCACCTTGTTCTTGCTGCTCATGATGCAAACTCCTTGACTGATAATGTGCCGGGCGGGCTCGCCGCGTTGCGCTGACGGCCCGGGGCCGTGGCGATACCCGCCCGGCGTGTGATCCCGACGTTCGAAGACGCGGGAACGACTGTATGGGTGACGCGTGGCGCTCAGTCGTCGACGACCGAACCGTCACGCTCCTCCGCCATTGCGGCGTGCTCCTCGATGAACGCCTCGAGCAGCGCGCGTTGCTCCGTGTTCAACGTGCGCCCCTCCAGCAGTTCCGGGCGCCGCAGCCAGGTGCGGCCCAGCGCCTGCTGGAGACGCCAGCGACGAATCCGCTCGTGGTTGCCGCTGAGCAGGACATCCGGCACCCGACGCCCGTCGATCACCTCGGGGCGCGTGTAGTGCGGGCAGTCCAGCAGCCCATCGGTGAAGGAGTCCTCCTCGGCCGAGCCCTGGTGGCCCAGCACGCCGGGCACCAGCCGGGCCGCGGCGTCGATCAGCACCATGGCCGGCAGCTCGCCGCCGCTGAGCACATAGTCGCCGATCGAGATCTCCTCGTCGATGTCGCTTTCCACGACGCGCTCATCGATACCTTCGTAACGCCCGGCGACCAGTACCAACGGGCCGTCGGCCGCCAGCTCGCCCACGCCCCGCTGATCCAGAGGTCGCCCCTGCGGCGACAGGTAGACCACCTTCGGCGGGACGCCGAACTGCGCTTCGCCGCGATCACGCGCCGCGTGAATCGCCTGGCGCAGCGTGTCGACTTTCATCAGCATGCCGGGGCCACCGCCATAGGGCCGGTCGTCCACCGTACGATGGCGGTCCGTGGCGTACTCCCGCGGATTCCAGAACTCGATGTCCAGAAGCCCCTGCTTGACCGCCCGCCCGGTCACGCCGTAGCCGGTCACGGCCTCGAACATCTCCGGAAACAGGGAAACGACACCAATCCACACGGCTTGCCCCATGGCCCAATCACGGCTGCCACGCCATGCGCGGCATGCTCCCGGGTTTCCCCGGTCTAGAATTCCGGATCCCAGTCGACCGTCAGACGACCGGCCTCGAGATCCACCTCGAGGATCACCTCGTCGGGCAGAAACGGCAGCAGACGTTCCTCGGCATCGCGACTGTCCGCGTCACCGCGCACCACGAGCACATCGTTGGCGCCGGTCTCGAACAGGTAGTCGACGAAGCCCAGGTCGACGCCCTCGCGCGTCACGACCCGCAGGCCCTCGAGCTGGTGCCAGTAGTAATCCCCGGGTTCGAGCCTCGGCAGCTGCTGCTTGGCCAGACGAATCTCGGCACCGGCCAGCTGCTCGGCCCGCTCACGGGTCTCCACGCCTTCCAGACCGGCGACCAGGCCCTTGCCGTGGCGCCGCCCCCCGGCCACGCGGTAGACATGCTGCGTGCCGCGCTGCACGAGGATCCACTCCGGATAGTCGAGGATGCCTTCCATCGGGTCGGTGTACGAGTACACCTTGAGCCAGCCCTTGACACCATAGGGGCTGGTCAGCTTGCCCAGCACGACGTAATCGTCCGCTGCCGCCTCGGGCGCTGCGTCCATCGGCATGCCGGGGGTCATCCTCAGGCCTGGGCCTGAGCCTGCTGCTTGCGGGCTTCCTTGACCAGCTCGGCGACGCGCTCGGTCACCTGGGCGCCCAGGCCTTCCCAGTGGCTGACGCGGTCCAGGTCAAGACGCAGGCGCTCTTCCTGGCCCCGGGCGACCGGGTTGAAGAAGCCGACGCGCTCAATGAAACGGCCATCGCGAGACTTGCGGGAATCGCTGACGGTCACGTGATAGAAGGGACGCTTCTTGGCGCCACCCCGTGCCAAACGAATGGTAACCATTGCGTTATGAGTCCTTCGGTTGAATTCAGACATTACGCCGCCGCACTCGCGGCGACGGCATCTCGTGCCACGCGCCTACGCGCAGCCTGCCACGAAGACGCAGCATTTTACGGAAATCGGCCCGGCTTGGGAACCTTTTTCCTTGACAACGCGGCCGGCGCGCCCCGTTCAGCGCTTCGGAAAGCCGCCGCCGAAGCCGCCCGGGCCGCCCATGCCGCCAGGGCCACCCATGCCACCGGAGCCGCCCATGCCCGGCATGCCGCCCATGCCGCGCATCATCTTCTGCATGCCGCCCTTCTTGCCGGCCTTCTTCATCATCTTCTGCATCTGCTTGTGCTGCTTGAGCAGACGGTTGAGGTCGGGCACCTGGAGGCCGGCGCCCGCGGCGATGCGCCGCTTGCGCGAGCCGTTGATGATCTCCGGCTTGTGGCGCTCCTTCGGCGTCATCGAATTGATCAGCGCCTCGAGCTTGCCCAGCTCCTTCTCGACACCGGGGCCCTGGGCCATCTCGGCCATCTGCCCCATGCCCGGCAGCTTGCTCATCAGGCCGCCCATGCCGCCCATCTTCTTGAGCTGCTGGAGCTGGTCGCGGAAGTCCTCGAGGTCGAAGCCGTCGCCCTTCTTGACCTTTTTGGCCAACCTCTCGGCCTTGCCCTTGTCCACCGTGCGCTCGGCTTCCTCGATCAGCGACAGCATGTCGCCCATGCCGAGGATGCGCGAGGCCACGCGATCCGGGTGGAAGGGCTCGAGGGCATCGACCTTCTCGCCCATGCCCATGAACTTGATCGGCTTGCCGGTGATGTGGCGCACCGACAGCGCGGCCCCGCCGCGGGCGTCACCGTCGGCCTTGGTGAGGATCACCCCGGTCAGCGGCAGGGCCTCGTGGAAGGCCTTCGCGGTATTGGCGGCATCCTGGCCGGTCATGGCATCGACGACGAACAGGGTCTCCTGCGGCGCGATGGCCTTATTCAGCGCCTGGATCTCGTCCATCATGTCGCTGTCGACGTGCAGGCGCCCCGCGGTATCGACGATCACCACGTCATGGAACTGGATACGGGCGTGCTTGAGCGCCGCCTCGGCAATGGCCACCGGCTGCTGGTCGCTGCGCGACGGGAAGAAGTCGACCTCGACCTCCCTGGCCAGCGTCTCGAGCTGGTCGATGGCCGCCGGGCGATAGACGTCGGCGGAGACCACCAGCACCTTCTTCTTTTCGCGCTCGCGCAGGTACTTGGCCAGCTTGGCCACCGAGGTGGTCTTGCCCGCCCCCTGCAGGCCGGCCATCAGGATCACCGACGGCTGCTGCTTGAGCTCGAGCGGGACGTTGCCCTCGCCCATGATCGCCTCGAGCTCCTGCTGGACGATCTTGACGAACTGCTGGCCCGGCGACAGGCTGCGCGAGACCTCCTGGCCGACCGCCCGCTCGCGCACGCGCTCGACGAAGGCCTTGACCACGGGCAGGGCGACGTCGGCCTCGAGCAGCGCCCGGCGGACCTCGCGCAGCGTATCCTTGATGTTGTCCTCGGTCAGGCGCGCCTGACCGGTGATCGACTTGAGCGTCCTCGACAGACGTTGCGAGAGACTTTCGAACATGTGACTCTCCGGCAGTGGGTGCACGAGGCCCCGGGGCGGGCCGTGATGGCCGGCCCGGCGGGTGCCGACGCGTTGGCCGACGATTATACGCGTTACGCCGCGCCGTCTCCATGCTTGCCCCGCGCCGCGATCAGGCTGGGCGGCGCCGGGCGATTCCGATATAGTGACCCGCGAATGATTCTCTCTCGTTGAGCCACTCCACGGGTCGATTAGGTCCTCATGCAGGTGCTTCCGTTCGCGTTTCTGGCCATCGCCTTCTATCTCGGCGCCGGTTCCTGGCAGAGCCTCGTGCTGCTGCGCCGCGTCCCCGCCCGTCCGGTCCTGGTCCGCGGCCTCGGCCTGCTGGCCGTGGCCTGTCATACCGTGGTGGTGGCCTCCGCCCTGCGCGAGCTGGGCGAGGTCAGCCTGGGCATCTCGGCCAGCGCCTCGCTGATCAGCTGGCTGGTGGCCATCCTGCTGGTGCTGACGAGCTTCATCAAGCCGGTGCTCAGCGCCGCCGCCGGGCTGTTTCCGCTCGCCGCGCTGACCATCGTGCTGGCCACCGAGCTGCCGGTGGGCAGCCACCCCGCCGGCCTGACACCGGGCATCATGGTCCATGTGCTGACCTCGATCCTGGCCTTCGCGCTGTTCGCCATCGCCGCCGTGCAGGCCATGCTGCTGGCCCGCCAGAATCAGGCCCTGCGCCGCCACCATACCCGCGGCCTGGTGCAGTCGCTGCCGCCGCTGACCGCCATGGAGCGGGTGCTTTTCGAGCTGATCTGGGCCGGCATGATCCTGCTCACCGTCTCGCTGATCAGCGGCATGCTGTTCATCGACAACATGTTCGCCCAGCACCTGGTGCACAAGACCGTGCTGTCGCTGGCCGCCTGGGTGATCTTCGCCGCCCTGCTCGCCGGGCGCCATTTCTTCGGCTGGCGCGGCGCCCGGGCGGCCCGCTGGACGCTCGGCGGCTGCCTGCTGCTGCTGCTCGCCTACTTCGGCAGCAAGTTCGCCATCGAGGTGGTCTTCCACGACGTCTAGCCACGTCGCGCCTTGACACCGCGCGCTCCCATTCCCTACAAACGAGCCTGGTACGCGACTGAGGATCCTCCGACCTTGAGCGACGACATCCCGTTGGGACTGCTGTTCGGCCTGCTTGCCCTGCTGATACTCCTGTCTGCCTACTTCTCGAGTTCCGAGACCGGCATGATGTCGATCAACCGCTACCGCCTGAGCCATCAGGCGAGAAGCGGCGAACGTCGCGCCCAGCGCGTGCTGCGCCTGCTCTCCCGCCCCGACCGGCTGATCGGCGTGATCCTGATCGGCAACAACTTCGTCAACAACCTGGCCGCCTCGATCGGCACCATCATCGCCATCCACTACTTCGGCGAGGTCTCCGGCCCGGCCATCTCCACCCTGGCGCTGACCATCGTGGTGCTGATCTTCGCCGAGGTCACGCCCAAGACCTACGCCGCCATCAAGCCCGAGCGCATCGCCTATCCGTCGTCGCTGGCACTGGAGCCGCTGCTCAAGCTGCTCTACCCGCTGGTGTGGCTGGTCAACGCCATCTCCAACGGCCTGCTGCGCCTGATGGGGGTGAAGAACATCGAGGGCGGCGCCGACAGCCTGTCCCGCGACGAGCTGCGCACCGTGGTCCACGAGGCCGGCACCATGATCCCGCGGCGTCACCAGTCGATGCTGCTGTCGATCCTCGATCTCGAGAACGTCACGGTCAACGACATCATGGTGCCGCGCCACGAGATCGCCGGCATCGACCTCGACGACGACCTCGACAGCATCCTCGCCCAGATTCGCGCCAGCCAGCACACCCGCGTGCCGGTCTACAAGGGCGACATCAACAACGTCATCGGCATCCTGCACCTGCGCAACGCCGCTCGCTTCCTCTCCAGACCCGAGGTCACCAAGGCCTCGATCGTGCAGGAAGCCCGCGAGCCCTACTTCATCCCCGAGTCGACCCCGCTGCACACCCAGCTGCTCAACTTCCAGCAGCAGAAGCGCCGCATCGGCATCGTGGTCGACGAGTACGGGGACGTGGAAGGTCTGGTGACGCTGGAGGACATCCTCGAGGAGATCGTCGGCGAGTTCACCACCGACGTGGCCGGCATGCACCAGGAGATTCACCTGCAGGACGACGGCAGCTACGTCATCGAGGGCACCGCCAACATCCGCGAGATCAACAAGACGCTGGGCTGGCAGCTGCCCACCGACGGCCCCAAGACCCTCAACGGCCTGATCATCGAGCATCTCGAGTCCTTCCCCGACGCCCCGGCCTGCCTGCAGCTCGGCCAGACCCGCATGGAAATCCTGCAGGTCAAGGACAACCTGATCACCGCGGCGCGCTGCTGGCAGCCTCCGGTCCGCCGCCAGCGCAACGCCTGAAAGGGCTCAGTCGCTCAGGAAGGCGTCGGCCTCGCGCTTGAGCGCGCGCACGCGCTCCTCCAGCGTCCCGCGATCGGCCGCCTCGGGCGCCACCGGCTCGCCGAAGACCAGCGCCACCCGCGCCCGAAAGCGACGCGGACGCGTGGAAAAGGCTCGCCCGTGACAATACGAGGTCCACGACCCCCACAGTCCGGCCAGCGCCGCCGGCACCACCGGCACGGCGTCACGGGCGAGGATCATGTCGACGCCGCGCCGGAAGCGATGGATCTCGCCGTCGGTGGTCAGGCGCCCCTCCGGGAACACCATCACCACCTCGCCGGCACGCAGTGCCCGGCTGACCTCCGCCATGGCCCGACGCACACCGCCCGGGTCGCGCCGCTCGGAGTCCACCGGGATCGCCCCGGCCAGGCGGAAGAACCAGCTCAGCCCGGGCGACTCGTAGATCGGCCGGTCCATCAAGAAGCGCAGCGGCCGCGGACAGGCGCCGCCGATGATCAGCGCATCCATGAAGCTGACGTGATTGCAGACCACCAGCGCCGGCCCTTCGGCGGGCACCCGGCTGCGGCCCCGAAAGCGCAGCCGATAGAACAGGTGCATGAGCGTGAAGACCGCCAGACGCAGCACCGCCCGGGGATTCAGGGCCACCACGCCCAGGCAGATGACCAGCGCCATCCCCGCCAGCGCGGCGAAGAAGGCCGACAGGGGCAGCTCGAGCACCGTCAGCAGGAGGATGCCGAACAGCGCGGCCAGGATCATGAACAGGGCGTTGAGCAGGTTGTTGGCGGCGATCATCCGCGCCCGGTGACCGTCGCTGCTGGCCACCTGCACCAGGGTATAGAGCGGCACGATGTACAACCCCCCGCCCACGCCGACCAGGGCCAGGTCGAGACTCATGCGCCAGAAGCCGGGCATGAGCAGCAGCGCGGGCAGCCCCGTCCCGCTTCCCGCCAGGGCCGGCCGCGCTGCGAAGTCGAAGCCCCCCAGCGCGATCAACAGCGCCCCCAGCGGCACCAGCCCCAGCTCGAGCCGCCCGCCGGACAGCCGCGCGCACAGCAGCGCCCCGCCGCCGACGCCCAGCGCGAAGGCGCCCAGCAGCCAGCTCACCGCGGTCTCCTGGCCGTGCACCATGTCGCGCACCCAGGCCGGCAGCTGGGTCAGGTAGCAGGCGCCCAGGAACCAGAACAGGCTGATCCCCAGCAGCCCCCGGAAGATGCGCCGATGCCGCCAGCTGTCGCGCAGCACGGCAATGCTGCCCGCCAGCGGCTGCCAGCTGACGCGCCCGGGATCGCTGGACGGTGCCGCCGGCACCGCCAGGCTGGCCAGATAGCCCATCACCGCCACGCCGATCAACGCGGCAGCGATGGCGCCGCGGGCCAGCTCTCCCCCCAGCGAGGCCAGCACGCCGGCCAGCAGGGTGCCCAGCAGGATCGACACGAAGGTCCCCAGATTGACCCAGGCGTTGCCCTTGACCAGCTGGGTGCGCGGCAGGTGCTGTGGCAGGATGGCATACTTGACCGGCCCGAACAGCGCCGACTGGGTCCCCATCAGGAACAGCAGCGCCAGCAGCAGCAGGAACTGCTCGAACCACACCGCCGCCGCCGCCAGGGTCATGGTCGCCAGTTCGAGCAGCTTGAGCCGGCGCACCAGCACCTGCTTGTCGAGACGGTCCGCCAGGGTTCCGCCCCAGGCGGAGAACAACAGGAACGGCAGGATGAACAGCCCCGCGGCCAGATTGTTGAGCAGCCCCGTGTCCCAGCCGAAACGCGGTACCGCGACGAAGGTCAGCAGCAGCAGCAGGACGTTCTTGAAGACATTGTCGTTGAAGGCGCCCAGTGCCTGGGTCCAGAAGAAGGGCGCGAACTCGCGGCGCAGCAGCAGGGAACGACTCATGCCGTCCCCGGTGATGTCCTGAGGCCGGCGAGTATGGTGGAGAGCAGCTGGTCGAGCAGCTCGCTGACCTCGAGCGGCTGCCCCTGCCAGTAGCCCAGCCGCTCGTTGAGCCCCAGCTGCACCAGACCGTGCACGCTGCCCCACAGGGTTCGCGCCATGCGCCGGGCATCCAGGTCGCCGAGCGCCGGCTGGTACTCCTTGAGCGTCGCCTCGACCCGGGTGAACAGCCCCTCGATCATGCTGTGCTGGCGCTGATCGAGCTCGCCCTCCTGGGCCAGCGGGTAGTCGAAGAGCAGCTGCCAGCGGTAGGGCTCGCGTTGCGCGAACTGCCAGTAAGTCAGGGCCAGCGACTTGAGCCGCGGCTCGGGCGGGGCGTCGTGCAGTCCCTCGACGGCGCCGCCCAGATGCTCCAGTGTCTGGATGTTGACGTACTGCAACAGATTGTTGAAGCTGCCATAGAGCTTCAGCAGGGTGCTGGGCGCACAGCCGATCTCGCGCGCCAGCGCACGCAGGGACAGCGTGTGCACGGGGTTTTCCCGCAGCCAGGCATCGCATGCTGCCATGACCTGGGCATGCAGCGCCTCTGGCGCGTGCTGTCTGGGACGTGCCATGAAATCGCCTCGTCAGTCGCTCGTCCCCGGGGGACGGCGTGGTCGAACAGTGTTTTCACCCCAGCATATCGACACCGCGCGCAAACGCAAGCCTGTCGAGGCCCTTGCGCTACCCGGTTTCCCGGGGCGACTGCTACCATGCCACCCGCGACACGGCTGGCCGGGTCCCGGCGGACCCGTGTCGTTTCGCTCGCCTATCGAGATCGGGAGGCCCGATGGCCGGACGCCTGCACATCGCCGACCTGGCGCTCAACTCCCTGGTGCCGTCGCTGCGACGTGACCAGCCGCTGCGCACCAGCCCCAACCGGGCCCCCCGCCACCCGCTGTCGGCGATCCGCCTGGAAAGCGGCGAGCCGTACCTCGCCACCCTGTTCTGGGGCCTCACGCCGCCCTGGCTCAAGGTGCTCGATCACGCGCCGCACTGCGCCCGGGCCGAGTCGCTGGACGAACGCCCGATGTTTCGCGACGCCTTCGCTGCCCGGCGCTGCGTGGTGCCGGCCAGCGGTGTCTATGCCTGGCGGCCCCAGCCACGCATGAAGCAGCCGTTCCTGATCACTCGCGCCGATCGCGGCCCGCTGCTGCTGGCCGCCCTGTGGTGCCGCTACCACACCACCCTGACCACCTGGACCGACTCCACGGCCCTGATCACGGTGGCCACCAGCCCGCTGCTGAGCCCGCTGACCGACCGCCTTCCGGCCCTCATCGCCGCCGCGGACCTTGCCGCCTGGCTCGATCCCGCCACCCCGCTGACCACGGCCCGGGCCCTGCTGAAACCGGCGCCTGCGGAACTGTTGGGCGCATTTCCGGTATCAAGACAGGTGAATGATCCTTCGAATCAGGACTGGGCCTGCGGACGCCCCACCGGCCGGATGCTCCGCTGGGACCCCGAACAGGAGAGATGATGCCTGCACTGCGACTCCCCCTCGGCGCCTGGGCGCTGGTCATCGCCACCGCGCTCGGCGGCCCCGCCGCGGCCGCGGCGGCCGACGCCCCGAGCACCGCGGCGTCCCTGCCGACCTCCGGCGGCGTGATCGTCAGCCCCAACGACGAGCGCGACTACCGGACCCTGACCCTCGACAACGGCCTCGAGGCGCTGCTGATCCACGATCCCGACGCCGACAAGGCGGCCGCGGCGATGAACGTGGCGGCGGGCAGCGACCAGAACCCCGACGCCATCCCCGGGCTGGCCCACTTTCTCGAGCACATGCTGTTCCTGGGCACCGACAAGTACCCCGAGGCCGACAGCTACCAGCATTTCATCAGCCAGCACGGCGGCGATCACAATGCCTTCACCGCCGACCGCGACACCAACTACTTCTTCGACATCGAGCCGACGGCGCTCAAGGGCGCCCTCGATCGCTTCAGCCAGTTCTTCGTCGCCCCGCGCTTCAACGCCGAGTATGTCGACCGTGAGCGCCACGCCGTGCATTCCGAATACCAGGCACGCCTGCGCGACGATGCCCGGCGGGTCAACGAGGCCATGGACCGGGCGCTCAACCCCGACCACCCCGCCACGCGCTTCTCGGTGGGCAGCCTCGAGACGCTGAAGGACGGCCAGCAGCCGCTGCGCCAGTCGCTGATCGACTTCTACAAGGCCCATTACGGGGCCCACGTCATGGATCTGGTGGTGATCGGCCCCCAGCCACTGGACCAGCTGGGCAGCTGGGTCCGCCAGGACTTCTCGGCGGTGCCCGACCGCGGCCTGTCGCGCCCGGCGATCCCCGAGGCCCTGGTGACCCCGGCCCAGCTGCCGGCCCGACTGCGAGTCCAGAGCCTCAAGCAGCATCGCCAGGTGCGCTTCGCCTTCCCGATTCCCGACCCGCAGCAGGATTATCGCCACAAGCCGGTGGACTACCTGGCCAACCTGCTCGGCCATGAGGGCGAGGGCAGCCTGCTGGCGGCCCTGCGCCGCGCCGGCTGGGCCGACGGCCTGTCGGCGGGCAGCGCCCGCGGCGACGGCGACGATGCCCTGTTCGTGGTGAACGTCGACCTGACCCCCGAGGGCGCCCGGCATCTCGACCGCATCCAGGCCAGCCTGTTCGCGATGATCCGGCGCATCCGCGACGACGGCATCGACGCCTGGCGCTACCGCGAGCAGGCCGAGCTCGCCGAGCAGGACTTCCGCTTCCAGCAGCGCGGCGAGCCGATCCACACGGCCAGCAGCCTGGCCATGAACCTGAGCTACTATCCCCTGAAGGATGCCCAGTACGGCCCCTACCGGATGGACGGCTTCGAGCCCGGCAAGCTGCGTGACCTGCTCGGCCGGCTGACGCCGCAGCACCTGCTGCGCGTCTACAGCGGTCCGGATGTCGAGGGCGACAAGACCACCCGCTGGTTCGACGCGCCCTACCGCCTCGCCCGGGTCGACCACTGGCCCGGGGCCACGCCGCTCGACGGCCTGGCCCTGCCCGGCCACAACCCCTACATCGCCGATGACCTCGAGGTACTGCCGCTCGAGGCCCAGCCGCCGAAGGCGCTCGTCGACACCGCCGAGCACACCCTCTGGTACCGGCCCGACAGCCACTTCGGCACGCCGCGGGTGGAGTGGCGCTTCAGCCTGCAGACCCCGGACGCCGCCGACACGCCGCGCGATGCGGTGCTCGCTCGCCTGCTCGCCGGCTGGCTGGGAGACAGCCTCAACGAGGCGCTGTACCCCGCCCGCCTGGCCGGCCAGTCGTTTTCCGCCTATGCCCACGGCCGCGGCATCACCCTGGCCTTCTCGGGGTGGCGCGATCATCAGGACGTGCTGGTGAAACGGGTGCTCGAGCAGCTGAAGACGGCCGCCATCGACGCGGACAGCGTCGCGCGGGTCCGACTGCAGCTGAAGCAGCAGTGGCAGAACGCCCCGGACTCGCCGCTCTACCAGCAGATGCAGCGCACCCTGGGCGATGCCCTGATGCGCCCGAGCTGGTCCCCCGAGACCCTGCTCGCGGCCCTCGACGACACCTCGCTGGACGCCCTTCGCGACTATCGTCGCCGGTTCCTGGACCGGCTGCATCTGGAAAGCATGGCCGTGGGCAATCTGGAGGCCGACCAGGCCCGGCAGGTCGACACGCTGGTCCGGCGCGCGCTCTCGCCGACCCTCGACAAGGCCGGCGTGCCCGAGCTGGCCCCGCTGGCCGTGCCCGCCACGCCGCCCGTGCTGCATCCGGCCTCGACGCGCAACGACAGCGCCGTGCTGCGCTATCTCCAGGGGCCGGACCGCAGCCTCGCCAGCCAGGCCCGCCTGGCCGTGCTCGGCCAGCTGATCCAGGCGCCCTTCTACAGCCGGCTGCGCACTCAGGAGCAGCTCGGCTACATCGTCAACGCCGGCTACCAGCCGCTGCTCGACGCCCCGGGGCTGGGCCTGCTGGTGCAGTCGCCGAGCACCGACGTGGCGACGATCCGCTCGCGCATGGACGCCTTCCTGGGCGACTTCGACCAGCGCATCGCCGGCCTCGACGAGGCGACCCTGGCGCCCTATCGCAAGGCGGTTCATGACCATCTGCTGGAGCGCCCCTCGTCGCTGTCCGAGCTGACCGGACGGCTGTGGCAGGAAACCGTCCACCCGACGCCCGACTTCCAGCGCCGCCGGCACCTCGCCGAGACGGTCACCGCGCTGACGCCGGAGGACGTTCGCGGCGCCTGGCAGGCCCTGCGCGACAGCACGCCGCTGAGCATTCGCTTCGCGCCCGGCGACACTGCCAGTAACGTCGGCGAACTGACCGACGGCTTCACGCCGTTGCCGGAAACTCGCTGAAAGCAGCCCGCCCGCCACGAGGCGGGCGATTACCCGAAGGCCTGGGGCGGGACGATCGCCTCGACGTGCATCACCAGCTCCTCGAGAATCTGCCGCTCGCGATCACCGAGCGGCTGCTGGTTGAGCCGCTCGATCTCGCGGGCGAAGCCCTTGAGGGTCAGGATGCCGAGGCTGGCATCGTTCATGCGCGCCCAGCGGTAGGCCTCCCACTGCGCCTGTTCCTCGGCACTCAGGGTGTCCGGGTAGCTGCGCGCGCGCAGGCGAAAGAGCATCTCCTCGAGCCGCGGATCCTGAAAGGCGAAGACGGTGTCGCCCAGCGACTCCGGTGGCGTCTCGTGGACCCGCTGCATCTGCTGGCGGTCGGCCGGCGAGAAGAAGCTGCCCGAGTAGAGCATGAAATCCGGATCCCGAGGGCCCTCGGGAGGCGGCTCGGCGAACACCTCGGCCGCCTTGCGCGCCGCCTCGGGCCGGCCGCTCAGCGCCTTCCAGTGGCGGCGGCAGGCGGCGATGTCCAGCCCCAGGCGCTCGACGATGTCGCCGTACTCGCCACGCCGCGGCCCGTCGACGTCCTTGAGGAAGGTCGCCGGCATGACCACCGGACTGCGGTTGATGTGGATGACCTTGAGCGGGATGCGCGACTCGCCCTCGCTGAGTTCGTCGGCGCTGGCGAAGACCCGTTCACGGATCGCCGCGGCATCGAGTTCGAACAGCGGCGCGGGATCGACGGCGAGATCGTAGACGATCACGCCGTTGGGATTCGAGGGATGTTCGGCCAGCGGCATCACCAGCGCGCTGCAGGCTCGGCTGGCCGGATAGCGGCGCGAGATGTGCAGCATCGGCTTGCCCGCCGGCACGTTCAGCTGGCGGGCCACGACGCGCTTGTCGCGCAGCGTCAGCAGGTAGTCGAAGAGCCGGGCGTTGCAGCGCTTGAGCAGGCGAGCCAGGTCGATGGTGGCGCGCACGTCGGCCAGGGCATCGTGGGCACCGGCGTGGGCGATGCCGTTGGCGGCGGTGAGGTCCTCGAGCCGGAAGCTCGGCGAGCCGTCCTCGCGCCGGGGCCACGCGATCCCGTCGGGGCGCAGCGCATGGAAGGCACGCACCACGTCGATCAGGTCCCAGCGCGAATTGCCGTTCTGCCATTCGCGGGCATAGGGATCGAGCAGGTTGCGATAGAAGAGATGCCGCGACACCTCGTCGTCGAAGCGCAGGCTGTTGTAGCCCAGCGCACAGGTGCCGGGCTCGCTCATCAGCGCATTGACGCGCTCGGCGAAGGCCATCTCGGGCAGCCCGCGGCGCAGCGCGGCCTGGGGGGTGATGCCGGTGATCAGGCAGGCCTGCGGCGAGGGCAGGTAGTCGTCGGCCGGCCGACAATAGAGCGTCAGCGGCTCGCCGATCTCCCGGAAGTCGCCGTCGGTACGGATTGCCGCGAACTGGGACGGCCGGTCACGCCGGGGGTCGGCGCCGAACGTCTCGTAGTCGTGCCAGAGAAAGGTCTGCTGCGAATCGCCGCGACGGGCCATGCACGCTCTCCCAACGCCTCAGAGGAAAGCGCCCAGCCTAGCACAGCCCCGGCGACGACTCAGCCGCACCTCAGCGCGGCAGCGTGACGTTGAGCTCGAGCACCGAGCAGTCGTCCTCGCTGTCCAGGCTGATGTTGATGGCTTCCTGGTCGACGTTGACATAACGGCGAATCACTTCCAGCAGCTCCTTCTCGAGCAGCGGCAAATAATCCGGCTGATCACGCTGGCTGCGCTGGTGCGCCACGATGATCTGCAGCCGCTCCTTGGCCACCGACGCCGACTTCTTGCGTTCACGCTTGAGAAACTCGAGTAGCTTCACCGACGACCTCCTCCGAACATGCGCGAGAGCAGCCCCTTCTTCTGATACTCGTGGAAGCGCAGCGGGACTTCTTCGCCCAGCAGCCGTGCCACGGTATCGACATAGGCCAGCCCCGCATCGCTCTTCTGGTCATGTGTCACCGGAATCCCCTGGTTGGAGGCCCGCAGCACCGCCTCCGACTCGGGAATCAGCCCGATCAGGTGGATGGCCAGGATCTCCTGGATATCCTCGAGGTTGAGCATGTCACCACCGGTCACCCGCTCCGGATCGTAGCGGGTGATCAGCAGGTGCTCCTTGACCGGTTCGCGATTCTGCTCGGCACGGCGGGTCTTCGAACCCAGCAGGCCGAGGATGCGGTCGGAGTCGCGCACCGAGGAGACCTCCGGGTTGGTGACCACCACCGCCTCGTCGGCATAGTACATGGCCAGCTGGGCGCCGCGCTCGATGCCCGCCGGCGAATCGCAGACCACATAGTCGAAGTCCGAGGACAGGGTGTCGAGCACCTTCTCCACGCCCTCGGCGGTCAGCGCATCCTTGTCCCGGGTCTGGGAGGCCGGCAGGATGTGCAGGTTCTCGACCCGCTTGTCGCGGATCATCGCCTGGTTGAGCCCCGCCTCGCCCTGGATCACGTTGATCAGGTCGTAGACCACGCGCCGCTCGCAGCCCATGATCAGATCGAGGTTGCGCAGCCCCACGTCGAAGTCGATCACCACGGTCTTCTTTCCACGCAGCGCCAGTCCGGTCGCGATTGCCGCTGCACTGGTCGTCTTTCCGACCCCGCCCTTGCCGGAGGTCACTACAATGATCTTGGCCAAGGTAAGCTTCCTGTTGCTGAAATCGAAGATCGTCCGTTCACGCCCTGCTCATCAGTCCAGCGGCGTGATGCTCAATTGGTCGTTGTCGAGGGTCGCCTGCACGGCCCGCCCCAGCAGCCGAGGGTCGATATCCTCGAGACGCTTGTAGTTTCCTGCCAGCGACAGCAGTTCCGCCCGCAGCTCCCGGCAGAAGATGCCGGCGTCGCGGTCGCCGTGGATGCCGGCCAGCGCCCGCCCGCGCAACGCGCCGTAGACATGCACGTTGCCGCCGGCCAGCACCTCGGCCCCGGCATTGACCGCACCGACCACCACCAGGTCGCCCTCCGGGGCGCTGACCTGCTGCCCCGAACGCACCGTGCCGCGATGAATGCGGCTGCCGACCCCGCCCTGCACGATCGGCGCCTCGGCCTCCGGGGCCGCGCCATCCTCCGCGGGCGGCTCGCCGGCCCCGGGCAGCACGCTCTCGAGGGTACGCGGGCGCACCTCCTGGGGCGGAAACCAGCCCAGCCCCAGGGCCCAGGCCGACTGCTTGACGGGGTCACCCCCGCCCCGCACGGCCACCGGCAGCAGCTTGTGGGCGCGGCACACGGCACAGATCCGCTCCAGCGCCAGGTGCGGCTCCTCGAGCTTTTCGACACTCAGCATCACCGGCGTATGCTGAAAGAAGGCCGGCGCCTGATTGAGCTTGCCGACCAGCTGCTCGCGTATCTGTTCGGGGTCTGCACTGGTCAGCTCCATGACCGTCATGGGCAGCATTCCCCCCTTGAAGGCGAAGGCACTGCCGGCCCTGTCCATGTTGAGGCTCATTGCCGGTCTCCACAGTCGGATGGTGACATTTAAAGCTAAGCGAGGGGCTGCCGGGCTGCAACCGATCATACGCCCTGTGGATACGGCCTGTCAGTGTCTCCGGGTACCGACGCCCCCGACCTTTTCGGCCACGCCGAGCCATGCTTAGATAAATGGCTGGAACGCCTTGCGCGCACGCCGCGTCGACCGGCGTCTTCCGCGCCTCTTTCAGGGATGTATCGCGACCTATGCCCGGATTCCTACGACGATTCTTCGCGCCCCGCTGGCAGCACCACGACCCCGCCGTGCGTCGCCAGGCCATCGCGCGCCTCGACCCCGACACCGACGACGACCGGCGGCGTCTCGAGCGACTTGCCGGCGACCCCGACGCGGCCGTGCGCCGCGCCGCGCTGGCGGCGCTCGACGAGCCGGCCGCTCTGCTGGCGCTGCGTGACACGCACGACAGTCCCGAGTTGCAGGAGCGCCTGCGCGAGCTGCTCAGCGGCCGCGAGGGCAGTACCCCACTGGGGCAACGCCTGACGCTGGTCGAGACGCTCGACGACCCCGACCTGCTCGAGACCCTGGCCCGGGAAGGGGACAATCAGGCACTGCGCCTGGCCGCCCTGGCCCGCCTCGACGACGAGGAGCGCCTGCTGCGCCAGGCCTGCGACAACGGCATCGCCGCGGTACGCCAGGCCGCCGCCGAGCGGATCACCAGCGAGACCGGGCTGACCCGCCTGGCCCGCCGCTCGCGGCGCGACAAGCAGGTGGCCCGGCTGGCCCGGGCCCGCCTCAACCGGCTGCGCGAGGACGAGGCCCAGGCCCGCGAGGCCCGCGAGCGCCGGGAACGCATCCTTGCCGCCCTCGAGGCCCACGCCCAGCATGCCTGGGAGCCCCTCTACCCGGGTCGCTATCGCCATCTCGAGCGCGAGTGGGAAGCGCTCGGCGATCTGCCCACCGCCAGCCAGGAGCAGCGCTACCAGGAGGCCTCGCAGCGCTGCCGCAAGGTGATCGCCGACCACGAGGCCCGGCATCATGCCCTGGCCGCCGCCGAGGAGCGGCGCGACGACGCCGACGAGACCCGGCGCTCGCTGATCGAGTCGCTGGAGGACACCCTGGCCAGCTTCACCCAGGGCGAATGCCTCACCGACCAGGACATGGCCAGCCTGCAGGCCCAGAAGCACCTGGTGGCCCACCAGTGGCAGACTCTCTCCGACCGTCACGCGCCGGAGGCCGCACTCAGCGAACGCTATGCCCGCGCGCTGGAGGAGTACGATCGCCTGCTGCAGGCCTGGGAACGGCTCGACCGCCAGGGGGCCGAGCTGGCGGCGGCACTGGAGGCCGAGGACGCCACCGCCCTGACCGGCATCCTGGACCGCATCGACTGGCCCGGCGACCTGCCGCCCACGCCGCAGCTCGCCCGCGCCCGGCAGGTACTCGCCACGCCGCCCGCGGAGCCGGCCGGGTCGCCGCAGCAGAGCGCCCGCTTCGCCCGCGATCTCGACGCCCTGGACGACCTGCTCGACCGCGGCGCCTTCAAGCGCGCCAGCCGCCTGCACCAGAGCCTGCGCCAGCGCCTCGCCCTGCTGCCCGAGGCGGAACGTCGTCGCCACCAGCCGACTCTCAAGCGGCTCGGCGCCCAGCTTGCCGAACTGCGCGACTGGCGCGGCTTCGTCGCCGGCCCCAAGCGCGAGCAGCTGTGCGACGCCATCGAGGCGCTGGCCGAGGACACCACCCACAGCGATGCCGAACTGGATCGCCAGCACCGGCAGCTGGTCAAGGACTGGAAGAACCTCGGCGACGCCGCCGCCGACCGCGCGCTCTCCACGCGCTTTCGGGCCGCCTCGGACCGCATCCACGAGCGCCTGGGCCCCTGGAAGCAGCGGCGCGAGGCCGAGCGGCAACAGAACCTGGCCGCCCGCGAAGGCCTCTGCGAGCAGCTCGAGGCGCTGCTCGACAACCCCGACCCGCATGCCGATCCGGACGCCCTGCGCCAGATCCGTGACCGTGCGCGCGAGCAGTGGCAGCGCTTCGCCCCCGTGCCCCGCGACCAGGCCCGGACGATCGGCCAGCGCTTCGGCCGCATCCGTCACGCCCTGCAGCAACTGATCGATCACCGCGCCCAGGAGATCGCCACGGCCAAGCGCGAGCTGGTCGAGGCGGCCCGCCTGCTGCAGGAGGACACCGACACCCGGGCGGCCTCCCGCGCCGAGCAGGCCAAGGCACTGCAGCGGCGCTGGCGTGAGCTCGGCCGGGCGCCCAAGGGCGAGGAGCAGACCCTGTGGCGGGCGTTTCGCGGCTACTGCGACGCCATCTTCGCGGCGCGCGAGAACGAGCGCGACGACCGTGCCCAGCGCAGCCGCCAGCGCCTCGAGGCCATGCAGGCCCTGATCGAGCGCCTGGATGCCTGGCAGCCCGCCTCCAGCGACGACGTGGCCACGCTGGAGGCGGCCATCGCCGAGGCCGAAAGCCTCGAGCCGCTGCCCCAGGGGCGGCGCAGCGACGGCATGCGCCGACGGTGGTCGGGCATCGTCCGCGCGCGCCGCGACCGCCTGGCACGCCTGGCGGTCAGCGAGACGATCGCTCGCTGGCAGGCACTGCGGCCGCTGCTCGAGGCCCATCTGGCCGCCGACGCCCGGCTGATCGACGGCCGCCCGCCCGAGGACGTCCCGGCGCCTCCGGCGCTGGGCGCCCCGCTGCAGTCGGCCCACGAGCGGCGCAACGCGGCCCGGCTGGACCCGCCGCCGGCCGCCGAGGTCGCGGAGCACCTGACCCGCCTGCGCGTGCACCTCGCCCTGCTGGCCGGCGCCGCGGTGAGTCGCGAGGACGAGCCCCTGCGGCTGGCCATCCAGGTACAGCGGCTCAACGACGGGCTGGGACGCGACCTGACCCGCGCCGAGGAACTGGAGGGGGTACTCGCCGCTATCCTCGCCACCGGCCCGGTCGCCCCCGATCCCTGGCGGCGCGAAGCCGCCGACATGGATCACCACCTGGCGGCCCTGGCCGAGCTACCGCCGCCCTGAGCGAGCCCCGAAACGCCGCGAGCGAGGCCGGGGCCTCGCTCGCGGGTGCGGGTGATGAGTGACGGGGCGCCGGCCAGGGCTTACCCCATGAACTGCCCGCCATTGATGTC
Organism: Modicisalibacter tunisiensis; assembly: GCF_020148005.1. GTDB lineage: Bacteria > Pseudomonadota > Gammaproteobacteria > Pseudomonadales > Halomonadaceae > Modicisalibacter > Modicisalibacter tunisiensis. Next base: position 1,445,442 of record NZ_JAGXFD010000001.1, on the reverse strand, counting down.
CAGGTTCGCCCCGGTGATGAAGCCGGACCCCTTGTCGGCCAGGAAGCACACCGCCCGTGCGATTTCGTCGGGCTCGCCGAAGCGCTTGACCGGAATCGACTCGCGGATCGACTCGCGGATCTTCTCCGGCACCTTCTGGATCATGTCGGTGGCGATGTAGCCGGGCGACACGGTGTTGACGGTGATGCCCTTGGCCGCCGTTTCCTGGGCCAGCGCCATGGTCAGGCCATGCATGCCGGCCTTGGCCGCCGAGTAGTTGGCCTGGCCGAACTGGCCCTTGCGCCCGTTGATCGAGGAAATGTTGATGATCCGCCCGTAGCCCGACTCGAGCATGTCCTCGATGACGCAGCGGCAGGTGTTGAAGACGCTGTTGAGGTTGCAGTCGATCACCTCGCGCCATTGCTCGGGGCTCATCTTCTTGAGCGTGGTGTCGCGGGTGATGCCCGCGCAGTTGACCAGCACGCTGACCGGCCCGTAGGTGTCACGGATCTCGCGGACCCCCGCCTCGCAGTCCTCGTAGTCGATCAGGTTGGCGCCCGACAGCGCGATGTTGTCGAAACCGGCCGCTCGCTGCTCCTCGAGCCAGTTCCGGGCCTTGTCGGGATTGTGATAGCCGGCCACGACCTGATAACCCTCCCTGGCCAGTTCACGACAGATGGCGGTACCGATGCCGCCGGTGCCACCGGTTACCCAGGCGACGGGTGCTGCTTGTGTCATGTGTTCTCCCCCTGAGTCATGACGTTCAACCACTAACAGTCTCCTCGACCGACGATGTCATCTTTGTGACCTCGCCCCGCCAGTATGGTCAATATTCGGCTCGCTGTGCGAATTCCCGACGGACTCTTGACGTGACTCAGTTTCTGCGTATACTGGGCTCCACAATTTGATGCGGGGTGGAGCAGCCTGGTAGCTCGTCGGGCTCATAACCCGAAGGTCGTCGGTTCAAATCCGGCCCCCGCTACCAAATTTCGAAGAAGCGGATCGGTCATTGACCGGTCCGCTTTTTTTCGTTGGCCCCTACCCGAGCGCCATGATCCCTGCCGCGCCTCGTGAGCCTGCCCCGGGGCCGAGAGGCGACACGGCAGACGCCCCCTGCACGCCTGCCGATCCTGCGCGGTACTCAGCCGAGCAGGCTCAGGCGCACCACCACCGCCAGGTGGCAGGCCACCACCACGGGCGAAAGCAGGCTGCGCAGCCCCTGATACCAGCCCGGCAACCGCACGAGACTGGCATCGGTGCGCTCGTAGAAGCGCAGCAGCCAGAAGCCGATCATCAGCACCAGCGTCGCCAGCCGGTACTCGATCATCAGCGCCGCCCAGCCGACCAGGCCGGGCATCAGGCTCACCCACAGCCGCGTGGCGAACGCCGGATTCGACTCGCGGTCGCGGCTCATGGCAACGCCCCAGTGGACGCCGCCCAGAAAGGTCAGGCACAGCGCGCTGTAGAACAGGAAGGCCTTGATGGCCAGGGCCTGCCACAGTACCGGAGCGATGTAGACCCCGGCCGTGGCAATGACGAAGGGCAACAGGCCCACGGCCCCCAGCCCGAAGGGCAGGCGGACGGAGGGCGATACCTCAGTGAACATGGCAGCATCCTTGCAACCGTTGATTATCCGTGCAACGCCACAGCTTAGCCGGCTTGCCGGTTACTGACCAGTAACAACCGCCGATGACGTCATGACCGTCCGCCATGCTTCCGGCTCCACCCAGGGCCTGCCGAAGCGCGCCGGCCGATGACGCCAGGGGGCGTGTCGGGCCGGTCCCGGCGGCAGCGACGCCAGATCGGGCAGCCAGTGGGCGACATAGTCCCCGTCGGCGTCGTAGCGCAGCGCCTGACGCATCACGTTGAAGTAGCGATCCCGGCGAGGGTCACGGCCGCCCCCGGCCACGTAACGCCAGTTCTCCCAGTTGCTGGCGGCATCGTAGTCGACCAGCCAGCGCTCGAACCAGGCGGCACCCAGCCGCCAGTCGACCTGCAGGTCCTTGACCAGGAAGCTCGCCACGTTCTGCCGCGCGCGGTTGGACAGCCAGCCGGTACCCACCAGCTCGCGCATGGCGGCATCGATGAAGGGCACCCCCGTGGCTCCCGCGCACCAGGCCTCCAGGGCCGGCTCGTGCGCCACCGGCAGGCGGTGCTCGCCGAACAGCGCCGCCCCGTCCTGACGGGCGGCCCAGTGGAAGTACTCACGCCACAGGAGCTCGTCGACGAAGGCCTCGCGGGACGCGGTCACGGCCGCGTCATCGTCGGCCGGTCGCTCGGCCAGCTGCGCCATGACCTGCCCCGCGGACAGGCAGCCCCAGGCCAGCCAGGGCGACAGCCGGCTCGAGACGTCGTCGCCCAGCAGCGCATTGCGGGTGTCCCGGTAATGATCGAGCGGCCCGGCGAGAAACCGCTGCAACCGCTCGCGCCCGGCCCGTTCGCCGCCCTCGGGCCAGGGACCACCCAGGGGGTCGACCCGCCACCCGGCGGCCTCCGGCGACACCCGGGCCAGCGGCGGCAGGCCGCGCGGCGCCTCGTCGGGCCACGGCGGCAGCGTCACCGGCGCCATCCGCGAGGGTCGCGGCGCCAGCCCCGCCACGCGGCGGCGGAAGGCGCTGAAGGTGTCGGGCAACGCGCCCGGGGAGAAGGGCAGCTGCTCGCGGGTGAACAGCGTGCCGCCGGAGACGGTCTCGAGCTTCACCGCCGACGGCAGACGGCTGGCCAGGCGCTGCACGTCGTCGCTCTCCTGCCAGCCGGGGTCCTCGCGCACGCGAATCACGTCCGCGGGAGCACGCCGCAGCACGCCCTGCAGTTCGTCGACCGGGTCGCCGACGCACACCAGCAGATCGCTGCCCCGCACCAGCAGCTCGCCGCGCAGCGCCATCAGGCTTTCCCAGAGAAAGCGCAGTCGCGCCGGGCCGATCCGGGCCCGCGCATCGCCCGGCCGCCACGGCGTCAGCCAGCGACGATCGAGCACATAGACGCACAGCATCGTCTCGGCAGGCGTGTCGACGCACCACAAGGGGTTGTCGGCAACGCGCAGATCATTGCGCAACCACACCAGCACGCGACTCATTGCACCTCCTTGCGACCCGCCGGGCGCGCATCGCCCGCGTCGTCTCGGCTTTCCGGGAACCATTGCTGTACAACATTTTACCCTTAAAGGTACATATTTTGTACATTATTGGGCCGGCACGGCGGCTGGATACACTGCAGGGGGCGTGGTAGAGTCGAACACTGACTTCATTTCGGCGCTGTCTTTCCGACTTATTTTCATAATAAAATCAGTCGACTAGCCATTCCCGACGCGCCAGGGAGCCATGAAGGGAGGAAGACACCATGACGGATCGTCCCCCGCACGGTACCGGCCGTGCGCGCCGCCATTTCGGTGCCGACACTCTGCCCATCGCGCGTCTCGCGGATCGCACGCCCGCCTGGATGCTGACGCCCCGCGCCGTACGCCGCCCCTTCCTGACCGACCCGCCCCGCATTTGCGCTTGATGGTCGTCGCCGCGACGACTGAACTGTGAGCCATGCCGCGGTGCCGAGCGCCCGGCCCGCCAGAATGCCAACGACAAGAGCGAGTCGTTCATGTCCGTGTTACTGATCGTGCTGCTGCCCCTGGTCGGCAGCCTGCTGCCCGTCATGGGCTCGAATGACCGACGCGGCCGCTGCGCCCTGATGACGGCGATTCCGCCGGCGCTCGCCTTGATCGTCGCCGGCCTGCATGCCGGCACGGTCTTCGCCGGCGGCGTTCCACGCGCCGCCTTCGACTGGATACCGGCCCTGGGGCTCGAATTCGCCATGCGCCTCGATGGCCTGTCGCTGCTGTTCGTGCTGCTGATTCTGGGCATCGGGCTGCTGATCATCCTCTATGCCCGCTACTACCTGTCGCCGAAGGACAACCTGCCGCGCTTCTATGCCTTCCTGATGCTGTTCATGGCGGCGATGCTGGGCATCGTGATGGCCGACAACCTGCTGCTGCTGTGGTTCTTCTGGGAGCTGACCAGCCTGTCGTCCTTCCTGCTGATCGGCTTCTGGTACCACCAGAGCGAGGCCCGCAAGGGCGCGCGCATGGCGCTGACGGTGACCGGTGCGGGCGGCCTGTGCCTGCTGGCCGGCTTCCTGCTGCTCGGCCATATCGTCGGCACCTACGACCTGCAGACCGTGCTCGACAGTCGGGACATGATCCAGGCCGACCCGCGCTACCTGCCCGCGCTGCTGCTGGTGCTGCTGGGCGCCTTCACCAAGTCGGCCCAGTTTCCCTTCCAGTTCTGGCTGCCGCATGCCATGGCCGCGCCGACCCCCGTCTCGGCCTTCCTGCATTCGGCGACCATGGTCAAGGCCGGGGTCTTTCTGCTGGCCCGCCTGCACCCGGCCCTGGCCGGCAGCGAGGCCTGGCTCTATCTGGTCGGTCTCACCGGCCTGGCGACCCTGCTCTACGGCGCCTACTTCGCGCTGCTCAAGTACGACCTCAAGGGCGTGCTGGCCAACTCCACGATCAGCCACCTGGGGCTGATCACCCTGCTGCTGGGGCTCGACCAGCGCATGGCGGTGGTCGCCGCGCTGCTGCATATCCTCAACCACGCGACCTTCAAGGCGGCGTTGTTCATGACCGCCGGCATCGTCGACCACGAGACCGGCACTCGCGACATCCGCAAGCTGCAGGGGCTGTGGCGGGCCATGCCGCTGACCGCGACCGTGGCGGTGATCGCCGGCGCGGCGATGGCGGGGGTGCCGCTGTTCAACGGCTTCCTGTCCAAGGAGATGATGCTCACCGAGACCCTGGAGACGTCGCTGCTCGGCGGCCTGGGCTGGCTGATCCCGGCGCTGGCGACCCTGGGCAGCCTGCTGTCGGTGGCCTATTCGATCCGCCTGGTGCACAACGTCTTCTTCAACGGCCCGCCGCGGGAGCTGCCTCGGACCCCGCACGAGCCGCCGCTGCCGATGGTCGCGCCGGGCCTGCTGCTGGCCGCGCTGTGCATCGTGGTCGGCGTGATGCCGGCGCTGACCGCCACGACCCTGATCGACGCCGCCGCCCGGGCCGCCCTCGTCGGCCCCGTGCCCGAACTGCACCTGGCGGTGTGGCACGGCTTCAACCTGCCGCTGCTGATGAGTGCCATCGCCCTGATCGGCGGTACCGTGCTCTATGTCCAGCGCCGCCACCTGTTCGCCTTCCAGCGCCAGTTCCGCATCCAGAACGCCCGCCTGAACTTCGAGGCGGCCGTGCAGTGGGTGGTGCGCGGCGCCCAGCAGCTGATCGATACCCTGGAGAACGGCTCCCTGCAGCGCTACATGCTGTGGCTGGTGATCACCATTCTCTGCCTGGTCGGCGGCACGCTGACCCATACCGTGCAGCTGCGCGGCCCCCTGCCGCTGCAGCCGCTGGACGGACTGCTCGTCGCCGGGGCGCTGATGGCGATGTTCGCCGGCCTGGCCACCGCGGTGCTGCACCGTCGGCGCCTGGTCTCGCTGCTGATGCTGTCGATCGTCGGCCTGGTGACCTCGCTGGCCTTCGCGCGCTTCTCGGCGCCCGACCTGGCGCTGACCCAGCTGGCGGTGGAGGTGGTGACCATGATCCTGCTGATGCTGGCGCTGTTCTTCCTGCCGCAGCGCACCCCCAAGGAATCCGGCGCGCCGCGTATCCTGCGTGATGCCCTGCTGGCGGCGGGCTTCGGCGGCATCGTCGCCAGCCTCAACTTCGCGGTGCTGACCCGGCCGCTGGAGTCGATCTCGCAGTACTTCGTCGACAACAGCGTGCCCGGCGGCGGCGGCCACAACGTGGTCAACGTGATCCTGGTGGACTTCCGCGGCTTCGACACCCTGGGCGAGATCACCGTGCTGTGCATCGCCGCGGTGGGCATCTACAAGCTGCTCAACCGGCTGCGCCTGTTCATGCCCTCGAGCGATGCCGACGGCCGCCCCTGGTCGAAGGATCGCCATCCGATGATCCTGGTCAGCGTCTCCCAGACCATCCTGCCGCTGGCCCTGCTGGTCTCGGTGTTCATCTTCCTGCGCGGCCACAACGCCCCGGGCGGCGGCTTCATCGCCGGGTTGGTCACCGCGGTGGCCCTGATCCTGATCTACATCGCCCGCGGGGTGGACTGGAGCCAGCGCCGGCTGTCCTTCCAGTACCAGCCGATCGCCGTCGCCGGGGTCGGCGTCGCCGCGCTGACCGGCCTGGGCAGCTGGGCGTTCGGGTACCCGTTCCTGACCTCGTCGTTCGGCCACTTCCATATCCCGCTGATCGGCGACGTGGAGCTGGCCACGGCGATGCTCTTCGACCTCGGCGTCTACCTCACGGTGGTCGGCGCCACCCTGATGATCCTGGCCAATCTGGGCAAGCTGACCACGCCCCACCGCCCCAGCAAGCAGAAGGAGAAGGCCTGATGGAAGCGCTGTTCTCGATGACCACCGGCGTGCTCGCCGCCTGCGGTCTGTTCCTCGCCCTGCGCGGCCGCACCTTCCCGGTGGTGGTGGGACTGACCCTGCTCTCCTATGCGGTCAACCTCTTCCTGTTCTCCATGGGCGGGCTGGATACGGGGGGCGCCGTGGTGCTCGACGACAAGGGCGGCAGCCACGCCGACCCGCTGCCTCAGGCCCTGGTGCTCACGGCGATCGTGATCGGCTTCGCCATGACGGCCTTCTCGGTCATTCTCGCCATGCGGGCGCGCGGCGATCTGGGCAGCGACCACGTCAACGGCAACCGGGTGGACGAGCCGCGGGAGGAACGCAGTTGATGAATCACCTGATCGTTCTGCCGATCCTGATCCCGCTGTTCAGCGGGCTGGGCTTGCTGCTCAAGCGCGAGGGGCCGGCGACGCCGCGCCGCCTGATCGCCCTGGCCGCCACCGTGGCCCTGCTGGTCTGCGGCGTGCTGCTGATGCGCCAGAGCGCCAGCGGCATCATCCAGTACTATGCGCTGGGCGACTGGCAGCCGCCGTTCGGCATCATCCTGGTGCTCGACCGGCTCTCGGCGCTGATGGTCACGCTCACCGCCCTGCTGGCGCTGGGCAGCCTGTGCTATGCCAGCGCCGGCAGCGACGAGGAAGGCTCCAACTTCCACGGCCTGTTCCAGCTGCAGCTGATGGGCATCAACGGCGCCTTCCTGACCGGCGACCTGTTCAACCTCTTCGTGTTCTTCGAGGTGCTGCTGATCGCCTCCTACTCGCTGCTGATGCACGGCGGCGGCAAGGCGCGCATCCACTCGGGCTTCCACTACGTGGTGCTCAACCTGGCCGGCTCGGCGCTGTTCCTGATCGGCCTGGGCGTGCTCTACGGCACCATCGGTACCCTCAACATGGCCGACATGGCCGCCCGGGCGCCGGGGCTGGACAGCGGCCGGCTGGTGCTGGCCGAGGCCGGGGCCATGCTGCTGCTGGTGGTCTTCGGCATGAAGTCGGCGATCCTGCCGCTGTACTTCTGGCTGCCGCGCGCCTATGCGGCGGCGCCGGCGCCCGTCGCGGCGCTGTTCGCGATCCTCACCAAGGTGGGCATCTACGCCATCCTGCGCGTGTTCACGCTGATCTTCGGCCCCCAGGCGGGCTCGCTGGCCAACCTGGCCCAGCCCTGGGTGTGGTGGCTGGCGCTGGCCACCCTGGCGCTCGGCGGGATCGGCGTGCTGTCGTCGCGGGATCTGCGCACCCAGGTGGCCTACCTGATCATCATCTCGGTGGGCACGCTGCTGGCCGGCATCGGCATGAACAGCCTCGACGCCCACGGCGCCCTGCTCTACTACATGGTGCACACCACGCTGATCACCGGCGGGCTGTTCCTGCTCGTCGACAGCATCGCCCGCCAGCGCGGCAAGGCCGGCGCCCGCATCGTGCGCGGCCGGTCGGTGCAGCAGGTCGCCCTGCTCGGCACGCTGTTCTTCGTCGCCGCCCTGGCCGTCGCCGGGGTGCCGCCCTTCTCGGGGGCCGTGGGCAAGGCGCTGCTGCTGCAGGCGGCGACCCCGGATCAGCAGGCCTGGCTGTGGCCGATCCTGCTGTCGAGCAGCCTGGCGGCGATCGTCGCCCTGTCGCGCAGTGGCTCCACGGTGTTCTGGCGCGCCTCGGGGGGCGGCGAGCGCAGCGAATCCCGGGACAGCGGGGACGCCCCGGGCATCGGTGCCCTGCGCACGCTGGGCCTGCTGCTGCTGATCGGCGCCTCGCCGCTGCTGGTGGCCTTCGCCGGGCCGCTGAGCGCCTACACCGAGGCCGCGGCCGACCAGCTGGCCGACCACGAGGCCTACATCCAGGCGATCCTCGAACGCCACCGGACGGAGGGTGACTCATGATTCCCGCGCAACCGTGGCTGCCCATGCCGCTGCTGTCGATCCTGCTGCTGGCAGTCTGGCTGATGCTGCAGCAGAGCCTGGCCCTCGGCCAGGTGCTGCTGGGTGGCTTTCTGGCCATCGTCATTCCGCTGCTCACCCGGCGCTTCTGGGAACACCAGCCGACCATCAAGCGCCCCTGGCTGCTGGTGCGCTACATCCTGCGTCTGCTCGGCGACATCATCGTCGCCAACCTGGAGGTCTCGAAGCTGATCCTCGACCCGCGCGGACGCATGCAGCCGGCCTTCATCGAGTATCCGCTGGAGCTCGAGGAACTGTTCCCCATCACCATCCTCGCCAGCACCATCACGCTGACGCCGGGAACGGTATCGGCCAACCTGCGCCAGGACCGCCGCACGCTGCTGATCCACGTGCTGGACACCGACGATATCCCGGCCACCATCGACACGATACGCGAGCGCTACGAACGACCGCTCAAGGAGATCTTCGGATGCTAGACATCGCCTTCTGGATCAGCCTGGCCCTGTTCACCGCCGCCATGCTGCTGTGCCTGTATCGCGCGGCGATCGGTCCCGGCCAGCCCGACCGCCTGCTGGCGCTGGATACCCTGTATGTCAACTCCATCGCGTTGATCGTGCTGCTCGGCATCTGGCTCAACGACAAGACCTATTTCGAGGCCGCCCTGCTGATCGCCATGCTCGGCTTCATCAGCACCGTGGCCGTCTGCAAGTACCTGCTGCGCGGCGACATCATCGAATGACGCCGGCGCGACACCGGCCAAGGAGCGAGACATGATCGGCTTCTACAACCTCATGGAGGGCGTGATCGCCTGCCTGCTGATTGCCGGCGGCGCGTTCGCCTTCATCGGCTCGCTGGGGCTGACCCACCTGCGCGACATCTACATGCGCCTGCACGGCCCCACCAAGACCACCACCCTCGGGGTGGGCTGTGTGCTGCTGGCCTCGATGCTCTACTTCTCGCTGGTCGGCAAGGGCCCGAGCTTCCAGGAGATGCTGATCACCGTCTTCCTGTTCATCACCGCGCCGGTGTCCGCCCACCTGCTGGCCAAGAGCGCGCTGCACCAGAAGCTCCCCCGCGATCCGCGCACCCGGGGCGAGATCGAGGAACTGGCCGAGGACGAGGAGCACGAGGCCAACGGCGACCGCCTGCCCTGACGCCCTACCAGCCGCGGGAGTGCTGCTCCACCAGCTGGGCGAACAGCGCGATGTGATCGGCACGGTCGTTGAGCGCCGGAATGTAGCGATAGACCCGGCCGCCGGCGCCGAGGAAGTTGTCACGGTTTTCTACCTCGAGCTCCTCGAGGGTCTCCAGGCAGTCGGCGGCGAAGGCCGGGCTGATCACGTCGACGTGCTCGACACCCTCGCCGCCCCAGGCCTGCAGCGTCTCGTCGGTGTAAGGCCGAAGCCATTCCTCGCGGCCGAAGCGCGACTGATAGCTCATCAGCCAGGCGTCGTCGGCGAGATCCAGCGCCTCGGCCAGCGCCCGGCTGGTGGCCGCGCATTGCTGGGGGTAGGGGTCGCCCGACTCGGCATAGCGCCGGGGAATGCCGTGGTAGGACATCAGCAGCCGCCCCCGCTCGCCACCGTGGCTCGCCCAGTGCTCGCGCACGCTGGCCGCGAGCGCCTCGATGTAGGCCGGATGATCGTGATAACTGTTCACGAACCGCAGCTCGGGCAGATGCGGGCAGGGCTTGAGCGCCCGCGCCAGACGGTCGAAGACCGCCGCGGTGGTCGAGCGCGAGTACTGCGGGAACAGCGGCAGCACCAGGATGCGCGACACCCCGGCATCGCGCAGGGCCTGGCCGGCCCGCTCCATGCTCGGGTTGCCGTAGGTCATTGCCAGCTCCACGGGGATCGTCTCGCCGAAGCACTCGGCGAGACGCTCGGCCAGGGCGCGCTGCTGGCGGCGGCCGATCGCCAGCAGCGGCGAGCCCTCCGCCTGCCAGACCGCGGCATAGTTGCGGGCCACTCGGCCCGGGCGCACGCGCAGGATCACCCCGTGCAGGATCAGCCACCACAGCGGCCGCGAGACATCGACCACCCGTTCGTCCCACAGGAACTCCGCCAGATAGCGGCGTACCGCCGCCGGGGTCGGCGCATCGGGGGTACCGAGGTTGGCCAGCAGGACACCGAAGCGGGGCTGGGACATGAACGACTCTCCTTGAACGCAAGCAGGTGACAGTGCGGGCAGTCTATCAAGCCCCCGGCTCGCCAGGGGAATGAAGCATGACTATGCCGGTTATTTGTACAATCATTGAACAACTGAACACCAGGGCAGTACGCCTGCCTCGGCAACGCTCGGAGGCGTCATGACCTCACCGGCCACCGCCCAGCCACCACTGACGATGCTCTACGACGGCGACTGCCCGATCTGCCAACGTCAGGTCGCCTGGATTCAGCGGCAACGCCATCGCGAGCGCATCCGCTGCGTGAACATCCGCGCGGCGGACTTCTCGCCGGCGGCCTGGGGACGCGAGTGGCAGGAGCTGCTGGGACGCATGTTCGCCCGCGACGGGCGAGGCGAGTGGTTCGCGGGAATGGCGGCGGTTCGGGCGATGCTCGCCCTGCTGGGCTATCGCCGGCTGGTGTGGCTGTCACTCCGGCCGGGGCTCAAGGGGCTGCTCGATCGGGGCTATCTGTGGGTGGCGCGGCACCGCTTCACCCTGGGCCGGCTGCTGCCGACCCGGTACTGAGCCTCAGAAGACCAGCGGCATGCGCGAGGCCAGCGGCTCGTGATAGTGGGCCTCGTGGCCGATCATCTCGTCGTGGGCGACGAACTGGACCAGATAGGCACGATGGATGCCGGCCCGCTTGAGTTCCAGGTAGACATCGTCCAGCGCCCGGAACAGCATCGGCTTGCCCCGGCGGGTCAGCAGGTGGCGCTGCCCCTCGAGGTCCTCGAGCTCGACCTGGTAGAAACGGCTGCCGGCGTGGCTGATGACGCGAACTTCGAAATTGTCGTGCTCGTGCACGTAGTGCTTGAGTGCGTGAAGCTCCATGAGGCTCCCTCCTTGTGCTTGTCGATCCATTTGGTGGGCCTGCTTATCCACTCAGGCTAGCCACCGGGTGTGACAGGTCCATGTCATCGGTCAATCTTTCCAGACCACGCAACGCGGCTGAAGTTCACGCCGGATAACGGGCCACCACGCGCCCCGTGGCGTCGCGCTTGGCCTGTGCCTTGAGGTTGCGCCAGCAGTCCCCGAAGCTCGTCGGCCGGTGCGTGCCGGAGAGCACCAGCGCGGCGATGGACAGCCGTGGCAGGCCGAAGACACGCCGCTGGCCGAAGCGGTCCACCCCGTCGAAACCGCCGGCCCGGACGATGGCGTCGGGCACCAGCGCCTCGCAGGCCCGCCGGAAGCGCCGCTGGATGTCGGCCAGGCGGGCGTGGCGATCGCCGGTGTCGTCGAGCAGCAGCACGAAGTCGTCGCCGCCCAGATGCCCCAGGAAGTCGCCGTCGCGCAGCGACTCGCCGAGCAGTTCGGCCAGCACCAGCAGCAGGCGATCGCCCAGGGCGTAGCCGAAGCGGTCGTTGAACGGCTTGAAGTGATCCAGGTCCAGATAGGCGGCGATGAAGGGCCGGGCGCGCCCGGCGAAGCGGTCCAGGGCGGCGCGGATTGGCGCATTGCCGGGCAGCTGGGTCAGGGGATTGGCCTGGCGGGCGATCTCGACGCGCTGCTCGGTGATGACCTGCAGCAGGTCGACCACCCGTCCCATGCCGCGATAGCGCCCCGCCGCGGTGATCACGAAGTCCTCGTCGCGCAGGTCGCGTTCGCGCCCGGTGACCTTGCGCGAGACCTGATCCAGCGAGGCGCTGCCCTCCACGCACAGCGGGGCGTGACGCATCACCCGGGTGACCCGCTGGCGCCCGTGGAGGTCGAAGCCGAAGCGCTTGCCGACCAGTGCCAGGAGGCGCTGGCGGTCGAGCACGCCGATGGGGATGCCCTGCTCGTCGACCACCGCCAGGCAGCGCGAGTCGGGCTCGGCGGCGAAGCGCTCGCTGGCCTCGGCCACGCTGGCGTCTGCCGGCAGCGGCGTCACCGCGGTGCAGAGTCGCTCGATGATCACCGCCTCCAGCGGCCGACGGTGGCGCCGCGTCAGGGTCGCGAGCCGCTCGTCCAGCGCCGGCCGCCGTCGGGCCGGGTCCGGCGCCGGATGGGCGAAGAGCCAGCCCTGGCAGTAGTCGGCCCCCAGCTCCCCCAGGCAGGCCAGCTCCGCCTCCCGCTCGACGCCCTCGGCGATCACCTGCGAGCCCATGCTGTGGGCGATGTCGATGATCGCCCGCACGAAGCGACGCTTGACCGGGTCACCGTCGAGCCCGCTGACGAAATGCCGGTCGAGCTTGACGAAATCCGGGGCGATCTCCGACCACAGGCGCAGCCCGGCATAGCCCTCGCCGAGATCGTCCAGGGCGATGGCGAAGCCCATCGACTGATAGTGGCGCACCGCCTCGGCCATCAGCGTCGGATCGATGCCCGGTGACTGCTCGGTCAGCTCGATCACCACGCGATGGGGCGGCAACCCCAGGATCTCGAGCAGGCGCCGTGTCTCGCCACTGCGATGCTGCGGGTCCAGCAGCACCTCCGGCGAGACGTTGATGAACAGCCGCTCGTCGAGGCCCGCATCGACCCAGCGGGTCATGGCCCGCTCGCGACACACCGCTTCCAGCGGTGCCAGCAGGCGCTGCGCCCGGGCGGCCCGGAAGAGCGCCAGCGGCGGCTCGAGCGACGTGCCGGCCGGCCCGCGGGACAGGGCTTCATAGGCGAAGACATGGCCGGAATGCACCGACACGATCGGCTGAAAGTGAACCGTGATGGCCGCCGTGTCGATGAAGGCATCCAGCCCGGCAACTGGCGAGATACAGGAGATGTCGGGATTCATGCCGCCATTGAGCGGCATGACGATGACACTCTCGTGACAAACGCATCCTTTCGCGACCGGCGCCGCCCACGGCGGCGGCGCTCCTCAGGCATCGGGCCGGTAGGTCGAGGGATCGATGGCGATGCCCAGCGAATTGCGGTCGACCCAGTTGCCGGCCTTGGTCTGCTTGTAACGGAACACCACGTAGTCGCCCTCGCCGACCGGCAGCTCGGCGTCCTCGGTCTGGTAGCTGTAGGTCTCGCCGTCGACCACCAGCGTGTAGCGGTACAGGTCGGGCATGCCCAGCCATTCCTGAAAGGGGCCCTCGCGCTCGATGCTCTCGAGCGTGCCGCGTGCCTCCAGCTTGGGGGTACGCTTGCGATAGCCGCGACGATATCCGCCCGCCATGCCTCTCTCCTCTGTCGTCTGTGCCGTCGATGGTCACCCGGGGCCGGTTGACGCCCGAGGGGCGGCATTATACGGCCGCACCGCCCGGCCTCAACCCCGGGTCATTCGCCGAAGTGCTGGCCGTAGCTGTCGGGGGCGAGATCCTCGAAGCGCGTGTACTTGCCGATGAAGGCCAGATGCACCGTGCCGATCGGCCCGTTGCGCTGCTTGCCGATGACCAGCTCGGCCAGCCCCTTGTTGTCGGGGTTATCCGGATTGTAGACCTCGTCGCGATAGACGAAGGCAATCAGATCGGCGTCCTGCTCGATGGCGCCGGACTCGCGCAGGTCCGACATCACCGGACGCTTGTTGGGCCGCTGCTCCAGCGAGCGGTTGAGCTGCGACAGGGCGATCACCGGACAGCCGAACTCCTTGGCCAGGCCCTTCAGCGAACGCGAGATCTCGGAGATCTCGCCGGTGCGGTTCTCGGAGAAGCCGGGAATCTGCATCAGCTGCAGGTAGTCGATCATGATCATGCCGAGATTGCCGTGCTCGCGAACGATACGCCGAATGCGCGAGCGCATCTCGTTGGGCGACAGCGCCGCCGTGTCGTCGATGAACAGCTGCTTGTCCTTGAGCAGGTTGACCGCCGATGTCAGCCGCGGCCAGTCCTCGTCCTCGAGCTGGCCGGTGCGCACCCGGGTCTGGTCGATTCGCCCCAGCGAGGAAAGCATGCGCAGCATCAGCGCCTCGGCGGGCATCTCCATCGAGAACACCATCACCGGCTTGTCGCTGGAGATCACCGCATGCTCGACGACGTTCATTGCGAAGGTGGTCTTGCCCATCGACGGACGCCCGGCAATGATCACCAGGTCGGAGGGCTGCAGGCCCGAGGTCATGTCATCCAGGTCGCGGAAGCCGGTGGACAGCCCGGTCATCTGCCCCTGCATGTTGAACAGCTCGTCGATGCGGTCCACCGCCTTGGTGAGCAGGTCGCTCATGCCGATCGGTCCGCCCATCTTGGGCCGCGACTCGCTGATCTGGAAGACCAGCCGCTCGGCCTCGTTGACCAGCTCGTCGGCCGGGCGGCCCTGCGGGGCGAAGGCGCCGTCGGCGATCTGGCTGGCGGCCTGGATCAGCTTGCGCAGGGTGGCGCGCTCGCGAACGATGTCGGCGTAGGCGCGGATGTTGCTGGCCGAGGGCGTGTTGCGGGCCAGCTCGGCGAGATAGGCCAGCCCGCCCACGGTATCGAGCTGGTCCCGGGACTCCAGCGCCTCGGAGAGCGTCACCACGTCGAGCGGATGCGCGCCCTCGGCCAGCTGGATCATCACGTTGAAGACCAGGCGATGCTCGTAGCGGTAGAAGTCATCCGCCACCAGCCGTTCGGAGACGGTATCCCAGGCGGCGTTGTCGAGCATCAGGCCGCCCAGCACCGACTGCTCGGCCTCCAGCGAATGCGGCGGCACCTTGAGGGCGGCCGCTTCCGGATCCAGTTCCAGGGAGTCACTCATGGGCTCGTTCCGACATCGGGGGCGGGAAGGTCGTGTCGACCGCCGCGCCATTCTAGCCTATCTCGTCGCGCCGCGCGCCGGCCCGAACGCCGGCGCGCGCGCAAAAGAAAGCGCGACACCCCGGAAGGCGCCGCGCTGTTTCTCGACCGGCCGGGCCGGCCGTGCAGGGCGTGTTACTCGGCCACCACCACGATACGCACGGTGGCGTCGACTTCCGCGTGCAGGTGCAGCTGGACGTCGTACTCGCCGGTCGCGCGGATCGGACCGTCGGGCATGCGGACTTCGCTCTTGGCGACGTCGAGGCCGGCCTGGGTCAGGGCATCGGCCAGGTCGCGCGGTCCGATGGAACCGAACAGCTTGCCTTCGTCGCCGGCCTTGGCGACCAGCGACAGCTCGATGTCGTTGAGCTGCTCGGCGCGCTCCTCGGCTTCACGCTGGCGCTCGACGGCCTGGGCCTCGAGTTCCGCACGCTGTGCCTCGAAGGCGGCGACGTTGTCCTTGGTCGCCGGCACGGCCAGGCCGTAGGGGACCAGATAATTGCGGCCGTAACCAGGCTTGACGGTGACCTTGTCACCCAGCGCACCCAGCTTGCCGATCTTGTCGAGCAGAATGACTTCCATCTCGTTAACCTCTTGTCATTGGCTGCGGGCCAGCCGGCCGCGGAAATCCGCGAAGGTATCGACCAGGCCCAGCAGCAGCACGATCAGAATCATGGGCCAGGTGGTCAGCAGCAGCGCATAGAAGGCGACCAGCCATAACCCGTTCATCCCTTTGAGACCAATCAGGCCGTGAATCAACGCAATGCCACCGATCAGCAGCGGCACCCAGCTCATGAACACCAGCGCCGGCCAGGTCACCAGACCGCCGACGATGGCCATGGCGAACAGCCCCAGCAGTTCCCGGCGGGTCAGGCGCAGGCCGTGGAACTCGCTGCGGAAGCCGCCCGGGTTGTAGAGCCCGGCCTGCCAGCTGCGGGCCAGCGCCAGGCAGGCCACACTGGCCAGCATGACGATCAGCCCGGTGATGCCGCCGATCAGCAGCGTGGCCAGCCGCTCGGTGGACACCCCCTGGGCGGCCAGCTCGTCGAGCATGCGGGCGAACTCCGGCGAGCTCTGGCGCAGCGTCTCGAGCAGCGGATCGACGCCGCCAGGCGGCAGGAACACGCCCAGCTGCACCATGACGGCCGCGGCCAGCGCACCGACGATCAGCGTCTCGCTCCAGCGACGGCGCGCACGCAGCACGACCGCCATCAGCGTCACCAGCAGCAGCGTGGCCAGCGGGATGCTGTCACCCCGCGTCCACCACCAGCCGGTGGGCAGTGCGGCGGCGATGATCACCGGCATGGCCGGTGCCAGGCCGCGGCGCAGCGTCACCAGCGAGGCGATCGCGGCGCTCAGCCAGAACAGCCACGGCACGAGGGCGGCGGCGGCAGCGGCACCCGCGGCATGCGGCGTGCCGCGCATGACCCAGCGAGCCAGGGGTAGCATTGCGTGGTATCGGCTTACTGGTGGCTATCGGTGTACGGCAGCAGCGCCAGGTAACGGGCCCGCTTGATGGCGGTGGACAGCTGACGCTGGTACCGCGCACGGGTGCCGGTGATGCGGCTGGGAACGATCTTGCCGGTCTCGGTGATGTAGGCCTTGAGGGTATCGATATCCTTGTAATCGATATACTTCACGCCCTCGGCGGTAAAGCGGCAGAACTTGCGGCGACGGAAAAAGCGTGCCATGGATTATCCTCCTGGACGGGCAGCGATTCAGTTGGCGGCGGCTTCGGTGCGCTCGGCGCGGGGCTTGTCGGACTTCTCGTCACGACGACGACCCTTGTCCTCGGCGGCCTTCATCATCGGCGACGCCTCGGTCACGGCTTCCTTGCAGCGCACCACCAGGCTGCGGATGATGGCATCGTTGAAGCGGAAGATGTTCTCGATTTCCTCGAGAGTCTCGCCGCGGCACTCGATGTTCATCAGCACGTAGTGGGCCTTGTGAATCTTGTTGATCGGGTAGGCCAGGTGACGGCGCCCCCAATCCTCGAGACGATGCACGGTGCCGCCGTTGTCGGTGACGAGGCTGGTGTAGCGCTCGACCATCGCCGGAACCTGCTCGCTCTGATCCGGGTGGACCATGAACACGATTTCGTAATGACGCATGGTATCTCCTTTCGGTTTGACAGCTTCCCGATGGCGACAGTGGAACCGGCCATGCGGAAGCAAGGAGTCTTGAGTACGGGGTGAGGGTGTTCAAAGAACCGCACAATTGTAGTGATGCGCCCCACCCCATGCAAGCGGCGTTCAGCCGCCGGCCGCCCCGCGGCGCTGGCGCACGGCCTCGAACAGGCACACGCCGGTGGCCACCGAGACGTTGAGGCTGGAGACGCTGCCCGCCATGGGCAGCTTGATGAGGGTGTCGCAGGCTTCGCGGGTGAGCCGCCGCAGCCCCTTGCCCTCGGCGCCCATCACCAGCGCCACGGGGCGGGCGAAGTCGGCCGCGAAGACGTCGTCGGTCGCCTCGCCGGCGGTGCCCAGCACCCAGACGCCGGCGCCCTTGAGCCGGCCCAGGGCGCGCGCCAGGTTGGTGACGCGATAGACCGGCACGCTCTCGGCGGCCCCGCAGGCCACCTTGCGCACGGTGGCGTTGAGCGGCGCCGACTTGTCCTTGGGCACCACCACGCCGTGCACGCCCGCGGCGTCGGCACTGCGCAGGCAGGCGCCTAGATTGTGCACGTCGGTGACGCCGTCGAGCACCAGCAGCAGCGGCGGCTCGGCGTGCGGCCAGCCGCCGAGGCGATGCCACAGCGTCTCCTCGCTCTGCGCCTCGAGCGGCGGACAGAAGGCGATCACCCCCTGATGACTGGCCCCCTGGGCCAGGCCGTCGAGCACCTCGCGGGGCTGGGCGACGAGCCGCGCACCGGCCGCCTCGGCGCGGGCGAGCAGCTCGCCGAGCCGGCGTTCGGCGACCCCCTCCTGATACCAGAGCTCGCGGGGGGTCTCGCCACGCTCGAGCAGCGCCTCGACGGCATGCACGCCGAACACGCCGTCCAGCCCGGGCGGGGTCGCGATGCGCGGCGCCTTCGCCGGCCCGCGCCCCCGGCCCTTGCCGCCGACGGGCGCGCGGGCCTGACGGCGACTCACGACGACTCCCCGCCGCGACGCTCGCGCTTGCCGGGCCGCGACTTGCGCCGCGAGCGCTTGCGCCCGCCGCTCTCGTCACCGCTGCCGCGGGTCCCGCCGGCCTTGCGCGGCGGCTTCTGGCGACGCGGATGCTCGTCGACCAGCTCGAAATCGATCTTGCGCTCGTCGAGGTCGACCCGCGCGACCTGCACGGTGACGCCGTCACCCAGGCGGTAGGCGAAGCCGCCCCGCTCGCCCTTGAGACGGTGCTTCTCGGGCTCGTAGTGGTAGTAGTCGGAGGGCAGCGAGGTGACGTGCACCAGCCCCTCCACGTAGACGTCGTCGAGACGCACGAAGATGCCGAACTGGGTCACCGAGGCGATGGTGCCCTCGAAGGTGTCGCCGACCTTGTCGGACATGAACTCGCACTTCAGCCAGTCGGTGACGTCGCGGGTCGCGTCGTCGGCGCGGCGCTCGGTCATCGAGCAGTGCTCGCCGAGCTCGATCATCTGCTCGAAGGTGTAGGGGCACCAGGTGGAGGGCTTCTCCACCGGCGCCCCCTCGGCACGCAACACGTTGCTGGTCTGGCGCGGCCCGCGGATCACCGAACGGATCGCGCGGTGCACCAGCAGGTCCGGGTAGCGGCGGATCGGCGAGGTGAAGTGCGCATAGGCCTGGTAGGCCAGCCCGAAGTGCCCCTCGTTGTGGGGCGAGTAGACCGCCTGGCTCATGGTGCGCAGCATCACCGTCTGGATGATGTCGGCATCGGGGCGGTCCTTGATCGTCTCGCGCAGGGTCTGGAAGTCCTGCGGCGTGGGCTCGTCGCCGCCCGGCAGGGTCAGGCCCAGCTCGTTGAGGAACAGCCGCAGCTTGTCGAGGCGCTCGGCGGCCGGCGGCTGGTGGATGCGATACAGCGCAGGCAGGTCGTGCTTGTCGAGGAAGCGGGCCGTGGCCACGTTGGCGGCCAGCATGCACTCCTCGATCAGCTTGTGGGCGTCGTTGCGCGAGCGCGGCACGATGGCCTCGATCTTGCGCTCGGCGTTGAACAGGATCTCGGTCTCGGTGGTCTCGAAATCGATGGCGCCACGCTCCTCGCGGGACTGGCGCAGCAGCTTGTAGAGCGCGTGCAGATTGTGCAGCGAGGGCAGCAGGCTGTGATAGCGCTGGCAGAGCTCCTGACCCAGCGGGCTGTCGGGGGACTCGAGCATCTCGCCGACCTGGGTGTAGGTCAGGCGGGCGTGCGACCGGATCACCGCCTCGTAGAAACGATAACGGCTGATCGCCCCGGTCTTCGAGATGTTCATCTCGCAGACCAGCGTCAGGCGATCGACCTCGGGGTTGAGCGAGCACAGCCCGTTGGAGAGCAGCTCGGGCAGCATCGGCACCACCTGGCCGGGGAAGTACACCGAGTTGCCGCGGACGTGCGCCTCCTGATCGAGCGCCGAGCTCGGACGCACATAGTGCGAGACATCGGCGATCGCCACGAGCAGCTTCCAGCTGCCCGACTTGGTCTTCCAGGCGCAGACGGCGTCGTCGAAGTCCTTGGCGTCCTCGCCGTCGATGGTCACCAGCGGGGTGTCGCGCAGGTCGATGCGATGGTGCTTGTCGGCCTCGGCCACCTGATCCGACATGCCGTCGATCTGGGCCTCGACCTCGGGCGGGAAGGCGTCGGGAATCTCGTAGCTGCGGATGGCGATGTCGATCTCCATCCCCGGGTCCATGCGCTCGCCGAGCACCTCGGTCACCTCGCCCACCGGCTGCACGCGGGTCTCGGGCTGCTGGGTGATGCGCACCGACACCACCTGGCCGTCCCGGGCGCCGCCGGTGGCGCTGTTGGGAACGATCACCTCCTGGGTGATGCGGGTGTTCTCGGGGATCAGCACGCCGAACTCGCTCGAGCGCTCGCGGAACACGCCGACCAGCGCCTGGGTGTTGCGGGACAGCACCTCGACGATGGTCGCCTCGTCGCGACCGCGGCGATCACGGCCGCTGATGCGCACCAGCACGTGGTCGCCGTGGAACACGCGGCGCATCTGGCGCGGCGGCAGCACCAGGTCGGGTTTCTTGCCGTCGTCGCGGAGCAGGAAGCCGATGCCGTCGCGATGGCCCAGCACCTTGCCCTTGATGAGATCGAGCTTGTCGATCAGCGCGTAGGCGCCACGACGGTTGCGCAGGATCTGGCCGTCGCGCTCCATGGCTGCCAGACGGCGGCGCACGGCCTCGACCTGGTCGTCGTCGGTCAGGCCGAGCATGCGACTCATGTTCTCGTCGGTGATCGGCTTGCCGTATTCCTCGAGCCGGTCCAGCAGGTATTCGCGGCTGGGCACCGGCTTGTCGTATTTCTCGGCTTCGCGCGCGGCGTGCGGATCGTCATTTAACGTCCAGTGATTCATGTTGTTGCTTCCTTGATTGTCGTTGCGGGCGATGACGGACGCGGCGCGGCTGATAAGGGGCTTGTCATGCGCGCAGTATAGCGCCGTGCGCAAGGCGACCCAACCATCGGCCGGCAACCCGCGGCCGCCATCCACCGACGAATTGCCGCCGAGGGGCTTGCATTCGTGCCAGGAATCGGTATGATTCGTGGCCACTTGCCCCGGCCCAGGTGGCGGAATTGGTAGACGCGCTAGCTTCAGGTGCTAGTGTCCTTACGGACGTGGAGGTTCAAGTCCTCTCCTGGGCACCATC
>NZ_JAGXFD010000001.1:1207336-1424609 GCF_020148005.1 Modicisalibacter tunisiensis | reverse complement strand
GCCCAGGTGGCGGAATTGGTAGACGCGCTAGCTTCAGGTGCTAGTGTCCTTACGGACGTGGAGGTTCAAGTCCTCTCCTGGGCACCATCCGCATCATGTTCTCTCCCCGCACCATTCCCTGACTTTTTCGATCGCTCGTTACGGCCTTGCCCGTGCGATGCCGGCAGGCTGTCCGGACTCGACTCGCCAGCGAGGACCATTCCAGCCCTTCCCGGCCTTCATCCTGTCGATCTCGCCCCCTCGGGTCGTGGCGCCGCGCAGCTCAGTAGCGCGGCGGCTGATCGGCGACGCGCTCCAGCGCCCAACCCTGCGTGCTGACGCGCGACTCCAGCGCATGCTCCACCGGCCCCGGCAACCGCGGGAAGAAATCCAGCCCCGTCAGCGCCTCGATGCGATCGATGGTCACCAGGTAGCGATCCAGCGGTTCGCTGCCCTGGACCCGCTGCGGCATCAGGAAGGCCAGCGCCCGGGGCTGCGCCCCCGGCACGACGATGATCTTGTAGAACATCGTCGGCACCTGCACATAGCCCACCCGGTCGAGCAACGCCCCCCAGCCCGGCGCAAACACCGGCCCGGTGATCACCTGCAGGGTGCCGAAGCGCGGCGCGAAGTCGTCGATGACCACCTCCTCGAGCCGTTGCCACAGGCGTCGATTGAGATTGGGCCGCTGGGGAGTGATGTTCGACATCAGGAAGGTGTCGCGCTGCGCGCGGCGGCCGTAGTTGGCGGCGATCGCGTAGTTGGGCGCCAGGTGCCCGCGGTCGTAGCCGCTGCGCAGGTAGTCGTCGGGCGACACCGGCCACAGCGTGCGCCAGTCACGCTGAAAGTCCGGGCGCTCGGCGATGTGCGTACCCTCGGCCACGGGATGCAGCTGGTAGCCGACCCACAGCGGGCTCGCCCGCAGGTCCGACCAGCCCAGCAGCACCCCCTGATTGCGCAGCACCCGATGCAGCGCCAGCCAGTCGGTGGCCTGCCGCTCGGGCAGCCCCATCCACACCAGGCGCTCGCGAACATCGCGCTCCTGCCAGTACCACAGGCCGCTGGCCACGACCACGAAGACCAGCGAGACGGCGAGGCGCCGGGCACCCCGCCCGGCCCAGTCGAGAACGTCGTCGATCACGCGGCGGCCTCGGACGACGGCATCATCCTGTTACGGTGCATCGCCTCAGAGCCCCACGCTGAACATCGTCTCCAGATCGTGGCGGGAATGTACCTGCAGCGCGTTGAGGGTCTCGGTCTCGCGAACGCCCTCGACCTGGGTCAGGCGCCCGGTGACCAGCTCGGCCAGCGTCTCGAAGTCCCGGGTCCGGGCGATGGCCACCAGATCGTAGCGGCCACAGGTGGAATAGACTTCACTGATCCCCGGAACCTCGGCCAGACGCTCGGCGACGGCCTTGATGCGGCCCTTTTCGGCGTTGATCAGAATCACGGCGTTCTGCATGGCTCTCCTCCCTGCCTGAATGCGACCGGTGAGCCGACGGCTCACGTTGGCGGCAGTATATCAGCGCAGATCACCCCGCGGCAGCGTCGCCGGCCTCCAGCGCCAGCAACCGACGCTTGAGCGATGCACCACCCGGCCAGCTACCCGGGCCGCCGGTGGTCACCAGGCGATGGCAAGGCACCAGCAACGGCAGGGGATTGGCCGCCACCGCCCGGGTCACCGTGATGACCGCCACGTCGTCGCCCAGCCGTCGCGCCAGCTCGCCATAGGTTCGCGTCGTGCCGTAGGGAATGCGCCGCACCGCCGCCCAGACCTCACGTTGCGCCTGACTGCCATGGGGCGCAATATCGACACTGAACTGACGCCGCCGCCCGGCCAGATAGGCCAGTATTTCATCGCGCGCCCTGGCCAGAGCCGTATCGTCGTGCTCCCACCCCGGCTCGATACGCTCGGTATCGAAGCGCAGGTGGCGAATGCCGGCCTCGTCGCCGGCCAGCAGCAGATCGCCGAGCGGGCTGGAAAATGTCGTGAAACGCATGAGGCCTCCTGTTCCTCCGGCAACCGCCCGCTCTCGGGCAATGGCGCATGACTCGCCAAAAGTGTATACACTTTTGCCAGGAAAAATGTATACACTTTGACTAGGGTATGAAGAAGGAGGCCTGAACCTCCCCCGCAGTTCGGCATCCCGGCTGCGTAAAAAACGACAGGCGCCCCGCGCCAGGCACGTGACCGCCTTCCGCTCGCACCGGGCGGCAAGACATTCGGTAACCATAACGCTGACCAACGAGGAGCCACCATGGCCGACCAAAATCGCCGCGACTTCATCCGCCACAGCCTGCTCGGCCTGGCCGCCCTGCCACTGGGCGCCGGTATTCTGTCACAGCGGGCACTCGCCCAGGAACTGCCGCCCCTGGATCCGAGCAATCCGCAGGCCAAGGCGCTCAACTACGTCACCGAGGCCAGTCAGGCCAGCGACAACCCCGCCTTCTCGAAGGGCGAGAAGTGTGCCAACTGCATGTTCTTCAAGGACGCCAACAACGGCTGTCAGCTGTTCCCGCAGAACAGCGTCGCCCCCGGCGGCTGGTGCCAGTCCTGGACCAAGAAGGGCTGAGCCGTGCCGGGGCGCCGTGGCGGCGCCCCGGTCCCGAGATTCAACCGCGCGCTTCCACGTCGGCCGGCAGCGGCCACTGGTAGCGACGCACCACCTCCTCCCCCTCCATCGACAGCAGCTTGACCGGGAATCCCCAGAGCTGGTGCAGGTGACGCAGCACCGGATAGACGCTCTTGGCCAGCGGCCGGCGCCGGTCCTGGACATGGTGCAGCGTCAACGAGCGATCGCCGCGAATGTCGGCCTCCCAGACCTGAATGTTGGGTTCGCGTACCGACAGCGCGTACTGAACCGACAGGGCCTCGCGGATGCGCCGGTAGCCACGCTCGTTGTGAATCGCCTCGATGGTCAGCATCTCGTCCTGGTCGTCGTCGACCAGCGTGAACAGCTTGAGATCGCGGATCACCCTGGGCGACAGGAACTGCTGGATAAATGACTCGTCCTTGAAGTTGCGCATGGCGAAATGCAGCGTCTCCAGCCAGTCGCTGCCGGCGATGTCGGGGAACCATTCGCGGTCCTCGGCGGTGGGTTCCTGGCAGATGCGCTTGATGTCGCTGTACATCGCGAACCCCAGCGCATAGGGGTTGATGCCGTTGAAGTAGGGGCTGTCGAAGCCCTGCTGGCTGACCACCGCGGTATGTGACTGCAGGAACTCGAGGATCACGCCCTCGTCGATCAGCCCCTCGTCGTACAGCCGGTTCATGATCGTGTAGTGCCAGAAGGTCGCCCAGCCCTCGTTCATCACCTGGGTCTGGCGCTGCGGATAGAAGTACTGGGCCAGCTTGCGGACGATGCGCACGATCTCGCGCTGCCAGGGCTCGAGCAGCGGCGCGTTCTTCTCGATGAAGTAGAGCAGGTTCTCCTGAGGCTCGGCCGGGTAGCGTCCGTACTGATGCAGACCGAGCGGATCCTCCTCGTCGTGCTCGGGACCGTTCGAGAGTCGGTGCTCGGGAATCGTGCTCCACAGCAGGTTGACCTGCGACTGCAGGTACTCGGCACGCTCGGCCTGACGCCGCGCCTCCTCCTCGGCGGAGATCGGCGACGGGCGCTTGTAACGGTCGACGCCGTAGTTCTGCAGCGCGTGACAGGCATCGAGCAGCTGCTCCACGGCGGCGACGCCGTGACGCTCCTCGCATTCGGAGACGTAGCGACGGGCGAACACCAGATAGTCGACGATCGCCGAGGCATCGGTCCAGGTGCGGAACAGGTAGTTGCCCTTGAAGAAGGAATTGTGGCCATAGCAGGCATGCGCCATGACCAGCACCTGCATCATCAGGGTGTTCTCTTCCATGAGATAGGCGATGCAGGGGTCGGAATTGATCACCAGCTCGTAGGCCAGCCCCATCTGACCGCGCCGATAGGCCTGCTCCACGGCCAGGAACTGCTTGCCGAACGACCAGTGGTGGTAGCCGATCGGCATGCCCACGCTGGCGTAGGCATCCATCATCTGCTCGGAGGTGATGATCTCGATCTGATTGGGGTAGGTGTCCAGGCGATACTCGTCGGCCAGGCGGGCGATCTCCCGCTCGTAGGCCGTGAGCGTCTCGAAGTTCCAGTCCGAACCGGTGGCAATGGGCTTGCGTCGGGTCATGATGCTACCTCCTGGGCCGAGCTCAGCGCTCGGCGCGACGCCGGAAGAGTTCCCGGAACACCGGATAGATGTCCCCGGCCTCGACAATCTGTCGCATGGCGAAACGCTGCGGAAACTCGGCCTGCACGCTCTCGTACTCCTCCCACAGCGCCTGGTGGGCGTGCGGGGTGATTTCCACGTAGGTGAAGTACTGCAGGCGCGGCATCAGGGACTTGATCAGCAACTGCCGGCAGGTGGTGGAATCGTCGTCCCAGTTGTCGCCGTCCGAGGCCTGGGCGACGTACAGGTTCCACTGATGGGCCGGATAACGGTCGCGGATGATCTCGTCGACCAGGCTGAGCGCGCTGGAAACGATGGTGCCGCCGGTTTCGCGGGAGTAGAAGAACTCGTCCTCGTCGACCTCCTTGGCCGCCGTGTGGTGACGCACGAAGACCAGCTCGACCTTCTCGTAGTTGCGCTCGAGAAAGAGGTAGAGCAGCAGGAAGAAGCGCTTGGCGATGTCCTTGTGCGACTGGGTCATCGACCCGGAGACATCCATCACGCAGAACATCACCGCCTTGTTCGACGGCTGCGGCTGGTTGATCAGGTTGTTGTAGCGCAGGTCATAGGTGTCGATGAACGGCACCGCGTCGAGGCGCTTCTCGAGCCGCTCGATCTCGGCCTTGAGCTCGGCGATGCGCGCCGGGTTGCGCAGCACCGGGTCCTTGCGCTCCTCCGCCTCGAGCGCCTCGGTCGCCTCGCGCAGGGCTCGCTTGATCGGCGCCCGCATGGCGATGCGCCGCGCCTGGGCCTCGCGCATCGAGCGCACGATGTTGATGCGCGCCGGCACCCCCTCGCGGGCAATTCCGGCCCGCACCGGGCGCACCTCCTCGAGGTCGAGCAGCGCCTTGCGCTCCAGGTGCGGCAGCTCGAGGCCGTCGAAGACGAAATCGAGGAATTCCTCGCGGGTCAGCGAGAAGGCGAACTCGTCCATGCCCTCGCCCTGGTTCGAGGCGCTGCCCTCGCCGGCCCCGCCACCGCCGCCCCCGCCGGGGCGGCGCAGCCGGTCGCCCTCGACGAATTCCTTGTTGCCGGGGCTGACCAGGGTACGCTTGCCGCCGGGGCCATGCTGGAAGACCGGCTCGGAGATGTCACGAGCCGGGATGGAGACCTTCTCGCCGCGCTCCATGTCGGTGATCGAGCGCTTGTTGACGGCCTCCTCCACCGAGCGCTTGATGTGGGTGCGATAGCGATCCAGGAAGCGCTGTCGATTGACCTCGCTCTTGTGGCGGTCGTTGAGCCGCCGATCGATGAAATAGCTCATGCCTGCCTCCCTCCGGGAGTCTCGGGGGCACTGGCCGCCGGACATCGCCTGCCGTGTCCGGCCGACCGGACCGCCGGGGCGCGGGTGATACCGCCGTCCGCGCCCCGGGCGGGAAGGCTCAGTGCGACTTGCGCACGCGCAGGTACCATTCGGAGAGCAGGCGCACCTGCTTCTCGGTATAGCCCCGCTCGACCATCCGGGCGACGAAGTCCTCGTGCTTGCGCTTGTCGGCCTCCGAGGCCTTGGCGTTGAACGAGATGACCGGCAGCAGCTCCTCGGTGTTGGCGAACATCTTCTGCTCGATCACGCCCTTGAGCTTCTCGTAGGACTGCCAGCTGGGGTTCATGCCGTTGTTCTGGGCCCGCGCCCGCAGCACGAAGTTGACCACCTCGTGGCGGAAGTCCTTGGGATTGGAGATTCCCGCCGGCTTCTCGATCTTCTCCATCTCCTCGTTGAGGGCCTGACGGTCGAACATGTGGCCGGTCTCGGGGTCACGGTACTCCTGGTCCTGGATCCAGAAGTCGGCATAGGTCACGTAGCGGTCGAAGATGTTCTGGCCGTACTCGCTGTAGGACTCGAGGTAGGCGGTCTGGATCTCCTTGCCGATGAAGTCGACGTAGCGCGGCGCCAGGTACTCCTTGATGAAGCGCAGGTAGCGTTCGTGGGTCTCCTTGGGCAGCTGCTCGTGCTCCAGGCGCTGCTCGAGCACGTAGAGCAGGTGCACCGGGTTGGCGGCGACCTCGTGGGTGTCGAAGTTGAACACCTTGGAGAGGATCTTGAAGGCGAAACGCGTGGACAGCCCGTCCATGCCCTCGTCAACCCCGGCGGCATCGCGGTACTCCTGGATCGACTTGGCCTTGGGATCGGTGTCCTTGAGGTTCTCGCCGTCGTAGACCCGCATCTTGGAGTAGATGCTGGAGTTCTCCGGCTCCTTGAGCCGCGAGAGCACCGAGAACTGGGCGAGCAGGCGCAGGGTGTCCGGCGCGCAGGGCGCCTCGGCCAGCGAGGAATGCTCGAGCAGCTTCTGGTAGATCTTGATCTCCTCGGAGACCCGCAGGCAGTAGGGCACCTTGACGATGTAGACGCGGTCCAGGAAGGCCTCGTTGTTGCGATTGTTGCGGAACTGCTGCCACTCGCTCTCGTTGGAGTGGGCGAGGATGACGCCGTCGAAGGGAATCGCCCCCATGCCCTCGGTGGGGTTGTAGTTGCCCTCCTGGGTCGCGGTCAGCAACGGATGGAGCACCTTGATCGGTGCCTTGAACATCTCGACGAATTCCATCAGTCCCTGGTTGGCCTTGCACAGCCCGCCGGAGAAGCTGTAGGCGTCCGGGTCATCCTGGGAGTAGAGCTCGAGCTGGCGGATGTCGACCTTGCCGACCAGCGAGGAGATGTCCTGGTTGTTCTCGTCGCCGGGCTCGGTCTTGGAGACCGCGATCTGGTTGAGCCGCGAGGGATGCAGACGCACCACGCGGAACTGCGAGATATCGCCGCCGTACTCCTTGAGGCGCTTGGCCGCCCAGGGCGACATCACGCTCTTCAGGTAGCGCCGCGGAATGCCGTACTCCTTCTCGAGCTGCTCGCCGTCCTCCTCGGGGGAAAACAGCCCCAGCGGCGATTCGAAGACCGGGGACCCCTTGATGGCGTAGAAGGGCACCTTCTCCATCAGCAGCTTGAGCCGCTCGGCCAGCGACGACTTGCCGCCGCCCACCGGGCCCAGCAGGTAGAGGATCTGCTTGCGCTCCTCGAGCCCCTGGGCGGCGTGACGGAAGTAGGCGACGATCTGCTCGATCGCCTCCTCCATGCCGTAGAACTCGAAGAATGCGGGATAGCGACGGATGACCTTGTTGGTGAAGATGCGGGACAGGCGCGGGTCCTTCGACGTGTCGATGACCTCGGGCTCGCCGATGGCTTTCAACATGCGCTCCGCGGCGCTGGCATAGGCACCGGGGTCCGTGCGGCACAGTTCCAGGTACTCCTGAAGACTCATCTCTTCCTGCTGAACCTGCTCGTAGCGGCTCTGCACATGGTCGAAGATACTCATTGAGGCCTCCTTGAATCGCGACACCCGGTCGCCGACAACCGTCTGGGTTTTCCGGGCTGGCGTAATGATCAGCGTAGACGGATAAACGACTGACGATGGAGAGCTTGCCATGAGGTCTTTCAACGCAACCGCGCGGTGCTCCTCTTTTCAGGGTATGAGCGCGAACGCCGCGATTGGTTCGATCACGGCGCGGAAAAAACTCGCGAACGGCATCGATCTGTCAGCGATCGAGCGCCATCCGGATATCGCTCAGCAGGCCGTCGAGCAGTTCGGTGGTGGTGTTCCAGGCGCACACGAAGCGCGCCCCGCCGGCCCCGATGAAGGTATAGAAGGTCCAGCCCAGGTCCCGCAGGTGCTTGAGGACCGCCGGCGGCAACTCCACGAACACGCTGTTGGCCTGGGCGGGGAACATCAGGCGCGCGCCGGGCAGCCCCTCGAGACCGTCCGCCAGGTAACGGGCCATGGCGTTGGCGTGAACGGCATTGTCGAGCCAGGCCCCGGACTCCAGCAGCCCCAGCCAGGGTGCGGCAATGAACCGCATCTTGGAGGCCAGCTGGCCGGCCTGCTTGCAGCGGTAGTCGAAGTCCTCGGCCAGCTCGCGATTGAAGAACACCACCGCCTCGCCCATCGGCAGGCCGTTCTTGGTGCCGGAAAAGCACAACACGTCGACGCCGGCCTGCCAGGTCAGCTCGGCCGGCGAGGCCTCGAGCGCGGCACAGGCGTTGGCGAAGCGCGCGCCGTCCATGTGCAGGCGCAGGTCGTGCTTGTCGGCCATGGCGCGGATGCCGAGCAGCTCATCGCGGGTGTAGACAGTCCCCACCTCGGTGGCCTGGGTGATCGACACCACCTTCGGCTTGGGGTAGTGGATGTCGCGGCGCCGGGTGACCAGGCGCTCGATGCCCTCGGGCGCCAGCTTGCCGTGCTCGCCGCTGGCGGTGAGCAGCTTGGCACCGTTGGAGAAGAACTCCGGACCGCCGCACTCGTCGGTCTCGATGTGCGCCAGCTCGTGGCAGATCACGCTGTGATAGCTCCGGCCCATGGCGGCCAGGGCCAGCGAGTTGGCCGCCGTGCCGTTGAAGACGAAGAAGACGTCGCAGTCGTAATCGAACAGGGTGCGGAAGCGGTCGGCCGCCCGCTGGGTCCAGGCATCGTTGCCGTAGGCGAGATCATCGCAGCGGTTGGCATCGAGCAGGTACTCCAGCGCTTGCGGGCAGATGCCGGAGGTGTTGTCGCTGGCCAGGAAACGCGGCGAGCAGTCGGTGGGCATGGCGGGGTCCTCTCGCGAGACTGTTGTTGTTGGCGGGCGCGACCGGGTGCCATCGCGTCCGGCGGTCGGCGTGGATCGCACGCCGCTTCAGTCTAACACCCCGCCCGAGGGCAGGAAGCCCGTCATCACAGGCTGGCGGCGAGCCGCGTGCCCTGGTCGATGGCGCGCTTGGCATCCAGCTCGGCGGCCTTCTCGGCACCGCCGATCACGTGGACTTCCGTTCCGTGCTCACGCAGCGGCGCCAGCAGCTCGACGACCGACTCCTGGCCGGCACAGACCACCACGCTGTCGACCTCGAGCCGGCGTTCCTCGCCGGCGACACGCAGCCGCAGGCCGCCGTCCTCGACCCCCCGATACTCGCAACCCGGCAGCATCTCGACGCCGCGGTGACGCAGCGCCGCGCGGTGGACCCAGCCGGTGGTGGTCCCCAGCCCCTTGCCGGGTTTCGAGGTCCTGCGCTGCAACAGATAAACCTGGCGCGGCACGGCCGGCGTCGCCATCGGCTTCAGCCCGCCCGGCTCGGCGACGGCGAGATCCACGCCCCACTCCGCGCACCAGGCCTCACGATCGAGCGCCGGATGCCCGGCATGGGTCAGCAGCTCGGCGACATCGAAACCGATGCCCCCGGCACCGATGATCGCCACGCGCCGGCCGACGCGCTCGGGATGGCGGATCGCGGTGGGGTAGTCGAGTACCATCGGGTGATCGATGCCCGGCAGCTCCAGCGCGCGCGGGCGCACGCCGCTGGCCAGCACCACGGCCTCGAAACCGGCCAGCGGCTCCACCTCGGCCGGGGTGTTCAGGCGCAGCTCGACACCGAGCCGCTCGAGCATCACCCGGTAGTAGCGCAGCGTCTCGGCGAACTCTTCCTTGCCGGGGATGCGCCGGGCGAAATTGAACTGGCCGCCGATCTCGGCCTCGCGCTCGAAGAGCGTGACGCGATGGCCGCGCCGGGCGGCACTCACCGCGCAGGCCAGCCCCGCCGGTCCGGCCCCGACCACGGCGATCGCGCGCGGCGTCGTCACCGGCGTCAGGTTCAGTTCCGTCTCGTGACAGGCACGCGGGTTGACCAGGCACGAGGTGAGCCGGCCCTGGAAGGTATGGTCGAGACATGCCTGGTTGCAGGCGATGCAGGTATTGATCGCCCCGTCATCGCCCTGCCCGGCCTTGGCCAGCCACTCCGGGTCGGCCAGGAAAGGACGCGCCATCGACACCATGTCGGCGACGCCCTCGGCGAGCAGGCGCTCGGCGACATCGGGCATGTTGATGCGGTTGGTGGTGATCAGGGGAATCGTCAGCTCGGCCTTCATGCGCCGGGTGACCTCGCTGAACACGGCGCGCGGCACGCTGGTGACGATGGTCGGCACCCGCGCCTCGTGCCAGCCGATGCCGGTGTTGATCAGGTCCGCGCCCGCCGCCTCGATGGCGCGGCCCAGCGCCACCACCTCCTGCCAGGTGCTGCCCTCCTCGACCAGGTCGATCATCGACAGCCGGAAGATGACCAGGAAATCCAGCCCCAGCGCCTCGCGGACGCGCTCGACGATCGCCACCGGAAAGCGAATGCGGTTGGCGAACTCGCCGCCCCATTCGTCGTCGCGATGGTTGGTGCGTCGACAGATGAACTGGTTGATCAGGTAGCCCTCGGAGCCCATCACCTCGACGCCGTCGTAGCCGGCCTCGCGGGCCAGGCGCGCGCAGGCCACGTAGTCGTCGATGGTCCGCTCGACCTCCTCGGCACTGAGCGCCCGCGGCGGACAGGGATTGATCGGCGCCGGGAGCGGCGAGGGCGCGACCGGTTCCGGCGAGTAGGCGTAGCGCCCGGCATGCAGGATCTGCAGGCAGATGTGCCCGCCCTCGGCATGCACGGCCTCGGTCACCCCGCGGTGCCGGTCGATCTCCGCGGCATCGGTGAGCCTGGCCGCGCCGTGGAAGACCGCGCCCTCGGCATTGGGCGCGATGCCGCCGGTGACGATCAGCGACACCCCGGCCCGCGCGCGCTCGGCATAGAAGGTCGCCAGCCGTGCGAAGCCCTCCGGCGCTTCCTCCAGGTTGGTGTGCATGGACCCCATCAGCACCCGGTTGGGCAGGGTCAGCGGGCCGACGGCGAGCGGCCGAAAGAGATACGGGTAGCGGGCGGTCACGGCGGAGCCTCCGAAACATCGGTGATCGGGCAGATTCCAAACAATCGTTTGAACGAGTGTACTCCGTCACTCGAATCACGCAACGTCGAAGGCCGCCTCGACCAGCCGTGCCGCCATGCCGATTCCACTCGGACACGCACCCGCGAACCGATACCGACGCCACAGACGCAGCCGACGGGCGACGGGCGACGGGCGACGGGCGACGGGCGACGGGCGACGAAAACAGGATCGAACGAGGGTCAGGATGCAGGAAACGCAAACACGCCAAAGCCCGGACGAGGGTGGCGACAGGCGAAAAGCCAGCAGACGGGAAAGGCGAAGAGGGGGACCCGGAAAGGGAATGGCGGACCGGACGGGACTCGAACCCGCGACCTCCGGCGTGACAGGCCGGCATTCTAACCGACTGAACTACCGGTCCGCATTGGTGGGTGGTACAGGACTCGAACCTGTGACCCCCAGCATGTGAGGCTGGTGCTCTAACCAACTGAGCTAACCACCCGGATCCCGATGAAGCGCTGCAGCAGACAAGTGGCGGACCGGACGGGACTCGAACCCGCGACCTCCGGCGTGACAGGCCGGCATTCTAACCGACTGAACTACCGGTCCACATGGCGTATCGAGGGTTGCTGACCCAGGGCACGCTTACCTGACTGATGCGACAATCCAAGGATTGTCTGACTGAAAAAGACTGGCGGACCGGACGGGACTCGAACCCGCGACCTCCGGCGTGACAGGCCGGCATTCTAACCGACTGAACTACCGGTCCGCATCTTTTTTCTACGTGATTGGTGGGTGGTACTGGGTTCGAACCAGTGACCCCCAGCTTGTAAGGCTGGTGCTCTCCCGACTGAGCTAACCACCCGGTCACGTGGCGCTGCATTCTACAGGCCACCCGAACAATGTCAACGCCTTTCGGCTCCTCCCGATACGGTCATCGCTGCCATGGGGCGCTGGGGGCAAGCCACAGAGGAGGTCCTGCGCCAGGGATGGCGCAGGTAGCGCCCACGGCAGGGTTCACAGCGCCTCCTCACAGGCTTGCCGACAGATCAGCCCCAAATCACCGAGACCGCGCCATGGCATGTACCACCCGATCCGCCGCCTCGTCGATCAGCGCCTGCCGGGTGCGCCCCGAGGCCCTGCGCGGCCGCCAGTCGTGTTCGCCGTCGGCGAGAAAGTGCACCTCGGCGCAGTCCGGCAGCATATAGCCCTCGACCTCGTCACGCCGACCGAACGGGTCGCGCTCGCCCTGCAGCACCAGGGTCGGGCAGGCCAACCGCGGCCAGTGGGCGAGCCGCGTCCGCTCCGGCTTGCCGGGCGGATGAAAGGGATAGCTGCACAACACCAGGCCCGGCGCGCCGTCCTCCGCCGCCAGCAGGCTGGCCACCCGCGCCCCCAGGGACTTGCCCCCCAGCCACAGCGGTGCCTCGCCGAGCGGAGCCACTGCCGCACGCCAGGCGCGAAACTCCTCGACCAGCCGCTCGGCACGCGGCGGCGGCCGGCGGCGCTGCTCCGTGCGCATGCGCTGCAGGTAGGCGAACTCGAAGGCCAGCACCTGCACGCCCCGTTCGGCCAGCGCCGCGCGCAGCGCGACCAGCATGGGCGCATCGTGACCGGCGCCGGCGCCGTGAGCCAGCAGCAGGCGGCCGTGATGCGGCTCGCCGCGGACGATCAGCGGCCCCAGCCCCGCGACGCTCTCTACCCGCTCCCCGAGCCCTCGCGGCGCGGGGGTCGGCACCTCATCCTGCTCCGCTTTCATACTGTATCCATTTGTTGTATACATAAAATGTAGACAGCAACTATACTGCCGTGAGCGTATTCTCGACCCCGCCGGGCTTGACGGAGATCAGCGCAGGCGCAAGGCGCGCCGGGCATGCTCCGCGTCCGGGTACGCCACCACCGCGCCAGATGGAAACCGACATGAGCCAAGCACTGGAACACCCTACCTACAACTACAAGGTCGTTCGCCAGTTCGCGATCATGACCGTGGTGTGGGGCATCCTGGGCATGAGCCTGGGGGTGCTCATCGCCGCCCAGCTGATCTGGCCCGAGCTCAACCTGGGGCTGCCCTGGACGAGCTTCGGCCGCCTGCGCCCGATGCACACCAACACCGTGATCTTCGCCTTCTCCGGCTCCGCGCTGATGGCCACGTCCTACTACGTGGTGCAGCGTACCTGCCAGGCACGACTGGTCTCCGACCGCCTGGCGGCCTTCACCTTCTGGGGCTGGCAGGCAGTGATCGTCTCCGGCCTGGTGACGCTCAACCTGGGCTGGAACACCTCCAAGGAGTACGCCGAGTTCGAATGGCCCATCGACCTGCTGCTGGCCGCGGTGTGGATCGCCTACGCCGCCGTCTTCCTGGGCACCATTCGCCGGCGCCGCACCTCGCACATCTACGTCGCCAACTGGTTCTACGCCGGCTTCATCCTCACCATCGGCGTGCTGCACATCGTCAACTCGGCCGAGGTCCCGGTGTCGCTGTCCAAGTCCTACTCGGCCTACGCCGGCGCGGTCGATGCCATGGCCCAGTGGTGGTACGGCCACAACGCCGTGGGCTTTCTGCTGACCGCCGGCTTCCTGGGCATGATGTACTACTTCGTGCCCAAGCAGGCCGGGCGGCCGATCTACTCCTACCGACTGTCGATCGTGCACTTCTGGGCGCTGATCACCACCTACATGTGGGCCGGCGCCCACCATCTGCACTATACCGCACTGCCCGACTGGGCTCAGTCGCTGGGCATGGTGATGTCGATCATCCTGCTGGCCCCTTCGTGGGGCGGCATGATCAACGGCATGATGACGCTCTCCGGCGCCTGGCATAAGCTGCGCACCGACCCCATCCTGCGCTTTCTGGTCGTCGCCCTGTCGTTCTACGGCATGTCGACCTTCGAGGGCCCGATGATGGCGGTGAAGACCGTCAACGCCCTGTCCCACTACACCGACTGGACCATCGGCCACGTCCACTCCGGCGCGCTGGGCTGGGTGGCGATGATCACCATCGGCTCGCTCTACCACCTGTTCCCGCGCCTCTACGGGCAGCAGGAAATGTACTCGGTGAAGCTGATCGCCGTGCACTTCTGGATGGCGACCATCGGCACGGTGCTCTACATCACCGCGATGTGGGTC
Organism: Modicisalibacter tunisiensis; assembly: GCF_020148005.1. Classification (GTDB taxonomy): domain Bacteria; phylum Pseudomonadota; class Gammaproteobacteria; order Pseudomonadales; family Halomonadaceae; genus Modicisalibacter; species Modicisalibacter tunisiensis. Next base: position 1,410,594 of record NZ_JAGXFD010000001.1, on the reverse strand, counting down.
AACGGCGTCCTGCAGGGGCTGATGTGGCGCGCCGTCAACGACGACGGCACGCTGATGTACACCTTCATCGACACCCTCGAGGCCAGCCATGCCGGCTACGTGGTGCGCTGGATCGGCGGCGGCTTCTTCCTCGGCGGCATGCTGCTGATGGCCTACAACGTCGCCATGACCGTCCGCGGCGGCGCTCGCGACGCCCAGCCCGCCGCCCGAACCGCCTGAACCAACGGGGACGCCGAGACGCATGAAACACGAGATCGTTGAAAAGAACGTCGGCCTGCTCGCCGTGCTGATCCTGGTGGTGATCAGCCTCGGCGGCCTGGCCGAGATCGTCCCGCTGTTCTTCCAGAAGGAGACGACCCAGCCCGTGGAGGGGCTCGAGCCGCTGCCCGCCCTGGCGCTGGAGGGCCGCGACATCTACATCCGCGAAGGCTGCAACAACTGCCACTCGCAGATGATCCGCCCGTTCCGCGCCGAGACCGAGCGCTACGGCCACTACAGCGTGGCCGGCGAGTTCGTCTACGATCACCCCTTCCTGTGGGGCTCCAAGCGTACCGGGCCGGACCTGGCGCGGGTCGGCGGCCGCTACAGCGACGCGTGGCATCGCGCACACCTCTACAACCCCCGCGACGTGGTACCCGAGTCGATCATGCCGGCCTACCCCTGGCTGTTCGACGACACCCTGGACGGCGCGCACACCGCCGACAAGATGCGCGCGCTGCGCGAGCTCGGCGTGCCCTACAGCGACGCGCAGATCGCCGGGGCACGGGAGGCCGTGCAGGGCAAGAAGGAGATCACCGCCCTGGTGGCCTACCTCCAGCAACTGGGCACCGTCATCGAGGACAGGCGCTGAGCCATGGATATCGGAACCTTCCGCGGCGTGATGACGCTGCTGATCATGATCGCCTTCCTGGGCGTGGTGGCCTGGGCCTTCTCCCGGCGCCGCAAGGACGACTTCGACGAAGCCAGCCGGCTGCCCTTCGCCGATGACGACGAAGAACCGCCCCGGGAACGGGACAAGCAGGAGGACAACGACGCATGAACGACCTGTGGGGCAACGCCCTGTCCGACTTCTGGAGCGGCTGGATCATCGTCATCACCCTGGGCACCATCGTCTTCTGCGCCTGGGTACTGTTCGGCAACCGCAAGACCGACAAGCGCCCCGACGCCCAGGGCAACGTCGAGACCACCGGCCACAGCGCCGACGGCATCGACGAGTACGACAACCCGCTGCCGCGCTGGTGGTTCATCCTGTTCATCGGCACCCTGATCTTCGCGCTGGGCTATCTGGCCCTCTACCCGGGGCTGGGCAACTTCCGCGGCCTGCTCGGCTGGACCCAGGAACGCCAGTGGCAGGCCGAAATGGAGCGCGCCGAGGCGCGCTACGCGCCGATCTTCGAGCGCTACCGGCAGACCGCGATTCCCGAGCTGGCCGAGGATGACGAGGCCATGCGCATCGCCGAACGGCTCTATCTCAACAACTGCGCCGCCTGCCACGGCTCCGACGCCAAGGGCGGCTTCGGTTACCCGGACCACACCGACGATGCCTGGCTCTACGGCGGCTCGCCCCAGGCGATCACCCGGAGCATCGCCCAGGGTCGCGGCGGCGTGATGCCGGCCTGGAACCAGCTCGGCGACGACAACCTGCGCAACCTGGCCAACTATGTCGCCAGCCTGTCCGGCGCCGAGCATGACGCCGCCCGCGCCGCCCGGGGCAAGGCGCTGTTCTCGGCGACCTGCATCGGCTGCCACGGCGTCGACGCCACCGGCAATCCCGCCCTGGGCGCGCCGGATCTCACCGATGACGCCTGGCTCTACCGCCACCCCGGCCAGCCGGTGCGCGAGGCCGTGCTGGCGACCCTGCATCAGGGGCGCAAGGGACGCATGCCGGCACAGGCGCCGTTCCTCGGCCAGGACAAGGTGCATCTGGTGGCCGCCTACATCTACAGCCTGACCCACTGAGCGAACGGCCGGGACAGCCCGGCCGATGCCTCCAGAGTCGAGGGGGTTTCATGACCGACCGGATACCGCTCCACGACACCACGACCCGCGTCTCGCTCTACGCCAAGCGCGAGCCGATTCACGTGCGGGCCGTCAAGGGCCGCTTCCAGCGGCTGCGGCGCACTCTCGACTGGCTGCTGCTGGCGCTCTACGCGGGCCTGCCCTGGCTGACCTGGGACGACCGCCAGGCGGTGTGGTTCGACATCCCCGCGCGCCAGTTTCACGTCTTCGCCACTACCTTCTACCCTCAGGACGCCACCCTGCTCGCCTGGCTGCTGATCCTCGGTGCCTTCGGCCTGTTCCTGATCACGGTGATCGCCGGACGGGTGTGGTGCGGCTATGCCTGTCCGCAGAGCGTCTGGACCTGGCTGTTCATCTGGGTCGAGCAACGCCTGGAAGGCTCCCGCCATCGCCGCATCCGCCAGAGCGCCGGCCCACTGGACGCCGCCGCCCGCGGGCGCAAGCTTGCCAAGCACGCCATCTGGCTGCTCATCGCCCTGGCCACCGGGGTGACCTTCGTCGGCTACTTCACGCCGATCCACACCCTGATCGCGGACCTCGCCGGCGCCGACGTCGGCGGCTGGGCGCTGTTCTGGATCGGGTTCTTCACGCTGTTCACCTACCTCAACGCCGGCTGGCTGCGCGAGCAGGTCTGCCTCTACATGTGCCCCTACGCCCGCTTCCAGTCGGTGATGTTCGACAAGGACACGCTGATCGTCTCCTACGACGCCGCCCGGGGCGAGCCGCGCACGGTCGGCCGACGCCGCGCCTTGGCCGCGGACGCGACGCCGGGCGACTGCATCGACTGCCAGCGCTGCGTGCAGGTCTGCCCCACCGGCATCGACATCCGCGACGGCCTGCAGTACGCCTGCCTGGGTTGCGCGGCCTGTATCGATGCCTGCGACGAGGTCATGGATCGCACGGGCCGACCCCGTGGGCTGATCCGCTACACCACCGAGCACGCCCTCGAGGGACGCCCCACACGCTGGCTTCGCCCGCGCCTGATCGGCTACCTGGCGGCGCTGCTGGCCATGGTGGCGCTGCTGGCCTGGCAGCTGACCGCCCGGGTGCCGCTCGACGCCGACCTCGAGCGCGACCGCCACCAGCTCTACGACGTCACCGCCGGGGGCGGCATCCGCAATGCCTACACGCTCCGGGTACGCAACATGGACACCCAGGCCCATCGCTACCGGCTCGCCCTGCGCGGCATCGACGGCCTGCGCCTGAGCGACACCCGGCACCTCACGCTCGCCCCCGGCGCCAGCCGCAGCCTGGCGCTGTCGATCGTCGCCCCCGCCGCCGTACTGGGCGCCCCCAGCCAGGCGTTCAGCCTCGCGATCACCGCCGTCGATGCCCCCCACATCAGCCTGACCAAGGAAGCCCGCTTCCTGGGACCGGCAAGGAGATGACCATGCACCCCCCGGTACGCCCCTGGTACAAGGAATTCTGGCCCTGGTTCCTGCTCGGCATCCTGGCCATGGCGGTGATCATGGGCACCACCACCCTGGTGATGTCGATCACCAGCTTCGACGGCATGGTGGTGGACAACTATTACAAGAAGGGCCTGGCCATCAACCGGGTGCTGGAGCAGGACAAGACGGCACGTGAGCTGGGCCAGCGCGCTCGGCTGCGCATCGACGACGTCACCGGCGACGTCACCGTGACCCTCGAGGGCGACGCCCGTCCCGAGCGCCTGCGCCTCGCCCTGCTGTTCCCCACCCAGGGCGGGCGTGACCGGCACATCACGCTGCACCGGCTGCGCGGCGGGCACTACAGCGGGCAGCTGCCCAGCGCGCTGCGCTATCGCTGGTACGTGCAGCTGCACCCGGACGTGGCCGAGCCCGCCTGGCGGCTCACCGGCGAGATCCGCCTGCCCCAGACCCGGGCGCAGTGGCTGGCCCCCCACGCGGAGGCGCCATGACCAGGGCGGCGGCCACGCCCTGCTTTCACTGCGGCGCGCCGGTCCCGGCCGGGGCCCCCTGGCGGGTCCACGTCGACGACACCCCGCGGCCCCTGTGCTGCCCCGGCTGCGAGGCCGTCGCCCGGGCCATCGTCGCCGGCGGCCTGGATGGCTACTACCGCTTTCGCACCCGGCTGCCCGAGCGCCCCGACACCGGCCGCCGCGCCCGGCCGGAGACCTGGCGGGTCTTCGACGACCCCGAGCTGCAGGCCGATTTCCTGCACCCGCTCGACGCCGAACGGGCGGCCGTCACCCTGGCGGTGGAGGGCATCACCTGCGCGGCCTGCGCCTGGCTGATCGAGCACCGCCTCAACGCCCTCGACGGCGTGACGCGCAGCGCGGTCAACCTCAGTCACCATCGTCTGTACCTGGAGTGGGATCGCCGCCACCTGGCGCTGTCGCGGATCCTCGCCGAGCTCGCGTCGATCGGCTACCCGGCCCAGCCCTACGTGCCCGACGCAGCCCAGCAGCACCAGCAGCACGAGGAGCGCCGGGCAGCGCGCCGCCTGATCGTCGCCGCCATCGCCATGATGCAGGTGATGATGTTCTCGATCCCGCATTACATCGCCGGCGACGGCGGCATGAGTGCCCACTTCCAGGCCCTCTTCAACGCCCTGTCGCTGGCCCTGGCCACCCTGGTGGTGGGCTACTGCGCCCGGCCCTTCCTGCGCGGCGCCTGGCGCGACCTGCGCAGTCGTCACCTGGGCATGGACGTGCCGGTCACGCTGGCCATTCTGGGGGCCTATCTGGCCAGCGCTTACGGCGTCGCCACCGGCGGGCCGGTCTACTTCGACTCGGTGACCATGTTCACCGCGCTGCTGCTGGGCAGCCGCTATCTCGAGATGCGCGCCCGTCATCGCCACGGCCGCAGCGGCAATGCCCTGGCCGGGGTGCTGCCGCGCAGCGCGCTGCGCCTCGATGCCGCCGGCCGTGAGCAGGTCGTGCCCGCCACACGGCTCGTGGCCGGTGATCGCATTCGCGTGCTCCCCGGCGAGGGCGTGCCGGTCGATGGCGTGATTCTCGACGGCGCCTCGAGCCTCGACGAGGCCCTGCTGACCGGCGAGTCGCAGCCCGTGCCCCGCGGCCCTGGCGAGGCCGTCACCGGCGGCAGCCTCAACCTCGACGCCGCCCTGACCGTGCGCGTCACCCACGCCGCCCGCACCTCGCGGGCCACCGAGATCCTCGCCCTCACCGACCGCGCGTTCAGCGAACGCCCGCGCCTGCTGGACACCGCCGCCCGGCTGGCGCACCGCTTCGTCATCGGCGTGCTGCTGATCGCGCTGGGCGTGGCCCTGGCCTGGCTGGCGATCGACCCCTCGCGGGCGCTGTGGGTGACGATCTCGGTGCTGGTGGTCACCTGCCCCTGCGCCCTGGCGCTGGCCATGCCCGCCGCCCTGTCCGCCTGCCACGGCCGGCTGCGTCGACGGGGGGTGCTGCTCACCCGCGCCGATGCCATCGAGCACCTGGCCGACGCCACCCGGGTCATCTTCGACAAGACCGGCACCCTGACCCGGGGGCGCCCGCGGCTCGCCGAGACGCACCCTCTCGCCGCGGGGCTCGACGCCGCCCGGGCCCGGGCGCTGGCTGCCGCGCTTGAGGCCCACTCCGAACACCCCATCGCCCACGCCTTCGCCCCCTATCGCGTTCCCGGCATCACGGCGTGCAATGTCACTCGCCAGGCAATGGGCAGCCTGAGCGGCGAGGTGGCGGGCCGTGCCCTGCGGCTGGGGCGTGCCGATGCCGTCATGAGCGCCCCGCCCGCGCCGCCGCCCGGCGACGGCCAATGGCTGCTGCTGGCCGAGGCGACGACCCCGCTGGCCTGGTTCCGGCTCGATGACACCCTGCGCGACGGCGCCGAGCAGGCCGTCGCCGCGCTCCGGGAGGCCGGGCTTGCCGTGGAACTGCTCTCCGGCGACGATACCCCCGCCGTGGCCGCCCTGGCCCGCCGGCTGAGCGTGACCGACTGGCAGGCCCGGGCCACCCCGGAGGCCAAGCTGGCCCATGTGCAGGCCCTGCAGGCCACCGGCGAGCGAGTGATCATGGTCGGCGACGGCATCAACGATGCCCCGGTGCTCGCCGCCGCCGATGTCTCGCTGGCGATGAACGAGGCCACCGACCTCGCCCGCACCCGCGCCGATGGCGTGCTGCTCGCCCCGCGGCTGGGGCGGCTGGCCGAGGCCGTGACGCTGGCGCGCCGGACCCGGCGCCTGATCCGCCAGAACCTCGCCTGGGCGCTGGGCTACAATCTCTGCGCGCTGCCGCTGGCCGCCACCGGCCTGGTGCCCCCCTGGGCAGCTGCGCTGGGCATGGCGGGCAGTTCGCTGGTGGTGGTGGGCAATGCCCTGCGCCTCGGCCGCGGCGTCCCCACTCCGCTCTCCGATCCCGAGGAGGCCGCATCATGAGCATCCTGTATCTGCTGATTCCGCTGTCGCTGCTGCTGCTGGGGCTGGCCGTGTGGGCGTTCTTCTGGGCGGTACGCTCGGGTCAGTTCGATGACCTGGAGGGCCCCGCGCATCGCATCCTGTTCGACGATGACGAAGGCGACCTGCCGGGTACCCGCCAGCGCCGCCGCGACGGCACGTCCGATCCGGCCACGGAGGATGACGAAGCCCGCCGGGAGCCGCGCCAGGACCCGCCAGCATGATGCCCCCGGCCACCCCCGACCTGCCGCCGCTCGCCGCCGCCTTCGTGGTGGGACTGCTCGGTGGTGCCCACTGCATCGGCATGTGCGGCGGCATCATGAGTGCACTGAGCTTCGCCGTGCCGCCCAGCCTGCGCAGCCCGCTGCGCCTGGGCGGACTGCTGCTCGGCTACAATCTGGGGCGCATCGCCAGCTACATGCTCGCCGGGGCGCTGGTCGCCACGCTGGGCGGCTGGATCGGTGACGGCGTTCCCCGGGCCCGCTTCGTGCTGCAGGGTCTGGCCATCGTGCTGCTGGTGCTGATGGCTCTCTACCTGGCCGGCTGGTGGCGCGGGCTGACCCGCCTGGAAGCCGGCGGGCGCCATCTGTGGCGGCACCTGGAGCCCATCGGCCGACGCCTGATGCCGGTGGTGCACGTGCCCCGGGCCGTGGCGCTGGGCGCGATCTGGGGCTGGCTGCCCTGCGGGCTGGTCTACTCGATGCTGGCCTGGAGCCTGGCCGCCGGCGGCGGCTGGCACGGCGCGCTGCTGATGGGGGCCTTCGGGCTGGGCACCCTGCCGGCGCTGCTGGTCACCGGCGCCGCCGCCCATCGGCTGACCCGGCTGGTCCGCCACCCGCTGGGACGAACCCTGGCTGCCCTGCTGATGCTGGGCTTCGCAGCATGGCAGCTGTGGGGGCTGATCGCTGCCGTCACGGCGGGCCACCATGCGTCCCCCGCTTGACACAGGTCAGGCGATCGCCGGGGGCGGCGGCGTAGCATGGCGTTGTCGTTTCCGGTTCGAGAGTCCGTCATGTCCGCCATCGCCGTCGATCCCCCCGTTGCCACCGCACCCGACACCCGGGAAGCCGAGCTGATTCGCCGTTATGCGCACACGGGGCCGCGCTACACGTCCTATCCGACCGCGCTGGACTTTTCGCCGTCGTTCGGCGCCGAGGATTACACTGCGGCCCTGAAACGCAGCAATGCCGCGCGGCGGCCGCTGTCGCTCTACGTCCACATCCCGTTCTGCCGCAAGATCTGCTTCTACTGCGCCTGCAACAAGATCGCCACCAAGGACACGTCGCTGAGCGTAGGCTACCTCAGCCGCCTGGACCGCGAGATGGTGCTGACCTCGCGCCACCTCGATACCGGCCGCGAGGTGCGCCAGCTGCACTGGGGCGGCGGCACGCCGACCTTCCTGACCCTGGACCAGATGAGCGATCTGATCGACCGCCTGCATGCCCGGTTCGGCCTATCCAGCGCGTCCGACCGTGACTATGCCATCGAGATCGACCCGCGCGAGGCCAATGTCCTCACCCTGCGCCATCTGCAGGCGCTGGGCTTCAATCGCATCAGTCTCGGCGTGCAGGACCTGGATCCCGAGGTGCAGCGCGCCATCAACCGCGTGCAGCCCCGTCAGCTGACCGAAAGTCTGGTCGAGGAGGCGCACCGGCTGGGCTTCCGCTCGCTCAATCTCGACCTGATCCTGGGCCTGCCGCACCAGACCCGTGCCACCTTCGCCGAGACACTGGATCAGGTCATCGCCATGGCCCCGGCGCGACTGTCGATTTTCAACTACGCCCACCTGCCGGAGCGCTTCAAGCCCCAGCGGCGCATCGACGCCGGTGCCCTGCCGCCCCCCGAGGAGAAACTGGCCATGCTCATGGACACCCGGGAGCGGCTGGATGCGGCCGGCTACGTGCATATCGGCCTGGACCATTTCGCCCGTCCCGACGACAGCCTCGCCGTCGCCCAGCGCGAGGGGCGGCTGCATCGCAACTTCCAGGGCTATACCACCCACGGCGACTGCGATCTGGTGGGGCTGGGTGTCTCGGCGATCAGCCAGCTCGACGACTGCTACGCCCAGAATCCCACGCGACTCGCCGACTACGAGGCCGCACTCGATGACGGGCGCCTGGCCACGCAGCGCGGTCTGCGCCTGACCTTCGACGACCGCCTGCGACAATTTGTCATCCTGCGCCTGATGTGCGATCTCAGCCTCGATCTCGATGCGGTCAGCGAGCACTTCCAGGTCGACGCTCCGACCTATCTGGCCGACGCACTGACAAGGCTCGAAACCGCCGAGCACGACGGGCTGATAAGGCGACACGGCAACTTCCTGGAGGTGACGGAACTGGGCCGGCTACTGCTCCGTCACCTGGCGATGGCCTTCGATACCCGCTTGGCGACCAACCGCAATCACTACTCCCGCATCCTCTGAAGAGCAAACTTTCATGGATATGTCATCGCCTTATTCCTCATATAGCAGCTACCATGGTGGGAGTGCCTCGATAGATCGGGAGACCGTCATGGCAAGTTCTGCCCTCCACATGCGCCGGCCGCGACTTCAGGAAGCGCGCTGCCAGACCTGCAGCCTGAGTTCTCTGTGCCTGCCTCTGGCGCTGGGCACCCAGGAGATGGATAGCTTCGATGCGATCATCCAGCGCCGCGCCCCGCTCAAGAAGGGCGAGGCGTTGCTGCGCCAGGGGGACCCCTTCACCAGCGTCTTCGCGGTACGCTCTGGGAGCCTCAAGCAGATTACCAGCGAAGGGGACGGCGAGGACCAGCTCACCAACTTCTACCTGCCCAGCGAGCTCGTGGGACTCGACGGCATCGACGAGAAGCACTATCCCGGCAGCATCATCGCCCTGGAGACCACCACGGTCTGCGAGATCCCCTTCGACCGTCTCGACCAGCTTTCCGAGGCCTTGCCCGAATTGCGCAACCAGCTCTATCGCAACATGAGCAAGGAACTCCGCGATGACCGGCGCATGCTACGCCTACTCTCGCGCAAGACCGCCGACGAGCGCCTGGCGAGCTTTCTAGTCAATCTGTCGACACGGTTCCGGCGGCGCGGCTATTCCCCCTACAGTTTCCGCCTGTCGATGGCGCGCGCCGATATCGGCAACTACCTGGGCCTGGCCGTGGAAACCGTCAGCCGCATCATCGGCCGTTTCCAGCAGCACAAGCTGGTGGATGTGCAGGGCCGCGAGGTGCATATCCTCGACCTCGACGCCCTGGAAGCCCTGGCGGAAGGCGACCACGAGCACTGATCCGGCGCGCATCGCGCGCCGGCGGTTCAGGCCTCCCGGGCCAGCAGGTCCAGCGCGTCGATGCGTGAGGCGTTCAGTCGCTGCTGCTTCGCCTCGAGCCCCGCGAAGTCGAACAGTTCGCGATCGGCCAGCTGCGACGGCGCGACGTTGGTCACCGCCTTGAACATCGTCTCCAGCCGGCCGGGGTGCTTCTTCTCCCACTCGGCCAGCATCTCCTTGACCACCTGACGCTGCAGATTGGGCTGCGAACCGCATAGATTGCAGGGGATGATCGGGAATTCCATCAGTCGCGCGAACTCGGCGATGTCCGCTTCGCGGCAGTAGGCGAGCGGGCGGATGACGATGTTCTTGCCGTCGTCGGAGAGCAGCTTGGGCGGCATCGCCTTGAGGCTGCCGCCGTAGAACATGTTGAGGAACAGCGTCTCGAGGATATCCTCGCGATGGTGGCCCAGCGCCACCTTGGTCGCACCGATCTCTTCGGCGAAGCCGTACAGCGAACCGCGCCGCAGCCGCGAGCACAGGGCACAGGTGGTCTTGCCCTCCGGCGTCTTCTCCTTGACCACCGAATAGGTATCACGCTCGAGGATGTGGTAGTCGACGCCGATACCGTCGAGGTATTCCGGCAGAACATGCTCGGGAAAGCCGGGCTGCTTCTGGTCCAGATTGACCGCCACCAGCGAGAAGTTCACCGGCGCATTGCGCTGCAGGTTGCGCAGGATTTCCAGCATGGTGTAGGAATCCTTGCCGCCCGACAGGCAGACCATCACCTTGTCGCCCTCGCCGATCATGTTGTAATCGATGATGGCGTTGCCGACCTGGCGACGCAGGCGTTTCTGCAGCTTGTTGAACTCGCGTTTCTGGGTACCAGTAAGTGCTTGCATGGGAAAGGCGACACGCGGGGAAATGGAAGGCGCGCCTATGCTACCACCCCCTCCGGTGAGTTGCGACGCCCACGACCCGGCGTCACAGCCCCTGCAGCACCATCAGATAGCGCAACGCCACGCCGAGCGACAGCAGCAGCACCCCCGCCCGTTGCAGGTGAGTTTCCTGGCGGGTCAGTACCAGCCGGCGTTCCCAGAACAGCACCACGCTGCGCAGCTCGTGGGTGCGACGGGCGTACCTCGCGCACACGAACAGCACCAGACCCAGCCCCGCGAACAGACACAGATTCTGCAACTCCAGCACGCGACTTCTACTCCTTGTTGTTGAATGGTCGCCGGCTGCGTCAGACCGCCTCGCAGGCCCCCTGCTTCAGGCGGACATACATCAGTGCGGTGGTCACCGCATCCCCCAGCGCGGTATGGCGCTGCATCAGCGGCACCTTGAGCGACCGCGCGACGCTCTCGAACGCCATGTGCGGCTCGACCTGCGGCTGGGTGCGCCGCATCCGGCGACGGTATTCCTGGGCCAGGTCGACGGTGGCGTTGGGCAGGTCGAAGCCGAGGCGCGGTCGCAGGTGGTGGTTGATCACCGCGATGTCGAAGTCCACACACCAGCCCAGCAGCGGCCGATTGCCGATGAAGTCGAGCAGCGCCTCCAGCGCCTCGTCCACCGGCAGGCCGTCGTTGAGATCCACGCCGCGCAGTCCGTGAATCTTGATCGAATCGGCACCGAGACTCGCCGGGCGCTGCAGGCGCAGATCCAGCGCCCCGCTGGTCAGGACCCGGTCGCCCTTGATGCAGACGGCCGCCAGCGACACCAGCTCGGCGGTGCGCGGATCCAGCCCGGTGGTCTCGCAGTCGATGGCCACCAGCTCGTCGCCGGTGTACGGGTTGAACAGCCAGCCGTAACGCCCGTTGATCTGACGACGGCGGTCGGCCGCCCGGCGCAGGGATCGCAGCATCACGAATACTCCAGATGAAAGCGGTACGACAGGCGCTGCTTGAATTCCTTGACCAGGTGCAGCGCCTCGCGCAGCAGGTCGCGCTCCAGCGTCGACAGCCGCTGGACCACCACCAGGTTGGCGTCGCCCTCGGGCTTGCCGGTGTCCTCGAGCCGGGCCAGCTGCTGGTTGAGGCGCAGTTCGGCGAACAGCGAGAGTGCCTCGCCGAGATCCGCGGCGAACTCGGCCTCCAGACGGCCGTCGGCCACCAGGGCATCGAGCCGCGCCAGCGTGGAGGTGGGCCGGATGCGCCGCTCGAGCGCCAGGGTTCGTACCCCGTGGACGATCGGGAAGATCCCGCCCTTCTTGATGTCGATGCCGTGCGTCGGCCGCTTGAGCGAGCCGAACAGCGTCAGCGGCGTGGAGAAGCTCAGCACCGGACGAGCGAAGTGCGACAGCAGCAGCTCGTCGTGGGAACAGCGCGCGAACAGCGCCTCGCGCAGCGACTCGAGCAGGGCCGGGTTGCCGGCCACGGCATGCGCGTCGAGCAGGATGGCCAGGTTCATCAGCGCCTCGCCGTCGCGTCGCTCGGCCCAGCGGTCGATGCGCTGCCGCCAGCCGCCGAGGCTGTCCACCCACTGCGGGTTGCTGACCATGATGTTGCCCGGGCAACGCGGATAGCCCAGCGTCAGCAGCCGCTCGATGAAGCGGTCCATCTGCTCGGCCCGCCCCGGCCAGTCGGCGCCGTCGGCGAGGATCAGGCCATTGTCCTGATCGGTCTTGAGAATCTGTTCGCCACGCCCCTCGCTGCCCATCACCATCAGGCAGCTGTCCTGATGGTGCTCGGCCGGCACCGTCAGGTCGAAGGCCTTGCTGATGATTCGTCCGTTGAGCGCCGCCAGCAGCTCCATGGCGAAGCGCAGCTTGACACCCTGGGCCATGAGCGCCTTGACCAGCCCCGGCAGGCGCGCGCTGGCACGGGCCAGGGCATCGAGGTCCTCGGCCTGCTCCAGCTCCAGGCTGACCGTGTAGGAGCGGCTCGAGAAGAAGCTCAGCACGTCGGTCAGCTCGACCACCCCCACCGGCTGCTCGCCCTCCACCACCACGACCCGCTCCACCTCATGGCGGGTCATGGCGATCAGCGCCTGGAAGAGGTAGTCGTCGGGGCGCACGGTGATCAGCGGGAAGTGGGCGATGCCCAGCACGGGCGTGGCACGATCGAGCGACTGGCCGATCAGCCCATCGAGCAGGTCGGTCTTGGTCAGCATGCCGTACCGCCCGTCCGCCGCCACCAGCAGGCTGTCGGCACCGATCTCGCGCAGCCGCAAGGCGGCCTCGGCGATACTGGCATCGGCGTCGATCAGGCGCGGCTCGCGCATGCACTCGGCGACCCGCGCCAGCATGAAGCCGGCCATGGTGATGCCGCCCGCCGTGCGTCGCTCGGTGAGCAGGCGGCTCTTGTCGGTCAGGCTCTGGCGGAAGTAGTCGGCGAAGACCGGGTACTCCCGGCACAGCGTCTCGAACAGCGAGCGCGGCAGCAGATAGCACAGGCTCTCCTGCTCGGCGATGAAGCGATAGCGGCTCTGGCCGTTGAGGATGCTGATCGCGCCGAACAGGTCGCCGGCGGTGTAATGCCCGATGCGTTCGGTGGTCGCCGTGTCCAGCTCGGCGACTTCCCCCTTGTGGATGAGGAAGACGTGCTCACCCGTCTGCCCGGCATCGAGGATGATCTCGTCGGTGTCATAGTAGGCCAGGTCCACGCCGCGACGGACACGTTGCCGCCCTGCCTCGTCGAGCAGCGAGAACGGTGCCTGCGAGAGATCGATGTCGACCATCATGTCGCCCTCGTCGTGACAGCCTCGCCTGCCCGGCAACCCCGGACAGACGAGCCCTTGAATCAATTACCCTGGCCTTCATCGATACCGGAACTGCCTCGACAGGCTTCCGACACAGCGAGGCCTCGGAAGGGCGAGCGGGGAATGCCGGCGTCACCGCCACCCGGGTCTCGACAGGGCCGCCGAAAGGTCATGTCGTGTTCGGAGTGACTCGAGACATCCACGACAACAAAACTAGAATACCAGCTTAACGTCTTTCAAATGAACATAGACCAATGTTCTAGCAGCGCTTTCCCTTAGACTATTTGCCTATCCCGAAACGGCTATACCATCGTTCTATGCCCAGCCCCCTTTCAAAGACCCACCGCTGAAAACGACACCCAACCATTTGATAAAAAACAGGAAATTGAAAACGTTTTTTCACCCTTTCATTTTATAATACCAAAGTATGGGATTTTATTTTTTCCGACTGTTGACCACTATTGCCTACGCAACCGGACACCGCGACCCTTTCCGAGTTCCATGAAAAACACAGGTTTCATGACAGCGGAAAACGCTTCCCGTCGCGACAATAAACAAGACCGCCAGGGAGACCTTTTCTTGGCATGAATCGTCACTATTCTGACGCTCCATTGCCATCCAATGGTCGAGAGCAAATGGCATGACGAGCAAGGAGAGCCAGGTTCCCCGCCGGGCCTGAATTCCCCTCGAGGCCATATCTTCCTAATTACAAGCACGCGGAGAGCACCACCATGGCAGAAGAAAAAAGCAACGCGGAGGCCTACTGGAAGGCCAACCTTCGCCTGATCACCGGCTGCCTGATCGTCTGGGCACTGGTGTCCTACGGCTTCGCCATCCTGCTGCGCCCCATGCTGGCCGGCATCCCTGTCGGCGGCACCGACCTGGGCTTCTGGTTCGCCCAGCAGGGTTCCATCCTGACGTTCATTGGCCTGATCTTCTTCTACGCCTGGAAGATGAACCGGCTGGACAAGCAATACGGACTCGGGGAGTAAGCCAGCATGAGTCAGTTCGCGATCAACGTTCTCTTCGTCGGCGCTTCCTTTGCCCTCTACATCGGCATCGCCATCTGGGCCAAGGCCGGGTCGACCAAGGACTTCTACGTCGCCGGGGGCGGTGTGCACCCGGTCACCAACGGCATGGCGATCGGCGCCGACTGGATGTCGGCGGCCTCGTTCATCTCCATGGCCGGCCTCATCGCCGCCGGCGGCTACGCCAACTCCACCTTCCTGATGGGCTGGACGGGCGGCTACGTGCTGCTGGCCATGCTGCTGGCCCCCTACCTGCGCAAGTTCGGCAAGTTCACGGTGCCGGAATTCATCGGTGACCGCTTCTACAGCCGCACGGCGCGCATGGTGGCGGTGGTCTGCCTGATCGTGGCCTCGGTGACCTACGTCATCGGCCAGATGGCCGGTGCCGGCGTGGCCTTCTCGCGCTTCCTGGAAGTCGACGCGACCACCGGTCTGATCATCGCCGCCATCGTGGTGTTCTTCTATTCGGTGCTGGGCGGCATGAAGGGCATCACCTACACCCAGGTGGCCCAGTACATCGTGTTGATCATCGCCTACACCATTCCGGCGGTGTTCATCTCGCTGCAACTGACCGACAACCCGATACCGGCACTGGGTCTGTTCTCCGACCACACCGCCTCCGGCGAGCCGCTGCTGTCCAAGCTCAACGAGGTGGTCACCGCGCTGGGCTTCAACTCCTACACGGGCATGGTCGACAACAAGCTCAACATGGTGCTGTTCACCCTGTCGCTGATGATCGGTACCGCCGGCCTGCCCCACGTCATCATGCGCTTCTTCACCGTGCCCAAGGTGGCCGACGCGCGCTGGTCCGCCGGCTGGGCGCTGGTGTTCATCGGCCTGCTCTACCTGACCGCGCCGGCCGTGGCCTCCATGGCACGCCTGAACCTGATGACCACCATCTACCCGGACATGGCCGGCCAGGTCGAGAACTACGACGCCGCAGCCGCCGACTCCATCGCCTACGCGGATCGCCCCAACTGGATCCGCACCTGGGAGGAGACCGGGCTGATCACCTTCGAGGACAAGAACAACGACGGCAAGATCCAGTTCTACAACCCGTCCGCCGACTTCTCCGATCGCGGCTGGAAGGGCAACGAGCTGACCGTCAACAACGACATCCTGGTGCTGGCCAACCCGGAAATCGCCAACCTGCCCGGCTGGGTGATCGGCCTGATCGCCGCGGGCGGCCTGGCGGCGGCGCTGTCCACCGCCGCCGGCCTGCTGCTGGCGATCTCCTCGGCGATCAGTCACGACCTGATCAAGGGGGCCCTCAATCCGCATATCACCGAGAAGGGGGAACTGCTGGCGGCGCGCATCTCGATGTCGGTGGCCATCGTCGTCGCGACCTATCTGGGTGCCAACCCGCCGGGGTTCGCCGCCCAGGTCGTGGCCCTGGCCTTCGGCATCGCCGCCGCCTCGCTGTTCCCGGTGCTGATGATGGGGATCTTCTCCAAGCGGGTGAACAACAAGGGCGCCATCGCCGGGATGCTCTCCGGCCTGCTCTTCACTCTGGTGTACATCTTCGTCTACAAGGGCTGGTTCTTCATTCCGGGCACCAACAACCTGGCGGATACCCCGGCCAACTGGGTGCTGGGCATCTCGCCGCTGTCGATCGGTGCCGTGGGCGCGATCATCAACTTCGCCGTGGCCTACATCGTCTCCAACGCGAGCGAGCAACCGCCACAGGAGATCCAGGACCTGGTGGAAAGCGTGCGCTATCCCAAGGGTGCTGGTGGTGCCGTCGACCACTGAGCCATAATGGCCTTCGGCCCGGCTGGCCCGGGCCGCGGGATCACACTTCATCGGGCTTCCTGCGGGAAGCCCGTTTGCGTCTTGACAAGGGAACGACATGCTTTGGCAACTGATCGCGGCGATCTTCGCCGGTCTCGGCGCCGCGGGGATCGGCCTGATCCTGCGACAACTCAGCGGCAAGCGCCTGCCGCGCTGGATCGTGCCGGCGCTGGGCGGGCTGGGGATGCTCGCCTACCAGATCCACTACGAATACACCTGGTTCGACAACAAGCAGGCCCGACTGCCGGCATCCGCACAGGTGGTCTCGAAGCAGAAGGAGCGGATGTTCTGGCGCCCCTGGACCTACATCGCCCCCCTGACCACCGGCTTCGACGTCATCGACCGCGACAATCTCGTCACCCGGCATGCAGACGGCGAGCGCCTCGTCGAGTTCATTCTCTACCACTTCGAGCGCCAGCCTGCCGACCAGGTCTCGCACCATGGCTACCTGCTCAACTGCGACGCCCGGGACCTGGTGCCGCTGGCCGACAAGACACAGCAGCCGCAGACGCAGTCGATGCGTCACCTCGAGACCTCGGCACCGCTCTACCGGGCCCTCTGCGCCGGCAGCTGAGGCGCTTCTCCACGCATACCGCGAACCCGGCACGGCCATGACTGCCCTCGTGCCGGGCATTCCCCTAGAATGGCGGCAAACCAAGGGGGAGTGTCCATGTTTGCTGGCTGGCTGCTGATCGCCGTCTCGCTGTGTTACATCGCCATCCTGTTCCTGATCGCATGGCGTGGCGACCGGCACGCCCGTCGCCACGGCCCGGCCAGCCGCCGCCCGGTGATCTACAGCCTGGCGCTGGCCATCTACTGCACCTCGTGGACCTACTACGGCGCCGTGGGCCAGGCCGCCACCTCCGGCTGGTCGTTCGCCAGCATCTTCATCGGCCCGCTGCTGACCTTCGGGCTGTTCTGGCCGGTGCTGGCCAAGATGATCCGCATCGCCAAGCGCCAGAACGTCACCTCGATCGCCGACTTCATCGCCTCGCGCTACGGCAAGACCCAGTCGCTGGCGGCTTTCGCCAGCCTGGTGGCGCTGATCGGCACGCTGCCCTACATCGCCCTGCAGCTGAAGGCGGTGTCGTCGGCCTTCACGGTGCTCACCGCGTCCACCGACGTCACCCGCGCGCCGCTGTTCGCCGACACGGGCTTCTATGTCGCCATGGTGATGGCGCTGTTCGCGATCCTCTTCGGCACCCGCCACACCGACGCCACCGAGCACCACGAGGGGCTGATCCACGCCATCGCCTTCGAGTCGGTGGTCAAGCTGGGCGCCTTCCTGGCGCTGGGCGCCTACGTCACCTGGGGGGTGTTCGACGGTCTCGGCGACGTGCTCGGCCGCGCCGATCACTACCTGCAGCTGGAACGCCAGCTCACCGAGCAGGACTTCGGCCAGAGCTTCTGGGCCCAGACCCTGCTGGCGATGCTGGCGGTCTTCTGCCTGCCCCGCCAGTTTCACGTCACCGTGGTCGAGAACACCCACCGCGACGACGCCGCCCGGGCCCGCTGGCTGTTCCCGCTCTACCTGGTGGCCTTCGGCTTCTTCGTGCTGCCGCTGGCCGCCGCCGGCCTCACCCTGTTCCCGGACGGCAGCATCGAGCCGGACACCTTCGTGCTGGCCCTGCCGATCGCCCTGGACAACGACTGGCTGACCCTGTTCACCTTCATCGGCGGCTTCTCGGCGGCCACCGGCATGGTGATCGTCGCCACCGTGGCGGTGTCGATCATGATCTCCAACGAGATCGTCATCCCGCTGCTGTTCCGGCTGCGCTGGTTCGACACCAAGGCCCGCGACTACGGCCGACTGGTGCTGCGCGCCCGCCGGGTGACCATCGTGGTGATCCTGGCACTGGCCTACGTCTTCTATCAGCTGATCGCCGAGTTCAGCTCGCTGGCCTCCACCGGCATGCTCTCCTTCGCCGCCGCCGCCCAGTTCGCCCCGGCGCTGATCGGCGGGCTGTACTGGAAGCGCGGCAACCGCCTGGGCGTGATCGTGGGCATGAACCTGGGCTTCGCCATCTGGGCCTACACCCTGCTGCTGCCGGCGCTGATGAAGGCCGGCGTGGTGCCCGGCGAGTGGCTGGCCGGCGGCCCCTTCGGCATCGACTGGCTGTCCCCCGCGCAGCTGTTCGGGCTGAGCGTGGGCAGCCCCTTCACCCACGGCGTGATGCTGTCGCTGGGCGCCAACCTGATCGGCTACATCTTCGTCTCCCAGGTCACCCCGCAGCGGGTGGTCGAGCGCATCCAGGCCTCGCTGTTCGTCGACAGCGTCGAGACCCGCCAGACCTCGGTCAACCGGCCTTGGACCGGCGCCACCACGGTGGGCGATCTCAAGGTGCTGTGCGAGCGCTTCCTGAGTGCCGACCAGGTCGAGCGCGCCTTCGACGACTTCGCGCGACGCAACGGCAAGACCCTGGACTACAACGCCCGCGCCTCGATCGACGTCATCCAGTTCACCGAGCGCTTCCTGGCCTCGGTGCTGGGCGCCTCCTCGGCGCGCATCGTCGTCAACTCGGCGCTGCAGGGGCGCGGCATCGGCATCTCGGACGTGATCTCGATCGTCGACGAGGCCTCCCAGGTGCTCGAGTTCAACCGCGCCCTGCTGCAGGCGACCATCGAGAACATCAACCAGGGCATCAGCGTGGTCGACCAGAACCTGCGCCTGGTGGTATGGAACCAGCGCTACCTGGAGCTGTTCCGCTTCCCCGATCATCTGATCCGGGTCGGCGCGCCCTTCGACAAGGTGCTGCGCTACAACGCCCACAACGGCGAGTACGGTCCCGGCGATCCCGAGGAGCACGTCGAGCTGCTGATGGACAACATCCGCCAGGGCCATCCGCACCGCTACGTGCGCTACCGCCAGGACGGCACCGTGCTCGAGGTCCAGGGCAACCCGATGCCCGGCGGCGGCTTCGTCTACACCTACCAGGACATCACCCAGCAGAAGCGCACCGAGGAAGCGCTGATCCGCTCCGAGAACAACATCCGCATCTACACCGACAACGTGCCGGCGCTGATCGCCTACTTCGACAAGGAGTGCCGCTACCTCTTCACCAACCGCGCCTACGAACAGGTCTTCCACGTCGACCGCAACGAGGTGATCGGCAAGCGCGTGGAGAACGTCATGTCGGCGACCGTGGCCCGCGAGCGGGCACCGTGGATGCGCCGTGCGCTGGACGGCGAACGGGTCAGCTTCGAGATCTCCCTGGACGACGGCGACGGCGGCGTCCGCTACATGCTGGTCACCTACACGCCGCACTTCGGCGACAGCGGCGCGATCCTCGGCTTCTTCGCCCTCTATCAGGACATCACCGAGCGCCGGCTGGCCGAGATCGCCCTGAAGGAGACCAACGAGAACCTCGAGGAACGCGTGCGCGAGCGCACCCAGGCGCTGTCGGAGGCCAACGCCGCCCTGCGCCAGGAGAACCGCGTGCGCGCCGAGGCCGAGCAGGCCCTGCGCCAGGCCAAGCAGGTCGCCGAGGACGCCAACGCCTCGAAGACCCGCTTCCTCGCCGCGGCAAGCCACGACCTGCTGCAGCCGCTCAATGCCGCACGCCTGTTCACCTCGGCGCTCTCCCAGGAGTCGCTCGACGACGACCACCGGCGCACCATCGGGCATATCGACAACTCGCTGCAGGCCGCCGAGGAACTGCTCGGCACCCTGCTCGACATCTCCAAGCTCGACGCCGGCGCCCTGACGCCGCGGCGCAGCCAGTTCGCCCTGGCCGACATCTTCCGTCCGCTGCGTGCCGAGTTCGAGGTGATGGCCGAGGAGCGCGGGCTCGACCTGGACGTGGTGCCCACCACCTGCTGGGTGGACAGCGACGCCCAGATGCTGCGACGCATCGTGCAGAACTTCCTCTCCAACGCCCTGCGCTACACCCAGCAGGGCCGCGTGCTGCTGGGCTGCCGGCGTCACGGCCGGCGGCTGTCGATCGAGGTCTGGGACACCGGCCCGGGCATCCCCGCCGCCAAGCAGGCGGAGATCTTCCAGGAGTTCCGCCGCCTCGACCAGGCCTCGCGCCACAAGGAGAGCGAGAAGGGGCTGGGGCTGGGGCTGTCGATCGCCGACCGCATGAGCCGCGTGCTCGACCATCCGATCCGGGTGCGCTCCTGGGAGGGCGTGGGTACCGTCTTTTCCGTCGACGTGCCGGTGGTCGAGGCCGGGGAGGCGGCCAGCGCATCGACCGAGCCCGCCGCGCGGCGCGCCGGCAACAAGCTCGAGGGCACGCGGATCGTCTGCATCGACAACGAGACGCTGATCCTCGAGGGCATGAAGGCGATGCTCACCGGCTGGGGCTGCGAGGTGTTCACGGCCACCTCGATCGGCGGGGCCAAGTCGATCCTGCGCCATCTCGACGCCGACCCGGACGCGATCCTCGCCGACTACCATCTCGACAACGAGGTCACCGGGCTGATGGCGCTGGAAGCCCTGCTCGAGCGCTGCCAGGGGCCGGTGCCCGGCATCGTGATCACCGCCGACCGCACCGAGGAGGTCGCCGAGGCGATCAAGCGCGGCGGCTACCAGCTGCTGCTCAAGCCGGTGCGCCCGGCGGCGCTGCGCGCGCTGCTGACGCGCACCCTGCAGGCCAATCGCGCCGCCCGACAGACGCCCTGACGGCCATCGGTCCGATTGGGCAGGGCGCGAGACCCCGGTTACCCTGAAGACTCACGGTCAACCGGGGCGGCGGCATGGGTACCACGCTTTCCGACGACAGCCTGCGCGCCAGGGCGCGTCGCGCACTGGCCGGCCGGCCCCGGGGCTGGACGGTCTTCTTCGGCCCGGCGCTGATCGCCGCGGTCGCCTACATCGACCCCGGCAACTTCGCCACCAACATCGAGGCCGGCTCGCGCTACGGCTATGCGCTGCTGTGGGTGGTGCTCGCCGCCAACCTGATGGCGATGCTGATCCAGTCACTGTCGGCACGCCTGGGGCTGGCGACGGGCAGGAATCTTCCCGAGATGATCCGCGAGCGCTACCCGCGCCCGCTGGTCTGGTTCTACTGGATCCAGGCGGAGATCGTCGCCATCGCCACCGACCTGGCCGAGTTCCTGGGCGCGGCGCTGGCCTTCCACCTGCTCTTCGGCCTGACCCTGCTCGAGGGCGCCCTGCTCACCGGTGTCATCACCTACCTGACGCTGCTGCTCTACCGCTACGGCTTCCGCCTCATGGAGCTGATCATCGGCGCCATGATCCTGGCCGTGGCCAGCGGCTTCCTGCTGGAGATGCTGCTCGGCCGGCCGGCGCCGCGCCCCTTCCTCGAGGGCCTGCTGATTCCCGGCTTCCCCGACGGCTATGCCCTCTACCTGGCGGCCGGCATCCTCGGCGCCACGGTGATGCCCCACGTCATCTACCTGCACTCGGCGCTGCTGCAGCGGCGCATCCCGGCCGACGACGACGACCAGCGCCGTCGCCTGATGCGCTATTCCCGGCTCGATGTCATCGTCGGCATGGCCATCGCCGGGCTGATCAACCTGAGCATCCTGGCGCTGGCCGCGGCGGCCTTTCATGCCCAGGGGCGCACCGGCGTCGCCACCATCCGCGACAGCTACCAGCTGCTGGCCCCGATGCTCGGCCGGGAGCTGGCCAGCCACCTGTTCGGCGCCGCCCTGCTGCTGGCCGGCCTCTCCTCGTCGGTGGTCGGCACCCTCTCCGGCCAGGTGATCATGCAGGGGTTCGTGCGCTTCACCATCCCGCTGTGGCTGCGGCGCGTTGTCACCATGGCCCCGGCGATCGCGGTGATCCTGCTCGGCATCTCGGAGCAGCGCGCCCTGGTGGCCAGCCAGGTGATCCTGAGCTTCGGCATCCCCTTCGCGCTGATTCCGCTGCTGACCTTCACCGCCGACCGCCGGCTGATGGGCAACCTGGTCAACTCGCGGGCGATCACCCTGATCGGTGGCCTGGTCTGTGCGCTGATCATTGCCCTGAACGGCTATGTACTGGTCTTTTCCCTGCTGCCGCACTGACACGACGCCGTCACCCCCGGGCCACAAACGACGACGCCGCCCCGGAGGGCGGCGTGCGCAGGACGACGAACCGATGGCGAGGCGTCAGGACTCGACCTTGGGCGGCTCCACCTCGAGCTTCTGGGCGGCGATCACCGCCTGGGTGCGCGAGTGGACCCCCAGCTTGCGGAGGATGGCCGTGACGTGCGCCTTGATGGTCGCCTCGCTGACGTTGAGCTCGAAGGCGATCTGCTTGTTGAGCAGCCCCTCGGTGAGCATGTTGAGCACCCGGAACTGCTGCGGGGTCAGCGACGCGATCGCCTCGGCGAAGCGGGTGTCCTCCTCGTCGGACTCGCCGATCGCCTTGGCGAGGTCTTCGGGCAGCCAGATCTCGCCGTCGAGGATCTCGCCGACCGCCTCGGCGATGACCGTCAGCGAGGCCGACTTGGGAATGAAGCCCGAGGCGCCGTAATCGATGGCGCGCCGCACCACATGCGGCTCGTCGCTGCCGGAGATCACCGCCACGGGGATTTCCGGGGTCTGACCACGCAGCTGGATCAGTCCCGAAAAGCCATGCGCGCCCGGCATGTGCAGATCGAGCAGGATCAGGTCGGCATCGGGATGCCGCGTCACCACCTCGGTGGTCGCCGCCATGGTATCGGATTCGACAATCTCGGCCTGCGGGGCAACCTGTCGCAACGCCTGGGTCAGGGCTGCTCGGAACAGCGGGTGATCATCGGCGACGATGAATTTCTGGGCAAAGGCCATTGAGTCTCCTCCGGATCCTCCTGCAGCGAGCTGCCGCGCCGGCGGGTCGACCCCAACGGCGCCAGGCTTGTCGCCTTTTCGTGTCTGGCATGTTACCCCATGCCCATGCCGTTTCCCAAGCGCCGTCATCCCCTGAGTCAAATACCGTTGATACCAAGAAAAAACCGGCCCTGCGGGCCGGCATAAAACGCCGGGGGTGGCGTGCGGCTGGCGTGCGCTCCCGCCCGCCGAGACAGGCGGACGGACGGGAAGAACACCACCACCGGCGGGACGATCAGCCCCGGTTGACGCGATTGTCGATCAGGTCCTCCACCACGCTGGGATCGGCCAGCGTGCTGGTATCGCCCAGCCCCTCGGTCTCGTTGGCGGCGATCTTGCGCAGGATGCGGCGCATGATCTTGCCCGAGCGGGTCTTGGGCAGGCTCGGCGCCCACTGGATCACGTCCGGGGAGGCGATGGGCCCGATGTCCTTGCGCACCCACTGGGTGAGCTCCTTCTTGAGCGCGTCGCTGGGCTCGTACTCGTCGCCCAGGGTGACGTAGATGTAGATGCCCTGCCCCTTGATGTCATGCGGGTAACCCACCACCGCGGCCTCGGCCACCGCCTCGTGGGCGACCAGCGACGACTCGATCTCGGCGGTGCCCATGCGGTGACCGGAGACGTTGATGACGTCGTCGACGCGGCCGGTGATCCAGTAGTAGCCGTCCTCGTCGCGACGGCAGCCGTCCCCGGTGAAGTACATGCCCTTGTAGGTGGAGAAGTAGGTCTGGATGAAGCGATCGTGGTTCTTCCAGATCGAGCGCGCCTGCCCCGGCCAGGAGTCGAGGATCACCAGGTTGCCCTCGGTCGCGCCCTCGAGGATGTTGCCCTCGCTGTCGACCAGCGCCGGCAGCACGCCGAAGAACGGGCGGGTGGCGGAACCGGGCTTGAGATCGATGGCGCCGGGCAGCGGCGCGATCATGATGCCGCCGGTCTCGGTCTGCCACCAGGTGTCGACGATCGGGCATTTCGAGTTGCCGATCACCCGGTAGAACCATTCCCAGGCCTCGGGGTTGATGGGCTCGCCCACCGAGCCCAGCACCCGCAGGCTGTCGCGCTTGCTGGAATCCATGACGTCGTCGCCGTGGGCCATCAGGGCCCGGATGGCGGTGGGCGAGGTGTAGAGGATCGCCACGTTGTGCTTGTCGATCACCTCGCCGAGGCGGCCGTGACTCGGATAGCTGGGCACGCCCTCGAACATCAGCGTGGTCGCGCCGTTGGCCAGCGGCCCGTAGACGATGTAGCTGTGGCCGGTCACCCAGCCGACGTCGGCGCTGCACCAGTAGACCTCGCCGTCCTTGTAGTCGAAGACGTACTGATGGGTCATCGCCGCGTGCAGCAGGTAGCCGCCGGAGGTGTGCTTGAGGCCCTTGGGCGTGCCGGTGGAACCGGAGGTATAGAGGATGAACAGCGGATCCTCGGCGTTCATGGTCTCGGCCGGGCAGGTCTCGGCCTGGCCGTCGACGGTCTCGTGGTACCAGACGTCGCGGCCGTCGTGCCAGTCGATGTCGCCGCCGGTACGCTTGACCACCAGCACGTTGTCGACCACGTCGGTGCCGTCACGGGTCAGGGCGGCGTCGACGTTGTCCTTGAGCGGTACCCGCTTGCCGCCGCGCACCGACTCGTCGGCGGTGATGACCAGCCTGGACTGGGCGTCGATCACCCGCTGGGCCAGCGCATCCGGCGAGAAGCCGCCGAACACCACCGAGTGGATGGCGCCGATCCGCGCACAGGCCAGCATCGCCATGGCCGCCTCGGGAATCATCGGCATGTAGAGGGTGACGGTATCCCCCTTCTTGACGCCGAGCTCCTTGAAGGCATTGGCCAGCTGGCAGGTCCGGGCGTGCAGCTCGCGATAGGTGTAGGTCTTGCTCTCGCCGGGGTCGTCGCCCTCCCAGATGATCGCCGGCTGATCGCCCCGCGAGGCCAGGTGGCGGTCCAGGCAGTTGGCGCTGACGTTGAGCTCGCCGTCCTCGAACCAGCGGATGTCCACGCTGTGGGTGTCGAAGACGGTATGCTTGATCTTGGTCGGGGCCGTGATCCAGTCGAGCCGCTTGGCCTGCTCCGCCCAGAAGCCTTCCGGGTCGTCGACCGACTGCTGGTACATCGACAGATACTTTTCCTTGTCCGCCCAGGCATTGGCGGCGAAGGCTTCGCTCACCGGATGGACGCGCTGCTGTTCGGTCATGTCGACCCCCTGTCCTGGAAACTGCGATGGTCGTGATCCGGACCCTGGCGGCCACGTGGCCGGCGACCCGAGATCGGCGAATAAAACGGTTCTTTCAGCATATACCCACAGCAGGCAGGGCTCCCAATTAGACATTGGTAGCAGCAATTTTCATTGCCATTTCAGAAACTTACCTGCCACTTAAACGCTCGCCTCCGCGACCGGCCGCAACCACTGTCGACAGTGTCGACAATAATAGCGCTGACCGGCGGCGATCCGGGCATGGCGTCGCGCCCCGAGATGGTGCTCGCGACAGTCGCAAGTGTAGCGGTAGGGCGCCGGACTGGCCCGGCGGGTATCGAAGCCGTGGGTGACGCGCGGCGCGAGGCCGTAGAGGTCGCGCATCACCGTGCGCCACTCGTGGCCGTGGGGGCGCACCCGGTGGCCCTCGTCCAGGTGACGCACCAGCCAGTGCGCCATCTCGTGGGGGATGATCTCGACGAAGAACGCCCGGCGATTCTCGGCGAGCAGCACCCGGTTGAGCCGCAGCCCGCCACGGCCGAAATGCGCCTGGCCGGCACTCTGGCCGCGCAGATCGAACCACAGCGCCGGGCGCGGCAGGCCGGGGTAGACCTCCCGGGCCAGCCGCCAGGCGGCCTCGACGCGTTCGGCGGCGGCCGCCTCGAGGGCCGCATGCGACAGCGAATCGAGCCAGGCGGCATCGGGAGCGGGGAGCGTCGGACGGGACATGGGATGCTAGAATGCCGTCCACGCCCGCGCGCGTCCAGCACGCCGCCCGACTGGAGGAAACGACCCGATGCCCGAAGCGCTGCCGCCCACCCCCCTGCTCGACGACGATGAACTGGACCTGCTCGATGACTTCCTCGATTCCGAGCGCGCCGGCGAGGATGCCCTCGATGTCATCGGCGCCCACGGCTTCCTGGTCGCCCTGGCCGTGGCCCCGCGCGAGGTTCCGGCGACCCGCTGGGTCGGCGAGCTGTTCCACGGCGAGCCCGCCTTCGCCGATGCCGCGGAGCGCGACACCCTCCTCGGCCTGCTCGAGCGCCTGCGCGACAACGCCATGGCCGCCCTCGAGCGCGGCCAGCTGCCGGAGCTGCCCTTCGAGCTGACCCTCGACGGCATCGCCCCGGAGGAGACGCCCATCGGCGACTGGTGTGCCGGCTTCATGGAAGGCGTGTTCCTCGACGAGAGCGCCTGGTTCGAGGGCGACGAGGAAGCCGCGGCCACCCTGCTGCTGCCGTTCATGGCGCTGTCCGGGCTGTTCGATGACGAGCCCGACATGGCCGACTTCGCCGGCCGCCCGGCCGACGCCGAACGCCTGGTGGCCCAGCTGCCCGAGCTGGTGCTCGACCTCTACCTGCACTACCGCGTGCCGCCCGAGACGCCCAAGCCCAAGCCGCGCCCCAAGAAGCCCGCCGGGCGTGGCGGCAAGCGGCGCCGCTGAGTCCTGCCTATTTCCACCCTGAGTAAGAACTGACGCCGTAAGAGTAAGAAAAGTCGGCGAGCGATGACCAGACAAGGCAAAAATCGGCGAGAAGACGGAGTTTACTGGAGTAAATGAGTACTTTGAGCCGATTTTTAACGCCGTATGGTCGAGCGCAACCACTCTTCGGGGACTACCTGAGCCGCGTCACCCAGGCATCCAGCGTCCCGTAGACCCACTCGCGCAGGCGCTGGCGTCGCGAACGCCGCGCCCACTGCGCGGGGCGGATCTCGACACTCTGCGCGAAGCTGCGCTCGAACAGCGCCGCCAGCGCCCCGGCGAAACGCGGGTCGACGATCTCCTGATTGGCCTCCAGATTCCACTGCAGGCTCCAGTGGTCGAAGTTGCACGAGCCGATGCTGGCCCAGTCGTCGGCCAGCGAGAACTTGGCGTGGATGAAGCGCGGCTGGAACTCGAAGATGCGCACTCCGGCGCGCAGCAGCCGGCCGTAGAAGCGCTGCCCGGCATAGCGGATGCCGGGATGGTCATGGGCGTCGCCGGGCAGCAGCAGGCGCACGTCGACGCCGCGCCGCGCCGCCCTGACCAGCCGCCGCCGGAGGCTCAGGGTGGGCACGAAGTAGGGCGTGCACAGCCAGATGCGCCGCTGGGCGTGGCCGAGCTGCTGGTGCAGCGACAGGCGGATCGCCTGGTAGCGGTAGCCCTGTCCCCAGACCACCCGCCCGCGCATGCCCTGATAGTCGGCCACCCGCGTGACGTCCAGCCTGAGCCGCTGCACCAGGCGCGGGTCGCCACTGCCCCGCGACAGCGGTGAATCCCACAGCCGCGAGAACAGCCGTACCCAGTCCGCCACCACCGGCCCCTCGATGCGCACCGCCACGTCGAACCAGGCGTCGAGGAATTCGTCGCTGGCACCGAAGCCGCCGGTGAAGGCCACCCGGCCGTCGATCAGCAACAGCTTGCGATGGTCGCGGGTCAGGTTCTTGCCCAGCCGGTACCAGACCAGCGGATTGAAGAAGCGCATCGCCACGCCGCCGGCCTCGAGCCGCCGGCGATCCGCGCTCGACAGCTTCATGGCGCCGTAACCGTCGAGCAGCATCAGCACCGTCACGCCCCGCGCCGCCGCGGCCAGCAGGGCATCGATCAACTGCGCGGCCAGCGCGCCCGACTCCATGAGATACAGCTCGAGCAGGATCGACTCGCGCGCCGCGGTCACCGCCTCGGTCATGGCCGGCAGGAAACAGCGGCTCTCCGGCAGCAGGACGAAGCGGTTGCCGTCTCGCCAGACTCCCCGCATCACACCTCCCTGTGTCCCGTTGGGCCATCCCCCGACCGGGGGTCGAATCGCTATAATGCCCCAACATGTCCCGAATCGGCATCCGGATGGCCCTGTTCCCGTCGCTGTTGTCCCCCCTGCGCCCGCTGCTGCGCCGCCTGCTGGCCGGCTGGGTCGAGCTGCGCCTGAGCGAGCCCGCCCCCGAGCGGCTCGCCCTCGACCCCGAGCGCCCCACGCTCTACGTGCTGCCGCGGCCGTCGCTGTCCGACCGCCTGCTGCTGGAGATCGTCTGCCGACGCCACGGCCTGCCCGTGCCCTCGCCGCGCTGGCGACCGGGCTCGCTGCGCCATCACGGCTGCGTGGCACTGCCCGACCACAAGCGCCACCTGTGGCCGCGGCGGCGTCCGGATGACGCGCCCTTCGCCCCGCCGATCGAGGCCCTGGGCCAGCACCCCGGCGCCGACGTCCAGCTGGTGCCGGTCAGCGTGTTCTGGGGCCGCGCGCCGGGCAAGGAGTTCGGCTTCTGGAAGCTGCTCGCCGCGGACAGCTG
This sequence comes from Modicisalibacter tunisiensis, assembly GCF_020148005.1. Classification (GTDB taxonomy): domain Bacteria; phylum Pseudomonadota; class Gammaproteobacteria; order Pseudomonadales; family Halomonadaceae; genus Modicisalibacter; species Modicisalibacter tunisiensis. The sequence continues at coordinate 1,382,251 of NZ_JAGXFD010000001.1, read as the reverse complement.
GCAGCTCACCGGTCGCCTGCGCCGCGCGGTGTCGATGCTGGTCAATGCCCGCAACATCGAGCTCTACTGGGGGGAGGCGCTGTCGCTGCGCGGCCAGCTTGACGAGCGTGGTCCGGAACTGGCGCGGCGCCGGGTCGCCCGGGTGCTGCGGGTGCACTTCCGGCGCATCCGCACCCGCGTGCTGGGCCCCGACCTGTCGCACCGGCGCACGCTGATCCACGGCCTGCTGCAGGAACCCGAGATCCAGCGCATCATCGACGAAACGGCCCGCGCCCAGAACGTGTCGCGGCGCCGCGTCGAGCGTCGGGCCCGGCGCTACGGTCGCGAGATCGCCTCGCACATGAGCTATCCGGTGCTGCGCCTGCTCGACCGGCTGCTCCACCGGCTGTGGAACCGGCTCTATGCCGGGGTGGACGTGCACGGGCTGGAACGCGTCAAGCGCCTGGCCGGCGATCGCACCCTGATCTACGTGCCCTGCCACCGCAGCCACATCGACTACCTGCTGCTCTCCTACGTGCTGTTCCGCGAAGGACTGATGCCGCCGCACATCGCCGCCGGGCGCAACCTCGACATGCCGTTGATCGGTCCGCTGCTGCGCCGCGGCGGCGCCTTCTTCCTGCGCCGCAGCTTCCGCGACAACCGGCTCTACGGCGCGGTGTTCAACGCCTACCTGCATCGCCTGCTGTCCCGCGGGCACCCGATCGAGTACTTCATCGAGGGCGGCCGCTCGCGCAGCGGACGGATGCTGATGCCGCGTCCGGGCATGCTGGCGATGACCCTGCGCTCCTGCCTGCGCGGCACCTCTCGCGGGGTCACCTTCGTGCCGGTCTACATCGGCTACGAGAAGGTGCTGGAAAGCACCAGCTACCTCCGGGAACTGCGTGGCGCACGCAAGCGCAAGGAGTCGCCGCTGGACCTGCTGCGCGTGCTCGGTCGGCTGCGCCAGCCCTTCGGCCGGGTCCAGGTGGCCATCGGCGAGCCGCTGGACCTAGACGCCTTCCTGACCCGCCGCGTGCCCGACTGGCAGGAGAGCCGCCACGACGCGCGCCCGCCCTGGCTGACGCGCGCCGTTCCCGAGCTGGGCCGCGAACTGGCGCGACGCATCAACGCGGCAGCGACCCTCAACCCGGTCAACCTGGTCGCCCTGACCCTGCTGGCCACACCGCATCGCGCCATCGAGTCGGAATTGCTCAAGCGTCAGATGGCCCTGCTCGTGGCCCTGGCTCCGGACACGGCGAGTCCCCCGGCCGGCACGCCCGAGGACTGGCTGGCCGAAGTCGCCGAGCTGGGCTTCATCGAGCGTCGGGCCCAGGCGCTCGGCGAGCTGGTGCTGGCCGACGGCGAGCGCGCCACCTTGCTCACCTGGTATCGCAACAACGTCCAGCACCGCTTCGCCCTGCCGGCGCTGGTGGCCTTCGCCTTCCGCAACAGCGCCCACAACGATCTGGCCACCCTCGATGCCCGCCTCGCCGCGGCCTGGCCGTCGATCGCCCAGGAACAGTTCATCGCCCTGCCCGCCGCCGACTTCCGCAGCGCCCTGGAGGCGACCCTGGCAACGCTGGTCGAGCAGGGCCTGCTCGAGGCCCGCGCCGACGGCTGGCAGCGCCCGCCCGGCCATACCCTGGCCCGCGAGCAGCTGCAGCTGCTGGGCAGCCTGATCCAGCCGACCCTCGAGCGCGGCTTCCTGCTGCTGGCGGCGTTGCTGGCCCAGCCCAGCGGCAGCCTGACTCGCGATGACCTCGAGGAGCGCAGCCGCGCCCTGGCCGAGCGGCTGACCCTGCTGTCGGGCCTCAACGCCCCGGAGTTCTTCGACCGCCGGCTGTTCAGCGGCCTGCTCGACGCCCTGCTGGCCGAGGGCTGGATCTGGGAGACGCCACAGGGGCGGCTGGCCTTCGATGCGCTGCTCGGCGAGGCGCTGGCGCGCAGCCGCAGCCTCTTCGACCCGGCCCTGCGCCGGCGCCTGTGGCAGACCGCCCAGCCCGCCGCCGGGGACGCCGCCCGTGCCTCGGCTCAGGCCCGCAACGAGCGGTGCACGTACAAATCGTAACGGCTGGTCTTGGCCTCGAGCTGATGCGACGGCGTCGGGCCCGCGATGGGCGGCGCCTTGCGCGGGCGCTTGACCGCCACGCGGTGCGTCGCCACGTCGAGCGCCGCTTCCAGCAGGCGCGGCGCATCGGCATCGTCGCCGGCCAGCTCGCGGAACACGCGCATCTCCTTCTTGACCAGCGCCGACTTGTCGCGGTGGGGAAACATGGGATCGAGGTGGATGACTTGTGCCGGAAAGTCGGCCGCGGCGACCGTCGCCGCCAGGACCTCGGCGGCATCCGCCCGGTGCAGCGTCAGCCGCGCGACGATCGGCGCGACGTCGGCATCGTCACGGGCCCGGGCCAGGCCGTCGCCCAGCAGCGCGGCGATCGCCGGCACCCGCTCGAGCATCAGCACCTCGGCTCCCAGGCTCGCCAGCACGAAGGCATCGCGTCCGAGGCCGGCGGTGGCGTCCACCACGCTCGGCGTGACGCCCTTCGCCAGCCCGCAGGCCTTGGCCACGAGCTGGCCGCGCCCGCCGCCGAAGCGGCGCCGGTGATCGACCTTGCCGGCGAGGAAGTCCACCCGCAGCGGCTTGCCGTAACGGGCAGGATCGCCGGCCAGCGCCAGACCCACCTCGGTGGCGATCAGCGCCAGCCCCTCGGCGGGCGGCACCGAAGCCCAGGGCAGCCCCAGCTGCCCGGCCAGCTCGCGCAGCGCCTCGCCCACCACCACCGGGGGCGTCATGCCGCCCACAGCCACAGCAACGCCACCCCCAGCAGCAGGCGATAGGCGACGAACGGCCACATGCCGATGCGATCCAGCGCCGCCAGGAACAGCTTGATGCAGACCAGCGCGGCGACGAACGACAGGCCGATGCCCACCAGCACGTCGTGGATCGCCGCATCGCTGCCGGTCTGCATCAGCTCCAGGCCCTTGAGCGAGCCGGCGGCGATGATCAGCGGGATCGACAGCAGGAACGAGAAGCGCGCCGAACTCTGGCGGTCGAAGCCCAGCAGCAGGGCCGCGGTGATGGTGATGCCGGAACGCGAGGTACCGGGAATCAGCGCCAGCGCCTGGAACAGCCCGATGATCAACGCCGCCCTGAAGGTCAGGCTGGCCAGGCCGCGGCTGCGGCTGCCGCGCCAGTCCGCCCAGCCCAGCAGCACGCCGAAGACCAGGGTCGCCAGGGCGATCACCAGCGACGAGCGCAGCGAGTCCTCGATCGCGCCGTTGAACAGCCCACCGACGATCACCGCCGGAATCGTCGCCAGGATGACCATCCACCCCAGCCGACTTTCCGGCGTCTGGCGTGCGCCCAGCGGGCCGGCGCCGGCGAACTGGCCGAACCAGCCGCCCAGGATCGCCACCACCTCGCGGCGAAAGGCCAGCAGCACCGCCGCCAGGGTGCCGATGTGCACGGCGACGTCGAAGGCCAGCCCCTGGTCGGGCCAGCCCAGCACCTGGGAGGGCAGGATCAGGTGCGCCGACGAGGAGATGGGCAGGAACTCGGTGAGCCCCTGGATCACCGACAGCGCGACGAGTTGCAACCAGTCCATGCGGAAGGTCCTTGTTCAGCGAGAGACGACGCCGGGGTGCGGCGCGGGAGAGGGTTCAGGCGCCGGGCCCGGGCTTCTTCCAGGCGACCTCGTTGCGCAGGTAGACCGGTACCGCCTCGTGGGGCGGGCGGCCCTCGCCGCGGGCGAACGCCTCGGCGGCCAGGCGCACCATCGATTCGGCGGCCGGGTCGAGATCCGGCAGGCGCTGATACAGGGCGCTCTGGACCTCGACGGGCATCGACGCCCACAGCGCCCAGCCCGAGCCCACGCCGCACCAGTCGGCCTCGCGATGCGCCTCGGGCAGGGCCAGGCGCGCGGGCGGCATTACCGCCTCGTCGAGCAGCGGCGTGAGGCGACCGTCCCGGCAGTGGTAGGCGGCGACGTAGATCTCGCCCATGCGGGCGTCCAGCGCCGGCACCACGAAGCGCACGTGACGCTCACGGTGCACCGCCAGGGCCAGCGCCTCGAGGGTCGAGACGCCGATCAGCGGCCTGTCGAGGCCGAACGCCAGCCCCTGGGCGACCCCGGCGGCAATGCGCAGGCCGGTGAAGGAGCCGGGGCCACGCCCGTAGGCCAGGGCATCGAGATCGGCGAGCACCAGCCCGGCCTCGGCGAGCACGTCATCGATCATCGGCATCAGGCGGCGGGTGTGCTCGCGGGGGGTCAGCGCGAAGCGCGAGACCACCTCTCCCTCGTGCCAGAGGGCGCAGGAACAGGCGCTCGAGGAGGCGTCCAGGGCCAGCAGGGTCGACATGGGAATCACGGGGTTATGAATGGCGCGGGCATTATACGACCGGGGCGGGCCCGGCAAAAGCGCCGGCCACGAGGCCAACAACGCAACAGCCCGGCGAGGTGCCGGGCTGCGGATAATCGAAGGGCAGGCGAGGTCTCAGCCTTCCAGCGCCTTCACCACCTGGTCGCGGATGTCGTCGACCGTGCCGATGCCCTCGACGCGATGGTAGGCGGGCGCCTTGGCCGGGTCCTGCTCGGCCCAGCGGCGGTAGTACTCCACCAGCGGCTCGGTCTGTTCATGGTAGACCGACAGGCGGTTGCGGACCGTCGACTCGCGATCGTCGTCGCGCTGGATCAGCGCCTCGCCGGTGACGTCGTCCTTGCCGTCTTCCCTGGGCGGGTTGTACTCGATGTGATAGACGCGGCCGGAATCGGGGTGCACGCGGCGACCGGCCAGGCGCTTGACGATCTCCTCGTCGTCCACGGCGATCTCCAGCACGTGGTCGAGCCTGACGTCGGCGTCCTTCATGGCGTCGGCCTGCGGGATGGTGCGCGGGAAGCCGTCGAACAGGAAGCCGTTGGCGCAGTCGGGCTGGCTGATGCGCTCCTTGACCAGGGCGATGATGATGTCGTCGGACACCAGCCCGCCGCTGTTCATGATCTCCTTGACCTTGAGGCCCAGGTCGCTGCCTTCCTTGACCGCGGCGCGCAGCATGTCGCCGGTGGAGATCTGCGGAATGCCGTACCGCTCGCAGATGAACTGGGCCTGGGTGCCCTTGCCGGCACCGGGGGCGCCCAAGAGAATCAAACGCATCTGTGCTGCTCCTTGAATCGTTCGCGAGTCAATTGTTGTTGACGTTAGCGTAAATGGGTGTCGGAGGCGGCACCATCCGTGACGAGTCGAAAGAGCATTGACGATACCGGGGGGGCGAAAGGCAGACAAGCCGACAAACGGTGATGCGCGTCATGATGTCGCAGCCCGCGACTCACGCTCAGGCCAGCCGCTGCCAGAGCAGCACGCCCCAGGTCAGCCCGGCCATGATCAGCGACAGCATCACCGCCGCCGAACCGATGTCCTTGGCGCGTCCCGAAAGCACATGATGCTCCGGGCCGATGCGATCGACCACGGTCTCCACGGCGCTGTTGAGCAGCTCGACCACCAGCACCCAGACACAGCTGCCCACCAGCAGCAGCCATTCGACCGGTGTACGGGCGATCCACCAGGCCAGTGGCAGCAGCAGCACGCACAGCAGGAGTTCCTGGCGGAAGGCCGCCTCGTTGAGAAAGGCCGCCTTGAAGCCCTTGAGGGAATAACGGGTCGAATGGATCAGATGCCGCCAGCCGGTCTCGCTTGGTTTCATGCCGCTGCCTCGTCGCCTACGCCGACCGCGCCGCGCAGGCGATAGCGGGCCGGTCGAATCAAGGGGCCGATGGTAGCAGAGGCCCCGGGGCAGGCAAGCCTCGCACGATTGCCCGGCCCCGGCGAGCGGGCTAGTCTGGAATGACCGTGACAGGCTACTTTTCTGGAGGGACCCATGCCCCGCGTGCTGATGCTCAAGGACGAAGATCCTCGCGCCCGGGTCGAGACCATCGACGACGACCGCCTGCCCGAGCGCGCCGTCACCGTCGACATCGACTATTCCGATCTCAACTACAAGGACGCGCTGGCGGTCACCGGCAAGGGCAAGATCGTCCGCGAATACCCCTTCGTGCCGGGCATCGACTTCGCCGGCACGGTACGCGACAGCGAGAGCGACCAATACGCCCCGGACGACAAGGTGATTCTCACCGGCTGGGGCGTCGGCGAGCGCTACTGGGGCGGTTTCGCCGAGCGCATGCGGGTCGACGCCGACTGGCTGGTGCCCTGCCCCGAGACGCTGTCCACCCGCGAGGCGATGCTGTTCGGCACCGCCGGGCTGAGCGCCATGCTCTGCGTGGAACGCCTCGAGGAGGCCGGCCTGGCCCGCGGCACTGCCGTGCTGGTCACCGGGGCCACCGGCGGCGTGGGCAGCTGGGCGGTGCAGATGCTGGCCCACTACGGCTACGAGGTGCACGCCGTCACCGGCAAGCCGGATCAGGAGCGCTGGCTGCGCAGCCTGGGCGCCGCCGAGGTGCACGACCGCACCGAGTTCGAGGGCGAACCGCGGCTGCTCGACAAGGCCCGCTGGGCCGGGGCCATCGACACGGTCGGCGACACCACCCTGGCCAATGTGCTCGCCCAGATGGAGCCCCATGGCCGGGTCGCCGCCGTGGGCCTGGCCGGCGGCAGCGCCCTGCCCGCCTCGGTGATGCCGTTCATCCTGCGTGGCGTGTCGCTGCTCGGCGTGGAGAGCGCCCGGGTCCCCCTGCCGCGGCGCCGCGACGTCTGGCAGCGCATCGCCGAGCTGCCCCGGGCGATGCGCGATAACATGCACCACGAGGCAATCGGCCTGGAGATGATCGCCGAGCGCGCCGAGGCGATGATCAACGGCGACATCCACGGCCGGCTGCTGATCGACCCGAGCCTGGACTGAGCCCTACCCCAGGGGCAGCAACAGCACAGTTGGGGCAAAGGGCGCTTTGCGCTAGAATCACCGCCTTCGAACGCCACCACCGTCGTCGAGCCGCCCATGCCCCATCGCATCGCCATCAACGGTTACGGCCGCATCGGCCAGTGCGTCCTGCGGGCGCTGGTCGAGCGCCCGGAACTGGATATCGAGGTGGTGGCGATCAACGAGCTCTCGGATCTCGCCACCGTCGCCTACCTGACCCGCTACGACACCACCCACGGGCGCTTTCCCGGCGAGGTGCGCGTCGAGGACGACCGGCTGCGCATCAACGGCCACGCGATCGCCCTGCTCTGCGAGGAAGACCCCGCGAACCTGCCCTGGGCGGCGCTGGGCATCGACCTGGTGCTGGAATGCTCCGGCAGCTTCAGGGACCGCGCCACGGCCGAGCGCCATCTGGTCGCCGGTGCGCGGCGCCTGCTGTTCTCCCAGCCCGCCGAATCCGACGTCGACCTGACCGTGGTCGGCGGCATCAACGAGCACCTGCTCGCCGCCGACATGCGGGTGATCTCGGCGGCCTCCTGCACCACCAACTGCCTGATTCCGATTCTCACCGTGCTCGACGAGGCGCTGGGCATCGAGCACGGCGTCACCACCACCATCCACTCGGCGATGAACGACCAGCCGGTGATCGACGCCTACCACAAGTCGGACCTGCGCCTGACCCGCTCGGCGATGCAGTCGATCATCCCCGTGGATACCGGCCTGGCGCGCGGCATCGAGCGCCTGATGCCGCACCTCGCCGGTCGCTTCGAGTGCCTGCACGTGCGGGTGCCGACCATCAACGTCTCGGCCATGGACATGGCCATCTCGGTGCGCCGGGCCACCACCGCCTCGGCGGTCAACGCCCTGCTCCACGACGCCAGCCACGCGCGGCTCGCCGGGCGGCTCGGCTACACCGAGGAGCCCATGGCCTCGGTCGACTTCAACCACGATCCGCGCTCGGGTATCGTGGACGCCACCCAGACACGGGTCGCCGGCGGCCACCTGATCAAGATGCTCGGCTGGTTCGACAACGAGTGGGGCTTCGCCAACCGCATGCTCGATGTCGCCGGACGCCTGGCCGAGCTCGACGCGCGGCACTGATACCGCGCCCGACCCGCCGAACGCGATGGACACCGGACATTCTGGATTCGTCAACAGAGGATACGCCACATGAACGTGCGCAAGATGACCGACCTCCCTCTCGCCGGCCAGCGAGTGCTGATCCGAGAGGACCTCAACGTGCCGGTCAAACAGGGCAGCGTCACCTCGGATGCCCGTATCCGCGCCTGCCTGCCGACCATCCAGGCCGCCCGCGACGCCGGCGCCCGGGTGATGCTGATGAGTCACCTGGGACGCCCCACCGAGGGCGAGCCCGCCGACGAGTTCTCGCTGGCGCCGGTCGCCGCCCATCTCGGCCAGCTGCTCGGCCAGCCGGTGCGCCTGGTCAGCGACTACCTCGACGATCCGGTCGACGTGGCCGAGGGCGAGGTAGTGCTGCTCGAGAACGTGCGCTTCAACGCCGGCGAGAAGAAGGACGACGAGACCCTGGCCCGGGCCTACGCCGCGCTGTGCGACGTCTACGTCATGGACGCCTTCGGCACCGCCCACCGCGCCCAGGCCTCCACCCACGGCGTGGCGCGCTTCGCCCCCGCCGCCTGCGCCGGGCCGCTGCTCGCCCAGGAGCTCGAGGCGCTGGAGAAGGCGCTGGCCACCCCGGCACGGCCGATGGTTGCCATCGTCGGCGGTTCCAAGGTCTCGACCAAGCTCGAGGTGCTCAACGCCCTGGCCGAGAAGTGCGACCAGCTGATCGTCGGCGGCGGCATCGCCAACACCTTCATCGCCGCGGCCGGCCACAACGTCGGCAAGTCGCTGCACGAGGCCGACCTGATCGACCAGGCCAGGGCGCTGATGGCCCGCGTCGAGATCCCGCTGCCCAGCGACGTGGTGGTCGCCACCGAGTTCTCCGAATCCGCCGAGGCCGTGGTGCGCCCGGTCGACCAGGTGCGCGACGACGAGATGATCCTCGACATCGGGCCGGACACCGCCGCGCGCTTCGGCGGCCTGCTCAAGGACGCCGGCACCATCCTGTGGAACGGCCCCGTGGGCGTGTTCGAGATCGATCAGTTCGGCAAGGGCACCGAAGCGCTGTCCCGGGCGATCGCCGAGAGCAATGGCTTCTCCATCGCCGGCGGCGGCGACACCCTGGCGGCCATCGACAAGTACGGCATCGCCGAGCGGGTCTCGTACATCTCCACCGGCGGCGGCGCCTTCCTCGAGTACGTGGAAGGCAAGACGCTGCCCGCCGTGGCCGCCCTCGAGGCTGCCGACCGCTAATCCCGCAGCATCCCTGCACTCATCATCACGGGGCGGCCCAAAGGCCGCCCCTCGACTGTCAGCGAGGAAACACACTCCCCATGGCCCTGATCAGCCTGCGTCAACTTCTCGACCATGCCGCCGAGCACGGCTACGGCGTGCCGGCCTTCAACGTCAACAACCTCGAGCAGATGCGCGCCATCATGGAAGCCGCCGACCGCACCGATTCGCCGGTGATCGTCCAGGCCTCCGCCGGCGCCCGCAAGTACGCCGGCGCGCCCTTCCTGCGCCACCTGATCCTGGCCGCGATCGAGGAGTTCCCGCACATCCCGGTGGTCATGCACCAGGACCACGGCACCTCGCCCGCCGTCTGCCAGCGTTCCATCCAGCTGGGCTTCTCCTCGGTGATGATGGACGGCTCGCTGAAGGACGACGGCAAGACGCCCGCCGACTACGACTACAACGTCGACGTCACCCGGCGCACCGTCGAGATGGCGCATGCCTGCGGCGTGTCCGTCGAGGGCGAGCTGGGCTGCCTGGGCAGCCTGGAGACCGGCCAGGCCGGCGAGGAGGACGGCGTCGGCGCCGAGGGCACGCTGTCCCACGATCAGCTGCTCACCGACCCCGAGGAAGCGGCCGCCTTCGTCGCCGCGACCCACGTCGACGCCCTGGCGATCGCCATCGGCACCAGCCACGGTGCCTACAAGTTCACCCGGCCGCCCACCGGCGACACCCTGTCGATCGCCCGCATCCGGCAGATTCACGAGCGCATCCCCAACACCCACCTGGTGATGCACGGCTCCAGCTCGGTCCCCCAGGAGTGGCTGGAGATCATCAACGAGCACGGTGGCCGGATTCCCGAGACCTACGGCGTGCCGGTCGAGGAAATCGTCGAGGGCATCAAGCACGGCGTGCGCAAGGTCAACATCGACACCGACCTGCGTCTGGCCTCCACCGGCGCGGTGCGCCGCTTCCTCGCCCACAATCCGGCCGAGTTCGACCCGCGCAAGTACCTCAAGGAGACCGTCGCGGCGATGCGCGACGTCTGCGTGGCCCGCTTCGAGGCCTTCGGCACCGCCGGCAACGCCAGCAAGATCAAGCCGCTCGGCCTGGAAGCGATGTTCGAGCGCTACGCGCGCGGCGAGCTCGACCCGCGGGTCAACTGAGCCGACCGCCACGCCTCGCCGCCGGGGACCCGGCGGCGCCCCATCGCCTTCCCCTCGCCATCGAGGCCCGCCATGCACAACCTGATCGTTCCCTCCCTCGTTCTCCTGCTCACCGCGGCCGTGATCTTCGGCGGCCAGGCCTTCAACGAAAGCCGGCTCGACGACCATATCGCCGAATCCATCGCCACCGCGCTCGATACCCGGGACGCCGTCGAGGTGACCGCCATGCACGAGGTCAACAAGGGCTACGGCATCTGCGGGACATACCGCCTGGCCGGCGGCGAGAGTGCCGCCTTCTTCTACAACAAGGCCAACGAGCACCTGGCCCTGGGCAGCGACTCCCGCCGCTACCGCAACAACTGCCGGACGCCCTGAGTCCGGACACCGCCGCCCCGTTTTCGCCGCAACGTCATGAGGCGTGCCGATGAGCCTTCGCCGACAGACCGCCCTGGCCAGCCTGATCGTCATCCTCACCGGGGCCCTCTGGGGGCTCTACTGGATCCCGGTGCGACGCCTGGACGGCCTGCTTCCCGGCGCCTGGGGATCGCTGCTGATCGTCGCCCTGGCGACGCTGCTGCTGACCCCCTTCGCGGTGGTCCATCGTCGCCGCCTGCGCGCCGCCGACCCGCTGTCGCTGGCGGCGATCGCGCTCGGCGGCGCGGCCTTCGTCATGTACTCGATCGGCCTGGTCCACGGTCGGGTCGCCAACGTGATCCTGCTGTTCTACCTGACGCCGGTATGGAGCACGCTGATCGCGCGGCTGGGGCTGGGCTGGCCGACGCCCTGGCCCCGCTACGCGGCCATCGGCGTGGGCCTCGCCGGCCTGGTGCTGGTGCTCGGCGACGACGGCGCGCTGCCGTGGCCCCGCGGGGTGGGCGACTGGCTGGGGCTGGCGTCGGGCCTGCTGTGGGCGCTCGCCTCGACCGGCATTCGCCTGCGCGGCGAGACCACCGGCGCGCTGGCGGGCAATGCCGTGTTCTGCGCGGGGGCGACGCTGGCCGCCGGGGCGCTGGCGCTCTGGCTGCCCTCCCGGCCGCCCCTCCCGGCGGCCTCCGAATGGCCCGCGCTGATCGGCTGGGCCCTGGCCGCCGGCGGGCTGTGGTGGGCGCTGTCGCTGAGCGCCCTGCTGTGGGCCACGAGCCGCCTGGAGCCGGCGCGCCTGGGAATCCTGCTGATGAGCGAGGTGCTCATCGGCGTGCTCTCCGCGGCGCTGCTCGCCGGCGAGCCCTTCGGCCTGCGGACCGGTCTGGGGGCGCTGCTGGTGATCGCCGCGGCGCTGCTCGAGCTGTGGCCGGCGCCACGCACAGGACACGACGCGCGACGCCCCTGACGAGGTGCCGCGGCGGCGGTTCGCCTGCTAGACTCTGCGCCCTTCATCGCCGCCACCGGAGCCGCCATGTCCGCCGAGCCCTCCCGCCTGTCGCCTCGCCACCTCGTCAGCCTGACCGCCATCGTCGCGGTGGGGGCGTTCCTGCTGCTGGCGCCCGGCGCCTCCGACATGGTCCGGGCGGCGAGCGTCATCGTGCTGGCGATCGCGCTGTGGGCAACCGGCTGGCTGCCGCAGTGGCTGACCGCCCTGGCCTTCTTCACGCTGTGTACCGTCGCCGGCGTCGCCCCGCCCGACACGGTCTTCGCCGGTTTCGCCTCGGCGGCGACCTGGCTGGTGTTCTCCGGGCTGGCGATCGGCGCGGCGATCCAGCACACCGGCCTGGGCGCCACCGTGGCGGCCCGGGTCGGCCCGCATCTGCAGGGGTCCTACGCCGGCGCGGTGAGCGGCGTGGTGGCGCTGGGTCTGGCCATGGCCTTCGTCATGCCCTCGGGCATGGGGCGCGTGGTACTGCTGGTACCGATCCTGATCACCCTGGCCGACCATCTGGGCTATCAGGAAGGCCGCCCGGGCCGGACCGGCGTCATCCTCGGCGGCATCCTGGGCACCTTCCTGCCCACCTATGCCATCCTGCCGGCCAACGTCCCCAACAACGTGCTGATGGGGGCCGTCGAGGCGGTGCTCGGCGAGCCACCCACCTACAGCAGCTATCTGCTGCTGCACTTCCCGGTGCTCGGCGCCCTGAAGACCGTGCTGCTGGTCATCGTGATGCTCAGGCTCTATCCCGACCGCGCCCCCGCGCCCAGCGCCGCGGCGCCCGACAGGGCCACAAACGGCCGCACGCCGCTGAGCCGCCCGGAACGCCGCCTGGGCCTGCTGCTGCTGCTGGCCGTGACGCTGTGGCTCAGCGACGCCTGGCACGGCATCTCGCCGGCCTGGATCGGCCTGGCGATCGCCCTGGTCTGCCTGTTCCCGGGCAGTGGCCTGATGGCCGACAGGCCGCTGAAGTCGCTGAACGTCGAGCCGCTGATCTACGTCGCCGGCATCGTCAGCCTGGGCGCGCTGGCCCATCACAGCGGGCTGGGCGAACGGGTCGCCCACTACCTGCTCGCCGTGCTGCCGCTGTCCGATACCGGCGATGCCGCGACCTTCGGCCTGCTCAGCGGCCTGGCCATGACGCTGGGTACCTTCGTCACCCTGCCCGGCGTGCCGGCGATCCTGACGCCCATGGCGACGGAACTGGCCGCGATCACCGGCTGGTCGCCGGATGCGGTCGCCATGACCCAGGTGGTGGGCTTCTCCACGGTGCTGCTGCCCTACCAGGGGCCGCCGCTGGTGGTCGGACTGCTGGCGGCGGGACTGCGCCTGCGCGACGCGGCACGGGTATGCCTGATCATGGCCGCCATCAGCCTGGTGCTGCTGTGGCCGCTGGATTATCTATGGTGGCAGCTGCTGGGCTGGATCTAGCCAACGACACGAAGGTGTCGAGTCAGGTCGGGAAAAGCCCTGAAAAGGAAGAAAGCGAGAAGGCAGGAAGGGGAAAGGCAGGCGCCGCCGTAGCGGCGCGACGCACCGGCATCAGTCGATGCCGTAGAGGCCCATCAGCTGGCGGCGGTAGCCTTCATAGGCGCTCTCGGTCAGGCGCTCGAGCAGGCGATAGGCCGAGCGCCCGAAGCGGCGGGCCAGGGACGGACGGGAAGCGGTGGCGGTCTGGGCGGTCATGCAGGAGCCTCTGTCGGTGATGTATGCCGACAGTATGCCAAAGATTTAGACTTTAGTCTAAAGCGCCTCCCGCCCAGCGGGAGACGCTCGCGCGCAAGCCCGGCACTGCCTCAGTCGCGGTCGATGGCGAACCCGCCCCAGGCCTGGCGGACCGGCATCACCTCCAGGCGGTTGATGTTGACGTGCGCGGGCAGGGTGGCGACATGGAAGATCTGCTCGGCGATGTCCTCGGCCGTCAGCGGCGTGGTCGAGCCGTAGAGCTTGTCGTGGGTCGCCCGGTCGCCGCCGGTACGCACCAGGGTGAACTCCGTCTCGGCCAGGCCCGGCGCGATGTCGGTGACCCGCACCCCGGTGCCCAGCAGGTCGCAGCGCAGGTTGTAGCTGAACTGGCGGACGAAGGCCTTGGTGGCGCCATAGACATGGTTGCCCGGATAGGGCGTGTCGGCGGCCACCGAGCCCAGGTTGATGATGCTGGCACCGGCGCCCTGCCCGATCAGGGTCGGCAGCAGCGCATGGGTGACGTTGACCAGGCCGCTGACATTGGTGTCGATCATGGTCTGCCAGTCATCGAGGTCCACCGCCTGGGCGGGCTGCGGAGCCAGTGCCAGGCCCGCGTTGTTGACCAGGCAGGTGACGTCGCGGAACGCCTCGGGCAGTGCGCCGACCACCTGCTTGACCGCCTGGCTGTCGCGCACGTCGAGGACCGCCGTGTGCACCGGCACCTTGTCCTTCAGCTGCGCCTGCAGCTCGGTCAGCCGTTCTTCCCGGCGCCCGGTCAGCACCAGCGACCAGCCGGCCTCGGCGAAACGCCAGGCGCAGGCGCGACCGAAGCCTGACGTCGCGCCGGTGATGAATACGATCCGGTTCATGATGCTCTCCTCTTGCTGAGTGGTCATCTGCTGGGGGGTTCAGCGTAAATCATGAGCCTGTCGAGCGCTCGGCCCGGGGCAGGGGCTGGCGAGCCGGGGCCCGCCAGGACTTGTGCAGCACCAGATAGGCGGCGCCGCCGATCACCACGCCCCAGAAGGCCGAGCTCAACCCCAGGAAGGACATCCCCGAGGCGGTGGCCAGGAAGGTGAGCAGCGAGGCCTCGCGATGGTCGCCGGCGGTGACCGCCGTCTCGAGATTGCTGCCGATGGCGCCCACCAGGGCCAGCCCCGCCAGCACGGCGATGAAGGTGCCGGGCAGCGCGGTGAACAGCGCCACGATGGTGCCCGCCAGGGTCCCGCCGATCAGGTAGAAGACGCCGTTGGCGACCCCGGCCACATAGCGCTTGTCGTGGTCGTCATGGGCCTCCGGGCTGGTGCACAGCGCCGCGGTGATCGCCGCGATCACGGTGGTGATGCCTCCGAAGCAGGCGGTGGCCAGCGAGGTCAGCCCGGTGACCGTGATGATCGGACGCGCCGGCGTAGTGTAGCCGGCGTTGCGCATGATGGTCATGCCCGGCAGGAACTGGCCGGTGAGACTGACCAGCACCAGCGGCAGCGCCAGGCTCAGGGTGGCATGCCAGGACCACGCCGGAACGATCAGCGTGGGCGAGGCCAGCGACAGGCTCACGCCGTCCAGGCTGGCGCCCTCCAGGGCGGCCGACAGGGCAATGCCGACCCCCAGCAGCAGCACCAGGGAATAACGCGGGCACAGGCGCTTGAGCACCAGGTAGGCAGCGACCATGCCCAGCGCCAGGGCCGGCGCCGACGCCACCGCGTCGAAGATGCCGACCCCGAAGCGGAACAGGATCCCGGCCATCATCGCCCCGGCGAGGCCGCGGGGGATGAGCCGCAGCAGCCGGTCGAAGCCGCCGCTGAGCCCGATCAGCAGCAGGAGCACGGCGGCGGTGAGATAGGCGCCGACCGCCTCGTTGAGGGAGATCCCGGGAAACAGCGTGACCAGCAGCGCGGTACCCGGCGCCGACCAGGCGGTGACCACCGGAACCTTGAGCCACAGGCTCAGCCCGATGCCCGAGATCGCCGCGCCGATCGAGATCGCCCAGACCCAGGAGGTCATCATCGCCGGCGAGATGTCGGCGCTCTGGGCGGCCTGGAAGAAGATGATCAGCGGGCCGGAATAGGAGACCAGCACCGCCAGGAAGCCGGCCGTCAGGGCCGACAGGGAAAGGTCCTTGTGCAACATCGCGCGCTCCGAGGTATCGGGGAGTCCGGCCTGCCGGCCACGAGGGTCCCATGCGGTTCGACCTCAGCCTATTGGGCGCACTGTCGTTGATAAATACCCCTGGCGTGACAATACTGTTCAGCCTCAATGAACAATATTGAATGCAGCGAGGGCGATCCCGGTCATGGACCGACTTCAGGCGATGCAGCTGTTCACCCGGGTCGTGGAGCTGGGCAGCTTCACCCGGGCGGCGGAGCAGCTCGACATGTCCCGCGCCTCGGCCAGCATGCTGATCAAGCGGCTCGAGAGCCATCTCGGGGTGCGTCTGCTGCAGCGTACCACGCGTCAGGTGAGCCCGACCCTGGACGGGGACTCCTACTATCGCCACTGCCGCGAGATCCTGCTCCAGATCGAGGAGGCCGAGGGAGCCCTCGCCCAGGCGGCGCATCGCCCGCGGGGGCGGCTGCGCATCGACCTGCCGGCCTCGCTGAGCCGGCTGGTGGTGCTGCCCGCGCTGCCCGACTTCCACGCCCGCTACCCGGAGATCCAGCTCGAGGTCGGCAGCGGCGACCGGCGGGTCGACCTGGTGGCCGAGGGAGTGGACTGCGTGGTGCGCATCGGTGAGCTCAAGGATTCGACGCTGGTGGCCCGCCCCCTGCCGCCCCTGGAGCAGGTGACCTGCGCCAGTGCCGCCTACGTGGCCCGTCACGGCCGCCCCACCTCGCTGGAGCAGCTGGCGGGGCATCGCTGCGTCGCCTACCAGTCCCCCACCACCGGGCGGCCGGACCCGCTGGCCTTTCCGGTGGCGGGACGCGAACAGCCCCTGGACCTGCCGGCCGACCTGGCGGTCAACCACGGCGAGGCCTATGTGGCGGCCTGCGAAGCGGGCTACGGAATCATCCAGGTGCCGCGTTACCACGTCTCGCGCCAGCTCGCGGCAGGCACCCTGGTGGAACTGCTGCCCGACCATCGCCTGCCGCCCCTGCCGATGACCATCCTCTACCCCCACCATCGCCACCTGACGCCGCGGCTGCGGGTCTTCATCGACTGGCTGGTGGCGCTGTTCGCCCCATGAGCCGGCCCGATCGACCGTCAGTCCCGACCGCCCCGGCCACCGAGGGGCCCCGCCGTGCCGTCCAGCGGGCGTCGCGGCAGCGACCGCGAGCGCCGGCGACGCTGCGCCCGATGCAGCGCCTCGCTGCCCAGCCGACGCCCCGCCACCCGCGCCACCCCCACCAGGATGCCGGATGCGGCTCCCCACACCAGGGCGTCACGCCAGCGCACGTCGCGCTCGTAGGGGTCGAGCGGCGCCTTGCCGACCTTCCGTTCGTAGACCTTGCGGGTCCCGTTGCGTACCGCGATACCGGCGGCGATCGCCGTTCCCGCGCTGATCAGCGACCACAGGGTGCTCTCTCTCATGACGCTCACTCCTTCCGTGACAGTGGGCGACGACCGCGCACTGCAGCGGCCGTTTCCGCCTCCAGCCTAGCCGAGTCTGCGCGATGCCCCCAGCCAGCAGCCGGCCATTGCGGTATCATCGGCCATAAAGGCCACCCGCCAACCAGGTACTCGTTCATGCCAGCCCCCCTGTTCCCGATCGACCGCGCGCCCTCGCTTGCTCCCTGGCGAGCGGGTGTCATGGCCGCCGAAACCTGGGCCAGCGCCCTGGCCACGATCGCCCTGCGCCAGCAGCTGTGGCTGACCCAGCCACCGACCAGCCTGCCGTTGCTGGACGAGAACCAGCGCATGGTGACCGAGAAGTGGGAGGCCGGGGTCGAGCTGGCCGCCGTCTGGCACGAGACCTGGGTGGATGCCTGCACTGGCCGCCTGCCCTGCTGGTGGGAATCCAGCCAGCGGATCCTGCACCCGCTGCACCGACGCACCATGGCCAACTCCCGGCGCCTGACGGCGCGCCCGCCGCGGCGCTCCTGACGCGTCCGAGGGCCTCCCTCACCCATCCGGCGCGGCCTCCCGGCTGCCATCGTAGCGAATGCAGTGCCCATAGCGCTCCCACGACGGCTCGTCGTTGGGGCTGTTGTGGAAGGTATCGCCCTGCGAGAGATTGGGCGGGGTGTCGAAGCCGCGGCAGTTGGCGGCATCGTCCAGCGAGACCTGGAAGCCGTGGCCGTTGTCGACGAAGCGGTTGTTGCGGAAGACGTTGTCGCGGCTGAAGCTGTCCTCCCAGCACTCCACCGGGTTGCGGTGACGAATCGAGCAGGTCAGGAACACCCCGGCCTGGCGATTGCCGCGGAACAGGTTGTCACGGAACACATTGTGTTCGGCATCCGCCAGGTAGATCCCGTGGGAACCGTTGTCGAGGAGCCGGTTGTCGATGACCTCGCCATCGCGCAGGTATTCGACGGTAATGCCCGCGGCGACGTTGTGCTCGATGGTGTTGCCGACGACCCGCGTGGCCCCCGCCCGATTGAGCGACAGGCCGTCCCACTGGGCCCCGGCCAGGTGATTGTCCTCGATGGTCACGTCACGGCTGTGGTACTCGGTCAGCAGGCAGGCGCTGCGGCAGTCGCGGATGTCCAGCCGACGCAGGGTCACGCCATCGCCGCGCCGCACGATCAGCGCACTGTTGCTGAGATAGGACAGATCCTCGCGGAACTCCGGACCGCCGGCACCGCTGCCGCGAATCGCCAGGTCGCTGACCGTGACGTCGTGGATCGGCTTGCCCGGCACCTGGCGACGCGCCTCGCCGAGCACCAGCACCGGGCTGACCACGCCCTCCGCCAGGCCCAGCCGGGTGGCCTGTGCGCCCTGGCCGCGCAGGGTCACATGGTCGCGCTCGAGCGTGACCATGTCCGACAGGCGGAAGTCCCCCGCCGCCAGGCACACGGTCTGCGGCGCACCGTTGTCGGGCAGCCCGTCGATCGCGTCCTGCAGGCTTTCCCCGGGGCGCACCAGCCGATCGCAGTCATCACCGCCCGTCGCCGCCAGCGCGCCACCGCTCACCAGCCCGCTCAGCACCAGCAATCCGAGGCCCAGCAGAAGGTCGCCCAACCGCCGCCCGCCGAATCGTCTCGTCATCACGCCTCCCTGTGATACGTCGCCTCGCCCGGATCGCCGGGCCCGTGTACGGACTTTGCCCGAAACCGCTCCCGCCTGCCACGCCCTTGAAGGCTATCGGGCCCGTCGCCACTGTCTACACTGAGGACGCGAGAAAGGATGCATTCACGCACGTCACCAAGGAGAACGTGATGAGCCGCAATACCCTCACCGCCGTCAACCCGGCCACCGATGAGGTCATCGGGCAGCACGAGATGCTCGACGAACAGGGCGTCCGCGACAAGCTGGACGCCACGCGCCGCGGCTACGACGAACTGCGCCGGCTGACGGTCGCCGAGCGCGCCAGGAAGCTCCATGCCGTCGCCGACCTGATCGAGCAGCGCCAGGCCGACATCGGCGAGGTGATCTGCCGGGAGATGGGCAAGAAGTTCTCCGGCGTGATCGCCGAGACGAAAATCTCGGCGGCGATCGTGCGCTTCTACGCCGATCATGCCGAGGAATTCATGGCCCCCAAGCCCAAGCAGGTGCCCGGCGCGCAAAAGGCCGAGGTGGTCCGCGACCCGATGGGCGCGGTGCTCGGCATCATGCCCTGGAACTACCCGCTCTATCAGGTGGTGCGCTTCGCCGCGCCCAACCTCGCCGGCGGCAACGCCTGCCTGCTCAAGCACGCCTCCAACGTCCCCGGCAGCGCCAAGCTGATCACCCAGCTGTTCCACGATGCCGGCTTCGAGGAAGGCACCTTCACCTGGCTGCCGGTCTCCTCCAGCGCGATCGAGGGCATCCTGCGCGACCCGATCGTCTGCGGGGTCACGCTGACCGGCAGCGAGGAAGCCGGCCGCGCCGTGGCCAGGCAGGCTGGTGAGCTGATCAAGCCCAGCGTGCTCGAGCTCGGCGGCATCGACCCGCTGATCGTGCTCGACGACGCCGATGTCGACAAGGCCGTGGAGATTGCCATCAACGGGCGCTTCGACAACACCGGCCAGAGCTGCGCGGCCTCCAAGCGCCTGATCGTGGTCGAGTCGATGGTCGAGCGCTTCACCGAGCGCCTCGTCGACCAGGTCCAGAAGCTGCGCATCGGCAACCCGCTCGACGAGGACACCGACATCGGCCCGATGTCGCGCAAGGACCTGCGCGACGACCTCCACGATCAGGTCAAGCGCGCGGTGCAGCACGGCGCCCAGATCGAGACAGGCGGCCAGGTTCTCGAGCGCCCCGGCGCCTGGTACGCGCCCACCGTGCTGACCAACGTCGCCCCGGGCAACCCGGCCTTCGACGAGGAGCTGTTCGGCCCGGTCGCCGCGGTGATCACCGCCGACAACGTCGAGCACGCCATCGAACTGGCCAACCACAGCCCCTATGGCCTGGGCGGCACCGTGGTCGGCCAGGACCTCGAGCGCGCCGAGGCGGTGGCCCGTCGCCTCGACGTGGGCATGAGCTTCGTCAACCGCCCCACCACGCCCTTCGACGAGCTGCCCTTCGGCGGCGTCAAGCGCAGCGGCTACGGTCGCGAGCAGAGCGAGTACGGCTTCGGCGAGTTCCTCAACGTGCGCACGGTGTACGTGGCCGACGCCTGAACGAAGGCCATACCGCGCCATGACGGCGCCCTGCCCCGAAAACAGCGAGGCCCCGCCGGATGGCGGGGCCTCGCTGTTTCACGGACGCGGGCACTCGCTCAGTCGTGGGCCTGCCAGGGGTCGAGCCCCCGCAGGGCATCGCTCAGCGGTTGCAGGTCGTCACAGGACGCCGGCGCATGCGGCTGATGGCTGATCTCGAGCACCGGCCGGTCGGCGAAGGTGGCGGCGAGCTGCTCGCGCCACGGCCGCTGTTCGTCGCGCCAGTTGGTCAGCCAGGTGCTGTCGACGTCTTCCGGCAGGCACTTGTTGACCACCAGCGCGCCGACGTGCAGGCCATGGGCCTCGAGCAGCTCGCGGGTGCGCGCCGTCTCCAGGGTCGGCAGGCGCTCGGGGTTGGCGACCAGCACCACCGCCGAATGCGCGCCGCAGGTCAGGTGCTCGCGGGCCGCGGCCAGACGGCCGCGACGGCGCATCAAGGCCTCCTGGATCGGGTCGTCGACCACCTCGCCATCACCCAGCCACGCCTTGTAGTCGCTGCGCACCTTGCGCCGGCGCTGCATCAGGCCGTCGACCCAGGCGCCCATGATCTCGGGCAGCGCCAGCAGGCGCACGGTGTGCCCCCCGGGGGCGGTATCGAAGATCAGCCGGTCGTAGTCCCGGCCGGTCTCGAGCAACAGCCCCACCAGGGCGTCGAACAGTGCCGCCTCCTCGGTGCCCGGCGCGTGACGCGCCAGATCCAGCTGACGGAACACCGTGGTGCTGCGCTCGCCGCTGACCAGCGGCCGGATCGTGTCCTTGACCTGATCGAGATAGCGCTGTGTCTCGCGGTCGGGATCGAGCTCGACCACGTCGAGGTCGGGGCGCATGCGGGTCGGGGTGGCCCCCGGCGCCCGGCCGAACAGATCGGCCAGGTTGTGGGCGGGGTCGGTGGACACCAGCAGGGTCTTCTGCCCCGCGGCCGCGCAGTTCAGCGCATAGGCGGTGGCGCAGCTGGTCTTGCCGACGCCGCCCTTGCCGCCGAAGAACAGGCTTCTGGCCATGTCGGACTCCTCGTCGGGTGGCGAATGGCTAGCAGCAGCGGAAGCTGTCCAGCGGCGAGCGCGGGATGCCCTGGCGCCGGTGCCACTCGTGGAACCGCTCGAGCATGTAGGGGTAGAGCTCGAGCGTCATGTCGCTGACGGGGTTGGGAATGCCCATCATGTCGCAGAAGCACAGCAACATGAACAGGTCCTCCTCGTCCTGCAGCTCGCGCGCGATCTCCTGACGATGCGGCAGGCTCAGCACCGCATCGTAGCCCTGGATGACCCGGCCGATCCGCGCCCGCCAGCCGGCGGGCGCGTCGCCGTCACGATCAGCGCGACTCATCGCTCAACGCATCCAGACGTTCGCCGGCCCCCTGACGGAAGCTGCGCGACGCCTCCAGCAGGATCCACAGCGTGAAGACCAGGATCAGGCTGCCGAAGCTGAACAGCAGCAGGTTGCGCGGAGCGTCCCCGAAGCCGGACCAGGTGAAGATCACCTGCTGCCCCATGGCCCACAGGGTCATGACCAGCAGGAACAGCATCGGTGCCAGGGTGAAGACCACCGGCCGCCCCTGGCGCTTGAGCCATACCGACACCAGCATCAGGGTGATGCCCGCCAGCAGCTGGTTGCTGGTACCGAACAGCGGCCACAGCAGGTAGCCGCCGGAGCCGAAGCCGTTGGGGCCTTCCGGCAGGATCACCAGCGCCGCGCTGGAGACCACGGCGATGCTGGTCGCCACGTGCTTGCGGGCCAGTACCGGCATGCCGTACTCGGTGCCCAGCTCGGCGATGATGTAGCGCATCAGGCGCACCGCGGTGTCCAGGGTGGTGGCCGCGAAGCTGACCACGATCACCGCCACCAGCGTCGAGCCCATCTGGGTGGGAATGCCCAGGTTGGCCGCCAGCTGGCCGGCACCCTTGACGAACGAGCCCAGGCCGCTGGAGCCGGCCGCCGAGAAGCTGGAATAGGTGGCGGTGAAGTCGGCGCCGCTGGCAAACAGCGTGCCCACGGCGATGATCGCCACCATCGCCAGCATGCCCTCGCCGAGCGCGCCGCCGTAGCCGATCAGCCGGGCGTCGGTTTCCTTGTCGAGCTGCTTGGAGGTGGTCCCCGAGCCGACCAGCCCGTGGAACCCGGAGATCGCCCCGCAGGCGATGGTGATGAACAGCAGCGGGTACCAGGCGATGTCGGCCTCGCCGTTGACCGCCGGCGCGGTCATGTCCGGCGCCCCGAACAGCAGGCCCAGGTAGAGCAGCGCCAGGCCGACGACCAGCTGGTGGGAGTTGATGTAGTCACGCGGCTGCAGCAGCTTCCAGACCGGCAGCGTGGAGGCGACGTAGACGTAGACCATCAGCACCACGATCCACACCAGGAAGGCCATCGAGGTGCCGTCGAAGCCGCCGACGACCGACGCATCCGCGCCGCCGAACCAGCTCACCAGGTCGATCTGCAGGGCGGGAACCTCGCTGGCCAGCAGCGCCGCCCCGTACATGACCACCAGCGCCACCACCGAGGGCAGCAGCATCGAGCCCGAATGCCGATAGACGCGATAGCCGATCCACACCGCCAGCGGGATCTGGATGAACACCGAGAGCACGCTCGACGGGAAGGTGATGAACAGCTTGGCGATGACCCACGCGAAGACCGCGTTGATCATCAGCACCAGAATCAGAATGATGAACAGGAACAGCAGCTTGGCCCGCTGACCGATGAGCCGGTTGGCCAGGGTGCCGATCGAGTGGCCCTTGTGGCGGCTCGACAGCACGATGGCGCCGAAGTCGTGCACGCCGGCGGCGAAGACCGTGCCCAGTACCACCCAGAGGATGGCCGGCAGCCAGCCCCAGTAGATGGCGATGGCGGGGCCGACGATCGGCGCGGCCCCGGCCACCGAGGTGAAGTGGTGGCCCCAGAGGATCCACTTGTTGGTGGGCACGTAGTCGACGCCGTCGCGATAGGTGTGCGCGGGCGTCTGGAAGTCGGGGTCGAGGCGATAGATGCGTTCGGCGATGAACTTCGAATAGAATCGAAAGCCCATCACGAAACACACGACGCCGAAAACGGCGATCCAGATTGCGTTCATGACGTGTCCTTGATGGCTGACAGCGGTGGGAGACGATGTTCACGACAGGGAACACCGCCAGCCTTCAGCCCGGCCGGCCGACCCGCCGTGTTACGTGCCGGTCACAATTGAAGCAGGCATAAGCTGAGAAGGCTAAGCAATTATTCGTCAGCCGTTGACCGGCGTCAAACGAGCCGCGGTACCGGCCTTGCCGACGATCGCCAGGAAACCGCTGCATGCCGGGCTTCGCGCCGACCGGGCCGGGGCCGACATGCGACGAATGTCTAACCGGCGCTGGATTGTTGCCTTCGCGCCTCGCCACCTACGATGGGAACGCTTAGCGTTTTCACACGACCGCCGCCATCGTGCCGCCGCTTCTCCACGCCAGCCCCTCGCCCCGTGGCCCGAACCAGCAGCGGGCCCCGATCGTGCCGGTGGGTCGTACACAGCGCAGCCGGCCGCCGAGGACCCATGATGACTTCCCGCCCCACCCCTCCCGAGATTCTCACCTTCGGCGAGGCGATGACGCTGTTCGTCGCCGAGACGCCCGGCGACCTGGCCGAGGTGGCGCGCTTCCGGCGCGGCATCGCCGGCGCCGACACCAACGTCGCGATCGGCCTGGCGCGGCTGGGCTTCCATGTCGGCTGGCTGAGCCGGGTCGGCGACGACAGCTTCGGCACCTATATTCGCCGTACCCTGGAGGCCGAGGGGCTGGACTGCCGCCACCTGACGCGCGATCCGGATCATGCCACCGGCCTGGTGTTCAAGGCACGCGTCGACGACGGTTCCGATCCGCATGTCGAGTACGTGCGCCGCGGCAGCGCCGCCAGCTTTTTCTCGCCCGCGGACGCGCAGGCGGTGGACTTCGCCGCCGCCCGCCACCTGCATGCCACCGGCATCCCGCCGGCCCTGTCGGCCTCGGCCCGCGAGCTGGCCTTCCACATGCTCGAGCGGGCCCGCACCGCCGGCGTCGGTATCTCGTTCGACCCCAACCTGCGACCCGGCCTGTGGGGCAGCGACGCCGAGATGCGCGATACGCTCAACGATCTGGCGAGTCGCGCCGACTGGGTGCTGCCCGGCCTCGCCGAGGGGCGGCGGCTGACCGGGCTGGACTCCGCCCACGACATCGCCGGTTTCTATCTCGATCGCGGCGCCCGGGCGGTGATCATCAAGCTGGGGCCGGAAGGCGGCTACTATCGCGATGCCACACAGCACTTCACCATCGAGGGCTTCCCGGTCGCCGAGGTCATCGACACCGTAGGCGCCGGCGACGGCTTCGCGGTGGGGGTGGTCAGCGCCCTGCTCGACGGCCTCTCCCCGCGCACCGCAGTACGCCGCGGCAACCTGATCGGCGCCCGGGCGGTGCAGGTCCGCGGCGACATGGAAGGCCTGCCCCATCGCGCGCGACTCACCGAGCTCGAGGCCGATCTGCCGCCGCTGGACTGAGGGCGCCTCGGCGATCCGCCCCCGCGGCGGCGGCGTCCCCATTCACGACGTCTAATGTTGCGTTAAGACAAGACGAGCACGCTCAGGGGCGGCGGCAACGCCAACATTCACGACGCAACACAGGACAAGTCTCATGAATATCAACGCAGCCAATCACGCGCTCCTCCAGCAGGCGGCTCAGGCTCAGGCGGCATCCCAGCCCCAGCCGGCCGCCAGGCCCGACAACGACGGCGACCAGGACGACGGTGTTCAGCGCAGCCCGCGTCCCCAGGGGGCCCTGGGGCATAACATCGACGTCGAGGCCTGAGACCCGCCTGTCGCCTGCCCGGCAGGCGACAGGCCATCGGCCACCGGCAACAGGGCGGGCGCGGCAGACACGGAACATGCGATACCCTGAAGGGCATGCCGGGGCGCCGCCCGGCGGCCACACTGCCGACACCGGCGTGAATGCCCCTCCCGACCCCATACCCGGAGCCATCATGAAGAAACGCATCACCGCCTTTCGCCGTCTCAAGCAGCACCACCTGGAACAGCTCAGCGAGCACTTCCGCGTCGACTACTTCCCCGAGCTCGACTCGCCCGACGACCCGGCCTTCCGCGAGGCGCTGCGCGAGGCCCACGGGCTGGTCGGCGCCGGCCTGCCGATCACCCCGGCGCTGCTCGACGACGCCCCGCACCTGGAAGCCATCGCCAGCATCTCGGTGGGCGTCGACAACTACCCGATCGACGAGCTGACCCGTCGCGACATCCTGCTGTGCAACACCCCGGACGTGCTCACCGAGACCACCGCCGACACCGGCTTCGCGCTGATCATGGCCACCGCCCGACGGGTCGTGGAGCTGGCCGACTTCGTCAGGCGCGGCGACTGGCAGGCGAGTATCGGCGAGGCGCAGTTCGGCAGCGACGTGCATGGCAAGACCCTGGGCATGGTCGGCCTGGGACGCATCGGCGCCGCCGTGGCGCGTCGCGGCGCCCTGGGCTTCGGCATGCCGGTGCTCTACTCCAACGCCTCGCCCAAGCCCGAGCTGGAACGCGAACTCGGCGCCCGGCGCCGCGAGCTCGACGAACTGCTCGCCGAGGCCGACTTCGTCTGCGTCACCGTGCCGCTGACCGCCGAGACCACCCACCTGTTCGGCGCCGCGCAGTTCGCGCGCATGAAGCCGAGCGCGATCTTCGTCAACATCGCCCGCGGCAAGGTGGTCGACGAGCCGGCACTGATCGCCGCCCTCGAGGCCGGCGAGATTCGCGCCGCGGGCCTGGACGTCTTCGCGCAGGAGCCGCTGCCGGCCGATTCGCCGCTGCCGCGGATGGCCAACGTGGTCGCGCTGCCGCACATTGGCTCGGCGACCGTCGAGACCCGCGACGCCATGGCCCAGCGGGCGGTCGACAACATCGCCCGGGCGCTGCGTGGCGAGCGACCGATCAGTCTGGTCAACGAGGCCGCCTGGCACGCTCGGCACGACTGACCTCATCCTTTCGGCCGAGGTCCGCTCTGTATAACCTGGGCTATACTCGACAGCGCGACGCATTGCCGTGGCCACGACAATAACGCCCCCGGAGACTTCTCACATGGGCCCACAGCAGGGAACCGATCATGCGCTCTTGCGGGCTGTCGGCCGATACCGCACGCCTCGGCGACTACACTCGCCGCCTGGCGGCGCTCTGGCATGCCCAGGGCGACGTCGACTACCGCCGGGCCAAGGCACGCGACTACACGCGCTTCACGGTCGGCTCGCTGTGCCTGACCGCCCTTTTCGTGCTGTGCAACATCAGCTGGGACTTCGCCCTCGACGCCGACCACGCCGGTGACGCCATCGGCCACCGGGTGGCGGAGGCCGGGGCGGTGCTGGCCTGGGCACTGGCCACGCGCCACGGCATTCACAGCCGATGGTCGCGCACCGCCACCCTGGCGGTGCCGCTGTTCGTCGAGGCCAGCTTCCTGGACGTTCTCAGCCTGTTCGAGCACGGCCGGGCCTACGGCATGGGCGGCTTCCTGTACTTCTTCATCTTCATGCCCTTCCTGCTGCTCGGCCAGTCGCTGCGCCTGTCGACCCTGGTGCTCTCGGCGATCACCCTGTTCCCCCTACTGGTCGCCTGGCTGGGCGGCTACGACGACTTCGATCGCCGGGTCTACCTGGCCTACATGCTGGTCAGCCTGCCCCCCGTGCTGGCGTTGCGCGGCTTCGTCGAGTCCCTCTACTGGCGCCTGTATCGCTACCGCTGCCGCATGGAACACCAGGCCGTCACCGACAGCCTCACCGGCCTGGCCAACCGACGTCATTTCCTCCATGAAGGCCTGCGCAGCCTGAGGCGTCATCACCGCCACAAGCAGCCGGCGAGCCTGCTGTTCATCGACATCGACCATTTCAAGCGGATCAACGACACCTTCGGGCATCGCGCCGGCGACCGGGCCATCGCCAAGGTGGCCGCACGGCTGCAGCAGTGTCGCCGCCCCGGCGACCTGCTCGCCCGCTACGGTGGCGAGGAATTCGTGCTCCTGCTGCCGGCGACCTCGCCCGCGCAGGCAGTCGATGTCGCCGAGCGGATCCGCGCGACGATCGCCGCCACGCCACTGCGGCTGCCCGACGCGGCAGTCCCGCCGCTGCCTCTGACCGCCAGCATCGGTGTCGCCAGCTGTCTGCCGACGGAAGACCGCGCCGTGGACATCGACCGCCTGATCCACGACGCCGATCTCACGGCCTATACCGCCAAGCGCCAGGGCCGCAACCGGGTCGTCCTGCACCCGGGCGACACGCCGGACGAGACCACGCGCGACGGCATCGCGCCCTCCGACGGGGCGTCGGCGGCCCGCCGGGCGACAAATTCGCCACGATGAGCTAGAGTATTAAGAAACAGCGTTCTTTAAGTCCGCAACATCATGCTCAACCGCGTGCCGTCCCTGCCGATAAATGGAGACAAGAGCCCCACGCCAGGGCTGGCCGCAAGAGACACGACCCATGCACCAACCCTTCTGTCTGCTGTTTGACTGCGATGGCACCCTGGTGGACAGCGAACCGCTCCTCGCGGAAGTGATGGCCGACGCACTCAACCGTGCCGGCCTTCCCTTCGTTGCCCGGCAATACATGGAGGAGTTCCGCGGCGTCCGCTTCATGACCATCGTCGCCGAGCTGGAACGCCGCCACGGCACCCTCGACCCCGGCGTCCGCGCCGCCACGGAGGCCGAGATGCGCGCCACGCTGGCGCGACGCATGGCCAGTGAGCTCCAGCCCATCCCCCACGTCCGCGAGACCCTCGAGCGACTGGCGCATCATCCGCGCTGCGTGGCCTCCAACGGCCCCGAACACAAGATCCGCAACGCTCTCGACAGCACCCGGCTGCGCCCGCACTTCGGCGATCGGCTCTACAGCGGCTATACCCTGAACTGCTGGAAGCCCGACCCGGGCCTGTTCCGTCACGCCGCCCTCGGCATGGGCCACGCGCCATCGCGGTGCGTGGTCATCGACGATGCCGCCGTGGGGGTCGCCGCCGGCCTGAGCGCCGGGATGCACGTCATCCACATCAACCGCTTCCCGGACACCGAAGTCACCCCGCCGGGAGCGATCGCCATGCACGACATGCGCGAGCTCCCTGGCCTGCTCGCCGGCCTGGCCGCGCACCTCGAGCCGCCGGCGGCCCTGGCCCGGTAGGGCGCTGCATGCCTTGCCGGCGCGGCGATCGCCGCGTCGGCGCGGGATGCGCTATCATCGAGACTCATCCATCGCCGCCAACAGGAGCCGCCGCATGGCCTCCCTTCAGGACCAGCTGCGCGGTCTCGTCTACTCCACCGAGCATGGCGAGACCTGTCCCGACTGCCGCCAGCCCATCGCCGAGTGCCGCTGTGCCGATGACGCCGAGGCCGCGCGCCTCGCCACCCTCGACGGCGTCGTGCGCCTCCGCCGCGAGATCAGCGGGCGCAAGGGCAAGGGCGTGACCACCGTGAGCGGTGTGCCGCTGGTACACGACGAGCTCAAGGCCCTGGCCAAGGCGCTCAAGAAGCGCTGCGGCACCGGCGGCGCGGTCAAGGACGGGGTGATCGAGATCCAGGGCGATCATCGCCAGAGCCTCAAGGCCGAGCTCGAGTCGCGGGGCTATACCGTCAAGCTGGCCGGCGGCTGAGCGCCGCCACGCCCCCGCACTGCCGTTTCCACCGCCTTCGGAGATGCCCATGCCCCGCTCGTCCGGCTCGCTGTGCCGCCTTCTCGCCACCGGCGCCGTGCTGCTCGCCTTGACCGCCTGCGCCCTGACACCGCGCTTCGCCAACCTCGAGGCCCGCATCGTCAGCGACCAGCCCCTGGCGCTGCCGCGCAATGCCGAACTCACGGTTACCCTGCGCGAGGCCGGCGCCAAGGCGGCCACAGTGGCCGAGGCCACCTACACGCGGCTCGGCGGCGGGCCGATTCCGGTGGTGCTGCGCTACGACGACAACGCCATCGAGGGCGGGCGGCGCTACGTGCTGAGCGCGTCGATCCGCGCCGACGGACGGCTGCTCTACACCTCGCCCAAACCGGTTCCCGTGCTCACCGGCGATGCGGCCTCTCCGGGGCGTATCGAGGTGCCGGTGGCCCCCGTCTCCCGGCCCTGATGTCACGAGGCCGACTCGGTACTTGCCAAACCCGGCCTCGCGACCCAGCCTGAGGGCATTCAGGGACACCGTCACAGGGAGACACGCATGGAAACCCTCCGCATTCCCGGCACCGACCTGACTCCGACGCGCATCGGCCTCGGCACCTGGGCGATGGGCGGCAAGCAATGGGGCGGCACCGACGATGACCAGGCGATCCGCACCATTCATGCCGCGCTCGACAAGGGCGTCACGCTGATCGATACCGCCCCGGCCTATGGCTTCGGTCATGCCGAGGAAGTCGTCGGCAAGGCACTCGCCGACGGCGGACGACGCAACGACGTGGTGCTCGCCACCAAGGTGGCGCTGGAATGGGGCGACGGCATCGACGGGGTGGTGCGCAACGCCACGGCGCGTCGCATCGAGCAGGAGGTCGAGGACTCGCTGCGCCGACTGCGCACCGACACCCTCGATATCTATCAGGTGCACTGGCCGGACCCGAAGACGCCCATGGAGGAGACCGCCGGCGCCCTGCAGCGGCTCCATCAGGCCGGCAAGATCCGCGCCATCGGCGTCAGCAACTTCTCGCCCGAACAGTGCCGGGCATTTCGCGAGGTCGCGCCACTGCACACCGTTCAGCCGCCGCTCAACCTCTTCGAGCGCGAGGCCGAGCGCGACATCATCCCCTACGCCGAGCGCGAGAACCTGGCCATGCTCACCTATGGCGCGCTGTGTCGCGGCCTGCTGAGCGGCAAGATGTCCCGCGAGTCGCGCTTTCAGGGCGACGACCTGCGCCAGTCCGATCCCAAGTTCCAGCAGCCGCGCTTCGATCAGTATCTGGCGGCGGTCGCCGCACTCGACGAGCTGGCCCGCGAGCGGCACGGCAAGCGCGTGCTCGAGCTCGCCGTGCGCTGGCTGCTCGACAGCCACGCCAACGGCATCGCCCTGTGGGGCGGACGGCGCCCCGATCAGATGGACCCGCTCGATGCCATCGACGGCTGGAAACTGAGCCGGGACGACCTGACCGAGATCGATCGTATCCTCGAGACCCATATTACCGATCCGGTGGGACCGGAGTTCATGGCCCCGCCGAGCCGCTGAGACGTTTACCGCGGAATCAGGATACGCGCCCGTGCCATCGGCACGGGCGCCTTGCATTGACGGCCGCCCCCAAAGGGAGCCGCGTCACCCCGGCGCCAACAGATCGGTCAGGGTAGCGTCCACCGGGGCATCGACCTTCAGGGCGTAGAGATCATCGGCGCGGGTCCGGCCGCGGTTGATGCAGGCGATCGGCTGGCCGGCCCGGGCGGCCTGGCGCGCGAAGCGGTAGCCCGACTGGACCATCAGCGAGGAGCCGACCACGAGCAGCGCATCGGCGGCCTCGAGGGCGGCGAAGGCCGCCGCGACCCGCGCGCGGGGCACGCTGTCGCCGAAGAACACCACGTCGGGCTTCCAGATGCCGTCGCCGCAGCGCGGGCAGGCCGGCCCCCGGAAGGTCGAGAAGTCGAGCCCGTCCAGGTCGGCGTCGCCGTCCGGCCCCACCTTCGCCTCCAGCGACAGCCAGTGCGGGTTCGCCCCGGCCAGCTCGGCATGCAGGTCGTGGCGCATGCGCTGCGCACCGCATCCCATGCAGCGCACGATCTCGGCCCGGCCGTGCAGATCGATGACCCGCCGTGATCCGGCGCGCTGGTGCAGCCCGTCGACGTTCTGGGTGACCAGCGCGGTGACCCGACCGCGCGCCTCGAGCGCGGCCAGCGCCCGGTGCGCCGGCCCCGGGCGCGCCTGCTGGATGGCACGAAAGCCGATCAGGCTGCGCGCCCAGTAGCGCTGACGGGTCGCCGGGCTGGCCATGAACGCCTGGTGACGAACCGGCGGCGAACGTTTCCAGGCACCGCTGGCATCACGGTAATCGGGAATGCCGCAGCCGGTGCTCACCCCCGCCCCGGTCAGCACCATCAGCCGGGGATGGCGCTCGATGAAGGCGCGCAGGGCGGCCAGTGGCGCGGCCGGTGCAGGAGAGGCGACCTCAGGGGCCGCGAAAGCATGATCGGGCAAGGGCATACGACGAGTGGCGACTGGCGAGTCGCGAGTTTTTGCGTCAAGGTAAAAACGTCTCACACACTGATGGCAAGTACCAGCGCCGCGAACGGATGTCACCGATGCTCCCCATCACCGCGTCCTCCCGCCACCCCCGTCAGGCGCTTGCCCGACGCCTCTACCCGGCCCGGATCGTCGGCCTGGCGCTGGGCATGCTCGCCGTGGCCGCCGCCTGGCGGGCGGTGCCGCCGGCGTGGCCGTGGTGGATGCTGCTGGCACTCAACGGCCTGGGCTGGCCGCATCTGGCCCGCTACCTGGCCACCCGGGTGCGCGATCCGCATCGCACCGAACGTCACTGCCTGCTGATCGACGGCCTGCTGACCGGCTTCTGGGTCGCCGCCGTCGACTTCGCGCCGATCCCCGGCGCGGTGCTGATCGCGCTCTACAACCTCGGCACCCTCGCCGTCGGCGGCCCCCGCCTGCTGGCCGCCGGCTCCCTGGCCTGGCTGGCCGGCGGCGGCGTGGGCGCCCTGATCTGGCCGACACTCGACTGGCAGCTGCTGCCCACGCCGCTCGCCCTGCTGGGCGCCCTGCCGCTGCTGCTGCTCTATCCGTTGATGATCGGCTGGCGCAGCTACCGTCAGGCCTGTCAGCTGGTCGAGCAGAAGCGCCGCGAAACCCGCCAGCGGCGCACCGACGCCCTCACCGGCCTCTACAACCGTGCCCACTGGGAGCGGGTGATCGAGAGCCATTTCGATACCGGCCGGCCCCCCCTGTGCCTGGCGCTGCTGGAGATCGACCACTTCCAGCGCATCAACGACACCTTCGGTCACGCCATGGGCGACCAGGTCCTGCGTCGCACGGCGCGCTTCCTGCAGGAGACGCTGGGCGAGGAGGCCCTGCTGGCCCGCCACGGCGCCACGACCTTCGGCCTGCTGCTGGACGAGACGCCCCTGGACCGGGCGCTCACGCAGCTCGACGGGCTGCGCGAGGCCTTCCTCAAGCCCGAGGCCCAGGGCGAGAGCCTGCTGCCCTGCACGCTCAGCATCGGCCTGGCCGAATGCCACACCACCCTGAACCGGCCGGGCGAATGGATGCAGCAGGCCGAGCTGGCGCTGGACAGCGCCCGGGTGCAGGGGCGCAACCGGGTGGTGGCCTACAGCGGAACCGCACGTTCCGCCTAGCGGCGCATGGTCGGCCACGCCGGGCTTGGCTAGAATGGGCCCTCGTCTTTCCGGGTGGCAAGGATGGCTGAGATGCCCTGGCTGGAATACCTGATTCCGTTGATCTTCCTCGCGCCGCTGGGCGCCACCGCGGCCATCGTCCTGGCCCTGCGCAACCTGCACGACGCGCGCATCCGCTCGCCGATCGATGCCCATCCCCTGCGCGAACCGGGCCAGGCGCTGCGCGATCGCCTCGACCACGCCTTCACCGGGCTGTTCCTCAACGGGGCACTGGGGCCGATCGTGATTCTCGCCCCGCTGACCTACGGCATGGGGCGGATGATCGTCACCGACGCCTCGATCTGGCTGGAGTGGGCCGTCTACGGCCTGATCTGCTCGGCCCTGGTCCTGCTGTTCTGCCTGCTGCTGATCCGCGACTTCCAGCGCATCCGCCGCCTCAAGCTGGGCCTGGCCTGCGAGCTGGCGGTGGGCCAGGAGCTGGAGCGCCTGATTCGCCCGGAGGATCACCCCTACTTCGTCTTCCACGACATCCCCAGCGACACCTTCACCATCGATCATGTGGCGCTGACGCCCCACGGCGTCTTCGTCATCGAGACCCGGGCCCGCACCTTTCCGCTGGACGCCAGCGGCCAGCCCCAGTGCGATGTGGCGGTGGAGAGCCAGCGCCTGCGCTTCCCCGGGTGGAGCGAGCGTCAGCCGCTGCGCAAGACACGCCAGGCGGCGGAATGGATGCGCCACTGGCTGGCGCGAGAGTGCAACGCCGACATCCCGGTACGCGGCGTGCTGGTGCTGCCGGGCTGGCGCATCGATCTCGAAAAGGCGCCGCCGGGGCTGGATGTGGTCAACGGCGAGAACCTGACCCGGCGGCTGATCGACACGCCGCTGGGGCCGCTCGACCCGGCCACCCATGACCGCGTCGCCCAGGCCCTGCGCCGGCGTGGCGCCCTGCTCGACGACCGCCGCCGCGAGACCCCCTCGATCTGATCAGTCCCGGACCGCCGTCACCCGTACCCGCGACGCACAGCGTCCCCGGCGCAACGCCACCAGGCTGCCCGCCGCGGGGAAACCGTCCAGTGCCGCCGCCCGGATGCCGATGCGCACCTCGGTCAGCCGCCGGTTGCCGCGACCGGCGCAGACCAGCTGCAACGCCCGGCCCCTTCCCTCGCCGAAGGCCGCCTCGAAGGCCGCGATCAGGTCATTGCGCGCCACGACACCGCCCTGGTGGATCACCACGAAGTCGGCGAAGGCGCTGGCGTTGACCGCCGCCAGCAACTCGAGTGCCGTGGCGAAGTAGTCGGTCGGGGCGATCGCCAGGCAGGCGGCGTGCTTGGCGTATTCGTGGCGATCGAGACAGCTCGCCCGCCCCGGCATCGCCCGGTCGAGCCGCGCGGCAAGCGACGCGGGCAGCTCGAAGGGCGCATGCGCCCGACAGAAGCCGCCGTCGGGCCGTGGCGACTCGCCGAAGCAGCCCTCGGCCCGCCACTGCCGGCGGCTCACGCCGGCCTCGGCGACCCGCTCCGGACGCGACGGCCACAGCCCGTGCAGCACGAAGCCCTCGCCGGCGGCCTCGCGCAGGCGTGGCTCGCGGCACTCCCGGGGCGGCGAACGCCGGCTCGCGCAGAACCCCGGATGCCAGGTCAGCGCCAGGGTGTAGTGATCGAACGCGTCGGCAGACGCCGAAGGCGGAGCGTCAGGCTGCGCCCCGGCCACGCCGATGGCCAGCAGCCCGGCCAGCAGCAGGCCGAGCCGGGCCGTCCACCGGCCCCGGGCGTTCAGTGGCAATGCCCGCCGCCCTGGCGGCGGCCCCAGAAGAACGCCGCCAGTGCCACGGGCAGCAGCACCACGTTGAGCAGCGTCACGTAGTTCCAGCCGAAGACGTCGCGGCCCAGGCTGACCTGACGCTCGCCCTCGGGCAGCCAGCCCAGGAGGGCGAAGCCGTAGTCCAGGCACAGCGCGGTCACGATCGCCCCCAGGAAGAACACCAGCGCCATCCAGCCGGCGGCCTTCCAGCCATAGTAGCGCCGGTAGACCGAGAGCATCGGCAGGGTGATCAGGTCGGAGAGGATGAAGGCGATCACCCCGCCGAAGGAGATGCCGCCCTTCCACAGCACCGCGGCCAGCACGATGTTGCCCACCGAGCAGACGAAGGCCAGCACGGCGATGATGCTGCCGGCCACGGCGTTCCACAGCAGCACCCCGAAGCCGGGGTTGTCGCCCTCGGTGAGGAATACCGAGCGCCACACCTCGTTGGGCACGAGTATCGAGAGGATCGCCGCCACCGTCACGCCGATCAGGATGTCCTTGCCGACCATCGTCACGTCCATGTGGAAATGCGCGGCGGCGGTACGCAGCTTGCGCAGGAAGGCGCTCTCGCCGTGGCCGGAATGACTGCCGTGGTCGTGGTCGTGGTCGTGGTCGTGGTCGCCATGATCGTGATGGTGCTCGTGCCCGCCACCGTCGGCATCATGGCCGGCGTTCTCGCGCGCGGCGGCGATCACCGCGTCGGGCACCAGCAGCCGCACCAGCACCGCCATCACCACGATGAAGATCAGCCCGCCGACCAGCTCGCCGAGCACGAAAGCCAGGCCCAGCAGCGAGAACAGCACGATCAGGATCTCGAACACCAGATTGGTGCTGGCGACCATGAAGGCCATGGCGTTGGCCCAGGCGGCGCCCTTCATGATCAGCGTGCGCGCCATGCTGGCCGCCGCGTAGGAACAGCTCGACGACAGTGCCCCCACCCCCGTGGCCAGCGACAGCGAGCGCGGCGTGGCCCGGCCCAGCTTGTCGCCCACCAGCTCGGCGGGAATCCAGGCACGGATCACCCCCGAAAGCAGAAAGCCCAGCGCCAGGCCCCAGAAGATCTCCCAGACCATGCCGGCCCAGGACGCGACGAGTTCCTCGAGCATATCGCCTCCCTGTGATGTCTCATGGCTCCGCCCCAGCATAAACCCTTGTGTAGCCCACAGGTCCAACACGGCGCCTGACAGACCACGCCGTCGCCGGGACTACTCGCCCTTGAGACGCCCGCCCATCTCCTGAGCCAGCTCGACCGCGTAGTGGTCGGTCATGCCGCCGATGAAGTCGAGCATGCGTCGGTAGCTGGCGTAGAGCGGCCAGGTCGGCCGCGGCGTGTTCTCGCCGATCAGCGCCAGCACGCGCTGGTGCTTGAAGGTCGAGCGGCCCTGATGGTGCAGCTCGTGGGCCGCGCCGATGAACGCCTCGAGCAGGATGCCGAGGGTGGTGTGGGCGCCGATCTCCAGCTTGGCCTTGCGCTCGTTCTGGAAGATGCGCTCCCGGGCGAGCTGCTTGGCCGCCTTGACGCCCCAGTCGAGGTCGGGGTGACAGAGCTCGAGCAGGTCCTCGGTGAGCGCGCCGTTGAGAAGCGCCGTCTCGTGCTGGACGAACACCTCGCCGACGTCGTTCACGGCACGCTCCATGGCCGCCCCGCGCAACGCCGCGATACGGCGGCGCTGCGACACGCCTCCGCCCAGCGCGGCGTACTCGGCGGGCTCGCCGCCGGCGATCTGGATCAGGATGCCCGCCACCTCGTCGAAGCGCAGGATGCCCATCTCCAGACCGTCCTCGAGATCCAGCAGCGCGTAGCAGATGTCGTCCGCC
This sequence comes from Modicisalibacter tunisiensis, assembly GCF_020148005.1. Lineage (GTDB taxonomy): Bacteria > Pseudomonadota > Gammaproteobacteria > Pseudomonadales > Halomonadaceae > Modicisalibacter > Modicisalibacter tunisiensis. The sequence goes on along the minus strand of NZ_JAGXFD010000001.1, from coordinate 1,346,247 downwards.
GCCTCGACCAGATAGGCCAGCGGATGCCGGCACCAGGCCCACTCGGCCCGACGCCGCAGCCCCAGGGTCTCGGCCACCTCGGCCAGCGGCTCGCGCTCGGACTGATAGGCCCCGAACTTGCCGGTGCGGCCGCCGTGCTCCACCGTCCACGGGTACTTGAGCAGGGTACCCAGCGTCGCCGCGGTCAGGCGCATGCCGCCCCGGAACTGGTTGTATTCGATCTGGGTGACGATGCGAAAGCCCTGGGCATTGCCCTCGTAGGTCAGCAGGTCGGCGCGCTGGGTGTCGGTGAGCCCCTCGAGCAGCCCGCTGCCGTCGCTCTCGGCGCGCTTGAACCAGTCGCGGATGGCGTACTCGCCGGCATGGCCGAACGGCGGGTTGCCGATGTCGTGGCCCAGGCAGGCCGCCTGGACGATCACCCCCAGGTCGGCCGGGGTGATCCACGCCGGCAGCCGCTCGCGCAGCTGCTCGCCGACGATCATGCCCAGCGAGCGGCCCACGCAGCCCACCTCCAGCGAGTGGGTCAGCCGGGTATGGATATGGTCGTTGTCGGTGAGCGGATGCACCTGGGTCTTGCGGCCCAGGCGCCGGAACGAGCCGGCGAAGACGATCCGGTCGTGATCCTTGTGGAACGGGCTGCGGCCGACCTCGCCGCGCGAGCCACGCGGCTTGTCGTTGAGCCGGCCCGGCTCGAGCAGGCGTTCCCATTGCATCTGCGTCATGCGGCGTCCTCCAGGGTGGCGCGATGCCCCTGCGGGGCAGCATGGGCCGAGTTGGCCGCGGCGGCCGGCGCCTGTCAAGCGCGGGACGGCCGGCGGTTCAATGCGCGCGAATCATCGCCGCCAGGTCCGCGGAAACCGCATCCAGCACCGTGGACCAGGCCAGGTAGGGCGTGCTCGCCGTGCCGTTGATCAGCACGCTGAACGCCCCCCAGCGGCCGCTCGCGGTGCGGAAGTAGCCGCCCAGCGCGCGGACCGCGACGGGCCGGTTGAGCGTGCCGGTCTTGAGCATCACGTGGTCCTGGAACCGCGGGTCGCCACGGCGGATGAAGTGCATCGGCCCGTTGACCGGCAGCTGCAGCCCGGCCAGGAAGGCCGGGAACAGCGCCGGCCGCCGGTACAGGGCCGCCAGCAGGGTGGTCACGCCCTGCGCCGAGGTGCGGTTCTCCGGGGTCAGGCCGCTGCCGCTGTGCAGCACCAGCGGGCCGTGCCCCGGCAGGCCCCGGGCGAAGCCGGCCACCGCCTGGCCGGCCTGGGGCAGCGTGGCCCGCGGCGTGTCGGCCAGGTCCAGGCTCAGGGTGTCGGCCATGAAGTTGTTCGAGTAGTCGAGCATGCGCTGCAGCAGCGTCTGCAGCGGCTTGCCGTCGACCTCGGCGAGCGGGGTCGCCGCCGCGGGGGGCCGGGTGCGGCTCACCGCCGTGCCGCCGGAGACCTGGATCCCGGCCCGCTCGAGCATCGACTGCAGGGTCCGGGCGGTCTGCTCGGCCGGGTCGGAGCTGGCCCGGTAGAGCGCCCGCGGGCGGGAGTCCCGGGCGATGGTGCCGCTGACCACCAGCACGTCGCCCCGCTCGTCGGTGACCCGTTCGGCATCGAGCCGCGACTCGCCGCCCCGGGCGACGGTAGTCACGCGATTGTCGACGCGGGTGGCGGGCTCGACCGTGTTGCAGCTGAGGATCCGCGCCGCGCCGCCCACCCCGCGCCCCGGCAGCACGTCGAGGCACCAGCTGGCGTAGTTGACCGCCGCCGAGGAGAGCCGCGCGCTGTAGGCGTTGTCGGCCCGCGAGGCGGCCCGGCAGCGGTCGGTGGTCACGCACTCGACCGGGCCGAAGCGCCACTGGCTGACCACCAGCTGCCCCCGGACCGCCGTGATGCCGCGCTGGCGCAATCGCTGGATCAGCCGCCACAGGTCCTCGGAGACCAGCGCCGGATCGCCGCCGCCCTCGAGCACCAGGTCGCCGTGCAGCACGCCGTCGTCATCGATCGTCCCGGTCGACACCAGCCGGGTGGTGAAGCGGTGCTGCGGTCCCCAGCGGTCGAGTGCCGCGGCCGCCGTGTAGAGCTTGGATACCGAGGCCGGCGAGAGCGCACGGCGGGGCGCGATGGCGCCCAGCACCCGGCCGGAATCCAGCAGCTCGGCCCGGGCGCCGAGGCGAAACCCCTGCCCGGCCAGCCGCGCGACATGCTCGAACCCCGACGCCCGGGCGAACGGCCCCGGCATCACCAGACACAACACCACGACCAGCAGGGACAGACGACGCGACATGACGGCTCCGTGAACGGTGAAAGCTACTCAGCCCAGGGTTGGCCCGGAAAGTTGGCGAGCGCAGCCAGTTTTCAGGCAAAGCCTAGTGGGCCGAGACCCGGGAAAATACCTGAATCACCACCACCCCGGCGATGATCAGGCCCATGCCCACTACCGCCGGCGTATCGAGCCGCTCGCCGAACCACACCACGCCGAGCAGCGACACCAGCACGATGCCCAGCCCGGCCCAGACGGCATAGGCGACGCCCACGGGCAGGCTGCGCAGCACCAGGGTGAGCAGGTAGAACGCCAGGCCGTAGCCGACCACCACCCCCACGCTGGGCCACAGCCGGGTGAACTCCCGCGAGGCCTTGAGCGCGGTGGTACCGAGGACTTCGGCGACGATCGCCAGCAGCAGGTACAGATAGGCCATCAGTCGCCTCCCGCTAGACGCCGGCGCATCGCCCGATCGAACAGGGTATTGAAGAGCATGGCGTAGACCAGGAAGAACAGCATGAAGCCGAGGTCCAGCCAGAACGCCTCCTCCAGGCTGATGCCCATCCACCAGGCCACCACCGGCAGGGTCATCACCAGCAGTCCGAGCTCGAAGCCGAAGGCCTGGGTGAAGCGCTGCCCGACGCTGCGACGCCGTGTCGGCACCAGCGCATCGAAGCCGCGATTCCAGACCAGGTTCCAGGCCATCGCCGCCGTGGCCAGCCCCACCGCCAGGGCGCCCATCTCGTCCATGCCGTGACCGGTCAGCCAGCTGGCCAGCGGCGTCACCATCACCAGGCCGCCGGCCTCGAACAGCAGCGTATGCACCACTCGTTCCCTCCAGGAGCGCATCCTCACCTCTCGAGATCCTGTCGCGAGGCCCGCACGGCCTCGACCCTGGGGCTTATTCTGGGCATCATGGCGATGGATTCGAGTTAGATTTCATCTGAAAACCTGATAGGACGCCCATGCGCTGGACCCTCGATCAGCTGGAAGTGCTCCTCGCCTGTGCCGAACACGGCTCCTTCTCGGCGGGTGCCCGCCACCTGGGCCGTGCCCAGTCGGCGGTCAGCACCGCCGTCGCCCATCTCGAACTCGACCTGGGCGTGACGCTGTTCGACCGGCGCGGCCGCACGCCGGTGCTGACCGGCGAGGGGCAGGCGCTGGTCCGCGAGGCCCGCGAGATCCTGCGTCAGTGCGACCAGCTCGAGGCCCGCGCCCGCACTCTGGCCGGCGGCGAGGAGTCGCACCTGACCCTGGCCGTCGACGAGGCGCTGCCCTACCCGCCGCTGATGGACACCCTGCTGGTGCTGGCCGAGCGCTGGCCGAACCTGGAACTGTCACTGCTCAACGGCGCCCAGGCCGACATCCCCAGCTGGGTCGCCGACGGCACCGCCGACCTGGGCGTGCTGTTCAGCCAGCCTTCGCTGCCACCCCAGCTCGGCGTGCGCCAGATCGCCCGCCTGGCGCAGACCGCCATCGTCGCCCATGACCACCCGCTCGCCACCGCCACCCCGGTGCGGCTGTCGACGCTCAGCCGCCATCGCCAGCTGGTGGTGGCCTCGCCGCTGGGCGGCAATCGCAGCGCGCGCCTGTCGCCGCGCATCTGGCAGCTCAACAGCTACTACGCGATCGCCGAGCTGGTCACCCAGGGCATCGGCTGGGCGCTGGTGCCGACCCACATCGCCGACTACCCGATGTACCGCTCGCTGGTCCGCCGCCTGACTCTCGACGACCTGCCCGAGCCGCCCGGCGTCAGCGTGGAGCTGGTGCGTCGCCGCGATGCCGGCCAGGGGCCGGTCGCCCGCTGGCTCGAGGCGGAACTCAGCACGCGGCTGTCGCGCTGAGCGGGGTCAGGGCAGCCGCTGCGGTGCGTGGGGCAACGTGGCGGTCAGCCGCCAGAGCGGCTGCCCGCTTTGTGCGTACTTGCGCTCGAAGGGCGTCAGGTAGTCGCCCTGCGGGTCATGGCGGACCACCGCCGGCCGCGGCTCGCCGGCGTGCTGCAGCGCCAGGGCGAACTCCTCCAGGTACAGTGCCCAGTTGGAGCGCAGCTCGAGACGCCCGCCCAGGGCGAGGATCGCCGGGAAGACCGGATGGCCGTGCCAGCGCAGCTTGAGCTGCGAGGCCTTCGGGTAGGGATTGGGATACAGCAGGTAATGGCGCTCCGGCTGCCAGCCGGCCCCCAGCGCCAGACGCCAGAAGTCGACCAGGTCGGCGCGCACCAGCAGGGCGTTGTCGGGCAGCGCGCCGTGCTCGCGCTCCAGCCGCGCCGCGCTGCGATCGACGCCGATCACCGCCCGGTCCGGATGACGAGCGGCCAGTGCCCGGGTGGAAAGCCCCACGCCGCAGCCGGCATCGAGCAGCAGCGGGCGCCCCTGCGCGGCCAGCCAGTCCTGCGCCCGGTCGAAGGCGTGCCGGGTGTGATCGGCGATCGGCTTGCGCCAGGGGTGATCCAGGGCGCGGGCGACGCGTCGCGCCAGGTCCTCGTGCGGGCCGGACTGACGGGAGGTGACGATACGGGAATTGGCGTGCATGGCAGTCTCTGGGTCGAGAAACGCGCCCAGTCTACCAAGCCGGCTCGCCTGCCCGCCAAGGCGGCCGGCATGACGCCGCTGCAACGCGAGTGCTATCATCGCGTCCCAGACCCGGCATGGCGTGCCCGCCCCTGTCCCCCGCGGCGCCCATGCAACCCTGACGGCCCGTTGCTGTCAGCTTTTCGTAGACTCCATTGCACAACGAGGGATGCGGCTTGTCACAGTTACCGGTGATTGTCGGCATGGGCGGTGTCAATGCCGCCGGCAGAACCTCGGGCCACCAGGCGTTCCGCCGCACGGTGCTCGATGCCTTGTCCGCCGAGGAACAGCAGCGCACCGTGGTCGGCCTGGCCGCCATGATGCACCTGGTGGCCCGCCAGGAGGACGGCTCCTGGCAGGACAGTCACGGTAACCGCCTCGACACGGCTGGCGTGGCCGATCGCTTTCGCCAGACGGTACTCGACCATACCCTGATCCGCCGCATCGAGGACGAGGCCTTCAACGCCGAGGGCATCCCCGCCAACCGCCGCGCCCAGCTGGCCCTCGACACGCCGCTGACCTTCCAGATGCGTCGCCGCCAGCTGCCCGAGGTCCTGCCGGAGACCTGGCAGGTGCGTGACCTGGACAGCCGCCGGGTCGAGGTCAGCGTGCCGCCGGGCGCCCTCGAGGTACTGCTTCCGGACCATCGCCAGGCTCAGGTTCGCGCCGCCGGCCAGCTGCCCAGCGGCTTCGCGCCCGAGCGCCTGTATCGCAGCGTGCATCACCCGCGCGGGCTGTCGATGGCGGTGTTCGGCGCCAGCGACTGCCTGGGCCAGAGCGGCCTGGACTGGGAGGCGCTGCGCGATCGCCTCGACCCGGACCAGATCGCCGTCTACGCCGGCAACTCCATCGGCCAGCTCGACGACGAGGGCTGGGGCGGGCTGCTCAAGAGCTTCATCTCCGGCAACCGCGCCACCTCCAAGCAGATGCCGCTGGGCTACGGCCAGATGCCCGCCGACTTCCTCAACGCCTACGTGCTGGGCAGCGTCGGCGCCACCGGCGCGATCCAGGGCGCCTGCGCGACCTTCCTCTACAACCTGCGCCAGGGCATCGAGGAGATCCGCCGCGGCGTGCGCCGGGTGGTGATGGTGGGCACCAGCGACGCCCCGATCACCCCCGAGATCATCGAGGGCTTTCGCAGCATGGGCGCGCTGGCCGACGACGACAGCCTCAAGGCGCTCGACGCCCTGAGCCTGCTCACCGATGCCGACTACCAGCGCGCCTGCCGCCCCTTCGCCCGCAACTGCGGCTTCACCATCGCCGAATCGGCGCAGTTCGTGCTGCTGATGGACGACGCCCTGGCACTGGAAACCGGGGCGCAGATCCTCGGCGCGGTGCCCGGGGTGTTCGTCAATGCCGACGGCTGGAAGCGCTCGATCTCGGCCCCCGGCATCGGCAACTACATCACCCTGGGCAAGGCGGCATCACTGGGCCGCGAGATCCTCGGCGAGCGCGGCCTGCGCGAGCGCACCTTCATTCACGCCCACGCCACCAGCACGCCCAAGAACCGCGTGACCGAGTCCCATGTCCTCGACAGCGTGGCACGGGCCAACGGCATTCACGACTGGCCGGTGGCCGCCGTCAAGGCGTTCGTCGGCCACTCCCAGGGCAGCTCCGCCGGCGACCAGCTGGCCAGCGCCCTGGGCAGCTTCGCCCATGAGCGCATCCCCGGCATCCCCACCCTCGACGCCGTGGCCGACGACGTGCACGGCGAGCGCCTGCGCCTGTTCCGCGAGTCGCAGCCCTTCCGCGCCGACGCCGCCTTCCTCAACGCCAAGGGCTTCGGCGGCAACAACGCCACCGGGCTGCTGCTCTCGCCGGACGCCACCGAACGCCTGCTCATCCAGCGCCACGGCCGGGCCGCCGTCGACGCCTGGCACGAGCGTGCCGCCGCCGTGCAGACCCGCCGCGACACCTATCTGGCACGCGCCGACGCGGCCGACTTCGAGGTCATCTACCGCTTCGGCGAGGGCGTGCTCGAGGGGCCGGAGCTGACGGTCGAGTCCGGCGGCATCCATATTCCCGGCTATGCCCGCGCGGTCTCGCTGGCGGTGGACAACCCCTTCGGCCGGCTCGGCGACTGACGCGCCGGGAGGCGATTGCCGGTGCAGCATCCATCGGCTACCCTGAGGGGCCCGGTGCCACCAGGCGCCGGGCCGTGACTACCGCCGCCGTCACGGGCGGCCGGCCTTGCGACAGGATTCACCCATGAACATCGTGGTTTACCCCGGCACCTTCGACCCGATCACCAACGGGCACTTCGATCTGATCGAGCGCGCCGCACGGATCTTCGACAGGGTCGTGGTGGCCGTCGCGGCGAGCCCCGGCAAGCGCCCGACGCTGGACATCGATGCCCGCGTCAACCTGGCCGAGGACGTGGTCGCCGAGCTCGACAACGTCTCGGTGGTGGGCTTTCACGGCCTGCTCACCGAACTGCTCGACCAGCAGGGCGCCCGCATCATCCTGCGCGGCCTGCGGGCGGTCTCGGACTTCGAGTACGAGCTGCAGCTGGCCAACATGAACCGTGCCCAGGCCCCGCACGTGGAGAGCCTGTTTCTGACCCCCGCGGTCGAGAACTCCTACATTTCCGCCACCATCGTGCGCGAGATCGCGCGTCTCGGCGGCGATGTCAGCCGGCTCGTGCATCCCCGGGTCGCGGCAGCGCTGCGCGAGCACTTCGACACCGAGACAACGCGCGATGCGTGACGCGTCCGCCGCAGCGAGGACATGACCCATGGCCCTGATGATCACCGACGAATGCATCAACTGCGATGTCTGCGAGCCGGAATGCCCCAACGGCGCCATCTCGCCGGGCGAGGAGATCTACGTGATCGACCCCGGCCTGTGCACCGAGTGCGTCGGTCATTTCGACGAGCCGCAGTGCCAGCAGGTATGCCCGGTGGACTGCATCCCGCTGGACCCCGACCATCGCGAGTCCCGTGACGCGCTGATGAAGAAGTACGAACGCATCACCGCGGCCTGAACCGCCCCTGAGGAGCCGCCCCGCCGGGCGGCCCCGGCCCGCTCGCCTGCCACCCGTCTGCCCACAGGAACGCACCCGCCCATGAGCGCTGCCGCCACCCGTCGCGTCTGGACGCTGGCCTGGCCGATCATTCTCTCCAACATCACCGTGCCGCTGCTCGGCCTGGTGGACACCGCCGTGGTCGGCCACCTGCCGGAGTCGCGCTTCCTCGCCGGGGTAACCCTGGGCGCGACGCTGTTCGGCTTTCTCTACTGGGGCTTCGGCTTCCTGCGCATGGGCACCACCGGGCTGACCTCCCAGGCCGTGGGCCGCGAGGACGACACCGCGGTGCGCAACCTGCTCGGCCAGTCGCTGCTACTGGCGGCGCTGATCGGCACGCTGCTGATCGCGCTGTCGCAGCCGCTGACCACGCTGGGCCTGTGGCTGCTCGACGGCAGCCAGGAGGCCACCGCCCTGGCCCGCGAGTACGCCGCCATCCGCTTTCTCTCGGCCCCGGCGGTGCTGGCCAACTACGCCATCCTCGGCTGGTTCCTCGGCCAGCAGAACAGCCGCGTGACGCTGACGATCATGGTCACCACCAACAGCGTCAACATCGCTCTCGATCTGGTGTTCGTGGCCGGCCTGGGGATGACCAGCGACGGCGTCGCCTGGGCCACGGTGATCGCCGACTACACGGCGCTGGGCCTGGGCCTGTGGCTGGTCCGGCGCCAGCTGCGCACGCTCGGCGGGCATTTCCTCGGCGAACGCCTGTGGCGCCCGACCGCCTACGCCGAGCTGTTCCAGGTCAACAGCCAGCTGTTCCTGCGCACCCTGGGGCTGCTCTTCGCCATGGCCTTCTTCACCGCCCGGGGCGCCAGTCAGGGTGACGTGATCCTCGCCGCCAATGCCGTGCTGCTGCAGTTCATCATGCTCACCTCCTACGGCCTGGACGGCTTCGCCCACGCCGCCGAGGCGCTCACCGGCCGGGCCATCGGCCGCGGCGACGGCGCGGCGTTTCGCGACGCGGTGGGTGGTGCGATGCGCTTTTCCCTGCTCACCAGCGTCGCGGCCATGCTCGTCTTCGCCCTCGGCGGGCATGGCCTGATCGCGCTGCTCACCGACCTGCCGGCGGTGCGCGAGACCGCCGCGACCTACCTGCCCTGGATGGTGCTGATGCCGGTGCTGGCGGTATGGAGCTACCTGTTCGACGGGGTGTTCATCGGCGCCACCGCTACCCGAGAGATGCGCAACAGCATCCTCGTCGGCCTGGCGGTCTACCTGCCCGCCTGGTGGCTGGCCACCGGCCCGCTGGCGCTCGGCAATCACGGCCTGTGGCTGGCCTTCACGCTGTTCACGCTGGCCCGCTCGGCGACCCTGGTCGCCTACTACCGGCACTATCGCCGCACGCGCTGGCACCTGCCGCTCGACCAAAGACGCACGGCGGCGCGTTGACCGCGCCCTGCCGGTTGCGCTATCGCTAGGCGCGACGCGGCAAAAACACCAACAAGCAGCGAGACCCCCATGCTCAAGACACTCTCACGCCCGGCCGTGAAACTGGTCGAGCGCTATCTGCCCGACCCCTACATCTTCGTGCTGCTGCTGACGCTGATCGCCGCCGCAGCCGCCATCGGCGTGGAACGCCAGACGCCGCTGGCCGTGCTGCGCTTCTGGGGCGATGGCTTCTGGAACCTGCTGACCTTCTCGATGCAGATGCTGCTGGTGCTGATCACCGGCTTCATGCTCGCCAGCTCGCCGCCCGTGCAGCGTCAGCTGGCCCGTCTCGCCGCCCGAGCGGGCACCCCCGCCCGGGCCATCGTGCTGGTCACGCTGGTCTCGCTGGCCGCCAGCTGGATCAACTGGGGCTTCGGCCTGGTGGTGGGCGCGCTGTTCGCCAAGGAGCTGGCCCGCCAGATCCGTGTCGACTACCGCCTGCTGATCGCCAGCGCCTATTCCGGCTTCGTCGTCTGGCACGGCGGGCTGGCCGGCTCGATTCCGCTGGTGATCGCCACCGAGGGCCACTTCACGGCCGACCAGATCGGCGTGGTCCCCACCAGCGAGACGATCTTCTCGCTGTTCAACCTGGCCATCGTCGTGGCGCTGTTCATCGTGGTGCCGCTGGTCAACCGGGCGATGCTGCCCGACGAGGCCGAGAGCGTGTACGTCGACCCCGAGCGGCTCGGCACGTCCGCCGGCGAGGAGCGTCCGGTGATCACCCGTCCCGCCGAGCACCTCGAGAACAGCAAGTCGCTGGCCTGGCTGGTGGGCATCCCGGGCCTGCTGTTCCTGTTCGATCACTTCCTGCTGCGCGGCGGCGGGCTCAACCTCAACATCGTCAACTTCCTGTTCCTGTTCCTGGCCATCGTGCTGCACCGCACGCCGCGCCGCCTGCTCGACAGCCTCCACGAGGCCATCAAGGGCGGTGCGGGCATCGTCATCCAGTTCCCCTTCTATGCCGGGATCATGGCGATCATGGTGCAGTCGGGCCTGGCCCAGACGCTCTCCGAGGGCTTCGTGTCGATCGCCAGCGCCGACACCCTGCCGTTCTGGTCGTTCATCAGCGCCGGGGTGGTCAACCTCTTCGTGCCCTCCGGGGGCGGCCAGTGGGCGGTGCAGGCCCCGGTCATGCTGCCGGCGGCCCAGGCGCTGGGCGCGGACATTCCGCGCATCGCCATGGCGGTGGCCTGGGGCGACGCCTGGACCAACCTTCTGCAGCCCTTCTGGGCGCTGCCGGTGCTGGCCATCGCCGGGCTCAAGGCCAAGGACATCATGGGCTTCTGCCTGATCCAGCTGGTCATCACCGGCGTGATCATCGCCCTGGGGCTGAGCCTCATCCCCTGACGCCTTGCCGCCCTCCCCGGGCCGCCTGCCGCGGCCCGGCCCTTTCCCCGCCGGACCGGGTACCCCGGACACCCCGTCTCGAGGCAAAACGTGTTACACCTAAGGGAAACCCTGCGACACGAAGGCTCCCCATGGCTCCCGACGACATGCCCCGCCAGCACGAGTTGACCATGACCGTGCTGATGACCCCCGACATGGCCAACTTCAGCGGCAAGGTCCACGGCGGCGCGATCCTCAAGAAGCTCGACGAGGTCGCCTACGCCTGCGCCAGCCGCTACTCCGGCAGCTACGTGGTGACCCTGTCGGTCGATCAGGTACTGTTCAAGCAGCCGATCCACGTCGGCGAGCTGGTCACCTTCCTCGCCATGGTCAACCATGTCGGGCGGTCCTCGATGGAGATCGGCATCAAGGTGATTGCCGAATCGATTCAGGAGAAGGTGATCCGCCACACCAACAGCTGCTACCTGACCATGGTGGCGGTCGACAAGCAGGGCCAGCCGGTCGAGGTGCCGCCGCTGCGTCTTGACACGGCGTTGCAGAAGCGCCGCTTCGAGAAGGCCACGCTGCGCCGGGAAATGCGCAAGCAGGCCGAGCGCGCCACCCGCGAGCACGACCACCAGTACGCCCAACGCACGCCCTGACCGACACCCCCGTCATCGCAAGGAGGCTGCATGACGTCGCCCGCATCGCTCCGGGACCGGCTCGCCCTGGCCTGGGACGGCCTGATCATCGCCCTGGTCATCGTCAACCTGGCACTGCTGCTGTTCGACAGCCTCTACCTGCTGCCGCCGCTGCACGCCGCCTTCGCCGCCGTCGCCCCGCGCCTCGAGGCCGCCTACGCCGACACCATCCACGCGCACTTCTTCACCATCGATCTGGCCTTCGTCAGCGTCTACGTGCTCGACGTGCTGATCGGCTGGACGGTGGCGATCGCCGAGCGCCGCTACCATCGCTGGTTCTTCTACCCCTTCGTGCACTGGTACGACGTGCTCGGCTGCATTCCGCTGGCCGGCTTTCGCTGGCTGCGTGCGCTGCGCGTGTTCGCCCTGCTCCACCGCCTGCAGCGGATGGACCTGATCGACGTGCGCCGCTGGACACTGTTCCAGGCGGTGCGCAAGTACTATGACATCCTGCTCGAGGAGGTCTCCGATCGCGTCGCGGTGCGCCTGCTCGGCAGCCTTCAGGAAGAGGTCCGCCACAGCAACACCCTGTCGCAGCGGCTCGCCGATGAGGTGGTGGCGCCGCGCAAGGCGCAACTGGTGGAGGAGATCGCCGAACGGCTGGAGACGGGGATCGACGGCCTCTATGCCGACAACCGCGCGCTGATCGCCCGATACGTCAGTGCCCTGGTGGGCCGGACCCTGCAGGAGAGTCCGGAGATCCAGCGCCTGCACCGCATGCCGATGGGCCGTCAGGTTGCCGGCGCCATGGACCAGGCGCTCAGCGACCTGGCCAGCCGGCTGATCCACGAGGCGGTCGGCGGCCTGCGCTCGCCGGAGTTCTCGCAGCTACTGCGCCGCGCCGCCGACAGCGGCATGGACATCCTGCTGGTCACCGACCGGCGCAGCGAGCGCATCACCGAGCAGGTGCTGATCGAGGTGCTCGAGCTGCTCAAGGAGCAGATTGCCACCAAGCGCTGGCAGACCCGATACGACTGATCAGGCGTCCATGGCCAGCACCGTGTACGGCGCCTCGCTGGCATGGCGCTCATCGCGCGCGTCGATCGCGCCCAGCCCCAGGTGGCGGTCATTGTCATAGGCAACGAACAGCCGCGCGGCGTCGAGCACCGCCAGACCCTCGGCCTTGTGCTCGAATTCCAGCGCCGCGCCGCTCTCGTCGCCGACCAGCTGCGGCTCGCGCCCGGCGGTGAAGTCGTCGAGGCTCATCACCCACAGGTAGCCGCCGATGCGCTCGACACCGTCCTGTTCGGTCTCGAAGCTGGTCAGCAGGTACAGGCGGTGATTGTAGGGATCGTATTCCAGGCTCGACAGCCCGCAGACATGGCGTACCGCCTCGAAACGCTCCGGATCGAAGCGATACAGGCTGCGCAGCTCGTCGACGAATGTCAGGTTTCCCGCCGCCGAGACACGGTAGTGAGCGCCGACCACACGGCACACGTACTCGAAGTTGTCGTGGTGTTTTCCCTGCTCGCGCACCCCGAACAGCAGCAGGCCATCGCCGCGCTCGCCGGGGATCGCCGCCAGCCCCTCGATCTTGTAGTAGGGCGTGCCGATCGCCGCGTCGAGCTTGGCGCGCAGCTCCAGCGAGCCCTCGACACCATCGCGCGGGTCGGGGTCGACCACGGACACGGCATCGGGATTGCCCAGCGGCCAGATCAGCAGGTGGTTGTAGGCGTTCAGTGCGTGACTGTCCTCGGCGATGCGGTCGAACCCGGTGGTCGCCAGCACGTGGCGGCCATCGGCGGTCAGCGCGAAGTCCTCGTACTTGGTGGCTTGCTTGATCAGCGGCTGGGTGAAGTAGACCAGCGACGCCTCGTCGGGCCGCCCCTCGCCGTCGACATCGACGGCGAAGACCGCTGAGCGCTCCTCGCCGGGAATCGGCTTGTCGCTGGCCAGGATCAGCCGTTCGCCGTCATGCACCACCGCCGAGACCTCGGCGTTGACCGGATTGCCCTGCGCATCCCGCAGGCCGATGGGAAAACAGTGCAGCGTGCCATGGGCAAGAACTCGAGCGCGGGTCATGCCTGCCTCCTTCACGAAATCGTAGTCTCCCCTAGGTGGAGGCGTAGTGCCGGCAATGCAAGCCGTCGTTGCCTGACAGCCCAGGGCACGTTCAGCCGCAGTCGATGCGCACGATGCGTCCCTGTTCGTCCAGATGCAGGTTCAGACGATCCGGCCGGTAGTCCATGGTGTAGCCCTGCCCCGGACGGATCACCCGTACCCGGTCGGCGCCGCCGAGCTCACGGGCCCGTGTCGTCATCGCGGCCCGGTAGTCGCGCCCGGCCCAGTCGGCCAGGGCATCGGCATTGCAGGCCTCCTCCGCCTGACTCACCGGCGGCGGTGCCGAGGCCGGTTCGTGCCTCGGCGAGCCGGCACAGCCGCCCAGCAGGCCAGCGACCAGCATTCCGATCGCGGTGCGCCTATTCATCCCCGTCTCCCCCTCGTGGTCCCAGCAGCCCCGGCCACATATGGCCGGCACCTCGGCCAAACCGCTGGACGCCGCACGGCACCCTCGATAAGGTCCTGAAATGTGGAGCCATCCGTCGTCGATGGCTAGGCTCAGTGGGATTGAGGCACGATATCGCTCATCGCACCCCCTCACCGACAAGAGGATGGAAGCTCATGGTCAGGATTGGCAATGTCTTGGGTCTCGTGGCCGGCACGCTGCTGGCGGCCGGTCAGGCCGTGGCGGCCGAGCCGCTGCGCGTGGCGTCGAAGATCGATACCGAAGGGGCACTGCTCGGCAACATGATGGTCGCACTGCTGGAAGACGCCGGCTACCCGGTGGAGAACAAGCTGCAGCTCGGCCCCACCAACATCGTGCGCAAGGCCCTGCTCGAGGGCGAGATCGACCTCTACCCCGAGTACACCGGCAATGGCGCCTTCTTCAGCGGCACCACCGATGACCCGGCCTGGAAGAACGCCGAGGCCGGCTACGAGAAGGTGCGCGACTGGGACCGCGAGAACCACGGCATCGTCTGGCTGAAGCCGGCCCCGGCCAACAACACCTGGGCGATCGCCGTGAAGCGCTCAATCGCCGAAGCCAACGACCTCGACACCATGGCGGACTTCGGCCGCTGGGTGCGCAACGGCGGCGACGTCAAGCTGGCCGGCTCCGCCGAGTTCGTCGAGAGCGCCGCCGCCCTGCCCAGCTTCCAGAAGGCCTACGACTTCACGCTCTCCCAGGACCAGCTGCTGGTGCTCTCGGGGGGCAACACCGCCGCGACCATCCGCGCCGCGGCCGAAGGCACCAGCGGCACCAACGCGGCGATGGTCTACGGCACCGACGGCGCCATTCAGCCCGCCGGCCTCAAGGTGATGGACGATACGAAGGGCGTGCAGATGGTCTACGAGCCGGCCGTGGTGATGCGCGAGGCGGTCCTGAAGGAACACCCCGACCTGCCCGGGCTGTTCGAACCGGTCTTCGCCTCGCTGGATCGCGAGACGCTGCAGACACTCAACAGCCAGATCCAGGTCCAGGGCCTGCCGGCCAAACAGGTGGCGCATGACTACCTGAAAGACCACGGTTTCCTCGACTGACACGTGGGCCTCGACGCACACGACGAGCCGCGGCGCATCGCCAATCGGGTGCTGGCCACCCTGCTGGTGGCGAGCCTGGCCGGCGCGGTGCTGCTGCCGTTCGCCGCCATGGCGCCCAACCGGCTGGTGTCGGGGGAATCGGTGTCGCTGCTGACGGCGCTGCGCGCCTGGCAGGTGCTGGGGCTGGCGGCGCTGGCCGGCGCCCTCGCCCTGGCCTGCCTGGTCCGCCCACTGGGCGAACGTCGCGGCGCCCGCCTGACGCTGGTGGCCGCGCCGCTGGCCCTGCTGCTGACGCTGTACGGGCTGGGCGACTATGCCCAGCGCGCCCTGACGGACGCCTCGCCCGCGGCCCGGGTCTCCCAGGGCGCGGCCTTCTGGGTGCTGGTATTCTGCACCAGCCTGATGATCGTCGACGCCTTCCAGCGTCTGGGCGCGTCGCTGTGGGTCCGCAGCGGCTACGGCCTCCTGGTGATCGCCGCTGTCGCGGCGCTGTTCGCCGCCGGCACCTTCAATGCACTGTCGATCCTGCGGGAATACTTCAACATCGAGGACGCCTTCGTCGCCCAGTTCGTCACCCACCTGACCCTGGTCGGGCTGGCGCTGGCGCCGACCCTGGCGATCGGCCTGCCGCTGGGCCTGCTGGCGCACCGCCGCCCTGCCACACGCGGGATACTGTTCAGCGTGCTCAATGTCTTCCAGACGATTCCCTCGATCGCCCTGTTCGCGCTGCTGGTGGCGCCGCTGTCGGCGCTCGGCGATGCCGTGCCCTGGCTGGGTGCGCTGGGCGTGGCGGGCATCGGCGCCGCGCCGGCGATTCTCGCGCTGATCCTCTACTCGTTGCTGCCGATCGTGCGCAACACCCAGGCCGGTTTCGCCGGCGTCGACCCGGCGACCCGCGAGGCGGCGCGCGGCATGGGCATGACGCGCCGGCAGATCCTGTGGCGCGTCGAGGTGCCGCTGGCTTTGCCGGTGATCCTGTCGGGGCTACGCATCGTCACCGTCCAGGCCATCGGCCTGACCGTGGTGGCCGCGCTGATCGGTGCCGGCGGGCTGGGCGCGTTCATCTTCCAGGGGCTGGGCCAGTACGCCATCGACCTGGTGCTGCTGGGGGCGGTGCCGACCATCGCCCTGGCGGTGGTCGCCGACTTTCTGCTGCAGATCCTGGTCGCCGTCAGCCGCCCCGCCGGTGCCGGCTGAGCGACGCCTCCACCGAGAGCCGAAGGAATGATAGAGCTTCAAGGGTTAACCAAGACCTACGGCGACAAGACGGTCGTCAGCGACATCTCGCTGCGCGTCGAGCGCGGCGAGTTCAGCGTGCTGATCGGCCCCTCGGGCTGCGGCAAGTCGACCACGCTGCGCATGATCAACCGGCTGATCCCGCTGACGCAGGGCCGCATCCTGCTCGGCGACGAGGATGTCACCCGCCTGCCGGCGGAACAGCTGCGCCGGCGGATCGGCTACGCCATCCAGTCGATCGGGCTGTTCCCCCACTGGACGGTGGCCGACAACATCGCCGTGGTCCCCAACCTGCTCAAGTGGCCGCGCGCACGCATCGCCTCGCGGGTCGACGAGCTGCTCGACCTCTTCCACCTGGATGCCGGCGAGTTCCGCGACAAGTACCCGCACCAGCTCTCCGGCGGCCAGGCCCAGCGCGTGGGGGTGGCCCGGGCGCTGGCCGCCGACCCCGAAGTGCTGCTGATGGACGAGCCCTTCGGCGCCGTCGACCCGCTGACCCGCGAGGTACTGCAGAACGAGATGCGCCGCGTCCACGAACAGACCGGCACGACGGTGATCTTCGTCACCCACGACATGGACGAGGCGCTCAAGCTGGCCTCGCGCATCGCCCTGCTCGACGCCGGCCGCCTGGTCCAGTACGACCGGCCCATCGAGCTGCTCACCGCCCCAGCCGAGTCCTTCGTCAGCGACTTCATCGGCAAGGCCGACCTGGGGCTCAAGCTGCTCTCGCGGCGCTGGGTGCACCAGTACCAGCAGGCGGCGACGATGTCCAGCGAGGCGCCCCACCACTGGGAAACCGACGCACAGGGGCACCCGACCTGCCTGCACGGCGGCCGCCCGACGACAGACGTGGCGCCGAGCGTGGCCGTCACCGATGACTGGACGGCGACACCGGGCATGACCATGAAGGAAGCCCTGTCGCGCATGGTCTGGTATCGCGTGGGCGTGCTGCCGGTCATCGATGACGCCGGGCGGCTGGTCGGCGAGGTGACCCTCGAGGGGGTCATGGGGCGTCAGCCATGATGTCGGCCCTGCTCCGGCCCGAGCGGCGCCGCGACGCCCTGCTGCCGCTGCTGACCGTGCTGCTCGTGGCGCTGGTGCTGTTCATGGGCCGCCTCGAGCCGCTGTTCCACGCCGCCTTTCCCCAGCTGGAGACGGCCGTCTATGCCCGCGAAAGCTTCTGGCGGCTGACCCTCGATCATCTCGTGCTGGTGCTGGTGTCGTCGCTGATCTCGGTGAGCGTGGGTGTGGCCGCGGGGCTGTTCGTCACCCGCCGCACGGGCCGCGAGTTCGAGCCACTGGTCTCGGCGCTGGCGGCAATCGGCCAGACCTTTCCGCCGGCGGCGGTGCTGGCGATCGTCGTGCCGCTGGCCGGATTCGGCTTCGTGCCGACCATCGTCGCCCTGACGCTCTACGGCCTGCTGCCGGTGGTGCAGAACACCATCACCGGCCTGCGCACCGTGCCCGCCGACACCCTGGAGGCGGCCCGCGGCACGGGCATGAGCGCCCGGCAGATTCTCTGGCGCGTCGAACTGCCGCTGGCGATGCGGGTGATCATCGCCGGCGTCCGGGTCTCGGTGATCATCAACATCGGTACCGCCACCATCGGCTCCACGGTCGGCGCCCAGAGCCTGGGCACGCCGATCATCGCCGGGCTGGTGGGCGACAACATCGCCTACGTGATTCAGGGGGCGGTACTGGTGGGACTGCTGGCGATCGTCAGCGACCTGGCCTTCGAACGCCTGGAGCGCCGCTATCGGATCGGCGGCGAGGCGTCAGCCTGAACGGGAGATGGGGAGAGCGACACAGCGAAAGGGGGCAGGAAGGCCGGGGACAAGGAACGGGAAGTGGAAGCCGACCCGCCCGACGGCCAAGCCGCCGGGCGTGGGTGCTGACACCTCAGCTGGCGGATTCCTGGATCTGCTCGCCGCCCTCTTCGATGTCCTGGCCGGCGCCATGCATGGTGTTGCAGCCGCTCAGCACGCTGACACTCACCAGCGCCAGAAACATCAGTGCCGTCAGTTTCTTCATTTCGCGTCCTCCCTAACGGATCCATGAAGTCACCGGCGAGACCATCATCCGGGCCCCGTTCCGGTGCGTGACAAGGCGTCACACCCCCCAGCCTAACAGGCTCGGGCGGATTCTGCCCGCTGGATCCGCTACTTCCCGGAAGCGGCCTCCTCGATTTCCGAGCCCACCTTCTGCACGTCACGACCGAAGCCGTGCATGGTGTTGCAACCCGCCAGGCCCGCCAGCATCAGCAGGGCCAGGGCGATCGCTAGCTTGTTCATGGCGTTCTCCTCGCACGAGTGTTGCGCCTGTTATCGCCGATCCCGACTCGTGCCACAAGAGGCGTGGCTAACCCAGCACCAGACGCAGGATGATCGCCACGATCATCGCCAGCGTCAGCCTGCGAACCCACTTCGCACCGCGCGGGCCCATGTTGACCCGCACCGCCAGCCAGGCACCGCTCATGCTGCCCATCGCCAGCAGCAGGCCGTAGGCCCAGCGCACCTGGCCGTCGAGCACGAACACCGCCAGCGCCGGCAGGGTGTAGACCAGCACGATGAGCACCTTGAGCCCGTTGACCTGGGCCAGGTCGATCCTGAGCATGCGGTAGAGCACGGCGATGAACAGCACGCCCACGCCGACCTGAATGAAGCCGCCGTAGAGGCCGATTACGAACATCGCCAGGTACACCGCCGGCGTCAGCCGCTCAGGAGTCAGCGCCCGGGTGTCCAGCGTCGGCCGGGGCAGCAGCAGCATCACCGAGGCCCCGCTCATGGCCACCACCAGCACCGTCTCGAACACGGCATCGGGGATGCCCAGCGCCAGCCAGGCACCGCCCAGGGCGCCCAGCACCGCCGGCACCGACAGCCGCAGGCCGATCCGCAGGTCCCGCGCCCCGGCGCGACGGAAACTGCCCACCGCGCTGACGCTCTGCAGGGCGATGCTCACCCGGTTGGTGCCGTTGGCCACCTGGGGCGGCAGCCCCAGGAACATCAGCAGCGGCAGGGTCAGCATCGAGCCCCCCGCCGCCAGCACGTTGATGAAGCCGGCGGCGGCACCGATCACCACCAGCGCCAGCCCTTCCCCTCCGGTCACGAGGTGGCCGCACGCGGGGTTCGTCCCTGATGCACGCTCCAGGCGAACACCGCGGCGAAGATCGCCACCCCGACCAGATCGAGGGCGAGCATGCCGTGCGGCCACAGCATCAGCGCGCCGATCGGGAACATCAGCAGCCGCAGCCACCACGACAGCTCATGCTCGAGATAGCCTTCCAGGCCGGCGACGATGGCGTAGATGCCGAACAGCGCCATGACGAAGACGGTGGTCATCTCCAGCGGCGTGCCGGTGATCAGCGGCGACCACACGAACAGCAGCGGCACGATGTAGAGCCCCTTGGCGATCTTCCAGGCGGTCAGGCCGGTGCGCATCTGCGGCGTGTTGGCGATCGCCGCGGCGGCGAAGGCGGTCAGGCACACCGGCGGCGTGACGTTGGAATCCTGGGACAGCCAGAAGATCACCATGTGCGCGGCGACCAGCGACATGGTCAGGAAGTGCGGCGACAGCGCCTGCTCGTAGAGCTGGCTGGAGAAGGTGTCCGGCACCTTGTCGAGCAGCGCCTGGGCGTCCGCCGGGCTCATCGGCGCCGACAGCGCCTGCACCTGATCCGGGGCGGCGAGCATGAAGATCGCCTGGGCCTGCTGCGGCAGGTCGCCGGCCACCAGCAGGTCGACGAGCTGGGAGTGCGCCATCAGGTGGTAGAGCGCCGGCGCCGACAGCGTCGCCAGCACGATGTAGGACGCCGTGACCGGCAGCCCCATGCCCAGGATCAGCGAGGCGATGGCGATCAGCACCAGGGTCACCAGCAGGCTGCCGCCCGCCCAGTCGGTGATCATCAGCGAGAAGGTGTTGCCGATACCGGTGGTCGAGACCACGTTGACGATCAGCCCCACGGTGATCAGCAGGATCGCCGTGGTGATCATGTTGCGGGTGCCCTGCACCAGGGCCTCAATGATCAGCTTCGGAGTCATCGGCTGCCTGGACAGCCAGGACGCCACGATCACCGATACGATGGCGATGCCGGCGCTGTAGGTGGGCGTGAAGCCGTAGATCAGCGCCGCCACCAGCACGATCAGCGGCAGCAGGAAGTGCCAGCCGTTCTTGAGCACCTCGCCGATCTTCGGCGCATCGGGGTCGTCGAGATGCTGGGCGTTGCTGCGCTTGGCCTCGATGCGCACGAACATCGCCACCGACAGGAAGTACAGCAGCGCCGGCAGCGCGGCGACGCCGATGATGGTCAGATAGGAGACCTGAGTGTAGGAGGCCATGATGAAGGCCCCGGCCCCCATCACCGGCGGCATCAGCTGGCCGCCGGTCGACGCCGAGGCCTCGACGCCGGCGGCGAAGCGCGCCGGAAAGCCGGCCTTGCGCATCAGCGGGATGGTGATGACCCCGGTGGAGACGGTATTGGCCACCGCCGAGCCGGACACCGAGCCCATCAGGCCCGAGGAGAACACCGCCACGAAGCCCGGGCCGCCGACGAAGCGCCCGGCCGCGCAGCGCGCCAGCTCGATGATGAACTCCCCGGCGCCCGACTTGACCAGGAAGGCGCCGAAGAGAATGAACATGAACACGTACGACCAGGAGATGCGGGCGATCGAGCCCAGCATGCCCTCGCCGCCGATGTAGCTGCGGAACAGCACGGTTTCCCAGCTCAGGCCGGGGAAGTTGAAGACGCCGCCGACGTACTTGCCCCACCAGGCCACGTAGGTCAGCGCGATCAGGCACAGCACCGGGATGAACCAGCCGGTGGTGCGCCGGGCGAACTCGAGGATCAGTCCCACGGCCAGGATCGATACCACCCAGTCGCTGGCGTTGAAGGTCACGCCACGGTCATACAGGGCGTCCTCGAAGGCCATCAGGTAGAGCGCGCAGCCGATCGCCGCCACCGCCAGCAGCACGTCGACGGCCAGGATCGCGCGCTGCGCCCCCGCGCCGGACGGTCGCGCCAGCGGTACCGACAGCGCGCACAGCGCACCGAACAGCCCGAAATGCATGGCGCTCGTCCACAGCGTGGACAGCGTCGAGAAGGTATTGAAATAGAGGTGCACCAGGGCGATGACGATCGCGAAGGCGAACAGCAGGCGCCCCAGCCACGGATGCGTCAGGCGCTCGTCGGCCTCCTGGGCCTCCTCGTCGCGGATCGAGTCAAGGTTCGGGTCGCTCACGGCGATCTCCTGAAAACGGAAGGGCTGAACATCGACGACGAACGCCGCGGCGTGCCGCGGCGCTCGTCCAGGGCCGGATCGCGGAGCCGGGCGGCCCCGCGATCCGCTGGATCACTCGGCGATCAGACGATCGGGGATCTTGATGCCCTGTTCCTTGAAGAAGCGAGCCGCCCCCGGGTGCAGCGGCATCGGCAGGCCGGCGATCGCCTTCTCGATGGCCATGGCCTTGGTCGCCGGGTGGATGTTCTGCAGGAACGGCAGGTTCTCGTACATGGTCTTGGTGATGGCGTAGACGTCGTCGGCCGGAACGTCGGCACGCACCGCCAGGATGTTGGGCTGGGCGATGGTGTGGATCACCTCGTCCTGGTTCGGATAGGTGCCGGCCGGGATGTCATACGGGGTCCACAGCTCGAACTCGCTGTTGACCTTCTTGAGCTGCTCGTCGGTGAAGGCCAGCGTGGTGATGTCGTCGCCGACGTTGGCATAGGCACGGGTCACCGCCGCCGCCGGCGCGCCGGCCGGAATGTTCATGCCCTTGATGGTGCCGTTCTGCAGGGCGTCGGCGCTGGGGCCGTAGCCCAGGTAGGCGATGTCCATCTTCTCCGGGTCGATGCCCAACTGGCCGAGGATGTAGCGACCGGAGCCCTCGGTGCCGGAGTTGCGTGCGCCGATCGAGAACGGCTCGCCATAGAGGTTGGTCATGTCATCGATGGTGCCGGAATCGACCATGTCGTCCTTGACCACGAAGTGCTCGACGTTCTGCCACAGCATCGACACGCTGCGCAGGTTCTTGTAGGCCTTGGGAACCGGGCCGGTGCCCTTCCAGGCATAGGCGCCGTAGAGGCCCTGCAGGATGCCGAACTGCGCCTGATCCTCGTCCATCAGCTTGAGGTTCTCGCCGGAACCGGCGGAGCTGATCGCCGACACCGAGATGCCGGTCTTGGGCTCGAGCTTGACCTTGATCAGCGTCGACAGCGCGACGCCCACCGGGTAGTAGGTACCGCCGGTGGTCGCGGTGCTCAGGATGTACTTGTGGGATTCCTGAGCCATGGCCGAGCCGGCCGAGACACCCAGTGCCGCTGCGGTAGCCAGCCCGATGGCCGACTTGAGGAACTGACGCTTGTGCATGCCGTTTCTCCTGTTGGGAATTGGCGGTTATTGTGTGAAGCGTCAGAACCG
This sequence comes from Modicisalibacter tunisiensis, assembly GCF_020148005.1. Taxonomy (GTDB): domain Bacteria; phylum Pseudomonadota; class Gammaproteobacteria; order Pseudomonadales; family Halomonadaceae; genus Modicisalibacter; species Modicisalibacter tunisiensis. The sequence goes on along the minus strand of NZ_JAGXFD010000001.1, from coordinate 1,323,770 downwards.
TTGCAAATGCCTTGCCATCCCCGCGATGGCCTTGAAAATCATGATCTTGCAAACATTCCGCCTGACGAACGCGCATCGGCCGGCAGGAAATGGCCGATGCCGGACGCCGCCATCGGCCATTTCTTGCCGACGCTTGCCGACATCGCCCCTGCACGGAGATCCTCATGACCGACTTCACGCTCGATGAGCGCCTGGCCACGGACACGCACTGGCTGCTCGACCTGCCGTTGTGTCAGGTGCGCCTGATGAACGACGCCCGCTTCGCCTGGCTGATCCTGGTACCGCGCCGCGAGGCCATCGTCGAGGTCAGTGATCTGAGCGAGAGCGAGCAGGCGCGGCTGTGGCACGAGGCCACCCGACTGGGCGAGGCGCTCAAGGCCGAGCTCGGCGGCGCCAAGCTCAACCTGGCGACGCTGGGCAACCAGGTGCCGCAGCTGCATTTCCACGTGATCGTCCGGCGCCGCGACGATGCCGCCTGGCCCGGGCCGGTGTGGGGGGTGGGCACGCCCGAGCCCTGGCCGGCCCGGACGGTGGAGGCATGGCGGACGCGCATCGACCGGCTCGCCGCACCACTGATGGCGGGATGAGGGGCGTCAGGGGCGGGTCAGCAGCCCGTGCTTGTCGAGCACCGCCTCGATGGCGTCCTCGATGATCGCCAGCCCCTCGTCGAGGTCGGCGTCGGTGCTGATCAAGGGCGGCATGACCTTGACCACGCAGTCCTCCTGGCCGGTGGTCTCCATGATCAGGCCGCGCTCGAAGCACTTGTCGATGATGGCGTTGCCGAACTCGGCACGCTCGCAGGCCAGGCCGATGAACAGCCCGCGCCCGCGCACCTCGGCCTCGAAATGGCGGTGCTCGGCCATGATCGTGGCCAGCCGCTCGCGGACGTACTCGCCCTTGCGCAGCGTTTCCTGCTCCAGGGCGTCGTCGCGCCAGTAGGTCTCGAGCGCCGCGGTGCCGGTGACGAAGGCCTGGTTGTTGCCGCGGAAGGTGCCGGTGTGCTCGCCGGGCTCCCAGACGTCGAGCTCGGGCTTGAGCAGCGCCATCGCCAGCGGCAGCCCCATCCCGGACAGCGACTTGGCGACGGTGACGATGTCCGGCGAGATGCCGGCCGGCTCGAAGGAGAAGAACGGCCCGGTGCGGCCGATCCCGGCCTGGATGTCGTCGACGATCAGCAGCATGTCGTGTGCGCGGCACAATCGCTCGATCTCGCGCAGCCAGGCGACGTCGGCGACATTGATGCCGCCCTCGCCCTGCACCGTCTCGACGATCACCGCGGCCGGCTTGTCGACGCCGCTGAAGTCGTCAGTGAGCAGCGCCTCGAAGTCCTTCGCGGTATCGCGTCCGTCGGCGTAGTAGTGGCTGTAGGGCATCAGCACGGCGTCGTCGAGGCCCACCCCGGCACTGCCGCGCACCGCGGCATTGGCGGTGACCGCCATGGAGCCCAGGGTCATGCCGTGAAAGCCATGGGTGAAGTGGACGATGCGGCTGCGGCCCTTGACCTTGCGCGCCAGCTTGAGCGCCGCCTCCACCGCATTGGTGCCGGTGGGTCCGGGGAACTGCAGCTTGTAGTCCATGCCGCGGGGCTTGAGGATCACCGCCTCGAAGGTGGCGAGGAAGGTCTCCTTGGCCTCGGTGGCCATGTCCAGGCCATGGTTGATGCCGTCGCGCTGGATGTAGTCGAGCAGCGCGCGCTTCATCGCCGCGTCGTTGTGGCCGTAGTTGAGCGCCCCGGCGCCGCTGAAGAAATCCAGGTAGCGGGTGCCGTCGGTCGCGGTCAGGCGGTTGCCCTTGGCCTCTGTAAAGACTTTGGGAAAGGAGCGCACGTAGGCGCGGACCTGCGATTCGAGACGTTCGATGGTGTCCATGCTTGCCTCCTCCATGATGGCACGACGCGGTTCAGCGGCTGGGCACGCCGCCGACGCAGTAGTACTTGGTCTCGAGGTATTCCTGCATGCCGGCATCGGCGCCCTCGCGGCCCAGGCCCGACTGCTTGACGCCGCCGAACGGCACCTGAGCCCCGGTGATGTCCATGGTGTTGACGCCGACCATGCCGTATTCGAGCCGCCGCATGAACTTGCGGATGCGCGCGTCGCGGTGGGTGTAGACGTAGGCGGCGAGGCCGTAGATGGTGTCGTTGGCGGCCGCGATCACCGCGTCGTCGTCATCGAAGGCGCAGATCGGCGCCACCGGCGCGAACGATTCCTCGCCGGCCACGCGCATCCCGGGGGTGAAGTCGGCGATCACGGTGGGCATGAAGAAGCGCGGCCCCGGCGCCTCGCTCTGGTCGCGACCGAGGATTCGCGCGCCCTTGTCGCGGGCATCGTCGACCAGCGAGCGGGCCTTGTCGACGGCGTCGCGGTTGATCAGCGGACCGATGGCGTTGTTCTCGTCGAAGCCGTTGCCCACCGCCATGTCGTTCATGCGCGCGGTGAAGCGCTCGACGAAATCCGCGTAGAGCGAGCGATGCACGTAGAGGCGGTTGGCCGCCACGCAGTCCTGGCCGCTGGTCTGGAACTTGGCGGCGAGCGCGCCCTCGACCGCCTCGTCGAGGTCGGCGTCGTCGCAGATGATGAACGGCGCGTTGCCGCCCAGCTCCATGGCGGTGCGCTTGACGGTGTCGGCGCTCTGGCGCAGCAGCTCGCGGCCCACCGGGGTGGAGCCGGTGAACGACAGCGCCCGGACCCGGTCGTCGGCGCAGACCCGCTCGGCGAAGCGCTTGCCGCTGCCGGTGACCACGTTGAACTCGCCGCGATTCAGGCCCGCCCGTTCGGCGAGCACCGCCAGCGCCAGCGCCGAGAACGGCGTCTGGGTGGCCGGGTTGACCAGGGTGGTACAGCCCGCCGCCAGGGCCGCGCCGACCTTGCGGGTGATCATCGCCAGCGGGAAGTTCCACGGCGTGATCACCGCGGCCACCCCGACCGGCTCCTGAACGGTGCCCAGCGCGACGTCGGGCCGGTCGGCGGGAATCGTCTCGCCGTCGGCGCGGCGAGCCTGCTCGGCGAACCAGCGAAAGAAGCTCGCCGCATAGTCGACCTCGCCGCGTGCCTCGGCCAGCGGCTTGCCCTGCTCCCGGGTCATCAGCCGTGCCAGCGCCTCGCGGTGTTCGGTCATGCCCCGATACCACGCCAGCAGCGTGTCGGCGCGCTCCAGTGGCGAGGTGTCGCGCCAGTCGGCGAAGGCGTTCACCGCGGCGTCGATCGCCGCATCGATGTCCGCCGCCGCCAGGTCGGGCACGTGGCCGATGGTCTGCTCGGTGGCCGGATCGTCGACCGCCTGGCGCGCCTCTGAGCCGGCGTCGACCCAGTCGCCGCCGACGTAGGCACGCTCGCGCATCAGCCCCGCGAATTCATCCGTCATTGCCGCTCCTCCCTGAATGCCAATGAAAATGCCATCGACAAGGGGCCGGCATGCCGGAACCAGCGAAAGGAAATGAACGGGAGCCCACATGGCTCGGCGATGAGCGTCCCTGGTTGCCCGGCATCGCCCCTCGTCACGGCGAGGTCCCTGCAGTGTAGGTCGCCCGTGCGGCTTCCCCCAAGGAACGCCGCGGCGTCACCTCGCCGAGGGCGTGTCGAGGAAGGCCTCGCGGCGCAGCCCGTAGCGGTGCATCTTCTGGTTGAGGGTACGCCGCGGCAGGTCGAGCTCGTCCAGCACCGCCTGGATGTTGCCGTGATGGCGGGCCAGCGCGGCACGCAGCAGCGAGGCCTCGAAGGCCGCCACCTGATCGCCCAGCGAGCCGCCGGCACTCGGCGCCGCCTGCGGGTCGGCCCCCAGCTGCGGAATATCCAGCCCCAGGGTGAAGCGCGTCGCGGCATTGCGCAGCTCGCGCAGGTTGCCGGGCCAGTCGTGCCGGGCCAGGGCGGCGAGCAGCTCGGCACTCGCCTCGCGCTGGCCGCGCTGGTGGACCTCGGCGGCCTGGCGGCAGAAATGGTTGAACAGCAGCGCGAGGTCCTCGCGACGCTCGCGCAACGCAGGGATGCTCAGCTCGGCGATCGCCAGCCGGTAGTAGAGATCCTCGCGGAACTCGCCGCGGGCAGCGAGCGCGAGCAGGTCGGCCTTGGTCGCCGCCACCACGCGCAGGTCCAGATGGATCACCCGGTTGCTGCCCAGCCGGGAGATCTCGCCCTCCTGCAGGGCCCGCAGCAGCTTGACCTGGGCGGCCGGCGGCATCGACTCGACCTCGTCGAGAAACAGCGTGCCGCCGCTGGCGTGTTCGAGCTTGCCGATCCGCGTCTCCAGGGCGCCGGTGAAGGCGCCCCGCTCGTGGCCGAACAGTTCCGACTCGATCAGCTCGGGGGCGATCGCCCCGCAGTTGAGCGCCACGAAGGGCGTCGCCTCGCCGGGGCCGAACTCGTGGAGGCAACGGGCGACCACCTCCTTGCCGCTGCCCGTCTCGCCGTGCACCAGCACGCTGGCCCGGGTCGGCGCCAGGTTGGCGATCTGCTCGCGCAGCCGCTGCATGCCCGAAGACTCGCCCAGCAGCCGGCCGGCCAGCCCGCCCTGGCGCAGCGCCTGACGCAGACGCCGGTTCTCCTGCCCCAGTCGGCGCCGCTCGAGGGCTCGCTGGACCTGTTCCTCCAGCTGTTCGGGCTCGAAGGGCTTCTCGATGAAGTCCCAGGCGCCCTGGCGCATGGCATCCACCGCCATCGGCACGTCGCCGTGGCCGGTGATCAGCACCACCGGCAGGTCGGCATCGACGGCCAGCACCGCCTCGAGCAGCGCCAGCCCGTCCATGCCGGGCATCTTGACGTCGGAGATCAGCACGCCGCAGGGCTCGCCGGCGGTGAGCGCGGCCAGTGCCGCCTCGCTGGCGGCGAAGGTCCGTACCGGCAGCTCGCCCAGCTCGAACCACTGGGTCAGGGACTCGCGCACGCCGGGGTCGTCGTCGACCAGCCAGATCGGCAGTTCACTCATGTCTGGGCTTCCTCGTTGCTGTGCCGCTGCGTCGCCTGCCGGGCGCACGGCAATTCCACATGAAAGCGCGCCCCGCCACCCTCCCCGGCCGGACGGTTCTCGGCCCGGATGCGGCCGGCGAGATCCTGAACGATGCCGAAGGCGATGAACAGCCCCAGGCCGAGCCCGTCGCCCACGGCCTTGGTGGTGTAGAAGGGGTCGAAGAGATGCTCGAGCACCTCGGCCTCGATGCCCGGGCCGTTGTCCGCCACCGTCAGGATCACCTGCGCCTCGTCCACCGCCAGGGTGACCGTCAGCTGCGGCGACGCGACATCGCGCAGGGCATCGAGGGCGTTGCGCAGCAGGTTGGTGAGCAGCTGCTCGACCCGCACCTCGTCGCCGGCGACCCACACCCCGCCCCCCGAGCCTTCCGGGCGCTCGACCGTCAGCCGCACGCCCTGGCGCGTCAGGCGGTCGTCGAGCAGCTCGAGCACGAAATCGAGCCGGGCGGCCAGGTCGACCGGCTCGCGGGCGCCGCCCTTGCGGGCGAACAGCTTGAGCTGGCGGATCAGCGTGGCCAGCCGGTCGGACAGCGCCTGGATGCGCCGGAAGTTGTCGGCCGCCGTCGCCTCGCGTCCGCGCTCGATCAACCGCGCGCCGCTGGCCGCGTAGGTGCGGATCCCGGCCAGCGGCTGGTTGAGTTCGTGGGCAATGCCCGCCGCCATGGTGCCCAGCGCGGCCAGCTTGCCGGCCTGCACCAGTTCGGCCTGGGCCGACTCCAGCTCGCGGGTGCGCGAGGCGACCCGGCTTTCCAGCCGTTCGTTGGCCTCGCGCATGATCCGCGCCTCGCGCTCGCGCAGCCACAGCCGCTGCTGGCGTTCGCGCAGCCACAGCCCCAGCAGCAGCAGGGCCAGGCAGCCGGCGGCGGCGACCAGCACCGCATCGCGGGCACTGGCGTACAGCGGCCGCACCGGCACCAGATAGTGCATGCGCCAGCCCAGCGTCGACAGCGGGCTGGAGGTGATGAAATAGCGCTCCCCGACGGGGTCGCCCACCGCCCCGCCGGCCGGCTCGCCACCGATCAGCAGCGAACCGTCGGCCAGGCGCTCGCCCAGCGGCTCCAGCGCCGCGCCGTTGAACTGGCGCTGGGCGCGGATCGCCTCACGCGCGGACGCGTCCAGTCGGCCGAAGTGGCGGAAGCGCCAGTCGGGGCGGCTGGAGAGGATCACCACCCCGTTGGCGTCGCTGACCAGCACCTTCTCGCCGGCCTGGCGCCAGTCCGCCTGCAGCGACTCCAGCGATACCTTGACCGCCAGCGCCCCGGCTACGGGCTGTCTGTCGCCCGCCTCACGGGGGCCGCTGATCACCGGTGCCGAGACGAAGTAGCCCGGGCGCCCGGTGGTGCTGCCCACCGCGAAGAACTCGCCCTGGTCGCCGCGCAGGGCGGCACGAAAGTAGGGGCGATAGTCGTAGCGATGGCCGATGAAGCTGCCCGGCGTGGCGTGATTGCTCGCCGCCACGGTCAGCCCGCGACGATTCATCAGGTAGATCGCCTCGGCCTCCGAGTCCGCGGCCACCCGCGCCAGATGCCGGTTGACGCGGCGGATCACCGCCGGGTTGTCCATCCCCAGGGCGCTCTGGATCAACGGCTGGCGGGCCAGCAGATCCGGCAGGTAGGCGAAGCGCGCCAGCGCCCCGTCGAGACTGCTGGTATACAGCGCCAGCCGCGCGTCGGCGTGGCGACGCGCCTCGCGCATGGCGGCGTCGAGCTGCCAGTGCCAGACCCACCACAGCATGGCGGCGACCGCCAGCCCCACTCCGGAGACCAGCAGCCGCCGCAGCCGGCGGCGGCGTACCAGGCTCAACGCCGCGACTCGAGCCGGGCGCGGATCGCCGCGAGCAGGTCGTCGAAGCGCGCCGGGTCGATCGGCTGCCCGCCCTGTCGCCCGGAGAGCACAAGCCGGGTCCCCCCGTCGGCGGCCTGCGTCTCGAGCGTCAGGGCGTAGCCGTTGCGCCAGGCCAGCACGGCATCCACCCGCCCCAGGGCCGCATCCGCCATCTGGATCACGAAGCCGCGCTCGACCAGCACCGCGACCCCCGCCGACAATGCCGCCTCCGGCTCGGCGGTGACCTGCACGTCGCGGGTCGGCGGCGGCGTCAGGCTCGCGCAGCCGGCGAGCAGGCCCATCAGCACTCCCATCAGCACTCCCATCAGCACTCCCATCGTCAACAGGCGTTTCATGGCTGCCCCTCCCGGTTCAGCAGGCGTGACTGGATGGCGCCGCTCACCTCGCGGCAGAAGGCATCCCGATTGTAGGGACGGGAATCGATGACCCGGCCGTCATCGGCGACCACCCGGGAATCGCGGGTCAGCATCAGCCGCGTGTCGTCGACCACCAGCGAGACCCGCTCGACCTGGACCGGCTCGTCGCCGATGCGCATGCCCAGGCCGAAGTGCACCCCGCCGCCCGCGTGGCCCCAGCCTCCCCAGCCCATGCCGCCGTCGATCCACGGTTCGTCGATGGCGCCCAGCCCCGGCTGGCGGGTGGTACGCTCCGCGCTCACCACGCCCAGGGCCAGGTCGGTACTGCGGATGGCGAAGCCCCGCGCCTCCAGTTCCGCCATGGCCGCGCGGACCCACGCCTCGCGGGACGCCGCCGGCTCACGCGGCCACTGGCAGGCCGCGGGCAGCGCCCGGGCATCGCCGGCCAGCGGGTCGCTGCCCATGGCCTGACACCCGCCGAGCGCGACGGCGGCCAGCAGCATCAGTGCATACAGTGGCTGTTTCATGGTGTCTCTCCTCACGGCGTCACGGGCCGCCCGGGCCCGGCTCTTCGAGCATAGCGCGGGACGTCGGCGAACTCCCGCCGCGGACCGTTTCGCGCTAGGCTGACAGCCTTGCCGACGAGCCCACGACACGAGGACGCCGATGAAGATCCTGATCGCCCCCGACAGCTACAAGGATGCCCTGCCGGCCCGCGAGGCGGCCGCGGCGATCGCCGCCGGGCTGCGTCGCGTGCGCCCCGAGGCCGAACTCGTCGAGTGTCCGATGGGCGACGGCGGCGAAGGCACCCTGGACGCCCTGATCGCCGCCACCGGCGCCGAGCGTCGCCATGCCCGGGTGCAGGATGCCCTGGGCCGGCCCGCCACCGCCGCCTGGGGCTGGCACGCCGCCAGCCGCAGCGCCTATGTCGAGCTGGCCGAGGCCAGCGGCCTGCAGGCCCTGAGCCGCGAGGAGCGCACCGCCCGCGACAGCACCACCCACGGCGTCGGCGAGCTGGTTCGCGCGGCCCTCGACGCCGGCGCCCGGCGGCTGATTCTAACCCTCGGCGGCAGCGCCACCAACGACGCCGGCGCGGGCATGCTGGCGGCACTGGGCGCGCGACTGCTGGACGCCGAGGAGCGCCCCCTGCCCCCGGGCGGCGCGGCGCTGGGCGAGCTGGCGCGGCTCGACCTGAGTGGACTCGACCCGCGCCTGGCCGAGCTGACGGTGGAAGCGGCGGTGGACGTCGACAATCCGCTGACCGGCCCGCGCGGCGCCAGCGCGGTGTTCGGCCCGCAGAAGGGGGCCTCGGCGGCGGACGTCAGCCATCTCGATGCTGCCCTGGACCACTTCGCCGATCATCTCGCCCGGGCCCTGGGACGCGACGAGCGCGACCGGCCCGGCGCGGGTGCCGCCGGCGGCATGGGCTTCGCCGCCGCCAGCGTGCTCGGCGCCGCCCTGCGCCCCGGGATCGAGCTGGTCATGGAGCAGGCCGGCTTCGCGCAGCGGCTCGCCGGGGCCGACCTGGTGATCACCGGCGAGGGCCAGCTCGACGGCCAGAGCCTGGCCGGCAAGACGCCCATCGGCATCGCCCGCCGCGCCCGCGAGCACGGCGTACCGACGGTGGTGCTGGCCGGGCGCCTGGGGGACGGCTGGCAGGCGGCCCACGACGAAGGCGTGCTGGCGGCCCTCGCCCTGGCCGACGGCCCCATGACGCTCGACGAGGCCCTGAGCCGCTGCGCCGAGCTGCTCGCCGACCGGGCCGAGGCGGTGCTGCGGCTGTTCGGCGCCTGCCGCGGCTGAGGTCGGCTACACCTCCACCCACATGCGCTGCAGGTTGGCCAGCGACTTGCTCATCAGGTCGAAGGTCTCGCTCTTGCCCTCGCGCTCGAACAGGCCGCGCCGCGCGGTGTCCAGGTCGAAGAGGATCTCCCGCGCGGCGGGGTCGCGGACCTGGCTCTGCACCCAGCCGATCGCCACCCGGCGCTGCCCCCGCGTGACCGGCTCGACCCGGTGCAGGGTCGACGACGGATAGAGGATCATCGCCCCGGCCGGCAGCTTGTAGCGCTGCTCGCCGGCCGTGGTGTCGGTCACCAGCTCGCCGCCGTCGTAGGCCTCCGGTGCCTCGAGGAAGAGGGTGAAGGAGAGATCGGTGCGCACCGGCGCCGCGCCGCCCATCACCGGGTCGTCGACATGGTTGCCGTAGTGCATGCCCGGGCGGTAGCGGCTGAAGCGCACCGGCGTCATGCGCGCCGGCCGCGCCGCCATCTGGAACAGCGGATGGCGGCGGATCGCCTCGCCGAGGCGCTCGCTCCACTGGCGCACCACCGGCGCCTGGCCGTCGGCCTGCTGGTTCGCCTTGACCTGGCGGGCGTGCCAGCCTGCCGTCTCCCGGCCGTCCCGAAAATGCGCGTCCTCGTCGAGATCCCGCCGCAGCGCCGCCAGCTGCTCGGCATCGAGGACATCCGCCACGCACAGAATCATTGCCTGCTCCCCTGTCAGTGATGCGAACGTGAATGCAAATAACTCTCGTGTGGGTTATGTTATTGTTCCACGCCATGATACGCCAGCGTACCGGCGGGCCCCTTTATTTCTCCACCAGCAAGGCATTGAACACGACGAGGGCATCAGCATGATGGAACAGCGCCTGAAACTGTGGGTCGGCATCGGCATGACGACCTTCCTGGGAGCCGGCGGCCAGGCGGCTCTGGCCCACGGCGGCGATCCCGCCGCCGACGAGCCCCAGAAGACTGAATTGACCGCCGAATCGGGCGGCGAGACTCACCATGGCGGTGAAGCTGGCAAATCCCGCCACGGTGGCGAGGGCGGCGAAGCCCACCACGGCGGTGAAGGCGGTGAGTCCCATCACGGCGGTGAAGGCGATGAATCCGGCCACGGCGGCGAAGGCGGTGAATCCCATCACGGTGGCGAAGGCGGTGAAGGCGGCGCCGTCGGCTTCGTCTTCAGCCACTTCCCGGTAGCGGTCAGCGAGGGGGGCGAAGGCGGCGAAAGTGGTGACACGCCTGCCCCCAGCGCCCTGACCTCGCCCGGCATCTACTATACCGAACTTGCCTTCATGGAAGGCCACCTGGCCACGGCCGAGGCGCTCTACCGCAGCGGCCACGGCGACCAGGGCGCGGCCCATCTCACCCACCCGCTGATCGAGCAGTACCCGAAGCTGGAGCCGGCACTCGAGGCACACGACGAGGAAGCCCCGCTGGAGTCGGCGCTGGAAGCCCTTTCCGACAAGGCCGGCCAGACCGCCGACTGGGCGCAGCTGGCCCCCGCCGTGGCGAAGGCCCGCCAGGCGATCGACGCGGCCCAGGCCGATGTCGCCGTCGAGACGCGCCAGTCCCCGCGTTTCATCGGCGACGTGACGCTGGCACTGCTCAAGCAGGCCGCCGCGGAGTACGAGGAAGCCGTCAAGGACGGCCGCTTCGCCAACGCCGCCGAGTACCAGGACGGCCGCGGTTTCGTGCAGGTCGCCACGCAGCTGTGGCAGACCAGCGCGGACACCCTGCGCGACGCCGACGGCAAGGTCTACTCCAAGGGTGAGGCCGAGCTGGAGGCACTCTCTCGCATCTGGCCCGAGGCCGTGCCCCCGGCCGAGCCGGTCAAGGCGCCGGGCGAGGTCTATGCGGAGGTCGCCCGCTTCGAGCTGGTGACCTCCCCGCTGCGCCACTGACCTCCCGACGGGCGCCCCGGCGGCCGGCCGTCGAGGCGCCCATGACGATAGATTGCCGCTATGCCGCCGATGACTTCCGCTCACTGGGCGCCTCCCGGCGGGCCGGTTATCATCGAGGCAGGTTCCATCACGGAGGGTTCTCTCATGGCAGACACCAACGCCATCGGCCTGCATCAGGCCAGCGCCGACCAGCTGGCCGACAAGCTCAACGCCCTGCTGGCCAACTACCAGATCTTCTACATGAACGTGCGCGGCTATCACTGGAACGTGAAGGGCCAGCACTTCTTCGAACTGCACACCAAGTTCGAGGAGTACTACACCGACCTGCTGACCAAGATCGACGAGGTGGCCGAGCGCATCCTGACCCTGGGCCACCAGCCGCTGCATGCCTACAGCGACTACGTGCGTATCGCCGACATCGCCGAGGACAAGAACGTCCACGACGGCGAGGCCTGCGTGCGCGGCATCGTCCAGGGCCTGCAGACGCTGATCGAGCTGCAGCGCGAGCTGCTCTCCCTGGCCTCCGACGCCGACGACGAGGGTACCGCCTCGCTGGCCAGCGACTATATCCGCGAGCAGGAGAAGACCGTGTGGATGCTCAACGCCTACCTCGGCTGAGCCCGCGCGTCATCCCGCCCCGTCGCCGCCGCTCCCCGGAGCGGCGGCGACGTTTTCGGGCCTCGTGGCACTCGGCCGCTTGAGGTCGCGTCATGATGGCCTATGCTGAACCCAGCGTCGGCCGCCCCCCCCTTGTCCGTGGCGGCCGCCGCCCCAAGGATGAGTCCTGTCGCGGTCGAAACCGCATTCGCTCACTGAGCCGCAAGGAGGTAGCCATGAGCCAGAAACTGAGTGGCAAGCGCGTCGCCATCCTCGCCACCGACGGGTTCGAGGAATCCGAACTCGCGGTGCCGCGCAAGGAACTCGATGCCCAGGGCATCACCGTGCACATCGTCGCGCCCGACAAGAAGGGCATCCGCGCCTGGGCGGAAACCGACTGGGGCGACACCTACGATGTCGACGTGGCCCTCGACGACGCCGATGTCGCCGACTACCACGCCCTGGTGCTGCCTGGCGGCCTGTTCAATCCGGACAGCCTGCGCACCAACGAGAAGGCCCAGGCCTTCGCCCGGCACTTCTTCGAGGCCGGCAAGCCGGTCGCGGCCATCTGCCACGGTCCCTGGCTGCTGATCAACGCCGGCGTGGTCGAGGGGCGCCGCATGACGTCGTTCCCCTCGGTGGCCCAGGATCTCAAGAACGCCGGCGCCGAGTGGGTCGACGAGGAAGTGGTGGTCGACAGCGGCCTGGTCACCAGCCGCAAGCCCGATGATCTCGACGCCTTCTGCCGCAAGCTGATCGAGGAGATCGGCGAAGGGCGCCACAGCCACCAGCACGCCTGACCGGCATCCCCTCGAGTCCCGCTTGCGTCCGCCTCGCCCGCCGAGGCGGACGCTTTGCGTACGGCCTCGCCAAGGCCGCCTTCAAGGAGTCCCGCATGTCCCGCCACCCCCGCCAGGCCCTGCGCAAGCTGCTGCATATCGCCGCCCGGCCGATGAAGTCGGACCGCGGGCGCGGCGGCATCGTGGTGCATGCCTATCGAGGCTACGGCACGGCCCATGAGGTCTACCTGATGGGCCGCGTCTTTCACCAGCCCAGCCTGGGGCTGCCGCTGGCCGAGGGCACACTGGCCCGCGACGTGGCCGACGTGGTGCGACGCGGCGTGCGCTGGGGCGTCGGGGAGGCGGCAGTCACCCTGCGCCTGAACGGCAGCACGCTGACCGTGACTACCGACCGCGACGGCTACTACGACGCCCGGATGCGCCTCGACACCCCGCTGCCGCTCGATCACAGCTGGCATCATGCCGATCTCGACGTGCACGTCGACGGCGCGCACACGGTCAGCGAGCGGGCCGAGATCTACGTGCCGCCACCGACGGTCGACCTAGCGGTGATCAGCGACATCGACGACACGGTCATGTACACCGGGGTCGCCAACAAGCTGAAGATGGCCTACCGCCTGTTCCTCGAGAAGGCCGACCGCCGCACGGCCTTCCCCGGCGTCGCGGCCTTCTATCAGGCACTGTTCGACGGTACCGACGGGCAGCGCCGGCGCCCGATGCTCTATGTCTCGCGGGGGCCCTGGAGCATCTACGAGATACTGGAAGCCTTCTTCCAGCGCAACCGCATCCCCGTCGGTCCGATCCTGTTCCTGCGCGAATGGGGGCTGACCCTGCAGCGCCCCTGGCCGCGCAAGGCCAGCGACCACAAGGTGATGGTGATCGAGCGCATGCTGGCGCTCTACGACACCCTGCCCTTCGTGCTGATCGGCGACAGCGGCCAGGAGGATCCCGAGACCTACGCCCGCCTGGTGCATGACCACCCCGGGCGCATCCGCGCCATCTACATCCGCGACGTCGACCACAGCGCCGCGCGCAAGGCGGACATCGCCCGGCTGGCCGAGGAGGTCGACGCGCACGACTGCACGCTGCTGCTGGCCGACAGCAGCCTGGGCATGGCCGAGCATGCCTTCCGCCACGGCCTGATCTCCGCCGACGGCCTGGCGGCGGTCAGGCATTCGCCGGACTGAGCGGATCAATGGCCAGCGACTCGAGCATCGCCCGCAGCAGCTGCCAGAACTCCGCCACCGAGTCGATCTCGACCCGTTCGTCGGGCGAGTGCGCGCCGCGAATCTGCGGGCCGAAGGAGATCATCTGCAGGCCGGGATACTTGCCGCCGAGAATCCCGCACTCCAGCCCGGCGTGGATCACCCTGACCGCCGGCGCATCGCCCGTCAGCCGTTGATGCAGCTCGCGGAAGCGCGTCAGCAGCGGACTCTCGGGGGCCGGTGTCCACCCCGGGTAGGCGTTTTCCATGCGCACCTCGGCACCGATCAGGCCGAACAGCGCACGGAAACGATCCGCCATGTCGGCGCAGGCGCTGTCGCGCAGCGAGCGCACCAGGGCACACAGATGCAGGCGCCCCGCCTCGAGGCTCACCACCCCCAGGTTGTTGGAGGTTTCCACCACCCCGGGCACCGCGACGCTCATGCGCTCCACGCCGCAGGGCGCCACATGCAGCGCGGCGACCAGCATGCGACTGGCGGTGGGCGTCAGGGCCGTCTCGGCCCGCGCCGCCGGCTCCAGCGCCAGTGCGAGCCCTTCATCGACGCCCTCGAGCTCGGCGCGCAGCTCATCCTGCAGGGCCGCCAGGCGCGCCCGGGCGGCGCCCTCCTCGCCGTCGGCCATCACCAGGGTGGCGAAGGCCTCGCGCGGCAGGGCGTTGCGCAGCGTGCCGCCGTGATAGTCGACCAGGCGCACACCGCAGGGCTCCAGGGCGCGCAGCACCCGCACCAGCAGGCGATTGGCGTTGCCGCGCCCCTTGTGGATGTCGATCCCCGAGTGGCCGCCGACCAGCCCGGTCAGCGACAGCCGCCAGGTGCGCTCCTCGGCGTGCACGGCACTGGTCGGCAGGTTGGCCTCGACCACCACGTCGGCGCCGCCGGCGCAGCCGATGTAGACCTGACCACGATCCTCGGAGTCCAGGTTGAGCAGGATGCGCCCCTCCAGCCAGCCCTCGGCCAGGTGCAGCGCGCCGCCCATGGAGGACTCCTCCTCGACGGTGAACAGCGCCTCGAGCGGGCCGTGGCGCAGGGTGTCATCCTCGAGAATCGCCAGCGCCGCGGCCACGCCCAGGCCGTTGTCGGCCCCCAGGGTGGTGCCGCGGGCATGCAGCCAGCCGTCGGCGATGACGGTCTCGATGGGATCGCTGGTGAAGTCGTGGGGATGCTCGGCGTTGGCCTGGGCGACCATGTCCAGATGGCCCTGGAGGATCACCCCCGGGGCCTGCTCGCAGCCCGGCGTCGCCGGTTTCTTCAGGCGCAGGTTGCCGGCGGCGTCGAGATCGTGGGCGAGGCCCCGGGCCTCGGCCCAGGCGATCAGCGTGCGGCGGATGCCGGCCTCGTGGCCGGAGGGCCGCGGCGTGTTGCACAGGGTGCGGAAATGGCGCCACAGCGGGCGCGGCGTCAGGGTTTCCAGATGCTCGTTCATGACGGGTCCTGAAGGCGACGATATCGATCGCCGGTCATTGTAGCGATCATGACCCCGTCACGAAGCCTTCCGCCCGGGACTTTTCCTCGTCCTGTCCGAAAACGCCGCCGCCCCGGCGATGACCGGGGCGGCGGCGCGAACGCAAGCGGGGCGACGCTCAGTAGTGGTCGTCGTGGCTCTCGTCGTAGCGGGCATCGATGATCGCCGTGCCCGCCGCGGCGATCAGCACGATCATCACAGTGCCCAGCACCCAGGCGAAGTACCAGGCGCCGCGCTCGCCCAGCACGATGGTCAGGGCGATGGCCACCACCGCGAGGAGCAGCCAGAAGAGGAAGTGCAGTATCTGTTTCATGGTCCGGGCTCCGCAATCAGTAGGCGTGTTCGTCGTGGGCGATCGATTCCGGCGTCACCTTGCCGCGCATCACCCAGAAGGCCCAGCTGGTGTAGATGCCGATGATCGGGATGAAGACCGCGGTGAAGGCCAGCATCCAGCCCAGCGTGCCCAGGCTCGAGGACGCATCCCACACGGTCAGGCTGTGGCTCGGCTCGCTGGACGACGGCATCAAAAACGGGAACATCGCCGCACCCAGCGTGACCAGGGTGGCGGCCCAGGCCAGCGCGCCCAGCCACCAGGCCAGGTGCGACAGGCCGGCGCGCGCCGCGGCGATGCCGCCCAGCACGGCCAGGTAGACACTCGCCGGGACCAGCCACAGCGCCGGGTGGGCGGTGTAGTTGGCCAGCCAGGCGCCGGCGGCGGTTTCCACGGTCTTGTTGAGCGGCAGCGCCGGGCCGGCCGGGTCGCCGCCCGCGGTGATCTCGTAGCCGTGCATCAGGGTCACCCAGATGCCGCAGAGGCTGAACACCGCCAGCGCCACCAGACCGGCGATGGTGAGCAAGCGGCAGGCGCGTTCGCGGATCACCCCGGTGCCGCGGTTCATCACCATGGCGCCGCCCTGATAGAGCGCCAGCGCCAGCGCCATCACTCCGCACAGTACGGCGAAGGGGTTGAACAGGCTGATGAAGCTGCCGGTGTAGTAGGAGACCATGTTCCAGGAGAAGTGGAACGGCACACCCTCGAGCATGTTGCCCATCGCCGCACCGAAGACAATCATCGGCACCGCGCCGGAGATGAACAGCATCCAGTCCCAGGCGCCGCGCCAGCGCTCACCCGGCAGCTTGCTGCGGTACTCGAAGCCCAGCGGGCGCACGATCATCGACCACAGCAGCACCAGCATCACCACATAGAGCCCGGAAAAGGCGGTGGCGTAGATGGTCGGCCAGGCGGCGAACACCGCCCCGCCGCCGAGGATGAACCACACCTGGTTGCCGTCCCAGTGCGGGGCGATCATGTTGATCACCGCGCGGCGCTCACCGTCGGTGCGGCCCAGGTAGCGCAGCGCGGCGCCGACCCCCATATCCATGCCGACCATCACCGCCAGGCCGATCAGCAGCACACCCAGCAGCACCCACCAGGTCACCTTGAGAAGTACGTACGGATCCATGGCTCAGGCCTCGCTCCACTGGGATGAATGTTGTTGACGGACCGAATCGGCATGCGCGTCATGCTTGCCCTCGCTCGGCCCCAGACGGATGAATTTCACCATCAGGTACATCTCGACGACGATGAACAGGCTGTAGAGCAGCACGAACCCGGTCAGCGAGAAGATCATGTAGCCGACGCTGTGGGTCGAAGCGGACAGCCAGGTCGGCAGCTGGCCGTAGACCGTCCACGGCTGGCGTCCCAGCTCGGCGACCACCCAGCCGGCCTCGTTGGCGATAAACGGTACCGGAATCATCCACGGCGCCAGGCGCAGGAACCAGTTATGCCGATGCAGGGTGCCACGCAGCGAGAAGATCACCGCCAGGATCAGGAAGGCCATCATCAGGAAGGCCGTCGCCACCATGACGCGGAACGACCAGAACACCGGCGCCACGGGCGGGATGGTGTCGGCCGCCGCCTTGGCGATCTGGGCATCGGTGGCCTGCGAAACGTCCTCGACGTAGCGCTGGACCAGCAGCGCGTAGCCCAGGTCGTCCTGATGGGCCTCGAAGGTGGCGCGTGCCTGGGCGTCGGTGGGGTTCTCGCGCAGCGTCTGCAGAGCGCTCAACGCCGGGATGCCGTTGCGAATCCGTGTTTCGGCCTCGGCCACCAGATCATTCACCCCGGGAATCGACTCGTCGAAGGTGTGGGTGACCAGCGGCGTCAGCAGGTACGGAATCTGTACCTCGAAGTCGTTGCGCTGCTCCTCCTGGTTGGGCCAGGCGATCAGGTTGAAGCCGGCCGGGGCCTCGGCGGTTTCCCACAGCCCTTCCATGGCGGCCAGCTTGGTGGGCTGGGCGCCGCCGTTGATGAAGCCCAGGGCGTCGCCCAGCGAGATCACACCGATGCTGGCGAACACGCCGAACAGCGCGGCGACCCGGAACGAGCGCTTGGCCAGCTCGATGTGGCGGCGCCGCAGCAGGTAGAAGGCGCTGATGCCCAGCACGAAGATCGCCGCGGTCACGTAGCCGGCGATGCTGGTGTGGACGAACTTGGCCTGCGCCTCGGGGCTGAAGATCAGGTCCGGCAAGCTGGTCAGCTCCATGCGCATGGTGTCGGGATTGAACGCCGAGCCGGTGGGCTTCTGCATGTAGCCGTTGGCGATCAGGATCCACAGCGCCGAGAGGTTGGACCCCAGCGCCACCATGTAGGTCACCAGCAAGTGCTTGCCGCGCGACAGCTTGCCCCAGCCGAACAGCATCAGGCCGACGAAGGTCGATTCGAGGAAGAACGCCATCAGGCCCTCGATGGCCAGCGGCGCGCCGAAGATGTCGCCGACGAAATGCGAGTAGGTCGACCAGTTGGTGCCGAACTCGAACTCCATGGTCAGGCCGGTGGCCACGCCCAGGGCGAAGTTGATGGCGAACAGCTTCGACCAGAAGTGGGTCATCTGCCGGTAGATGTCGCGCCCGGTGATGACGTAGATGGTTTCCATCGTCGCCAGCAACACCGAGAAGCCCAGCGTCAGCGGCACGAAAAGGTAGTGATACAACGCCGTGGCCGCGAACTGGAGTCGCGACAGCTCGATGACGGTGTCTAGTTCTTGCATGGCGAGGTGTTCTCCGTGATCCCTGCGTGACCGACGCTCTCCACGCCCGGCGGCGTGGACAGCGACGGAAGTGCGGCCTCAGCCTAACGCAGCGCCGGAAAACGCCTCTTGACCTGTATCAAGGCCGCTCACCGGCACTCGCCGCCGGCCTGCGGCAGGCTGTCGCAAGCCGTCTCGGCCAGGGGCGCCGGGCTCGTCAGCCCGGGGCTCGCCAGGCGTCGGTAGGTGGCGCAATCGCGCATCAGCGAGGCATGATCACCGCTCGCGATCGGCCGCCCGCGCTCGAGCAGCAACACTCGTTCGGCCAGACGCGCCCAGCCCGGATGGTGCGAGATCAGCAGCAGCGAACGCCCGGCGAGATAGCCGGCCAGATTCGCGCGCAGCCGCGCCGCGGTGGCGGTGTCGAGCCCCTCGCCCGGCTCGTCCATGATCACCACCGGGGCGTCGCGCAGCAGGGCGCGGGCAATGCCCAGCCGGCGGATCTGGCCGCCGGAGAGCTTGAGCCCCTCCTCGCCCACGATGGTGTCGTAGCCCTCGGGCAGCGCCAGGATCTCGTCGTGCAGACAGGCCAGTCGCGCCGCCTCGACCATCGCCGCCTCGTCGGCCTCGGGATTGCCCAGCAGCAGGTTGTCGCGCACCGTGGCATGGAACAGGTAGATCTTCTGCGGCACCACGGCGAGGCGTGCCCGCAGGTCCTCGCTGCGGTAGGCCTCGACCGGCCGCCCGCCCCAGCGGATCTCGCCGCGCTCGGCCGGCATCAGGCGCAGCAGCAGCTGCGTCACCGTGCTCTTGCCGGCCCCGCTCGGCCCCACCAGCGCGACATGCTCGCCGGGGGCGATGGTGAGGTCGAGATCCGTCAGCGCCCAGGGGCCGTCGGCGGTATGCCGTGCGCCGACGCCGGCGAAGCACAGGGTATCGTCCTCGGGCGGCGGCGCCGGCTCGGCGGGGTCGGTGACATTGGGCGCGAGCGTCTCGAAGGCCCGCAGCCGCCGCGTCGCCGCCCGCAGCTGTCCCAGGGCCTGCCAGGCGCCGGGCAGCTGGGCGATCGCCTCGAAGCAGCCCATGACCAGCAGCACCACCGGGGCGAAGTCGACCGCCGCCAGCCCCGGCCCCTGCACCAGCGGCACCATCAGCCAGGCGGTGACCAGCACGGCGAGGTTGGTGAGCAGCAGCACACCGGCGCCGGATAGCCCCGACAGGTGCGCAAGCCGCGCCTGGGCCGCCAGCCAGCGTCGGCTCAGCTCATGAATCTCCGCGCGTCGGCGGGGCAGGTCGCCGAACACGCTCAGCTCGCCCAGCCCCTCGACCGCATCCACCACGCTGGCCTTGAGCTCGGCGGCGATCGCCACACCTTGGCGGCCCGGCTCGCGCCCGAGCCGCTCGACCAGCGCCGGCAGGGCCACGCCCGCCAGCACCAGCAGCGCCAGGTTGACCAGCGCCACCGGCACACTGTAGGTGGCCAGCACCAGCACCGCGCCGCCGAGGCAGATCAGCGCCACCACGGCGGGCGTCAGCAGCCGCAGATAGACGTTGTCCAGGGTGTCGATGTCGGAGCGCACCCGTGCCAGCAGGTCGCCGCTGCGCAGCCCCTGCAGCTGCTGCGGCGAGAGCGGCTCCACCTGACGGTAGAACCACACCCGCAGGCCGGTGAGCAGCCGCAGGGTGGCGTCGTGGCTGACCAGCCGCTCGAGATAGCGACCGCCGGTGCGGGCGATCGACAGGCCGCGGATCAGCGCCGCCGGAGTGAAGTAGTTGAAGTCCGCCGCGGCGAGCCCCGCCGCCGCCATGCTGGCCAGGAACCAGCCGGACACCGCCAGCAGCGCCATGTTGGCGGAGACGGTCACCACGCTGAGCAGGATGCCCAGCGCGAAGTAGCCCAGGTAGGGACGGGCGATCGACAGCCACCAGCGCAGGTCGCTCATGCCGGCACCTCCCCGTCGGCACCGGCCACCAGCCGGGCATAGAGCCCGCCGGCGGCCATCAGGGCCTGATGGCTGCCCTGCTCGCGGATGCGCCCGCCGTCGAGTACCACGATGCGGTCGGCGTGGCGCACGGTCGCCAGCCGGTGGGCGATGATCACCAGGCTGCGCCCCTGCCCCAACGTCTCGAGCGCCGCGACCAGCGCCCGCTCGTTGTCGGAATCCAGGTGGGCGCTGACCTCGTCGGCGACCACGAAGGTCGCCTCGCGGACCAGGGCCCGGGCGATCGCCAGGCGTTGTGCCTCGCCGCCGGACAGGCGTACCCCGCGTTCGCCGAGCGGCGTGTCCAGCCCCTGCGGCAGCGCGGCGACCAGCGCCTTCGCCTGGGCCTGTTCCAGCGCCCGCCACAGGGCCGCATCGTCGATGTCGTCGCGCCCCAGGCACAGGTTGTCGCGCACCGTACCGAAGAACAGCCGCGGCTGCTGGGGCACCCAGGCCAGCGACTCGCGCCAGGTGTCGATGTCGAGTTCGTCGAGCGCCACGCCGTTGACCGCGAGCCGCCCCGACCCGGCGCGCAGCAGGCCCAGCAGCAGCAGCGCCAGGGTGCTCTTGCCCGCCCCCGAGGGGCCGACGATGGCCAGCGTCTCGCCCGGGGCGATGGTCAGGTCGATGTCGCTGAGCGCCTGCACGCCGCCCGGATAGGCGTAGGCCAGCCCTTCCAGCGCCACCCGCGGCGGATCGCCGGGCGTCCGCACATCGCGGCGCGTGCCGCTCCAGGGCCGGGCCGGGGTGTCGAGCAGCTCGACGATGCGCTCGGCCGCGCCCAGCGCCTCCATGCGGGCATGGTAGACGCTGCCCATGTTGCGCAGCGGCAGATAGAACTCCGGCGCCAGCAACAGCACCAGAAAGCCCGCCTCGAAGCCCAGCTCGCCCCACAGCAGGCGAAAGCCGATCAGCACCGCGACCATGGCGATGCTCACCGTGGCCAGGAACTCCAGCACCAGCGAGGAGACGAAGGCCAGCCGCAGGACCTTCATGGTGCTGGCCCGATAGTCGTCGGAGAGCCGCTCGATCAGCCGTGCCTCGCGCCGGCCCAGGTTGAAGACCTTGAGCGTGGTCAGCCCCTGCAGCGCGTCCAGGAAATGCCCCGAGAGCCGCCCCATGCGCCGCCACTGGCGCTGGTTGAGCTTCTCGGCGCCCTTGCCGATGAAGATCATGAACACCGGGATCAGCGGCGCGGTGACCAGCAGGATCAGCCCCGAGACCCAGTCGATGGGCAGGATCACCGCGAGGATCGCCAGCGGAATCAGCGCGGCCAGCGCCGTCTGCGGCAGGTAGCGGGCGTAGTAGGCCTCGAGGTGCTCGACGCCGTCGGTGACGCTGTTGACGATGTCGCCGGTCTGGGTGTCGCGCTGCCAGGCCAGCCCCAGCGCCTCGAGCTGGTGCATGAGTCGGTCGCGGATCGCCAGCTTGACCGTGGCGGCGGCGGCGAAGGCGCAGCGCTCGACCGCGTAGGTCAGCCCCGCGCGCACCAGCAGGATCGCCAGCATGCCGGCGAAGGCCGGCCACAGGGTGGCCAGCGGCGTGCCCTGGAAGATGGCGCCGTCGGCGACATGGGCGAGCAGGGTCGCCTGGAGGATCAGCAGCACGCCGCTGGCCAGGCCCAGGCCGATGGCCCAGCTGACCGGCGTGCGCACGCGACGGCTTTCCTGCTTGAGCCAGTCGCGGGGTCTTGCCGTGGAGGAAGTCTGCATAAGGGAGCGTGGGAACGCGAGTCGTCAGTGAACAAGAAATCCGGACTAGTCTACGGACTGCCGATGCCACCCGCTTGACGTGCATCAAGCTTGTCGGGACGCGTCGTCTCGAGCGCCGCCTGGAGCCGCCCGGCCAGCTCGCGCCAGTGGCGCAGGCGTGCCTTGCGACCCGCCGCCGTCCAGCCGGCGGGCACCTCGCGGCCCTGGAACAGCGGCGCCGCCAGCGCCTGCCACTCGGCCTCGTCCAGCGCGGAGGGCGCGCGATGACGGGCGATGCGCCAGGCCCGGGCCAGCCAGGGCCGTGCCAGCGCCAGCTCGCCACCGCCCGCGGCGAACCAGGCCAGCCGCGCCGGCGTGGCCGTATCGAGCGGTGGCACGGGAGCCTCGTCGAGCAGCGCCACGATCAGGGCGGCATCGAGCTCGTCCAGTTCGGCGGCCAGCAGGGTCGGCAGCAGCTCGTGGAACTCGGCCTGCCAGTCGGTCAGCCGCCGACGGGCGTCGGCGTGCAGGGGCAGCCCCATCATCACCGCATGCTCACCGCTGGAGGCCTCGCGGGACAGGCCCAGGCGCAGGGTGGCGTAGCCCCGGGAGCGCCAGAAGGCCAGCAGGGCGGGCTCGCCGCCGAAGCTGGTACCCAGGGCGTCGATGCCGGCGACGCGGGCCCGCTCGGCCACCGCCGCGAGCAGCCGCGAGCCCACCCCGCGCCGGCGTGCCGCGGGATGCACGGCGATGCGCTGGATGCGCCACCAGCGCGTTTCGGCCGCCTCGCGCCAGCCGCCGTGCACCGCCAGCGACTGGGCCAGCAGATGGCCCCGCGGGCGACGCTCGCCATGGTGGACCGCCGCGGCCAGCGCCGCCGGCAGTCCGCCCTCGGCCTGAACCAGGCACACCCCCACGCAGTGCCCGCCGACCCGGGCCGCCAGCAGCCGGGTGTCCGGGGCGTCGAGCAGCTGGCGCAGATCGCCGGGCGTGGTGCGGTAGTGCGCCTGGACCAGCAGGCCGAAGAGCTCGGTCAGCGCCGGGGTGTCACGGGCCAGCGCCGCCCGGTCGAGCTCGGCCAGCTGTACCGGCTCAGCGGCGAGCGCCGCGGTGACCCGGTCGTCGTCCGCCGGTTCGGCGTCGAGCAGCAGCAGCTCGCGGGTCAGCGCCTCGAGCGGATCGCCCGGCGCCCAGCGCACGGGGGTCGCGAGCCGACAGGCCCGCCAGTCCGGCGTCTCGCGCGCGAGCCGCTCGCGAAAGCGCACCGCAAAGCCGCGCCCGGTGCCCTCGTAGCCATGCACGGTGGTGGCGAAGGCGAGCCGCGGAAAGGCCGCCAGCCAGCGTCCCAGCAGCGGTGCGGGAATCGCCGCCGCCTCGTCGACCAGCAGCGTCGGCGCGGCACTCGGTTCGCCCCCCGCCTCGGCCAGGGCCGCCATCACGCCATCCGGCGGCAGAAAGCGCAGCCGCGCCGGGCCCTGGCCGGTGGTCACCACAAAGACATTGGCCTCACGCCGCCCCCCGGGCAGCAGCGCGGCGAGGCGTTCGAACACCGGCTCGACGGCGCCGGGGCGCGGCGCGGTCAACCACAGCTCGCGTTCGCCGCCGGCCAGCCGCCGGGCCGCGGCGATGCCCAGCGCCGCGCTCTTGCCGCGGCCGCGATCGGCGCTGATCACCAGCGGGCGGCGGCGACGCAGGCGGCTCAGGCGGCGCACCGCTTCGGCCTGATCGGCACTCAGGCAGTCCGGATCGGCCACGTCCGATGGCGCTGCGGCCTCGCCGGCCGCCGGCGGCGTCAGGTCGGGACGCTCGGCCTCGGCCGGCCAGTGCAGCAGGGTGTCGGCGGTGCGCAGGCAACGGGCCAGCCGTGCCAGGGTATGGGCACTGAGCGAGTCGACGGCATGGGGCCAGCTGGCCAGCCGGGCATAGTCGGCGTCGGGGCGTGGCGCGGCGGTGCGCCAGTCGGCGGGCGTCAGCAGCAGCAGCAAGCCACCGGCGCGCACCGTGCCGGCGACGGCGCCGAAGGCCTCGGGGTCGAAGCCGCCGCCCGGGGTGGCGGCGTCCACCACCACCAGCTCGTGCTCGCCGCCCAGCCGTGTACGGGCCTTGGCGGCGGGCAGCACGGGGATATCATCGGCGGGGGCGGTGGGGCCCAGCCACAGCGGCGCCTGCCAGTCGCCGCCACGCCAGATGCCAAGGGCCCGCTCACGCACCATCGCCGCCTCGCCGTCGGCCCACAGCAGGCCACGGTGGCGGCGATCATTGAGCGTCTTGCGCAGCGCCGCGAGGGCGGCGATCAGGGAGTCGTGCATGGCGCACAGGATGCGCCATGCACGGCGTCGAGGCCAGTGCCCGACGGTCGGCGGCGGCTCAGCCCAGCTTCGGCATGCCGGTGATGTAGCCCACCGCGGCGCCGTAGCGGTCCTTGTAGTTGGCCCGCACGTAGGGGTCGAGCGTCTCGCGGACCTTGTCGTGCAGCGGGCTTTCCCAGTCGCCTGGGTGCTGGAAGTTGCTCATGATGTAGGTCCAGCCGTTGATCGAGTCGACGGCCTGCAACCCGGTGGACTCGGCGCCCGCGGGGCAGGACAGGAGGCGCGTGAGCTTGCCGCTGTCGACGTTGTAGGCCCACAGGAAGTTGTTGACGTGGTTGCCGCTGTCCTCGCCGATGAACAGGGTGCGCAGCTCCTCGGAGAACTTGATGTTGTCGGGGTTGGCGATGCGGTCGGCATGGGCGGTGTTGCCCAGCGCGTCCGGTTCGGCCAGGTCCTCGCCGACGAGGTTGGCCGGCGGTGCCATGTGTACCGACACCCACTCGCTGTCGATGGGCTGGCCGCCGCTGTCCTTCTGGCCGCCGCGCAGGGTGTGCTCGTAGACCGCCCCGGCGGTCGGCCCCTCGACGTGGATATCGCTGCTGCCGTCGGTCATCGTCTTGTAGATGTAGGACATGGCCGAATAGGCCTTCTTGTCGGCGGCGTTGACGGTGGTGCCTTCCATCTTGGTGAAGCCCATCGAGGCGCCGACCAGGGCCGCGTAGCGGTGCGTCTCGAGGAAGGCGGCGGCCTTCTCCATGCCCGGCTTGAGCTTGACCCAGTTGATCTTGCCGCTGTAGGGGATGCGGGTGAAGCCCTCGTCCTGCGGGTCCTCGGTGCGGATATCCATGATATCCGACGCCTGGATACCGTCGTCGATCAGCTGCTTGATCTCGGCGCTGTCGGCATGGCCCAGACGGATCCAGCCGATGTCGCCGGCGCCGGGGCCCTTGCCCGAGACCTGGGTCCATTTGCCCACGTACAGGGTGCCGGACGACAGGTCCCGCGGCTTGTCGGCGACGAACATGAACAGGCCGCCGTTGGTGGCGTCGTCACCCATCAGCACGGTGCGCTCGTCAGGCATGACCTGAATCAACTCGTGGGAGAGACGCCCGAGGTTGTAATGCTTGACGAGGGTGCCGGTGCCGTCCGGATTGACCGTCACTTCCGGCAGGTGGCCGTAGTTGTAGGGCGTGCCGCGGTTCTCGTCGCCGAACAGGTTCCGGCAGTAGCTCTTGAACTCGTCGTCGGGGGCGGCGGCGTCCGGCTCGTACTCCTCGCTGGACAGGTGGGTGCCCCAGGGCGACAGGCTGGCGCCGCAGGTGATCCACAGCCCGCCCACCGGCGAGGTGTCGACATTGTGGTACTTGACCAGCGTCAGCTCGCCGGTTTCCGGGTTCTGATCCAGGGTCAGCACCGCGATCGGCGAGGGCAGGCGGCCGTACATCGACTCGCCGGCGCCGTCGCGGGTGGTGTATTCGAACTGCACGACGGCGAACACGGGGTTGCCGTACACGCCGTCGACCCGGGCGTTGTCGACCGTCAGCAGGCTGGTGCCGTCCGGGCAGTCGGAGAAGAACTGGCGATTGCCGGCCGAGGGGTCGAGGATCGGCCGGTTGTCGATGTCGTAGTAGCCGCCGGCGACCACCGTGCCGCCCTGACCGTCGGGCACCCGATCGCCGGTGATGAAGAACGGATGATAGGCGAGCTTGACCTGGCGGCTGCTGCCGTCGCTCATGTGAAGCTGCATGGCCGAGCCGATGGTGGTGGTCGCCATGGCGACCGGGTTGCTCAGCGAGGGCGCCGCCATGGGCAGGAAGCTGACGGAATCGAGCGTGGCCTCGGTCGCGGCGGCCGCGGAACGGCTGGCACCGAGGCCGGCGAGACCACCGGCGAGCGGCAGCAGTGGCGCGCCCGCCATGAAGCCGAGCAGACGGCGGCGATTGCTATCGACAGACTGGGTCATGGGAACGTCCTTGGTCGTCAGGCGGATCGAAGTGGCGTCGAACGACGTCGGCCTGGCCACAAGAGGCACCGACGCCATGATCGACATGACCGCATGATCCGGCACCACGATGACAGCCGGCTGACACTTTCGTGTCCGTTCGATGGCACCGGCCCGATGGAGCAGCGCCGAACCGATGCCCGGCCGGCAGGACGCCAGGCATTGGCTGAAGTCAGGCCTCGATGCGCCGCAGCAGGAACACCAGCGGCACGCTGAGCAGGTAGATCATGCCCAGCCACAGGAAGATGTCGTTGAAGGCCATCACCACCGTCTGCTCGGAGAGGCGCTGGACCAGCATGCCCACCGCGGCCCGGTGGGCGTCAGGCACCGAGCCCGCGAGCATCGCCTCGTACCTGGCGATTTCCGCCACCACCACCTCGCGGCCGCTATCGATGGCCGGCGCCAGCGCGTTCCAGTGAAAGTCCTCGCGCCAGTCGCGCAGCGTGTCGAGCAGCGCCAGCCCCACCGCCCCGCCGAGGTTGCGCATCACGTTGAACAGCCCGCTGGCATTGCCGACCTCGTGGGGCGGCAAGGTACCCAGCGCGATCCGCGAGGCGGGAATGATGCACAGGATCAGCCCCATGCCGCGCACCACCTGCGGCCAGAAGAACTGCCAGAACCCCGACTCCACGGTCAGGTCGGCATTCATCATCGAGCCGATGCCCACCAGCAGCAGACCGGCAACGAGCAGCACGCGCAGGTCCAGGCGATTGGAAAGCTGGCCGACGATCGGCGCGCAGCAGAACATGGTCAGGCCGGTGACAAACATCACCTCGCCGATCTGCAGGCTCGAGAAGTGGCGCACCTGGCCGAAGAACAGCGGCATCAGGTAGACCAGCCCGTAGAGCGCGATGCCGATGATGAAGCCCAGCCCGGCGCCGAGGGCGAAGTTGCGGTTGGCGAAGGCGTAGAGGTCGACGATGGGATGCTCGCGACGCAGGGTGCGGGCGAAGAACCAGACCCCCGCCAGCACGCAGAGCAGTGTCATGACGACGATGCGATCGCTGGCGAACCAGTCGTCGCCGGGGCCCTCCTCGAGCACGAACTCCAGCGAGCCGAGAAACACCGCGATCAGCGCCAGGCCGATCCAGTCCAGACGGCGGGCGACGGCATGGTTCGCCCGGTCGATGTCGAGGAAGGTCCAGGCCGCCCAGCACACCAGCACCCCGGGGATCACGTTGGCCAAAAACAGCCAGTGCCAGCTGGCGATATCGGTCAGATAGCCGCCCACCGTGGGGCCGATCGAGGGCGCCATGGTCACCACCATGCCGATCACCGCCTGCACGCTGCCCATCACCCGCCGGGGAAAGATCGAGAAGCTCACCGCCTGGGTGATGGGAATCATCGCCCCGCCGGCGAAGCCCTGGATGGCGCGCAGCACGATCAGCTGCTCGATGGAACCGGCCAGTGCGCAGCCCAGGCTGGCCAGCGTGAAACCGGCGCAGGAGAGCGTGAAGGCCACCCGCGTCGAGAGAATGCGCATCAGCATCCCCGACAGGGGGATCATCACGATCTCGGCGATCAGGTAGGCCGTCTGCACCCAGGAGATCTCGTCCTGGCTGGCCGACAGCCCGGCCTGGATCTCGTTGAGCGAACTGGCGACGATCTGGATATCCAGGATCGCCATGAACATGCCGAACACCGCGGCGATGAAGCCGAAGCGCTGCGGCCACGGCGGCAGGTCGCTGACGCCCTGACGGGCGCCGTCGGCCGCGGCGTCGCTCACGCGCCGCTCCCGCTACGGGCCACGGAGGCCGGCTTTCCGGAGGCCGGCTTTCCGGAGGCCGGCTTTCCGGAGGCCGGCTTTCCGGGCGTATCGGCGTCCCGGTCACGGGTGTCGATCCCCGGCACCACCGACAGCCCGCCACGTAGCCGGCCCAGGGCGTCGTCGGGGCCGGTGACGCGAATCTTCACCGGCACCCGCTGGACGATCTTGTTGAAGTTGCCGGTGGCGTTGTCCTGCGGCAGCAGGCTGAACTGGGTACCGGTGGCCGGCGCCAGGCTGTCGACCACGCCGCTGAAGGTCGTGTCGGGAAAGGCGTCGACATGGATATCCACCGGCTGGCCGACCCGCATCCGCGCGAGCTGGGTTTCCTTGTAGTTGGCCACCACGTAGGCCGAGTCGATGGGCACCAGCTGCATCAGCGTCAGCGACGGCTGGGCGAGCGTGCCGGCCTCGACGGTCAGGTTGCCGACCACGCCGTCGCGGGGGGCGACGATGCGGGTCTTGTCGAGCTGATGACGGGCGTAGGCCAGATCGGCCCGAGCGGCGTCGCGCCTGGCCCGGGCACTGTCGACATCCGACTCGGCAACGGCCAGCCGGCGCCGTGCCGAGGTTACCGCGGCCTGCCGCGCGGCGAGCGTCGATTTCGCGACCCGCAGGGCGGCCTGGTCGTCCTCGTGCTGCTGGCGCGAGGCATAGTTGCGCGAGGCCAGCTTCGAGGAGCGCGCCAGATGCTGCCGGGCCTGGTCGACATCGGCCCGGGCCGCCTCGACCTGCGCTCCGGCCTCGTCGATCGCCGCCTTCTGCAACGCCACCTGCCGCCGGGCCTGGGCGATCGCGGCCGTGGCCACCGCCAGCTGCGCCCGGGCCTGGCTGACCCGATCGCGATAACTGGCGTCGTCGAGGCGCACCAGCAGCTGCCCTTTCGTCACCGGCTGGTTGTCGTCGACCACTACCTCGGCCACCCGGGCGGCGAGCTCGGCGCGGATCGCCACGCTGTCGGTATGCACGTAGGCGTTGTCGGTCTCCTCGATGAAGCGACCGACCTGCCACCACTCCCAGCCCCGCCAGCCCAGCACGGCCAGCGCCACGACGGCCACCAGCGCGCCCACGATCTTGCCCGTCTGCTTCATGTCGACTCCTCGGTTCGCTGCGCCCCGGCGCGGATGCCGCGCGCCTTGCGGGCCTGCCCGGGCTTCGTGGCTTCCATCACCCGGGCCGCTGCCACATAGTGTAATGAATGCTACACTACATGACCATCGATGATCGATCCGGCCAGGAGTCCGCATGTCCGAATCCCGCCCCGGCCCGTGCGCACGGGCCTGCACCCCGCGCGGCGAGGCGCGCCGTGAACGGCTGCTCGATGCCGCCCGCGACGTCTTCCTGGAACAGGGGTATGCCGGCGCCAGCGTCAACGACGTGGTCGCGCGGGCCGGCGGGTCGCTGGCCACGCTCTACAAGCTGTTCGGCAACAAGGAAGGGTTGTTCATGGCGGCGATGGAGCGCCATATCGCCACCGCCTGGGAGGTCCTGGAGGCCGGGCGGCGCGATGCCGCCGCACCGGAGCAGGTGCTGTTCGAGCTGGGCCGGCGGATGCTGGCACTGGTCTTCGACCCCGGAGTGATCCGGCTGACGCGGGGGCTGGCCTTCGAGGCGGAGCGGGCCCCCGCGCTCGGCGAACTGTTCCTGCGCCGCGGCCCCGACCGCACCCGCCAGGATCTGGCCGACTACCTGCGCGACCAGGTGGCCGCCGGCAACCTGGCGCTCGCCGACCCGCGCGAGGCCGCCGGCATGTTCATGGGCATGCTGCTCGGCGAGTGGCACATCGACGCCCTGCTGGGCCGCCACCCCGCCCCCGACGACGCCCAGTGCGCCGAGCGCGCCCGCCAGTGCGTGGCGATCTTCCTGGGCGGGGCACGTCCCGCCGAGTGGCGCGACTAGGTCAGGGTCAGCACCTGCCCGTTCAAGGCCCGCCCGGCGCCGCCGGCCAGAAAGCGCGCGCAGTCCGCCACGGCGGAGCGCGATGCCCCACGCGGGCACAGCAGGTTGATGCACACCCCCGCGCTCCCGGCGTCGCCCAGCCGTCGCACCAGCGCCGCCAGGGCCTCGCGCACCATGCTCGCCGCCTGGCTGTCGCCGTCCGGGGCGACGGCCACCAGACGCCCGCCGCCACGGCTGTGCATCCAGGCCCGGGCGATCTGCAGCAGGGCCGAGGGTTCGGCGACCTGCTCGCTCAGCCGCCGCGCCAGGGGCACGCTGGGCGCCAGCGGCGGCGGCGCGCAGACCAGGACATCCAGCCGGCTCAGGCGCCCGAGCAGGGTATCCAGCGCACCGGCTTCGGCCACGTGACCGAAGCGATCCTCGCGCTCGCCGCCCAGGGCATCGAGCGTCCGGGACAGACCGACGGCATCCGGCGTCAGCAGCGCCACCGTCGCGCCCTCCTCGAGGAAGGCCCGCGCCAGCGGCTCCAGCAGCTCGCCGCCGCCGGCAATCAAGACCCGTTTACGCACAGCTCTTTCTCCAGGAAGCGCTGAGAAATCGACGAGCATTGCCAAACGCAAGGCGCACGGCGCACAGACAACGCGACATGACGGGATGTTATGTCGGGCGAGTTGTCGAGCGGGCTCGCGACCGAGCACCGCGCAACGCCGCGATGGGTCAGCGCAGACATGGCGTCAGTGTTTCCTCACAGAAGCCCCGGCAGCCACAGCACCAGCGCCGGAAAGACCATGCACAGGATCAGCCCGGCGAGCTGCAGCAGCACGAAGGGGATGATCGAGCGGTAGATGGTACCGATGCCGATCTGCCCCTCGGTGATGCCCTTGAGGTAGAACAGCGCATAGCCGAACGGCGGTGTCAGGAAGCTGGTCTGCAGGTTGATCGCCACCAGGATGGCGAACCACACCAGCAGCCCCTGGCCGGAGAGGCCGTAGCCGAAGTCCAGCGACTCGATCACCGGCGCGACCAGCGGCAGCACCACGAAGCTGATCTCGATCCACTCGAGGAAGAAGCCGAGCACGAAGATCAGGCCCATGATCAGCAGCATCAGGCCATAGGGGCCGAGGCCGGTGCCGGTGATCAGGTCCTCGATCATGTAGGCGCCGCCCAGGCGCTTGAAGATCACCGAGAAGCAGGTCGCGCCGATCACCACGAACAGGATCATCGCCGAGGTCCGCGAGGTCTCGCGCACCGCCTCGCGCAGGGTCGCCCAGTCCAGGCTGCGCATGACCAGCGCCAGCAGCAGGCTGCCGCCCGCGCCGATCGCCGCCGCCTCGGTGGGCGTGGCGATGCCGGCCATGATCGAGCCGAGCACGGCGACGATCAGCGCCACCGGTCCCAGCAGGTCGCGTAGCAGCGCCAGCGGCAGCGGCGTGGTGTCGGCCTCCGCGGAATTCTGGTCGACCAGCGGCGCCCAGTCCGGCTTGAGCCGCGCGGTGATCAGCAGATAGGCGATGTACAGCCCGCCCAGCAGCAGCCCGGGCAGCAGCGCGGCCTTGAACAGCGCGCCCACCGAGACCTGGAGGATCGAGCCCATCAGCACCAGCATGATCGACGGCGGAATCAGGATGCCCAGGGTCCCCGAGGCGGCGATCACCCCGCAGGCCATCTCGGCGCGGTAGCCCTGCTTGAGCATCACCGGCAGCGCCAGCAGGCCCAGCATCACCACCGAGGCACCGATGATCCCGGTGCTGGCGGCCATGACGATGCCCAGCATCGCCACCGAGACCGCCAGCCCGCCGTGGGTGCGCCCGAACAGCCGCTGCAGGGTCAGCAGCAGGCGCCGCGCGACCCCGGAACGCTCGAGCATCAGCCCCATGAACACGAACAGCGGAATGGCGATCATCAGCCAGTTCTCGACCACCCCGCCGAAGATCCGCGAGCTGACCGTGCCCAGGAAGGGCAGCGGCACCCCGCCGATGAACGAGAAGACGATGCCCAGCCCGCCGAGCAGGAAGGCGACGGGATAGCCGGTGAAGATTCCCGCCAGCAGGGTGACGATCATCGCCAGCGCCAGTGCGTACTCGCTCAGGAACTCAGCCATGCGGCGCCTCCTCGTGGTGGTCGGAGGCCAGATGCGCCGGGTCGAACAGCCCGGCGAGGTTGTGCAGCACCTGCCCCAGGGCCCCGATGGCCAGGAACACCAGGCTGATCGGCAGGATCGCCTTGATCAGGTAGCGGTCGGTGAGTCCACCGTAGTTGGAATGCTCGCCGGAGAGATACGACATCGTCACGAAGTGCTTGGACAGCCAGGCCACCAGCAGGCAGAACGGAATCAGGAAAATCACGTGGCCGAGGATGTCGATGATCGCCCGCCCGCGCGGCGACAGCCGGTGGTAGACGAGATCGACGCGCACGTGGGTGTCGTGGTGCAGGGCGTAGGTGCCGCCGAACAGCGTCAGCACGCCGAACAGGTGCCACTGCAGCTCGGTGATGCTGTTGATGGTCAGGGCCTTGCCGAACAGCAGCACGTCGGTCTGCCATTCGGCGATCTCGTTGATGCCCAGGGCGTTGAGGGTCACGGTGGTGAGCACGGCCAGCATCACCAGCAGCACCAGCCAGCTGGTGACGCGGCCCACCCACAGCCCCAGCCCGACCAGCGGTCGGGCCAGGGCCTCGCATGCCGTGCCGCCTCGACTGCGCCAGGGCGCAAGGTCGGCGGTGGGCATCAGGCGTCTCCTTCAGACCCGCTGGTGCCGTCCGAGTCGGTGTCCTTGACCGGCTCCGGCGCGGGCAGCGCCTGCAGCTTGTACCATTCGTCGATCAGCCTGACGTGCTTCATCAGCGACTTGTAGGCCTCGGCGAACGCCGGGTTCTGCTGCATCTCCTCCTGGCGCACCTCGACCCAGGCATCCTGCAGCGCCTGGATCACCGAGTCGGGGAAGCGCTTGACCTGCACGCCCTTCTCCTCGAGCTTGTGGATGGCACGCACCTGCGCGGGCGGCGCCTCGGCCATGGCCCACTGCAGGGTCGAACGACAGGCCGTCTCGAACTGCGCCTTGCGCTCGTCGCTGTACTGATCCCAGACCTGCTGGTTGATCAGCAGCGAGAACCAGCTCGCGCTCTGGTGCCAGCCGGGGAAGTAGTAGTACTTGGCGACCTCGTCGAAGCCCATCGCCGCATCGACCTGCGGCACCGAGAATTCGGTGGCATCGACGCGCCCGCGCTCCAGCGCCAGGTAGATCTCGTTGCCCGGCACCAGCTGGGTCGAGGCCCCGAGCTTGTTGAGTACCTTGGCGCCCAGCCCGGAGATACGCATCGACAGGCCCTTGAAGTCCTCGGGCGACTTGATCTCCTTGTTGTACCAGCCGCCGGTCTCCTGGGGCGAGATGAAGCACGGCAGCACCTTCACGCCGTAGGGGTCATAGGCCTTCTGCAGCAGCTCGGTACCCTCGCCGGCCCACATCCACGACATGAAGGCCTCCGGCGACGGGCCGAACGGCAGCGCACCGTAGAGGTTGGTGATCGGCACGGTGCCCGCCCAGTAGCCGATCCAGTCCCAGCCGGCCTGCACGGCCCCGGAGGACACCGAGTTGAAGACCTCGAAGGGCGGCACCAGGTCCCCCGGCTCGTGCACGCGCAGCGACACCGCGCCGCCGGTGGCGGTCTCGAGCTCCTTGGACAGGTGCTCGGCCCCGGCACCAAGGAAGTTCTGGGTCGAGAAGGTACTGGCCACGTCGAGCCGCTTGGGGCCCTCGGCGTGGGCCGGCGCGGTCAGCATGGCGGCGCTCGCCAGGGCGATCGCCGAGGCCAGCAGCGAGCGGGTGGTGACGGTGTGAGGCATGAACGTTCTCCTTGAGCATTGTTGTTGTTCCCCCGTCATGGGGCTCGTCAATGCCCAGCAAGGAGACTGCCAGTTCCGGCAAAAAGCCTTTCCCGTCAGCTCACTGGCGCGGGTTCCAGACGCTCGCACCGCGCCGGGAAGCCGCTCGCGGCGTGACCGCGACACGCCGTCGTCCGAAAATCCGGACGCCTCGACGGCCACGGCGCCCCGGAAACGCCCACCGACCGCCTCCCGGGCGTCCGAAAAATCGGACACCCTCCGGAATTCCGGACGCTCAGCCCGCGTCACGCTCGGCGCACAGGCCGTGACGGGCCAGCTTTTCGTACAGCGAGGACTTGGCGATGCCCAGGCATCGCGCCGCCTGCGTGCGGTTGCCGCCGCACTCGCCCAGCGCCCGCTCCAGCGCCTGCCGCTCGGCCTCGGCGAGCGTCGCGCGCAGCGAGCGCGCTGCCCGCTCGGGGAGCACGGCGGCGCCGCGCAGGGCCTCCGGCAGGTCATCGACATCGAGGTGGGAACCGCCCAGGTAGAATGCCGCCTCGAGCACGTTTTCCAGCTCGCGCACGTTGCCGGGCCAGGCATGGCGGCACAGGCAGGCCAGCGCCGCGTCGCCGAGCGTCGGACAGCGCCGCCCGCGCCGCTCGGCAAGCCGGGACAGCAGGTGACGGGCCAGTCCCGGGATGTCCTCGCGGCGCTCGCGCAGCGGCGGGATCGCCAGCGGCACCACGTTGATGCGGTAGAACAGGTCCTCGCGGAACTCGCCGCGCTCGACGAGGGCTTCCAGCGGCCGGTGGGTGGCGGCGATCACCCGCACGTCGACCGGCACCAGCCGGGTCGCACCGACCGCCTCGACCTCGCGATCCTGCAGCACCCGCAGCAGCTTGACCTGCATCGCCGGGGGCATGTCGCCGATCTCGTCGAGAAACAGCGTGCCGCCATGGGCGAGCTGGAACTTGCCCGGCTTGCCGCCCTTGCGCGCCCCGGTGAAGGCGCCATCCTCGTAGCCGAACAGCTCGGCCTCGAGCAGCTGCTCGGGGATCGCCGCGCAGTTGAGCTTGATGAAGGGGCCGTCGGCGCGCTCGGAGAGCCGGTGCAGGGCGTGGGCGTAGAGCTCCTTGCCGGTGCCCGACTCGCCGCGGATCAGCACCGAGGCATCGCCGGGGGCGATCTTGCGCACCTTGGCGTTGAGCATACGCATCGCCTCGCTCTCGCCGACCACGTCGGTGAGTTGCCAGCGGGCCCCGGCCCGGGCGTCGAGGGCCTGGCGATAGTAGTCGACCTCGGCCTCCAGGGCCCGCACCTGGGCATTCATCTGCCGCCACTCCCAGGTGTCGTGGTAGATCACCGTGCCGATCGCCCCGATCACCCGGCCGCCCGCGCGGACCGGGTAGCGGTGGGCGATCATGTGATGGCCGCGCACCAGCTGCAGCTGGGCCAGCTCGGCCTTGCCCGAGGCTACCACCTCGGGCATGCGGGTGTTCTCGATCACCTCGCTGACCGGGCGGCCCACCGCGGCGAGCGGGTCGACCTCGAGGAAGTCGGCATACGGCGCATTCAGGTAGGCGATGCAGCTGCGGGCATCGACCACGACCACCCACTCGGCCATGGCGTCGAGCCCGTGCAGCAGCAGCGTCGGGTCCCACCGGTCCGGCGGGATCTCGGCGAGCGATTCGTTGGCCATGCTGGCTCCGGCAGCTGTCCTGTGGGTATCGCTTCAGCCTCGTCACGGCCGCCACGCCTGGCAAGACGACCTTGGGCGGAGCCGCGGCACCGGCTCACGACGCGAGCGCCGCCAGCCGGGCCCGGGTCGACTCCGCCCCCATCGCCACGGCCAGGTCGAGTGCTGTCAGTCCACCCGCCTCCCGGGCCGCGGGGTCGGCGCCGTGGGCCAGCAGGCAGTCGAGCACGTCGTGGTTGCCGAACATCGCCGCGAACATCAGCGGCGTCTTGCCGTCGGCGGTGGTGCCGTCCACCGCCGCGCCATGTGCCAGAAGCAGCTCGACCATCGCCAGGTCACCCTTGAAGGCCGCGCCGCCCAGCGGGTTCTGGCCACGGTCGTTGTAGCGTTCCGGGTCGGCGCCGTGAGCCAGCAGCACCCGCACGGTATCGTGGTGGCCATGATAGCTGGCCAGCATCAGCAGGCTGTCGCCGTTGTGGTTGCACAGGTCCGGCGGCAGGCCGCCGGCCAGCCAGCGTCGAAAGGCCGCGGCATGCCCGTCGCGG
The DNA here is from genome assembly GCF_020148005.1 of Modicisalibacter tunisiensis. Classification (GTDB taxonomy): domain Bacteria; phylum Pseudomonadota; class Gammaproteobacteria; order Pseudomonadales; family Halomonadaceae; genus Modicisalibacter; species Modicisalibacter tunisiensis. The sequence goes on along the minus strand of NZ_JAGXFD010000001.1, from coordinate 1,288,106 downwards.
GCCGCGTTGAAGACTTCCGCGGCCAGGCGCAGGGTCTCCTCGTCCGGCGTGTCGGGGCTCTGGCGTGAGTCGCGGGTCATCCCTGTCTCTCCCTGTTCAGCGCTGAAAGTTGCTCCAGCATAGGCGCTCCGGCGCGCCCGGCACCGCTATCGTGGCGATGAAATTCGTCAATCGCGCCGCGCGGCGACGCTGCGAGGCGCAATGCAAATTGCTATGATTCGCCGCGGACAGGGCTTCCCGCCTTGGCCGCTGCCAACGCCCCGCTATCGCCAGCCCAACTACCGCAAGGAGTCCCGCGTGTCCCTTTTCGCCACGACACGGTCGACCGCACCACGCACCCGGCGGCGCCTCGATCCCTGGACGCTCACCACGCTCGGCATCGCCCTGGCGGTCGCCGTGCCGGTGCTGGTGGTACTGGCGCACATCCTGATTCCCAGCCGCGAGATCTGGAGCCACCTGGCCGGCACCGTGCTGGGACGCTACCTGAGCAACACCCTGATTCTCGCGCTCAGCGTGGGCCTCGGCACGGCGGTGATCGGCACCGGCACGGCCTGGCTGGTGGCGATGTGCCGCTTCCCGGGGCGGCGACTGTTCGAGTGGGCCCTGCTGCTGCCGCTGGCGGTGCCCACCTACGTGATCGCCTACGCCTATACCGACTTCCTGCAGTATTCGGGGCCGCTGCAGAGCGAGCTGCGCGCGCTGTTCGGCTGGCAGCACGGCGACTATGTCTTTCCCGACATCCGCTCGCTGTGGGGCGCGGCGCTGCTGATCACCCTGGTGCTCTATCCGTATGTCTACCTGCTCGCCCGCGCCGCCTTCCTCGAGCAGTCGGTGTGCGTGCTGGACGTGGGACGGACCCTGGGGCGCGGACCGTGGCGACTGTTCACCACCATCGCCGTGCCGCTGGCGCGGCCGGCCATCGTCGGCGGCGTCTCGCTGGTGCTGATGGAGACCCTCAACGAGTTCGGCGCGGTGCAGTACTTCGGCGTCGACACCTTCACCACCGGCATCTACCGCACCTGGTTCGGCATGGGCGAGCAGGTCGCGGCGGCCCAGCTGGCGGCCTGTCTGCTGCTGTTCGTGATCCTCGCGGTGCTGCTCGAACGCTGGTCGCGGGGCAAGCGCCAGTACTTCCACACCACCGGGCGCTATCGCCAGCTGCCGGAGTTCCATCTGCGCGGCGGGCGGGCCTGGGGTGCCATCGCGGCCTGCACCCTGCCGGTGCTGGTGGGCTTCGTCGCGCCCAGCGCGATTCTCGCCAATCTCGCGCTCGAGACGGGCGACAGTGTGCTGGGCTCGCGCTTTCTGGAGTTCGTCGGCAACAGCCTGACGCTGGCCGCGGTGGCCTCGCTGGTGGCGGTCTGCCTGGCGGTGGCGCTGAGCTACGGCGTGCGCCTGCATCCGGGACGGGTATCGCGCCTGGCCACGCGGGTCGCCGCCATGGGCTATGCCGTGCCCGGCTCGGTGGTGGCGGTGGGCATCCTGATCCCCTTCGCCTGGCTGGACCGCCAGCTCAACGCCGGGCTCGACGCCTGGTTCGGCATCCAGCCGGGGCTGCTGCTGAGCGGCTCGGCGTTCATCCTGATCTACGCCTACGTGGTGCGCTTCCTGGCGGTGTCGTTCAACACCGTGGAGGCCAGCCTGGGCAAGGTGACACCCAGCATGGACGCCGCCTCGCGGACCCTGGGCCAGACCGCCGGCGGCACGCTGCGCCGGGTGCACACGCCGCTGATGCGCGGCAGCCTGTTCGCCGCCGCCCTGCTGGTGTTCGTCGACGTGATGAAGGAACTGCCGGCCACGGTGATCCTGCGCCCGTTCAACTTCGACACCCTGGCGGTGCGGGCCCATAACCTCGCGGCCGACGAGCGGCTGGCGGAGGCCGCCACGTCGTCGCTGACCATCGTGCTGGTCGGGGTGATCCCGGTGATCCTGCTCAGCCGGGCGATCCGCCGCTCACGCCCCGGCGCCGGCGGGAAAGACAAAGGTCTGTGAGGTGTCCAGCGCCAGCGCCACCGGCTGCCCCGGCTCGGGCAGGAAGACCCCCGGCACCTGCGCCTGCAGGTTCGCCTCGCTGCCGTCCGCGCCACGGGCATGCAGCTGCACCAGGCTGCTGCGGCCGAGCAGCCGGGCCTGAATCACCTGCCCCCGCCGGGCCGGCTCCTCGCGACGCTCGTCGTCCGGCAGCTCGACGGGGGTGACGCGCAGCGCCTCGGGCCGAATCATCACCCGTGCACGCGCGCCCTCGGCCAGCGCCGGCGCCGCGACCGGCCCCACCGGCGTGGCCACCCGGCCATCGCGCACCTCGCCACTCCACTCGTTGACCGCGCCGAAGAACGACACCACGAAGGGGTCCTCGGGCTCGCAGTAGAGCTCGCGGGGCGTGCCCATCTGGATGATGCGGCCGTCATGCATCAGGGCGATGCGATCGGCCATGAACATCGCCTCTTCCGGGTCGTGGGTCACCAGCAGGGTGCCGGCGCCGACCCGCTTGAGCACGTGCAGGGTGTCGTCGCGAATCTGCTCGCGCAGCCGCGCATCGAGGCTCGAGAAGGGCTCGTCGAGCAGCATCAGCGCCGGCGCCGGGGCCAGCGCCCGGGCCAGCGCCACGCGCTGCTGCTGCCCGCCCGAGAGCTGGTGCGGGTAGGTACGGGCGTAGTCGGCCATGCCCAGCTGCTCGAGCAGCGCCATGGCCCGCTCGCGGCGTTCGCCGGCGGGCAGCGACTCCAGGCCGAAGCCGACGTTCTCCAGCACCCGCAGGTGGGGAAACAGCGCCGAATCCTGGAACGCCAGTCCCACGCTGCGCTTCTCCGGCGGCACATGCCGGCCGCCGGGCACGCTCAGCGGCTCGCCGCGCAGGCTCAGCTCGCCCTCCTGCAGGGCCTCGAGCCCGGCGGCGATGCGCAGCAGCGTGGTCTTGCCGCAGCCGGACGGGCCCAGCAGGCAGACCACCTCGCCGGGCCCCACCGTCAGGCTGACATCGTCGACGGCCACCTGCGCGCCGTCGTAGACATGGCGGACATGACGCATCGCCAGCAGGGTGGCGTGACGCGGCGTGGCGGTGGCCCGGGAGGCCTCGGAGCTCGGAGAGGTCATGGTGGTCATGGGCGAAGCTGCTCGAGTGAATGAATCGCCCGGCGATGGTAACGCGAAACGCCGGTGGAGGCCGCGTCCTGCGGTGGAACGGCGCGAATGATTGACGTTCGCCGCACGACGCGCTTGAATACGGCCAATAATGCAACGTATTCTCATTAAAAACCACCACCGAGGATCGCCCATGCCCGCACGTCTGCGCTTCGCCGTTCCCCTGGCGGTACTCGCCGCCGGCCTGACCGCCGCCGGCACCGCCAGCGCCGAGGAGGTCAACATCTACTCGGCCCGCCACTACGATTCCGACCAGGCCCTCTACGACGCCTTCACCGAGAAGACCGGCATCGACGTCAACGTCCTCCAGGGCAGCTCCGACCAGCTCATCGAGCGCATCAAGCGCGAGGGCAAGGCCAGCCCCGCCGACGTGATGATCACCGTCGACGCCGGCCGCCTGTGGCGCGCCGAGGAGGAAGGCATCTTCCAGAGCGTCGACTCGAAGGTGCTCGACGAGCGCCTGCCCGCCACCGTGCGCCAGCCCGACGGCAAGTGGTTCGGCTTCAGCCAGCGGGTGCGGGCGATCTTCTACGACCCGCAGGACGTCGATCCGGCCAACCTCAAGACCTATGAGGACCTGGCCGATCCGCGCTTCAAGGGCGAGCTGTGCATCCGCTCGTCGAACAACATCTACAACCAGTCGCTGCTGGCCTCGATCATCGCCCACGACGGCAAGCAAAAGGCCGAGCAATGGGCGCAGGGTGTGGTCGACAACATGGCCCGCGACCCGGAAGGCGGCGACACCGACCAGATCCTCGGCGTGGCCAGCGGCGAATGCGACATCGCCGTGGCCAACCACTACTACTATGCGCGCCTGCTCGAGTCGGACAACCCGGACGACCGCGCGGCGGCCAAGAAGGTCCAGATCCTCTTCCCCAACCAGGACGGCCGCGGCGCCCATGTCAATATCGGCGGCGCCGGCGTGGTCCGCGACGCGCCGCATCGCGAGAACGCCGTGCGCTTCCTCGAGTTCCTCGCCTCCGACGAGGCCCAGGCGCTGTTCGTCAAGGGCAACCACGAGTATCCGGTGGTCGACGGCGTGGCCAAGGATCCGGTGCTGGAGTCGTGGGGCGACTTCAAGCGGGACGACCTGAACGTCAGCGCCCTGGGCGAGAACAACCCCGAGGCGATCCGCATCTTCGACCGGGTCGGCTGGCGGTAAGCCCCGGCTCCCCCCGGATGCACCAGGCCCGCGGCACTGCCGCGGGCCTTTTCTCGTTTCGCACGGTGGTCGGACTCAGTGCGCCTCGTCCCAGTTGGCGCCGGCATGGGCCTCGACCACCAGCGGCACCTTCAGCTCGGCGGCGGCTTCCATGCGCCGGCGCACGGCCCCCAGGAAATCCTCGGCCTGGGCATCCCGTACCTCGAAGACCAGCTCGTCGTGGACCTGCATGACCATCCAGGCGTCGAACTCGGCCTCGCCGTCGCGGGGATTGAGCCAGGCGTCGACGTCGATCATCGCGCGCTTGATGATGTCGGCGGCGGTGCCCTGCATCGGCGCGTTGATCGCGGTGCGCTCGGCGGCCTGGCGACGGGCACGGTTCTGGGCGTTGATCTCCGGCAGGTAGAGGCGCCGGCCGAACACTGTCTCGACATGCCCCTCGTCGGCGGCCCGCGCGCGGATGTCGTTCATGAAGCGCGCCACGCCGGGGTAGCGGTCGAAGTAGCGATCGATGTAGGTCTGCGCCTGGCCGGGCTCGATGTGCAGCTGGCGGGAGAGCCCCCAGGCGCTCATGCCGTAGATCAGCCCGAAGTTGATCGCCTTGGCGCTGCGCCGCTGCTCGCCGCTGACCTTGTCGGGGGCGATGCCGAATACCTCGGCGGCGGTGGCGGTGTGGATGTCGCGCTCCTCGGCGAAGGCCTCGAGCAGCCCCTGGTCCTCGGAGAGATGGGCCATGATGCGCAGCTCGATCTGCGAGTAGTCGGCGGCGACCAGCCGACAGCCCGGCCGGGCGATGAACGCCTGGCGGATCTTGCGCCCCTCCTCGGTGCGGATGGGGATGTTCTGCAGGTTGGGGTCGGACGACGACAGCCGCCCGGTGGCGGTCACCGCCTGATGATAGCTGGTGTGAATGCGTCCGGTGGTGGCGTTGATCAGCTGCGGCAGCTTGTCGGTATAGGTCGACTTGAGCTTGCTCAGCCCGCGATGCTCCATGATCACCTTGGGCAGCGGGTAGTCCAGCGCCAGCTCCTCGAGCACCGCCTCGGCGGTGGACGGCGCGCCCTTGGGGGTCTTCTTGATCACCGGGATCTTGAGCTCGTCGAAGAGGATCTCGCCGAGCTGCTTGGGCGAGCCCAGGTTGAACTCGCGCCCGGCGATCTCGAAGGCGTCCTGCTCGATGTCGCGGATGCGCCCCTCGAGCTCCTTGCTCTGGGCGTGCAGGCGCGACACGTCGAGCGCCACCCCGGTGCGCTCCATGCGCGACAGCACCGGGATCATCGGCCGCTCCAGGGTATCCAGCACCTCGGCCAGGCGCCCCTCGGCCTCGATCCGCGGGCGCAGCTCGCGGTGCAGGCGCAGCGTGATGTCGACGTCCTCGCAGGCATAGGGCACCGCCTGCTCGAGGGCGATCTGGTTGAAGGTCAGCTGCCTGGCGCCCTTGCCGGCGATCGACTCGAAGGTGATGGTCGTCTCGCCCAGGTACTTCAGCGCCAGCGAGTCCATGTCGTGACGGGTCGCCGTGGAGTTGAGCACGTAGGACTCGAGCATGGTGTCGGTCAGCGCCCCGGCGACATGGATGTCATAACGCGCGAGCACCGAGATATCGTACTTGAGGTTCTGGCCGATCTTGCCCCGCTCCGGGTCCTCGAGCAGCGGCTTGAGCGCGGCCAGCACGGCGTTGCGGTCGAGCTGCTCGGGGGCGTCGAGGTAGTCGTGGGCGAGCGGCACATAGGCGGCCTCGCCGGGTTCCAGCGCCAGGCCGACACCGACGATCTCGGCCTCCATGTAGTTGAGACTGGTGGTCTCGAGGTCGAAGCAGAAGGCCTTTGCCGCGTTCAGCCGCTCGAGCCAGGCATCGAACGCCTCCTGCGTCAGCACGCTGTGGTCCCGGCGCGACGACGCCGCGCCACCGGCGGGAACGTCCGCGTCGTCATCGGCGGGCGCATCGACGCCCTCGTCGCGCCCCTCGAGCAGTTCGGCGAGCCAGTTCCGAAACTCCAGCTCGCGATACAGCGCGACGAGCGCCTCGCGGTCGGGATGGGCGATGTCCAGGTCGTCGAGGCCCACCGGCAGGTCGCAGTCGGTCTTGATGGTCGCCAGCTGATACGACAGGAAGGCCTGCTCGCGGTTGGCCTCGAGCTTCTTGGGCAGGGTCTTGGCGCCACGGAAGCTCAGCGACTTGACCGCCTCGAGGTCGGCGTAGATGGCGTCGAGCCCGCCGTCGATGCCCTGCAGCAGGCCCAGCGCGGTCTTTTCGCCGACGCCGGGCACGCCGGGGATGTTGTCGACCTTGTCACCCATCAGCGCGAGGAAGTCGATGATCCGCTCGGGGGGCAGGCCGAACTTCTCGGTCACGCCGTCGACGTCGAGGGTCTCGCCCTTCATGGTGTTGACCAGCGTGATGTGGCGGTTGACCAGCTGCGCCATGTCCTTGTCGCCGGTGGAGATCACCGCGTCGCGACCGGCTTCGGTGGCATGGCGCGCCAGGGTGCCGATCACGTCGTCGGCCTCGACTCCCTCGATGCACAGCAGCGGCACACCCAGCGCGCGGATGCAGCGGTGCAGCGGCTCGACCTGGCTTCTCAGGTCGTCGGGCATCGGCGGACGGTGGGCCTTGTACTGCTCGAAGAGCTCGTCGCGGAAGGTCTTGCCCTTAGCGTCGAAGACCACCGCCATGGGGCTGTCGGGATACTGCTTGATCAGGCTCTTGAGCATGTTGAGCACGCCCTTGACCGCCCCGGTCGGCTGACCGTTCGAGGTGGTCAGCGCCGGCAGGGCATGAAAGGCGCGATACAGATAGGAGGAGCCATCGACGAGCACGATGGGGGGTTGGGTATCAGCCATGCGGGGCACCTGAGCGATGAAAACGATCGATGCCCTCATGATACGCAAGCCACCGCGGGGCGTCAGGCGCTCGCCGCGAGACGGCGGACGCATCACGCCCGGGTAGGGGTGTCGTCGCCCGCGAGGCGATGCAACGTCCCGGAGGAATTGACTAGAATCAGTACAGGTGTCGGCGCCTACCCCTACACTGGCACCTCTTTTGCCCGCCGCTACCGGAGGCCGCCATGAAAGCCCATCGCCTGTTCACCGCTCTCGGTCTCGCCGCTGCCCTGCTGCTGGGGGCCGCCACACCGGCCCTGGCCCAGGATGACGGAGACGCCGCGGTCAAGCCGGATATCACCGTGCGCCAGGAGAAGGACCGCACGATTCGCGAGTACCGCGTCAACGGCCAGCTCTACGCCATCGAGATCAAGCCCAAGCATGGCCCCTCCTATTTTCTGGTCGACGACAACGGCGACGGCGATTTCCGGCGCAGCGACAACGAGCGCGTCGTGCCGCCGCAGTGGGTGCTGATCCGCTGGTAGGCGTCGATCGGTCTCGCCCGATGACTGCAAGGCGGCGCGCCAAGCCGCTACAATAGCCGGCTTGGCAATCAGGGCGAGATCATCATGGCCGTATTCACCCCGCTCGACGACGCCCAGGTCGCGAGCTTTCTCGAGCGTTTCGATACGGGCCGCCTGGTGACGCTCGAGGGCGTCGCCAGCGGCACCGAGAACACCACCTTCTTCGTCACCACCGATCGCGCCTCGCTGGTGCTGACCCTGTTCGAGCAGGGCGACCACGAGGAGTTGCCGTTCTTCGTCGATCTGCTCGACTACCTTGACGAGCACCGCCTGCCGGTGCCGGGGCCCGTGCACGACCGCCGGGGCATCGCCCTGCAGAGCCTGGCCGGCAAGCCGGCGCTGCTGTTCCCGCGCCTGCCCGGCAGGCATCCCCGCGCCCCCAACCTCGCCCAGTGCCGCGCCCTGGGCGAGGCCCTGGGGCGGCTGCACCACGTCGGCCAGCGCTTCGAGGGCCATCGCCCCAACCCGCGCGACCTGCACTGGCTGCTGGCCAGTCATCACAAGGTGCTCGGCTACCTGACGCCCGAGGACCAGACCCTGATGGCCGACGAGGTCGACACCTACCAGGGGGTGTTCGGGGATGCCGACGCCCTGCCCCGGGGCGCGATCCACGGCGACCTGTTCCGCGACAACACCCTGTTCGACGGCGACACCCTGGGCGGCATCATCGACTTCTACAACGGCTGCACCGGCGACCTGCTGTTCGACCTGGCGATCGTCATCAACGACTGGGCCAGCGACGACGACGGCCGCCTCGACCCGGGGCGTCACGACGCCCTGCTCACGGCCTACCAGAGCCAGCGGCCGCTGACCGATGCCGAGCGCGACGCCTGGCCGATGATGCTGCGCATGACCGCCCTGCGCTACTGGCTCTCGCGGCTGCTGGTGATCTACGTCGATCCCCCGGCCCACGAGCTGACCCCGCACGACCCCGAGCGCTTCCGCCTCATCCTGAAGCGCCGGATTGCCGAGGGCGCCTTGCCGTTACCGGCCTGAGCGTTGCTACCCTGAACCCCGCGTCAGCCTGTCGCTGACACGCGCGGCGCGCCGCCACCGGCGCGCGCCGCCACCGGGTCACGTCATGTCGAGGAGTCTGCCATGACCACCGCCGCCGAGGCGCGCCGCACCTACAACATCGACCAGTGGGGCAGCGGCTATTTCGACGTCGATTCCCAGGGGCGGGCCATCGTGCGCCCGCTGGGGGACGAGAGTCCGGGGCCGGCGCTGCCGCTCGACGCCCTGGTCGATCAGCTGCGCGAGGCCGGGCTGCGACTGCCGGTGCTGGTGCGTTTCACCGACATCCTGCACGACCGCGTGGAGCAGCTGTGCGCGGCCTTCGACACCGCCATGCGGGAAGAGAATTTCCACGCCGGTTACACCGCCGTCTACCCGATCAAGGTCAACCAGCAGCGCCGCGTGGTGGAGGAGATTCTCGCCACCCACGAGCGCGGCCGCGACCGGGTCGGCCTGGAGGCCGGCAGCAAGCCGGAGCTGCTCGCCGTGCTGGCGCTGTCCGGCGACGGCCCGTCGCTGATCGTCTGCAACGGCTACAAGGACCGCGAGTACATCCGCCTGGCGCTGATGGGCGAGAAGCTCGGCCACCGCGTCTACCTGGTGGTCGAGAAGCTCTCCGAGCTGCCGCTGATCCTCGAGGAGGCGCGCCGCCTGGGCGTGACGCCGCGCATCGGCCTGCGCGCGCGGCTGGCCACGGTGGGCCGCGGACGCTGGCAGAACACCGGTGGCGAGAAGTCCAAGTTCGGCCTCACCACCAGCCAGATCCTCGAGGTGGTCGCCCACCTGCGCGAGGCCGGCGCCCTGGCCAGCCTGCAGCTGGTGCACTTCCACCTGGGCTCGCAGATCGCCAACATCCGCGACATCCAGTGCGGGCTGCGCGAATGCGCGCGCTTCTACCAGAGCCTGCGCGAGCTGGGCGCGCCGGTGGACACCGTCGACGTCGGCGGCGGCCTGGGCGTGGACTACGAGGGCACCCGGTCACGCAGCTTCTGCTCGGCCAACTACTCGATGCTCGAGTACGCCCGCAACGTGGTCTACGCCTTCCGCCTGGCCTGCGACGAGCAGGACCTGCCCCAGCCGCACCTGATCAGCGAGTCCGGGCGCGCCCTGACCGCCCACCATGCGGTGCTGATCACCAACGTGATCGGCGAGGAGCGCGTCGGCGAGACGCCGCCGCCCCGCCAGACCGAGGGCGACCCGCAGGTCGACGAACTGTGGCGGGTGCACGATCTGCTCCAGCGCCAGGTCGATCCGCGCGGCGTGGTCGAGGCCTGGCACGACCTGGTGCAGGCGATCGGCGAGCTGCACGAACGCTTCGTCATGGGACTGACCGGCATCGCCGCCCGCGCCGAGGGCGAGGCGATCTACTTCGCCGCCTGCGCCCAGCTGCGCCAGCGCCTCGACACCCGCAACCGCGCCCACCGCGAGATCATCGACGAGCTCGCCGAGAAGCTCGCCGACAAGCTGTTCGTCAACTTCTCGCTGTTCCAGTCGCTGCCCGACGTCTGGGGCATCAAGCAGGTCTTCCCGGTGCTGCCGCTCAACGGCCTGGACCGGAAGCCGACCCGCCGCGGCGTGATCCAGGACATCACCTGCGACAGCGACGGGCGTATCGACCGCTACGTCGACGGCCAGGGCCTGGAGGCCACCCTGCCGCTGCCGGAGTGGGGTGACGACGACGAGAAGCTGCTGGGCCTGTTCCTGGTCGGCGCCTATCAGGAGATCCTCGGCGACCTGCACAACCTGTTCGGCGACACCGATGCCGTGGACGCCGCCCTGGACGAGCACGGCCGCTGGCGGCTGAGCAACCTCCAGCTCGGCGACCGGGTCGCCGACGTGCTGCGCTACGTCAACTTCGATGCCGAGGTGCTGCGCGCCCGGCTCGACGCCCAGCTGGCGACCAGCGACCTGGACGCCGACGAACGCGCCCACTTCATGGACGACCTGGCCGCCGGCCTCGACGGCTACACCTACCTGGAGTGACCCTCAGGCGGCGGTGCGGGTCACGGCCTCGACACCGCCGTGCCCCGCCCCGCCGGCCAGCTGCAGGCGCAGCTCGGCGCCCCGCGGCAGCACACCGACGCCGGCGGGCGTGCCGGTGAGCACCACGTCGCCGGGCTCGAGCGTGAAGTGGCGGCTCATCTCGGCGAGCAGCTCGGGAATGGCGAACAGCATGTCGCCGGTGTCGCCGCTCTGGCGGCGCTCGCCGTCGATATCGAGGCTGAAGTGCAGCGCCTGCCAGTCGACCTCGCCCCTCACCGGCGCGAAGGCCGACAGCGGACAGGCGCCGTCGAACGCCTTGGCGATCTCCCACGGATGTCCCTTCTCCTTGAGCCGCGACTGCACGTCGCGCAGGGTCAGGTCCAGCGCCAGCCCCAGGCCGGCCACCGCCCGTGCCGCCTGGTCGGGCGTGGCGGCCGTCAATGGCTTGCCGATGAGCAGCGCCAGCTCGGTCTCGAAGTGCACCTCGCCCCGCGCGAACTGCGCTTCCAGTGGCGTCTCGAGCGCCACGGCGGCGCTCGCCGGCTTGATGAACAGCAGCGGCGCGCTGGGCACGGGGTTGTTCAGCTCGCGGGCATGCTCGGCATAGTTGCGACCCACGCAGACGATCTTGCCCAGCGGCGCGGCAAAGAGGCGGCCATCGGCGAAACGGGCGGTAAACGGCATGATGAGGATGTCCCCTGATGACTGGCGAAAACGCCAGTCTACCCCAGGCCGCTCGCCAGAAAACAACGACCCCGCGCTCGGGCGGGGTCGTCGTCGGCTCGCTGCCTCGTCGGGAGACAGTGGGGTCGGCGTCACTCGGGGCGCCAGGTTTCCTCGGGGCGATGGGCGAGGAACGCGGGCCGACGCCGGCGGGCGCCGTAGGGCTCGACACAGGCGTTGTCCCAGCGGTTGTAGACGAAGAACACGTTGCTGCGCGGGTCCGGGGACATGTTGGCGTTCGACCCGTGCAGGGTGTTGCAGTCGAACAGCAGCAGACCGCCGGCCGCCCCGGTGGGCGACTCGATGCCGTTGGCGTCGATCAACTGCTCCAGCGCATCGAAGCCGGGCACGCCGAACTGCTGGGTCTTCAGCGACTGCTTGTGATGATCGTCCGGGGTCTCTCCCAGGCAGGGCACGAAGACCTTGTGCGAGCCGGGGATCAGCATCAGCGGGCCGTTGAAGTGGTGGTTGTCGGTGAGCACGATCGACGCACTCACGGCGTGCATCGCCGGCATGCCGTCCTCGGCGTGCCAGGTCTCGAAGTCCGAATGCCAGTTGAAGCCCTTGCCGTGGAAGCCGGGCTTGTAGTTGATCCGCGACTGGTGCACGTAGGCGTCGCCGCCGAGAATCTGGCGCACGCGGCCGGTCAGCCGCGGGTCGCGAGCCAGCTCGGCGAAGCGCTGCGACAGGAAATGCACGGCGAACAGCGAACGGATCTCCCGGCTGTCCGGCTCGGTGATGGAGAAGTCCTTGCCGCGATAGGCATCGTTGTCGAGCAGCGCCTTGAGTTCATTGCGCAACTCGGCCACCTCGGCGGCGGACAGGAAACCGGGCTCGAAGAGAAAGCCCTGGCGCTCGAAGGTGTCGAGCTGTTGATCATCAAGGGGGCCTTCCTCGGCCGTGCCCTTGACCACCCTTTCATGACGCGGCATCAGCAGGGTGTCGGGCTGCCCGGCGAGCCGGGTGGGGTAGGCGTCCCGGCGCTGCGGGTCGTGTGCTGCGGTATTCAGGTTGCGGGATGCGGTCTGTACTGACATCCAATCACCTCCAGTGCCTGTGATCAGGTTCAGGTCCAGTCCTCAGCCATCAGCGTGAATCACACGGAGTCTTCCGAAATCCTTGTCTGGCCTTGGCGGCTGTATCCTAGAATATTTAACATAACTTGCAACCGTTCTCGGCCCCCCAAAGGCTTGCCGGTAAAGTACCGGCGACGGGGATCCTGTCGCCGCGCTGCCAACTGGCCGCCAGACAAGCCGTGCCGCCGTGCCTGGCGCCGAGCACGAATGGCGAGGAACCTGCAGAGAAAGTCGCTCAAAAAAGTAAACCCACGTTATCGCAAGACGCGGGCCAACGTGGTTTCTTGGCCCCTTTTTCGGGTTGTGCTCAGGAGAGTGCGTGCAGGACTTTAGCAGTCACATGATAAGGCGGCTTCAGCATATAGTGTCTCTGACGAGGGCCGAGCTGGCCCTACTCGTCGACATGAAACGTGCCCCCCGTGCCGTCTCGGCAGGCGACTGGCTGTGGCACGAGGGCGACTCGGCGGATACCCTGCTGGTGCTCAGGGAAGGCTGGGCCTGCTCCGCCCGCTACCTGCCCGACGGCAGTCGCCAGCTGCTGGAAATCTTCCTGCCCGGCGACATCCTGGGCTTCGGCGAACTGGCCGATGGCGCACGACGCAATGATGTCTCGATGCTCACCGACGGGGAGATCAGCGAATATTCCTACTCCCATTTACGCGAGCTCTTCGAGCGCGCCCCGCGCCTGCGCAGCGCCCTGTTCGTCATTGCCAACCAGCGTCAGGCGATGCTCGCCGAGCGCCTGGTGAGCATCGCCCGCCGCAACGCTCGCGAGCGCCTGGCGCATTTTCTCTGCGAGTGCCACGCACGGCTGCAGGAACCGGCGAACGATGCCCGGCAGGGCTTTCTGCTGCCCCTGTCGCAACAGGACCTGGCCGATGCGCTGGGCATGAGTCCGGTGCACATCAGCCGCACCTTCTCATCCCTGGCCTGCCTGGGCCTGGTGCGTCGCCAGCACTACCACATCCAGATTCTCGACCCGGTCCGCCTGGAGCGCCTGGCCGGCTTCAATGGCGCCTACCTGCAGTGCGACACCCAGCTGCTGGCCGCCGAGCCGCCGACCACCATCGAACCGGGATAGTCTCGCCGGTGACATCCGGCGTGGCGATTCGTCGCCGAGTGCGGCACCATCCGCTGTCAGCCACCACCGCCGATCGAGAGTGCCCATGAGCCCGATGAAGATGACGTCGTCCCCGGAACTGGCCGCCGTGGATGTCGTGCTCACCGATGTCGACGACACCCTGACCCGCCGGGGGCGGCTGTCCAGCGCCACGCTGGCCGCCATCGAGCGCCTGGCCGACGCGGGAGTCGCGGTGGTGCCGGTTACCGGCGGCTGTGCCGGCTGGTGCGACCATATCGTGCGCGCCTGGCCGGTCGCGGCAGTCATCGGCGAGAGCGGCGCATTGCGCCTGAAGCGCGCCGCCGGCGGCGGCCTGGACTGCCACAGCGTGCGCCCGCTGGCCACGCTGCGCGACGAGCAGCGCCGACTGCTGACGATCGCCGAGCGCGCGATGCAGGCGGTACCGGACGCACGGCTGGCTGCCGACCAGCCCTACCGGCTGGCGGATGTCGCCGTCGACCATGCCCAGGACGTGCCGCCCCTCGCCGCGGCTCAAGTCGAGCGCCTGCTGGCCACCTTCCGGGCCGAGGGCGCCCGGGCCCGGGCCAGCTCGATCCACGTCAATGCCTGGTTCGGCGAGCATGACAAGGCGACGATGGCCGCCTGGGTGCTGGAGCACGACCTGGGGCTGTCGGTGGCGGAGCAGCAGCGGCGCGTGCTGTTCATCGGCGATGCCCCGAACGACGCGCCGCTGTTCGCGCGGCAGCCCCTCAGCGTGGGGGTCGCCAACCTCGCGCCGCACCTCGACCAACTGCCCACGCCGCCGCGCTGGCTGTGCGAGGCCGGCCATGGGGAAGGCTTCGTGGAGATGGCCGAGCATCTGCTTGCCGCCCGGCGGGCTCGCCCCGGCCGGTGCTGAGGCCCCGAAGGGGGAAAGCGGCTTGCCGATCCATCAACGCAAAACGGCCACCGCGACGAATCGCCAAGTGACCGTTTTTCATGATCTTTCTGGTGCCGGCGAGTGGACTCGAACCACCGACCTACGCATTACGAGTGCGTTGCTCTACCAGCTGAGCTACGCCGGCGCTGGGCCGGATATTACTCACTTGCCCGCGGCTCGACAAGCGCCTGCCCCTTGGATCAGGCCTCCTTCGAGTCGCGCTCCTGGCGCAGCTGTTCCGCCAGGGTCCGCAGATAATGCGGCGTGACCGATGCCATGCCCGCCTCGCTCATGGCATTGGCCAGACGCAGGTATGCCTCCGCGTCACTCTGCGCCAGCCTTGCCTCTTCCTTGTCGAGCTCCGTCGCCACCGCTATACCTCCTTGGCTACCTTCACGTCACTGGCGCCCATGCACTGGGGGAGACAACGATGCCATATTTTTGCCTCCACTCAAATGGCGGGCCACGATTTTCCTCGACGGCGGTGACACGCCATCGTCTTCTCTACCCAGGACAAAAGAAAACCCCGCAGGGGGTACGGGGTTCAAGGGAGATGGGGGTGCTGGCGGGCTTCCCTGGCGGTCATGACTCCCTGTCGTGACGGCGCCGTTCCGTGCCCCTTGCCAATGCCGGGCCTTTCCTGGCCCACGCTTCCTTGCGTCGCGAGGCAGCCGTCCCGGCCGCCGCTTCACCTTCAATATAGACAACATGGATTTATTGGACAAGCCTTGTACAATTTTTTACAGGCTGTCCAACGAACTCAATGCTTGATCAGCGTGCCGTCGTCATCGTAGAGCGGATAGCTGCCCTCGGCATCGTGATCCTCGGGGCCGACCAGCGACGGCGTGAAGACGCACAGCACCGTCATGCCCTTCTCGCTGCTGAGGATGTGCTTCTGATGCTTGTCGAGGGCATAGAGCACCCCCGGCTTGAGCTCCCAGGAGCCACCCTCGGTCAGATCCTCGATCCGGCCCTCGCCCTCGATGCAGATGACCGACTCCTTGTGGTTCTTGTACCACATGTGCAGCGCCTGCCCGGGCTTGATATAAGTCTCGTGCACGGAATGGCCCATGCCGTCGGCACGCAGCGTGTAACGGCGACTGATGAACTTCTCCTCGTCGACGGCGCTGGCTTCGGCATCCTTGTGGTCACGAACAATCATCGAACGCTCCTCCTTGCTTCGACTGTCGGCGTGGTGACAGGCCGCCGGCGGCACGCTACGCCGGGCCCGTGCCGACCGGGGCCCTGCGGCCCCAGCGGCGACCTGGTGAATTCCGCGGTTCAGCCGTACTGGGCGGGGTCCGGCACGGTGGGGTGGCGAGCCGGGTGCGCCTCCATGTAGGCATGGCAGGCGCGCAGCACGCGAATGTCGTCGTACTTGCCCCCCGCCAGCTGAAAGCCCACCGGCAGCCCGGCGTCGGTGAAGCCGCACGGCACCGAGGCCGCCGGCTGCTGGCTGAGGTTGAAGGGGTAGGAGAACGGCGCCCACTCCTCCCAGTCACGCATGTCGCTGCCCGGCGGCACCTCGTGATTGATCTCGAAGGGTTCGATCGGCACCGTCGGCGTCATCAGCAGGTGATACTCCTGATTGAAGTGCTCGAGCTGTTCGGCCAGGCGCGCCCGGTCGGCCTGGGCCCGGAACAGGTCGAGCGCGCTCCAGGCCTCGGCGTGACGCGCGTTGGCGACCAGCCCCGGATCGAGCTCCTTGCGCTGGCGCTCGTTGCACTGCGACCACAGCTCCAGCGAGGCGGTGAACCACAGCTTGCGGAAGATATCGATCGGCGAGGTGAACCCGGGATTGATCTCGACGAGCTCGGCGCCCAGCGCCTCGAGCCGCTTCGCGGCCTCGTGGACCCGGTCGGCGATCTGCGGGTCCACCTCGGCATAGCCCAGCGTCGGCGAATAGGCGATGCGCAGGCCGCGCAGGTCGCAATCCATGTCGACGCCCCAGTCGTCGGGCTGGCCGCGGGTGGCGTAGGGGTCACGGTAGTCGTAGCGGCCGATGACGTTGAGCATGCGCGCGGCATCCGACACCGTGCGGGTCAGCGGGCCGATGTGCGACAGCGAGGGCTCCTGGGCCGGCGGCCACTGCGGCGTCCAGCCGAAGGTCGGCTTGAAGCCGAAGACCCCGGTGAAGGCCGCGGGAATGCGTATCGAGCCGCCGGAATCGCCCCCCTGGTGCAGCACGCCCATGTTGAGCGAGGCCGCCACCGCCGCGCCGCCCGACGAGCCACCGGGAGTCAGGCGCGTGTCCCACGGGTTGCAGGTGGTCCCGTAGACCCGGTTGTCGGTGACCGCCTTCCAGCCGAACTCGGGGGTATTGGTCTTGCCCAGCAGCACGGCCCCGGCCTCGCGCAGCCGTGCCGCCGGAGGAGCGTCCATCTCGCAGAGGGTGTCCGGGGTGGTCAGCGACCCCTCCCGGGCCGGCATGCCGGCGACATTGGTAAGATCCTTCAGCGAGGCCGGTACCCCGTCGATCGGGCTCAGCGGCTTGCCCTGGCCCCAGCGCCGGGCCGAGGCGCGGGCCGCCTTCTCGGCGCCCTCCCGATCCACATGGACATAGGCATTGACCGCGTCGTTGAAGCGTTCGATGCGCTCGAGCGCTGCCCGTGTCGCTTCCAGCGGCGAGGCCTCGCCGGATTCGAACAGCCGTACCAGCGAACCGGCATCCATGGTTCCCAGGTCAGTATCGCTCACATCATCCTCCCTGAATCCGTGCGTTCACTCCTTTGTCTCTGATAACCGTAGCGGACTATCGACGAGCAGGCCAACCGCCCCAAGCACATTCCGGCCGCCGGACTCCCGTCCCCGAAGAACTTCTTGTACATTTATGTCGGCGCTCGCCGGGTCAGGCCCGGCCGGGCACGCCACCGACACGCGCAGTAACACAAGGATGTGGACATGCAGCAGCCAGTGAGTTGCGTCACCAGGAACCTCGCCCACCACGTGAACCTTCAGGCCTCCGACATCGCCCTTCTCAAGTCGCTGGAGAAGGATCCACGGAAGGTCGACAAGGGCAAGGTGCTGTGGGAGGCGCACGAAACGCCCACCCAGCTCTACACCCTGCGCAGCGGCTGGGCCTATGCCTTTCACTGCTCCGAGAACGGCGCCCAGCAGGTGCTCGACATCTTCCTCCCGGGCGACGTGATGGGGATTCGCGATGCAACCTCGAGAAGCCACTACACCACCGCCGTCATGCTCACCGATGGCGTCATCTGCCCGTTCCCGACGGTCCGCCTCGAGGATCTCTTCACCCGGTCGCCGCGCCTGGCGCTGGGGCTGCATGCCTCGGCGGCACGACAGCAGAGCGTGATCACCGAACGCCTGGTGAACGTCCTGAGCAACGACGCCTGCTCGCGTCTGGGCCACTTCGCCCTGGAGGTCTACTACCGGCTCAAGCGGATCGAGGAAACCACCGGCAACAGCTTCACGCTGCCCCTCACCCAGCGCCAGCTGGCCATGCTGCTGGGCATGAGCGAAGTCCACGTCAGCCGCACCATGAGCGACCTGGCGGAGCGCGGACTGATTACCCGCCGACGCCGGAGCTTCCAGATCAACGACCTGGAAACCCTCTCGCAGATCTCCGACTTTCGCCCCGAGAAGTTCAGCGATCACATCAATCCCTGCCTGGCGCACCTGTTCGAGTAACCCCGGCCACGACAGCCCCGCCGGCTCCCGTAACATTTTGCTTCTTGCTACTGGCCTCGAATTGTTGCCAAGATGACAGGTTGGATCACGCCTCGTGCCAGCGATCACCGCCGGCCGCTTGCGCCTCGAGCCGGCGAGCTGGTGACAAACAGACAGAAGGTGCACAAGGAGTGGTGCCATGCTGTCGCAGGAAAGCCACCTGGCCAGGAACATCGACCGGCACGTCACGCTGTCGGGCGGCGACGCCAGCCTGCTCGCCGAACTCGATGCCCACCCCCGGCGCGTGCCCCGGGGCTCGGAACTCTGGCAGACGCAGAGGCCGTCCGATCACCTCTACACGCTGTGTCGCGGCTGGGCCTGCAGTTACCACCGTTCCGCCAACGGCTCGCAGCAGATACTCGACCTGTTCGTGCCCGGCGACATCATGGGGCTGCGCGACCTGACCTATCACGACCACACCAGCACGGCGGTAATGCTCACCACCGGCCAGGTGAGCGCCTATCCCGTGGAGCGCGTCTCCGAACTGATGCGCTGCTCTCGTCGCCTCGACTGGGCCCTGCAGGCCTCCGCCGCCCGGCAGGAGCGATTGATCACCCAGCGGCTGATCAACGTGCTGAGCCACGATGCCGTCTCGCGCATCGCCCATCTCATGCTGGAAGTGCAGCACCGGCTGCAGCGTGTGGACGCCGCCTCGGGCGACCAGTTCTACCTGCCTCTGCTGCAGCGGCAGATCGGCATGCTGCTGGGCATGAGTTCCGTGCACGTCAGCCGCACGCTGATCGAGCTGTCGCGGCGCGGCCTGCTGGAGCGCTCGCGGCGGCGCATTCACCTGCTGGATGTCGAGGCCCTGGCGCGCATCGCCGATTTCACGACCTTTCCCTACGAGGCCGGGCTCAATCCGGAGCTGCTGCCGGAAGACGGCATGCAGCGCTGATATCGGCGGAGCGGCAACGAAGAGTAACGAGAGACAGAGGGCACGAGCCGGACGGCCGGTGTCGCCAGTCACTCCATGATGAACGGGGGGGGAACATCCTGGTCCTGCAACGCATCCTGGGCCACCAGTCACTGACCATGACCCTGCGTTACGCCCACTTCGCGCCGGACCACCTGGAAGACGCGGTGAGATTCAATCCTCTCGCCGCTGTAGACACAATGTAGACACCCACAAAAAAACCGCCTTGGGAGGCGGTTTTTAGAAATTCGTAAATGCTTGATTCTGCGAGCATTTTTTGGTGCTGGCACCAGGAGTCGAACCCGGGACCTACTGATTACAAGTCAGTTGCTCTACCAACTGAGCTATGCCAGCGCCAGATAGCGTTGGCGTGGCTGGGGTAGCAGGATTCGAACCTGCGCATGCCGATACCAAAAACCGGTGCCTTACCACTTGGCGATACCCCAGCAATGTGGTGGCCAGAGACGGAATCGAACCGCCGACACGGGGATTTTCAATCCCCTGCTCTACCAACTGAGCTATCTGGCCGCTGCCAACGGGGACGTATTAAACCCCAGCGCCCGCTTTCGGTCAACCCCTTCTTTCAAAAAGATGTTCTCGGGGCCCGGCACGCTCAGGAGGACGGCGGCACATAGCCTTCGGCCTGGTCGGTGTCGCGGTTGTCGAGGAAGCGTTCCATCTGCTCCATCAGGTAGGCCCGGGTCTCCGGGTCCAGCATGTTGAGGTGCTTCTCGTTGATCAGCCGCGTCTGCAGGGCCTGCCATTCCTCCCAGGCCTGGCGGGAGACGGTGCGCTGAATCTCCGCGCCCTTCTCGCCGGGCAGCGGCGGAAAGGGCAGCGCCTCGAGCTCCTGCTGATACTTGCGACAGAATACGGTATTGCTCATCACGAACGTTCCTCGGCTTGGGTCAGGGTCTCGGCCAGCGTGTCCAGCAGGGCCTTCACGGGCGCGGCCAGGCCGACATTCGGCGGCGCCTCGAGGTCGTACCACATGCGCCCCGGCTCGGCGACGCCCGGCGGCTCGCGCTCCAGCCACACCGGCTGCGGCACGACCTGCAGCCGAAAATGGCTGAAGGTATGGGTGAACGGCGTCCAGGACCGGCCACGCCGCGCCTCGGGTACCCGACAGGCTAACCACGCATCGAGGGCGGCGTCATCCTCGAACTGGGGAAAGCACCACAGGCCGCCCCACAGCCCGGTGGGCGGGCGCTGTTCGAGCAGCACGCGCCCGTCGGGATGACACAGCAGCAGCATCCGGGCATGCCGCTCGGGCAGCGCCTTGCGCGGCCTGGGCTCGGGAAAGCGCCGCTCCTCGCCGCGGGCGTGGGCCTCGCAGGCGTCGACGAAGGGGCAGATCAGGCAGCTGGGCTTGCCGCGAGTACAGACCGTCGCGCCCAGATCCATCATCGCCTGCGAGTAGTCGGCCAGCCGCGAGTCGGGCGTGTAGCGCTCGGCCAGCCGCCACAGCTCGCGACTCACCGCGGTCCGGCCGGGCCAGCCCTCGACGGCATGCAGCCGCGCCAGCACCCGCTTGACGTTGCCGTCGAGGATCACTGCCCGGCGCCCGGTGCTGATGCTGATGATCGCCCCGGCCGTGGACGGGCCGATGCCCGGCAGCGCGGCCATGGCCTCGAGGCTGTGCACGGGAAACTCGCCGCCATGCGCGTCGACGACACGCTGCGCCGCGCGGTGCAGGTTGCGGGCCCGGGCGTAGTAGCCGAGCCCGGTCCACAGGTGCAGCACCTCGTCGACCTCGGCGCGGGCCAGCGCCTCGACATCCGGGAAGCGCGCCATGAAACGCGCGTAGTAGGGAATCACCGTGGCGACCTGGGTCTGCTGGAGCATGATCTCCGACACCCAGATCCGGTAGGGGGTCTTGTCCTGCTGCCAGGGCAGGCTCTTGCGACCATGACGGTCGAACCAGGCGAACAGGCGCTGCTGGAACACCTCGGGGGTCAGTTCGGCGGGGCGGGACGGCGTCACGACGGCGGCCCTCCATAAAAAAGCGCCGACGCGAAGGTCGGCGCAGGACTGGCTTGCATGATGATCACTTCAATAGACCACGGATCGCGTTGCGAAGTTCCTCGGAGGACTTGCCACCGAGCTTTTCATCGAGTTTCTCGTTCAGCTTGTCGACGGCCTTCTTCTTGGCCTCGTCCTTGGCGAGACTGGTCAGCGCCTTCTGGAAGGCCTGGCGGTCGAACGCGCACCACTGGCCCGGCTCGCCGGAGAGCTCGCCCTCGCAGTGCACCGGCAGCGGCACCTTCTCGAGGCGCGGATTGACCTTGCAGGCGGCATCCGCGGTATCGACGAACCGCGCCCGGGCATCGTAGTCGAAACGCTGGGTGGGCAGGTTGACCCGCCCCTTGCCGGTCATCTCGATGCCGGGCAGGGTGATCAGCAGGTCGTCGTTGTGGACGACACCGTCGACGACCCGGGCGCTGCCCTTGAGCTGGTCGAAGCGGGTGTCCGGGCTCCAGTCACGCTGGGTGGCCTCCCCCTCCAGGGCCGCCACGGCGGTACACAGCTCCTTCGAGACGTTGACGTTGAACACCGCCCCGTCGACGACGCGGAAGTCGGCCTTGCCGTTGAGGTTGCGCAGCAGCGTGTCGGCGCGGTTGGTCCGCGAGGTGAAGTTGCCGGATACATTGAGCCGGCCCCGCAGCGGCGAGGGCTTGCCGCTGTAGTCCTCGACCAGCGGCACCAGCTGCACGCCGTCGAGCGCGTCGCTGAAGCGCCAGTGAATCGGTGTCCGGCGCACATCGAGGCCGGCCTCGGCATGCAGCGTGCCGTCGTAGAGGCGGGCATCGAGACGCTGCAGCGTGAACTGCCCATCACGCCCATGCAGCGCCAGCGAGGGCTGCTCGAGGGTCATGCCCTTGACCACCAGCGAATCCAGGGACAGCTTGCCGTCCACTGCCAGCGTGCGCAGCGTGTCCACCGGCACCAGGTCGGCGCCCTGGGCGGCTTCGGTGGCCGCATAGGCCGGCGCCACGCCCAGCGCATTCAGCAACGCCGCGGTATCCGCCTGCTTGCCCGGCGTCGCCTCCGTCGGCGGCAGGTAGCGGTCCAGATCGAGCGCGCCCCCCTGCAGATCCGCAGTCAGCGACTGCCCGTCGAGACCGGCGCCCAGCGAGCCGGTGAAGGTGGTGTCGTCGACGACCAGCTTCAGGCTGGTCAGTGTGGCCTGTTGCATATCGCCCTGGATCGGGCTGTTCAGCGCAACCTTGCTCAGTGCCTTGTCATCCGCGGTCGCCGGCGGCAGGCCCATCCGGGTCAGCCAGGGACGCAGCGACAACGGCGCCAGCTCGATCTTGCCGGTATAGCGCGGCGTCGTGTCGAGCCGGCTGACCGCCAGATTGCCATTCAGCTCTAGGCCGTCGTCCCCGCTGACGGCCAGGTCGTTCAGACGCGCGGTCGCGGCGTCGGTATCCGCCTCGGCGGCGAAGGTGGCCTTGAGCGACAGCGGCGACTCGCCCAGCGCCGGATGCGCGAGACTCGCATCCACCTCGGCGCCGTCGAGCCGGTAACGCCCCTGGCGAGTGTCGGCAATCAGCGAGTCGGCATCCAGGTCGAGCGTCTGCTGGCGATCCGGATAGGCCGGCAGATCGGTGGTGGTCTGCAACGCCAGCCCCTCGAGGACATAGCGCCCGTCCTGAAGCCCCAGCCGGGCCTTGCTCTTGAGCTTCACCTGACTGCGCACCGCCGGCTGGGTGCCGTCGACGACGAAACTGGCTTGCAGCGGGAAGGCACTGGCGGGATTGACATCGCTGGCATCCAGCGCAAAGTCCCGAACCGTGACATCCAGACCACTGCGCCGATCCAGATAGTGGACCTGGCCGTCACGCACCGCGATGCTGGCGATATCCAGCGCCACGCTGGGGGCGCCCGCTCCCTGCATGGCCGGGCCCGACGAGGCCGGCGCCAGCGCTTTGCGCGGCTGGCCCTCGGCATCGCCGAAGCGCTCGAGCAGCTGCTCCCAGTTGCCGTGCCCCTGCGCATCACGTTCCAGCGACAGCCGCAGGCCGTTCAGGGTCAGGCCGTCGATGGCGATCTCGCCCGACAGCAACGGCGCGAAGGCCAGGCTGACCTCGCCGCGGTCGATCGCCGCGAAGGCCTCGTCGTCGCGCTGCTGGTCGGGCAGCCAGGCGCGGGCATCCTCGACGCTGACGCCGATGCGCGGATAGAAGGACCAGTTGAGCGGCCCGTCCAGCGCCAGATCCAGCCCGGTCTGCTCGTGCACGGCCTCGACAAGGCGCGGCTTGAGCTCGTTGGGATCGAAGAACGTGGTGACGTAGACGACCGCTGCCACGACCACCAGCCCCAGCACGCCGACGGCCGCGAGCAGAATCCGCACCAGCCTCTTCATTGGCTTCCTCCTGCAGGGGGTGTCTTGAGTTCGAAAAAGCCGCCGCCCTCCTCGAGCCGATAGCCCATGCGGACCAGCAGCAGCTGGCTTTCCAGCGGCAGGTGGCGGGTCTCTATGCGCAGCGGCGTCTCCCCCGCCGCCGCGGCGACCAGCGTCATCAACCGTGAACCGACACCACGGCGGCGTGTAGGCCGGCGCACGCAGAAGTGCGAAAGCCACCAGGCCTCGGGCGACTTGCGCACACTGACCGCGCCCAGCAGGCGGTCGTTGAACAGGGCGGCGTGAAAGACACCGCCCAACTCGAGATGGTCGCGGATGAATGCATCGACGGGCAGCGGCAGCCAGTCGGCCTCGGCATCCTGATAGATACGCGCCAGATCGATCCCCACCTGGGGATCCTCGCCCCAGCGCGCGTGATCGACTTCCTCCAGTGTAACCGGCATGCCTGCTCCCTCCCGTGGTGCCACGAATCCCGCCGTCGATGACCCCGCATTGTAGCGGATGGCCATTGCGATTCTCTATAATGACAGGCTCGGCACGGGACGCGCAGGCCGCCACACTCCGGTTTCCGCCACGCGTCCCGCCAACTTACTGTTGCCCGGCGCGCGAGCGCCCGGAAGGGAGAGCGGCCAATGCCCGAGCGAATCGCCACGGTATCGCGAGACACGTCCGAGACTCAGATCACGGTCACCGTCAACCTGGACGGCCAGGGACGCTTCAATGCCGACACCGGCGTGCCGTTTCTCGACCACATGCTCGACCAGATCGCCCGCCACGGGCTGATCGACCTGGATATCGTCGCCAGGGGCGATCTGCACATCGACGACCACCATACCGTCGAGGACATCGGCATCACGCTCGGCCAGGCCTTTGACAAGGCAATCGGCGACAAGCGCGGCATCCGCCGCTACGGCCATGCCTACGTGCCGCTCGACGAAGCCCTGTCCCGGGTGGTGATCGACTTCTCCGGCCGGCCCGGACTGGCCATGGATGTCGAGTTCACCCGTGCCAGCATCGGTCGCCTGGACACCCAGCTGTTCTGGGAGTTCTTCCAGGGCTTCGTCAACCACGCCCGGGTGACGCTGCATATCGACAACCTCAAGGGGTTCAACGCGCACCACCAGGCCGAGACCATCTTCAAGGCCTTCGGCCGCGCCCTGCGCATGGCCGTCGAACCGGACCCGCGCATGGCCGGGCAGATGCCGTCCACCAAGGGCAGCCTTTGATCAGTAACCGCGAGGAGCGAGCATGACGATCGCCGTCATCGACTATGGCATGGGCAATCTCCACTCCGTGGCCAAGGCCCTGGAGCACGTCACCCACGAACACGTGGTGATCACCCGCGACGCCCGCTCGATCCGCGGCGCCACGCGCATCGTGCTGCCCGGCCAGGGCGCCATCCGCGACTGCATGGGCGAGCTGCAGCGCACCGAACTGCAGGGGCTGGTCAAGGAACTGCTGGACGACGAGGGCAAGCCACTGCTGGGCATCTGCGTCGGCCAGCAGATGCTCATGGAGCACAGCGAGGAGAACGGCGGGGTTACCTGCCTGGGCTACCTGCCGGGCAGCGTGCGCCGTTTCAGCCAGGAGATGCACGACGCAGACGGCCGCCGCCTGAAGATCCCCCACATGGGCTGGAACCAGGTCAGCCAGCATCACCCGCATCCGCTCTGGGAAGGCATCGGCGACGGCGCCCGCTTCTACTTCGTGCACGGCTACTACGTCGAGGCCGAGCGCGACGCGGACGTCTTCGGCACCACCCGCTACGGCGACGTCACCGCCCATGTGGCGACCGGCCGGGACAGCGTCTTCGCCGTGCAGTTTCACCCCGAGAAGAGCGCCGACGCGGGGCTGCGCCTGCTGGAAAACTTCGTCAACTGGACGCCCTGAGCCCCGGCGTTCGCCGCCGTCACACTGGATAGACCGCGCCCGGCCGGACCGGGCGCTCACGAGGACATGACATGCTGGTTATTCCCGCCATCGATCTCAAGGACGGCCAATGCGTCCGCCTCAAGCAGGGGCGAATGGACGACGCCACCACCTACGGCGACGATCCGGTCGCCATGGCCGCGCGCTGGGTCGAGGCCGGCGCCCGCCGTCTGCACCTGGTCGATCTCAACGGCGCCTTCGAGGGCAAGCCGGTCAACGGCGAGGCGGTCACCGCCATCGCCCGCGCCTACCCCGACCTGCCGATCCAGATCGGCGGCGGCATCCGCTCGGCGGAAACCATCGAGCACTACCTCGAGGCCGGGGTCTCCTACGTGATCATCGGCACCCAGGCGGTCAAGCAGCCGGCCTTCGTCAGCGAGGCGTGCCGGCTGTTCGCGGGTCACGTGATCGTCGGCCTCGACGCCCGCGACGGCTTCGTCGCCACCGACGGCTGGGCCGAGGTGTCGACGCTCAAGGCCACCGAGCTGGCCAGGCGCTTCGCCGACGACGGCGTCTCGTCGATCGTCTACACCGACATCGCCCGCGACGGCATGATGCAGGGCGTCAACCTCGACGCCACCGTCGCGCTGGCCCGCGAGGGCGGCCTGCCGGTGATCGCCTCGGGCGGGGTCACCAACCTCGATGACATCCGTGGCCTGGCCGAGGTCGCCGACCAGGGCATCCTCGGCGCCATCACCGGCCGCGCCATCTACGAAGGCAGTCTCGACGTCGCCGCGGCCCAGCGCCTGTGCGACAGCCTCGACACAACCCGCAAGGAGTGATCACCATGGGTCTGGCCAAGCGCATCATCCCCTGCCTCGACGTCGACGCCGGCCGCGTGGTCAAGGGCGTCAACTTCGTCGGCATCCGCGACGCCGGCGACCCGGTGGAAATCGCCAAGCGCTACAATCAGCAGGGCGCCGACGAGATCACCTTCCTCGACATCACCGCCAGCCACGAGGACCGCGCGACCACCGTCGAGATGGTCGAGCGCATCGCCGGCGAGGTGTTCATCCCGCTGACCGTGGGCGGTGGCATCCGCACCTGCGAGGACATCCGCACCATGCTCAACGCCGGCGCGGACAAGGTCTCGATCAATACCGCCGCGGTGACCAATCCCGAGTTCGTCCGCGAGGCCACCGAGCGCTTCGGCAGCCAGTGCATCGTGGTGGCGATCGACGCCAAGCGCGTCAGTGCCGAGGGCGAAACGCCGCGCTGGGAGATCTTCACCCACGGCGGGCGCAAGCCCACCGGGCTCGACGCCATCGACTGGGCGCGCAAGATGGTCAACTACGGCGCCGGCGAGCTGCTGCTGACCAGCATGGACCGCGACGGCACCAAGGCCGGCTTCGACCTGGAGCTGACACGGGCGATCTCCGAGGCCGTGGCAGTGCCGGTGATCGCCTCCGGCGGGGTCGGCAACCTCGACCATCTGGTGGAGGGCGTGACCCGGGGCGCGGCCGACGCGGTACTCGCCGCAAGCATCTTCCATTTCGGCGAATACACCATCCCCGATGCCAAGCGCTACATGAACGAGCACGGCATCGAGATGCGGCTCTGAGGGGGTGGTGAATCCCCTTGCACGGATCACCGTCGTCAGGCTCCTGGGGGTCGTGTTCCAGGGCGGGCTGACGGCGGGGTTCGGTCCGCCGTCCAGGGCGTCAGGCCTGCTCACCTATGACCACGGGCTGATCCAGACCAGCCTGTGGACACACCACTACTCATCCGACACGACATACAACGACCGCCAGAACCTGATCGGCATCGAACTGCACAACCCCGATCGCTGGCTGGCCGGCGCCGCCTGGCTGAAGAACTCCTTCGACCAACCTACCTGGTACTTCTATGCCGGGCGCGAATTCCCGCTATGGCGACCGCGTGCCGACCTGGAGGTGCGGGCCAAGCTGACCGCCGGAGGAATACGCGGCTACGATGGCGACAAGCGGAACAAGATCGCCTACAACCACTACGGTATCGCCCCCGCGATACTGCCCACCGTGGGCGTGCGCTGGGGGCGCGTCGAGAGCGATGCCATTCTCTTCGGCACCGCCGGCCTGATGGTCACTGCCGGGGTCCGATTCTAGGAGGGCCGGGGGCTTCCCCGGAAGCAGCCGACCGGTCAGGGGAGCCAGCCGAGCTTGCCGGCCTGCCCCAGGCCCTTGTCGAGCTGCGTCTCGGCGAGGCGGCGCAGTTCGTCCGCCAGTGCCTCGCGCTGCGCCGGCTCCAGTGGCGTCGCCTCGCTCTCCGGCCCTGTCAGCCACGCCGCCAGATTGATCAGGTCATGCTGACGACCGAGCCGCCTGGCGAGTCGCTTGAGACGGCGCGGGTCGACCCGCGGCGGCTTGCCCTTCACCCGTGCGCGCAATTCCTGCTGATAGGTCAGGTACTTCACCCACTTGCGCCAGCGATGACAGCGCACCGGATCGCGTGACGCGGCACACCTCTCGGCCAGACGGCGCGCCTTGCGCCGGGTGCGCCGATAGCCCGCCTTGACCTGCCGGCCTTTCAGCGGCTCGGCCTGCCAGCTGCCCGCCTCGCGGACGAACTCGGCGTCGAGGGCGTCACGATCCGCGACCTCGGTCGCCTCGAGCGACGCCGCCAGGGCGGCCCGCAGCCGGGCGACGAGCGGACGCAACTCGGGGTCGAGGCGCGGCAGCGCCCAGCCCAGCATGGCGTGACGCACCCGCGCCTCGCGGGGGCCTTCCAGGCGTCTGGCGATCGTCCGGGGCGTGGCCTCGCGGGGCTTGATCGCCGCCCGGGGGCGCTCGGCACGCTGCAGCTGGCGGGCGGCGCGCAGGCGCTTGCAGGTCAGGCGCAGCTCGTGAATATCGTCGTCATCGAGCGGCGTGACCAGCCGGGCACGCGCCGCGTCGATGCACGCCAGCGGCCACTGACGGTACTTCATGCCGGCCTCCCGGCGCCCCGGCGGGCGTCATTCCAGACTCAGGCCGAGATTGCTGACGCCGTCGTTGCGCCCCAGGCGACGCAGCGCCTTGAGGGCCTCGCGGTCGAGCCGCGCCTCGGCAGCCTCCAGCACCGCTTCCTGGAAGTCGCGCTCGTCGGCCATCAGCGGATGCGCGCGCAGGCGCGCGGCGGCCCGCTCGGCGTCATCGTCCTCGGCCCCCTCGGTCATCTCGACGAAGGCCTGCACCCCGCTCTTCGACAGGCCGCTGACCGTCAGCGCCGCGTCGGGTGTCTCGCCCTGCAGGGCGTCGAGCAGGGTCGACAGGGCCATCATCACCTCCACGGCCCGGCGCGCCCCGAAGCTCTCGTCGTCCTCGGGGGGTTCCGCCTCGCTCAGCTTCTCCGCCTGGCGCGCGAAGTCGATCCTCGCCTCGCGCACCATCAGTGACTCCCAGGCCAGGTCGAGCACCACGCGCAGGGCGCCGGGATCGCCCTGGCCGGTCATCTGCGCATACAGGCCGTAATTGGGCAGCAGCCGCTCGCACAGCGCCGCCATGAACGCGATCTGCTGGCGGCGACTCAGGGCACGCAGGCGGGCCTTGAAGCCCTCTCGGGATATCGCTGTCATGGATTCTCCTGGTTGTGCGGGGCCGCTCACGGCCACAGCCGCTCGGCACTCACCCGACCGCCGGCCTCGAAGGCGATGCCCTCGGCCCGCAACCGCTCGCGCTGACGCTCGGCGCCGCCATGCTCGGTGATCCGCCGCGAGGCGTTGATCACCCGGTGCCAGGGCAGGCCGTGGCCGTCGGGCAGATGGCGCATGGCACTGCCGACCATGCGCGCCGTGGCACCCTCGGTCATCTTCGCCACCCGGCCGTAGGTGGTCACCCGGCCTTCGGGAATCTGGGCCACGATGGTATAGATCTGCTCGAGCAGGTCCGCGCGGGGCATGTCCACTTCAGGGGTCGGCGGCTATCGGCCCCATTATGGCACCGTCGACCGCGTGCGGGGACCACCCGGCCGACCGACGAGATTCGCTGGACGTCGATGGAGCGCGTGGCCGATGATGGCCGCATGCATATCTACTTCCTCCAGCATGCCGCCCACGCCGGGCCCGCCCGTCTCGCCGACTGGCTCGCCGGCATGGGACACAGCCACAATACCTGCCACCTGTATGCCGACGAGGCGCCGCCGCGCCTCGAGGACTGCGACGCGCTGATCCTGCTCGACGGCCCCCAGGCCCACGACGACTCTGAAGCCCACCCCTGGCTGAAGCGCGAGATCAAGCTGCTCGACCGCGCGCTGAAGAGCGGCAAGCCGGTGCTGGGCCTCGGCCTGGGGGCACGCCTGATCGCCGCGCGGCTCGGCGCCATTGTCTCCCGCGGCACCCATGCCGAGGCCGGCTGGCAGACCGTGACCCTGGCCCCGGAGAGCCCCTTCGACCTGCCCGAGCAGTTCGAGGCCTTCCTCTGGCACCGCGACATCTTCGGCCTGCCCGAGGACGCCCTGCCGCTGGGCGGCACCGCGGCCAGCCCGGTACAGGGCTTCGCCTGGGACGCGGGGCGGGTCATCGCCCTGCAGTGCCACCTGGAAGCCACCGCTGCCAGCGCCGCTGCCCTGCTCGACCATGAGCCCCTGCCCGCCGAGGGCCCCTACGTGCAGAGCCGCGAGGCGATCCTCGCCGACCCGCGGCGCTTCGACCGGCTGGCGCCGCTGCTCGACCGGGTGCTGAGCCGCTGGCTCGTCGGCGCCGCCTGAGCGCAGGCCGCCTGAGCGCAGGCCGCCTGAGCCACGCTGCCGCTACTGGCGTGTCGGCGCCGCCTGCCAGGCCTCGGCGAAGGCCAGGCAGCTGTCCCAGTCGCCGACGTGGAGGAAGCGCTGGTCGTCGTGCTTCTCCAGCTGATAGCGGTACATGGGGTCGTAGTATTCGGTCAAAAGCGGCGCCAGCCAGGCCTCGTGGGCCTGACGGTTGCCGCGCTCGTGCTCGCGGAAGGCCAGCTCCTGCAGGCGCACCAGCCGTGCCAGCCGGGCGCCGCCGAGACGCTTGCGCAGGCGCTTGAGGGCGCCGGAGAGCTGCTTGCGCATCAGCGCCCAGCCCAGCCACTCGCCGTACTGGGTGACGTAGATCGCCCACAGGTCCTCGATGTAGTCCTTGTGGATGCGCGCCAGCCGCCAGTCCAGCGGCATCTCGACGCGGATGCGCGGGGCCCGCTCCATGCCGCGCCAGAAGCTCAGCGGAATGTTGGCGCTGCCGATGTGCCGTGACTCGTCCTCGACCACGCAGGCGCCGTCCAGCCCCAGCAACCCGAGGCCCAGGGCGTGCTCGAAGTCGATCTGGCTCGGTGCCGGCAGCGGATGCCGGCCGAAGGCCGAGCCCTTGTGGCGGGCGCAGCCCTCGAGGTCGAGACCATGGCTCAGGCGCTGGATCAGCTCGGTCTTGGCGCAGCCGGTCAGCCCACCGACCACCAGCAGCGGCTGCTCGGCGGCGGCGTCGATGCGCCGGCACAGCGCCTGACGCATGGCCTTCCAGCCGCCGCGGATGCGCGGGCGCGTGATCCCTGCCTCGGCCAGCCATTGCTGGGCGATCTGCGAGCGCAGCCCGCCGCGGAAGCAGTAGAGCAGCGCATCGGGATGCGCCTCGACCACACGTCGCCAGGCGGCCACCCGCTCGCGGCGCAGACGCCCGCTGACCAGCTGCTCGCCCAGCGCGATCGCCGCCTGCTGACCGTGGGTCTTGTAGCGGATGCCGACCCGGTGGCGCTCGGCGTCGTCCATCAGCGGCAGGTTGACCGCGCCGGGCAGCGCGCCCTGGGCGAATTCCACCGGCGCGCGCACGTCGATCAGCACCCGGCCCTCGGCCAGCCACGCCAGGTCCGGCTCGACCGTCGGCAGGGTCATCGCCGAACCTCGATCAGCGCCTCGCCCTGGGGCTTCAGGCACTCGCCGAACGGCGCCAGCGTGACCCCGTGGGCCCGGCCGATGCGCTCCACGTCGTCGGCATAGGCCGGGTCCACCGTCAGCAGCAGGCCGCCGGAGGTCTGCGGATCGCACAGCCACTGCCAGTGGGCGTCGTCCATCGTCGGCAGGCTCGCGCCCAGCGCCTGGCGGTTGCGCGTGGTCCCGCCGGGCACCGCACCCTGGCGGCGGTAGGCCTCGGCCTCGGCCAGCCGCGGCAGGCGGCGGAAGTCGATGCGCGCCCTGACGCCGCTGGCGCTGCACACCTCGCTGAGGTGCCCGGCCAGCCCGAAGCCGGTGACGTCGGTCATGGCATGCACGCCGGCGACCTTCGCCAGCTCGACGCCCATGTCGTTGGCCTCGAGCATGGTCTCCCGGGCCAGCCCCTGATGGCCGGGCTCGAGCAGCCCGCGCTTTTCCGCCGTGGTCAGCAGCCCCACGCCCAGCGGCTTGGTGAGATACAGCAGGTCCCCCGGCCGGGCGCCCTTGTTGAGCTTGAGATGCTCGAGGTCGACCAGGCCGTTGACGGCCAGCCCGAAGATCGGCTCCGGCGCGTCGATCGAATGTCCGCCGGCCAGCGCCAGCCCCAGCTCGCGGCACACCGCCTGGGCCCCGGCCACCACGTCGCCGGCGACGTCGGCGCCCAGGGTGTCCAGCGGCCAGCCGAGGATGCCCAGCGCCATCACCGGGCGTCCGCCCATGGCATAGACGTCGCTGATGGCGTTGGTGGCGGCGATGCGGCCGAAGTCGAAGGGGTCGTCGACGATCGGCATGAAGAAGTCGGTGGTGGCGATCAGCCCGCGGCCGTCGCCCAGATCGTACACCGCCGCGTCCTCGCGACCCTGATTGCCGACGATCAGCCGGGCGTTGCTGGCTCCCGGGCCCGCCTTGGCGAGAATGCCGTCGAGCACGTCGGGGGCGATCTTGCAGCCGCAGCCGGCTCCGTGGCTGTACTGGGTCAGGCGAATGGCGCTCATGCTGTTCTCCTCGTTCGAACCTGTGACAATTCTACGTCAAGCGTGTCGGCGGCGGGATGGCTATAGCAGGGCTATCACAGATAGCTGCAGCATCGCTCGGGCTGACCGGCGGCCGGTCTACGAGGGGCGCTATGAACCCTTCCGTGGGCGCTACTTTGGCCATCCATGGCCAAAAACCCCCTCTACGACCTGCCCCCTGCGCCCTCGACATAGCCAACGGTGGTTGCTCTGATGGCTACAGGGCTTCCAGGGCGTCGGCCAGCTTGTCCACGGCGATCACCGTCATGCCCTCGGGCGACTGCCTGGGCGCGTTGGCGCGCGGCACGATGGCCCGGGTGAAGCCGTGCTTGGCGGCCTCGACGATGCGTTCCTGGCCGCTGGGTACCGGGCGGATCTCGCCGGACAGCCCGACCTCGCCGAACACCACCAGCTCGCGCGGCAGCGGGCGGTTCTGCAGGCTCGACACCACCGCCAGCAGCACCGCCAGGTCGGCGCTGGTCTCGAGCACCTTGACCCCGCCGACCACGTTGAGGAAGACGTCCTGATCGCCGGTGAACAGTCCGCCGTGACGGTGCAGCACCGCCAGCAGCATGGCCAGCCGGTTGGGGTCGAGCCCCACCGCGACGCGGCGCGGGTTGCCCAGCGCCGACTCGTCGAGCAGCGCCTGGACCTCGACCAGGATCGGCCGGGTGCCTTCCCAGACCACCATCACCAGGCTGCCGGCGGCCTGCTCCTCGCCGCGCGACAGGAAGATCGCGCTGGGATTCCTGACCTCCTTGAGGCCCTGCTCGAGCATCGCGAACACGCCCAGCTCGTTGACCGCGCCGAAGCGGTTCTTCTGGCCGCGCAGGGTGCGAAAGCGCGAGTCGCTGCCACCCTCGAGCAGCAGCGAGGCGTCGATCATGTGCTCGAGCACCTTGGGACCGGCCAGCGAGCCGTCCTTGGTGACGTGTCCCACCAGCAGCAGCACGGTGCTCGAGCCCTTGGCGAAGCGCGTCAGCGCCGCCGCCGACTCGCGTACCTGGGCCACGCCGCCCGGCGCCGAGGCGATATCCTCGAGGTGCATGGTCTGGATGGAGTCGATGACCAGCACGTCGGGACGCTCGCGCTCGGCGACCCCGAGGATGGTCTCGATACTGGTCTCGGCGAGCATCTTCAGCCCCCGGGTGGGCAGCTGCAGGCGATGCGCGCGCATCGCCACCTGCGACAGCGACTCCTCGCCGGTGACGTAGAGCACGCTGCGCTGCTGGGCCAGCTTGCAGGCGGTCTGCAGCAGCAGGGTCGACTTGCCCGCCCCGGGGTGGCCGCCCAGCAGCACCGCCGAGCCGGGCACCAGGCCACCGCCCAGCACCCGGTCGAACTCGCCGAAGGTCGACGAGAAGCGCGGCACCTCGCCGAGATCGACGCTGCCCAGATCGACCACCTCGCGGGACAACGCCCCGGCATAGCCGCCGCGCCCGGCCGCCCCGGCGGTGCTCGCCGCCCCCGGGCGCGCGGACGCCAGACGCACCTCGCTGAGCGTGTTCCACTCGCGGCAGCTCGAGCACTGCCCCTGCCACTTGGTGTATTCGGCACCGCACTCGGTGCACACGAAGGCGCTCTTCGCTCTGGCCATGACGACTCTTGATTACCGAAATGGACGGGAAACGGGCACGCAACGACAGGGGCGGCCCGCAGGCCGCCCCCTCACGTGCCGCCGGCCGGGCTTACTGGCCGGCCTGGCTGCCCTGGCGCGTCAGTCGCAGCGCCTCGCCGTTCTGGAAGCGGCGCTTCTGCGGGTCGATCAGTTCCAGGGTGTCGGGGTTGAGCTTGAGGAAGTAGTAGACCTGCCCCTCGCCCTCCGGCGTCAGCTCGTAGACGGTGGCCTCGGGATCGCTGGCGGTGCCGCTGAGCACGTCCCACTGGCCTTCATAGTGCTCGGTGGGCGGGTCCTGCGGATGCTCGCGGTAGCTGGCATCCAGCTTGAAGGTACGCTCGGCATCGCTGGCCTGCTCGTCGCCCTTGAGCGCGACCGTGATGTCGATGCCCGCGCAGTTGCGGCACGGCAGCGTCCCCTCGTAGACGGCCGCCTGTTCGGCTGTGGCCGGCGCGCCCGGCGCCATGCCCTGCTGGGTACCGGTGGCACACCCCGCCAGCAGCGCCAGCATCGCGGAACCGGCCAGCAACGTCCTGATCTGCATGTGAGTCCTCCTAACCTGTGAGCGTGAGCCGCCGTGGCGACATCCTGCCCACAGGATAGCGGCAAGCCACGCGGCTGGACAGCCCCGCGGCCGCCGGGTCAGTCGAGCGTCGGATAGTCGGTGTAGCCTTCGGCGCCGCCGCCGTAGAAGGTCGACGGGTCCGGGTCGTTGAGCGGCGCCCCACGGCGGAAGCGCTCGACCAGGTCGGGGTTGGCGATGTAGGGCCGGCCGAAGGCCGCCGCGTCGCCCAGACCGTCGGCGATCAGCGCCTCGGCCCGCTCGGCGGTGTAGTGGCCGCAGTAGATCAGCACCCCGCGGAAGCGCTCACGCAGGTCGCGCCGGAAGGCGTCGGTCAGCTGCGGGCCTTCGCCGGTCCAGTCCGGCTCGTTGATGTGCAGATAGGCGATGCCGCGCCGCGAGAGCTGCGCGGCCAGGTAGTGCATCATCGCTTCCGGCTCGTCGTCGGAGAGGCCGAAGATCTCGATGAACGGCGACAGGCGGATGCCCACCCGGTCGGCGCCCATCACCTCGCTGACCGCATCGACCACCTCGAGCACCAGCCGCGCGCGATTGACCACGCTGCCGCCGTAGCGGTCGCTGCGCCGGTTGGCGCCGGTGGCCAGGAACTGCTGCAGCAGGTAGGCGTTGGCGGCGTGCACCTCGACCATGTCGAAGCCGGCGCGCCTGGCCCGCTTCGCGGCCTGGCGGTAGTCGTCGATGAGCGCCGGGATCTCGTCGAGTTCCAGCGCCCGCGGCGTGCTCACCGGATAGCGTCCGGCGCTGCCGTCGGGGAACTCGGCGAAGCACTCGGCCCCTTCGCCGCGCAGGGCGCTCGGCGCCACCGGCTGGCGCCCCTCGGGCTGGACGATCTCGTGGGACACCCGGCCCACGTGCCAGAGCTGCAGCGCCATGCGCCCGCCGGCATCGTGCACGGCCTTGACCACCTTGCGCCAGCCCGCCTCCTGGGCGTCGGTGTAGATGCCCGGGGTATAGACGTAGCCCCGCGCGGTGGGCGAGATGTTGGTGGCTTCGCTGATGATCAGCCCGGCGTCGGCGCGCTGGGCGTAGTACTCGGCCTGCAGGTCGCCGGGGATGCTGTCGGGGGTGCGGGCACGGGTCAGCGGCGCCATGATCACCCGGTTGGGCAGGGTCAGGCGGCCGACGTCCAGGGGGGAAAGCAGTGTCTCGTGCGCCATGGTCTCTCCTTGGCCAGTCTCGTCATGAGTGGTGGAGGGAACATGGCGCTCGTTAGAGCCCTAATCAACGGCCGGCCATCATAGTTTTTTCCTATCCCGCGATCGGGAGGCTCCATGAGGCCGGCCGGCGCCTTACGCCGCCAGCGGCTGGGTGGGACCGAAGGTCTCGAAGCGGCGCTTGGCCTCGGGTACCTCCAGCGCGGCCAGCTCGGCGTTGACGTGGCTCATGAAGCCCTGCGGGCCGACGATGTAGCACAGGGCCTGCGATCCGGGCAGGTAGCGGGCCAGCAGCGCGCGGTCGACGAAGCCGGCGTGATCCGGCGTGTCGTTCTCGCGCGGCGCCTCGTAGAGGGTGACGGCCTTGAACTGCTGCGGGTAGCGCGCCTCGAGCGCGGCCACTTCATCGGCGAAGGCGTGCACGCTGCCGTCGCGGGCGGCATGCAGGTAGGTGACCTGACGGCCCTGCGAGAGCGCCTCGGCGGCCAGCGACAGCATCGGAGTCTGGCCCACGCCGCCGCTGATCAGCATCACCGGCTCGGCGCCGGTCTCCAGCGTCAGGTCGCCCGACGGCGGCAGCAGCTCGAGCCGGGCACCCTCGCTCATCGCTTCGTGGAAGTGCTGGCTGACCCGGCCGCCCGGCTCGCGCTTGATCGACAGACGGTAGGTCCTGCCGTTGGGCGGCGCGGACAGGCTGTAGTGACGATACACCGGCTCACCGTCGATGGTCAGCTTGACGCCGATGAACTGTCCCGGGCGGAAGTCGGCCACCTGGCCGCCATCCTCGGGCGCCAGCACGAAGGAGCGGATCTCGGCGCTCTCGTCGCGGGTCTCGGCCACACGGAAGGCACGCGCCCCCTGCCAGCCACCGGGGCGCGAGGCGAACTCATGGTAGGCTTCCGCCTCCAGCTCGATCAGCAGGCCGGCCAGTTCCTCGTAGACGCCCTGCCAGGCGGCGGCGATCTCGGGGGTGACGGCATCGCCCAGCACCTCGCCGATCGCCGCCATCAGGCACTCGCCGACGATCGGGTACTGGTCCGGACGGATGCCCAGCGAAATGTGCTTGCCGACCACCAGCGACAGGGACGCCTTGACCTGCTCGCGATCGCCGCGCAGCTGCACGTAGCGCAGCACCGCGCCGGCCAGGGCGCGCGGCTGGCCGCCGCTGGCCTGGTGAGCGGCGTTGAACAGCGCCTTGACTTCCGGGTAGCGCTCGAACATCAGCGGGTAGAAGCGCGCGGTGATCGCCTCGAGGTTCTCGGCGACGACGGGGGCGGTGGCGGCGACCAACTCTTCCTGTTGCGGGGTCAGCATGCGTGAAACTCCTGAACTGAGTGATGACGCCCTACCCTTCGCAAGGCACGTGCCAGCCCCCAGGCCCCGCGACAGCCTGCCGCAGTCTGCCTTGCAGGCCGCGTGCCAACGGCGCTGGCACGAGGTGATGGGCCGGGCGTCCGGCCTCCTGGGCCCCGCGCCCTTCGCACCACTGTACAAATGACAGACTTTTTGCTGTCATTCCGACACACGTGCTGCAAGGAGTGTCATGATGACACGCTTCTATCAAGCCCTGCGGGCGCTGCTGACCCGGCTGGCCGATGGCGCCCCGCCCGACTCGCTGCCCGGCTGGTGGTCGGACCTGCTCGGCACCCTGGTGGGCGACTATCCCGCCGATGCCAGCACCCTGATGGTCGCCACCGATACCGGCCTGCAGCCGGTGGCGGTGCTGGGCCTGCCCGCCGACGTGCGCGGGCGCCACTTCGCGCTCGCCGATCACCCGCGACTGGCCGCCATCGCCAGCCACGACGCGGTGTGTCGCTTTCCCCCCGACAGCCCGCTGCCCGACCCCTTCGACGGCCTGCTCGACGAGGACCTGAGCACGGTGCACGACTGCCTGGGCGTGGCGCTGCGCGACGGCGAACGGCTGATCGGCGTGCTGACGCTGGACGCCCTGGAGGCCGGGCGACTCGCCACCCTGGACGACGAGGAGCTGCTGGCCAAGGCGCACCTGCTGGGCACCTGCCTGCGCCTGGCCAGCCAGCTCAACCAGACCCGCTCGCGGCTCAGCGAGGCCCTCGACCACGAGCGCCAGCCGCAGCCGGCCCTGCACTGGAACAGCCCCGCCATGCGGCGCCTCGACGAGGCCATCGACCTGGTGGCCCCCACCGACATGTGCGTGCTGCTGCAGGGCGAGACCGGGGTCGGCAAGGAGCGCGTGGTGCGCGCCCTGCATGCGCGCTCGGCCCGCCACCAGGGGCCGCTGGTCCAGGTCAACTGCGCCAGCCTGCCGGAGTCGCTGATCGAGAGCGAACTGTTCGGCCACCGCCGCGGCGCCTTCTCCGGGGCGATCCAGGATCACCGCGGCCACTTCGCCATGGCCGACGGTGGCACGCTGATGCTCGACGAGATCGGCGAGCTGCCGCTGGCCCTGCAGCCCAAGCTGCTGCGTGCCCTGCAGGAGGGCGAGATCCAGCCGCTGGGCAGCGAGCGCGTGCAGCACGTCGACGTGCGGGTGATAGCCGTGACCAACCGCGACCTGGCCGCGGAGGCCGCCGCCGGACGCTTTCGCGAGGATCTCTACCACCGGCTCAGCGCCTTTCCTCTCCAGGTGCCGCCGCTGCGCGAGCGCCGCGAGGATCTGCCGCTGCTGGCCGGTCACTTCCTCGCCGACAACCGGGTACGCCTGGGCATCACCAACCTGCGCCTGTCGGCCGACGCCGAGGCCGCGCTGGCGGACTGGCACTGGCCCGGCAACGTCCGCGAACTGGAGCACACCCTGGGGCGCGCCGCGCTGCGGGCGCTGGGCGACAGCCTGGGCGAGGCCGGCGGCCGGGACCCCGAGACCCGGCGCCAGGCCGTGGTGCGCATCACCCGCGCGCACCTCGACCTGCCCGACACCGCGCCGTCATCGGCGATGCCCGCGCCAGCGACGGCCACCGGCGAGCCCCCGGCCGGACGGACCGCCGCCCCCGACGAACCGCTGCGCCAGGCCACCGACCGCTTCCAGAGCCGCTACATCGCCGCGGCCCTCGACGCCCACGATGGCAACTGGTCCGCCACCGCCCGCAGCCTGGGGGTGGACAGCGGCAATCTGCACCGCCTGGCCCGACGCCTGGGGCTCAAGTAGCCTAATGTCGGGGACTCAGGCAGCCCGGGTTCGGGGACTCAGGTCGCCTCGCCGGGAGGGCGAGCCGGCCGCTGCGCCCCCTCGTTGGCGCGATCGGCCTGGCTCACCACGCGGTTGCGCCCCTGGCGCTTGGCCCGGTACATCGCCCGGTCGGCACGCGCGACCAGCGACTTGCGATCGTCGCCGGGTCGCCACGCCGCCACCCCCACGCTGACGGTCACCGACTCCGGATAGCCGTCGATCTCCAGCCCGGCGATCAGCGCGCGCAGACGCTCCGCCAGCCGGCAGGCCTCGCTGAGCGGCGTGCTCGAGGCCACCACCACGAACTCCTCGCCGCCCCAGCGCCCCAGGTAGTCGCAGCCACGCAGGGCACTGCCGATGGCCTCGGTGAGCGCGATCAGCACCCGGTCGCCCACCTCGTGGCCGTGCCCATCGTTGACCCGCTTGAAATGATCGACATCGAACAGCAGCAGCGCGCAGTCGCGCGCGTAACGCTCCGCCGCGCTCAGTTCGGCATCCAGCGTCTGCTCGATACGATAGCGGTTGTAGGCCCCGGTCAGCGGGTCGCGCAGCGCCAGCCGCTCGAGGCGCCGGTTGGCCTCGGCCAGCGAGGCCTTCTCCTGGCGCAGTTCGCGATTGAGGCCGGCGATCTCGTGAGCCGAGGCAACGATCGCCAGCACCTCGGCCAGATCCATGGCGGCCAGCCGCTCGATGCGCTCCCAGGCATCACTGCTGTCCTGCACCGCGCGCTGCCAGTCCGCCAGCGCGTCGCGCAGCACCGGGCAAGCCGGCGGCCCGGCGGCGGGCCGGGCGCTGCCCGGCATGCCCGACCAGCAGTGGCTGTCAGCCTGGGCGGCGCGGAACAGCATCAGCCAGTCGCGCCCGCTCTCGGTGGGCAGGGGGATCGCCAGCAGGCCGCAGGCCGGCGCCAGCGGCAGATCCGCGGTCACCGGGTGCTCGCCCAGGCGGTGGGTATGCCAGGGACCGGCGTGGTGATGCGCGCCGGCCAGCCGCTCGACCAGAGGATCGATCAGCGACGCTGGCGGCACCGTGCCGAGGGTGGCCAGTTCATGGCCGTGGACCAGCACGGCCCCGGCGGCACGGAACAGCTCCAGCCATTCCCCGCCGTGGGTCGCCAGCAGGGCCCGGGGTGACTGCGGCTGGCCGCGCTGTTCGGAGAGCAGGTCGCGGCTGTCGCGTACCCGCTGCAGGAAGCCGGCCTCGACCCGCGCCTTGAGCAGGAACAGCCGCTGGATGGCCATCTGCACCAGCGTATGGGTGGCGTCGCGCCGCGTCGGACTCAGCGCCACGGCGGTATCGCTGTGACACACCAGCATCCCCCAGACCCCGGCATCGCCGGGCATGCTCACCGCCAGCAGCGAGGTGACGCCGATGCCGTCCAGAAAGCGTCGCAGGGCGGCCGAGGGGGCCCGCAGGGCGCTGGCCTGCGGCGCCAGCCGGGCCCCCTGCCGGGGATCGCGCGGCGGCGTCAGCGCCACCGCCGGGGCCGCTGCATCGGGCAGGTAGTAGACCGGGAAGTCGCCATCGCCCCCCTGCAGGTGCGGCGGCAGGGCATGCGCCGCGAAGCGCTGCCCCAGCAACGACGGACAGGCCGCATGGCGCGATTCGGCCACCGCGGCGGCGTGCCCCAGGCCATCGAAGCCGTAGACCACCACCCGCGGATAGCCGGTCATGTCACGCACACCGGCCACCAGCACCTCCAGCAGGGCGTCCGGGTGGCTGGCTCCGGCGACCCGGGTCAGCCACTGGTTGACCGCACCCAGCAGCCGCCGCCGGCCGCTGCCCGTCAGCGGCTCCAGCTCCAGCATCACCCGCTCGCCGTGGCGGTGGGCCATCAGCTGCAACCGTCGGTTGCGGCCACCGACCCAGCGGCTGAAGGTCAACGGCGCCGTCAGTCGGGTCGCGCCCTGTAGCTCGAGGCGCAGGCGGTGGGTCAGGCGGGCGCCGATCACCTGCTCCAGCGGCCTGTCCACCGCCTCGCCGGGGGCCCTGCCCAGCAGCCCGGCGAGATTACGGCTGGCCTGCAGGACGTACCGCGCCTCGGCATCGGCCACCAGCAGACCGCCGTAGGACTGGATCGTCAGGCCCGCGTCGGCGTCGGTGGACATCGGCTCGGGAAGGGACGTGCTCGTTGATTGCATCGGGACATGCCTCCATGTCCGGGCTCCGGCGAGCACCGAACCGGTCAGGACCGTCACTGGGCAGGAGTGCGGGCCGAGAGTGCGGCGCGAGGCGCCGCGAAGAATGGCCACAGCCTCGACAAATCCGCCGCCGAGTCAATGCCACCATGGTGCAAGAGGCCCGGGCCGGACCCGCCATCAAAACGGCCCCGCCGAGGCGGGGCCGAAACGAGGGGCACGGCGCGGCATCCGCCGGCGCCTCAGAACGGGATCTCGTCGTCGAAGTCGTCGAAGCCGCCGGGCTGCGGCGCTCCGTAGTTGCCGCCGCCCTGCTGACCACCCTGGGCCGGCGGCTGCTGCGGCGGGCGCTGCTGGGGCGCATTGTTGCCATAGCCGCCCTGCTGCCCGTAGTTGCCGCCCTGCTGGGCACCGAAATTGCCCGGCTGCTGCTGCGGGGCGAAGTCGCCGCCGCCGCGCGAGTCGAGCATCTGCATGTCGTTGCAGACGATCTCGGTCGAGTAGCGGTCCTGACCGTTCTGGTCCTGCCACTTGCGGGTCTGCAGCCGGCCTTCGATATACACCTTGCCGCCCTTCTTGAGGTACTGCTGGGCGATCTCGGCGAGCTTGTTGAACAGCACCACGCGGTGCCACTCGGTCCGCTCCTGGCGCTGACCGCTCTGGCGATCCATCCAGGTATCGGTCGTCGCCACGTTGAGGTTGGCCACCGCCGTTCCCGACGGCGTAAAGCGCACTTCAGGGTCCTGACCCAGATTGCCGATCAGGATGACCTTGTTCACACCACGGGCCATGTTTGACTCCTTGCTGTTGGGCGGGCGCTCAGGCGCCCGATGAATCGTCTCGGGTACCGGCCACGCGGGCCAGTGCGTCGGTGTCCAGTCGCTGCCGGTCGACCTTGAGATAGGCGACCCGCTCGTCGGGCACCACCATCACGTCCTCGACGCCGGCCACCTCGGCGAACCTGGCCATCAGGGTATCCAGCGCGTCGGGATGGTCGTCGAGCGCCACGATCTCGCTGGACAGATGGCGCGGCGCGGGCATCTTCCAGATCACCGCCAGCCACACGGCCCCCAGCAGGGCGGCCCCGAGGAATACCGCATCATAGCCGAAATGCGACGACAGGGCGCCGCCCAGCACGCCGCCGAGGAAGGCGCCGAGGAACTGGCTGGTCGAGTACACGCCCATGGCGGTGCCCTTGGCGCCCGCCGGGGCCAGCTTGCTGATCATCGACGGCAGGGTGGCCTCGAGCAGGTTGAAGACCACGAAGAAGGCCCACAGCAGGCCCAGCAGCGTCCAGCGCTGATGGCCGAACTCGCCCAGCGCCAGCAGGATCAGGGTCATGCCGGCCACCGCGCCGACGAAGGTGGCCTTCATCCGCCGCTTCTTCTCGGCGATGATCACCAGCGGCACCATGCAGACGAAGGCCAGGCCCATCACGGCCAGGTAGAACCAGCCCTGGTGCGAGGCCTGGATGCCCACGTCGACCAGCCGGAACGGCACGGCGACGAAGGCGGCGGTGAGGATCAGGTGCAGGGAGAAGATCGAGAAGTCCAGGCGCAGCAGGCTGGCGCTGGATAGGGTGCTGCGCAGCTGGTCGCGATCGAGCCCCACGTCGCGGTGGCGGACCAGTCGCGGCGCGGCGGGAACCAGCTTCCACAGCACCAGCAGGCTGACCAGGGCGAGCACCGCGGTCAGCCAGAACACGCTGGTCAGGCCGAAGTGGGCGGCGACCAGCGGACCGATCACCATGGCGATGGCGAAGGCCACGCCGATCGACAGACCGATGGTGGCCATCGCCGCGGTGCGCACCTCCTCGCGGGTCTGGTCGGCGAGCAGCGCCATGATCGCGCCGGCCACCGCGCCACTGCCCTGCAGGCAGCGGCCGAGGATGATCTGGTAGATGGTGTCGGCCTCGGCGGCGATCACGCTGCCCAGCATGAACAGCAGCAGGCCGCCGGCGATCACCGCCTTGCGACCGACACGGTCGGAGAGCAGGCCGAAGGGGATCTGCAGCACGGCCTGGGTCAGGCCGTAGCCGCCGAGCGCCACGCCGACCAGCAGCGGGGTGGCGCCGCTCAGGTCATTGGCGTAGAGCGCCAGCACCGGCAGCACCATGAAGAGTCCGAGCATGCGCGTGGCATAGAGGCCGGCCAGGCCGGTGATGGCACGGCGCTCGGTCGTGAGTAGTCGAGCAGTCATTGGCAGGTTCGCAGTCTGGGTGAACGGGATGGGGGAACAGCTTGCGAGCGCGGGGGCGCCTCGTGACGACGGCGACACCCGACCCGACCATTCTACCGGTTCGGGCCAGAGGGGGGAAAGCGCCGCCCCTGACCAAGGGCAATCGACGTTGGCCCCGACAAGGGGCACCGGGGGCAGATCGAAGAGGAGGCCTACGCCATGACCGGACAACCCAGGTTGTTAGAGCCCGGGCCGGCCAGCGCGTATACTGGTCCCTTTGCGCTGCGCACGAGGTGGCAATGGACAGGATCCAGGTCAGGGGAGCCCGCACCCACAACCTCCAGAACATCGATGTCGAGCTGCCGCGCGACCGGTTGATCGTGGTCACCGGGCTGTCCGGCTCCGGCAAGTCCTCGCTGGCCTTCGACACCCTCTACGCCGAGGGCCAGCGACGCTACGTCGAGTCGCTGTCCACCTATGCCCGGCAGTTCCTGTCGATGATGGAGAAGCCCGACGTCGATCACATCGAGGGGCTGTCGCCGGCGATCTCCATCGAACAGAAGTCCACCTCCCACAACCCGCGCTCGACGGTGGGCACCATCACCGAGATCTACGACTACCTGCGCCTGCTGTTCGCCCGCGCCGGCACGCCGCGCTGCCCCGAGCACGGCAACGATCTCGAGGCCCAGACCGTCTCGCAGATGGTCGATCAGGTGCTGGCCCTGCCCGAGGGCAGCCGGCTGATGCTGCTGGCACCGGTGATCAAGGGCCGCAAGGGCGAGCACCAGCAGCTGATCAGCGAGCTGCGCGCCCAGGGCTTCGTGCGGGTGATGGTCGACGGCCGGGTCTGCGAGTTCGACGAGATCCCCCCGCTCGACAAGAACAAGAAGCACGACATCAGCGTGGTGGTGGATCGCGTCAAGGTGCGCGACGATCTCCAGCAGCGCCTCGCCGAATCGTTCGAGACCGCGCTCAACCTCTCCGACGGCATCGCCATCGTCCACTTCATGGACGGCGAGCGCGACGACCTGACGTTTTCGGCGCGCTTCGCCTGCCCGGTGTGCGGCTACTCGATCGCCGAGCTCGAGCCGCGGATGTTCTCGTTCAACAACCCGGCCGGCGCCTGCCCGACCTGCGACGGCCTGGGCAGCCAGCAGTACTTCGACCCGGACAAGCTGATCA
The DNA here is from genome assembly GCF_020148005.1 of Modicisalibacter tunisiensis. GTDB lineage: Bacteria > Pseudomonadota > Gammaproteobacteria > Pseudomonadales > Halomonadaceae > Modicisalibacter > Modicisalibacter tunisiensis. Next base: position 1,243,850 of record NZ_JAGXFD010000001.1, on the reverse strand, counting down.
GCCACCCCGAGCTGTCGCTGGCCGAGGGCGTGATCAAGGGCTGGGACCGGCGCAGCGTCTACTACTTCAATCAGCTGCAGGCGGTCGCCCGCCACTACCGCTTCGAGCTCGAGACGCCGTGGAACGCGCTGGCCCGCCACGAGCGCGACATCGTCCTCAACGGCAGCGGCGACGATGCCATCGCCTTTTCCTACGTCAACGACCGCGGCCGCAAGGTGACCCGCGAGCACCCCTTCGAGGGGGTGCTGCCCAACATGCAGCGGCGCTACCGCGAGACCGACTCGAGCATGGTCCGCGAGGATCTCGCCAAGTACCTGGCGGTTCAGCCCTGCCCGAGCTGCCACGGCACCCGCCTGCGGCGCGAGTCGCGCCACGTCTACATCGACGACCATACCCTGCCGGATCTCGTGCGCCTGCCGATCGGCGAGGCCCGGGGCTACTTCCAGGCGCTGGAGCTGCCCGGCCGCAAGGGCGAGATCGCCGCCAAGATCGTCCGCGAGATCCATGCCCGGCTGGAGTTCCTGGTCAACGTCGGCCTCGACTACCTCAACCTCGAGCGCAGCGCCGACACCCTCTCCGGCGGCGAGGCCCAGCGCATTCGCCTGGCCAGCCAGATCGGCGCCGGCCTGGTGGGGGTGATGTACATCCTCGACGAACCGTCGATCGGCCTGCACCAGCGCGACAACGACCGCCTGCTCAAGACCCTCGAGCACCTGCGCGACCTGGGCAACACGGTGATCGTCGTCGAGCACGACGAGGACGCCATCCGTGCCGCCGATCACGTGCTCGACATCGGCCCCGGCGCCGGGGTGCACGGCGGGCGCATCGTCGCCCAGGGAACGCCGGCCGAGGTCGAGGCCAGCCGCGAGTCGCTGACCGGTCAGTACCTGGCCGGCACGCGGCGCATCGAGGTGCCGCCCTGGCGGATTCCCGGCAATCCCGAGAAGGTCGTGCGGCTCACCGGGGCGCGCGGCAACAACCTCCAGGACGTCACCCTCGAACTGCCGCTGGGGCTGTTCGTCTGCGTCACCGGGGTCTCGGGGTCCGGCAAGTCGACGCTGATCAACTCGACGCTGATGCCGATCGCCGCCCGCGAGCTCAACCGGGCCTCGACCCTGACGCCGGCGGCGCATACCGCCATCGAGGGGCTCGACCAGCTCGACAAGGTCATCGACATCGACCAGAGCCCGATCGGTCGCACGCCACGCTCCAACCCGGCCACCTACACCGGCATCTTCACGCCGATCCGCGAGCTGTTCGCCGGCACCCAGGAGGCCCGCGCCCGCGGCTACAAGCCGGGCCGCTTCTCCTTCAACGTCAAGGGCGGGCGCTGCGAGGCGTGCCAGGGCGAGGGCATGATCAAGGTCGAGATGCACTTCCTGCCCGACATCTACGTGCCCTGCGACGTCTGCAAGGGCAAGCGCTACAACCGCGAGACGCTGGAGATCACCTACAAGGGCCGGAACATCCACGAGGTGCTGGAGATGACCGTCGAGGAGGCGCTGGACTTCTTCTCGCCGGTGCCGGCGATCGCCCGGCGCCTGCAGACGCTGATGGACGTGGGCCTGTCCTACGTGCGCCTGGGCCAGAGCGCCACCACGCTCTCCGGCGGCGAGGCGCAGCGCGTCAAGCTGGCCCGCGAGCTGGCCAAGCGCGACACCGGCAAGACGCTCTACATCCTCGACGAGCCCACCACCGGGCTGCACTTCGAGGACATCCGCCAGCTGCTGACGGTGCTGCACCGCCTGCGCGACCACGGCAACACCATCGTGGTGATCGAGCACAATCTGGACGTGATCAAGACCGCGGACTGGCTGATCGACCTGGGCCCCGAGGGCGGCTGCGGCGGCGGACGGATCATCGCCGAGGGCACCCCGGAGCACGTGGCGACGCTCGAGCAATCACACACCGGGCGCTTCCTCAAGCCGCTGCTGGAGAAGCAGTCGGCAGGCCGCGAGCCACAGGCCACCAGCGCCGCGGAGACATGATCCGGGCTGCGAAGCCCGTCTTCCGCCACGAAGCGCCGCTCGTCCCGCCTTCCGCTCATGAAAAAAGCCGGCCCCCGTGGGGGCCGGCTTTCGGCGTCGCTGATGGCCGGGAAGCCTGGCGGAGGATCACTCCTCGCCGGCAGCTTCCTCGACGGCCGGCCGATCGACCAGCTCGACGTAGGCCATGGGGGCGTTGTCGCCGGCGCGGAAACCGCACTTCAGCACACGGACGTAGCCGCCCGGGCGATTGGCGTAACGCGGACCCAGCTCGTTGAAGAGCTTGCCGACCGCTTCCTTGGAGCGGGTGCGGCTGAAGGCCAGACGGCGGTTGGCGACGCTGTCCTGCTTGGCCAGGGTGATCAGCGGCTCGATATGACGACGCAGCTCCTTGGCCTTGGGCAGGGTTGTCTTGATCACCTCATGCTCGACCAGCGACACGCTCATGTTCTTGAACATGGCCTGGCGGTGCGAGCTGTTGCGGTTCAGATGACGACCACTCTTACGATGACGCATGGTTTTGTTCCTTAACTGGGACTCGAGTCGACGCTCACGCGGAGGCCTTGTCGTCCTTGAGGCTGGCCGGCGGCCAGTTCTCAAGCCGCATGCCCAAGGAGAGACCGCGCGCTGCCAGGACGTCCTTGATTTCGTTCAGGGACTTCTTGCCGAGGTTCGGCGTCTTCAGCAGCTCCACTTCGGTGCGCTGGATCAGATCGCCGATGTAGTAGATGTTCTCGGCCTTGAGGCAGTTGGCGCTGCGTACGGTCAACTCGAGATCGTCTACGGGGCGCAGCAGGATGGGATCGATATGATCCTCTTCCTCCTCGACTTCCTGTTCCTTGTCGGCTTCCAGGTCGACGAACGCGGCCAGCTGCTCCTGCAGGATGGTCGCGCTGCGACGGATCGCCTCTTCCGGATCCAGGGTGCCGTCGGTTTCCAGATTGATGACCAGCTTGTCGAGGTCGGTGCGCTGTTCGACACGCGCGGCCTCGACGGCATAGGAAACACGACGCACGGGGCTGAAGGTCGCATCCAGCTGCAGGCGACCGATGGCCCGGGATTCGTCATCCGCGCTGGCACGAGTATCCGCCGGCTCATAGCCACGCCCGCGGGCGATCTTGAGCTGCATCTTCAGCTCGGCGCCCTCGTTGACGTGAGCGATTACGTGCTCGGGATTGACGATCTCGACATCGTGATCCGTGGCGATGTCACCGGCAGTCACGACGCACGGCCCCTGCTTGTTCAGCGAGAGTACGGCCTCGTCGCGGCTGTGCATCTTGATCGCCACGTCCTTGAGGTTCAGGAGGATTTCGATGACATCTTCCTGGACCCCTTCGATCGCGCTGTACTCGTGGTCGACACCGGCGATTTCCGCCTCCACCACGGCGCAGCCGGGCATGGAAGACAGCAGGATGCGACGCAGAGCATTCCCCAGGGTGTGACCGAAGCCGCGCTCGAACGGCTCGAGCACGATCTTCGCGTGGTGCGCGCTGATCTCTTCGACCTTGATGTCGCGAGGACGGAGAAACTCTGTCACTGAACGCTGCATATGAACACCTTTTCAGGCTGCCAAACGGATACTCGGTACTCTGCACCGGGCCCGCCCGAGGGCGGGCCCGGCATCACGCGGTGGCGATGCTTACTTCGAGTACAGCTCGACAATCAGGTTTTCGTTGATGTCGGCAGACAGGTCGCCGCGTTCCGGGACAGCCTTGAAAGTGCCTTCCATCTTCTTCGAGTCGACATCGACCCAGCCGATGTCGCCGCGCTGACCGGCCAGCTGCAGGGCGCTCTGGATGCGCACCTGGTTCCTGGCCTTCTCGCGGACGGAGACGACATCACCGGGGCGAACCTGATAGGAAGCCACGTTGACGGTCTTGCCGTTGACGGCGATCGCCTTGTGGCTGACCAGCTGACGCGCCTCGGAGCGCGTCGAGCCGAAGCCCATGCGGTAGACGACGTTGTCCAGTCGGGATTCGAGCAACTGCAGCAGCAACTCGCCGGTCGCGCCCTTCAGGCGGGCCGCTTCCTTGTAGTAGTTGCGGAACTGCTTCTCGAGTACGCCGTACATGCGACGTACTTTCTGCTTCTCGCGAAGCTGCAAGCCGTAGTCGGAAAGACGCTGACGGCGCTGGCCGTGCACACCCGGGATCTGCTCGGATTTGCACTTCTTCTCGAAGGGAGTGACACCGCTCTTGAGGAAGAGGTCGGTGCCTTCACGACGAGACAGTTTGCACTTCGGTCCAATATAACGAGCCATGAGTCTGTCTCCTTAAACGCGGCGTTTCTTCGGCGGACGGCAGCCGTTGTGGGGAACGGGCGTCGCGTCGGTGATGCTCTGCACGCGGAAACCGGCGGCATTCAGTGCGCGCACGGCGGACTCACGGCCCGGACCGGGGCCTTTGACCAGCACGTCGACGTTCTTTACACCATACTCGGCTGCAGCGGTCGCTGCACGCTCGCTTGCCACTTGAGCAGCGAACGGGGTGCTCTTGCGAGAACCACGAAAACCCGAACCACCGGCAGTCGCCCAGGAAAGGGCGTTGCCCTGGCGGTCTGTGATCGTCACGATCGTGTTGTTAAAGGAGGCATGGATGTGGGCAACCGCATCCACTACCTGCTTTTTCACCTTTTTACGGTTACTACGCGGGTTAGCCATGTTGATGTTTCCTGTCTAAACGCCAGAACGTACGTGATTATTTGCGAATCGGTTTGCGCGGGCCCTTGCGGGTACGCGCATTGGTCTTGGTGCGCTGGCCGCGCAACGGAAGACCACGACGATGGCGCAGACCACGATAGCAACCCAGGTCCATGAGACGCTTGATGTTCAGCGTCGTGTCACGGCGAAGGTCGCCTTCAACGGTGTATTTGCCGACTTCAGTACGCAGGGCATCCACCTGTTCGGCGGACAGCTCCTGAATCTTGGTGGTCGGCGCAATACCGACCGCAGCACAGATGTCCTGTGCACGAGTGCGGCCAATCCCGAAGATATAGGTCAGCGAGATCGCCGCATGCTTGTTGTCCGGGATATTGACGCCTGCAATACGGGCCATCAGCTTTCTCCGAAATTTGAGCGGCTTGCTCGATTGGTCATCTACAAAGGGCGCAACAGCTTACACCTTTGTCCCTCCCGGGACAAGGGCGTAAGCCGGCGCCCGCATTGAAACAGCGGCAGATCAGCCCTGGCGCTGCTTGTGCCGCGGCTCGGTGCAGATGACGCGAACCGCGCCATTACGCCGAATGATCTTGCAGTTGCGGCACATTTTCTTGACGGAAGCTCGAACTTTCATCGTTCTCTCCATTACGCGGCAGGCGCGATGCTCAGCGCATCAGGCCGCCGCTTCCGTAGCCTTTCAGGTTGGACTTCTTCATCACCGACTCGTACTGGTGCGACATCAGATGCGACTGAACCTGCGCCATGAAGTCCATGATGACCACGACCACGATCAGCAACGAGGTTCCGCCGAAGAAGAACGGAACGTTCCATGCGATGATCAGGAACTGGGGCATCAGGGAAACGGCGGTGATGTAGAGGGCACCGAACAGCGTCAGGCGCGTCATCACCTTGTCGACGTAGCGAGCGGTCTGCTCACCGGGACGGATACCCGGCAGGAACGCACCAGACTTCTTGAGGTTGTCGGCCACGTCCTTGGGATTGAAGACCAGCGCCGTGTAAAAGAAGCAGAAGAATACCACTGCCGCGGCGAAAAGCAAGATGTACAGCGGCTGCCCCGGCCCCAGGGACTGGGAGATGGCCTGCAGCCATTCGAAGCCCTTGGCCGATCCCAGCCACTGGCCGATCGACGCGGGGAACAGCAGGATGCTCGAGGCGAAGATCGCCGGAATGACCCCGGCCATGTTGACCTTGAGCGGCAGGTAGCTGCTCTGCCCAGCATACATCTTGTTGCCGACCTGGCGACGCGGGTAGTTCACCGTGATGCGGCGCTGGCCGCGCTCGATGAACACCACGAACGCCACGGTGGCGATTGCCAGCACGGAAAGCGCCAGCAGCGGCAGGACATTCCACGCGCCATCGTTGCGCGCCAGTTCGAAGGACTGACCGATCGCCCCGGGAAGCCCGGCGACGATCCCCGCGAAGATGATCAGCGAGATGCCGTTGCCGATCCCCTTCTCGGTAATCTGCTCGCCCAGCCACATCAAGAACACCGCACCGGCGACGAACGAGACGATCGCGGTGAAGTAGAAGCTGAAGTCGCTGGTATAGGTCACGCCCTGTCCGACCAGACCGACTGCCATGCCGGTCGCCTGGATCAAGGCCAGTACCACGGTGCCGTAGCGGGTGTACTGGCTGATCTTGCGCCGGCCGGCCTCACCTTCCTTCTTCAGCTGCTCGAGCTGGGGCGAGACCGCCGTCAGAAGCTGCATGATGATCGACGCGGAGATGTAGGGCATGATCCCCAGCGCCAGGATACTCATGCGTGACAGTGCACCCCCGGAGAACATGTTGAACATGCCCAGGATGGTGCCCTGATTTTCCCTGAACAAGGCAGCGAGCTGGTCAGGATCGATACCGGGAACGGGAATGTGGGAACCGATGCGGTACACCACGATGGCGATGAACACGAAGCGCAGACGCGCCCAGAGTTCACTCAAGCCGCCCCCCGTTGCCGGCATGTTTCCTGACTTAGCCATTTAGTCCTCGACCTTGCCGCCGGCGGCCTCGATCGCGGCACGGGCACCCTTGGTGACCTTGAGTCCGCGCACGGTGACCGCCTTGTTCAGTTCGCCGGAAAGGATGACCTTCGCGAAGCGCGTGGCATCCTTGAGCACGTTGGCCTTCTTCAGCGTCTCCAGGTCGGCGACATCGCCCTCGACCCGTGCCAGCTCGTCCAGGCGCACCTCTTCGGAAACCATCGATTTCGCGGAGGTGAAGCCGAACTTCGGCAGACGACGCTGCAGCGGCATCTGGCCGCCCTCGAAACCGGGCTTGACGCCGCCGCCGGTACGAGACTTCTGGCCCTTGTGGCCGCGGCCGCCGGTCTTGCCCAGACCGGAGCCGATGCCACGGCCGACACGCTTCTCGGCGTGCTTGGAGCCCGGTGCCGGGCTCAGGCTATTGAGTTTCATGGATTACTCTCCCTCAACACGCACAAGGTAGTTAACCTTGTTGACCATACCGCGTACGGCAGGGGTGTCTTCCAACTCGACGGTGTGACCGATGCGGCGCAGCCCAAGACCGCGCATGGTGGCCTTGTGCTTTTCCAGAACGCCGATGGTGCTGCGAACCTGGGTAACCTTGATCTTCGCTGCCATGGTGCCTTACCCCGCGATCTCTTCGACGGACAGACCGCGCTTGGCGGCGATGTCTTCCGGCGCTTGCATGGAGGCCAGGCCGTTGATGGTCGCGCGGACCACGTTCACCGGATTGGTGGAGCCGTAGCACTTGGCCAGGACGTCGTGGACACCGGCCAGCTCGAGCACGGAGCGCATGGCGCCACCGGCGATGATCCCGGTACCTTCGGACGCCGGCTGCATGTACACCTTGGAGGCGCCGTGACGGGCCTTCACCGGGTACTGCAGCGTGCTGCCACGCAGGCTGACCTTGACCATGTTGCGGCGGGCCTGGTCCATCGCCTTCTGGATCGCGACCGGCACCTCGCGGGCCTTGCCGCGACCGAAACCGACGCGGCCGTTGCCGTCACCGACGACGGTCAGTGCGGTGAAACCGAAGATGCGGCCGCCCTTGACCACCTTGGCGACACGGTTGACCTGCACCAGCTTTTCCTGCAGGTCGCCGCCTTTCTGTTCGATATTCGCCATCGTAAAACCCTTTAGAATTCCAGGCCGCCTTCACGTGCGGCATCGGCCAGGGCCTTGACGCGACCGTGGTACTTGAAACCGGCACGGTCGAAGGCTACCTGGGTGATACCCGCTTCCTTGGCGCGTTCGGCAATCATCGCACCAACCTTGGCGGCGGCGTCAGTGTTGCCGGTACCGCCCTCGCGCAGGCTCTTGTCGAGCGTGGAGGCGCTGGCCAGCACGCGGTCGCCTTCCGGCGAGATAATCTGCGCGTAGATGTGGCGCGGCGTACGGTTGACGCACAGGCGATACACGCCCAGCTCGCGGATCTTGGCGCGAGCGCGGCGGGCACGACGGAGACGAGATTCTTTCTTCGCGTTCATAACCCTGCCTTACTTCTTCTTGGCTTCTTTGCGGCGGACCTGCTCGTCGCCGTACCGGATACCCTTGCCCTTGTAGGGTTCGGGCGGACGGAAGGCGCGGATTTCCGCTGCCACCTGGCCGAGCTGCTGCTTGCTCGCGCTCTTGAGCACGATAGTGGTGTTCTTGGGCGTTTCCGCCGAGACACCCTCGGGCAGCGCGTATTCGACCGGATGAGAGAAGCCGAGTGTCAGATTGAGCGTCTTGCCACTTGCCTGGGCACGATAGCCGACGCCATTGATCTCGAGGGTCCGGGAGAACCCTTCGGACACACCGGTGACCATGTTCTGGACCAGTGCGCGGGTGGTACCTGCCATCGCCCAGCTCTTGGCCGACTCGCTCGGCGCAAAGGTCAGCTGGCCTTCTTCCTGGCCGATCACCACGTCGGGGTGAACGGTCATGGACAGCGTGCCCTGACCGCCCTTGACGGTCAGCTGGTCGCCGTCGAGCTTGAACTCGACGCCGCTCGGCAGTTTAACCGGATATTTGGCTACGCGGGACATTCGTCACTCCTAGAATACGGTGCAGATGACTTCACCGCCGACACCGGCCTGCCGCGCCGCACGATCGGTCATCACGCCCCGGGAGGTGGAAACGATCGCGACGCCCAGGCCATCAGCGACCTTCGGCAGCTCGTCCTTGCCCTTGTAGCTGCGCAGGGACGGCTTGGAGGCGCGCTGGATGTGTTCGATGACCGGCTTGCCCTCGAAGTACTTGAGGACCACGGACAACTCCGGCTTGGCGCTTTCGGCCACGGTGTAGTCGGTGATGTAACCCTCTTCCTTCAATACGCGGGCCACCTCGACCTTGAGCTTGGAGGACGGCATGGAAACCGCCTCCTTGGTGGCCATCTGCGCATTGCGGATACGGGTGAACATATCCGCCAGCGTATCTTGCATGCTCATTACGTTGCGCTCCTGATGATTCTACGTGGCGTTACCAGCTGGACTTCTTGAGTCCGGGCACGTCGCCACGCATGGCGGCTTCACGCAGCTTGTTGCGGCCGAGGCCGAACTTGTTGTAGTAGCCGTGCGGACGGCCAGTGATCCGGCAGCGGTTGCGCTGACGGACCGGACTGGAATCGCGCGGCAACGACTGCAGCTTCAGCTGGGCGTCGAAGCGCTCTTCATCGGAAGCGTTGACGTCATAGATGACGGTCTTGAGCTCGGCACGCTTGGCGGCGTACTTGTCGGCCAGCTTCGCGCGCTTGAGCTCACGCTCTACCATGCTTTTCTTTGCCATGATCCCACCCTTATTTCTTGAACGGGAAGTTCAGCGCGCTCAGCAGCGCACGGCCTTCTTCATCGCTGTTGGCAGTGGTGGTGATGGTGACATCGAGACCACGGATCCGATCGATCTTATCATATTCGATCTCCGGGAAGATGATCTGCTCACGCACCCCCATGGAGTAGTTGCCACGGCCGTCGAAGGACTTCGGGTTCAGGCCCCGGAAGTCGCGAACGCGCGGAATCGCCACGTTCACCAGACGGTCGAGGAAGTCCCACATGCGCTCGCGACGCAGAGTGACCTTGATGCCGATCGGCCAGCCCTCACGGACCTTGAAGCCCGCGATGGACTTGCGTGCCTTGGTCACCATCGGCTTCTGACCGGAGAGCTTCTCCAGGTCGCCGATGGCGTTGTCGATCAGCTTCTTGTCACTGGTCGCATCGCCGATACCCATGTTCAGGGTCACTTTGGTGATCCGGGGTACCTGCATCACGTTGGCATAGCTGAACTGCTCCTGCAGCTTAGCCATCACCTCGTTCTGATAACGTTCTTTCAAGTTCGCCATTTTGCTATCCGACTCGCGTTAGGCGTCGATCTGCTTCTGCGTCGACTTGTAGATACGTACCTTGGTACCGTCTTCCTGAACCTGGAAGCCGACGCGATCCGCTTTGCCGGTCTCCGCGTTGAAGATGGCCACGTTGGACGCGTGAATCGGAGCCTCGCGCTCGACGATACCCCCCTGGTTGCCCAGCATGGGGTTGGGCTTGGTGTGACGCTTGATCATGTTCACACCTGAGACGACGTAACGGCCGTCCTTGAGGACACGCTTGATCGTGCCCCGCTTGCCCTTGTCCTTGCCGGCGATGACGACCACTTCATCGTCACGTTTGATCTTTTGCATATCCGCCTCGCTCCTTACAGCACTTCGGGCGCCAAGGAAATGATCTTCATGAACTTCTCGGTGCGGAGCTCACGAGTGACCGGCCCGAAGATACGGGTGCCGACCGGCTGTTCGTTGGTGTTGTTCAACAGAACCGCCGCATTTCCGTCGAAGCGGATCAGCGAACCGTCGTTACGACGGACGCCACTGCGGGTGCGAACCACGACCGCCTTCATGACCTGGCCCTTCTTGACCTTGCCACGGGGGATGGCTTCCTTCACCGTTACCTTGATGATGTCACCCACGCGGGCGTAGCGGCGGTGGGAACCGCCCAACACCTTGATGCACTGCACCCGGCGCGCCCCGCTGTTGTCGGCGACATCCAGCATTGTCTGAGTCTGAATCATCGGTTTTCTCCAAACCTAATCTGACTGCACTGGTTTCAGGCGCGAGCCGTTCAGCCCTTGGCCTGCTCGACGACCTCGACCAGCGTCCAGGACTTGCGCTTCGACAGCGGACGGCATTCCTCGATGGAAACCGTGTCGCCCAGCTTCGCCTGGTTCGCCTCGTCGTGGGCGTGCAGCTTGGTGGAGCGCTTCATGTACTTGCCGTAGATCGGATGGCGCACGCGGCGCTCGATCATGACGACAATGGACTTGTCCATCTTGTCGCTCACCACCTTGCCGGTGAGCGTACGAGCTTTCTTCTCTTCGGCCATCTCAGTCACCTGCCTTCTCGTTGAGCACCGTCTTCACGCGGGCGATGTCCCGGCGTACCTGCTTGAGCAGATGCGTCTGGCTCAACTGGCCGGTGGCCTTCTGCATGCGCAGGTTGAACTGCTCGCGGAGGAGTTCGAAAAGCTGCTCCTGCAGCGCTTCGACCGATTTTTCACGAATTTCCTGGGCTTTCATCACATCACCGTCCGTTTCACAAAGGTGGTCGAGACCGGGAATTTCTGGGCCGCCAGTGCGAAGGCTTCACGCGCCAGCTCCTCGGGAACCCCCTCGATCTCGTAGAGCACCTTGCCGGGCTGGATCTGCGCGACCCAGTACTCGACGGAGCCCTTGCCCTTACCCATACGGACTTCCAGCGGCTTGTTGGAAATCGGCTTGTCCGGGAAGACGCGAATCCAGATCTTGCCGCCACGCTTGACGTGACGAGTGATGGCACGACGGCCGGCCTCGATCTGGCGCGCGGTCACGCGACCGCGACCGGTAGCCTTGAGGCCGTACTCGCCGAAGCTCACCTTGCTGCCGCGATGCGCCAGGCCACGGTTGCGGCCCTTCTGCACCTTGCGGAACTTCGTACGCTTGGGTTGTAACATCGACTACATCTCCCCTTACTTGGAACCTTTCTTCTTGGGTGCGCCCTGGTTCTGCTGCTGCTTCTGCTTGGCGCGCACCTCTTCGATGCCCCCGAGGATTTCACCCTTGAAGATCCACACCTTGACGCCGATGACGCCGTAGGTGGTGTGGGCTTCGTAGGTCGCGTAATCGATGTCCGCACGCAGGGTGTGCAGCGGCACACGGCCTTCGCGGTACCACTCGGTACGGGCGATCTCGGCGCCGCCGAGACGACCGGACAGCTGGATCTTGATGCCGCCGGCACCCAGGCGCATGGCGTTCTGCACGGCACGCTTCATGGCGCGACGGAACATCACGCGACGCTCGAGCTGGCCGCAGACGTTCTGCGCGACGAGCTGGGCGTCGAGTTCCGGCTTGCGGACTTCCTCGATGTTGACGTGCACCGGCACGCCCATCATCTCGGTGACCTCACGGCGCAGACGATCGACGTCCTCGCCCTTCTTGCCGATCACGATGCCCGGACGCGCGGTGTGAATCGTGATGCGCGCGTTGTTGGCGGGACGCTCGATGGTGATGCGGCTCACGGAGGCGTTCTTGAGACGCTGCTCCAGGAAGCGACGCACTTCGAGATCGTTGTTCAGCTTGTCGGCGTAGGCACCGCGCTCGGCGTACCAGACGGACGTGTGGTCCTTGACGATACCCAGCCGAATGCCTGTCGGATTTACTTTCTGACCCATCTGGTCGACTCCTACTTCTCGGCTACCTTGACGGTGATGTGGCAAGTGCGCTTCAAAATGCGATCCGCACGGCCCTTGGCGCGCGGCTGGATGCGCTTGAGCGTCATGCCCTCATCGACGCAGATGGTCGAGACACGCAGCTCGTCGATGTCCATGCCGTTGTTTTCTTCCGCATTCGCGATGGCGGACTGCAGCACCTTCTTGACCAGCTTGGCGGCCTTCTTCGGGGAGAAGGCCAGCAGATCGAGTGCCTCGGCGACCGGCTTACCGCGCACCTGGTCAGCCACCAAACGGGCCTTCTGGGCGGATAAGCTAGCGCCACGCAGCTTTGCTGTGACTTCCATCTCTAATCCTCTCTCGGCTTACCGTTTGGCTTTCTTGTCCGCCGCGTGGCCGCGATAGGTGCGGGTGGCAGCGAATTCGCCCAGCTTGTGGCCGACCATTTCCTCGGAGACGTGCACCGGGACGTGCTGGCGACCATTGTGGACCGCAATGGTGAGCCCGACCATGTTGGGCAGGATCATGGAACGACGCGACCAGGTCTTGATCGGTTTGCGGTCGTTCTTCTCCACTGCAGCCTCGACCTTCTTCAGCAGATGAAGGTCGATAAAGGGACCTTTCTTCAGTGAACGTGGCACAGCCGTTACCTCTTAATGTCTGTTACTTGGCCTTGCGGCGACGAACGATCAGCTTGTCGGTGCGCTTGTTCTTGCGGGTCTTGTGGCCCTTGGTCGGAACCCCCCACGGCGTCACCGGATGGCGACCACCGCTGGTACGACCTTCACCACCACCGTGCGGGTGATCCACCGGGTTCATGGCGACACCGCGAACGGTCGGGCGCACACCCCGCCAGCGCTTGGCACCGGCCTTGCCGAGTTGACGCAGGCTGTGCTCGGAGTTGCTCACCTCTCCCAGGGTCGCGCGGCACTCGGCCAGCACCTTGCGCATCTCGCCGGAGCGCAGACGCAGGGTGGCGTAGTTGCCTTCGCGGGCGACCAGCTGAGCACTGGCACCGGCGCTGCGCGCGAGCTGGGCACCCTTGCCGGGCTTGAGCTCGATGCAGTGGACGGTGGAACCCAGCGGAATGTTGCGCAGCGGCAGCGTGTTGCCACGCTTGATCGGTGCGTTCACGCCGGATTCCAGCTGGTCGCCGGCACTCACGCCCTTGGGCGCGATGACGTAGCGACGCTCACCGTCCAGGTACTTCAGCAACGCGATGTGGGCGCTGCGGTTGGGATCGTACTCCAGGCGCTCGACGATGGCCGGGATGCCATCCTTGGTGCGCTTGAAGTCGATCACGCGGTAATGGTGACGATGACCACCACCGACATGGCGCGTGGTGATGCGGCCATGATTGTTACGTCCGCCGGACTTGGACTGCTTCTCGAGCAGCGGCGCATGGGGCCGGCCCTTGTAGATCTCGTCGCTGACAACCTTGACCAGGTGGCGGCGACCGGCGGATGTGGGTTTAGTCTTGACTACTGCCATGATCCGTACTCCTGCCCTTATTCGGCGCCAGAGAAGTCTTCGAGGGTCTCGCCCGCGGCCAGCGTGACGTAGGCCTTGCGGTAGCCCTTGCGCAGACCCGTGCCATGCAGGGTGCGCTTGGTCTTGCCCTTCACGTTGAGGACCTGGACGCTATCGACCTTCTTGCCGAACAGCGCTTGCACGGCCGCCTTGATCTCCGGCTTGGTCGCGTCGCTGGCCACCTTGAACACGTACTGGTTGTTCTCGGCGGCCATGGCAGCCTTCTCGGTCACGTGCGGTCCGAGCAGAACCTTGAATAGGCGTTCCTGGTTCATGCCAGCTTCTCCTCGAATTTGCGCAGGGCGGAGACGGTGACCAGCACCTTGTCGAAGGCGACCAGGCTCACCGGATCGGCGGCGGGGACATCGACGACATCCACGTTGGGGATGTTGCGCGCGGCCAGGTAGAGCTTCTCGTCGACCTCGTCGGTGACGATCAGCGCCTTCTCGAGGCCCAGCTCGCCCAGCTTGGACACCAGCTGCTTGGTCTTGGGCGTCTCGACGGCGAACTCCTCGACCACCACCAGACGCTCTTGGCGGATCAGCTCGGAGAGAATCGAGCGCATCGCCGCGCGATACATCTTGCGGTTGACCTTCTGCGTGTAGTCCTGGGGACGCGCCGCGAAGGTCACGCCGCCGCTACGCCACAGCGGCGAGCGGATGGTACCGGCGCGGGCACGACCGGTGCCCTTCTGGCGCCACGGCTTCTTGCCGCCGCCACGCACGTCGGAGCGGTTCTTCTGGGCGCGAGTACCCTGACGGCCGGCCGCGAGGTAGGCGGTGACGACCTGGTGGACCAGCGCTTCGTTGAATTCTTTGCCAAAGGTAGCGTCGGCGACTTCGACGGTGCCGCCAGCACCTGCAAGATTCAGATTCATCGGACTTTACCCCTCAGCGAGCTTTAACGGCACGGCGGACGATCACGTCGCTGCCCGGCGCGCCCGGAACGGCGCCCTTGACCAGCAGCAGGTTGCGATCGGCATCGACGCGGACGACTTCCAGGCTCTGAACGGTCACGCGCTCGTTGCCCATCTGTCCGGCCATTTTCTTGCCCTTGAAGACACGCCCCGGGGTCTGGCACTGGCCGATGGAGCCAGGCGCACGGTGGGACAGGGAGTTGCCGTGGCTGTTGTCCTGGGTGCGGAAGTTCCAGCGCTTAACGGCGCCCTGGTACCCCTTACCCTTGGAAGTGCCGGTCACGTCGATCTTCTGACCAGCCTCGAAGAGGGACACGGAGAGTTCGCCGCCCACTTCGGGAGCCTCGTCGCCTTCTGCCAGGCGGAACTCCATCAGTGAACGACCGGCCTCGATACCCGCCTTGGCGTACTGACCGGCAGTCGCCTTGGTGAGGTGCTTGGCCTTGCGGGAGCCGGTTGTCACCTGAACCGCGCTGTAGCCGTCGCTGTCGACGGTCTTGACGCGAGTCACGCGGTTGGGCTCAACCTCGATCACGGTTACGGGCACGGAAGTGCCATCTTCGGTGAAGACGCGGGTCATGCCGCTCTTCTTACCGACCAAACCGATAGTCATGTTCAGTCTCCTATAGTGTACGGGGCTATCACCCGCTATGGCTGCCCTTTCCAGAGCATTCCACTAGCACGTTGTATGACGCCATCCCGGCGTGGCGGCTGCTGCTGGCTCCAGGCCAGCGCGGTGCCGCGTGTGTCTAGTGTTATCAGTCGAGCTTGATCTGGACGTCCACGCCGGCGGCGAGGTCGAGTTTCATCAGCGCGTCGACGGTCTTCTCCGTCGGCTCGACGATGTCGAGCACGCGCTTGTGCGTGCGAATCTCGTACTGGTCACGCGCGTCCTTGTTGACGTGCGGCGAGATCAGCACGGTATAGCGCTCGCGATTGGTCGGCAGAGGGATCGGACCCCGCACCTGGGCACCTGTCCGCTTCGCGGTATCCACGATTTCCTGGGCGGACTGGTCGATCAGGCGGTGATCGAAAGCCTTCAGCCGAATGCGAATCTTCTGGTTCTGCATTAGCCCTACACTCCAATGGATGTCGACGGCGGTCGCCGCCTACCCACGCAATCAAAGGATGCGCATTATAGGCATGCAGGCACTTCGCGTCAAACGAAGCCCGACATGCGCAGAAAGGGGGCTCCTCGCGGAGCCCCCTTCGATCATCGCAGGATACCGCTTACTCGATGATCTTGGCGACGACGCCGGCGCCCACGGTACGCCCGCCTTCGCGAACCGCGAAGCGCAGGCCGTCTTCCATGGCGATCGGCGCGATCAGGGAAACGGTCATCTGGACGTTGTCGCCCGGCATGACCATCTCGACGCCTTCCGGCAGCTCACAGGTACCGGTCACGTCGGTGGTCCGGAAGTAGAACTGCGGACGGTAGCCCTTGAAGAACGGGGTGTGACGACCACCTTCTTCCTTGGACAGGACGTAGACTTCCGCCTCGAACTTGGTGTGCGGCGTGATGGTGCCCGGCTTGGCCAGGACCTGGCCACGCTCGACCTCGTCACGCTTGGTGCCGCGCAGCAGGGCGCCGATGTTCTCGCCGGCGCGACCTTCGTCGAGCATCTTGCGGAACATTTCGACACCGGTAACGGTGGTCTTGGTGGTGTCCTTCAGACCCACGATCTCGACTTCGTCGCCGGTGCGGACGATGCCGCGCTCGACACGGCCGGTGACCACGGTGCCACGACCGGAGATGGAGAACACGTCCTCGATCGGCATCAGGAACGGCTGGTCGATGGCGCGCTCCGGCTCCGGGATGTAGTCGTCCAGGGCCTTGATCAGGTTGGCAACGGCGGTGGTACCCATGCCGTTGTCGTCCTTGCCTTCCAGCGCCATCAGCGCGGAGCCGATGATGATCGGGGTGTCGTCACCCGGGAAGTCGTACTCGTTCAGGAGTTCGCGGACTTCCATCTCGACCAGCTCGAGCAGCTCTTCATCGTCGACCATGTCGGCCTTGTTCAGGAACACGACGATGTACGGCACGCCGACCTGGCGAGACAGCAGGATGTGCTCGCGAGTCTGCGGCATGGGGCCGTCGGCGGCGGAACAGACCAGGATCGCGCCGTCCATCTGGGCGGCACCGGTGATCATGTTCTTGACGTAGTCGGCGTGCCCCGGGCAGTCGACGTGTGCGTAGTGACGCGTTTCGGACTGGTACTCGACGTGGGCGGTGGCGATGGTGATACCACGCTCGCGCTCTTCCGGCGCATTGTCGATGGTATCGAAGGCACGCCAGTCGCCACCGAAGACCTCGGCGGAAACGCGGGTCAGAGCCGCCGTCAGTGTGGTCTTGCCGTGGTCGACGTGACCGATGGTACCGACGTTGATGTGCGGTTTGGAGCGTTCAAACTTTTCCTTAGCCACTGCTATAACCTCTTTACGTTAGCTAACGGTTAACCGTTCTGGTTGATGACGGCTTCTACGACGCTGGAGGGCGCCTCTTCGTAATCCGCAAACTCCATGGTGTAGCTTGCGCGGCCCTGGGTCTGAGAACGCAGATCGGTCGCGTAACCGAACATCTCAGCCAACGGAACCGTGGCGCGAATGATCTTGCCTGAGGAAGAGTCATCCATGCCCTGTACAAGGCCACGGCGGCGGTTAAGGTCACCCATGACATCACCCATGAACTCCTCGGGGGTCACGACCTCGACCTTCATCACCGGCTCGAGCAGCACGGCCTTAGCCTTGCGAGCACCTTCCTTGATCGCCATCGACGAGGCGACCTTGAACGCGGTCTCGTTCGAGTCCACGTCATGGTAGGAACCGTCGAACAGCGTGACCTTGACGTCAATCATCGGATAACCCGCGATGACACCGTTCTGCAGCTGCTCGTAGGCCCCCTTCTCGACGGCCGGCACGTATTCCTTGGGAACCACGCCGCCGACGATCTCGGACGCGAACTTGAAGTGAAGCTCTTCGTCCTCGCCCTTGTCTTCCGCGGTCAGCGGCTCGATGCGCAGGTGTACGTGACCGTATTGACCGCGACCGCCCGACTGACGCACGAACTTGCCTTCCTGCTCGACCGACTGGCGGATGGTCTCGCGGTAGGCAACCTGCGGCTTGCCGATGTTGGCCTCGACCTTGAACTCGCGACGCATGCGGTCGACGATGATGTCGAGGTGAAGCTCGCCCATGCCGGAGATGATGGTCTGGCCGGTTTCCTCGTCGGTCTTGACGCGGAACGACGGATCCTCCTGGGCCAGCTTGCCCAGCGCGACGCCCATCTTCTCCTGGTCGGCCTTGGACTTCGGCTCCACGGCAACCGAGATGACCGGATCCGGGAACTCCATGCGCTCGAGAACGATCTTGTCGTTCAGGTCGCACAGGGTGTCGCCGGTGGTGACATCCTTGAGCCCGATGCAGGCGGCGATGTCGCCGGCATAGACTTCCTTGATCTCCTCGCGGGAGTTGGAGTGCATCTGGACGATACGACCGACGCGCTCCTTCTTCTGCTTGACCGAGTTGTAGACACTGTCACCGGACTTCAGCACGCCGGAATAGACGCGGATGAAGGTCAGCGTGCCGACGAACGGGTCGGTGGCGATCTTGAACGCCAGCGCGGCGAAGGGCGCATTGTCATCCGCCTCGCGGGTGGCAATGGTGCCATCCTTGTCGTCCAGCTCGCCCTCGATGGCCTTGACCTCGGTGGGCGACGGCATGTACTCGATGACGCCGTCCAGAACGGCCTGAACGCCCTTGTTCTTGAACGCGGAGCCGCAGGTGACCAGAACGATCTCGTTGTCGAGGGTACGGCGACGCAGACCGGCCTTGATGTCGGCCTCGGACAGGTCACCTTCCTCGAGGTACTTGTCCATCAGCTCTTCGGACGCCTCGGCAGCGGCCTCGACCATCTGCTCGCGGTAGGTTTCGGCGGTTTCCTGGAGCTCGGCCGGGATGTCGACCAGCTCGTAGTTCATGCCGAAGTTGTCCTCGTCCCAGAGGATCGCCTTCATCTGGATCAGGTCGATGACGCCCTTGAACTCGTCCTCGGCCCCCCAGTTGATCTGGATCGGCACGACGTTGGCGCCCAGCTTCTGCTTGAGCTGGTCGAGCACCATGAAGTAGTCGGCCCCGGCGCGGTCCATCTTGTTGACGAACACCATGCGCGGCACTTCGTACTTGTTGGCCTGACGCCAGACGGTCTCGGTCTGCGGCTGCACACCGGAGGAACCGCACAGCACGACGACGGCACCGTCGAGCACGCGCAGGGAACGCTCCACCTCGATGGTGAAGTCGACGTGCCCCGGGGTGTCGATGATGTTGATGCGGTGCTCGTCGAACTGCTTGTTCATGCCCTGCCAGAAGCAGGTGGTCGCCGCGGAGGTGATCGTGATGCCACGCTCCTGCTCCTGCTCCATCCAGTCCATGGTGGCTGCGCCATCATGGACCTCGCCGACCTTGTGGGAGAGGCCGGTGTAGAACAGGACACGCTCGGTAGTGGTGGTCTTCCCGGCGTCGACGTGGGCCACGATACCGATATTGCGGTAACGCTTGAGCGGAGTCTTGCGTGCCACGGATGAAACCCCCGTAGATTAGAAGCGGTAGTGAGAGAAGGCCTTGTTGGCTTCTGCCATGCGATGCACGTCTTCACGCTTCTTCACGGCAGCACCCTTGCCTTCGGCGGCGTCCAGCATTTCACCGGCCAGACGCTGCACCATGGTCTTTTCACCACGGTTGCGGGCGGCATCGGCCAGCCAGCGCATGGCCAGCGCCTGACGGCGCGAGGGACGCACCTCGACCGGCACCTGATAGGTCGCGCCGCCGACGCGGCGTGACTTGACCTCGACCATCGGCTGGATGGCTTCCAGCGCCTTGTCGAACACATCCAGCGGTGCTTCCTGGGCACGCTCGGCAACCCGGTCCAGCGCACCATAGACGATGCGCTCAGCTACGGACTTCTTGCCGCTGATCATCAGATGGTTCATGAACTTCGCCAGGCGCTCGCTGTTGAACTTCGGATCCGGCAGGATCTCGCGCTTGGCGGCAATGCGTCTTCTAGGCATGATAAGCCCTCGTCGAAGGGTCCTTCAGGTAAACCCGAGACTCCCGCCCCGTCGGGCGACGCTCGACCTTACTCTTATCCGACCAATGTTACGTAAGAATCTCGGTGCCCCGGCCTCAGGCCTTGGGACGCTTGGTGCCGTACTTGGAACGGCCCTGCTTGCGGTTTTGCACGCCGGAGGTGTCCAGGGCGCCGCGCACGGTGTGATAACGCACACCCGGCAGGTCCTTGACTCGGCCGCCGCGGATCAGCACCACGGAGTGCTCCTGCAGGTTGTGGCCTTCGCCACCGATGTAGGAGGTCACCTCGTAGCCGTTGGTCAGACGAACACGGCACACCTTGCGCAGTGCGGAGTTCGGCTTCTTCGGCGTGGTGGTGTAAACGCGGGTGCAAACCCCACGACGCTGCGGGCAGGCCTGCAGCGCCGGCACGTCACTCTTGGCGACCGGGCGCTTGCGCGGCTTGCGCACGAGCTGGTTGATCGTTGCCATAGTCTGTAGCTGTCTCCAGTGATTGCCTCGCCTCAACAGCAGGCACGGGCGCACCCACCCCACTGTTAAAGGCTGCGCATTCTAAAGTCTCATGATGAGCGGCGTCAAGGCCGGCGCCCCGCGGGGCGCCGGCTGCGGCTCACAACTCGTCGTCATCGGCATCCAGCGCGGTGAGCTGGGCCCCCAGCTCCTGCTCGACCTCGAAGGCCGAGGGGTGCAGGGTGCGTTCGGCGTCCTCGCGCTTGCGCCGACGCTCGGCATGGTGTGTCAGGCCGGTACCCGCCGGAATCAGACGACCCACCACGACGTTCTCCTTCAGGCCACGCAGGTAGTCGCGCTTGCCGGTCACCGCCGCCTCGGTCAGCACGCGGGTGGTCTCCTGGAAGGAGGCCGCGGAGATGAACGACTCGGTGGCCAGCGAGGCCTTGGTGATGCCCAGCAGCACGCGACCGAACTTGGCCGGGAACTTGTCCTCCGCGGCCAGCCGGGCGTTCTCCTCGAGCACCCGCACCAGCTCGACCTGATCGCCGGGGATGAAGTCGGCGTCGCCGGCATCGGTAATCTCCACCTTGCGCAGCATCTGACGCACGATCACCTCGATGTGCTTGTCGTTGATGCCCACGCCCTGGAGGCGATAGACCTCCTGGATCTCGGCGGTGATGTACTTGGCCAGCTCCGCCACGCCGAGCAGCCGCAGGATGTCGTGCGGGTTGCTCGGGCCGTCGGAGATCACCTCGCCCTTCTCGACGGTCTCGCCCTCGAAGACGCTGATCTGGCGCCACTTCGGGATCAGCATCTCGAACGGGTCGCCGGATTCCGGGGTGATCGTCAGACGACGCTTGCCCTTGGTCTCCTTGCCGAAGCTGATCACGCCGCTGATCTCGGCGAGGATCGACGGTTCCTTGGGCTTGCGCGCCTCGAACAGGTCGGCGACGCGCGGCAGACCCCCGGTGATGTCCTTGTTGCCGGACGCCTCGACCGGAATACGGGCGATGACCTCACCCACGCCGATCTGCGCACCGTTCTCGGCGGACACCACCGCATTGCCGGGCAGCAGGTACTGCACGGGGGTATTGGAACCCGGCAGGGTGATGTGCTCGCCCGCCTCGTCGGTGAGCATGATCATCGGCCGCTTGTCGCGACCCGCCGCCGGCCGCGAGGCCGACTCGATCACCTCGATGGAGGACAGGCCGGTCATCTCGTCCACGCTGCGGTGGATGGTGATGCCCTCGTCCATGTCGATGTACTGCGCCTTGCCCGCCACCTCGGCGATGACCGGGTGGGTGTGCGGGTCCCACTTGGCCACGGCCTGACCGCCTTCGACATGGTCGCCGTCCTTGACGGACAGCTCGGCGCCGTAGGGCAGCTTGTAGTACTCGCGCTCGCGACCGTGCTCGTCGGCCACCGCCAGGGCGCTGGAGCGGGACACCACCACCAGCTTGCCGTCGGCACGCTCGACGTGCTTGATGTTGTGCAGGCGCACCTTGCCGCCGTGCTTGACCTGGACGCTGTCCTGCGCGGAAGCCCGCGAGGCGGCACCGCCGATGTGGAACGTGCGCATGGTCAGCTGGGTGCCCGGCTCGCCGATCGACTGCGCGGCGATGACGCCCACGGCCTCGCCGATGTTGACCTGATGGCCACGCGCCAGGTCACGACCGTAACAGGCCGAGCAGACCCCGTGCGAGGTCTCGCAGCTGATCGCGCTGCGCACCACGATCTCGTCGACGCCCATGGTGTCGAGGTCTTCGCACCAGGCCTCGTCGAGCAGCGTGCCACGCGGGATCAGCACCTCCTCGGTCGCCGGATCGATGACGTCCTGGGCGACCACACGGCCCAGCACGCGCTGCGCCAGGGAGACGATGATGTCGCCGCCCTCGATCACCGGGTGCAGGGTCAGCCCTTCCTCGGTGCCGCAGTCGGTCTCGGTGACCACCAGATCCTGGGCCACGTCGACCAGGCGACGGGTCAGGTAACCGGAGTTGGCGGTCTTGAGTGCGGTGTCCGCCAGCCCCTTGCGCGCCCCGTGGGTCGAGATGAAGTACTGGAGTACGTTCAGGCCCTCACGGAAGTTGGCGACGATCGGCGTCTCGATGATCGAGCCGTCCGGCTTGGCCATCAGGCCGCGCATGCCCGCCAGCTGGCGGATCTGCGCGGCACTGCCGCGGGCCCCGGAGTCGGCCATGATGAACACGCTGTTGAACGAGTCCTGCTCGACCCGGTTGCCCTCGCGGTCGGTGACGGTCTCCTTGGAGATGCCCGCCATCATCGCCTTGGCCACCTTGTCGTTGGCCTTGGACCAGATGTCGATGACCTTGTTGTACTTCTCGCCGGCGGTCACGAGACCCGAGGAGAACTGGTCCTCGATCTCCTTGACCTCGTCCTCGGCGGCCTCGACGATCTCGCGCTTCTCGTCGGGGATAACGAAGTCGTTGACGCCGATCGACGCCCCCGACCAGGTCGCCAGGCGGAAACCGGTGTACATCAGCTGGTCGGCGAAGATCACCGCTTCCTTGAGCCCGGCGCTGCGGTAGACCTCGTTGATCAGCCGCGAGATCGCCTTCTTCTTCATCGGCTGGTCGACCAGTGCGAACGGCGCGCCCTTGGGCAGGATGCGGAACAGCATCGCCCGGCCCACGGTGGTGTCGTACAGCGCGGTCTTCGGCGTCAGCTCGCCGGTTTCCTCGTCACGCTCGTACTCGGTCATGCGCACCTTGACCCGGGCGTGCAGCGACACGCTCTGGGTGCCGAAGGCACGCTCCGCCTCGTCGAGGTTGGCGAACACCATGCCCTCGCCCTGGGCGCCGATGCGCTCGCGGGTCATGTAGTACAGACCCAGCACCACGTCCTGGGACGGCACGATGATCGGCTCGCCGTTGGCCGGCGACAGCACGTTGTTGGTGGCCATCATCAGCGCGCGCGCCTCGAGCTGGGCTTCCAGCGTCAGCGGCACGTGCACGGCCATCTGGTCACCGTCGAAGTCGGCGTTGTAGGCGGCACACACCAGCGGGTGCAGCTGGATCGCCTTGCCCTCGATCAGCAGCGGCTCGAAGGCCTGGATGCCCAGACGGTGCAGGGTCGGCGCGCGGTTGAGCAGCACCGGATGCTCGCGGATGACATCGGCGAGGATGTCCCACACCTCGGGCAGCTCGCGCTCGACCATCTTCTTGGCGGCCTTGATGGTCGAGGCCTGGCCGGTGGACTGCAGCTTGGAGTAGATGAACGGCTTGAACAGCTCCAGCGCCATCTTCTTGGGCAGACCGCACTGGTGCAGACGCAGGGTCGGGCCCACGGTGATCACCGAGCGGCCGGAATAGTCGACGCGCTTGCCCAGCAGGTTCTGGCGGAAACGCCCCTGCTTGCCCTTGATCATGTCGGCCAGCGACTTCAGCGGGCGCTTGTTGGACCCGGTGATGGCGCGGCCGCGGCGGCCGTTGTCGAGCAGCGCATCGACCGACTCCTGCAGCATGCGCTTCTCGTTGCGCACGATGATGTCCGGCGCGTTGAGATCCAGCAGCCGCTTCAGGCGGTTGTTGCGGTTGATCACGCGGCGGTACAGATCGTTGAGATCCGAGGTCGCGAAGCGGCCACCGTCGAGCGGGACCAGCGGACGCAGGTCCGGCGGCAGCACCGGCAGCACCTCCATGACCATCCACGCCGGGGCGTTGCCGGACTTGTAGAAGGCCTCGAGCAGCTTGAGCCGCTTGGAGAGCTTCTTGATCTTGGTCTCGGAGTTGGTCTGCGGAATCTCCTCGCGCAGGCGCTCGATCTCTTCCTCGAGGTCGATGTCCTTGAGCAGCGCCTGGATCGCCTCGGCACCCATGCGGGCGTCGAAGTCGTCACCGAACTCCTCGAGGGCCTCGAAGTACTGCTCGTCGTTGAGCAGCTGGCCGCGCTCCAGGGTGGTCATGCCCGGGTCGATGACCACGAAGCTCTCGAAGTAGAGCACGCGCTCGATGTCGCGCAGGGTCATGTCGAGGAACATGCCGATGCGCGACGGCAGCGACTTGAGGAACCAGATGTGCGCGACCGGGCTGGCCAGCTCGATGTGGCCCATGCGCTCGCGGCGCACCACCGCCTTGGTCACCTCGACGCCGCACTTCTCGCAGATGATGCCGCGATGCTTCATGCGCTTGTACTTGCCGCACAGGCACTCGTAGTCCT
This sequence comes from Modicisalibacter tunisiensis, assembly GCF_020148005.1. GTDB lineage: Bacteria > Pseudomonadota > Gammaproteobacteria > Pseudomonadales > Halomonadaceae > Modicisalibacter > Modicisalibacter tunisiensis. The sequence continues at coordinate 1,219,380 of NZ_JAGXFD010000001.1, read as the reverse complement.
TCACCGGACCGAAGATCTTGGCGCAGAACAGGCCGTCACGCTCGGGCTTGAACGTCCGGTAGTTGATGGTCTCCGGCTTCTTCACTTCGCCATACGACCAGGAGCGGATCATGTCCGGCGAGGCCAGCGAGATCTTGATCGCATCGAACTCGTCGGACTGTGACTGCGATTTGAGGACTTTCACCAAATCTTTCATGGGGTCGCTCCGTTGCGGAGTTGTCATGAGCGGGGCCCGGATCTAGGGGCCCCGCGGACCGTCTTTGGCAAGCGTCGGGCGTTTCAGCCTTCCAGCTCGATATCGATGCCCAGCGAGCGGATCTCCTTCACCAGCACGTTGAAGGATTCCGGCATGCCGGCCTGCATGCTGTGGTCGCCGTCGACGATGTTCTTGTACATCTTGGTACGCCCTTCCACGTCGTCGGACTTGACCGTGAGCATCTCCTGGAGGGTGTAGGCGGCGCCGTAGGCCTCCAGCGCCCACACCTCCATCTCGCCGAAGCGCTGACCGCCGAACTGCGCCTTGCCGCCCAGCGGCTGCTGGGTGACCAGGGAGTAGGAGCCGGTGGAGCGCGCATGCATCTTGTCATCCACCAGGTGGTTGAGCTTGAGCATGTACATGTAGCCCACCGTCACCGGACGGTCGAACTTCTCGCCGGTACGGCCATCGTAGAGATCCATCTGCCCGGAATCCGGCAGGTCGGCCAGCCGCAGCAGGCCCTTGATCTCCTTCTCCTGGGCGCCGTCGAACACCGGCGACGACATCGGCACGCCGCCGCGCAGGTTCTTGGCCAGGGCAATCACCTCCTCGTCGGACAGCGAGTCGATGTCCTCCTGGCGGGTGCCCGGCGTGTTGTAGACCTTGCCGAGGAACTCGCGCAGCTCGGCGAGCTGCTGCTCGCGGGCGTCGCGCAGCATGGCGTCGATCTTCACGCCCAGCCCGCGGGCGGCCATGCCCAGGTGGGTCTCGAGGATCTGGCCGACGTTCATGCGCGACGGGACGCCCAGCGGGTTGAGCACCACGTCGACCGGCTCGCCCTGATCGTCGAACGGCATGTCCTCGATAGGCATGATCGCCGAGATGACACCCTTGTTACCGTGGCGACCGGCCATCTTGTCACCCGGCTGGATGCGACGCTTCACCGCCAGGTAGACCTTGACGATCTTGAGCACGCCCGGCGCCAGGTCGTCGCCCTGGGTGAGCTTGCGCTTCTTGTCCTCGAAACGCTCGTCCATCTCCTTGCGGCGGTTCTCGAGCTGCTCGTCGGCCTGGGCCAGCAGCTCGTTGAGCGACTCGTCCTGCAGACGCAGCTTGAACCACTGCTGACGCGGCAGCTCGTCGAGGTACTCCTCGCTGAGCACGTCATCCTTCGTCAGCTTGGGCCCGCCGTTGACCGGCTGGCCGGAGAGCTGACGCTTGAGGCGCTCGAAGGTGGCCTCCTCGGCGATGCGGTAGGTCTCCTGCAGATCCTTGCGCACCTCGTCGAGCTGCATCTGCTCGATGGACAGCGCGCGCGAATCCTTCTCGACACCGTCGCGGGTGAACACCTGGACGTCGATGACCGTGCCCTTCATGCCGGTCGGGGCACGCAGCGAGGTGTCCTTCACGTCGGAGGCCTTCTCGCCGAAGATCGCGCGCAGCAGCTTCTCCTCCGGGGTCAGCTGGGTCTCGCCCTTGGGCGTGACCTTGCCGACCAGGATGTCGCCGGCACCGACCTCGGCGCCGATGTAGACGATGCCCGCCTCGTCGAGCTTGGACAGTGCCGACTCGCCGACGTTGGGGATGTCCGAGGTGATCTCCTCGGCGCCCAGCTTGGTGTCGCGCGAGACACAGGTCAGCTCCTGGATGTGGATGGTGGTGAAGCGGTCTTCCTGCACCACGCGCTCCGAGACCAGGATCGAGTCCTCGAAGTTGTAGCCGTTCCAGGGCATGAAGGCCATGCGCATGTTCTGGCCCAGCGCCAGGTCGCCCATGTCCACGGACGGCCCGTCGGCCAGGATGTCGCCGCGCGCGACCACGTCGCCCGGACGCACGATCGGCCGCTGGTTCATGCAGGTGTTCTGGTTGGAACGCACGTACTTGGTGAGGTTGTAGATGTCGACGCCGGCCTCGCCGCCGATGATCTCGTCCTCGTTGATGCGCACCACGATGCGCTTGGCGTCGACCGAGTCGATCACCCCGCCGCGCCGCGCCACCGCGCAGACGCCGGAGTCACGGGCGACGAAGCGCTCCATGCCGGTGCCCACCAGCGGCTTGTCGGCACGCAGGGTCGGCACCGCCTGACGCTGCATGTTCGCCCCCATCAGGGCGCGGTTGGCGTCATCGTGCTCGAGGAACGGGATCAGCGCCGCGGCCACCGACACCACCTGGCGCGGGGAGACGTCCATCAGGGTCACCTTGTCGGGTGCCATGAAGGTGGTCTCGCCCTTGTGGCGGACCTGCACCAGGTCGTCGACCAGCCGGCCGGCCTCGTCCACGGTGGCCGAGGCCTGGGCGATGACGAAGCCACCTTCCTCGATCGCCGACAGGCGCACCACGTCGTCGGTGACCTGACCGTTCTCCACCTTGCGGTACGGCGTCTCGAGGAAGCCGTAGCTGTTGGCGTGGCTGTAGGTGGCCAGCGAGTTGATCAGGCCGATGTTCGGCCCTTCCGGCGTCTCGATCGGGCACAGGCGGCCGTAGTGGGTGGCGTGAACGTCGCGCACCTCGAAGCCCGCCCGCTCGCGGGTCAGGCCGCCCGGGCCGAGCGCGGAGACACGGCGCTTGTGGGTGACCTCGGAGAGCGGGTTGTTCTGGTCCATGAACTGCGAGAGCTGACTGGAGCCGAAGAACTCCTTCACCGCCGCCGCCACCGGCTTGGCGTTGATCAGGTCCTGCGGCATCAGGCCTTCGCTCTCGGCCATGGACAGGCGTTCCTTGACCGCACGCTCGACGCGCACCAGACCCACGCGGAACTGGTTCTCGGCCATCTCGCCGACGCAGCGGATGCGACGGTTGCCCAGGTGGTCGATGTCGTCGACGTCACCGAAGCCGTTGCGGATGGCGATCAGCTCCTTGAGCACGGCGACAATATCGCCGTTGTCGAGCACGCCGGGGCCGGTGTCGGACTCGCGACGCAGCCGGCGGTTGAACTTCATCCGCCCCACCGAGGACAGGTCGTAACGGTCCTCGGTGAAGAACAGGTTGTGGAACAGCGTCTCGGCCGCTTCCTTGGTGGGCGGCTCGCCGGGGCGCATCATGCGGTAGATCTCGACCAGCGCCTCCAGCTGGGAGCGCGTGGTGTCGAGCTTCAGCGTGTCGGAGATGAACGGACCGCAGTCGAGATCGTTGGTGTAGAGGGTCTCGAGCCGGGTGATGCCGGCCTGGGCCAGCTTCTCCAGCACCTCCGGGGTGATCTCGGTGTTGCACTCGCAGACCAGCTCGCCGGTGTTGGGGTCGACCTGATCCTTGGCCAGCACCTTGCCGTACAGGTACTCCATCGGCACCTCGAGACGCTCGAGGCCCGACTTTTCCATCTGCCGGATGTGCTTCTGGGTGATGCGCCGGCCTTCCTCGACGATCACGCTGCCGTCGGCATCCTTGATGTCGAAGGTCGCGGTCTCGCCGCGCAGCCGCGACGGCACCAGATCCACGGAGAAGCCGGACTTCTCGATGTGGAAGGTGCTGGTGTCGAAGAACAGGTCGAGGATCTCCTCGGCGCTCATGCCCAACGCGCGCAGCAGCACGGTCGCCGGCAGCTTGCGGCGACGGTCGATGCGCACGAAGACACTGTCCTTGGGATCGAACTCGAAATCCAGCCAGGAACCACGGTAGGGAATCACCCGCGCGGAATACAGCAGCTTGCCGGAGGAGTGGCTCTTGCCCTTGTCATGGTCGAAGAACACGCCCGGCGAGCGGTGAAGCTGGGAGACGATGACCCGCTCGGTACCGTTGACCACGAAGGTACCGTTCTCGGTCATCAGGGGGATTTCCCCCATGTAGACTTCCTGCTCCTTGATATCCTTGATCGCCTTGTTCGCCGAGTCCTTGTCGTAGATGATAAGGCGAACCTTGACCCGCAGCGGTGCCGAATAGGTGACGCCGCGCAGCTGGCATTCCTTGACGTCGAACGCCGGAGTGCCGAAGCGATAGCTGACGTACTCGAGGGCGGCGTTGCCGGAGAAGCTCTCGATCGGGAACACGGACTTGAAGGCGGCGTGCAGGCCGACCTCGAGGCGCTCCTGGGGCGCCCGGTCCTGCTGGAGGAAGTCGTAGTAGGAATCAAGCTGGATGGCCAGCAGGTAGGGCACATCCATCACTTGGGGCAGTTTGCCGAAATCCTTGCGGATGCGTTTTTTCTCAGTGTATGAGTAAGCCATCTGTATTCCCCAGCTTGTTCACCATGGGTGACCGATGCGTGGTCGGCGCCACCTGACGGGGGCGTCCCTGTCAGGCGCTGACGGCAAGCCCCCTCGGGAGGCTCGCCGTCGGAATTCGCCTAGCGTTCGAATCGTCAGTGATGGGTACACGATAGGACGCTAGTGACAACAGAAAAAGGCCGGCAGCGGGCATCCCGCCACCAGCCATGGAAGCTTACGCAGCGCGTGAAGCCTTGGGGCACAAGGGTTACTTGAGCTCCACGGACGCGCCGGCTTCTTCCAGCTTCTTCTTGGCTTCTTCAGCGTCATCCTTGCTCATGGCTTCCTTGAGGGTCGCCGGAGCGCCGTCGACGGCACCCTTGGCTTCCTTCAGGCCGAGACCGGTGATCTCGCGAACCACCTTGATGACGTTGACCTTCTTCTCGCCGGCGCCGGTCAGCACCAGGTCGAACTCGGTCTGCTCTTCAGCAGCGGCCGCTTCACCGCCACCCGGGCCGGCCACGACGGCAGCCGCGGCGGTCACGCCGAACTTCTCTTCCATCGCCTCGATCAGCTCGGCGACTTCCATCACGGTCATGTCGGCGACGGCGTTGATGATGTCTTCTTTGGTCAGTGCCATGATTGCTTTCCTAAACTTTGCGGAGCGCCCCGAACCGGTATCGGCGCTCGGTAACTGGGTAGACGATGTCGACTGCGGTCAGCAGGGGCCTCAGGCGGCCTCTTCCTTCTGATCACGCAGCGCGGCGAGGGTACGCACCAGCTTGCCGGCAGAAGCTTCCTTCATGACGGACATCAGCTTGGCGATCGCCTCGTCGTACGTCGGCAGTGTTGCCAGACGGTCCAGATCGGCGGCCGGGATGAACTCACCTTCGTAGGCCAGCGCCTTGACTTCGAAGTCCTTCTCGCTCTTGCCGAACTCCTTGAACAGGCGGGCGGCGGCGCCCGGATGCTCGTAGGAGAAGGCCAGCAGAGTCGGACCCACGAACGTCTCGCTCAGGCACTCCCAGGGAGTACCTGACAGGGCACGGCGTGCCAGGGTGTTGCGCACAACACGGATCTGCACGCCATTCTCGCGCGCCTGCTTGCGCAGGTCGGTCATCGCGCCAACATCGACGCCGCGAGAGTCGGCCACTACAACGGAGAGAGCGTCCTTGGCTGCTTCACTGACCTCTGCAACAATCGCTTTCTTGTCTTCGAGACCTAGTGGCACAGTGTTCACTCCTTCGTGCCGAGGGGCTTGCCGGGCAAGACCACCTCGGAGGTTACCTTCTCGACCCGCCGCGGGCGGCGGATCGCGGAATGATGGTGCTCACCAGCGAACTGGCGGGGCGCACCATCTGCGCAGGCGACCGAGGGCCATTAAGTCACCCGGAGGTGACGCCTGCGGTCTTTGACGGCGCCCCGCCCGCGAGGGCCGGGGACCGCAAAGTGACTGCTCGGCTTGACACGTCAGACGAACGCGGAGTGGTCGACGGTCAGACCCGGGCCCATGGTGGTGGACAGGGTCATTTTCTTGAAGTAGACGCCCTTGGACGTGCTGGGCTTGAGACGCTTGAGGTCGTTGACCAGCGCCTCCAGGTTGCCGCGGATGGCATCCGCCGGGAAATCGACCTTGCCCAGCGTGGTGTGGATGATGCCATTCTTGTCGGTACGGAAACGCACCTGGCCGGCCTTGGCGTTCTTCACCGCGGTGGCGACGTCGGGCGTCACGGTGCCGACCTTGGGGTTCGGCATCAGGCCACGCGGCCCCAGGATCTGGCCCAGCTGGCCGACCACGCGCATGGCGTCCGGCGAGGCGATGACCACGTCGAAGTTCAGGTTGCCCTTCTTGACGTCCTCGGCCAGCTCTTCCATGCCGATGATGTCGGCACCGGCTTCCTTGGCGGCATCGGCGTTGGCACCCTGGGTGAAGACGGCGACACGCACGTCCTTGCCGGTACCATTGGGCATGACGGTGGCGCCACGCACGACCTGGTCGGACTTGCGCGGGTCAACGCCCAGGTTGATGGCGACGTCGAGCGATTCCTTGAAGTTGACCTTGGAAAGCTCGCCGAGCAGGGCCACGGCCTCGTCGATGGAGTAGACCTTGGTACCGTCGACCTTCTCGCGGATCATCTGTGCGCGCTTGGACAGTTTGGCCATGATCAGAGACCCTCCACGTTGAGGCCCATGCTGCGGGCGCTACCGGCGATGGTGCGCACCGCGGCGTCGAGATCGGCAGCCGTCAGGTCCGGCTCCTTGGTCTTGGCGATCTCCTCGAGCTGTTCGCGGGTCACGGTGCCGACCTTGGTCTTGTTCGGCTCGCCGGAGCCGGACTTGATGCCGGCCGCCTTCTTCAGCAGGACGGCCGCGGGCGGCGTCTTGGTGATGAAGGTGAAGCTGCGGTCGGAATAGACGGTGATGACCACGGGTGTCGGCAGACCCGGCTCGATGTCCTGGGTCGCGGCGTTGAACGCCTTGCAGAACTCCATGATGTTGACACCGTGCTGACCCAGCGCGGGGCCCACGGGGGGACTCGGGTTGGCCTTGCCCGCTGCAACCTGCAGCTTGATGTAGGCCTGGACTTTCTTAGCCATGTTGCACTCCAGTTGGGTAGTAGCGCCTTGCGGCTCCCCGGTTTAGCGGGCCGCCGCAGCGGCCCGGCGAAAATCGTGACAGCGAGGTTCGCTCAGTCCTTCTCGACCTGGGCAAACTCGAGCTCGACCGGCGTCGCACGTCCGAAGATCAGCACGCTGACCTGCAGGCGACTCTTCTCGTAGTTGACTTCCTCGACGACCCCGTTGAAATCGGCAAACGGACCGTCGACGACGCGCACCACCTCACCCGGCTCGAAGAGCGTCTTCGGCCGCGGCTTGTCGGTGCCGTCCTGGACACGGCGCAGGATGGCGTCGGCTTCCTTCTGGGTGATCGGCGCCGGCTTCTCGGGCGTGCCGCCGATGAAGCCCATGACGCGCGGCGTCTCGTTGACCAGGTGCCAGGTCTGGTCGTTCATTTCCATCTCGACCAGCACATAGCCGGGATAGAACTTGCGCTCGCTCTTGCGCCGCTTGCCGTCACGCATCTCGACGACTTCTTCGGTAGGCACCAGGATCTCGCCGAACTGATCCTCCATGCCATAAAGCTTCACGCGCTCGATCAGCGAGCGCATGACATGCTTCTCGAAGCCGGAATAGGCGTGAACGACGTACCAACGCTTGGACATGGAATCTCCTAACCGATGATGCTGGACATGGCCCAGCCCAGCAGGGTGTCGATCAGCCACAGCATCAGGCCGACCAGCAGCACGGCCACCAGCACAATGGCGGTCGTCTGGACGGTTTCCTGACGCGTCGGCCAGACGACGCGCTGGATTTCACGGCGCGAGCTGCGAGCCAGCTCGACGAGGCTGCGCCCCTTCGCCGTGGTCAGTGCCACGCCGGCGGCAGCAAGCCCCAGGGCAACGACGCCCAGCACGCGATACAGGAGAGCCTGGTCCGAGAAATAGGCATTGCCGACCACGGCCAGCGCAACGAGAACAACGACCACCGCCCACTTGAGACCGTCGTGGCGCGACTCCTGCACCTCGGCGTTTTGTTTCATGACAATGGAACTCCTCAAGGTGCGGCAATCGAAAAGACGGAAGTATATGGGACAACGCCAGCCTGGGGAAGACTGGCAGGCCAGGAGGGAATCGAACCCCCAACCTGCGGTTTTGGAGACCGCTGCTCTGCCAATTGAGCTACTGGCCTGCATGGATAGCGCGGCAACCTGTTGCAGGCTGCAACGCGACAGCGGGCAGGATGATAGCGTAACCAACTTGCCCTGACAACCCCGTCGTTTCGAGGCTTTCGAAAGCAGGAAGGCGAGCCTCGGCTCGCCTTCCTGTCGAAACTGGAGCTCATGGACGGATTTGAACCGTCGACCTCACCCTTACCAAGGGTGTGCTCTACCCCTGAGCTACATGAGCGTTACAACACTTTCTGGAGCGGGCAGCGGGGATCGAACCCGCATCATCAGCTTGGAAGGCTGAGGTTCTACCATTGAACTATGCCCGCCTGCCCACTCTTCTTGTCGACCCGCCAGCGCCGTGCCGACAGCAAACTGGTGGAGGGGGAAGGATTCGAACCTTCGAAGCTTTCGCGGCAGATTTACAGTCTGCTCCCTTTGGCCACTCGGGAACCCCTCCAGCATGGCGGCAAATTTTACCGCTTGAGACGATAGTGTCAAGCACTTGTTTTTCAGTAACTTGACGGCCGTTTCGGCCCGGCATCGCCTCGAACGCCGCGCATTGTGTCAAAGCAGCATGGAGATTGCAAGGCTTGCGCGAATTTTTTCCAGGGACGCCGCCTGCGGCACCCTCGGCGCCCCCGACATGCGCCCCGCCCGCTCGGCGGCAGTCAGCGGAAAGCAGGCTTCCAGCCCGGCATACACCATGTCGGGCCAGACGGCATGCGGAATGCGCAACCCCCGCGACACGACCCGGGCGTCTCCGCCGGTCAGCAGCAGCGGCAGCGCGGTCCCTTCGGAGTCACAGACCTCGCTGTAGATGCGGTTCACGGCACTGACCGCGGCCATGAAGATGCCGTGATTGACCGCCGCCGCGGTGTTGCGGCCCGGCAGCAGCAGATCGTCCGCCTCGCTGTCGGGGTCGATCGCCACGTTGCGCGTGCCCAGCTTGAGGCTTTCCTTCATCAGGCGCAGCCCGGGCACGATATAGCCGCCCAGGTGGCGGCCGCCCGGGAGCACGAAGTCGACGGTGATGGCGCTGCCGCAATCCACCGTGCAGCAGCCACCGGTGAGGTGGTAGCCGGCCAGCACGCCCATCCAGCGATCGACACCCAGCCGTTCGGGCTCCTCGTAGCCGCAGGTCACGCCCAGCGCCTCGGGCATCGAGCGGGCCACGTGCACGGCCCCCACCCGGCGCCTCAGCAGCGCCACGGTCTCGTCCAGTACGGCACGCCGCGCCACGCTGGAGATACGCACGGTACTGACCACGTCGAGATCGGGAATGTCGGCACGCGGGCGCCATTCCTCGCGCGTCCACACCGCACCGCGCGAGCGGATCTCGCTGCTGGCGATATCCTTCAGGCGCCACTTGGACAGCGTGTTGCCAATGTCCAGATCGAGAATCATGATCGCCCACGCACGCTGATCTCGCCGCCGAACAGCCGTTCCTCGACGCCCTCGCGGCGGACCAGCAGACAACCGGCCGCATCGACCCCCGTGGCGATCGCCGCCTGGCGCTCGTCGCCACGAATGATGTCGATGGCCGTGTCGGCATGGGCGTGACGCCGGTTCCATTCCGCCCGCCAAGGGGCGAAGCCGGTCGCCTCGAAGCCGTCCAGCAGATCCAGCAGGCCGGCGATCAGTTCGGCGGCGAGCGTGTTGCGCCCCGCATCAGGCGCCAGATCCGCGACCGCCGCCACCGGCTGGTCGATGCGCTCGCGCACCTCGGGCGGCAGCGCCATGTTCAGGCCGATGCCGACGACCACCTCGCAGGGGCCCTGGGCATCGCCGCTGAGCTCCAGCAGGATGCCGGCGAGCTTGCGCAGCTCGCCGCTGGCCGGATCCCGCATCAGAACATCGTTGGGCCATTTCAGCAGCGCCTCGACGCCGTGATGCTCCAGCACGCGGGCCAGCACGACGCCGACGGCCAGGCTCAGCCCCTCGAGCACGGCGGCCCCGCCCTCGAACCGCCAGCCCACCGAGAGCAGCAGGTTGCGTCCCCAGGGGCTCGCCCACTGACGGCCACGACGCCCTCGCCCGGCGCTCTGCCCTTCCGCCAGGCACACCTCGGCGTGCCCGGCCCCCTGGGTAAAGCGTTCGCGCACGAAGAGATTGGTGGAAGGCAGGGTTTCCTCGATGAACAGCCTGGCCAGGCGGCGTCGCGAATCGCGTGGCAGCTCGGCGATGATCGCCTGGCCGTCGAGCAGCTCGAGCGGCTGGGCCACGCGATAGCCCCGCCCCTTGACCGCCTCGAGAGGAATATCCATGGCCTCGAGCTTCTTGAGCTGCTTCCAGATGGCCGTGCGCGAAACGCCGAGGCGTTCGCCGAGCTGCTCGCCGGAGTGATAGCCGCCGTCGCTCAGCAAGCGTATGAGATCGCCGATGGTCATGGGCCTCGTCCCGCCGGAAAAACCGTCATTTTAGCGGAAGGCGCCGGTCGGCGGGAATGTTAGCGACCAAAGTGGATAAACGACAGGGTAGCGCGAGAGGAGCGCGGGCCAATTTTCCCGGCCCCCAACGCAAAAACCCCGGCCGTTGGGCCGGGGTTTTGCGGGATAGATGCCTGACGATGACCTACTCTCGCATGGAGAAGCTCCACACTACCATCGGCGCTGAGCGGTTTCACTGCTGAGTTCGGCATGGGATCAGGTGGGACCCGCTCGCTATGGTCGTCAGGCGTAACTCTGGCACGCTGGGTGGCGGTTGCCGGGCCAGCGCCCTGTTTACCTGTCTTCAACAATGGGCAATCAAGCGTCTTGATCGACTCGCGCGTATCCGCGCTGTGTCTCGCCCATGGGCCACACAGGCCCCTTGGGTGTTATATGGTCAAGCCTCACGGACCATTAGTACACGTTAGCTCAACGCCTTGCAGCGCTTCCACACCGTGCCTATCAACCTCGTCGTCTTCGAGGGTCCTTCAGGGGGCGCGAGGCCCCGGGGAAGTCTCATCTTGAAGGGGGCTTCCCGCTTAGATGCTTTCAGCGGTTATCCCGTCCGTACATAGCTACCCGGCAATGCGATTGGCATCACAACCGGAACACCAGCGGTACGTCCACTCCGGTCCTCTCGTACTAGGAGCAGCACTTCTCAAACTTCCGACGCCCACGGCAGATAGGGACCGAACTGTCTCACGACGTTCTAAACCCAGCTCGCGTACCACTTTAAATGGCGAACAGCCATACCCTTGGGACCGACTTCAGCCCCAGGATGTGATGAGCCGACATCGAGGTGCCAAACACCGCCGTCGATGTGAACTCTTGGGCGGTATCAGCCTGTTATCCCCGGAGTACCTTTTATCCGTTGAGCGATGGCCCTTCCATACAGAACCACCGGATCACTAGAACCGTCTTTCGACCCTGCTCGACGTGTCTGTCTCGCAGTCAAGCACCCTTATGCTCTTGCACTCAATGCACGATTTCCAACCGTGCTGAGGGTACCTTCGTGCTCCTCCGTTACACTTTGGGAGGAGACCGCCCCAGTCAAACTACCCACCACACACTGTCCTCGACCTGGATGACAGGCCGGAGTTAGAACGCCAATGATGCCAGGCTGGTATTTCAAGGTTGGCTCCACCCGGACTGGCGTCCGGGTTTCCAAGCCTCCCAGCTATCCTACACAAGCAACATCAGCGTCCAGTGTGAAGCTATAGTAAAGGTTCACGGGGTCTTTCCGTCTAGCCGCGGGTACACAGCATCTTCACTGCGATTTCAATTTCACTGAGTCTCGGGTGGAGACAGCGTGGCCATCATTACGCCATTCGTGCAGGTCGGAACTTACCCGACAAGGAATTTCGCTACCTTAGGACCGTTATAGTTACGGCCGCCGTTTACCGGGGCTTCGATCAGGAGCTTCGCCTTGCGGCTAACACCATCAATTAACCTTCCGGCACCGGGCAGGCGTCACACCCTATACGTCCGCTTACGCGTTGGCAGAGTGCTGTGTTTTTAATAAACAGTTGCAGCCACCTGGTATCTTCGACCGGC
>NZ_JAGXFD010000001.1:1205742-1207326 GCF_020148005.1 Modicisalibacter tunisiensis | reverse complement strand
TCCGTTCGTCTCGTGTCTCGGCCTTGACCCTCCGGATTTACCTGAAGGATCAGCCTACTCACTTTCACCAGGACAACCAACGCCTGGCTCACCTAGCCTTCTTCGTCCCCCCATCGCAATACAGTGAGGTACGGGAATATTGACCCGTTTCCCATCGACTACGCCTTTCGGCCTCGCCTTAGGGGCCGACTCACTCTGCTCCGATTGACGTCGAACAGAAACCCTTGGTCTTCCGGCGAGGGAGGTTTTCACTCCCTTTATCGTTACTCATGTCAGCATTCGCACTCGTGATACCTCCAGCATGCCTCTCGACACACCTTCATCGGCGTACACGACGCTCCTCTACCGCTCGTCATTCGACGAACCCGTAGCTTCGGCACCTGGTTTAGCCCCGTTACATCTTCCGCGCAGGCCGACTCGACTAGTGAGCTATTACGCTTTCTTTAAAGGATGGCTGCTTCTAAGCCAACCTCCTAGCTGTCTAAGCCTTCCCACATCGTTTCCCACTTAACCAGAATTTGGGGGCCTTAGCTGACGGTCTGGGTTGTTTCCCTTTTCACAACGGACGTTAGCACCCGCTGTGTGTCTCCCACGCTGCACTCACCGGTATTCGGAGTTTGCCTCGGTTTGGTAACCCGGGATGGGCCCCTAGCCGAAACAGTGCTCTACCCCCGGCGGTGATACGTGAGGCGCTACCTAAATAGCTTTCGAGGAGAACCAGCTATCTCCGGGCTTGATTAGCCTTTCACTCCGATCCACAGCTCATCCGAATCTTTTTCAACAGATCCCGGTTCGAGCCTCCAGTTGATGTTACTCAACCTTCACTCTGGCCATGGATAGATCGCCCGGTTTCGGGTCTATTTCCAGCGACTGGTCGCCCAGTTAAGACTCGGTTTCCCTACGCCTCCCCTATACGGTTAAGCTCGCCACTGAAAATAAGTCGCTGACCCATTATACAAAAGGTACGCGGTCACCCCACGAAGGGGCTCCCACTGCTTGTACGCACACGGTTTCAGGGTCTATTTCACTCCCCTCTCCGGGGTTCTTTTCGCCTTTCCCTCACGGTACTGGTTCACTATCGGTCAGCCAGGAGTATTTAGCCTTGGAGGATGGTCCCCCCGTCTTCAGTCAAGGTTTCACGTGCCCCGACCTACTCGATTTCACGGGATCAGGTTTTCGGCTACGGGGCTATCACCCTGTATCGCTGAGCTTCCCAGCTCATTCGCCTAACCAGTCACCCGCTTAAGGGCTAGTCCCCGTTCGCTCGCCGCTACTGGGGGAATCTCGGTTGATTTCTTTTCCTCGGGGTACTTAGATGTTTCAGTTCCCCCGGTTCGCCTCCGATACCTATGGATTCAGTATCGGATACTCAGGTTACCCTGAGTGGGTTTCCCCATTCGGAAATGCCCGGGTCGCAGGTTGTTTGCCACCTCGCCGAGCCTTATCGCAGGCTTCCACGTCCTTCATCGCCTCTGGCTGCCAAGGCATCCACCGTGTGCGCTTCATCGCTTGACCATATAACCCCAAGGGGTCTGGTGCGATGACACAACGATTGCCGGATACGCTTGAGTCGTATCAAGTTGT
>NZ_JAGXFD010000001.1:1012728-1205732 GCF_020148005.1 Modicisalibacter tunisiensis | reverse complement strand
TGATGGTGGAGCCTACCGGGATCGAACCGGTGACCTCCTGCGTGCAAGGCAGGCGCTCTCCCAGCTGAGCTAAGGCCCCCAATCACGTCAAGAACGTCAGCTTGCGCTTTCATCCTTGGCAATCCTGGTCAGGACAAGGCATTTCGAGGCGACGCCTAGCCTGCTAGGCGATTCACGAAATAACGCTGTCATGGCTAGGATTTGGTGGGTCTGGGCAGACTCGAACTGCCGACCTCACCCTTATCAGGGGTGCGCTCTAACCAACTGAGCTACAGACCCGGCTTACCACTGGGTCCTCGACCCAAACAGTCGTTGCTCTGGCCGATCAGGTAATTCATTGTGGACACTTGACCGGACACGGTGACGTGTCGGTTAAGGAGGTGATCCAGCCGCAGGTTCCCCTACGGCTACCTTGTTACGACTTCACCCCAGTCATGAACCACACCGTGGTGATCGCCCTCCGAAGTTAGGCTAACCACTTCTGGTGCAGTCCACTCCCATGGTGTGACGGGCGGTGTGTACAAGGCCCGGGAACGTATTCACCGTGACATTCTGATTCACGATTACTAGCGATTCCGACTTCACGGAGTCGAGTTGCAGACTCCGATCCGGACTGAGAACGGCTTTCTGGGATTCGCTCCCTCTCGCGAGATTGCAACCCTTTGTACCGTCCATTGTAGCACGTGTGTAGCCCTACCCGTAAGGGCCATGATGACTTGACGTCATCCCCACCTTCCTCCGGTTTGTCACCGGCAGTCTCCCTAGAGTTCCCGACCGAATCGCTGGCAAATAGGGATAGGGGTTGCGCTCGTTACGGGACTTAACCCAACATTTCACAACACGAGCTGACGACAGCCATGCAGCACCTGTCTCTCGGTTCCCGAAGGCACCAAGGCATCTCTGCCAAGTTCCGAGGATGTCAAGGGTAGGTAAGGTTCTTCGCGTTGCATCGAATTAAACCACATGCTCCACCGCTTGTGCGGGCCCCCGTCAATTCATTTGAGTTTTAACCTTGCGGCCGTACTCCCCAGGCGGTCGACTTATCGCGTTAACTGCGCCACTAAGTCCTCAAGGGACCCAACGGCTAGTCGACATCGTTTACGGCGTGGACTACCAGGGTATCTAATCCTGTTTGCTACCCACGCTTTCGCACCTCAGCGTCAGTGTCAGTCCAGAAGGCCGCCTTCGCCACTGGTATTCCTCCCGATCTCTACGCATTTCACCGCTACACCGGGAATTCTACCTTCCTCTCCTGCACTCTAGCCTGCCAGTTTCAAATGCCATTCCCAGGTTGAGCCCGGGGCTTTCACATCTGACTTAACAGGCCGCCTACGCGCGCTTTACGCCCAGTAATTCCGATTAACGCTTGCACCCTCCGTATTACCGCGGCTGCTGGCACGGAGTTAGCCGGTGCTTCTTCTGCGGGTGATGTCGTCCGTGCCGGGTATTAACCGGCACGCTTTCTTCCCCGCTGAAAGTGCTTTACAACCCGAAAGCCTTCTTCACACACGCGGCATGGCTGGATCAGGCTTTCGCCCATTGTCCAATATTCCCCACTGCTGCCTCCCGTAGGAGTCTGGGCCGTGTCTCAGTCCCAGTGTGGCTGATCATCCTCTCAGACCAGCTACGGATCGTTGCCTTGGTGAGCCGTTACCTCACCAACAAGCTAATCCGACATAGGCTCATCCGATAGCGCAAGGTCCGAAGATCCCCTGCTTTCTCCCGTAGGACGTATGCGGTATTAGCCTGGGTTTCCCCAGGTTATCCCCCACTACCGGGCAGATTCCTATGCATTACTCACCCGTCCGCCGCTCGACGCCTCCCAGCAAGCTGGGATCGTTTCCGCTCGACTTGCATGTGTTAAGCCTGCCGCCAGCGTTCAATCTGAGCCATGATCAAACTCTTCAGTTTAAAGTCTGATAGTTCCTAAGGTGGAACCAAACCTGACTCAAGGTTCAAACGTCTCTTGACGAGTCGCTTGCCTTGATATTTGGTGACGTGTCACCGTTATCTCGGCCAAGCGCCCACATGAATTACCTGATCGAATTGTTAAAGAGCGTCGCAACCGTTGCTCGTTGAGCGCCTCGTTGCGAGAGAGGCTGTATTCTACCGATTCGGCCCGGCGTGTCAAGCGGCGTTTGGCGTCGTGGCGATCGGTGACAACCGATCCCGCGGCGGCCGCCGGCCTGCCGAATCGTGGGAGAGCATTCTAGGCGTCTCGAAGCGGTTTGGCAAGGGCGATTTTCATCGCGACCTTCCAAAAACCCTCGAGGAAACAACCACTTGCTTCTCCTCAATACCGCCGGTGACGTGTCCCGTCGTCGGCAGCGGATGCGTACTTTACGGATCAGAGCGGCGGGATGCAAGCCCTTTCTTGCGACCAAGGTCGAAAAATTCGATCACCCCGCCACACGTCCTATTTTGCCGCGCTTTCCGCCGCTTCCCGCGGGCGCCCAACCTCATCGACCAGCGACAGGATCGAGCGATAGGGAATGCCGCCGTGCGCCGCCAGGCCGATCTCGCAGGTCCGCGAGTTGGAGTAACCGACCTCGCAGCCGGCGACCGCCTCGGCCAACCCCGTCAGCGCCGAGGCATTGAGCTCCGGCACCTGCAGGCCCTTGTCACCGGCAAAGCCGCAGCAGGTGATTTCCGGCGGCACTACCACGTCCTCTGCACAGGCCCGGGCCAGGGCGATGAAGGTATCGGCCAGCCCCATGCGCGTACTCGAGCAGGTGACATGCACGGCGACACGCGCCTTCTTGGGCGTGATGGCAAGCCGCGGCAGCACCTGGTCGTGCACAAAGCCCACCGGCTCGTGCAGCGCGAGACGCGCATCCAGGGTTTCCTGCATGCGCAGCGTGCAGGGGCTGGTGTCACAGAGAACCGGATAGCGGCCGTTCTCGCTGGCGGCCAGCAGGACGGCGTTGAGCTCACCCGCCTTGCGGTCGGCTTCCGCGAACTGCCCCTTGGACTGAAATGCCATGCCGCAGCACTGCCCGCCCAGCGATTCCGGCAGGATGACCTCGAAGCCCGCCTTGTCGAGCAGTGACAGCGTCACCTCCATTACCGAGCGCGTCTCGTCATCCCCCCGCGAGCGACCGAACACCCGGGTCGCGCACGAGGGCAGGTAGACCACTCGGGGCGCCCCCGGCTTCGCGCGGCGCGGCCGCTCGAGCACGCGCACCGGTGCCGCATCCGGCAGCGTCGGCAGCCACTGCGGCAGGCGCCGACCGCTGGCCCGCCGCAGGGTGCCGGTGAGTCGCGTCATCGCCGACGTCCCCAGCAGGCCATGGGTCGTGTCGGCGGCCTTGAGCACGCCGCGGGCCAGCTGCGTCACGCCGTCGAAATGGGCCCCGATGCGATGCGCCATCCCCGCCTTGCCGGCCTGGTGATCGTGCCGCCACGCCCGCACCAGATCGCCGGTGTTGATGCCTACCGGGCACTGGGTCGCGCACAGCCCATCGGCCGCGCAGGTATCGATGCCGTCGTAGACGTACCCCTCGCGCAACGTCGCCAGCCGTTCGCGGGCCTCGGCGTCGGCCTGCTCGCCCAGGACCTCGAGCCGGGCCATCTCGCGACGCACGACGATCCGCTGGCGCGGCGTCAGCGTCAGGGCCCGCGACGGGCACACCGACTCGCAGAAGCCGCACTCGATACAGGTATCGACAATCGGGTCGGCGGCCGGCAGCGGCTTGAGGCTCTCCAGATGCAGGGTCGGGTTGCGACTCAGGATCACCTCGGGGTTGAGCAGGTTGTCGGGGTCGAACAGTGCCTTGATCGCCCACATCAGGGCATAGGCCTCGGTGCCCCACTCGCGCTCGACGAAGGGCGCCATGTTGCGCCCGGTACCGTGTTCGGCCTTGAGCGAGCCGCCATACTCGACCGCCACGAGCTGCGCCACGTCCTCCATCAGCGCCCGGTAGCGCTCGGTCTCGCCCGGCTTCTCGAACCCCTGGGGGAAGACGAAGTGCAGGTTGCCCTCCAGCGCATGACCGAAGAGGATCGCCTGAGCGTAGCCGTGGCGGCGGAACACTTCGGTGAGCGCCAGCACGCCTTCGTCGAGACGCTCGACCGGGAAGGCGACGTCCTCGATCACCACCGTGGTGCCGACCTCGCGTACCGCCCCCACCGCCGGAAACAGCCCCTTGCGGATCTTCCAGTAGAGGGCGTACTGCGCCGGATCGCGGGTGAAGGCCACCGGCTCCAGCGTGGCCACCCCCTGCAGGGCCGACTGAACCGCCTCGATGCGTGCCGACAGCTGCCCGGCATCGTCGCCGCGCACATCAACGAGCAGTGCCGCCGCCCCCTCGGGCAGGGTCGCCAGCGCCTCCGGCATGCCGGGCTGGTCGGCCACCGAGCGCAGCGCCGCCCGGTCCATCAGCTCCACCGCCGAGACCGGCGTGGCCTTGAGCGCGATGGTCGCCCGGCAGGTGGTCGCCATGTCGGGGAAGAAGATCAGCGCCGCCGCCTTCTCGGGCTCGTCGGGCACGGTGTCGTAGGTGATGGCGCTGATGAAGCCCAGCGTGCCCTCGGAGCCGATCATCAGGTGCGTCAGGATATCCAGGCCGTCGCGGTAGTCGACCAGGCTGTTGAGCGCATAGCCGGTGGTGTTCTTCAGCCGGTACTTGTGACGGATCTTCTCGGCGAGGGCCGTATTGGCCCGCGTCTCGCGCCCCAGCCGCTCCAGCTCGTCGAGCAGCTTGTCGTGCGAATCCCTGAAGGCCGCCACGCTGTCCGGGTCGGCGGTATCCAGGCAGGTGCCGTCGGCCAGCACCACGCGCAGATCGCGCAGGGTGCGATAGCTGTTCTGCGCCGTTCCGCAGCACATGCCCGAGGCGTTGTTGGCAACGATGCCGCCGATCATGCAGCTGCCGATCGACGCCGGGTCGGGGCCGATCTTGCGCCCGTACGGCGCCAGCAGCTGGTTGGCCCGGGCGCCGATGATCCCCGGCTGCAGACGGATCGCCCGCCCCGCGTCGAGAATCGCGTACTCGCGCCAGCCCTGGTTGAGCTGGATCAGCACCGAATCACCGACGGCCTGGCCGGACAGCGAGGTGCCCGCGGCGCGAAACGTCATCGGCAGCCCGCGCTCCCGGCAGGCGCGCATCACGACACCCAGCTCCGCCTCGTCGAGAGGGCGCACCACCAACTGCGGAATCAGCCGGTAGAAGCTGGCATCGGAACCATAGGCCAGCAGGCGCAGCGGATCATGGATCAGGCGCTCGTCGGGCAGCGTTTCGCGCAGCGCCTCGAGCAGGTCACGATAGGCCGGCGTCATGCGTCCGCCTGCCCGGGGGCGTCAGCATGGCGCACGATCACCACCAGTTCGCGAGGGCCGTGGACCCCGTAGGCCAGCGTCTGCTCGATGTCCGCGGTCTTGCTGGGCCCGGAGATCAGCAGCGCATTGGTGGGCATGCCCTGCGCCCAGCCGTGAGCCTCGACCACGTCGAAGAAGGTGTCCTCGATGGTCTCGGCGTCCAGCACGGCGATGTGCAGCGGCGGCACCAGGCTCAGCCGGCGCGGCTCGTCGGGGGTCGGCCACAGCCACAGGCTGCCGGTCTCGGCGATGGCACCCCGGGTCGAGGTCAGGCCGGCCTCCAGCGTCTCGAACTGCTCGCGACTCCAGGCCGCAATATCACGGTCGGCATCGACCAGCATCACGCCGCCGTCGGCCAGCGCCGCCCGCGCCTCGACGGCGACCGGGTGTTCGCGCCCCACACCGAGTCGGGTCACGCCCTTGTCGCGCAGGACGGCGGCCAGGGCCTGCGTCCATTCGCCCCGCGCGGCGTGATGCACCTCGCCGTGCACCGCGGTGATCATCGACTCGAAACGCGCCAGCCGCTCGGCGGGCGTCCAGCCGCGCCCGGTCATCACCGAGAAGTCGCTCTCGGGCGCACTCAGCGCCCCGTCGGCACGTTCGCGCAGGCGCTTGAGAATGGTCTCGCGGGCACTCATGACTCGCTCTCCCCGGTGGTGTCGTGGTCCTGGCGATGGCGCTTGACCAGCGCATGCAGCGTGGTCGATGCCGGCTTCGGTACGGTGCGGTAGTCGGTCCAGGGACGCAGCGTCGACGGCGCCAGCCCGCGCAGCTTGCCGGCCATGCCGGTACCGGCCCGCCAGGCCCCGGGATGGGTGGCCAGCCACTGCCAGCTCTTCCAGGCGAAGACCTCCTTGCGGTTGCGCTTGACCCCGGCTCCCGGCACGTTGCCGCGCCCCTCGCCGACCGACTCCTTGCGCAGCCGCACCAGCAGGTCGGGAATCGGAATCTTCACCGGACAGACCTCGCCGCAGGCCCCGCACAGGCTCGACGCGCTGGGCAGGTCGCGGGTCGCCTCCAGCCCCATCAGGTGCGGCATCAGGATCTTGCCGATCGGCCCCGGGTAGGTGGTGCCGTAGGTATGCCCGCCCACCCGGGTGTAGACCGGGCAGTGGTTCATGCACGCCCCGCAGCGGATGCAGCGCAGGGTGTCGAGCAGCTCGTCGTCCTGGTAGATGGCCGAGCGCCCGTTGTCGACCAGCACCAGATGGACCTCCTCGGGCCCATCATGCTCGTCCGCCCGGCGCGGCCCGGAGATCATGTTGAAGTAGGTGGTCACCGGCTGGCCGGTCGCCGAGCGGGTCAGCAGCGCATAGAGCGGCGGCACGTCGCGCAGGCGCTCGACCACCTTCTCGATACCGGTCACCGCGATGTGCACCGGCGGCACCGTGGTGGTCATGCGGCCGTTGCCCTCATTCTCGACCAGGCACAGCGTGCCGGTCTCGGCGACCGCGAAGTTGACCCCCGAGATGCCCACGTCGGCGGCCATGAAGCGCTCGCGCAGCTGGGCCCGCGCCGCTGCGGTCATGGCGTCCACGTCGCGGGTACGCTCGGTGCCGGTCTTGTCGTGGAGGATGTCCGAGATCTCGTCGGTGTTGAGATGGATCGCCGGCATGATGATGTGCGAGGGCGTCTGCTCGTTGAGCTGCACGAGGTACTCGCCGAGGTCCGACTCCAGCGCCTCGATGCCCGCCTCCTCGAGATGCGCGTTGAGGTGCATCTCCTCAGAGACCATCGACTTGCCCTTGATGACCGACTTCGCCTCGCGCGCCTGACAGATCTCGCGGACGATCCGGCAGGCCTCGTCGCCGTCGCTGGCCCAATGCACGCGAATGCCGTTGGCCTGGCAGTTGGCCTCGAGCTGCTCGAGCAGGTCCGGCAGCCGCGACAGCGCACGCAGGCGAATGTTGGCGCCCAACTCGCGCAGCGTTTCCACGTCCCATTCGCTGAAGACACTGCGCCGCTTGTCCATCAGCCCGTCCATGGCGCGCCGGAAATTGCTGCGGATCTGCGGGTTGCCCAGCGCATCGTGAGCCTGACGATGGAAGGCCTGCGGGGTAAAGGTCTGAACGCTCATGAGGTGCGCCTCCACAGATAGCTGGCGATGTGCTCACCCCGTACCGGCCGCTGCTGCTGCTCGAGGTGGCCGTCGATGTTCATCAGGCAGCCGCAGTCCGAGGTCACGAAGTGCTCGGCACCGGCCTCCTCGATGGCCCGGGTCTTGTCGTCGACCATCGCCGCCGAGACCTCGGGATGGCGCACCGCGAAGGTCCCACCGAAGCCACAGCACTCCGCCGCGCGCGCCTGCTCGACCAGTTCCACCCGCTCGAGCTGGCCGAGCAGCGCCGGGCCGGTATCGGCCACGCCCATCTCACGCCGGGCGCTGCATGAAGTATGCATCGCCACGCGCTGCGGCTCGCCGCGATCGGTCAGCTTCACATGGCAGACATGCACCAGGAACTCGGTCAGCTCGAAGATCCGCCCGGCCAGCTCGCGGGCCTGCGCCTCGCGCTCGGTGCCGGCGAACAGCTGCGGATAGTGAGTGCGCATCATCCCGCCGCAGGAGCCGGACGGCACGATCACCGGCCATGGCTCGGGAAACAGGTCGAGCTGCGCGGCCGCCACCGCCCGGGCCTCGTCATGGTAGCCCGAGGTGTAGGCCGGCTGGCCGCAACAGGTCTGGTCGTCGGGAAACACCACCTCGATGCCCTCCCGCTCGAGCAGGCGGATACCGTCGAGCCCGGCGCCGGGATAGAAGAGATCGATGAGACAGGTGCCGTAGAAGTACACCTTGTCCGGCCTGGGGGGGTATTGCTTGAGTGGCGTCATGTCCTTTCCTCGAGCCAGTTGCGTCGCGACCCGGGCACCGCGCCGCGCTGGCGCCGAGCTCTAATTGGTAAAACCAATTGACAATTGATGTTGGAGAACCTTATGGGCAAGGTTAGGCGAGAGTCAAACGACAGAGTAACAAACTCGCCCTCCGGTGCTTTAGACTTTGGTATTGCCTGCCCGAGCGGCACCGGCAACTTGTTGTCATACCACTGAAATCCCCTTTCGCCAGCGAGGTTGCGAGCGCTCGGTATCGCGCTAGAATTGGTAAAACCAATTTGACATTAGCCGACCTGTCGCACCTTTGACACAATCTGCCGACCGCTCCCCCGGAGCGAGCCCAGCCACCCGGTATCCCGAGAATACGCCATGGTCTATCAGCCGGTCCGACAACCGCGTATCGCCGACGTCATCACCGAACGTCTCGAGTCGATGATTCTCGAAGGCAGCCTGGCGCCGGGGCAACGGCTGCCGCCGGAGCGCGAGCTGGCCGAGCGCTTCGGTGTCTCGCGCCCTTCACTGCGCGAGGCGATCCAGAAACTCTCGGCACGCGGCCTGCTGAACAGCCGCCAGGGGGGCGGCACCTTCGTCAGCGAGGAGCTCAAGAGCGGCTACAGCGACCCGCTGCTGGAGATGCTCTCGCGTCACGGCGAATTCCACCTCGACCTGCTCGAGTTCCGCGACGCCCTGGAAGGCATCGCCGCCTATTATGCGGCCCTGCGTTCCACCCCGGCCGACAAGGAGTTGCTGATCCGCCGCTTCGAGGAGCTGGAGGCCAGCTACGCCGAGCCGGCGCTGCAGGACGACCCCAACCGCGAGGCCAAGGCCGACGCCGCCTTTCACCTGGCGATCGCCGAGGCCGGCCACAACGTGCTATTGCTGCACACCATTCGCGGCATCTTCCATCTGCTGGAAAAGAGCATCGTCTCCAACCTCGCTCACCTGTTCGAGAAGCCCGGCTCCCGCAAGCAGCTGATGACCCAGCACCGCGCGCTGCTCGACGCCATCCTCGAGGGCCGCCCGGAGGACGCCCGGCTGCTGGCCCACGAGCACCTGGTGTTCGTCGAGGAGGGCCTGCTCGAGCTGGAACGGGCCGAGACCCGGGCCCAGCGCGCCCTGCGTCGCGCCCAGGCCCTGCCCGAACGCGGCGACTGACGTCCACGAGATCCGAGGAGCGCCCATGCAGGCCACCCGCTTGCCCAAACGCTGGCGGCGACTGTTGCTGCTGCTGGTTCCGCTGGGGCTGGCCGTGAGTGTCTGGCAGGTCTCCCTGCTGGCCCGCGAGGAAGCGCTCGACGCCCTGTACGCCGAAGGCCGCAACGAACTGCGGCTGTCCGCCGCCGGCGTCTCCGCCTACCTGTCTCGTCACGACTATCTGCCGCACCTGCTGGCCAGCCGCGAGGCCGTGCGCTACGCCGTCACCCATCCCGGCGATCCCGCGGCGGTGATGCGCCTCAACCGCCTGTTCGACGACTTCCGCGGCATCGCCGACGTCTCCGACATCTACCTGCTCGACGACACCGGCACCACCCTCGCCGCCAGCAACTGGGACCTGCCGCACAGTTTCGTCGGCCAGAACTACGGCTTTCGCCCCTACTTCCTCGACGCCATGCAGGGCCGGATGGGGCGCTTCTACGGCCTGGGCACGCAATCCGGCGAGCGCGGCTACTACTTCTCGGCGCCGGTGCGCGTCACCGATGCCCAGGGCGGGCATATCGCCGGCGTGCTGGTAGTCAAGGTGCTCGTCGCGCCGCTGGAGGCCAACTGGACGAGCCTGAACGGCGAGCTGCTGATCAGCGACGAGAACGGCGTGGTGTTCATGGCCAGCTCACCGGCGCTGCGCCTGGCCAGCCTGCGCCCGCTGCAGCCCGACGAGCGTGAACACCTGGACGCCACGCGCCGCTACGACGGCGCCCACCTGCCGACCCTGGACCTGACCCGCCTGGGGCGACGCAGCGACGGCTCGCGCCTGATGACCTTCGGCGACGGCCCGCTGGAGGGAGAGCGATTCCTCTCGGTGACCCGCGAGCTGCCGACCCTGGGCTGGCGGATGCGCATGCTCAAGCCGCTGCACTCCCTGGAAAGCGCCCAGTGGCAGGCCGGTATCCTCGCCGCCGGCCTCTACGGCGTGGTGATCCTCGCCGGCGGCATCGGCTGGCAGCGCTGGCGCCTGCGCCGGGAGCGCGAGCTGTTCGCCAATCGCGAGCGCCGCGCCCTGGCCGAGGGGCAGGCAAGGGTGCGCGGCATCATCGACCGCACCCGTGCCGGCCTGCTGGTGCTCGACGAGCACGCCGCCCTGACCTACCTCAACCCCACCGCCCAGGCGCTGTTCGGGCACACGCCGCAGAGCGTCGAGGGCCGCCATCTCACCGAACTGCTCTCGCCGGCCGATGCGCGCAGCATCGCCGCCCTGCGCCACACCCGCCAGTCGCCGGCCATCGAGGTGCTGGCGCTGCGCCCCGGCGGCGACGGCATTCCGCTGGAACTCACCGTCAGCCGGCTGGTCAGCCCCCACGGCCAACGCTGGCTGGCCACGGTGTTCGACATCAGCGAGCGCAAGGCCCAGGAGCACGCCCTGGCCCGCGCCCGCGACCAGCTGGAGCAGCGGGTCGCCGAACGCACCCGCGACCTGCTGGCTTCCAACCAGCGGCTGTCCTCGGAGATCGACGAACGCAAGCGCGCCGAGGCCAGCCTGCGCCAGACCCAGGACGAGCTGGTCCAGGCCGCCAAGCTGGCGGTCCTCGGCCAGATGGCGGCGGGCATCAACCATGAGCTCAACCAGCCGCTGGCGGCGATCCGCGCCTACGCCGAGAATGCCCGGGCCTTCATCGAACGCGGCCGCCACGAGACCGCCGACGCCAACCTCGAGCAGATCGTCGAGCTCACCGCGCGCATGGCCGAGATCAGCGCCCAGCTCAAGCAGTTCTCGCGCAAGAGCGGCGACAACCTGACGCCCGTCTCCGTGCAGGCCAGCTTCGGCTATGCCCTGCGGCTGTATCGTTCGCGGCTGGTCAACGCCGGCGTGACGATCACCCGCGACTGGCCGCCCGGCGACGTCTGGGTCCACGCCGACCTGGTGCGTCTCGAGCAGGTGCTGGTCAACCTGATCGGCAACGCCCTGCAGGCGATGAGTGAGACGCCCGAGCCGCACCTGTGGCTGCGCATCCACCCCGGCGAGACGGTCCGCATCGAGGTACGCGACAATGGCCCGGGCATCGCCGAGGCGCATCTCGGCCGGGTCTTCGAGCCCTTCTTCACCACCAAGGCCACCGGCAAGGGGCTGGGCCTGGGCCTGTCGATCTCGGCGCGCATCATCGACGACCTGGGCGGCCAGCTCGACGCCGACAACGCCGAATCCGGCGGCGCCTGCTTCACCATCACCCTGCCGGCCTGCGCGGAACCGGCCACCGCCGAGCCGCCCCCCGAGGAGGAACGCCATGCATGAGTCGGATGCCACTCCGGTGCTGATCGTCGACGACGAGGAACACCTGCGCATCACCGCCGGCCAGACCCTGGAACTGGCCGGCTACCAGCCACAGGCGGTCGGCGACGCCGAGGCCGCGCTGGCCCGGCTCGAGGCCGACTTCCCCGGCGTGGTGGTCAGCGACATCCGCATGCCCGGCATGGACGGTCTGGCGCTGCTGCGCGAAGTGCGCCGTCGCGACCCCGATCTGCCGGTGATCCTGATCACCGGCCACGGCGACATCTCCACGGCGGTGGAGGCGATGCGCGAGGGCGCCTGGGACTTCCTCGAGAAACCCTTCGCCGGCGAGCGGCTCACCGACGTGGTGCGCCGCGCCGTCGAGAAACGCCGGCTGAGCCTCGAGAACCGCCGCCTCAAGGCCGAGCTGGAGGCCCAGCGCGCCGCCCCCGGACCCCGCATCGTCGGCCGCACGCCGGCCATGCAGCATCTGACCACCATGCTACAGCGCATCAGCCAGGTGGAAACCGACGTGCTGCTGTTCGGCGAGACGGGGGTAGGCAAGGACCTGGTCGCGCGCTCGCTGCACGAACGCAGCCGGCGCGGCGGCCAGCCGTTCGTCGCCATCAACTGCGGGGCGGTGCCGGAGAACATCATCGAATCCGAACTCTTCGGCCACGAGAAGGGGGCCTTCACCGGCGCGGTAGAGCGGCGCATCGGCAAGTTCGAGCATGCCAGCGGCGGCAGCGTGTTCCTCGACGAGATCGAGTCGATGCCGCTGTCGCTGCAGGTCAAGCTGCTGCGCGTGCTGCAGGAACGCACCATCGAGCGCCTGGGCTCCAACCGCGCCGTGCCCCTGGACATCCGGGTGATCGCCGCCACCAAGGTGGACCTCAAGGCCGCGGCCGAGCGCGGCGAGTTCCGCGAGGACCTCTACTACCGACTCAACGTGGTGACCCTGCCGATTCCGCCGCTGCGCGAACGCCGCGAGGACGTGCCGCTGCTCTTTCAGCATTTCGCGGTGGTCGCCGCCAACCGCAGCGGGCTCGAGGCGCCGCCGCTGGATGCTGCCGGCGTCTCGGTGCTGATGGCCCACGACTGGCCGGGCAACGTGCGCGAGTTGCGCAACCTCGCCGAGCGCTTCGTGCTGCTGGGCGCGGCCTACGACTACCGCCTGGATCACCTGCTGGAAGGCCACGACAGCGCCGCCGGTGCCCTGACCCTGCCCCGCCAGGTCGAGCTGTTCGAGAAGAGTCTGATCAGTCAGGCGCTCGCCAATCACCACGGCCGGGTCAGTATCGTCTGTGAGCACCTGGGACTGCCGCGCAAGACCCTCTACGACAAGCTCAAGAAGTACGACCTGCGCGCCGAGGACTACCGCCAGCGCGCGGACGCCGACTGAGCGGGCTTACTGCCGCACGCTCATTGCCACAGTCGGGTGCTGTGGGCCAGCAGGTCGAGCAGCGTCTGCCAGGGCGGCAGCCAGGGCGACAGCCCCACCGCCAGCAACAGCATGACCATCGAATTGCCCGGCTCGCGGTAGTCGAACAGCTTCATCGCCGTGCCGAAGGAGCGCTTGAGCCGCGAGCCCACCAGGTCGACGCTGTAGAGCTCGTCGAGCAGCAGGTGAATGACGCCACCCAGCACCAGGGCCACGCCCTGCGCCCAGGCCTGCCAGGCCGGCTGGGCGAGCCATTGGTAACTCAACGCGGTGGTGGTCAGCCCGCACAGCCCCATCGCCAGCAGCGAGTGCCAGATGCCGCGATGCACGCTGAAGCGCCGGAAGATCGCCCCGGCGCCGTAGCGCACCGCGACGTACAGCCCGCCGCAGCCGACCAGCAGCATCGCCGGGCTGACCCGCCCCTGCAGCCAGCACGCGCCGGCGACCACCGCCAGCAGGGCGAAGAGGTTGAAGATCAGGCGAATGGCCCGGGAATGGTCGGAGTCGATGTCCGGCAGGATGCCGCCGAAGGCGGTCAGTGCGGCCAGCGAGGCGCCCTCGGGGGGCGACCACAGCGCCGCCTGCCAGCCGCCGACGGCCAGCAGCGCGCCACCGGCCACGGCCACACTGAAATGAGTCTTGAAGTCGGCCACGCGCCGCCACCTGCGAATCACTGGATGCAAATCCAGATTATCGCCCACGGCACCTCGGAAAAACAATCAGTTGGGCTCGGGAAACCGGCCCCCGGAGCGTCGCCCGGAGGCCCGGCCTATCAGGCGGGATCGGTTGCGGCGAGGTACTCGTCCTTCAGCTTGACGTAGTTGCCGGCGGTATAGGTGAAGAACTGCCGCTCGGCCTCCTTCAGGGGGCGCAGCGACCGGGCCGGGTTGCCGGCGTAGACGTGCCCGCTTTCCAGGCGCTTGCCGGGCGTGACCACCGCGCCGGCGGCGATGATCACCTCGTCCTCGACCACGGCGCCATCCATGATGGTGGCATTCATGCCCACCAGCACCCGGTCGCCCACGGTGCAGCCGTGCAGGATCGCCTTGTGACCGATGGTCACGTCGTCGCCGATGCTCAGCGGGTAGCCGCCGGGGTTGTAGTCGCTGGCGTGGGTGATGTGCAGCACGCTGCCATCCTGAATGCTGACCCGCGCACCGACGCGGATGCGGTGCATGTCGCCGCGCACCACCGCCATCGGCCACACCGAGCAGTCGTCGCCCAGGGTCACGTCGCCCAGCACCACGCAGTCCGGGTCGATGTAGACGCGCTCGCCGAGCTGCGGCGTGTGGCCGCGAAAGGTTCTCAGGTTCATGATTCGTCACCTCCTCGCGATTCAGAACAGCCCCGACAGCAGTACCACCACCACCAGCGGGATGGAAACGTAGCGCACCAGGGCGCGCCAGGTACGAAAGCCGCCCGGCCCGGCGTCGAGGGCGCGCTCGGCGGCCTCGCTGGACATCACCCAGGCGGCGAAGACGGCGATCAGCAGCCCGCCCACGGGCAGGAAGACGTCGGTGGGCACGGTGGTCACCAGGTCGAAGAAGTTCATCTCGCCGATCCAGTGCACGTCGGCCATGGTCGAGAACGACAGCACCGACAGCAGCCCCACCGCCCACACCGCGATGCCCACCAGCGCCGCCGAGCGGCCGCGCTTGAGCCCGGCGCCCTGCAGGGTGGCGACCATCGGCTCGGCGAGGTTGATCGACGAGGTCCAGGTGGCCAGCAGCAGCAGCAGGAAGAACACCGCCAGCCACAGCGAGCCGCCGGGCAGTTCGGCGAAGGCGATCGGCAGGGTGACGAACATCAGCCCCGGGCCCTCGCCGGGGTCCAGGCCCTGCGAGAACACCACCGAAAAGATGGCGATGCCCGAGAGCAGCGCCACCAGCACGTCGAGCACCGCCACCGCGGCCACCGCCCGCGGCAGGCTCTGGTGATCCGGCATGTAGGCGCCGTAGGCCATCAGCGCACAGGCGCCCACCGCCAGGGTGAAGAAGGCGTGGCCCATGGCGTTGAGTACCACCGACAGCGTGATCGCCGAGGCATCGGGCGTGAACAGCCAGGCCATCGCCGTGCCGAAGCCGTGCGTGGTGGTGGCGTAGACGGCCAGCACGATCAGCAGCAGGTACAGCAGCGGCATCAGCAGGTTGTTGAGTTTCTCGAGGCCACCGGAGATGCCCGCGGCAACCACCGACATGGTCAGCAGCATGAACAGGGTGTGATTGAAGGTCATGCGCAGCGGGTCGGCGAGGAAGTCGTTGAAGTTGGCGCCGATCGCCTGCGGCGTGCCGCCGGCGAAGTTGCCGTTGATCGACTCCACCAGGTACTCGATCGACCAGCCGGAGACCACCGAGTAGAACGACAGGATGAAGAACACGGTGATCACCCCGAACACGCCGAGCCAGCGCCAGTGCGGCGAGGCCCCGGCGGCCCGCGCCAGGTGGCCGAGCGACTGCATGGGGCTGCGCCGTCCGGCGCGGCCGATGAGGATCTCGGCCATCATCACCGGCAGCCCCAGCAGCACCACGAAGGCGATGTAGAGCAGCAGGAAGGCCGAGCCGCCGTTCTCGCCGGTCATGTAGGGGAAGCGCCAGATATTGCCCAGTCCCACCGCGGCGCCGGTGACCGCCAGTATGAAGGCACGCCGGCTGCTCCAGCGCTCCAGTGTCTCTTTCATCGCTCGTGTCCCTTGTTGTCCCGCCACGGGCGCCGGCGCGGCCTGCCGTGCCGACGGCGCTCGAAAGCCGCAAGCCTAGCAGGGGCGGCGCGGCACGGGAATGGCGCCGCCCGGGCGATCGTCGATGCGGCGTTGAAACCCGCCGGGTGCGGCCGCATCTAACAAGCAGTCCCCCTTTTTGCAGACGAGGCCACCGCGCATGTCCCGCAACCCCTTGCTCGAGACCCACCCCCTGCCGCCCTTCGCCGAGATCCGGCCGGAACACGTGGTGCCGGCGATCGAGCGGATCCTCGACGAGAACCGTGACGCCATCGATCGGCTCGCCGCCCGGGCGGAGCGCGAGACGCCCACCTGGGAGAGCCTCGCCGCGCCCCTGGAAGCGCTCAACGACCGCCTGTCCCAGGCCTGGTCGCCGGTCTCGCACTTGAACGGCACGATGAACAACCCCGAGCTGCGCGAGGCCTACCAGGCCTGCCTGGCCAGGCTCTCCGAATACGGCACCTGGCTGGGCCAGCACGAGGGGCTGTTCCGCGCCTACCAGTCCCTCAGGGACTCGCCGGCCTGGGCCGAGCTCGATGCCGCCCAGCAGCGCTCGGTCGACAACACCCTGCGCGACTTCCGGCTCGCCGGCGTCGACCTGCCGGCCGACGCCAAGCGGCGCTACGGCGAGATCCAGGCCCGGCTCTCCGAGCTGTCCAACACCTTCGCCAACCAGGTGCTCGACGCCACCCAGGCCTGGCACAAGGACGTCACCGACGCCGACGCCCTCGACGGCCTGCCGCAGAGCGCCCTGGACACCCTCAGGGCCAACGCCGAGGCCAAGGGCGTCGACGGCTATCGCATCACCCTCGACTTCCCCAGCTTCTTCCCGGTGATCTCCTACGCCGACGACCGCGAGCTGCGCCGCGAGATCTACACCGCCTTCGTCACCCGCGCCTCGGACGTCGGCCCCGATGCCGGCGAGTTCGACAACGCACCGGTCATCGAGGAGATCCTCGCCCTGCGCCAGGAACTGGCCACGCTGCTCGGCTTTGCCACCTATGCCGACTACTCGCTGGCCACCAAGATGGCCGAGTCGCCGCGCCAGGTGCTCGACTTCCTCGCCGACCTCGCCGAGCGCGCCCACCCCCAGGCGCAGGAGGAGTTCAACGAGCTCGAGGCCTTCGCCCGGGAGTCGCTCGGCCTCGAGAGCCTCGAGCCGTGGGATGTCGGCTACGCCAGCGAGAAGCTGCGCGAGGCGCGCTACGCCATCTCGCCGGAACAGCTGCGCCCCTACTTCCCGGCGCCGCAGGTGATCGACGGGCTGTTCCGCGTCACCGGGCGGCTCTATGGCCTGCGCTTCGTCGAGGACGAGACGGCCCCGCGCTACCATCCGGACGTGCGCTACTACACGATCCACGACGGTGACACGCCGATCGCCGGCTTCTACCTCGACCTCTATGCCCGCGAGGGCAAGCGCGGCGGCGCCTGGATGGACGAGTGCCGGGTGCGCCGCCAGCGCGAGGACGGCAGCCTGCAGCTGCCGGTGGCCTACCTGACCTGCAACTTCACCCGGCCGGTGGGCGAGCGGCCCGCGCTGCTCACTCACGACGAGGTGCTGACGCTGTTCCACGAGTTCGGTCACGGCCTGCACCACATGCTGACTCGACAGACCGTCGCCGACGTCTCCGGCATCAACGGCGTGGCCTGGGATGCGGTCGAGCTGCCCAGCCAGTTCATGGAAAACTTCTGCTGGGAGCGCGAGGGGCTGGACATGATCGCCGCCCACGTCGATACCGGCGAGCGCCTGCCCGACACGCTGCTCGACAGGCTGCAGGCGGCGCGCAACTTCCAGTCGGCGATGGGCATGCTGCGCCAGCTGGAGTTCTCGCTGTTCGACTTCCGCCTCCACCACGAACTCGACGCCCCCTCGGCGGCCGACGTCCAGGCGCTGCTCGACGACGTGCGCGATCGCTACTCGGTGGTGCCGCGGGTCGACTTCAACCGCTTCCAGAACAGCTTCAGCCACATCTTCGCCGGCGGCTACGCGGCCGGCTACTACAGCTACAAGTGGGCGGAGGTGCTGTCGGCGGACGCCTACAGCGCCTTCGAGGAGGCCGGCATCTTCGACCCCGAAACCGGGGGGCGCTTCCGCTACCATATCCTCGAGGCCGGCGGCTCGCGGGACGCGGCGGAGCTGTTCAAGGCCTTCCGCGGCCGCGAGCCCAGCGTCGACGCGCTGCTGCGTCACAGCGGCATCCGCGCCGCCTGACGCCGCCCGCCATCATCCACCCGCGCCCCCGGCTCGCCGGGGGCCGTCACAGGAGGGCCCATGGCCATCCAGAAACGCTTCATCGCCGGGGCGATCTGCCCGCGCTGCGCCGCCATGGACAGGATTCGCACCTGGGAACAGCACGGCATCCGCTACCGGGACTGCGTGGCCTGCGACTTCTTCGAACAGCTGCCGATCGAGGACGAGGCCGCGCCCGAGATCGCCACCCGGGTCAACCAGCCCCGCGAGGAGGAGCAAGACAACAGCGTGACTCCGGTGCGCATCCTCGACCCCAAGGGCTGAACCGGTCGCTGACGCACATCCCCCGATAACGGCGAGGCCGGGCATTGCCCGGCCTCTGTGGTCCTTCTTCTTCACGCTTCACGGTGCCCTGCCACGACACCGCCTTACAGCGGTCACTGGTCCTTCCCGATGACCCCGCAGGCGACTCGCGCCCCGCCGCCCCCGAGGTGCGGCTCGTCGCTGTAATTGTCGCCGCCGGCGTGGATCACCAGCGCATGCCCTCCGAGGTCGGTCATGGACAGCCGCGGCGCCAGCACCGGCGTCGTCGCGGTACCCTGGGCATCGACCGTGAGCAGCGGCAGGTCGCCCAGGTGCCCCTCGCCGTAGGGCCCCTGGTGAGTGCCGGTGGCGTCGGGATCGAAGTGACCGCCCGCCGCCGCGGCCGCAACCCTCTCGCCGTCCTTCTCGGCCGGCTCGCAGCTCGGGTTCTGGTGCAGGTGGAAGCCGTGCAGGCCGGCTTCCAGGCCCTTCAGGTCGGGGGTGAACTTGACGCCCCAGGGGGTCTTCTCGACGCTGATGGTGCCGATCGACTCGCCGACGCCGTCGGCCGAGACGGCGTGCATCTCGACGGTGGTCGCGGCATGGGCGCCGGCGGTCGTCAGCGCGGCGACCCCCAGGCCCAGCATCCATTGCGGCAAACGCATGACTGCCTCCCTCACGGTTCGTGATTGTGCGTGCGATCTCAGGCTAGTCGAGGGCGTGGCACCGCACCAGGGCGCCAGACGCAGGAACCCCGCCTTGCGGCGGGGTTCCTGTTGTCTTCTCGTGCCGGCGCGTTCACGACAGCAGGTTGGGCAGCCACAGCGAGATCGCCGGAATATAGGTGATGGCGATCAGGAACAGCAGCAACAGGCACAGCCACGGCAGCGCCGCCTTGATCACCCAGCCGATCGAGCGATTGGTGATCCCCGCGGTGACGAACAGGTTGAGCCCCACCGGTGGCGTGAGCATGCCGATCTCCATGTTGACCACCATGATGATGCCCAGGTGGATGGGGTCGATGCCCAGCTGCATGGCGATCGGGAACAGGATCGGCGCCATGATCAGCAGGATCGCCGACGGCTCCATGAAGTTGCCCGCCGCCAGCAGCAGCAGGTTGACGACGATCAAAAAGCCCCACGCCGGCAGGCCCCAGGAGACGATCGCCTCGGCGATGTGATGGGGAATGCGCTCGGTGGTCAGCACATGGGCGAAGAGCATGGCGTTGGCGATGATGAACAGCAGCATCATCGACACCTTGGCGCCGTCCAGCACCACCTCGCGCACCTCGCGATTGACGAACGAGCCGACCAGCGCCAGCGGCGTCTGCCACAGGTTGCGCACGGCCGCCGCGGCCAGGTTCTCGTCGGGGCGCTTCCAGGGCACACCCTTGAGCGGGCCCATGTCGCGGTAGCCGATCACCGCCACCAGCCAGGCGTAGATCGCGGCGATCGCCGCCGCCTCGGTGGGGCTGGCCACGCCACCGTAGATCGAGCCCAGCACCAGCAGGATCAGCAGCAGCCCGGCCGTCGCCTTGCCGCCGGAGCGCAGCAGCGCACCGACGCCCGGGAACGGCTGGGCGGGCAGCTTCATGCGCCGTGCCGAGATGTAGATGGCCAGCATCAGGATCGAGCCCATCATCAGCCCGGGGATCAGGCCGGCCATGAACATCTTGGCCGCCGAGACCTCGGTGGCCGCCGAGTAGACCAGCATGACGATCGACGGGGGGATCAGGATGCCCAGCGTGCCGGCGTTGGCGATCGCCCCGGCGGCGTAGGACTCCGGGTAGCCCTGGCGGACCATGCCGGCGATGACGATCGAGCCGATCGCCGCCACCGTGGCCGGCGACGAGCCGGAGACCGCGGCGAACAGCATGCAGGCCAGCACCGAGGCCATCGCCAGGCCGCCCTTGACGTGGCCCACGGCATCGGTGGCGAAGTTGATCAGGCGCCGCGCCACCCCGCCGGTGGAGAGAAAGGCGCTCGACAGGATGAAGAAGGGAATCGCCAGCAGCGTGTAGTGGTTCGAGACCGACTCGAACAGCTTGATGGCGATCGAGCCCAGCGAATCATTGGAGAACAGCAGGATCGTGGTCACGCTGGAGAAGCCCAGCGCGAAGGCGATCGGCATGCCCAGGAAGATGGCGCCGAACAGCAGGATGAACAGGGTCGCGATGGTCACGGGCGGCCCTCCTTGTCGCGGGTCTCGCCGGCGGCGTCCTGCTCGGCGAGTCGCAGGCTCTCCTCGCCCTCGTCGGAGAAGCCGAAGCCGTCGGCCTCATCCTTGATCACCCGCCAGCCCAGCTCGAGAAAGCGCAGCACCAGCAGGCCCAGGCCGATCGGCAGGATCAGGGTCGCCTGCCACTTGGGGATGGGGATGTCCTGCAGTTCGATGCCGATCATCCGGGTCAGCGACAGGTACTGGTAGCTGCCCACCAGCAGCAGGCCGCAGTAGGTCAGGCACACCGCCAGGGCGATAAGGGTGACGATGCGCCGTCCGCCGCGCGGCAGCTTCTTGACCAGCACGTCGACGCCGATGTGGGTTCCGTGCTTGATCCCCCAGGAGACGCCGAACAGCACGAACCAGCCCGACAGGTAGAGCGAGGCCTCCTGCGCCCAGCTGATCCCCTCGGCCAGCACGAAGCGATAGAACACCTCGACGCCCACCAGCAGCACCATGGCCACCAGCAGCGCCGAGAAGATCGCCTCTTCCAGCTTGTTGAGCCAACGTACAATCATGATCTTTCCTCACGGAGACAACGACGGCGCCCCGGGGGACGCCGTCGTCGGGTACCTCGGGCCGATCAGCCCTCGTTGTTGGCGGCCCGGGCGGCGTCGATCACGTCCTGGCCGATCTCGTCGGAGAACTGGTCCCACACCGGCTTCATGGCGTCGACCCACTGCTGACGCTGTTCCGGCGTCAGATCGATGATCTCGGACTTGCCGGAGTCGATGATCGCCTGCTTGGCTTCCTGGTTCTCCTGGGCGGCGATGTCGTTGCCGTAGGCGATCGCCTGGTCGAGCGCCTTCTCGACCACCGGGCGCACGTCGTCGGGCAGGTCGTTCCAGAAGCGCGCCGAGGAGACCACCATGTAGTCCAGCAGGCCGTGGTTGGACTCGGTGATGTAGGGCTGCACCTCGTAGAACTTCTGCGAGTAGATGTTGGAGTAGGTGTTCTCCTGACCGTCGATGGCGTCGGTCTGCAGCAGCATGAAGACCTCGGAGAACGGCTTCTTCAGCGGCGCGGCATCGACCGCCTCGAACTGCGCCTCGAGCACGTCGGAGGTCATGATGCGGAACTTCTTGCCGGCGGCGTCGGAAGGCACGCGCAGCGGCTCGGAGGCGGAGAGCTGCTTCATGCCGTTATGCAGGTAACCCAGACCGATCAGGCCCTTGGGCTCCAGCGAGGTCAGCAGCTTCTGGCCGGTCTCGCTGTTCTGGAAGCGCTCCACGGCGTCCATGTCCTTGAACAGGAACGGCAGGTCGAAGACCTGGAGCTGCTTGGTGTACTTCTGGAACTTGGACAGGGCCGGTGCGGCGAGCTGGACGTCGCCGAGCAGCATGGCCTCGAGCACCTGGTCGTCGCCGTAGAGCTGCGAGTTGGGATAGACCTCGACGTCGACCTGATCGCCGACCGAGCTCTCCTCGACCAGCTCCTTGAACTTCTCGGCCATCTGCCCCTTCGGCGTGTTGGGGGCCACCACGTGGGAGAACTTGATGGTGATCGGGTCGGCCAGGGCGCTGCCGGCCATCATCACGCCGGCGGCGAGGGCGGTCAGCGAAGCGAGCTTGAGCGTGCGCATGTTGTATTGGCTCCTTGCGGCTATTGTTGCGATTGTCGTGTCGGGCCGCCGCGGCGACCTGTCGCCCAACCCCTTGGCAATCGCCGTGCCAGTTCCACAAAAATCCGGCAATACAACAGCCTGGATGTAGACCGGCTGCTGGCATCACGCAGCGGTACGGCTCAGGCGTGCGAAGATCCACACAGCTCGCTCAGCCTTTTGTGCGGAATGTCACACACTTTCCCCGACGTTCCCCGCCAAACGAACGGGCCCCACCGCAGGGGTGGGGCCCGTGTATCGCCGGTGCCGACCGACCGTCAGGCGAGGTTGTCGAGGATGCGCAGCGCCGGTGTGGCCTGATTGAGGGTGTAGAAGTGCAGCCCCGGCGCGCCGCCGTCGAGCAGCCGCTGGCACAGCCGGGACACCACCTCCTCGCCGAAGGCCTGGATGCTCTCGCTGTCGTCGCCGTAGGCCTCGAGCTGCTTGCGGATCCAGCGCGGGATCTCGGCCCCGCAGGCATCCGAGAAGCGCGCCAGCTTGGTGTAGTTGGTGATCGGCATGATGCCCGGCACGATCGGCTTCTCCACCCCGAGGGCCCGCGCCCGCTCGGCGAAGTGGAAATACGCCTCGGCACTGAAGAAGTACTGGGTGATCGCCAGGTCGGCGCCGGCCTGCATCTTGCGCACGAAGTTCTGCAGGTCATGCTCGAGACTCGGCGCCTGGGGGTGGGCCTCGGGGTAGGCGGCCACGGCGATCTCGAAGTGATCGCCGGTCTCGGCGCGGATGAACTCGACCAGCTCGTTGGCGTAGCGCAGCTCGCCGATCCCGCCCATGCCCGAGGGCAGGTCACCGCGCAGCGCCACCAGGCTGTCGATGCCGTCGGCGCGATAGCGCTCGAGCAGCTCGCGCACCTGGGCCTTCTCGCTGCCGATGCACGACAGGTGCGGCGCGGTGCTGATGCCGCACTCGCGGACGCGCTGTACCGTGTGGTGGGTCCGCGCCTGGGTCGAGCCGCCGGCGCCGTAGGTCACCGAGAAGAAGCGCGGCTTGCGCTCGGCCAGGGCATCCCGGGCGGCCATGAGCTTCTCCCGCCCGGCGTCGGTATTGGGGGGAAAGAATTCGAAGCTGATGCCCAGCGGATGCTCGTGTGCGCTCATCGGTCAACCCTTGTCGTTTCCATGCGTGCAGAATGCCCGCATTGTGCCCGCCGGGTTCGCCGACGACCAATGAAAGTTTCGAGGTCGATCATGAAGCCCGGTCATGTTGCCGCGGCGCCCTCGGCACCGAGCATGAGAACGGGTCATGATCACGCCGGCGACGGCGTCTGGCAGTCGCCGCCGGTCAGGCAGGCCCGCCCCTCGAGCTGCAAGGTGGCATGCTGGATGCCGAAGCGCTCGTGCAACCGGGCATAGGCCTCGCGCAGCACACGGTCGTTGTCCGCCTCGGCATCCACCACCAGGTGCAGGCTGAGCAGCGGATCCTGGGGCGTCAGCCCCCAGAGGTGAACGTCGTGGACGTCGCTGACCCCTTCCACCGAGGCCAGCGCCTCGTGGATCTCGGCGATCTCGACCCCGTCCGGGGTGCCCTCGAGCAGGGTGTGGGCGCTGCGCCGGACGATCTTCCAGGCCCCGCGCAGGATCAGCGCCGCGGCGAGCAGCGACAGCAGCGGGTCGGCGACATCCCAGCCGGTGAACAGGATCACCAGCGAGGCGACGATCGCCGCCACCGAACCGAGCAGGTCGCCCATCACGTGCAGGATGGCGCCACGCAGGTTGATGTTGTCGCGGTCGCCGGCATGCAGGATGGCGAACACCCCGAGGTTGACCAGCAGCCCCAGCACGGCGACGCCCATCATCGTCCCGGCCATGACGTCCACCGGGGCATAGAAGCGCTTGATGGCGGCGATCACGATGCCCACGCCGATCGCCAGCAGCGTCAGGCCGTTGACGAAGGCCGCCAGCACCTGGAAGCGCTGGTAGCCAAAGGTCCGCCGGGCATCCGGCGCGCGCCGCCCGAGGCGGAAGGCGAACAACGCCAGCCCCAGCGAGGCGGCATCGCTGACCATGTGCCCGGCATCGGCCAGCAGCGCCAGCGACCCGGACCACCAGCCACCGATGACCTCGGCCAGCATGAAACCGGCGGTCAGCCACATCGCCAGGCGCACCCGGCGTTCGCTGTCGGCGGTCACGGTAGGGGCGTGGTCGTGGTCGTGGTCATGATCGTGGTCATGGCCGTGCGGGTGAGCGTGGTCGTGCGCCATGCAGGGCTCCCGTCGTTGAATGGACCCTGATTACCGCACCTGTAGCCACTACAGGGTCAAGCGCTACGCCATCGCCCCAGCCAGCCGCTGCCCACCAGCATGCCCAGCGTGATCAGCCCCGCCGCCAGCGCCAGCCACGGCGTCGGTGCGGCATAGCCGGCAGCGATCAGCACCACGGTCGACAGCAGCGGCGTGAAGTAGGCCAGCAGCCCGAGCAGACGCAGGTTGCCGTGCTTGACACCCACGTCCCAGGTGAAGAAGGCACTGCCCACCGGCCCCAGACCCAGGCCGACCACACCCAGCCAGCCGAGCCCCTGCGGCCAGCGCGCCGGCTCGAACAGCCCATGGCAGAGCGCGGCGAGCAGCGCGGTGACCAGGCAGAAGCCGCCCACCGCGGCGGTCGGCACCGCACGATTGGCCCGCGACAGCACCGAATAGCCACTCCACAGAAAGGCGCAGGCGAAGGCCGCCGCATAGCCCAGCACGCTGCCGGCCGCCGACACGTCGCCGCCCACCAGCAGCGCCGCACCGGCGAAGCCCAGCAGACCGCCGACCACATGGTTGGTGCGCAGCCGCTCGCCCGGCAGCAGGGCGACGAAAATCACGATCAGCAGCGGCCACAGGTAGCTGATCAGCCCGGCGTTGGCGGGCGGCGCGTTCTGCTGGGCGACGAAGTACAGGGCGTGATAGCCGAACAGGCCGCCGACACCCAGCGCCCAGACCCGTGGCGGCTGGCGCAGCGGCGCGATCAGCGACTGCCCGCGCACGCCCAGCCAGACGGCGAAGCAGACGAAGGCGATGGCGAACGCCAGGGCGGTGAGCAGAAACGGCGGCACCGGCCCGGCCAGCTGAGTCAGCGTGGCCAGCAGCGCCCAGTTGAGCACGGTGGTGGCGCCGATCGCCGTGGCACGGGGATCGGCGGGCGTCTCGTGACGCGCGGTCATGGCAGCGGCTCCCATGAAGACGGATGACGGAAACGCCCAGTCTGCCGCCTCGCGGCGCGATCGGCTTGTCGATTCCTGACCTGTCGCCGCCCGCCGCGAGCGGGCATCATGGCGCTTTTGCCCGGGAGATCGCGATGACCGCACAGGCCGACCTCACCCAACCGCTGTGGATGCTGCTGGCCTTCGTCGGCCTGGGCTGGCTCGTCGCCCGGCGGCTCGGCGTCGACCCGCGGCCCATCGCCACGTTGCTGATCTACGTGATCGCCCCGCTGACCTTCTTCCGCGGTCTGGTGCAGGGCGATCCCGGCCCCGCCGACCTGCTGCTGACCGCCGGGCTGTTCACCCTGGCCAGCCTCATCGCCGTGACGGTCCATCGCCTGGCGCGGCCCTGGTTCGCCCCACCCGAGGCCGCGGTGCTGGCCTTCTCCGCCGGCACCGGCAACACCGGCTACTTCGGCCTGCCGCTGGCGCTGGTGCTGCTGCCGCCCGAGGGCGTGGCCCAGTACCTG
Source organism: Modicisalibacter tunisiensis (assembly GCF_020148005.1). GTDB lineage: Bacteria > Pseudomonadota > Gammaproteobacteria > Pseudomonadales > Halomonadaceae > Modicisalibacter > Modicisalibacter tunisiensis. The sequence goes on along the minus strand of NZ_JAGXFD010000001.1, from coordinate 1,180,020 downwards.
TTCTGCCTGCTGGGCATCACCCTCTACGAGTTCACGGTGGGCTTCTACCTCAGCGCCCGGGGGCGCTTCTCGGTGCGCGAGAGCCTCTCGCGCATCGTCCGCCTGCCGCTGCTCTACGCCTTCGCCGCCGCCCTGCTGGTCAACGCCCTGGCGGTGCCGCTGCCCGCGGCGCTGCTCGACGGCCTCGACCACTTCAAGTCCAGCTACACCGTGCTGGGCATGATGATCATCGGCATGACCCTGGGACGGGTGACGCTCGCCGCGGTCGACGCCCGCTTCATCGCCGCCTGCGTGCTGGCGCGCTTTGGCCTGTGGCCGCTGCTCAGCCTGCTGGCGGTGTGGCTGCTGCAGGCCACGCTGGGCATCGATGCCACCCTCGCCACCGCCCTGCTGCTGCTGGGCGTGGTGCCGATGGCCGCCAATGTGGTGGTCATCGCCATGGAGCTCGACATCCCGCCCGCCAAGGGCGCCGTCGCCGTGCTGCTCACCACCCTGGCCGCGCCACTGGTGATCCCGCTCTGGCTCGACGCGCTGCTTTCTCTCGCGGGGCTAGGCTAGCGGTGATCTCTCGGCAGGCTGTTCATGCGGAGCCTGGCCGTGGGAGCGACTTCAGTCGCGATGAAGGCGCCACCGGGCCGCCGCAGTCGAGGAGGCATCCTCTCCCACAAGCCCCTTCAGGGCCCGCACCGTCGGGGATAAATCTTCTTCCCCGCCAGGCCGACCAGCCCCCGTTTAGCCGGGTGGGCCCCCGTGACCAGTCCGGTGGGTTTACACGGCTAGCTGGAAGCTCGGTCCCTCAAGGCCCGGCGCCATTCACCGGGCGGACGGCCGACATGACGGCGGAAGACCCGCGAGAAGTGCGCCGCGTCGGCGAAGCCGCAGGCCAGGGCGATCTCGGTGAGCGAGGCGCGGGGATCGCGCAGCAGCTCGCGGGCCCGGGCGAGCCGCTGTGCGGTCAGCCACACATGCGGCGACTGCCCGGTCAGGGCACGGAACTGGCGGGCGAACGCCGCCTCGGCGAGGTGACAGCACGCCGCCATCTCGGCGACGCGCCAGGGATGGGCGAGATCGGCGCGAATCGCCGGCAGCAGATGCAGCAGGCGCAAGCGGGGCGACGCCACGCCACGCCCGCCGGTGGCGAGCACGGCCTCCAGCCAGCCGGCCAGCGCCGAGGGCGTCCGGCCGTCGAGACCACGCCCCTGCTCGGCCAGCGCCCGGGACAGGCGACGCGCCGGCCGCGATACCAGCCCCTCCAGCGCCAGCGACTGGCACCAGGCGACCGGCAGGTCGAGCACCAGCACCCGGTTGTCGCCCGGGGCCAGATAATGGTGGACGTCGCCGGCGGCCACCGGCGCCAGCACCCCGGGCGCGACGCGGGTGGCGCGCCCCGCCGCCTCGAGCTCGACGTGGCCGTCGAGGCCCAGCAGCAGCTGGTGGAATTCATGGCGATCGCTCAGCACGCGGTCGGGATAGTCGCGCGCCTCGACCAGCGGGACGGTGGTGGCCACCCGGGACTCCCGTTCTCGAAGCTGGCCCGCCAGTGTGCCACAGATGCGGGCGTCTCAGAGGGATATACCCGCCCCTCAGGCGTTGATCAGCACGCCCGGCGTGGGCGGCGGCGCCGGCACCACGTGCGGCTCGGTGGCCAGCGTGCGCCCCTGCCAGTCGACCAGCCGCAGGCGGCCGTCGGGCAGTTCGGCGAGCGCCGTGCAGTGCTCCACCCAGTCGCCGTCGTTGGCATAGAGCACACCATAGCCCGCCCGGAACCCGGCCTGGTGGATATGCCCGCCGATGTAGCCGTCCAGCCCCTCGCGCCAGGCCTGATGCAGCGCGGCCTGCTCGAACTGGGCGATGTAGCGCCGGGCGCTGCCGAGGCGCCGCTTGAGGGCACTGGCCAGCGACCAGTAGGGCAGCCCCAGGGTGCGCCGCAGGCCGTTGCACCAGCGATTGAGGCGCAGCACGAACTGGTGCATGCCGTCGCCCAGCGCCAGCAGCCAGGGCGCGATGCGCACATGGGTGTCGAACTCGTCGCCGTGGCTGACCAGGAAGCGTCGGCCGTCGGCCAGCTCGTGGATCCAGCGCCGCTCGATGCGCACATTGTGGATGCGCAGCCCGCTCAGGCGCCGGAAGGCCGCGTCATGGTTGCCGGGAATGTAGATCACCTCGCAGCCGCCGCGTGCCAGGCGCAGGATGCGCGCCACCAGCTGCTGCTGGGCGGGCGGCAGCACCGCCCGCCGGCGCATGGCGATCAGGTCGACCACGTCGCCGACCAGATACAGCCGCTCGGGACGCGCGCGGCGCAGCAGTCGGCTAAGCAGTGCCGCCTGGCAGTCCGGCGTGCCGAGATGCACATCGGAGATGAACAGGGTGCGGCAGGCGTCGACGATCTCGGACGGGGTGCTCATGGAAGGGCCTCCTGACAAGCGCGGCCCCATGTTCCGCGATGTCGATGACTCCTGGGTGGCACCCCGATGATGATTCGGTGACGACGCCCTGCCGCACCACCCATCGGCGGGATCAGTGGCAGCTCCAGGGCTCCTGGCTGGCGTTGTCCTTGATGTTCTGGTCGACGAAGCGGTAGTGGTTCTCCCTGACCCGCTCCCACCAGCCGTTGCTGACCGTGATGGCGTGACGCGACAGGATCGTCCGGATGTGATCGAGACACAGCCGCGTCGCGTCGTAGGCCACGTCGAGCCGCCGCTTGCGCGGCAGGTAGGTGACGCTCTCGAGACCGAACAGGGCATCGATCTCGCCGATGGCCGCCTGCAGGGCCGACTCGCTGCAGGCCCTGAGCCTGAGCTTGCGGGTCACCAGGTTGGCCTCGGAGACACCGAGGCGGCGTTCCTTGTCCGACATGCAGAACCTCCTCTTGTCGACTGGGTAAGACTTTGGAAACACAGGCATCCTGCTCAGATCGTCTGGTGACGCAGTCGCAGGGAATTGGCCACCACCGATACCGAGCTGAACGACATCGCCGCCGCGGCGATGATCGGCGACAGCAGGATGCCGAAGGCCGGATAGAGCACACCGGCGGCGACCGGCACGCCCACGCTGTTGTAGACGAAGGCGAAGAACAGGTTCTGCTTGATGTTGCGCAGGGTGGCGCGGCTGAGCCGGCGGGCGCGCACGATGCCGCGCAGGTCACCCTTGACCAGCGTCACCCCGGCGCTCTCCATGGCCACGTCGGTACCGGTGCCCATGGCGATGCCGACCTGGGCCTGGGCCAGCGCCGGGGCATCGTTGATGCCGTCGCCCGCCATGGCCACGAAGCGCCCCTCGGCCTGCAGCGCCTTGACCTTCTCGGCCTTCTGCTCGGGCAGCACCCCGGCGATCACCTCATCGATGCCCAGCTGACCGGCGACCGCCTGGGCCGTGGTCCGGCTGTCGCCGGTCAGCATGACGATGCGGATGCCCTCGTCATGCAGCGCCTCGATCGCTTCCCGGGTCGTCGCCTTGATCGGGTCGGCGACGGCGACCAGCCCGGCGGGCCGGCCGTCGACGGCGACGAACATCGCGGTCTTGCCCTCGCCGCGCAGGGCCTCGGCACGCTCGGCGAGCGAGTCAGCCTCGACGCCCTCGGCGTCCATCAGGGCGCGGTTGCCCAGCGCCACGACCCGGTCGCCGACCCGGCCCTTGACGCCCTGCCCGGTCACCGATTCGAAGTCGGTGTAGCGCTCGGGAGCGATGTCGCGCTCCGCCGCCCCCTGGACGATCGCCGTCGCCAGCGGATGCTCGCTGCCGCGCTCCAGGGTGGCGGCCAGGCGCAGCACCTCGTCCTCCGCGAAGCCCTCGCCGGCGACCACGTCCTGCAGCCGCGGGCGCCCCTCGGTGAGGGTGCCGGTCTTGTCGACGATCAGGGTGTCGACCCGGCGCAGGGTCTGGATCGCCTCGGCGTTCTTGAACAGCACCCCGGCCGAGGCCCCCTTGCCGCTGGCCACCATGATCGACATCGGCGTGGCCAGCCCCAGCGCGCACGGGCAGGCGATGATCAGCACCGCCACGGCGTTGATCAGCGCATAGGCCATCGCCGGCTCGGGCCCCCACAGCGCCCAGACCGCGAAGGTCACCACGGCGGCCAGCACCACGGTGGGCACGAAGTAGCCGGCGACCACGTCCACCAGGTTCTGGATCGGCGCCCGGCTGCGGCTGGCATCGGCGACCATCTGCACGATCTGCGACAGCAGGGTGTCGCTGCCGACGCGCCGGGCCTCGATGACCAGCGAGCCGGTGCCGTTGATGGTCGCGCCGATGACCTCCTCGGCCTCGCCCTTCTCGACGGGCATGGGTTCGCCGGTGATCATCGATTCGTCCACCGAGGAGCTGCCCTCGACCACCACGCCGTCCACCGGCACCTTCTCGCCGGGGCGCACGCGCAGCCGATCGCCGATCCGGATCTGTTCCAGCGGCACATCGGACTCGCTGCCGTCGTCGGCGATACGCCGTGCGGTCCTGGGCGCCAGCCCCAGCAGGGCCTTGATCGCGCTGTTGGTCTGGCTGCGTGCACGCAGTTCCATGACCTGGCCGAGCAATACCAGCGTCACGATCACCGCGGCGGCCTCGAAGTAGACGCCCACCTGCCCCGTCGCGTCGCGGAAGGAGGGCGGAAAGAGCTGCGGGAACAGCGTGGCGACCAGGCTGTAGAGATAGGCGACCCCGACGCCAAGCGCGATCAGGGTGAACATGTTGGGATTCCAGCCGATCACCGAGCGGTAGCCGCGCACGAAGAACGGCCAGCCGCACCACAGCACCACCGGCGTCGACAGGGCCAGTTCCAGCCAGATGCGCACCTCGTGCGGAATCCAGGCCTCCAGCGACAGGCCGGGCACGTGCTGGCCCATCGCCAGCAGGAACACCGGTGTCGCCAGGGCCAGGGCGACCCACAGGCGCCGGGTCATGTCGATCAGCTCGGGATTCTTCTCCTCCTCGGCGGTGACCTGACGCGGCTCCAGGGACATGCCGCATTTCGGGCAGCTTCCCGGTTCGTCACGGGCGATCTCGGGATGCATCGGGCAGGTCCACTCGGTGCGGGTGGCCGGCGCCTGGGGTGCCACCGGCTCCAGTGCCATGCCGCACTTCGGGCATTCGCCCGGGGCGTCGCTTTGCACCTCGGGATGCATCGGGCAGGTGTAACCGCCCGGCTCGGCATCCCTGGGCGTATCCGGCGGTGCCTCTTGAGCCTCGGCGGCATGGGGCGAGGCGTGAACGGCGTGGTGTTTCGGGGGCATGGCCACCTCCTGCCTGGGAGGAAGAACGCAACGAAAGACTCCTCGCCGCCCCCGGCACGCGGCCGATCAACGGCGAGGGCGAGGCATCACTCCGACAGGTCGCGCTTGCGCGCCTCGAACTCCTGGCGGTCGATTTCCCCGCGCGCGTAGCGTTGGCGAAGGAGCTCCAGGGCATCCGGCGCCGTCCGGTGCGAACGGGCGCGATGGCCGGTGAGGCGCATGACCAGCATCACGATCAGCGCGATCACCAGCCCCCAGAAGAGCACCATCATGACGCCGCCGAAGAGCATGTGCCCCCAGCCCGCGCCGCTCATGTATCCCGTCATGTCATGCCACATGGCTGCCTCCCCGACTTGTCGGCTCCACCATCCACGGCCGCACAATGGCATCCCCCTGCCGGCCATCCGACGCCCGGGCCATCATGGCCGGGCTTGAAGAACAGCGTAAGACTTGCGGGTTGCCCAAGGGTCAAGTGGCAACGTCCGGGAAGGCGGGCCATCAAGACGCTCCCATGACCCCGGTCAACGAAAGCCGTTCTTGTGCCTCTCTTGAACTCGCCCGCCCCGACCTTCGACACGCGCCGCCGGGCCACGAAAAAGGGCCCGCGAGCGGGCCCTTCCGTGCCATTGCGGCGGAGGCAGCGAGAAGCGCTTACATCGCCTCCTTGACGCCGCGCTGGATCAGCCACCAGTTGACCGGGTAGGCGGTCAGGAAGCCGAAGCCCATGGCGATCTGCATCATGAACCAGAAGTGGATGGTGTCGACGTGCAGCTTCATCCCGAAGACCACCGCAAAGAGGTAGAAATGCGCAAAGGCCATGAAGCCGTACATGCCCACCTGCCAGGCGGTCAGCGACAGGGTGTCGGCCTTGATCGCCTGGACGAGCGCCTGGCCCGGCGAGAGGTCCTGCATCGGCTTGATCGAGTAGTACTGGAAGGCAATGCCGAACAGGAAGGCGAGGATGTAGTCGAGCACCCAGACGGCGAAGATCTTGTCCTCGAAGATGCCCTTCCAGCCCAGCCAGACGGCGATGGTCGGCATCAGGAAGGCCGCCCACTCCGCGACGATGTCACCCAGCGAGCAGCCACTGCCGCAATGCAGCGTGCCCTTGGCCACCTTGACCGGGAACGGCGTGTCGCGCTTGTGGGGTGGCGTCTCGCCCTTCTGCATGGCCGGATGAGCGATCTCGTCGGCGGCCAGACGCCCGTACTTGCGATAGGCGTAGAGCACCGGCAGGTGGCCGAACAGCGCGCAGGCCGGCCACACCACGTTCATGATGGTCATGTGCTGCGGATGCCGGCGCAGGTCGCCGATCACGTAGAGGGCACTGGCGAAGCCCAGCAGCACGGAAATCCAGGCCAGTACGGTCAACCAGTCGGGAATCATGACGGGACTCCTTTCCACGACAATGATGAATGGAATACGCAATCCCTACCCAAGGTAGACCCCTTGTCCGGCACCGGGGCAAGCCGGGGCGCGGCATCCGCAAGCTTGACGCGCATCAAGCCCGCCGCCCCGACTTGACCCATAATGAAGATATCGCCATCTCGTCGATGTGGAGGGTCACGATGCGTGTCGAAACCCTGGAGGATGCCCTGGAGTGGGCGCGACGCACCCATGTGCGGCTGGCCGGTCAGATCGAGCGTGACCTGGGCAAGGTCAACGACGAGCGCGCGCAGATGCTGCTGACCTACCTGGCCAAGCACGAACGCACACTGAGCGAAACGCTGGAAATGGCGCGTCACGACGCCTCGCCGGCGGCCTTGCACACCTGGTGCTACGAGTATTTCGAGAATGCACCGAGCCACCCCGAGAGCCACGAGGCGAGCGATTTCCGCGATCTGGCGCCGGACGCCATCATGCGCAAGGTGCTGGCCGAGCACGAACACATCGGCGAGCTGTTCCGCTACCTGCGCGACCAGGTCGAGACGCCCACCGCCCACGAGCTGATCGACAACCTGGTCTCCCTCGAGGAGCACGAGACCATGCGCCTGGTCCGCGACGCCGAGCGGATGGAGGATCTGTAGGGCGCGCCCCTCAAGGCGCCGTGCGTGACGCGTCCGCCTTTCCCAGCAACCGCGTGACCAGCCGGCCGATGGTCGGCCCCTGGACGAGGATCGAGAACAGCACCACCAGGTAGGTCACGGTCAGCAGCACGTCGCGCGCCTCGCCCTCCGGCAGGGCCAGCGCCAGGGCCACCGAGATACCGCCGCGCAGCCCGCCCCAGGTGAGGATGCGTGTCGACCCCCGGCGAAAGCCGAGGCGCTCGCGCAGCAGCACGACCGGGATCCCGACGGTGACGAAGCGCACCGCCAGGACGGCCACCACCAGCCCGGCGCCCACCCACAGGTAGGCCGGCTCGAAGGGGATCAGCAGCACCTCGAGGCCGATCAGCACGAACAGCAGGGTATTGAGGATCTCGTCGACCAGCTCCCAGAACGCGTCCAGATAGCGGCGGGTGGTCGTCGACATGGCGCTGTGGCGTGCCTTGTTGCCCACCAGCAGGCCGGCGACGACCATGGCGATGGGCCCCGAGACATGCAGCTGCCGGGCCAGGGCATAGCCGCCCAGCACCACCGCCAGCGAGATCAACACCTCGACGCGATAGTCGTCGATGCCGCGCATCGTCACATAGGCGAGACCGCCGATGCCCAGCCCCAGCAGCGCCCCGCCGCCGGCCTCCTGCAGGAACAGCGTGCCGGCGTGGGCCGCCGTCAGCGGCGTCTCGCCGGTGAGGCCGTCCAGCAGCAGCGTGAACACCACCACCGCCACCCCATCGTTGAACAGCGACTCGCCGACGATGCGCAGCTCCAGATCCTCCGGCGCCCCGGCCCGGCGCAGGATGCCCAGCACGGCGATGGGGTCGGTCGGCGCGATCAGAGCCCCGAACACCAGACACGCGAGCCACGGCACCGCCAGGCCGAACAGCGTGCACAGCCCCTTGGCCGCGGCGCCGATCGCCAGGGTCGAGACCGCCACCCCCAGCGTCGCCAGGAAACCGATCGACCAGCGGTAGCGGCGCAGCGCCGCCAGGTCGACATGCAGGGCGCCGGCGAACAGCAGCAGCGAGAGCATGCCGTCCATCAGCAGCCGGGTGAAGTCGATCCGCGACAGCCAGGCCTCGGCCTCGGCGTGGATGGCCGGCAGCCCCAGCCAGGCCGCGCCCTGCAGGGCCCCCGACAGCACCAGGGCGATGGCCATCACCCCGATGGGGCTGGGCAGGCCGACGACGCGATGATTGAGCCACGCCAGCGCCGCCGTCAGCGAGACCACGATCGCAATGAGATCCAGCATGAGATGTCCTCGACGTTTCCTGGCCAGGGGACCTGGTGGCCCGGCCACGAAAACGCCGCCCCGGGAACGGGGCGGCGTCGGTTGAGCGCCCGAAGTCGGGCGGGCTCAGTAGCGGTAGGCGTCCGGCTTGTAGGGGCCGTCGACCGCCACCCCGGTGTAGCGGGCCTGGTCCTCGGTCATGCGCGTGACCACGCCGCCGAAGCCCTCGACCATGTAGCGGGCCACTTCCTCGTCCAGCGCCTTGGGCAGCACGCTGACGCTCAGCCCGCCGGCCTTGGCGTCGTCGGTGAGCTCGGCGAACTTGTGCTCGAAGAGGTGGATCTGCGCCAGCACCTGGTTGGCGAAGGAGCCGTCCATGATGCGTGACGGGTGGCCAGTGGCGTTGCCCAGGTTCACCAGGCGCCCCTCGGAGAGCAGGATCAGGTAGTCGTCGCTGGTCGGGTCGTAGTCGTCCGGGTCGCTGTCGCGATAGATCTTGTGGACCTGCGGCTTGACCTCTTCCCAGTGCCACTGGCGGCGCATGTAGGCGGTGTCGATCTCGCTGTCGAAGTGACCGATGTTGCACACCACCGCGCCCTTCTTGAGCGCCTTGAGCATCGGCGCATCGCAGGCGTTGATGTTGCCGGTGCAGGTCACCACCAGATCGATGCGCCCGAGCAGGTCGCGGTCGATGCTCTCGACGCCCCGATTGACGCCGTCGGCGTAGGGCGAGACCACCTCGTAGCCGTCCATGCAGGCCTGCATGGCACAGATCGGGTCGATCTCGCTGACCTTGACGATCATGCCCTCCTGGCGCAGCGAGGCCGCCGAGCCCTTGCCCACGTCGCCGTAGCCGACCACCAGCGCCTGCTTGCCGGCCATCAGGTGGTCGAGCCCGCGCTTGATGGCATCGTTGAGGCTGTGGCGGCAGCCGTACTTGTTGTCGTTCTTGGACTTGGTGACGGCATCGTTGACGTTGATCGCCGGCACCCTGAGCGTGCCCTCGCGCAGCATTTCCTGCAGGCGGTGCACGCCGGTGGTGGTTTCCTCGGAAATGCCGTGGATGGCCTCGAGCAGCTCCGGGCGCTTGTCGTGGAGCAGGGCGGTCAGGTCGCCGCCGTCGTCGAGCACCAGGTTGGGCGTCCAGCCGTCCGGGCCTTCCACCGTCTGTTCGATGCACCACCAGAACTCCTCCTCGGTCTCGCCCTTCCAGGCGAACACCGGGATGCCGGCGGCGGCGATCGCCGCGGCGGCGTGATCCTGGGTGGAAAAGATGTTGCAGGAGGACCAGCGCACGCTGGCGCCGAGCTCGATCAGGGTCTCGATCAGCACCGCGGTCTGGATGGTCATGTGGATGCAGCCGGCGATGCGCGCGCCCGCCAGCGGCTGCTGATCGCGATACTTGGCGCGGATCTTCATCAGCGCCGGCATTTCGGTCTCGGCGATGCGAATCTCGCGGCGCCCCCACTCGGCCAGGTCGATGTCGGCGACCCGGTGGTCCGGCAGGGTAGCGGATTGCGCGTTGGCCATTGCTGTCATCGTCTTACTCCATTCCGGGGGAATGGGCGCCGTTGCGATTGACGACCGCCTGTCCGAGCCTCGCGCATGGGTCTCATGCGCTGCAGCGCCCCTCGGACGGCAGCTTCACGACTCCGATACGGCACGCGACCGTGCCAGCAGTTCACTACAGGATGGCCGGGTTTGCAATCGCGTCGCCTACGCGCATGTCGCCTGCACGCAGTCACCCCCCGCAGGGGGGTCGGTACTGAAAGAGAACGGGGCGACCGTGATGGCCGCCCCGGAGGACAACGATGGCGGTCAGGCGTCCATCGTCCTACTGGGTGGTGTCCTCCTCGTCGCTGCCGGCCTCGCCGGTACCGGTTTCCTGGGTCGTCGAGCCGTCACCGCCGGAGCCGTTCTGCATCTCGCCGGTGGTACTCGCGCTGTCGCCCGAGTCGCTCTGCATGTCCATGTTGTCGCTGGAGTCGGCCATGTCACCCGTCTGGCCGGTCTCCGAGGAAGTGCTGTTCTGCGAGGTGCTCGATGCCTCGCTCGTGCCGGTGGCGGAACCCTCCGTCGAGCCGGACGACGCGGTGCTCGACGTCTCGGTGGCCGTGGACGACTGGCCGCCGTCACCGGCCGCGTCATCGCTGTCGTCGCCGCAGCCGGCCAGCAGCACGGCGGAGAGAGCCAGCGCGGCAATCCAGGGTATCTTGCGATCTAGCATGGTCGAATCCTCATTCCGTGGATAAACGAACCCTTCATTGTCATTCCCTGATGGACCTGTTGTTCTCTCAGCGTAGACGGCCCCTGCCCGTTTCCCCAAACCGCGAGTGCGAGTCCCGGGCCCGGGCAGGCACGGCCTTCTCGAACACTGTTCGACATCGCATGATGGCATGGGTTCCCCTTGCGGCGCCAGCCCGACGCAAGATGCCCCGCACGGGGCGGGGCATCGAGGGAAGGCGGTCGCTGGTGGCGCCGGCTCAGAGGTCGGCGGCAGCGCGCAGCGCCTCGGCACGGTCGAGCTTCTCCCACGGGAAGGCGGTGAAGGTCTCGTGCTGGGTCTCGCCGTTGACGTCGGTCCAGGTATAGGTGTGCTCGAACGGCTCGCGACCGAAGTGGCCGTAGGAGGCGGTCAGCTGATACATGGGATGCTGCAGGTCGAGCATGCGGGTGATCGCGTAGGGACGCAGGTCGAAGTGCTCGCGCACCAGCTCGATGATCCTGTCGTCGCTGATCCGGCCGGTGCCGAAGGTGTTGATCGACACAGAGGTCGGCTCGGGAACCCCGATCGCGTAGGAGACCTGGATCTCGCACTTGTCGGCCAGCCCGGCGGCGACCACGTTCTTGGCCACGTAGCGCCCGGCATAGGCGGCGCTGCGGTCGACCTTGGAGGGGTCCTTGCCGGAGAAGGCGCCGCCGCCGTGACGCGCCATGCCGCCGTAGGTGTCGACGATGATCTTGCGCCCGGTGAGCCCGCAGTCGCCGACCGGCCCGCCGATCACGAACTTGCCGGTGGGGTTGATGTGGTACTTGGTGGACGACGTCAGCCACTCGGCCGGCAGCACCTGCTCGATGATCTCGCGGCGCACCATCTTGCGCAGGTCGTCCTGGTCGATCTCCGGGTCATGCTGGGTCGAGAGCACCACCGCGTCCACCGCCACCGGCTTGCCGTCCTCGCCGTAGCGGAAGGTCACCTGGCTCTTGGCGTCCGGGCGCAGCCACGGCAGCATGCCGTTCTTGCGCAGCTCCGACTGACGCTCGACCAGCCGGTGCGCGTAGTGGATCGGCGCCGGCATGTAGGACTCGGTCTCGTTGGTCGCGTAGCCGAACATCAGCCCCTGGTCCCCGGCGCCCTGATCCTCGGGCTTGGTGCGGTCGACGCCCTGGGCGATGTCCACGCTCTGCTTGCCGATCAGGTTGAGCACACCGCAGGTCTCGCCGTCGAAGCCGACATCCGAGGAATCGTAGCCGATGTCCAGGATCACCTTGCGCACCAGGTCCTCGAGGTCGACCCAGGCGCTGGTGGTGATCTCGCCGGCGACGATCGCCACCCCCGTCTTGACCATGGTTTCGCAGGCCACGCGTGCCTGCTTGTCGCGGGCGATGATGGCGTCCAGCACCGCGTCGGAAATCTGGTCGGCGATCTTGTCCGGATGCCCTTCGGACACGGATTCGGATGTGAACAGGGAGTATTCGCTCATGACGTGCTCGACCCTCTCTTAGGCTGTCCGTTAGCGTCAGATGATGAAGGGTGACTTGCTGCGGCGTCACGCCCCTGAGACGACAGGGCGGCAACGTGCGACCTTCCGGCGCGGCGAGGCATCGCCGGGCCCGGGGGTCCCGAGTCTACACGCTGCCCGTCCGGCTGCCTAGCGAGGCCCCGCCGCGCGGGCCCGGAGCAAGCGCAGATAGCGGCATGGCTCAGGCTGAACCGGCAACAGGTCTACGAGGGGCGCTATAAACCCTTCCATGGGCACTACTTTGGCCATCCATGGCCAAAAACCCCCTTTACGACCTGTTACCGGTTCATCGCTATTAACAACGTCGATAGCCCCGCCACACGGGCCGTGGCGATTTGATGGCGGGCAGGTTCTCGGCGACAATACGGCGCTGATTTCCGCGTGTCGCCCGCCCGGCGGCGCGCTCCAGCCAATCAGGAAGAGGTACGCGGCCGCCCGACCCGCACGCACAGCCGCGACCGCTGCCCATTTGCCGCAGGCGAGGAGCTAGAGAATGCCGTCCCGTTTCGAGTTGGCGAATGCCATCCGCGCGCTGTCCATGGACGCCGTGCAGAAGGCCAAGTCAGGCCACCCCGGCGCCCCCATGGGCATGGCCGACATCGCCGAGGTGCTGTGGAACGATTACCTCAAGCACAACCCGGCCAATCCGCACTGGGCCGACCGCGACCGCTTCGTGCTGTCCAACGGTCACGGCTCGATGCTGCTCTATTCGCTGCTTCACCTGTCCGGCTACGACGTCACCCTGCAGGACCTGCAGAACTTCCGTCAGCTGCACTCGCGCACGCCGGGCCACCCGGAGCTGGGCTACACCCCGGGCGTGGAGACCACCACCGGCCCGCTCGGCCAGGGCCTGGCCAATGCCGTGGGCATGGCCATCGCCGAGCGCACCCTGGCGGCGCAGTTCAACCGCCCCGGCCACACCGTGGTCGACCATCACACCTACGTGTTCCTGGGCGACGGCTGCCTGATGGAGGGCATCTCCCACGAGGCCTGCTCGCTGGCCGGCACCCAGGGCCTGGGCAAGCTGATCGCCTTCTACGACGACAACGGCATCTCCATCGACGGCGAGGTCGAAGGCTGGTTCACCGACGACACCGCCAAGCGCTTCGAGGCCTACGGCTGGCATGTGGTGCCCAACGTCGACGGTCACAAGCCCGAGGAGATCAAGGCGGCCATCGAGATGGCGCGCACTCACGACGACCGCCCCAGCCTGATCATCTGCAAGACGGTCATCGGCTTCGGCGCGCCCAACAAGCAGGGCACCGAGTCCTGCCACGGCGCGCCGCTGGGCGACGACGAGATCGCCGCGGCGCGTCAGCAGCTGGGCTGGCCGCATCCGCCCTTCCACGTGCCCGAGGCGCTCTACGGCGCCTGGGACGCCACCGAGCGCGGCGCGGCCGTCGAGCAGGACTGGCAGAGCCGCTTCGAGCGCTACCAGGCCGAGCACCCGGAACTCGCCAAGGAGCTCAGCCGGCGCCTCAAGGGCGAGCTGCCCAGCCCGCTGTCCAGCGAGAAGCTCATCCAGGACGCCCAGGAGAAGGCCGAGACCCTGGCCAGCCGCAAGGCCTCGCTGGGCTGTCTCAACGCGCTCGGCCCGCAGCTGCCCGAACTGCTCGGCGGCAGCGCCGACCTGGCACCGTCCAACCTGACCTTCTGGAAGGGCGCCCGCGCCATCAATCGTGACCATCACGACGGCAACTACCTGCACTACGGGGTCCGCGAGTTCGCCATGGGCGCGATCATGAACGGCATCAGCGCCCACGGCGGCTTCATCCCCTACGGCGCCACCTTCCTGACGTTCATGGAGTACATGCACAACGCGGTGCGCATGGCCGCGCTGATGAATCGCCAGGCAATCTACGTGTTCACCCACGACTCCATCGGCCTGGGCGAGGACGGCCCCACCCACCAGCCGATCGAGCAGCTCAGCGCCCTGCGCTCGACCCCCAATCTCTCGACCTGGCGCCCGTGCGACGCCACCGAGACCGCCGCCGCCTGGCATTCCGCCCTGCACCGCCGCGGCGCGCCCACCGCGCTGGTGTTCTCGCGCCAGAATCTCGCCGCCCAGCAGCGCGACAAGCACCAGCTGGCCGACATCCAGCGCGGCGGCTACGTGCTCAAGGACAGCGACGACCCGGCCGAGGCGGTGCTGATCGCCACCGGCTCCGAGGTCGACCTGGCGATGCAGGCCGCCGATGAGCTGGAGGCCAGGGGCAAGGCGATCCGTGTGGTGTCGATGCCGTCGACCGACACCTTCGACGCCCAGCCGCAGAGCTACCGCGACAGCGTGCTGCCGCCGGCCCAGCGCAAGCGGGTGGCCATCGAGGCCAGCCATCGCGCCTACTGGTACAAGTACGTGGGGCTGGACGGGCGCATCATCGGCATGAACAGCTTCGGCGAATCCGCCCCGGCGGGCGATCTGTTCAAGTACTACGGCTTCACCGTCGACAACGTCGTCGCCGAGGTCGAGGCGCTGCTCGCGGAATGACCGCGCGTCGCCGCTGACACCGGACGCGGCGAGAAAGCAACAGGGGGCACGGCCATCGGCCGTGCCCCCTGTCGTTTCGGACCCGCTGTTTCAGGCCACTGATGAACCGCGGGCGCGTCAGGCCACGGTCACGTCCTTCGCCAGATAGACGTCCTGGATGGCATTGAGCAGCTCGACGCCTTCCTTCATCGGCTTCTGAAACGCCTTGCGACCGGAGATCAGGCCCATGCCGCCGGCCCGCTTGTTGATCACCGCGGTGCGCACCGCCTCGCCCAGGTCGGAATGGCCCTTGGAGCCGCCGCCCGAGTTGATCAGGCCGATGCGCCCCATGTAGCAGTTGGCCACCTGATAGCGCGCCAGGTCGATGGGGTTCTCGGAGGTCAGCTCGTCGTAGACCTTGTCATGAGTGTGACCGAAGCCCACTGCCCGATAGCCGGCGTTGGTCTCGGCCAGCTTCTGCTTGACGATGTCCGCCTTGAGGGTGGCCGCCAGATGGATCGCCTGGCCGGTCAGGTCCGAGGCGACATGGTAGTCGGTGCCGTCCTTCTTGAAGGCCGGGTTGCGCAGGTAGGCCCACAGCACCGTGACCATGCCCAGCTCGTGGGCGCGTTCGAAGGCCTCGCTGATCTCCTCGATCTGGCGCCGGCTTTCCGGCGAGCCGAAGTAGATGGTCGCGCCGACCGCCACACAGCCCATGGCATGCGCCTGCTCCACCTGGGCGAACAGCGTCTGGTCGTAGAGCGCCGGGTAGGTCAGCGTCTCGTTGTGGTTGAGCTTGAGCATCATCGGGATCTTGTGGGCGTAGCGCCGCGCCACCGACGACAGCACCCCCAGCGTCGAGGCCACGCAGTTGCAGCCGCCCTCGATCGCCAGCTCGATGATGTTGGCCGGGTCGAAGTAGAGCGGGTTGGGGGCGAAGGAGGCGCCCGCGGAGTGCTCGATGCCCTGATCGACCGGCAGGATGCTCACGTAGCCGGTACCGCCCAGCCGTCCGTGGTTGAAGATCGACTGGAGGTTGCGCAGCACGTGCGGGCTGCGATCGGTATCGGTCATCACCCGATCGATGAAGTCCGGTCCCGGCAGGTGCAGGGTATCCCGGGGGAAGCCCCGGCAGGTGTGGTTGAGCAGGCTGTCGGCCTCGTCACCCAGCAGCTTGGCGATATCCGTCATGATCTTGCGCTCCTCCCTAGAGAGTGGTCCTTGCAATACCCGCGATCGCGGGGTCCATCCTCCCATCTTGACGTCTCGCGCGAATGCTTTCCAGCCTGAAGGCATAGCGCCGCCTCGACTCGGGCTAACACGGCGACAGGTCTGCGAACGGGGCCGGCCCGGGGCGCCATG
Source organism: Modicisalibacter tunisiensis (assembly GCF_020148005.1). GTDB lineage: Bacteria > Pseudomonadota > Gammaproteobacteria > Pseudomonadales > Halomonadaceae > Modicisalibacter > Modicisalibacter tunisiensis. The sequence goes on along the minus strand of NZ_JAGXFD010000001.1, from coordinate 1,163,950 downwards.
AACCTTTCCCAGGCCCCCTTGCCATCCCCAACCTCGATTTCCCCTGACTTGCAGGCCCGGCGGTCACCCCGCCTCGGGCGTTCGCCTGATCCACCAGGCGTAGACCAGCCCGGCCACCATCAGGGTGGCGGCGAAGGCATAGATGCCCACCGAGATGCCGCTGCCGACCAGGATGCTCCAGTCGCCGCCGGAGATCGCCAGGGCACGGCGCAGGTTGAACTCCATCTCCCCGCCCAGCAGCAGCCCCAGCACCACCGGCACGGCCGGCATGTGCAGCTTGCGCAGCCCATAGCCGAGCACGCCGAACGCCAGCATGACGTAGAGATCGAAGGGGCTGTTGTTGAGCGAGTAGACGCCCACGAACGCCACCAGGATCACCACCGGCATCAGCAGCCACGAGGGCGCGCGCAGCACCCGGGCAAACAGCCCGACCAGCGGCACGTTCAGCACCAGCAGCATGACGTTGCCGATGAACAGCGCCGCCACCAGCCCCCACACCATGTCGGGCTGCTGATCGAACAGCAGCGGCCCCGGCGTGATGTTCATGGACAGCAGCAGCGCCAGCAGGATGGCCGTCGTCCCGCTGCCCGGAATGCCCAGCGACAGCATGGGGATCAGCGCACCGCCGGCGGCGGCATTGTTGCCGGCCTCGGGGGCCGCCACGCCGCGCGGGTCGCCGTTGCCGAAGTCACCCTGGCGCCCCAGCCAGCGCTTCTCCAGCGTGTAGGAGAGGAAGCTGCCCAGCGAGGCCCCGGCGCCCGGCAGCACGCCGGCGATGAAGCCGATCAGCGAGCCGCGGGCGATGGTCGCCTTGCACGCCCCGGCGCGGCGCATGCCGGGGATCGCCGAGCCCAGCTCGCGGCTGGCGCCGGTGGTCTGGTGGCGATCCTCGAGGAAGAGCAGGCACTCCGAGATGGCGAACAGCCCGACCAGCGCGGCGATGAAGTCGATGCCGTCATACAGCTCGTACCAGCCGAAGGTGTAGCGCGACACGCCGCTGGCCGGGTCGAGCCCCACGGTGCCCAGCAGCAGGCCCAGGCAGGCGGCCAGCAGGCTCTTGGTGAAGCTGCCGCTGGTCACGCCGCCGATGGTGGCGAAGGCCAGCATGAACAGCGCGAAGTACTCGGCGGGGCCGAAGCGGATGGCAAACCCCACCAGCAGCGGCGCGAAGAGTGTCAGACCGATGGTCGCCACGGTGGCGCCGACGAACGAGGCCACGGCGGACAGACCCAGCGCCTCGCCGCCGCGCCCCTTGAGCGCCATCGGGTAGCCGTCGAGGGTGGTCATCATCGCCGGCTCGTCGCCGGGGATGTTGAGCACGATCGAGCTGATGCGCCCGCCGTACATGGTGCCGTAGTAGACGCTGACCAGCAGGATCAGCGCGGCGGTGGGCGACAGCCCGAAGTTGAACGCCAGCGGGATCAGCAGCGCCACGCCGTTGACCGGCCCCAGCCCCGGCAGAGCCCCGATCAGCGTGCCCACGGCACAGCCGATCAGGGCCAGAAGCAGGTTCTGGGGCTCGAGGGCGACCGCGAACCCGTGCAGCAGAAAGCCGAGAATCTCCATGTCATGTCCGCTCTCAGAGGCCGAGGCCGGGGATGTCGGGCAGCGGAATGCCCAGCGCGAACTCGAACAGCAGGTAGAGGATGACAGTCAGCGACGCGCCGCTGACCAGGGCCTGCCGCCAGGCGGCATCGAACAGCCGCATCAGCAGCACGCTGCCGACCAGCGTCGCCGGCAGAAAGCCCCAGGGCTCGAGAAAGGCGGCGTAGCCGCCCAGCAGCACCAGCAGCCCGGCCTGGCGCAGCAGCGCCGCCCGTCCGGGCCAGCGCTCGTTGATGCCGGGGCGCACCAGCAGGTACAGCGCCAGCAGCCCCAGCGGCACGCAGACCAGGCGCGGGAACACGTCCGGCCCCACCGCCTGATGAAAGCCGGTCACGAAGGTCCGGGCGTGCCACCAGGCCGCGATCGCCAGCAGCAGGAGCACGGCCCCGGCGAGGCGATCGCCGAGGGCCGAGGCGTGCGACGCTGGTGAAGGCACATCCACCGTCACTGGATGACCCCGATCTCCCGGGAGATGCTCTCGACCTTGTCGGCCGTGTCACGCACGAAGGCGTTGAACTCGTCGCCGCCGCGCCACAGCGGCACCAGGCCGTTGCGTTCGGCGACCTGCTTCCATTCCGGCGAGTCGTAGAGGGTCTTCAGGGTGTCGACCATCGACCGGTAGTCGGCATCCGACACCTCGCCGCCGGTATAGAAGCCGCGCCAGTTGTAGCCGGTCACGTCATAGCCCTGGGACACCGCCGTGGGCAGGTCCTCGAAGGGCGGCGCCAGCGGCTTGTCGGCGAGCACGGCCAGCACACGGACATCGCCCGACTTGATGAAGCCGGCGATCTCGCCCAGATCCGTGGACACGGCATCCACGTGGCCACCCATCATCTGGGTCACGGCGGGGCCGCCGCCATCGAACTGCACCCAGCGCACGCTGCCGATCTGGTCATCGGGCAGCCCCGCCGCCTCGGCGAGCATCAGCGCGCGGATATGGTCCCAGCCGCCGACCCCGCTGGAGCCAGCCATGACCACCGAGGAAGGGTCGTCGACCATCGCCTCGAGCAGGCCGTCGAGGGACTGGTAGGGGCTGTCGTCATCGACCAGCACCACGCCCACGTCGGTGCCCAGCATGCCCAGCCAGCGCATGGTGTCGACGCCGCCGGGGTAGCGCCCCTGGGCGATCTGGGTGATCCCCACGGTGCTGGTGGCCACGATCAGGTCGCTGTCGTCGGCGCGCTTGCCGGCGACGTTGGAAAACGCCACGGCGCCCACCCCGCCGGGCATGTTGACCACCTTGACGGGATTGTCGACCAGGTCGAGGTCGTAGAGCAGCTTGCCGACGCTGCGGCAGGTGAAGTCCCAGCCGCCGCCCGGGTCGGCCGGCGCGATGCATTCACTGATGGGCAGCGCCTGGCTCGGCGTGCTGACGCTCAGGCCCAGCCCCAGCAGGGCCGCGGCGGCGACGGTGTGCAGGGATCGCGGAGAGATAGCCATGTTGTTGTTCCTTGTGTCGGTGTCATCTCGGGGTCGCTGGAGTGTCGAGGGTTCCGATCACGCCCTCGTCGTGCAGTGCCTGGATGGCCGCGTCATCGAGTCCCAGCCCGGCCAGGATCTCGCGGGTGTGTTCCCCCAGGGCCGGCACCGGGCGGTAGACCGCGGCCGGCGCCTCGCTCATCTTGACCGGGAAGCCGGTGGTGGGCACCCGGCCGTGTTCGCCCTGATCGAGCTCCAGGCGCATCTGCTGGGCCTGAACCTGGGGGTCGTCGAAGGTCTCGCGCAGGCTGTGGACGCGCCCGCAGGGCACCCCGGCCGCGTTGAGATGCTCGATCCATTCGGCCACGCGGCGCGTGCCGATGATCGCATTGAGGCGTTCGCGCAGCGCCTCGCGATGGGCCATGCGCCCGGCATTGTCGGCGAAGCGCGCGTCGTCGAGCAGCTCGAGGCAGCCCAGCGCGCGCAGCAGCCGTTCGACCATGGTGTCGTTGCTGGGCGCGATCGCCACGTCGCCGTCGCTGGCCTTGAACAGGCCGTAGGGATAGACCATCGGATGGTCGTTGCCGGTACGCGCCGGCACCTGGTCGGTGGCGAAATACTCGGCGGCGAGATAGCCCATCATGCTGATCAGACCGTTGGTCAGCGCGGTCTCGACGATATCGCCCCGGCCGGTGCGTTCGCGGCGCACCAGGGCGGCACAGATGCCGAAGGCCAGGTTCTGGCTGGCGACCATGTCGCTGAGCGGCGGCGCGGCGCGCATGGGCTCGCCGTCGGCCGGGCCGTTGACGCTCATGAAGCCGCTCATGGCCTGGGCGATGAAGTCGTAGGCCGGGCGGTCGCGATACGGCCCCTCGGAACCGAAGCCGTTGATGCGCCCCACCACCAGGCGCGGGAAGCGCTCGCGCAGCGTGGCATCGTCCAGCCCCATCTTGCCCAGCACGCCGGGGCGGAAGTTCTCGACCAGCACATCGGCCTCCTCGAGCAGCCGCCAGAGGATCGCCTTGCCGCGCGCGCTGCGCAGGTCCAGCGTCAGCGAGCGCTTGTTGCGATTGAACTGGGCGAAGTACCAGCTGAAGCCCCGGACCTTGTTGCCCTGGGAGCGCACCACGTCGCCGTGTTGCGGCGGCTCGATCTTGATCACGTCGGCGCCGTGGTCGCCGAGCATCTGGGTACAGAAGGGGCCGGAAATCACCCGCGTGAGGTCGATGACGCGGATGCCCTCGAGGGAGCCGGTCGTCGGCGATGCCTGCATCCTGCCTACCCCCGGGCCGTGGCGACGGCGTCGCCGTCGCTGAGTGACAGCCGTGGCCCGGCCCTGGACACCTGGGCGGGCAACGCTCGGCCCATCAGCCGCGAGGCCAGCCCCGACGCCTCGATCAGGGCCGGCAGATCGATGCCGGTGTCGATGCCCATCTCGGTAAGCAGGTAGACCAGGTCCTCGCTGGCGATATTGCCGGTGGCCCCGGGCGCGAAGGGGCAGCCGCCCAGCCCGCCGATGGAACTCTCGTAACGGGCGATGCCCAGCGACAGCCCCTGCATCACGTTGGCCAGGCCGATGCCGCGGGTATTGTGGAAGTGCAGGGTCGGCGACAGGGAGGGCGCCACCTCGCGCAGGTGGCGAATGCGTTCCGTGACCAGCGGCGGCGTCGCCATGCCGGTGGTGTCGCCCAGCGACACGCGCCGCGCGCCGAGATCGACGAAGGCGCGGGCGATGTCGCCCACCGCGGCGACGTCGACATCGCCCTCGAAGGGACAGCCGAAGGCCGTGGCGATGGCACCGCGCACTTCGACGCCGCTGCCCTCGAGCAGTCGCGCGATCTCCGTGAAACCGGCCAGCGAGGCGGCGATGTCGCGATTGACGTTCCGGGCGTTGTGGGTCTGCGAGGCCGAGACGAACAGCACCACCGAGTCGACACCGGCGGCGAGCGCCCGTTCGGCACCGCGCACGTTGGGCACCAGCGCCGACCAGTGCACGCCCTGGACATCCTCCAGCGCCGCCACCAGCTCCGCGGCATCGGCCAGCGCGGGCACCGCCCGCGGGCTGACGAAGGAGGTCAGCTCGAACTCGCGGACTCCGGCGGCCACCAGCGCACGCACCAGCGCCACCTTGTCCTCGGTACTCAGGTGCCGCGCTTCGTTCTGCAGGCCATCGCGCAGGCCCACTTCGGTGACGTGCACTCGCGATGGCATCGGCTGGGACTGATCCATGGCAGGGGGGACCTCGTAAACCAGATTGCCGGTGGTATATGAGCCTACCCTTGCCAAGCCGCGTCGCAAAAGCGCGACTTTGGTCGTTCGTGACAGCCCCGAAACCCTCGACTACGCCGCGTCGCGCCGTCGCCTCACGCCTCACGCCTCACGCCTCACGCCTCAGGCCGAGACGGCGACGTCACTGTTCACTCCTCGGCCAGCGCCGGCAGCAGCACCTTCAGCTTGCCGGACCTGATAAAGAGGGGGTGTTGCGCCCCCAGACCAGCCGTTCCAACTTCTACGGATGAGACGGCGACGTCACTGTTCACTCCTCGGCCAGCGCCGGCAGCAGCACCTTCAGCTTGCCGGACCTGATAAAGAGGGGGTGTTGCGCCCCCAGACCAGCCGTTCCAACTTCTACGGATGAGACGGCGACGTCGCTGTTCATTCCTCGGCCAGTGCCGGCAGCAGCACCTTCAGCTTTCGGGTCAGGGTGTTGCGCCCCCAGCCCAGCAGCTCGGCGGCCTCGCCCTTGCGCCCGCCGGTGTGCTTGAGCGCAGTCTCGATGAGGATGCGCTCGAAGTCCGGCACCGCCTCCTCCAGCAGGTGGGTGTGGCCGGCGGCCAGGGCGCGGTCGGCCCACTCGCGGAAGGCGCCGCGCCAGTCGCCGCCGGCGGCCTCGGTGCCCTCGACGTCGCGCAGTTCCGGCGGCAGGTCGTCGACGAGCACCTCGCGGCCCGAGGCCATCACCGTCAGCCAGCGGCAGGTGTTCTCGAGCTGGCGCACGTTGCCCGGCCAGGCCAGCCGGGTGAGATGCTGCTCGGCCTCGCGGGTCAGCACCTTGGGCTCGGTGGCCAGCTCCCTGGCGGCCTCGGCGAGGAAGTGCTGGGCGAGCCGCGGGATGTCCTCGCGGCGCTCGGCGAGCCTGGGCAGATGCACGCGAATCACGTTGAGGCGATGGAACAGATCCTCTCGGAAGCGCCCGTCCTCGACCAGCTTCTCGAGGTTCTGGTGGGTGGCGGCGATGATCCGCACGTCGACCTTGACCGGCGTGTGGCCGCCGACCCGGTAGAACTCGCCGTCGGCCAGCACGCGCAGCAGGCGGGTCTGGGTGTCGGGCGGCATGTCGCCGATCTCGTCGAGGAACAGCGTGCCGCCGTCGGCCTGCTCGAAGCGCCCGCGACGCTGGGCGGTGGCCCCGGTGAAGGCGCCCTTCTCGTGGCCGAACAGCTCGGACTCCATCAGGTCCTTGGGGATCGCCGCCATGTTCAGGGCGATGAACGGGTGTGCCCGGCGCGGGCTGTGCTGGTGCAGCGCCTGGGCGACCCGTTCCTTGCCGGTCCCCGACTCGCCGTTGATCAGCACGGTGATGTGCGACTGCGAGAGCCGGCCGATGGCGCGGAACACCTCCTGCATGGCCGGCGCCTCGCCGATGATCTCGGTGGTCAGCCCTTCCGGCGGGCGGGCCGGGGCCTGGCGCTCGCGGGCGTGGGCCACGGCGCGGCGCACCAGCGCCAGCGCCTCGTCGACGTCGAACGGCTTGGGCAGGTACTCGAAGGCCCCGCCCTGGTAGGAGGCCACCGCGCTGTCCAGGTCGGAGTGCGCGGTCATCACGATCACCGGCAGGTCGGGATGGGCCTCGCGCAGCCGCGCCATCAGGTCCAGGCCGTCCAGCCCCGGCATGCGGATATCGGTGAGCAGCACGTCCGGCGGCCGGTGCAGCAGGCTCTCCAGCGCCGTGTCGGCGCGGTCGAAGCTGGTCACGTCCAGGTCGGGCTGGGCCAGGGCACGCTCCAGCACCCAGCGAATGGCACGGTCGTCGTCGACGATGACGATGCGAGCGGCGTCGGTCATGAGGCCCTCCAGCGGGTAGCAGCGGGTTCGCCTCCGGCGAACGTCACGAGGGGCGCGCCGGCGGCGCGATGGGATGTCTGCCGGTTCATGCGCAACACTCCAGCGGAATCAGCAGGCGAAACTCCGTGCACCCGGGCTGCGAGTCGCACTCGATCAGGCCCTGGTGCTGGTGCAGGATCGACTGGGCGATCGACAGCCCCAGCCCGCTGCCCTCGGCACGCCCCGAGACCATCGGGTAGAACAGCGTCTCCTGGAGCGCGGCGGGAATCCCCGGGCCGTTGTCGATGACCGCCACCTCGCAGACCAGCCGATGGCGCTCGGCGCCCAGGGTGAACTGGCGCCGGGCCCGGGTACGCAGCGTCAGGCGCGGCGCGGCGACGGCACTCTCCTCCAGGGCCTGCACGGCATTGCGGGCGACGTTGAGCACCGCCTGGATCAGCTGCGCCTCGTCGCCGTGCAGGTCCGGCAGGCTGGGGTCGTAGTCGCGCGCGTACTCGACCCGCGGGTGCTCGGCCTCGAGCAGGGCCCGGACCCGCTCGAGCACCTTGTGGATGTTGAGCGGCTCGTGGCCGATGGGGCGATTGGGGCCGAGCATGCGATCGACCAGATCGCGCAGGCGATCGGCCTCCTCGACGATCACCCGGGTGAACTCGGCCAGCTGCGGGTCCGGCAGGTCGCGCTCGAGCAGCTGGGCGGCGCCGCGGATGCCGCCCAGCGGATTCTTGATCTCGTGAGCCAGCCCGCGCGAGAGCACCTTGATGGTCTCCTGACGGGTGATCAGCGCCTCCTCCCGGGAGATGCGCATCAGCCGGTCGCGAGGCTCGATCTCGAGCAGCAGCTCATTGTCCGACAGCGGCGTGGCCGTGAAGTCCACCGTGACCGGCTCGCCGCCGGCGGGCAGCAGCACGGCCTCGCGCTGGGTGAAGGGATGCCGGGCCGCCAGCGCCTTGGACAGCACCGCCGCGATGGCGCCGCCGTCGCCTTCCAGGCAGTCCAGGCGCGTGCCCCTGACCCGGCTCTCGCTGACCGCCAGCAGCGCCTCGGCGGCGGGATTCAGCCAGCGCACGCGCAGCGCGTCGTCCAGGTAGACGACCGCGGTGGTCAGGTTCTCCAGCAGGCGTTGATACATGGTGCGCTCTCCCCGTCGGGCCATCTCGCAACAAGCAGTGCAAGAAGCGCGCCATGCCGGGCAGCCCGGCATTCAGCGGGATGGAAGTCGATGACGCGCCTCCTGGCGCACCATTATGGTGCATATACGCCACAGGCGCTGCGCCAAGGTGGCGAATGCGACGTATCAACCGCAGGTATCGACGGTCGAGAGAGGCACCTCGCTCAGGGCGATCGGGCGGGATTGTTGGGGTTGGCGGGCAAATGAACGCTGGCACGCTGCACATAGAGGGTCACCGGCGCACTGCGATGGCGCACCTGCCCCCGGGCGTCGAGCAGTTCCGCCTGCAGGGTGTGCTCGCCGCGCACCAGCCCCGTGACCATGAACACCCGGGCGTGCAGCGCCGACTGGCTGACCCGGCCGTCGACGAGCAGGCGCACCTTGTGATCCGGGCGCAGGGCGGGCTCGATGGCCAGCGCCACCTGGACATTGCCGGCGGCGCCGGTGGGCAGCGTCTCGCCATCCTCGGGCTGCGCGATGCGAAAGGTGGTGTAGGGCATGAACGGCGTGTCGGCACTCGCCGGTTGCCGGGCCGTTTCGCGCTCGACATCACGCGCCGCGGGTTCGCGCACGGGGGCGGATGGCAGCACGCTCAGCGGCTCCAGCTCGACACGCTCGCCCTGTTCCACCGGTCGGTCGGTGAAGACCGCATTGCCCTGGGCATCGGTGGTGCGATAGACGCTGGCCGCCGAAACGACGCTCGGTGCCGCACCCGCTACTAGGCAGACGGCCAGCAGCACGGCCGACAGGCAGCGATTCATGGGAGCCCTCCTCCATGGCGTGACGACACGGCCGCGTGTCGCGTCCGAGTGTAACGCAAAAAAAGAGCCCGCCGGTTGGCGGGCTCCGTGTCGCGGCACGTCCGGCGCGCGAGTGCGCCGGACGGGGACGCGGGATCAGCAGCTGTAGTAGAGGTCGAACTCCACCGGGTGCGTCGCCATGCGCAGGCGCTGGACGTCTTCTTCCTTGAGCTCGATGTAGGCATCGATCATGTCGTCGGTGAACACGCCGCCTTCGGTGAGGAAGGCCCGGTCGTTGTCCAGGGCTTCCAGGGCCTGGTCGAGGCTGTTGGCCACGGTCGGCACCTTCTTGCCCTCTTCCGGCGGCAGGTCGTAGAGGTTCTTGTCCATCGCGTCGCCGGGATGGATCTTGTTCTTGATGCCGTCGATGCCCGCCATCAGCATCGCCGCGAAGGCCAGGTAGGGGTTGGCGGTCGGGTCGGGGAAGCGAGCCTCGACGCGCTTGCCCTTGGGGCTGGCGGTGTACGGGATACGGATGGACGCGGAGCGGTTGCGCGCGCTGTAGGCGAGCATGACCGGCGCCTCGAAGCCCGGCACCAGACGCTTGTAGGAGTTGGTGGAGGCGTTGGTGAAGGCGTTCAGGGCCCGTGCGTGCTTGATGATGCCACCGATGTAGTACAGCGCCATCTCGGACAGGCCGGCGTACTCGTCACCGGCGAACTGGTTGCTGCCGTCCTTCCAAAAGGACTGGTGGACGTGCATGCCGGAGCCGTTGTCGCCGACGATGGGCTTGGGCATGAAGGTCGCGGTCTTGCCGTAGGCATGGGCCACGTTGTGGACCACGTACTTGAGCTCCTGGACCTCGTCGGCCTTCTTGACCAGGGTGTTGAACTTCACGCCGATCTCGTTCTGGCCGGCGTTGGACACCTCGTGGTGATGAACCTCCACCGACTGGCCGATCGCCTCCAGGGTGTTGCACATCGCGCTGCGGATGTCGTGGAAGCTGTCCACCGGCGGGACCGGGAAGTAGCCGCCCTTGACCCGCGGGCGGTGGCCCAGGTTGCCGCCTTCCACGTTGGTGGAATCGGTGGCCCAGGCGCCTTCCTCGGAGGTGATCTTGTACATCGCGCCCTGGAGATCGGTCTTCCAGTGCACTTCGTCGAAGATGAAGAATTCCGGCTCCGGGCCGAAGAAGGCGGTGTCGCCCAGGCCGGTGGACTGCAGGTAGGCCTCGGCACGCTTGGCGATGGAGCGCGGGTCGCGCTCGTAGCCCTGCATGGTGGCCGGCTCGATGATGTCGCAGCGCAGCACCAGGGTGGCGTCCTCGGTGAACGGGTCGAGGAAGCCGGAACCATCTTCCGGACGCAGGATCATGTCGGATTCGTTGATGCCCTTCCAGCCTTCGATGGAGGAGCCATCGAACATCTGGCCGTTCTCGAAGAACTCTTCATCGACGGCGCCGGCCGGAATCGTGACGTGCTGCTCCTTGCCCTTGGTGTCGGTGAAGCGCAGGTCCACCCACTTGACGTCGTGTTCTTCGATCAGGGCGAGTGTCTTCTCAGACATGATGTCCTCCACAAATGAGCCGATAGCTCGAATCGATGGCTTGCGTGTCCAGCGTCGTTGTAGCACGCCGCTTCAGGATTGCCCATGACGTGCCGTTCTGGAAAATGAAATGCAGACACCGTGCCAAAATGGCGCATCGCTTTGCCACCCCCTTGCAACCCATTGAAATACAGCAACAAACCTCGCCTCGGCGAGACCAGGTGTGTCCCGGAATGCCGGAGGCCGGAATGGTAGCCCCCGTCCTGGCCGCGCTCATGCACCATGAACGATCACCCGCTCCCACCAATGCACCATAATGGTGCGCTTGATCGCCACGCCCCGAACGGCTCCCCCGATGGGACTTCTCAACCGTGCGCACAGGAAAAAATCAGCCGCGAAGGCGTGCAAAATCAGCAGGCTGCCACATTGATACCCTCTGAAACCACTGGCTACGCTTTATTACAAACAACGCGCGGGACGGCAGGGCACGCTGACAAACCACTACCGAGCGCCAAGGGCGCGGTGCTTCGGGCGGCCGGCGACACGGCAACCGGTCGGCACCGTCACTGGACCGCCATTATGCATTCCTACAGTGTCATCCTTGACGCCCGCCGCGGTCATGCACGCCTGGGGCGCTGCCTGGCCGGCCTCGCGCGGGACTTCGGCCAGACGCCCACCCGTCACGAGATCTGGCTGCTCGTCGACAAGTCTCGCAGTCGCATCGAGCGACTGGCCGATACCCATGGCGCCCGGCAGCTGCTGCTGCCCGACCTGACGCGCGGACAACGCCTCAACATCGCCGCCAACCGCAGCCAGGCCGACGTCCTGCTGTTTCTCGATCCGGCGATCGACCCGCCGCCGGGCTGGCTGACCCTGGTCGACCAGGCGTTGACCTCGCCGCAGTGGGATGTCGTTGCCCTGGTCAGCAATGGCTGGCTCGCCACGCACTGGCTGTCGCGCCTGCCCGGCGGCGGCGGGCGGATTCGGCTGCTGGCGATGCGCCACAGCTGGTTCGAACGGGTCGGCGGCTTCGACCCGGAGCGGGAAGGCACGGCCGAGCGCGATCTGCTGGTTCGCCTGCGTGCCTGTCATGCCAGCGTGCTGCAACGACGCATGGGAGACGGCCAGCGCTCGGCAGGATGAACAGCGACGATGTTGGGTCCTGGGATAGACTGACGAGACACGGAGGTGGCGCGCGCCGAACGCGCGGGGAGGAAAATGCCATGAACGGGCTGGATATGGCGCAGGAACTGGCCTGCCGACTGCGCGGGCACTGGCGGCGCAGCCAGGCGGAACCGCTGTGGGGGCGCAGTGCGATTCTCGTGCTGCCCCGGGTGCTGCCCAGAGATGCCGAGGCCCGGCTGCCGCATCGAGCTCCCTGGTGCCTGGGGCGCGAGAGCCTGGAGCGGCTGCTGATCAACCTGAGCGACATCGCCCGGCTGGTCTGCCTGGGCACGGCACTGCAACCCCATCATGATCCGCAGGCCCGCATCGCCCTGACCTTCGATGCCGGCTGGCGCAGCACGCTCGAGGTGGCCATGCCGCTGCTCGCGCACTACGCCATCCCCGCCAGCGTGTTCCTGAGTACCGGCTGGCTGCGCCATCCGCGGGGCTGCTGGCGCCTCACCATCGGCGAAGGCCTGTGGGAGGGGCACGCCGCCCGACGCATCCACGACACCCTGGCCGATGCCGGCCTGCCGCGACCGCCCCTGCCGCCCGCGTGCCCCGACACCGCCTACAGCCGCGCCCTGGCCCGCTACCTGACGCAGCTCGAGGGCCAGGACCCGCGCCGTCTCGCCGCGGTGGCCGACTACCTGCACGGCGAACTGGACGAGGCGCCCCACAACCTCGACCCCTTCAGTATCCGCCGGCTGGAACACGAGGGCCTGGTACGCTTCGGCTGGCGCGGCGTGGGCCTGAACGACCTGGAGCCGCTCGACGATGACGCCGTACGCCGCCAGGTGAAGCGCGCCCGCCAGGAACTCGCCCGGCTGTGCCGCGAACCGCTGCCGGTCTTCGCCTATCCCGACCGGCAACCCTCGCCGCGTCTACGGCGGCTGGTCGGCCAGTGCGGCGTCAGCCTGGCGCTGGCCGGGCAGGGTGGCTGGCTGTCGCCACGCAGCGACCCGCTTGCCCTGCCCCGCATCCCGCTGACCCAGCCGCTGGCGCAGAGCCCCGGGCGGCTGTTCGACTACCTGCTCGGACAGCTGTGAGCCCGAACACTCACGGCGACTGGTCCTGCTGGTTCTGCTCCATCATCTGGTAGAGCTGTTCGTGCATTTGCCGGGCGTTCTCCTGCATCTGGCGCCGCAGGCGGAAGATCTCCGCATAGACCTTGCCGGCCTGTTCCGGGTCCGCCTTGTCGTCCAGCGACAGCTCCCGCAGTCGCAGGCGCTGCTCCATCATCTTTTCCATCAGCGGCTGCTGCTCCTTGAAGAAGTCACGCTGGAGCTGGCGCAGCTTCTCGCCCTGCGGCCCCCGCTGCCACGACGGGTTGCCCCGCATGCCGCGCCCGTACCAGCCGCCGGCCTCATCGTCATCGTCGTCCATCATGCCGGGGCCCATGCCCGGACCATAGCCGCCCATCATGCCGGGGCCCATGCCCGCGCCATAGCCGCCCATCATGCCGGGACCCATGCCCGCGCCGTAGCCGCCCATCATGCCGGGGCCCATGCCCGCGCCATAACCGCCCATCATGCCGGGACCCATGCCCGCGCCGTAGCCGCCCATCATGCCCGGACCCATGCCCGCGCCGTAGCCGCCATGATCGAACCGGCCGCCGTCATTGCCGTGAGCCAACGCCACGCCGGAACCCAGACCCAGTGACGCCGCCAGCAAACCGCCCAAGAGCCATGCCTTCATCACCAACCTCCTTGCAGATCGTCTCGAAAACGTGCTCCTCCAGACTAGGAAGAAGACCGGCAGGACGGCTTGACGTGGATCACGACATCGACAAAGTGGCCGAAAGCCGCGCCCAATGGTGGCAGGGGCCGGGGGCTAGCCACTATAATGCGCCCCTTATTTCCCTGCAGGATCCCGTCGTGATCGAGAAACTTCGCAACATAGCCATCATCGCTCACGTCGACCACGGCAAAACCACCCTGGTCGACAAGCTCCTCCAGCAGTCCGGCACCCTGGACCGCAAGGCCGAGGGGCAGGAGCGCATCATGGACTCCAACGACCAGGAAAAGGAACGCGGTATCACTATCCTGGCCAAGAACACGGCGATCCGCTGGCAGGCACCCGACGACGAGGTCTATCACATCAACATCGTCGACACCCCGGGACACGCCGACTTCGGCGGCGAGGTGGAGCGCGTGATGTCGATGGTCGACTCGGTCCTGCTGCTGGTCGATGCCGTCGATGGCCCCATGCCGCAGACTCGCTTCGTCACCCAGAAGGCCTTCGATCAGGGCCTGAAACCGATCGTCGTGGTCAACAAGATCGACCGCCCCGGCGCCCGCCCCGACTGGGTGATCGACCAGATCTTCGACCTGTTCGACAACCTCGGCGCCTCCGACGAGCAGCTCGACTTCCCGATCATCTACTGCTCGGCGCTCAACGGCATCGCCGGCCATGAGCCGGACGCCCTCGCCGACGACATGACGCCGATGTTCCAGTCGATCATCGACATCGTCGAGCCGCCCAAGGTCGAGCTCGACGGCCCCTTCCAGATGCAGATCTCGGCGCTCGACTACTCCAGCTACGTCGGCGTCATCGGCCTGGGCCGCATCAAGCGCGGCAGCGTCAGCCCCAACCAGCAGGTCACGGTACTCACCAAGGAGGGCAAGAGCCGCCGCGGCAAGATCGGCCAGGTGATGACTCACATGGGCCTCGAGCGGGTGCAGACCGAGCAGGCGGAAGCCGGCGACATCATCTGCATCACCGGTATCGAGGATCTGGCGATCTCCGACACCCTGTGCGACCCGAACGCCGTCGAGGCGCTGCCGGCACTGACCGTCGACGAACCCACCGTGTCGATGACCTTCCAGGTCAACGACTCGCCGTTCGCCGGCAAGGACGGCAAGTTCGTCACCAGCCGCAACATCCGCGACCGCCTCGAGCAGGAGCTGATCCACAACGTCGCGCTGCGCGTCGAGCAGGGCGAGTCGCCCGAGAAGTTCACCGTCTCCGGGCGCGGCGAGCTGCACCTGTCGGTGCTGATCGAGACCATGCGTCGCGAGGGCTACGAGCTGGCCGTGGGCCGTCCGGAAGTCATCATCAAGGAGATCGACGGCGTCCGGCAGGAGCCCTACGAAGAGGTCATCATCGACTGCGAGGAGCAGCACCAGGGCGCGGTGATGGAAGAGCTCGGCTACCGCAAGGGCGAGATGACCAACATGAACCCCGACGGCAAGGGGCGCGTGCGGCTCGACTTCATCATCCCCGCGCGCGGACTGATCGGCTTCCGCGGCCAGTTCCTGACCCTGACCTCGGGCACCGGCATCCTCACCAGCCGCTTCGACCACTATGGCCCGCTCAAGCCCGACGCCGCCATCGAACGGCGCAACGGCGTGCTGGTCTCGATGGTCCCCGGCAAGGCGCTGGCCTACGCCCTCTACGCCCTGCAGGATCGCGGCAAGCTGATCATCGAGCACGGCACCGAGGTCTACGAAGGCATGCTGGTGGGCATCAACAACCGCGCCGACGACATGGTGGTCAACCCCACCAAGGCCAAGAAGCTCGACAACATGCGCGCCTCGGGCAACGACGAGAACATCGTCCTGACCCCGCCGGTGCGCTTCACCCTCGAGCAGGCGATCGAGTTCATCGACGACGACGAGCTCGTCGAGATCACGCCCAACCACATCCGTCTGCGCAAGAAGCTGCTGACCGAGAACGAGCGCAAGCGCGCCCGCAAGAAGTAAGCACGCCCCGCCTCACGACGACCCCGCCGGCGCCTCGCCCCGGCGGGGTCGTCGTTTCTTGACCTGCAACAGGTTTCGAAATCGCCGGGCCCACGACCGGGCCCCAAACTTGTCCCAGCGCAAATATCCACACAAACTGAAGGGTTATTGTGGCGGGGTTCATCCCGGCGGCGCGTCATGTCGCGCGGCCATGATCCACCCCTGCTCAGGAGACTTCGAGATGCGCACCCCCGCCCTGCTTTCCGCCGCCCTGCTCGCCGGCGGCCTGATGACCAGTGCCTCCGCCCTCGCCTACGGCCAGGGCGACCTGTTCACCCGCTTCGGGGTCGCCAAGGTCGATCCCACCGGCGACAACGGCCGCTTCAGCGACCTGGGGCTCGACGTCGACGTCGGCGATGACAGCGCCTTCGCCTTCACCCTCGGCTACCGCTTCACCGACACGCTGGGTGTCGAGCTGCTCGCCGCCCAGCCCTTCGAGCACGATATCGCGCTCAACGGCGACAACCTCGCCTCCACCAAGCACCTGCCGCCGACCCTGACCCTGCAGTACTACCCGCTGGGCGGCACCGCCTCGCGCGTGCAGCCCTATCTCGGCGCCGGCATCAACTACACCCACTTCTCCGACGAGACGCTCGATGTCGGCACGCTCAACCTCGACGACTCCTGGGGCGCCGCCGCCCAGGTCGGCGTCGACCTGCTGATCGACGAGCACTGGGCGCTCAACGCCGCCGCCTGGTACCTCGATATCGACAGCGATGCCACCGCTACCGTGGGCGGCGTGAACTACGACGCCAACGTCGAGATCGACCCGGTCGTGGTGATGGGCGGGCTCAGCTTCCGCTTCTGAGTCGGCTTCAGGCCGCCCCGGCCAGCGTGCCGGGGCGGCGCGCAGACGCCGTCAGGGATGTGCCGCCGCCACGTTGACGCCGATCTCGTAGACCAGGTCGCCACCGTGATCCGCGGTCATCAGCATCAGCACGACCCCTGCCAGGCCCGCCACCGGCATGACCCACGAAAGCGCCCGGTTGAGCGCAATGCGCCGCCAGTAGACCACCGCCTGAACCAGGGTGAGCAGCCCGAACACGGTCAGCGTGGTCATCGCCAGCTCCTCGTGGGACTCGATGGGCGCCGCGGGGAAACCCTTCTCTCGGGCGATATCGAAGGCCGCATCGCCGAAGCCGGCCGCAACAAGGCCCCCGAGCGTGCCCAGCACCAGCAGCCACAGCGACGCCTTCTGCCAGCTTCGCCGTCGCTCGAACGTCTCCCCGCGCAACACCACCAGACACTGGCAGGCCACGGCCAGCAGCCAGAGCACGATGGGAAAGTGAACCAGCATGGGATGAATATGGGCCATCGACATCGGGTACCTCCCGTTACCGAGGCATGGCCGCCGGACGGCCACGCCGTTAGCGTCAATTCGCTACCCCAGCACAGCGCATTCGTCTTAACACTGGCTTAATGACCGAATGTCCGCCACCCCATGGGCGAGCCACGCCTGGCGCGCTACCCTGACGGTAACTTCATCCCGCAACAGGAGATTTTCATGCACAAGCACATCGAATGGGATTCCCCCGGCGCCGGCAGCGTCAGCGCGCATTACGCCAAGGACCCCAACGACTACGGCGAGCCCCACCCCGGCAGCATCCTCACCGGCCGCTACCGCGGCGTCAGCGTGCGCGTGCGCGTCGAGGCCTACCGCGACGCCACCAGCATCGGCGAGGTTGTCGCGCTGATCGACCCCGACAGCGGCGAACGCATGAAGTCGCTCGGCGAGCTGAATCTTGGCGACATGGTGCGCCTGCCCGACGACAAGCGGGCCTTTCAGCCGGCCGCCCCCGACGCCGACAACTGAGACTCGATACCCGCCCCCGTCAGGACGCATGCTGAAACGCGGTGCCGGACGCACCGCGCTTCATCGGTCTGTTGTGTCGCGCGTCGCTGGTTACTCGAGCCAGCGACGCGACGCCGCCCGATTTCAGAGCCTCGTCGCGCCACCTTTCGCGAGGTGCTCGCCGCCTACCACACGCTGCCCGATCGATTGGCAAAGCGCCCCGCGGCTTGACTACCTTGATTGGTGAATCCGCCAAACAGGAGACAACGATGGCCGATCTGGGAACCTGCGCCTGCGTGGGCTGCGAACACCAGGTCACCAGCGAGCAGAGCGCGATGAGCGAAGGCCAGGCCTTCTGCTGCTCGGCCTGCGCAGCCGGTCACCCCGACGGCATGTCCTGCGTCCACGAAGGCTGCCCCTGCACCGAACTCAACCGTCCGGCTGCCGGCGATCTACCCCGCGACGGCGTCTGAGCCGAAACGTACCGAAAGAGGAAAACCGCCCCCATCATTTCCGGCCAAGGAGCGACCATGCAGAAACAAGCCCGTGTGGAACCGGTATTCGCCGCCCGCGACATGAACGAGAAGATCACCGGCTGGGTCGTGATCGACGAGAGCCAGCCCGACAACGAGAATGTCGTCTCCGAGCACGACACCCAGGACGAAGCGCTGCGCGCCGCCGAGCGCTTCGAGAACGACGAACACTGAGCCCCGCAGCCCGCTCCGGCGGGCTGACCGCCCTCGCCGAACGCCCTGCACCGGCTATACTCCACGAGCGGCATCCGCCGTTTTCGAGTACGCCCCCATGGCACTCAGTGTCACCACCTGCTTCGGCTTCCTCGCCCTGCAACTGCTGCTTCTCGCTCATATCGATCGACGGTTGAATACCAGAACGCAAGCCACTGACGATTCCACCGAAACGTCTGCGAAAGGATCGGCCCCTCAACCATCTACACCGCCCGCCCCGATCAGGCGTGGATAGAAAAATGAGCGTCTTTTCCCTGTGTGGAAAGACGCTCGTATTCTCGAGACGTATTTTCCTACAGCAGGAACTGCTTTCTGGACTGTCTGGGCGGCAGCGAACGCAAACGATTATCCCCGCGCCTGCGGGGACCGGGCGGTGTTCTTGCGCGCCTTGCTGCGCAGCAGCGGGTTATCCCCGCATCTGCGGGGATCAGGCCTCGCGAACCTCGCGGCTCAGATGGGTGTTCGGGTTATCCCCGCGCCTGCGGGGATCGGACCTCGCGAACCTCGCGGCTCAGGTGGGTGTTCGGGTTATTCCCGCGCCTGCGGGGATCGGGCCGGTCGACCAGGTCAGGGCTTCGCCATGCACGGGTTATCCCCGCGCCTGCGGGGACCGGATCTCGTGCGGCAGCGCCTTCATCGACCCGTACGGCTTATCCCCGCACCTGCGGGGATCGGTCCACCATGGCCTTGAAGGCCAGGCCGAGGCGCGGGTTATCCCCGCGCCTGCGGGGATCGGCCACTCATTGAACTCCAGTTCGCGCCAGAACCCGGGTTATCCCCGCGCCTGCGGGGATCGGTTCTACTTCGCCCGCGAGGCGATCGTCGACGCCGGGTTATCCCCGCGCCTGCGGGGATCGGCGACGCCGCACCGGGGGAAGCCTACCCCGCACCGGGTTATCCCCGCGCCTGCGGGGATCGGCGAACCCGGCGACGGCGCGGCCAGCGGAGTGCCGGGTTATCCCCGCGCCTGCGGGGATCGGGCTTCGCGGGGGGCCTCGTGTCGCTCTCCTTTCGGGTTATCCCCGCGCCTGCGGGGATCGGGTCTCGAGCCCAGTCTTGGCGGCGTCGCTGTCCGGGTTATCCCCGCGCCTGCGGGGATCGGAGCCGCAATCACCCCGCGGCGACCACGACAGCCGGGTTATCCCCGCGCCTGCGGGGATCGGCCGAGAGCAGACCAGCCCACCTGAGCGTCGGCCGGGTTATCCCCGCGCCTGCGGGGATCGGCACTCGGCAGCGCCCTTGATGCCATCCCACAGCGGGTTATCCCCGCGCCTGCGGGGATCGGCTGGCGGACGTCCTTCGAGATGTGCGTCGCTGCGGGTTATCCCCGCGCCTGCGGGGATCGGTCCAACGCCAAATGGAATAGGTTCACCGTGTTCGGGTTATCCCCGCGCCTGCGGGGATCGGCTGACCAGCTGCTCCAGGCGTTTGGCCTGATCCGGGTTATCCCCGCGCCTGCGGGGATCGGTTCACCGACCTGTCGCTGACCGTCGCGGGCGGCGGGTTATCCCCGCGCCTGCGGGGATCGGGCCGGCCGGACGCTGCGCGTGACCGGCTATCGCGGGTTATCCCCGCGCCTGCGGGGATCGGGTGGTCATGATGAGTTGTCTCTCGCCAACCAGCGGGTTATCCCCGCGCCTGCGGGGATCGGATCCAGCCTACTGGGCCAATACGCCAAAAGTGCGGGTTATCCCCGCGCCTGCGGGGATCGGAGGTGCGCAGTCTGGAAGCTGACGCCAGTGCGCGGGTTATCCCCGCGCCTGCGGGGATCGGACCCTGGCTCGCATGGAGACCAAGCTGGACGCCGGGTTATCCCCGCGCCTGCGGGGATCGGGGGTCCGACACCGTCAACGTCAACGGCAAGCCCGGGTTATCCCCGCGCCTGCGGGGATCGGGCGTCGGCGGCGTCGGCGAAGGCCGTCCAGTCCGGGTTATCCCCGCGCCTGCGGGGATCGGCGCCTAGCCCCGACAAGCGTGCCGGGCTTCACCGGGTTATCCCCGCGCCTGCGGGGATCGGTAAGCTGCTCGAACTCGGCCACCGAACGCCCCTTCGGGTTATCCCCGCGCCTGCGGGGATCGGAGATCGATAAGCGCCACGGCCAGGACTACCTGAGGGTTATCCCCGCGCCTGCGGGGATCGGTCCCAGAGCGGCGACTACGTATGGGCGGAAATCGGGTTATCCCCGCGCCTGCGGGGATCGGGGTGAACAGCCCGCCCTGGGCGAACTTGCGGCCGGGTTATCCCCGCGCCTGCGGGGATCGGTGGCGCTGGTCGTTGCGGATCCAGTCGACCAGCGGGTTATCCCCGCGCCTGCGGGGATCGGGGGCTTTCACGCTGGTCAGCGCGGCTGAGAATCGGGTTATCCCCGCGCCTGCGGGGATCGGTCCTCCATCCCCTTGCCGTCCTGCTCATAGGACGGGTTATCCCCGCGCCTGCGGGGATCGGGGACAGCGGTACCGCCGACTACACGCTGGTGGCGGGTTATCCCCGCGCCTGCGGGGATCGGTGGTCCGGGCTGAAGTTGTAGAGCATCCCTGGCGGGTTATCCCCGCGCCTGCGGGGATCGGATCAACCGGGCACTCGGCCAGCGTCCCGATGCCGGGTTATCCCCGCGCCTGCGGGGATCGGGCGCGCTGCCTGCGAGACCAGGGCGTGCGCGTCGGGTTATCCCCGCGCCTGCGGGGATCGGGTCCGGACCAGTGACATGAGCGTCGAGCTTTACGGGTTATCCCCGCGCCTGCGGGGATCGGCAATCCTCCTAGAGTGGGTCAGGCGGGTAATGCGGGTTATCCCCGCGCCTGCGGGGATCGGCCGTTCTTCATCTCTCGGGCTGCGGCGAACCCCGGGTTATCCCCGCGCCTGCGGGGATCGGCTCCATCAGGATCGTCGCCTCGAGGCCCGGCACGGGTTATCCCCGCGCCTGCGGGGATCGGTTCCTGACAGAACACGGCAATGACATCATCCGCGGGTTATCCCCGCGCCTGCGGGGATCGGCGTTGGGGTCGGTCGGCTTACAAGCACCCCGGCGGGTTATCCCCGCGCCTGCGGGGATCGGCGTTGGCGGGGAAGTTCCAGTCGGAAGACGGCGGGGTTATCCCCGCGCCTGCGGGGATCGGGATCTCGGAGCGCTCCTGAGCGTCTACACGGCCGGGTTATCCCCGCGCCTGCGGGGATCGGCAGGCATGCGGCCCTCCCTCCAATTGGGTGCTCCGGGTTATCCCCGCGCCTGCGGGGATCGGATCCTCCACCTGCGGACCTCGCTTTTCCCTGACGGGTTATCCCCGCGCCTGCGGGGATCGGTGAAACCAGCGACTATGAAGCCAAGGGAAGGGCGGGTTATCCCCGCGCCTGCGGGGATCGGCATAGCGCTCGGCAATGGTGGCCAGACGTTGGCGGGTTATCCCCGCGCCTGCGGGGATCGGTCGACCTGCTTCGCCCATGCCTGAGCGCGCGCCGGGTTATCCCCGCGCCTGCGGGGATCGGGCAAACAGCAAGCCGTCCACAAGATGACCGGGCGGGTTATCCCCGCGCCTGCGGGGATCGGCGATCTTCCTGATCGAGACGATCAATGCCGGCCGGGTTATCCCCGCGCCTGCGGGGATCGGCGCTCAGGCAACAAACGGCAACAGCAGGCAACCGGGTTATCCCCGCGCCTGCGGGGATCGGTGGGCATCGTCCACGATCGTCATCAGCGCCTGCGGGTTATCCCCGCGCCTGCGGGGATCGGTCGATCTGAAGCTGTCGCGGGATGTCCACGACCGGGTTATCCCCGCGCCTGCGGGGATCGGCTCCATGATGTCCAGCAGCATGTCGTGAATCTCTGGGTTATCCCCGCGCCTGCGGGGATCGGACCCGACCACGTACCTGAACAACGAGCGGTGGCGGGTTATCCCCGCGCCTGCGGGGATCGGTTTCGATGTCGTCGAAGTACAGGCACAAAAGCCGGGTTATCCCCGCGCCTGCGGGGATCGGTACCAGACCAGCCGATTCTTGGTGCGGATGAACGGGTTATCCCCGCGCCTGCGGGGATCGGGCATGACGGGTCGATGTGAGGAGGAGCGGGAATGGGTTATCCCCGCGCCTGCGGGGATCGGATGAGGACGATAACCGGGTTATCGCCGGTGAGCGGGTTATCCCCGCGCCTGCGGGGATCGGTCCGCCAGGATGTCGTTCAGGCAGCGGGCGTCCGGGTTATCCCCGCGCCTGCGGGGATCGGCCAGTCGTCGTCGCCGAGCATTACTTGCCGGCCGGGTTATCCCCGCGCCTGCGGGGATCGGGAGCGCAAGGCATCCGAGACCCAGCGAGGGTACGGGTTATCCCCGCGCCTGCGGGGATCGGCGCTGGGTCGCCGATCAAGCGGATCGGCTGGGCGGGTTATCCCCGCGCCTGCGGGGATCGGACACCCTTCGCCTCGTCGCGCTCATGGAGAACCGGGATATCCCCGCGCCTGCGGGGATCGGATATCGAACGTCTCAACAAAATGCATGACCTGCGGGTTATCCCCGCGCCTGCGGGGATCGGTTACTCGAAAAGGCGGCCCACTACAGCAAGCACGGGTTATCCCCGCGCCTGCGGGGATCGGGAGCCGACACCGCCGGTACGCGGCACGATGATCGGGTTATCCCCGCGCCTGCGGGGATCGGGCCCGAGGTGAGCGAGCTGTACCACGCCCTGGCGGGTTATCCCCGCGCCTGCGGGGATCGGGAGACCGGGCAGCACCACACCACCCGACTGATCGGGTTATCCCCGCGCCTGCGGGGATCGGTTGCCGCCGCCGTCGTTGGTGGTGAACCAGTGCGGGTTATCCCCGCGCCTGCGGGGATCGGGGCAGCGCCAGAGAATCCGGCGTCACCCAGTGCGGGTTATCCCCGCGCCTGCGGGGATCGGGCAGGTGCCGCTCAGCCAAACGTTCGAGGATTTCGGGTTATCCCCGCGCCTGCGGGGATCGGTCCTTGGTACTGCTCGCGGATTCGGGTCACAGCGGGTTATCCCCGCGCCTGCGGGGATCGGTCGATCGCTGAGGCGCGACAGAGCCAGGAAGCCGGGTTATCCCCGCGCCTGCGGGGATCGGTTGTTCAACACCATCTCGTTCTGTCGTGCCCCCGGGTTATCCCCGCGCCTGCGGGGATCGGACAGCGTTGGGGTTGTAGGCGTTGGCCTGGACCGGGTTATCCCCGCGCCTGCGGGGATCGGCCGACCATTCAGTGGAGCGACCACCACCCCGACGGGTTATCCCCGCGCCTGCGGGGATCGGTGCCCGGTGAAGCCGTAGACCTCGGCGGCGTCCGGGTTATCCCCGCGCCTGCGGGGATCGGATTCCTGCATTATTGGTGTTTCCTGACAATTCCGGGTTATCCCCGCGCCTGCGGGGATCGGGGGATGATGCGGGGGCCGGTGCTGATCTCCGGCGGGTTATCCCCGCGCCTGCGGGGATCGGCTGTACATCGCCACCTACGGCGAACTGCCGGGCGGGTTATCCCCGCGCCTGCGGGGATCGGTTCGACAACGCCCTGACCAACTCCAACCAGCTCGGGTTATCCCCGCGCCTGCGGGGATCGGGGCCGCTGAATAGGTGGACCTCGCGATTCGCCTGGGTTATCCCCGCGCCTGCGGGGATCGGAGTGCGGCGCATAGTTGTAGGTGATATTGATACGGGTTATCCCCGCGCCTGCGGGGATCGGCTGGCGTTGGCGGTGCAGGGGATTACGGCGACCGGGTTATCCCCGCGCCTGCGGGGATCGGTTCAACGCGAGATCCAGACCGCGAGCGGCCCCCGGGTTATCCCCGCGCCTGCGGGGATCGGACCCGCCTGCTTGCCGACATAGAACGACCGACCGGGTTATCCCCGCGCCTGCGGGGATCGGGCCATGGTGCCGATCCTCCAGCAGCTGCGCGCCGGGTTATCCCCGCGCCTGCGGGGATCGGTCGAGGTAGACCAGGGAGCGACCGCGCAGCAGCGGGTTATCCCCGCGCCTGCGGGGATCGGGGTTACTCGACCATGGATGACTGCCTGGGGGTCGGGTTATCCCCGCGCCTGCGGGGATCGGGGTATCGCTACGCGAAGCAGGTCAAGGCCGTCCGGGTTATCCCCGCGCCTGCGGGGATCGGCTGGCAAGACTTTGCGCACCATCTGGCGTGTTCGGGTTATCCCCGCGCCTGCGGGGATCGGGGCAGTTGCTAGGACGACTGGGCGTGTTATTCCGGGTTATCCCCGCGCCTGCGGGGATCGGGTGGAAGAGGCGATG
Source organism: Modicisalibacter tunisiensis (assembly GCF_020148005.1). Taxonomy (GTDB): domain Bacteria; phylum Pseudomonadota; class Gammaproteobacteria; order Pseudomonadales; family Halomonadaceae; genus Modicisalibacter; species Modicisalibacter tunisiensis. Next base: position 1,139,717 of record NZ_JAGXFD010000001.1, on the reverse strand, counting down.
GCCGACTTGGCCATCGTCGGGTTATCCCCGCGCCTGCGGGGATCGGCTGATGGGCACCGCCGACAACGTCCGCGTGCGCGGGTTATCCCCGCGCCTGCGGGGATCGGATCGTCGCCCACGCGAGATCTGCGTGGCCGGTCGGGTTATCCCCGCGCCTGCGGGGATCGGGCTGTCGAGCAGCCCGGCCCCGGCTTCTGCCACGGGTTATCCCCGCGCCTGCGGGGATCGGAGCCAAGCGGTCTATGTGCGGCAACACTCGCGCGGGTTATCCCCGCGCCTGCGGGGATCGGAAACCTTTTCGGAAGTGGGTGACGGGCGAGGTACGGGTTATCCCCGCGCCTGCGGGGATCGGCGGCCGCGACGCCATGAACATGGAGGCCAGACCGGGTTATCCCCGCGCCTGCGGGGATCGGGACACTGCCCTGACCAGCCCGGCGCGCACGGCCGGGTTATCCCCGCGCCTGCGGGGATCGGATCGACCGTCAATCCGCCGGGGTCGTCACCGGCGGGTTATCCCCGCGCCTGCGGGGATCGGTTTAACGTCGACAAGGAGGGGCAGGCCGATGTCGGGTTATCCCCGCGCCTGCGGGGATCGGACTTGTCGAGGATCCGATCGATGGCACCCTGGCGGGTTATCCCCGCGCCTGCGGGGATCGGGCGCCACAGCTGCCCGTCACGAGTAACCGCGACGGGTTATCCCCGCGCCTGCGGGGATCGGATCGTCGATGACGCCGACCGGGCCTCGAATACCGGGTTATCCCCGCGCCTGCGGGGATCGGATCCTGGAACAGCGCCGCGATGCCGCTGATCTGCGGGTTATCCCCGCGCCTGCGGGGATCGGGGCGCAGCGCCTCGGTCAGCACGAATGAGATGCTGGGTTATCCCCGCGCCTGCGGGGATCGGAGTAACGACAAGCTGGCCACCTATTCTGAGCCCGGGTTATCCCCGCGCCTGCGGGGATCGGCCGTTCTTCATCTCTCGGGCTGCGGCGAACCCCGGGTTATCCCCGCGCCTGCGGGGATCGGCTCCATCAGGATCGTCGCCTCGAGGCCCGGCACGGGTTATCCCCGCGCCTGCGGGGATCGGTTCCTGACAGAACACGGCAATGACATCATCCGCGGGTTATCCCCGCGCCTGCGGGGATCGGGACGACCTGGCCAACCGGTTCGACCTGGTCGACGGGTTATCCCCGCGCCTGCGGGGATCGGGTCGGCGCCAAGCTCCCGGAAATCCGCGACGACGGGTTATCCCCGCGCCTGCGGGGATCGGGGCATTCGCTTCAGCCGCCCGGGCGCTCTCGGCGGGTTATCCCCGCGCCTGCGGGGATCGGGCGCGGTGCTTGGCGACGCGCTGGTATGTGGACGGGTTATCCCCGCGCCTGCGGGGATCGGGCGATCAAGGATGCTGCCAAGGCTGCCCGTGCGGGGTTATCCCCGCGCCTGCGGGGATCGGCGGTTGGCGATCAGCGTCAGCCGGCGGGTGCGCGGGTTATCCCCGCGCCTGCGGGGATCGGCTCGCCCGGCTGGAGGCCAAGGAACGTCGGCGCGGGTTATCCCCGCGCCTGCGGGGATCGGTTGGCGTTGTCGCCGCTGCCGGCGAGGACGATCGGGTTATCCCCGCGCCTGCGGGGATCGGTGGACCATCGCCCCGGTCAGCCGCGGGGTCAACGGGTTATCCCCGCGCCTGCGGGGATCGGTAATGAGAGCCGGTTTTCGTGTCCTTTTCGGCCGGGTTATCCCCGCGCCTGCGGGGATCGGTACACGCCGGTGCCGCCCCTGGAGGACCTGGGCGGGTTATCCCCGCGCCTGCGGGGATCGGCTCGTCGACGTACTCGCGGGCTCGGCGCTGGGCGGGTTATCCCCGCGCCTGCGGGGATCGGTCGATCTCCAGCACCTCGGCACCGTGAAGAAACGGGTTATCCCCGCGCCTGCGGGGATCGGTGGGCGGTGGTGATGAAACCGGGACGCGACGCCGGGTTATCCCCGCGCCTGCGGGGATCGGGTCGTGGTCTCCGCCCTCATGACAGGGATCGGCGGGTTATCCCCGCGCCTGCGGGGATCGGATGATCAGGTCCTCGGGGTGCATGCCGCTCGTCGGGTTATCCCCGCGCCTGCGGGGATCGGCTGAGCGACGTCATTGGGCGCCTTGCATGTCGCGGGTTATCCCCGCGCCTGCGGGGATCGGTAGCGGTTGCGCAGGTCGATCAAGGCGGCGTCCGGGTTATCCCCGCGCCTGCGGGGATCGGGACCGTGCGCACCACCGCCACCAGCTCGCGCGGGGGTTATCCCCGCGCCTGCGGGGATCGGGGCACGATGGCCAAGTCGAGGGGGTTTGCGGGCGGGTTATCCCCGCGCCTGCGGGGATCGGCGGTTGCCGGTGCCCAGCCAGCGGCCGGGATGCGGGTTATCCCCGCGCCTGCGGGGATCGGGGCGGTCGGTCTATTTCGACGCCGCGGCGGTGCGGGTTATCCCCGCGCCTGCGGGGATCGGGAGCATACGCGCGGGATGTTTGCCGATGGCCCCGGGTTATCCCCGCGCCTGCGGGGATCGGGCCCTGGTGGTCAGCTCGGGGAAGGCGCCGACCGGGTTATCCCCGCGCCTGCGGGGATCGGCCGAGGCAGACCAGGAATTGCATCGACACGGCCGGGTTATCCCCGCGCCTGCGGGGATCGGGCGCGCGGCGCCGGCTTCAACGTCGCCAGCATCGGGTTATCCCCGCGCCTGCGGGGATCGGCCGCTGACCACCTGGGAGCAGATCGTCTGGGACGGGTTATCCCCGCGCCTGCGGGGATCGGGCATCCACCACGACCCGGCCAAAGCGCCGGGTCGGGTTATCCCCGCGCCTGCGGGGATCGGCTCGACTGCGCCAGCCGCAAGCACTTCTTGATCGGGTTATCCCCGCGCCTGCGGGGATCGGCCGCAGGAACGCGACACGAATGTGCCGTCGGGCGGGTTATCCCCGCGCCTGCGGGGATCGGTTCTCCATGCGCGGCGCCGAGGTCTTCATGCGCGGGTTATCCCCGCGCCTGCGGGGATCGGACCGATCTTTCTCGTAGGCTGCAGCAGTAGTTCGGGTTATCCCCGCGCCTGCGGGGATCGGGTCCTGGTAGTGGTTGATCATGGTGGCGGTCTCCGGGTTATCCCCGCGCCTGCGGGGATCGGCGCTGCTGCTGCGCGATGTCGTCGAGCACCTGCGGGTTATCCCCGCGCCTGCGGGGATCGGGATCCAATACGGAGTTGGAAGAACTGCCCAGCCGGGTTATCCCCGCGCCTGCGGGGATCGGTGACCGGGGTCCTGGTACGTTCCTGGGTCACCCGGGTTATCCCCGCGCCTGCGGGGATCGGATGACGTTGACCTGGGCGCCCCGCGGCAGATCCGGGTTATCCCCGCGCCTGCGGGGATCGGTTCGCGACGCGACCCGCGCCGAGCGCGATGAGCGGGTTATCCCCGCGCCTGCGGGGATCGGATACGTGCAGCAGGCGTAATTGAGGACAGGAACGGGTTATCCCCGCGCCTGCGGGGATCGGATGTCGCCGCGACGATAGGCCTCGCTGATGTCCGGGTTATCCCCGCGCCTGCGGGGATCGGACACCGGCAGTGTGGGCTTGATCGGTCAATTCCGGGTTATCCCCGCGCCTGCGGGGATCGGGGCCTGTAACGATCACGGCAGCAGCGGCAGTGCGGGTTATCCCCGCGCCTGCGGGGATCGGGCATCGGACCACGGCATGACACATGCCGTGTTCGGGTTATCCCCGCGCCTGCGGGGATCGGTCGCCGCCCTGGATGCCCCACGGCCGGTGGATCGGGTTATCCCCGCGCCTGCGGGGATCGGGCGCCGTCAGCTGGCCATCGAGACCGGGGCGACCGGGTTATCCCCGCGCCTGCGGGGATCGGGCACTCGTCCTGAAGCCGCCCCGCCAGGCTCAGCGGGTTATCCCCGCGCCTGCGGGGATCGGGAGAACAGCAGCAGCAACGCGTGGAACACGAACGGGTTATCCCCGCGCCTGCGGGGATCGGACTAATTGTAGCCACTTGTTTATAATGAAGAAAATCACCAGCGGGGTTTCCACCAGCGATTTTGATCACTTTTTGACCAGACTGCATTGTTAAAGAGCCTTAAAAATCAGCTAGTTGGCTCTGGCGGTAAAAAACGCACCAAGCGCAGGCCATCATGATCAACGGGTTCACGACGGTTGGTACCATAAGTCTGGAACTCGAAGCCGGACTCATGATTGCTCGCCCAGGCCATGGCGACATTGCCTTCCTCGCCCAGGGCTTCGATCTGCTCCCAGATCATTTCGCGAATCCGCTTGCTGACATCGCCCACGTAGACGCCGGCACGAATCTCTAGCAGCCAGACGGCCAGGCGCCCGCGCAGGCGTGGTGGAACCGCTTCGGTCACGACGACAACCATTGCCATATCACTTACTCCGATGCCCGCTATCGCCGATCGATTCCGGCTCGGGGATCGCCGGCGGTACCGCTTCCGGAGCGGGAGGCGGCGGCTCGATCTCGCCGGCTGCCAATACCTCCTCGATCATCGGTATCAGCCGCTGTAACAGCCGTGTCTGCTTGAAGGCATCTCGACAGGCGATTCGCACTTCCCTTTCCGGCATCGGCGGATTGCGTGCCGCGACACGGAAGGCCGCCGGAACCACGGTCTCGAACTTGACGATATCGGCGATATCGTAGACGAAACTCAACGGCTTGCCGGTATGCAGGAAACCGATCGCCGGTGCATAGCCCGCCGCCAGAACCGCCGCTTCGGTGATGCCATAGAGACAGGCCGTCGCGGCAGACAAGCACTGATTCGCGACGTCCGATGCATCCCATTGCGTCGGATCGTAGCGCCGCCCCTGCCACTTGAGTCCATATTGCTTGGCGAGTAGCTGGTAGGTCTTGCGAACCCGGGCGCCTTCCATGCCCCGAAGTTGCTCGACGCTGCGCCTCGAGGGAGGTGGTTCGCCGAACCGCAGCTCGAACATCTTGCGAACCACCTTCAGACGCAGCGTGTCATCCAGTGCCAACTGCGCCTGATAGAGCAGCTTGTCGGAGCGAGCCCCACCCGGCTGGCCGGCGCTGTAGAGCCGCACGCCGGCATCGCCGACCCAGATCAGCAATGTTCCCACCACCGAGGCCAGCTTCACGGCAGCGTGGGAGACCCGAGTACCGGGCTCGAGAAGCAGGCAGGCAACCGAACCGACGGGAATATGCATGCGCTCGCCGTTGACCTCGTCGATGACGACGAAAGCGCCATCGCGCACATCGATCTGCCCCATGCCGACGAAGATCATCGACATGCGATCCTTCTCGGGGATCGGCTTGAGCGGAATGAACCCCATCCTGCACTCCTTGTCCGCTATCGGTCAGGGACGACGCAACAGCATCAGGCCACAGCCAAAGGCCTTGGCTCGTCCGACACCCTGCGCCAGAGTCTCGATCAACCGGCCGGAATCCGTGACCTCCAGCAGGCCTTCATAGTCGACGCTGGAAAACCGGATGGGGCGGCCCTTGTCCTTCGATAACGCATGCTGACGATAGGCCCCCACTTCAGGCGACATCGGTAAACGGAATCCCCAGGACTCGGCACGCTCTGTCAGCCACTCGCGAGCGGCCGCATCCATCGCCTCGACACAGGCCTGGCTTTTCCTCTGGCCGCCGGCCTCGAAGGGATACTTGGCGGCCATCAGCACGTCGGCACGCTGTCCCCGCTTGCCTGATACTGACTTGGCCACTGTAGGATTCGCCCGCAGGCGAAAGGCAAGCCGCTCCCCGGGTTCCAGCACCGGGGAAAACGGCTTGCACTGTGCCTCCAGCAGCCCGGCAATCGGCACCGGCTCTCGCTCGGAGAGCACATAGAACAGCGGCAACCCCCGCGGCGCGCCTCCGTCTTCGGATTCCTCCATTTCCTGACGAAACAGGAATGGCCGAGGTCCCTGATATTCAGGGAACAGTCGCCACAGCAATTGGTGGGCGGCATAGGCCCTGCCATCCATGATGTCGAACAAGGCCCCTCGGGACAGGCCGTTGAGGTCGACTCGCACTCGAGAAAGGTACATCAGTGCTCCTCCCGTGCCCGGACCACGCGGCGATATTCGGTACGCGGTCCGAACTGCCAGCGGCGGCGATTGAGCGGCATATCCCAGGACTCACTGGACTCCACACCCTGGCCATTGCCATCCAGGTCCCTGGCATCGCCTTCCCAGGCATAGAGCGCGTTATCCGGCAGCCGCAACGCGCGGCGCTCCTCTTCGGCGTTTCTCCCGCACAGCGGCGTAAAGTCGACATCCAAGGCATCGCGTAGCCGAGAAAACGCCTCGCGCCGCGGTGCGAGCGGTGCCCCCGGCGGACAGGCCTTGCGTCCCAGATAGAGCGGGAAGTGCGGCGCCTTGAGCGCCTGTTCCAACGCCTCGAGCGTCAACTCGGCCTGTGGTGTCAGCCAGACGGCGACGGTCCACAGCCCGTCGCAGCGATAGTCACGGCTGGAAAGAATGGTATTGATGACTTTCTTCGGGGCGCTCAACTCGTCCCGTCGAGTGCGATAGGTCACCCTGGACTGCGATGCCGGCACCTGCACGGTGTGGTAATCGCGCAGCAGGATGCCGGGGGAGCGCTGCTTGATGGCGATGCCGATGCTATCGCGCAGCCGACGCTGCCCCTCGTCATCATCCCGGCGCACGCCCAGCGCCGCGCCGAGCAATCCGACAATGGCACTGCGTCCGGGATAGGTGGCGGTGGGGCGCGACTCGCCCACGGCCGCCTCGCCCCAACTGGCGAGCGGCGCATAGAGTCGAAAGACCAGATACTCCGTCATGACGACTCCTTCAGTGATCCCGATTGAGAAAGTCAATCAGCTCGGCAAGACTGCCCTTGAGCACGCCACCGGACAGCTGCGGTTCCCGATAGTCGGGATCGGCCGCCACGACGAAACGCTGCTCGGCGCCGGCCCCATAGGCATCATCGAAGGCCTGAGCCTGGCGCTCCAGCCGGCCGATGGCATCCAGCGCCTGATCCTGACCGGCCACGGGGCGCAGGAAAGCCGGCGCCAGCGAGCGCGGCTGCTGATCACCCTTTTCGGCGAGCACATAGCTGGCATGGGCCCGGGAACCGAAGCTGTTCTGCTTGCCCTTGGGCGAGGTCTTCACGGCGGCCTCGGCCAGGGCCGCGATGGCCCGGTCGGCCAGTTCCTCTTCGCCGCCCAGGTTTTCGATCAGCTGCCGGCGGTCGATGCACACGTAGCTGTAGAACAGGCCCGCACCGAAACCGGCCTCGCCGACATGCGCCGCCCCGCGATGCTCGTCGCCGGTGTTCAGATCATCCACCGCCGTGAAATAGTCGTCCTCGACCTCGGCGGCATGCACGGTAATGGCATGGGCGACCTGACAGGCAGCCTCGACATTGAAGGCCGGCGACGCCGCCAGCATGCGGCCGAACAGTGCGATATCCACGGCCGAGGGCTTGTGCCGCAGCAGATTCAGGTCTTCCTTCTCCGGCGCGCGGTTCTCCGCAGCCAGCGTCTCGACCAGGGCGTCGACCGCCGCCTGCTCCTCGGGGCCGACATGGACCAGCTGACTGGTTTCCAGCTCGCCCTTGGCCACATCGCCGAAGACCTTGGCGATCTCTGTGGCCCAGGCGCGGGCATCCTTCTCTTTCACGTCTTTTTCCTGCAGGCGCTTGGCGGCCTGGACGCCCACCAGCTTGGTGCGCATGCCACGATGCTGGCCCACGGCCTCCTCGAACAGCGCCGATGTCCGCCAGGTCCGCTTCAAGCTCTGCGACGAGACACGCAGGCGCTTGGCACCGCCCATGATTGCAGTCTTGGGTCGTCCCAGGTCATCGCGATTGAGGTTGGCCGGCGGGTAGGCAGTCAGCAGGTGCAGTTGGATGAAATGGCTCATGGGGTTGGCTCCCTGACGTGGTTGACGAATCACTGGTTGTCTTGTCGATAGGCGGTCGTGGCGCCGAAGTAGTCGTTGGCCCAGATAAAGCCCAGACGCCTGGTAGGCTTGGGTGCGACATCGCCCTGATATTCACGCCACCACAGCGCGATGTTGTCGGCCAGGTGGACGGCGCTGACGCCACGCTTGTCGATCAGCGCCAAGGCCCGGCGCAGACGCTGCACCAGCTCCTCCGGAGTGCGCGAGGTCATCAGCTGCTGAAAGCGCAGTTCGCTCATGAACGGCTTGCCAGTCTCGCGCTTCTGTTGGCCGAGAGCGGCTCCCAAGGGCATTCTGGGCGCATCCTCGCGAAGTTCTGCCACCACCAGGGCGATACAGGACCAGGCCTGAAGCCGCTGATTGCGCCGCCACTCGGGCTCACCCCCCTCATCCGGCAACTGCTGCCATAGATGGCGAAACGCCTCCGTCAGCATCGCCGCTTCGATGGTGTCGCAGCGACGCAGCGTCGCCCGTAGGCCCTTGGGCCAGGGCGGCGCATCGGTATGGGTTTTCAGCGTTTCTGCCGGCAGCGTCAGCCGCTGCCACCAACGCCGTAGAACATCAGCCTCCCTGCGCTCGATGGCATGCAGCCACTCGGGCACGCGCGGCGGTGCCTCTGCTGTGGGTGCGAGTTGCATTTCACTCACGACACGGTCTCCTCGGTAGCTGCCGGCTCGGCGGTTAATGAAAATCCACCTATCTCGGCAAATTGACGAATGACCTTGCTGTCCTTGCTGCGCCCGGCCAGGAAGCCTTGCAGCTGGCGTCGCGCCGCGGTTGCGCGCTTCAGGTCTGCCGCTTCCAGGGCGCCGCTCAGGGCCTGCTCCTCGAATAGCGCCATGCCCTCGCGCTTGAGCGTGAGATACCATCGCTCGGCCACCTCGGAAGGCAGGTCCGAGGCATCGTCAGCGGCTGACAAGATTTCCTGGAAGTTCCGCAGGGCATGAAAGAAGGCACCTTGAGTCGCGTCATAGAACGCGAGATCGATATGGCTCATATCGCCCTTGGCTTCGGAAGGCCGATCGAACCAGGCATTCTTGACCTGGGTGCGTACCCTCCAGGCGACCTGCCGAGCCAGGTCGGTGAGCTGCTGAACCCAGGCGCGCAGCCGCTCCTGCTGGGCGGGAGGCACCGCGACCAGCGGCATCTCGACGTTGTACCAGCCGCGCGGCTTCATTTTCTCCAGGTCATAACCGAAGACCCAAAGCCGCACATGCTTGGGTAGCGCGGCGATTTCCTCCCCGAAACGACGCTCCTCGTCAACAATCCGCACCTTTTCGGATACATAGTCCTGCACCACCAATGCAGGCAGCGCGCCGCTGCCGTCGGCATCGTGCAGCACCAGATTCGACCAGTGCTGATAGCCCAGGCCGTCGGGCTGCCCCTTGATGGACAACGGCGGTTCGTTGGGTTTCTTGGGGTCGCGCCGGTAGGGCGTCAGCGGGTGAAGCCAGGGCCCGTCATAGTTAGCCCCATAGTTTTTAGACTTGATCCGACGCACGGTGCGGCTTTCCATTTCCCCACATATGTCGCAATAGCGGCCTTCCGCTTCAAAGATCAGTCGGAAGCGTCTCGGCATGGACCAGAAGGGATGTAACGGATGCGTATTCTCGGGGAAAATTTCCGAGCCCTTATTCTCACTGACCCGGGTGGGTCCCATCCAAAAAAACAGGTCAGCATTGTCAGAACTTGGCTTTTTCCAAGCCTGGCCAGGCCGGATTATTTTTTGGCTGACTGTCACATTCATCCACAGCCTAACCCATAGCTTTTCCTCGGGGTGATCAGGCATAACCAGCGTGGTTAAAGGCCCACCACCCCTCAACCCCACCCGATGACCACGCCCCCCGGATGGGGCATTGGCCTGGATATTGAATAAAGCCAATGCTGAGCATTTCCCGCAAAGGGCATCTACCGTACCTGGTTTCACAAAGTGGGTTGCTGGAGAGTCGATCAACAACCCACTCACGGAGCTTGAGTCAGTGCCTTCGAGCGGATCGAGATCCTGCATGAAGCGCGGCCCGTCACCGTCCAGCTCGAAGGCATCGCTGAAAGGCGCGAAGGCGGCCTCTAGATCGGCGACGCTGGGAGGCTCGAGAAAGCGGTCCAGCCAGTCGCCGTGATCCTGCGGCGGCAGCGCGGTCTGCAGCAGGCCGATCAGGAACTGGTAGGCGGCACCCTGGAAATCGGCCCGCGGCAGGGCGAGATCGACGATCTCGGGATCAGCCACCGCGCTGGGCGGCCGGTAGTCGATGGCACCGTCCCTGGTACGGAAAGGCAGCCAAGGGTCATTGAGCAGGTTCATTACCTCTTTCCCCCTCTTTTGATGAGGCCAAGAATCACTCGCGGGATAGAGAAACAGACAGCCTTCACGGCGATACTCACCCAGTCCCATTCGGCAATCTTCCATAACGCTTCCTCAAGCCAGCCCCGCACGAACGCACCTCCTCATCAGCAAATGGCAGCCAAAGGGTAGCTTCAGGCTCAGCATCAATCAATAAGGTATTAGCTCAAACATATATTTAGACATCCAGCCCAAGGCAATGAGATGATCTGTTCCGCTCCCTACCCACGTGGGGATAAGCCGGTATTGGCTCATACGCCAGACTCATGCGTTACTTCGTTCCCCGCATCAGCGGGGATTTTCACCGTCCCTCGAAAACCTCACTCCCCACCGGGCGTCATAGCCGCAGCCGGTATCGGCCTCGACCAGCCAGGGCCGCGTGAAACGCAGCGCCTTGTCGCGTTCCTGAAGCGCTTCCCACTGGAGTTGGTCCCCGGCCGGCAGGTCCGCCAGCTTCTCCGCCTGGCTCTGGCGTAGCTTGACCTGACTGAGCATGGCGGCGTGGCGCTCGTCCTCGGCCCACAGCGCCAGTTCGCCATCGGTCGAACGCTTGAGCAGCACGACGTTGAGCGACGGTTCGTCGACCAACCGGGTACCGATCTCCAGCTCCTCCTGCCACTGGTCGACTTCCGGCTGGCGAAGATAGCCCTGCTCAAGCGACAGGGCGTTGAAGTTGGCCATCGAGACGGCCACGCCCTGCATGCCGCGCTGCTCCCACCGCGCCTCCTGCAGGCCATCCGGCACCAGGTCAGTAACCGGGCCGTAAACGCCCTCGATCAGCGACCGCGCCTCGTCGGGCATGCGGATCGCGCCCAGTTCGCGCAGCACGCGCTGAGTCAGCCAGAGCAGGGAGGTGTCGCGATAGACCGCCTGAGTGCCCGGCAGAGAACGCTTCAGCCACTGGCCATCCGGTTCATCGCTCCATTCGGGCGCCAGCACGGACAGCAGCGGTGCGCGACGCGGGCCGCGCACATGGCGCTGCAGGCGTCCAGCACGCTGAATCAGCAGGTCGATAGGCGCCAGGTCGCTGATCATGAAGTCCACGTCACAGTCGAGGGATTCCTGGAAGACCTGAGTACTTACAAGGACTTGGCCATGACGCTGGTCGGGGGTGGAGGCCTTCCCCAGCCGCTCGATGACATCCGACTCGATACGTTGGCGGTCGAGCATGGCGAAGCGACTGTGAAACAGCAGGCAGCGCTCGGGGGCGGGATGGCGTTGGCGGAGTTGCTCGTAGGCACGAATAGCGTCGTCTACGGTATTGCGCACCCAGGCGACACACTCGCCCACCTCGACGGCCGCCATCACGGCATCGAGCGCCTGTTCTTCGGATGCCAGCCAGTCGATGCCGACCTCACGCGATACTTCCGGGCGCGTGGCCAGCGGGGTCTCGCGCTCCAGACCGTCGCCAACCTGGGTCAACAGCGGGAATGCATCGTTCTGCAGCGAGGCCGGTGCCTGCCCCAACCCTTCACGCCATGCCGCGGCCAGCGCCTCGCGCATGGCACGCGGCATGGTGGCCGTCAGCAGGATGGCGCTGCCGCCCTGACGCGCATGATGGGCCAGCAGCTGGTTGAGCAGGGTCTGCATGTAGTGGTCGTAGGCGTGCACCTCGTCGACGATCAGCACCTTGCGGGCCAGGCCATAGAGGCGCAGCGACTGGTGCCGAAACGGCAGCAGCCCCATCAGTGCCTGATCGATGGTGCCGACGCCCACATCGGCCAGCAGCGACTTCTTGCGGGAATCGGCCAGCCAGCGGTTGCAGCGCGTGGTGGCCGTCATGTCGTCGGCGGCGTAATCACGATCTCCCGGCTGCTCGGCGGCGATGGCCTGCATGAAGGTATCGTTGAGCTCGCGGGCACCATGTGCCAGCACGCAGGAGGGATGCGACGCCTCGGCGTAGAAATGCCAATGCAGATGGCCGAGACGCTCGTACATGGCGTTGGAGGTTGCCATGGTCGGCAATGCGAAATAGAGCCCTTCGCCGTGGCCCGCTGCCAGCAGACGCTGGGCGAGGATACAGGCTGCCTCGGTCTTGCCGGCACCGGTCACGTCCTCGAGGACGAAGAGCTGCGGACCATCGCCGAGAACCAGGGTCTCGGCCTCCCGCTGCAGGGGAGTCGGTGTGACCGACCGGCCGCCGAACCAGCTGGCCAGTCCGGCGTAGGGTATCGGCTCGGGAGGGTGAGCAAATCCCGTCTCGGCCAGCGCTCGTTCGGCCCGCTCGAGTGCCATGGGCCAGTATTTGGCCAGCGGCATCGGATTCTGGCAGTAGGTGAAATGATCTCGGTTGGAGCCCAGCCAGTCGCTCAAGGTGGCCCAGCCGGCAATCGTCCAGCTCACCGACAGAAAGGCTTCCCGCCACTGGGGAGCAACCAGCTTGTCGACCGGCCAATTGAACCCGATCAGGGCGGCCCAGTCGGCAACAAACTGTCGTGCCGCCTGAACATCATCGGCAATATCACCGCTGCCAAAGAACCGGGAAAGATCCAGCCGGCCAGCCTCCACCGGCAGGCCATGATGGCCGAACATCGGCGCCAGCAAGGCACGCAGGGTTTCACCCAACTGGCGACGCTCGTGTCGCGGTGGCAACTCTCCAGCCCCTCCCAGAGTGCCGTCCTGCCACCACTCGATCCAGCACGTCTGCCACAGCAGGGCACCCAGCCGGTCATGCCGTTCGGTATAGACCAGTCGCTCGATCGGTGGTACCAACTCGACACCTTCGGGCCGGGCCAGTCCCTGGAAGGCGCGAGCGAACTTGCCGAGGTCGTGAAGGCCCAGCAGGAAGACGAAGAAACGCCGCAGCGCCTCGGGCGGCATATCGAGCCGGGCCGCCAGCCGCTGGGTCAAGGGACGCTCGGGGGCGAGCAGGTACCACCCGACGGCGGCCACGTCCAGACTGTGATAGGGCAGAAGGTGGCACTGCGCACCTGCGCCGTCAGGCCGGGCCTTGCCCCAGTACAGATAGTAATACATATGGGCTAATCCGAATTAAGATTAACCCAATAAAGCAGAACCACTGTTCTCATTCCAGAAGTAGGGCAAATAATCAGTCAACTTTTCAGGCTGCCTTGATCTCGATGATCTACCTGTAATCCCGGGCTTACATCCCCTGTCAGAAATCGATGACGAGCCCCCAAGTCAGCCGATGGGTTATTGAATTCCCGAGACATTGGTGCCGAAACCCAGGGCTCTCGCCCCAATAATAAGAAAGAAGCATATCGTCAATTTCATGATTCTTAACGATGTCAAAAACGCCTCTTCCGCCAAGTTTCGGCGCAGCGGTGCGGGATATCGTCCAAGTATCTCCTTTCCCGCCCCCCTGAACATGACCGGCCCCGGCGAACCTCTCCCTGCACTCGCGCGTCATAGCCACTATGGTTGAAAGGTGCGTCAGCAAGGCAATCAAGGGAGGTTCATTCACGACGCGTGGCCGCGGGACCGGCGAGGCGAAGGCCGGCACGGCGCCATCGGCGCCCGAGCCGCCCACCGCCGGGTTCTGCGGCCCGTGCACGCGACAGGGAGACCGCCATGGCGACGAACGATTCGACCACGTCAGCCCAGACAGCCAGGGACGGGGCACAGCCCGCGCCGGACTACGGGCGACGGCCGCTCGCCCCCACCGCCGATGCCGTCGACGAACCGGCATCCGCGTCCGCCACCGGCGACGCCGACGCGGCCGATGCAGCGCATGAGCCGGCATCCACCGACGATCCGTTCACGGCCTGGAACCGGCAGACCCACGCCGCCATCGCCCGGCTGACCGCCGGCCTCTCGCCGGCGTCGATCCTGCAGGCCTACGGCGACTGGTGGACCCACCTGCTGCTGTCGCCGGGCAAGCAGGCCCAGCTGGCCCTCGCGACCCAGCGCGGCGCGGCACGGCTGACCGACTACGCATCCCGGGCCTGGGGCACGAGCGACTGCGAGCACTGCATCGAACCGGCAGAGCGCGACGACCGCTTCGACGAGCCGGAGTGGCAGCACTGGCCCTTCAATCTGCTGCATCAGGGCTTCCTGCTGACCGAGCAATGGTGGGACGATGCCATGTCCGGGGTGCCGGGGGTGACGCCGCATCACGAGGCGGTGGCCAACTTCATCACCCGCCAGGTGCTGGACCTGTTCTCGCCTGCCAATACCCCGCTGACCAACCCCGCGGTACTGTCGCGCACCGCCGAACGGGGCGGGCGCAATCTGGTGGAGGGCGCCCGGCACGCCTGGGAGGACGCCTCGCGCTTCGCCGCGCATCGCCCGCCGGTCGGCGCCGAGCGCTACACTCCCGGCGAGGCGGTGGCGGTCACGCCCGGCCAGGTGGTCTACCGCAACCGGCTGATCGAACTGATCCAGTACCGGCCGACCACCGAACGGGTCCACGCCGAGCCGCTGCTGATCGTGCCGGCCTGGATCATGAAGTACTACATCCTCGACCTGTCGCCCGAGAACTCGCTGGTGCGCTGGCTGGTCGACCAGGGTCACACGGTGTTCATGGTGTCGTGGAAGAACCCCGGCGAGGCGGAGCGTGACCTGGGCCTCGAGGACTATCGCCGGCTCGGGGTGATGGCGGCGCTCGACGCCGTCAACGCCATCGTGCCCTCGCGGAAGGTCCATGCCGTCGGCTACTGCCTGGGCGGCACCCTGCTGTCGATCGCCGCGGCGGCGATGGCCCGCGACGGCGACGAGCGCCTGGCCAGCCTGACCCTGCTCGCCAGCCTCACCGACTTCGCCGAGGCCGGGGAGCTGGAGCTGTTCATCGACGACAGCCAGGTGCACTTCCTCGAGGACACCATGCGCGAGCAGGGCTACCTGGAGGACTGGCAGATGAAGGGCGCCTTCCAGCTGCTGCAGTCCGACGACCTGATCTGGTCGCGGCTGGTGCGCGAGTACCTGATGGGCGAGCGCCAGCCGACCTTCGACCTGATGGCGTGGAGCACCGACGGCACCCGCATGCCCTATCGCATGCACTCCCAATACCTGCGCCGGCTCTACCTCGACAACGCGCTCTCCCGCGGGCGCTATCGCGCCGACGGCCAGCCGGTGCTGCTCGGCGACATCCGCGTCCCCGGCTTCGTCGTCGCCACCCGCAAGGATCACATCTCGCCGTGGCGCTCGGTCTATCGCAACCAGTCCTACCTCGGCGGCGACGTCACCTTCCTGCTCACCAGCGGCGGCCATAACGCCGGGGTGGTGAGCGAACCCGGCCATCACCACCGGGTCTACCAGGTCGCCGACAAGCCGGCCACGGCCACTCGGGTCAGCGCCGAGACCTGGCGCGAGCAGGTCGCCGAGCGATCCGGCTCGTGGTGGCCGGAATGGCAGGCCTGGCTGCACCAGCACTCCGGCGCCCGGGTCACACCGCCGCCGCTGGGCAAGCCGGACGCGGGCTATCCGCCGCTGGGCGAGGCCCCGGGAGACTACGTGCTCGAGCGCTGAGCCATGCGGTCAAGCGTTCACCGGGGGCGTCTCGCCGACCGGCAGCCGGTCGTCGAGCTCGCCCTTGAGATACTGCTCGGTGGTCAGCAGGAACAGTCGGCAGAACAGCCGATGCACGGCGCGCTCGCGCGCCAGGGCCAGCAGGTCCGGATCGGCGACCTCGCCACCGGCAGGCCGTCGCGGATACTCCCAGGCCAGCCGCACGCTGCCGGAGCTGGCGTCGAGGATTTCCAGGCAGGGGTTGGCACCGTGCAGGGTGCTGTGGATGCGATAGGACATGGGGTTCTCCGCCGGCTTCTACAATTGATAATGATTCTCATTAACTATGATAGAATCTAGGCGCCGCACCATCGCCTGTCAACACCGGTACCGGCCCGCGATCCCCTATACTCCAGAGGCTTGCCGGCGGGACGCCCGCCGCGCTCCGGATCCACGCTGACAGGGAGCCCCCATGTCTCGCCTTGCCCGTTTCGCCCGAGTCGTCGCGCTCGGGGCACTGGGACTCATCGCCATCCCGGCGCTGGCCCAGCCGGCCCCGGCCGACGCCGAATGGAATGCCTATCTCGACGCCCTCGAGGGCGGGGCGCAGCAGGCCACGCTGTGGCGCTACGGCTGGGGCGGGATCTACGCCGCCAGCCTGGCCGACAACGCCTACCAGGCCAGCGAGGCCGACGGTGCCGATGACCGCTTCGACGCTCGGGTGGGCGGCATCAAGTCGGCGCTGGCGCTGGCCGGGGTGATCACCGAGGCGCAGCCCCACCCGGCCGCCTACCGGCGCCTGCAGACCCTGGCCGAACACCGCGACGCGGCCCACCTGGCCGAGGCCCGCGCGCTGATGCGCGCCACCGCCGCCGAGGAGCGCCGGCGCCGGGCCTGGCGGGCACGGCTGAGTTCACTGGTCATCAATACCCTGGGCGGACTGGCGATCGGCGTCGGCGACGACCGCCCGCGCGACGGCGCGGTCAGCTTCGCCACCGGCATGCTGGTCGGCGAGATCCAGCTGAGAACCCAGCCGGGCCAGGCCGGGGTGGCGCTCAACCGCTTTCAGCCGGCCCGCTTGACGCTGGGTGGCGTGAATCTCGAGTACCAGTACGCCTGGACGCTCGCGCCCGACCGGGTGGGGGTGCAGATTCGCTACTGATCCCGGGGGCGACCCGTCGCGGACGATTGGCCACGCTGTTTTGTTATGTTATAACTTTTTGCCGTTTTCCCGAGATCGAGCCCCGCCATGCCGCATCGACACCGCCACCGCCCCGACGGGCCCTGTCACTTCTCGCTGATGTCGCTGTCGGCCCGCCGCCGGCTGCTGATGGCCCTGGTGCCGCTGGCGGTGCTGTGGCTGGCGGCGGCCTGGGCCGGGGGGCTGCTGGGCTGATGGCGCGGCTGGCACTCCACGACCTGGCGCTGGCCCAGGGCGGGCGCACGGTGATCGAGCATCTCGCGGGGGCCTTCCCGGACGCCGCCATCACCGCGCTGATCGGCGCCAACGGGGCGGGCAAGAGCACGCTGATCCAGGCGATCATGGGCGTGCTGCCGCCCATCGCCGGTCGCATCGAGTGCACGATTCCCCGCGAACGCCGCGCCTGGCTGCCCCAGCAGCTGGCGCTGGACCTGAGCTTTCCGATGAGCGTCGAGGAGCTGGTGATGACCGGCAGCTGGCCGACCCGCGGCGCGCTCCGGGGCTACCGGCCGGACCAGTACCGCCAGGCCCGCGAGATCATGCAGCGCCTGGGCATCTCGCAGCTCGCCCACCGGCCGCTGGGCGAGCTTTCCGGCGGGCAGCGCCAGCGTGCCCTGCTGGGGCGCACCCTGATGCAGGAGGCCGAGCTGCTGCTGCTCGACGAGCCCTTCGCCAATGTCGATGCCGACACCGTCACCGTGCTTACCGGGGTGCTGCGCGACATGGCCCGGGCCGGCACCACCATCGTGGTGGTCCTCCACGACCGCGACCAGCTCGCCGCGCTGGCCGATCGCGTGCTGCTGCTGGCCGAGGGCCGCGGCCACTGGCACGACCCGCAGGAGCTGCTGCAATCCGGCGGCATGGCGGCCGCCCCCGCGCCCCTGCCCCTGCACCTCGCCCGCGGAGCAACGCGATGATCGATACCCTTCAGGCCCTGCTCGTCTCCCCGCTGACCGACTACGGCTTCATGAAGCGGGCGCTGGTCGCCGGCCTGGCCCTGTCGCTGGCCGCCCCGCCGCTGGGGGTGTTCCTGATGCTGCGCGGCATGAGCCTGCTCGGCGACGCCATGGCGCACGCCATCCTGCCGGGCGTGGCGCTGGGCTTTCTGCTCGCCGGCTTCTCGCTGCCGGCGATGAGCCTCGGCGGCATCCTGTCCGGGCTGCTGGTGGCGGGGCTGGCGGGCAGCGTGTCGCAGCTCACCGGCCATCGCGAGGACGCGGCGATGGCCAGCTTCTACCTGATCTCGCTGGCCGCCGGGGTGATGCTGGTGTCGCTGGGCGGCAGCAGCGTCGACCTGACCCATGTGCTGTTCGGCTCGATCCTGGCCGTGAACACCACGGCGCTGTGGCTGATCGCCGGGGTCGCCAGCGTGACCGTGCTGGTCATGGCGATGGCCTTCCGCGCGCTGGTGGTGGAGTGCCTGGACCCGCTGTTCCTGCGCGGCCAGGGCGTGCACAGCGGCCTCATCCAGGGGCTGTTCCTGGGGCTGGTGGTGCTCAACCTGACCGCCGGCTTCCAGACCCTGGGCACGCTGATGGCGGTGGGGCTGATGATGCTGCCGGCCACCGCTGCGCGCTTCTGGTCGAAGCGCCTGGAAGGGCTGATGGCCGTCGCCGTGGTGATCGCGCTGTTCGCCAGCACCGGCGGGCTGCTGCTGTCGTATCACCTGGGCCTGCCCTCGGGGCCGAGCATCATCCTGCTGGCCGGCGGGGTGTATCTGCTGTCGACCCTGCTGGGCCGCTACCACAGCCTGCTGGCCCGCGTGCGCCGGCGCGCGACACCGCTGGACACGGCCGACGAGAGCGCCTGACCGCTCAGGGCATGCCGCGGGCGGGCAGCGACTCGGCACGCCAGGCGGCGCGGAACTCGGCCGCGCTGATCTCGCCGTGCAGGTAGGCGATGAGCAGCGCATCGTCGCTGGCGTGGCGGGCCTCGCCGTCGCGACGGCGGCGCATGATCAGGCAGGCCCGGTAGTAGTTGAACACGCCGCCGAGGAAGAACAGCACGCTGCCGACCAGGTACTGCCAGGCGAAGAAGGTGAACAGCCGCTGCGCGTCGTGGTGGGTGTCGAAGGTCCACAGGTAGGGAATGGACGCGACCACGAACAGCACCGAGCCGACGACGAAGGTGACCGCGGTGAGGTTGGTCATCTGCAGCGACAGCAGCGACGGTGCCTGGACCACCTGCAGCACGTTGACGCAGGCGCCGAGCACGAACAGCGCCGAGCCGATGACGAAGCACCAGGCGCCGGCGATGAGCCAGCCCCACCAGCTGAGGAAGAACAGGCTGCCGGCGGTGAACAGCAGGGTGCCGCCGAGATAGCTGGAGGCGGCGATCATCTCGAGCCGCTTGCCCATGGCGTGATGACGACTGCCCTGCCAGAACTTGCGCACCTCGAGCATGTCGTGGCCGGTCACCACCAGGTAGAGCAGCGAGCCGATGAAGAAGACCCAGGCGCCGACGTCCTCGTAGGGATGGAAGCGCGGAAAGAAGAAGACACTGCCGACGATGAACAGCAGCCCGCCCAGCTTGTAGAGCATCGCGTTCACGGTCTCCCAGCGAAAGTCGGCACGCCATTCGGGCCGGTCGCGGTTGAGGGCGGAGCGCTTGGGGCGGTTGGTGAACAGATGCGGCACGGCGAGACGTCCTTGCGGTGGGCGCTCGCCATCGTAGCAAACCTGCCGCCCATCCCGTAGCCGACGATGCCGGCGGCAGCCCTCACGAAGGAGACAATCTCATGCGTCATGCACTGCTGGCCGGCCTGATCGTCGGCCTTTCCGGCGTCACCACCGCCAGCCAGGCCGCCGAACCGCTCGACGTGGTCGCCAGCTTCAGCGTGCTGGCCGACATGGCCGAGCAGGTGGGCGGCGAGCACGTCGAGGTGACCAGCCTGGTCGGCCCCGACAGCGACAGCCACGTCTATACGCCCAGCCCGGTGGACGTGCGCCGCATCGCCGGGGCCGACCTGGTGATCTTCAACGGCCTGCAGCTGGAAGGCTGGATGAACCGGCTGCTCGACGCCAGCGGCTACCGGGGCGTCAAGGTCGTCGCCACCGACGGCATCGATCCACTGCACTTCACCGGCGCCGACCACGGCGAGGACGGCGCCGAGGGCGACGGCCATGACGACCACGCCGAGCACGCCGAGCACGCCACCCATGACCACGGCGACCTGGACCCTCACGCCTGGCTGGATGTCGGCCGCGCCGAGCAGTACGTGGCCAACATCCGCGACGGCCTGATCGCGGCCGACCCGGCTCACGCCGACGCCTATCGCCGTCGCGCCGACGACTACCTGACGCGCCTCGACAGCCTGGACGCCGAGATCCACCGGCTGATCGACGCCATTCCCGCCTCAAGGCGGGTGGTGGTCAGCGGCCACGACGCCTTCGACTACTTCGCCGATGCCTACGGCGTGCGCTTTCTCTCCCCGGTGGGGCTCAACACCGCCGCCGAGCCCGCCGCCGCCGACATGGCCAGTCTGATCGACTTCCTCAAGCACAACCGCATCCCGGCGCTGTTCTACGAGAACATCACCAGCCCCGCGCTGATCCGCCAGCTCGCCGAGGAAACCGGCATCCCCGTGGCCGGCACCCTCTATTCCGGCGCCCTGGCCGCCGAGGGCGAGGCCGCCACCTACGAGGGCATGATGCGCCACAACGCCAAGACCATGCATGACGGCCTCGCCGGGGCGAAATAGGGGGCCCTTCACAACGCTGCCTCTTGCGGGAGGGGATTCATCCCCGCCAGCGGCGGCTCGGTGGCGGGTGCATCGCGACTGAAGTCGCTCCCACGGCCAGCTTCCGGATGAACGACCGTTCACAACGCTGCCTCTTGCGGGAGGGGATTCATCCCCGCCAGCGGCGGCTCGGTGGCGGGTTCATCGCGACTGAAGTCGCTCCCACGGCCAGGCCCCGGATGAACGACCTTTCACAACGCTGCCTCTTGTGGGAGGGGATTCATCCCCGACAGCGGCGGCTCGGTGGCGGGTGCATCGCGACTGAAGTCGCTCCCACGTGGAGGCTTGGGAGCCCCTCTAAGACCAACGGTGAGCGAGTGTTTTCCCCGGGCTTTGCTAATATGCTCGGACATGCCCGCAAGAGAGCCCGGCGATGCTGCAACTGACCGACGTGGCCAAGAGCTACCCGACGCCCCAGGGGCCGCTGTTCGTCCTCGACGGCATCGACCTGCATCTGGCCCCCGGCGAAAGCCTGGCGCTGATGGGCGAGTCGGGCAGCGGCAAGTCGACGCTGTTGCACCTGGCCGCGGGGCTCGACGTGCCCGACCGCGGCGAGATCCACTTCCACGAGCGGGCGCTGTCGGCGCTCGACGAACCCGCCCGCGCCGACCTGCGCCGTCGCCACCTGGGGCTGGTGTTCCAGCAGTTCCACCTGGTGCCCAGCCTGGCGGTGATCGACAACCTGACCCTGCAGGCCCGTCTCGCCGATCGCGAGGACCCCGACTGGACCGACCACCTGCTCGAGCGCCTGGGCCTGACCGGGCTCGAGCAGCGCTACCCCGAGCAGCTCTCCGGCGGCCAGCAGCAGCGTCTGGCAATCGGCCGGGCGCTGGCGCCGCGCCCCGACCTGCTGCTCGCCGACGAACCCACCGGCAACCTGGATGAAGCCGCCGCGGACCGGGTGCTCGCGCTGCTGCACGAGCTGATTCACGAGAGCCGCTGCGCGCTGCTGATGGTCACCCACAGCGCGCGGGTCGCCGCCCCGCTGGACCGCTGCCTGCGCCTGCATTACGGCCGCCTGGAGCCGGGCGAGCCATGAGCGGGCGCCGTCCGGCCCGGCGTGCCGGCGTGGTGGGCGTGACGCTGGCCACCCTGCTGTCCCACTACCGCCGCCATCCCGGCCAGCTGGCCATGCTGCTGCTGGGGCTGTGGGTGGCCGGCGCGCTGTGGAGCAGCGTGCAGGCCATCAACGCCACCGCCCGCGACAGCTACGCCCGGGCCGAGGCCCTGTTCGAGACCCGGCTCGACCGCATCGAGCGCCGTGACGGCACGCCGCTGTCACCGGCCACCTATGCGGCCCTGCGCCGCGACGGCATGGCGGTCTCGCCGCTGGTAGCGGGCGAGCTGACCCTGGCAGGCAGCGCCGCCGGGGAAGCGCCGCTTCGCCTGCTGGGCATCGACCCGCTGACCCTGCCCGGGACCTCGCCGCTGGCCCGCCGCACCGGCGATGCCGCCTCGCTGCGCGACTGGCTGCTGCCGCCGCACCGCCTGCGCGCCGCCCCCGACGTGGCCGACGCCGCCCGGCGCGACCCGCGCCTGCCGCCGGTGGAAGTGGACCCCGGCCTGCCGCCCGCCACCCTGGTCACCGACATCGGCGTCGCCCAGCGGCTGCTGGGGCTGGCGGGCCCCACCCGGCTGGTGATCGCCCCCGAGGCTCCCGCCGAGCTGCCCGACGCCCTGATGCGCATCCCGGCCCGCCAGCTGGCCTCGCCGGGCCAGCTCGCCGACAGCTTTCACCTCAATCTGACCGCCATGGGGCTGCTGGCGCTGGTGGTCGGCCTGTTCATCGTGCATGCCGCCCTGGGGCTGGCGCTGGAACAGCGTCTGGGCCTGCTGCGCACGCTGCGCGCCCTGGGCGTGCCGGGCCGCACCCTGGTCGTCGCCCTCGGTCTGGAACTGCTGACCCTGGGTCTGGTCGGCGCCGGGCTGGGCATCCTCGGCGGCGTGCTGCTGGCCCGGCTGCTGCTGCCGGATGTCGCCGCCAGCCTGGCGTCGCTCTACGACAGCCACGTCGGCACCCGCCTGGCGCTGCCCTGGCACTTCTGGCTGGGCGGCGTGGCCATCATCCTCGGTGGGCTGGCCAGCGCCGGCGCGGGCCTGCTGTGGCGGGTCGCGCGGCTCGACGTGCTGGCACTGGGCCATGCCCAGGCCTGGCGGGCCCGGCTGGGCGGCCTGCTGCGCCGGCAGGCCTGGGCCGGCGGCGCCCTGATCATGCTGGCCGCGGGGCTCGGCGGCTGGCTGTGGCTGACCGGCGACCGGCAGCTGGTCGCCGGCTTCGTGATGGTCACCGCGGCGCTGCTCGGCGTGACCCTGTGGCTGCCCGCCTGGCTGGCCGGTAGCTGGCGGCTCGCGGCCCGGCTCGGTCGGCGCCGGGCACTCTGGGCCTGGGCGCTGGCCGACCTGCAGCTGCAGCTGCCGCGCCTGCAGCTGCCGATGATGGCCCTGCTGCTGGCGCTGGCCACCAACCTGGGGGTGAGCAGCATGGTCGGCGGCTTTCGCCTGACCTTCCTCGACTGGCTCGACCAGCGCCTGCTCGCCGATCTCTACCTCCACCCCGAGGCCGAGCGCCACGACGCGCTGCAGGCCTGGCTCGCCGACCAGCCGGAGGTCGCCACGCTGCTGCCGGCGCGCCATGCCGAGGCCACGCTGCTCGACGCCGCGGCGCAGTCGGCGGCCCCGGTGGCACTGTTCGGCATCCGCCCCGCGGCGGTGCTGCGCGCGCACTGGCCGCTGCGTCTGCCCGCGGCAGAGCGTGACGCGGCCTGGCAGGCGCTGGCGGCGGGCGAGGTGTTCGTCAACGAGCAGCTGGCCAACCGCTATCGCCGCCGCCCCGGCGACACCCTCACGCTGCGCGGTGCCGACGGCCGCCGCCACCGGCTGAGCATCGCCGCGATCTATCCCGACTACGGCAACCCCCGCCCCGAGGTGGTCATGCCCGTGGCACGGCTGACCCGCGTGTTCGCCGCGCCCCCCGGCAGCCTCGGCGTGGTGCTGCGCGACGCGCCCGGGTCACGTCGCCAGCGGCTCGACGCCCTCGTCACACGGCTCGCCGCCCGCTTCGGCCCTGCCACGGCCGAATCCGCGATCGACCAGCAGGCGCTGAAGGCGGACGCGACCCGGGTCTTCGAACGCACCTTCGCCATCACCCGCGCCCTCGACGCCCTGACCCTCGGCGTGGCCGCCCTGGCCCTGCTGACCACCCTGCTGGCCCAGGCCGGGACCCGTCGCGCCCAGCTGGCGCCGCTCTGGGCGCTGGGCGTGTCGCGCCGGCGGCTGGTCGGCGTGCAGTGCCTGCAGCTCACCGGTACCGCGCTGGGCACGGCCTTGCTGGCGCTGCCCCTGGGCCTCGCCCTGGCCTGGGCGCTGGTGGCGGTGATCAACGTCGCGGCCTTCGGCTGGCGGCTGCCGCTGCACCTCTTTCCGCTGCAGCTGCTCGTCACCCTGGGGCTGGCGGTGCTGGTCGCCGGCCTGGCCGCGCTGCTGCCCGCCTGGCGCCTGTGGCGGATGCCGCCCCGCCAGCTGCTTCAGGAGTTCGCCGCGACATGAAACACCTCAAGACGCTGCTGGCCGGGGTGCTGGTCGCCCTGCTGGCCGTCGGCCTCTGGCGGGGCTGGCACTCGACGCCGGAACAGGACACGGCCCGCGGCTACGCCGGCCTGGGCAGCGCCGCCGAGGGCTACGCCGAGGCCCGCCCCGGCGACCGGCTCGTCTTTCCCGCCGACCACGGCGCGCACCCCGACTACCGCATCGAGTGGTGGTACCTGACCGCCAACCTCGAGGACGCCGCGGGCCGGCCGTTCGGCATCCAGTGGACGCTGTTCCGCCAGGCCCTGGCGCCGCCCGGCGCGACCGAGGCGGCCCCCGACTCGCCCTGGACGAGCCGCCAGCTGTGGATGGCCCATGCCGCGGTCTCCACGCCCGACGGGCACCGCGCCGCCGAGCGCTTCGCCCGCGACATGACCCCGGCCGAGGGCCCGGGGCCGGCGGGGGTGCGCGCCGCGCCCTTCGCCGCCTGGCTGGACGACTGGCGACTCGCCGCCCCCGACGGCACGGACAGCGGTCTCGACGCTCTCACCGTGCGCGCCGCCGGCGACGGCTTCGCCTATCGCCTGACGCTCGCGGCACACGGCCCGCGGGTCATCCACGGCGACCACGGCTTCAGCCGCAAGTCCGCCGACGGCCAGGGCTCGATCTACTACAGCCAGCCGTTCTACCGGATCGCCGGCACGCTGACGGTGGATGGCGAAGAGCACGCGGTGAGCGGCCGCGCCTGGCTGGACCGCGAATGGAGCAGCCAGCTGCTGGGGCCGGGGCAGTCGGGCTGGGACTGGTTCTCGCTGCATCTCGCCGGCGGGGCCAAGTTGATGGCGTTTCGCCTGCGCGGTGCCGGCCGCTCGGGCGGCGACTACCTCTCGGGGAGCTGGATCGCCGCCGACGGCACCGTCACGCCGCTCGACGGCGACGCCCTGCGCCTGACGCCGCTGACACGCCAGACGGTCGCCGGTCGTGAGCTGCCCACCGCCTGGCGCGTGCAGGTGCCCGCGCAGGCACTCGATGTGCGCGTCGCGGCGGTGCATCCCGACCAGTGGATGGCCACCACCTTCGCCTACTGGGAAGGCATGGTGCGCGTCACGGACACGCAGGACGGCACGCCCCGGGGCGTCGGCTACCTGGAGATGACCGGCTACTGAGCCCCGCGCTTGGCGGCACCGGGGCGGCGTGGCAGGCTAGGTGTGTAAACCTGCCAGGTTGCTCACGGGCCCCCACCCTGCTGATTGGGGCGGTAATCCAGGCTGTCGGCCTTCCGGAAGAGCCTGCAGGCGGGGGGCCCGACAGTGCGGGCCCTGGAGGGTGCTTGTGGGAGAGGATTCATCCTCGACAGCGGCGGCCCGGTGGCGAGTTCATCGCGACTGAAGTCGCTCCCACAGCCAGACTCCGGATGAACAACCTGCCGAAAGATCACAGCTAGACGACAGGCCCCGGGGCGCCGGCGACCCAGCGCCCCTCGATTCTCAAGCAAGGAGCTTCCATGACCCTGTTCACCGAAGAACATCCCGGCGTCGAGACCCATGTGCCGCCGGAAACCGCCGGCTTCACGCTCAATCACAGCATGCTGCGGGTCAAGGATCCCCGGCGCTCGCTGGCCTTCTACAGCCGGGTCTTCGGCATGCGCGTGCTGCGCAAGCTGGACTTCGAGGAGATGCAGTTCACCCTCTACTTCCTGGCACGCCTCGAGGAGGAGGACGAGGTCCCCGAGCAGACCTGCGACCGCACCATCTGGACCTTCAACCAGCGCGGCCTGCTGGAGCTGACCCACAACTGGGGCACCGAGGACCAGGCCGACTTCGCCTACCACGACGGCAACAGCGAGCCCCAGGGCTTCGGCCACATCTGCTTCTCGGTCCCCGACCTCGGCAGCGCCGTGCAGTGGCTCGACGAGAACGGCGTCGAGTTCGTCAAGCGCCCGGAACAGGGCAAGATGAAGAACGTCGCCTTCGTCAAGGACCCGGACGGCTACTGGATCGAGATCCTCGAGCCGGCGCTGATGGGCAACGTCGGCGCCTGACCCGCCGCGCCCGGCCGTCGCCGGGCGCGCCTCCTGCCCTCTCCCCCCGCTTTTCCGCTTTCCCGAGGGTCGCCGCGAGGTGACGAGGTCGCCGCGAGGTGGACGAGAGAGTGATTCGGCTATAGCATTAGCATGCTAACATTAAGCCTTGTACTTTCACTCTCTTGCCGGACACCCGTCCGCCGGTCCGGCGGACCGACCGCTATGTCACGAATCCCCCTCGACCACTGGCTGCTGGTGCTGCGTACCGTGCTGGCCGCCTGGCTGGCGCTGTTCCTGTCGATGCGCCTGAACCTGTCGCAGCCCGCCTGGGCGGTGCTGGCGGTGATGATCGTCACCCTGCAGCCGGTGATGTTCACCGGCGGCACCCCGCCGATCGGCATCATCATCGGGCGCAGCATCGCCCGGCTGTTCGGCACCCTGTTCGGCGCCATCGCCGGGCTGGTGCTGATCGTGCTGTGCGCCCAGCAGCCGATGCTCTACCTGCTGTTCGGCGGCGCCTGGCTGGCGCTGTGCATGTATCTGGTGATCCTCGAGCAGGACGCCTACCTCTCCTATGTGGTGATGCTCAGCGGCTACACCGCCACCCTGGTCTCGCTGACGGCGATCGGCACCGGCGTCGAGGGGGTCTGGACGACGGCGCTGGCCCGCTTCACCGAGACCTCGCTGGGCATCGGCTGCGGGCTGCTGATGCATATCCTCATCGCCCCGCGCTTCGGCAGCCACGGCCTGCCCGGCGTGCTCTCGCGGCTGATCGCCGATGCCGCCGGCGAGGCGCTGGCCGTGCTCGACGGCACGCCGCAGGGCACCCTGGATGCTCGCTTCAAGGCCCTGCACGGCCACTATCAGCGCTTCGAGTCGCTGCGCGGGCTGGCCCGCCTGGAGGCCCGCCGCTGGCGTCATGTGGTGCCGGCACTGGACCGCTTCGCCAGCGACGCCCTGGCCCTGCTCACCGGCCTGCGCGAGCTCGAGGAGGCCTGCGCCTACCTGCGCGCCTGCCCCGATGGCCCGCGCTGGCTGGCGCGGCTGCACGACGATGCCCGGCCCCTGCTCCGGGAGCTCCAGCGCCACCCCGGTGGCGATGACGCGCCGGCGGCCGCGCTCCCCGAGCTCGACTGGGGCGACGAGCGCGTCTCGCCGCGCACCCGCGTGCGGGCGACGCTGGTGCGCCAGCGCCTCGGCGAGGTGCTGACCCTGCTGCGTCACGGCCGCCACCTGCACCATGCCCTGGAGGATCCGCAGCACCCGCGGGTCGACGCCCTGCCGCGCCAGCCGCGGGCACGCACCACCGACAACGAGCACGGTGTGGCCCGCTACAACGCCCTGCGGGTGTTCGTCGCCTTCGAGCTGCTCGGCCAGTTCTGGATCCACAGCGGCTGGCACTCCGGCTACCTGGCGCAGATGCTGCTCGGCGTGTTCAGCATGCTGTTCGCCAAGGCCCCCAATCCCACGGCGGTGGTCTGGCAGTTCCTGTGGGGCACGATCTCGGCGGTCCTGCTGGGCGGCGTGCTGCTGTTCCTGGTGCTGCCCCTGATCAACGGCTTCTTCCTGCTGGCCCTGGCCCTGGCCGTGCCGATCGCCATCGGCACCCTGCTCACGCCCTACCCGCGCTGGGCGGGGATGGGGCTGTCGGGGGCGGTCACCATGATGACCCTGCTCAACCTGCACACCACCTACAGCTATACGCCGCAGACCTACATCAACGGCGGCCTGGCCGCGGTGATCGGCACGCTCGCCGCCATGCTCACCTACTCGCTGTTCCGTCAGCCGTCGCCGGCGGAGCGCATCGACACCCTGATGGCGGCGTTCTGGCGCGGCCTGTGGCGACTGACGCGCAACCCGGTGTCGGCGCTGCCCGAGCGGCCCTGGCTGGAGAGCCGCCTCTACGATCGCCTCGGCCGCCTGGTGGCGCTGGGCGGCAGCGAGGAGCGCCTGCGCGAGGCCCTCGACCTGCACGCCCTGGCGATGTGCAGCTGGCGGCTGCGCCGGATGCGCGACGACCTCGCGCCGTTTCGCGCCGAGATCGAGACCTGGCTGGAACACATCGGCCGCCAGGCCGCCGCCCGCAACCGCCACGACGACGCCTTCTGGCGTCGCCAGGCCGAGCAGGCCGAGCAGTGGGTGGCGCGCCTCTATCACCAGACGCGGCTGCCGCTGGCGGTCATCGGCGAGATGGGCATGCTGGCGCACCTGATGCGCAGCGCACCGGGCGCGCGTCTCGAGACGGCCGACGCGCCGGCTGCCGCCGACCGCGCCGCCCCGGGAGACCTTCCCCATGCTCGCTGAATGGTCGCTGCTGGGCTTCCTGGTCCCGCCGCTGGCGCTGCCGGTGCTGCTGGCCCTGGCGCTCTACCTGCTGGTCAAGCGCCTGCTGACGCGGTTGCGTCTCTATCACTGGTTCTGGCATCCGCTGCTGCTGGATGTCGCCCTCTATATCCTGCTGCTGTGGGCGGTACTGTCCCTGTCGGGGGCGCTGCCCATCGGCGACCCCGCAACGCGAGGCTGACCCATGACACTCGATCCACGACTCCGCAAGAGCCTGCGCCTGCTGCTGACCGTCGCCGTGGTGCTGGCGGCGCTGGCCGCCGTGACCCGGATCTGGGACCACTACATGCACGACCCCTGGACCCGGGACGGGCGCATCCGCGCCGACGTCGTCCACCTGGGCACCGACGTCGCCGGCCTGGTCGACGACCTCGAGGTCCACGACAACCAGCGGGTCGACGCCGGCGACGTGCTGTTCACCATCGATACCCGGCGCTACCGGCTGGCGCTGGACGCGGCCCAGGCCAACCTCCAGCGGCTCGAGAAGCGGCGCGACGAGGCCCGCGCCGCCAACAGCCGCCGCCAGCGGCTCAAGCAGTTCGCCTCGCAGGAGGACCGGGACAACGCCCGCTTCACCCTGGCCTCCGCCCAGGCCGCGGTGGCCGAGGCCCAGGTCAAGGTGCGCAAGGCACGCCTCGACCTCGAGCGTGCCACCGTGCGCGCCCCGGTCGACGGCTACGTGACCAACCTGCAGCTGCGCCCGGGCCAGTACGTCAATGTCGGTGCCGATGCCCTGACCCTGGTCGACGCCCACAGCTTCTACGCCCAGGGCTACTTCGAGGAAACCAAGCTCGATGACATCCACATCGGCGACACGGCGCGCGTCCAGCTGCTCTCCAGCCGGGCGCCGGTCTGGGGCCACGTGACCAGCTACGCCCGCGGCATCACCGACAACAGCCTGGCCAACCAGGGCAGCGGCCTGGCGGCGGTCAACGCCTCCTTCGACTGGGTCCGCCTGTCGCAGCGCATCCCGGTGCGCATCGCCCTGGACGACGTGCCGCCGGGCACCAAGCTCTCGGCGGGGCTTACCGCCACCATCTACCTCGGCGAGGACCGCCGGCAGCGCGCCAGTACGCCGCCCTGGCTGGCCACGGTACGGCGGTGGTGGGAGAGCCTGATCAGCATCTGAGTCCCTCGGCCCGCTGCGGACACCGTCCCCCGCAACGAGAGGATGTGCGCCGACAGTGCGGGCCCGGAAGGAGGGTGCGCAAGCGGGTACATCGCGACTGGAGTCGCTCCGCGGACAGGTTCCGGATAGACAGTCCTTCACAATGAGGCTTCTTGTGGGAGGGGATTCATCCCCGACGGCGGCGGCCCGGTGGCGGGTTCATCGCGACTGAAGCCGCTCCCATGGGCAGGCTCCGGATGCCCCCTGCCGAGGGATCACAGCCCCCGCAACGAACGAGGCCGCCCGATGGGCGGCCTCGTCGTGTCCGGCGCGACGCGTGCGAGATCAGGCGTCCAGGTCGAAGGCCGCCTTGACCGCCGGCCAGGCCGGCTGGCCGGCGGCGGTGGTCACGCCCTCCAGGAAGCCCTTGACCTTGGCCGGGTGCGCCTGCATCCACGCGACGGCGACCTTGTCGGCGGGCTTTTCCTCGTAGCCGTAGCCGCGGATCATCGCGCTCTGGTCGTCGGCGGTGAACGTCAGCTGATCGAGCAGCCGGGTGACGTTGGGGTTGGCGTCGGCAAACGCCTTGGTCACCAGGGTCCTGACGTCACTGCGCCCACCGTCCGGCCCCCACAGATCCTTGGGGTCGTCCAGATAGGCGATGTCGTACTCGATGTTCATCCAGTGCGGCGTCCAGCCGGCGAAGACGATCCACTGGTGCTCGTTCATGGCCGCCTTGGCGGCCCCCAGCATGCCCGGCGTGGAGGTCTCGGACAGCTTCCAGTCGCCCAGCCCGTAGAGGTTCTTGTCGGCGCCCGCGTTGAGCTGGTCGCTCATCCCGGTGCCGGCCTCGATGGAGTACACGGTACGCCCGAAGCGCTCGGCGTTCTCCGGCTTGTTCAGGTCCTCGGCGGAGGTCACCCCGGCCTCGTAGACATAGGTGGGCACCGCAAAGCCGATCCGCGCGCCGTCGACGTTGTTGCCCAGGTCGACGAGGGTCTGCTTCTTCATCGCCGCGTCGTACATGCTCTGCTGGGCGGGCAGCCAGCCGGCGAGAAAGACGTCGACCTCGTTCTGGTTCATCGCCTGGTAGGTGATGGTGGCACCCAGCTGCTGCTGCTTGGTGGAGTAGCCCAGCGTATCGAGCAGCTGCGTGGCCAGTGCCGTCTTGACGGTCACCCCCGGCCAGGGCGGCACGGCGAAGGTCACGGGGTCGTCCGCCTGGGCGAATGCCAGACTGCTGGCGCCGAGCGTGCCGGTCATCAGGACGGCGCAAAGCCAGTGAGTACCCGAGTTTTGCAGCTTCATGCTTGTCTCCTCAACGCATCATTATTCTTTAAGGGGGTGACTATAACACATACTTATCGGCTGGCTTCCAGCCCCCGCCCCGGCTGATCGGAGGGTGGTAATCCTGGCCGGCCCGGGGGCGGATTCATCGCGACTGAAGTCGCTCCCCCGGCTAGGCTTATTCGAAAAGCCCTTGAGCAAGCCCTCGAAAAAGCCCGTCGGAGTCCGCCGCATGCCGTATCGCGCCCTCCTGCCCACGCGCCTCGCCATCCGCCCGCTATGCCGCGTGCTGCCACCTCGGCCCCTGGTCACGATCATGCAGCTCATCCTGCTGCTGGCCGTGCTCAGCCTCGCCGGATGCGCCGGGCCGCGGCTGCAGACGACCGACCTCGACGGCGGACAGGCGGCGCCGTTATCCATCGAACGGGCGATGATCCTCGCCAATGCCCGCCAGGCGCTGGGCACGCCCTATGTCCTGGGCGGCGCCTCGCGGCGGGGCGTGGACTGCTCGGGGCTGGTGCAGATGACCTATCGCGCCGCCGGCCTGCAGGTGCCGCGCACCGCCGAGCAGCAGTTCGAGGCGCTGCCGGCCCGTGACGTCGTCCGCCCCGGCGACCTGCTATTCTTCGGCTCGGGGGCGCGCGCCACCCACGTCGGCATCTATCTGGGCGACGGTCGGATGATCCATGCGCCGGGCCGCGGCCGCGAGGTGACCACCACGGCGCTGACGCTCGACTACTGGCAGACGCGCTTTCTCGGTGCGGCGGGGCCGGCGCCCTGACGCCGAGACTTATGTCTTGCGGCGCTTTTCTTGGTCCGAGGGGTTGTTTCCCCCGGCCACGCCCCCGATGTCATAGTAGCGAGTCACGATGTTTCTCATCGCTCCCAACCAAGGAGGTTCGACATGGCACTGCATCTCGGTGATACCGCTCCGGATTTCACCCAGGAAAGTACCGAAGGCACCATCCATTTCCATGAGTGGGCCGGCGACAACTGGGTCATCCTCTTCTCGCATCCCAAGGACTTCACCCCGGTCTGCACCACCGAGCTGGGCGAGGTGTCGCGACTCAAGCCGGAATTCGAGAAGCGCAACGCCAAGGCCATCGGCCTGTCGGTGGATCCGCTCGAGGACCACAAGGCGTGGGCCGGCGACATCCAGGAGACCCAGGGCCACGCCCTGAACTTCCCGCTGCTCGCCGACGCCGACCGCAAGGTCAGCGACCTCTACGACATGATCCACCCCAACGCCAACGACACCCTGACGGTGCGTAGCGTGTTCATCATCGACCCCGACAAGAAGGTCCGCCTGACCATCACCTACCCGGCCAGCACCGGCCGCAACTTCGCGGAGATCCTGCGGGTGCTCGACAGCCTGCAGCTCACCGACAACGAGAAGGTCGCCACGCCGGTCAACTGGAACAAGGGCGACGACTGCATCATCGTGCCGGCGCTGTCCAACGAGGAGGCCAAGCAGCGCTTCCCGCAGGGCTGGGACGAGAAGAAGCCCTACCTGCGCATGGTCAAGCTCGACAAGTGATCCCTCGGTCCCGGCCGCTCGGCCGGGACCTCGTTGCTCCCGCCGCTCCCCCTGAGCGCTTTCCTCGACCCGCCGCCCTGCCACGCTTGATCCATATCAAGACTCGCGCGTTTTATGGGGCTGAGTGACAGCAGCGAATCCTTGCCGCCCACCTGAATCACGGCAAGCAACCCTGAAAAATCAGACGGATAAATGAACCCCTTCCGCTCGCGACGGCGAATCCGCGACGATTGGGGATTACGCTGCAGCGCAGTATGCTGGACCCGGGTCCACGACGGTGCCGGGCGCGCCGCGGCCCACCCTCGTCAACCGGGGCGGCCCGAGCCGCCGAAGGAGGCGTCGCATGGCGGAAACCGTCACCTCGTTTCAGGGCATCACCGCGATCGTCGGCGACATCGTCGAGATCGACGTGGCCGCCGCCCGGCGCATGGGGCTGATGCCGCGCAACCGCGAGCTGGCGCTGATCGAGCAGGACGGCCGCCCCTTCTCGCTGGCCCAGGTGGTGCGTCTGGCCCACGACAGTGCCTCGCTGCAGGTGTTCGCCGGCACAAAGGGCCTGTCCAGCCGCGCCGGCATCCGCTTTCTCGGCGAGATGCTGCGCGCCATCTACTCCGAGAACATCTACGGCCGGGTCTTCGACGGTGCCGGCCGTCCGATCGACGGCGGCCCGAGGCTGGCCGACGATCGCCGCATCGCCATCGCCGGGCCCACCGTCAATCCCATGTCGCGGATCCTCGCCTCGCGCATGATCCGCACCGACATCCCCATGATCGACGTCTTCAACTGCCTGGTGGAGAGCCAGAAGATCCCCATCTTCTCGGTGCCCGGCGAGCCCTACAACGCCCTGCTGGCGCGCATCGGCATCCAGGCCGACGCCGACGTGGTGGTGTTCGCCGGGCTGGGGCTGATCTTCGACGACTTCCACACCTTCCGGCAGGCCTTCGAGGATGCCGGCGTGCTGTCGCGCACCGTGATGTTCGCCAACCTGGCCTCCGACCCGGTGGTCGAGCGCACCCTGATCCCCGACCTGGCGCTGGCGGTGGCCGAGCACCTGGCGGTCGAGGAGGGCAAGCGGGTGCTGGTGCTGATGACCGACATGACCGCCTTCGCCGATGCCCTGAAGGAGATCGGCATCGCCATGGAACACATCCCCTCCAACCGCGGCTACATGGGCGATCTCTACTCGCAGCTGGCGCGCCGCTACGAGAAGGCCTGCGACTTCCGCGGCGCCGGCTCGGTGACCATCCTCTCGGTGACCACCATGCCGGGCAACGACGTCACCCACCCGGTCCCCGACAACACCGGCTACATCACCGAGGGGCAGTTCTACCTCCACGACGGCATGCTCGACCCGTTCGGCTCGCTCTCGCGGCTCAAGCAGCACGTGATCGGCAAGCAGACCCGCGAGGACCATGGCGCGCTGATGAACACCATGATCCGCTACTACGCCGAGGGCACGGAGGCCGAGCAGAAGCAGGCGATGGCCTTCGATCTGTCGGATCGCGACCGCCGCCTGATGCGCTTCGCCGCCGCCTTCCGCGAGCGCTTCATGCGCCTCGACGTGCGCCAGCCGCTGGAGGCGGCACTGGATGCCTGCTGGACGCTGCTCGCCGAGTGCTTCACGCCCGACGAGGTGGTGATCAAGCAGTCCCTCAAGGAAACCTACTGGCCCGAGCATGCAGACACCCGCCCTCAACAAGAGCTCCCTGAGTCGTCTTGAGCGCCAGCGCACGCTCTATCGCCGCTACCTGCCGGCGCTGGAGATGAAGCAGCGCACCCTGCTGATCCAGCGCCAGCAGAGCGCCGAGCGCCTGGCGACCCTGCGCGAACGCGCCAAGCGCCAGCAGGCCACGGTGGGCCGCGAGCTGCCGATGCTCGCCGATACCGACGTACCGCTGGAGGGCCTGGTGCGCGTGGCCACGCTGCGCCTGGGCCGCGAGAACCGCGTCGGCGTGAGCCTGCCGACGCTGGCCGAGCTGACCCTGGAGCGCACGCCCTACGACCGGCTGGCCCAGCCGCACTGGATCGATACCCTGGTCGAGCGCCTCGAGACCCGCCTGCGCCTCGAGGTCGAGACGCGCATCGAGACCCGCCGGCTAGCCCGCCTCGACGAGGCCGTGCGCACCGTCACCCAGCGTGTCAACCTGTTCGCCAAGGTGATGATCCCGCGCCTCGAGAAGGCCATCGCGCGCATCGAGCTGTATCTGGCCGACCAGGAGCGTGCCGCGGTGGTCCGCGCCAAGCTGGCCAAGCGCAAGCTCGCCGCCGGCGGGCGGGGGGCCATGCGATGAGCATCGCCCCCATGCAGCGGGTGACCCTGATCGGCCTGGCCGAGCGCAAGCGCGAGATCCTGCGTCGCCTGCAGGCGCTGGGCGTCGCCCACGTGATCATGCGCGGCGCGGCGGTCGAGGAGGACCGTCGCGAGCACCTCGAGCTGCGCGCGGCCCTCGACTACCTGCTCGACAGCCCGCTGCGCCGCCGCCTGCAGCGACCCGGCGAGATGCCCGAGCTGGCGGCGCTGCTCGAGACCATTCACACCAACCGCCGCCGCCGCGAGGATGTCGTCGACCGCCTGACGCTGCTGCGCCGCCATCGCCGCGCCCTGGCCCCCTGGGGCGAATTCCGCTTCCCGCCGCTCGAGGAGCTCGGCGGCCGCCGCCTGTGGCTCTACCTGGTACCGCTCGGCCGCCGCGAGGCGATCGATGCCATCGAACTGCCCTGGGCGATCGTCAACCGCGACCACCGCAACCTCTACCTGGCGGTGATCGCCGCCGACGAGCCGACGCCCGAGCAGGTGCCGTTCGCCCGCTCGCACACCGGCGGCCGCTCGCTGACCGATATCCGCGCCCTCGAGCAGGCCGCCCACGGCGAGCTCGAGGAACTCGATGCCGAGCGCTACGTGCTGACCCGCTGGATCGCCAGCCTCGCCGACCGGCTGGCCCGCGCCGCCGACGACGCCGCGCTGGGCCGGGTGATGCGCGAGGGCGACGACGACGCACAGCTGTTCGTGCTCGACGCCTGGGTGCCGCGCCGCGCGATGGCGACGCTGAAGACGCTGTGCCGCGACGGCGATGTGGCGCTGCACGAACGCCCGCCGCGCCCCGACGAGGAACCGCCGGTGCTGCTCGACAACCCCGAGTGGCTGGCCGGCGGCGAGGAGGCGGTGAAGTTCTTCCAGCTGCCCGGCTATCGCAGCGCCGACCCCTCGGCGATGGTCTACGTGTCGTTCGTGCTGTTCTTCGCCATCATCCTCGCCGACGCCGGCTACGCACTGGCCTTCGGCGCCCTGGTATGGCTGGCCCGGCGGCGCTGGAAGCGCAGCGTCATCGGCCGCCGCCTGGGCAGCATGGGCCTGGCGATGAGCGGCGGCGCGCTGCTCTACGGCATCCTGCTGGGCAGCTACTTCGGCCTCGCCCCGCCGCCGGGCACGCCGCTCGCCGCCCTGCAGTGGCTGTCGATCGACGACTTCGGCGCCATGATGACGCTGTCGATCGCCATCGGCGTGCTGCACCTGATCGCCGCCAACGCGCTGGCCGCCTGGTACGCCCGGCCGCGGCGGCTGGCACTGGGCAACCTCGGCTGGATCCTGCTGCTGGGCGGCGGCTTCGCCCTGTGGCGGGTCACCCAGGGCGCGCTGCCGACGCCGCGACTGCCCTGGCTGGCACTGATGGCCGGCGGCGCCCTGCTGGTGCTGCTGTTCTCGCGGGCGACGCCGTTCGACGGCTGGCGCCACGCCGCCCAGCGCCTGGTCGGCGGCCTGATCTCGCTGGGCGGGCTGTCGCAGGCCTTCGGCAACGCGCTCAGCTACATGCGCCTGTTCGCCCTGGGGCTGTCGAGCGCCTCGCTGGCGGTCACCTTCAATCAGCTCGCCGTCGACGCGGGCCACGCCGCGGCCGGCGCCGGCCCGCTGCTGTTCCTGGTGGTGCTGCTGCTCGGCCATGCCCTCAACTTCGCGCTGGCACTGATGGGCGGGGTCGTCCACGGCCTGCGCCTGAATCTCATCGAGTTCCTGCGCTGGGGCATCAAGGGCGAAGGGCGCCCCTATCAGGCATTCGCCAACAAGGAGGAATCGACGTGGATCAAGTGATACTGGTGCTCGGCTGGCTCGGCATCTATGCCCCGGTGGCGCTGGGCACCATCGGCAGCTCGATCGGCTGCACCCTGGCAGGCCAGGCGGCGGCGGGGGCGATGCTCGACGTCGAGAGCGGCTACGGCAAGTACATCGGCCTGGCGGCGATGCCCTCGACCCAGGCGATCCTGGGCATCGTCATCATGTTCTCGCTCAATCGCGGCGTGACCCTGACCAACGCCCCGGGCCTGGCGGCGATCGGGGTGCTGTCGGGCGTGGCGCTGCTGTTCAACGGCGTCTACCAGGGGCGCTCGCTGGTCAGCGCCATCGACACCGTCAAGAACAAGCCCGAGGTGTTCGGCCTGTCGCTGGCCCCGGCGGCGATCGTCGAGGGCTTCGCGGTATTCACCTTCGTCTTCGCCCTGGTGCTGAGCGGCGCCCTGCCGCAGTGAGGAGCGCGACATGAGCACACCGTCACAGCCCGACAGCCACGGCATCCAGGCCCTGCTCGACACCCTGCGCGAGCAGGGCGTCGAGGCAGGCCGGCAGGA
Source organism: Modicisalibacter tunisiensis (assembly GCF_020148005.1). GTDB lineage: Bacteria > Pseudomonadota > Gammaproteobacteria > Pseudomonadales > Halomonadaceae > Modicisalibacter > Modicisalibacter tunisiensis. Next base: position 1,102,650 of record NZ_JAGXFD010000001.1, on the reverse strand, counting down.
AGCCACCAAGCTGGTCGAGGAGGCCGAGCAGCGCGCCGCCTGGCTGGTCGACCAGGCCCGCGAGGAGGCCGCGCGGCTGACCCGCGAGGCCGAAGAAGAGGCCGCGCGGCTGCGCGAGGCCGGCCGCCAGGCCTTGACCCTGGCCTATCGCGACCTGTGCCTGACCGCCCGCGACACCTTCAGCCAGCAGTTCGCCGGCGAGCTGGAGACGCTGGTCCACGACACCCTCGACGACCCGGCGCTGCTCGCCCGGCTGATCCAGGAGGCGGCACGCCGCGCGCCGCTGCCCGAGGACGCCCGGGGCGAGGCGCTGCTGCCCTCGCGGGTGGTGGGCATCGACGAGCTGCGCGAGAACCCCGAGGCCCTGCACGAGGGCGCGCTGCCGGCGCTGCTCGCCCGGGTCGCCCGCGAGATGCTCGAGCGCGGCATCGTCCTCAAGGGCGACGACACCGTCGAGGCCGGGGTACGCTTCGTGCTCGACGACGGCCGCATCCATGTCGATCTCAGCGACCGGGCGATCGCCGGGCTGCTGCTGCGCCACCTCCAGCCGCGCTTCCGGGCGCTGCTCGAGGGCGTGATCGCCTGACCGGGAGCCTGCCGTGGCCGCCGACGCCTACCGCTACGTCACTCTGCTGTGCGCCCTGCCGGCGCTGCGCCGCCCCTTCCACTGGGAGCGCCCGCCGATCTCGCGGGTGCACCTCGAGCAGCGCCTGGACATGCTGGCGTCCGACGACCGGGCCCGGGTCGCGCGCATCGAGGCGCTGGTCCGGCCGCCGCATGCCGATCCGCCGCCGGACGCCGACGCGCTGCTGCGCGACGCCGCCCGGCTGCTCGCCGAGCTCGACTCGCCGCCGCTGCGCGAGTGGCTGCACTGGTGGCTGAGCGTGAAGGTGCTGACCGCCGCCCTGCGCGCCCGCCGCGACGGCCAGGCCGATCCCGGCGTGCTCGGCGAGGCGCCGCGAGTGGGGCGCGCGCTGCGCGAGCACTGGACGCACCCGACCTTCGCCCTGGCCCGCCACCATCCCTGGCTGGAGACCCTGGCGCCGCTGATCCAGGCCGGCGACGCCGCGGCGACCGAGCAGGCGCTGCTCGAGCTGGCCTGGCAGTATCTCGACCGCCGGCGCCCCGAGCCGCCCTACGGGCTCGCGGCGGTGGTCCACTACCTGCTGCGCTGGTCGCTGGTCGAGCGCGGCTGCCAGCGCGACGCGCAGCAGGCCGCCGAACGCTTCCGGGCGCTGCTCGACGCCATCCCCGATCTGGACGCATCCCTCGAGGCCGACTCATGACCGCCACCACCCCCGACACCCCGGACGCCACCGCCCACGTGATCGCCATCAACGACGACGTGGTCACCCTGCGGCTCGACGACCCCGAGGCCGGCCGCTGGATCAAGAACGAGGTGGTGCACCTGTGCCTGCCGCCCGACCCGGGCATGGAGCGCACCCATCTCGAGGCCGAGGTGCTGCGGGTGCGCGGTGCCGACGCCGACGCCCAGGTCTACGAGGACACCGCCGGGGTCGGCATCGGCGACCCGGTGATCCAGAGCGGCGAGCAGCTGGCGGTGACGCTCGGCCCGGGGCTGCTCGGGCAGGTCTACGACGGCCTGCAGAACCCGCTGCCGCGGCTCGAGGCGATCGGCGGGCGCTTCCTGCAGCGCGGTCTCGACGTGCCGGCGCTGGACCGCCAGCAGCGCTGGTCGTTCGAGGCGACGGTGCGCAGCGGCGACCGGGTGGTCGCCGGCGATGGGCTGGGCAGCGTCCAGGAAGGGCGCTTCGCCCACCGCATCTTCGTGCCCTTCGGCTGGGCAGGCCGCTTCACGGTGTCCTGGGTCCAGGCCGGCAGCGTCAATCTCGACGCGGTGATCGCCCGGCTGCGCGACGAGAACGGGCGGGAGCACCCGGTGACGCTGGCCCAGCGCTGGCCGGTGCGCCGGCCGCTGACCGCGACCCTGCAGGCCGGCGGCCGCACGCAGCGCACCTATCCGGACACCCCGCTGACCACCAGCCTGCGCCTGATCGACACCTTCTTCCCGATCGCCAAGGGCGGCACCGCCTGCATCCCCGGGCCGTTCGGCGCCGGCAAGACGGTGCTGCAGAACCTGATCTCGCGCTACTCCGACGTCGACATCGTGATCGTCGTCGCCTGCGGCGAGCGGGCCGGCGAGGTGGTCGAGACGATCAACGAGTTCCCCCAGCTCGCCGATCCGCGCACCGGCGGCACCCTGATGGACCGCACGATCATCATCTGCAACACCTCCTCGATGCCGGTGGCCGCCCGCGAGGCGTCGATCCACACCGGCATCACCCTCGGCGAGTACTACCGCCAGATGGGCTACGACGTGCTGCTGATCGCCGACTCCACCTCGCGCTGGGCGCAGGCGATGCGCGAGACCTCCGGGCGGCTCGAGGAGATTCCCGGCGAAGAGGCCTTTCCGGCCTACCTGGAGTCATCGATCCGCCAGCTCTATGAGCGCGCCGGGGTGGTCCGGACGCCGGCCGGCGACACCGGCAGCCTGACGCTGATCGGCACCGTCTCGCCGGCCGGGGGCAACTTCGAGGAGCCGGTCACCCAGGGCACCCTGAACACCGTCAAGACCTTCCTGGGACTGAGCTACGACCGCGCCTACCGACGCTTCTACCCGGCGGTCGACCCGCTGATCTCCTGGTCGCGCTACCGGGATCAGCTCGACCCCTGGTTCCGCCGCGAGATGGGCGGCGACTGGCGGCACCGCGTCGAGCGCCTGCAGCAGCTGCTGCGCGACGGCGACGACATCCAGCGCATGATGCAGGTCACCGGCGAGGAGGGCATCAGCGACGCGGACTTCCTGACCCAGCAGCAGGCGACGCTGGTCGATCGCGTCTACCTGCAGCAGGACGCCTTCGACCCGGTCGACGTCTCGACGCCGCTGGCGCGCCAGAAGGCGATGCTCGAGCTGCTCGACCACGTGGTGGCGATGCGCGGCCCCTTCGCCGACAAGGCGGCCATCCGCGCGACCTTCACCCGCCTGACCGACCTGTTTCACAACCTGAACGGGACCGCGAGCGACAGCGATGCCTACCGCCAGTATCGCGATCGTATCGAGGCCCTGGCGAGCGGGAAGCCGGACGCGGCGCAAACGCCCGCCCCCGGGCCCGACGACAGCGACAGCGACAGTGAAAGCGACGGCGGCTGAGCGGCCACGACGGCGCTCCCCGGCCTCGCCGCAACAACGGGGAATATGGTTATTCCAAGATCATAGAGGCAGAAATTTCTTCGCGGGCGGCGAGTCGCTATAGTTTCGGGCCTGACAACAACCGCCCGGAGATCCCCATGCGACGACTGTTCCAGTGGGTCGGCGCGCTCGCGCTGACCGCCCTGCTGCCGAGTGCCGCCCTCGCCCAGGATGACAGGACCACCCTCGAGGTCGGCTACATGCCGATCCTGCCGGTGGCCCAGCTGTTCGTGATGGAGGGCGCCGGCTGGACCGACGAGGCCGGGCTCGACCTCAAGCTGACGCGCTTCTCCAGCGGCCCGGCGATGGTCCAGGCGCTGGCCTCGGGCAAGCTCGACGTGATGAATTTCGGCATCGGTCCGGCGATGGTCGCGCGTGCCAACGGCGTGCCGCTCAAGGTGGTGGCGTCCAGCATCCAGGAGCAGATCGGCCTGATCGCCCGCGGCGACTTCGCCGACGCCTTCGACGGCAACGACGCGGCGACCGCCATCGCCCGCTTCACCGAGGAGCACGACCGCAAGCCCAAGATCGCCACCTTCCCCAGCGGCTCGGTGCCCTACACCGTGCTGCGCTACTGGCTGCAGGAACAGGTCGGCGTCGATCCCGACGCGGTCGACATCGTCACCATGGGCGCCTCGCGGGTCCAGCAGTCGCTGCTCGCCGGCGCGGTGGATGCCGCCTCGACCCTCGAGCCGATCTTGAGCGTCGTCCAGGGCCGCGACCCCGATGCCAAGGTCGTCGCCCGCGGCAGCGACATGCTGCCCAACCAGCCCGGCGCGGTACTGGCGGTGCGTGAAGCGGCGATGAAGGAACATCCCGAGGCCATCAGGAAGCTGGTCGCCCTGCACGTGCGCGCCACCCAAATGCTCCAGGAACATCCCGACCAGGCCGCGCCCTATGTGCGCGACTTCGTCGGCAAGCGGCTGATCAGCGAGGACACCGTCAAGACCGCGCTGGCCTCGCCGTCGTCCAACTACCTGGCCGACCCGCACGCCATCATCGACGCCACCCGCACCATGGCCGACTTCCAGAAGCATATCGGCACCCTGAAGAAGCCGGTGGACGTCGACGCCCTGTTCGACACCTCGATCTATGACGCCGTGACGGCCGGGGCCGGGGAGAGCGAGACGCCATGAAGCGCCTGGCGCGCCACCGACGCACCCTGATCAGCGCCGCCAGCCTCGTCGGCCTGGTAGCGCTGTGGGAACTCGCCCTGCGGCTGGGCTGGCTGCCGGGCAACCTGGTCCCGCTGCCGTCGTCGATCCCCGCCGTGCTGTGGGCCGAGATCCACGACGGCATCTGGCTCGAGGTGGTGCTGGCGAGCCTGTCGCACTACAGCGTGGGGCTGGCGATCGGCTCGGTACTGGGCATCGCGGTGGGGGTCGCCGCGGCGCTGGTGCCCACCTTCGACGCCGCCCAGAGCTGGCTGGCGCGGCTGCTGCGCCCGATCCCGCCGCTGGCCTGGATCCCCTTCGCGATCATCTGGTTCGGCGTCACCGAGACCGCCGCGGCGTTCATCATCAGCATCGGCGTGTTCTGGATCAATTACTTCACCAGCTACAGTGCGGTGCGTGCCGTCGACGACGGCTACTACGAGGTCGCCCAGGCCTTCGGCCAGGGCCGCTTCACCGCGCGGCTGGCCAAGATCAGCCTGCCGGCGGCAGCACCGGGCATCCTCGGCGGGCTGCGCGCCGGGCTCGGCCAGGGCTGGATGACGGTGGTCGCCGCCGAGCTGTTCGGCATCCCCGGCATCGGCCAGCGCATGATGGAGGCCTCGGGGCTGCTCGCCACCGACGTGGTGGTGGTCTACATGCTGACCATCGCCGCGCTCTATGCGCTGTTCGATTTCCTGTTCATGAGCATCCAGCGGAGGGCCCTGCGGTGGCAGAACTGACATCCCCGAGCCCCGCCGCCGACGCGGTGCTCTCGGCGCGCGGCGTGCGCCTGGGCTTCGCCGGCGACGTGGTGCTCGACGGCGTCGACCTGGACGTGGCCCCGCGCGAGTTCGTCGCCGTGGTCGGCGCCTCGGGCGTCGGCAAGTCGACCCTGCTGCGCGCCCTGGCCGGCCTGCTCACGCCGCAGCACGGCGAGGTGCACCTCTCCGCCGCCGGCGAGCCGGCGAGCCGCGCCTGGTCGATGGTCTTCCAGGCGCCGCGGCTGTTCCCCTGGCGGCGGGTGCGCGCCAACGTCGAACTGGGCCTCGAGGGGCTCGGCCTGTCGCGGGCCGAACGCCGCGCCCGGGCCATGGCGCCGCTGGAACTGGTCGGCCTGGCGCCGCTGGCCGAGCGCTGGCCGCGCACCCTTTCCGGCGGCCAGCAGCAGCGCGTGGGCATCGCCCGCGCGCTGGCGGTGAAGCCGCGGGTGCTGTTCATGGACGAGCCGTTCTCGGCCCTCGACGCCCTGACCCGCCAGCGCCTGCAGGGCGAGCTCGCCGAGCTGCGCCGGCGCAGCGACGCGGCGATCGTCTTCGTCACCCACGACATCGAGGAAGCCGTGCTGCTCGCCGACCGCGTCGTGGTCCTGGCCCGACCCGACGAGCACACCCCGGCCGGGGTCCGCGACATCGTCACCATCGACCTGCCGCTCGACCAGCGTCGCGCCCAGGCCGGCTTCCGAGACCACGTGCAGCGCCTGGAGCGCCATATCGGCGTTGCCGTCACCCACGAGGAGACCCCGTCATGAGTACGCTTCGCGTCCTGCTCCATGCCCCCACCGCCGACGGCCTGGCCCGCGCCCGGCGCAACGCCCGCAACCTGGTCAAGGCGCGCGACGACGCCCAGGTGCTGATCGTCGCCAACGGCGCCGCGGTTCCCGCCGCCCTGGCCGAGCCGGACCCGGTCACCGATCGCTGGCTGCGCCTGTGCCGCAACACGCTGACCGCCCAGGGGCTCGACAACACCGCCGGTCACGAGGAGGTCGAGGCCGCGGTGGTCTTCCTGGCCGAGCGCCAGGCCGACGGCTGGGCCTACATTCGCGCCTGACACCCTCTGACCGCGCCCGCCGGTGGTGGCATGGCCAGTTGTGATCTCTCGGCCTGCTGTTCATGCGAAGCCTGGCCGTGGGAGCGACTTCAGTCGCGATGAACCCGCCACCGGGCCGCCGCTGTCGAGGATGAATCCCCTCCCACAAGACCCTCAATCAGGCCGGTCAGCATGGCCACCGTCGTTGTGGGAGCGACTGCAGTCGCGATGAATCCGCCACCGGGCCACCGCTGTCGGGGATGAACCCCCTCCCACAGGAGACTCCGGCGGGCCGACCAGCCTGAATGCCCCCTCCGGTTAGCCGGTTGGCCCTTTCCGTGAACAACCCGGTGGGTTTACACAGCTAGTCGTGGAAGTGCCGCCCGGCGGTCACCGCCGCGACGTACCCCGCACGGATGGTGAAGTCGCCGAACGCCTCGCCCGCCTGGCGCTCGGCGGCATAGTGGCGGAAAAGGCCATCGAGAATCTCGAGGATCTCGGCCTCGCCGATGTTGGCGCGGTAGAGCTTGTTGAGCCGCTGGCCGTGGAAGCCGCCGCCGAGATACAGGTTGTACTTGCCCGGGCCGCGGCCGGTGAAGCCGATCTCGGCCAGGTAGGGCCGCGCGCAGCCGTTGGGGCAGCCGGTCATGCGCACCACGATCGGCGTGTCGCCGATGCCGGCGTCGGCGGCGCGGCGTTCGAGCGCGTCGATCAGTGACGGCAGGTAGCGCTCGCTCTCGGCCATCGCCAGCCCGCAGGTGGGCAGCGCCACGCAGGCCATGGCGTTGCGCCGCAGCCGGCCCATGCGCTCGGCCCGCTCCAGACCGTAGTCGGTGATCAGCCGCTGGATCGCGTCGCGCGCGTCCGGGGCGATGGCGGCGAGGGTCAGGTTCTGGTTGGGGGTGAGCTGGAACTCGCCGTCGTGGACCTCGGCGATCGCCCGCAGCCCGCTCATCAGCGGATAATCCTCCCAGTCGCGGATGCGCCCGTTCTCGATGAACAGCGTGTAGTGCCAGCGGCCGTCGTCACCCTCGACCCAGCCGTAGCGGTCACCGTTGTGCGCGAACTGCACCTCGCGGGCGGGCTCGAGGGACCAGCCCAGCCGGCGCTCGAGTTCCTCGCGGAACCAGTCGACGCCGCGGTCGTCGATGGTGTACTTCATCCGCGCGTGCTTGCGATCGACCCGGTCGCCGTGGTCGCGCTGGATCGCGACGATGGTCTCGGCGAGCGCGTTCACCTGCTCGGGGCGGCAGAAGCCGATCGGATCGGCGAGCCGCGGGAAGGTCGCCGGCTCGTTCTCGGTGCGCCCCAGCCCGCCGCCGACGCACACCGTGAAGCCGGCCAGCTCACCCTCCTCGACGGCGGCGATCAGGCCGATGTCCTGGCTGTAGACGTCGATGTCGTTGACCGGCGGCACGGCGAAGCCGATCTTGAACTTGCGCGGCAGGTAGGTGGGCCCGTAGAGCGGCTCCTCGTCGGCGTCGGGGTCGACCCGCTCGCCGTCGAGCCAGATCTCGCGGTAGGCGTGGGTGCGCGGTGCCAGATGATCGCTGACCTCGCGGGCGCAGCGCTGCACCGCGGCGTGGACGCGCGACTGGTGCGGATTGACCGCCGCCATCACCGTGCGGTTGACGTCGCCGCAGGCGGCCAGGGTGTCCAGCAGCGCGGCGTCGATGCCCTGCAGGGCGGCCTTGATGTCGCGCTTGAGCACGCCGTGGTACTGGAAGGTCTGGCGGGTGGTCAGACGCAGGCCGCCGTCGCCGTAGCGCCGCGCCAGGTCGTCGAGCGCCAGCCATTGCGCGGGCGTGCAGGTGCCGCCCGGCAGGCGCAGGCGGATCATCATCTGATAGGCCGGCTCGAGCTTCTGGTGGCGGCGCTCGTCGCGCAGGTCGCGGTCGTCCTGCTGGTAGAAGCCGTGGAACTTGGTCAGCTGGGTGTCATCGGCGGCCAGCGCCCCGGTGATCGGGTCGGCCAGGCTCGCCTCGATGGTGCCGCGCAGGTAGCGGCTGCCCATCTTGAGCCGCTCGTTGGGGTGCTTGTCCTCCAGCGGCGCGGTGATGTCGCGGGTCCTTGAGTCCGCCATGCGACTCTCCTTTCAGGGCGGGAGCCACGGTCTTCGGGGCCGGGCTCCCTTAGTAGACGTCTCGTTGATAGCGCTTGTCGCGTTGTAATTGTTTGAGATACTCGCTGGCCTCCTCGGGGCTTCGCCCGCCGTGCTCGGCGACGATCTCGACCAGCGCGGCGTGCACGTCCGGTGCCATGCGTTCGGCGTCGCCGCAGACATAGAGATGGGCGCCGGCCTCGATCCAGCGGAAGAGCTCGGCGCCGCGCTCGCGCAGGCGATCCTGGACGTAAATCTTCTGCGCGCCGTCGCGGGAAAAGGCCACATCCATGCGGTCGAGCACGCCCTCCTTGAGCCAGCGCTGCCATTCGGTCTGGTAGAGAAAGTCGGTGCGAAAGTGCGGATTGCCGAAGAACAACCAGTTGGCACCGCCGGCGCCGGCCACCTCGCGCTCCTGGAGAAAGGCGCGAAACGGCGCCACCCCGGTACCCGGACCGATCATCACGGTCGCCGTGTCGGGGTCGTCGGGCAGCCGGAAGTGCTTGTTGCGGCGCAGGTAGACCGGCACCGTCTCGCCGGGCTCGGCCTGCTCGGCGAGGAAGGTCGAGGCCACGCCGTGGCGCGCGCGGCCGAGGCTCTCGTAGCGCACCGCGGCGACGGTGACGTGGACCTCGCCGGGGTTGGCAAGGTGACTCGAGGCGATCGAGTACTCGCGCGGCTGGAGGCGGCGCATCATGCCCAGCAGCGTCTCGGCGTCGACACCGCCCTCGAGGGGGTGTTCCTCGAGCACGTCGATGATATGCCGACCATGCAGGTAGTCCATCAGCTCGCCGCGCTTGCCCTCGGCAAGCAGCGCCTTGAGCGCCTCGGCCTCGGCGAGCTCGGCGTAGGCCTCGATGAACGCCGGGGTCAGGGTGGTGATCTCGTAGTCGTCGCGCAGCGCCTGGGCCAGGGTCCGCTCGCCGCTGTGACTGGCCACGGTCTGGTCGGGGTCGAGGCGCAGCGCCTCGAGCAGCTCGCCGGCCACCGCCTCGCGATTGCGCGGCATCAGGCAGAGGATGTCACCGGGCTGGTAGTCGAGCCCCGAACCTTCCAGCGACAGCTCGATGTGGTGGGTGGCCTTCTCCGAGCCACGGCCGTTGAGGATCTGGTTCTCCAGTACCTCGGCGTGGAAGGGGGTCTGGCGATCATAGGTGACCGCGGGCTGGGCCGGGGCGGCGACGGCCGCGGCAGGCGCCTCGATGACGTGTGCCGCGGCGGCGTCGAGCACGTTCCGGCGCCAGGCCTCGGCGGCCTCCTCGAAATCGACGTCGCAGTCGACGCGCTCGAGCAGCCGCTCGCCGCCCAGCGCCTCGAGACGGGCATCGATATCGCGTCCGGTCTGGCAGAAGTGCTCGTAGCTGGAATCGCCCAGCGCCAGCACCGCGAAGCGCGTGCCCTCGAGCCGGGGGGCCTTGCGGCCGTGCAGAAACTCGTGGAAGTCCAGCGCCGGGTCGGGCGGATCGCCCTCGCCGTGGGTGGCGGTGACTACCAGCAGCAGGTGTTCATCGCGCAGCTCGCGGGGCTTGTAGTCGGCCATGTCGACCACCCGCGCCGGCAGCTCGCGGGCCAGTGCCGCCTCGCCGAGCCGTTCGGCGACGCCCTCGGCATTGCCGGTCTCGGACCCGTAGAGGATGGTCAGGGTGTGAGGCTCGGCGGCGTGCTCGCGGGGCGCGGCACCCTCGCCGGGGGCCGCCTGCAGCCCGGCGAGGTAGCCGCTCAGCCAGGTCCGCTGATCGCCCGACAGGGCCTGGATCAGCCGATTGGCGTCGGCGGCCTGGGCATCGGTCAGCGGGCTGTTGGTGGCATCGAGCGCCGTGCGGGACATGACACCTTCCTGTCCTTGGGAAGCGGGAAAACTGCCTCCAGCCTAGCGCCCATCCTTCATGCTTTTAAGGAATCGTTGCTTATCTTTTTATTCTCCTGACATCTATCCATCAGGTACTGCTGGGCCGGGCCTTGACCGCCACCCGCCGCTCGTGAAGGGCGATCGCCAGGCCGCTGGCGATGATCACCCCGGCGCCGACGAACACCCACACGTCCGGCACCTCGCCCCACAGCCACCAGCCCAGCAGCACCGCCCAGACCATCGCCGTGTAGTCGAAGGGCGCGGCCAGCGCGGCCGGGGCATAGCGAAACGCCAGGGTGATGAACGACACCGCGCCCATGCCCAGCACCCCCGAGCCGACGAATCCCAGCCAATGCAGGCCCTGGGGGGTGCGCCACACGCCGGGCAGCAGCAGGGCGCTGACCACCAGCGGCACCAGGGTGGCGTAGAAGACCATGGCCCACAGCCGTTCCTTGCCGCCGTAGCGCCGCGCGGTGATCATCATCAGCGCATAGCAGACCGCTGCCCCGATGACGATCAGCGCGCCCCACTGGAAGCCGGCCGCGCCGGGACGCACCACGATCAGCACGCCGGCGAAGCCCACCAGCGAGGCGGCGAACGGCACCGCCGCGACGCGCTCATTGAGCAGCGGCCCCGACAGCAGGGTCACGAACAGCGGCGCGGCGAAGGCGATCGCCGTGGTCTCGGCCAGCGGCAGCAGGGTCAGCCCGGTGACGAAGCAGAACATGGTGCCGGTGAAGATCAGCCCGCGCAGCAGGTGCACGCCCGGCCGGCGCGTCCTGAGGGCCGCCCAGCCGCCGCGCCAGCGGGCCAGCAGGGCGATCAGCGGCAACGAGACCAGGGTGCGGAAGAAGATGATCTGAATCGGGTCGTAGGTACCGCCCAGCCACTTGGACACCGCGTCGCCCAGCGCCAGACACAAGACGCCGGCACACATGATCAGGATACCCAGCAGCGACGATGACATCTCGACCTCCACGACGAGCGATGGCCGCGAGTGCGTCGCGGCCATCGACAGGAAACGGACCGGCCGTTCGGCCGGCCTTCGAGCATAGCCGAACGGGCTACGCACCGCGATGGTGCAAGCGCTGCCAGGAGTTGGTAAAACGACACCCCGTCCTATCCCTCGAACCACCGGAGATGCCAGGCCGATGACCCTCGACACCACCGCGCTCAATCGCCGCATGACCCACTTCGACCAGCACGACTCGGTGTGGCTGTTCGGCTACGGGTCGTTGATCTGGAAGGCGGGGTTTCCCTACCGGGAGCGGCGCCCGGCGTCGATTCGCGGCTGGACGCGACGCTTCTGGCAGGCATCGCACGATCATCGCGGCACGCCCGAGGCGCCGGGTCGGGTGGCGACCCTGGTCGCCGAGGCAGGCGCCGTCTGCCACGGCATGGCCTACCGCATCACGCCGGACGTGTTCGCGCCGCTGGACGTGCGCGAGAAGAATGGCTATCTGCGCGTGATCACGGAATTGACGTTCGCGGATGGCGGGCAGGACACCGGCGTGGTGTATATCGCCGGCGAGGACAACGCGGCCTTTGCCGGCCCGGCGCCCGAGTCCGAGATCGCGCGGCGGATCGCCGCGTCGCACGGACCCAGCGGCGCCAACCGGGACTATCTCCTGAAGCTGGCCGAGGCACTGCGCGAGCTGGGTGTCGACGACCCCCACGTCTTCACGCTGGAGCGCGAACTGCTCGCCCTGCTGCGTGACCGGCCGGGGCGGGCCGACGGGGCCTGAGGATCAGGTCGGGATTCAGCGGGCCTCGCCGCCGTCGCTTTCCTTGCCGGCGATGCTGGTGGTCACGCCGGACGTGCCGTGGACATCCTGAAACGCGTTCGCCTCGCTTTCGGTGACGACGGTGAACGGCAGCATGGCGGAGACGACCACGGCGGCCAGCATGGAGAAAAGGCGATTGAGTACCTTCATGACACCCTCCTTCGGTGGTGTGCAGGGTGCGGCGTTTCGCCGCAACCAGACTGATAGCTTGCTACCTATCAGAGGGGCTCGTCAAGCCGGCCGCCGAATAAATCGCAACAAAACTGACACCGTTCCTTGAAGCCACGAAAAAATCAATGACTTGCAGAGACAGGCTTGCCTTGGCATGGCACTCGGATATGCTGGACACCGTCCCGTAACCTTAACGTCCGCAAGAGTCCGCCATGCCGCACAACCTGCCCATCGAGCACATCATGCAGACCGGCCTGCTTACCTGTTCCCCGGCCACGCCCCTGCACACGGCGGCCGCGCGCATGGCCGAGCGCCGCTGCAGCTCGATGCTGGTGGTCGAGGGCGAGCGGGTGGTCGGCATCTGGACCGAGCACGACAGCCTGCGGGTCGACTTCGCCGATCCCGTCTCCCTGACCCGCCCCATCGCCGCGGTGATGAACCCGTCGCTGGTCACCCTCTCGCCCGACACGCCGATCGGCGAGGCGGCGGTACGCTTCAAGAACGACGATCATCACCACGCGCTGATCGTCGATGCGGCCGACAAGCCGCTGGGCATCGTCTCGCGGACCGACGTGGTGCTGCGCCAGGGCATCGAGCCCTATCTGAAGCTGCGTGACGTGAGCGCGGCAATGCGCCCCGTCACGCAGGTGGTGGCCCACGACGCCTCGCTCGACGAGACTGCCGAGACCATGCGCCGCCAGGCAAGTGACGCGGTGATCGTGCGCTGCGGCACGGATCTGGGCATTCTCACCGAGCGCGACCTGGTGCGTTTCATCGCCCACCACCCCGGTGCCACTCCCGTCGGCGAGCTGGCCAGCCAGCCATTGCTGACGGTGCGTCGCGACGACGTGCTGATCCATGCCCGCGACCTGCTGATCGACCATCACGTGCGTCATCTCGCGGTGCTCGACGAGGCCGGGGCCGTGATCGGCCTGCTGGGCTTCGAGGACATGCTGGCCGGCGCCGAGCAGCTCTATCTCGATGACCTGCGCCAGGCCCTGGAACAGCGCGATCATGCCCTGGCCCAGTCGCGCAAGCACCTGCAGCTGGCCGAACGGGTCATCGACTCGTCGCTGGAGGGCATCATCATCACCGACGCCCGGACCCGCATCGAGTTCGTCAACCCGGCCTTCACCCACATGACCGGCTACACCCTCGAGGAGGCGGTCGGTCGCACCCCGGCCATGCTCTCCTCGGGGCGCCACGACGCCGCATTCTATCGGCAGATGTGGGAGGCCCTGCAGAGCCGGGGCTTCTGGCGAGGCGAGATCTGGAACCGGCGCAAGAGCGGCCAGCTCTATCTGGAGCTGCTGACCATCACCGCGATGCGCGACGAGCAGGGCGAGATCACCAACTTCGCGGCACTGTTCAACGACATCACCCACCTGCGCGAGAACGAGGAACGCGTGCGCCGGCTGGCCTACTACGACGCCCTGACCCAGCTCCCCAACCGGCGCCTGCTGGAGGACCGGCTCTCCCTGGCGATCCGCCACGCCCACCGCCAGGACCAGCCCCTGGCGGTGGTCTTCATCGACATCGATCACTTCAAGCAGGTCAACGACAGCCTCGGCCATGCCCTGGGCGACGAGCTGCTGGTACAGGTCGCCCGGCGTCTGTCGGCAGAGCTGCGCGAGGATGACAGCCTGGCGCGGCTGGGCGGCGACGAGTTCATCGCCCTGCTGCCCGAGGTCCGCTCGCCCGCGGAGGCCGCACGGGTGGCACGACGGCTGATCGACACCATCAGTTCGCCCTTCACGCTCGGCGGTCGCCAGTTCCGCATCGGCTGCAGCGTGGGCATCAGCCTCTACCCCACCGACGGCGACGATGCCGAGTCCCTGGTGCACCATGCCGACGCGGCGATGTACCGTGCCAAGCAGGAGGGCCGCAACACCTACCGCCTGTATCGCGCCGACATGCATGCCCAGGACAGCCAGCGGCTGGCCCTGGAAACCGCACTGCGCAACACCGCCGAGACCGGTGACGGCCTGGTGGTCCACTACCAGCCCCTGTTCGACCGCGACAGCGGTCAGATCCGCGGGGCCGAGGCGCTGGTGCGCTGGCAGCATCCGACCCTGGGGATGATCTCGCCCGGCGACTTCATTCCGCTGGCCGAGAGCTCGGGGCTGATCCTGCCCCTGGGCGAGCAGCTCATCGACGTCATCATGGGCCAGCTGCGCGCCTGGCACCAGGCGGGGCTCGACCCGGTTCCGGTGGCGATCAACCTCTCGCCCCGCCAGTTCTGGCAGAGCGGGCTGGCCGAGTGGGTCGGCCAGCGCCTCGCCCATCACGACCTGCCTGCCAGACTGGTAGGCTTCGAGCTGACCGAAAGCTGCCTGCTCGACCAGTCGCAGGCAGCGGCCGCCATACTCCGGGGCCTGCAGTCGCTGGGCTGCTTCACCGCCATCGACGACTTCGGCACCGGCTACTCGTCGCTCAGCTACCTGCAGGACCTGCCGTTCAACGAGCTCAAGGTCGACCGCACCTTCATCCGCCGCCTCAACGACGGCACCCGCAGCAGCCGCGCCATCCTCGGCGCGGTGACGGGGCTGGCCAGCGAGCTGGGCCTGACGGTGGTCGCCGAGGGCGTGGAAACCGCCGAGCAGCTCGAGCGGCTAAAGCCCTACCAAATCGACCTGATCCAGGGCTTTTTGATGGGGCGGCCATCCCCCGCCGCCACCTTCGCCGACACCTGGCTGGCGCCGCGACGCATGACGGCGGACGACGCCAGCGATCGCTAGAGCCCTAGAACTCGGTCCACTCCGGCTCGTCACTGCCGGTGTCCGCTACCGTCTGACGGCGCCGGGGAGTCGGGGCGTCCTGGCTCACCGGTGTCGCCCGGCGGGTCTCATCGGCGGCCGCACTCGGCAAGGCCCGGGCCGGCGCCGCGCCGCCCTCCAGGCGGAAGCGAGCGATCATCTCCGCCAGGCGCTGCGACTCGCCACGCAGCGAGCCGGCCGCGGCACTGGTCTCCTCCACCAGCGAGGCGTTCTGCTGGGTCACCGAGTCCATCTGGGTGACCGCCGCGCCGACCTGCTCGACCCCGGCCTTCTGCTCGCGGGCGGACATCGCCAGTTCGTCGATCAGCTCGGCGACCCGGCGAATCGAGGCCACCACCTCGTGGATCTTCTCCCCGCTGCGACCGGCCTGGGCGGAGCCGGAGGTGATCGTCCGCGAGATCTGCTCGATCATGCCGCGAATCTCCCGCGACGACTCGGCGGTGCGGGTCGCCAGGGTCCGCACCTCGCTGGCCACCACGGCGAAGCCACGGCCGTGCTCGCCGGCGCGGGCCGCCTCGACCGAGGCATTGAGCGCCAGGATGTTGGTCTGGAAGGCGATTGAGTCGATGACCTCGATGATCTCGCCGATCTGCTTCGAACTCGACTCGATCTCCTGCATCAGGGCCACGGTCTGCTCGACCTCGCCGGCACCGCTCTCGGCCTGGTCGGCGGCCGTGCTCGACAGGTTGTTGGCCTGCTCGGCAGTCTCGGTGTTCTGGCGCACCGTCGAGGCGATCTGCTCCATGCTCGAGGCGGTCTCCTGCAGTGCCGAGGCCTGCTGCTCGGTACGCGACGACAGGTCCTCGCTGCCCGCGGCGATCTCCGCGGCGCCGGTGGCCACGGTATCGCTGCTGGCCTTGAGCGTGCCGACCAACTGCTTGAGCCCGGCCTGCATGGCCGCCATCGCCGTGTAGAGCTGACCGATCTCGTTGTCGCGCCGCGTACGGATGTCAGCAGTCAGATCGCCCTCGGCGATGCGCTCACAGTGGGCGATCGCCGCGTCCAGGGGTTCCAGCAGCCAGCGCTTGGCGGCCAGCATGACCGCCGCGAACAGCACGACCGCCAGCCCCATCAGCGCCAGCCCCAGCCCGTTGGCCAGGCCCGCGAAGCTCGCATCCTCGGCGATCAGGGTATCGCCGCGCTTCTCGGCGTAGTGCACGAAGGCATCGACGGCATCCGCAAAGCGGCCGTAGCTTGCGAGGAAGGCATCGTCGTTGGCGAGCAGCGCCTGGGCGTCACCGTTCTCGAGCGCCCTGAGGAAGGGCTGGCTGATCGCCTGATGGTAAGCGTCGGTGATCGCCTTCACATAGGGCCGTCGCTCACTATTCGGCGGCAGGTCCACCTGCTCGAACTGGGCGAAGCGGGCCGTTGCCTGGTCGAAGGAACGCTGTGCCTTCTCGAGCCAGGCCTGCGCCTGATCCTCCATGCCGCGCTGCTGGAAGTTCTCGAACTTGACCAGCCGTGTCTGCCCCTGGGCCAGGTTGACCTGGGTGCGATTGAGCGTGTTGACCTGTTCGACGTTGATCTCGGCCAGCTCGTTCAGGCCGCGACTGCTGACGTCATGGGCGTAATAGCCGAGCCCGCCGATCAACGCGACCATCAGTGCCATCAGGCCGAAAGCCGTGAAGAGTCCTTGCTTCACCGATATGTTGCGCATGAGTCTGTTCTCCCTCGTCACCCCTCGCGGATGCACGAGCCGATTGAATGGGATACGGATACACGGGGGAGAGAATCGGCAGGACAACCAAAATCTTTAACAATTATTATACTAATTACTCTTTAACCTTGGACACGGAGGTTTCATGCCCATACTTTCACGGCGCCGTCAGGGCGTCGGGCTCCTTGGCTGGTTCGTGGTGTGCTTCGTCGCCGCCGGCATCGGCGCGGTGGCCTCGGTGAATGCCGCCACCTTCTACGCCCGCCTCGCGCAACCGACCTGGGCACCACCAGCCGCCGCCTTCGGCCCGGTGTGGACGACACTCTATGCACTGATGGCCATCGCCGCGTGGCTGGTCTGGCGTCGTGCGGGGTTTCGCAATGCTCGAGGCGCACTGATGCTATTTCTGATCCAGCTGGCAATCAATGCCTTGTGGAGCTGGCTGTTCTTCGTCTGGCACCTGGGTGCCGCCGCCTTCGTCGGCACGCTCGCCCTGTGGGGGCTGATCGCGGCGACGCTGGTCGCCTTCTGGCGGGTGAGTCGACCGGCAGGGGCGCTGCTGCTGCCCTACCTGGCCTGGGTTTCGCTGGCCACGGCGCTGACCTGGCATGTCTGGCAGGCCAACCCGCAGTTGCTTGGCTGACGGCGTGGGGCGGGCCGCCGGCGCGACCCGCCCGCTGTCCCCTCAGACCGTCTCGGTCAGTGCCCGCGGCGCCGGTGACGAGGACGCCGTGGATCCGACGCCTGGCAGCGCCTCGCGGGATCGGGTGCTCAGCGTGAAGCCGCCCACGACCGCGGCCAGCCGCCGCGCCTGGGCCTGGAGCTCGGCAGCCGCGGTGGCGGTCTGCTCGACCATCGCCGCATTCTGCTGAGTGGCCTGATCCAGGTCGGCCACCGCCTGATTGACCTGGCCGATGCCCTGACTCTGCTCGCGGGTCGCGGCATTGATCTCGCCCAGCACGTCGGTGACCCGCTTCACGCTGTCGACGATCTCGTCCATGGTCGCGCCCGCGGCCCGAACCCGCTCGGTGCCGCTGCGCGTCTTGGCGGCAGAGGTATCGACCAGTTCCTTGATCTGGCGCGAGGCATCGGCGCTGCGGCTGGCCAGCTGGCGAACCTCGCCGGCCACCACCGCGAAACCGCGGCCCTGCTCACCGGCCCGGGCCGCCTCCACCGAGGCGTTGAGCGCCAGCAGGTTGGTCTGGAAGGCGATGCCGTCCATCAGCGTGACGATCTCGGCGATCTGCCGCGACGAGGCCTCGATGTCGTCCATGGTCTGCACCACCTCGCTCATCGCCTCGCCGCCCCGCGAGGCGACGTCCGCCGCCGAGGCGGCCAGCTGATCCGCCTGACGCGCCGAGTCGGCGGTGTGCTCGACGGTCCCGGCGAGCTGCTCCATCGACGCCGAGGACTCCTGGATGCTCGACGCCGCCGACTCGGTGCGAGCCGAGAGATCCTGGCTACCGTGGGCGATCTCGGCGGAGGCGGTGCTCACCGAGTCGCTGCTGTCGCGCACATCGATCAGCACATGCTCGAGCTTGTCGACGAAATGGTTGAAGCCGTCGGCGATGCGCGCCACCTCGTCGCGCCCCTGAACCGGCAGGCGCCGGGTCAGATCGCCGCTGCCGGAAGCGATATTCTCGAGGGCGTCACGCACCCGCTCCAGCCCGGCCAGGGCACGCTTGAGCCACAGCCCCAGCAGTATGGCGGCCGCCACGGTGGCGATGACCAGCGTGATCAGCAGGGTATTCAGCACGGCCTGCAGCCCGGCCGTGGCCTGGGTCTCGTCGAGGGCGACACCCAGTCGCCAGTCGGTACCGGCGATCGGCGTCACCGCCAGCCGCTTGGTGCGGCCGTCGATGTTCACCGCCTGCCATCCGTCCCCCGCGGCCAGCCGATCCAGCAGCGCGCCGTCGAGCGACTGGCTCAACGTGGAGAGCGGCTTGAGCGTCAGTGAGCTGTCGGGGTGGGCGATCAGGGTATCGCCGGTACTCAGGAAGGCGAAGCTGTCGGGGGTCGGCTGGATCGCCGCGACGGTGTCGGCGATCTTGTCGATCATCACGTCGCCGCCGATCACGCCCCACAGCTTGCCGTCGCGCTCGACCGGGGTGGCGAAAGTCACCACCGGCTTGCCGCTGCTGGCGTCGATGTAAGGCTTGGAGACGATGGTGTGACCGGCGGCCTTGGCCGCCTTGTACCAGCCGCGCTCGCGGTGGTCGTACTTCGCCGGCGGCTGCCAGCCGTTGGAAGAGACGAAGCGTCCCTCCGGGGTTCCCACGTAGGTCATCTCGAAGCCGCCGGCCTCGGCCAGCTGGACCAGCGCCGGCTTCATGGCGTCGTCAGTCACCGCCTTGCGGGCGGCTTCGATCATGGCACGGCGATCGTCGATCCAGGTCTCGATGGTGTCACGGTTGCCGTCGACCAGGGTGGCCAGGTTGTCGTCGAGGGTCGTTGCGTAGTGGGCGCGGATGGTGAAGTAACTCACCGCGCCTGCCGCCAGCATGGCGACGGCGATGATGGCGACACAGGCCACCTGCAGTCGTCGTTTCAGGGAGGTCATCAGGGGTCTCGTTCAAGCCGGAAGTGTCAGGGTCATTCTCGTTATCGCTCGGGCCACATGGACCCTTCACGACTATCGGCGGACACCCCTGCAACTTGAGCCGAGAACTGCGCATCACATGCCCACAAACGACGTCGCCGGCCCTCGGGCCGGCGACGAGAAGGCTGGAAGACGGCCCGCGTCAGGCGTAGGGCTTGCCCAGCGTCTCGGCGATCTGCTCCTTGGTCGCCTTGGACAGGTCCTTGTCGAGCTCCTTGACCACCAGCTTGCGTGTCGCGTCGTCGAGCTTGTCGCGCAGCTGACCGAGGAAGCGCGGCTCGGCGATGATCACGAAGTGGTCCGCCTTGCCCTGTGAGCGGGCCTGCTTGAGGTAATGGGCCACTTCCTTGGCGAAGAACATGGCGTGCTTTTCCAGGGTGGCGTCGGCGTTGCCGGTCTGACGCAGGTGGGCGCCGCCGCCGGCGTCGCCCTTGCCGCCGGTGCGCAGGTCGCCGATGTGCTCGCGACTCTCGGGATGGACCAGATCCTCGACTTCGCGCATCACGCCGGCGGCGTGGGCGAAGACCCGGGCGCGGGCCGCGTCGGTGGCGATGATGTAGGTGGTGCTCATGGAGTCTCCTTGTTCCGTGATAACCGCTGGCTCAGCGTCGATGGCACGCCGCCCCGACATAGGGGACGGCGACTGAACGGGCACACCGCCCCTCCCGGGCGGCCTTCCCCTTCAGGATGGGCGATAGCGATACGCCAAGCAACGTCGACGCGCGCTGCCGGCCGCGATGGCCCTTCACGGCGCCTCGCAGAGCATCCAGCCGCGCACCAGGGCCGCCAGCGAGCCCACCTCGAACTTGGTCATGATGTGCGCGCGATGCAGCTCGACCGTCTTGGGGCTGATGCCGAGCCTCGCGGCGATCGCCTTGCTGGTGGCGCCGTCGACGACATGCTCGAGCACCTCGTGCTCGCGGGCGGTCAGGCGCGCCAGGCGTTCACGCATGACGCGCCGGCAATGCCGCGAACGACGCCGCGCCAGGTGATGCTGCACCGCCCGGCAGACCCGCTCGCGAAGCCGCTCGCCATCGACGGGCCGCAGCAGCACATCCGCCGCGCCGGCGCGCATCGCCTCGAGCCCGAGCACGGCATCGTCGCGCCCGGCCAGCAGCAGTATCGGCGGTGTCTCGGCGTCCCGCGCCGCCAGGCGGCGCTGCAGCTCGAGGCCGGTCATGGTGGGCAGGCGCAGCTCGCAGACCAGGCAGGCGGCCTCGTCCGCTCCGGGGTGCCAGGCGTTCAGGAAGTCGCGGCCGCTGGCATGGCGCCGCAGCGGCCAGGGCAGCCGACGCGCCCACGCCTCGGGCAGCGCCAGCGGCGCCAGGCCGCTCTCGACGAGGTGAACCGTGGGGGTGATTGGCATGGCAGTTCCTCGGTGTCCCGTCCATGGCACGACGCCGACACAGTCGGCGTCCGTTCAGCCTAGGGTTTGTCCGAAAAGTCGGCGAGCGACGATCAGGCAAGGCAAAAATCAGCGAAAAAGCGGAGTTTACGAGGTGTAAATGAGTATTTTGAGCTGATTTTTAACGCAGCATGATCGAGCGCAGCCAGTTTTCAGACAAAGCCTAGTCGCTCGACCCGGGGTTTTCCCCTATGGCGAGCCCGCCCGCGAGCCTCTTTACTGAAAGGCTGAATGGATTCCGATACCGATACGCGACCGGATACCGACGTCCGGCCCGACCGTGTCTCTCTGGAAGGGAGCAACCACCATGCACGACCAGGCGCAAACGGAGGCGCGCTGCACGATCCATGTCGACGGCCAGCCTCTCGAGGCCACCCCGGGCGAGCCCTTGATTGCTTGCCTGGAACGTCACCGGATCGACCTGCCCCACCTCTGCTATCACCCGCAACTCGGCCCGCTGGAAACCTGCGACACCTGCTGGGTGAAGACCGGCGACGGCCTGGCCCGGGGCTGCACCCTGCAGGCCGAAGAGGGCCTGGCCATCGAGCTGGCCCCGCGCGAGGCCGATGACGCCCGCCACGAGGGCATCGACCGGGTGATCGCCCGCCACGAGCTGTACTGCTCGGTGTGCGAGAACAACAACGGCAACTGCGAGGTGCACAACACGGTGCGCGACATGCGCGTGCCCGGCCAGCGCTACCCCTACGAAGCCAAGCCCTATGCGAAGGACACCTCGCATCCCTTCTACACCTACGATCCCGACCAGTGCATCCTCTGCGGGCGCTGCGTCGAGGCCTGCCAGAACCTCGAGGTCAACGAGACGCTGACCATCGACTGGGAGCGCGATCACCCGCGCGTGCTGTGGGACGGTGGCGAGGTCGCCGACCAGTCGAGTTGCGTGTCCTGCGGCCAGTGCGTCACCGTCTGCCCGTGCAACGCCCTGATGGAGAACGACATGCTCGGCCGGGCCGGGCCGCTGACGGCGATGCCGTGGGACATCAAGCGCCCGCTCACCAACGCCATCAAGGGCGTCGAGCCGACCACCGGTTTCGGGCCGATCTTCACGCTCTCGGAACTCGACAGCACCCAGCGCCACGCCGATATCCAGCGCACCAAGACCGTCTGCACCTACTGCGGGGTGGGCTGCTCGTTCGAGATGTGGACCCGGGGCCGCGAGATTCTCAAGGTCCAGCCCACCGAGCACGGCCCGGCCAACGGCGTGAAGACCTGCATCAAGGGCAAGTTCGGCTGGGACTTCGTCAACAGCGACAAGCGCCTGACCCGGCCGCTGATCCGCGAGGGCGACCGCTTCCGCGAGGCGGACTGGGACGAGGCACTCGACCTGGTGGCGCGCCGGCTCGGCGAGGTGCGCGACGCCCACGGCCCCGACGCCCTGGCGTTCGTCGCCTCGAGCAAGTGCACCAACGAGGAGTCCTACCTCACCCAGAAGCTGGCCCGGGCAGTGATCGGCACCAACAACGTCGACAACTGCTCGCGCTACTGCCAGAACCCGGCCACCACCGGGCTGTTCCGTACCGTGGGCTACGGCGGCGACTCGGGCAGCATCAGCGATCTGGAGATGGCCGATGTGGTCCTGATGGTCGGCACCAACACCGCCGAGAACCACCCGGTGATCGCCTCGTCGCTCAAGCGCGCCCAGAAGCACCACGGCCAGCAGCACATCGTCGCCGACGTGCGCCGCCACGAGATGGCCGAGCGCGCCGATCTGTTCCTGCAGCCGCGCAACAGCACCGACCTGGTGTGGCTGTGCGCGGTGACCCGCTACCTGATCGACAACGGCTACGCCGATCGCGAGTTCATCGACGCCCACGTTCACGGCTTCGAGGAGTACCGCCGCTCGCTGGAGCCGTTCACCGTGACCTACGCCGCCGAGATCACCCGGCTCAGCGAGGCATCGATCATCGAGGCCGCCGAACGCATCGGCCGCGCCGAGCGGGTCTGCGGCGTGTGGGCGATGGGCGTCACCCAGCACACCTACGGTTCCGACACCAGCACGGCGATCTCCAACCTGCTGCTGGTCACCGGCAACTACGGCCGTCCCGGCACCGGCGGCTACCCGATGCGCGGCCACAACAACGTCCAGGGCGCCAGCGACTTCGGCTCGCTGTGCAACATCTTCCCCGGCTACCAGTCGGTCGAGGACCCCGAGGCCCGCGAACACTGGCGCCGCGGCTGGGGCGTCGACTGGCTGCCGGAGAAGGCCGGCTTCAACAACCACTCGATGATCAACGCGGTCAGCGAGGGCAAGCTCAAGGCGATGTACATCATCGGCGAGGAGAGCGCACTGGTCGACGCCAACGCCAATCACGTGCGCGAGAACTTCGGCCGGCTGGACTTCATGGTGGTGCAGGACATCTTCTTCTCGCGCACCGCCGAGTACGCCGACGTGGTGCTGCCGGCGGCGCCGAGCGTCGAGAAGGAGGGCACCTTCGTCAACACCGAGCGGCGCATCCAGCGCCTCTACCAGGTCATGGAGCCGCTCGGCGACGCCCGTCCCGACTGGGCGATCCTCGCCGACCTGGGGCGTCGCCTGGGCCATCCCTGGCACTATGCCCACCCCTCCGAGATCATGGACGAGGTAGCCCGCCTCACCCCGCTGTTTGCCGGGGTCAGCTACGAGAGACTGGAAGGCTGGAAGTCGCTGCAGTGGCCGGTGGCCGCCGACGGCACCGACACCCCGCGCCTCTACGAGGACCTTGAGTTCCACTTCGACGACGGCATGGCGCGCTTCCACCCCCTCGAATGGCGCGACTCCCCCGAGCGCATCGACGACGAGTACGACCTGCACCTCAACAACGGCCGCGTGCTCGAGCACTTCCACGAGGGCAACCTGACCGGCGCAGGAAGGATCAACGACAAGCTCTCGGAGGTCTTCGTCGAGGTCAGCCCCGAACTGGCCCGCGAGCGCGGCGTCGAGACCGGCAGCCGGGTGCGGCTGGCCTCGCGACGCGGCGAGATCGAGCTGAACGTGCTGGTCACCGAGCGCGTCACCGGCCACGGCCTCTACGTGCCGCTGCACACCCGCGAAGGCAACGTCAATCGGCTGACCGGCGACCACGCCGATGTCGCCGTGGAGACCCCGGCCTACAAGGAGATCGCCGTGAAGATGGACGTGCTCCAGGTCGACGGCCCCTCGCCGCTGCCGCGCAACAACCATCGCAACGGCCAGCGCATCCCGATCCACGACATCGGCGTCGAGCGCAAGTGGGCGCGCAGCGACTACCATCGCCCGCCCCAGGCATCCACCGACCCGGAGCGATTCTGATGGCCCAGGCAATCAAGTCCGACCGCGTCCCCGCCGGCGCCCTCGGCGGCAAGACGGCGCCCGACGCCCACGACGAACTCGCGCGGCTGATCGACAACCTGCACCGCCGCCAGATCTTCCGCCTGCTCAACGACGCCCTCGAGTCGCTGCCGGAAACCTCGCGGCTGATCGCGGGGGAACTCGAAAGCGAGGG
The DNA here is from genome assembly GCF_020148005.1 of Modicisalibacter tunisiensis. Lineage (GTDB taxonomy): Bacteria > Pseudomonadota > Gammaproteobacteria > Pseudomonadales > Halomonadaceae > Modicisalibacter > Modicisalibacter tunisiensis. Next base: position 1,078,657 of record NZ_JAGXFD010000001.1, on the reverse strand, counting down.
CGGCGTGCGTGGCGGCGCCAACCTCTTCGTGCTGCTGCGCACCCTCGGCCGGGTGCCGCCGGAGGACCTGCAGCGCTGGCTCGACGCCGCCGCCCGGGGCATCAGCGCCGCCTCCCGCGAGGAAGCCCGCGAGGCCTATCCGGCGCCCGGCGTGCTGGGCGTCAAGGACCTGCTCCACGACGAGGCGCTGTGGCACTCGCTGAGTCCGCTGCTGGAGGGGCTCAAGGCCTTCACCGGCGAGCTGCAGGCGGCGGCGGATTCGTCGCCGGGCCCCGCGGAGGGCTCGCGTCCCGACCCCGAGGAGGGCGCCGACCTGCCGCCCCGGCGCGCCGGCAGCGGACGCGACCCGCAGGAACAGGAGGAATCGCCGCACCGGGAGTGAATCGTCGTCGCCCATCGTGGGATTTCGCGCCGACACGGCCGCGGTGTTAGTATCAACTAACCGGCAGGGACTGCCGGACCGCGACCGCGTCGCCCGTCCCGGCGCCCCGGGGCGCCCTGCAAGACGCGATGACCAAGGAGAGAGATCCACGATGCGCGACTTCCTGCTGCTGCGCCGCCCCCTGCCGCGACGCACCCTGGTGCTCTGTCATGTCACGGCCCAGCTGGCCCTGCTCGTCACCGCGCTGGGCTGGCTGGCGCTCCACGCCCCGGCCCTGAGCCGGGACGGCTGGGTGGCGGGCTGGCCGAGCTGGGTGATGGCCGTCAGCCTCTGGCTGCTGGCCAGCGTCGGTGTGCGCCTGCTCGCCGAACTGCTGATGCTGCCGCACCGCCTGAGCGACCCGCACGGCCCCGGTGCGGTGATGACCCGGGCGATCGACCGCCGCCCGGCGGTTCACGACCCCGAGCAGCGCTGGGTCAACGCCGTCTCGCCGGTCGCCCCGGCCGAGGCGGTGGGCGAGCCCCGCGTCACCCGCCGCGAGCCCTCGCTCAAAACACGCCTGCACGGCGCCGACGATGACTCGCCCAGGGCGGCCGGAGGCTGAGACGCTCGCAGCGGCGCTTCTCCCCGCCGACATGGACGACGTGAGCAAACCCCCTTAGGCTAGAAAGCTTTCTGCCAGCCGACGGAACACCTCGCGCCGCACCGGCCCCGTCGGGCGGCGCCGCCCTGCCCGCCAGGGTGGCGCCACGCAACACGATGGGGAAGCTGCGCCAATGTCGTCGGTCGTCAATGTCATCCTGCCCATCTTCGGGCTGATCCTGGTGGGCTACGTGTGCCGCCGCACCGAACGGCTGGGCGAGACCGCCGCCTCGGAGCTCAACCGCTTCGTCGTCTGGCTGTGCCTGCCGGCACTGCTGTTTCGCGCCACGGCCACGGCGACCTGGGCGGAGGTCTGGCACCCCGAGTTCATCGCCGTGGTCGCCATCGGCACACTGGCCATCTTCGCCCTGACCCTCGTCTACCGGCGGCGCGCGACACGCCATCTGGTGGATGCCAGCATCGACGCCCTGGGCGCCGCCTACGCCAACACCGGTTACGTGGGCATCCCGCTGAGCCTGCTGGTGCTGGGCGACCCCGGCCTGGAGCCGGCGCTGATCGCCACGCTGTTCGTGGCCTGCGTGCTGTTCGGCCTGGCTGTGGTGTGCATCGAGGTGGGGCTGCAGAGCGAACGCTCCGCGGCCCGCGCCGGCCTCAAGGTGGGCAGGGCGCTGGCCCGCAACCCGCTGGTGGTCTCGCCGATCCTCGGCGCCCTGTGGGCGATCGGTGGCCTGTCGCTGCCCCACGCCGCCGACACCTTCCTGCGTCTGCTCGGCGACGCCACCACCCCCGCTGCGCTGGTCTCGCTGGGGCTGTTCCTGGCCCGCCGCCAGCCCGGCACGGCCCAGGGCACCCTGGGGCTGGTCGGCCTCAAGCTGGTCGCCCACCCGCTGATCACCTGGGTGCTGGCCTACCACGTCTTCGCCCTGCCGCCGCTCTGGGCGCAGTCGGCGCTGCTGATGAGCGCCCTGCCCACCGGCACGGGGCCGTTCATGCTGGCGGAGTTCTACCAGCGCGAGGCCGCGGTGGTCTCGCGCACCATCCTGCTGACGACGCTCGGTTCGCTGCTCACGCTGTCGCTGTGCCTGTATCTGCTGCAGGGGTGAGGGGTGAGGAACGATCTCAGGACCGGCCTCGGGACACGGGCCGCCGACGCCAGGCCAGCAAGCCGCCACAGGCGAGCAGCACACCCAGGGTGTTGGCGAGGATATCCAGCGGGTCGCCGCCGGCCCGGCCGGGCACGCCGAGCTGGGCCAGTTCGATGAGCACGCCATAGAGGACGGCGGCAGTGCCGGCGACCGGCAATCGCCGGCCGGCCAGGCCCAGCGCCCCGGCCAGCCCGGCGTAGGCCGCCAGGTGGTTGAGCTTGTCCCACGGCAGGTCCGGGGGCAGCGCATCGGCCGGGACCAGGCTGCCCCAGGCGATGGCCACGGCGACGCTCAGCGCGGCCAGCCCCCAGACGGTGCGCCTCGCCACGCCGTCAGTCCTGCGGATGATAGGCGGGGCTCAGCTCGTGGAGTGCCTCGAGGAAGTCGCTGACCCGCTGCGGGTCGGTGTGCTGGCTGATGCCGTGCCCCAGGTTGAAGACATGCCCGGCACCGAGGCCGTAGCTGTCGAGGATGCGCGCCACCTCGGCGCGGATCGCCGCCGGCCGGGCGAACAGCACGCTGGGGTCGAGATTGCCCTGCAGGGCGACCCGGTGGCCGACCCGGGCGCGGGCGTCGGCCAGCTCGGTGGTCCAGTCGAGCCCCAGAGCGTCGGCGCCGGTGGCGGCGATGTGCTCGAGCCACTGGCCGCCGTTCTTGGTGAACAGGATCACCGGCACGCGCCGCCCGTCGTGCTCGCGAATCAGCCCGGCGACGATCTGCTCCATGTAGCGCAGCGAGAACTCCAGATAGGCCGGAGTCGACAGGGCGCCGCCCCAGGTGTCGAAGATCTGCACCACCTGGGCACCGGCCCGGATCTGGGCGTTGAGGTAGTCGGTCACGGCGTGGGCCAGCAGGTCGAGCAGCTGGTGCATGGCTTCCGGGTTGCCGTAGAGCATGCCCTTGACGTGGCGGAAGTCCTTGCTCGAGCCGCCCTCGACCATGTAGGTGGCGAGCGTCCAGGGGCTGCCCGAGAAGCCGATCAGCGGTACCCGGCCGTTGAGCTCGCGGCGGATCGTGCTCACCGCGTTCATGACGTAGTCCAGGTCGCGCTCGGCGTCGGGCAGGCGCAGCGCCTCGACCTCGGCCTGGCTGCGCACCGGCTTTCTGAACTTGGGCCCCTCGCCGGTCTCGAAATACAGACCCAGCCCCATGGCGTCGGGGATGGTCAGGATGTCGGAGAACAGGATCGCGGCATCCAGCGGGTAGCGCTCGAGCGGCTGCAGCGTCACCTCGCAGGCCCGCGCGGTATCCCGGCACAGGTCCATGAAGCTGCCCGCCTCGCCGCGCACCCGGCGATATTCGGGCAGGTAGCGCCCGGCCTGACGCATCATCCACACCGGGGTGCGGTCCACCGGCTGGCGGGCCAGGGCGCGCAATAGGCGATCGTTCTTGAGTTCCATGGGGCTCTCGCTGCTGGCGGATTTGGCTCATTGTAACGGATGCGCGCCGCGGGGCGAGCCATGCGGCCCTGTGCCCCACCGCACCGGATGAGCTCGCCCGGCGATCCTGCTATCATGAGCGTCTTCATCGGCCGGGCGCTGGTGCCCCGCCGGTCCGCAGTCGAGGGTTACCGTGACGATTCGCTTCATCGCCGCCTCCAGGCTCCCCACCCCCTGGGCCACCTTTACCATGCACGGCTTCGAGGACGAGGCTACCGGCAAGGATCACGTCGCCCTGACGCTCGGCGATGTGGCGGCCGGCGAGCCCGTGCTGGGCCGCGTGCACTCGGAATGCCTGACCGGGGACGCCCTGTTCTCGATGCGCTGCGACTGCGGCTATCAGCTTCAGGAAGCGCTCAAGCGCATCGCCGCCGAGGGCCGCGGCGTGCTGCTCTACCTGCGCCAGGAAGGACGCGGCATCGGCCTGCTCAACAAGATCCGCGCCTACCACTTGCAGGATCAGGGCTATGATACGGTGGAGGCCAACGAACACCTGGGCTTCGGCGCCGACCTGCGCCGCTACGACCTGTGCGTGCCCATGCTCGAGCATCTGGGCGTGTCCTCGCTCAAGCTGATGACCAACAATCCGCGCAAGGTCGACGCCCTGACCCGGGACGGCGTGACCGTGAGCGAACGCCTGGCGCTGACCACGGGTCGCAACCCGCACAACGAGCACTACCTGTCGACCAAGGCCGGCAAGCTCGGCCACCTGATGGCCCTGGACGACTTCACGCCGGCCGACGACGTGGACATCGAACGCAAGCCGTAGGGGCTCGCCCGCGCCCCCGGCCGAACCGCGGGAGGTGCTGATGAACACTCCGGAAACCACCTACACCCGCCTCGAGGAGTGGCTGCACAGTCTCAGCCACGGTCTCGGTGCGGCACTGAGCCTCGCCGGCATGGTGGTGCTGATCGTGCTGGCCAGCCTGGCGGCGCACGTCGACCCCTGGAAGATCGTCGGCGTGAGCCTGTACGGCACGACCCTGGTCGGCCTCTACACCGTCTCGACGCTCTACCACGGCTTTCGCCACCCGCGCCTCAAGCGCACCTTCAAGATCGCCGACCACTGTGCCATCTACGCGCTGATCGCCGGCACCTACACGCCCTTTTTGCTGGTCAACCTGCGCGGCCCGCTGGGCTGGACGCTGCTGGCGGTGATCTGGACGCTGGCCGCGGGCGGCATCGCCCTGAAGCTGCTCTGGCCGCAGCGCTTCGGCGGCTGGCGGGTCGCCGTCTACCTGCTGATGGGCTGGCTGATCGTGGTGGCCTCCGGCGAGATGGGTGCCTCGCTGTCCGACACCAGCCTCGGCCTGCTGGTGGCCGGCGGCATCACCTACACGGTGGGCGTGCTGTTCTACGCGGTGCGCGCCATCCCCTTCCACCACGCCATCTGGCACCTGTTCGTGCTGGGCGGCAGCGCCTGCCACTACTTCGCGGTCTACACCGCGGTGCTCGGCCCCTCCGGCTGAGCATCGGTCAGGGCGCCAGGCGGCACGCCCCCGAGTCCGTCTCGCCCAGCACGTCCTCGGGGTTGCGCAGCGGGCAGCACGCCAGCGACAGGCAGCCGCAGCCGATGCAGCCATCCAGCTGGTCGCGCAGCCTGACCAGGGCGTCGATGCGCGCCTGCAGCGCGTCGCGCCACCCGGCCGACAGATGGTGCCAGTCCTCGGCGGTGGGCGTGCGCCCGGTGGGCAGCGTGTTCAGGGCCGCACCGATCTCGGCCAGCGGCACCCCGGTACGCTGGGCGATCCTGATGACCGCCACCCGACGCAGCACATCGCGCGAATAGCGCCGCTGGTTGGCGGCGTTGCGCCAGGCGTGAATCAGCCCCTTTTCCTCGTAGAAATGCAGCGTGGACACCGCCACCCCGCTGCGCGCCGCCACGTCCCCGACCGACAGCGCCTGCTTGTGCGGATCGACCCGTCGTGCCATGGCCTTGACCTCAAGTTAACTTGAGCTTCTAGAGTGCGTCATGACCCCGTTACCGTCAAAGGAGCCACGTCATGACCGCACCGCCGCTCTCCCTGGCCCTGCTCCCGGGCAGCACCTGTCACCGGCGCTTCTCGCGTCGCGTCGCCGACTGGGCACAGCGTCGGCTGGCCGGGCACGCCGACCTGGTCGCCGAGTTCGTCCTCCCGGCGCCGTGGGAGGCCGACGCCAACCGCCGGCTGCACCGGACCGATGCCTTCCTGGTCATCCTGCCGGATCAGCCGGTGACCGGCACCGCCGACCTGGCAGCGCTGTTCGCCACTCCCGCCGAGGCCTGGCATGCCCGGCCGGTGGGCTTTCTCACCTACGGCGGCAGGAACGGCGGCCGCGCGGCCATCGAGCGGCTGCGCCCGTGGCTCGTCGACCGTCAGGCGATTCCGCTGGGCGAGAACGTGGATTTCATCGATGCCTGGGAGCGGCTGGGGGCACGCGGCAAGCTCTATGCGCCGCTGGGCGAGGATCGGCGGCTGGCGCGGCTGATCCCCCGTTTGCAATGGTGGGCCCGGGCCCTGCGCGATGCCCGGCAAGACGGCCCCGGCGCTCTCTCCGCCGGGTCCGCGTTCGCGGCGGGCCCGCTCAGGGAGGGCGCGTCCGGGAAGGCGTGATCAGGCCGCTTCGGCGCGGGCCTGCTTGATCAGGTCATAGGCGTGGGTGATCTCGCGGGTGCGCTTCTCGGCCATCTCGCGCATGCTTTCGGGCAGGCCCTTGGCGGCCAGCTTGTCGGGATGGTTCTCGCTCATCAGCTTGCGATAGGCACGCTTGATCTCGCTGTCGCTGGCCCCGGGCTCGACGCCCAGCACCCGGTAGGCGTCCTCCAGCGCCTGCGCGGAGGGCGCCCCGCCCTGCCCCGCGTCACCGGCGGTCGCGCCGCGCAGCATGGCCTCGATCTGGGCGACCTCGCTCTCGCTGCAGCCCAGCCCGCGGGCCACGCGCACCAGCATCTCGTGCTCGGCGGGATCGAGCCGCCCGTCGGCGGCGATCGCGGCGAGCTGGATCTGCAGGAACACCTGGCGCAGGGCGCTCTGCTGGCCGACGATCGGGCGCAGCCGCGCCAGCTCGGCGTCCAGGTCGAAGTCCGCCGCCTTGCCGCGGTTGAAGTCGGCCCGCGCGCGGGCGCGCTGGCCCTCGTCGAGCCGCAGCTGATCCCAGATGCGCCGCGAGGCTTCCAGCTCGTCCTCCGAGACACGGCCGTCGGCCTTGCACAGGCAGCCCATCACCGCGAAGGTCGATTCGAGAAACTGCGCCCGGGCACTCGCCAGGCGGCCCAGCGCGCTGCGCCGCCAGCGCCGCGCGATCCAGTAGCCGATCCCCCCGCCGATCAGCAGGCCCAGGGGGCCGCCGATCCACAGGCCCAGCAACGCACCGATCAGTATTACGGTCAGCATGCGATCCTCGTGTCAGTCGTCGGAAGGTCGGGCCGCGAGACGCCGGCGAATCGCCGCCTCGATGCCGTCGGCGTCGAGCCCGCAGTCGGCGAGCAGTTCGGCCGGCTTGCCGTGCTCGATGAAGGCGTCGGGCAGCCCCAGGTTGAGCACCGCCACGCGCTCGTCCGCCTCGGCCAGCAGTTCGTTGACGCCGCTGCCGGCGCCGCCGGCCACCGCGTTCTCCTCCAGGGTGACGAGCAGCCGGTGCCCGCGCGCCGCGGCCAGCACCGCCTCGCGGTCGAGCGGCTTGACCGTGCGCATGTTGAGGTGCGTGGCGTCGAGCCGCTCGGCGACCTCGCCGGCGGGGCCGTTGAGGCTGCCGAAGGCCAGCAGGGCGATGTCGCCGGCACCCTCGCGGCGCAGCTCGGCACGGCCGATCGGCAGCGGCTCGAGGTGCTCGGGAATCGGCGTGCCCGGCCCCTTGCCGCGCGGATAGCGCACCGCCGCCGGTCCGGGGTGGTGATAGGCGGCGCTGAGCATGGCCCGGCACTCGGCCTCGTCGGCCGGCGCCATGACCACCAGCTCCGGCACGCAGCGCAGGTAGGAGAGATCCAGCGCGCCGTGGTGGGTGGGGCCGTCCTCGCCGACCAGGCCGGCGCGGTCGATGGCGAAGGTGACGTCGAGCTTCTGCACCGCGACATCGTGGATCAGCTGGTCGTAGCCACGCTGCAGGAAGGTGGAATAGATCGCCACCACCGGCTTCATGGCCTCGCAGGCCATGCCCGCGGCGAGGGTCACGGCGTGCTGCTCGGCGATCGCCACATCGTAGTAGCGCCCGGGGTATTCCTGCGAGAAGCGCACCAGATCGGAGCCCTCGCGCATCGCCGGGGTGATGCCGATGAGCCGCTCGTCGGCGGCGGCCATGTCGCACAGCCAGTCGCCGAACACGTTGCAGTACTTGCGCGGCTTGGCGGCCGGGAGCTCGGCGCCCTGGCTCTCGGGCGCCTGGGTCTCGACCCTGGGCGGCGGCGCGGGCTCCCTCTCCAGCTTGGTGATGGCGTGATAGCCGATCGGGTCGGCCTCCGCCGGCCGGAAGCCCTTGCCCTTGCGGGTCTTGATATGCAGGAACTGCGGGCCGTCGAGATCACGCAGGTTGCCCAGCGTGTTCACCAGGGTGGTCAGGTCGTGGCCGTCGATGGGGCCGATGTAGTTGAAGCCCATCTCCTCGAACAGCGTCGCCGGGCTGACCATGCCCTTCATGTGCTCCTCGGTGCGCCGCGCCAGCTCCAGCGCGCCGGGCAGCCGCGAGAGCACCTTCTTGCCGCCCTCGCGGACATTGAGGTAGGTCTTGCTGGCGAAGATCTGCGCCAGGTAGCTGGCCATGCCGCCGACGTTCTCGGAGATCGACATCTCGTTGTCGTTGAGCACCACCAGCAGGTTGGCATCGACGTGCCCGGCATGGGCCAGCGCCTCGAAGGCCATGCCCGCCGACAGCGCGCCGTCGCCGATCACCGCGCACACGCGGCGCTGCTCGCCTTTCGTGCGGGCGGCCAGCGCCATGCCCAGGGCGGCGCTGATCGAGGTGCTGGAGTGGCCGACGCCGAAGGTGTCGTAGTCCGACTCGTCACGCTTGGGGAACGCCGCCAGGCCGTGCAGCTGGCGGATGGTCGCCATCCGCTCGCGGCGGCCGGTGAGGATCTTGTGCGGATAGGCCTGATGGCCGACGTCCCACACCAGCCGGTCGTGGGGCGTTTCCAGGCAGTGGTGGAGGGCGATGGTCAGCTCGACCACGCCCAGACCGGCACCGAAGTGGCCGCCGGTGCAGCCCACGCTGTAGAGCAGGAAGGCCCGCAGCTCGTCGGCCAGCTGCGAAAGCTGCGAATGGCGCAGCTCGCGCAGGTCGGCGGGCGTGTCGATGGTGTCGAGCAGCGGCGTGGCCGGGCGCTCGACCGGAATCTCGTCGAACAGCTTCATGGGCTTGTCTTCTGTCGGTTGAGGCACGGCTCGATGGGCAGACCCACAACCCCGGGTCGCCCGGACACCTTGAGGGAGGCTGAACGGCGCGGGTCTCGGCGGTTCGGTGGAGTCGTCATCGATACCATGCTGGCTCAGTAGTCGCGCTCGATCATGTAGCGGGCCAGATCCGCCAGCGGCTCGCCGGCCTCGCCGAGCACCGCCAGCGCCGCCAGCGCCTCGTCGCGCAGGGCATCGGCGCGGGCGCGGGCGCCGTCGAGGCCCAGCAGCGCCGGGTAGGTCGGCTTGTCGCGGGCCGCATCGGCGCCCGCGGCCTTGCCCAGGGTGCCGGTGTCACCGACCACATCGAGGATGTCGTCCTGGATCTGGAAGGCCAGGCCGACCGCCGCCGCGTAGCGATCCAGCGCCGCCAGCCGCGGATCGGCCTCGGGCACCGCCACGAGCCCGCCCATGCGCACCGCCGCGCGAATCAGCGCGCCGGTCTTGTAGCGGTGCATGGTCGCCAGCGCCTCGGCATCCAGCCGGTGACCGACGGCATAGAGATCCAGCGCCTGCCCGCCGGCCATGCCGGCGCGGCCGGCGGCCCGGGCCAGGGTGCCCACCAGTGCCGCCGTGCGGGGATGCGCGGCCTCGGCCAGCACCTCGAAGGCCAGCGTCTGCAGGGCGTCGCCGGCGAGGATCGCGCTGGCCTCGTCGAACGCCTTGTGCACGGTGGGCTGGCCGCGCCGCAGGTCGTCGTCGTCCATCGCCGGCAGGTCGTCGTGGACCAGCGAATAGGCGTGGACCAGCTCGATGGCCAGCGCCGCCGGGTCGAGGGCGTCCGGGTCGGCGCCCAGCACGCGCCCGGTGGCATACACCAGGATCGCGCGCAGCCGCTTGCCGTTGCCGATCACGCCATGGCGCATCGCCGCGTCGAGCCGCTCGGCCGGGGCGACGCGGTCCGCGAACAGTGCCTCCAGGCGCGCATTGATGCGCTCGCGATCGGCATCCAGGCGCCGCGTCCCCTCCGGTGCGTCAGCGAGCATGGTCATCCTCCGGCGAGGCGTCGGGGCCGAAGGGCGCGTCCTCGAGGGTGCCGTCGGGCTGTTCCACCAGGGCACGCACCTGCAGCTCGGCGGCGTCGAGACGCTGCTGGGCCTCGCGCGTCAGGCGCACGCCCTGCTCGAAGGCGGCCAGCGACGCCTCCAGCGACAGCTCGCCCGCTTCCAGCCGGGCCACCAGCTGCTCGAGCCGGTCGAGGGTGCCGGCAAAGTCGTCGGGGGTTGCCTCGTCAGCGCCGGGCGCTGCGCTTTCCTGGTCTGCCATGACGCGTCTCGCTCATCGACACGGGCCGCCCGGCCAGGCGGCGCCGCAGTATCAGGGTCTGGGCGCACAGTATACACGCTCATCCCCGGGGTGCGTCTGCCCCGGCCACGCCGGCACCACTTCGATTTCGCTCATGCCGGACACGCAGCGTTTTCATTCCGGCGACAGGCCGGTGTGGTACCATGTGCCCCCTGTTGCGCTGTCCCATGCCTGGCTCGGCCCTCACCTTTTCGTACCCGCCACGGGCCGTTGCCGCTCGAAACGCCGCCAACAGACTCCACATTCCCGACGCCAATTCGCGTCGTCAGTCGACGAAAGGGTTGAATCGACAATGGCCAAGACGTCCCTGGACAAGAGCAAGATCAAGATCCTGCTGCTCGAGGGCATTCACCAGTCCGCGGTGGATAACTTCCTGAACGCCGGTTACACCAACATCGAGCACCTCTCCACCTCGCTGGATGAAGAGACGCTGATCGAGAAGATCCGCGACGTGCACTTCATCGGCATTCGCTCGCGGACTCAGCTCAACGAGCGGGTCTTCGCCGCCGCCGAGAAGCTCACCGCGGTGGGCTGCTTCTGCATCGGCACCAACCAGGTCGACCTGAACGCCGCACTGGCCCGCGGCATCCCGGTGTTCAACGCGCCCTACTCCAACACCCGCTCGGTGGCCGAGCTGGTGCTGGCCGAGACCATCATGCTGCTGCGCGGCATTCCCGAGAAGAGCACGCGCGCTCACGAGGGCGGCTGGCTGAAGTCGGCGAAGAATTCCCACGAGGCCCGCGGCAAGACCCTGGGCATCATCGGCTACGGCAGCATCGGCGCCCAGCTCTCGGTGCTCGCCGAGTCGGTGGGCCTGGACGTCATCTACTACGACGTCGTCACCAAGCTGGCGATGGGCAACGCCCGACAGGTGGGCAGCCTGGAAGAGCTGCTGGCCCGTGCCGACGTGGTCACCCTGCACGTGCCGGACGTGCCCTCGACCCGCTGGATGATCACCAAGGAACAGTTCGCGCTGATGAAGCCGGGCAGCATCTTCATCAACGCCTCGCGCGGCTCCACCGTGGTCATCGAGGACCTGGCCGAGGCGATCAAGGCCGGCAAGCTGCTGGGCGCGGCGGTCGACGTCTTCCCCAGCGAGCCGAAGAGCAACGACGAGGAGTTCGTCTCGCCGCTGCGCGGCCTGGCCAACGTGATCCTCACCCCGCACATCGGCGGCTCCACCCTCGAGGCGCAGGAGAACATCGGCGTCGAGGTCTCCGAGAAGCTGATTACCTACTCCGACAACGGCACCACCATCACCTCGGTCAACTTCCCCGAGGTGGCGCTGCCGGCCCACCCGGACAAGCACCGCCTGCTGCACATCCACGAGAACGTGCCGGGCGTGATGTCCGAGATCAACCGCGTGCTCTCGGAGAACGATATCAACATCTCCGGCCAGTTCCTGCAGACCAACGAGAAGGTCGGCTACGTGGTGATCGACGTCGACAAGGCCTACGGCGTCAAGGCCCTCGAGGCGCTCAAGCAGGTCGACCACACCCTGCGCACCCGCGTGCTCTACTCCGAGACCAACTACCAGGATTGAGCCCGCGCCCAGCGCGAGTCCTTGAACGCCCCCGGCCCTGCCGGGGGCGTTTTGCGTCGGGTATGTGTATTGCAGCCACCATCGGTTGGACCTGGCCTGTCAGGCTGGGACGCTATCGCGAAACCGGGTATCGTCCTGTGCGGCAATTCTCCCCGCCAAACGACACCAGGAAGGGCTTCTACACTTGGCCGGACGACCGTCTTATCTTGAAGGTCATTCCCTGCTCGGGCGTGATTCCCGCCTTGTCACATGCCTCCCACAGCGCCTCGATGCTCCATGACAGCCAGTTGGTTTCGTGCATATCGAGCCGCGGCTTGCCCTGTTCGGTATACGCCAAGGTGAAGCCGTGCCGTTCCCATCGTTCCCAGCGCCTGCCGCCGCCCTCTCTTGGCAAGACCCGCCACTCTTCCAGACCGTCATCCTCCTTGCTGCGCAGCGGATATTTTCCGTAGAACCGACTGCCCATCCAGATGCTTTCATACCGGCGATCACGCCTGAGGACTTTCAGGGGCTCCTTCAGCAACGCTTGCTGGTGATGCTGCTCCCCCTTCACCAGCGGGTGGGCCGTATCGAAGGCCATGGCGGCGGTCAGCCGATCGAGCCTATCCCAGTCGAGCAGATACCCAAGATCAGGATACGCATCCCCTGCATCGAGATACTTGCGAAAGCCCCTGCCGCTTTCCGGACCGGGACGGGTAAATGCCACGCTCTCCTTGCGCAGGGCCCGGGCGTTGTATTGCAGAACCGCCACATTCGGCTCGGTCACCGCTATCCGGCGATGGCGATTGACACGCCCCGCGGTCTGGACGATCGAGTGAGATCCCGATGGCTCGATTACCGCCCAGTCGAAATCATGGTCGCGGCCGATCTCCTCGACCGGCGTGGCGACGACCACGAAGCGCACGCAAGAGCCCTCTGTGGCAGCACAGAGGGCACCGACGTCCGGATCCTGTTCGATGGCCTCGTTGCCCCGCTTGCGATTGAGTAGACGATCCAGCGCACGCTCCTTGGAGTGCCGCTGAATCGCGAAATCCCGAGCGTGGTACAGACACACGAAGGTGTCGGGCAGGCGCTGCAGATACTCCGCCACCGCATTGGCCGTCTGGATATTGGCGACCCGGACCAGACCAAACGAGACCGACTTGCCGGTATCGCCATGCGACCAGCAATTTGACGCATGCAGCCGTTCCACGCCGGCCTCGATGGCGGCAAACAGGCCCGCAACTCCTCTGTTGTCATCCACCGATTGCAGGCAGGCCCGCTTAGTAGCCGGGCCCCGCCGACCACCAAGCGCACCGAGAAACGTCTGGTAGTCCTCTTGAAAAGAGGCGCCAGGCTGAATCCAGCTGGGCGGCAAGGTATCCGTTATGGCCAGGACACCATGCTCTTGCGCCTGACCACACAGCGCAGACCAGACGCGATGCCCTGAGTGATAAGCCTCGGCAATGGCGTGGGCGATGGGTTGAGGCAGTGTCGCCGACGAGCAGACCACGTTGCGGCCCAGGGAAGCAGCTACCTGGATGAGGCGCAGGATGGCGACCAGGCTCTCCGTATCGTAGCTGTCGACTTCATCCAGAATCAGGTCGCTGTGCATCACACGCAGATAAGCGGCGGCATGGTGACCCTGACGCCCCGGCTCTCCTGCCTGCACGAGAAAGTCCACCGTCGACACCAGGACCGGACTCGCCAGGATGCTCCGCCACTCGGTCCGCCTCTCGGTGACCGGTGCCAGCCAGTCGGGCAGCCGGCTGATGCCCCCGGCCACCTCGAACTGCACGTCCTCGAAGACACCGGCTGCATCGAGCGCGGCATCCTGTGGATCAGCCGCCGTCTGTTCCGTCTCGTGCAGGCGAACGGCAACCTTGTCACCGATTACCGTGGCGACGCTCTCCCGACCCAGCCCCAGGTCCCTCTCCAGGGCGTCCCCCGTCTGCAGGGTCAATGTGCGCAGGTTGAGTGCATACGATAGTCGTAGCGGGCCCGATGCCGCGGCGCAGGCCGCCTTGACGTTCATGACCGTCTTGCCGGCGCCAGTGCTGGCAACATTGAACACCAGAAGAGGGGCCGCGGACGCTTCCCGATGCTGGCGGATGGCCTCCACGGCCTCGTCCTGCCAGCCAAAGTACCGGACATGGTGGCCCTGTGCGGGCGCAAGGAGATCATCGACCTGGCCGGGCTCAAGCGCCGGCAATGACATCCGCCACATGGCGCCAGCCACCTCAGACGCCTTCTCCGCGACAGTGCTCAAGTGCCATTCCAGTGGCTGGTTGTAGCCGCGACCGGTCATCTCGGCATGCCTCGGCCAGGTATTGGCATAGAGGCCAGGCGCATTCGGTGGAATGGCCTCGCGTCCACCGGCGCCATCTTCCGCACCGACGATATCGGCCGAGACACCCTGATCGGCGAGGATCAATGCCACCCGGGACAGCCAGACCAGTCCATACCAGAAAGGCTCGTCATCCGGCGACTCGCCAGCAACCGCCAGCAGCCTCCGCAAATCCTGCTCGAGCCTACGGGTAAATGAGGGGGTGAGCCGCTTGTCAGCGCTGACGGGATAGGTAAACGGGGGCACTGGCTCGCGGACGTGATTCGAGGCATCCAGCCTGGTCAAGGCCTGTGTCCGGGAGGTACATGGCGGTCCGAACAGGCGATGGTGGGTCGCACAGATATAGCGCAATCCCTCGCCGGCACTACGCACGCCATCGCCGAGCGAGGGCCCTTCCGCCAGGCTGATCAGGGGCAGCTTCCCCAGCGCCTCGTGAAGCGGTATTCCCTGGAGCATCCTCTCCAGGGCCTTCATCGACACCCACTCATGGCGAACCGGATCCGGCTCGGTGTCATGGCCGGCGGCGGCATGTTGCAGCTTTTCGACGAAATAGCTCCCGGCCTTGCCCAGATCGTGAGATCGTCCAGCGACGCCGGCTATCAGGCTGGCCAGCTCCAGAGTCGTCCCGATTCCGGCAGGTTCGGCATCGGCTTGGCAACTCGCAGTCATTGTCGTTTCTCTCCCCCGTCCTCATGTATGTCTCGAGATCTCGTGTGGTGGAGTTTTGCTATAGTCTCCCTGACGCCCTGAACCAGCAGCCTGATTTCCCGCTGGCTTAGAAATTTTTGTTCGAGTAGTACAACGGCGTCCTTCACCGCCGCGCAGGCGGATTCCTCGACACGTTTTCCCGCTTCCAACAAGGAGATAGGGAAGTTCGACATGGCGCATGTCAAATTTTTTTCCTTTTTATTTGAATAGTAAAAAGTAACTTGGCTAAATTAAGATTAGTACATAATCAACGGGAACCCCCATGGCCAAGTCATCATCCCCGCCGGAGTGGAAACCGTTCACAACGGACCAGTATCGTGAGGCCATCTTTCGCCTCGTGCACTTTTCCACGAAGACCATCAACTCCAACGCCAAGGCGGTCGGCATCCGCCTGAGCACGACTGATACACGCCCGCTTCGCTATCTCTGCGCCTCCTCGGTACTCGCTTCCGGCTGCCCCCTGCCACTGGATTACCTCACCAACTCAGGGCCTGCAGCCACCATCGCCAAGCAGGTCGATCAGGTATTGACCGGGCAGCTCCCAGACGACGCCGATCCCGACGATGTGGCGCTCATCCGGGCGCTCTACCGGCAAGCCAGCCGCGAGCCGTGGGTAACCGGCATGGGGAAGGTATCGCCACGCGTGCGCCAGCTGTTCCTTCCCCGTGACGACGGCGGCTACGTGGCGATTACCCCGATCACCAGCAGCGGCCTGACGGCCACCGTGCGCGAGCGCACCCAGGCCAACCTCGAACGCTGGCGTGAAGCCAAGGACAACGATGAGGGTGACCCGGATCACCCCGTCATTCGACGGCTACGCACGGCCTATCTCGGCTTCGGGGGCGATAACGCCCAGAACATCGGCCGTCTGCCTAACCGGGGCTTGGTGCAATATCCCCTGTTTTTCTCGGCCCCTCGCGACAACCGGAGTGTGCGAGAGCAGTATCTGGCCGCCTACCGCGGGGTATGGCCACTGCTCAACCGCACGATCATGACGGAACTGCGCGATACCCTGGTGCCCCTGTTGGTGCGCGAAGGCGGTGAATTACCGTCCAACCTGCGGACCCGCGAGTTGGTCGACCGGTTCATCGACCGACTGATGAGCAGTCTGCTGCACCGCGCTGATCACGCACGACACGAGGCTCAGAAAATCCTGGTTCAGGAAACGACAGCTGCCAAGCCGGACGACGCGACAACGGATCAGCCGGCCGAAGATGAGCCCATCGACCTGTGGCGCCACCTGCCCCGGGTGCAGCAAGGGCTGCTGGAGCCTGGCCTTCGAGATCGCGCCTGGCGCCAGGCACTTTCCAGCCTGTTGGCACAATCCATCAAGGATTACCGCTATCCGGACGAGACCCGGCAAGGTCGCCCCGGCTTCGACAGGGCATGGCTGGTACGTATCGAGAATCGCATCGAGGAGGCCCTCCCATGAGCTTTCTGGTGTTGCCTCACCTCAAGGTGCAATCCGCCAACGCCCTGGCCTGCGGCTTCATCGTCAATGCCAGCCCTGTGATGGCGATCACCCAGTTCGTCCATAACCTGATGGTCCGGCATCTCGAGTGTGACGTCCTTGGGGTCGCGGTTCGGCACCATCATGCCGAACACCAGGCCCTCGAGGATGTCGCCTATGACGTTCTCCCCCATCAACGGCGCAGCGCCCTGCTGGTCAATGAACAGGACTATGTCGGCAAGGGCACCAAGGGCCCTACGCTGTCTGCTCAACCCACCGCCAGCTGCAATCTCGAACTGTCGTTACTGATCGAGTACGAGGGACTGCTCGATGAATCGATGCTGCTCCCCTTCCTGCGCAAGGCTCGCCTCGCCGGCGGGCAACTCCTCGATTATCGGACACCGATAAACGTCGATGACGTCAATACGGCCATCCGCAGCCTGGGCGACAACGGCTTCTGGCTGATCGAACGTCCCGACCTGATCGACGAAACCGATCCGCTGGGCTCGACATTCGCTGCCATCGAACGCAACGCGCTCCCTGCCCAGCGAGCCGAGAGCTTGCAATCCAAGACCCCCGAACTCCACAACCGGCCACTCCACGAGGTTTCCCATGCCTGGGTCGTGCCGACCGTGCTGGGCTACCTGGCCATCACCGACTTTGCCGAGCGCGAAGGTGTCCGCCTGCAGATGCAACCGAACGACAGCACGCTCCAGCACACCCTGCACGCCTACGCCGAACCCCTGCTAGGCATGGTTCAGTACGTCCCGGCTCGGCAATTGAATAAACAGGTTCCGTACTGGCGCCAGCACTGGCTCGACTCGCACACCTTTGTCGTGCAATGCCATCCGGAATCCATCGGCTGACCCGCTCTTTCCGCCCTGCCACTCACAGGAGATCCACCATGGCTTTCAACAAACTGCCCGGCGTCCTTTCATTGACCCGGGGCCTGATGATTACCGACGCGGTGTTTGAAAACCTGCTGGCGGACAGCAAGCGCTCGCCCGTCGAGGTGATCCGCCATGGCATTCGTGGTACCCAGAACATCCCCGACAAGTTCGATGATGTATCGAACATCCAGCAGACCGAAACGGCCAAGCTCGACCCCGAGGCCAGGGGCATGAGCGTCAGCTTCGGCCTCAACTTCCTCGATCTGAAGGATGTGATATTCGCCTGTGCCAGCAGCAAGGGCGGCAAGGACGATGTCGCCGGCTATCGCCAGACCCTGCTGAACTTCATCGCCCAGGCCAAGAGCTCCGAGGGTTTGCAGGAGGTCGGGCGGCGCTTTGCACGCAACATTGCCAATGGTCGCTGGCTATGGCGCAACCGCCAGCTGGCCGAGTCCATCGAGGTAGCCGTGGCGCGTGATGGCGAGACTCTCGCCACCTTCCCGGCACTCGCGGTTCCGCTGAATCACTTCGAGGCATACAGCGATGACGAGAAAGCGCTGGGCGCCCTGATCGCCGCCAGCATGGCGGGACAATCCACTTCTCGACTGACCGTCGAGGCCCGGATCGACTTCGGCGTCACCGGGGCTCTGGAGGTATTTCCCTCCCAGAACTACGTCGAGCGCAAGCCGAAGGGATTTGCCCGACCGCTCTATTACGTTCGCGGCGGCGAAGTCCGCAGGCGCTCGAGTGGAGCCGGTGAAGTGGGTATTAAGGTAATGGGGCAAGCGGCACTGCGTGACCAGAAGATCAGCAATGCCCTTCGCACCATCGACACCTGGTATCCCGCTTACGAGGAACACGGCCAGCCCATCGCCGTGGAGCCGAACGGCGCCAACCTGGGCGCACAACGCTTCTTCCGCGACGGCGCGGCTTCGGCGTTCAAGATTGCCCTGCGTCTGGACGAACTGGACCCGGACAGTGCCGATGGCATGTTCATGATCTCGGCGCTGATGCGGGGTGGCGTCTACTCTGGCTCCAAGGAGTAAGCCGATGCAGCCCAGATGGTTCTGTGATATCGAAGTCCGCCCCCAGCCACTTCCTCGCCCGATGGCCGCTTCAGCCATCGTGCGCGTGCTGCACGGTGCCTTTCGCCAGGCACCGGGGCGTCATGCACTGGCCATGCCCAGTCATGCACGGCTGGCACATTCGGTACTGCGGGTGTTTGCTTCGGGGCGCGATGAACTCGATGCGCTGATTGCCAATATTCGAGAGGCTCCTTCCTTGCTCGAGCAGGCAGTCATCCACTACCCCCGCTCGGTACCAGAGGACTACGCCGGCTCATGGAGCATCTACCAGAGGTTTCGCATTCCCTCGCGGCGTGCGGAGCGTATCCCGGGACGCTCGGTGCGCCTCAAGCGAGTCCAGGAGGCCAATGCCCGGGAGCTCCCCTTCTTCCAGATGAAAAGCGACAGTAACGGGGGACGGTTCCGGCTTTACTGGTCAGTACAGCCCTACACGGGCAGCGAGCCGAAGGTACGGGAATCGACCCCCGACTCCTGGGGGCTCTCCACCACGACAAATCCGGTGCCCTTGCCTGACATCACGTAAGATCAAGCATACCCTTTTTTCGAGCGTCTCTTTCACCCCCTGTAAAATCAGAAACTTGCAAGGCGGCTCGAAAAAAGGGTCTTTGGCTCTTTAATAGCGCAATCACTTGATTATATTGAACATAGTTCGCTCGCCTCACTAGTTCACCGCCGAGCAGGCGGCTTAGAAAATCGGCATCGATGTCGCGGGTCACGCAGCACAGTTCACCGCCGAGCAGGCGGCTTAGAAAGAGATCAGCAAGACGTGTTACACGCAGGCCAAGTTCACCGCCGAGCAGGCGGCTTAGAAATCGACGATCTGGATCACCCCCTCGTCGCCGACGTTCACCGCCGAGCAGGCGGCTTAGAAATGGTCGAGATGCTCGCCTTCCGGCTTGCGGCGGTTCACCGCCGAGCAGGCGGCTTAGAAATTCGCCCTGAACATCCTGCGCGCCTGCTGCGTGTTCACCGCCGAGCAGGCGGCTTAGAAATGATAGTTCGCAGGGGCCTGCAAGGAGTCCGCGTTCACCGCCGAGCAGGCGGCTTAGAAAGACCCGAAACCCTAGCGGCGCCAGATGAGATCGTTCACCGCCGAGCAGGCGGCTTAGAAATATGCCGAAAAAAGCCGCTCGAGTGAGCGGCAGTTCACCGCCGAGCAGGCGGCTTAGAAATGGCTGATCTTGTGGCCATCGCTGTCCATCTCGTTCACCGCCGAGCAGGCGGCTTAGAAAATGCCTGGGCTTCGTGGTAGATGCGGATGCCGGTTCACCGCCGAGCAGGCGGCTTAGAAATGGGACGCGATGGGCTCGATCGACGGCCGGCTGTTCACCGCCGAGCAGGCGGCTTAGAAAAGCTGACCGTGATGGCCCAGCCGTATGTCGACGTTCACCGCCGAGCAGGCGGCTTAGAAAATACACCGGATCATTGCGGCGCCGCTCTCGGAGTTCACCGCCGAGCAGGCGGCTTAGAAACAGGGCAACGTCGCCACGGAGTGGGGCACGGCGTTCACCGCCGAGCAGGCGGCTTAGAAATGGGCGGGCCGGATTGGAGTCGGGATGATTTCGTTCACCGCCGAGCAGGCGGCTTAGAAAGAGATCAAAACGAAGCTGCCCAAGTACCAGGTGTTCACCGCCGAGCAGGCGGCTTAGAAAAGTGTTCGGGCCAGACGTCGCAGTGCTCGGGCGTTCACCGCCGAGCAGGCGGCTTAGAAAACTTCGGCGCGATCCAGTCGATCGCCAGCAGCGTTCACCGCCGAGCAGGCGGCTTAGAAATTGAACTGCATATCAGCTCGACCGCGCTGACCGTTCACCGCCGAGCAGGCGGCTTAGAAAACTGAGTTCTCCAGCAGCTACGCTTGGATTCAGTTCACCGCCGAGCAGGCGGCTTAGAAAATTTCGGCATTGCCACCCCCGCTGATCGTTACGTTCACCGCCGAGCAGGCGGCTTAGAAATGCCGGCGAATGCTTTGGCTGACTTGCGGCTGGTTCACCGCCGAGCAGGCGGCTTAGAAAGTAATCTGCCGTGTGGTGTAGGCGTGGATGATGTTCACCGCCGAGCAGGCGGCTTAGAAAAACATCGACGCCCAGGAATCCGCCGCCACTTTGTTCACCGCCGAGCAGGCGGCTTAGAAACTTCGCCGGTGCCGGCGGGTTCAGCACCGGCGGTTCACCGCCGAGCAGGCGGCTTAGAAAGTGAGCAGCAGAAAACCAACCGCAACACTAAGGTTCACCGCCGAGCAGGCGGCTTAGAAAAGTACGAGGCGCTGACCGGTGCTCGCCCCGACGTTCACCGCCGAGCAGGCGGCTTAGAAAAAAGCCATCGGTAACGCCGTTATAGACCTGCTGTTCACCGCCGAGCAGGCGGCTTAGAAACAGATCGCTGACTCTTCGGCCCAGGTCCAGGCGTTCACCGCCGAGCAGGCGGCTTAGAAAGCGGCCGGTGGCGCCCTTCACGGTCTGTCCGGGTTCACCGCCGAGCAGGCGGCTTAGAAATGGAGCGCGGCGAATTGCTCGGGCGTGAAGTTGTTCACCGCCGAGCAGGCGGCTTAGAAACACTGAACGCGCCCTTCGAGGGTGTCCTTGTCGTTCACCGCCGAGCAGGCGGCTTAGAAATCGCCCAGCGCCTGGGGCACATGCTGACCGACGTTCACCGCCGAGCAGGCGGCTTAGAAATCGAGCGGCTTCGGGTCGGTCAGCAGCAATGTGTTCACCGCCGAGCAGGCGGCTTAGAAAGGCTCGGTGGAGTAGTTCGGCGAGGCCGACACGTTCACCGCCGAGCAGGCGGCTTAGAAATCGAAATCGTGGCGCAATACCTCACTGGGCTCGTTCACCGCCGAGCAGGCGGCTTAGAAAGCGTCGGCATCGCGCACCATCGGGTCGGCCGAGTTCACCGCCGAGCAGGCGGCTTAGAAAAGTGCCCCAGTCGTAGATCTCGATCGTCTCTCGTTCACCGCCGAGCAGGCGGCTTAGAAATTGACGGCCGCCAATGCCTCGTCGAAGGCGCTGTTCACCGCCGAGCAGGCGGCTTAGAAAAGTCGGCGAGCTGGCGGTTGACGTCGGCCAGGGTTCACCGCCGAGCAGGCGGCTTAGAAATCGAAGGGGGCGTCGGCGATGTTGAAGGCGAGGTTCACCGCCGAGCAGGCGGCTTAGAAAATGCCGCGGTGTAGCGGTAGATCAGCGCGATCGTTCACCGCCGAGCAGGCGGCTTAGAAAATGACAACAGTCTCCAGGTCGGCGTCGTCGAAGTTCACCGCCGAGCAGGCGGCTTAGAAAGACCTCGATGCCGCTGGTGTCGCTGAGATCGAGTTCACCGCCGAGCAGGCGGCTTAGAAATGCAGACGCTGGACGCTCATCTGCAACGCATCGTTCACCGCCGAGCAGGCGGCTTAGAAATACGCGACGAACCGCAACGTCAGCGGCGTCGCGTTCACCGCCGAGCAGGCGGCTTAGAAAGCGCGAGGCTTCCATGGTCTTCTCGACATTGAGTTCACCGCCGAGCAGGCGGCTTAGAAAACCGATAGTCAGGGCCTGCCGTACATCCAGTTGTTCACCGCCGAGCAGGCGGCTTAGAAATTGCCCTGCCCCGGCAGCCGGATGCCATCGGCGTTCACCGCCGAGCAGGCGGCTTAGAAATCCCGCGATCTGGCCGTTGGTCAGCAGCCCCTTGTTCACCGCCGAGCAGGCGGCTTAGAAAGCTCGCAGTCGTTCCAGCCGGCCCACCACCAGGTTCACCGCCGAGCAGGCGGCTTAGAAATTGGCGGCGTAGGCGTTGTTGCGGACGGCGTTGTTCACCGCCGAGCAGGCGGCTTAGAAAAAGGCGATTGTGACAGGCCCGGTCGGCAAGGGGTTCACCGCCGAGCAGGCGGCTTAGAAAATGGCTCTCGTCGGGCAGGTGGGCCAGTACCGTGTTCACCGCCGAGCAGGCGGCTTAGAAATGGAGTCACGAAGCCGTGCGCGAAGCCGGGTCGTTCACCGCCGAGCAGGCGGCTTAGAAAATCAGATCGGCGGTGACTTCCTTGAGCGGGTCGTTCACCGCCGAGCAGGCGGCTTAGAAAACCCCCATGATCAGAGCCAGCGTCACCACCACGTTCACCGCCGAGCAGGCGGCTTAGAAAAGCGTCGGGAAGCGGTGCGGCCACACGGCCCGGTTCACCGCCGAGCAGGCGGCTTAGAAAGATGATGCCGGCAACCTCGCCGCCTTCCTTGAGTTCACCGCCGAGCAGGCGGCTTAGAAATACGTCGACTCGAAGGTCGGCTACACCGCCACGTTCACCGCCGAGCAGGCGGCTTGTAAAAACTGATAAGACTTTTTCGCGATTCATTGCCCCTCAAAACTCGATCCCCACCCCGGCATACACCGTGCGCCCCGGCGCCGGGTCGTAGTAGCGCTCGTGGCTGGCGTTGATGATCACGTTGGCGTAGTGCTCGCGATCGAACAGGTTGCGCACCCCGGCGTAGGCCTCGAGCACGGTATCGCCACCCAGAGCCCAGCCGTCGCCGGCGCGCAGGTCGACCAGCCAGACGTCGTCGATCGCCACCTCGTTGGCGTCGTCGGCGACCATCGAGCCGATGTACCGGGTCTCCAGGGTGGCGAAGCGCCGGTCGAATCCCTGCCATGACAGCCGATTGACCCAGGTCCGCTCCGGCACGCCGGGGATGCGGTTGCCATCAAAATCCTGCCCGTCGACGCGGTAGTCGTCGAATTCGTAGCGCGCCAGGGTCAGGGCGCTGTCGACTCGCCAGTTCGGGGTGAACTGCCAGCCCAGTTGAGCCTCGATCCCCTCGCGGGTGCTCTTGCCGGCGTTGCGGTAGTAGCTCTTGCCGGCGGCGTTCTCGTAGGCCACCAGGGAATCTCTGACCCGGGTCGAGAACACCGCGACATCGTAGTCCAGCCCGTTGTCGAAGGTACCGCGCAGCCCGACTTCGCGATTCCATGCCGTCTGCGGCTCGATAGCCGGGTTGAAGCCGCCGCCGTCAGGATTGGCGAACTCCGAGAAGGTCGGTGTCTCGTAGGCGGTGCCGGTCGCCAGGTAAAACTGGTGGTCGGGCCGATACTGGAAACTCAGCCCCGCGCTGCCGCTCCACTGACCGAAGGTCCGGTCACCGCTGTCGTCGCCGTCGCCGAGGTGGTGATCGTCGATGTCGAAGCGTGCCCGGTCGTAGCGCGTGCCCAGCGAGAGCGTCCAGCGCTCGGTCAGGTCCAGGTCGCCCTGGGCGAAGACGCCCAGCGAGGTCGCCGTCTGCGTCTCGTCCTGGGAACGGCGCACGTGCTCACCGTCGATCAGCACGTCGTCGCTGTGACGGTCGTCCACCTGTCGCGCCACGTCGACGCCGGCCATGTAACGAAACGGCCGCCCGGCGAGCGTCAGCGACTGGCGATACTCGGCGCTGCCGCCGTAGTAGTCGCGATCGTAGGCGATGTAGTTCTGCACGTCCGTGACGTCACGGTCGCCCCCGGCGAAGGCCAGTTGCTGCTGATAGTCGCGATGCAGGTAGAAGCCCTTGAGCGTGAGCGCCCCGGGCCCGGCGGACAGATCCTCGTATTGCAGGCCGATGACCTGCTGGTCGACCTCCTGCCCCGAGTCGATGTCGACCGGCGAATAGTCGTAGTACCCCCGCGTATCCATGGCGGCGAAGCGATCGTCGGCCACGGATTCGAGCGTCTTGCCGCCGGGATCCTCGGCGAAGGGGCTGTCGAGCAGGTTGAGGATGGCGGTGACCCGGCGGTCATCGCCCAGCTCGCGGCTCAGCTTGGCGTTGAGCAGATATTTGCGGGCGGCGCTGTGCTCGCGATAGCCGTCGTAGTCCATCGCCGAGGCGCTGACGTGATGCGACCAGGGCCCCTCGACGCCGCCATTCTGCACCGACAGCTTGCGATAGCCGTCGCTGCCCGTCTCGACGCGGATCGCGCTGCCCGGGTCGCTCTCGCCGCTGGCAGTGGTGACGTCAATCACCCCGCCGGCGGCATTGCCGTACTGGACCGCCGCCGGGCCGCGGATCACCTCGACCGTCTCGGCGCTGTCGAGGTCGATGGCATCGAGCTGGGCCTGACCGTCCGGCAGGGTGTAGGGAATGCCGTCGACCATCACGGTGATGCCGCGCACGCCCCAGGGCGTGCGCGCGCCGAAGCCGCGGATCGACACGCGCTCGCCCTGGGCGAAGTTGTAGCGGTTCTGCAGGTACAGCCCCGGCACGCCGGCCAGCGACTCGTCGAGCCGCACGCGCTGCTGGCCCCGGGCGATCGTCTCGCGGTCGATCACCGACACCGCGGCGGGAGTGGCGTACAGCTCGCGCGCCAGGCGCGGGGCAGTGACGGTGATGACGTCCGTGTCAGGCTGGGTGGCAGAGCGGCTTTCCACGGCCACCGCGACGCATGGCGCGAGGCCCAGGCCGCAGGCGCTCAGGATGAACGTGCGGACGAGGAGGCGATGAGGCATGACAATTCCCTGTGATCGGCGAGCGAGGCCGGCGCTGTCCCGGCGCGGTCGCGCCCCAGCCTAGCGCGCCGGCCCCGCCGCCTCCAGTCGGGCGCCACGGGGGTGGTGCAAAACGCTATCGGCGGCGGCACCGATTGGCTCATTATCGGCAAGAAGGCCGGCAGCACGCTGGACAAGGCCCGCACGCTCGACGCGAGCCGGAAAGCGACCGGACGAGTCTCGCGCGGGTATCGTGACAATCGGCATGATTGGGGTGCAATCCCCGTCAGGCTTCGCAACGGAGGGCGCAGGCATGCTCACCATTGAAGTGCGTGACGGCCAGGCCAGGGTGGTGGTCGACCCCTGGCGCAGCGTGGATCGCGAGACCCTGAGCTTCCTGTCGGCCATCGCCGACGAACTCGGCCACCGGCTGCCGGAGGGCCATTACTCGCTGGACACCCTTGCCGATGTGATCGACAAGGGCAACGAGGAGGATTCCCCGGTCCGGGCGGCTGTTGCGGACCGGCTCCGTCAACTCGCCGAGCTGTATACGCCCGGACTGAGGGCCGATCCCGCGCTTGTCGTCCATGCGGAAAACACCGAGGGACGCGACTTCGCGGTGGGTGACATCCACGGCCAATACGACGCCCTGCAGGACGCGCTGCGAGCCGTGGACTTCGATCGTCGGCGGGACCGGCTGTTCTGTGTCGGCGACCTGATCGACCGAGGCGCTCGCTCGTTCGATTGCCTGTCACTGGTATTCGAGCCGTTCTGCCATTGCGTGCTCGGCAACCACGAATGGCTGGCGCTGAAGGCGCTCGGCGTCCAGGGGACTCGGCACGACTGGGATCTCTGGCAGACGAACGGGGGCGGCTGGATTCACGGCGAGAATGCCCGCGAGGTGAAAATCCGGCTGGAGGAGGCCGCCCGTTACCTGCCGCTTGGCCGGGAGGTGGGGGTCGATGGCAAGCGCATTGGCATCTGTCATGCCGAACCGCCCCTGAACTGGGGCTGGTTGCAGGACACCCCCGAATCGCTCCTGGAGCCGACCATCTGGAGTCGGTCCCGCATCAGGGAGGGCGACATCACGCCTGTCGGCGGCATTGATGCCGTCGTGGTGGGGCACACCCCCGTCCCCGAGCCCCTCTGGCTGGGCAACGTCTTCTACGCCGATACCGGGGCCTTCCTCCGCGACGGCAAGCTGACCCTGGTGAACCTCGCGGATCTGGCCGCTCGAGTCCGATCGACACCCCGGGCCGGGCAACCGGCCCCCGGCAGTGACAAGGAGGCAAGACGACAATGATGAGCTGGAGTCCCCCGGTGGTATGGGTCCTGATCGCCCTGCTGCTGGGGCTATCCGAACTGCTGACAGGCGGTGTCGTCATGCTGGCGCTGGGGGCCGCGGCCCTGCTCACGGCCGGCGTGGCGGCCCTGGATGCCTCGTACAGCATGCAGTTGCTGGCGATGGGCATTTTCTCGGGCGTGCTGGCGCCACTCGCCGTCTGGAAGCTCCAGCCGCACTTTTCCCCCAGGGGGATGAAGTACGGCAACACCGGCAGTGGCCAGGAATCCGGTCAGCGGTTCAAGACCCTGACACGCGATTTCGACCAGGCCACCGTCATCAAGATCAAGGGCGATCTCTATCGACTGCGGGTGGCCGGCAGCGGGGAAATGGCCCTGCCGGACGGCACGCCCGTCATCCTCGATCATTTCGAGGGAGCCACCGCCATCGTGCACCTGGAAAACCACCCAGAAGAAGGAGCCTCCCATGGCTGATGCGCTGCTGTTTTCTCCGGCCACCGTGCTGGCGCTGATCATTGTCCTGATCGGCATTCTCGTCATCGTCAAGGGGCTGGTCATTGTGCGCCAGTCGGAAGTGATGGTCATCGAGCGGCTGGGCTCGTTCCACCGTGTCATCGAGAGCGGAATCAACGTCATTATCCCGTTCATCGAGCAGCCGCGCGCCATCACGATGATTCGCTATGAAAAGCGGGGCGACGAATACACCGCCATCAGCCGCCAAGAAACGCGCATCGATCGCCGGGAGACCGTCATGGACTTCCCGGGCCAGCCAGTCGTGACGACGGATAATGTCACGGTCAGGATCAATGGTGCCCTCTACTACCAGATTATCGACCCGAAGAACGCGGTGTATGAGGTCGAGAACGTCGTGCAGGCGGTAGAGGTCCTGGCCAAGACAACGCTGCGTAGCGTCGTCGGCAAGATGGAGCTCGACAAGCTGTTCGAGAGCCGGTCGGAAGTGAATGACCAGATCCAGTCGGCGATGGAGGAACCGGCTTCAAAGTGGGGGGTAAAGATCACTCGCGTCGAGGTTCAGGACATCAGCATGCCCGAAGAAGTCGAGGAAGCCATGCGGCTCCAGATGGCGGCCGAGCGCAAGCGTCGCGCGACCGTCACCGAGGCCGAGGGCAACAAGCAGGCGGCGATTGCCCGGGCGGAAGGGGAGCGCCAGTCGGCGATCCTGAACGCGGAAGGTGACAAGGAGTCGGCCATCCTGCGTGCCGAGGGGGAACGCGAATCCATCAAGCTGGTGCTGGAGTCTCTCGGCGAGGGAGAAGAACACAAGCGCACGGTGGTCAGCTACCTGCTCGGCCAGTCCTACATCAAGACCCTTCCCGACATGGCGGCCCGGGGGGAGCGGGTGTTTGTGCCCTACGAGTCGTCGGCCCTGATCGGCTCGATGGGCATGTTCCGCGGGCTGACGGGCACGCCCGAGGATGCCGTCTCTCGCCACCTCGCCGAGCCGGGCGGGAATGCCGCCATGCGGGCCGGTGTCGTTGGTGGGGCGGCCGCCGGCCATGATCAGTCCCAGTAGGGCGGATCGCCGAAGGCCCCCTCCAGGAAATCGACGAAGCAGCGCACCTTGCTCGCCAGCAGCTGGCGGTGGACGTAGACCGCATAGAGCGACATCGGCTCGGGCGCGTGGTCCGGCATGAGCACCTGCAGGCTCCCGGCGCGGATCGCGGCACCGGCGATGAAGGTGGGCTGCAGGGCGATCCCGGCACCGGCGATGGCCGCCTCGACCAGCACATCGCCGTTGTTGCTGACCAGGTCCCCCTCGGCGGGCCGGCCGCGACCCGGCAACCATCGGAACACCGACTCGCCGGCCTCCGGCTCCATGTAGCTGTAACGCAGGTGGCGATGCGCCTTGAGGTCTTCCGGGCATCGCGGCGTGCCGTGCCGCGCCAGGTACTCGGGCGAGGCGCACAGCACCAGGCGGATGGGCGCGATCCGCTTGGCGATCAGCGAGGAGCTCTTCAGGCGGCCGATCCGCAGGGCGATATCGAAGCCCTCCTCGACGATGTCGACCTTGCGGTCATTTAGCTGCAGGTCGATGCCGACGGCGGGATGCGCGCGCTGGAAGTCACTCACCAAAGGAGCCAGGTGGCGAATACCGAAGGACACCGGCGCGCTGATCCGCAACCGGCCCCGGGCCCGGGTCTGCAGGTCGCCGAGCTGGTGCTCCATGTCGTCGATGTCGCTGAGCACCTGCTGGGCGCGCTGGTGATAGGTGGCGCCGGCTTCGGTGAGGTGGATCCTGCGCGTGGTGCGGTTGAGCAGGCGCACCCCCAGGTGCTGCTCGAGCCGGGAGACGTACTTGCTGACCAGCTGCGGGGACATCGCCAGTCGCTCGGCGGCCTTGGTGAAGCTGCCTTCGCTCACCACCGTGACGAAGGTACGCATGGCATCGAGACGGTCCATCGATCGCTCCAGAGGGCGGGGGCACCCATATTATCAACGCAACATTGCTAAACAGCCAATGACTGCCCTCTTATTCTCTTTTCCCGGCAACAGTAAAGTGGCGCCATCCTCCCCCGAGGGAAGGGCCCTCGGGCTACATTCGTAGAGAAAGAATCAAGGTGACGACCATGAACTCTCGATTCGCACACAACCTGGTGCACACCCGCGCCGGCCTGGCCGCGCTGGTCCTGCGGGTTCCGGTGGGGCTGATCCTGGCCGCCCACGGGTCACAGAAACTGTTCGGCTGGTTCGGTGGCTACGGGCTGGAAGGCACCGGCCAGTGGCTGGCCAGCATCGGCCTGGCGCCGGGCCACCTGATGGCGCTGCTGGCCGGCAGTGCCGAGTTCTTCGGCGGGCTGGCGCTGGTGCTGGGCCTGCTGGCCCGTCCGGCGGCGCTGGTGGTGGCCTTCACCATGCTGGTGGCCATCGTCTCGGTGCATATCGGCAATGGCCTGTTCATCGCCAACAACGGCTTCGAGTACGCCCTGAGCCTGTTCGTGGTCATGCTGGCCCTGGCCATCCAGGGCGCGGGACGCTTCTCGCTGGACGGCCTGCTGGCCTCGCGCCTCGCGGATGGCGGCGTCGGCCGGCACGCGGCAACCGGCCAGTGACGCGTGCCGAACTCGTCCCCCTGAAGGAGCCAACGTCATGACCTCCACGACCGATGTGCTTTTCCTGTCCCACGGCGGCGGCCCGATGCCGCTGCTGGGCGACCCGGATCACCGCGAGATGGTGGAGCGGCTCACCGAGCTCGCCGGCCGGCTGCGCCGGCCCTCCGCCATCCTGGTCATCAGTGCCCACTGGGAGGAGACAGTGCCGACGATCACCTCGGGGGCCAGCCCGGGGCTGATCTACGACTACTACGGCTTCCCGCCCGAGTCCTACGCGATCACCTATCCCTGCCCCGGCGACCCGGCACTGGCGCGGCAGGTCCAGCAGGCGCTGGAGCAGGCCGGAATGGCCGCCCGGCTGGATGACCGGCGGGGCTTCGACCACGGGCTGTTCGTGCCCCTCAAGCTGATGTACCCGCAGGCGGACATCCCCTGCGTGCAGCTGTCGCTGGTCGACAGCCTGGATGCCGAGACCCACCTGGCCATCGGCCGGGCCCTGCAGGCGCTGGACGTCCCGGACCTGCTGGTGATCGGCTCCGGGTTCTCCTTCCACAACATGAAGGCATTCTTCGGGCCCTCCAGCCCCGAGATCGAGGCCCGCAATCGGGCCTTCGAGGCGTGGCTCGAGACGACCTGCGGCGACACGGGGCTCACCGAAGCCCAGCGTGCCGAGCGGCTGGTCCACTGGGAGCGCGCCCCCCATGCCCGCTTCTGCCATCCCCGGGAGGAGCACCTGCTGCCGCTGCACGTGTGCTACGGCCTGGCGGGCCGACCCAGCGAGCCGCCCATCGTCGCCACGATCCTGCGCAAGCGGGCGGGGATGTTCCTCTGGCAGGGCGACCGCTGAGCATGCCGCGGATTCAGAAGCGGGTTTCCATGACCTCCTGCACCGCGAGGTGGCCATCGACACGCAGCACCCGGCGCCACTTGTCGAAGGTCAGGCAGGGGTGCGAGGCGCCGAACGCCACGATGTCGCCGACGCGCATGTCGCCGACGCACACGTCGCCCCCTCCCGCCGGCAGCGCCAGGAAGGCGTGCTGGTCCATCAGCCGGGTCACCCGCCAGCCCGTCACGTCCAGCGGCTGATCGGCCCGCCCGCCCTCACGGAAGCGGCGCAGCGGCACCGGCAGGCTGTCGGCGCCGATATCGCGCTTGCCGAGCGCGGCGATCGCCAGCCCCGGCTCGGGCAGCGACTGGATCTGGGCGAAGACCTCCAGCGCCGGGCGCAGGCCCTCGTGCAGCGCCGGGCGGCGCGCCAGCACGCCCTGCTGGGCCTCGCGGTAGATGCCGTGATCGTGGACCACGTAGCAGCCGGGGCGCAGGACCGGCGTGAAGCGGGCCGTGATCCCGGACGCCTCGAAGACCTCGGCCACCAGGTCGTACCAGGCCGAGCCCGCCGCGGTGATGATCGGCGTCTCGACCGGGAAATGCCCCGCCCGATCGAGGCGACGCGCCGCCTCGACCAGCCGCGCGGCATAGTCGCGCACCGCCGAGACCGGATCGGCCGCCTGCACCACCCCCTCGTAGCCCTCCAGCCCGATCAGGCGCAGCGCCGGCTCGGCCGCGATCCGTTGCGCCAGCGCCTCGACCTGTTCCAGCGCGCGACAGCCGGTGCGCCCGCCGGGCACGCCCAGCTCGATCAGCACGTCGAGGGTCTGCCCTCGTTCGGCGAAGAAGGCCCCCAGTTCGCGGATGTTGTCCGCGCCGTCCACCACGCAGCAGAACTCGGCGCCGGCGGCCAGCAACTCGGCGACGATCGTCATGTTGGCGCGGCCGACGAGCTGGTTGGCCATCAGCAGGCGCGTCACCCCGGCGGCGAAGGCGGCCCGGCACTGCGGCGCGGTGGCCAGGGTGATGCCCCAGGCGCCGGCGTCGAGCTGACGCTGGAACAGCGCCGGCGCCATGGTGGTCTTGCCGTGGGGCGCGAGATACGCGCCGTGGGCCTCGGCAAAGCGCTGCATCCACGCCAGGTTGTGGGCCAGCGCCGGTTCGTGGATCACCGCCGCCGGCAGGCTCACGTCCGCCAGCAGGTCGGTTCCGGTCTCGGGCAGGCCCTTGTCGCCGGACGGCGCCCCGTCGGGCGACGCTTCGCCGGACAGCCGCCCGCCCATCGCGCTCTCACTTGCTGTTGTCGTCATCGCTGTCTCCCTCGATCGCCTGTTGGTGACGCCTCGCGACATTCTGCCATCCCGGCCGACTTGCCGCCGCCTTGAGGAAGGAGTAACCTTTGCATTCGATAACGAATCTCATTCGTTATCGAGAATGCGTCCTTTCACCCCGTCTCATCAGGACTCCCGACATGCTCGTTCCCTTTCTCATCATGCTGCGCGAAGGGCTCGAAGCCGCCCTGATCGTCGGCATCATCGCCAGCTACCTCAAGCAGACCGGCCGCGGCGCCTGGATGCCCGCCGTGTGGATCGGCATCCTTCTGGCCACCACGCTGGCGCTGCTTGTCGGCGCCGGCCTGCAGTTCGCCAGTGCCGAGTTTCCCCAGCGCGAGCAGGAGCTGTTCGAGGCCTTCGTCGGCCTGGTCGCCGTGGGTGTGCTGACCTGGATGGTCTTCTGGATGCGTCGCGCCGCCCGGGGCATGCGCCAGGCGCTGACCGGCGCCCTCGACGATGCCTTCGCCAGCGGCCGGGGCCACAGCCTGGCGCTGATCGGCATGGTGTTTCTCGCCGTCGCCCGCGAGGGCCTGGAATCGGTGTTCTTCCTGCTCGCGGTGTTCCAGCAGAGTGCCGGCAGCGCCGCACCGCTGGGCGCCCTGCTGGGCATCCTCGCCTCGGTGGCGGTGGGCCTGGCCATCTACCGCGGCAGCCTGCGGCTCAACCTGGCGCACTTCTTCCGCCTGACCGGGCTGTTCATCCTGCTGGTGGCCGCCGGCCTGCTTGCCGGCGCCGTGCGCGCCCTGCATGAGGCCGGGCTGTGGAACCACGCCCAGCAGGTGCTCTTCGATCTGGGCGGGCGCCTGCCGCTGGACTCGCCGCTGGGCGCGGTGTTCTCGGGCGTGTTCGGCTACCAGCCCGCCCCCACGCTCGGCGAGGCCGTGGTCTATGTGGGCTACCTGCTGATCACCCTGCTGGCCTTCTTCCGCCCCGCCCCGGCGCGGGCCGCCACCCCGCAGGCCGATGCCCGCTGACCGGAGAGCCACCATGAGTCAATCTACCCCCCCGTCATCGCGTCTGCTCAGGCTGGGCGTGCCGGCCGCCGCCGCGGCGATGCTGGCTGCGCTGGGGCTGTTCGCCCTGTCGCTGGACGGCCGTGGCAGCCCCGACGCCGGCACCCGGCTGGTCGTCACCGCCGAGGGCTGCCGGCCCGAGACGCTCAGCGTGCCCGCCGGCGACACCACCTTCACCCTCGTCAACGACTCCGAGCGTGCCATCGAGTGGGAGATTCTCGACGGGGTGATGGTGCTCGAGGAGCGCGAGAACATCGCCCCCGGCCTGCACCAGCCGCTGACCGCCCGACTTGCCCCCGGCGACTACACCATGACCTGCGGCCTGCTGAGCAATCCGCGCGGCACGCTGCACGTCACCGCCAACGACGAGGCGGCGCCGGTGGCCCGCCTGGCGCGCCAGGACTTCGTCGCTGCCCTGGCCGAGTACAAGGTCTACCTCACCCTGCAAGGCCGGCGGCTGACCGACGCCGCCGACACCCTGCGAGAGGCCATCGTCGCCGGTGATCTCGAGACAGCCCGAGCCGCCTACCGCCGGGCGCGGCTGATCGACCAGCGCCTGGCGATGGCCACCGGGCTGTTCAGCGACCTGGATCAGCGCCTCAACGCCCACGCCGACGACTTCGCCCGCCGCGAGAACGACCCGCGGTTCGTCGGCTTTCACCGCCTGGCCCACGGCCTGTTCACGGCCGGCAGCACCGAGGGCCTGGCACCGGTCGCCGCGCAGCTGGTCGAGGACGTCCGGACGCTGACGACGCGCCTGCGCCGGGCGTCGATTCCCCCGGCCCAGCTGGCCGAGGGCAGCGCCCGGGCACTGCAGGTCTGGCTCGACCACAGCGGCGACCCGACCGCCGATCAATCGGCACTGGATGCCCGCGAGCGGCGCGACCTGCACGGCCTGACCCAGGGTGCCGACAAGATCGTCTCGCTGCTCGACCCGCTGCTCGAACGCCGCGCCCCGACGCTGCGCCAGCGGCTGCACGATGCGCTCGACACGCTCCAGAAGGCCCTGACCGATAGCACCACGGCGGACGGCGCCGACCGCGACGCCCTGGTGGCGGACACCCGGGCGCTGGTCGATGCCCTGCAGGAACTCAATCCCGCGCTGGCCCTGAACGGCTGACCCTTCAACGTTTGCGATATCACGGTTTTCCGCCATGAGTGACCAACCCGACAACACCTCACGCTGCCCGTTCACGCTGAATCGCCGCCGCTTCCTGCAGGGGCTCGGCGCGGCCGGCGCCGGTGTCGCCGCCGGCGGCCTGGGGCTGCCGGCTCGCGCCGCCGATGGCCATGCCGTCACCGGTGCCCCGGTCAGCACCACCACGGCGCAGGCCTACCCCTTCCACGGCCGCCATCAGCAGGGCATTCTCACCCCGCGGCCGGCGGCCGGCATGGTGGTCGCCTGCGACGTGCTGGCCCGCGACCGCGCCGGGCTCGAACGCCTGCTGCGCACGCTCACCGAGCGCATCGCCTTCCTGACCGAGGGCGGTACCTACCCCGAGCGCGACCCCGCCTACCCGCCGGCGGACTCCGGCATCCTCGGGCCGACCATCGCCCCGGACGGGCTGACCGTCACCGTCTCGCTCGGCGCCTCGCTGTTCGATGCGCGCTTCGGCCTGGCCGACGCCCGGCCGCGCCACCTGCAGCGCATGACCGGCTTTCCCAACGACGCCCTGGAGCCGGAACGCTGCCACGGCGACCTGTCGCTGCAGATCTGCGCTAACACCCACGACACCACCCTTCACGCCCTGCGCGATCTCATCAAGCACACCCCGGGGCTGCTGATGGTGCGCTGGAAACAGGAGGGCACGGTCCCGGTGGTGCCGCCCCGCGACCACGGTCCGACGCCCAGCGCGCGCAACTACCTGGGCTTTCGCGACGGCACGGCCAACCCGGACACCGACGACGCCACGCTGATGGACACGCTGATCTGGACCGGCAGCGACCCCGAGGAGCCGGCCTGGACCCGTGGCGGCAGCTATCAGGTGGTGCGCCTCATCCGCAACTACGTGGAGCGCTGGGATCGCACCCCGCTGGCCGAGCAGGAAGCCGTGTTCGGCCGCCGCAAGGCCAGCGGCGCGCCGCTGGACGGCGAGCGGGAGCACGACACCCCCGACTACGCCGCCGACCCCGGGGGCAGGATCACCCCGCTCGACGCCCACATCCGCCTGGCCAATCCCCGCACGCCGGGCTTCGAGACACACCGCATCCTGCGCCGGCCGTTCAACTACTCCAACGGCGTCGAGGCCAACGGCCAGCTCGACATGGGCCTGTTGTTCATCGTCTACCAGGCGGACCTGGAGGCGGGCTTCATCACCGCGCAGAACCGCCTCAACGGCGAGCCGCTGGAGGAGTACATCCAGCCGGTCGGCGGCGGCTACTTCTTCACCCTGCCGGGCGCCGTCGACGCAAGCGACTACCTGGGTCGCGCGCTGCTCGAGGCGACCGCGATCTGATGCCGACCCACCACTCCACCCCCGATCAAGGAGTCATTGCATGTCACCCCGTTCGCTGCTGATTGCCGCTGCCGCCTTCGGCCTCATGGCCCTGCAGGCCCCCGCCCGGGCCGATGTCGACCCCGAGGCGCTGGTCGAGCCGGTCGCCGACTACAAGCTCTACGTGCTCGACAACCTCGACGCCTTCGTCAGCCACACCCGTGACTTCACCCGGGCCATCAAGGCCGGCGACCTCGAGCGCGCCCAGTCGCTGTACGCACCGACCCGCGTCTACTACGAGCGCATCGAGCCGGTCGCCGAGCTGTTCGCCGACCTCGACGCCAGCATCGACGCCCGCGAGGACGACTACGAGAAGGGCGTCGACGACCCCGACTTCACTGGCTTCCACCGCCTCGAGTACGGCCTGTTCAAGCAGCGGACCACCGACGGGCTGGCCCCCTATGCCAGGCGCCTGATGAGCGACGTCGACGACCTGGAATCCCGCGTGCAGGGCCTGACCTTCCCGCCGGCCAGGGTGGTCGGCGGCGCCGCGGCGCTGATGGAGGAAGTGGCCGCGACCAAGGTCAGCGGCGAGGAGGATCGCTACAGCCACACCGACCTGTGGGACTTCCAGGGTAATGTGGACGGCTCGCAGAAGATCTTCGCGCTGTTCAAGCCGCTGATCGCCGAGGAGGACCCGGCGTTCGTCGAACGCGTCGAGGACAACTTCGCCGCCGTCGAGGCGACGCTCGCCCACTACCGGCTGGCGGCGGACGACCCCGAGGCGGGTTTCGTCAGCTACGAGAAGGTCAGCGACGCGGATCGCCGCGCCCTGGTCGGCCCGGTGACCGTGCTCGCCGAGGACCTCTCGACCCTGCGCGGCAAGCTGGGGCTGTAGGGCGGCCGGAAAGGCCGGAGAAGGTCAGGAGGGAGCCGGCGCCGCCGGCTCCTGAACGCAGACTCAGGCCGAGGCGCCACCCCGCAACAGCGCCACGGCCTGACGAATTGCCTCGCGCGCGGGCGCGGTATCGCCCTGCGCCTTGGTCAGGGTCGCCGCGCCCTGCTGCAGGGCCATGACGAAGGCCGCCAGCGACGCGGGCGGCGCCGTGGCGGCGATCTCGCCTCGCGCCTGCAGGTCGGCGATGACCGGCGTCAGCGCCGCCTCGACCCCGCCGAAACAGGTCTTCACGGCCTCGCGATAGCCATCCTCGCTCTCGTGAAGGCCGGCCACGATGGTCCCCGCGGGGCAGCCGCGCCGGCAGTGCAACGCCTCCAGCTCCTCGATGAAGCCGAGCAGCCAGCGCTCCAAGGCCGCCAGGGTGGCAACCTCCTCGCGCAGCGGCGTCATGGACGCCTCGAGGCGTGCCTCGAAGTCGCCCAGCACCGCCTCGACCAGCGCATCCTTGTTGCGAAAGTGCTGATAGAACTGGCTCTTGCCGGCGCCGGCCCGACGCAGGATGGCGTCCAGGCCGGTGCCGTCGACGCCGCGCGCGTGGAACAGCTCGGCGGCGGCGTCGACGATGCGGCGCCGGGTCTGTTCGCCCTTACGCCGGAGCGGCGGTTTCCCGGGTGTCGGTGTGGTTTGCGGAGACTCCATTGCGTTCTCGCCATTGCGCTTCGGTGGCCAGATTGGCGTGCGGGGCCAGCATAGCAAAATCCATCGCCGTCAGCGGCAAACCCTCGCGCACGCGCCGTGGCCAGTCCCGGTTGGCCAGCGCCAGCTTGCCGACCGCCACCAGGTCCGCCTCGCCGGCGGTCAGTACCGCTTCCGCCAGCGCCGGATCGCCCAGATTGCCGTTGGCGATGACCGGCACGCCGACACGCTCCCGCGCCAGGGCCGC
Organism: Modicisalibacter tunisiensis; assembly: GCF_020148005.1. Lineage (GTDB taxonomy): Bacteria > Pseudomonadota > Gammaproteobacteria > Pseudomonadales > Halomonadaceae > Modicisalibacter > Modicisalibacter tunisiensis. The sequence continues at coordinate 1,042,176 of NZ_JAGXFD010000001.1, read as the reverse complement.
CAGGCTCTGCTCGGTGCCCTCGAAGGCGGGTGCCCGTGCGTCGATGTCGGACAGGTGCACGTAGTCCAGAGCCTCCTCGGCCACGCCCCGCAGCAGGGCATCGGCCTCGTCCAGACCGGCCCAGCGATAGTCCGGATCGGTCACCTTCACCTGGGAAAGACGGATGCCGACCAGGAAATCCTCGCCAACCGCGTCGCGCACCGCCCGGATGACAGCACGGGGCAGGGCCAGGCGTCCTTCGACGCTGCCACCCCAGCGATCGCGGCGCCGGTTGAAGCCAGTGGAGAGGAACTGGTCGAGCAGATAGCCATTGGCGGCGTGCAGCTCGACCCCGTCGAAGCCGGCCTCGCGAGCGCGCCGGGCCGCATCGACGAAGCCGGCGATGACCGCCTCGATGTCCGCTTCGCTCATCTCCCGCGGCACGCGGTACGGCCCCTGGCCGCCATAGAAGCCGAGCTGCTCGCCCTTCGGCGCCACCGCGGAGGGCCCGGCGGTATCGTCACGGAAACGGTTGCCCTGGGTCTGGGCGCCGCCATGCATCAGCTGGGCGATGAACATCCCGCCCTGCTCGTGCACCGCTTCCACTACCGGCCGCCAGCTGTCGCGCTGGGCGTCGTTGGCCAGGCCGGGCTGGTTCCGATACCCCTGGCTGTACGCCTCGTCGGTGTAGATGCCCTCGGTGATCAGCGTGGCGAAGCCGCCGGCGGCGAAATCGCGGTAGTAGTCACGCATCGCCGCCGTGGCGTGCCCTTCGGCGGTACCGCTGACCCGCGTCATGGGCGCCAGGACGGCGCGGTTGGCCAGCTCACGCCCCTTGAGGCGCACCGGGCTGAACAGTTGCGAATAGGTCGAGGTGGTCATGGGTTCTCTGACTCCCTGGCAGTCGCTGCCTGAAAATGTACTGATCGGTACATTCTAGGCGGACACCCGCCCGCTTCGCAACACCCGGGGCGCCGGCCGCCGGACCGCCGCCCTCACGGCATCATGACCCGCACCTTGACCGTGTTGGTCCCGCCATGGGCGTTCATGTGATCGCCGCGGGTGAGGATCACGTGATCGCCGCTCGTGGCGATGCCGCGCTCGCGCAGCAGCCTGAGCGCCCGGGCGTCGAGGTCCTCGGCGGGGATGTCGGTGGTGTCGAAGGGCAGCGAGACCACCCCGCGGTAAAGCGCCATGCGCCGCTGGGCGATGGGACTGTGGGCGAGCCCCACGATCGGCAGCCCCGAGCGGATCCGCGAGGCGATCAGCGGCGTGTAGCCGGTGGCGGTCATGCAGGCGATCGCCGCCACGCCCGAAAGGTGGTTGGCGGCGTACATGGCGGACAGCGCCACCGTCTCGTCGATCCGCGAGAAGCCCTCGTGGATGCGGTGCCTGGACTCCTGGGCGCTGCGCTCGCGCTCGGCGCCCAGGCACAGCCGGTCCATCGCCTCGATGGTCTCCACCGGGTAGTCGCCGGCGGCGGTCTCGGCGGAGAGCATCACCGCGTCGGTGCCGTCGAGCACGGCGTTGGCGACGTCGAACACCTCGGCGCGGGTGGGCAGCGGCGACTCGATCATCGACTCCATCATCTGGGTGGCGGTGATCACCGCGCGGTTGAGCGTGCGGGCGCGCTGGATCAGGCGCTTCTGCACGCCGATCAGCTGGGCGTCGCCGATCTCCACGCCGAGATCGCCGCGGGCCACCATCACCGCCTCGCTGGCGCGGATGATGCCGTCCAGCGTCTCGGCGTCGGCGACCGCCTCGGCGCGCTCGATCTTGGCCACCAGGCCGATCTCGGCGCCGGCCTCGCCGAGCAGTTCGCGGGCGAGCGCCATGTCGGCCGCCGAGCGCGGGAAGGACACCGCCAGATAGTCGACGCCGATGTCGATGGCGGTCTTCAGGTCCTCGCGGTCCTTGTCGGTGAGCGCCGCGGCGGAGAGCCCGCCGCCCTGCTTGTTGATACCCTTGTTGTTGGAGAGCTTGCCGCCGACCCGCACGCGGGTGTGCACCCGCGGCGGCTCGACGCGCTCCACCTCGAGCTCGAGGCGACCGTCGTCGAGCAGCAGCACGTCGCCCGGGGCGACATCCTCGGCGAGCTGCCGGTAGTCGCAGCCGACGCGGCTGGCGTCGCCGGCATCGCGGTCGAGCGAGACGTCGAGGACGAACGGCTGGCCGTTCTCGAGGGTCACCGCGCCCTCGGCGAAGCGCGCGATGCGGATCTTGGGCCCCTGCAGGTCGCCGAGCGCGGCGACGGTGCGGCCGTGACGCTCGGCGGCCTCGCGCACCGCGGCCAGGCGGCGGCGGTGGTCCTCGGGGCTGCCGTGGGAGAAGTTGAGGCGTACCACGTCGACACCCGCGGTGATCATCGCGTCGAGCACGCACGCGCGGTCGCTGGCGGGGCCCAGGGTGGCGACGATCTTGGTGCGACGCAGGGGCGCGTGGCGGCGGCTTTCGCTGACACTCATCACAAGGCACCCTCCATCACATCCTCCCTCACACCTTCCTCGTCACGGCGCGGCATCACCAGGATGGCGCGGAAGTCGTTGACGTTGGTACGCGTCGGCCCGGTGACGAGCAGCGCGTCGAGTGCGGCGAAGAAACTGTAGGCGTCGTTGCGCGCCAGATGGTCGGCGGCCGACAGCCGTGCCTCGCGGGCGCGCTGCCAGTGGTCGGGGCCGATCACCGCCCCGGCATTGTCCTCGGAACCGTCGATGCCGTCGGTGTCGACGGCCAGGGCGTGGATGCCCGCGGCGCCCTTGAGGGTGTCGAACACCCCCAGCAGGTACTCGACGTTGCGCCCGCCGCGCCCCTCGCCACGCACGGTGACGCTGGTCTCGCCGCCGGAGAGGATCAGCATCGGGCGGCGGCACTCGCCCTGAGCCTTGATCGCCAGCATCGCCTGGGCGCGTCCCAGGTCGCGGGCCTCGCCCTCGAGGTCGTCGCCCAGCACGCGCACGTCCAGGCCGCTGCGCGCGGCGCGTTCGCGGGCGGCGGCCAGGGCGTCGGCGGCCCGTGCCAGCACCACGACTTCGTCGCGGGCGAAGGCGGGGTCGTCGCGGCGCGGGGCGCTCTGGTCGCTGACCAGATGCCGGCGCACGCTGTCGGGCACGGCGATGCCGCGCCGCTCGAGGATCGCCAGGGCGTCGGCAGGCATGGAGTCGTCGGGCAGCGTGGGGCCGGAAGCGACCAGCGAGGGTTCATCGCCGGGCACATCGGAGATCAGGTAGCTGACCACCCGCGCCGGATGCGCCGCCGCGGCGAGCCGCCCGCCCTTGATCGCCGACAGGTGACGACGCACGGTATTGATCTCGCGGATCGGCGCGCCGCTTCTCAGCAGCTCGCGGTTGAGCGCCTGCTTCTGGCGCAGGGTCAGCCCGGGCGCCGGCCGGGTCATCAGCGCCGAGCCGCCGCCGGAGACCAGCGCGATCACCAGGTCGTCCTCGCCCAGGGGCTCCACCGCGGCCAGCATGCGCTCGGCGGCCTGCTCGCCGAGGGCGTCGGGCATGGGGTGCGAGGCCTCCAGCACCTCGATGCGCCGGCACGCCTCGCCGTGGCCGTGTCGGGTGACCACCAGCCCGTCCAGTGGATCATCGCGGCCGGCATCCCGGGAGCGGGCCTGCCAGGCACGCTCGAGGGCCCGGGCCATCGCCGCCGCGGCCTTGCCGGCGCCGACCACCACGGTACGCCCGCGCGGCGGCTCGGGCAGCCGCTCGGGCAACAGGCTGGCGGGATGAACGGCGGCGATCGCCGTCTCGGCCAGTCGGGTCAGCCAGGTGCGGGTCGCCGCCTCGTCGGCGAAGGGAGTGAACGCCGTCATGCCGGACCTCCTCGGGGGGCATTGCGTCGCTACCGGCCGCCGCGGCAAGCGTCGACCGGGGCCGCCGGGCGCCAGGGCCCGGCGGGTGCGCATGGGGTAAAAAAAGCCCCGCCATGCCGGCCGGCGTGTCGAGAGGCCGGTGGCGGGGTCGCCAGGGGAAGGGAGCGCGGGCGATGGGTCCGCGCGAGGGTCACTCGATCTCGTGGTTGGCCAGCGCCTCGAGGGCCCGGACCATGCCGGCGTGATCCCAGTCGGCGCCGTCGTGGGCGACGCAGGCCTGGAACAGCTGCTGGGCGTTGGCGGTGCCGGGCAGCGCCAGGTTGAGGCTGCGTGCGCCTTCCAGTGCCAGGTTGAGATCCTTCTGGTGCAGCTTGATCTTGAAGCCCGGGTCGAAGGTGCGCTGGATCATGCGCTCGCCGTGGACGTCGAGGATCTTCGACTGGGCCAGGCCGCCGAGCAGCGACTCGCGCACCTTGGCGACGTCGGCACCGGCCTTCGAGGCGAACAGCAGGCCCTCGGAGACCGCCTCGATGGTCAGCGCGACGACGATCTGGTTGGCGACCTTGCAGGTCTGGCCGGCGCCGTGGCCGCCGATATGGGTGATGGTCTTGCCCATGATCTCGAGCAGCGGCTCGGCGCGGGTGAAGCCTTCCTGGGTGGCGCCGACCATGATCGTCAGCGCAGCGTTGATCGCGCCGCCCTCGCCGCCGGAGACCGGGGCGTCGACGTACTCGCCGCCGGCCTCATGTATACGCCGGGCGAAGTCCTGGGTCGCCAGCGGGGCGATCGAGCTCATGTCGATGACCAGGGTGCCGGGCTTGAGCCCCTCGATCACCCCGCCCTCGCCGAACAGCACCTGCTCGACGTCGGGGGTGTCCGGCACCATGGTGATGATCACCTCGGAGGCCTCGGCGACCGCCTTGGGGTCGGCCAGCTCCTGCATACCCTTGTCGGCCAGTTCGCCGGCCAGCGGCTTGTTGCGCTTGACGGTGACCAGCTGGTGGCCGGCGTCGATCAGATGGCCCGCCATGGGACGGCCCATGATGCCCAGGCCGATAAAACCAATCTTGCTCATGATTGTTCTCCTGTCTTGTGATTTGCTGACGTTGAGATATGAGTGTTTGTCACTTACAGGGCACGTCGCTCAGGACCCACAAAGGATGAGCGCCGGGGGCAAGACAGAGCGAGGGTCCTGCGCCATGGATGGCGCAGGTAGCGCCCAGGGAGGGGTTCATAGCGCCCTCGCGTCGTCTTGACGCCGGAACAGCTCATCCGACAGCCATAAACTTCTTAGCCTCGCACCGTATCGAGCCAGCCTAGTCCCTCCTGAGTACCTGCCTTGGGCTTGTACTCGCAACCGATCCAGCCGTCGTAGCCCAACCGGTCGAGGTGGGCGAACAGGAACGGGTAGTTGATCTCGCCGGTGCCCGGCTCGTGGCGGCCCGGGTTGTCGGCCAGCTGCACGTGGGCGATGCGATCGAGGTGCTTCTCGATGGTCGGCGCCAGGTCCCCCTCCATGATCTGCATATGATAGATGTCGTACTGCAGCTTGAGGTTGTCGCTTCCCACCTCGTCGAACAGCGCCAGGGCCTGCTCGGTGCGGTTGAGGAAGAAGCCCGGGATGTCGCGGGTGTTGATCGGTTCGGCGATCAGCAGGATACCGGCGTCGGCGAGCCTGTCGGCGGCGAAGCGCAGGTTCTCCACCAGGGTGCGGCGGGCCTCGGCATCGCTGACGCCCTCGGGCTGGATACCCGCCAGGCAGTTGACCTGAGTGTTGCCCAGCACCTTAGCGTAGTCGATCGCCCGGTCGACACCGGCGCGGAACTCCTCGACCCGATCCGGGTGGCAGGCGATGCCGCGCTCGCCGGCGGCCCAGTCGCCGGCCGGCAGGTTGAACAGCACCTGGGTCAGCCCAAAGTCGTCGAGCCGCTGCCTGATGTCGGCGGCCGGGTAGTCGTAGGGGAAGAGGTACTCGACGCCCTTGAAGCCGGCGTCCGCGGCGGCCTTGAAGCGGTCGAGGAAATCCTCTTCGGTGAACAGCATGCTGAGGTTGGCGGCGAATCTGGGCATATCGGATTCCTTTGGATCGTACATTGTGTCTCGGGGCTGATCCGGTGACAGGCCTGGACGAGGGCGCTGTGAACCCCTCCCTGGGCGCTACCGATTCCCTCCCTGGAATCGGACCCTCTTCAGGCCTGTCCCCGGCGCCCCTCCTCGAGTCAGGTCTCTATCACATCAGCGACGCAATCGACGTCGGCGCCTCCTCGGCGGTCTCGGCCAGCGCCTCGAACTCGTTGACGTCGGCCAGCCCCTTGCCGCTCATGGCGATGTTGGTGACCCGCTCGAGGATCACCTCGACCACCACCGGCACGCGATGCTCGTGCATCAGCTCACGGGCCCGCGCGAAGGCCGGGGCGATGTCGTCCGGGCGGGTGACGCGCAGTGCCTTGCAGCCCAGCCCCTCGACGACCGACACGTGGTCGACGCCGTAGCCGTTGATCTCCGGGCAGTTGATATTCTCGAACGACAGCTGCACGCAGTAATCCATGTCGAAGTTGCGCTGCGCCTGGCGGATCAGTCCCAGGTAGGAGTTGTTCACCAGCACGTGGATGTAGGGCAGGTTGAACTGCGCCCCCACCGCCAGCTCCTCGATCATGAACTGGAAATCGTAGTCGCCCGACAGCGCCACGACCTCGGCATCCGGATCGGCGCGACACACCCCCAGCGCCGCGGGGATCGTCCAGCCCAGCGGCCCGGCCTGGCCGCAGTTGATCCAGTGACGCGGCTTGTAGACGTGCAGGAACTGCGCCCCGGCGATCTGCGACAGGCCGATGGTGCTGACGTAACGGGTGTTCCTGCCGAAGGCGCGGTTCATCTCCTCGTAGACGCGCTGCGGCTTGACCGGCACCTCGTCGAAGTGGGTCTTGCGCAGCAGCGTGCGCTTGCGCTCGCGGCAGGTCTCGGCCCAGGCACTGCGGTCCTTGAGATGGCCGGCCGCCTTGAGGTCGCGGGCGACCTCGATGAACAGCTCCAGCGCGGCCCCGGCATCGGAGACGATGCCGTAGTCCGGACCGAAGATGCGGCCGATCTGGGTCGGCTCGATGTCGACGTGGACGAAGGTCCGCCCCTCGGTGTAGCTGGCCACGTCGCCGGTATGGCGGTTGGCCCAGCGATTGCCGATGCCCATCACGAAGTCCGAGGCCAGCAGCGTCGCGTTGCCGTAGCGGTGCGAGGTCTGCAGCCCGGCCATGCCGGCCATCAGCGGGTGATCGTCGGGAATCGTGCCCCAGCCCATCAGGGTGGGGATGACCGGCACCCCGGTGAGCTCGGCGAACTCGACCAGCTTGTCGGCGGCGTCGGCGTTGATGATGCCGCCCCCGGCCACCAGCAGCGGGCGCTCGGCAGCGTTGAGCATGGCCAGCGCCTTCTCGATCTGGGCGCGGCTGGCGGTCGGCTTGTAGGCCGGCAGCGGCTCGTAGGTGTCGGGGTCGAACTCGATCTCGGCCATCTGCACGTTGATCGGCAGATCGATCAGCACCGGGCCGGGCCGTGAACTGCGCATCAGCTGGAAGGCCTGCTGGAAGGCGCGCGGCACCTGGGCCGGCTCGAGCACGGTGATCGCCCACTTGGTGACCGGCCCGGCGATGGCCTTGATGTCCACCGCCTGGAAGTCTTCCTTGTGCAGCTTGTCGCTGGGCGCCTGCCCGGTGATGCACAGGATGGGGATGGAATCGGCACTGGCCGAGTACAGCCCGGTGATCATGTCGGTTCCCGCCGGACCGGAGGTGCCGATGCACACGCCGATGTTGCCGGCCCGGGCGCGGGTGTAGCCCTCGGCCATGTGCGAGGCGCCCTCGACGTGGCGGGCGAGCACGTGGTCCACGCCGCCGACCTTGCGCAGGGCGGCGTAGAAGGGGTTGATGGCGGCGCCGGGCAGGCCGAAGGCGACGTCGACGCCTTCCTTCCTGAGCACGTGAACGGCGGCTTCTGCTGCGGTCATCCTGGTCACGGGCGGATCCTCCTGAGCGGTTCGAATCGTTGTTGTTGCTGCCAAGTTAGGCCGCCCGACACAGGCTGTCAATATTTTTGGAAATACTTTCCATTAAAAACTCCGACAACGAAAACCTCGCCCGCGGCGCCACCGGCACGGCCTCGCCCCAGGACTCACGGGTGCACTGCAACAAAAAAAACGCCGGCATTGGCCGGCGTGCAGGAAAGGTGTGACAGGAAGCGGGGGGAACGACGACCCGGGCCTCCGATATTTTACGGAATCAATTTCCGTTATTTTTCAGGCGAGCTGGATGCGTGCCGCCAGCGGATGCTCGTCGCAGTTGTGGCCCTGGCCACCGCGGTCGACGACCAGGAACTCGCCCTCGCGGTCGAGTACCGCCTGGATGGCATGCCAGGTCCCGGCCCGATAGTTGACGCCCTGACGGCCGTCGGTGACGAAGGCGCGCACCTCGCCGGGGTCGATCGTCTCGCCCGGCGGCGCGACGACGATCAGGAAGCGTTCCTCGTGCAGCGGCATGAAGGCCTGGCTGCCCAGCGGGTGGCGCTCCAGGAAGTCGATCGTAAGCGGCACCTCGACCGGCTGGCTGACGAAGATGCTGACCAGCGTCCGCGCCCCCTCGCCGAGGGTCTCGACCCGCGCCAGGTCGTGGTAGCGCCGGGTGCGCCCGGCGTTGATCGCAAAGGAGTCGCTGACGCGGGTGTCGATGACGTCGCCGAACGGGGCGAACGCCTCCGGCGTCAGCGGCTCGGCCTTGAGTTCCAGCATGTTGGCTTCCTCGAATTCATTCTCCAGCCGGCCTGCACACCGGGGCTGACCCGATGGCAGGCTCCGAAGTGTCGGACCATCAAGGAGGCGCTGTGAAACCTTCCCTGGACGCTACCGATGCCATCCCTGGCATCGGACCTCCTTTCCCGCCTGCCCCCGGCGCCCCTCAGGCTGGCGCTCTATCAGCGGCTGTCCAGACGCAGCTTCGGGTGGCGGTTGACATCCTTGTAGAGCAGATAGCGGAACGGCCCCGGGCCACCGGCGTAGCAGGACTGGGGGCAGAAGGCGCGCAGCCACATGTAGTCGCCGGCCTCGACCTCGACCCAGTCCTGGTTGAGATGGTAGACGGCCTTGCCCTCGAGCACGTACAGGCCGTGCTCCATGACGTGGGTCTCGTCGAAGGGGATCACCCCGCCGGGCTGGAAGTTGACGATGTTGACGTGCATGTCGTGGCGCAGGTCGGTCGGGTCGACGAAGCGCGTGGTCGTCCACTTGCCGTCGGTGTCGGGCATCGGCGTCGGCTCGACGTCGACCTCGTTGACCACGAACGGATCGGGCACGCCGAGCCCCTCGACGAACTCGTAGGCCTTGCGGATCCAGTGGAAGCGCACCTCGCTATCGGCGGCGTTGCGCACCTGCCAGTCGCAGCCCGGCGGGATGAAGGCGTAGCCGCCCGGCGTCAGGACGTGGCGTTCGCCGGCCAGGGTCAGGGTCAGCTCGCCCTCGACCACGAACAGCACCCCTTCGGCGCCCGGGTCGAGCTCCGGCCGGTCGCTGCCGCCGCCGGGGCCGACCTCCATGATGTACTGGGAGAAGGTCTCGGCGAAGCCGGACAGCGGCCGCGACAGCACCCACAGCCGGGTGTTGTCCCAGAACGGCAGGTAGCTGGCGACGATGTCGCGCAGCACGCCCTTGGGGATCACCGCATAGGCTTCGGTGAACACCGCGCGGTCCGAGAGCAGCTGGGTCTGGGGCGGCAGCCCGCCCTTGGGCGAGTAGTAGGAACGTTGATGCATGGTGTGTCCTGAAAGAGTTGGGATCATCTCAAGCGAGAGGCGCCGGAGACAGGCTGTAGAGGGGGTCCGATGCCAGGGATGGCATCGGTAGCGCCCAGGGAAGGGTTTACAGCGCCCCCTCGAAAGCCTGCCGACGGGTCAGCCTCGCGCGATACGGCATCCTGCAATAAGCCCCGGGTTTAGCGCGCCGGTGCCGGATGATGCTCGGCCCAGTGGCGGGCGATATCCACGCGACGGGTCACCCAGACGCGGTCATGGGCCTCGATGTGGTCGAGGAAGCGCTGCAGGGCGCGGAAGCGGCCGGGGCGACCGAGCAGCCGGCAGTGCATGCCCACCGAGAGCATCTTCGGCGTGTCCTCGCCCTCGGCATACAGCACGTCGAAGGCGTCGCGCAGGTAGGTGAAGAAGTGCTCCGCGGTGTTGAAGCCCTGCGGCGCGGCGAAGCGCATGTCGTTGGTGTCGAGGGTGTAGGGCACCACCAGATGGTCGTGGAGCCGGCCCTGGCTGTCGGCCTCGCGGGTCCAGAACGGCAGGTCGTCGCCGTAGTAGTCGCTGTCGTAGAGGAACGAGCCCTCGTCGAGCACCAGCCGCCGGGTGGCGGGGCTGTCGCGGCCGGTGTACCAGCCCAGCGGCTTCTCGCCGTACAGCGACTGGAAGATCTCGATGGCGCGCTTCATGTGCTCGCGCTCGATGCGCTCCGGCACGTTCTGGTAGTGGATCCAGCGCCAGCCGTGGCAGGCGATCTCGTGGCCCAGCTCCTTGAAGGCGTGCGCCACCTCGGGATTGCGCTCGAGCGCCATCGCCACGCCGAACACCGTGAGCGGCAGGCCGCGGCGCTCGAACTCGCGCAGGATGCGCCAGACACCGGCCCGGGCGCCGTACTCGTAGATCGACTCCATGCTCAGGTGGCGATCCGGGTAGGACTCGGCGCCGATGATCTCGGAGAGAAACTGCTCGGACCCCTCGTCCCCGTGCAGCACGCAGTTCTCGCCGCCCTCCTCGTAATTGAGCACGAACTGCACGGCGATGCGCGCCCGGCCGGGCCAGTCGGCCTGCGGCGGCGTGCGGCCGTAGCCGATCAGGTCACGAGGGTAGTCGGAGTCGCGTGGTGTCATCATTCCCGGGGTCCTTTTGTTGTTCGCGATGGCCGCACGGCCGGAGAGCACAGCCTCGCCAGCCTGACACGGCTCACCAATGTATACAATTAAAAGCTAGGTTGTCCGCACTGATCGCGCAACCCCCTCGAATGTCGCAGGCGCCACCCTGGCAATGCACCATCGCGACACGTCGATAATATCGACATGACACCGGATCATCAATTTTTGTATACAAAAAATCAAGGCATATTGTTCATGTTTCCCGGCGAGTTGTTTATCTTGACCCGGGAAGACAGACACCACTGCGAGGCGAGCTGATGGATCTGCGCGTCATCAACCCCAACACCACCGCCGGCATGACGGCCACCATCGGCGCGGCCGCCGAGCGCATCGCCGCACCCGGCACCCGCATTACTGCGGTCAACCCCGACAGTGGCCCGGTCTCCATCGAAAGCCATTTCGACGAGGCGATCAGCGCCGTGGGCGTCACCGAGGAGGTGCGCCGCGGCGAGGCCGAGGGCGCCGACGCCTACATCATCGCCTGCTTCGGCGACCCCGGGCTGCTGGCCGCCCGCGAGCTGACCCGGGCACCGGTGATCGGCATCGCCGAGGCCGCCTTCCACGTGGCGAGCCTGGTCAGCACGCGCTTCTCGATCGTCACTACCCTGGGCCGCACCGGGATCATCGCCGAGCACCTGCTGGCCAGCTATGGCTTTACCGGCCACTGCCGGCGGGTGCGTGCCGCGGAGATCCCGGTACTCGACCTGGAGGAGAACGGCGACGCCGCCTTCGAGCGGATCGTCGCCGAATGCTGCCGCGCCCGCGACGCCGACAACATCGGCGCCATCGTGCTGGGCTGTGGCGGCATGGCCGATCTCACCGCCCGCATCAGCGACGCCGTGGGCCTGCCGGTGATCGAGGGCGTCACCGCCGCGGTCAAGCTGGCCGAGGCACTGGTCGGCCTGGGGCTGCAGACCAGCAAGCACGGCGACCTGGCCTTCCCGCGACCCAAGCCCTTCACCGGCCGCTTCGCGGACCTTTCCGACACTCGTTACGAGTGAGGCAGTCCTCGCGCAACGGGCAGATCGCGACAGACGATGGCGCCACCTGCCCGGAGGGAGAAAGCGAAAAGAGGATCGAGAAGGGACTGGCTTGCTAGACTGTCGCCGGAGACAGGCGCCGAGGCGCCAGAGGAGCAACGATGGCCGATCCGACAGATATCCTGAAGAGCCTCGCCGAACTGGCGGCCCGGGACGACGACATCGCCGTACTGTGGCTCTATGGCTCACGCGCCAAGGGGACCGCCGGCGCCGACAGCGACTACGACCTCGCCGTGGCCTTTTGCCACTTCGAGAAAGACGCTCTGGAGCGCCGTCTCCGCCCCCAGCTGCTGGCCCAGACCTGGCAGGACGAACTGGGCCTTGCGGAAGACCAGCTCTCCATCGTGGATATCAACCTGGCACCGCTTCCGCTGGCGCATGCGGTAATCCGCACCGGCCGGGTACTGCTCGCCAGAGACAAGCTGAGGCTGATTCGGGAAGAACAACGCATCACCTCGATGTGGGAAATCGATCACCAGTATCATCAGCAGCACTACGCCTGAAACGACGCCTGAAGCAACGAGCACCCATCACGTGGAAACCGAATACATCGATGCCATGCAGGAACACCTGGCGACCCTGGCAGAGGAACTGGCGCTGCTGCATCAGGCCGCCACGGCTCCCGATGGCCTGAACGCCCTGCTCTATCGTGCGGCGGAGCGCAACCTGCAGCTGCTGACCGAAGCCTGCATCGGCATTGCCAAGCAACGCTTGAAGTCGCTGGGCGTCGTGGTACCCAGCGACGCCCGCCAGACCTTCTCCAAGCTGAAGAGCCTGGGCCATGACGACAGCGGCATCCCCTGGAACAAGGTCATCGGCCTGCGCAATGCTCTGGTCCACGACTATCTGAACCTGGATGCCGAGATCGTCGAGACCATCATTCGCCGGCGCGATTACCAGAATCTGGTCGACTTCGCCGAGGCGCAGCTGGCTGCCTGACAAGCCCCCTCGCGCCCCGGCCTGACGCTCACCCCAGCAGCGAACGCAGCCCGGCGATGGCATCCTTGCCGCGGGCCTGCTTCTTCTCGGGGTCTTCCTTGTCGGCGCGGCCCTCCCAGTCGAGGTCGGCCTCGGGCAGCTCGTCGAGGAAGCGGCTCGGCGTGCAGTCCATCAGTTCGCCGTAGGCCTTGCGCTGGCGCGCCAGCGTCAGGGTCAGGGTCTGGCGGGCGCGGGTGATGCCGACGTAGGCCAGGCGGCGCTCCTCCTCGATGGTGCCGGCCTCGATGGCGTTACGGTGGGGCAGCAGCTCCTCCTCGAGGCCCATCACGTAGACGTGGGGAAACTCCAGGCCCTTGGCGGCGTGCAGGGTGAGCAGCTGGACCCGGTCGGAGTCGTCCTCCTCGGCCTGCTGCTCGAGGATGTCGCGCAGCACCAGCCGCGAGATCGCCGACTCGACGTCATCGGTTTCCTCGCCCTCCTCGCGCTCCATGGACTTCTCGAGCTGGTCGAGCAGCGTCCAGACGTTGGCCATGCGCCGCTCGGCAACGGTCGGCGCGCTGGCGTTCTGGTGCAGCCAGGCCTCGTAGTCCATGTCGCGGAACATCTCGCGCAGCGCGCCCAGGGCATGGCCCTGATCCATGCGCCGGCGCACGCCGTCGATGAAGCGGGTGAAGCGGCCCAGGCGCTCCACGGCCCGCTCGGGCAGCACCTGGGAAAGGCCCAGCTCGTGGCAGGCGGCGAACAGCGACTCGCCTCGCTCGGTGGCATAGTTGGCGAGTTTCTCCAGGGTGCCGGGGCCGATCTCGCGGCGCGGCACGTTGACGATGCGCAGAAAGGCGTTGTCGTCGCCCGGGTTGATCAGCAGACGCAGGTAGGCCATGGCGTCCTTGATCTCGTTGCGCGAGAAGAAGGAGGTGCCCCCGGAGAGCTTGTAGGGCACCTGGTAGTGCTGCAGCTTGAGCTCGAGCAGCCGGGCCTGGAAGTTGCCGCGATAGAGCACCGCGAAGTCGCGCCAGGTGGCCGACTCCTTGATGCGCCGGGTGAGGATCTCGCTGGCCACCCGCTCGGCCTCGGCCTCCTCGTGGCGGTTGACGACGATGCGGATCGGCGCGCCGATCCCCTTGTCCGACCACAGGGCCTTCTCGTAGACGTGCGGGTTGTTACTGATCAGCGTGTTGGCGGCACGCAGGATGATCCCGGTGGAGCGGTAGTTCTGCTCGAGCTTGATCACCTTCAGCCGCGGGAAGTCCTCGCCGAGCGTCACCAGGTTCTCGGGGCGCGCCCCGCGCCAGGCGTAGATCGACTGGTCGTCGTCGCCGACCACGGTGAAGGTGGCGCGCTCGGCCATCAGCAGCTGCACGAGCTGGTACTGGCTGATGTTGGTGTCCTGATACTCGTCGACCAGCATGTAGTGGATCTTGCGCCGCCAGCGGGCCAGCGCCTCGGCATCGCTGGAGAGCAGCACCACCGGCAGCAGGATCAGGTCGTCGAAGTCGACCGCATTGTAGGCCTTGAGGTGGCGGTTGTAGGCCTCGTAGACCCGCGCGGCAAACTGCTCGTCGTCATCGGCGGCGTGGGACATGGCCTGCCCGGGCAGCACCAGGTCGTTCTTCCAGGTCGAGATCTGGTGCTGCACGCGGTTGATCTGCTCGGCGTCGATCTGGGCATCCTTCTGCATCAGGTCGCGCAGCAGCGCCTTGGCATCCTCGGGGTCGAACAGCGAGAAGCCCGGCTTGTAGCCCAGCGTCCTGAGCTCGCCGCGGATGATGTTGAGCCCCAGGGTGTGGAAGGTCGACACCGTCAGGCCATGGCCCTCGCGGCCCTTGAGCAGCTGGCCGACGCGCTCCTTCATCTCGCGGGCGGCCTTGTTGGTGAAGGTCACCGCGGCGATCTTGCGCGCGCTCATGCCGCACTCCTGGACCAGGTAGGCGATCTTGGTGGTGATCACGCTGGTCTTGCCGGAACCGGCGCCGGCCAGCACCAGGCAGGGGCCATCGATGTAGCGCACCGCCTCCTGCTGGCGGGGATTGAGCTTGGCGAGTCGCTGTTGAATCGACATGAATCACTCGTCGCCGGCATCGCCGGCCGTGGGCGCGTTGGGAGAACGGGAAGCCTCGGCGGACGTCACGGATTCGCCGGCCCCCGGAAGGCCGGCCCCGACGAAATCGAGCTGGCGCCAGGCCTCAAAGACCAGTACCGCCGCGGCGTTGGACAGGTTGAGGCTGCGGCTGTCGGGCAGCATGGGGATGCGCAGCCGCTGCGACGGCGGCAGGGCATCGAGCAGCGCCTGCGGCAGGCCGCGGGTCTCGGGGCCGAACACCAGGGCATCGCCCTCGCGATAGGCGGGCTCATGGTAGCCGGTACGCCCGCGGGTGGAAACGGCGAATACCCGCACGGGAGCTACCGCGCGCAGGAAGGCTGACCAGTCGACGTGAACCTGCACCCGGGCCCACTCGTGATAGTCCAGCCCGGCCCGGCGCAGGCGCTTGTCGTCGAGGGTGAAGCCCAGCGGCTCGATCAGGTGCAGGCGAAAACCGGTATTGGCGCACAGCCGGATCAGGTTGCCGGTATTGGGCGGAATCTCGGGTTCGTAGAAGACAATATCGAGCATGCGCGGAACAGAAACCTGGGTGACGGCGACCGCGCCATGATACGCAATCGGCGCCCCGAAAGAGACGCCGATTCGTCGAACGGAAAGGACGGGGCGGCTAGAACCCTACACTGACGCCGATCACCGGCCCGCTGTCCAGAGTATGGTCGCCGCCGTCGTCGAAATCGGTGCGGTAGTAGCGGTACCCGCCATAGGCGTAGGTGTGCGAGACGAGCTCGACCCGCGCCTGGGCCCCGTACTCGTAGCTGCGGTCGATGTCGCCGTGGGTGAGGCCGTCCGGCGTGTAGAAGCCGTAGCCGCCGACCGAGGTCAACGGGATCGGCGTGGGCACGAACAGCGAACCGCCCAGCCCCAGGCCGCCGCCATCGCCGAAGGCCGTGTTCTGGTACTGGTAGCGGGCGCCCACGGAAACGTCGATCCCCGGCACGAAGGGCGTGAACATCAGCGAGCCGGAATAGATGTCGGCATCGGCACCGCTGTCGTCCGACCTGAGATAGCCGACGCCGGCCCGCAGGGTGGGGAAGATCGTCTGGCTGGCCTCGACACCGGCGGCGTCGGGACCGGCATTGGCGGAAATGCTGAGCGCCAGCGCCGACTGACTGAGGGCCAGGCCGGCGGTGGCCAGGCTGGCAACGAACAACGGTTTCATGGGCAAAGCCTCGCGTAACGGCCTGACAACGCCTTCACTATGGCATAACATTAGCGATTATCAAACGGCGTTTCCGTTGGCTCAGTCCGCGACGACCCCGTAGCGTTCCCGGTAGGCGCGGATCGCCTCGGCATGGGGCTTGAGCGCGTCACCGGCGTGGCTCTCGAGATAGGCCAGCACGTCGTCGAGGGTGACGATGCTGACCACCGGCATGCCGTAGCGGGCCTCGACCTCCTGGATGGCGCTCTTCTCGCCTTGCCCCCGCTCCTGGCGGTCCAGCGCGATCACCACGCCGGCGGGCTCGGCGCCGGCGGCATCGATCAGCTGCATCACCTCGCCGATCGCGGTGCCGGCGGTGATCACGTCGTCGATGATCAGGATGCGCCCGACGAGCTCGGCACCGACGATCAGGCCACCCTCGCCGTGGTCCTTGGCCTCCTTGCGGTTGAAGGCGAAGGGCAGGTCACGGTCGTGATGGTCGGCCAGCGCCACGGCGGTGGTGGCGCCCAGCGGGATGCCCTTGTAGGCGGGGCCGAAGAGCACATCGGCGGTGATGCCGCTGTCGGCGATGGCCTGGGCGTAGCAGCGTCCCAGGCGCGCCAGCGCGGCCCCGCTTCTGAACAGGCCGGCATTGAAGAAGTAGGGGCTGACACGGCCGGACTTGAGGGTGAACTCACCGAACTTGAGCACGCCCTGCTCGATGGCGAAGGCGATGAAGTCGCGCTGATAATCCTGCAACTGGGCGGCCACGGCGTGATGCTCCCCTTATCCGAATGATTGGCTCGAGTCATTTACCCAAACGTCGAAAGCTCAGGTATCATACACGCGCGACGAAAAAGGGACCATGTATGAAAATCGCCAGCATCAACGTCAACGGAATTCAGGCCGCCGTCGAGCGAGGCTTCCTCGACTGGCTGGAGAACCAGGATGCCGACGTCGTCTGCGTGCAGAATCTGAAGACCAAGAGCTTCGAACTCGACGACCGCATCCTCTACCCGGAAGGGTATGAAGGGTACTTCCTCGATGCCGAGCAGGACGGCTTCTCGGGCGTCGGGCTGTACTGCCGCAAGATCCCCAAGGCGATCATGTACGGCCTGGGCTTTCCGGAGTGCGACAACGAGGCGCGCTTCCTGCAGGCCGACTACGACCGCTTCAGCATCGCCAGCTTCCTGATGCCCGACGGCAGCGACTACGCCGCCAAGCAGTCGTTCATGGCCCAGTACCAGGAATATCTGGCCAAGATGGCCCGCAAGCGCCGCGAGTACATCATCTGCGGCACCTGGCACATCGCCCACAAGACCGTCGACCTCGCCAACTGGGCGGACAACCAGACCACGCCCGGTTTCAAGCCGGAAGAGCGCGCCTGGATGGACCAGGTGTTCGGGCCCACCGGCTTCATCGACACCTTCCGCGAGGTCAACCGCAACGCCGGCGAGTACACCTGGTGGCCCAGGCTCGACCAGGACGTGCCGCGCACCCGTCAGGAAGGCTGGCGCATCGACTATCAGGTGGTCGGCCCCGAGTTTCGCCGCCATGTGGTCGACGCCTGGATCGACCGCGACGCCACCTTCTCGGAGTACGCCCCGCTGATCGTGGAGTACGACCTCAAGCTGTAAGCCCCTGCCCTTCGTCGCGCCTGACTGACGCCGGCCCTCGGGCCGGCGTCGCTGCTTCAGGCTCCGGCCTCAGGCACGGATGCCCAGCGCCTCGCGCTGACGGGCGAACAGCTCGGCACCGGCGCCCTCGGCCAGGTCGAGCATGGTATCGAGCTCGGCCCGCGAGAACGCGGCCGCCTCGGCGGTGCCCTGCACCTCGATCAGCCCGCCGCCTTCGGTCATCACCACGTTCATGTCGGTGTCCGCGGCGCTGTCTTCCGGATAGTCGAGATCGACCACCGGCGTGCCCTTGTAGACCCCTACCGACACCGAGCTGACCAGCTGCTTGAACGGGTCGCCCTTGATCAGCTTCTCGCGCTGCAGGTGGCGGATGGCATCCACCAGCGCCACGCAGCCGCCGGTGATCGAGGCGGTGCGAGTGCCGCCGTCGGCCTGGATGACGTCGCAGTCGACGGTGATGGTGAACTCGCCGAGCTTCCTGAGATTGACCGAGGCACGCAGCGCCCGGCCGATCAGCCGCTGGATCTCCAGGGTGCGCCCGCCCTGCTTGCCGCGCGCCGCCTCGCGCGCGCCACGCGTATGGGTGGCCCGCGGCAGCATGCCGTATTCGGCCGTCACCCAGCCCTGGCCCTTGCCACGCAGCCAGCGCGGCACACCGGCCTCGACGCTGGCGTTGCACAGCACCTGGGTGTCGCCGAAGGCCACCAGCACCGACCCTTCGGCATGCCGGGTATAGTCACGGATCAGCTGAATCTCGCGGGTCTGTTCGGGCTGGCGCCCACTGGGACGGATAGGACCTGAGTGCATATCACCTCTCGTCAGGATCGCTGGAATCGAAGTCTTGCCGGGTGGCCCCGGGTGGGGCGACATTCTACACGTTCGCGTCACCCCGGCGCGGATTCGTTACACTGGCCGCAGGCCTTTCTCGCGACGAACAGCCAAGGAGCTTGCATGGCGTACAGCATGACCGCCTTTTCCCGGCAGACCCGGGACGCCGACTGGGGCAGCCTGCAACTGGAACTGCGTTCGGTGAACCAGCGCTACCTGGAGCCGCACTTTCGCCTGCCGGACACCCTGCGCGACCTGGAGCCGGCCTTCCGCGAGGCGATGCGCCGGCGGCTGGCCCGCGGCAAGGTGGAGTGCAGCCTGCGCTTCGACCCGGCCACCGGCGGCGAGACGCTGAGCGTCAACCGTCAACGCCTCGCGGAACTCGCCCGCGCCCTGCACGAGGTACGCGCCGAACTGCCCGACGCGCCGCTGCCCGATGCCCTGGCCCTGCTCGATCATCCCGGCGTGGTGGACGCCCGCGGCATCGACCTGGACACCGTCAAGCAGGCCGCCCGGGCGCTGTTCGACGCCGCCCTCGACGACCTGATCGACGGTCGCGCCCGCGAGGGCGAGCGGCTGGCCGAGCTCATCCAGCAACGCCTCGACGCCGTGCGCGTGCAGGTCGCCGAGGTGCGCGGCCTGATGCCGACCATCCTCGAGCGCCAGCGCACCCAGCTCACCGAACGCCTGGACGCCCTCAAGGCCGAGCTCGACCCCCAGCGGCTCGAGGCCGAGATCGCCCTGCTCGCCCAGAAGGCCGACGTCGACGAGGAACTCGACCGCCTCGAGACCCACGTTACCGAGGTCGAACGCCAGCTCAAGCAGAAGGGGCCGGTCGGCCGGCGCCTGGATTTCCTGATGCAGGAACTCAACCGCGAGGCCAACACCCTCTCCTCCAAGGCGGTGGTCGCCGAGAGCACCCGCTGCGCGGTGGAGTTGAAGGTGCTGATCGAGCAGATGCGCGAGCAGATCCAAAACATCGAGTGATGTCCACCAGTATCCAAGGAATCACATGGCGGCCTCAATGAATGAGTGCGATGACAACGTCAATCACGCCCTCCACGTCGCCACCGGAAATAACATGCTAGCCAACCAAGCACCCGCTCGGGCTTGTGGGCGTTCTTCCACACGCCGGCGGTGCCCTTGACGGCTTCCGAGAGGGTCGGGTAGGGATGAATCGTGCCGAGCAGTTTGTTGAGTCCGATGTTGTGCTTCATGGCCAGCGTCACCTCCGCCAGCCATTCACCGGCGTTTTCGCCGACCAGGGTGGCACCGAGGATGCGGTCCTTGCCGGGCACGGTGAGGATCTTGACGAAGCCGGTGGTGGCGCGCTCGGCGATCGCCCGGTCGCTCTCGGCCATCTCGTAACGGGTGACCTCGTAGGCTATGCCCTGGGCTTTGGCCTCGCGCTCGTTGAGCCCCACGCGGGCCACTTCGGGTTGCAGGTACGTCACCGCGGGCATGATGCGGTAGTCGACCTTGAAGCGCTTGAACTCGCCGAACAGGGCGTTGACGGCAACATGCCAGGCCTGGTGCGCGGCGGCGTGGGTCAACTGATAAGGGCCGGCGACATCGCCGCAGGCCCAGATGTTGGGCAGCCTGGTCTGTAGCTGCTCGTTGACCTCCAGGGTGCCGTTGTCGCGAGTGGCGATCCCCAGCGCTTCCAGCCCGAGCCCCTCGACGTTGGCCTGGCGACCGACACTGACCAGCAGACGGTCGAAGGGAATGCGGGTCTGCTTTCCGTCGGCCGCCTCGACCAGAAGCTGGTTCCCGCCGTTCTCGACCGTCACCGCAAGCGCCCGGGTACCGGTCATGATCTCGAGGCCTTCCTCGGCAAGCAGGCCGGCGACGAGTTCCCCGACCTCGTCATCCTCGCGCCCCAGCAGCCGCTCGGCCCCCTCGACCAGCGTGACCTGGCTGCCCAGGCGGGCGAAGCTCTGGCCGAGTTCGCAGCCGATGGCGCCGCCGCCCAGCACCACCAGGCGGCGCGGCTGCTCGGTCAACGTCCACAGGTTCTCGGAGGTCAGCACCTCGATCTGCTCGATGCCCGGGATTGGTGGCACCCTGGGCGTGGCCCCGGTGGCGATGACGATATGCCGGGCCGTCAGTGGCTGGCCGTCGACATCGACCGTCCATGGGGAATACAGCCGCGCCTTACCGCGTTTAACCTCGACCCCCAGTCCGGTATAGCGTTCCTCGCTGTCATGGGGCGCCACCTCCTCGATGACGCGCCGCACATGGCCCATGACCTCGCCGAAGTCGATTCGCGGCGCCCCCGCATGGACGCCCAGTCGCTCGGCATCGCGAATGTCCTGGGCGGCTCGCGCGGCGCGAATCAGCGCCTTGGAAGGCACGCAGCCGGTATTGAGGCAGTCGCCCCCCATGGCGTCGCGCTCGACCAGCGCGACCTTCGCCCGCACCGCGCTGGCGATGTAGCTGGTCACGAGCCCTGCCGAGCCACCGCCGATCACTAAAATGTCGTAATCGAAGTGCCGAGGCTTGGAATACCCCCGGTAGCGCTTGCGGCGTTGCAGGGCGTCGACGATCCAACGCGCGATCAGCGGGAAGACGCCCAGCAGGGCGAAGGAGAGCAGCAGCGACGGCGACACGACACCTCCCAGCGATTGCAGTTCGCCGAGTTGCTGGCCGGCATTCACGTAGACCAGAGTGCCGGGGATCATGCCGATCTGGCTGGCGACATAGAACACCGAGGTGCGCAGCCGGGTCAGGCCCATCACCAGATTGACGACGAAGAACGGGAAGATCGGCACCAGGCGCAGGCTGAACAGATACAACGCCCCGTCGCGCTCGATGCCCCGGTTGATCGTCTCGATCTGCCGCGCGAAGCGACGCTCGATCAACTCCCGGAACAGGGTCCGGGAGACCAGAAAGGCCAGTGTGGCACCAATCGTGCTCGCGAAGGAGATGATCAGGAACCCCCAGCCCAGGCCGAACAGTGCCCCACCCAGCAGAGTGAGCAGCGTGGCACCCGGTAGCGAGAGCGCGGCGATCAGGACATAGACGAGGAAGAAACCACCGGCGACCAGCCAGGGAGAGTCCGAGAACCACTGATCGAACCGCCCTTGCAGCGACTTGATGGACTCGAGCGTGAGGTAATCGTCGAACCCCCACGCAAAGAAGGCCACGATCGCCACCAAAACCACGCCAAGAATCACCACACGATACTGTTTCAATCGCTTCCCCTTATGTTGACCGACTGGTCATGGGCGTTGACGCGGCATGACGCGACCCCAGCCTGCCCCATGCCCCGGGCAGGATGCCCGAATCGCCGAGGCTCCCGCATTGAGTCGTGCCCACACCAGGATCCTTACATCGAACCACGGCTATCACCATAAAAAGGGCGATATGCCAAGGCTGGCATATCGCCCACAGCGCCCGTGATGGCGCCTCTGATGCACCGTTCTCAATCAGCCACGCGGATTCTGCCACTCGAAAGCCTTGAGCTCGTCGTTGAGTGGCGTGCCGGCAATGTGATTGGTGTAGTTGGACAGCGTCTTGAGGCTCACGGCGATGACCAGTTCGAGAAGCTGCTGTTTTTCGAAACCGGCGCCCAGAAACGCCTGCATCTCGGCCTCCTCGGCCCAGCCTCGTGCCTCGACGAGATGCTTGGCAAAACGTGCCACAGCATTCAGCTTTGGATCATCGGGATTTTTCAGCTCGCGCAGCTTCTCGATATCACCCTCCGGCACCTTGGCGGCCTTCGCGCCCCCGGAGTGCGCCGCCACGCAGAAACTGCAGCCATTGGTGGCACTGATGGCGAGTAGCGCGACCTGCTGCTGTGCCGGCGTCAGGCTGGTCCGCGAGTAGATCTCGTCGAGTGTCTGATAGGCCTCCAGCAGCACCGGCGCTTCCGCCATCTTGGCGAACAGGTTGGGCAGGAAGCCCATCTGTTTTTGCGTACTCTCGAGCCGCTCCCTGGCTTCCTGGGGCGCGCTGTCGACCGTGTGTAGCGTAAAGTCCGTCATGTAACCCTCCTCGTGATGACGTATGTCACGCACAAGGGTAGCTCCATCGGGCTGAAGGAATGTCACCCCACGTCTCTATTTCATGTCACAACGTACATCATCCCGCCAAAACCGCTGCGAAACGCTGCCATGCATGCTTGAGTGAGGGCACCGTCCATCCGACAACGGAAAGCTCCCATGATCCTGGTATTCGATATCAACGAGACGTTGCTCGACACCGCAGTACTGTCGCCACTTTTCGAGAAGCTATTTGGCAAGGCGGCAGTGCGCGGAGAGTGGTTCCTTACCCTGGAGGAAACATGGATGACGGCAACGCTTGCCGGTCGTTATCTCCCCTTCGGGCTTCTGGCGAAGAGTGCCTTGCGGCAAACCGGTCTGCGCCATGGCATCCACATCGACGACGATCATCAACGCGAGCTTACCGACATGCTGGCCGCCCTGCCGGCGCACCCCGATGCGGCGCCCGCCCTCGCCGAGCTGCGCGCCAGAGGGTTTCAACTGACCGCGCTGACCAATGGCACGCTCGAGACTGTACAGCACCAACTAGCGCATGCAGGGCTGGATACCTCATTCGACGTTATTCTCAGCGTCGATTCCGTAGAGACCTACAAGCCGAGCCAGCCAGCGTATCAATACGTCGCCGATCACTGGCAAGTCTCGACCCGAGAATTGGTCATGATCGCGGCGCATGGCTGGGATTTGATCGGCGCCGCAAGCGCGGGATGCCGAACCGGCTTCATCGCCCGCCCCGGAAAGGTCATCGACCCACAGCTCTTCGAGCCTGACTGGCAGGCTGATTCGCTCATCGCACTGAGCCGGCAACTCATGGAAGAAATTTCACCCAATAGCGGGGAGGCGATTTGTAAGGGTTAGAGCCGGGTGACGACTAATCGAGACGAGCAACAACATGAATGAGCTGCAATTCATCGTTTGCTGCTCCGATTCGTTGAGAACCTTCGGTAACCCGGGAAAGGAGCTTTCCATGAACCGTTATGCAAGTGGCATGGTCGCTGGCCTGGCCGCCACCATCGTTCTGTCGCTGATCATGCTGTTCAAGGCCGGCATGGGGATCATGCCTCAGTTGAATGTCATCCAGATGCTGGCGCAGATGCTGCATGCCCGAATGGGGCTGCCTCCGTCTCCCTTGCTGGGTTGGCTGATGCACTTCGCCATCGGCACCGTGCTCTGGGGGCTGCTGTTTGCCTTGCTCGTCGACGCTCTGCCGGGCAAGACACCTCTTGCCAAGGGCCTCGTGTTCAGCACGGGTGCCTGGCTGGTGATGATGGTGATTGCCATGCCCATGGCGGGCGCCGGTCCGTTCGGCTTGAGCATCGGACCCATGGCACCGGTCATGACCCTGGTTCTGCACTGGATTTGGGGTGCCATACTCGGCAGTGTTTACCCGCGCCTGGCCAAGACTTCACGCCGGGAATAACCCCGAGCCTTGCATACGAGACGTACCCAATACGGATTTTTACTTGAAATATCTCTGGATTTATCCATTAGGAGACGGAAATGATCGATATCATGGTAGCCTACCCCAGCCAGGATAATCTTGCCTTTGATGATCGGTATTACCTGGAAAAGCATGTTCCCCTGGTCGAGAAAAAGCTGGGAGAGCATGGCCTGCGTTATGCGAGAGTGCATCGCGGGACCGATGCTTCATCACCCTATTATCTTATCGCCCACCTGGGGTTCGACTCACCGGCGGCCTTCGAGTCGGCCTTCGACGCCGTCGGACAACAGATCATGGACGATATTCCCCACTTCACCAATGCAGAACCGGTCTTGCAGGTCAGTGAAGTGATCACGCTGTCTACAGCATCTTGATGCGTTTTGGCGGAACGCCCTTGATCCGCTTGTAGGCCTTTCGGAAGGTGGATTCCGAGCGATAGCCACTGGCCAGCATGGCGCCCACAATGCTCTCGCCATTGGCTAGCGCCTGGTCCGCCAGAAGCATGCGCAGTCGCGCCTGGTAACGGGCTACGGTCGTGCCGACGACACGGTGAAAACGCTCGCTGAAACTCGAGCGGGACAGGCCTACCTCGCACGCCAGCTCCCGTAGCGTCCAGTCGCGACAGGGGTCTTCATGCAGCAGCCCGAGTGCCCGTCGTACTGGCGGGTCCTGAAATTCCATCAGGCTACGCGCCTCCAACAGCCCCCGTTCCAGACAGTAGCGCAGAATCAGGATCAACAAGACATTGGCCAGGGCGTTGGTCGTCAGCTCATGGCCGGGAGCTTCGGCGTCCAACATTTCATCGACGATCGTCTCGACCACATTCTGGAAGGCGCGCCCACGCGCCTTGTGAGGAATTCGCACGATACGCGGCAACGCGCTGAACCAGGCCGGTGGCACCTGATGAAGAAACCGGAAATGACCGCAAATCAAGCCCACGCCGGCGACTTCACTGCTCAGCGAAACCACCCGCTGCGGCTCACGCGC
The DNA here is from genome assembly GCF_020148005.1 of Modicisalibacter tunisiensis. Classification (GTDB taxonomy): domain Bacteria; phylum Pseudomonadota; class Gammaproteobacteria; order Pseudomonadales; family Halomonadaceae; genus Modicisalibacter; species Modicisalibacter tunisiensis. Next base: position 1,017,318 of record NZ_JAGXFD010000001.1, on the reverse strand, counting down.
TGGACCCGCCCCAGGTGTCAGGCGGTGCGGGGCATCTCCGGGAAAGAAGACCAGGTCCCCCGGGTTCAGCAGCTCCTGGCCACCATCTAACCACGCCAGACAGCATTGGCCTTCGGTAACCAGATGAAAGCTCGGCGCCACTGGATGATCGTGCGACAGTAACCAGTCACCGCACTGCTTGGCAGCGTGGTAAAAGTCGCTTCCCAGAAAAAGAGGCTGCAGTAATATCGTCAGGGGATCTCTGGCATGGTTAACGGCTTTATCGAGAAGCGTCATTCTGCATTATTTCCCGTATCACGGGATGCTGGTCTCACCTTTTCTTCCAGCACGCCTCCCAGGCCATGAAGCAACTGGAACTGCTGGTTGCAGTTCCGGCAAGCGCCGCACATGGCCAGGTGAAACTTAAGCGACATTCTTTCCTGGAAACTCAGCGAAGTATCCAGTCGCTTGGACATCAATCGCGTCGCTTCTCGACACATCAAAATTCTCATCACTCGGCCTCCGACAACCACCCTTTTTCCAGACAGCCCCTCAACAGCAACCTTCCCCGATGAAGTATGACCCAGCAATTGTTTTCCTTGATGCCGACCTCCTCACAGATCTGCTGTGTGGAGAGCCCCATGAGTTCACGCAGCGTGAAGACCCTGGCAATGTTATCGGGAAGCGCGATCATGCAACTGTCGAACACCTGCCAGAAACGTTCGCTGGCCAGCGTGCTCTCCGGGTCGCCCCAACTCCTGGGGCGTGCCATTTTCGTCCATCTGCCCGTTTCCTGGAATTGTCGTTCGATGGCCTCCTCGACGCCGTCATCGTCCCAGGACTGCCATTTTCCCCGTCGCTTCTGGGCCCGCAGCGCATCCAGGATCTTGTTTTTCAGGATCCCGAAGACCCATGTCTCGTAACCGGATTTCCCCTCGAAGCAATCATCCTTCTCGACCGCCGCGATCAAGGCTTCCTGAACCACATCCTCCGCTTCGGAGGCATCGCGCAGTTGCAAGCGGGCAAAGGCCAGCAGGCGCGGGCGGACCGCCGCCAGACGGCGCTGTCGATCACTGGATGGCTCCACGGGTCGCCCGGCGCGCGCTCCCCGCGATGAATCCGGCAACGATGCCATGACACGTCTCCTGATCGATGGTCTTGATTCATCATGGCAATGAAACGCATCCGCTGACCACTTTATCCGGCCCGTTTTCATGTCGAATCGTCCAGGTTTCGCCAACGCTCGAGATCGCGCGGCGTGTCGATATCCCAGACCGTCTCCGGGCAGGCCACATGAAGGCCCAGAGCCCGGGCCCGCTCCAGAGTCTGTGCGGTCACGTCCCGACCGCCCCATTCGATGGCCTCGAATACGCCGCAATGGGGCCGCACTCCCCCGATTAGCGCATAACCACCATCCTCGGCGGGCAGCAGCACCAGGTCGTGATCCACCAGCGCCCGCGCACAGCGGGCCAGCAGAATCGGCGTCAGCACCGGGCAGTCGCTGCCGATCAACAGTGCCGGGCCCTGCTGGGCACACAGGGCGGCGTGCATCCGTCTGCCCAGGTCGCCCGACGACTGGGCATGCCGCGCAATACCGTGACACGCCGCCAAGGCCTCGAGAGTCGGATGAGTCGGCTCCAGACCGGCCCAAAGCTGGACCCGCGCGGGGGAAAAGGCCCGGCAGGCTACAGCGAGCGTGCGTTCGAGCAGCGCGACATGCACGTCGCACGCTTGCTTGGCATCGAGCGACGGCATCAGCCGAGTCTTGACCTTGCCGGGGATCGGCGCCTTGGCGAACACCAGCACCACCACTTGGGCATCCGGGGCCATTGCGTCAGCGAACATCGGTGTACTCCCCCGCCAGGGTCCAGGGCGACGCACCACACCAGTAGCGCAGGCGCAGCCACCACATCGTGACGATGATGCGTAACGGGCCGTGCTGCTGCCAGCGTCGCGCCGACGTGGCCACTCGCGGGGCGAGGCAAACCGGCTTGGACAGGCGGCGCAGCAGCCGGCTCATGGCGATGTCTTCCATCAATGGCTGGTCGGGAAAACCGCCGACGAGGGCGAAAACCTCGCGTGTCATGAAGAGCGCCTGGTCACCCGTGGCGATGCCGGTCAGCCGGGACCGCAGATTCATGCTCCAGCCGACCAGCCCGGCCAGCACAAAACTCCGCTCTATGGTCACGTCGAAACGCCCCCAGCAACCGGGTCCCTTCAATGCCCAGTCGATCAACAGGTCGGCGCGGCGCGGCAGGCGCGTGTCGGCATGCAGAAAGACAAGATGCTCTCCTCGACTTTCCCGGGCGCCATGATTCATCTGCCGGGCTCGGGCGCGCTCGCTGACCAGCACCCGATCCGCCAGGGGACGTGCCAGGGCGACGGTATCGTCGACGCTGCCCCCATCGACGACGATGACCTCGACACCACAGACCCATAATGGCAGCAAGGCGGTCAGGCAGGCCTGGATCGTCGAGGCCTCGTTCAATACCGGCACGATGACACTCAATCGTGGCTGGGTCGGCATGCGCCGTGGCGTTAGATCATGCATGCGGTTTCCATCGAAGCGGGTAGAGACGCCATGTCATGCGGTTCATCACGATGCCGCAAATCGCTTTTCCAGATAGGCGACGATATCGCTGGACTCATAGAGCCAGGTCGTCGTGTCGCCATCATCGATCCGCAGGCAAGGCACGGTCCTCCTGCCGCCACCGGCGATCAAACGCTGTCTGGCACCGGGGTCCCGGTTGATGTCATGCAGCACGATCTCGATGTTCAGCCTGGCAATGGCACGCCGGACCTTCCCGCAAAAGGGGCAGCCTTCGTAATGATAAAGCGCCAGGCCTTGTGCTTGCTCATCGGCTTCCGCCTGGGTCTGCGGCGTCCGCTCGACGGGCTCGGCCCCCCTCATCAATCGTCGAATCATGTTCAACATGAAGAAAACCTCGCTTGATTCATCCCGGGCAGGCCGGGGGCTCCGGCGAATCGGAGAATCCCACGCCGTAATACCGCGCAGTGGCGTTGCCGCCTGCATTGTCGCCATCGCTCATCAGCGCCACGCCATCGATCTCGCTCGCGGCGTCTCCGAACAGCGCCTTGAAATCAGCGCTCACGTTGCGGACTTCCGCGCGCCACTCGTCGAGTGGTGACCGTTGCCCCTGAAGAGCCAGCAGCATCGCCCGGTCGGTGAAGGCATTCGGCCAGCGTGCCCCCGCGGGTTGATTGGACGACCATACATAGTTCACCGAGTGCACCTGCCACGGCAGGAAACCCGTCTTGCGCGCCACGTAGAGCCGGGCGGGATAGTCGTCGCCGGCCTTGCTGCGCTCATCGAGCCCCGAATAGCGAGCGCTCGCCTTCCAGCACCAGTGCAGGTAAGGCGTCTTGCGCAGATCGATCTCGCGTTTCAGGTACTTCGCGGAGGCCTGGCCCCGAGCATTCGCCTCGAGTACCTCGACGCCGTGCTCTTGTACAACCGAGTAATGTGTCTCGCCCTCGAAGGAGCGCATTGACCAGGACGCCATATCACGGGCGGAAAAGTCGATTTCAGCGGCCAAAGTGTTCTGCGCGCCGATAACCAGCCCCCAGGCGCCCACCGCTATCCCTATCATGCGCATCTTCATGCCAGGCCATCCTCCCACCTCTAAAATTTACCTGCGCTGCACGACCTGTCGGCCATGGCCCTGGAACGCCTGCCGTAGAGAGTATCGAGCCAACTTGCCGGCGCATCTATACAGATGCTCGGGTACGAACCCGCGATGCTTTCCCACCGTACTCCTTGCCTGCGCCCTACTTTGTCGGCTACCGGCACGAATCCTTACACGAGCCCGTCATCGGTCACCCGGCGCTTTCCGCACTCGGGGTCAGGTCACCATCCCCCCCTGAAGCATTTCATAACCAATCGACATAAATAAAGAGAGTGGAAACGTTTCCACTCTCTGATGTAATGACAGATCAATAGATACTGTCTTATTCGGCATCCCCCCTGAGATTACCTACTGCCCTCGCCCTCTGTAGATAGGGTATATTTCCATGATACGCATTTTCGTTTACACGCATGTTATTCCGGATACCCTCACTGTCTTTATCGCCTTCGCTAACTCTTAATAATCCTGGATAATCCGCGACCTTATGGCTCGCATTCAAGGGCTCTTTATTCTGTATGTAGAATCGCTCGATGACTAGGCTATCCATGGCAAATGCCGGGACTGAGGCCAGTGATATAGCGACGACAGCGAAGGACTTTACTATTGAAGGTTTCATGGCGACGCCCTCCTGATGAGATGTTTCTGGATTCTCATACCTTTGTTGCTGTGTGACCAGTTTCCTTACACGGATGCCATCACTATCTAGCAGATTTTATCTATCGAATTGGCCAGCGATAAAGACACTATCAATGGACGCGGGTGTATCAAGCTCGCTGTGGTAGCCCAGATCCTGGCGAGGACGGGGTGCTCGCTATACCGGTGGAATCCCATGGCAGGCTGCGATAGTCGAAGCCATTAATTGTATTGGGCTTTAGAGTGCCTTTCAAAACCTGCCTTGAAGCTTGTTCAGACAGACCAGAGAGCAGCCCAGCAGCGTAAAGGCATAATGGATATCGACTCGCCG
>NZ_JAGXFD010000001.1:921231-1012718 GCF_020148005.1 Modicisalibacter tunisiensis | reverse complement strand
AGAGTGCCTTTCAAAACCTGCCTTGAAGCTTGTTCAGACAGACCAGAGAGCAGCCCAGCAGCGTAAAGGCATAATGGATATCGACTCGCCGTTCATAGCGCGTGGTGAGTCGCCTCATCCTGCCCAGCCAGGCAAAGGTGCGTTCGACAACCCAGCGATGGCACCCGAGCCGCTGACTATCCTCGACACCTCGACGAGCAATGCGGGGCTGAATGCCACGTCGCCGACAGGCTTGGCGGCAACGGCGATGATCGTACGCCTTGTCCGCATGGAGTTTGTCGGGACGACGACGAGGCCGCCCCGGTCGCCCCGACGAAATCGGTGGAACGCTATCGAGCAGTGCCGTTAATGGCACACTATCGTTCATGTTGGCTCCCGAGAGCAGGACAGCCAACGGGACTCCCTGACGATCGGTCAGGAGGTGCCGCTTTGTGCCCGGTCTTCCTCGGTCTGTCGGGTTGGGGCCGATCGCTGAGCCCCCTTTTTTGCCGGTAGGGAGGCGCTGTCCATACAGGCTCGCTCCCAATCCAGTTGATCCGCGTGCTGCAAGTGTTCCAGCAGCGTCTGATGCAAGTGTTCCCAGACGCCCGCTTCCTGCCAGTCGCGCAGGCGCCTCCAGCAGGTCACGCCGGAACCGCAGCCCATCTCTTGAGGCAACATCTCCCAAGGGATACCCGAGCGCAGGACGAACAGGATGCCTGTCAGGGCTGCGCGATTGGAAACGGGAGGTCGGCCGCCACGCGGCTTGGGCTGAGGCGGAGGCAGTAGCGGCTCGACGATAGACCAGAGTTCATCGGATACGATCTTCTTAGCCATGCCCAAAATCTAGGAATGGCGAGAGCCGCTTTCAAGGTTTTGAAAGGCACTCTAAGAGCCGCTGACACTCCAACTAGCTTGACAGTGGGGGGGCCGAGCGCAGACAGTTTTCAGACAATGCCTAACGCTAAAAAACCGCATGATCACATTAGCTCATGATGTGACCCGACATCCGTCATCGAAAGTGATGATACGCCCGCCGGCCGCCCGGGCGTCGGCCTCGTCGTGGGTCACCATCAGCGTGGGCAGGCGGTAATGCCGCACGCGTTCGAAGACCCAGTGACGAATCTCGTCACGCAGTCCGGCATCCAGCTTGGAGAACGGCTCGTCGAGCAGGATCGCGCGCGGCTGTGACAGCAGCACCCGCAGCAGGGCGACCCGCGCCTTCTGCCCGCCGGACAGCGTCGCGGGGTCACGCTTGGCAAACGTCTCCAGCCCGACCGATCTCAGGGCTTCGTGAATTCGCGCGCAGCGCTGCTGACGACTCCCCTCGCGCACCATGCCGAAGGCCAGATTGCCCTCGACATCGAGATGCGGAAACAGCAGCGGGTCCTGAAAGAGCAGCCCGACATGACGCTGCTCGGCCGGCAGCATATCGATGCGTTTTTCATCGAGCTTTACGCGCCCTCGCGCCCGGAAGGCTGGACTCAAGAAACCCGCGATGAACGCCAGCAAGGTGGACTTGCCGACGCCGGAGGGCCCCATGATGGTCAGCACCTCGCCGGGAGCGATCGTGGTATCCAGACTCAGCAGGCGCTGCTGGCCCTGCTCAATGACGAGGTCGTCGAGAATCAATGACGCCATGGTGTGGCTCCTTTCTTCAGTCAACACCGGGCTTCAGTCGGCACCGGGCAGCAGGCCGCGCCGGCGTCGAAACACATAGCGGGGCACCCGCATCGCCAGCAGGAACCCCAAGGCCGGCAGCAACAGCTGGACCAGGGCGTAGATGGCGGTCAGCCGCCGATCCCCGCCGCTCGCCAGACTGACCGCCTCGGTGGTCACCGTGACCACACGCCCCGCCCCCAGCAGGACGGTGGGCAGGTACTGGCCGATGCTCACCGCGAAGCCCACCGCCGCCGCGGTCACGATCGGCGCCAGCAGCAACGGCAGGCGTACGCCCAGGAAGACCCGCCACGGTCCGGCACCGAGGCTGCGTGCCTGCTGGCTCCAGCGGGGATCCAGGCGTCGATAGCTTTCCGCCAGGGACAGGAAGACGTAGGGCAGCACGAAGACCGCGTGGCCCACGATGACCGTGCCCAGTCCAGGGCGGATACCCGCTTGCGCCTGCATCATGACCAGCCCGAACAGGAAGGCCACCGGGGGTACCAGCAGCGGCAGGTACAGAATCACTTGTACCCAAGGCTGCAAGGGACGACTCCTCAGGGTTTCCGCTTCCAGCGAGCCCAGCACCAGCACCACCGACACGAGGGTCGCGATGAGCGCGACGCTCAGCGTTTGCCATACCGGAACGATCAGTTCATCGGCCGCGTTCAGCCAGTTATGCACAGTCGGCGACCGTGGCAGAAAATGCGGGAACGGCCAATAGCCGGCCACCGACCACAGCACCAACCCCGCCAGTCCGGCCATCATCAAGCCCAGTACCGTACGCATGGCCAGCCAGGCCACGCCGCCCAGCCAGCGGTCGCCACACTGACGACGCCCGTCCCGGTACCAGCCCCGGCTCGCACATGCCACCAGGCGCTCCAGCGACCACCAGATCAACAAGGCCGTCAGCGTCAACAGCAGCTGCAATATCGCCCCCGCCGAGGCCATGAAGCGCGTCGACAGCACGGGGTCGTTGAGCCAGCCGACCACGGAGACCGCCAGCGTGGAGGGTGTCGTGGGGCCCAGGATCATGGCCACATCCACCGTCGAGGTGGCAAAGGCGATCACCGCGTAGAGGGGCAAGCGCAGCAGGGGATACAGCCCGGGCATGACGCCCTTGAGAAAGGCCGTCAAGGGGCGATAGCCGAGGCTTCGCGCCACGGCCAAGCGCTCGCCGGCCTGACATTGCACCAGGGCCGCCAGGCTCATCAGCAACAGGAAGGGCACTTCCTTGACGACCAGCCCCAGGATCAACGACAGCCCCCAGGCATCGCCGGGAAACGCATAACCGGGGGGATAGGCCCAGCCGGTCAACCAGGGCGAGAGGCCTCGCGCCGCCCATCCCGACGGTGCCAGCAGGAACGCCAGGCCGATCGCCGCCGCCGCGTGGGGCACCGCCAGCAGCGGCGACAGCCAGCGCTGGATGCGCCGATATAGTGGCGTGTACAGAAAGCTGCCCAGAAACAGCACCACCAGCGCCAGCGCCAGCGCCGCGCTGGCCAACCCGGTCACCAGGCTGAGCCGGGCCATGTCGACGAGGCCCGGCACCTGGACGAGCTGCCGCCAGGGGGACAACGAGAGATGGTCGCCCCCGAGCGTCGGCAGCCAGCCGAAGGCCGGCATCAGCGCGCCGAGCACGCCGCTGGCCACCGGCATGCTGAGCAAGGCGATGGTCAGCCAGGGCAGCGTCCCGACGACGAGCCGATAAGCCACGGCCGAACTCATTGCGCGCCGTAACGCTGCCGCCAGGCCCGCTCGAGAGGTTCAATCCATGAAGGGTCGGGTTCGCGTAGCGTCTTGCCCAGCGAGGGCGGCGGCAGGCTCTCGGCGGCCCGGCCGTCGCGTGCAAACGCCTCACGCTGCGCGGGACTCAGGCGCGCCATGTCCAGCACCGTGGCATCACCCCACATCGAGAGATCCTGCTTGCGGGCCTGGGCCTCGGGCGATAGCAGGAAGTTGGCGACCGTCAACGCGCCGGCCTTGTGCTGGGCATTGAAGGGGATGGCGACGAAATGCACGTTGCCCAGCGTGCCGTCGTCGAGAATATAACTGCGCGTGGTCGGCGGCAGCTGATAATCGAGCACCGCGGCGGCAGGCGCCGAGGGCGTGAAGGTGAACGCCAGGCTCAACGCCCCATCGCCCATGAGTTGGCGCATCTGGGGACCGCCGGTGGGAAAGCGCTTGCCCTCGCGCCACAAGGCGGGATGCAAGCGGTCCAGGTATCGCCAGAGCGGCGCAGTGACGGCGTCGAAATCGGCCTCGTCGACCGGCGCGTAGAGCGCCTCGGGCTGGTCGGTCAACGCCAGCAGCGCCTGCTTGAGGAAAGTCGTGCCCAGAAAGGCCGGCGGCTGGGGGTAGGTGAAGCGTCCGGGATGCGCCTGGGCCCAGTCGAGCAGCGCGGGAATGCTGCGCGGCGGCTCGTCGACACGCGCACTGTCGTAATAGAAGGTGATCTGCGCGCGGCCCCAGGGCGCTTCATAGCCCTCGACCGGCAGGGTGAAATCCTCGCGCACTTCGGGATTCTGCTCGGGCGCGGTCAGTGAAAAATTGGGCAGCTGCTCGGCCCAGGGGCCATAGAGCAGATCATTGTTCTTCATGGCGGCGAAGTTCTCGCCGTTGAGCCAGATCAGATCGACCGCGCCGTGGTCCTTATTTCCGGCCGCCTTCTCGGCCACCACACGGGTCACCGCCTCGGCGGTATCGCTGACCTTGACATGCACGAGATCGATGGCATATCGCTCGCCGACCTGCTCGGCCACCCAATCGATATAGGTATTGGTACGCGGGTCGCCACCCCAGGCGTTCCAGTATACGGTCTGCCCCCGGGCGGCCTCGGTCACGGACGTCCAGTCGGACAGCTCATAGGCCTGGCCCGCCGTTGGCAACAGCACCAGTGCCGCTACCAGCAAACCTCGCGAATAATTCATGCCACTCTCCCTGATCGACTATCCGTTGGTCGTCGCTGGCCAGTATTCCTTACATGGCCAGTCACCACCCGGGATTCATCCGCAACACCCCGCTACCCCGCCGGCCAGCGAAGCTTTTTCAACGGCGTGTAAGGATCCCCGCCCACCCCCGACTCAAAGGCATATCACAACATCTCACAACGCCGAGCAGGGGTAAGAACATGACCATGCCATCGTCTCGGGCGCCTCGTTACTGGCTGGGTGGCAAGCGCGCCGACGAGCAGGACCGATTCTTCCGAGAGGCTCTCGAGGCACGGGGCTGGGTCGCCGGCGACGCCGAGCACTGGCAGGCCGGCTGGTTCACGGGCATGCCCGACCCGGAGCAATTCCGCAAGCTCTCGCCGACCTGCAAGCTCAATCATCTCCCCGGCAACAATGCACTGACGCTGAAAAGCCGCCTTTATCAATCGCTGGCGACGCTGCGCGACCGGATGGAAGAGCGCTTCGGCTCCCAGTCCTCACAGGTAGCACGGCTCGACTTCTTCCCGCGAGCCTATCTCATGCCCGATGATTACCATGCCCTGCAGGATGCGGCACTGGCCGACCCCGGCCAGTGCTGGATTCTCAAGCCCGCCAATGCCTCCAAGGGCAAGGGCATTCGACTGCTTGAGGATGCCGCCGACGCGCCCCGCCAATCGAACTGGCTGGTCCAGGAGTATCTCGACGACCCACACACCATTCGCGGACACAAGTATGTCTTGCGGCTTTATGTCCTGCTGGCCTCTCTCGCCCCCCTGCGTCTTTACGTGTATCGCCAGGGATTCGCCAAGCTCGCTTCCGGCCTTTATGACCGGGACGACAAGGCCAACCCCTACAGCCACCTCACCAACCCCGATATCAACGCCCGCAACACGGACGCCGAGGTGCCCGTCGAGTTCATCGACCTGGATCGCTATCGCGCGTGGCTGCGCGAACAGGGACACGATGACGAGGCCCTGTTCGAGCGTCTCCACGACCGGCTGACGCTCACCGTGATCGCGGCCCTGGATAGCTTTCGCCAGCGCTGCGCCGACGACGGTATCGATAGCCGCGGCGGCTACGAGCTGCTGGGTATCGATTGCCTGATCGACGCCAATCTCAAACCCTGGATCCTCGAGTGCAACCTGAGTCCCTCGCTGGGGGTCTGCGCCGGTCCGGACAGCGGCGGCCCGGCGGAGGAAGCCATCAAGCGGCGCCTGGTCGAGGACCTGGTCGCGCTGGTGGACATCGATGGCCGGGAGACCCCGGGGGCCAGCGACGATTCGCCCCAGGCCCTGCGCGACGACGCCCAGCGCGAGCTGTCACGGGCCGGGGACTTCCTGCGCCTCTATCCTGGTAGCGCGCCTGCCGACCACCTGGCGTTCTTCACCCTGCCCGGCCTGCTGGATTGGCGACTGGCCAGCACGTTCGATGCGCAAGTACCGGCCGAGCCTTACCTGCAGCGCGGCGATGTCACCGAGTTGATCGACAACGACCGCCTGGCACTCTACGCCCCCCATCGCGGCGGCCTGCTCTCGCTCAATGACAGTGCCGCTCTGATCTGGCTGCTGGCCGGCGAGGGCGAGACACCGAGCGGCATCGTCGCTCATCTGCATCAGGCCAGCCAGGTCGATCAGCCAGCGCCCGACCGGAACGCACTGGAGCGCCACGTCTGGCAGTGCCTGGAAGCGTGGTGCCGCCAGGGTCTGCTGCGCCAGGCGCCGACACACGACAGCGCGCCTCTCGCGTCACCCGAGCGTGACCACCCAACGCGGACTCACACGCCGCCCCCGGCACCGATCGGCCTTTCCATCGCAGGACGCAGTTGGGCCCTGCATACCCGGAGCTTGCCGGCACGAGAGCGGCTGGTCGGCGCCCTCACCGCGTGGGAGCCCGGCCAGGTCGCGACATTGCCGCAACTCGAACTGATCCAGGAGACCGGCGGCTACCGCCTGATGATCGACGCGGACCTGGTGGCCTCTCACCTCGGCCTCGCCGAGCTCGGCCCGCGCCTGATCGACGAACTCGGACGACGCGCGCTCGCCGAGGGCCAGCTGATGATTGACGCCGCGCTTCTGGTCCACCGTGACGCGCCCGAGGCGGCCATTCTCGTGCCCGTGGCCGGCGATGACTGGCAACCACTGCTCGCCATGGCCGAACCGCTCGGCTATTGCCTGATACGAGGCATCGCCTGGCACCGCCAGGGGCCCAGCCAGGCCAGCGTGCTGGCGCTCCCCTTGACCCTGCCCGGCGGGCGGCTCATCACGCCCTCGGCCTACCCGTCGTGCGACCTGCGCATCACCGGGGTCGCGACATGGGACGACGACACCGCGCGGCCAACCCCGTTGGCGCTCCTCGCGGCATTGCTGCCGGCCGCTCGGCATGCCGATACATCGCCTCCCGACGGCCACGACGTTGCCGTCCTGCTCGAATGGCTCACGGCACTGCCGAGATTCTCATTGCCCGGCGACTCTCCCGAACCGGCGAGAGCGCGCCTGGAAAACGGTACGCATCATGCCTTGCCGAGCGGGAATTGACTCCCTTCATGCCGGCGCTTCGTGAACGGCGCCACGTCATCACCACAAGGAGAACCGACCCATGATGAAATCGGCACTGACGTCCCCGCGGTCCCTCCCGCAGGCGCCCTGGGCGCATTGGCTGCTGCGCGCGGCCATGGCGAGCGTCTTCTTGTACACCGGGGCCGACAAGTTTGCGGGCAGCGGCATCCAGGGCTTCGCCCGGATCATGGATCTGCCATGGCTTATTGCCCTGGTCGTGGCACTGGGCGAGATAGCCACCGGCATGCTGATTCTGCTCGGCGGCCTCCTGGCCGGCCGCATGGGAGACGCCGCGACGCGACTCGGCGCGCTGTTTGCAATACCGATCCTGCTGGGCGCGATCGTCATGGAACACTGGGGCCAGTGGCACTTCATGGCCACGGCCAGTCATCCGCTCGGCGGCATGATGTTCCAGGTCACGCTCACGCTGATCGCCTTGTATCTGATGGCCAGGGGCAATCACACCTGATCTCGCAAGCTACCGCGTCTGCGACTCGCCACGGAGGTTTACCCATGACCCAGAATTCGCACCGAACCTTGCTCGATACCCTGTCACGAGGCATCGCCTACAGCGTCCCGGCGCTTGCCGTCGTGGTCGGCGCGTCGGCCTTGTACGCGATCTATTCCGACGTTGCCACACCCTCGGGGTATTACATGTTCGCGTCGGCCGAAGCCAGTCCCGAGGCCGAAGCCAGTCCCGGGGCCGAAGCCAGTCCCGAGGCCGAAGCCAGTCCCGAGGCCAATTGACATGTCGTCACGGCCTCTCGTCGACGGTGTTCAGCACCGTCATTCACCGTTGGAAAGGAGTGCAATCATGACATCCCATGAACACAAGCGTCACTGCCTGATGGGACGCCTGAGCCGCCGGGTCATCTACACGACCCCCATGCTGCTCCTGCTGTCCGGTCCCTTCGCCGCCCAGGCGATGGCAGACAACACGACCGATGTCGCGAGTTACACAATCGCCCAGAGCGCCGCTCCGTTAATGGCCAGCGCCGAGGGCGAGGCGGAAGCCGAAGGAGAAGGAGAAGGTGAGGGAGAAGCCGAGAGTGGAGAAAGCTCCTGAAGCTGAAGCCGCTTGAGCAAGGCGCGTGGAGGGCCTTCCTTCCACGCGCCTGCCCTGTCCACATTTCCCATCAGGAGAGTCTTGCCATGATCAAGCCCGTGCTGGCCGCATTAATCGACGAGGCATGCGACACACTGGATCAGCTGACAGGCTTCGTGAGCCGTCTCACGTCCGCCCAATACACCGCGCTCCATGGCGCCGATGCCCGGCACACCATTGGCAAGCATGTTCGCCATATCCTCGATCACTATGAAGCCCTGCTGGCTCAGGAGGGAGTAGCGCCAGCGCCTACCGTCGACTACGAGCGCCGCCAGCGCGATCCCGATGTGGAACAGCGCCCCGAGTGCGCCCTTGAACAGTTACAGAACCTGGCAAACAGACTCTCTCGACTCGGCGGGCAGCCGACAGCGACGCGACGCGTCCACTTCGCCTATCATGTCGGCGGGCAGCGTTCGCTGCTGCCTTCCAGTCTCGAGCGCGAACTGGCCTTCCTGACCAGTCACGCCATCCATCACATGGCAATCATCGCGCTACTTGCCGACACTCAAGATGTCGAGGTGGCGAACACGTTCGGCGTCCACCCTTCGACGTTACGTCACTGGCAACGCGCATTCCCGCCACGCCAACAACCGCCACGCCAACCACAAGAGGTGCCGTCATGAAAGCCATCCCTGACAGAATCCTTCCCTGGGCCCTTGGCCTGATGCTCATGATGGTGGCGTCGACCGGCATGGCGCAGACGCGATGGCCGGCGGACGGCTGGCAGGTCATCCCCACGCAGCAGAGCTACACCACATTGCTGAACCGGCTGAAGCGCGCGGTTACCGACAACGACATGGGCATCGTGACCGACGTCGGGCCCACCCAGGTTGCCGCCCAGCGCGGCGTGAAAATTCCCGGTAACCGGGTCGTCGGCGTTTTCCGCAACGATCTTGCCGTCGAGATACTGCGGCTGAGCGTGCCGGCGATGATCGAGGCGCCGATCCGCTTTTACGTCACCGAAAACGACGACGCCACGGCGACATTGTCGTGGAAGACGCCCAGTGCGATCTTCGCGCCCTATGTCGCCGATCTCGATGACGACGAGCGAGCCGCCGCGCTCGCCGACAAGGCGCGTGAACTCGATGCCATCTTCGCACGCATCGCCGAGGACGCCACGCAACGCTGAACGTGTGCTTCCCGACAGCGGCTTCCGGCGGGCGCGAGCCAGCGGGGCCGCCTCTGTTGAAGCGCCGCCGTTGCTCAACCGGACCCGCCCCATGACGACGACCGACACCCCCCTCGCCATGCAGCTCGACGCACTGCGCGTGCATCTCGCCGGCCTCGACGAGAACATCGTCGACCTGCAGCCAATGCCCGATACCGGGCTCGCCCACGGACACATCTGGATCACGCGCCGCAATGGTATGGACTGGGTGGCACGCCTGCCCAAGCAGAGCCAGATGCAACTCGACGTCGAGGCCAACCTGGACTTCCAGGCGACCTGCTATCGACGCGCCAGCACCAGTGGCCACACCCCAGCGCTTCACGGGCGACTGCCCATCGACGCGACACTGCCCCGCGGCGGCCTGCTGGTCACCGCCATCCCGGGACGTCCCGCGCGACTCCCCGAGGATCTGCCCGGCATTGCCAAGGCACTGGCCGCCATTCACCGGTTGCCCCTGCCCGCCTCCACGGCGCGCCCGCCGCTGGCCAGTGCGCCCTCGCCCTGGCAGGCCATGCGTGAGGAAGTCCTGGCGCAGGCAGGCTACCTCGATGCGCTACCCCCCGAGCTGCTTGACGCCGAGGCCCGGCGCCACATCGATGCGACGCTCGCCTCGCTGGACGGCGACAGTGTTCCGGCCGCAAGCATCGACGCCCATCGTTGCCTGATCAGCTTCGACGCGCATCCCGGCAATTTCTTGATCACGCCCCGAGGCAAGGCCGTCCTGGTGGACCTGGAAAAATGCCGCTACAGTCATCCCGGCTTCGACCTGGCCCACGCCACACTGTACACATCCACCACCTGGGACCCGGCGAGCCACGCGGTGCTCGACCCCGAGACCGTGGTCCGTTTCTATCGCCAATGGCAGTCCCGGCTCGGGGCGGACAACCCGTTGACCGATGATGCGGCCCTGCTGGCTACCCGCCGAGCCATGTGGCTGTGGTCGATCACCTGGTGCGCCAAGTGGTGGAATTTGCATCGTCGCGAGCGCGACGCGCTGGCGTGTGGTGAGGACTGGTCGACGTCACTGAGCGATCCAGCGCTGATCTCGCATGTCGCCGACCGGGTGGCTCACTATCTTTCGACCCCGATCGTCGCTCGTGTCACCGATGAGTTCCGCTATCTTCGCCATCATCTGGTCATGGAAACGACATGATGCCACCCGGATACGCCACATTATCCTAGACTCCATCCTGTGGGCCGGGCTGCCTGAAAAATAGCGTGCGACAACAGTGAGGTGGCATTTTGAACCATCCCGAAATCGACCCTGACACTATCAGGGAGCAACTCAAACGCCGGCGTTCCGAAATGGTGGAGCAGAGCGAGGAAAGCAAGAGTTCTCGCACAACGGTGGAACTCGATCAGACCGCGGTCGGCCGGCTTTCCCGCATGGACGCCTTGCAGGGGCAGGCCATGGCCAAGGCCGAAGAAGGCCGCAGGCAGCAGACGCTTCTCAGAATCGAGGCTGCACTGGAACGCCTTGACCGGGGGGCTTTCGGGGAATGCCTGGTATGCGGTGAGTGGATCGCGGCCAAGCGTCTGGAATGGGATCCGACCGTACTGAAATGTATCGATTGTGCCGAGTGAGACGAGGCTGAAGTGGTCCCCGAAATTCGGACCAGGCGCCTAGGCATTGTCTGAAAACTGTCTGCGCTCGGCCATACTGCGTTAAAAATAAGCTCGGGCGCGAGTCCGATCAAAATGCTCATTTACACCCCGTAAACTCCGCTTATTCGCTGATTTTTGCCTTGTCTGACCTTCGCTCGTCGACTTTTCAGACAGTGCCTAAGCTCTGATCAGACCGACCAGAAGGCCCTGATCATGAGCCAGAAACGTCGGCAGTACAGCAGCAAGGTCAGGCCAAGAAGGCGGCCTGACCCAAACCAGCGGGTCTCCGAGAAAGTCGGGGTGGTTCACCGCTGCCTGCCTGGCCTCGCCCTCTTCCCGACAGCTACCGAGCCGGGGTCCGCTGAACCGTCTCGCCCCGACCCGGCCCTGCCTGCCGGCAGCCATCAGGCCAAGGCCGAGCGCGCGACCGGTTCCCAGGCCAGGCGAGCCCTGGCCGCGGCGACGTCGTCGCGCGGGTCATGGTTCCAGAGCCAGTCGAAACGGGTTTCCAGCTCGGCGGCGAGATGCGCCCCGTCATCGCCGATGCCGGGCATGCGGTATTCGTAGAGATCGCCGGCCTCATGGGAGGTGCGCTGCACCTGGCAGGTTCGCGCATGGCGGACCGCCGCGAAGGCCGCCAGCACCTGTGGCGCGTTATGCCGGGTACAGGCGTCATCGGTGAGCAGGCTGGCGAGCACGTAGGCGTCTTCCAGGGCCTGACCCGCGCCCGCGCCCTGGTGAGGCAGCATGGCATGGGCCGCATCGCCCACGATCAGCACGCGCTCGCGGTGATAGCGGGGCAATGCCGGCAGCTCATGCAGTGCCCACCGCGTCGGCTCGGCAATGCAGGCAAGGATGGCCCGGGAGGCCGCGCCCCAGCCGTCGAAGACAGCCAGCAGTTCCGCCTGGGTCACGGCGTTTACCCAGGCCTCCCCCTCGGCCAGCCTGGGGGTCGGCGTGGCGCGATCGGTCAGGAAGGCCACCACATTGATCAGCTCGGACTGCTTGACCGGGAACGTCAGGATGTGGCGGTCATGGCCCAGGTACATCTGCGGCACCACGGCGAGGCGCGGGTTGACGCCCCGGTCCACCATGGCCGCTTCCAGCTGCCGGACGGGTATCATGCCGCGATAGGCATAGGTACCGCTCCAGAAAGGCTCGAGCTCCCCGTAGTGAGCCGGGGGCAGCACATGCTCGCGCACCGCGGACTTGATCCCGTCGAAGCCGATCAGGATATCCCCGGTGAAGCGGGTGCCGTCGTCGAAGTGCGCCGTCGCCCCCCGTTCGTCCTGCTGCACGTCGATGCAGCGTTTCCCGAACTGCGCGATCCCGCCGGGCAGGTTGGCCACGATCGCGTCCAGGAAGTCGGCCCGATGAACCGAGGACTGGCCACATCCCGGCGCCAGGCTAGCGGTAAGATAGGCATCATCGCGGCCGCGACGCCACTCGAACCAGACATCCTCGAAGGGAGCCGGGGAAGAGTCGGCAATACGACGGTAGGGGTCTTCGAGTCCGAGGAGCCGGATGGCCTGCACCGCGTTGGGCCCGAAGGACACCCCGGCACCGATCTCGGAGAACTGCGGTGCCGCTTCGAAGAGCGAGACGTCGAGACCCGGGTCCCGCGAGAGGGCCACGGCAAGGGCCACGCCGCCGATGCCACCGCCGACGATACCGATGGAAAGCCGCTTGCGTGCAGATGCGTTGGACATGTCGAGATACCTGTCAGGGGTTGTGATATCCCTGACGTTATAAACCGGGCTCGCCTGCAGCCACACAGCGCCCGGAATACACGCTATAAAGGGCGTTGATAAACAAAGGAATCAAAGGCTTGCCTATCGACCCACGCCTCGATACGCGACCTTTGTCCCATGCCCACAAGGGGTGAAAGCGCCTCAGGAAGACGGCAATACCATGATCAAGCTTTCGGAAATCGACATGAACCTGCTGGTCGTGTTCGATCTTCTCTATCAGGAACAGAACACCCAGCGCGTCGCCCGCCGCCTGGGCATTACCCAGCCCGCGATCAGCCATGCGCTCAAGCGACTGCGTACCCTGTTCGGCGATGAACTCTTCGAGCGCACCTCCCGGGGGCTGATGCCCACGCCGCTGGCCTCCGACCTGCACCCCTCCATCGCCGAGGCCCTGGCGCTTCTCCAGGAGACCCTCAATCGCCCGGACGACTTCGACCCGCAATCGAGCCGGCGCACGTTCACGATCGCCATGACCGATATCGGCGAGATCATCTTCCTGCCGCGCCTGCTCGAACGCCTCTCTCGAGACGCGCCCGGCGTCTCCTTGAGCACGGTGCGCAGTCACAGTGACGACCTGAAGCGGGAGATGGAGGACGGCCATGTCGACCTGGCGATCGGGCTGATTCCTCAGCTGGGTGCCGGCTTCTATCAGCAGCGGCTCTTCACGCAGCGCTACGTCTGCCTGTTGCGTCGTGGCCATCCCCTCGCCCGGGGGCACTTCGGGCTTGACGCGTTCATGGCCGCCCGGCACGCGGTGGTCGTCGCCAAGGATACCGGGCACGGCCTCGTCGAGGAGCAGCTGGCTCGAGCCGGCATCGATCGCCCCGTGAGACTGAAACTCCCCCACTTCGCGGCCGTGCCCTACATCATCAGCGAGAGCGATCTGGTGGTGACGGTGACGGACAAGCTGGCCAGGGCGACCCGGGGCCGGCTCGGTCTGGCAATGCATGAGCACCCCCTGCTGTCCCAGGAAATCCCCATCAACCTATTCTGGCATCGCCGCTTTCATCAGGACCCCGGCACCCGCTGGCTGAGACGGGTGATCTTCGGCATGTTCTCCGAATAACGGCATTCATGGGCAGGCTGCCGGCGCCTGGCGCCGGAAAGATCCCGATCCCGGCTATCGGGGCCGGCAAGCCGCCAGGGCACCCGACGTGCCCTGGCCTGCTTTCGCGTGTCCGCGGGACGCGTCACGACTTGCCGGCGGTGAAGCCCCCGTCGACCATCAGGGTGGTGCCGGTGGTGAAGCTGGCCTCGTCGCCGGCCAGGAACAGGAAGGCGTTGGCGACCTCCTGTGGGCGCCCCAGGCGGCCCAGCGGGTGCAGGCGGATCAGCCCCTGGAGCAGCTCGTCATCCAGGTCCGCGAGCAGCGGCGTGTCGATATAGCCCGGGCCGATGGCATTGACCCGCACGCCCTTCGGCGCGGCCTCGATCGCCAGGGTACGGGTGAGGTTGACCACACCGCCCTTGGCGGCGGTGTAGGCCGCGGTCTGAGACTGGCCGAACACGCCGAGGATGGAAGCGCAGTTGACGATGCTTCCGCTGCCCTGGCGATACATCACGCGCAATGCGGCCCGGGCCACCCGGAAGACACCGTTGAGGTTGATGTCGATGATCCGCAGGTATTCCTCGTCGCTCAGTTCATCGGTCGGGCAGATGCCGCCGATGCCGGCGTTGTTGAACACGGCATCCACGCTGCCGAGCTCGGCCACCGTGTCCTCGAACAGCCGGTCGACCTGAGCGGAGTCCGTGACGTCACACGCCTTGAACAGGCAGCGCCCGGCGTGCTTGTCATCCAGCGCCGCCGCCCGGGCCTCGCCGTCGCTGCCCGCGATATCGGCGATGACCACGCTGGCGCCTTCCTCCAGGCAGCGCTCCACGCTGGCCAGGCCGATGCCGCTGGCCCCGCCGGTGACGATGACGTTCTTCCCTTGCATGCGCATGCGGTCTCTCTCCTGCTGTTGATCGAGGGGGTGGGGGTCGCGCCCCGCTCGTTCCATGCTGAACCCAGTGGCTATCGGCAGGTGTTGATCCGCGTCAATGTCTCCCCATCGAGCGCGCGATGGCGGCTTGAGCAGGGCGCCTCCGAGCCGTTTCGGAGAATGCTAACCTGACCACCGGTACCCGCCACGACGGGGGGCCGGCTTTTCACAGCAGGCATAGACGGGAGGAAGTCCCCATCGCATGAACTACAGGGACGTGATTCGGCAATACCCGGCGATACTGGCCTTCGGTTTCATCGCGATCTTCTCGGGCAACCTGGGGCAGACCTTTCTGGTCGGCTATTTCCAGCCCGCGATTTCCGAGGCCTTTTCCCTGAGCAGCGGCCAGTTCGGCATCGCCTATTCACTGCTCACGCTGACCTCGGGGTTTCTGATCTTCTTCATCGGCCCCATGCTCGACTGGATTCCGCCACGGCGCTTTGCCGCCTTCGTGGTGCTGGGCATGAGCCTCGGCATCCTGCTGCTGACCCTGTCGCCCTGGCTGGGCGCGGCGCTGGCGGGGCTGGGGCTGATTCGCTTCTGCGGTCAGGGGCTGTTCACGCATCTCGGCACGACCACCGTCGCCAAGCAGGTGCCCGCGGCACGCGGCAGCGCCCTGGCCCTGGTGACGCTGGCCATGCCGCTTGGCGAAGCCGTGCTGCCGTCGATCACCACCGGCGCCCTGCAGCTCGTCAGCTGGCGGGAACTGCTCTGGGCGCTGCTGGGCATCCTGCTGACTGTCTGGCTGCCCCTGCTCGCCCGCACGCCGCTCGGGCCCGCGTCGGCCGCCGAGACGCCACGCGACGCGCCCCGAGCGACCGGACGCTCACCCCGGCCCCTGATGGACACACGCTTCTGGCGACTGAGCCTGATGATGCTGTCGATCGCCATCGTCAACACCGGCATCTTCGTCTTCCAGAGCGAGCTGACCGCCGAGTTCGGCGCCGGCCCCGCGGTCTTCGCGCTCGGCTTCGCGCTGGCGGCCTCCGGGCGCGTCATCGGCTCGCTGGCCGCCGGACGTCTCGTCGACCGGCTCGGGGCGTCAGTCATGGGGCGGGTCTATCTGCTGCCGCTCGTCGCCGGGCTGCTCATCGCCATCGCCCTGGAGAATGGCTACGGCATCCTCGCCTACATGCTGCTCTCGGGACTCGTCACCGGCATGCAGGAACCCACCGTCACCAGCCTGCTCATCCAGCTGTGGGGCAGCGACAACCTGGCCAGACTGCGTTCGGTGTTCTCGGCCGGCATGGTGTTCGCCTCCGGCCTGGCCCCGGCCTTCTTCGGGATGATGCTGGATGCCGGCGTGGCGTTCGCCACCATCCTGGCGCTGATGGCGGGCATGGTGACCCTGGGCTGGCTGCTGGCCTGGAAGCCGCTGAAGGCGGCTGCCGGGGCTCAGGCGTCGAGGCAGTTGACCCGGTAGCGCTCGGTGTCCTTCTTCAGGGCCATGTGCCCGTTGACCTCATTGTAGAAGAAGGCGTTGCCCTCGCCGGACGGCAGCGTGTAGCGCCCACAGATGCCGTAATCGTTGTTGACCTTCTTGTCGATGGTCACCGAGACGGTCTGGTCGGTACCCAGGGTGTCGGCGATATGCCCGGCGACGCGCTCGTCGAGCCGGTCTTCCGACAGCAGGTAGCTGCCCGCGACCAGAATCGCCGAGACCACCATGACGAGGCACGACACGATCAGATTCTGCATGGATGTCTCCCGAGTTCTCGATGTCAGTCAGGGGGCTGGGCGGGATTATACGCAAGGCCCCTGCTCCCCGCTTGTGGCCCGGTGACGCACGGTTGCCCCGCCTGCGGCGGGCTGTGCGATGGTCGACCTCAGCAACATCTGCCAAGCCTCGAAGGTGCTCAGGAAGACCCGGCCATTGAGGGTCTTCATCAGTGACGTGTCCTCGAGGCGATCCATCACCGGCCCCTTGACCTCGGCCAGATGCAGCCCGATGCCGGCCGCCGCCAGACGGCGGTTCAACGCTTCCAGGCTCTCCAGGGCAGTGGCGTCGATGACGTTGATCGCCTGACAGGTCAGCACCAGATGGCGAGGCGGCGGCTGCCGGTTCACCACCGCCGTGACCCGATCCTCCAGGTGGCGCACATTGGCAAAGTAGAGGCTTTCATCGACGCGCAGGATGGCGACCCGGGCATCGGTCTCCACCGCATGGCGACGTACATTGCGGAAGTGTTCGGTGCCGGGCACACGGCCGACCTCGGCCGTGTGCGGACGGCTGGTGCCGTAGAGATGCAGGGCCAGTGACAGCCCCACACCCACCAGGATGCCGATCTCCACCCCGCCGAACAGCGTCGCCGCCACGGTGGCGACCATCGCCACGCCCTCGCCACGGGCATAGCGCCAGACCCGCACGAAGGCGGGCAGGTCCACCAGCGACAGCACGGCAATGATGATCGTCGCCGCCAGGCTGGCCATCGGCAGGCGCTCGAGCCAGGGCGAGAATGTCAGCATCACCAGCAGGATGCCCAGCGCCGTGAACGCCCCCGCCGCGGGGGTCCGGGCACCGGCGTCGAAGTTGACCACCGAACGCGAGAAGCCGCCGGTGATGGGCATGCCGCCGGAGAAGGCCGCCGCCAGGTTGGCGCCGCCCAGCCCGATCAGCTCCTGATCGGGCTCCAGACGCTCGCCACGGCGCACCGCCAGCGCCTGGGCGACCGATACCGACTCGACGTAGCCGACGATGCTGATCAGCACCGCCGGCCACAGCAGCGTCCGCCACAGTTCGGGCTCGCCCGTGGGCAGGCCGAGTGGCGGCAGCCCCGCCGGAATGGTGCCGATCACCGCCACGCCATGGCCCAGCCAGCCGGCGGCACCGGCGACCAGCGCGGCCACGACGATGGTGACGATGGGCGCCAGCTTGAGCAGCAGCGCGGCCGCGCGCCCCGGCACCCCCAGGCGCATCAGGCCGCCTCGTCCCCAGCGGCGCAGACTCCACAGCATTGCCAGCGAGCCCAGCCCGACGAGTGGCGTGGCCATGCCGAGCCCGGCGATGGCCTGCGGCAGGCCGTCGAGCAGGGCCGGCAACGTGGAACCCGACAACGGCACACCGAGCAGGTGCTTGAGCTGGCTGGCCGCGATCAGCACGCCGGAGGCGCTGACGAAGCCGGTCATCACCGGATGACTCAGGAAATTGACCAGAAAGCCCAGCCGGCACAGTCCCATCACCAGCAGGATGACACCGGACAGCAGGGCCAGCACCAGCGCCGCCGCCACGTAGTCGGCGGAGCCCGCCTCGGCGACTCTTCCCAGCGCCGCCGCCGTCATCAGTGACACCACCGCCATCGGCCCTACCGACAGTGTCGAACTGCTGCCGAGCAGGGTGTAGATCGCCAGCGGCAGCAGGCTGGCATAGAGCCCCGTCACCGGCGGCAGGCCGGCCAGCATGGCGTAGGCCAGCGCCTGGGGGACCAGCATAAGCGTAACGATGAGGGCGGCCAGCAGGTCGTCCGTCAGGCGGTGACGGTCGTAACGCCGTCCCCAGTCGAGGATCGGCAGCCAGCGGGCAAGAGGGTGTTCGCCGGAGCGCTTCATGGGGCGTCATCTGGAATCGGCAGGATGTGCCGACCAGCATAACGCCTATTTTGTTCTAACGATATACCGATTAATTATATTCAAGACCGCCCTGACGCCGCTCCGCCCACAGCCCCAGGGCGAAGATCAGGAGCCCGCCCGCAGCCAGCGCGGCCCCGACCAGCCCGGTCGAGGACCAGGCGAAGCCCTGCTTGACGGTCACGCCGGCCAGCCAGGCACCCAGCGCGTTGGCGCCGTTGAAGGCGGCATGGTTGAGCGAGGCGGCCATGGTCTGGGCATCCTCGGCGACATCCATCAGCCGCGTCTGCAGGGTCGGCCCCAGCGCCATGCTGGTGCCCACCAGGCCGACGAACAGCAGCCCCCAGGCCACGCTGTTGGCGGCCACGTAGAACAGCCCCTGCACGGCCAGGCACCAGAGCAGGATGCCGGGAATCGCCCGCATCAGGTTGCGGTCGGCGGCGCGCGCGCCGACCAGGTTGCCGAGGATGGTGCCGACGCCGAACACCACCAGTACCAGCGGCCCCAGCGCCTCAGTCATGCCGGCCTGTTCGGTCAGGGTCGGCATGACGTAGCTGAACACCGCGAACATGCCGCCGAAGCCGATGCCGGCGATGCCCAGGGTGAACAGCACACGCTGCTTGACCAGCGCCCCCAGCTCGCGCCTGGGACTGGCGTGCGGGTCGGCCGGCGCCGCCGGCACCCACAGCCGGATCAGCAGCGCGGTGAGCAGGGCGATCCCGCCCACGCCGGCGAAGGCGACCTGCCAGCCGAGCAGGTTGCCCGCCCAGGTGCCCAGCGGCGCGCCGACCAGGATGGCCGAGGTCAGCCCCAGCATCACCCGGCTCACCGCCCGGGCCCGCTCGTCGATCGGCACCGCCGCCGCGGCGACCAGCGCGGCGACGCCGAAATAGGCGCCGTGGGGCAGCCCGGCGAGAAAGCGCAGCAGCACGAACGACCCGAAGCCGGGAGCGAAGGCGCTGGCGATGTTGCCGATGGCGAACACCAGCATCAGCGCGATCAGCAGGGCGCGTCGCGGCAGCCGCGC
The DNA here is from genome assembly GCF_020148005.1 of Modicisalibacter tunisiensis. Classification (GTDB taxonomy): domain Bacteria; phylum Pseudomonadota; class Gammaproteobacteria; order Pseudomonadales; family Halomonadaceae; genus Modicisalibacter; species Modicisalibacter tunisiensis. The sequence goes on along the minus strand of NZ_JAGXFD010000001.1, from coordinate 993,393 downwards.
CGCCAGCGCAGAGATCAGCGGCGCCCCGACCACCACGCCCAGTGCATAGCTGCTGATGGCGTAGCCGACATCGGGTACCGGCACCTGCAGGTCGTTCGCCACGCGGCTCACCAGCCCCATGATCACGAACTCCCCGGTACCGATGCCGAAGCCGCCCAGTGCCAGGGCGAACTCGGCGCGGCGCGGGTGGGTGACCGGGGCGGTGGTGGCCTGCGTCATGAAGACTCTCCCTGTGCGATGGTGCGGGGTGCGATGGGCCGGCGGCGGCCCGGGACGGCAAGCGCGCCATTGTTCCAGAAACACGACCTGCGGATAAGCGCCGGCGGCCGTCAGCGTGCGGCGGCCGCCCGTCGCCGCGCTGCGCCCGCCATCAGCAGGGTGGGCAGCAGCGCCGCCAGGAACAGCAGCGCCACGCTCAAGAAGCTCTCGCGAAAGCCCATCATCTGGCTCTGCACGGCGATCACCTGATCGAGGTAGCGCCCGGCGACGGCCTGACGCTCGGGTGCGGCGAGCCCGCTCTGGGCCAGCAGCGACGTGCTCGCCTGCAGGAAGGCCGTCGTGCCGGTGTGGCTGCCGTCCTGGGCCGCGGTGAAGGCCTGGGCGTAGCGCTGGGTACTGTCGCTGAGCAGCAGTGACAGCCCGTTGACGCCGAACGCCCCGCCCAGCTGACGCACGAAGTTGATCGCCCCGCTGCCCTGGCCCAGCAGCGTCTGCGGCAGGGCCGCCAGGGCACCGGCGTTGAGGCTGGGCAGCACCAGCCCCAGACCGATGCGCCCCACCACGATCCAGCCGGCGAAGGTCCAGAACGGCGTGTCGGTGTCGGCGGCGGTCATCAGGAAACACGACAGCGCGAAGAGGGCCAGCCCCAGGCTCATGGTCAGCGGCGGCGGCGTGCGGTCGGTGGCACGCCCGGCGAGCGGGAAGACCAGCGCCAGCACGAAGCCGGCCGGCATCAGCAGCAGCCCCGAGCGGGTCGGCGTGTAGCCCTGGATGGTCTGCACGAACAGCGGGATCAGGTAGGTGGAGCCGTAGATGCCGGCACCGAAGATGAACGCCACCACCGCCGCGCTCGAGAACACCCGCCGCGAGAACAGGCCGAGGTTGAGCAGCGGTGTCGCCGTCCTGAACTCCCAGACCACGAAGGCGACGACGCTCACGATGGCCACGCTGAACTCGACGAGGATGGCATCCGAACGCCAGCCCTCGCGCTGGCCGCTGGACAAGCCGTCGAGCAGGGTCACCAGAAACACCGTGAGCAGGGCGAAGCCGAGCCAGTCGAAGCGCCGGATCGGGCCGTCATGGGTGCGCCCCGGCATGAACAGCAGGGCCAGGAAGGGCCCCAGCAGGCTGAACGGCAGGGCGATGAAGAACACGTAGCGCCAGCTGAAGCTGTCGACCAGGAGGCCGCCCAGGGTCGGCCCCAGCGCCGGCGCCAGCACCACGCCGATGCCGTAGACGCCCATGGCCGAGCCGCGCCGCTCGGGCGGGAAGACCTGGAAGATCACCTGCATCGCCAGCGGCTGGAGGATGCCCGCCGCCGCGCCCTGCAGCAGCCGCGCGGTGATCAGCAGCGTCTCGCCGGTGGCCAGCCCGCCGAGGATCGAGGCGGCGCTGAACACGCCCATGGCGATCAGGTAGGTGGCGCGCTGGCCCACCGCGTCCACCAGCCAGGCATTGAGCAGCATGGTGCCGGTCATCGCCGCCAGAAAGCCGGTGGACAGCAGCTGCGCCGTGTCCTGACCCATGCCGAAGGCGCCCATGATGTCGGGCAGCGCGACGTTGATGATGGTGGCGGTGAGCACCGTGGAGATGGTGCCCATCATCGCCGTCAGGGTCACCCAGTAGCGGTAGGCCGGGCCGTAGCGCGCGAACAGCCCGTCGATGCTGTCGGGCCGCGCCGCCTCAGCCACCGGGGCGGGCCTCCAGCTCGGCCATCATCCCCGGCTTGAGCAGCCCGTCGCTCTGGGCCACGCTCACGCGCAGCGGCAGGCGCTGGGTGATCTTGGTGAAGTTGCCGCTGGGGTTGGGGCTGGGCAGCAGGGCGAACTCGCTGGTCGCGGCCTGACCGACCCGCTCGACGGTGCCGGTGAAGGTGCGGTCGGGCAGCGCATCCACATGCACCGCCACCGACTGGCCCGGCGCGAAGTGGCGAATGGCGGTCTCCTTGACGTTGGCCTCGACGCGCACCGCCTGCGGGTCGTGCACCATGGCCAGTCGCTGGCCGACGCTGACGTACTCGCCCGGATCGACGAAGACCCGGTCGACGACGCCGTCGAAGGGCATGCTCAGGGTGCGGTCGTCGAGATCCAGTCGGGCCTGGTCGCGCTGCGCGCGCAGCGCCCGGGCCTGGGCCTTCAACCCCGCCAGCCGGCGCTCGAGCACGCCGAGCTGCTCGCGGTCGGCCCGCGCCTCGGCGAGCGCCGCCCGGGCATTGTGCAGCCGGGCCTCGGCCTGCTTCACCGCCTCCCGGGCGGTGGTCAGTGCCGTGCGGGTCTTGTCGGCCCGCGCCTGGTTGACCGCGCCCTGCCCGACCAGCCTGGCGGCGCGGCGGTTGTCGAGGCCCGCCAGATCGCGCTGCGCCCGGGCCGAGTTCAGCGTCGAGCGGGCGGCCTCGATGGCGGCCTGCCTGGCCTCGATGGCGCTGCCGGTCTGATGGTCGACCATGGCGAGTCGCGCCCGGGTCTCGTCACGCTCGGCGACCAGCGCCTGGAGCCGGGCGTCGAGTTCCTCGACACGCAGCCGGTTGCGGCGATCGTCCAGCGTCACCAGCACCTGCCCCTGACTGGCCGCGTCGCCGCCGATGACCCTGACGGCGGTCACCCGCCCGGCCACCTGGCTGCCCAGCACCACCATGTCGGCGGCGACCCGGGCATCGATGACGTTGACGTGGGTCAGCTGGCGGTAGAGCCAGCCGCCGCCGATCCCTGCCACGGCCAGCACCAGCGCCACGACGAGGCCCAGGCGCCAGCGTCGTCGCGGGGGGCGAGGCGCCTCGGGCGTCGCTTCCGTGCTCATGCCCCGCGCTCCGGCGGCGAGGCCGGCTCGTCGGCGCCCAGACGCACGGCGAGGCGCTCGAGCACCTCGAGGCAGGTATCCAGCGCATCGGGGTCGATATCGTCGAAGAGTTCGGCGCGCACGCCGGTCACCACCGTCTGGATACGCTCGAGGATCGGCGTCGCGCGCACGGTCAGTTCGACCACCTTGATGCGCCGGTCACCGGGCACCGTCCGGCGCTCGATCAGCCCTTCGCTCTCCAGGGTATCCAGGGAGCGGACCAGGGTCGGCCCCTGGACGTTGACCGCCGCGGCCAGGGCCTTCTGGGTCAGCGGCTCGCGGGCCCGGGACAGCTGCCAGAGGATGCGCCAGCGCGACTCGGTCAGGCCGTAGGGCGCCAGGCGCCGGTCGATCTCGGCACGCCACAGCCGGGCCACCTGGCCGAGCTGGGCGCCGAAGCGTTCGCGGGATGAGCTACGGGTAGTGGGCATGGCAAATTGTTCCCCAGACACATGAATAGCTAACGAACTATCATAGTGCCTTGCCATGCCCCCGGCCACCCCGAGCGTCGAGGATGCCGGGGTGGCCGATGGTCGCCGCCTCAGTCCCGCCGCAGCCGCCAGGGCAGCGTCTCGCCGGCCCGGAACGGCACCAGGTGCTCCTCGCCGCAGGCGATCGTCTCCGGCACGTCGCATGGCCGGCGCTCGAGCTCGAGCGTGCCCTCGTTGAGCGGCAGGCCGTAGAAGCGCGGCCCGTTCTCCGCGCAGAAGGCCTCGAAGCGGTCGAGCGCGCCGATCGCCTCGAACACCGTGGCGTAGACCTCCAGCGCATGGGGCGCGTTGAACACCCCGGCGCAGCCGCAGGCGGTCTCCTTGGTGTGGGCCAGGTGCGGGGCCGAGTCGGTGCCCAGGAAGAAGCGCGGATGGCCGCTGGCCACGGCGTCGCGCAGCGCCTGCTGGTGGCTGCCGCGCTTGAGGATCGGCAGGCAGTAGAGGTGCGGGCGGATGCCGCCGACCAGCATGTCGTTGCGGTTGTGGGCCAGATGCTGGGGGGTGACCGTCGCCGCCAGGGTCTCGCTGCCCTCGAGCACGTACTGGGCGGCCTCGGCGGTGGTGATGTGCTCGAAGACCACCTTGAGTTCGGGGAACTGCCGGCGAATGTCCTCCAGTACCGCATCGATGAACACCTTCTCGCGGTCGAAGATGTCCACCGCGGCGTCGGTCACCTCGCCGTGGATCAGCAGCGGCATGCCGATGCGCTGCATGACCTCGAACAGCGGATAGATCGCCTTGACGTCGCGCACGCCGTGGGCCGAGTTGGTGGTGGCGTTGGCCGGGTAGAGCTTGGCGGCGGTCAACAGGCCCCGGGCATGGCCCTCCTCCAGGGTCTGCGCGGTGACGCTCTCGTTGAGATAGCAGGTCATCAGCGGGGTGAAGTCGTGGCCCGCCGGCAGGGCGTCGAGGATGCGCCGCCGATAGGCCTCGGCCGCCTCCAGGGTGGTCACCGGCGGCGCCAGGTTGGGCATGACGATGGCCCGCGCGTAGACGGCGCTGGTGTAGGGCAGCACGAAGGCCATCAGCTCGCCGTCACGCAGGTGCAGGTGCCAGTCGTCGGGGCGGCGGAGGCGCAGGGTGGAGGGGGATGCGGTCATGTCGGACTCCAGGCAGGGGGATCATCCCGCGGCGGTCGCGGGCCGGCGGCGCCACAATGATACCAGCGCCGCCGCCGAGAGCAGCGCCACCAGCACGGAAAAGCCCACCCCGGTGGGCGCCAGGCCGACCAGGCGCGACACCAGGCCGATGCCCACCACGGGGATCGACAGCGCCACGTAGGCGATGACGAAGAAGGTCGAGGTCACCGCGCCGCGCTGGTCGGCCGGGCTGGCGGTGGCGACCGCACCCAGCCCGGCGCGAAAGCCGACGCCCTGGCCGAAGCCGGCGACCAGCGCCCCGGCCAGAAAGACCGCCAGCGAGGCCCGGGCGATGCCGGCGCCGACCAGCAGGGCGCCGAGCACCACCACCGCACAGCCCAGCGGCAGGCGCCACGCCTGCGGCAGGCGTTCCTGCAGCCACTGCCCCAGCGTCGAGGCGAAGAACACCACGCCGGCGACCAGCCCGATCAGCGCCAGGTTGTCCTGACCCAGCACGCCCTTCATGAAGGCCGGGGCCGTGGCGGTGAAGAAGCCCAGCACCGCGAAGCCGGCGAAGCCCGCCGTCGCCGCCGGCAGGAACAGCCCGCGCACCGCCGGCGGCACGCTCGGCCGCTGCCAGCGCAGGTCGGGGCGCGCCGCGCGGGTCACGGTTTCCGGCGCGCGCAGCACCGCCAGGACGCCCAGCAGCAACAGCCCCAGGTGCGCGCCGTAGGGCAGCAGCAGCGGCCCGGGCGCGTATTCGCCGAGCAGGCCGGCACACACCGGGCCGAGTCCCAGGCCACCCATGTTGACGGCGGTGGCGAGGAGGGTCGCCTGACGCTTGCGCGCCTCGGGCGCCAGCTCGATCACCGCCACCGTGGCCGTGCCGGTGAAGATCCCCGCCGAGACGCCGGATACCACCCGGGCGACGATCAGCCATGTCAGGCCGTCGCCGGCCAGGAACAGCAGGTCGCTCGCCGCCGAGGCGGCAAGCCCCGCCAGCAGCAGCGGGCGGCGGCCGAGCTGATCGGACCAGCGCCCGGTGAGCAGCAGCGCGCCGATCACGCCCACCGCGTAGGCGGCGAAGATCACCGTGATGGTCAGCTGCGAGAAGCCGAACGCCTCGCGGTAGAGCGGATACAGCGGCGTGGGCAGGGTGGTGCCGAGCATGGTCGCCAGGAAGGCGAAGGCGACGCCCGCGAAGGCGAATCGCGAGCTCGAGGGCGTGTCGGTCATGGGCGATCTCCTGTAAAACGCCCGTCCCAGTGTAGAGGCAGGCGCGCAATGTGCGATAATGGCGGATTCCCCTTTCGAAACGATGCAACCGGACCCGTCAACATGTCCCACGGCACGCTATACATCGTCTCCGCCCCCTCGGGCGCCGGCAAGACCAGCCTGGTCCGCGGCCTGATCGAGCGCCTCGACGGCATCCAGGTGTCGGTGTCGCACACCACTCGCGCGATGCGCCCCGGCGAGACCGACGGGGTCAACTACCACTTCGTCGATGGCGAGACCTTCGAGCGCATGGTCGAGTGCGGCGACTTCTTCGAACACGCCCGGGTCTTCGACAACTGCTACGGCACCTCGCGCCCGGCGGTCCAGGCACTGCTCGCCGCCGGCACCGACGTGATCCTCGAGATCGACTGGCAGGGCGCGCGCCAGGTGCGTGAACAGATGCCGGATGCCGTCTCGGTATTCATCCTGCCGCCCTCGCGGGAAGCGCTCGCCGAACGGCTCGCCGGCCGCGGCACCGACGGCCCCGAGGTGATCGCCCGGCGCATGCGCGACGCCGTCAGCGAGATGTCGCACTTCGACGAGTACCAGCACGTGATCATCAACGACGACTTCGATGAGGCCCTGGCCCAGCTCTGCGGGCTGGTGCTCGGCGAACGCACCCGGCTGGCGCGGGTTCGCGAACGCCACGGCGCACTGCTGGAGGCGCTCTTGTCACGCATCGAAGGGGTCGAGTAGACTCGAATGTCCTACCGCGCGATCATCGATCGCGCCCGCGAATCCGCTCTCACAGGCAATTTCAGGAAGACCGTCCATGGCGCGAGTTACCGTAGAAGACTGTCTCGACCACGTCGAGAATCGTTTCAAGCTGGTGATGATCTCCTCCCAGCGTGCCCGGCAGCTGGCGCGCGGCACCCGCGACGCCCAGCTGCCCTGGGAAAACGACAAGCCCACCGTGATGGCGCTGCGCGAGATCGCCGCCGGCAAGATCGACGAGAACGTGCTCGATGAGCCGATCGAGGCCCCGGTGCGCGTCCGGCCCGAGCCGAGCGCCGAACCGGAGGCCTGAGGCCCGCCCCCGCTGCCATCGATCGCCCGCTCCCGGTCCGCTCGCGCGGGCCGTCGAGGGGCCGGAGTCCGCTTCCACGAGGTTACCGACCATAGGCGCGCTGCATGTTCACCATTGACGACCTGGCTGACCGCCTCGGCGGCTATCTCCCGCAGGACGAGATCCGGCAGGTCAAGCGTGCCTTCTACTATGCCGAGCAGGCCCACGACGGCCAGCGTCGGCGCTCCGGCGAACCCTACGTCACCCATCCCCTGGCGGTCTCCAACATCCTCGCCAACATGCACATGGACCATCAGAGCCTGATGGCGGCCATGCTGCACGACGTGATCGAGGATACCGGCGTGACCAAGGAGGCCCTGGCCGCGCAGTTCGGCGAGGCGGTCGCCGAGCTGGTCGACGGCGTCTCCAAGCTGACCCAGATCACCTTCGAGGACAAGGCGGTCGCCCAGGCCGAGAACTTCCAGAAGATGGTCATGGCGATGTCCCAGGACATCCGCGTGATCATCGTCAAGCTCGCCGACCGGCTGCACAACATGCGCACCCTGGGCGCGCTGCGCCCCGACAAGAAGCGCCGCATCGCCCGCGAGACGCTGGAGATCTACGCCCGTATCGCCGGCCGGCTGGGCATCAACACCATCCGCGTCGAGCTCGAGGACCTGTCCTTCCAGGCGATCTACCCGATGCGCGCCGAGCGCATCAAGCGCGCCGTCGCCAAGGCCCGCGGCAACCGCCGGACGATGATGCGCCAGGTGCAGACCAGCCTGCAGCACGGCCTCGACGACGAGGGCCTGCCGGGCACGGTGATCGGCCGCCAGAAGCACCTGCTGTCGATCTATCGCAAGATGCGCGACCAGCGCAAGTCGTTCGCCGAGATCATGGACGTGTTCGGCTTTCGCATCATCACCGAGGACGTCGACACCTGCTATCGCATCCTCGGCGCGGTGCACAACCTCTACAAGCCGGTGCCCGGGCGCTTCAAGGACTACATCGCCATCCCCAAGGCCAACGGCTACCAGAGCCTGCACACCACGCTGTTCGGCGCCAACGGCATGCCCATCGAGGTGCAGATCCGCACCCGCGAGATGGAGGCGATGGCCAACAACGGCATCGCCGCCCACTGGCTCTACAAGGCCGGCCAGACCGAGCGGCCGATCGCCGCCGGCAGCCATGCCCGGGCCCGGGAGTGGGTGCGCGGCCTGCTCGAGATGCAGCGCCATGCCGGCAACTCGCTGGAGTTCATCGAGCACGTCAAGAACGACCTCTTCCCCGACGACATCTACGTGTTCACCCCCAAGGGCGACATCATGGAGATGCCGCAGGGCGCCACGGCGGTGGACTTCGCCTACATGGTCCACACCGACATCGGCAACAGCTGCATCGCCTGCCGGATCGACCGCCACCTGGCGCCGCTGTCGAGCCGCCTGGAGAGCGGCCAGACGCTGGAGATCATCACCGCCCCCGGCGCCCGGCCCAACCTCGCCTGGCTGAGTTTCGTGGTCACCGCCAAGGCGCGCTCGGCGATCCGCCATGCGCTCAAGAACCAGCAGCGCACCGAGTCGATCCAGCTCGGTCGGCGGCTGCTCAACAAGGCGCTGGCCGATTTCGAGACCAGCCTCGAGGAGCTGCCCGACGCCCGCCTGCCGCGGGTCCTGGAATCGCTGGACGTGCGCACCGCCGACGACCTGCTGGAATCGATCGGCCTGGGCAACCGCATGGCCTATGCCGTCGCCCGCCACCTGGTGCAGACCGGCGAGACGCCGGCGATCTCGCATCCCGCCGCCACGCCGGGCTCGCAGGAGGCGCCGGTGGTGATCAGCGGCACCGAGGGCATGGTGCTGAACTTCGCGCGCTGCTGTCATCCGCTGCCCGGGGATGCGATCATCGGGCATCTGTCGGTGGGCAAGGGCATCGTCGTGCACCGCGTCGACTGTCGCAATCTGGAAGACTTGAAGCGCGACGATCCGGATAAACTGTTCGCCCTGAAGTGGGCCGACGAGGTCAGCGGCGACTTCCCGGTCACCCTGCGCATCGAGATGGAGACCCGGCGCGGCCTGGTGGCCGAGCTGGCCAGCGTGGTCACCGACGCCGATGCCAACATCGAGCGCATCGGCATCGAGGAACGCGACGCCCGGCTGTCGATCGTCAACCTGACGCTGGCCGTGCGCGATCGCGTGCATCTGGCCCGCATCATCAAGCGGATTCGCAACCAGCCGCACGTCGGCCGGATCAACCGCATCCGCAACTGAATCCGCAACGCCCGTCGCGCCGCCTCACCGCGGCGCGGCGGGCGTCGTGTTTTTTCTATCCTGCCGGCCCCGGGCCAGGCGCAACGACAAGCAAGGAGATCCGTCATGAGCAACAAGGCCGTCATCCAGACCAGCAAGGCGCCCGCCGCCATCGGCCCCTACTCCCAGGCCATCAAGGCCGGCAACACCGTCTACCTGTCCGGCCAGATTCCCCTGGACCCGGAAAGCATGGCGATCGTCTCCGAGGACTTCCGTGCCCAGACGCGCCAAGTCTTCACCAACCTGGCCGCGGTCTGCGAGGAAGCCGCCGGCTCGCTGCAGGACATCGTCAAGCTCAACCTCTACCTGGTCGACCTGGACAACTTCGCCGTGGTCAACGAGGTGATGGAGGAGTTCTTCAAGCCGCCCTACCCGGCGCGCGCCGCGGTGGGCGTGAAGGCGCTGCCGAAGGGCAGTCAGGTAGAAGCCGAAGCGGTGATGGTCATCGGCGACTGAAAACGGTGCACGATCTACTGCGCTCGGCGATGCGGCGTTGAAATCCCTCTCGTGATGCTCATTTACCGCGGTAAACTGCGCTCACTCGAGGCATTTCGCCTTGCCTCGCCATCGCTCGTGACGATCGTGAACCGCTTTCTTAACCAAGGTGAGCGGTTTTGAAGCGCCGCTCACCATCGGAGCAAGGCATGCGCCTGTTCTTTGCGCTATGGCCGGGCCCGGCGCTGCGCGAGCAACTCGCGGCGCTGGGTCGGGAGGCGCGGCACCGCTGCGGCGGACGCGCCACGCCGCCGGACAAGCTGCACCTGACACTGGCGTTTCTCGGCGAGGCAAGCGCCCCGCAGGCCGATGCCCTGGCGGCGTCGACCCGGGAACGGGCCATCGCCCCCGGCACCTGGACGCTGTCGCGGATCGGGCACTTTCCCCGGGCCGGCGGGCACTTTCCCCGGGCCGGGGTGGTCTGGGCAGGCGGCGACGCGGGGGCCGAGGCGCTCGCGACGCTGCATGACCGCCTGGCCGCGCTGGCCGATGATGCCGGGCTGGGCGTACGCTCGCCCGGCGCCTTCACGCCCCACGTCACCCTGCTGCGTCGCGCCGGCGCACCGCCCGAGGGCTGGCGGCCGACGCCGCTCGACTGGCACTACCGGGCGGCGGCGCTGGTGGCCTCGACGTCCCGCCACGGCACTCACGAGTATGTCACGCTGGCCCGCACCCGGCATTGAACAGGGGCACGGGCGCGCGGCTCAGGCCTTCTCGGGCGCGGCCGGGTCGGCCTCGGCGAGCACCTGGGCGTAGCCCTCGCGGAAGGTCGGGAAGCGGAAACGGTAGCCGGTCTCGCACAGGCGGGTATTGTCGCAGCGCTTGCTGGAGCGCCGCCGCAGCGGCGACTGCATGGTCTCGGTGGACTCGATCTTCAGCCGCCTGGCCAGCCAGGCGGTGACGTCGTGCAGCGGCACCGGCTCGCAGTCGCTGGCCAGGTAGAGCGCCTCCAGCGGCTGGTCGGTCAGCGCACGCTCGATCAGGTGGGCGAGCACGCCGGCGCAGTCGTCGCGATGGATGCGGTTGGTGTACATCGACGGCACGGCGGGCGCCACCCGGCCTTCGCGCACCTGACGGATCAGCCGGTCGCGGCCGGGGCCGTAGATGCCCGAGAAGCGCACCACGGTACCGGGCAGACGGCTGTCGAGCAGGGCACGCTCGGCGGCCAGCATCAGCTGGCCGGAGAAACCGCGCGGCTCGGTGGGCGAGGTCTCGTCGACCGTCTCGCCGTCCTGCTGGGCGTAGACACCGGTCGAGGAGACGAAGAACACGTGCCGTGGCGGCCGGTCACGCCCCTCGAGCTCGCCGAGCACCGCCTTCAGACCATCGGGATAGGCCGCCTGGTAGGCGCTCTCCTCGAAGCGGTCGGCACTCGCCGCGTAGACCACGATGTCGGCTTCGGGCATGGCCGACAGCGCCTCGGCATCGGTCACGTCCAGCGCCAGCGGCTCGATGCCGGTGCCCTCCAGCGCCGAGGGGTTGCGCCGCACACCGACCACACGCTGCCCGGCCGCGGCCAGCAGCCGCCCCAGCGCGGTACCGACATCCCCACAACCGAGAATGAGACTGGTATTCTTCACCTTTACCTGGCTCCTTGGTAAAACGACATCAACCATCCGTTGCAACAGGACGAGCCCCCGCGGGCCCAGCCATGACTCTAACAGAACTCCGCTATATCGTAACCTTGGCGCAGGAGCGGCATTTCGGCCGCGCCGCCGAGCGTTGCTTCGTCTCGCAGCCCACCCTCTCCGTGGCCGTGAAGAAGCTCGAGGAGGAGCTCGGAGTGGCGCTGTTCGAGCGCTCCAAGTCGACGGTTCAGGTGACCCCGCTGGGCGAGAAGGTGGTCGAGCAGGCCCAGCGCGTGCTCGAGCAGGCCAGCGTGATCCGCGAGCTGGCCAACGAGGGCAAGGACCAGCTCAGCAGCCCGCTGCGCATCGGCGCGATCTACACCATCGGCCCCTACCTCTTCCCCTACCTGATTCCCGAGCTGACGCGCAGCTCGCCGAAGATGCCGCTGTACATCGAGGAGGGCTTCACCGCCGACCTGCGCCGCAAGCTGCGCAGCGGCGAGCTCGACGCGATCATCGTCGCGCTGCCCTTCACCGAGACCGACGTGGTCACCCGGCCGCTCTACGAGGAGCCCTTCGAAGTGCTGATGCCCAGCGACCATCCGTGGACGCGGAAGGCCTGCATCGACAAGGACGACCTGGTCAACGAGCGGCTGCTGCTGCTCGGCGAGGGGCACTGCTTCCGCGACCAGATCCTCGAGGCCTGCCCGGCGATCGGCGCCCAGCTCAACAGCCCCTCCAACACCCTGACCGCCGAGGGCGGCTCGCTGGAGACCATCCGCCACATGGTCGCCTCGCGGCTGGGGGTGACGGTGCTGCCGAGCTCGGCGATCGGCACCAGCCACTACGAGTCCGGGCTGCTCGAGAGCCGGCCCTTCGCCCCCGAGGCGCCCAGCCGCACCGTGGCCATCGCCTGGCGGGCCAGCTTCCCGCGGCCCCGGGCGATCGATGCGGTGATCGAGGCCATCGAGCGCTGCCGCTGGCGTCAGGGCGACCCCGAGCCGGCATGACCCGACTCGATGCCTCCGTCACCGAGCTGACCGGCGTCGGCGAGGCGCTGGCCGGCAAGCTGGCCCGGCTGGGCATCCGGCAGGTCGCCGACCTGCTGCTGCACCTGCCGCTGCGCTACCAGGACCGCACCCGCATCACGCCGATCGGCACCCTGCGCGCCGGCATGGAGGTCGTCGTCGAGGGCGAGGTGGCCGCCGCCGAGGTGGTCAAGGGCCGCCGGCGCAGCCTGCTGGTGCGCCTCAAGGACGGCTCGGGCATCCTCAGCCTGCGCTTCTTCCACTTCTCGCCGGCCCAGCAGCAGCAGTTCCACCCCGGGGTGGTGGTGCGCGGCTTCGGCGAGGCCCGCGCCGGCGCCACCGGACTGGAGCTCTACCATCCCGAGTACCGCCTGGTGACGCCGGGCGAGACCCCGGTCGAGGACCACCTGACGCCGATCTACCCGGCCACCGAGGGGCTGACCCAGCCGCGGCTGCGCGGCCTGATCGCCCAGGCGCTCGCGGCGCTCGACGCCGACCCGGCGGCCCTGCCCGACGCCATCCCCGGGCCGCTGCGCGAGCGCTTCCGGCTGCCCGAGCTGCACGCCTGCCTGCACTACCTGCACGAGCCGCCCCCGGACGCCGATCTCGAGCGCCTCGCCTCGGGCACGCATCCCACCCAGCGGCGCCTGGCGCTGGAGGAGCTGCTCGCCCACCAGCTGAGCCTGCGCCAGGTGCGCCTGCGCATCCAGGCCGACGGCGCCCCCGCGCTGCCCTCCGGGCGCAGCCTGCAGGCGCGCTTCGTCGCCCAGCTGCCGTTCTCGCTGACCGGTGCCCAGCGCCGGGTGCTCGACGAGATCGCCCGCGACCTGGAAACCGAACGCCCCATGCTGCGGCTGGTCCAGGGCGATGTCGGCTCGGGCAAGACGGTGGTCGCGGCGCTGGCCGCGCTGGCCGCCATCGCCGGCGACTGCCAGGTGGCGGTGATGGCACCCACCGAGCTCCTCGCCGAGCAGCACTTTCGCAACTTCCGCGACTGGTTCGCCCCGCTGGGCGTCGACGTGGCCTGGCTGGCCGGCAAGCTCAAGGGCAAGGCCCGGCTCGACACCAAGGCGGCGATCGCCGACGGCCGCGCCCGGGTGGTGGTGGGCACCCACGCGCTGTTCCAGGACGACGTGCACTTCCAGCGCCTGGGGCTGGCGATCGTCGACGAGCAGCACCGCTTCGGCGTCCACCAGCGCCTGGCGCTGCGCCAGAAGGGCGAGGCCGGCGGCCTGACGCCGCACCAGCTGATCATGACCGCCACGCCGATCCCGCGCACCCTGGCGATGAGCGCCTACGCCGACCTCGACCTGTCGGTGATCGACGAGCTGCCGCCCGGCCGCACTCCGGTGCAGACCGTGGCGGTCGCCGACGAGCGCCGCCCCGAGGTGGTCGCGCGCATCCGCCATGCCTGTGCCGAGGGCCGTCAGGCCTACTGGGTGTGCACGCTGATCGAGGAATCCGAGGCATTGCAGTGTCAGGCCGCCGAGGCGACCCGCGACGCCCTGACCGAGGCCCTGCCGGAACTCGCCGTGGGGCTGGTCCACGGGCGCATGAAGGCCGCCGAGAAGGCCGCGGTGATGGACGCCTTCAAGGCCGGCGAACTCGACCTGCTGGTCGCCACCACGGTGATCGAGGTGGGCGTCGACGTGCCCAACGCCAGCCTGATGATCATCGAGAACCCCGAACGGCTGGGCCTGTCGCAGCTTCATCAGCTGCGTGGACGGGTCGGCCGCGGCAGTACCGAGAGCTTCTGCGTGCTGCTCTATCACCCGCCGCTGTCGGCCCATTCCCGCGAGCGCCTGGCGGTGATGCGCGAGACCGGCGACGGTTTCCGCATCGCCGAGAAGGACCTGGAGCTGCGCGGCCCCGGCGAGGTACTGGGCACTCGCCAGACCGGCCTGGCGCAGATGAAGATCGCCGACCTGGAACGCGACCGCGACCTGCTCGAGCGCCTCGACCCGCTGGCCCGGGCGCTGCTCGCCGAAGCGCCCGAAGCCGCCGAGACGCTGATCCGCCGCTGGCTGGGCGAGGAAGCCGGACGCTACGGGCAGGTGTGAGCCGCGCCACCTACACCTGCCGCCTGACCAGCCCCGCGGCGGCCTCGCCGAGCGGCACCAGGGCCCGGCTGATCAGCGCCAGCTGCTCGGCCAGCAGGCGCCGGGGCTCGTCGTCGGTGGCCTGCGCCCAGGCCTCGAGCGCCCGGGCGCGGGGCTCCGCCGTCGCCGGTGTCGACGGTACCTGACGCGCCCCCAGCCGGCCGGCCAGCGCCTCCAGATCGGCGATGATGCCGTCGGCCTGGGCGTGCAGCCAGGCATCGTCGCCCGCTGGCCGGGTCTCGCCGCGGTGGGCGCCGAGCGCCGACAGGTAGTTGAGCAGGGTGTGGGCGTGGGTCAGGAAGCGAAAGCCCGCCTCGACGTCCTTGCGGAAGTGTCCCGGCTCGCGGCGCGCGTTGGCCAGCCGCGCGGCGAGGGCGGCATCGGCATTGTGGGCGTTGCGCCGGGCCAGCCGGTAGTCGAGGTCGTCCGCCTTGCCGTTGCTGTACTGGCCGAGGATCGCGCTCAGGTAGCGGGCGCCGGCTGCCAGGCTGGCCGCCCCCAGCTGATGCAGCCGCCGCCCCTGCCAGTCCGGCAGCACCAGCACCACCGCCAGTCCGGCGATGCCCGCCCCCAGCAGGGTGTCGAACAGCCGTGGCCAGATCAGCCCGAAGCCGTTGCCGACCTGGTTGAAGCAGCACAGCACCAGCAGGGTGATCGCCGCGGTCGCCAGCGCGTAATGGCGGGCCCGGGCGGCGAAGAATCCCACCCCGGCGACCACCGCGATCGACAGCTGGATCAGCGGGTCGGGAAACAGGCTGATCAGCGCCCAGCCGGCGACCAGCCCGGCCACGGTGCCGACGATGCGCTGCCACAGAAAGCGTCGCGTGGCGCCGAAGTTGGGCCGGCAGACGAACAGGCTGGTGAGCAGGATCCAGTAGCCCTGGGTGGGATGAATCCACAGCAGCAGGCCGTAGCCGGCCAGCAGGGTGAGCGACAGGCGCAGGGCATGACGGAAGATCGGCGAGGCCGGGGTCAGGTGCGAGCGCAGGCGGTCGTAGATGTCGCGCGGGCCCCGGGGGGAGCGGTCATGGAGCGAAGCGTCGGCGTCGCCGGCCGGGGCGTCGGGATTGCGGGCGCCGGCCAGCTGGTGCTCGAGTGTGGCCAGGTTGTCGGCCAGGGCGTCCAGCGAGTGCAGCAGGCGTCGCCAGTCGCGGCGCGGCTGGCGATGCAGGTAGTCGAGCGAGGCGTTGAGATCGGCCAGGGCCTGCTCGCTGGGGCCGTGGTCGAAGGGCTGGCGCAGCAGCAGGGCCCGGGCCAGCGAGCGGCAGGCCTGCCCCTGCTGCTCGAGCAGGCGCTGGCAGCGGAACAGCACATCGTGGTGAAAGAAGGCCTCGGTCAACTCGCCGTAGGGATAGTGCGAGGAGCTGGCCCGCTCGTGGATGTCCTGGGCGATGAAGTACAGCCGCAGGTAGCGGTCGAGCTTGTGCGTGCCGCGCGCGCCCTCCAGGCGGCGAAAGATCATCTCCTTGGCCTGGTTGAGCGCCTCCACGACCCGCGCGTTCTGCTCGGCCAGCGCCAGGCGCCGTGCCTCCAGGTCGATACCGCGCACCGGCTCGAACAGCGTCGCCTTGAGGCGCAGGTACTCGCCCAGCTCGCGCAGCAGCAGCGCCAGGCTCAGCTTGAGCGGCTGGCGGGCGAACAGCGCGCACCAGACCACCGAGATCAGCCCGTACCAGGCCGCCCCGGCGAGCAGCATGGCCGGCTCGCGCCACAGCTCGCCCGGCGCCACGCCGCCCTGACGCTCGATGGCGATCATGGTGTAGATCGACAGGATCAGGGTGGCATGGGCGATGGTGCCGTAACGCGGCCCCACCGCCCCCAGCATGGTCAGGCCGAAGGCCGACAGCGCCAGCCCCGCGGCGAAGGCCGGCGGGCGATCGAAGAGCCACTCCACCGACAGCGCGGCGACGGCGAAGCAGGCCAGCGTCACCGCCAGGGCCGTCAGGCGTCCCTGCCAGTGGTCGTCGGTCTCGGCCAGGGCGCTGGCGATCACCCCCAGGAACAGCGGAATCAGCTGGGCGATGCCGCCCAGGTGCCAGCTCCAGGCCATCGCCCCGGCCAGCGCGATGAACACGCGCACGCTGTAGGCGAAGGTGTCGAGCGTCCACAGGCGGCGCAGGGAATGGTCGAGGGAGCGTGGCAGCATGGCGATGGCGGTCGGGCCTCCTCGGCAGCGGGCGGACGGATACGGGGGGGATCCGCTGATTCGACGTTAGTATAACGTCGTCATGCCGCAGCGATCAGCGCCGGAAGTCAACGCAGGAAGGCGAGCAGGCCCTGCAGGCGCTCGAGGTCGCGGGTGTCGCCCACCAGGCGCAGCCGGCCGTCGATCAGGCCGTCGCGAAAGGCGCGCGGGGAGGGGTGGCGAAGCACGGCCAGCGCCGTGTCGGGGTCACGGAAGCGCAGTTCCAGGTCGAGGTCCACCGGCAGGCCCGATGCCGACTGCACGCGCTCGGCCGTCAGCCGGTAGTGGCGGGCGATGCGCAAATCCTCGGTGGCGATTCCCCAGGCCAGCGGGCGGTCGCGCAGCCGCTCGCGAAAGCCCGCGTGGCGACGCCGCGCGCGCTTGAGCAGCAGGCCGAGCAGCCAGAGCATCAGTCGCAGTTTCATGGGCCGTCCATGACTCGCACGTGGGAAGGAAGAGCGTCGGCGGAGCGCACGCCGGTCGCGACACGCTCCAGCCGCGAGGCGTTACTTGGCGACGGCGTCCTTGAGCGCCTTGCCCGCCTTGAAGGCCACGGTCCTGCTGGCGGGGATGGTCAGCGCCTCGCCGGTCTGCGGATTCTTGCCGGTACGGGCGGCACGCTCGCGCACGGTGAACGAGCCGAAGCCGATGAGCGAGACATCCTGGCCCTTGGCGACGCTGCCGGTGATCTCGTCGAGGATCACGTTGAGCACCTGGCTGGCCTTGTCCTTGGAAAGATCGGCACGCTCGGCGATGGCCGCCGCGAGTTCTGGCTTGCGCATGGAACCTCCTGTCTGGGGCAGTGTAAGACGGCAGCCTCGACTGCCGCTTGTTGTTGTTTCGGGCGTCTCCCGAGCGCCGGCCGGCGCTCCGGCAGCCGCCGGGGCCGCGGGCCACGACGCACCTAGATTAGCAACGGCGGCGCGGCTCGCGCCAGTTCGACTTTCCGCCGTACACAGCGCCCGGTCAACGCAAAGCCCAGCAGCCGCCCCCGGTCGTCCTCGGCCAGGGCGGCGAGATCGTCGCCCTCGCCCTCGATGCGCCAGCGGGCGGGCGTGACCCGCGGCGGCAGGGCCACCACCGGGCAGCAGGGCGTCTTGACCAGCACCGGCCAGGGGCCGTAGCGCACGGCGGTGGGGGTGCCGGCCAGCGTCGCCGCCAGGGCCCGGGCGCCGGCCTGCAGCGGCTGGACATACATGGCGTTGACGCCGTCGACGCAGGCCACGTCGCCCAGGGCGTGGATGCCCTCGACCGCGGTGCGCAGGCAGCGATCGACCTGGATGCCGGCCTCGCTGACCGCGAGCCCTGCCGCGGCGGCCAGCTCGGTGCGCGGCACCAGGCCGGTGGCGACCAGCACCAGGTCGGCGTCGAGGACATGGCCGTCATCCAGCGCCACGCTCAGATCCCCGCCGTCGAGACCCAGCTCGCCCACGCCGCGCCCCAGATGCAGCTCGACCCCCGCCCCGGCCAGCGCAGCGCCCAGCACCCGGCCCAGCACCCGGCCCAGCGGCTCGGGCAGCAGGCGGGCCAGCGGCGCCCGCTCGGGGGCGATCATGGCCACGGCATGACCGCCGGCGACCAGGTCGTTGGCGTACTCGCAGCCCACCAGCCCGGCGCCGATGACGGCGACGCGCGCCGGCCGCCCCAGCGCCGTCAGGGCGGCATGGAAGGCCCGGTAGTCGTCGAGGTCGTTGATGGTGAAGACCCGCCCGGCGAGTGTTGCGTCGATGGCGAAGGGCGGCTGCGGCGCGGCCCCGGTGGCCAGCACTAGGTCATCGAAGGGCAGGCGCTCGGCGCCGATGTGCAGCTCGCGGGCCACGGGATCGAGGGCGTCGACCCGGGTCCGGGGGCGCATCACCAGATTCAGGCGCTCGGCGGCATCCAGCGCCGAGTCGGCGGCCAGCGCCTCCGGCGCCAGGCCCTTGGCGAAGCCGGTGGAGAGCAGGGGCTTGGAATAGTCGTCGCCGCTGTCGGCGGTGATCAGGGTGATCGGCCGCTCGGGCTGCAGGCGGCGCAGGGCACGCGCCAGGCCGAAACCGGCCATGCCGCTGCCGATCAGGGTCAGGGATCGAGTCATGGGTCGTGGTGCCAGCGGGTCGTGGATGACGGGCCGGGACCGGGCCGGCCAGGTCGTCATGGTACACTATCGCGCCCGTTTGCCGACCCGGAGGCCGGTTTGCCCGCTTCGACACGCCCCGTGGCGATCCCCCACTGGCGCCCCGCCGCCGCCTGGCGGCCGGCGATGAGCCCGGCCTGGTGGCAGTGGCTGGCCTCGCGCGATTCGCTGACCCGGCGGCTGGGCGCGGCGATGCCGCAGCCCTTCGCCGTGCGCCTGCTCGCCCAGCGCCTGGCCCGCCCGCGCCGCGACGAGGCCCGTGCCCTCGGCGTGCCCGCCTCGCACTATGTCTGGTGTCGCGAGGTGGCGCTGTGCAGCGGCGACACGCCCTGGGTGCTCGCCCGCTCGGTGGCGCCGCTGACCAGCCTGACCGGCCAGCGGCTGGGCCAGCTCGGCGAGCGCTCGCTGGGCCACTGGCTGTTCCGCCAGCCGGATCTCGAGCGCGGACCGATCGCGATCACCCGTGGCGCGCCGCCCTTTCCGACGGCCGAGGCGCCCTGGGGACGGCGCTCGCGCTTTCGCCACGGCCGCTTCGAGGTGCTGGTCCAGGAGTTCTTCCTGACCGCCATGGCGGATGAACTGGGGCTGGCGACTCGCTAGACTGTGGCCCGATCGTTCTCGGAGGCTGTCATGCAACCCACCCCGCGTCCCGTCGGTCTGGCTCGCCTGCATCCCGCGCGCCTGCCCGCCTTCCTGCACCTGACCCGGCTCGACCGGCCGATCGGCACCTGGCTGTTGATGTGGCCGACCCTGTGGGCCCTGTGGATCGCCGCCGACGGCCTGCCCGAGCGTGCGACGCTGCTGATCTTCGTCGCCGGCGTCTACCTGATGCGCGCCGCCGGCTGCGTGATCAACGACTACGCCGACCGCCACTTCGACGGCCACGTCAAGCGCACCCGCGACCGGCCGCTGGCCACCGGGCGGATCGGTGCGGGCGAGGCCCGGGTGCTGTTCGCGGGGCTGGTCGCCGCGTCCTTCGTGCTGGTCTGCTTCACCAACGCCTTCACGGTGATGCTGTCGTTCGGCGGGGTGGCACTGGCCTTCGTCTATCCGTTCATGAAGCGCTATACCCACTGGCCGCAGGTGGTGCTCGGCGCGGCCTTCTCGTGGGCGATTCCCATGGCCTTCGGCGCCGTCCAGCAGCAGCTGCCGGCGGATGCCTGGCTGCTGTTCCTCGCCAACGTGCTGTGGACGGTGGCCTACGACACCGAATACGCCATGGTCGACCGCGACGACGACCTGACGATCGGCATCAAGTCCACCGCCGTGCTGTTCGGCCGCCACGACAAGCTGATCATCGGTCTGCTGCAGCTGGCTACCCTGACCCTGCTGGCGGTGGTGGGCGTGCGCCAGGCGCTGAGCGGCTACTTCTGGGTCGGCCTGACGGCGATGGGGCTGATCTTCGTCTACCAGCAGTGGCTGATCCGCGACCGCTCCCGGGAACGCTGCTTCCGGGCGTTTCTCAACAACCACTGGGCGGGGCTGGTGCTGCACGCCGGCCTCGTGATGGCGCTGTGGCCCGAGGGCTGATGCGGGGCTGGCGGCCGTCCGGCACCTGTCACAAGCTTGTCATGTCCGCGCGTTGTAATCGTCATCGTCCTGTCACCGACGGATGCCTGCCGCGGGCGGTGTCCGTCACCCCACGAGGCCAGGGAAATGACATCCAAGACCGTTCTGATCGTCGATGACGAGCCCTCCATCCGCGAGATGATCGCCGTGGCGCTGGAGATGGCCGATTACCGGGTCCTGGAGGCCGACAATGCCCAGGACGCCCACGCCCTGATCGTCGACAGCCAGCCCGACCTGCTGCTGCTCGACTGGATGATGCCCGGCACCAGCGGCATCGAGCTGGCGCGGCGCCTGAAGCGCGAGGAGACCACCGCCGAGTTGCCGATCATCATGCTCACCGCCAAGAGCGAGGAGGACAACAAGATCCTCGGGCTCGAGGCCGGCGCCGACGACTACATCACCAAGCCGTTCTCGCCGCGCGAGCTGGTCGCCCGGCTCAAGGCGGTGCTGCGCCGCACCACGCCGCGGGGCGTCGAGGAGGTGGTGGAGGTCGACGGCCTGATGCTCGACCCGGCCAGCCACCGGGTATCGTCCCACGGCCAGGCGCTGGAGGTCGGCCCCACCGAGTACCGGCTGCTGCAGTTCTTCATGACCCACCCGGAGCGCGCCTATACCCGCGGCCAGTTGCTCGATCAGGTGTGGGGTGGCAACGTCTACGTCGAGGAACGCACGGTCGACGTGCATATCCGCCGCCTGCGCAAGGCACTGGGCGAGGCGCATCAGCACCTGATCCAGACCGTGCGCGGTACCGGCTATCGCTTCTCGGCGCGGGGATGAGATCACCGGCATGTACTACTGGAACAACGAGCTCTGGCGGCTGGCCTACCTGGTCGTCGGGCTGGGCCTGCTGGGCTGGGTATTCGGCAGTCTCGGCTGGGGCGTGGCCGCCGGTCTCGCCCTGTTCGTGCTCATCCACCTGCGCCACCTGCGCGAGCTCTACCAGTGGCTGAACAGTGATCCGAGCCAGGAGCCGCCGGCGGGCAGCGGCGTGTGGGGCGACCTGTTCGATCGCCTCTACCGTTACCAGAAGGTCCAGCGGCTGACCCAGCAGCGTCTGCGCGACGTGATCCACCGCATCCAGGAATCCGCCGAGGCGATGCGCGACAGCGTGGTGATGCTCGACAACCAGGGCAACATGGACTGGTGGAACAGCGCCGCCGAACGCATGCTCGGCCTGCAGGCCCGTCACGACCGCGGCCAGCCCGTCACCAACCTGCTGCGCGACCCGCGCTTCATCGACTACTTCAACGCCCGCGACTACCGCGAGCCGGTGGTGCTGCCCTCGCCGCTGCGCGACGACCTGATGCTGCAGTTCCAGATCACCCTCTACGGCGACAACGAGCGCCTGGTGATGGTGCGCGACATCACCCGCCTGCACCGTCTCGAGCAGATGCGCCGCGACTTCGTCGCCAACGTCTCCCACGAGCTGCGCACGCCGCTGACCGTGCTCACCGGCTATCTCGAGACCTACACCGAGCATGCCGACCAACTGCCGCCGCGCTGGCAGCGCGGCCTCGGCCAGATGCAGGACCAGACCCGGCGCATGCAGAACCTGGTCGAGGACCTGCTGCTGCTGTCGCGGCTGGAAACCGATCACCAGACCGAGCGCAGCGTGCCGGTGGCCGTGCCGCCGCTGCTGGGCAGCGTGCGCGACGACGCCGCCGCCCTGGCGGGCGGCGGATGCCGGGTGCGCATCGAGACCGCCGAGTCGCGTGACCTGCTGGGGGTCGAGGCTGAGCTGCGCAGCGCGGTCTCCAACCTGGCCTTCAACGCCGTGCGCTACACCCCCGAGGACAGCACCATCACCCTGCGCTGGCGCCCCTGGCAGGACGGCGCCGCCCTCGAGGTCGAGGATGACGGCGACGGCATCGACCCGGTGCACCTCCCGCGCCTGACCGAGCGCTTCTACCGGGTCGACAAGGGGCGCAGCGCGGCCACCGGCGGCACCGGTCTGGGGCTGGCGATCGTCAAGCATGTGCTGCTGCGCCACGATGCGCGCCTGGAGATCGAGTCACGCCCCGGCGAGGGCGCGCTGTTCCGTTGCGTGTTTCCCGCCGCCCGCCTGATCCGCCGCCCCCTCGGCGAGACCGGCTCCGACACCGAGGTCACGTACCGCACCGCCGACAGCGGGCAATAGCGGGTGACGGCGGGTCGTCACGCACGCCGCACGGCTCCGGCCGGGCAACCCGCCACCCGGGATGCTGCCCTTTACCCCATCAGGGACGCTTCGCCCGCTCGGCCGCTACCGGCAGGTCCCGGTAGTGCTGCTGCCACATCAGCACCGCCCCGGCCACCGCACCGGGCAGCAGCAGCAGGTTGAGCACCGGCACCCAGCTGGCCGCCATCACCCAGCCGCCGAAGGTCAGCGTCGGCCACCAGCGCGCGCGCAGGCGGCGGCGCATCTCGACGAAGCTGACCAGGTTGTTGTCCATCGGGTAGTCGAGGTAGGTGACCGCCATCATCCAGGCCGAGAAGGCCGCCCACAGAAACGGCATCACCAGGTTCAGCCCGGGTACCAGGCCGAGCAGGAAGAGCAGCGCCATGCGCGGCAGGATGTAGCCCAGCTTGACCAGCTCGCGGCCCAGGGCGTCGACCGCGGCACGGGCGAAGCCGCGATCGTCCAGGGGCGCGCGGCCGGTGACCTGACGCTCGACCTTCTCGGCGAGAAAGCCGTAGAAGGGCGCGGCGATCAGGTTGGCGACCAGCGTGAAGGTGAAGAACACCGCCACCGCGAGGCTCGCCACCAGCAGCGGCCAGATCAGCCACTCGAGCCAGGCGAGCCAGCCCGGCACCTGGCGCATTCCGTAGTCGATCCAGCCGCCGAAGTTGTCGAACAGGTAGACGAGGGTGCCGACGTAGAGCAGCAGGTTGGCCAGAATCGGCAGAAAGACGTAACGGCGCAGTCCCGGCGAAAGCACCAGGCGCGTGCCCCGGGCCAGGGCGCTGAAGGCATTGAGCATGATCGGAGGGTTCCCGCAAGAGCAACGATACGGCCGTCGCACGGGCGACGGCCGGGGTCGACGACGGCCCCGCGGGCCGCCGGGGTCAACCTTTACCGGTCAGCGAGGAATCGTCAAGCGAGTGGATGTTGCGGTGGCGGACATCCAGCCCCTTGACCAGGTAGATGACGTACTCGGCCAGGTTGTCGGCGTGGTCGCCGATGCGCTCCAGCGCCCGCAGGATCCACATCACGCTGAGAATCGAGCTGATCGAGCGCGGATCCTCCATCATGAAGGTCATCAGCGAGCGCATGGCGCTGGTGTATTCACTGTCCACGGCATCGTCCTCCTGGGCCACCTTCAGGGCCAGCTCGGTATCGAAGCGGGTGAACGCCGTCAGGGCATCGCGGATCATGTTGCGCACGTGCTCGCTGATGTGGCGAACCTCGACGAAGCCGTGCACCTGGCGTCCGGCCTCGGCCAGCGCGATGGCATTGCGCGCGATCTTGCAGGCCTCGTCGCCGATGCGCTCGAGGTCCGAGGTAGCGCGGGTCACCGCCAGCACCAGCCGCAGGTCGGAGGCCGCCGGCTGCCGGCGCGCCAGCACCCGGGTACACTCGTCGTCGATCTTCAGCTGCATCTCGTTGACGGCCTTGTCGTTGTCGCGCACGCGCTCGGCCAGCCGGGTATCGGAGTCGAGCAGCGCGGTGACGGCCTCCTGCACCTGTTTCTCGACCAGCCCGCCCATCGCCATCAGGTGGGTCTTGAGTTCCTCGAGTTCCTGGTTGAACTGCTTGGAAATATGCTGACTGTGAGTCTCGCTGGTGATGTCCACGACGTTCTCCGGGGCCGCGCAGGAACCGGCGGCCGATGGGGTAAAATTCGCTGAGCGCCAGACGCGGATGGTGTTCCGGGCATGAAACCGCTGACGGCGATGATGCCGGAACAAGATTGCATTCCGATGAATCCACGACACCGACATCCGGCGGACCGGCATTCACGACAGTCGCCGGTCCGCTTGTCTCCGATTGTAGTCACAGTCGAGCGCGCGCAGGAAGCCGGGACACGCCACGACGTGCACGGCAAGGCTGGTCGCTCGGCGTCACGGCCGTTTAAGATGGCGGCCTGCAAGGTGACAACAATACGTGCCGGAAGGGAATCGACCATGACCGACCTCGATGACGCGCCCGCGCCCCGCGGCGACCTGACCCTCAAGGTGCTGGCCAGTCGCCAGGACACCAACCTCTACGGCGACATCAGCGGCGGCTGGCTGGTCAATCAGATGGACCAGGCCGCCGAGCTGTGCGCCGGCCGCCAGGCCCACGGGCGGACCGCCACGGTGGCGATCGAGGCGATGGACTTCCTCTGCCCGGTGCGCATCGGCTCGGTGGTCGGCATCTTCACCGCGGTGCGCGAGATCGGCCGCAGCTCGATCACCATCGATGTCGAGGTGTGGATCCGTTCGCCCCACGAGCGCGACCCCGAGATGCACAAGGTCACCGAGGCGCGCTTCGTGATGGTGGCGCTGGATGACAACGGCCGCATTCGACCGGTGCCCGACAGCAGCCGGGAAGACCTCTGATGTCCCGGCCGACAGCGTCGGCCCGGGTCCTCAGCCGACCATGGCGCGATTCTTGAGATAGGCGAACTCGCCGATGTCGGTGTAGCGGCGCACCTGCTGCTGGAAGTCGCGGTAGGAGTCGAAGATCTTCTTCGACGCCGGATCGCTGCCGGCCTGCTCCTGCAGGACCTTCTGCGAGGCCTCGGCGAGCGCCTTGAGCACGTCGTCGGGCAACGAGCGCAGCTGCACGTCGTGTTCCTCGACCAGCGTCCTGAGCGCCTCGGCGTTGCGGAAGGTGAACTCGTCGATCATCGCCAGGTTGGCGCTGCGCGCGGCTTCCTGCACCACCACCTTGAGGTCGTCGGGCAGCGCCTGCCAGGCCTCGAGATTGACCGTGCCCTCGAGGATCGCGCTGGGCTCGTTCCAGGCCGAGGTGTAGTAGTAGTCGGCGACCTGGTAGAGCCCGAAGGCCAGGTCGTTGTAGGGGCCCACCCAGTCGGCGGCGTCGAGCACCCCGGTCTGCATGGAGGTGAAGATCTCCGAGCCGGGAATGGTCAGGGCGGTGGCGCCGATGCGGTTCATCACCTCGCCGGCGAGTCCGGGCAGGCGGATCTTCAGCCCCTGCATGTCCTCCAGCGAATGGATCTCCTTCTTGAACCAGCCGGCCATCTGGGTGCCGGTGTTGCCCACCGCGAAGGGCTTGAGATTGTGCCCCGCGTAGAGCTCGTCCCACAGCGCCATGCCGCCGCCCTGGTACAGCCAGGCATTGGTTTCGGTGGTGTTCATGCCGAACGGCACGGCGGTGAAGAACTGCGCCGCCGGCACCTTGCCGCGCCAGTAGTAGGAGGCGGAGTGGCCCATCTGGGCGGTGCCCTCGGAGACCGCGTCGAAGACCTCGAGGGCCGGCACCAGCTCGCCGGCGCCATAGACGTCGACCTGCATCCGGCCCCCGGACAGCTCGCCGATGCGCCTGGCGAAGTCGTTGGCGCCGGTCCCCAGCGCGGGGAAGTTCTTGGGCCAGGAGGTGACCATCTTCCAGCGGATGGTGTCCTGCGCACGGGCGGTGGAAACGAAGGGCGCGGCCGCGACGCCGGCGGCGCCGGCCCCCAGTGTCGTCAGAAACTTGCGTCGTTGCATGCAGGCGTGACTCCTTTTTTGGCGTTCTTGTCACCCCGGTTAGAGGGTGTGTCCGGTCCTCGGGCGCGGCCAGCGCCCGAAAGGCCACAGTATGCGTCAGGGCTTATTTGACCGGCAAGGCAGGAGGATGGCGCTCAGTCGCCGTTGCGGTTGCCGTGGCGAACCAGCCAGTAGCACACGCCCAGCCCCAGCACGGCGGCGGCCAGGGCGAGGATCTTGAACGGCTCGACGGCCTCGAAGTCGAGCACCATGAACTTGCGCACCAGCGCCATGATCGCGATCAGCACCACGATCTCGACATGGATGAACCCGCCGCCGCCCTCCATGGTGCGGACGATGGAGTTGTTGAACTCCATGGCGATCAGCACGGTGAGGATCATGTCGAAGACCGCCTGGAAGACCCGGTAGTCGAAGGGGTCGCGGGTCTGCACGAACAGCAGCTCGACGACGTGCATCACCAGATAGTAGAGCGCGGTCAGCACCGTGGCGCCGATCGCCACGGTCAGCACCAGCGAGACCAGCCGCTCGAAGCGCTGGTAGCCGGACAGCCGCGCCCAGTTGTCGAACAGCTCGGGAAACCATTTCTTCTTCATGTGACACGTCCCGTCCGGAGGTTACAGCGGAGTCAGCCTGGCGAACCCCAGCACCAGCCACTTGTCGCCCTCGCCCTCGAAGCTCACCTGGACCCGGGCGCGCTCGCCCTGCCCCTCGGCATTGAGCACCACGCCCTCGCCGAACAGCGGATGATGCACCCGCTGGCCCAGCGACAGCACCGGCAGGTCGCCGCCGCCGTCGACCGAGTCCTGGGCGGGACCGCGCGCCGGGCGCGAGGCGGTCATCGGCCGCGAGACCTGGCCGCGCAGTCGGACTTCCTCGAGCAGGTTCTCGGGGAGCTCGCGCAGGAACCGCGACGGCCGCTGGAAGGTCTCCTTGCCGTGCAGCCGACGCAGCTCGGCATGGGTCAGGTAGAGCTTGTGCATGGCGCGGGTCACGCCGACGTAGCACAGCCGGCGCTCCTCCTCGAGGCGCCCGGGCTCCTCCAGCGACATCTTGTGCGGGAACAGCCCCTCCTCGACCCCGGCGATGAACACCACCGGGAACTCCAGGCCCTTGGCGGAGTGCAGGGTCATCAGCTGCACGCCGTCCTCGAACTCGTCGGCTTCATGATCGCCGGCGTTGAGCGCGGCCTCGGCGAGGAACGGCTCGAGGGCCGCGCTGCCCTCGCCGACCTCCTGCAGGGACAGCGGCTCGCCCTGGGTGAAGGCGCGGGCGGCGGTGACCAGCTCCTCGAGGTTCTCGACCCGGGCCTGGCCCTTCTCGCCCTTCTCGTTGCGGTGATGCTCGACCAGCCCGGTCACCGTGTTGACGTGCTCGATGATCTCGTGGAGCGCCATGCCGGCGGTGTCGTTGTCGAGCCGCTCGATCAGGTTGGCGAAGGCGGTCACGGCGTTGGCCGCCCGGCCCTTGAGGGTGGCGTCGCTGACGCTGTCGTGCAGGGCCTGCCACAGCGAGGTGCCGGTCTCGCGGGCGCGCACACGCAGGATCTCCACGGTGCGGGTGCCGATGCCGCGGGCCGGCACGTTGATCACCCGTTCCAGCGAGGCGTCGTCCTCGCGGTTGAGCAGCAGGCGCAGGTAGGCCAGGGCGTTCTTGATCTCCAGGCGCTCGTAGAAGCGCTGGCCGCCATAGATGCGGTAGGGCACGCCCTGGCGGATCAGGGTCTCCTCGATCACCCGCGACTGGGCGTTGGAGCGGTAGAGGATGGCGATCTCGCGGCGATTGAAGCCCGCGTCGACCTTTTCCTTGATGGTGTCGACGATGAAGCGCGACTCGTCCAGATCGTTGAAGCCGGCATACACGGAGATCGGCTCGCCCTTGGCCCCGGCGGTCCACAGCTCCTTGCCCATGCGCCCGGTGTTGTGGCCGATCAGGGCGTTGGCGGCATCGAGGATGGCGCTGGTCGAGCGGTAGTTCTGCTCGAGGCGCACGGTACGCGTCCCCGGGAATTCCTGCTCGAAGCGGCGGATGTTCTCGACCCGCGCGCCGCGCCAGCCGTAGATCGACTGGTCGTCGTCGCCGACCACGGTCAGGCCGTTGTGCTCGCCGGCGAGCAGCTTGAGCCAGGCGTACTGCAGGGTGTTGGTGTCCTGGAACTCGTCGACCAGCAGGTGGGCGAAGCGCTCGCGGTAGTGGGCCAGCAGCCGGGGATTGTCGCGCAGCAGCTCGAGGCTGCGCAGCAGCAGCTCGCCGAAGTCGACCAGCCCGCCGCGCTCGCAGGTCAGCTGGTAACGCTCGTAGAGCTCGACCATCTGCCCCAGGTAGGCGTCACCGTGAGTCTGCACCTGCTGCGGACGCAGGCCCTCCTCCTTGCAGCCGGAGATGAAGTACTGCACCTGGCGCGGCGGGAAGCGCTCGTCGTCGATGTTGTAGTCCTTGAGCAGGCGCTTGATCAGGCGCAGCTGGTCGTCGGCATCGAGGATCTGGAAGTGCTGCGGCAGGCGCGCGTCCTGCCAGTGGGTACGCAGCAGGCGGTGGGCGATGGAGTGGAAGGTGCCCACCCAGATGTTGCGCAGCGAGAGTCCCAGCAGCGCCTCGAGGCGGGTACGCATCTCACGGGCCGCCTTGTTGGTGAAGGTCACGGCGAGGATCGCGTAGGGCGAGAGCCGTTCGACCTGCAGCAGCCAGGCGATGCGGTGCACCAGCACCCGCGTCTTGCCGGAGCCGGCGCCGGCCAGCACCAGCATGTTGCCCAGTGGCGCGCTGACGGCCTCGCGCTGGGCCGGATTGAGGTCGTCGAGAAGCGTCGAGACGTCGCCCGGCGAGTCTGCGCCCGGCGAGCCTGCGCCCGAAAGAACGTCGTCCATGGATACCGCTGTCGAGCTGCGAAATGGGCGCCCAGCTTAGCACATCGGCGCCTCAGGACGTCGCCGGGGACTCGCTGCCGGTGCCCTCGCCCGGCTCGGGGAAGCGCAGCGGCGTGAGGCTGCGCTTGACCGCCTTCAACTGCTCGGCGAGCTTGGGCCCGCGGGTCTTGGCCACGCCCACGGCGAGCACGTCGATGATCACCAGGTGGGCGATGCGCGAGCTCATCGGCGTGTAGATCTCGGTGTCCTCGTGGACGTCGATGTACAGCGGCAGGCTGACCTCATCGGCCAGCGGCGAGCGGCTCGGGCACAGCCCGATCACCGTGGCGCCCTTCTCGCGGGCCAGGCGCACGCTGTCGACCAGCGCCCGGGTGCGCCCGGTCTGCGAGATCGCCACCACCACGTCGCCCTCCTGGAGGGTCGCCGCCGACATGTTCTGCATGTGCGGGTCGGTGTAGGCCGAGGTGGAAATCTGCAGGCGGAAGAACTTGTGCTGGGCGTCGAAGGCCACCGCGCCGGAGGCGCCGAAGCCGTAGAACTCGACCCGATTGGCCATCGCCAGGGCGTTGACCGCGCGCCCCAGGGCGTCGTTGTCGAGCCGGTCGCGCACCGAGAGCAGCGTGCCGATGGTGGAGTCGAACAGGCTGTGGGAAAACTCGGCGACGCTGTCGCTGTCGTTCATCGAGAACTGGGCGAACTGGCTGCCGGCGGCCAGCATCTGCGCCAGCTGCAGCTTGAAGTCCTGGAAGCCGCTGCAGCCCAGCGCCCGGCAGAAGCGCACCACGGTCGGCTCGCTGACCTTGGCCTCGGTGGCCAGGTCGACGATGCGCATGTGGATGACCTCGTCGGGATGACGCAGCACGAAGCGCGCCACCTTCTGCTCGGAGCGACGAAAGTGCTCCATGCGACGTCGCATTTCATCGAATAGGGCACGACTCACGGTTCGCTCCTCTTGCTGTATCGGCCGGTCGTGGCGACCGGCGCGCCGGCGGGATGGCCCTGCGGGTCATCGCCGCCCCCAGTATGCCCAATCCGCGGGGAAAACGGCAGCCCGGCCCTCAATGTCACGATTTTGTCAACTGGGGTATAGTAAGAAATGACGTGTCATTGACACCTTTGCCGCTGCAAGGAGAGTCGACATGCATAATGGAGAACAGCTGGGCGCCGTCAGAAGCGAGCTTCTCGACATCTTCATGACCATGGAGGTCGCCGAGCACGAGACCCGCAAGAAGAGCGCCGCCGTCCGCTACCTGCGCGCACGCCGGGGCATCGAGATGCACAACGAGATTCGGCGGCTCGAGCGCGACATCGCCGATTTCGAGGACGACGCCCTGCAGTAGCTCCATCGAAAACGCCCCGACCTGACGGTCGGGGCGCGGGATGCCGGCATGACCTCGGTGGCGCCTACAGGCTGCCGAGGAAGACCACGATCACCCCCAGCGGGGCCACGTAGCGCGCCGCGAAACGCCACAGCGCGAAGGCGCCGTCGCCCATCTTGAGGTTCGCGTGGAGTTCCTCGCGGCCGATGCACCAGCCCACGAACAGCACTGCGGCCAGACCGGTCAGCGGCAGGATCAGCTTGCTGGTGAAGTAGTCCAGCAGGTCGAACATGGTCATGCCGTCGAACTTGGCGAACACCCCCAGCGGCGCCACGCCGGACCAGACGTTGAACGACAGCACGGTGACGATGCCCAGCGCCCAGGTGGCGGCGCCGGCCACCAGGGTGGCGCCGACGCGGGACAGCGGGGTGCGCTCCTCGAGCCATTCGACGATCGGCTCGAGCAGCGAGATCGCCGAGGTCCAGGCGGCGAACACCAGCAGCACGAAGAACAGCACGCCGAACAGCCAGCCGCCGGTCATGTGGCCGAACGCCAGCGGCAGGGTCTGGAAGATCAGCCCCGGGCCGGCGGCCGGGCTCAGCTCGTTGGCGAAGACCACCGGGAAGATGGCCAGCCCCGCCATCAGCGCGATCACGGTGTCCATCACCACGACGATGAGGGCGCTGCGCCCGATGTTGACCTCCTGCGGCAGGTAGGAACCGTAGGCGATCATGATCCCCATGCCCAGGCTCAGCGTGAAGAAGGCATGGCCCAGCGCGGCCAGCACCCCGTCCTTGGACAGCCTGGAGAAGTCCGGCGTGAACAGGTAGGCCACGCCCTCGGCGAAGGCCCCGGAGGTCGCGGCATAGCCGACCAGCACCACCAGCAGTACCACCAGCGCCGGCATCAGCAGCTTGGTGGCGCGCTCCAGGCCGCCGGTCACGCCGCCCAGCACCACGCCGATGGTCAGCAGCATGAACAGGCTGTGCCAGAGCAGCAGTCGCGTCGGATCGGCCAGCAGGCCGCTGAACATGTCGCCCACCGCCGCGCTGTCCAGGCCGGCGAAGGCATTGCTCGCGCCGAGTTCGATGTAGGCCAGCCCCCAGCCGCCGATCACGCTGTAGAACGACAGGATCAGGTAGGCGCCGAGGATGCCGAACACCCCCACCAGCACCCAGGCACGGCTGCGCTTGAAGCGCCGGGTCAGCAGCGACATCGAGGCGATCGGGTTGCGCTGGCCGAGACGGCCGATCAGCCATTCCGACATCAGGATGGGCACGCCCACCAGCGCGATGCAGACCAGGTAGATGAGCACGAAGGCACCGCCTCCGCTCTCGCCGGTCATGTAGGGGAACTTCCAGATATTGCCAAGGCCGACGGACGACCCTACCGCGGCGAGAATGAAGGCCAGCCGGGATGACCATTGGGCATGAGATTGCTTCGACATAATGCACCCTGAGTGTACGTGTCATCATCGATCGATCGGATGCGATGACGCCTTGTCCTTGTTGTGCCACGTCCCGCGCAGCGTGGATCGCACGCTGCCTGCCAGGGCATGACAGGATCCTCGCAACCCGTTCGGGCGCGGGACGCCGGGCACGGCAACGAATCGACACGATCGTGCGGGTGAATAGCGGACTATCTGACACCGGGGATCGAAGGGCACGACTCGGAGCACTTGCCTGTCGTCGCGCGGAGCCGAGTGTGGCGGGTTGCCTCAACCGCCAGCAGGATCACTGCCGCGAGACAGCCGGCACACCGCGCCGCCGGGTGTAGCGACGCAGCGTGCCGGCTGCCGTCAACAAGCCGTGACGGGCGAGGGCATGCCGGTCAGGCATACCCTCGCCCGTCATCGGGCCATCGCGCCATGGGGCGCAAGGGCGACAAAACTAGCCGATGACGGACCGCTTGACCAGCCCCGTCTGCCACTCGGCGCCCATTCAGAACAGCGTGGCCTGGCGTTCGCCGGGAAACGCCGCCAGCGGCGGCAGGTCCAGTGCCTGGCCCAGCGCCTCGTGGAGCGTTCGCGCCAGGGCCGGGGCCTGGCGGTTGTCCGGGGTATGCACAAACAGGAAAGGGGTTTTCCCCTGTTTTATCCACAGGGGAAGGCGCTCGACCCAGGGCGCGAAATACCGCCGATTGAGCGCCGTGTCAAGATGGCCGATGAAGCGCACGATGGGGCGCTCTCCCGTGGAAAGCACGTGTAACGGGAGCCGGGGCTTTTCGGCCTGCGCAGCGCGCAGCCGCGGATCGTCGCCGGCGGGCGTGGCGAACAACGGCCGCACGTCGAGCATCACCCGGTCCACGTTGTGAGTTATCAACAAGCGGTTGAGACGCTGCTCGGCGCTGCCCTTGTGGAAGAATTCACGAGCGCGGACCTCGACGCTGCAGGGCACGCCCGCCGGCCAGCGCGCGAGCACCCGTTCCAGCGCCGGCAGTTCCGCGACGCCGAAGTCGCGGGGCAGCTGGATCATCACCGGCCCCAGGCGCGGCCCCAGCGGCGCCAGGCCGTCGAGAAAGGCCTCCAGTTCGGCGTCGATCCCGGTCAGGCGTCGCTCATGGGTCAGCGTCGCCGGTAGCTTGAAGCAGAAGCGGAACGTCGGCGGTGCCCGCCGGGCCCAGGCCGCCACCGTCTCGGCGCGCGGGGTGCCGCTGTAGAAGGTGGTGTTGCCCTCGACGCTGGAGAACACCCGGGCATAGTCGGCCAGGAAGTCCCCGGACGCCGCCTGCCGCGGGTAGAGGCTGCCGCGCCAGTCGGCATTGGCCCACATCGGCAGTCCCAGATGCAGCCGCGGCCCGCTGTGTCGGTCGCTCATGACACGCTCGCGAATCAGGATCCAGCGCGCAGGATACGTCATCACCGACTTGCCGACAGCGCCATCCCGGCATCGGCTGCCGTGTCGCGACTCATCCCCTATAATCGAGCCAGCCGGCCGCGTGCCCTGCCGGGTTGGCAGGCACTTTTCCTCTTCACGGATGCGAGGTAACCCGCGTGATCGTCGAGCTCCCCTGGCCTCCCGCCGCCCGCGGTGTGCGTTCCCTGATTCTCGTGCTGCTGCTCGCCCTGCTGGCCGCCTGCAGCAGCCGGGCCCCGCAGCCGACCGAGCCGCCCTCGCCGGTGGAGCAGCAGCTCACCCGGCAGATGCAGCCCATGACCTGGCAGGACCTGCCCGGCTGGCGTCAGGAAAACGCCGTGGCCGCCCTGGGCGCCTTCCGGCAGAGCTGTCGGCGCCTTGCCCGGCGCGACGGCTGGGCGGCGGTGTGCCGCGACGCCGAGGCCCTCGATCCGCTCGACAGCGAGGCCATCCGCGACTTCTTCGAACACCGCTTCGCCCCCTACCTGATGGCCAACGCCGACGGCTCGACCACCGGGCTGATCACCGGCTACTACGAACCGCTGCTGCACGGCTCGCGCCGGCGACACGGCCCCTACCAGACGCCGCTGTACCGCCTGCCCGAGGCCTGGCGGGACGATCCCGACGCCCGGCGCCCGAGCCGCGCGGCACTGCGCAAGAGCGGCCGGCTCCAGGGGCAGGAGCTGGTCTGGGTCGACGATCCCGTCGAGGCCGCCTACCTGCAGATCCAGGGCTCCGGGCGCATCGAACTGGCCGAGGGCGGCACCCTGCACGTGGGCTATGCCGGCACCAACAACCAGCCCTTTCGCTCCTTCGCCCGGGCGCTGATCGACCGCGGCGCCATCACCCCCGGCGAGGCCACCCTCGACGGCATCCGCGCCTGGGCCCGGCGTCATCCGCAGCAGGTGGACGCCGCACTCGACGTCAATCCGCGGGTGGTGTTCTTCGAGCCTCGCGAGTCCGACCCGCGCGCCGGCGCGGACGGCCCGCTCGGCGCCCTCGGCGTGCCGCTCACCTCGCGACGCAGCCTGGCCGTCGACCCCTCGCGCATCCCGCTGGGCGCGCCGGTGTTCCTGGCCACCACGCGGCCGCTGTCCAACGAGCCGCTGCAGCAACTGATGGTCGCCCAGGACACCGGCAGCGCGATCACCGGCGCGGTGCGCGCCGACTTCTTCTGGGGGCACGGCGACCAGGCGGGGGAACTGGCCGGGCGCATGAAGCAGCCCGGCCAGCTGTGGGTGCTGATGCCGCGTCGGCGGCGCTGAGTCAGGCGCCTACTCGACGGTCACCGACTTGGCCAGGTTGCGGGGCTGGTCGACGTCGGTGCCCTTGAGCACCGCGACGTGGTAGGACAGCAGCTGCAACGGCAGGGTGTAGAGCAGCGGCGCCAGGGCCTCGTCGATCCGGGGCAGGCGCAGCACGTGCACGCCCTCGGTGTCTTCCAGGCGCACGCTCTCGTCGGCGAACACGAACAGTTCGCCGCCGCGGGCGCGGACCTCCTGCAGGTTGGACTTGAGCTTCTCCAGCAGCTCGTCGTTGGGCGCCACCGAGATCACCGGCATCTCGCTGTCGACCAGCGCCAGCGGGCCGTGCTTGAGCTCGCCCGCCGGGTAGGCCTCGGCGTGGATGTAGGAGATCTCCTTGAGCTTGAGCGCGCCCTCCAGGGCGATCGGGTAGTGCGCCCCCCGGCCCAGGAACAGGGCGTGCTGCTTCTCGGCGAAGGCCGTCGACAGCGCCTCGATGGCGGCATCCAGGCCGAGCACCTGGCGCACGACCCCCGGCAGCGCGTGCAGGGCCTGGACGATGCGCGCCTCCTCGGCGGCATCCAGGCCGTGGCGACGCCCCAGCGACAGGGTGAGCAGCATCAGCGCCACCAGCTGGGTGGTG
The DNA here is from genome assembly GCF_020148005.1 of Modicisalibacter tunisiensis. GTDB lineage: Bacteria > Pseudomonadota > Gammaproteobacteria > Pseudomonadales > Halomonadaceae > Modicisalibacter > Modicisalibacter tunisiensis. The sequence continues at coordinate 958,560 of NZ_JAGXFD010000001.1, read as the reverse complement.
AAGGCCTTGGTCGAGGCCACGCCGATCTCCGGCCCGGCCTGGGTCATCAGCGCCAGGTCCGACTCGCGCACCAGCGAACTGCCCGGCACGTTGCAGATCGCCAGGCTGCCCAGGTAGCCGCGTTCGCGGGCAAAGCGCAGCGCCGCCAAGGTGTCGGCGGTCTCGCCCGACTGCGACAGGGTGACGAACAGGGTGTCCTCGGGCACCACCACCCGGCGGTAGCGATACTCGGAGGCGACCTCCACCTGGGTGGGCAGCCCGGCGTACTTCTCCAGCCAGTAGCGCGCCACCAGTCCGGCGTGATAGCTGGTGCCGCAGGCCACGATGTGCACCTGGCGGGCCCGTGACAGCAGCGCCTCGGCCTGGGGGCCGAAGCTTTCCGCCAGCACCCGTCGCTCGCTCAGCCGTCCCTCGAGGGTGGCGGCGATGACCTGCGGCTGCTCGTAGATTTCCTTGAGCATGAAGTGGCGATAGCCGTCCTTGGAGGCGGCGCCGTCGCCGTGCTCGTAGGTCTGCACGCCGCGTTCCTGACGCTCGCCGGCACGATCGAAGACCTCGGGGGGCTCGCCCCGGGACAGGCGCACCACGTCGCCTTCCTGCAGGTAGATGAAGCGGTCGGTGACCGGCAGCAGCGCCAGCGGATCGGAGGCCAGGAAGGTTTCCTCGATGCCCACGCCGACCACCAGCGGGCTGCCCTTGCGGGCGCCGATCAGGGTCTCGGGCTCGCCACGATGCAGCACGGCCAGCGCATAGGCGCCCTCGAGCAGTGCCACCGCCTGCTGAACGGCGGTCAGCAGGTCCTGGCTGCGATTGAACTCGCGGGCCAGCAGGTGGGCGACCACCTCGGTGTCGGTCTCGGAGGTGAACACGTAGCCCTGACCTTCCAGCTCGGCCTTGAGCGCCTCGTGATTCTCGATGATGCCGTTGTGCACCACCGCCAGGCTCTCGCCGGACTGGTGCGGGTGGGCGTTGTACTCGCTGGGCCGGCCGTGGGTCGCCCAGCGGGTGTGGGCGATGCCCACCTGCCCGTTCAGCGGCGCCTCGGCGAGGCAGGCTTCCAGCGCCGCCACCTTGCCCATCGCCCGCTGGCGGTTCAGGCGGGCATCCTCGGAGAGCACCGCCATGCCCGCCGAGTCGTAGCCTCGATATTCAAGCCGCCGCAGCCCCTCGAGCAGGATCTCCTGAACGGGGCGCCGGGCCACGGCACCGACGATTCCACACATGCTGGCCTCCTTGTCTTCACTCGCTCACGGCGACACGGATGACGGCGACATCGTGAGCCTCGAGACGCTCGCGGGTGGCGTCGTCCATGCCGTCGTCGGTAATCAGGGTATGGATGCGCGCCCAGGGCAGCTCCAGGTTGGGAATGCGTCGCCCGATCTTGTCGGACTCCACCAGCACCACCACCTCGCGGGCGACCTCGGCCATCACCCGCGAGAGGCCGATCAGCTCATTGTAGGTGGTGGTGCCGCGCTCGAGGTCGATGCCGTCGGCGCCGATGAACAGCTGGTCGAAGTCGTAGCAGCGCAGTACCTGCTCGGCGACCCGTCCCTGGAAGGATTCGGAGTGCGGGTCCCAGGTCCCGCCGGTCATCAGGATCACCGGCTCGGGCTCCAGTTCGCGCAGCGCGTTGGCCACCGACAGGGCGTTGGTCATCACCACCAGCCCCTCGTGGCCGCCGAGTTCGGGGATCATCGCCGAGGTGGTGGTGCCGCTGTCGATGATCAGGCGGTTGTGGGCGCGGATGCGCTCGCCGGCGGCTCGGGCGATGGCCCGCTTGGCGGCGGACGGCGCCGCCGCGGGCTCGGCGAGCATCTCCTGGGGCAGCGGCGCGGCACCGCCGAAGCGGCGCAGCAGCAGGCCGCTCTTCTCGAGGGTGGCCAGGTCCTTGCGCACCGTGACCTCGGAGGTGGCGAAGTGGCGGGCCAGGGTGTCGACGCTGGTCTCGCCGTGGTCATTGACGTAGGCGAGGATCGCATGGCGCCGCTGCAGGGTATCGCGCTTGGGCATTTTTCTGTCGAAACGAAAGCCGTTTCTTTCAACTCGAAAGATAATGCGCCCATCAAACGCCAATCCCCGGCCCGCGTCAAGCCATCGAGAGCATCACGACGGGCTCAATCGTCCCTGGTCGGCCGCTGCCAGTCGTCGCGCTGGGTCTGGCGGCTGCGGGCCACCGCCAGCGCCCCGGCGTCGACATCGCGGCTGATCGTCGAGCCGGCGCCGATGGTGGCTCCCGCCCCCACCGTGACCGGGGCCACCAGGGCGGTGTTGGAGCCGATGAAGGCCGCATCGCCGATCTCGGTGCGGTGCTTGCGGGCGCCATCGTAGTTGCAGGTGATGGTGCCGGCGCCGACGTTGACGTCGCGGCCCAGCTCGGCATCGCCCACGTAGCTCAGGTGGTTGATCTTGCTGCCCTCGCCGACCCGGGCGTTCTTGGTCTCGACGAAGTTGCCCACCTTCGCCCCCGAGGCCAGGTGCGTGCCGGGGCGCAGCCGCGCGAAGGGCCCGACCTGGCCGGCCCCCGCCAGCACGGCCCCCTCCAGCACGCTGTGCGCCGCGATGCGCGAGTCCGCGCCGATGCGCGAGTCGCGGATCACGCAGTAGGGGCCGACCGTCACCCCGTCGGCCAGCTCGACCTCGCCCTCGAACACGCAGCCCACGTCAATGAACACGTCGCGCCCGCAGGTCAGCCGGCCGCGGACGTCGAGCCGCGCCGGATCGGCCAGCGCCACGCCGGCGGTCATCAGCGCCTCGGCCTGGCCCAGCTGGTAGGCGCGCTCGAGACGGGCCAGCTGGGCCCGGTTGTTGACCCCCTCGACCTCCACCGGAGTCGCGGGCTGGGCCGTGGCGATGGTCAGGCGCTCCTCGGCGGCCATGGCGATGACGTCGGTCAGGTAGTACTCGCCCTGGGCATTGTCGGCGGAGAGCCGCGGCAGCCAGCGCCGCAGCTGGTCGGCGGTCATCGCCATGATGCCGGTGTTGCACTCGCGGATTTCGCGCTCGGCCTCGGAGGCATCCTTGTGCTCGACGATCGCCACCGCCCGGCCCTCGGCATCGCGCTTGATGCGGCCGTAACCGGCGGGGTCGTCCAGGGTCACGGTCAACAGCCCCAGGCGATCGTCCGCCACCTCGGCGAGCAGCGCCTCGAGGGTCTCGCGGCGAATCAGCGGCACGTCGCCGTAGAGGATCAGCACCTTGCCGTCGCCGAGCGCCTCCAGCGCCTGCGCCACGGCATGGCCGGTGCCCTTCTGCTCGGCCTGGACGACGAAGCTCGCCCGGGTGTCGGCGAGCGTCTCGCGCACCGCCTCGCCGCCGTGGCCGATCACCACGTGCAGCCGCTCGGGGCCCAGGCTGTCGGCGGTATCCAGCACATGGCGCACCATCGGCCGGCCCGCCAGGGCATGCAGCACCTTGGGGCGCGCCGAGCGCATCCGCGTTCCCTGGCCGGCCGCCAGGATCACCACGTCGAGAGACATCTTCACTCCTTGTTCGCTTGTCGCCTGACCGGTGGCCAGTTTACGAGCCCCCCGGCCGCGACTCCATGACGGTCGCCGTGTTTGCACACGATCGAACCGGCGAGGGGACCTGCTTGCGTCGCCCGCTCACGAAAACGCCCCATGGAGCCGGGCTCCATGGGGCGTGGGGTCGACGCCGTCGGAATCAGCGCTTGCCGCTGGCCCGGCGCAGCTGGTCGAGGGTGCGCAGCTTGGCCACCGCCTCGGCGAGCTCGGCCGCGGCCCGGGAGTAGTCCAGCTCCGACTTCTGCTCGTTGAGCTCGCGCTGGGCCTCCTGGCGCGCCGCCTCGGCCTCGGCCTCGTCGAGATCACGGGCCCGCACCGCGCTGTCGGCGAGCACCGACACCAGGTCGGGCTGCACCTCGAGGAAGCCGCCGTTGACGTAGTAGACCTGCTCGTCGCCGCTCTCGCCCAGCACGCGCAGCGGACCCGGCTTGAGCTCGGTCAGCAGCGGCGTGTGGCCGGCCATGATGCCCAGATCGCCCATCATGCCAGCGGCGACCAGCTGGTCGACCTCGCCGGAGAAGATCGACTGCTCGGCGCTGACGATCTCGCAATGGAAGCTTTTCGCCATACCTTAGGTCCTCTTGCGTGGACGGCTTACTTCATCTTGTTGGCTTTCTCGACGGCCTCGTCGATGGTGCCGACCATGTAGAAAGCCTGCTCCGGCAGCTCGTCGTAGTCGCCGTCGAGAATGCCCTGGAAGCCGCGGATGGTTTCCTTGAGCGACACGTACTTGCCGGGCGCCCCGGTGAAGACCTCGGCGACGAAGAACGGCTGCGACAGGAAGCGCTGGATCTTGCGCGCCCGGTTGACGGACAGCTTGTCCTCGTCGGACAGCTCGTCCATGCCCAGGATGGCGATGATGTCCTTGAGTTCCTTGTAGCGCTGCAGCACGCCCTGCACGCCGCGGGCGACGTTGTAGTGCTCCTCGCCGACCACCAGCGGGTCGAGCTGGCGCGAGGTGGAATCCAGCGGATCGATCGCCGGGTAGATGCCCAGTTCGGCGATGGAACGTGCCAGGACCACGGTGGCGTCCAGGTGGGCGAAGGTGGTCGCCGGCGACGGATCGGTCAGGTCGTCCGCGGGCACGTAGACGGCCTGCACGGAGGTGATCGAGCCGGTCTTGGTGGAGGTGATGCGCTCCTGCAGGACGCCCATCTCCTCGGCCAGGGTCGGCTGGTAGCCCACCGCGGAGGGCATGCGGCCCAGCAGGGCGGACACCTCGGTGCCGGCCAGGGTATAGCGGTAGATGTTGTCGACGAACAGCAGCACGTCGCGGCCTTCATCGCGGAACTTCTCGGCGACGGTCAGGCCGGTCAGCGCCACGCGCAGGCGGTTGCCCGGCGGCTCGTTCATCTGGCCGTAGACGAGCGAGACCTTGTCGAGGACGTTGGACTCCTGCATCTCGTAGTAGAAGTCGTTGCCCTCGCGGGTGCGCTCGCCGACCCCGGCGAACACCGAGTAGCCGCTGTGCTCGGTGGCGATGTTGCGGATCAGCTCCATCATGTTGACGGTCTTGCCCACGCCGGCGCCGCCAAACAGGCCGACCTTGCCGCCCTTGGCAAACGGGCAGACCAGGTCGATGACCTTGATGCCGGTCTCCAGCAGCTCGCTGGACGCCGCCTGGTCGGCATAGCTCGGTGCCTTGCGGTGGATCGGCATGCGCTCGGCCTCGCCGATCTCGCCGGCCTCGTCGATCGGCTCGCCGAGCACGTTCATGATGCGACCCAGGGTCTCCTTGCCGACCGGCACGGAGATGGGCGCCTTGCTGTTTTCCACGGCCATGCCGCGCTTGAGGCCCTCGGTGGAGCCCATGGCGATGGCACGTACCACGCCGTCGCCCAGCTGCTGCTGGACCTCGAGAATGGTCCCCGGCTCGGAGACCGTCAGCGCGTCGTAGACCTTGGGGACGTCGTCCCGCGGAAACTCTACGTCAATCACCGCGCCGATGATTTGTACGATACGTCCGCTCATCTTGGATCCTCTTAAACCTGCAAATGAAACCTGCTGCGTTTCACCGGCGCGTCACACCGCGGCGGCGCCACTCACGATCTCGGAAATTTCCTGGGTAATGGCCGCCTGGCGGGCCTTGTTGTACACCAGTTGCAATTCGTCGATCAGGTTGCCGGCGTTGTCGGTCGCGTTCTTCATCGCGATCATGCGCGCCGCCTGTTCGCAGGCTGCATTCTCGACCACCGCCTGATAGACCTGCGACTCGACATAGCGCTTGAGCAGCTTGTCGAGCAGGGCCTGGGCGTCCGGCTCATACAGGTAGTCCCAGCTGTCGGGACGGGGTTGTTCGTCGTCGGCGTCCTCGTCGGACGTGACCAGCGGCACCAGCTGGCGCACGGTCGGCTTCTGGGTCATGGTGTTGACGAATTCGTTGGACACCACGTAGAGCCGATCCAGCGTGCCGTCGTCGAAGGCATCGAGCATGACCTTGACGCTGCCGATCAGATCCTTGGCCTCGGGGGCCTCGCCGAGCCCGCTCTTGGCCGCAAGCAGGTTGCCGCCGTACTTGCGGAAGAACGTGCCGGCCTTGCTCCCGATGGCGACGAAGTCGGTCTCGACGCCCTTGTCGCGCCACGCCTTGGCGTCCTTGACCACGGCCTTGAACAGGTTGACGTTCAGGCCGCCGGCCAGGCCGCGGTCGCTGGAGACGACGATGTAGCCGACCCGCTCGACCTCGCGGTCGAGGGTGTACGGATGGCGGTACTCGGGATTGGCCTTGGCGACATGGCCCACGACCTTGCGGATCTGCTTGGCATACGGCTGGCTGGCCTGCATCCGCTCCTGCGCCTTACGCATCTTCGACGCAGCGACCATTTCCATGGCGCTGGTGATCTTCTGCGTATTCTTGATACTGCCGATCTGAGTCTTGATCTCTTTTGCGGCTGCCATAGCGATCTACCTTATTCGTGGCCCCTCGGGGAATCGCAGGCCCGGCCAGGCCGGGCCCGGGGGATTACCAGGTTTGAGTGGCCTTGAATTGCTCGACGCCAGACTTGAGACCCTGCTTGATCTCGTCGCTGTAGTCGCCGGTCTGGTTGATCTTGTCGAGCAGCTCGCCGTGTTCGGCCTTCATGTAGTCTTGCAGCGCGCTTTCGAAGTCCAGCACCTTGCTGACCTCGACGTCGTCGAGGAAACCCTCGTTGGCCGCGAACAGCGTCAGGGCCATCTCGGCCACGGACATCGGCGTGTACTGGGTCTGCTTCATCAGCTCGGTGACCCGCTGGCCGTGCTCGAGCTGCTTGCGGGTCGCCTCGTCGAGATCGGAGGCGAACTGCGAGAACGCCGCCAGCTCGCGGTACTGGGCCAGGGCGAGACGCACGCCGCCACCCAGCTTCTTGATGATCTTGGTCTGGGCCGAGCCCCCCACGCGCGACACCGACAGACCGGCGTTGATCGCCGGGCGGATGCCGGAGTTGAACAGGCCGGTCTCGAGGAAGATCTGGCCGTCGGTGATCGAGATCACGTTGGTCGGCACGAACGCCGAGACGTCGCCGCCCTGGGTCTCGATGATCGGCAGCGCGGTCAGCGAGCCGGTCTGGCCCTTCACCTTGCCGTCGGTGAACTTCTCGACGTAGTCGGCATTGACGCGTGCGGCACGCTCGAGCAGGCGCGAGTGCAGGTAGAAGACGTCACCCGGGTAGGCTTCGCGGCCCGGCGGACGACGCAGCAGCAGGGAGATCTGGCGATACGCCCAGGCCTGCTTGGTGAGGTCGTCGTAGACGATCAGCGCATCCTCGCCACGGTCGCGGAAGTACTCGCCCATCGAGCAGCCGGCATAGGGGGCCAGGAACTGCATGGCGGCCGGATCGGCGGCGCCGGCGGCGACGACGATGGTGTGCTCCATCGCGCCGTGTTCCTCGAGCTTGCGCACCACGCTGGCGATGGTCGACTGCTTCTGACCCACCGCGACGTAGATGCAGGTAACGCCCTTGCCCTTCTGGTTGATGATGGTGTCCACCGCGATGGCGGACTTGCCGATCTGGCGGTCGCCGATGATCAGCTCACGCTGACCGCGGCCGATCGGCACCATAGCGTCGATGGACTTGAGGCCGGTCTGGATCGGCTGGTCGACGCCCTGACGGGTGATGACGCCCGGCGCGACCTTCTCGACCGCGTCGGTCAGCTCGGTGCCCAGTTCGCCCTTGCCGTCGATGGGGTTGCCCAGGGCGTCGACCACGCGGCCGACCAGCTCGGGGCCCACCGGCACCTCGAGGATGCGGCCGGTGCACTGGGCGGTCATGCCTTCCTCGAGCTGCTGGTAGTCGCCCAGCACCACGGCGCCGACGCTGTCACGCTCGAGGTTGAGGACCATGCCGAAGACGTGGCCCGGGAATTCGATCATCTCGCCGAACATCGCGTCCGCCAGCCCGTGAATTTTCACGATGCCGTCGGACACGCTGACGATGGTGCCCTGATTACGGGCTTCGGAGGCGACATCCAGCTTTTCGATGCGCTGCTTGATGATGTCGCTGATCTCGGAAGGATTCAGTTGCTGCATGCCATGTCCCTCAAGCTCAGACGGAGAGTGTGTCGCGCAGACGGGCCAGTCGGTTGCGCACCGAACCGTCGATGACGGTGTCGCCGGCACGCAGGATGACGCCGCCCATCAGGGCACGGTCCACCTGAGTGGTAATGGAGATTTCGCGGTTCAGGCGCTTGGCCAGGGCACTCGCGAGCGTGTCTTGCTGAGCGGCGTCGAGCGGGAACGCGGAGACGATGGTCACCTCCAGGCGCTTCTCCTGCTCGGCCTTCAGCTGCTCGAACTGCTCGGCAATGTCCGGCAGCGCCGCCAGGCGGTGGCTCTGGCCCAGGGTCCGCAGGAAGTTACGGACTTCCTCGCTGAACGCCTCGCCGCCGACATCGAGCACGATGTCGGCCTTCTCGGCGCCGGACAACCGGGGGTTGTCCAGCACCCGCGAGCGCATGGCGTCATCGGCAATCACGCCGGCCGCCAGTGTCAGCATTTCGGACCAGGCCTCGAGCGCCCCCTGGGTGTGCGCGAACTCGAACGCCGCCTTGGCGTAAGGTCGAGCGACGGTAGACGTTTCAGCCATGGGTCACCTCCTCAAAGCTCGGCGGCGAGCTTGTCGACGAGCTCGCGATGTTTGGCCTCGTCGATGGAGGATTCCAGGATACGCTCCGCCCCTTCGACAGCGAGTCGCGACACCTGCGAACGCAGCTCTTCCTTCGCGCGATTGACTTCCTGCTCGATCTCGGAACGGGCCGCGGCAATCATCCGCTCGCCCTCGAGGCGGGCATTCTCGCGCGCTTCCTCGATCATCTGGTTCGACCGCTTGTGGGCCTGCTCTAGGATCTCGGCCGCCTTTTCCTTGCTCTCGCGCAACGTCTCGTCAGCCTGCTCCTGGGCCAGTTCGAGGTCACGGGTGGCACGGCTGGCAGCGTCCAGGCCATCGGCAATCTTCTTCTGACGTTCCTGCAGCGCCTGCATGACCGGGGGCCATACATACTTCATGCAGAACCAGACGAAGACCGCGAAGGCTATGGCCTGACCGATCAGGGTAAGGTTCAGATTCACGCCAGCACCTCTCGCTTCACAGGTTTGTGGTCAGAGTCCCGGTTGGTCTTGCGACCCACCGTGATTCAACCCACAAACGGGTTGGCGAAGGTGAAGAACAGCGCGATACCCACACCGATCATGGTCACGGCGTCCAGCAGGCCGGCGACGATGAACATCTTCACCTGCAGCTGCGGGATCATCTCCGGCTGACGCGCGGCGCCTTCGAGGAACTTGCCACCCAGGATGCCGAAGCCGATGGCGGTACCCAGGGCGCCCAGGCCGATCAGCAGGGAAACGGCGATAGCGGTCATGCCCAGAACTTGTGCTTCCATGATGTACTCCAGTTTTCAGTCAAGTGGTTTAGCGGGTTAAGGGTTGACGGTTCAATGCTCTTCGGTCGCCATGCTCAGGTAGACGATCGTCAGCATCATGAAGATGAACGCCTGCAGCGTAACGATCAGGATGTGGAAGACCGCCCAGGAGAAATGCAGCGGCAACTGCCACAGCCCGATCATCGCGATCAGGATGAAGATCAACTCGCCGGCATACATGTTGCCGAACAGACGAAGGGCGAGCGACACCGGCTTGGCCAGCAGGGTCACCACCTCGAGGATGAAGTTGATCGGAATCAGGATGACCTGGAACAGCTTGTTGGAGGAGCTGAACGGATGCAGCGTCAATTCCCCAATGAAGCCGGAAAGCCCCTTGTGACGAATGGAGTAGATGATGATCAGGGCAAAGACCGACAGTGACATGCCGAGCGTGGCATTGACGTCGGTGGTGGGCACGACCTTGAAGTAGACGTGCGCGGGATCGGCACCGAACATGACGCCGATCTTCTGCGCCAGCATCGGCAGCAGGTCGACGGGTACCAGATCCATGAGGTTCATCAGGAAGATCCAGCAGAAGATCGTCAGCGACAGCGGCGCGATCAGCCGGCTCTTGCCGTGGAAGGTTTCCTTCACCGAGTTGTCGACGAACTCGACCATCATCTCGACGAAGTTCTGCAACCCGTGGGGGACGCCGGTGGTCGCGGCCCGGGCGGCCTTGCGGAAGAGCCACAGGAACAGCACGCCCAGGCCGATCGACCAGGCCATGGTGTCCAGGTGGATCGCCCAGAAGCCCATCTCGGCGGCCTCCTCGGCGGAGTGAGCCATCGCCCAGCCGTGGTCGGGATGGTACCCGAAGGTCAGGTTCTGCAGATGGTGCTGGATGTACGCCGTCGGCGTCAGAGTGTTGCCTGCTGCCATTGCACTGCCTCGATGTCAGGTGTACGACGGGCGCTTCAGCAGCCAGGGCCCCAGCCACTGCGTCGCCAACGTCGCCACGTAAGCGCCAAAGAAGAAAGCGGGGTTTGACGGGGGCACTGCAATGAACACCAGGGTGAACAATGCCGCCGTCAAACCGAACTTGCCGGCTTCGGCTCGGTAGAAACTCTTAACGATGTCCCTGGCGTAGCGCGCTCCCTGATAGCGGAAGGCTCGCCAGGCAAAGTAGACGCCCGGCACCGCGGCGACCAAGCCGCCGAGCAGCGCCGAGACGGCAGCGGCGTGTCCGCCGGTGCCCGCGCCGACCGCCACGGCCAGCAGCACCATGGCGGCCTGCGCCGCCAGCAGGCGCGTGAATTCGGGTCGTTTGATCTGGGCCGGACTCGGAGCAGGCATAAATTCTCGGGTGATCGTCGGCAATGTCCACAGGAATTGTCGTTGACTGAGCGCCCCCAGCGCCGGACCTCGGCGGATTATAGGGAAGCCGGGGGTGCCCTTCAACCGAACCTGCGGCGAATTTCCACGAAGTGGAATCGGACTACGACCAAAGCGCGACGAACGTCGGGAAAATATTTTAACTGGCTAACTATCGACCCGGACGCTCAGCGGATGTGCTCGAGAATCCCGTCCAGCTCTTCGAGACTGCCGTAGTGAATGGTCACTTTCCCCTTGCCGCTCTGGCCATGACGGATCTTCACCGCGGCACCGAGCACCTCGCCGAGCTGGGTCTCCAGGCGTGACACGTCGGCGGACGGCGTGTCCGCCGGCCGGGCCGCGGCAGGCTTGCCGGCCTGAAGCGCCTTCGCCAGTGCCTCGGTCTGGCGCACGGTGAGGTCACGATCGACCACCTCGTGGGCCGCCTTGCGCTGTTTTGTCGCAGGCAGCACCAGCAGCGCCCGGGCATGACCCACATCCAGGTCACCCCGCTCGAGCAGGGTCTGCACTTCCGGGTCGAGCGCCAGCAGGCGCAGCAGGTTGGCCACCTGGGCCCGTGACTTGCCCACCGCGTCGGCCACCTGCTGCTGGGTCAGCTCGAACTCCTCGAGCAGGCGCTTCAGGGCCAGGGCCTCCTCGACGGGGTTGAGATTCTCGCGCTGGATGTTCTCGATCAGTGCCAGCGCCAGGGCGCCCTGATCGCTGACGTTGCGCACCACGGCCGGGATCACGTCGAGCTCGGCGAGCTGGGCCGCCCGCCAGCGCCGCTCGCCGGCGATGATCTCGTAGCGATCCTCGCCGATCGGCCGCACCACGATCGGCTGCATGACCCCCTGGCTGCGGATCGAGTCGGCAAGCTCCTCCAGCGCCTCGGGCTGGATGTCGCGCCGGGGCTGGTAGCGGCCGCGGCTCAGCTGGCCGAGCGGCAGGCGGGCCAGGCGCGCCTCGTCATCGGCGGGCGCTTCCGGCGCGGGCGCCTCGGCGGCCTCGACCTCGGGCTCGTCGAGCTGGATATCGGCATCGAGCAGATCGCGGCGGCGGGCATTGGCGCCGATCAGGGCATCCAGGCCGCGGCCCAGGGCACGTTTACGGGTCATGGGGCAATCCTTGTGGCGTTTCCCGGGGGTCATAGCGACAAACGACGGATCAGTTCCTTGGCCAGCACCCGATGGGCCTGGCTACCCCGCGAGAAGCGGGCGTACTTGGTGACCGGCAGGCCGTGGCTGGGGGCCTCGGCGACCCGCACGTTGCGCGGGATGGCCGCCTTGAGCAGGGTATCGCCGAAGTAGTCGCGCAGCTGCTTGGTGACGTCGCGGGTCAGGCTGTTGCGGTTGTCGAACATGGTGCGCACGATGCCGAAGAGCTGCAGCGAGGGGTTCACGCTGGCCTGGATCTGCTCGACGGTGTCGAGCAGGGCGGACAGCCCCTCGAGGGCATAGAACTCGCACTGCAGGGGAATCAGGATGCCGTCGGCGGCGGTCAGGCCGTTGACGGTGAGCATGTTGAGCGACGGCGGGCAGTCGATGAGCACCACGTCGTAGTCGCCGGCGACGCCCTTGATCGCCTCGTGCAGGCAGCGTTCGCGACCGTCGCGATCGAGCAGGTCGACCTCGGCGGCGGTCAGGTCGCCGTTGCCGGGCAGCAGGGCGTAGCCGGCCTCGGGGCAGTCGAGGATCACCGCCTCGGCGGGCTTTTCACCGAGCAGCACGTCGAGCACGCTGCCGTCCAGCTCGTGCTTGTCGATGCCGCTGCCCATGGTGGCATGCCCCTGGGGATCGAGGTCGACGAGCAGCACGCGCCGCTCCAGTGCCGCGAGGCAGGCCGCCAGGTTGACCGCGGTCGTGGTCTTGCCGACGCCGCCCTTCTGGTTGGTCAAGGCGATGATCTTGGTCACGAAAGGCTCCCTTGTCGACGTGGTGTGCCGGCCGGCGTTCAGGCTCGGGCCAGCCGCAGCAGATAGCGGGTAGCGTCATCCCCCGGGACAGACAGGAGACGCCGCTCGACGAGCTGCACACCCGCCGGCACCTCGGCCAGCTCCTCCTCGCAGGCCTGGCCCTTCATCGCCAGCCACTCGCCGCGGGGCGCCAGCAGCGGCTCGCTCAGGCCGATGAAATCCCCCAGGCTGGCGAAGGCCCGAGACACCACCTGGTCGAACGGTGGCGCCTCGAAGCGCTCGACGCGGGCCTGCACCGGCTCGACATTGGTCAGCCCGAGCTCCATCACCGCCTGGCGCTGGAAGCGAACCTTCTTGCCGTTGCTGTCGAGCAGCGTGACCGTCAGCCGCGGGTCGAGGATCGCCAGCACCAGGCCGGGAAAGCCCGGGCCCGAACCGATATCCAGCACCCGGGGGCCGGTCATCGCCGGCAGGATCGAGGCGCTGTCGAGCAGATGGCGGGTCACCATGGCCTCGGGCGCGCGTACCGCGGTGAGGTTATAAGCCCGGTTCCACTTGTGCAACAGCCCCAGCAGCGCCAGCAACCGTTCCCGGGCCCGGCCATCGGCGGTGATGCCCAGGGCCGCGAGTCCCGCGTCGAGGCGACGCTCGCAGTCGGGCGTCATGCGTTCACCGCCCGGGCATCGTCGACCAGGCGGCGCTTCTTGAGATGGATCAGCAGGATCGACACCGCCGCCGGGGTCACGCCGGAAATGCGTCCGGCCTGGGCCAGGGTCTCGGGACGCGCCGCGGCGAGCTTGTCACGGATCTCGTTGGACAACCCCTCGACCCGCGAATAGTCGAGATCCGCGGGCAGCGGCGTGGCCTCGTGACGCTTGAGCTTGTCGATCTCGGCCTGCTGGCGGTCGATGTAGCCCTGGTACTTGGCCTGGATCTGCACCTGCTCGGCGACCGTCTCGTCATCGACGCCCGTCCCCTCGATGCCGTCGAGACCGACCAGATCGCCATAGCCGAGCTCCGGGCGCTTGAGCAGCTCGAGCAGGCTGTACTCGCGGTTGAGCGGCTTGGGCAGCCGCGCATTGAGCTGCTCGGCCGCTGCCGAGCGGGGCTGCACCCAGGTGGCGGCGAGCCGCGCCTGCTCGGCCTCGATCGCCTCGCGCTTGGTGCTGAACGCGGCCCAGCGCGCGTCGTCCACCAGACCCAGGCGCCGCCCGGTCTCGGTCAGGCGCAGGTCGGCGTTGTCCTCGCGCAGCAGCAGCCGGTATTCGGCCCGCGAGGTGAACATCCGGTAGGGCTCCTGGGTGCCCAGGGTGATCAAGTCGTCGACCAGCACGCCGAGGTAGGCCTCGTCGCGCCGCGGGCACCAGGCGTCCTCGCCACGCACGCGCAGGGCGGCGTTGAGCCCGGCCAGCAGGCCCTGGGCGCCGGCTTCCTCGTAGCCGGTGGTGCCGTTGATCTGCCCGGCGAAGAACAGGTTGTGGATAAACCGGGTCTCCAGCGAGTGCTTCAGATCCCGCGGATCGAAGAAGTCGTACTCGATGGCATAGCCCGGCCGGGTGATATGGGCGTTCTCGAGCCCCTTGATCGAGCGCACCACCTGCAGCTGCACGTCGAAGGGCAGCGAGGTGGAGATGCCATTGGGGTAGAGCTCGTGAGTCTCCAGACCCTCCGGCTCGATGAAGATCTGATGACTGGCCTTGTCGGCGAAGCGATGAACCTTGTCCTCGATCGACGGGCAGTAGCGCGGGCCGACGCCCTCGATCGTCCCCGAGTACATCGGCGAGCGGTCGAGGTTGGCGAAGATGATCTCGTGGGTGCGCTCGTTGGTATGCGCGATGCGACAGCTCACCTGCCGCGGGTGCAGGTCCCGTGATCCCAGGTAGGACATCACCGGGGTCGGGGTGTCGCCGGGCTGTTCCTCGAGCTGGCTGAAGTCGAGGCTCTTGGCATCGAGCCGCGGCGGCGTGCCGGTCTTGAGGCGATCGACGCGGAACGGCAGGGCGCGGAGCCGTTGCGCGAGGGCGTTGGCGGGAGGATCGCCGGCCCGGCCGCCGGTGTGGCTGTCCAGCCCGATGTGGATAACCCCGCCGAGGAAGGTGCCGGTGCACAGCACCACGGTGTCGGCATGAAAGCGGATACCGGTCTGGGTGACCGCGCCCCTGACCGTGTCGCCGTCGACGATCAGGTCATCCACACCCTGCTGGAACAGCGTCAGGTTGGGCTGGTTCTCCAGCATGCCGCGAATCGCCGCCTTGTAGCGCACGCGGTCGGCCTGGGCACGGGTGGCGCGCACGGCCGGACCCTTGCGGGCGTTGAGCACACGGAACTGGATGCCGGCATGGTCGGTTGCCAGCCCCATGGCCCCGCCCAGGGCGTCGATCTCCTTGACCAGGTGGCTCTTGCCGATGCCACCGATCGCCGGATTGCAGGACATCTGTCCCAGTGTCTCGATGTTGTGAGTCAGCAGCAGGGTCTGACAGCCCATGCGGGCAGCGGCCAGTGCGGCTTCTGTTCCCGCATGGCCACCGCCGATGACGATGACGTCAAAGCGGTTGGGATAATCCACGGATACCTCGACTTGCGCGCCGGGCGCGCGACTTCAGGGCAAGTATCAACAAGCCGCCCAGTATAACGCCCCTGTGGGTAACCGTCAGGGGTTTTCCACATCAGGTTCCGGTCATGCTCTCCCCCTTCGAGTCTTAAAGAAACAATATAAGAAGAGAAAAGAAGTTCTGTTGTGGTAGTAACTACTGGTGTGGACATTTTCTGTGGATAAGACGGACTTTTCGTTCGTTGTCAGTCCCCTGAAATGTTGACGATGCATTGCAAAAAAGGTAGACGGCCTGCGGAGACCCGGTTCGGGAGCTGTGGATGAAAAGGACGGTCATCCACAGCCGTCCCCGTCCCCGGCTTGTCCACCGGCTTGTACCGGGGCTGTGCGTGTAGCGATCAACAGTGTGGCTTGTCACCCGTCAGGACACGCCTGGCGCGGGCTGCAGGCAAGACAGCGTGGACACGGCGAAAAACTTGTCCACAGGCGGAAATCGGGGCTGGGGAAGGAATCTGGAGTGGGGGCGAGCGGAAGAAAGACGCCCCTCGCGGTCGGCGAGGGGCGGTGGGTCAGTGCTTGAGCACGCGGGCGAGGAAGGACTGGGTGCGCTCGTGCTCGGGGCTGTCGAAGACCGTCTCGGGCGGGCCCTCCTCGACGATGCGCCCCTTGTGGACGAAGATCACCCGGTCGGCGACCTCGCGGGCGAAGCCCATCTCGTGGGTGACGATCATCATGGTCATGCCGTCGTTGGCGAGCTCGCGCATGGCGTCGAGCACCTCGCCGATCATCTCCGGGTCGAGCGCCGAGGTCGGCTCGTCGAAGAGCATCAGTCGCGGCTCCATGGCCAGCGCCCGGGCCAGGGCGACGCGCTGCTGCTGGCCACCGGAAAGCTGGCCCGGGTACTTGTCGGCTTGGTCGGCGATGCCGACCCGGTCGAGCAGCCGGTCGGCGATCTGCACGGCCTGGTCGCGGCTCAGGCCGCGGACCTTGATCGGCGCGAGGGTGACGTTGTCACGCACCGAGAGGTGCGGAAACAGGTTGAACTGCTGGAAGACCATGCCCACCTCGGTGCGGATGGTCTGCAGGGAGCGCCCGCTCTTGCCGTAGGGCAACAGCTCGTTGCCGTCCACCGTGATGTGGCCGCTCTGGAACTCCTCGAGGCCGTTGACGCAGCGGATCAGCGTCGACTTGCCCGAGCCGCTGGCGCCGATGATCACCACCACCTCGCCGGGGGCGACCTCGAGGTCGATGTCCTGCATCACGTGCAGGCTGCCGAAGTACTTGTTGACCTTGTCCAGGCGCACGATGGGCTGGACGGTCTCGCTGTGGGGCTTGTCGTTCATGGCGTTGTCCTCACTGACCGACCAGGCCACGGCGCTCGAGCAGGCGCAGGGCGAAGGAAAGACTCAGGGTGATCGCCAGATAGAGCATGGCGACCATGAAGTACACCTCGAGGGCGGTGAAGGTCGTGGCGATGTAGATCTGGCCCTGGCGAACCAGCTCGCCGACACCGATCACCGAGAACAGCGAGGTGTCCTTGATGCTGACGATGCCCTGGTTGCCCAGCGCCGGGATCATGCGGCGCAGCGCCTGGGGCCAGATGACGTAGCGGAAGGCCTGGGCGCGGGACAGTCCCAGCGACAGCGCGGCCTCGCGCTGGCCCTTCTCGATCGACTGCACGCCGCCGCGCACGATCTCGGAGATGTAGGCACCGGCGTTCAGGGCAATGGCGGCGATACCCGCGGTGACCGCGTCGATGGGCCCGCCGATGATCTGCGGCAGGCCGTAGAAGATGAACAGGACCTGGACGAGCACCGGCGTGCCGCGGAAGATCTCGATGTAGGCCACGGCCGGCCAGCGCAGCAGCCACAGCGGGCTGATGCGCAGCAGACCGAAGACGATGCCGATGACGAAGCCGATGGCGAGCCCGCCGAACGAGATGATCAGGGTCCAGGGGATGCCGTCGAGCAGGTAGGGAATGGAGGCGATGGCCGCCTGCCAGTCGAACTGGAAGTTGACGTCCACGTCGGGTTCTCCGGCGCGACCCGTCCGCCGTCGGCGGGTCGCGAATCAGGGTTAGGAACGCGACGGGGCCGGGCGTTGCGGCCACCCGGCCCCGAAGATTGCGGTCGTGATGCTTACTGGCTGTCGGGCATCTCGCCGAACCATTTCTTGTAGATGTCGGCGTAGGTGCCGTCCTTCTTCATCGCGGCGAGCGCCTTGTTGGCGGGCTCGACCCACTTGCTGCCGGAGGTGAAGGCGATGCCGTACTGCTGACCCTCGTAGAGCGGCCCGACCACCTGGGCGCGGCCCTCGCCCTTGGTCTTGGCGAAGTAGCCGACGTTGGGCGCGTCGTAGAACACGGCGTCGACGCTGCCGCCCATCAGCGCCAGGTACATGTCGGCGCTGCCCGGATAGGGCTTGATCTCGGCCTTGTCGCCGAGGTGCTTCTGCAGGTAGTCGTAGCTGGTCGAGCCGATCTTGGTGCCGATGCGCTTGCCTTCCAGATCGCTCAGCTCCTTGACGCTGTCGTCGCCGGCGGAGACCAGGATGCGCAGGCCGCTGTCGTAGTAGGGATCGCTGAAGTCGACGATCTTCTCGCGCTCGTCGGTGATGGTGATGCCGGCGATGGCCAGGTCGGCGTTGCCGGTCTGCACGGCAGGGATGATGCCGTTGAAGTCCATGGTGCGCAGGTTGATGTCGAACCCGGCGCGGTCGGCGACTTCGCGCAGGATGTCCATGTCGAAGCCGATCATCTCGCCGCTGTCCTTGTCCATCATCTCGAACGGCACGAAGCTCGGGTCGGTGACGGCATTGACGGTTTCGGCCTGGCTGACCGCGGACAGCCCGAGACCCAGCGTGAGCGCGGAGGCCAGCGACAACGATTTCAGGAGCGATTGGTTCATGGAGTTCCCCGGTTGGAATATTATTTACGGAACACCTTGTTACCTTGGCGAGTTCCGGGTAGGGCGTCAAGCGCCGCTGCGCGGTGTCGCGGCCCGTACCGGGAGCGGCCACGATGGAACACAATGGAAGATGCGGGGAAGGACGTGAGCAGTGGGTGCTTGCACCCACTTACACCATGAACGAGGCGCCACAGCCGCAGGTGGAGGTGGCGTTGGGGTTGCGGATCACGAACCGCGCGCCGGCCAGACCTTCCTCGAAGTCGACCGTGGAGCCGACCAGGTACTGATACGACAGGGGGTCCACCAGCATGCCGACGCCGTCGACCTCGATCAGGGTATCGTCCTCGGCGGCCTCCTGGGCGACGTCGAAACCGTACTGGAAGCCGGAGCATCCGCCGCCGGTGACATAGACGCGCAGCTTGAGTTGAGGGTTGCCCTCGTCGGCGGCCAGGGCCTGAATACGGCGCGCGGCCGCTTCGGTGAGCAGCAAGGGCGTGGGGGCGAAGGTAGCGGCACCGCTCATCAGCGCTCTCCGTGGAATCGGTGAATAGTCAGGGAGGATTATCCCCAATCCCCAGCAAAAGGGTCAACTTTAGCGTGACGGCGTCGGGCGTCTGTCTTGAGTCGACCAGTGCCTGTGCGGGTATGATAGGCGGAGTCTTGCCGGGCGGCGCGCCTGCGTGTCGTCCTCCCATTCCCGTGACAGCGACGAGGTGCCTGGCGGCGTGCGCCCTTTCCCAGACATGAACCTTGAACGATTTCGGCGCCAGCTGGCCAGCGTCGATGCCCTGCCGCAGCTGTGCGTGCTGGGGCTGGTTTCGGGATTGCTCACCGGCGGCCTGATGGTGGTGTTCCGGTTCCTGCTGTCGCTGGGGGCATGGCTGTTCATGCCGCACAATGATTCGGAAGCCTTCGAGGCGCTGGCGCCGCACTGGCGTGCGCTGCTGCCGCTGATTGCCGTGGCATTGATCGCGCTGTGCTTCGCGCCGCAGTCGAGTCAGGCGCGTCGGCTGGGGGTGGGCCACGTGATCGAGCGCCTGACCTATCATCAGGGGCGGCTGCCGCTGCGCAACTGGCTCAACCAGTGGTGGGTGGGCGTGATCTCCGTGCTCGGCGGGCTCTCCGCCGGCCGCGAGGGGCCGGCGATCCATCTTGGCGCGGCCGCCGCCAGCGGGCTGGGCCAGCGCCTGCGCCTGCCCCACAACAGCCTGCGCGTGCTGGTCGGCTGCGGTACCGCGGCGGCGATCTCGGCATCGTTCAACACGCCCATCGCCGGGGTCATCTTCGCCATGGAAGTGGTGATCATGGAGTACACCATCGCCGGCTTCATGCCGGTGATCCTGGCCTCGACCATGAGCGCGGTGGTCGCCCAGCTGGCCTACGGCACCGAGCCGGCCTTCCAGGTCCCGATCGTCAAGCTGGGCTCGCTGCTCAACCTGCCGTGGATCGCCACCAGCGCCCTGCTGATCGGCCTGCTGGCCGGGCTGTTCATCCGCATCGCCCAGCGCGGCACGCTGTTCGCCGGCTGGCCGCTCGTCGCCCGGTTGATGCTGCCGGGCGTGGCCGTGGCGGTGGTGGCCTGGTGGTATCCCCAGGTCCAGGGCATCGGCTACGACAGCCTGGCCGCGGCGCTCGACGGGCGTCTGGCGCTCGACGTGCTGGTGGCGCTGATGCTCGGCAAGCTGCTGCTCACCGCCTTCACCTTCGCCTGCGGGATTCCCGTCGGCATCATCGGCCCGGTGCTGGTGGTGGGGGCCTCCGCCGGCGCCCTGTGCGGGATGAGCGGAGACTGGCTGTGGCCGTCGGTGGCCTCCGACCCCGGCTTCTACGCCATGCTGGGCATGGCGGCGATGATGGGCGCGGTGCTGCAGGCACCGCTGGCGGCGCTGATGGCGCTGCTCGAGCTGACCCACAACCCCAACATCATCCTGCCGGGCATGCTGGCGGTGGTGATCGCCGGCCTCACCGCCCGCCAGATCTGCCGCTGCCACGGCCTGTATGTCACCGGCACCCACCACGGCCTGCACCCGCTGCAGCAGCCGCTGATGCAGGCCCTGTCGCGGGTCGCGGTACCCGCCGTCATGGAGCGCAGCGTGGCGCGCACCCAGCGGATGATCACCCGCGAGCAGGCCCGCCGGCTACTCGAGGACAAGCCCACCTGGCTGGTGATCACCCGCTCCAGCGAGGAGAAGACGCCGCTGGCGCTCAAGGCCGCCGACCTGGCGCGCGCCCTGCTGGACGAGGAGGCGACGGACGAGACGGCGACGCTCGACCTGCTGGAGATTCCCGGGCAGCGCCTCGAGCTGGCGCCCATCCACCTGCAGGCGACGCTCAGCGAGGCCTTCGACCGCCTCAACGACTACGGCTTGGACGCGCTCTACGTCCAGCACACCACGGCGCCGATGATCCAGAAGATTTCCGGTATCATCACCCGTGATGCCATCGAGAACTACTACCGTTACAAGCGCTGATCCGAGCGATCCTTCCCCCGACGGCGACGAGGAGAACCGATGTTCCTGTGGATGAAAGCCCTGCACCTGATGGCCATGGTGACCTGGTTCGCGGCCCTGTTCTACCTGCCGCGGCTGTTCGTCTATCACGCCATGGCCCGGGATCGCGGCGACGAGACGGCGATCGCCTACTTCGAGACCATGGAGCGCAAGCTGTACCGCGGCATCATGACACCCTCGATGATCGCCGTGCTGGTCTTCGGTGGGGCGATGCTCTACCTGGTGCCCGGCTTCCTCGGCCAGGGCTGGATGCATGCCAAGCTGCTGCTGGTGGTGCTGCTGATCGGCTATCACCATGTCTGCCTGGCGCACATGAAGCGGCTGGCGGCGGGCACCTGCGACAAGTCGCACCGTTACTTCCGCGTCTTCAATGAACTGCCGGTGATCGGTCTGGTGCTGATCGTGCTGCTGGCGGTGATCAAGCCCTTCTGATGGCCACACGAGATCTTCCTGCCGCGCTGGTGCTGGCGGGCCACGATGCCACGGGCGGCGCGGGGCTGGTGGCGGATGCCGAGGCGATCGCCGCCTGCGGCGGCTGGCCGCTGACCGTGCCCACCAGCCTCACGGTGCAGACCACCCGCGACGTGCGCCGGGTGACGCCCGCGTCGCCGGACATGATGCGCGAGACCGTGCAGGCGCTCGTCGAGGACTTCGAGATCGCGGCGATCAAGCTGGGGCTGATCGCCGATATCGCCACCCTCGAGGTGATCCTGGAGGTACTGCGCCGTCTGCCCGGGGTGCCGGTGGTCTGCGACCCGGTGCTGCGCGCCGGCGGCGGCAGCGAGCTGGCCGCCACGGCATTGCCCGAGGCCCTGCGCGAGCGGCTGCTGCCGGGGGTCGATCTGCTGACGCCCAACCGACAGGAGCTGGAGCGGCTGGCACCGCAGGCCGACGATGACACGGCACGGGCCACCGAACTGCTCTCGCGGGGCTGTCAGGCGGTACTGATCACCGGCACCGACCAGCCGGCGGCGGGGAGCGATCCGACCTGCGTGACGCATACCCTGCACACCCCCGAGCTGACTCGCCAGTGGCAGTGGCCGCGGCTGCCCGGGGCCTATCATGGCTCGGGGTGTACCCTGGCGGCGGCGGCGGCGGCGCGCCTGGCCGCCGGCGAGCGCCTGGTGGCGGCCTGCGAGCAGGCCCAGCGCTTCACCTGGGAAAGCCTGCGCCACGGCTGGCGGCCGGCGGCGGGCCAGCACCTGCCGCGCCGACTCTGGCAACTGCCCGCCGCCTTCGACCCGGAGGCCCTCGATGACCGTTCATGACTGGCGCCGGGGCGTCTATGCCATCACCGATGCCGGGCTGCTGCCCGATGACGCCACCCTGATCGCCGCCTGCGAGTCGGCGCTCGCGGGCGGGCTGGCCCTGCTGCAGTATCGCGACAAGTCGCGGGATGCCGAGCGGCGCCACCGCCAGGCCGCTGCCCTGGCGAGCCGCTGTGCCCGACACGGGGTGCCGCTGATCATCAACGACGACCTGGCGCTCGCCGAGCGGCTGCGCCGCGAGGGCCATGGCGGCGTCGGCGTACATCTCGGCCAGCAGGACGGTTCGCTGCGCGAAGCCCGGCGTGCGCTGGGCGAGGCGGCGATCATCGGCGCCACCTGCCACGCGCGTCTGGACCTGGCCGCGCAGGCATGCGAGGCGGGAGCCAGCTACCTGGCGTTCGGGCGTTTCTTCACCTCGCGCACCAAGCCCGACGCCCCGCCCGCACGGCTCGAGTTGCTGGCCGAAGCGGCACGATTCGGCCTGCCCCGGGTGGCCATCGGCGGCATCGATGCCGACAATGTCCGGCAGGCACGCCGCGCCGGGGCCGAACTGCTGGCGACCGTACAGGCCGTGTTCGGCCGGGGCGAACCGGCAAGCAACGTGCAGTATCTGCGACGACAGCTGGAAGACGGCTAGCTTATCCACAAGCCGTCAACGACGAGTTATTCCAACTGTCCAAAGAGTTATCCACAGCTTCTGACGAGAGGACGACATGCCCACTTCCGCGGAACTTTTCGAACAGGCCTGCCGGCACATTCCCGGTGGCGTCAACTCGCCGGTCCGGGCCTTCAAGGGAATGGATCGTCCCCCGCTGTTCATGGAGCGGGCCCAGGGGGCGTACCTGTTCGACGTCGAGGGCAAGCGCTACATCGATTATGTGGGTTCCTGGGGGCCAATGATCACCGGGCACGCCGACCCCGAGGTGCTCGGCGCGGTACGCGAGCGGCTCGACGCCGGATTGTCCTTTGGTACGCCGACGGCGATCGAGACCACCATGGCCGACCGGATCTGCGAGATCATGCCGTCGATCGAGATGGTACGCATGGTCAACTCCGGCACCGAGGCCACCATGTCGGCGATCCGCCTGGCACGCGGCTATACCGGGCGCGACAAGATCGTCAAGTTCGAGGGCAACTATCACGGCCACTCCGACTCGTTGCTGGTCAAGGCCGGCTCCGGGGCCCTGACCCACGGTGAACCGAGTTCGCCGGGGGTGCCGGCCTCGCTGGCCGAGCATACCATCACCCTGCCCTACAACGACGCCGAGGCGGTCAGGGCCTGCTTCGACGAGCTGGGCGACGCCATCGCCGGGATCATCGTCGAACCGGTGGCCGGCAACATGAACTGCATTCCGCCACGTCCGGGCTTTCTCGAGACGCTGCGCGAGGTCTGTGACGCCCACGCCAGCGTGCTGATCTTCGACGAGGTGATGACCGGCTTCCGGGTCGCCCTGGGTGGCGCCCAGGCACACTACGCCATCACCCCGGACCTGACCTGCCTGGGCAAGATCGTCGGTGGCGGCATGCCGGTGGGCGCCTTCGGCGGCAAGCGCGAGATCATGGAATACATCTCGCCGCTGGGGCCGGTCTATCAGGCCGGTACCCTGGCGGGCAACCCGCTGGCCATGGCCGCCGGCATCGCGCTGCTCGACAAGATCCGCCAGCCCGGCTTCCACGCCGATCTGGCGCGGCGCGTCGAGATGCTGTGCGATGGACTCGAGTCGCGCGCCGCGGAGGCCGGGGTCGATCTGATCACGCAGCGCGCCGGCGGCATGTTCGGGGTCTTCTTCACCGGGCAGCGTCGCGTCGATGACTTCGCCCAGGCCGGTGCCTGCGACGTCGAGCGCTTCCGTCGCTTCTTCACCGCGATGCTCGACCACGGGGTTTACCTGGCGCCGTCGCCGTTCGAGGCCGGCTTCATGTCGAGCGCCCACGGCGATGCGGATATTCACGCCACCCTGGATGCCGCCGAGCGGGTCTTTGCCGCCATGGCGCGCTGAACCTTCACCTGACGGGAGCTTGCCGTGAGCCAGGCCATGATCGACGCCCTCCGGGACCCTAGCTGCTTCGACCACGCGGTCGGGGCGATCGAGATCTTCGAGACGCATATTTCCTGGATCGTGCTGACCGGGGAGTATGCCTACAAGATCAAGAAGCCGCTGGAGCTGGGGAATTTCCTGGACTTCTCGACGCTTGAGCGGCGGCGGCGCTGCTGCGAGGAGGAGGTGCGGCTCAACCGCCGCCTGGCGCCGGATCTCTACCTCGGCGTGGTGCCGATCGTCGGCACGCCGGAGGCGCCCCGGGTCGCCGCTTCGGGTACGCCCATCGAGCACGCCATCAAGATGCGCCAGTTCAGCAACCGCGAGCTGCTCAGCCATCTGCAGGCCAGCGGCGAGCTGTCGCAGCCGCTGATCGATGACCTGGTGGACCAGCTGGTGCGCTTTCATGCCGAGGCCGAGCGGCTGCCGGCCACCGATGCCCTGGGGTCACGCGAGACCATCGCGGCGGTCGTCGAACGGGAATTCCGGCTGATCGACGCGCGCCTGACCGGCGAGCATGACCGTAGGCGACTGGAACACCTCGAGACCTGGGCGAACGAGACCCTGGCCCGGCTCGGAGAGGTATTCGATCGCCGTCATCGCGAGGGCTTCGTGCGCGAGACCCACGGCGACGTGCACCTGGGCAATGCGGTGCGCCTCGACGGTCGGGTAGTGCTGTTCGACGGCATCGAGTTCAACGAGACGCTGCGCTGGAACGATGTCGGCAGCGATCTGGCCTTCCTGCTGATGGATCTCGAGGCACGGAACGAGGAGGCCCTGGCCCGGCACGCCCTCAATCGCTACCTGGAGTGCTCGGGAGATCACGAGCTGGTGCGTCTGCTGCCCTTCTACAAGCTCTATCGGGCGCTGGTGCGTGCCAAGGTGGCCATGCTGCGCTATCACCAGCCGGATCTGCATCCTACCGACCGCCAGGCGATCATGGCCGACTTCCGTCGCTATCTCGCGCTCGCCGAGCACTACGCGGAGTTCCATTTTCCCTATCTGGTGATCGGCGTGGGGGTCTCCGGCAGCGGCAAGAGCCGTTTCACCGGCGAGATGATCCGGCGGCTGGGCGGGGTCCGGCTGCGTTCCGATGTGGAGCGCAAGCGCCTGCACGGCTTCGATCCCCAGGCCCGCACCGAGCAGGCGGGTGTGGATATCTACACTCCCGAGGCCACCGAGCGCACCTATCGCCACCTCGCCGCGCTGACCGGCATGGTGCTCGACGGCGGGTTGCCGGTATGCATCGATGCCACCTGCCTGCGCCAGGCACAGCGCGACCGGCTGCGCCATCAGGCGGAGGCCCGGGGGTTGCCGGTGCTGCTGGTCAGTTTCGAGGCCGATGACGCGACCCTGCGTGCGCGCATCGAGAAACGCGCCCGGCGGGGCGGCGATCCCTCCGAGGCCGGCCTGGCGGTGCTCGAGCGTCAGCAGCGCCTCTTCGAGCCGTTCACCGACGAGGAGCGCCTGCACCTGGTGCATCTCGATACCACCCGGGACAACGCCAACCTGACCCTGGTGGGGCTGATCCAGGAGCATCTGCGCCTGCAGTGAACGGTGGCGACACAGGAAGGCCCCGCCGAAGCGGGGCCTTTTTCATGCATGCGTCATGAGCGTCGGAGGGACGTCGCGGGACGCGTTCAGTACTGATAGACGTTGGCCGTGTTGGCACCGCCCATCTGGGTCACGCTGGAATTGTTGCTGTAACCCTGCTGAACGATGGTCGCGGTGTTGCTGGACAGATTCATCATGCCCAGGCCGGCGGCCGTGCCCTGGCGGACTGACGAGACGTTGTCGTAGCCACCCTGGTAGACATCGGCGAGATCGTTGTAGCCGGTCTGGCCGATCGACGAGTAGTTGTCGCCCATGCCTTCCTGGACCACGATGGCATCGTTGCCGTAACCGCTCTGCGTGGTGATGGCGACCTGGTCCTTGCCGCTCTGGTAGATGTCGGAGAACTGCTTGGTGCCCGACTGGGTGACCTTGGCGTAGTTGCTCTCGTCCTTCTGCACGATCACGGAGTCATTGAGGCTGCCGGATTGCTCGACGAGGGCGACGTTGTGCCTGCCGCTCTGGGTGATGTCGGACGCATGACCCATGCCGGTCTGGTTGACGCGCGCGTAATGATCCCGGCCACTCTGGGTCACCGACGACTTGTTGTGCATGCCGGACTGGGACACGTCCGTCGAGTTGGAATAGCCACGCTGATAGACATTGGAGCGGTTGGCCCAGCCGTTCTGGGTCACATCCGCGGAGTTGTCCCGGCCGCGCTGCATGACCTCGGAATCGTTTCTCCAGCCCGTCTGCAGCTGGGTGGTTGAGTTGCTGTAGCCCATCTGGTTGGTATCGGCGCTGTTGCCGTAGCCGGTCTGATCGATCGTCGAGCTATTGTTGCCGTTGTGGAAGCCGCCGTGATGACCGCCACCATGGTGGCTACCCTCCTCGGAGGCCATGGCGCTGGTGGAGAGGGCGATGGCGGCGACGAGTACGGAGAGTTGCAGTTTCATGGTTCGTGTTCCCTTGTGTGGTTTTTCAATCAACGTCCGGCATGCGAGACGCGGTGACGTCCTGTCGATGCCGCTCCTTGAACCCCGCCATCAGTGCTGCACGACCTGAACGCTCATGCGTCCGCGGGCGTACTGCGTGATGCTCACGGGGGTACTGCTCCTGCCCAGCTGGACGATTTCCGCGTTGCCGTAGGCCCCCTGCTGATTGATGGTGGCCTGCTTGTGATAACCAGACTGGGCGATGTCGGCGCTGTGTCCGACCCCCTGCTGGTTGATTTCGGCACTCAGATAACCGCCCGACTGAAGAATGCTGGCCTCATTGGCGCTGCCGGCCTGCATCGCCACGGCATGATTGGCCCGGCCGGACTGGCCGATGGCGACGCCGTTGCCGCTGCCGTATTGGCGAGTGTCGGCCCGATTGCCGACGCCTGACTGCTCGATCGTCACGGCCTGATCGCCACGAGAAACCCCGGAGTAGCTGTCCAGTTCCGAGCCGATGGCCAGGTCACGTGCCTGCACGGAGGTCGTGATGAAAAGGCCGGCTGCGGCCCCGATGATCACTGACGATTTCATGGTGAATCCCGCCTTTAATGGTTGATTACATTTTTATACAAAAGGCGAGACACGCTATAAGAAGCGCGCATGAAACTGATGGTGAATTATCTGGTTGATGGCAACGAAAAACTCATCAGGTAACTGGTGGGGAAACGATGAGGTAAATAGCGATAAAAGGGGGGCGAAAAAGAGCAGGAAAAACCCCGCCGAAGCGGGGTCGGTAATCCATGAAGACTGACGAAGATCAGTACTGGTAGACGTTGGCGGTGTTGGCGCCTCCGCTCTGGGTCACGCTGGCGGTATTGCCGTATCCGTACTGGACGATGCTGGCCCGGTTGGTCGCCCAGGAGCCCCAGCCACCGGCGGCCTGCGAGATCACCGCGCTGTTGCCATAGCCGTTCTGGTAGATATCCGCGATATCGCGATAGCCGGTCTGGGTGATTTCCGCCGTGTTGTAGGTGCCGTCCTGTTCGGTGGTGGCCATGTTCCGCCAGCCGCTCTGGGTGATGGTGCTGTCGTTGCCGTAACCACTCTGGGAGATATCGCCGCGATTGTATTCGCCGGACTGGCTGAGTTCGGCCGTGTTGAACTCACCCGACTGCATCACGTCGGCCTGATTGCGGTAGCCCTGCTGGGTGACGGAAGCATCATTCTCGTAACCCGACTGACTGACATTGACACGTCCAAAGTAGCCGCTCTGGTCGACACTGGAGGTGTTGTAGGTACCCTTCTGCAACGACGTCACGCTGTTGGTATAGCCGCCCTGGGTAACGTCGGACTGGTTGCCATAGCCACGCTGGGTGATATCGGCCGTGTCGAAGTAGCCGTCCTGAGTGACCGTCGACTCGTTGTAGGTGCCGCGCTGCATCGAGGTGACGCTGTTGGTGTAGCCGTCGGCGCCCTGGGTGATGTCGGACTGGTTGCCGTAGCCGCGCTGGGTGACGTCGACCGCGGAGTCTGTCAACATAGATGGCACATGAAATGGTTCTGGCTCTTTAAAATCCCGCTGCCTGTGGCACCGGGTCCCGCTCGGGATTTAGGTGTACGATCTCAGGCAGGCTGAGTTTCCGGATGTCACCCGACCAGCGCTCCGGGTGGCGCTGCTTAGCCGCCTCGAAGACTTCCCGGCGCTGCGCCAAGATGCCCTTGGCCTCGCCGTTATGGCGCTGACTCGGCGTGACGTAGCGAAGGGCACTGTGCCGGTGCTCATGGTTGTACCACTCGGTAAATTGCTGAACCCAGTCCTGAGCCTCGGTCAGGGTAGCGAACCCCTCGGCGGGGAAGCCCGGCCGGTACTTGAGCGTCTTGAAGGCCGACTCGGCGAAGGCGTTGTCGTTACTCACCCGTGGACGGCTGTACGACGGGGTGATGCCCAGGTCGTAGAGCTTCTCCAAGAAGGTTGCTGCCTTCATCGGGCTGCCGTTATCTGAGTGAAGGATCAGGGGCTTGTGACGATCGGTGAGGTGCTCTCGCCAGCAGGCCTTCTGGATCAGCTCGGCGGCCAGCTCGCCAGTCTCCGTCTCGTAGACCTCGTGCCCAACGATCTTGCGGCTGAAGACGTCCATGATCAGGTACAGGTACCACCAGGTACCGCGTGCTGGGCCCGGCAGCCAGCTGATATCCCAACACCACAAGTAGTTAGGCGCCGTGGCTTGGTGCGTCGTCGGAGAGCGCTTGCGCTGCGGGGCCTGCTGTCGGCCCCGGTGGTGTTGCTGGTCGTATTCATGGAGCACTCGATACATCGTCGACTCAGAGGCCAGGTAGCGGCCCTTGTCCGCCTGATCGGCCACGATGAAGGCCGGAGGGCGGCTCCGGTACTCCGGGGCGTTGCACAGCGCCAAGACCGCCTCTCGCTCCTCAGGCGATAGCTTATTAGCCGGTTCCGGGCGGTCGGCGTCGGGGCGGCGATCCGCCGTCACCTCGCCTTCGGAGACCCAGCGATAGTAGGTCCGCACGTTAATGCCCATCACCTGACAGGCCTTGGCCAGCCGAGCACCGTCACGCTGGGCGTCTTGCACCAGGGTCACGATGCGCTGGCGATCCGGGAGGCTGGTCAGTCGTCCTCGTCGTTGGTCGTGCCCCAGATCGCCTCGGCCTTTTTTGACAGGGCCAGCAGCGCCGCCGTCTCGGCCAGGGCCTTGTCCTTGCGGCGCAGCTCACGCTCCAACTGACGGAGCCGCTTTTGCTCGGCCTTCCGCGCCTGGCGAAGCTGCTTGGCCTGCGCTGCCGCATCGTCGTTGGCGTTCATGCAGGCATCCCGCCAGGCCTCCACCTGCTCGGGATAGAGCCCACGCTCGCGGCAATAGGCGCTGAGTTCGGCCTCATTCATCGGGGCCGTTTCCAGGACGATCTGGAATTTCTCCTGGCTGGTCCAGTGATCGGGCTTGGTGGAACGTGATGGCAAAACCTGTCCTCGTGCTCTGGCCTGTTTCCGCCAATTGTAGAGGGTTGTCGCGGTGATGCCTTCCTGCTCGGCCAATTCCGGGATGGTCATGCTCATGGGCGGTGCCATCTTCTTGAGGATGGCTTCCTTACGTTCTGCGGGGTAACGCACGTTGTTCACCTCTCAATCCGTTTAGGTGACAACTACGTTGAAGCATAGGGACCGTGCCGAAGTAGCCGTCCTGAGTGACCGTCGACTCGTTGTAGGTGCCGCGCTGCATCGAGGTGACGCTGCTGGTGTAGCCGTCGGCGCCCTGGGTGATGTCGGACTGGTTGCCGTAGCCGCGCTGGGTGACGTCGACCGTGCCGAAGTAGCCGTTCTGAGTGACCGTCGACTCGTTGTAGGTGCCGCGCTGCATCGAGGTCACGGCGTTGGTGTAGCCATCGGCGCCCTGGGTGACGTCGGACTGGTTGCCGTAGCCGCGCTGGGTGACGTCGACCGTGCCGAGCATGCCTTCCTGGGCGACCGTGGAGGCGTTGGTCTGGCCGGCCTGCAGGGTGGTCGCGCGGTTGCGATACCCCGACTGGGTGATCGCCGACTGGTTGGCATAGCCCCGCTGCGTGACAGTGGCGTCGCTGCGCCAGCCGCGCTGGGTGACGGCGGCATCGTTGTTCTGCCCGCGCTGGGTGATCGAGGCACGGCTCCTCATGCCATCCTGATCAATCGCCGCACTGTTGAGATAGCCGCGCTGCAGCAGAGTGGCCTGCCCCCGGTAGCCGTTCTGCATCAGTGAGGCGTTGTTGCCCTGTCCATACTGGCGCAGCTCGGCGCTGGAGCGCCAGCCCGACTGCTGGTAACTGGCCGTGCCGCCGGTGCCGAACTGGTAGGCATTGAGCCGATTGCCATAGCCGTCCTGTTCGACCGTGATGTCGTTGCTGGCGGCCATCGCCTGGGACGTCAGTGCGATGGAGGCGGACAGAATCGCGATCTTGAGTTTCATGTGCTGTTCCCACCCTGTGGCTGCTCGTGATGAGCGACGAGATTCGCGCACCGGCACGCCCGGACGCGTCACTCCGTCTTGCGGATTCATGATGCCGAGACGGCGGGATGGGCTGCGTATCAGCGATCCTGCTGGGCGACGCCTCTCGATGTCTCGGCATTCCGTTCTGTTGTTGCTGGCATCGTTTGTTTCGCTGCCTTTCGAAGTCTTTACAAAGCGAAAAACTACGGCAATCAGAAGTAAATGCCATTTTTCATGCTGGCCGGACTGATGTGAGAGACGATGTTTTTAAAGTGCACAGATAAGTCACAAGTTTGTCTTTCAGCATGGCCTGTCGAGAGAAACAGCGGGGTGGCGGTCAGGCTGCAGGCATGAAAAAAGCGCCCCGCAGGGCGCTCAGGCACTATCGCGCGAGCCGGGCTGTCAGAGCATGGGAGTGGGCGCCTCCAGGTAGGCGCTGAGAATCGGGTCGTCACGCTCGGCGGGATTGGCCAGCGTCCACAGGCCATTCTGGATACCCCGGGCGATCAGGTGGATCACCGAGGACTCGATGGCCGACATGACCGCCATCTGCACGGGTTCGTTGTTGGTGTAACCGATCTCGCCTTCCAGCAAGCGCTTGAAATCGATGAAGCGATACACGCCGGCGCGGATCTCGTGGGAGAAGATCGTCTTGCTGGTGGTGACGTTGGCCAGCACTTCCCCGGTGGCGATATCCACGGCCCGCAGGTTGACCGTCACCTGATCCACCTGGTACTGCCCGGAGGCGCCGATGCCGAAATATTCCGCCCCGGCCCCGCCGGTCCGCAGGTTGGAGTCGTAGGCGATGATGCCACCCTCTAGCAGGACACGTGCCGCATCCAGCGAGCCCAGGGCATCAGTCTGGCCGTTGCGCTCCAGGTTGGCGCGAATGATCTTGCGCTCGGTCAGCAGGTTCTGTAGCCCGACCCGCTCGAGGGGCACGAACCAGCCGGAGTCGGCCAGCGCCCCGCTGAGCATCGCCGCGCCGCCCTGGGTGACGGCGGTCGAGAAGGTACTGGCCGGCTGAGGCTTGTACTGCCCCGTCTGGTCACGGAAGTCATAGACCGCAGCGTAGATCTTGGCACTCGGCTTGGGCAGGCTGATCAGGTCCCCGTAGGTGCCGGAGCGCGGCATCAGCGTGGCGGGGGCCGCCTCGAGGCCTTCCGCGGTGGTCACCATGCTCGAGCAGCCGCTCAGAGCCAGCAGGGAGATGACAAGGCAGGCCGTCAATCCTTTCATGGTGTTCGCCCTCATCAGAAGTTGTTGGCGGCGGAGCCGAGGTTGATGTTGGTGACTTCCCCGGTGCGACGGTCGGTGATCTGCATCTGGAAGCCGCCGTTGCCGTTGCTGACGATCTTGATCTTCAGCTCGGCGCTGTCGATGGTGCTGGTGCGGCCGGGGTCGGTGGCGTTCACGGCGTCGTCGATGGCGTTCGAGACCAGGCTGTTGCGCAGATCCTGGATGAACAGGTCGGTCTCGCTGAAGCTGCCGAAGTCGGGGGCGTTGGGATCCTTGTTGTCGTCCTGGGCCTGGGCCTTGTTGAGCAGGTAGTTGCCGTTCAGCGGGTCGCCGCCGAACGACGGATTGATCGGTCGATAGACCAGTTCTCCGGCCTGGGCGGCACCCGTGGCCAGGGCCAGTGACAACAGGAGCGGCTGCATTCTCATCGTGATTCCCTCGCGTATGTCGTGGGGCCGGTTCACCATTCGTCGCCGGCCAGGTCTCCATTGCGGTCCAGTGCCTGCATGACCTTGCGGCGCAGTACCAGCTGCTCGACCTGCTCGACGGCGGCCTGCGCATACTGGTCGACGTCACTCAGGCGGGGCGGCAGGGTGGCCTGGTACAGGATGCGATTGCCCTCGGCGACCCAGACGATGCTGCCCCAGCGCGCCGACGGGCGTTCGTGGACCACCAGGTTGGTGTTGTTGAGCACGATGCTGTCCAGCCGGCGCTGGCTGAACTGCTGATAGAATGTCTTGCCGATCATGGTGATGGTGCGATCCACCACCAGGCCGTTGAGCGGTGACGGCTCGCGGGGCTTGAGCGTCCGCGACGTCGCGGGGCCGTCCGCGCTCTCGGGGGCATCGCTCTGCGGGCCGGCGGCCGGCGTGGCGGGCTCGGTACCGGCGAGCGCCGGCCCGATCGACAGGCACAGCAGGCACAGGGCAAGACGCAGGGCAGGCGTGTTCATGACGGTCACCGCCGCTGCTGGGGCTTGCTCGGGCTGGGTGGTGGCGCACCGAGATTCTGGCGCGCCCAGTTCATGGCCTGGATGCGGTTGTGCACCTTGATCTTGCGGAAGATGTTGTAGAGGTGGGACTTGACCGTGTGCTCGCTGACGAACAGCTTGTCGGCGATCTCGGTGTTCGAGGCCCCCGAGCCCAGCAGGCCGATGATCTCCAGCTCGCGGTGGGTCAGGCCGCATACCGGGCGATAGGCATTAAGCTGCTGACGCCGGTAGAACTCGATCAGCCGGGTCATCAGCGAGCGCGACATCCACAGGTCGCCTTCCAGCAGGGCATGGATGCCCTTGCAGATCAGCGCCATGCTGTCGCGCCGGTAGAAGACGCCCCGCAGGTGCAGCGAGGCGAGCATGTCCGCGGCATGGTCCTCGTCGCGCAGATTGATGGCCGCCAGGGTGGTGTTGGCCGTCTCCGCCGCCCGGCTGTGCCACTGCTGCATGCTGCTTTCATCGACGTGATCGGCATCGAGCAGGATCAGCAGCGAATCGCTGGTGAAGGCCTCGAGCAAATCATGGGGGGAGACGGCGGCAATCTGGCAGTCCAGCTGTTCGGCGATGTAGTCCATGAACAGCTGCGTCTGGGGATTGCAGTCCGTGACCAGAAGAATCAATGAGTTCCCTTGGCTCATCGTCACTGCTCCGGAAGTATGGTGTTGGATCTTGAGTCGTTATGTGGTCTCTGCGTACCATGCAGCGGTCTGATTCAGCTTTGTTGGTCCCTCCCTGTTTGTAAAGTTTGGTTACTCGTTTCTTGTTATCGTTTTTTGGTATTAAAAATAACTTTTTCAATCACTTTTATTTTTTCAAATTTCTAATCATTTACTTACCTGTCAACTTTTTCTTGTCCTCTGGTTTCCTGTCATGAGAGAGGAGAAAAATCAGTCATGAGAAAAACATTTTGTAACCTTTCTGTGTGATGGCAGGCTGATGGTTGCCAACCCTGGAGGTGGGAAGCGGTACGGAGACCGGGAGGGCGGGGCGCCGTCAGTCCGTCTGGCGTTCCGCATGTGCCGTGCTAACCGATAGAATGAGCGAAACTCTGCAACACCAAGGTGACGTGAAATGGAACGACGACTGGTACTGGCCAGCGGCAACCCCGGCAAGCTGCGCGAGTTTCAGGCACTGCTGACGCCCCTGGATTATCAGGTTCATCCCCAGCGCGAGTTCGATGTCGACGATGTCGAGGAGACGGGGCTGACGTTCGTCGAAAATGCCTTGCTCAAGGCGCGGCACGCCTGTCGCATCAGCGGCCTGCCGGCACTGGCCGACGACTCGGGGCTGGCGGTGGACGCCCTGCAGGGGGCGCCGGGCATCTATTCGGCCCGATACGCGGGCGAGCCCAGCAGCGATGCGGCCAACAATCGCAAGCTGCTCGAGGCGCTGGCGGACGTCCCTGAAGGGCAGCGCACGGCCCGCTACTGGTGCGTGCTGGTCTGGCTGCAGCACGAGCACGACCCGGTGCCGCGTATCGTGCAGACCAGCTGGCGTGGCGAGATTCTCGCCCACCCGCGTGGTGAGGGAGGGTTCGGCTACGATCCGCTGTTCTGGCTGGCCGACCAGGGGCTGACGGCCGCCGAGCTCGACCCCGCTGAAAAGAACCGTCTCAGCCATCGCGGCCGCGCCCTGCGCACCCTGGTGGAGAGCCTCGGCTCATGAGGCCGTTGCCCGAACTGGCGCTGTACGTGCATGTGCCCTGGTGCGTGCGCAAGTGCCCCTACTGCGACTTCAACTCCCATGGCATCGGTTCCGGTTCCGGCGCCGATCTGCCGGAGTCGGCGTATCTGGCCGCCCTGCTGATGGATCTGGACGAGGAGCTCACGCGCAGCGACGGGCGACTGATCCACAGCGTATTCATCGGCGGCGGCACGCCGAGCCTGATGTCGGCGGATTTCTACGCGCGCCTGCTGGACACCCTCGAGCGGCGCGGCGTGCTCGCCCCCGATGCCGAGATCACCCTGGAAGCCAATCCGGGCACGGTGGAGCAGGGGCGCTTCACGGCCTATCGCCGGGCCGGCATCAATCGCCTGTCGCTGGGTGTACAGAGCTTTCAGGCGGCCCAGCTGGCGGCGCTCGGACGCATCCACGACGGCGACGAGGCGCGTCGCGCGGTCGACAGCGCCCGGCAGGCCGGCTTCGATAATTTCAACATCGATCTGATGCACGGCCTGCCTGGGCAGGACGCCGAGCTGGCACTGGCCGATATCGACACGGCGCTGTCGCTGGCGCCCACGCACCTTTCCTGGTATCAGCTCACCATCGAGCCCAATACCGAATTCCACTCCCGGCCGCCGCCCCTGCCGGAGGACGAGACGCTGTGGGCGATCCAGGATGCCGGCCACGCGCGACTCGAGGCCGCCGGCCTTGGGCGCTACGAGATTTCTGCCTATGCCCGGCCCGGCCATGCCTCGCGCCACAACCTGACCTACTGGCGCTTCGGCGACTATCTGGGCATCGGTGCCGGCGCCCACGGCAAGCTGACCCGGCGGGAGCCCGACGGCACCTGGCACGTCGAGCGGCGCTGGAAGACCCGCCAGCCCGAGGCGTATTTGCGCCGCGCCGACGACCCGCGCGGCTTCGAGGCCGGGCGCGAGCCGGTGGCGCTCGAGACGCTGCCGCTGGAGTTCGCCATGAACGCGCTGCGGCTGGTGGACGGGGTGCCGCTGTCGCTGTGGGAAGCCCATACCGGCCGGCCGCTGGATGAACTGACACCGCACCTGGCGGCAGCCCGCGCGCGCGGGCTGCTGGTCGAGGATGCCGGCCGGCTGCAGGCGAGCCCGCAGGGTCTGTTATTCTTGAACGACTTGCTGGCCCTGATCGACGATGCGTGACGGGCGGCAAGCCTTATTCACGGAAGCCAAGGAAACGAGGAGCGTTAACCGCATGATCACCAAGCAGCTCTGGATGGCGATTCCGCTGTCGGCCGCACTGGCCGTGACAGGATGCACGACCACCAACCCGCAGACCGGGGAGCCCCAGACCGCCAAGGCCACCACCGGTGCGGGCATCGGTGCCGCGGCAGGGGCCGTGGCCGGCCTGCTCAGTGGCGACAGTGCCGCCAGCCGCCGCGATCATGCCGCCATCGGCGCGGCGGTGGGCGCCGCCGCCGGTGCCGGCATCGGCTACTACATGGACCGTCAGGAAGCCCAGCTGCGTGACCGGCTGCAGGGTACCGGCATCGGCGTGCAGCGCCAGGGCGACAACATCGTCCTCAACATGCCCAACAGCGTCACCTTCGGCTTCGACTCCAGCGAACTCACCGGCCAGGCGCGGCAGGCGCTCAACGATGTCTCCGCCGTGCTGCGCGAGTATCCGGAAACCCGCATCACCGTGGCCGGCTACACCGACAGCACCGGCTCGAAGGCCTACAATCAGCGCCTCTCCGAGCGCCGGGCCCAGGCGGTGGGCGACTACCTCATGCAGGGTGGCGTGCAGCGTCAGCGCCTGAACATGGTCGGTCAGGGGGAAAGCCAGCCGGTGGCGAGCAATGATACCGAAGCCGGGCGCGCCCAGAACCGCCGTGTCGAGATCACCGTGGTGCCGACCGGGCAGCAGTAACTCCCCGACGTTCCACGATTCGCGACCTTCGGGCCCACCGGCGACTGTCGGTGGGCCTTTTCTTCATCGGAATCTCGCCATGCTTGCCTATCAGCACGCCTATCATGCCGGCAACTTCGCCGACGTTCACAAGCATCTGGCGCTGCATGCCGTCACGCGCCATCTTTTACGTAAAGAATCACCCATTACGTATGTTGATACTCATGCCGGTCGCGGCCTGTATCCACTGGCCGCGATGGAGACCGACAGGCTCCAGGAATACCGCGACGGGGTGGAACCGGTCTGGGCGGCCCGGCATGCGCTGGTCAGGGACGACGCGCCGCTGCTCGCCGACTGGCTCGCCGCGCTGACCGAGGCCCAGCCCAGGAGTGGCACGCTGACCCACTATCCCGGCTCGCCGTGGTGGCTGTCTCGGGCCATTCGCCAACAGGACCGGCTGACGCTCTTCGAGCTGCACCCGGGCGAGCATCGTCATCTCGAGAGCCAGGCGCTGCCGCCCCAGGCCCGGCGCTTCCACGAGGATGGCCCGCAGGGGCTGGTGCGCCGGCTGCCGGTGCCGACGCCGCGGCTGTGCGTGCTCATCGACCCCAGCTACGAGCGCAAGGCCGAATACGCCGAGACGGCACAGACGCTGCAGCGGATCGCCGCCAAGGCGCGCCACGCGGTGGTGATGATCTGGTATCCGCTGCTGCCGGCGGGTCACCATCACGGCCTGCTGGAGGCGCTGCGCACGGCGGGCATCGACAAGCTGTGGCGCAGCGAACTCGTTCACCATGCCGCCGGGGAGCGCCACGGCATGTACGGCAGCGGCCTGGTGGTGCGCAACCCGCCCTGGGGGCTGGATACCGAGCTGTCGGCGGCCATGCAGCGCCTGGCGCCGCTGTGGGGCCGAGGGGCGCGGCACAGCGGGAAATGGTGGACGACAGAGTGAGCCGGCCCGTGGCGGCCGGCGTCACTTGCCGATACAGAATGTAAAATAAGTCATAAAATCAATAGTTTATAGTTTTAAGGGAGTAAATGGGGATCAAAAATGATCAAGAAACCACGTAACCTACTCCTGAATCCGTGAGACCGGCCCCCAGGAATGCTTCTAACCTACTGAACTGCATGGCAATATAGCGAATATCGCCATTCACCCAGATAGTGC
>NZ_JAGXFD010000001.1:914834-921221 GCF_020148005.1 Modicisalibacter tunisiensis | reverse complement strand
CCTGAATCCGTGAGACCGGCCCCCAGGAATGCTTCTAACCTACTGAACTGCATGGCAATATAGCGAATATCGCCATTCACCCAGATAGTGCCATGCCCAACGTCAAGTTCCGCGCCAGTCGCCGCACCCTCACCAGCCACGCCGGGCTGTCCATCATCGGGCAATGCTTCGAGATCGCTGGCGTCGACAGCATCGACAGCCGCTTCCCCACCACGCTGGGCATGCGCACCAGTGACGTGATCAAGAGCTACCTGGGCCTGCTGTGTCTGGGCATGAGCGACTATGACGCTGTCGAGAACTTCCGCCGCGACAAGCCCTTCCAACAACTGCTGACCCTGCAGAAGGTGCCGAGCGCGGCGACGCTGCGACAGCGGCTGGAGAAACTTGCCGCCAACGACCTGCAGGCGCGCACCGCCACCTGGTCCACGACCCTGCTGTCACTGATCGAAGCACCGATCACCGCCGAGACGACGCACGTCTGCCTGGACATCGACACCTTCGTCATGGACAACAGCAACTCGAAGAAGGAAGGCGTCTCGCGGACCTACCAGAAGGTCGATGGCTACACCCCGATCGCCGCCTATCTGGGCAACGAAGGGTGGTGCCTGGGT
The DNA here is from genome assembly GCF_020148005.1 of Modicisalibacter tunisiensis. Lineage (GTDB taxonomy): Bacteria > Pseudomonadota > Gammaproteobacteria > Pseudomonadales > Halomonadaceae > Modicisalibacter > Modicisalibacter tunisiensis. The sequence continues at coordinate 920,610 of NZ_JAGXFD010000001.1, read as the reverse complement.
CTGGAACTGCGGCCTGGCAAGCAGCACACCATGAAGGAGAGCAACGCCTTCCTGGAGCGGGTACTGCCTCGCGCCCAAGGCCTGACCAAGCAACCGATCCTGTTACGCGAGGACAGCGGCTTCGACAGCCAGGCGCACCTGGCGCTTCTCGAACAGCAACGCCAGGTCTTTGCCGACGAGGGGCGCCGGCTCGACTATGTCGTCAAATGGAACCCGCGCGGCTCGGCCACGGCGGATCAGGATACCTGGTTGGCTGTGGCGGCGGACTACTGGGAAGAGCTGCGTCCTGGCAAGCGCCAGGCGCTGTGGCCGCAGACCGTCTCGATCCACGACGACAACAAGACCGAATACGTCGTCCAACGCGTGATGCGCCTGGTAGAGCGCACCGCCGATCGCGATGGCCAGTTGCTGCTCGAACCGGACTATGAGTTGGAAGGCTGGTGGACCAGCCTGGACGAGGCGCCGGAGGCGGTGATCAAACGCTACCAGGCGCATGCCACCCACGAGCAATTCCACAGTGAGATCAAGACCGATCTCGACCTGGAGCGGCTGCCGTCGGGCAAGTTCGCCACCAACGATCTGATCCTGCACCTCGCCCAGCTGGCCTACAACATCCTGCGGCTGATGGGGCAGCTGGGCATGACCGGCGAGCTGAGCCCGGTGCGCCATCCCGCCAAGCGGCGCCGGATCCGCACCGTGCTACAAGAACTGGTGCATCGTGCGGCGCTCGTGATTCACAAGGCGCGGCAGATCATCCTCGACTTCGGGCAGGACATCGGACGCATGACGGTGTTGAACACCTTGCGAAGCCGCCTGCGCTATCCCCGAGGCACGCCATGCTGATCGTCTGTCGGACAAAGGCACCACGCAGAGGGCTGACGGTCACCGGCAGCCAGCATCACCGTACCCGGCGGGTAGCAATGCATGAGCAAACGGGTCATCGTCGCCGGCCGATGCCGCTATGGTTGGCCATGGCAGAGATGCATTCGGCGGTTGAGACGGAATCGGAGGTCAAAAAATGCTCGCTGACGGCGATAGGGAAAGTGTCGACGCCGGCATCACGGATTCAGGGCTCCTGGGTGGCTCGTTCCACTTTGGCTGAGCTCCATGTATTTCACAGAGCCCTTCGGAAAATCCTTGCGAACCAAAAGCACTTCATCAACCTGTCACGTCAGTGACACGACGGTGTCATCTCTCAGCTTTACCGTTCAATTGTAACTCGCAATACGGCGAGCTTATTTATTGCAAAAGGTGATCCTGTGGCGCCAACTCAATCAACCAATGTGATGCTTCGAGTCGAGAGTATGGGCGTAACCTACCCGGGAAACGTCCTCGCGCTCAAACCCACCAACGTTCACTTTCACAAGGGCGAATTCACCGTGCTACTGGGACTTTCAGGCGCGGGTAAATCCACTCTGCTTCGTTCACTGAATCACCTGGTTAAGCCCACAACCGGGAAGGTTGTGTCTGGCGAGTTTGGTGAACTGACCAACCGTAGAATCCTGCGACAGCACCGCAGCCGCACCGCCATGGTGTTCCAGCATCACCAGCTGATCGAACGATACACCGCGTTACAGAATGTGCTGACAGGCAGACTTGCGTATCACGGTACTTGGCGAAGCCTGCTTCCCCTGCCCCGGCAGGACCTGGAGTTGGCTCTGCAATGCCTCGACCGCGTAGGTCTGGCTGACAAAGCGCTTTCCCGAGTAGATCAGTTGTCCGGCGGCCAGCAGCAGCGGGTTGGAATCGCCAGAGCATTGGTGCAGCAACCATCCATGATTCTTGCCGATGAGCCCGTTGCCAGCCTGGATCCGGCCACTTCTGAAAAGGTACTCGGCCTACTGCGCGATATTTGTCAGGAAGATGGAATCACCGCGGTTATTTCCTTGCACCAATTGGAATACGCCCAGCGTTTTGCAGACCGGATCATCGGCCTTTCGAACGCTCATATCGTTTTTGACGATGCTCCTGAAAACCTGAAATCGAAACACCTGGACGAGATTTACCACCGTTCACCCAGCGTGGTAGCTGCGGAAGGCAAACCAGCCATCCATAAACCTAAGACCACCCCGATAACGACAGACGTACTGGAGATAGCACAATGAAGACAATGATTCACTCTTTGCTGGCTCTGATAATGATGCTCGGCATCCAATGGTCAGCCCATGCCGCAGATACAGACCCTGATCTTTTGAAAGTTGCCTTGCTGCCGGATGAGAACGCGTCAGAACTGATCAAGCGAAACCAACCTTTGAAGGATTACCTGGAAACCACTCTTGGTAAGGAAGTAGAACTGATTGTTACCACCGATTACTCCTCCATGATCGAAGCCATGCGTTTTGGCCGAATTGACCTGGCTTACTTTGGTCCGTTGTCCTATGTGATGGCCAAGAGTAAGAGTGACATTGAACCCTTTGCCGCCATGGTGGTAGACGGGAAGCCGACTTATCGCTCCATCATTATTGCCAATGCGGACTCTGGCGTTAGCTCCTTCGCGGATATCAAAGGCAAGAAAATGGCCTTCGGTGACCCCGCATCCACTTCCAGCCACCTGATCCCCAAGGCCGTACTCCTTGAGAAGGCAGGGCTCGAAGCCGGAAAGGACTATGAGGCTCATTTCGTCGGTAGCCATGACGCTGTTGCGGTTAACGTCGCCAATGGCAATGCCGACGCCGGAGGGTTGTCCGAAGTTATCTTCGAGCATGTGATGGACCGCGGTTTGATTGATCGGAGCAAGGTCAAAGTGCTGGGCTACAGCGGTGACTTTCCTCAATACCCCTGGGCCATGCGTTCGAACCTGGCCCCTGAGCTGAAGAGCAACATTCAGAAAGCCTTTCTGCAGATCGATGACCCGGAGATTCTCGACAACCTGAAGGCTGAGGGATTCGCGGCAATTACCGACGAAGATTACGATGTCATCCGCGCTATGGCTGGCCTGCTCAATCTTGATTTCGCAAAAATGTGAGGAGTGCCCCATGAACTATACAACGACGGAACCGGCGACTCTGTCGCCGGCCCCGTCGGCCTCCGTGCTGGATGAGCACGCGAAAGGCTGGCGGAAAAAACTCGGACAGTCGCTGTTAGTGCTGCTCATCATTTTTGTCGCAAGTTGGTACGTAGGGCTGCTCAATTTCAATACACTTGCCAATGGCGTGCCAGCCATAGGCACACTCATTGGCGAATCTCTTCCACCTGACTTCACCAATGTGGCCAGCTGGGTGTCGCCGTTAATCGACACGCTTGCGATGAGCATTGCCGGTACTGCCATTGCAGTAACCTTGTCTGTGCCACTGGCATTCCTGGCTGCGCGCAACACCTCTCCACATCCGGTGGTGTTCCAAGTAACTCGAACCCTTTTAAACGGTTTGCGTTCAGTCCCGGAACTGATCATGGGCATCATCTTCGTGGCTGCTGTTGGTTTTGGGGCGTTGCCTGGCGTACTGGCGCTCGGTCTTCACTCCATTGGCATGGTTGGAAAGTTTTTTGCCGAAGCGATTGAGCATGTAGATGAGGCGCCAGTGGAAGCGGCCGATGCTGCCGGCGCTACTCGCTTGCAGGTGCTCTATCACGCCGTGCTGCCACAAGCACTTCCTCAATTCGCGGACGTGTCCATTTATCGCTGGGAATACAATTTCCGTGCCTCGACCGTAATGGGCATGGTGGGTGCCGGTGGTATTGGCTTCGAATTGATGGGCTCGCTGAGAATCATGCAGTATCAGGAAGTCAGCGCCATTCTCATTGTCATCTTGTTGATGGTCACCGTCGTGGACAGTCTCAGTGGCCGCCTTCGTAAGAAATTCAAATAAGGAACGTCGATGAAACCCAAGGTTGTGATAACCCATAAGATCCATGACAGTGTTCTGGATGAACTTGCCCAAGATTGCGAGCTGGTCACCAACCAATCCGGCGCCACGTTGCCCCAGGAGGAAGTGGCTGCGCGCGTTGCAGACGCTGATGCGATGATGGCGTTCATGCCAGACCGAGTTGGAGAGGAGTTCCTACAGGGGTGTCCGCGCTTGAAGGTGATTGGTGCAGCCCTGAAAGGCTATGACAACTTTGATGTGGATGCCTGCACGCGTCATGGGGTTTGGCTGACATTTGTACCGGATTTGCTAACCGTGCCTACTGCAGAGCTAACGGTCGGGCTGACGATCAGTCTCACCCGACAAGTCAAGGCGGCGGACCACTTCGTTCGATCCGGTGAATTTACTGGCTGGACACCACGCTTCTATGGGCAGGGGATCGAAGGCTCACGGATTGGTATTGTGGGTATGGGGGCCATCGGCCAAGCGGTGGCGCAGCGCCTGAACGGATGGGGAGCGGATTTAATCTATTCCCAGCCGGAACGTTTACCCGTGCAGCATGAGCAGGCACTGGGTTTGTCCCATACTCCCCTCAAGATGCTGCTGGCCCAGTCAGATATTGTGATCCTGGCACTGGCGCTCAATGAGCAAACCCTCCACACCATTAATCGCGAAACGCTAACAGGAATGAAACCGGGCGCATTCCTTATCAATCCCTGCCGTGGATCTGTGGTGGATGAGGGTAGTGTTCTGCAAGCGCTTCAATCCGGTCAGTTGGGGGGGTACGCCGCTGATGTGTTTGAGATGGAAGATTGGGCGAGAGAAGATCGTCCGAGGGAGATCGCCCAGGGGCTCAGGGCCCACCCCAACACGCTGTTTACTGCTCACATCGGATCGGCCGTCAGCCAGGTGCGTCTGGCTATCGAGCAACGCGCTGCTCGGAACATTCTGCAAGTGCTTCGGGGTGAGCGGCCGGATGATGCGATCAATGATCCCAGTGGCCGCGAGAGCGGCCCATGCTGAATCTTGTCTGGCTGAAGAGTTTCGTGGCGGTGCTGGACCACAACGGGTTTCAGGCCGCAGCCCGCCAGTTGGACATCGCACAACCCACACTGTCCCAGCACCTTCAAAAACTCGAAAACCAACTTGGCGTTTTATTGGTCCACAGGGGGCGCTCTGGCTGTGAGCCAACCCGGGCTGCCTTAACCTTGTTGCCTTTTGCCCGAAGTCTGCTCCGGCTGGAGGAGCAGGCGAGATCTTCCATTATGGAGGCTCGACTTCGCGTTGGGGCGAGCTCCAATATTGGGATTTATATGCTCCAGCCCTACATCCGTCGTTACAAGGAGCTGGGCGTAGGGCCCGAGGTGGATGTGGTAATAGATTCCAATCCGACTATTGCACGGCATTTATCGGACGGTGAGCTGGACGTGGCGATTATGGAGTGGTGGCATGATCTACCCGGATTCCATGCTCAGGCGTGGCGTAACGAGCCCGTTGTTCTAATCGTTCCGCCTGGTCACCCGTTAGCCCGTCGAACCGATATCGACCGCGATACGCTGTCTAACATGGCTCTGATCGGCGGCGAACCCGGCACCGGCACTGGCCGGCTTTTGGCGACCTACTTCGGTGAGCATGGGCCATTTCCGACGGTATCTATGCAGCTGGGTAGCACCGAAGCCGTCAAGCAAGCGGTTAAGGTCGGACTTGGCGCATCGTTGGTGCTTGAAAGTTCTGTACGGGAGGAGGTCCAAAATGGAAGTCTGGTGGCTATTCCCGTGAGTGAGCCTGGCCTTAGCAAGGAGCTGATGGTGATTTATCCGAGCAGCCTGGACAAACACAGGCCAGTATACTCGTTTGTTGGGCATCTCTGTGAATAGCTGTCGGGTCCCGTGTGATTAACCACCCGTTTGGTAAATAACTCAGGTCGCTTGGCCTGCCACTCCTTCATCGCCGTGATCGGTGATTGATGATGC
>NZ_JAGXFD010000001.1:743540-914824 GCF_020148005.1 Modicisalibacter tunisiensis | reverse complement strand
GGGTCCCGTGTGATTAACCACCCGTTTGGTAAATAACTCAGGTCGCTTGGCCTGCCACTCCTTCATCGCCGTGATCGGTGATTGATGATGCAGCGCCTTCTGAGGGATGTGGTGATTGTATAGCCAAGCGTAGCGTTTGAGCGTCTGCTCCAGGTCCTCGCCTGAGGTATAGCGCCGGGTCGCCAGCACGTCGCTGATGCGGCCGTTGAACCGCTCCACCATACCGTTCGTCTGTGGCCTTCCCGGCTTGATCAGGCGATGTTCGATACCATGGGCCTGGCACTCCTGGTCGAAGGGGTGGCGGCCGCTGGGCTTGCGCTCACCTGCCCGCGTGAAGCGATCGGTGAACGACTTGCCGTTGTCAGTGAGCACCGTCTGGATCGTGAAGGGCGCCTTCTCCTCCACGCGCTTCATGAACGCCTTGGCATCCTTGGCAGACTGGCTACGCCTGACCTCCAGATAGACCCAGCGTGTGGCACGGTCGATGGCGACATACAGGTAGCGCTTCTGCTCCTCATCAGGCATCTGAGGCAGGTGCTTGATGTCGATATGCACGTACCCGGGCTCGTAGTCCTTGAAGGGCTTGTGCCGGGGCTTCCCATCATCACCAGCGTCCTGCCGAGCCAGTTCTGCCAGTGTCGGCACCTCGCGGCGCTGGAGCATGCGATGCAGGCCTGAGCGAGACAGTCGAGGGTTCAGGAACTCACGTGCCACGACGAGCAGGTCATCCAGACCGAGCCGCAGGAATTCGCGAGCGGCGATCAGCACCGCCTCCTGCTCGGACGTGAGGGTGGCCAGCAGGTTGTGACGCGTGTGCGGTCGGTCATGGACATCGTCACGGTACCGCCAGCGCCGGATCGTCGCGGGGGAGACGCCATACTGGCGAGCCAGCTCGCTATCCGTGATGCTGGAGGGCGCCGCCTGGATCTCGGACCGGATCTTCGGTGTTGTCGTGGCCTGCTTATGCAGCTTGATGTCCATGAATCGGCTCCCGAATGAATTGCTGTAGAAGCTCTCTGGCTGCCAGCAGAGGATAACTCCTATAACTCATTTGATCATCCGGGACCCTACAATTAGAAGAAAACGCGGGAAAAAGGTTTTTGAGGTAAAAGCGAATATTGTCCTTAGAAAACAATAAGTTATTTTGATATGTTTTGATAGGTTTCACGGGGCTTTACCACTTCAGAATGAGGTTCACTTCCCGATGCAGAACTCGCCGAAGATCTTGCCCAGCAGGTCGTCGGCGCTGAATTCGCCGGTGATCTCGCCGAGTGCCTGCTGGGCGGCGCGCAGGTCCTCCGCCAGCAGCTCGCCGGCGCCCATGCCCTCGAGCTGGGCGGCGCCGTTGTCGAGCGCTTCCCCGGCCCGCTCGAGGGCATCGAGATGGCGCCGCCGTGCCGAGAAGCGTCCCTCGGTGGTGGCCGAGTAGCCCATCACCGACTTGAGGTGATCCTTCAGGTTATCCACACCCGCACCGGTCTTTGCCGACAGGCGAATGACCGGCGGGGTTGTGGACAAGTCGATGCCGGCGTTCTCGCCGAGGGTGTCGATCTTGTTGCGCACCAGCGTTAGCCGTCCGGGATCGGCCAGCCGCGAGACGAACTCCGGCCAGATGGCCATGGGGTCGGTGGCCTGCGTGGTGGCGGCGTCGACCAGCAGCAGCACCCGATCGGCCTTCTCGATCTCCTCCCAGGCCCGCTGGACGCCGATGCGTTCCACGGCGTCGGGGGTGTCGCGCAGCCCGGCGGTATCGATCACGTGCAGCGGCATGCCGTCGAGGTGGATGTGCTCGCGCAGCACGTCGCGGGTGGTGCCGGCAATGTCGGTGACGATCGCCGTGTCCTGTTCGGTCAGGGCGTTGAGCAGGCTGGACTTGCCGGCGTTGGGACGCCCGGCGATCACCACGTTCATGCCCTCGCGCAGCAGCGCGCCCTGGCTCGCCGAGCGGCGCACCGTCTCCAGCTCGTCGCGGATGGTGGCGAGCTTGCCGGCGACGTGGCCGTCGGCGAGGAAGTCGATCTCCTCCTCGGGAAAGTCGATGGCCGCCTCGACGTACATGCGCAGTTCGATGAGCGAGTCGACCAGTGTCGATACCCGCTCGGAGAAGGCCCCCTGCAGCGAGCGCAGGGCGTTCTCGGCGGCGGCGCGGGAGCTGGCGTCGATCAGGTCGGCGATGGCCTCGGCCTGGGCCAGGTCGAGCTTGTCGTTGAGGAAGGCGCGCTCGGAGAACTCGCCGGGACGCGCCAGGCGGGCGCCCAGCGTCACGCAGCGCTCGAGCAGCATGTCCATGAGCACCGGGCCGCCGTGGCCCTGCAGCTCGAGCACGTCCTCGCCGGTGAAGGAATGCGGACCGGGGAAGAACAGGGCGATGCCCTCGTCGACGACCTGCCCCGCGGCGCCCAGGAAGGCGCCGTAGCGGGCGTGACGCGGGGCGGGGCAGTGGCCGATCACCGCCTCGGCGATCGCCCGGCAGGCCGGCCCCGAGACCCGGATGATCCCGACGCCGCCACGCCCCGGCGGCGTGGCCAGGGCGGCGATGGTGTCCGGCGTGTAAAGTGGCGTTTCGGGCATGGTGCGGGCTCTTTGAGGGGTGGGGACTATTGTCGTCATCCGGGACTGAAACGCCAGACCCCCGCACGAGGGCGGGGGTCTGGTGTGGCGAAGTGCCGGTGACGCGCTACTTGCCCTTGGCAGGGGCGGTGTCGCCGACGATCTTGCGGGTGATCACCCACTGCTGGAGGATCGACAGGCTGTTGTTGACGATCCAGTAGATCACCAGGCCGGCCGGGAACCACATGAAGAAGAAGGTGAAGACGATCGGCAGCATCTTCATGATCTTCGCCTGGGTGGGGTCGGGCGGCGCCGGGTTGAGCGACTGCTGGACCCACATGCTCAGCCCCATCAGCAGCGGCAGCACGAAGTAGGGATCCTTCACCGACAGGTCGTTGATCCACAGCATGAACGGCGCGTGGCGCAGCTCCACGGACTCCTTGAGCATCCAGTACAGCGCGATGAACACCGGCATCTGGATGACGATCGGCAGGCAGCCCCCCAGAGGATTGATCTTCTCCTTCTGGTAGAACTTCATCATCTCCTGCGACATCTTCTGGCGATCGTCGCCGAAGCGTTCCTTGATGCGCTGCATCTCGGGGCCGAGCTTGCGCATCTTCGCCATCGACTTGTAGGCCTTGGCGGACAGCGGGAACAGCACGGTCTTGACGATGACCGTCAGCAGGACGATCGACCAGCCCCAGTTGCCGATCACGCTGTGGATCTTCTCCAGCAGCCAGAACAGCGGGTTGGCCAGGAACCACAGCCAGCCGAAATCGACGGTGAGCTCCAGGTTGGGGGCCACGGCGGCCAGGCGCTCCTGGACCTTGGGGCCCATGTAGAGCGTGGCGCTCAGGTCGGTCTCGCCGCCGGGAGCCACGCTCTGGGTGGGGCCGGCGAAGGCCACCACGTTGCGGTCCCGGGAATCGGTGGTCGCATAGTAGAGGTTCTGCTGGTTCTGCGCCGGGACCCAGGCGGAAGTGAAGTAGTGCTGGATGATCGCGACCCAGCCACCCTCGACGTCACGGTTGTTGAACTCGCCGTTCTTGATCGCGTCGAAGCCGACCTTCTCGTAGTGGTTGTCCGGCGAGGAATAGGCCGCGCCCAGGTACGAGCTCATGCCCATGCCGCCGCTGGTGGACGGGTCGGGGCTGTTGTCGCGGGCCAGCTGGCCGATGAAGCGGGCGGTGACGGGGGTTTCGCCCTGATTGGCCAGATGGTAGCTGACCTTGACGGCGTAGCTGTCGCGGTCGAAGACCAGGCGCTTGATGACGTCAACACCGTTGACTGTGGCCTTGAGGTCGACGGTCAGCGACTTCTCGCCCTTGGCGAGGGTGTACTGGGTCTTCTCCGGCGTGAAGGCGATGCGTCCCTTGTGCCCCTCGAGCTGGAGCCCGGACTTGGCGACATAGCTGCGGGTACGGCCGTCGGAGAGCAGCACGAAGGGATGCTCGGCGTTGCGGCTCATCTTGTGCTGCGGAAGCGCCGCGTAGACGATGTCGCCGCCCCGCGGGTCGATGCGCACGTCGAGCACGTCGGTCTTCACGTCGATCAGGCTGCGCCGAGTGTCGGTGGCGGCGTTGTCCGCCATCGTCGGGCTGGCGCTGCCCCCTGACTTGCCGGAGGGTGCAGCCAGGCTCTGCTCGTCGGCGGGCTGGCCGCCGCCATCGCCGGCGGCCGGCTGACCGCTGCTGCTGAACGAGGGCGAGGAGGTTTCGGCAGGGGTCTGCCCGTAGTCCTGATTCCACTGGATGACCAGCAGGTAGGCAAGAACCGCGAGCGGAATCACGAGTAACAGTCGTTTTACGTCCATTAGGGATCTGCCCGATGGGAAGTTGGATCACTCTGGCGACTCGGCCAGCACGCTGTTCCGGTCAGGAGGGCGAGGCGACCGCCGCCTGCTTGCGAACCTCCTTTTCCAGGCGTCGCCACAGGCCGTGCAGCTGGCGGTGCAGCGTGGGGTTATCCAGGTCGCTGACGCCGCGACGGGCGAGGACCACGATATCCACGGCGGGCAGGCGATGCTGCCGGAGTCGGATGGATTCGCGCACGAGGCGCTTGAGACGATTGCGATCAACGGCACGACGGACATTCTTCTTGCTCACCACCAGGCCGACACGGGGATGCCCCAGTGCATTGGCTCTGGCGAGAACCAGGATGCCCCTGGCGTGAACCTTGTACGTGGCGCGATCGAAGACGTATCGATAGTCCCCGGCATTCAGCAGGCGCAGTTGCCGGGGAAAGCCCTGACAGGACATTCGCGGCCGATCAAGCGCTCAGACGCTTGCGACCCTTGGCACGACGACGTGCCAGAACCTGACGACCATTCTTGGTGGCCATGCGAGCACGGAAGCCGTGCGCACGCTTGCGCTTGAGAACGCTGGGTTGAAAGGTGCGTTTCATGACGTTGAATTCCCACGTGGTGGATTGGAAGTGACAGTTGTCCCCCCTCCCCAGGCGGGGCAGCGGGACGGATTTGGCTCAAGGCGGGAAATTCTAGTGAATTCGCCAGCCACGTGCAATTTCTGCGCGCGATTATCCACAACAGGTTCTTTCAACGCGCCTGGCGGTTCCGCTGTTCGCCGCCGTGCTGTGGCCGCCTTCCTGCCAAAAATGCCAGCCGTCAGCCGGGCGAAGACCGTCGTCGGATCAGTGCTTCCGTCGTGATCGACGGTCCTATTACAATTATTGGGTTTCTTGACTGATGTTGTTATTACTATTGGGGATAAAAATTGTGGATAACCTGATAGATTCCTTGTGAATCATGCAGGTGGGCGTTTGATGAATGTGTGTGCAGTCGTTTGGAAAACGGTGATTCTCCTGCCGGGAGCCTGTGGATGAAATGACGGGTTATCCACGGTTCGCATCCTGTCCCCGAAAGATACCCGACGCGTCCACCTTCCCGTACCCGAGTTGTCCACAAAGCCATCGTGGCCGGGTGGCGTGTGGATAACTCGCCTCGAGAACGCTACAATGCCCGGTCATTCGCAAATCGGGATGGGTCACACGCGTGTCGGTCGCTCTTTGGCAACAATGTCTGGACTACCTGCAGGACGAGCTGAACTCGCAGCAGTTCAATACCTGGATTCGCCCCTTGCAGGCAGAAGATACGGCGTCCAACGAGCTCACCTTGCTGGCGCCCAATCGCTTCGTGCGCGATTGGGTCAGCGACAAGTACCTGAAGCGCATCAACGAGCTGCTGCGTGAACTGGCGCCAGCCAAGCCGCCCAAGGTGGCGCTGGCGGTGGGCAGCCGGCGTGCCGCGCCCAGCCCCCAGCCCCGGGAACTCGGCAACCCGGTGTCGGCCAGCCGCTTTCGTCAGCCCGCGGCCCCGGCGGTGCAGACCCCGCCGCGGGGCGACTACGCCGACGAGCAGGAGATCGAGACGCTGCGCGAGGAGTCCGCGCGGCGCGGTGGCTCGAACGGCGAGCGCCAGGTTCAGGTGGAGGGCAGCCTCAAGCACCAGAGCGGCCTCAACCCCAACTTCACCTTCGACACCTTCGTCGAGGGCAAGTCCAACCAGCTGGCCCGGGCAGCCTCGCGGCAGGTCTCGGAAAATCCCGGTGGCGCCTACAATCCACTGTTCCTGTACGGCGGGGTGGGGCTGGGCAAGACGCACCTGATGCACGCGGTGGGCAATCAGCTGGCCATGCAGCGCGACAACGCGCGGGTGGTCTACCTGCATTCCGAGCGCTTCGTCGCCGACATGGTCAAGGCGCTGCAGCTCAACGCCATCAACGACTTCAAGCGCTTCTATCGCAGCGTCGACGCCCTGCTGATCGACGATATCCAGTTCTTCGCCGGCAAGGAGCGCTCTCAGGAAGAGTTCTTCCATACCTTCAATGCGCTGCTCGAGGGCGGTCAGCAGATGATCCTCACCTCGGATCGCTACCCCAAGGAGATCAGCGGGGTCGAGGAACGGCTCAAGTCGCGCTTCGGCTGGGGGCTGACGGTGGCGATCGAGCCGCCGGAGCTGGAGACGCGGGTGGCGATCCTGATGAAGAAGGCCGACCAGGCCAAGGTCGACCTGCCGCACGACGCGGCCTTCTTCATCGCCCAGAAGATCCGTTCCAATGTCCGCGAGCTCGAGGGCGCGCTGAAGAAGGTGATCGCCGACTCGCACTTCATGGGCAAGCCGATCACCCAGGATTTCATCCGCGAGTCGCTCAAGGATCTGCTGGCGCTGCAGGACAAGCAGGTCGGGGTGGACAACATCCAGCGCACCGTGGCCGAGTACTACAAGATCAAGGTGGCGGACCTGCTTTCCAAGCGGCGTTCGCGCTCCGTGGCCCGGCCGCGCCAGATGGCGATGGCGCTGGCCAAGGAGCTGACCAATCACAGCCTGCCGGAAATCGGCGATGCCTTCGGCGGCCGCGACCACACCACCGTGCTGCACGCCTGCCGCAAGGTGCAGGCCCTGCAGGAAGAGAGCGCCGACATCCGCGAGGACTACAAGAACCTGCTGCGCCTGCTGACCAGCTGAGACGACGAGCATCCCGCCGAACCGGCGGCACGAACATCGCCTTGATATTCAGGACATAGAGTGGAGCCCTCATGAAATTTTCCATCGCCCGCGAAGCCCTGCTGCGCCCGCTGTCGCTGGTGGCCGGCGTCGTCGAGCGCCGCCAGACGCTGCCGGTGCTGTCCAACGTGCTGATCGAGGTGCAGGACGCCCGTCTGGCCCTGACCGGCACCGACCTCGAGGTGGAGCTGATCGGCCGCGCCGAGCCCACCCAGGTCGACGAGCCCGGCTCGGCGACGGTGCCCGCGCGCAAGCTGATGGACATCTGCAAGTCGCTGCCCGAGCAGTCCGAGATCACCTTCTCGCTGGAGGACGGGCGCGCGATCCTGCGTGCCGGGCGTTCGCGCTTCACGCTCTCCACCCTGCCGGTGGCCGAGTTTCCCAACATCGAGGACGGTCAGGCCAGCCAGGAGCTGAGCCTGGCGCGGGGCACGCTCAAGCACCTGATCGATGCCACCGGCTTCGCCATGGCCCAGCAGGACGTGCGCTACTACCTCAACGGCATGCTGCTGGAGTTCGGCCATCACCTGGTGCGCACGGTGGCCACCGACGGCCATCGCCTGGCCATGTGCACGCGCAGCGCCGAGATCGACGTCGAGCCGGCCCAGAAGCTGATCGTGCCGCGCAAGGGCGTGCTCGAGCTGTCACGGCTGCTCGACGGCAGCGACGAGCCGGTCAACCTGACGCTGGGTGCCAACCACGTGCGTGCCCACACCGGCGAGTTCACCTTCACCTCCAAGCTGGTGGACGGCAAGTTCCCCGACTACGAGCGGGTGATTCCGCGCGGCGGCGACAAGACCTTCATCGCCGACCGCGCCGAGCTGCGCCAGGTCCTCTCGCGGACCTCGATCCTCTCCAACGAGAAGTATCGCGGCGTGCGCCTCAACCTCGAGGAGGGCAACCTGCGCGTACTGGCCAACAACCCGGAGCAGGAGGAAGCCGAGGAGAACGTGGCCATCGAATACGACGGCAATGCCATGGAGATCGGCTTCAACGTCGGCTATCTGATCGACGTGCTCAACGCGCTGGACAACGAGCGCATGCAGATGACCCTGTCCGATCCCAACAGCAGCGCCATCATGGAAGAGCCCGGCGGCGGCGACGCCCTCTACGTCGTCATGCCCATGCGTCTGTAATCCGCCCACCGCGACGGAGCGCCTCCGGGCGCTCCCGGAATCCTCCATGCCTCTCGATCGCCTCTCGTTTCAGGGCCTGCGCAATCTGGCGCCGCTGGAGATGCGACCCTCGGCCACCGTCAACCTGATCAGCGGCGACAACGGCAGCGGCAAGACCAGCCTGCTCGAGGGTATCCACATCCTGGGCATGGGCCGCTCGTTCCGCACCCAGCAGCTCAAGCACGCCATCCATCACGACCACGACAGTGTCACCCTGCACGGGCGACTGATGGGCGATCCCCCCGTGCCCCTGGGGGTTCGGCGCCACCGCCAGCAGGCGGAGCTGGAGATGCGCATGGCCGGCGAGCGAGTGGGGCGGGTCGCCCGGCTCGTCGAGGCGCTGCCCCTGCAGCTGATCAACCCCGACGCCTTCCGCCTGCTGGAGGGGTCGCCGGCGGCGCGTCGCGAGTTTCTCGACTGGGGCGTGTTTCACGTGAAACACGATTTCCTCGAGGCCTGGCGGCGCATGCGCCGGGCACTGAAACATCGGAACGCCCTGCTCAGGCATGATAGAATGGACGATCAGTCGATGACCGTCTGGGAACGGGAGCTGGTGCACTGGAGCGAGCGACTGGACGCGCTGCGCAGCGCCTACATGGCGGATTTCCTGCCGGTCTTCGAGGCGACGCTGGCCGAGCTGCTGCCCCTGCCGGGGCTGGTGCTGCGCTACCACCGCGGCTGGGACCGTCAGCGCGATCTCGCCGAACTGCTCGCGCAGGGCCGGTTGACGGATCGGCAGATGGGCTTCACCCAGCAGGGGCCGCAGCGTGCCGATCTGCGCATCCGGGTCGATCGCCGGCCGGCGGTCGAGGTGCTTTCCCGCGGACAGCAGAAGCTCGTGGTCAGCGCGCTGAAGCTGGCCCAGGGGCGGCTGCTCGAGCAGTGCACGGGCCGGACCTGCGTCTACCTGATCGACGACCTGCCGGCCGAGCTGGACGCCGCCCACCGCCGCCTCTTCTGCCACTGGCTGGCACGCATGCAGTGCCAGGTCTTCATCACCAGCGTCGATGCCGAGGCGCTGGTGGAGGCGTGGCAACCGGGCACGGCCATGGCGATGTTTCACGTGAAACAGGGCCGACTGACAGCACACGGAACATGACTTCACGACGGAGTAGTCAATGAGCGAACAGGCTTACGACTCATCGAGCATCAAGGTCCTCAAGGGGCTGGATGCCGTGCGCAAGCGGCCCGGCATGTACATCGGCGATACCGATGACGGCACCGGCCTGCACCACATGGTGTTCGAGCTGGTGGACAACTCCATCGACGAGGCGCTGGCGGGCTACTGCAGCGAGATCCGCGTGATCATCCATCCCGACGAGTCGGTGACGGTCAGCGACAACGGCCGCGGGGTGCCCACCGACATCCACAGCGAGGAAGGGGTCTCCGCCGCGGAAGTCATCATGACCGTGCTGCATGCCGGCGGCAAGTTCGACGACAACTCCTACAAGGTATCGGGTGGCCTCCACGGGGTCGGGGTGTCGGTGGTCAACGCCCTGTCCGAGGAACTCAAGCTGACCATCTGGCGAGCCGGCCAGGTGCACGAGCAGCTCTACCATCACGGCGTGCCGGACGCGCCGCTGACGGTGGTGGGGGAGACGCAGAAGAGCGGCACGCGTGTGCACTTCCGGCCCTCCGCCGAGACCTTCGCCAACATCGAGTTTCACTACGACATCCTCGCCAAGCGCCTGCGCGAGCTGTCGTTCCTCAACTCCGGCGTGGCCATCCGCCTGACCGACGAGCGCAGCGGCAAGGAAGAGCTGTTCCACTACGAGGGCGGGCTTCGGGCCTTCGTCGACCACCTGAACACCAACAAGAGCACGCTCAACCCGGTGTTCCACTTCGAGGCCCAGCGCCCCGACGGTATCGCCGTCGAGGTGGCCATGCAGTGGAACGACACCTTCGCCGAGAACATCTTCTGCTACACCAACAACATTCCCCAGCGCGACGGCGGCACGCACCTGGCCGGCTTTCGCGCGGCCCTGACCCGGACCCTCAATCACTACATCGAGGCGGAAGGGCTGAGCAAGAAGGCCAAGGTCAGCACCTCCGGCGACGATGCTCGCGAGGGGCTGACGGCGATCATCTCGGTCAAGGTGCCGGATCCCAAGTTCTCCTCGCAGACCAAGGAAAAGCTGGTGTCCTCCGAGGTGAAGACGGCGGTGGAGCAGGAACTGGGGCGCGAGTTCTCCGACTACCTGATCGAGCATCCCAACGAGGCCAAGTCAATCGTCAACAAGATGATCGATGCCGCCCGTGCCCGTGAGGCGGCGCGCAAGGCCCGCGAGATGACGCGGCGCAAGGGGGCGCTGGACATCGCCGGGCTGCCCGGCAAGCTGGCCGACTGCCAGGAGAAGGACCCGAGCCTGTCCGAGCTGTATCTGGTGGAGGGCGACTCGGCGGGCGGCAGCGCCAAGCAGGGCCGCGATCGCCGGACCCAGGCGATTCTGCCGCTCAAGGGCAAGATCCTCAACGTCGAGAAGGCGCGCTTCGACAAGATGCTCTCCTCGGCGGAGGTCGGCACCCTGATCACCGCCCTGGGCTGCGGCATCGGGCGCGAGGAGTTCAACCCGGACAAGCTGCGCTACCACTCGATCATCATCATGACCGATGCCGACGTCGACGGCTCGCACATCCGCACGCTGCTGCTGACATTCTTCTTCCGTCAGATGCCCGAGCTGATCGAGCGCGGCCATGTGTTCATCGCCCAGCCGCCGCTGTACAAGATCAAGCGCGGCAAGCAGGAGATGTACCTGAAGGACGAGCAGGCGCTGCTCGACTACCTGACCACCACCGCGCTGGACGGTGCCAGTCTGCACGTCAACGCCGACGCCCCGGGCATCAGCGGCGAACGCCTCGAGGCGCTGGTCACCCAGTACCGCGACGTGATGAAGCGCATCGATCGCCTGTCCCGGGTGTATCCCAGCGAGGTGCTGCGCAAGATCGTCCACGCCGCGACGCTCGACGGCGAGGACAGCCTGCGCGATCGCGTCACCATGGAGAACTGGATCGCCTTCCTGCAGGCGGAGATGGATGCCCTGGTTGACTACGAAGGTGGCCCGCGCTACGTCTTCCAGCTGCACGAGGACAGCGAGCGGGGCCTGCTGCTGCCCGGCGTGGCGCTGACCGCGCACGGCGTGACCACCGATTACGTGTGGGGCGTCGACTTCTTCCGCAGTGCCGACTACCGCCGGATGGCGGCGCTGGGCGAGACCCTCAACGGCCTGCTGGGCGAGGGCGCCCATGTGGCCCGCGGCGAGCGCCGCCGCACCGTGACCACCTTCTACGAGGCCCTCGAGTGGCTGATGGGCGAGGCGCAGCGCGGCTTCTCGATCCAGCGCTACAAGGGGCTGGGCGAGATGAACCCCGAGCAGCTGTGGGAAACCACCATGGACCCCGAGACCCGGCGCATGCTGCGCGTTTCCATCGAGGACGCGGTGGCCGCGGACATGATGTTCAACACCCTGATGGGGGATGAGGTGGAGCCGCGTCGCGACTTCATCGAGAAGAACGCGCTGGTCGCCAACCTCGACGTCTGACCCCGAGAGTCCACCGCCCGTCGGCATGTTTCACGTGAAACATGCCGTCCGGAAAACGCCCTGGTCGAAAGCTTCGGCCGGGGCGTTTTCGTAAGTACGGTTGGCGATGTCGTCAGGCGAGGCGGCGGCTGGGCTCGAGTCGGATCGCCACCGCCTTGGAGGTCGGCGTGTCGGAGCCGATGCCGACGCTTTCCAGCGGCACCAGCGGGTTGGTCTCGGGGTAGTAGGCCGCACAGCAGCCGGCCGGGATGGCGTAGCTGACCAGGCGGAAGGCGTCCGCCCGGCGTTCGCGATCTCCATGCGATTCGCCGACCAGATCCACCCAGTCGCCATCACGCAGCCCCAGGCGCTCGAGGTCCTCGGCGTTGATGAACAGCACCCGGCGCTGGCCGTGAACGCCCCGGTAGCGGTCATCGTAACCGTAGACCGTGGTGTTGTACTGGTCGTGACTGCGCAGGGTCTGCAGCGTCAGCCAGCCCGCATCGCGACGCTCATGAAGCCGCTGGTGCATCACCGCGTCGGGCAGCTCGGCGTTCGAGAAGACCGCCTTGCCCGAGGGCGTGACGAAGCGCCGCTGCCGGGCCGGGTTGTCGAGGGCGAACCCCCGATGCCGACGCAGACGAGCGTTGAACGCCTCGAAGCCGGGAATCACCGCTTCGATTTCCGCGCGGATACGATCGTAGTCGTCGACCCAGCCCCGCCAGTCGAGGGCTTGGCCGGTCGCCTCACGCAGGGTATGCGTGAGGGCGAGGGTCGCTTCGGCGATGCCGGCGACGATCGCCGGCTCCGAGCGCAGCGCCGCCGAGGCCGGCTCCATGCGCCCCCGGCTGGCGTGCACCATCGACATGGAATCCTCGACGCTGACCGCCTGCACGTCGCCGTCTGGACCCTGACGATCGAACTCGCTGCGTCCCAGGCAGGGCAGGATCAGTGCCTCCTCGCCGATCATCAGGTGGCTGCGATTGAGCTTGGTGCTGATCTGCACGTTGAGCCGGGTCCGGCCCAGTGCCGCCTCGGTGCGCGGAGTGTCCGGCGTTGCGCGGGCGAAGTTGCCACCCAGAGCGATGAATACGTTCGCCTTGCCCCTTTCCAGGGCGCCGATCGCCGACACCGTATTGTGCCCCGGGCGGCGCGGCAGGGTCAGGCCGTAGCGGGCCTCGAGGGCGTCGATCAGCCAGCCCGGGGCCTTCTCGTCGATGCCCACGGTGCGGTTGCCCTGGACGTTGGAATGGCCGCGAACCGGGCACAGTCCGGCGCCTTCGCGGCCCACGTGGCCGCCCAGCAGCAGCAGATTGACGATCTCGCGCACGGTGTCGACCGAATGCACGTGCTGGGTGATGCCCATCGCCCAGGTAGCGATGACGCGCCGGGACTGCGCATAGACCGTCGCGGCGCGGGTGAGATCGTCGCGGCCCAGGCCGGACTGGGCCTCGATGCGTGCCCAGTCGGTGGCCTCCACCCGGGCTCGCCAGGCGTCCAGGCCCTCGGTCAGGCTGTCGAGGAAGGCCCGGTCGGGGGTGTAATTACCGTCGTCGATCATCGCGAACAGCGCCTTGGCGATGCCGCGCACCGCGGCCATGTCGCCGCCCAGCTTGGGCTGGAAGTAGTGCGAGCTGATGCGGTGGCTGCCGCCGCGCAGCATCTCGCGGGTGTTCTGCGGGTCGGCGAAGCGCTCCAGCCCCCGTTCGCGCAGCGGGTTGAAGGTGACGATCGCCGCGCCGCGCTCGGCGGCGCGACGCAGGTCGCCGAGCATGCGCGGGTGGTTGGTGCCGGGGTTCTGGCCGAACACGAAGATGGCGTCGGCGTGCTCGAAGTCCTCCAGCGACACCGTGCCCTTGCCGACGCCGAGACTGGCCGTCATGCCCAGCCCGCTGGCCTCATGGCACATGTTGGAGCAGTCCGGCAGGTTGTTGGTGCCATAGACCCGGGCGAACAGCTGGTAGAGGTAGGCCGCCTCGTTGCTGGCCCGGCCGGAGGTATAGAACAGCGCGCGGTCGGGATCGATGGCGGCTAACTGTTCGGCGATCAGGGCGAAGGCGTCATCCCAGCCGATGGGCTGATAACGGTCGCTGCCCGCATCGTAGCGCATCGGTTCGGTGAGCCGGCCCTGGTCCTCGAGGCGGAAGTCGTCCCAATCTCGCAGCTCGCTGACCGTGTGCTGCGCGAAGAAGCGCCGGGTGACTCGTTTGGCGGTGGTCTCCCAGGCCACGGCCTTGACGCCGTTCTCGCAGAACTCGAAGGAGGATTCGTGATTGGGGTCGCCCCAGGCGCAGCCCGGGCAGTCGAATCCTTCGGGCTGATTGGTGGCCAACAGGGAGCGGCTGCCCTTGAGCGGCGACTGGTTGTGCAACAGGTGCCGGCCGACGCTCTTCAGCGCGCCCCAGCCGCCGGCGGGGCCGGGGTAGGGAGCGATGCGCGGATGGCGGGTCTTGCGCGGTTCGGCCTGGGGAAGGGTGTCGTCGGTCGGCAGGGACGAGTCGCTCATGGGCAAGCTCCGGCAGTCGATTCAGCCTTTCAGCTTACGGTGATCCTGCTCCGGCGACCAATTGTTCTGACGGATGAGGCGATAGACGCCACCGATCATCTCGTCTCGGCGTCGGCCTGCCACAGCGACAGGGCTGCCTGAAGACGCCGGCTGGGCGCGCGGGTGGCGTGCCACAGCAGGCCGACGCGATCCCCGTCGCCGGGCAGGCGGCGGGCGGTCAGCGGTGCCTGACCGGTAGCGCGTTCGGCGAAGTGCGCCGGCAGCACGCTGGCACCGACGCCGGCCTGCAGCATGGCTTCCAGGGTGGCGATCGAATTGGCCTCGACGACCGGGGCCACCGCGATGCCGTGTTCGGCCAGCCGTGTCTCGAGCCGCTTGCGATGCTCCATCTCCGGCGTCAGCAGGCACAGCGGCCACTGGCCGAGCGCCTGCCAGTGGGGTACCTCGGGCAGCGAGAAATAGGCCGGCGAGGCGATCAGCGCCGGGTGTTCGCGGTAGAGTTCACGGTGCGCATAGCCGGCCATGGCCGGGGCGTCGGTGTAGCCCAGCACCAGATCCAGCGAGCCGTCCTCGAGCCCCTGGGCGAGGGCCAGCGTGGCCAGTTCGCGAACGTGAAGGCGCAGCCGGGGAAAGGCGCGGCGCAGCGCCGGCAGCCGTACGTCGAGGGCATACAGTGCCGTGGGGATCACGCCCAGGCTCAGGCAGCCGCTGGGCGCGGTGTCGGGGCCGACGTCGGCACGCAGGGCATCGAATTCGTCGAGGATGCGGTGGGCATGGGCGAGCACCCGCTGGCCCTCGGGTGTCAGTCCCTCGAAGCGGCGGCTGCGCCGGATCAGCGGCGTGCCCAGCTCCTCCTCGAGCTGCTGCAGGCGGGCCGAGAGCGTCGGCTGCGTGACGTGACAGGCCTCGGCGGCCCGGCCGAAGTGCCGCTCCCGGGCGAGGGCGACCAGGAAGGTCAGCTGACGATGGTCCATGCGTGCTCCGGATCAGCTCGTCCGGGTGGTGCGGCCGGTCAGCAGGGCCTCGACGAAGGCCGCGAGGTCGTCGTGAACGGGTACCTCGGCGAGCGCCTCGGCATGGTGCTCGAGGGTCCGTGTGCCCTTGCCGGTGCGTACCAGCGCCACGCGACATCCGGCCGCGCGGCCGGCCTCGATGTCGCGCAGGCTGTCGCCGACCATCCAGGCGCCCTTCAGCGAGTGCAGGCCGAGGGTGCGGCGAATGTCTTCCAGCAGGCCGGGGCGGGGCTTGCGGCAGTCGCAGCCGTCGTCCGGGCCATGCGGGCAGACGGCGATGTGGGCGAGCCGGGCGCCGCGCTCGGCGAGGCGCTGCTGCAGCCGGCAGTGCATGGCCTCCAGCGTGGCCCGGTCGAAGTAGCCGCGGGCGAGCCCCGACTGGTTGGTGGCCATGGCGACCTGAAAGCCGGCGTGACAGAGCCGGACGATGGCGTCGACGGCCTGCGGATAGGGCCGGAATTCGTCGGCCGACTTGATGTAGGCGTCGGAGTCGTGATTGATGACGCCGTCGCGATCGAGGATGACGAGCTTGTCGGTCATGGGGCGCACCTGACGCAAAAGGCCAGTGTAGGCGGGTGTTTCACGTGAAACAACGGGCTACGGGTCTCGAGAGGCGGGATGATGTTTCACGTGAAACATCGCGGAACCCACCAACGAAAAACGCCGGTGCATCGGCACCGGCGTTTCGGTTGGCAGATGAGCCGCAGGCTTACTGCGGCAGCTCGGCGATATCGGCGACTTCGAGGAACAGCCCCTGCAGGTCGGCCAGCAGCGCCAGGCGATTGCGGCGCACCGCCTGATCGTCGGCCATGACCATAACCTCGTCGAAGAAGGTGTCCACCGGCTCGCGCAGCGCCGCCAATGCATCGAGAGCCTCGCTGTAGCGGGCCTCGGCGATCAGCGGCGCGACCTCGCGGCGACGGGCGGCCAGGGCGTCGGCCAGGGCGCGCTCGGCATCGGATTCGAGCAGGGTGGCATCGACCTCTTCGGCGACATCGTCGGCCTGCTTGGCCAGGATGTTGGACACGCGCTTGTTGGCGGCGGCCAGGGCGGCGGCTTCCTCGCGGTGGCTGAAGGCGCTGACGGCGTGGATGCGCCGGGCGAAATCCAGCGGTCGCGTGACCGGGCGCGAGCGCACGGCCAGATAGACCTCGACGGGAATACCTTCGTCCTGGGTCCAGGCGCGGAAGCGGTCGAGCATGTACTCGAGTACCGTATCGACCAGTCCCTCGGCCTTGGGCAGGTGGCGGTGCTGAGCGGCGGCCTCTTCGAGCAGTTCGCGCAGGTCCAGGTCGAGCTCGGCCTTGATCAGGATATTGAGCACGCCGATCGCGGCCCGGCGCAGGGCGAACGGGTCCTTGGCCCCGGTGGGGCGCGCCCCGATGCCGAAGATGCCGGTCAGGGTATCGAGGCGGTCGGCCAGGGCCAGGGCCAGTCCGGTTTTGGTGGCCGGCACGGCGTCGCTGGCGAAGCGCGGCAGGTACTGCTCGTGCAGCGCCTGGGCGACCTCCTCGGGCTCGCCGTCGTGGCGCGCATAGTAGCAGCCCATGATGCCCTGCAGCTCGGGGAACTCGAGGACCATCTCGCTGACCAGGTCGCACTTGGCCAGCTGGGCGGCGCGGCCGGCGTGCTCGGCGTCGCCGGCGATGCGTTCGGCGATGAAGCGGGCCGTCGCCTCGCTGCGGTCAGCCTTGTCGGCCAGCGTGCCCAGCTGCTGCTGGAAGACCACGCTGCCCAGCCCCTCGCGGCGCGAGACCAGGCTGTGGCGAAGGTCGGTCTCGTAGAAGAAGGCGGCGTCGGCCAGGCGTGGGCGAATCACCTTCTCGTTGCCTTCGATGACCTGCTGCGGGTCACGGCTGTCGATGTTCGAAATGGTGATGAACAGCGGCTTGAGCTTGCCGTCGGCGTCCAGCAGGTGGAAGTACTTCTGGTTGGCCTTCATCGACGAGATCAGGCATTCCGCCGGCACCTCGAGGAAGCGGTCGTCGAAGCTGCCGGTCAGTGCCACCGGCCATTCCACCAGGCCGCTGACCTCGTCGAGCAGCGCCGGGTCGATGACCGCGGTGGCGTCCTGGACCTCGGCCTCGGCCAGCACCTGCTCGCGGATGCGCTCGCGGCGCACCCGGCGGTCGGCCAGCACGTAGGCGTCCTCGAGGGTCGTCAGGTAATCGTCGGCGTGGGCCAGGCTCAGGGGCGCCGGCGCATGGAAGCGGTGGCCGCGGGTCTCGCGGCCGGCCGCCAGGCCCAGTACCTCGGCCGCGACCACGTCGCTGCCGTAGAGCGTGACCAGCCAGTGCACGGGGCGCGAGAACTCGATGCGCGAGGCGCCCCAGCGCATGTTCTTGGGCACCGGAAGACCGGCGACGGCCTTGGTCAGGATATCCGGCAGCAGAGCGGTGACCGCCTCGCCGGGTTGCTCGTAGCGGTAGCCCAGCCAGGTGCCCTTGTCGGTTTCCAGGTGGATCAGCTCGTTTACCGTGACGCCGCAGGAGCGCGCGAAGCCCTCGGCGGCCCTGGTCGGCTGGCCGTCCTTGAAGGCCGCGGCCAGCGCCGGGCCGCGGCGCTCGATCTCGCGGTCGGGCTGCTTGTCGGCCAGCTCGCGAACCTGCACGGCCAGGCGACGCGGGGTGGCGTAGGCCTGGACCTCGCCGAAGGCGACTTCCGCCTCGCGCAGGCCGGCGACGAGGCCGTCGGCCAGGCCGTCGGCCAGGGCATCGATGGCACCCGGCGGCAGTTCCTCGACGCCCAGTTCGACCAGTAGGGTATTGGAAGCCATGCTCAAGCGTCTCCCTGTTCGGCTAGCAGTTCGCGGCGCAGGGCGTCCGGGGCCATGGGGAAGCCGGCCGCCTTGCGGGATTCGTAATAGGCGTGGGCGACGTCACGGGCCATGGTGCGCACGCGCAGGATGTAGCGCTGGCGTTCGGTGACCGAGATGGCGTGACGGGCGTCCAGCAGGTTGAAGGTGTGCGAGGCCTTGAGGACCATCTCGTAGGCCGGCAGCGGCAGGTTGGCCGCGATCAGCTTGCTGCACTCGCTCTCGAGGTGGTCGAAGCTGGCGAACAGCGCCGGCACGTCGGCGTGCTCGAAGTTGTAGGTCGACTGTTCCTTCTCGTTCTGCAGGTAGACGTCGCCGTAGGTGACCCGGGTGCCGTCGGGGGCGAGCGTCCACACCAGGTCGTAGACGCTGTCGACGTCCTGCAGGTACATGGCGATGCGTTCCAGGCCGTAGGTCAGTTCGCCGGTGACCGGGTAGCACTCGATGCCGCCGGCCTGCTGGAAGTAGGTGAACTGGGTGACTTCCATGCCGTTGAGCCAGACTTCCCAGCCCAGCCCCCAGGCGCCGAGGGTGGGGGATTCCCAGTTGTCCTCGACGAAGCGGATGTCGTGGACCAGCGGGTCGAGGCCCAGACGCTCGAGCGAGCCGAGGTACAGCGCCTGCAGGTCGGCCGGGGAGGGCTTCATCACCACCTGGAACTGGTAGTAGTGCTGCAGGCGGTTGGGATTCTCGCCGTAGCGGCCGTCGGTGGGGCGGCGCGAGGGCTGCACGTAGGCGGCGTTCCAGGTTTCGGGGCCGATCGAGTGCAGGAAGGTGGCTGGATGGAAGGTGCCGGCCCCGACTTCCATGTCCAGCGGCTGCATGATCACGCAGCCCTGCTCGGCCCAGTACTGCTGCAGGGCCAGGATCAGGCCCTGAAAGGTTGTCACGTCTGGCGTCGACTGTGTCATTTGAGGGTCACCGTTGGCCCATGAATTCACGAACCGCCAAGTATACAATTAGCGGTTAATCGGTTATAGGCACCGTGCCGAATTGCACCGCGGGCGGCGCGGGACGCTCATGCCACAGAGGATTGCTGAAATGATCGTAGTGACGGGCGGCGCCGGGTTCATCGGCGCCAATCTGGTGAAGGCGCTCAACGCGCGCGGCCACGATGACGTGCTGGTGGTCGACGACCTGACGGACGGTACCCAGTTCGTCAATCTGGCCGACTGTACCCTGGGGGACTACCTCGACAAGGACGACTTCCTGGCGCGGGTGAAGGCCGAGCTGCGCGGCGAGTCCGCCGGCCTGCCGCCGATCGAGGCGATCTTCCACGAGGGCGCCTGCTCGGACACCACCGAGTGGGACGGCAAGTTCATGCTCGACAACAACTTCGAGTATTCCAAGGTGCTGCTGCACTACTGCCAGCACAAGCGCATCCCCTTCCTCTATGCCTCGTCGGCGGCCACCTACGGCGGCAGCGAGGTGTTCGTCGAGGCGCCGGAGCACGAGAAGCCGCTCAACGTCTACGGTTACTCCAAGCTGCTCTTCGACCAGTACGTGCGGGCCCGCTGGGACGACTTCACCAGCCAGGTCGTCGGCTTTCGCTACTTCAACGTCTACGGTCCCCGCGAGCAGCACAAGGGCAAGATGGCCAGCGTGGCCTTCCATCATCACACTCAGGTACAGGCGGGCGAGAATCCGAAGCTGTTCGGGGCCTGGGACGGCTTTGATGCCGGCATGCAGAGCCGCGACTTCGTCTACGTGGGTGATGTGGTGGACGTCAACCTGTGGTTCCTCGACAACCCCGAGGTCTCCGGCATCTTCAACCTGGGCACCGGCCGGGCCGAGCCCTTCAAGGCGATCGCCGAGACGGTGATCGACTACTACTCGAGCAAGGGCGTGGCCAAGAGCGAGATCGAGTACATCGACTTTCCCGAGGGACTCAAGGGCCGCTACCAGAGCTACACGCGCGCGGATATCACGCGCCTGCGCGAGGCCGGCTACACGGCCGAGTTCAGGACCGTGGGCGAGGGCGTGCGGGCCTATCTGGACTGGCTGCATGGGTGATCGCCGCGTGCCGCCGCGCCTGCTGGTCGTCGGTCCGTCCTGGGTCGGCGACATGGTGATGGCGCAGAGCCTGTTCATGACCCTCAAGCAGCGCCATCCCGATGCTTACCTCGGCGTGCTGGCGCCGGGCTGGTCGCTGCCGATCCTCGAGCGCATGCCCGAGGTCGACGAGGCGATCGCCCTCGACGTCGGCCACGGCGAATTCGGGTGGGCGACGCGCCGGGAGGTGGCCCGTTCGCTCAGGGGGCGCTTCGACCGGGCGATCGTGTTGCCGCGCTCGTGGAAGTCGGCGCTGGTGCCGTTCCTGGCACGGATTCCCGAGCGGGTCGGCTTCACCGGCGAGCAGCGCGTGGTGCTGCTCCCCGAGCGCCGCCGGCTCGACAAGCGCGTGCTCGACCAGACCGTCAAGCGCTTCGTCTCGCTGGGACGCGATGCCGCCGAGGCCGAAGCGGGCGACTTTCCGATCCCCGCTCCTTGCCTGCGGGTCGACCCCGGCAACCAGCAGCGGCTGCGCGAGACGCTCGAACTGGGCGAGGGGCGACCGACGATCGGCCTGATGCCGGGCGCCGAGTACGGGCCCGCCAAGCAGTGGCCGCTCGCGTACTTCCGCGAACTGGCCGCGTCGCTGACCGCGGCGGGCCATGCCGTGTGGGTGCTGGGCGGCCCCGGGGACGCCGAGGACGGCAATGCCATCGCTCAGGGGCTCGATCACGTCGTCAACCTCTGCGGCCGCACCCGCCTTGCCGATGCCGTCGACCTGCTGGCCGCCTGCGAGCAGGTGGTGACCAACGACTCCGGGCTGATGCATGTCGCCGCCGCCGTCGGCACCCGGGTCCAGGCGATCTACGGCTCGTCGTCGCCCGCCTACACGCCGCCGCTCACCGACAACGCCGAGATCCACTACCTGGCGCTGGACTGCTCGCCCTGTTTCCAGCGCACCTGCCCGCTGGGTCATACCAACTGCCTCAACCATATCCGGCCCGAGCGCCTGCTCCGGGCCATCACCGGCGACAGCCGGACGATCGCCCGCCAGGGCTGATCGTCATGGCGGCCATCGCCGGACGTGGCCGGCACCGCGCGTCGCCCTCACGGGGACTCTGTCGACGGGGTCTGCCACAGCCGTCGCTGCAGGGCCCGCTCCGCGCGCAGGCGCTCGTTGAGCGACTCGACGCCATGGCGCTCGACCAGGGTGCGGGCCGGCGACAGCAGCGAGGCGCCCAGGCCGGCGCGGTGGGTGGGGAGCGTGAAGCCCATCGCCTCGAGCAGGGTGGGCAGCACGTCCACCATCGAGGCCTCGCGCCGCACCGTGCCCGGGCGGATGCCGTCGCCGAACAGCATCAGGGTGTTCTCCCGGGGGCCGGCGATCAACGACTGCCAGGCAGAGTTCTTCATCGACAGGTGATCGCTGGCCACCACCATCAGGGTGTTGTCGAGCAGCCCCTCGCGACGCAGCCGCTCGACGAAGCGTCGCGCCAGCCAGCCGGTGCACTTCACCGAGTAGAGGATGTCCTCGCCGTCGAAGGCGCCCTGGCGGTCGCGGCAGGCGCGGGCCGGGTGGCCGTAGGGAGGATGAGCGGACAGGGTGAGGGTGAACAGGCCGAAGGGCTGCGGTTGCGCCTTGAGATCACGGATGCGGTCGACGGCCATGTCGAGCAGCGTGTCGTCGTAGAGCCCCCAGCTGTTGAGGTAGTCGGGATCGGTCAGTTGCCCGCGCAGCGTGTCGCGGCCGAGCACGGTCTCGAAGCCGTGCTCGCGATAGTAGAGCCCCTTGCCGGCGAACTGGTTGCTCGCGCCACCCATGAAGGTCAGGTGATAGCCCTGGTCGGCGAGCAGGTCGCCCAGGCAGTCGACGCCCGGCACCACATGCTCCAGCGGTTCGAACTGGCTGTCGTGCATCAGCCCGGCCGGCATCAGCGGCGTGCCGCACTGGCTGGCGATCATCCCCGCCATGGTCCAGCCGGTGTTGTCGAGCTGGCGGATGCCGTGGAATACCAGCCCCGACTCGCCGAGTTTGCGCAGGTCGGCGTAGGCGTCGCCGAAGCGCGCGCGGTCCGCATAGGTGGCCTCGGTGCTTTCCAGGTACAGATAGATCAGATCGGGCGGGTCGGCGGGGCGCGCGGCGATGCGCGGCGGCGTGTAGCGGCGCTCCAGCCAGGCGCCGTCGTCGGCGACGATCGAGGCCCCCTGCAGGGTGAGGCCGAACAGCAGCGGGTTAAAGGCCAGCAGGAAGAGCACCAGCGGCCGCTCCAGCAGACGCCAGCGGTGATCCGCGCGGACCAGCCAGGTGACGACCCCGAGCATCACCAGCCCGGCCAGGGTGTAGACCACGGCGGCGATGATGCGCTCGCCGCTGCCGTTCTCGCCGATACCGGCCTGGAGGTGGAAGGCCACCGCACCGACATCGACCTTGCCGAAGGTGTCGGCCAGGTACAGGTAGACCCACCACAATGCCAGCGGCAGCAATGACCAGGGCCAGGCTTTCGCGGCCCGGCGGGCGTGGGGCGGGTCCCCCCAGCGGAACAGCCAGGCCAGCCCCAGCCAGAGCAGGAGAGCCGCCAGCGTCCATGCATGGCGCAGGGCCAGGGCCGTGGTCGCCGTGTAACCGATGCACAGCCCCAGATAGCCCAGTGCCCACCAGCGGCGGGCAGGCAATCGAATCGACATCGCGAGAATCCTTTCAGGCAATGTCGTCAGGTTAGCAAGCGCGCAGCCCGGTTGTCATAACCGCGGCGGCAGGGTCACGGTGCATCGCCGGTGGGGGGCGGCGTCTCGTTCTCGTGGAGCTCGTTGAGCTTGGCGTACTTCATGTAGGTACGAAAGGCCGTGGTCAGTGTCACCAGCATGCCGTCGGCGCCCTGAAGGATGCCGCCCTTGAGCAGGCACTTGCGCAGGGCGGCGATGCCGGCATGCAGCGTCGGGCGGACGGCCGAGGGGGCGACGCCGCGTTCCTTCATCGCCCAGGCGTCGCGGGTCGAGAGCGCGTCGATGCGCCGGATCCAGTGGGACAGGTCGGTATAGGTGAAGTGATGCAGGTGGGCCCGGGTCTGCTCGACCCGCGGGGCCCGGACCGACGAATGCGCCTTCTTGGGCAGGTAGCCGGCGGTGGTGCGGTTGTACAGCCGGGTCACGGCATCCGGGTAGAAGCCGGCGGCGCGGATCCAGTGTTTCCCCACGTAGTTCTTGCGGCGGAAGGCATAGGCCGTGTTCGGATCGTCGAGCGCCAGGCGTTCGATCAGGGCGACGGCGTCGTCATCCAGGCGCTCGTCGGCATCCAGCGCCAGGATCCAGTCGTGGCGCGCGAACGGCACCCCGTGGGCCTTCTGCGGCCCGTCACCCAGATAGGCCTGGGCGATCACCGTGGCACCTTCCGCCTCGGCCAGGGCGACCGTGTTATCCTCGCTGAGCGAGTCGACGACGATCAGCTCGTCGCACACCCGCTTGAGCGAGCGCAGGCAGTCGACGATGTTGTCCGCCTCGTTGAGCGTGATGACGATACCGGTGATGGGCTGCATGACGACGTCTCGGGAATCGTGGGCGGTCGCTGACCGTGGACCGAATGCGGAAATGCGCCGGCCGGCTCGCCGCCCGGCGCGTTCCGATGATAGCAACTGACACGCGCTGGGTAACGTCTTGAAGATCCTGCATGTGAATCTGGCCAAGGGCTTTCGTGGCGGGGAGCGACAGACGCTGCTGCTGATCGAGGCGCTGGCGGGCTGCGACCACATCCAGCAGGTGCTGGTGTGTCGGCGGGACTCGCCGCTGCGTGACAGGCTGGCCGGGGTGAACGGTGTGACGGTCGTTACCGCGGACCATCAGCTGGCGGGGCATGGCGCCGTCGGCCGGGTGGACGTGGTGCATGCCCATGAAGCCAAGGCCGTCCACTGGGCCTGGCTGCACTGGTGCCTGCGCCGGGTGCCCTATGTCATCACGCGACGGGTGGACACGCCGGTGGGCGACAGGCCCCTCAACCGCTGGAGCTATCGGCACGCCGCCAGTCGGGTCGCGATCTCCCGGGTCATCCAGGCGCAGCTGGTCGCCCGTGGCTGGGGGCCGGTCGAGCGGATCCCCAGCGCCCATTCCGATCCGGTGCCGGATCCGGCCAGGACGCGGGCCTTCCGCGAGTCATTCGCCGGCCGCCGGAAAGCCGGCCTCTTCCTCGTCGGCCACGCCGGGGCGCTGGTCGACCGCCACAAGGGACAGCGTGTGCTGCTGGAAGCGGCGCGCCGGCTCGAGACACGCTGTCCCGACATGGCCTTCGTGTTCCTGGGCGCCGGGGCGGACGGCGAGGCGCTGCAGGCGGAATCCCGCGATCAGGACAACGTGTTCTGGCTGGGCTTCAAGGACAACGTCGTCGACTACATCGCCGGTTTCGACGTGTTCGCCTTCCCCTCGCGCAACGAGGGGCTGGGATCGGTGCTGCTGGACGTGATGGCCTGCGAGGTGCCTGTCGTCGCCTCCCGCGTCGGCGGAATCCCCGATCTGGTCACGGACGGGGAAACCGGCCTGCTGGTCGAGGCGGGTGACGCCGAGGCCCTGGCGCAGGCCCTGGCGCGACTCCATGATGACAACGCCCTGAGGCGCGAGCTCGCGACCGGGGGGCGACGCCGCGCGGAGGCCTTCAGCCCGCGTCAGATGGCGGCCGCTTATCTTTTCCGGTATGAGAGGGTGGCCCGATCCTGAGAGTGCCTGTTCACTTGGATGATGCTTTGACGATTTTCCACCCCTCTGATAAATCAGGTAAAGCACTGGCTCTGTTATTAAAGCATTGGGGTATTCTATGAGACTAGGTGCAGGTTTAATTATAGAGGCGTGATATCATGTTTGAGAAATGAGCTTTAACAGTTTCTACCGAAATGGATGATATAGGGGCGCTGTCGGTTGGGGGAGTGAGTATTTTTGAGTCGGCGTGTTGAAAAATCCATTCTGGCTTAAGTTTGTCGTAAATTCCTATATAAGGTTTTGATAGGCATTGGGCAATATGTGATGGGCCGCAGTCATTCGCAATGACAAGTTGTGAGAAATTCACAACTTTGCTGAGGTCAGGAAGGGATAGGTTGTGGTGAAGATTTATGTAATTAGCTTTTTGTTTTTTAAGAGTGCTTAATTCTTCCGTTTCACTTGGCCCAAGGATAATGTCAAAGATAATGTCGGATCCATGGTTTTCCCGTATGGCATTTATAAGCTCTAAGTAGTTCTTCAATCCCCATTTCTTGAAGTTTCCGGCTCCACCTCCTGGCATTATAGCGATGCGTGTACTCGAAGGAGTATAGCTTATAGGATACTTGGAGTGTTTTGCCAGTTCATGAAAAGGAGCTGAAAGATGTTGGGGTAATTCAGTTGAGTTTTTGTCTAGTTTGTTTTTGCTAACAAGGCGAAGATAGTGGGAAGCACGATATTCACTATCGTTAAAAGGTATCTCAAAGTCCCATGATGGACTAAATATTCCTTGTTTTCGCTTGAATCCAATTGCTTCTGAAGGCCTCTTTATGAATTTTACAATGGACTGGCTTTCTGAAGATGGTTGGAAAGAGACTAGCAAATGACAATTTTTTGGAAAAACTCTCAAGTCGCTGAGTATGTTTTTGGAAAAACTGAAGCTTTCGACCCATGGGCATTGCTCATAAAACCAAGATAGCTCGTATCTGCTGAATAAATTTATAGGGTTATTGTTGTAGGTTTTTTTTAGGTAGTAGAGTGCGGGTAAGGTTGTGATTTGAGAGCCAAAGAAAGGGCGGCTTCGGATAAAAATTCCAATCACATTTTTCATAAAATCGCTCATAAGTTATGTTTCTTGCAGCTTTCGCAGTTACTTTGAATCGCTTAAAAATAGGGGGGGGATGATAGTCTACTAATAGACCGATCCGGGGTCGAGTTCATTGTCTACGATAAGTCGACCGGCTGCTCGGGATGCGGACGATCTGATCTTACCCATCGGGCCGCGAACTGTTTGCCATGGATTGCCTCGACCTTGAGGCTGTGTAAGAAGCTCTCTGATCTTGCCGACGAGGCCGACGAGCGGTACCGCGAGTGGCTCGGCCTGTCGGTCTGCCGATTTATTTAGTCTGCTACCTTTAATTTTTCTTAAGGCTGTCTTAAGATTTAGCGATCTGTCACGTCCTGACGTTGAGGGATCGCTATGCTTGAGACGTGCCGGACGCCGCAAGGAGACCGTGGCGAGCTGCCCCTGCACGATGGCCTGCTCGTCGGCCGGGGAACGGAGAGGGAGTGTTACCGCCATCCGGACAGGACGGATCTGTGCATCAAGGTGACGCATCGCAGGCAGAATCTGAAGCACCAGAATGCCAAGGATTTTGCGTACTTCCGTACCCTGGCCAGGCGCCGGGTCGACTGGTCGCACCTGCCGCGCTGTCACGGCTGGGTCACCACGGACCGCGGGCCGGGGCTGGTCTTCGACCTGCTTCAGGATGACTGGCAGCGGCCGCTGCCTAGCGTGGAGGCCCTGCTGGCGCATCGGCAGGTCTCGCTGGACGAGCTGCGACCGGCCTTCCGGGAACTGCATGACTACCTGCTTCGCAACCGCATCTTCAGCAGCGATCTGCACATCAGCAATATCCTCGCGGAGGCCGACGGGGAGGGGCTGCACCTCTATGTCGTGGATGGCATCGGCGACCGGGACTTCATCAAGCTGGCGTCGCACGTCTCCTTCCTGGGGCGCCGCAAGGTGAATCGCCAGTGGCGGCGCTTCGAGCGCCGGACCCGCACCGCCCTCGCCGCCTGATGGCCGGGCCGGCCTCACGCTGGCGAGGCGGCGCGATACCCCCTGGCGACGGCGGCCATGTCGTCGGCCGCGGTCGTCGAAAACTTCCCGAGTGACCGCTCCAGCCGCTTCAGGTTGCGCTGCCGCCAGCCGCCGGGGCGGCGCAGCCGGCAGCGGTCGAGGTCGATCAGCCA
Organism: Modicisalibacter tunisiensis; assembly: GCF_020148005.1. Classification (GTDB taxonomy): domain Bacteria; phylum Pseudomonadota; class Gammaproteobacteria; order Pseudomonadales; family Halomonadaceae; genus Modicisalibacter; species Modicisalibacter tunisiensis. The sequence goes on along the minus strand of NZ_JAGXFD010000001.1, from coordinate 887,800 downwards.
GATGCGCTCGTCGGGGGTGATCAGCAGGTTGCGGGCATTGAGATCGACATGATCGAGCCCGGCGTCGTGGAAGCGACGAAGGGTGGCGCCGACACGCTCGAGCAGCGCCGGATCGGCATCGGTCAGGCAGTCGGCCAGCGCGCGGGCAGCGGGCAGCATCACCGTCAGCAGGGCGGCGCGATAGCTGATGCGATGGCGGTGGACCCAGGCCGCCACCGGGCGGGGGACCGGCAGGCCCTGCGCGTGCAGCGTCGCGGTCAGGCGCAGTTCGCGGAAGGCGCGGGAGCGCTCGGCCCCGGTCCACAGGTAGTGGTCCTCGCTGAACCGTGCGGCCTGGCCGCCACGGCGGTACGGTCGCAGTACCCAGGTTTCGTCGGCCACGCCCACCGCCGCGGCATCGACGAACAGGCTGGCACCGCGGCCCGGGGCCTGGCCGGTGATGGCATCGCGCGCCTTCCAGAAGGCGCTGCTGAACCAGGCCGGGCTGATTTGTGGCGGCCGCTCGGCGTCCCATAGAATGCCGGCATCATGTAAGATGAAATCTTTTCCCATCCGAAACGTTGCCAACCGCATGAAGCATCCTCTGCCTGCCCGGCCCGCGCACATCGCGATACTGCGACTTTCCGCGCTGGGCGATGTCTGCAACCTGGTGCCCACCGTGCGTGCCCTGCAGCGCCAGTGGCCCGATGTCCGGATCACCTGGATCATCGGCAAGGGGGAGCACAGTCTACTGACCGGCCTTTCCGGGGTCGAGTTCGTCGTCTACGACAAGGCGACCGGGCTGGCCGGGATGCGGGCGATCTGGCGCCAGCTCGCCGACACCCGCTTCGACGTGCTGCTGCACATGCAGCAGGCATTGCGTGCCAGCGTGCTGTCGCTGGGCCTCAAGGCCGGGGTTCGGGTGGGCTATGACAAGGCCCGGGCCAAGGATGCCCAGCACTGGTTCACGCACCGCCAGATCGCCCCCCGCGAGCGGGCCCACGTGCTCGAGTCGTTCATGGACTTCGCGCGGCTGCTGGGGGTCGAGGACACGCGCCCGCGCTGGGATCTGCCGATCCCCGAGGCGGCCCGTCACGAGGCCCGGCGTCTCTCCGGCGAGGCCGCCTATGCGCTGATCAGTCCCTGCGCCAACCCGCGGCTGCGCAACTTCCGCAACTGGTCGGCCGAGGGCTATGCCAGCGTGATCGAGCATCTGTGGAGCCAGCATGGTCTGAAGAGCGTGCTGACCGGCGGCGGCAGCGTTCAGGAACGCGAGATGGGCGAGCGCATCCGCGCCCTGGTCGACGCCGAGGCCGTGATCGACGCCATCGGCGGCAGCTCGCTGAAGGGCCTGCTGGCACTGATCGACCAGGCCCGGCTGGTGATCGCGCCGGACTCGGGGCCGGTGCACATGGCCAACGCCCTGGGCCGGCCCACCGTCGGCCTCTACGCCACCACCAACCCCGATCGGGCCGCCCCCTACTGCTGGCGGCAGGCGGTGGTCAACCGCTACCCGGATGCCGTGCGCACCTTCCTGCACAAGGCCCCCGATGAGGTCCCCTGGGGGCAGCGGGTGCGCCATCCCGATGCCATGAGCCTGATCCGTACCGAGGACGTGACGGCACGCGCCGATGCGCTGCTGGCGTCCACCGACCCTGCTGCCGGAGTTGCCCGATGAAGTTCGACCTGACCGCCCTGGAACAGGCCCGCCTGCTGGTGGTGGGTGACGTGATGCTCGACCGTTACTGGCATGGCGGCACCTCGCGCATCTCGCCGGAAGCGCCGGTACCGGTGGTGCGGGTCGGCGAGGCCGAGGATCGCCCCGGCGGCGCGGCCAACGTGGCGCTCAACATCGCCTCGCTGGGAGGCCACGCGGCGCTGGCCGGCCTGGTCGGCGACGACGACAATGCGCGGCTGCTGGCGCGCTGTCTCGATGCCTGTGACGTGAAGACTCACTTTCAGTCCAGCGCCGCGATTCCGACCATCACCAAGCTGCGGGTGATGAGTCGCAATCAGCAGCTGATCCGCCTGGACTTCGAGGAGTCCCTGGCCGAGGTCGACACCACGGAGCTGCTGGCCCGCGTCGAGACGGCGCTGGCGGAAACCGATCTGGTCATCCTCTCCGACTACGGCAAGGGCACGCTGGGACGCGTCGAGGCGCTGATCGGCATGGTCCGGGCCGCCGGCAAGCGCGTGCTGGTCGACCCCAAGGGGCGCGACTTCCGTCGCTACCGCGGCGCCAGCGTGATCACCCCCAACCTCGGCGAGTTCGAGGCGGTCGTCGGTCCCTGCCGTGACGAGGTCGAGCTGGCCGAGAAGGGCGAGCGGCTGCGCGCCGAGCTCGAGCTCGAGGCCTTGCTGATCACCCGCAGCGAGAAGGGCATGACCCTGATCCGCGCCGATCACGCGCCGCTTCACCTGCCGACCCGGGCGCGCGGAGTCTTCGACGTCACCGGCGCCGGCGACACCGTGATCGGCGTGCTGGGCCTGGCGCTGGCCGCCGGCCACGCCTTCCCCGAGGCGATGACGCTGGCCAACCTGGCCGCCGGGCTGGTGGTGGCCAAGCCGGGCACCGCGACGCTGTCGATCGCCGAGCTCTACACTGCCCTGCACGGCGACAAGCTCGCCGAGTTCGGGGCCATCCAGCCCGCGGCGCTGCGCGAGGCGGTGCGTGCCGCCCAGGCCCGCGGCGAGCGGGTGGTGATGACCAACGGCTGCTTCGACATCCTGCATGCCGGCCATGTCGCCTACCTCGAGCAGGCCCGTGCACTCGGCGACCGGCTGATCGTGGCGGTCAACGACGACGCCTCCGTGGCACGCCTCAAGGGACCGCGCCGGCCGATCAACCCGCTCGAGCGGCGCATGCAGGTGCTGGCCGGGCTGCAGGCGGTCGACTGGGTGGTGCCCTTCAGCGATGATACCCCGGCCGCGCTGATCGGCGCGGTGCTGCCCGACGTGCTGGTCAAGGGCGGCGACTATCGCCCCGAGGCGATCGCCGGCGGCGAGGCGGTCATCGCCAACGGCGGCGAGGTGCGCGTGCTGGGCTTCGAGGACGGTGTCTCCACCACCGCCATGATTGGCACCATCCTCGACCGCGAGCGCTGAGTCGTGCGCCGTGCCGACTGGGTTCGCGCCGCCTACGACGGCGCCCTGTACCTGGCCTCGCCCCTGATCTGGCGGCGTATCTGGCGTGAGTCGGTGCCCACTCGCCCGCGGGGCGAACGGCTCGGCTTGATACCGGCGCGCCCGCCCGGGCCGCGCCTGTGGGTGCATGCCGCCTCGGTGGGCGAGGTGGTCACCGCCGCTCCCCTGATCCGGGCGCTGCTGGCCCGGCACCCCGAGGCCGATCTGGTCGTCACCACCATGACGGCGACCGGGGCGGCGCGCGTCGAATCGCTGTTCGGCACCGAAGTGAGTCATCACTTTCTGCCGCTGGACTTCCCCGGCGCCACGCGGCGCTTCCTCGCTAGGCTGGCGCCGACCCTGGCGATCATCGCCGAGACCGAGCTATGGCCCAACCTGCTGCATGCCTGTGCCGCTCACGGCGTGCCGGTAGCGATCGCCAACGGCCGGCTCAGCGACGGCGCCTTTCGCACCTATCGGCGCTTCGCCACACTGAGTCGCGACATGCTGCGTCACGTCGACTGGATCGGCGCCAAGGCGCCGGCCGATGCCGAACGCTTCCGGGCGCTGGGCTGTCCGGATGCGCGTGTCGAGGTCACCGGTGCCCTCAAGTTCGACCTGCAGGTCGATGCGCGGCTGCGCGAGGAAAGTGAGCGCCTGCGAACCACCTGGGGTCGGCGCTTCGTGTGGGTGGCGGGCTCGACCCACCCCGGGGAAGAAGAGGCCGTGCTGGCGGCGCATGCCCGCGTCTGCCGGCGCTATCCCGAGGCGCTGCTGGTGCTGGTGCCCCGCCACCCCCAGCGCTTCGAGGCGGTGGCCGAGCTGTGCCGGGCGCGGGGCGAGCGGGTGGCGCGTCGCTCCCGCGGCGAGGCCCCCGGCGCCGGCACCCGCGTGCTGCTCGGCGACACCATGGGCGAACTGATGCACTTCTATGCCGCCGCCGACGCGGCCTTCGTCGGCGGCTCCCTGGTGGCGGTGGGCGGGCACAACCTGCTCGAGCCGGCGGCGGTGGGCACCCCGGTGCTCAGTGGCCCTCACCTCGACAACCTGCGCGAGATCGCCGCGACGCTCGCCGAGGCCCGAGCGCGGCGCGAGGTCGCCGACGCCGAGGCGCTGGCCGAGGCACTGATCCAGCTGTTCGACGATGACGCGGCGCGCCGCCGCCTGGGCGAGGCCGGCCGGGCGGTGGTGGACGCCAACCGCGGCGCCCTGGCGCGGACGCTGGGCGCCGTGAGTGCTCGCTTCGAGCGCGCGCTGGCGGGCCCCGCCGGGGCGTGACTCAGCGCGTGTAGCGTTCCACGCCCTGCGCGGTGCCCAGCAGCAGCACGTCCGCGCCGCGCCGCGCGAACAGGCCGTTGGTGACCACGCCGACCAGGTTGTTGAGCTCGGCCTCGGTCCGCGCGGGCTCCTCGAACAGCGCATCGTAGCAGTCGAGGATCTGGTTGCCGTTGTCGGTGACCACGCCGTCGCGATAGACCGGCGTCATGCCCAGCTTGACCAGTTCCCGGGCCACGCAGGAGCGGGCCATCGGAATCACCTCGATGGGCAGCGGGAAGCCGCCCAGCACCTCGACCCGCTTGGAGGCATCGGCGATGCACACGAAGCGCTCGGCGCAGGCGGCAACGATCTTCTCGCGGGTCAGCGCCGCGCCGCCGCCCTTGATCATCTCCAGGCGTGCGTTGATCTCGTCGGCGCCGTCGACGTAGACGGGCAGCGGCCCGGCATGATTGAGCTCGACGACCTCGATGCCGTGGCCGCGCAGGCGCTCGGCGGTGGCCTCGGAACTGGCCACCGCGCCGCGGAAGTCGTGCTTGAGGCGGGCCAGCGCGTCGATGAAGCGGTTGGCGGTGGAGCCGGTGCCGACACCGATCACCGTGTCGGCGGCGAGCAGCGGGCGGATCTCGTCGATGGCGGCGTCGGCGACGGCCTGCTTGAGTTCGTCCTGGGTCATGATGGCGCTCGTTGGTGGATGGCGGCGCCATTATAGGCGAGCCGGCGGCGGCTGTGGATGGCACGGCCGGCGCTGCCAACTGGACGAGTTCCCCTTTAGTCTGCTACCAATAGATGTTCACCATTCCGGGTGCAAGGCCCACGCGACGCGCGATTCTCAGGAAACCAGGATGCTCGAAGACACCGTCAAGAAGATACTCCAGGCCCGCGTTTACGAGGCGGCCCGCGAAACCCCCCTCTCTCCCGCTCCCTTCCTGTCCCGCCGTCTCGACAACCAGATTCTGATCAAGCGCGAGGATCTGCAGCCGGTCTTCTCCTTCAAGGTGCGCGGCGCCTACAACAAGATGGCCCTGCTCAGTGACGCGCAGAAGGCCAAGGGCGTGATCGCCGCCTCCGCCGGCAACCACGCCCAGGGGCTGGCACTGGCGGCCAGGCAGCTGGGCGTGAAGGCGGTGATCGTGATGCCGCGCATCACCCCGGAGATCAAGGTCCAGGCGGTGCGCGCCCGCGGCGCCAAGGTGGTGCTCAAGGGCGATGCCTTCAGCGAGGCGCAGGAACATGCCCAGACGCTGATCGCCGAGCACGGCTACACCTACATCCCGCCCTTCGATGACATCGACGTGATCGCCGGCCAGGGCACGGTGGGCATGGAGATCCTGCGCCAGAACGCCGGGCGCCTGGATGCGATCTTCGTGCCGGTGGGTGGCGGCGGCCTGATCGCCGGCATCGCCGCCTACGTCAAGTACCTGCGCCCCGAGGTCAAGGTGATCGGCGTCGAGTCCGAGGACAGCGCCTGCCTCAAGGCCGCCCTGGAGGCCGGCGAGCGGGTGGTGCTCGATCAGGTCGGGGTGTTCGCCGAAGGGGTCGCGGTCGCCCAAATCGGCGAGGCGCCCTTCGCCATCCTGCGCGGGTTGGTCGATGAGGTGATCACCGTCAATACCGACGAGATGTGCGCCGCGGTCAAGGACATCTTCGAGGACACCCGCGCCGTGTCCGAGACTTCCGGGGCGCTGTCGCTGGCCGGGCTCAAGAAGTACATCCAGCAGACCGGCGCCTCCGGCGAGACGCTGGTCTGCATCAACTCCGGGGCCAATACCAACTTCGATCGCCTGCAGCACATCGCCGAGCGCACCGAACTCGGCGAGCAGCGCGAGGCGATCCTGGCGGTGACGATTCCCGAGCGGCCGGGCAGCTTCAAGAAGTTCTGCCGCATCATCGGCAAGCGCATGGTCACCGAGTTCAACTACCGCTACGCTGATCTCGAGCACGCCCATATCTTCGTCGGCGTACAGGTCAAGCCGGGCGGCGACGACCGGGCCGAGGTGATCCGCAAGCTGCGCGATGCCGGCTACCCGGTCGAGGACCTCACCGACAACGAGCTGGCCAAGCTGCATATCCGCCATCTCGGCGGCGGACGCCCCAAGGAGCACTTCGAGGAGGAGGTCTACCGTTTCGAGTTTCCCGAGCGTCCCGGCGCGCTGATGAACTTCCTCACCCACCTGCCGGCCGACTGGAACATCTCGCTGTTCCATTATCGCAACCACGGTGCCGCCTACGGGCGCGTGCTGGTGGGCATGCAGGTGCCCAACGGCGATCGGGCACACGTCGAGGAGTATTTCGAGCGCATCGGCTATCGCTTCTGGAAGGAAACCGACAACGTGGCCTACCGGCTATTCATGGAATAGCGCCCAAAGGCGGGGCCATTTCCCCGGTGTGTGTGCTTGCTTACGTCAAAAGCCCCGCCTTTTGCGGGGTTTCCCGATTTCCTGGAATGAGAAGGGCTTGTCATCCTTATGGCTCAGCCCTATAGTCGTGCGCATCATTCAACAATAAGCTGTTAACACGACAACCTGGGGAGCGGTCATGAAGCGCAAGCCTGACCTGGTCATGGCACTGGTACTCATTTTCGGTTTCGGGGTGGTGGCCACCGGCTATGCACAGACGCTGATCGGTACCTGATCGCCACCTTTCCCCGCCACACGACACCGCCGCCGTGGTCCTGCCACGGCGGCGGTGTCGTTTCAGTCAGGCTGAAAGGGGCCGCTCAGGGCTCGGGGCGCACCACACGACGGTCGCTGACGATGGCGTCGAGAGGGATATCCCAGCCGGCCACGGGCAGTTCGTCGACGCGCTGGCAGTCGTGGGCCACGCCGATCAGCCGTGGTCGCGGGCGGCGCCGGCGCGTGAAGGCGAAACTGCGATCGTAGAAGCCGCCGCCCATGCCCAGGCGGTTGCCGTGATCGTCGAAGCCGACCAGCGGCATCAGCACCAGGTCCAGCGCCCAGGGCGGCAGCTGACGCGCGTGGTGCGCGCCATGGCGGGTGTCGGGCTCGCGGATGCCGAAGCGGTTGCTCACCATCGGCGTGCCGGCATGGTAGTGAACGAACCACAGGCGATTCTCGGCCAGGGGGCGCAGCACCGGCAGGTAGACGCGGACGCCCCGGCGGCGCAGCCAGTCGATCAGCGGCGTGGCATCGATCTCGGCGTCGTTGGGCAGGTAGAGGGCGACGTGCCGGGCCCGCTGCACTTCCGGCAGGCGGCGCAGGCGTCGACACAGGGCCTCGGAGGCCTGGCGCTGCTGGCGCGGGCTCAGGGCGCGACGACGCTGACGCAGGGTGCGTCGAAAAGCGCGGCGCTGGGCGTCACGGGTCACAGGCTCGGTCACGGGATTCCATCGGCGGCAGGTGTTCAGTGGAGTTCCCCGGAGTGCCGCTGTCGTTCTGGCCCTTGAACCCATAGGTTCAAGGTGGGTGGCCGCAGACAGACCGTCAGGCTTTCCGTCGCACGGACATGCACACGGGCCTGTCTAGCATTTGGCCCCCTGGGTACTGCGCATAGGCTCGAGGGACGTCAACGACTGGCGTACACACCAGGGAACCTCTTCATCCTATCAGAGCCACGCTGCCGGCCAAAGGGCTGTTTTTGCGACGAGTGTCCCGGAGCGGGTCACGACGAGGGCGTGGCATTGCCCAGGGCGCGGGCCAGGCGCTGATCGAGACGTTCCAGCTGCGCCTCGCGAGCCTGGTTCTCGTCGCGTGCCTGGAGCAGCTCGTGGCTGATGTTGAGGGCTGTCATCAGCGCGACCTTCTCGGTGGCCATCGTCGGGCTGTGGGTCTGAACGCCCTGCAGCGCCCGGTCGAGATAGCGCGCCGCGCGCTGCAGCCCGGCTTCCTGGTCGGGAGGACAGGCAATCACGAAACTGCGTCCCAGCAGGGTGATCTCGACGGTCGACCGGTTGTCGTCGCTCATGCCAGTCTCCTGGAGGGGCCAAGCCCTGGCCCGTGCGATAAGATGAAACGGTTCGAGCACTATAGAGAGGCGCCGATAGCGGGTCAACGCGCCGGGAAGGCGTGCCGCGCCGCCTCTCGCCAATCACGGGAGACCGGCATGTCCATCATCAACGAGCAACTCGACTTTTCCACCGTGGCCGATGTCTTCCTCGCCCACGGCAGCCTGCAGTCACCGGCCTTCCTGGACGGTCGCCTGGCCGCCGCGCTGGCGCTTCACGACCTGTCCGCCGACGCCTGGCTCGAGACGGTGTGCCAGGCGATGGGGGTCGAGCAGCCCCGCGACCGCGACGACGCCGAGGTGCTGCTGGCCTGGCGGCGCCAGGCACTCGATGCGCTGTCCGCCGCGTCGCTCAACTACGAGCCCCTGCTGCCGGACGAGCTGTTCTCGCTGGCCGAGCGGGCCCGTGGGCTGCGCGAATGGACGCTGGGCTTTCTCGAGGTGGTCGGCGAGGTCGGGGCCGAGGCGCGCGATGCCTGGTCGCCCAACCTGCGCGAGGCGATCGAGGACCTGGAAACCCTGGCCAACCTCGACGAGCTGGCGATCGACGACACGCCCGAAAACGAGAACGACCTGTTCACCCTGACCGAGCATGCGCGCATGGCGGCGATGCTGCTCTACACCGAGCAGCACCCCGGCAAGCCGCAGGTCGAGCAGGCCGAGCCGAGCGACGACACGACGCCGTCGAACTGAGCCCCCTCACGCCGCCCATTCCTGTCCAGGAGCGATCATGGCCCCCGAACCCCTCGCCCGCCCGTGCGCCATCGGGCCCGACGAATACCGCGCCCGCCGCGAGGCACTGATGCGCGGGCTGCCCGCCGCGAGCGCCGTGCTGCTGCCGGCGGCCGCGCTGGTCACGCGCAGCAACGACAGCGAGTATCCCTTCCGCCAGAACAGCGACTTCCACTACCTGACCGGCTTTCCCGAGCCGGACGCCCTGCTGGTGCTGCTGCCCGGCCGTGCCGAGGGCGAGAGCGTGCTGTTCTGTCTCGACAAGGACCCGGCCCAGGAGGCCTGGACCGGCATCCGCATCGGCGCCGAGGCCGCCACGCAGCGCTTCGGCGTCGACCAGGCGTTCGCCAATGCCGAGCGCGAGGAGCGCCTGACGGCACTGCTCGACGGACGCGAGACCCTCTACCTGCCCCTCGATGACCCCGAGGCCGTGGCCCTGGCCGAGGACGTGCGGCGCGCTCTCAAGGCCCGCTCACGGCGGGGGGCCGTGGCGCCACGGGCGCTGGCCGACATCGCCCCCGGGCTCCACGAACAGCGGCTGATCAAGAGCGATGCCGAGCTGTCGCTGATGCGCCATGCCGGCCGGATTTCCGCGCAGGCCCACGTGCGCGCGATGCAGGCGGCGCGCCCCGGGCGGCATGAATACCAGCTGCAGGCCGAGATCGAGCACGAGTTCCTGTGGCAGGGCGCCGCCGGGCCGGCCTACGGCACCATCGTCGGCGGCGGCGCCAACGCCTGCGTGCTGCACTATGTCGAGAACGCCGCGCCGCTGGCCGAGGGCACCCTGGTGCTGATCGACGCCGGGGCCGAGTTCGAGGGCTATGCCGGCGACATCACCCGCACCTTCCCGGTGTCGGGGCGCTTCAGCGACGCCCAGCGCGCCGTCTACGCGGTGGTCCTGGCCGCCCAGGAGCGCGCCGTGGCGGCGGTGCGCCCGGGCGCCACCCTGAGCGAGATCCACCAGGGCGTGGTGCGCGACCTGACCCGCGGGCTGATCGAGCTGGGCCTGCTGGCGGGCGAGCTCGAGGCGCGCATCGAGGACGGCAGCTATCGTCGTTTCTACCTGCACTCCACCTCGCACTGGCTGGGGCTGGACGTCCACGACGTCGGCGACTACCGCGTTGACGGCGAGCCCCGCCCGCTGGCGCCGGGCATGGTGCTGACCGTGGAGCCCGGGCTCTACATCCCCGCGGACGACGACATCCCCGAAGCCCTGCGCGGCATCGGCATCCGCATCGAGGATGACGTGGCGGTGACGGCGTCGGGGCATGAGGTGCTGACGGCCGACGTGCCCAAGCGGGTGGCGGACATCGAGGCCCTGATGGTCAATAATTGACCAGCGCGACCACGTCGGGTTCGCGCTATACGTAATGATCGTAATTTCGTATCAATGATTACATCGGGAGGTGGGATGGCCAGTGAGTCGGTGGATATCGCCATTGTCGGCGGCGGGCTGGTCGGCGCCAGCCTGGGCTGCGCCCTGGCGCCGCTGATCCGGCGGGCGGGGCTGCGCGTCGCGGTGATCGAGGCGGCGCCGCTCGGCGAGTCGCGCACGGCGGACTACCAGCCGAGTTTCGATGCGCGGGCGAGCGCCATCGCCCAGGGGTCGCGCCGCCACTTCGCGGCGCTTGGCCTGTGGCCGGCCCTGGCTCGCGAGGCCACCGCCATCGGCACCATCCACGTCAGCGAACGCGGGCGACTGGGCGCGGTGCGCCTGACCGCGGCCGAGATGGGCGTCGAGGCGCTGGGCTACGTGCTGCCCAATGCCTGGCTGGGGCGGGTGCTGCACGAGCGCCTGGGCGAACTGCCGCTGCGCTGGCACTGTCCGGCGACGGTCGAGTCGCTGACCCCGCGCGACGGCGGGCATCGCCTGACGCTGTCGGATGGTCATACGCTGGATGCCGGCCTGACGGTGCTGGCCGATGGCGGCCGCTCGGGGCTCAAGGAGCGGCTGGGAATCGACAGCGACGCCACGCCCTACGAGCAGAGCGCGCTGATCGCCACGCTGGAGGTCAGTCGGCCGCATCGCGGCATCGCCTACGAGCGCTTCACGCCGGACGGCCCGCTGGCGCTGCTGCCCATGCCGGGGCGGCGCATGGAGCTGGTGTGGACCCATGAGCAGGGTGCCGAGCAGACCACGCTGGCGCTGTCCGACGGTGACTTCCTGGCACGCCTGCAGCGGGCCTTCGGCGAGCGCGCCGGGCGCTTCACCCGCGTCGGGCGGCGGCACGTGTATCCGCTGTCGCTGGTCACCGCGCGCGAACCGGTGCGTCCCGGACTGGCGGTGCTCGGCAACGCGGCCCACGCCCTGCATCCGGTGGCCGGCCAGGGCTTCAACCTGGCCCTGCGCGGCGTGATGGATCTGGTCGCCGCCCTGGAGCACGGGCTGGCCGACGGCCTGGCGCCGGGGGAGATGGCGGTGATGCAGGACTTCGAGGCGCGCCGCGCCGCGGATCGGCACAACGTGATCCGCTTCAGCGACGGGCTGATCCGGCTGTTCGGCATCGACCATCCGCTGCTGTCGCATGCCCGTGCCGCCGGGCTGGTCGGGCTCAACCTGGTCGGCCCGCTGCGACGCACGCTGGCGCGCCGGGCGATGGGCGTCGAGCGCTAGCGGAACCACACAAGGATCGAGCGGAAATGACACAGACGGAAACGAACGACGCGGACGTGATCATCGTCGGTGGTGGCTTGGTCGGCGCCACCCTGGCGGCGCTGCTGGGCGAGGCCGGCATGACGGTGGACATGCTCGATGCCCGGCCGTCGGCGCTGGATGCCGAGGCGGTCGGAAGGGGCGAGGCCGCGGCACGGGTCAGCGCGATCACCCCGGTCAGCGAGCGCCTGCTGACCCATCTGGGCGCCTGGCAGTGGGCCGCCGAGCGCCGGGTGACCCCGTACCGGGGCATGCAGGTCTGGGATGGCGAGGGCAGCGGCGAGATCCGCTTTCACGCCGACGAGGCCGGGGTGTCGGTGCTGGGGCATATCGTCGAGAACGAGGTGCTGCTGGCCGCGCTCGAGCACCGCTTGGCCGAGCTGCCGAGTGTTCGCTGTCACTACGGGGCCCGGCTGAGCGCCCTGCAGACGCCCGCCCGCGGGCGGCGTCTGGTGCTCGCGGACGGGCGGCGCCGGTGGGCGCCCCTGGTGGTGGCCGCCGACGGTGCCCGCTCCCAGCTGCGCGAACTGGCCGGCATCGCCATGAGCAGCCGGGACACGGGACAGGCGGCGCTGGTCACCACCGTGCGCACCGACCGCCCCCACGGCGGCGTCGCCCGGCAGGTGTTCCTGCCCACCGGGCCGCTGGCCTTCCTGCCGCTGACGCTGGACGACGGCCCGCACTACTGCTCGATCGTCTGGTCGACCACGCCGGCGGAGGCAGAGCGGCTGGCGGCATTGCCGGCGGCCGAGCTGGGGGAGGCGCTGCACCAGGCGTTCGGCGATTCGCTGGGAACGGTGGCGGTGGTCGGTGAGGTGCATCGCTTCCCGCTGGTGCAGCGCCATGCCGAGCACTACGTGGAGCCGGGGCTGGCGCTGGTCGGCGATGCCGCACACAGCCTCCACCCGCTGGCCGGCCAGGGGGTGAACCTGGGCTTCATGGACGCGGCGGTGCTGGCCGAGGAACTCGTCGAGGCCCGCCGCCGGGGCATCGCGCCGGGCGACGTGCGCATCCTCGCCCGCTACGCGCGGCGCCGGCGCGGCGACAATGCCGCGATGCTGGCGCTGATGGACGGCTTCCGCCGGCTGTTCGGCGCGGGCAACCCGGCACTGCGCCTGGTGCGCAACCTGGGGCTGTCGGGCGTGGATCGCCTGACGCCGCTCAAGCGGCTGATGATGCGCCAGGCGGTGGGGGAGCGGGGGCGCCTGCCCCGGACCTGCCGCTAGGTGCCAGGCGTGATAGCCCGGCAGATTGTTTATCCGGAGTCTGGCACAAGCCCATCCACCAGGACGAGCGGCATGGCCACGGTGATTGTGGGAGCGACTTCCGTCGCGATGCCGGTGCTACCGGGCCGCTGCCGCGGCGCCCGCCGGCGGGCGGGGGATGACCGCCGTGTCGCCGAGCACGTTGAGCGCCTTGAGCAGGTTGAGCGCCTCGCCGAGCTGATAGTCCTCCAGCGGCGCCCGGTCGCCGCCGGCGGCGGTCGTGCCGGCGCTGCCGTTGGGATTGGCCAGGCGCCCGGTCAGGTCGGACTCGCTGATGGCGAGGCCGCTGTCCTTGGCGATCTCCAGGTGGCCGCGGCGCACCTCGATGTCCGGGGTGATGCCCTGGGCCTGGATCGAGCGCCCGCTGGGCGTGTAGTAGAGCGCCGTGGTCAGCTTCAGGCCGTCGCCGTTGCCCAGCGGCATGACCTGCTGGACCGAGCCCTTGCCGAAGCTGCGCGTGCCCATGATCACCGCGCGGTGCCGGTCCTGCAGGGCGCCGGCGAGGATCTCCGCGGCGGAGGCGCTGCCGCCGTTGATCAGTACCACCATGGGCACGCCGTCGGCGCGGGTGCCGGGCTTGGCCGAGAAGCGCAGGTTGCTGTCCGGCAGGCGCCCCTCGGTGTAGACGATCAGCCCGTGATCAAGGAAGGCGTCGGCCACGTCCACGGCGCTGTCGAGCACCCCGCCGGGGTTGTTGCGCAGGTCCAGCACCAGCCCCTTGAGCGCCCCCTTGGCGGTCAGGTCGTCGAGCGCCGCATCGACCTGGTCGGCGGTACGGCTCTGGAACTGGCTGACGCGCAGGTAGCCGTAGCCCGGCGCCAGCCACTCGTGCTTGACGCTGTCGGTCTGGATGATCTGACGCTTGAGGGTCAGGGTGCGGGGCGTGCTCTCGCCCTGGCGCAGGATGGTCAGGGTGATCGAGGTGCCGGCCTCGCCGCGCATGAGGTTGACCGCCTCCTGCAGCGACAGGCGATCAGTGGGCGTGTCGTCGATGCGCAGGATGGTGTCCTGCGGCTGGAGGCCCGCACGTGCCGCGGGCGTGTCGTCGATCGGCGCGATCACCGTCAGCTGGCCGTCCTGCATGCCCACCTCGATGCCGACGCCGCCGAACTGGCCCTCGGTGGTCTCGCGCAGCGCCTCGAAGGCCTGCTTGTCGAGATAGGCGGAGTGCGGGTCGAGCTGGCCGAGCATGCCGCGCATGGCGTTGCGCAGCAGGGTGGCGTCGTCGACCTTCTCGACATAGGCACGCTTGATGCGCTCGAAGACCTCGGCGAAGGTCTGGATATCGGCCACCGGCAGGGCGTCGTCGCCGCCGGCGGCGGGTTGCGGTGCGGCCTGGGCGGGAAGGGTCAGGCTGGTGACGCCGAGGAACAGGGCCGGCAGCAGCCAGCGGAAACGGGAAGCGCGCATGCGGACTCCGGGACGCGACGAACGAGCCCACAGCATAGCGTCAGCGGCGGGGCCGCGGCCAGCCCGCGCGCGGCCGGCCGGTGGCGGGGGACCGCTCGAGGCTGATCCGGCGACAGGCCGACGAGGGGGCGCTGTGAACCCCTCCCTGGGCGCTACCTCGGCCATCCCTGGCCGAGGACCCCCTCTCTGACCTGTCCCCGGCGCCTCTCGCGATGTGGCGGTCGTGGCCCCGGGTCGTCAGCGCCGGCGGACCCAGCGCTTGGGGTCGATGGGCTCGCCGCCGCGGCGCACCTCGAAGTACAGCGCAGACTGCGAGCGCCCGCCGGTGTTGCCCACGCTGGCCACCACCTGGTCGTCGGCGACGCGGGCGCCGACCGGCACGGCGATGGTCTGCAGGTGGGCGTAGAGGGTCATCACGTCGTCGCCGTGGTCGATGATCAGCAGGTTGCCGTAGCCGCGCATCCAGTCGGCGAACACCACCCGGCCGGCATGCACGGCCTGCACCTCGGTACCCGCCGGGGCGGCGATCAGCAGGCCGTTGCGGTCGACCCCGTCGCCGTCGCCGAAGCCCGCGACCACCCGTCCGGCCACCGGCCAGGGCAGGTCGCCGCGCGTGCGCTCGATGGCGGTGGACGGCGGCGACTGCTCGAGTCGCTTGAGCCGTTCGCGGATCTCGGCGAGGCGCTTTTCCGCCGCGTCGCGGGCCTCGGCCAGCCGGCGGCGGCGACTCTGGTCGTCCTCGACTCGGGTGTCGAGTTTGGCGACGAGCTGCTCGCGTTCCGCCTGGCGCTGGTCGAGGGTGCGTCGCTGCACCTCGAGCGCCTGCTGCGTGGCGGTCAGGCGCTGGCGGCGCTGGGCGAGACGCTCGCCGGTGTCGGTGAGCCGGTCGTCCAGCGCGGCGATGGCGTCGAGGCGTCGGGTGCGCGCTCGGCTCAGGTGGTTGAGGTAGGTCTGCAGGCGGTCCAGCCGGGCCGGGTCGTCCTGATTGAGCAGCAGCTTGAGTTGCGGTGCCTCGCCCAGTCGATAGAGCGCGCGCAGCTGGCTGGCCAGCGCCTGGCGCTGGGCCCGGCGCCGTGCCTGAAGCTGGCGGCGTTGCGCCTCGAGATCGTGGATCTCGTCATCGAGCTGTGCCCGGGTCCGGCGCAGCGAGTCCAGGCGCTGATGGACCGCGGTGAGTGCCGACTCGACCTGCTCGAGCTGACGGGTGGCCGCGTCACGGGCCTGGCGGGAGTCGGCGAGGCGGGCGTCGAGCGCCTGCAGCGCCTGGCCGAGGCGGTCGACCCGGGCCCGGGTCTCCGCCTGCTCGTCGTCCTGGGCGACGGCCAGCGCCGCCCAGCTCGCCAGCAGGACGGCCGCCACGCCGCGCAGGCGCCGGCGATGCGGGACGCCGTGGCTCACGCGGCGATCAGGGGTAGCTGACCAGCACGTTGCCGGTCATCTCGCCGGGCACCGCCTCGCCCATCATCGCCAGCAGGGTCGGGGCGATGTCGCACAGCCGGCCGTCGTCGGCGAGCCGGGCCTGGCGCGGCGTGACGTAGATCAGCGGCACCTCGAAGGTGGTGTGGGCGGTCTGCGGCGCGCCGGTCTCGGGGTGGACCATCTGCTCGGCGTTGCCGTGATCGGCGGTGATCAGGCACTCGCCGCCGACGCGCTCGAGGGCCTCGACCACGCGGCCGACACAGGCATCGAGCGTCTCGATGGCCTTCACGGCGGCCGCGAAGTCGCCGGTGTGGCCGACCATGTCGCCGTTGGCGTAGTTGCAGACGATCAGGTCGTAGGTGCCGGACTCGATCGCCGCGACCAGCCTGTCGGTGACCTCGACGGCGCTCATCTCCGGCTTCTCGTCATAGGTCCTGACGTCCTGCGGCGAGGGAATCAGCTCGCGGGTCTCGCCCGCGAACCCGGCCTCGCGGCCGCCGGAGAAGAAGAAGGTCACGTGGGCGTACTTCTCGGTCTCGGCGATGCGCAGCTGGGTCATGCCGCGTTCGGCGACCACCTCGCCCAGGGTGTTGACCAGATCCGCCGGAGGGAAGGCGCAGCTCGCCGGGATGTCGGCGGCGTACTCGGTGAGCATCACCAGGCCGTCGCCGGCGAGCCGGGGGCGTGCCTGACGGGTGAAGCCGGTGAAGTCGTCCTCGGCGAAGGCGCGGGTCAGCTCGCGGGCCCGGTCGGCGCGGAAGTTCATGAAGATCGCCGCGTCGCCGTCGGCCATGGCGATCGCCTCGCCTGCCGGGCGCACGCTGGTGGCGGTGACGAACTCGTCGCTCTCGTCACGCGCGTAGGCAGCCTCGAGCCCCGCCACGGCGGACTCGGCGACATGCTCGCCGACGCCCTCGGTGATCAGCCGGTAGGCCTGCTCGACCCGGTCCCAGCGGTTGTCGCGGTCCATGGCGTAGTAGCGGCCGATCAGCGAGGCGACGAAGCCGTGGTCGGCGCCGACCAGTTCGGCGAGCCGGGCGTCGGCGCGCTCGAGGGAGGCCCGGGCGCTCCTGGGCGGGGTGTCGCGGCCGTCGAGGAAGGCATGAATGTAGATGCGCTCGGCGCCGCGCCGGGCGGCCAGCTCGGCCATGGCCAGGATGTGATTCTCGTGACTGTGCACGCCGCCGGGCGAGAGCAGGCCGAGCAGGTGCACCGCCTTGCCGGCGGCCACCGCGGCGTCGATCGGCGTGGTCAGGGCGGCGATATTGCCCAGCTCGTCGTCGGCGATGGCCTTGGTGATGCGGGTGAAGTCCTGGTAGACGACGCGGCCGGCGCCGAGGTTCATGTGTCCGACCTCGGAGTTGCCCATCTGGCCGTCGGGCAGCCCCACGAAGCGGCCGTCGGTATGCACCAGCGCATGCGGGTAGCGCTGCTTCAGGCCGTCCATGACCGGCGTGTCGGCAGCCAGGATGGCGTTGTTCTCGGGCGACTCGTTGTGGCCGTAGCCATCGAGGATGATCAGCGCGACCGGGCGCGGCCGGGTAACCGTGGCATCTGACATGAAGGGGCCTCGTCGTTGGTGATGGCGACTCCCGGCGGGCCGTCGGCGCGCCGGGTCCTCGCGACTCACGTCTCCGGATGGCATCATACCGCAGCGCGGCAGGGGCCGTCACAGTCGCGGCCCGGCCACGGACGCCGCAAGGCGGCTTGTGTATACTGGGCGCCCGCCCGATTCTCGGGTGGTGCGGTGCACCGATTTCCAACCCCGATTTCCCAGCAGAGTTATCCGGACCATGATCGATCAGTTGTTCGAATTCGTGCAGAATCATCCGCTGCTGGTGGGCGCCTTCGTCGTGGTGCTCATCGCCTGGCTGGCCTACGAATTCATGACCGGCAATCACGGTGTCAGCACCAGTGAGGCCACCTCGCTCGTCAATCGCGATGACGGCATCATCGTCGATATCCGCGAGTCCAAGGAGTTCAAGGCCGGGCATATCGCCGGGGCCCGCAACATCCCCCAGAACCGGCTCGACGACCGTCTGGCCGAGCTCGACAAGTTCAAGGACAAGCCGGTCGTCGTGGTCTGCCGCCATGGCCAGTCGGCCGGCGCCGTGGTCGCCAAGCTGAGCAAGGCCGGGTTCACCCGGGCCACCAAGCTCAAGGGCGGCATGGCGCAGTGGCAGGCCGACAACCTGCCGGTGGTCAAGAAATGAACGACGGCCTCGCGGTCGTCGCCAATGCAGCTTGAGGAACCTACAAGATGGCAGAAGACAACAATCAGGCCGCTCAGGGCCAGGAGCAGCAGCTGCAGTTCTCCCTGCAGCGGATCTACGTCAAGGACATCTCCTTCGAGTCGCCCAACGCGCCGGCGGTGTTCCAGCAGCCGTTCAAGCCGAAGGTCGGCCTGGACCTGAACACCACCCACGAGGAGGTCGGCGAGAACCTCTACGAGGTCGTGGTCAAGGTCACCGCCCAGGTGTCCCACGCCGACAGCGGCAGCACCTCCTTCCTGGTCGAGGTCGAGCAGGCCGGCCTGTTCCGCATCGCCGGCCTCGAGGGTGACCAGCTCGACCACACCCTGGGCGCGTTCTGCCCCAACGTGCTGTTCCCCTACGCCCGCGAGTGCATCGACAGCCTGGTCAACCGCGGCAGCTTCCCGCCGCTGATGCTGGCGCCGGTCAACTTCGAGGCGATGTACGCCCAGAAGAAGCAGCGCGAAGCGCAGGGCAGCGAAACCACCCAGTAAGCGCCTCGTTCGCGGGGGCGCCCGGCCCCCGCGACGCCGTCCCTTCACCGCCCCGGTGACGCCGCTCACCGAGCGCCAGCCGATGGAGAGCCCGCGTCGTGACGCCCGGCCCGCGAATTCATGTCGATGCCACGCTGCACCCCGGTGATGCCCTGACCCTGCCCGACAGTGCGGCACGCCACGTGGCGGCGGTACTGCGCCTGCGCGAGGGCGCGCGGCTGACGCTGTTCGACGGCCGGGGGCTCGAGGCCGCCGCCGAGCTCGTCGAGGTCGGCCGCAAGCGGGTCGTGGCGCGGGTCGACACGGTCGCGCCGGGAGCCGGCGAGTCGCCGCTGGCCGTGCACCTGGGTCAGGCGATCTCCAAGGGCGATCGCATGGACTACGCCATCCAGAAGGCCGTCGAGCTGGGCGTGGCGGCGATCACCCCGCTCTACACCGATCACGGCGACGTGCGCCTCAAGGGCGAGCGCGAGGCGAAGAAGCTGGCCCACTGGCGCGGCGTGGCGGCGAGTGCCTGCGAGCAGTGCGGGCGTGCCACCGTGCCGCCGGTGCATCCGCCGATGACGCTCGCCGCCTGGCTCGCCGTGCGCGACGAGACGCTGCGCCTGGTGCTGCACCCGGCCACCCCGACCGCCTGGCAGGCACGCGACGGCATCGACACGGCGACCCTGCTGATCGGTCCCGAGGGCGGGCTCGCCGAGGCCGAGGTGGCCGCCGCCACCGACGCCGGTTTCGCGCCGCTGACCCTGGGCCCGCGCGTGCTGCGCACCGAGACCGCGCCGGTGGTGGCGCTGACGTTGTTGCAGCATTACTTCGGCGATCTCTGAGAGGGCGCCTGCAAACGACTGCGCTGGCCGTGATCTCTCGGCAGGTCGCTCATCCGGCGCCTGGCCGTGGGAGCGACTTCAGTCGCGATGAACCGGCCGCCGGGCACCGCCGTCGGGGATGAATCCCCTCCCACAAGTCTACCCACCAGGCTGACCGGCCTGGTCAGGGTCGTTGCGGCCGGATGCTGTGGGAGCGACTTCGGTCGCGATGAGCTCGCCACCGGGCCGCCGCCGTCAACGCCCTTTGCCCGCGGGCGCTGCCCGGCCGCATAATGGCCATTGCCATCCTTCCCTTGCTTTGCAGGTACTCCGTCATGTCCCGACGCGCCCCTTCGCGCCCGCCTTCCGCCGCTGCCGACACCCCGCGACATGCCGATGCCGACTCCCGAGCGCCGCACCCGGCGATCGGCGAGGTCGCCTGGCTGCGCGTGGTCAGCGTCAACGACAGCGGCGCCTTTCTCGACTGGGGGCGTCCCAAGGACCTGCTGCTGCCCTTCGGCGAGCAGGTCGGCCGGCCCGAGGCGGGGCGCCATGTGCTGGTGAAGATCAACGTCGACGAACGCAGCCGCCCGGTGGCCTCGATGCGCCTCAATCGCTTCATCGCCGACACCGGCGACGACCTGGCGCCGGGCGATGCGGTGACGCTGGTCGTTGCCGACCGTACACCGCTGGGCGTCAAGGCGGTGGTCGAGCATCGCGTCTGGGGGCTGCTCTATCAGGACGACCTGCCCCGGGCCCTGCGGCGCGGCGAGCGGCTCGACGGCTATGTCCGCCGGGTCCGCGAGGACGGGCGGCTCGACCTGTCGCTGGCGCCGCTGGGCGGGGCGCGGCGCGACCAGGCCCGCGAGCGGGTGCTGGCCGCGCTGGACGAGGGCGACGGCTTCCTGGCGCTCACCGACAAGAGCCCGGCGGCGGTGGTCAAGGCCCGGCTGGGGGTCAGCAAGAGCGCCTTCAAGGAGGCGATCGGCGGACTCTACAAGCAGCGCCGCATCCGGCTCGAGGCCGACGGTATCCACCGCGTCGACGACGGGACTCCATCCGGCGACGCCCGGTGAAGCCCGTGGTGGGCCGGTAGCCGGGCTATTGCAGTTGGCCCATTTCGACGGAGCCGGGAACAGGTCGTAGAGGGGTTTGGGCCATGGATGGCCAAAGTAGCGCCCATGGAGGGGTTCATAGCGCCCCCGTGGACCTGTTGCCCGGGCCGGCCTGAGTCATACGGCCGCTGTCTGTGATAACCCGAGTGACGGCGGCGGGTGCCTTGGAGTCCGCCGCCGGCCTGCGGCATACTGCAAGCCATCATTTCCCGCCGGACCGATCCGGCGCCGACGAGTAGACCGATGAGCCAACGCCCCCTCAAGATCGGCGTGGTGATGGACCCCATCGCCGCGATCGCCTACAAGAAGGATACCACCCTGGCCATGCTCTGGGCCGCCCAGGACCGGGGGGCCTCGCTGTACTATCTGGAACAGGAGGACCTCTACCTGCGCGACGGCCGCGCCATGGGCCGACTGCGCGAGCTGGAGGTGTATCGCGACCCCGAGTGCTGGTACGCCCTGGACGAGCCCGAGGCCACGCCGCTGGCCGAGCTCGACGTGATCCTGATGCGCAAGGATCCGCCGGTCGACGGCCACTTCCTCAATGCCGTGTACCTGCTGGGCTTCGCCGAGCGGGAAGGCGTGCTGGTGGTCAACCCCACCCGGGCGCTGCTCGAGTGCAACGAGAAGCTCTTCGCCCAGCAGTTCCCGCAGTGCATCCCGCCCAGCGTGGTCTCCTGCGACGCCAGGGTGCTGCGCGCCTTCCACGCCGAGCACGGCGACGTGATCTTCAAGCCGCTGGACGGCATGGGCGGCTCGGGAATCTTCCACGTCCGCCCCGAGGGGCGCAACCTGGGTTCCATCCTCGAGATGCTCACCGAGCGTGGCCGGCGCCAGATCATGGCCCAGCGCTACATCCCGGAGATCAAGGACGGCGACACCCGCATCCTGCTGGTCGATGGCGAGCCGATTCCCTACGGGCTGGCGCGGGTGCCGCTGGCCGGCGAGACCCGCGGCAACCTGGCCGCCGGCGGTCGCGGGGTGAGTCGCGAGCTCACCGAGCGCGATCACTGGCTGATCGGGCAGGTGCAGCCGGTGATCCGCGAGAAGCGGCTGATGTTCGTGGGGCTCGACGTGATCGGCGACTACATCACCGAGATCAACGTCACCAGCCCGACCTGCGTGCGCGAGATCGACGACCAGCGCGGCACCGACATCGCCGGCGAGCTGATAGACGCCATCGAGCGGCGGCTCGCCGAGCGTCGTCACTGAGCCGGGAACGCGGCCGTGACGGCGCCGGTGAGCGACCCGCACGACTACGCCCCAGTCAGCCGCCGCTATCGGCAGTGGCTGGCCGGCGCGTCGGCGCTGGCGCTGCATGCGCTGGTGCTGGCGGGGGTCGCCGGGCTGACGTGGTCGCCGCCGCCCCCCGAGCCACCGCCGGCGATCGACGTGGTGCTGACTCGCCAGCCCGCGGTTGACCCGCAGGCGGCCCGGGCCATCGCCGAGGCCGCGCAGACGGCCTCGGGGCCGGCGTCGGCCGGTCACGACACGCCCGCCGCGCCGTCTTCGCCGTCTTCGCCGCCTGCGCCGGAATCGGCGTCGTCCCCGCCGCCGCCCGCGGCGACCGACTCGCCGGCACCGCCGCCCGAGCCGACCGCCCCCGATGAACCGGCGGCGCCTTCCGAGCCCCCCCCGGCTCCGGCGCCCGAGCCCGCGCCGGCACCGGATTCAGCACCGACGCCGCCGTCTCCTGACGAGCCACCGAAACCGCGGCGCGATGCGTCGGCGGCGAGCGGCCGGGACCTGCTGGCCCAGGCCACGTCCAGCGTCCGCGAGCGCGGCTTCGACGCCGCCCCGGCCGGCGGCGGCGAGGGCGATGCCAGCCAGCGCGCCGCCCGCAAGGCCGCCGAGGCGCGCTACGAGGAGGACTGGACGCGGCGCGTGGAAACCTACGGCAACCGCTTCTACCCGGCGCCGCCGGATCTCGACGGCCAGCTGCGCATCCGCGTGGTCATCGGCCGCGACGGTCAGCTGCGCCAGGCAGAGGTGATACAATCCTCCGGAAAGCCCCGACTCGACCAGGCCGCCCTCGACACCGTGCGAGGCGCCGCGCCCTACCGGCCCTTCGACAAGGGCATGGGTGCGCGCGACAGCCTCACCATCACGCGGGTCTGGCGGTACGGCAAAGGCAACAATTTCGGCGTGCGCTGACGCCCGGGAGGCCCATGCAAAGCTTGCGCAACCATTTCCTGCTGGCGATGCCTCATCTCGAGGATCCCAACTTCGCCGGCAGCCTGAGCTATCTGTGCGATCACGACGATGACGGCACCATGGGCGTGATCGTCAACCATCCGCTGGAGCTGACGCTGGACGCCCTGCTCGAGCAGCTCGACATCGATGCCGATGCCTGCCCGGCGCGGGACCAGCCGGTCTACTACGGCGGGCCGGTGCATCGCGACCGCGGCTTCATCCTGCATCGCGGCAGCGCCGAGCCCTGGGACTCGAGCATCCAGGTCGCCGACGACATCGCCCTGACCACGTCGATGGACATGCTCAAGGCGCTGGCCCGCGGCGAGGGCCCGGAGCAGTTCATCGTCTGCCTGGGCTGCTGTGGCTGGGAGGCCGGCCAGCTGGAGAGCGAGCTCAAGGAGAACACCTGGCTGACCGTCGAGGCCCAGCCCGGCGTGATCTTCGACCTGCCGCCGGAACAGCGCCTCAACGCCGCCGCCGGGATCCTCGGCATCGACCTCAACCTGCTGACCGGCGAGGCAGGCCACAGTTGAGCGGCGAACGCCTGATCCTGGCCTTCGATTTCGGCACCCGGCGCATCGGCGTGGCGGTGGGCAACGAGCTGATCCGCCGCGCCACGGCACTGGAGCCGCTGCCGGCCCGCGACGGCATTCCCGACTGGGCCGTGGTGACGCGGCTGGTCGAGGAGTGGCGCCCGGACCTGTTCGTGGTCGGCCTGCCGATCGACAACGACGGCAGCGAGACGACCATGAGCACGCGCGCGCGCAAGTTCGGCAAGCGCCTCTACGGCCGCTACGGCAAGCCCTGGGAGATGGTCGACGAGCGCGGCTCGACCCGCGAGGCCAAGAGCATCGCCCGCGAGCGGGGGCATCGCGGCAACTATCGTGAGGAAAGCGTCGACGGCCTGGCCGCGCAGCTGATCCTCGAAAGCTGGTTTGCCGCCGGGGAGGGGCTGCCGGCGCGCCCGCTCGGCTGATCCCGCGCGCCTTTCCACTTCCCCTGCCCAGAAAGCAAGACGGCCGGCCTGAAAGGGCCGGCCGTGCGTCGTTCTGGACCGCCGTCAGAGCGTGCGGTCGTCGACGCCGACGGTCTTCGGCACGAACCAGCGCACGTCGCGCAGGTCCTGCTCGATCAGCTCCTCGACCTTGAGCAGGGTGGCGAAGATCGCCATGCGCACGGGGATGCCGTTGTCAGTCTGGCGGAAGATCGCCAGGCGCGGGTCGCCGTTGAGGTCGACGTCGAGGTCGTTGGTGCCGGGCCGGCTGTCGCGCGGCAGCGGGTGCATGACCACGGTGGTGGCGCTGCAGTGGCGGTCGAGAAACGCCTTGTCGACGTGGAAGTCCCGGGAGACCCCGGCGAAGCTCTCGGAAAACTCCTCGGTGAAACGTTCCTTCTGGATGCGCGTGGTGTAAACCACGTCGAGGTCGCTGAAGTCGCTGTCGAGGCTCTCGCGTTCCTCGACCCGGTGGCCGCGCGAGGCCGCCAGGTCGATCAGCGCGCGCGGCATCTCCAGCCCCGGCGGCGACACCAGGGTGATGCGCAGCGGGTCGTAGAGCGACAGCAGCTTGATCAGCGAGTGCACGGTGCGCCCGTGGCGCAGATCGCCGGTGAGCAGGATGTGGGCGCCGGCCAGGTGCTTGCCGAGGCGGGTGAATTCCTTGTCGATGGTGTAGAGGTCGAGCAGCGCCTGGCTGGGGTGCTCGCCCGGGCCGTCGCCGCCGTTGATCACCGGCACGTTGATCGCGTCGGCGAACTCGGCCACCGAACCCTGGTCGGGATGGCGCATGACCAGGGCATCGCAGTAGCCGCCCAGCACTCGGCTGGTGTCGTAGAGCGACTCGCCCTTGGCCATCGACGAGAAGGTGAAGCCGGTGGTGTCGCAGACACTGCCGCCCAGCCGGCAGAAGGCGGCGTTGAAGCTCACCCGGGTGCGGGTGCTGGCCTCGAAGAACAGGTTGCCGAGTACCGCGCCTTCCAGCACGCGGGTGACCTTGCGGCGCTGGGCGATGGGCTCCATGCGACCGGCGACGCGCAGCAGGTGGTCGACGTGGTCGCGGGAGAGGGAATCGACGGAAAGCAGGTGGGACGTCATCGGCAGGGCCTCGCGGTCGGCAAAATGTCGGGCGCTAGTGTAGCGGCCGCAAGGCGTCTCGGCACGCGCCGGCCGCTTGAGTCGGCGCCGGGGCGCATCTACCTTGCAGTGACCGGCCGCGCCAGGGAGACGGCGCGCCATGCACACAGGAGTGACGGCCATGAGCGAACGCAAGCAACCCCCGCAGGAGCAGGACCGGCAGCCCGGCGTCGAGGCCGCGATGCGTCCCGAGCCGCTGTTCATCCGCGACAGCTACCAGGGCACCGGCAAGCTCGCCGGCAGGATGGCGATCATCACCGGCGGCGATAGCGGCATCGGCCGCGCCGTGGCGCTGCACTTCGCCCGCGAGGGCGCGGATTGCGTGCTCGCCTATCTCGACGAGGAACAGGACGCCGAGGAAACCCGCACGCGGGTACATGCCGAGGGGCGGCGCTGCGAACTGATGCGTGGCGACGTCGGCGACCCCGGTTTCTGTCGCGAGATCGTCGAGCGCGCCCGAGCGGTGTTCGGCGGCGTCAACATCCTGGTCAACAACGCCGCCGAGCAGCACGACTGGGACGATGTCACCCAGATCCCCGACGATCAGCTCACGCGTACCTTCCAGACCAACATCTTCAGCCATTTCTACCTGGCCAAGCAGGTGGTGCCGCTCATGGGCGAGGGCGACACCATCATCGCCACCTCGTCGGTCAATGCCTTCAAGGGCAACAATACGCTGATCGACTACTCGGCGACCAAGGGGGCCATTCAGGGGCTGGTGCGCTCGCTGGCGCAGTCGCTGGTGGGGCGCGGCATTCGCGTCAACGCGGTGGCCCCGGGGCCGGTGTGGACGCCGCTGATCCCCGCCAGCTTCGATGAGGAGAAGGTCGCCGGCTTCGGCGCCCAGGTGCCCATGGACCGCCCCGGCCAGCCCGCGGAGATGGGGCCGGCCTACGTCTACCTGGCCAGCGAGGAGTCCTCGTACATGACCGGGCAGACGCTGCACCTCAACGGCGGCGTCATCCTCAATACTTGATCAGGACCAGTCCTCGACGCGCGGCATCTGACCGCCGATCTGGGTGGTGATCTCGCGGGCCGCCCGGCTGACCATGCCGCCCAGTTCCGCCAGGCGCGACTCGGGGATGCGCGCCACCGGCCCGGATACCGAGATCGCCGCCAGCGGGGCACCGTGCTCGTCGTGCAGCGAGGCGGCCACGCAGTTGAGGCCGATGGCATGCTCCTCGCGGTCGCAGGCGTAGCCCTGGCGGCGAATCTCGGCCAGGCTCTCGCGCAGCCGGGCCGGGGTGTCCAGGGTGTTGGGCGTCACCCGGTTGAGGCCGCGGTTCTGCAGGATGCGCTCGACCTCCTTGTCCGGCAGCCAGGCGAGCAGCGCCTTGCCCACGCCGGAGGCATGCAGGGGGGCCCGCGAGCCGAGGCGCGTGATCATGCGCATCATCTGCGAGGACTCGCTCTGGGCCAGGAACACCGCCAGACCGTCGTCGCGGATCGCCAGGTTGGCGGTCTCGCCGCTGTCCTGGGTGAGGCTGCGCAGGAAGGGGCGGGTGGTGGCGACGAAGTCGCGGGCCTCGAGGAAGGTATTGCCGATCTGGAAGGTCTTGACGCCGACCTTCCACAGGCCCAGCTCGGCATCGTGCGTGATGAAACCCTGCTTGTGCAGGGCCTGCAGCAGACGATGGGTGGTCGAGGGGGCCAGCCCGACGATCTGCGCGATATCGGACAGGCCCAGCCCGCCGGGTGCCGCCGCCAGGCCCTCGAGAATGTTCAGGCCACGCACCAGCGACTGGCTGTGGCCGCCGCTGCTCTTGCCGGACCCGGCCGGCCGACCGACCGGCTTGCGTCGATTCTCTACTGTCACGCCCCGTTCTCCATTGCGACTCGGTCTATTGGCGCACAAGGATACACACTCCCGCCGGGGCTGTCCGCCGCCAACGGAAACGGCTTCCATTTTCCGGGTCGCAATGCGGCGCTAGCGGGTGACGCGGTCGTTCAGGCGCAGCAGGGCGATGCGGTGGATCTGTTCGATGGCGGTCCGCCGCTCTTCGTCGGGGGTATGCTCGAGGCGCTGCTCGAAAGCGGCCAGGATCCGGTGACGGTCGCTGCCCTTCACGGCCATCACGAAGGGAAAGCCGAAACGTGCCTTGTAGGCATCGTTATAGCGGTGAAAGCGTTCGTATTCGGCCTCGCTGCACTGATCAAGCCCGGCGCCGGCCTGCTCGCGGGTCGAGTCGGCGGTCAGGGCGCCGCTCTTGGCGGCCTTCCCGGCCAGGTCGGGGTGGGCGCGAATCACCGCCAGTTGCCGCTCGGTGTCGGCGGCGTCGAGCACCGCGGCCAGTGCGTCGGCGAGCCCCGCCGGGGTGTCGTGGCGGGCGTCCAGGCCGATGTCCCAGGCCTGCTCGGCGATCCACGGCGAGTGCTCGTAGACGTCGCCGAACTGGCGGACGAAGGCGGCACGATCCAGGGTGCTGGGGCGAGGGTCGAGAAGCGCGTCGGTCATTAAGGAGGCTCCTGATAGCGATGACAAACGGGGTGAGTCGGTGCGACGCCCCCAGTGTAGAACAGGTTAACCATTAAACTGTATACAAAAAAATTTTGAAATGTACTCTTTGTCGCGCTAAAACTGTCTGCATGCCTGCTGGGCGTGCATCGCGCCCCTGCCGACTTGTCGACTTTCAGGAGAGCTGACCGATGGGACGTCTGACCACCCATGTGCTGGACACCGCCCGGGGCACCCCGGGCAGCAACCTGCGTATCGAGATCTTCCGCCTGGAGGGCGACACGCGCACCCGCCTGGGGGAAGTGCACACCAACGACGACGGCCGCTGTGATGCGCCACTGCTGGAGGGTGAGGCTTTCACGGCCGGTGAATACGAGCTGCTGTTCCATGCCGGCGAGTATCTGGACGCGTGCCGGGCGCCGGGCGCCTCACCGCGCTTCCTGGACCGCATTCCGCTGCGCTTCGGCGTGGCCGACGCCGAGGCGCACTACCACGTGCCGCTGCTGCTGTCGCCGTATGGGTACTCGACCTATCGCGGCAGTTGACGCCCGCCACGGGGCCGGCAAGCAATAACAACGCATAACACGAGTATTGGCTGATGGAAGCGTACCTCATCGACTTCGGAAACCTGCTGCTGCGCTGGCTGCACGTCATCGCGGCGATCGCCTGGATCGGCGAATCGATCTACTTCGTCATGCTGGACAACAGCCTGCGTCCGCCCAAGGCCGCCGAGGACCAGAGCAAGGGGGTCTTCGGCGAGATGTGGGCGGTGCACGGCGGCGGTTTCTACCATAACCAGAAATACGCCAGCGCGCCGGCCAAGCTGCCCGCGGACCTGCACTGGTCATTCTGGAAGGCCTACACCACCTGGCTGTCCGGGTTCGGCCTGTTCCTGCTGCTGTATCTCGCCAAGCCGGACTTCTACCTGATCAACCACTCCAGCGACTGGGCCTGGGCGGCCAGCCTGGCCGGCTGGCAGGCCAACCTGCTGGCGCTGGCCTTCCTGTTCGGCGGCTGGCTGGTCTACAACGAGCTGTGCAAGCGCATCAGCCCCGACATGACCCGGGACGGGCTGCTGAGCATCGCCGTGGCGGTGATGATGGTGATCGTCGCCTACCTGAGCACGCAGATCTTCTCGGGGCGTGCCGCCTTCCTGCTGACCGGGGCGGTGATGGCCACCGCCATGTCGGCCAACGTGTTCTTCTGGATCATCCCCGGCCAGCGGCGCATGGTGAAGGCGATGAAGGCCGGCGAGACGCCGGACCCGCTCGACGGCAAGCGCGGCAAGCAGCGCTCGGTGCACAACACCTACTTCACGCTGCCGGTCGTGTTCCTGATGCTCAGCAACCACTATTCCTTCACCTACTCGCATCCCCATGCCTGGGTGATCATGGTGCTGTTCATCTTCTCCGGGGCGCTGATCCGTCAGTTCTTCGTGCTGATGCATGCCGGGCGCATCCGTCCGGCCTATCCGGCCGCCGGCGTGGCGCTGATCCTGGTGGCCATCTGGTTCGCCGCGCCGTCGTCGGCGCCGGTCGACAAGGGGGCGGCCGACACCGGCAGTGCCCGGGCCGCGAGCGAGGCACCGGCGTCAGCCGATGCCGCGGCATCCAGCGCCTCCGCCGGCTCGTCCGCCTCGGCAGAGGGGCAGGGGGCGCTGGCGCGCATCCAGCCGATCATCGAGGAGCGCTGCACGGTCTGCCACTCGAAGAACCCGTCGCACGCCGCCTTCACGGCGGCCCCGGCCGGGGTCATGTTCGATACCCGCGCCGAGATCGAGCGCCAGATGGCGCAGATCAAGCAGGTCGTCGGCAGTGGCTACATGCCGCTGGGCAACATGACCCACATGACCGACGAGGAGCGTCAGGCGATCGCCGCCTGGGGTGAGTGAGTCGATCGCGTCAGGCGGTCCGCCGGTCTGCGGCGGGCCGCCGTCGCGTGCGTGTGGCGGGTAAGTCGTCGCTCGCGGTCATATCCGTATACAATGGGCCGTATCGATGACAGCCGATACGGGGACCCGATCATGACCGAGCAGCCATCGTCGGAGGGCAGCCAGGTACCGGCTCGCGGCGAGCCGGCAAAGCGTCGCCGCGGCAAGAACGGTGACGGCGCCCAGCGCCACGATGCCATCTACCGCACCATCAGCGATGCCATCATCGAGCATCGCCTGCGTCCCGGCGCCCGGCTGCGCGAGGATGCGCTGGCCGATGTCTTCGGGATCAGCCGGACCGGCATCCGCAAGATTCTCCAGCGCCTCGCCCATGAGCACCTGGTGACCCTCACGCCCCGGCGCGGCGCCAGCGTCACCCGCCCCACCGCGGAGGAAGCCCGCGACGTCTTTGCCGCCCGGCAGATGGTCGAGTGCGGCATCATGGAGGCCGTGGCCCGGCGCATCACCCCTGCCGACGTGCGCGAGCTGCGCGAGCTGGCCGGCCGCGAGCGTCAGGCGCTCCGCGAGGGCGAGCAGAGCAGCGCCATCAAGCTCTCCGCCGCCTTTCACGAGCACCTGGCCCAATTGTCCGGCAACGCCACGCTGGCCGAGTTCATCGGCCGGCTGTGCTCGCGTTCGTCGCTGATCCTGGCCGTCTACGGCAGCGCCGGCCATCTGGGCTGCGAGTCCCACGATCACGACGAGTTGATCAACCACCTCGAGGCTGGGCGCGGCGAACGGGCCACCGCCTTCATGGGCCGCCACCTCAAGGCGATCGAGGCCTCGCTGTCGATCGAGGAGGAGCAGGAGGAGACTCCGGACCTGCGCCAGATCTTCGCCCTGTAACGGAGAGCCGTGTGGCACGGCGCTGGACACCTCGCGGCGCAGCGGTTAGGATACGGCGCGTCGATACGTCGAACGTGTCGGCCATCCGCCCTTAGCTCAGCTGGATAGAGCGTTGCCCTCCGGAGGCAAAGGTCATAGGTTCGAATCCTATAGGGCGGGCCAAAAGTTACTGCAAAAACCGCCACTTACGGACGAGTCCGGGTGGCGGTTTTTCGTTGGTGGGTGCGCTGGGTGACATATAGGTGACACGCGTCCGGGCGGGCCGATCAGGCAAGCCCCGCAAGCCATGCGTGTACGGGGCCGTGTCCTGATAACCACGGCGGCGCCCGGGGTCGCCAATTCGGCTGCCTGGAGGGCGCCTGATCGAGATCGGCGCCTCACCGTCACAAGACGAAACAGGAAGCCGGCCGCCCATCCATCTGCTCATCGGCTGCCACCGAAGGAAGACAGCTGGCTTCGGCGACTCGCTCACTCCTGCAGGCCCTGCCCAAGCCATTCCTTCGGTACAGGCGAAAAGCGGCTAGACGTGCCCGTGAACCGTGGGGTCGGCCAGCTGCAAACGCCCATTGCGCTCCTGCACCTCACCCCGGTCATGTAGCTCATGAAGCACGGTTTCGACACGCTGGCGGATCGGCTTGGTCAGGCGCTTGAAGCCAAGCAGGTTGATGGCCGCTCCCATCGCATCCACTGGCTCGATCGAGACACTGTTCTTCAGGGTGAGCATGAGCGCCTGCTCCAGTTCACTGGGCGGCACGAGCTCAAACTTGCGCTCGCTGGCAGGCAGGCTGCTCCAGTCGCGCCGAGGCGGTACCGCCCGTTCCGGCGTATTCAGGAAGTCCCCCTGACGCTGTAAACGTCCCTGACGCTCCAGCGACTGACTCTCGGCCTCGACCCGACGCTGGATCCGCGCCCCGGCCCGCTGCAGGCCTGTCGCGTCGGTCAGCCTCGAGAGCAGCATCTTGATGTGCATGGGGCCTTCGTGTGCCACCACCCGGTGAATGGCCTGTTGAAGTCGGTCACGGGGGATTTCCTCGAACTGGCTATCAGCGGGCGAAAGCCCCAGGGTGTCCGTGTTCACAGGCGCGTAGGCCGGGATACGGGGCGCCGCCTGGGAGGCAGTCTCTCGCTCGATGCTGGCCGAAATCACCGGTGGCTCAGCCGCTTCGTCGTCGGTATCCACGGGGAGGCCCGGGGTGTCTTGAGAATTTTCGCCAGAGATGGCCTCCTCGGCGCCGGAGCTCGTTGCTTCAAGCGCTCTCTGATGGCGCTGAGCGGCCTCGATGGCCTCCTTCAGGCGCTGGGTCTCGGTCGCGGCATTACGGAACCACTCGGTGCTCCAGATGCGGTGGAATCGCCAGCCCAGACCCTCCAGCACCGACTGCCGTAACCGGTCCCGATCCCTGGCCACGGCGCTGCTGTGATAGCTGGCTCCATCACATTCCACGGCCAGCAGGAAGCGTCCCGGTGCCTCGGGATCCCGTACCGCCAGATCGATGAAGAAGCCCTGACTCCCCACCTGCGGCTGGACCTCGTAACCCAGGTCCTGGATGGCTCGCATCACCTCCCACTCAAAGGGCGAATCCGGTTCCCTGTCCGTCATCTCGTGGGTCGGCAACTCTCCCGTCTCGGCGTACTTGAGGAAGGCGTGCAAGGCACGGACCCCGAATGGCGATGACTCGGTGACCTTCAACTCATCGGCCTGGAAGTTGGCAAAGACGTCCATGGCCAGCCGTGCGCGAGAAATCAGCACGTTCAGGCGTCGCTCGCCGCCCGTCTTGTTGATCGGGCCGAAGTTTTGCCCCAGGCGACCCGCCGACGTCCGGCCGTACCCCACACTGATGAAGATCACATCACGCTCATCACCCTGGACGTTTTCCAGGTTCTTGATGAAAAATTCGTCACCACCATCGTGGTGGCGGAAGAAGTGTTCGAGCTCCTCGTGCTCGCGGCGCAGGCGCTCCACCTCCAGCAGAATGGCTTCGCGTTGCGCGGTACTGAAAGCCACCACCCCGAGCGACAGCTGGGGCGACTGTCGGGCGTGCTGGATCACTGCCTCGGCAATGGCTCGGGCTTCACCGGCGTTGGTCCGTGAACCGCCCCGGTCGTAATGGGTTTCCGGCAGGTGGCGAAAATGCAGGCCCCTGGCCTCCGGGTGGACGCCCGGACTGGGGAAGATCAGTAACTGATTGTCGTAGAACTGATCGTTCGAGACGGCAATCAGGGAGTGGTGGCGACTGCGGTAGTGCCAGCGCAGCATGCGTTCCGGCATGCCTTGCGCCTTCATCATGCCAAGGATGCTCTCCACGTCGGCCGTGGCGCTCTCTTCGGCCTCCTCGTCACTGAGCTCGACAGACTGCCCGAAGAAGTTGGTAGGAGGCATCTGCTTGCTGTCGCCGACCACGACGACCTGACGGCCACGCAGGATGGCGCCCAGGGCCTCGGGGGCCGGGATCTGACTCGCCTCGTCGAAGATCACCAGGTCGAAGTCCAGATTCCCTTGAGCGAGATAACCCGCCACCGACATCGGACTCATCATGAATACCGGCTTGGCCTGCTGGATGACGGCCCCGGCTTCACGCAGCAATTTGCGAATGGGCAGGTGGCGGCGCTTCTTGGTGAACTCCCGGCGCAGGATATCCATTTCCCCCGGCGCATACTTGGACGGGAGGTTGGCATGCAGCCGCTCGACCAGCGATTCCTGGGCGTACTGGAAGCTGGCCCCATCCAGCTGATTGAATTCCTGAATGAGGCGCTCGTGAGTCAGCCGGTCGAAACGCGCCAGGCGCGGACGCTCGACATAGGCATGATCCACCAGGCCGCCGAAATAGCTCAGTTCCAGCCATGCGCTCAGGGCACGCGGCGCATGAGACCAGCTGGCCAGGGTTGCCGTCAGGTGCCCCAGCTCGGCTTTCTCGATATCTTCGCTCAGCTGATTGAAGCGGACCACGGCATACAGTTGAGCGGTGTCCCGCCAGCCGGCAAGCCGCTGATGCCAGGTGTCCAGCGTCAACGCCGAGACTTCCTCGTCCCATTCAATCTGCCGGCACAAATCCTGAAGCATTCCCCGGACGCGCTCCGACTGGGATTGCAGTGCCTCGACCTGGTTTGTGTATTCACGCAGGTCCGGATTGCCATCCAGGAAGGCCGCCAGCCCCGCCGGCAACTCTCCCTTGCCGATCGCCTCGTACAGGTCGATGATCCACTCGGCGAGCTGCGCCAGCACCGACCAGTCACTTTCCTCGCCCTGCCACTGTGCCCCGAACAGGGTCTGACAGGTGGGGGACAGGCGCTCCAGCGTCTTGCGGTGTTGCTGGGCTTCCAGCAGCTCATCCACCCAGCCCAGCCAGTCTACCGGCGTGCCCGTCAGCTGCCCGCGGGCATAGCCTTTCAAGGTGGAAGCGGCACGCCGATACTCGCCGGAAAAGATGCGCCACCACTTGTCGGCCCGTCCGGCGAGCCCGGTGCGAATCGGCAGCAGGTCGGCGTCATACACCGCCTCGATGAAGTGTGGCTGCATGGCGTCACGGGTACGCGACAGCGCCTGACCGGCAGCGATGGCCTGATGCACCTCGTCACGACGGGCCTGCCACTGCTCGGTATTTACCTTTACCCCGGCCAGGTGCGGGGCATTGAGCGCTCGCTTGCCGGCCCGCTGAAGGATGGCAATGTCATCGAAGTCCTGCGGAATCGGCAGCTGCATGGCCTGGGCGAGGCTGACGGCATTGTCGTTCAGTTCCGTCAGCTGGTCGGCGGCCTGCTGAACCCGCTTGCGAAGCTCTTGTTCTTCGCCGGGCGACAGGTCATGGCGCCGCGAGTCACGGTAAGGATTCTCGGAGGGCGGCCCGTACTCGGCCAGATAATCACCCATGGCATCCATGGCACGCTGCCCTCGCGCCAGCTCCTGGGGGCCCCAGTGGCGGAGACGCTCGAAGTCGATCCGCTGCAATGCCTGCAAGCGTTCATCACGCTGGAGCTGCAGCATCTTCCCCAGTGCCGTCACGTAGTCGGTCTGCGAGGCCAGGATGGGTGCCCGGAGCTCTTCCACATAGCTATCCAGTGACTCGCGCACCTCGCCGAGACGCTGATACGCGCTTGAGCGATCCGGTACCCTGGGGCGCCCGTTATCGAACACGCGGCGCAGCGAATCGAGGACCGCCTTCTTGTTGCTCTTGTGGCTGTGCAGTTCCAGCACGGCATCGCCGAGATGACACTCATCCAGGCGTGACTTCACGACGTCCAGGGCCGCCATCTTCTGGGCGACGAACAGGACCTTCTTGCCGCGCGCCAGCGCCTCTCCGATGAGGTTGCTGATCGTCTGCGACTTGCCGGTTCCCGGCGGCCCCTGGACCACCAGGCTGGCGCCTTCCATCACCGCGAGAATGGCCTCGAGCTGGCTGGAGTCGGCGTCCTTGACCAGGTGAAGGGACTCGGGGGTCTTGAGCAGGTCATGGCCGGAAGACGCCTCGAGACGCTCGGCATCCTCGCGGTATCCGGTCTCGAACAGTTTCTCGAGCTGAGGGTGTTCCAGCAGTGGATGAGAGTCTGGCCAGTTGTTCGGATCCAGATCGGTATACATCTGGAACTTGCCGAACGAGAAGAGCCCCAGCCGTATCTGATCGACATGCACCTTCCAGCGAGGGCGATCGGCGATCATCTGCTGGACCTGGCCGAAGTAATCCACCAGCGATGTCTCTTCGTCGAACTCGGGAAGCGTCAGACGGAAGTCCTGTTTCAGCCTGGCGGCCAAAGCCAGGTTGCCGCCCATCTCGGCATTGGTGAACGACAGCGTAAAGCCGGCGCGAGCCGACTCCCGCTGAAGCTCCACCGGCAGCAGGATCAGTGGCGCATGACGCGGTGTATGGGCGTTCTCATCCTCGTACCACTCCAGGAACCCCAGCGCCAGATACAGCACCTCGATGCCCTGCTCCTGAAGCAGGGTATGAGCTTCGTTTTCCAGCTTGATCAGTCGCGTATCCAGCTCGCGAGCCGGTAGGCGCGTCTGCAGATAGAGGTCGCTGAACCGCTCCTCGCCCTGCTCCTGCTCGAGATACGCCTCCAGGGGAGGAAGAGGCTCCTGCTCCTCGTCCTGCTCCGCAGCCAGCTCGTCATCCGAGTCGGATTCGTCCTTCTCGTAAGCCTCCGGCAGCGGCAGAAAGCGCATGGCCTTCTTTTCCTCGACCAGAATGTTGGCGATCTCGGTCGATCGCTCGTCCACGATGTCGAGGAAGCGCTTGTTGTTGGGCACATGCAGCAGCGGATTGCCACGCAGCCCCATGTCGAGGAGCTCATGCCGGGCGAGCTCGAGCTTCTGCTGAAGTGAAGAGTTATGCATGTTGCGCGCTCCCTGCGTGGGCCACGTCTCTGAAATTCAAAGGGTATTATCTTGGGAAGGCAGTCTCATCGACGATCATCGCCTCCTTGCTGCTGCGACCGCTCACGCCCCGCCAGCAGCTTGAGGATCAGCAACGCGAACTCGCGACCGGTCTTCTCGTCCTCCAGCAGCGGCATCGACAGTTTCTCGTGATCGCTCATGGCGTCCAGCACGGCGTCGGTGACCCGCTTGGGGAAGAGGCCGTGCATGACCTGATCCTCGTCGTGGTGCCGGATCTGGGCCATCACCGCTTCGTCCCGCTCGATGCGATCGGCGATGCCATTGGCGAAGTGCAGCTTGTCGTCGTCGCTGACTTCGGCTCCATAGAGGTCGTTCAACTTGTCGATGATCTCGTCCAGGCGCTTCTTCTCGGGATCATGGGGCTTACCGGAGCCGACCTCGCTGATCGGCTGAAGGCCATAATCGCCCTGCTTCTCTTCCAGGCGAAGCTGGTGCTCGGCGCGTTTGGTCAACCGGTAGTGGGTCAGCTCGAGTTCGCTGACGTCGATGGTGTCTTCCTCGCTCCGATCGGTACGCAGCAGCGGCTGGAGGTGCTTGGCGAACACGCAGAGCTGCTCCAGTTCGCGGTCGTCGAAGTGCACGATCTGCGACAGGAACTCATAGGTGCGCACGAAGCTGGCGAGGTTCTTGCGGAACAGGTCCAGCTCGTCGCGGGTGGTGCCGGCGTCCTTGAGCTCCTGATCGGCGCGGTGCACGCCCGCCTGATCGCCTTGTTGCTCGGCCTGCTGTCGCGCCGCCTGCCAGGTCTGGATCTGATCGACGATCGCCTTGTAGCGCGTGGTGAAGCGTTCCCTGGCCGGCTTGCAGTAGTAGCTCAGTTGGGTGGCGGGTGCCTTGGGATCGAAGAAGGCCTTAGCGAAAGCCTCGACCTCCTCCCAGTGATAGATTCCGCTGGCATCCAGGGTCTGCTGCAGGTCGTAGACCACGTTGACGTCGGAGACATCGGCCAGCTCGGCCTTGCGGTAGTAGGGAGCGAAGGCGCCAAGGATTTCCTCGGGGTCGTTGAAGAAGTCGAGGATGAAGGTTTCCTTGCCCGGGAAGATGCGGTTGAGCCGTGAGAGGGTCTGCACGCAGTCCACGCCCTGCAGCTTCTTGTCCACGTACATGGCGCACAGCTTGGGCTGATCGAAGCCGGTCTGGAATTTGTTGGCCGCGATCATAACGTTGTAGTCGTCGGTATCGAAAGCCTCGGCCAGATCGCGCCCCTTGAGGCCCGGGTTGAGCTTGGCGTTGGTCTCGGTGACCTCCTCCTCGATCACCTCATCCGGCAGCACGCTGCCCGAAAAGGCCACCAGCGGATGCACGTCCTGGTAGCCCTTCTCCTTCACGTAGTGGCGCATGGAGAGCGCATAGCGCACGGCTTCCTGACGGCTGGCGGTGACCACCATGGCCTTGGCCTGACCGTCCAGCAGGTGCTTCACGTTGGCCCGGTAGTGCTCGACGATCACCTCCACCTTCTGGCCGATGTTGTGGGGATGCAGTCGTACCCACTTGGCCAGGGTTCTCGAGGCCTTCTTGGAATCCACTTCCTGATCGTCGCCGTCCGGGTGAGCGAGGCGCCAGGCGGTGCTGTAGGTGACGTAGTTCGTGAGCACATCGAGGATGAAGCCCTCCTCGATGGCCTGGCGCATCGAGTACAGGTGGAAGGGCTCGGGTTTGTTGTCGCTGCCGGGCGGCAGCTCGGGGTCGGGCGCTCGGCCGAACAGCTCCAGGGTCTTGGCCTTGGGGGTGGCGGTGAAGGCGTAGTAGCTGATCTTCTTGCTTGGCTGGCGCGCGCTCACGGCGGCATCCATCAGCGCCTCGGCGCTCACTTCCTCCTCGTCTTCCGTGGTCTCCCCGGCGGCGGCCAGCAGCGCCTTGAGCTTGCTGGCCGAGGAGCCGGTCTGGGAGGAGTGCGCCTCGTCGGCGATCACCGCGTAACTGCCCTCGGCCAGCTGCGGGCGCCTGTCGAGGGCATCGAACAGTGCCGGGAAGGTCTGGAGGGTGACGATAATGATACGAGTGTTGCTGGCCAGCGCCACCGCGAGCTGCTCGGACTTGCTCTGGTTGCCAATGTCGCGGGTGATCGGGCAGACCACACCATGGGCATGCTCGAACTGGTAGATGGTGTCCTGCAGCTGGCTGTCGAGCACCGTGCGGTCGGTGACCACGATCACCGAGTTGAACTGCTTGTGGCCGTTTCCGTCGTAGAGGTTCGCCAGCTGGTGGGCCGTCCAGGCGATCGAGTTCGACTTGCCCGAACCGGCGCTGTGCTGCACCAGATAACGGCGCCCCGGCCCCTCCTCGCGAGTGGTCTCGACCAGCCGGTTGACCACGTCCCACTGATGGAAGCGGGGGAAGATCAGCGTCTCCTGGGTCTGGCGGCGGCCGTCGAAGTCTTCCTTGGTCACCTGCTCCAGGTGCAGGAAGCGGCCCAGGATCTTCAGCCAGGCATCGGGCTGGAACACCCGATCCCACAGGTAGGAGGTGGCATAAGTATTCTCGTCCGGGGCGGGCGGATTACCGGCGCCGCCGTCTTTGGTGCCCTGGTTGAAGGGTAGAAAGACGGTGTCCTTGCCGGCGAGCTTGGTGGTCATCGCCACCTCGTCCTGGCTGACCGCGAAATGCACCAGGGCGCCGCGCTTGAAGGTCAGCAGCGGCTCGGGCTTGCGGGTCACCGGATCCTTCACCGGGCGGTCGTAGCAATACTGGCGCTTGGCGTTCTCGACAGACTGCTTGAAGGCGCTCTTGAGCTCCAGCGTGGCCACCGGCAGGCCGTTGACGAACAGAACCAGGTCGAGGCGCGGGTTATAGCTCTTGCCCGTATCCTGAGCCGCCTCGGAGCCGTGCTCGCGGGCGTGGGGCGAATAGGAGACCTCGGGCACCACCCGCAGTCGGTTCGCCCGATAGCGCGCCTGGGCATCCGGATTCATGCCATGATCGGGCTGAAAGCTGCACAGCTCGATCCGGTTGCCCGGCACCTTGAAGCCGTGGCGAAGTACCTCGAGGGTGCCGACGCGCTCCAGCTGGCGCACCACCGCCTTGATCAGCGCCGTCTCGGGGGCCTTGGGGTGCGCCTTGGCGAACTTGTCCCAGCGCTCCGGATAGGCCTCCTGGAAGTACCCGATCAGGTCCTCGGGATAGACGGCATTGACCCGGTCATAGCCGCTGGCCTGGCCCTCGCGCCAGCCATTGGCGGCCATGGCGTCGATGATGTCCTGCTGAAACTGGAGTTCCCTGCTGTCCGCCATGTTTTTTCCTGCTGTTGGCGATGTTTTGCCTCAGCCTACCGTGGCGGGTGCAAAACCAGAAGGTCAGTGAGGACGTGCCATCCACAGCTGTCGAGCTCGCCAGTCATCGGGAAACCCCATCGCCGAGGTATCTACCCCGTGTTGGTCGATCAATTGAATCAGCCGTTCGCGCCAGTGATGTCGGGGGTTGACCGCGTCCATCAGGTACGCCATCAGAGTCAGAGTGTTGTAGATTTTCCTGTTATCGCCGTTGTGCAGGCTGCCAACCAGGGGCTGGGGGCGTTTGCTGGGCAGCTTGGGTAACAGGGTGAACTCCCGGTTCCACAGTCGGGCATGGTGGGCGCACAGGTTGCGCACTGTGCTCAGGTGGTGCAGTACCGAGCAGAGGACGCTTTCATCGAAGTCATACTCACGCGCTACGGCATTGCGATCCCGGCGCTGGCGTGTGTTGGCAAGCCACTGTGAAAGTTGGCCGAAGGTCATCACCTCCACCAGTGCCCAGATCGGCGGCAGGGGCTCGTCATACTTCTCGCGCAGGTGGCGAATGAAGGTCTCCTGGCTGCGCTGGACCTCTTTCTCCAGCGAGTGGCGGCGCTCCTCGTAGCGCCAGGCCGGCTTGAACAGTGAACGGTCGAGGTGGCAGTGCGGGCCATGGGTATGGGCCATGTGATAGGCCCAGTCGGTCCTGATCGACACCTCGATCCGCTCGATGGCATCCATGACCAGCAGCCGGAACTCCCGGTCGAAGATGTAAAGGTTCAGGACGTCGTCCAGGGCGGTGCCGGGCCGGAAGAGATGCGTCTGGTGGTCGGCCTCGAAGGGCAGCCAGTAGGCGCCGAGGCGATAGTAGTTGAGGTGCCGCAGGTAATGGAGGGCTCGCTGGCGATCCGGGACCGTCAGGCCGCGCTGGATCAGCAGGTCGAGCTGGGCGTCGTGGGTCAGCGGAGGCTTGTTGAACCGCAAGGCCAGGCTCCAGAAAAAAGTAACCCCCCAAGGTGCGCTTCAGGGAGAGGCGTGGGGGGTGTTGTTACGACGCAGTATAGGGAGACGAGCGGCTCTCGCCAAGCCCCCCTGCGGATTTATCAATCATCGTACCCTGATCGCTGGCGGCGAAGCTGACCTGCTGATCCTGCCAGGCGGCGTAGGTCTGGCCGGTACCTTCGACCTTCCAGTGCTCGCGACCGTTGGCACTGCGGCCGGAGACCACGGCGGCCGCGGCACTGGGGCTCGAGAATGCGTAGTCGCTGGCGAAGCGCCTCAAGTCTTCTTCGGCCTCCACCAGCACCCCGTCGTCGCAGAGTTGCCGGTAGAGGCCCTGGTAGCCGCCATCGGCACCGGTCCAGCTGCCACGGGCCAGGGAGTCTTTCAGTACGTAGAACTCGCCGTCGATCTCCTGGCCAAAGGCCTTGATACCGAAACGGGGAACCTCGGCCACGAAGCGGGGTGAGGGCTGGCGCTCAGGCTCGGCTGGTTTGGATGCGGAGCTGGAGGGCATCGGGCGGTCGCGTAGGAAGTCGAACCCCAGCACCGGCAGCACGGTGCGCACCTGCTCCATGAAGAACGCCATGTCGGCGCGGTCGGACTCGGGCAGGCCGATGTACTCGTGAGCGGTGCCGTTGATCAGCCGGCTGCGACCGACCTCTCCGGCATTCTGGATCAGCAAGCTCTCAAGGTACTTCACGTGGGCCTTGGTCAGGTTCTGGTCCTTGCTGGTGACCAGGCAGACCTTCTCCCAGAAGTCCTTGCCGCCCTTGTCTTCGGGGCGGTTGTGCTGCTTCAGGCGCGTGGCTACGTCGTCGCTCTCGCCGATGTAGACCAGCGGGCGCAGGCTGTTCTCGGGGTCTGGCCCGACCAGGAAGTAGATGCCGGTGCGGCCGCACTCCGGGCGCTGCACCAGCTCGCTGAGCTTGCTGCGCGGTCCGGTCAGCACATGTCCCGTCCAGTTCATGATCTCAGCGGTCAGCAGGCCGTTGGGTGTGCCGTCCACCAGAAACAATCGGATGCTGCGTCCCTGGGTCATACCGTCTCCATGCGAGTTTCTCGATCAGCTGGCGCCGTGTCGGCCGGCGGCGTCCAGCCCCGCACGTCGATCTTGCCGGTGACGGCGGCTGAGATCAGGGCCGAGCGGCGTTCTTGGAGCAGCGTGATAACGGAGTCCCCCTCCTCCGCCAAGGCGTCAATGCGGGCGGTTTCGTGGTCGAGAAAGGAAATGATGGCAGCTTGCTCATCGAGTGGAGGCGCTGTCACCAGTAGCTCAGCTACATCCTCAAGAGAAAGCTGAATCTTAGTCCCGCCATAACCCTGGGAAGACAAGTAGTTCTTTCCGACATCGGAGAGCGTCACATAAGCAACCCAACTCGGTAAAAGTTTTTTCTTGAAGAGTCGCACCAAGGCTACATGCTGGCTGACATAGGCTGTCTCGAGCTCTTCCGGGACCACAGCAACTGAGCCGAGGTAAGCAGTGATCGAAAATAGCACATCGTTCTCTTTAACTTTTGTGCGCTCACCTTCCGATCCCTTGGGGACACTGACGCGCTGAAGGTCCGTCAAATCGAGATTAATATGGTCGCGTGTCAAATTCCCAATGCGGATGAATGCTGCCCCATTATCTGAGTAATGTGATGCCCATCCCCGAGACCCACTTGTGAGAAACTCCAAGTCGCGCTTGATGGGAAAAACTTCCCAATGCGCGGGCACCTTGCCCAGCCACTCGACGCCGGAGTCTTTCATCGGCACGTCGGGGTCGAGGCCCTTGGTCACGGCATGAGAGATCACCGCCTGGCGTTTCTCCTTGAGCAGCTCGATCAGGCGTTGCTGCTCTTCCACCAGGGCGTCGATGCGGGCGGTTTCGTGGTCGAGGAAGTGCGCCACGTTCGATTGTTCGTCCTGTGGTGGGACAGTTACCTTGAATGAGGAAAGCTCATCACCGGATAGCTCAAGAAACGTCGTTCCTTTTCCTCGAA
Source organism: Modicisalibacter tunisiensis (assembly GCF_020148005.1). Lineage (GTDB taxonomy): Bacteria > Pseudomonadota > Gammaproteobacteria > Pseudomonadales > Halomonadaceae > Modicisalibacter > Modicisalibacter tunisiensis. The sequence goes on along the minus strand of NZ_JAGXFD010000001.1, from coordinate 846,174 downwards.
CATTCAGCGCCTCGGTGCTATTCTTTAGCAAGTACGCAAAGAAGCGTGAATCTTTTTCTTTGTCAGGAACCAGCGATTTACACCCTTGGTTGGTAGAAAGCGGCACGGAGGCAATCGCCAATGAACCAATCGGTGCGCGTGTTGAAAGAACGAGACTGCCTGGAGGGACCATTGTTGCGCCACATGAGTCAAGACCTTTCTGGGTGATCTGCCGAGCAGAAGTGCCTACTTTAAGTGATGGCAATGAGCTTAGATCCGCTGGCGTGACCCAAGTAATCTGACCACCCCAGTGCTCTTCATCTGCGCTCGGTGTTGAGCCTCCGACGACCTGAAACCGTGCCTTCAATGGCAGAACTTCCCAATGCGCCGGCACCTCGCCCAGCCACTCGACGCCGGAGTCCTTGTATTCGGGGTACGCGGGAAAGGTACTCGGGCTTTCCTTGCCCTCGCCCTTCGGGCCAGCCGCTTCGCGTCTGTTCAAATTTGGTCCCGTCAAATTTGTCATGCCTTTGCCCCCTCCCTTGCATTCATCACTGCTTCTCGCCAGAACGGCTCAGTGTCCCAGTGCCCAGGGAAGCCCATGTGCGGACGTGAAACCTGCGGATAATGATCCAGCAGTGTCACTAGCCGCTCGGCCCACTGGCTGGTAGGCGACACGACCTGCATCAGCGACTCGATCACCACGAGCTGGAGATACAGGCGCCTTCGCGGGTCGAGGCGCTGCTCGGGGTGCTCATGAGACCCTGTCTCGATGGTGCCGGGGATACTCGGCCAGCCGGCCGGCACCTTTCTCGGCATCTCGGGGCGGCTACCGAATTCGCGGTTCCAGACTCGGCCATGGTGAGCACAGACGTTGCGCAGGTCGGATAGACTACGGAACCAGGATCTCAGCACCCGCATCTTCCAGCCGAAATGGCACTCGATACGCTGGGTGTCCTTAGGGAGCCGCAAGTTGGCCAACAGGGTCGAGACCTCCTTGAAGGTCAGAAGCTCCACGGCCATCCAGATCGGCGGCTGATCGGGGGCCGATCGGTACTTCTTGCGGTAGTGCGCCAGAAAGGTCTCGGTCTCGCGCCCCTTGGCCGCGTTTTCCAGCCTGTCCAGTAACCAATCATGGTTGTAGCGGGTGTCGAAGATGCCGGGATCCAGGTAGCCATGAGGGCCATGGTGCTCGGCCAGGGTGTTGGTCAACTGGGCGCGCAGCGCGACTTCGAGTCGCTCGATGGCATCCAGCAGCAGCAGGCGGAGCTCACGGTCGAACACATAGAGCCTCAGCACATCCTCGAAGGCGGTGCCCTCCAGAAAACGATGCTCCTGGAATCCTGGCTGGTAGAAGGGCCGCGTGTAGGCTGAAAGACGGAAATAGCTGATATTGGCCAGGTAGTGACGCACCCGAGCCTCGTCGAGTATCGCCAGGCCCCGGCTGCCTAGCGTGGCGATCTGCTCGTCAATACTGTGTGCAGGCTTGTGGAAGTCGCTCATGCCCGACCTCCAGACACAAAAAACCCGCCAAAGTGTGCTTCGGTGAGAGGCATGGCGGGTATGTTGGTCGCCATGATGTGGCATGTCCCTTTCACTGTCAATGCCTGTGCAAGACAAGACTGGCCGGCCCCCTTCCTCATGCCGACAGCTCCTCGATCATCTGCTTGATCCGATCGGTGCAGGCCTTGAGGTCGGCGTCGATTTCCTCCAGCGGACGCGGCGGCGTGAACTTATAAAAGTGCCGGTTGAAGGGGATCTCGAAGCCGACGATGCCGATGCGGCCGTCCAGCGGGTCGCGCTTGTCCTCGTCGATCCAGGCATCGGGCACGTGAGGCGTTACCTCCCGCGCTAAATAGTCGAACACCGACTCATCCAGCGGAACGTTCTCGAAGTCGCGCAGGCCGGTGTCGGGCTCGGGGTTGCCCTTCCTGTCGGTGCAGATGTCGGCTTCACTGTCGCGCTCGGACAGGGCGTTGAGGATGACCTTGAGGACCGGGGCGCCGATTTTGAGCCCGGTGGGCTTGAGCACGGCCTTCAGGTCCTTGGTGAAGGCGTCGCGATTGGTGTAGCGGCGCTCGGCATCCAGGGTGGCACAGGCGGCCCTGATCGCCTCCCTATCGGCCGCCGGGAGCTTCTGCAGGGTCTTCTCGTCATCAAGTTTGGCGAGGCGCTCGTGGCTCGCCTGGAAGTTCAGGCGCAGCGGGCGCTCGACGGTGATGCGCCGGTAGCCGAAGGCCTCCACCGGGAAGACCTTGCTCTCCTCGGTTTCCTGGAAGGCGCCGTAGCTGCGCACGATCTCGTCGATGTCCCGATCGGTCACGTACTGGCGCTTGCTGCCCAGCGACTTGCGCATCTTGGTGTAGCGCTCGGTGGCGTTGATCAGCTGCACCTTGCCACGCCGCTCGGCCGGCTTGTGGTTGGAGAGCACCCATACGTAGGTGGCGATGCCGGTGTTGTAGAACAGGTCCGTGGGCAGGGCGACGATCGCCTCGACCAGGTCGTGCTGCAGCAGGTAGCGGCGGATCTCGGACTCGCCGCTGCCGGCCCCGCCGGTGAACAGCGGCGAGCCGTTGAGGATGATGCCGATCCGCGAGCCGCCGTCCTTAGGGCGGCGCATCTTGCTGACCAGGTGCATCAAAAACAGCAGCGAGCCATCGGAGACGCGCGGCAGGCCCGGGCCGAAGCGGCCGTCGTAGCCCTTCTGCTTGTGCTCGTCGGTGACCTGCTTCTGGACCTTCTTCCACTCGACCCCGAACGGCGGATTGGCGAGCATGAAGTCGAAGCGCTCGGTGGGCAGCTGGTCGTCGGAGAGGGTGTTGCCGAGCTTGATCTGGGCCACGTCCTGGCCCTTGATCAGCATGTCCGCCTTGCAGATGGCGTAGGACTCCGGGTTCAACTCCTGGCCGTGCAGCGACACCGTGACCCTATCGCTGACCTGCTGGATGTACTCGTCGCTTTCGGAGAGGAAGCCGCCGGTGCCCGCCGTGGGGTCGTAGACGGTGGCGATGCGGTGCGGGTGCAGGGTCTCGTCCTGGCCGGTCAGCACCAGCGAGGTGGTCAGGTGCACGATGTCGCGGGGCGTGAAGTGCTCACCGGCGGTCTCGTTGGAGCTCTCGGCGAACTTGCGGATCAGCTCCTCGAAGATAACCCCCATGCCGTAGTTGCTGATCCGCGCCGGGCTCAGGTCGATGCTGGCGACCCGCTGCACCACCTGGTAGAGCAGGTCGTTGGCGGCCAGCTGCTGGACGAAGTCCTCGAAGTGGAAGTGATCGAAGATCTCGCGGGCATCCTGGCTGAACGCCTGCACGTAGCTCATCAGGTCGTCGGCGGTCTGGGTATCCGAGAGGGTGCCCAGCGACAGTGGCGAAGCGTTGAAGAACTGCTGCCCGGCCGCCCGCAGCAGCAGCTTCTCGCGCACTGCCTCGGGTTTGCTGGCGTGTTCCCGGGCGGCGCCCAGCACGGCCGCCTTGGTCGGCGCCAGCACGCACTCCAGGCGCCGCAGCAGGGTAAACGGCAGGATCACCCGCCCATACTGGGACTGCTTGAAATCGCCGCGCAGCAGGTCCGCGACGGACCAGATGAAGGCGGCCGTCTGAGAATGGCTTTCGATGCTCACTGACTGTTCCCCGGTGTCGATGCAGGTGCCTTGCGATAACGCCATGATACAGGGCCAAGGCTGCTTAACGGCAAGCTGGCTAACCGGCCTTGAGAGCGCGGCCTGCCCGTGCAGATAGCCGTGCGCCGCCTTTATCCGGCCGGCCGGGATCAAGGCAGAGTTACCCAAGGCACCCCTGAGGTGCAGTATCGTAGGAATATGAAGGAACGATGAAGTGCGGCTTTCAGCAGGTCAGGAAAGGCGATTTCGTGCTGGTATCTCAGGACCACCCAAAGCAACACGGCAAACGACGAACTATCCCCGGCTTCTTTTTGTCCATACAATTAAAGCCATGCGAATAGACTTCGATCCTGACAAGAGCGCACGCAACGAACGCGAGCGGGGGCTGCCCTTCACGGCAGTCGAGCGCTTAGATTGGGAAGGGGCGCTGTACACGGAAGACACGCGGCATGACTACCCCGAGCGGCGCTTCGTTGCCCTGGGGCTGATTGGCCAGCGCGTCCATGTGGTGTGCTTCACGCCGGTCGATGGCGGGATTCGGGTCATCAGCTTTCGCAAAGCCAATGCACGAGAGGTAAGGCGCTATGAGCAAGCGACTGACGGATAAGGAAGGCGAAGTCAGGGAGCTGACCGACCAGGACGTTAAGCAGATGCGTCCCATGTCTGACGTGCTGCCCGCCGATCTCCAGCGCACCATCCGGCAACAGGGTCAGCGTGGCCCACAACAGGCCCCGACCAAGGTGAAGACGACCATGCGGCTGTCGCCTGATGTGGTGGATCATTTCAAGGCTCAGGGGCCGGGCTGGCAACGCCGGATCGACCAAGCGCTGCGCGAGTACATCAGGGAGCATGGCTAGGTGTATGGTCCCGCGAAGAAGTGGTTCGAATCCTATAGGGCGGGCCAGATACAAAAGGGGCCTGCGAGCAATCGCAGGCCCCTTTTCGTGCGTGGTTGCCGCCTATGCCGCGCAGGCGGTGTCGCGCTCGTCGGTGACGGCGAGCGTGCCGGCGGAGCGGTCATCCCCCGGCACGGGCGAGGCGTCTTCCCCGTCCTCGGCGGCTTGTACCGTGGTGAACCGCGACACGTAGTCGTCGAGCCGTTCGGACTGCCGATACAGCGTGCGGGCGGCGGAGACGGCGTGCCGGGCGAGATCGGCGTTGCTCCGCGTGGTCTCGTCGATATCGGTGATCGCCTGGTGAATCTCGCTGATGCCGTGGCTCTGCTCCCGCGAGCCGCGGGCGATCGCCTCGAGCCGCGAGGTGATGCGCTGGCTCATGCTCTCGACCTCCTCCATGGTGGTGCCCGCCGTCTCGATGCGTCGGGTGCCCCGGTCCACGCAGGCGTGGGTATCCTCGATCAGGCGGCGGATGTCGCCGGCCGCCGAGCCGCAGCGCTGGGCGAGGTTGCGTACCTCGCCGGCCACCACCGCGAAGCCGCGGCCCCGCTCGCCGGCGCGCGCCGCTTCCACCGAGGCGTTGAGCGCCAGCAGGTTGGTCTGGAAGGCGATGTCGTCGATCATCGCGATGATCGTGAAGGCCTGGTCCGAGCGCTGCGTGGCCTCGTGCATCGCGGCGATCGCCTCGCGGGTCTGCTGCCCGCCCTGGTCGATCACCTGCACGGCCTGCCGGGACAGCGCGAGCCCCTGCTCGGCATGGTCGGTGTTGCTCGTGACCGTGGTGGTCAGCGCCTGCATGCTGGCCGTGGTCTGATGAACGGCGCCGGCCTGGCGCTCGGCCCGGATGGCGAGGGCGTCGCTGGTTTCGGCCAGGGCGCCGGCGTTGTCGCGGACATCGTCGCTGCTCGTCGCCATCGTGTTGACCATCTGGCGCAGCGCCGCCTGCATCCGGCCCAGCTCGTCGAACAGGCGGCCGATCTCGTCGGCGCGCCCGGCCTCGACCGGGGTGGCCAGATCGCCGTCGGCGATGCGCTCGAAGTGCTGCCGGGCCTGGTTCAGGCGGCGAAACAGCCGGCGCTGCGTGATCAGGTAGCTGAGTCCGACCAGCATCAGGGCCAGGCCCAGTGTGGCGGGCATGCCCAGACGCATCCAGGTCACGCTGCGGGTCATCTCCGCCGCCGCCCGGGTGCCCTGGCTTCCGGCATGGGCGACGAGCTGCTGCAGGGCGTCGTCGAGCTGGCCGGTCAGCCGGTTGGCCGTCAGCTTGGCCTGGGTGTAGGCCGACATGTCCCAGGCGTCGAGGGCGGTGAAGCTCGGCTCGATGCCCTCGGCGATCAGCGCCTGGAAGGCCTGCTGGGTGGTCTCGAGCAGCGCCTTCTCGTCGCCGCTCGCCGCGGTGGCGTCGAAACGCGTCAGCGCCGCCTTCGCCCGGGCGAGTTCCGCCTCGGCCTTGTCCCAGGCCTGCTGCGACTGCTTGACCTTGAGGCGGTTGTAGAGGGTCTGGAAGGTGTCGAGCTGCAGGCGCGTGCTCATCAGGGCGCCGTAGGCGCGCTCGGCGGCGCCGATCTGATGGACGTTCAGGCGGTCGAGGGTGTCGAAGGAGGTCTTGGCGCGGCTCAGCGCGACGTAGCCGGCGCCGCCGACCAGCATGAGCAGCAGCGTGAAGAGCAGCAGCATGCCGATCATGCCGGTGCGCAACGTCATCGTTTTCATGGTGTTCCTACCCTGCGTCGGTGCGGCTCTGGTGGCCGTTTCAAGGAAGCCGGCCTCGAGCCGGCGCCGGACGGTGGCGCCGAGTATGTAAGAAACAGGTAACAGAACGATGACAGGGCGGGCCGGACGCGGCGTCCGGCCCGGTGCGGCGGTTCAGGGCGCCGTGACGGCGGGCAGCCAGAACGCCAGCGCGAGCAGGGCGGCCAGCAGTACCGGCGGGGTGATGAGCAGCCCCACCTTCATGTACTGCCCCCAGCCGATACGATAGCCCTTGCCGGCCAGCACGTGCAGCCACAGCAGGGTGGCCAGGCTGCCGATGGGGGTGAACTTGGGGCCCAGGTCGTTGCCGATGACGTTGGCATAGACCATCAGCTCCCGGGTGGTGTCCGAGACCGTGGCCTGGTCGATGGCCAGCGCGCCCACCAGGGTCGAGGGCATGTTGTTCATCAGCGAAGCGAGCAGCGCCGAGAGAAAGCCGGTGCCCACGGTGGCGACGAGATCGCCCTGGCCGCCCAGCCAGACCAGCACCCGCGATGCGCCGGCGGTGAGCCAGGCGTTGCCCAACCCATAGACCACCAGGTACATGCCCAGCGAGAACAGCACGATCTGCCAGGGGGCGTTGCGCAGCACCCGGGCGAGAGAGATGACGTGGACGTGGCCCGGCGTGAACCAGCGCCCGGCGATGGCCATCAGCACCAGGGCCGCCGTGCCCATGATCACGGAAAACGGCAGCTGCCAGCGGGTGGTCAAAAACAGCGCGACCAGCAGCACGGCCAGCAGCGGAAAGGCCGCGCGGAAGACCTGCGGGTCGCGGATCGCCCGGGCCGGGGGCTCGAGCCGCTCGACGTCATAGGTCCGGGGTACCTCGCGGCGAAAGTACCAGCCCAGCACCAGCAGCGTGGCGGCCAGCGAGACCAGGTCGACCGGCACCATCACCTGGGCGTAGCGCGTGAAGCCGACGTCGAAGAAGTTGGCGCTGACGATGTTGACCAGGTTCGAGATGACCAGCGGCAGGCTGGTCGAGTCGGCGACGAAGCCGGTGGCGATGATGAAGGCCAGCGCGGCGCCGGTGCTGAACTCGAGCCGCGCCAGGATGGCGACGACGATCGGCGTCAGCAGCAGCGCCGTGCCGTCGTTGGCGAACACCGCCGAGATCAGCGCCCCCAGCACCACGATCAGCGGAAACAGCCGGCGCCCCCGGCCGTCGCCCCAGCGGGCGATGTGCAGCGCCGCCCAGGCGAAGAACCCGGCCTCGTCGAGGATCAGCGAGATGATGATCAGCGCCACGAAGGTGAAGGTGGCATCCCAGACGATGTGCCAGACGACACCCACGTCGCCCCAGCCGACGACCCCGGTGGCCAGCGCCAGCGCGGCGCCGCCCAGCGCGCTCCAGCCGATGCCCAGCCCGCGGGGCTGCCAGATGACCAGCACCAGCGTGATCAGAAAGATGGCGAAAGCCAGCATGCGTATCTCCGGGGTCTCAGGAGGCGGGAGAATGGCGCACGACCTCCCCATCCTCCTTGGTGAAAGTCGCCACGGGGCCGGGCAGCAGCTCGAGGACCGTTTCCGACGGCCGGCACAGGCGGGTTCCCTTTTCCGTCACCACGATGGGGCGGTTGATCAGGAGGGGGTGCGCCAGCATGGCGTCGATCAGCTGCTCGTCGGTCAGCGCCGGGTCATCCAGACCCAGTTCGGCGTAGGGCGTGCCCTTGCGGCGCAGCAGTTCCCGCGGGGCCATGCCCATCGCCGCGAGCAGCTCACGCAACTTCGCCCGCGAAGGTGGCGTCTTCAGGTACTCGATGACATGGGGCTCCTCGCCGGACTGGCGCATCATCGCCAGCGTATTGCGCGACGTGCCGCAGTCCGGGTTGTGGTAGATCACGCTGATCATGACGGGGTCTCCGTATCGGTGGGGCAGGCGGGTTGCAGGGCCTCGCACAGCTCGGGGCGGCCGGCGCAGCAGTCGTTGACCAGGAAGCCGAGCGTGTCGCGCATCGCGGCCAGGTCGGCGCGGTAGACGATCGATCGGCTGCGGCGCTGCGCGATCACCAGGCCGGCGCGTGACAGCACGCCCAGGTGGGTGGACAGGGTGTTGTGGGGCACGTCCAGGCGCCGGGCGATCTCGCCGGCGGGCAGGCCGTCCGGTTCGTGGCGGACCAGCAGTCGGAAGGCCGCCAGCCGGGTGGGCTGGGAGAGCGCCGTGAAGGTCTCGATGAGGTTTGTATCGTCCATATGTCGAGAATTACAGACATGATGGATAGGCGCAAGGGATGGCGACCAAAGTAATCGCAGTGGGCTTTGACGAGGGCGCAGGGGCCGGCTGGAGAGGAGAGCTATCTGCACTAGCCCGGGGATGGCGGCGTCGATCCGAACCGGCGCGACATTATCGCTGAATGGTGCAAAGAGGCGCGGCCACCGTATCGACGGCGGCCGCGTGCGGAGCTGGGAGGCTAGCGCGTCACGCCGCCGAGTAGGGCACGACCTTCTGGTCGATGGCGCCGAAGAGGCTGTTGCCCTCGCGGTCGAACATCTCGATGCGTACCCGGTCGCCGAAGCGCAGGAAAGGGGTCTTCATCTCGCCGTGGAGGATTTTCTCGACCATGCGCACCTCGGCCAGGCAGCTGTAGCCGACGCCGCCCTCGGCGATCGGCTTGCCGGGGCCGCCGTCCTTGCCGGGGTTGGAGACGGTGCCCGAGCCGATGATCGCGCCGGCCTCGAGACGGCGGGTCCGCGCGGCGTGGGCGACGAGCTGGGGAAAGTTGAAGATCATGTCCGGTCCGGCCTCGGGCTCGCCGAACGTCTCGCCGTTGAGGTGCACGGTCAGCGGCCGATGGACCCGGCCGTCGCGCCAGGCGTCCCCCAGCTCGTCGGGGGTCACGGCGATCGGCGAGAAGCTCGACGCCGGCTTGGCCTGGAAGAAGCCGAAGCCCTTGGCCAGCTCGCCGGGGATCAGGCCGCGCAGGCTGACGTCGTTGACCAGCATGATCAGCTTGATGTGCCCGGCGGCCTGTTCCGGCGTCACCGCCATGGGCACGTCGTCGGTGATCACCGCGATCTCGCCTTCCAGGTCGATGCCGTGCTCCTCGCTGACCGCCTCGATGTCCTCGGTGGGCGCCAGGAAACTGTCGCCGCCGCCCTGGTACATCAGCGGGTCGGTCCAGAAGGTCTCGGGCATCTCGGCGCCACGCGCCTGGCGCACCAGCTGGACGTGATTGAGGTACGCCGAGCCATCGGCCCAGTGGTAGCTGCGCGGCAGCGGCGAATGCAGCGCGCTCATGTCCAGGTCGAAGGCCTCGTCGGCTCGGCCGGCGTTGAGCTCGGCATAGACGGCCTCGAGCCGCGGGGCCAGGGTGTCCCAGTCCTCGATGGCCTGCTGCAGGGTGGCGGCGATCTGCGGCACGCGCACGGCGCGCGTCAGGTCGCGGGAGACCACCACCAGTTGGCCGTCACGGCCGTGCTTGAGAGAAGCGAGTTTCATGGATCGATCCTTGGTTGTCGTCGGGAATGTGCAATCAGCGGTGTTCCGGGGTGAAGTGCGACGCCAGCCCCGCCCAGACATCGACGTAGTCGGCCTGGCGGAACGGCGCCTGCCGCGCGGCGGACGTGGTCCGGAAGACGTAGCGGCTTTCGAACATGAACGCCAGGGTGTTGCCCTGGTACTGCGGCGCGAGCTCGGCATGGCTGGCCTGCTCGAAGGTCTCGGCGTCCGGCCCGTGGGGCGACATGGCGTTGTGCAGGCTGGCCCCGCCGGGCAGGAAGCCTTCCGCCTTGGCGTCGTACTCGCCGTGGACCAGGCCCATGAACTCGCTCATCAGGTTGCGATGGAAGTAGGGCGGGCGGAAGGTGTCCTCGGCGACCATCCAGCGCGGCGGGAAGATCACGAAGTCGATGTTGGCCGTCCCCGGGGTGTCCGAGGGCGAGGTCAGCACGGTGAAGATCGACGGGTCCGGATGGTCGAAGCTGACCGTGTTGATGGTGTTGAAGCGGGCCAGGTCGTACTTGAAGGGCGCATAGTTGCCGTGCCAGGCCACCACGTCGAGCGGCGAGTGCGCAAGCCGGCTTGCCCACAGCCGGCCCGCGAACCGCGCGACGAGCTCGAAGTCGCCGTCGATGTCCTCGTAGGCCGCCACCGGGGTCAGGAAGTCGCGCGGATTGGCCAGACCGTTGGCACCGATCGGCCCCAGGCCGGGCAGCTCGAAGGGCGCGCCGTAGTTCTCGCAGACATAGCCGCGCGCCGCGGCATCGTCCTCGAGGCGGACCTGGAACTTGACGCCGCGCGGGATCAGGCCGATCTCGCCGGGAGCGACGCGCAGCTCGCCGAGTTCGGTGCGCAGCCGCAGGGCGCCCTGCTGGGGCACGATCAGCAGCTCGCCGTCGGCATCGTACAGGAAGCGCTGCTCCATGCTGCGGTTGATGGCGTAGACATGCACGCCGCAGCCCTGCTGGGCGCTCGCGTCGCCGTTGACGGCCAGGGTCAGCAGGCCGTCGATGAAGTCGACGCCGCCCTCGGGCAGCGGCCGCGGGTCCCAGCGCATCTGATTGGGGTCGGCGGCGGCGTCGGCCGAGGGCGCCGTGACCCAGTCGCTGTCGGCCAGCGGGTGGTAGGCGCTCTGCACCACCGAGGGGCGGATGCGATACAGCCAGCTGCGCAGGTTGCGCTGGCGCGGTGCGGTGAAGGCCGAGCCGGAGAGCTGCTCGGCATACAGGCCATAGGGGCAGCGCTGCGGCGAATTCTGGCCCTCGGGGAGGGCGCCCGGCAGGGCCTCGCTGGCATGGTGATTGGCGAAACCGCTCTGATAGGAAGGCTGGGCAGGACGCATCGTGGACCTCTCTCGACCGGTCGCGGGCGTGACCGTGGGTGTTGTTAGTTTCATTTGAAACTAAATCGTAGAGAGAAGCGGCGGTCGCGGTCAAGGGCTTCGTGTGCAAGGCGCGCAACCGAAAATTTCAGGCGGCGAGGTGTCATCAAACGAACATCTAATGGTCAGGATTCTGAAACGCGGCCACCTTTAAGATCGCTGTCGTCTTTCGAACGACGGACCCGATAACAATACCTGATCGTTCGATCAGCGAGTCGCGGTACGGGTAGTTCCGTGTCCGACGACCCCAATCTTGTACAGGAGCCTTGCATGTCTCGTTCACCGTTGACTCCCTCCCTCGCGTGGCGCCGCCCCGCCCTGGGGCTGGCCGGTACCCTGGCCGCGACACTCTTGAGCCTGGGCTCGGCTCAGGCCGAAACACAGATCGAATGGTGGCACGCCATGGGCGGCGGGCTCGGCGAGAAGGTCAACGAGATCGCCGACGACTTCAACGCCAGCCAGGACGAGTACGTGGTCAAGCCGGTGTTCAAGGGCAACTACACCGAGACCATGACCTCGGCGATCGCCGCCTTCCGTGCCGGCAAGGCACCGCAGATCGTGCAGATCTACGAGGTCGGCACCGCGACCATGATGCACGCCAAGGGCGCCATCGTGCCGGTCTACCAGCTGATGGCGGACGCCGACGTCGACTTCGATCCGAACGCCTACCTGCCGGCGGTCGCCGGTTACTACACCACCACCGACGGCAAGATGCTCTCGCTGCCGTTCAACTCCTCCACGCCGGTGACCTACGTCAACCGCGACATCCTCGACAAGGCCGGCGTCGACGAGGTGCCGACCACCTGGCAGGGGCTCGGCAAGGCGCTCGAGAAGGTGGTCGATTCCGGCGCCGCGGAGTGCGGCCTGACCACCACCTGGCCGTCGTGGGTGATGCTCGAGAACTACTCGGCGCGCAACGACATTCCCTTCGCCAGCGAGGCCAACGGCTTCAAGGGGCTGGATGCCCGCCTGCAGTTCAACAAGACCGCGGCGGTCGATCATATCCAGCGCCTGAACCAGTGGCAGAAGGACGGGCGCTTCGTCTACGGCGGTCGCAAGGACCAGGCGGCGCCCAAGTTCTACTCCGGCGAGTGCGCGATGATGATGGGTTCCTCGGCCTCCTACGCCGGGGTGCGTGACAACGCCGACTTCAACTTCGGTGTCGCGCCGCTGCCCTACGATGCCGACGTCGTCGACACGCCCAACAACACCATCATCGGCGGTGCCTCGCTGTGGGTGCTCAACGGCGCCAGCAAGGCGCAGAAGGAAGGCGTCGCGGCGTTCTTCAAGTACCTCTCCTCGCCCGAGGTGCAGGCCGACTGGCACCAGTTCACCGGCTACCTGCCGATCACCACCGCGGCCGCCGACCTGACCCGCGAGCAGGGGTTCTATGACAAGAACCCGGGCACCGACGTGGCGATCAAGCAGATGACCGGCTCCGCGCCCACCGAGAACTCCAAGGGGCTGCGGCTGGGCAACATGGTGCAGATCCGTGACGTGATCAACGAGGCCCTGGAGAAGATCTTCTCCGGCGACGTCAGTGCCCAGGCCGGGCTCGACGAGGCCGCCGAGAAGGGCAATGCACTGCTGGCCAAGTTCCAGCGCGCCAACAGCTGATTGCCCGGCAGGTCCGGCCCGCCACCGTGAGCCGGTGGCGGGCCGGCGTGCGTTGCGGAGACCCTGAATGACCCACTTTCAACGTTATCGCTTCACCCCCTGGCTGCTGATGGCGCCGCAGCTGATCATCGTCGGGGTGTTCTTCTTCTGGCCGGCGCTGCAGGCGGTCGAGCAGGCCTTCTACGTCGAGGACGCCTTCGGCCTGTCGCGGCAGTTCGCCGGGCTGGCCAACTTCGTGGCCGTGCTGCAGGAGCCCGACTACTACCAGGCGCTGGGCACCACCGTGGTCTTCTCGCTGTCGGTGGCGCTGGGGGCCATGGCCATCGCCCTGCTGCTGGCGGTGCAGGCCGACCGCGTCCTCAAGGGCGCCAACGCCTACAAGACGCTGCTGATCTGGCCCTATGCCGTGGCGCCGGCGGTGGCCGGCGTGCTGTGGCTGTTCCTCTTCGATCCGACCCTGGGACTGGTGAGTGCCGCGCTCAAGGCGCTGGGCGTCGACTGGAACCACAACCTCGACGGCAGCCAGGCGCTGCTGCTGGTGATCCTGGCCTCGATCTGGAAGCAGATGAGCTACAACTTCGTGTTCTTCCTGGCCGGGCTGCAGGCCATTCCCAAGAGCCTGCTGGAGGCGGCCGCCATCGACGGCGCCGGCCCCTGGCGGCGTTTCTGGACGGTGACCTTTCCGCTGCTGTCGCCGACCAGCTTCTTCCTGCTGGTGATGAACAGCGTCTACGCCTTCTTCGAGACCTTCGGCACCATCGACACCGTCACCGGCGGTGGCCCGGGCGGTGCCACCACCACCCTGGTCTACAAGGTCTACCAGGATGGCTTCATCGGCCAGGACCTCGGGGCGAGTGCCGCCCAGTCGGTGCTGCTGATGATCCTCGTGGGTCTGCTGACGCTGATCCAGTTCCGTTTCGTCGAACGTCGAGTCCAGTACTGATGCGCTACCAACGACCCGGGCTGGATCTGGCCAGCCACCTGCTGCTGGCCGTGGGTTGCGGCCTGTTCTTCCTGCCGGTGTGGCTGGCCTTCACCGCCAGCACCCACTCCATGAGCGACCTCTACGCCAACGTCGCGCCGCTGTGGGTGGGCGATGCCGGACTGTCCAACTACGCGCGGCTGATCCATGATCCGGTGAGCGGCCTGGGCACCGACGTGCTGCGGCTGCTCGCCAACTCGATGGTGATGGCGCTGGGCATCGCCGTGGGCAAGATCGCCATTTCGCTGCTGGCCGCCTACGCCATCGTGTTCTTCCGCTTCCCGCTGCGTCGGCTGTGCTTCTGGCTGATCTTCATCACCCTGATGCTGCCGGTGGAGGTGCGCATCCTGCCCACCTACGAGGTGGTCGCCGACCTGCACCTGCTCGACAGCTACCCCGGCCTGATCCTGCCGCTGATCGCCAGCGCCACGGCGACCTTCCTGCTGCGCCAGTTCTACCTGACCATCCCGCCGGAGCTGGTCGAGGCTGCGCGCATCGACGGCGCCGGCCCCTGGCGCTTCCTGCGCGACATCCTGCTGCCGCTGTCGAAGACCAACATCGCCGCGCTGTTCGTGATCATGTTCATCTACGGCTGGAACCAGTACCTGTGGCCGCTGCTGATCACCACCAACGCCGACTACCTGACCGTGGTGGTGAGCCTCAAGCGCCTGCTGACCACCGGCGATGCGCTGGTGCCCTGGCAGGACGTCACGGCCACCGCGATGCTGGCCATGGGGCCGCCGGTGCTGGTGATCCTGCTGATGCAGCGCTACTTCGTCAAAGGCCTGGTCGAGACGGAAAAGTAAGCGGTTACTCTACGGGCGCGAGAGGATTTGTACGAAACGTCGGCGAGCGCAGGCCGTTTCCGTGCAAAGCCCGGGCGCCCTCGAAGAATGCTGACGAGACAACTGTTATGGCAACCCTGCAACTGAGCGCCCTCCAGAAACGCTATGCCAACGGCTTCGTCGCCCTGCACGGGGTCGACCTGGCCGTCGAGGACGGTGAACTGATCGTGATCGTCGGCCCCTCGGGCTGCGGCAAGTCGACCCTGCTGCGCACCCTGGCCGGGCTGGAATCGATCACCTCGGGCGAGCTGACCATCAATGGCCGGCGCGTCAACGAACTGGAGCCCGCCGAGCGTGACATCGCCATGGTCTTCCAGAACTACGCGCTCTATCCGCACATGAGCGTGTTCGACAACATGGCCTACGGGCTCAAGAATCGCGGCGTGCCCAAGGACGACATCCGCCGCCGGGTCAATGCCACCGCCGAGCTGCTCGACCTCGGCGCGCTGCTCGACCGCCGTCCGCGCCAGCTCTCGGGCGGCCAGCGCCAGCGCGTGGCCATGGGCCGGGCGATCGTCCGCGAACCCCAGGTGTTCCTGTTCGACGAGCCGCTGTCCAACCTCGACGCCAAGCTGCGCGTGCAGATGCGCCTGGAGATCCGGCGCCTGCAGAAGCGCCTCAAGGTCACCTCGGTCTACGTGACCCATGACCAGACCGAGGCGATGACCCTGGCCGACCGGCTGGTGGTGATGAACGCCGGCCGGGTCGAGCAGTGCGGCACGCCGATGGCCCTCTACGAGCGCCCGGCGACCCGCTTCGTGGCCGGCTTCATCGGCTCGCCGGCGATGAACTTCCTGCCGGTGACGGTCCACGGCGAGCGCCTGCGCCTGCCCGACGGCGGCGAACTCACACTGGCCGCCGGGCTCGAGGCCGGCAGCGCGCTGACGCTGGGGGTGCGCCCCGAGCATCTCGTCGCTCTGGACGAGGGCGACGCGACACCGGAGGGGGGCGCGGTCATCCAGGCCACGGTGGAGATGATCGAGCCGCTGGGCGCCGATACCCTGGCCTATGCCCGCATGGAGGGCCTCGACGAGCTGCTGGTGGTACGCCTGCACGGCGAGCACGCCGCCGGCGAGGGCAGCGTCCTGCGGCTGTGGCTGTCGCCCGAGCGCAGCCACCTGTTCGGCGACGACGACCGTCGCATCGAGGCGCACCGCGCCACGCCCGTCACCGGATCGCGAGGATGAGCATGTCACCCCATCGCCCGACGCCGGCGTTGCCGGCGCTCATCGCCCATCGCGGCTATGCCGCACGGGCACCCGAGAACACCCTGGCCGCTATCGATGCCGCCCACGCCGCGGGCTGCCGCTGGGTCGAGCTCGACGTGCAGCGCCTCGGCGATGGCATGCCGGTGATCTGGCACGACGCCGACGTGAGCCGCTGCTCCGACGGCCATGCCCGGCTGCGCGAGCTGGACTGGGCCGCCGCCCAGGGGCTCGACGTGGGGCGCTGGTTCGACGCGCGCTTCGCCGGCGAGCGCATGGCCAGCCTCGACGACGCCCTGGCACGGCTCGCCGGGCACGGCATGGGCCTCAACCTCGAGCTCAAGCTCAGCCCCGGCCACGACGCCACCGCCCTGGCCGCGGTGGCGGGACGTGCCCTGGCGGCCCTGCCGCCCGAGCGGCTGCTGATCTCCTCGTTCGACGACACGTTGCTGGCGCAGGTGCGTCGCGACCATCCCGAGGCCGTGCTGGGCTGGCTGGCCGAGGCGTTGCCCGACGGCTGGCTGGCGCGCTGTCGCAGCCTCGACGCCTTCAGCATCAACCTCGACTGGCAGCGGCTGACCCGCGACGATGCCGCGGCGGTGAAGGCCGCCGGCCTGCATCTGCTGTGCTACACCGCCAACGACCCCGAGGCCTTCGCGCCCTGCTGGGAATGGGGCGTGGACGCCGTGATCAGCGACGACCCGGCGCGCTTCGGCGTCCGCCCGGCCTGAGCGGGGTCAGGTACTCTCGCCGGCCATCAGCGTGAAGCCCACGTCGAGCGGGCCGTCGACGGCGGCCTCGCCGTCGAGCCGCGCCAGCACCGCCTGGGCGGCGCGCCGGCCGATGCGCTCCCGGGGCGAGGCGATGCTGGTCAGGCGCGGCGTCACGTGCTGGCCGATCGCCAGGCCGTTGAAGCCGGCGATGGCGATGCGCTGCGGTACCGCGATGCCGAGGCGGTTGGCGTGGAGCAGGGCGCCGGTGGCCAGGTCGTCGTTGGCGAAGTGGATGGCCTCGGCTTCGGGGTGCGTCGCGAGCACCTGATCCAGGGCCCGGGCGCCGGTCTCGAACTGCCCCAGTTGATCCATGTCCAGCAGCGGCGCCTCGAGTCCCGCCGCGGCCAGCACCTCGCAATGCCCCTCGTAGCGCAGCCGGGCGCGATAGTCGCGCGCCATCTGCGCGCCCACGTAGACCACGCGGCGATAGCCGCGCTCGCGCAGATGCCCGGCCATGCAGCGCCCCGCCTTGAGGTGGTCGAGGCCGACGTTGAGGTCGATCGCCGTGCCCAGCTCCATGATCTCGACGATCGGCCCCTCCCACTGGCGCAGGCGCCGCCCGCAGGCCTCGCTGTGGCGCAGGCCGGTGATGACGAGGGCGGCGGGCGACCAGCCGAGGAAGGTGCTGACCAGCTGGTCCTCGCGCTGCAGGTCGTAGTCGGTGTTGCCGAGCAGGATCTGGTAGCCGCGCGCCTCGAAGGTGGCCTGCAGCCCCTGGATCACCTCGGTGAACACGATGTTGGACAGCGACGGCACGATCACCGCGATGAAGCGCGACTGCGCCGAGGCCAGGCTGCCGGCGAGACGGTTGGGCACGTAGCCGACCGTCTCGATGGCCGCCTCGACCCGGCGGCGGGTGGTCTCGCGCACGGACTCGGGCGTGTTGAGCACGCGCGAGACGGTGATCGCCGAGACACCGGCCTCCCGGGCCACCTCGGCGATGGTGGGCTGCTTGGCGCGCCGGCGGGGGCGGCGGGACGAGGTGTCGGCCATGACCGGAGCAATCTCCTGTGCGGCAGGGGGAGGGTAGGGCGACCGTCAATGCTTAGACATTGGTCGTGCCGGGCGCAAACGCACTTGTGCCCGTGGAACGGCTCATCTAACAATGGATGTTAGCGCTAACATTGAACCGCGTCGACAGCCCCGAACCCGTTTCGCGGTGGCCGGCGCCCAGCACGAGGAGGTCGCGAGTGTCTCATCCACAACCGGTTACCGTCGGTGTCATCGGCCTGGGGGCCATGGGGCTGGGAACCGCCCTGGCCATGCGGGAAGCGGGGCTGTCGGTGATCGGCTGCGACGTCTCCGCCGCCGCCCGGGAGACCTTCGTGACCGCCGGCGGTCGCTGCGTCGACTCCCCCCGCGAGCTGGGCGAGCACTGCGACGTGGTGGTCGTGGTGGTGGTCAACGCCGATCAGGTCGAGGCGGTGCTGTTCGGCGAGGCGGGGCTGACGGCCGCGCCGGGTCGTACGGGCCTGGTGATCCAGTGCGCCACGGTGGCACCGAGCTATGCCGAGTCACTGGGGGCGCGGCTGGACGCGGCGGGCCTGTTCCTGCTGGACGCGCCGATCAGCGGCGGGGCCGCCAAGTCGCGTCAGGGGCGGCTGTCGGTGATGGCCTCGGGCAGCGCCGAGGCCTTCGAGCGCGCCGCGCCGGTGCTGGACGCCATGGCCGAGACGGTGCACCGCCTCGGTGACGCCGCAGGCATGGGCTCGCGGGTCAAGCTGGTCAACCAGCTGCTCGCCGGCGTGCACATCGCCGCCGCCGCCGAGGCCATGGCGCTGGGGATCCGCATGGGCATCGATCCCGAGGCGCTCTACGGGGTGATCACCCGCTCGGCGGGCAACTCCTGGATGTTCGAGAATCGCGTGCCGCACATCCTCGAGGGCGACTACACGCCGCTCTCCGCCGTCGACATCTTCGTCAAGGATCTCAACCTGGTGCACCAGACCGGACGCGAGCTGACGTTCCCCACGCCGCTGGCCGCCAGCGCCCTGCAGCAGTTCACCGCCGCCAGCGGCGCGGGCTATGGCCGCGAGGACGACGCGGCGGTGATCAAGGTCTACCAGCGTCTCGCCGGGCTCGCGCTGCCGGGGGCGGCCAACGACGCGGAGGCGCCGTCATGAGCGTGGTGCTGGGCGCGATCGCCGACGACTTCACCGGGGCCAGCGACCTGGCCAACAATCTGGTGCGGGCGGGCATGCGCTGCGTGCAGACCATCGGCGTGCCGCGCGAACCGCTGGATGTCGGCGATGTCGATGCCGTGGTGGTGGCGCTGAAGTCGCGCTCCTGCCCGGCGGAGCAGGCCGTCGAGACCTCGCAGGCCGCGCTCGACTGGCTGCGCGGGCTGGGTGCCCGGCAGATCTTCTTCAAGTACTGCTCGACGTTCGACTCCACGGATGCCGGCAATATCGGCCCGGTCGCCGATGCGCTGATCGAGCGTCTGGGGGCGTCGCAGACGGTGATGGTGCCGGCGTTTCCCGTCAACGCTCGCACCGTCTATCAGGGCCACCTGTTCGTCGGCGATCGCCTGCTCAACGAAAGCGGCATGGAGCACCATCCGCTCAACCCCATGACCGATGCCGACCTGGTGCGCGTGCTGGGGCGGCAGACCCCGCATCCGGTGGGGCTGCTCGCCCATGCCACCCTGTCCCGCGGGGCGGCGGCGGCCGGGGAGCGGCTGGGCGCGCTGGCCAATGAAGGCGTGCGTCACGTGATCTGCGACGCCCTCGACGAGCACGACCTGGCCGTGCTGGCCGAGGCGGTGGCCGATCATGCCCTGGTCACCGGCGGCTCGGGGCTGGGCCAGAGCCTGCCCGAGGTCTACCGCCGGCGTGGCTGGCTGGCGCCGATCGACGATGCCGGGCGCCTGGCGCCCGCCGAGGGCGCGGCGCTGGTGCTGGCCGGCAGCTGCTCGCGGGCCACGCTCGCCCAGATCGCGCATTTCCGCCACGACCACGCCGTCTTCGAGCTCGATCCGCTGGCCCTGGCCGAGGGCGATGCCACCCTCGAGGCGGCGCTCGACTTCGCCCGCGAGCGCCTGAGCGAGACGCACCCGGTGCTGATCGCCGCCTCGGCGGCGCCGGAGCAGGTGCGCGCCGCCCAGCAGTGTCTGGGCGTGGTGCGGGCCGGCGAGCTGGTCGAGCGCGCGCTGGCCGAGCTGGCGCGGCGGCTGGTGGCCGAGGGCGTGGGGCGGCTGGTGGTCGCCGGCGGCGAGACCTCCGGGGCGGTGATCTCGGCGCTGGGCGTGGAGACCCTGCGCATCGGCGAGCAGATCGACCCCGGCGTGCCCTGGATGCAGACCGCCGTCGCCGGGCGCGAGGCGCCGCTGTCCGTGGCGCTCAAGTCGGGCAACTTCGGCGGCACCGACTTCTTCACGCGAGCCTTCGAGGTGCTGTCATGAGCCGCCACGACGACAATCGCCTGCGCGAGCAGATCGCCACCCTCGGCCGCTCGCTGTTCGACCGCGGCCTGACCATGGGCTCGAGCGGCAACATCAGCGTGCGCACCGACGACGGCGGCTGGTTGATGACGCCCACCAATGCCTGCCTCGGCCGGCTCGATCCGGCCCGCATCTCGCGGCTGGACGGCGAGGGCAACTGCCTCGACGGCGACAGGCCCACCAAGGAAAGCTTCCTGCACATGGCGATGTACGCCGAGCGCCCGCAGTCCGGTGCCATCGTCCACCTGCACTCCACCCATTCGGTGGCGGTGTCGTGCCTGCCCGAGATCGATCACGACGACTGCCTGCCGCCACTGACCGCCTACTACGTGATGCGCGTGGGCCGGCTGCCGCTGGTGCCCTATCACATGCCCGGCGACGCCGCGCTGGGCGACGCGGTGAAGGGTCTGGCCGGTCGCCACAGCGCGGTGCTGCTGGCCAACCACGGCCCGGTGGTGGCGGGCAAGTCGCTGGAAGCGGCGGTGTACGCCACCGAGGAGCTCGAGGAAACCGCCAAGCTCTACCTGCTGCTGCGCGGGCACAACCCCCGCACGCTGACCCCGGACCAGGTCGCCGCCCTCGAGGCGCGCTTCCCCCGGGACTGACCCGGCCGGTTTTCGTCACGAGGAGACACGATGCTTCGTTTTGCCGCCAATCTCAGCATGCTGTTCACCGAGCGGGACTTTCTCGCGCGCTTCGCGGCTGCCGCCGAGTCCGGCTTCCGCGGGGTCGAATACCTCTTTCCCTATGCCTTCGAGCCGCGCGAGCTGCGCCGGGCGCTCGACGACCACGGCCTGACGCAGGTGCTGTTCAACCTGCCGCCGGGCGACTGGGCGGCCGGTGAACGCGGCCTGGCCAGTTTGCCCGGGCGCGAGGCGGAGTTCCGCGACAGCATCGACGAGGCGCTGCGCTACGCCGAGGCGCTGGACTGCCCGCGCCTGCACGCCATGGCCGGCGTGGTGCCGGCGGAGGCCGATGCGGCGACCCGCGAGGCACACCGGGCGACCTATATCGCCAACCTGCGCCATGCCGCCGCCGAACTGGCCAAGGCGGGGCGCACCCTGCTCATCGAGCCGATCAACGAGCACGACATGCCGGGCTACTTCCTGAACCGTCAGGCCCAGGCCCGTGAGGTTCTCGAACAGGTCGGCGCGGCCAACCTGCGCGTCCAGTTCGACCTCTATCACTGCCAGATGAGCGAGGGGAACCTCACCGCCGCGCTGGAGGCCCAGTTCCCGCGGATCGGCCACGTGCAGATCGCCGGGGTGCCCGGTCGCCACGAGCCGGATGTCGGCGAGATTCACTATCCGGCCCTGTTCGACCGGCTCGAGGCGCTGGGCTACGACGGCTGGATCGGCTGCGAGTACCGTCCGGCGGGCGAGACCCGCGCCGGGCTGGGCTGGGGCGCGGCCTACGGGCTGACCACCGGCGCCCCGAACGTCGACTGACGACAACGACAACACGAGGAATCGAGGTACCACGATGCACGTTCTGATCACCGGCGCCGCCGGCTTTCTGGGCCAGCGCCTGAGCGCGGCCCTGCTCGAGCAGGGGAGCCTCAACGGCCGGCCCCTGACGCGCCTGACCCTCGTCGATCAGGTCGCGCCGACCCTGGAAGAGCGCGAGGGCGTGACCCTGGACTGCCGGGCGCTGGACATCGCCCGCCCCGGGGCGCTCGACGACGTGCTCGCCGACGCCCCCGCGGTGATCTATCACCTCGCCGCGGTGGTCAGCTCGGCCGCCGAGGCGGACCTCGACCTGGGCCTGCACGTCAACTTCGATGCCACCCGCGCCCTGCTGGAGGGCTGCCGGCAGGCCGGGCTGTCGAGCACCCGCCTGATCATGGCCAGCTCGGTGGCGGTCTACGGCGGCGAGCTGCCGGCGGTGCTCGACGACATGACGGCGCTGACGCCGCAGAGTTCCTACGGCGCACAGAAGGCGATGTGCGAGCTGTTGATCAACGACTACAGCCGCCGCGGGCTGGTCGACGGCTGCGTGCTGCGCCTGCCGACCATCGTCATTCGTCCCGGCCGGCCGAACGCCGCGGCCTCGAGCTTCGCCTCCAGCATCCTGCGCGAGCCGCTCAACGGCGAGGCGGCGATCTGCCCGGTGCCCACCGATCTCGAGCTGTTCGTGATGTCGCCGCGGCGGGTCATCGACGCGCTGCTGCACGGCGCGACGCTGCCCGGCGAGGCGCTGGCCCCCTATCGGGCCTTCATGCTGCCGGGCATCACGGTGAGTGTCGCCGCCATGCTCGAGGTGCTGCGCGAACGCGGTGGCGAGGCGGCGCTTGCGCGCGTGCGCCACGAGCCCGATCCGCGCATCGAGGCCATCGTTGCCAGCTGGCCGGCCCGTTTCAACAACCGTCGCGCCGAGGCCCTGGGCTTTCGGGGCGATACCGACTTCCACGAGATCGTCCAGGCCTTCCTGGACGAGCGTGGCTGACCCCGAGCTGTTCGGGGCCACTCCCAGGGTTTGTCCGAAAAGTTGGCGAGTGCAGCCAGTTTTCAGGCAAAGCCTGACCGTCAAAGCCTATCGAGGACATAACAATGAGCAAGACCCTCTCACGCCGCTCGCTGGCCGCCGCCGTGGCCGGTGTCACCGCCTCGCTGCTGTCGCTGACCGCCGTCAATGCCGAGGCCGCGCAGACCATCACCCTGGGCCACACGCTGTCCGACAGCTCCCACTACTCGGTGGGCGCCGATGCCTTCAAGGAAACCCTCGAACGCCTGAGCGACGGCGAGTTCCAGGTCGAGGAGCACCCCTCCGGCTCGCTGGGCGGCGAGCGGGCGATGATCGAAGGCCTGCAGATCGGCACCGTGGACGTGGTGATCACCTCGACCGGGCCGCTGGGCAACTTCGTGCCCCAGACCTACGTGCTCGACCTGCCGTTCCTGTTCAAGGACTACAAGCAGGCGCGCTGCGTGCTGGACGGCCCCATCGGCCAGGACCTGCTGGACAAGATGGGCGAGCACAATCTGGTGGGGCTGGCCTGGTCCGAGAACGGCTTCCGCCACCTGACCAACAGCAAGCGTGCGGTCAAGACGCCGGAAGACGTCAAGGGACTGAAGATCCGCACCATGGAGAACAAGGTCCACATGGCGGCCTTCAAGGCGATGGGCGCGCATCCCACACCGATGGCCTTCCCCGAACTGTTCACTGCGCTGCAGCAGGGCACCGTCGACGGTCAGGAAAACCCCATCACGGTGATCGTCGCCACCAAGTTCTGGGAGGTTCAGAACCACCTCTCGCTGACCGGCCACGTCTACTCGCCGGCGGTGGTGCTGGGCTCGCCGGTGCTGCTCGACGGCCTCTCCGAGGAGGAGCGCGGCTGGTTCAAGCAGGCCGCCGAGGCCTCGGCCAAGGCGACCCGCGACGAGGTCACCCGTCTCGAGAAGGAAGGCGTCAAGCTGCTGCGTGACAAGGGCATGCAGGTCGAGACCGACATCGACAAGGCACCCTTCCAGGAGGCCGTCCAGCCGGCCTACAAGATCTACACCGACGAGTATGGCAGCGAGATGCTCGATCGCATCCACGGCAGCCAGTGCTACCAGGCCAGCTGAGGTGACGGCCCGGCGCCCGCGGGCGCCGGGCCTCTCGTGTCGACAAGGTGACGATTATGCTAGAGCGATTCCTGGGCCTGGAGCGCTGGACGACCCGCGTGGCGATGATCGGGGCGGTCGCCATGCTGATCGTGTCGGTGCTGCTGGGCTTCTATCAGGTACTGACACGCTTCGTGTTCGATGCGCCCTCGACGTGGTCCGAGGTGATCTCGCGTTCGGCGATGATCTGGTGCGTGTTCCTGGGCGCGGCGGCGGGCTTTCGCGGCGGCTTCATGATGTCCGTGGAAGTCATCTACAAGCTGCTGCCGCAGCGCCGGCTGATCTGGATCGAGACGCTCATCGCGCTGTGCTGCGTGGTGGCGCTGTGGGTGCTGATCCAGTACGGCGCGGCGATGACCTGGCGCGTGCGCACCCAGATGCTCTCGGGGCTGGGCATCTCGATCGCCTGGGCCTATGCGGCCATGCCGGTGGGCTCGGCCCTGGCGCTGCTCTCGGTGCTGGCGCGCCTGGCGGCGCAGTGGAGCGGCCGCGAGGCCGTGGGCGTGACCGCCGGTGCCGAGGCGGATGATGCCACCGAGGCGACCAGTGTTCCCCCCGCTCCCACCGCCGCGGCCTCCGATGCCGCTTCCCTCCACGACAAGGAGGCGCGCTCATGAATGCGGCCATCGGTCTTTCCCTGATCCTGTTCTTCGCGCTCGGCGTGCCGATCGCCGTGTCCATCGTGCTGGCGTCGGTCATCGGCATCGAGTTCTTCTCGCGGTTGCCGCTGCTGCTGGTGCCCCAGCAGATGTTCGTGGGCATCGACAAGTTTCCGCTGATGGCGATTCCCTTCTTCATCCTGGCCGGCAACCTGATGGCCGCCGGGGGCATCTCGCGGCGCCTGGTGGACCTGGCCAAGTCGGTGGTCGGCGGGCTGCAGGGCGGCCTGGCGATGACCTGCGTGCTGACCTGCATGCTGTTCGCCGCGGTGTCGGGCTCGAGCGTGGCGACCACCTTCGCCATCGGCTCGATCCTGATTCCGGCGATGGTCAAGCACGACTACCCGCGTCCGCTGGCCGCGGCGATCCAGGCCTCCTCGGCCGAACTGGGGGTACTGATCCCGCCCTCGATCCCGCTGATCCTCTACGGTGTGAGCACCGACACCTCGATCGGCAAGCTGTTCATCGCCGGCATCGGGCCGGGGCTGCTGATCGGCGGCTCCCTGCTGCTGTTCCTGTACATCTTCTGCAAGATCCGCGGCTACGGCCTGCGCGACCGCGAGGAGCGCAGCGCCTTCCCCGTCGCCCTCAAGCGCGCCTGGGTGGCGCTGCTGATGCCGGTGGTGGTGATCGGCGGCATCTACGGCGGCGTCTTTACGCCCACCGAGGCCTCGGCGGTGGCGGTGGTCTACGCGCTGATCGTCGGCGGGCTGGTGTATCGCGAGCTGAGCCTGGCCGAGCTCTGGCCGATCCTGCGCCACAGCGTGGTCTCCACCGCGGCGGTCATGCTGATCATTGCCGCGGCGGCGCTGTTCAGCTTCCTGATCAGCCGCACCGGGCTGCCCCGCGAGGTGGCCGGCTGGGTGACCCAGGTCTTCGACAGCCCCATCGCCTTCCTGCTGGCGGTCAACGTCATGCTGCTGGTGGTCGGCATGTTCATCGAGACCTCGGCGGCGATCCTGGTACTGGCGCCGATCTTCACGCCGATCGCCGTGCAGTACGGCATCGACCCGGTGCACTTCGGCCTGATCATCGTCGTCAACCTGGCGCTGGGCATGTTCACGCCACCGCTGGGGGTCAACCTGTTCGCCGCCTGTGCGGTGGCCAAGCTCTCCATCGACCAGCTGCTGCCCTGGCTGCTGCGCTTCGTGCTGGTGGTGCTGGCCTGTCTGCTGGCGATCACCTATCTGCCCTGGATTTCCATGGGCCTGGTCGAGCTGCTGTATTGAGCCCGGCGTGCCCCGACGAGGAGAAACGTTCATGACACTCAACGACGCCCTGCCACCACCCCGGGCCCTGATCGGCGGCGATTGGGTCGCCACGCCGCAGACCCTGAGCGTGGAGGCGCCCGCCCGGGGCGAGTCCCTCGCCACCATCGCCCGCTGCGAGGCCGAGCACGTCGACTGCGCCGTCGCCGCCGCCCGGCAGGCCTTCGACGGCGAGCTGGGCGACTGGCAGGCCTGGACGGCGCGGCGCCGCGGCGAATGGCTGGAAACCTTCGCCCGCGCCATCGAGGCCGACGCCGAGGCGCTGGCCATGCTGGAATGCGCCGACACCGGCAAGCCGCTGCGCCAGGCCCGCGGCGACATCGCCGCCTGCGCCCGCTACTTCCACTTCTACGCCGGGGCGGCCGACAAGCTGCACGGCGAGACGATTCCGTTCGCCGCCGACTACGCGGTGATGACCCTGCGCGAGCCGTTCGGCGTGTGCGCGCAGATCACGCCCTGGAACTACCCGGCGCAGATCTTCGGGCGCTGCGTGGCCGCCGCCCTGGCCGCGGGCAACACCGTGGTGCTCAAGCCCGCCGAGGACGCCTGCCTGAGCGTGCTGCGCCTGGCGCGTCTCGCCGTGGACTGCGGCCTGCCGCCCGGGGCGCTCAACGTGGTGACCGGCCTGGGGAGCGAGGCGGGGGCCGCGCTGGCCGCGCATCCCGGCATCCAGCACCTGTCGTTCACCGGCTCGCCGGCCACCGGCACCCGGGTCACCCAGGCGGCGGCGGTCAACCACGTGCCGGTGACCCTGGAGCTGGGCGGCAAGTCGCCCCAGGTGGTGTTCGCCGACGCCGACCTCGACAGCGCGCTGGACGCGGTGGTGCGCGGGATCATCCAGAATGCCGGACAGACCTGCTCGGCGGGCAGCCGCCTGCTGGTCGAGGACGCCTGCCACGACGCCGTGCTGGCGCGGCTCGCCGAGCGCTTCGCCGCCCTGCGCTGCGACGCCGGGGAGCGCGACCCGGACTGCGGGCCGCTGATCAACGCCCGCCAGCGCGAGCAGCTGGAGCGCCGGCTCGACGCGGCCCATGCCGACGGCATCCGCACCCTGGCGCAGGGGCAGCTGGCCGAGGGCGCGCCCGCCGGCGGGCACTTCGTGGTGCCGCGGGTGCTGGTCGACATTCCCGACGACCATGCGGTGCTGCACGAGGAGCTGTTCGGCCCGGTGCTGGCGGTGCAGCGCTTTTCCGGCGAGGCGGAGGCCGTGCGCCTGGCCAACGCCACCGAGTACGGCCTGTGCGCGGGCATCTGGACCCGCGACGGTGGGCGCCAGCTGCGGCTCGCCAAGCGCATCCGCAGCGGCCAGGTGTTCATCAACGACTACGGCGCGGCCGGCGGGGTGGAACTGCCCTTCGGCGGCGTCGGCCGCTCCGGCCACGGCCGCGAGAAGGGCTTCGAGGGGCTCCGGAGCTTCACCCAGATCAAGACCGTGGCGATCCGCCACGGCTGACGGACAGCGAGACACGAGGACGACACCATGAGCACGCCCCGCACGATCGGCATGATCGGCATCGGCCTGATGGGCCACGGCATCGCCGCCAACCTGCTGCGCCACGGCCACACGCTGCGCTTTCTCGAGCACCCCGGCAACCAGCCGGTCGACGACCTGCTGGCCGCCGGGGCGACGCCCATGGCTACCCCCCGCGAGGTGGCCCGGGGCGCCGAGGTGGTGATCCTCTGCGTCACCGGCACCCCGCAGGTGGAAAGCGTGCTGTTCGAGGCCGACGGCGTGCTCGAGGGGCTCGATGAAGGGACCGTGGTCATTGACTGCTCCACGGCGATCCCCAGTTCCACCGAGGCGGTCGCCGAGCGGGTGGCCGCCGCGGGCGGGCGCTTCATGGACGCGGCGATGACGCGCACCCCCAAGGAGGCCGCCGAAGGGCGGCTGAACCTGATCGTCGGCGCGCCCGAGGCGCTGTTCGACGAGGTCCGGCCGCTGCTCGAGGACTTCGCGGAGAACATCACCCACGGCGGCCCGGTGGGCTCGGGGCACACCCTCAAGCTGCTGCACAACTACGTGTCGCTGGGCTTCAGCGCGGTGCTGGCCGAGGCGGCGGCCGCGGCCCGGGCGGGAGGCATCGACGCCGCGGCGCTGCTCGAGGTGCTGGGCAACGGCGGCGGCGCGGGCGTGGTGCTCGAGCGCCTGCGGCCGTTCATCAGCGCCGAGGATGCCTCGGGCTTCCGCTTCAGCCTCGCCAACACCTTCAAGGACATCGGCTACTACAACGCCATGGCCGCCGACCTCGGCGCCGAGCGCGAGGTGGCCGGGGCCATCGAGTCGCTGTATCGGCGCATCAACGAGGCCGGCCACGGCGAGCGCCTGGTGCCCGAGCTGATCACGCTGCTCGCCCCCGGCAACTCGCCGTAATTCTGATCTCGCGCCGCTGCGGCGGCGTGCCTTTTCCGCCACGGCGCTCTATATCTGGGAAGACCGAGCCGCAAAGCCCCGCTCGGCCGTTCACCCCGGGAGAGCGTCGATGCCATCCGAACCAATTCCCGCCGCGAGAGGCCCCTGGCGGCGCCACGCACTCATCGCTGCCCTGGTGCTGGGGGCGATCGCCGTCTCGCTGGGCCTGCGGCTGGCGGTGGGCGATCGCTCGCTCCACGGGCCGCTGACCTGGCCGGCGCTGCCGCTGTGGCTGGCCCTGATCGCCGGACTGCCGCTGCTGGCGGAGCTGCTGGTGCGTCTGCGCGCGGGGCAGCTGGGCGCCGACGTGCTGGCGGGATTGTCGATCGTCGTCGCCTACGCGCTGGGCGAGCTGCTGGCCGGCGCCCTGGTGGTGCTGATGCTGGCGGGCGGCCAGGCGCTGGAGAGCTGGGCGGTGCGGCGTGCCTCCTTCGCCCTGGAGGCGCTGGCGCGGCGGCTGCCGGCGGTGGCCCACCGCTGCGGTGAGACGGGAACGGCGGACGTCCCGCTGGCCGAGATCGCCGTCGGCGACCGGCTCGAGGTGCATCCCCACGAGGCCTGCCCGGTGGACGGCACGGTACTCGAGGGGCGCAGCACCATGAACGAGGCCTATCTCACCGGCGAGCCCTTCCTGCTGCCCAAGGTACCCGGTTCGGCGGTACTGTCCGGGGCGCTCAACGGCGAGGGCGTGCTGACGATCCGCGCCGACCGGCGTGCCGCGGACTCGCGCTATGCGCAGATCATGCAGGTCATGCGCGATGCCGAGCAGCATCGTCCGCGCCTGCGCCGCCTGGGCGATCGCATTGGTGCCATCTATACCCCGCTGGCGGTCCTCGTCGCCGCGGCGGCGGGCCTGGCCAGCCAGGACCCGGTGCGCTTTTTGAGCGTGCTGGTGGTGGCCACGCCCTGCCCGCTGATCATCGCCATCCCGGTGGCGATCATCGGCGCGATCTCGCTGGCCGCCCGGCGCGGCATCATCATCCGCGACCCGGCGGCGCTGGAACGCATCGCCACCTGTCGCGTGGCGGTCTTCGACAAGACCGGGACCCTGACCTACGGCGAACCCCGCCTGACCGACATCGACCCGGCCCCCGGCCAGTCCCGCGAGGCGGTGCTCGGCGTCCTGGCGAGTCTCGAGCGCTACTCGCGCCATCCGCTGGCCGGGGCGGTGCTCGCCGCCGCCCGGTCGGAGCACATTCCCCTGCAGGAGACCCGCGAGATTCGCGAGTCCCCCGGCGAGGGGCTGGAAGGGTGCGTCGACGGCCGGCGCGTCACGGTGACCGGCCGCGGCCAGCTGCTCGCGCGCGTTCCCGAGGCGCCGCTGCCGCCGGGACAGGGCGGTCTGGAGTGCGTGGTGTGCATCGACGGCGCCTATGCGGCGACCTGCCGTTTCCGCGACGAGCCGCGGCGCGAGGGGCCAGCGTTCATCGCCCATCTGGGGCCGCGCCACGGCTTCCGGCGGGTGCTGCTGGTGTCGGGGGATCGCGAGAGCGAGGTGCGCTACCTGGCCGACCAGGTGGGAATCGACGAGGTGCGCGCGGGGCAGAGCCCGGAAACCAAGCTGGCGCTGGTCCGCGAGCTCGCCGCCCACGACGGCGTGCTGTTCATGGGCGATGGCATCAACGATGCTCCGGCCCTGGCGGCGGCGACCGTGGGCGTGGCGTTCGGCCAGGGCAGCGCCGTGACCGCCGAGGCGGCGAGCGTGGTGATCCTCGACAGCGCCCTGCAGCGCGCCGACGAGGTGCTGCACATCGGCGACCGGCTGCGGCGCATCGCGCTGCAGAGCGCGGTCGGCGGCATGGCGCTGAGCCTGGTCGCCGTCGGCGTGGCCGCGCTGGGCTACCTGCCGCCGGTGGCCGGGGCGCTGGTCCAGGAGCTGATCGACGTCGCGGCGGTGGCCAACGCGCTGCGGGTGGCCTGGGTCTCCCGCGATCTGGCGGACGAGGTGACCCCGAAACCTGCGCTCGATCAAGGCTGAGTCAGGTTGGCTCGCCGGTCCCGGGCACCCGGCCTATCTTCGCAGGGGAGGGCGGCCCCCGGCCCGAACCGACATCCCGCTGCGAGGTCCGACTCATGACTGCCGTTTCGCGCACGCTGTTCTCTCTGTTGCTGCTCGTCGCCCCGGCGACCCCGGCGCTGGCCTATCACGGTGTCTTGCCGGCCGGTTATGCGGGCCTCGATACGCTGTTCTGGACCTACGATCCGGCGGGAGGTGACAGCGACTCCAGCCTGGGACTGCGCCTGCGCGGCGGCTGGCTGGCCAATGACTACCTGGGTGTCGAGGTCCAGCTGGGCGGCGGGGGGCGCGAGGACGATGGCCGGGAACCCAGCGAGCTGGACTGGCTGGCCGGCGCCTACGTCAAGCTGATGCTGCCGGTCAGCGACGTCATCCATCTCTACGCTCTGGGCGGCATGGCGCATGTGTCGGGCACCTTCGCCGGCGACAACAGCGAAACCGGGCTGTCCGGCGGGCTGGGTGCGGAGATGGGCATCGTGCCCAATCTCGCCATCGGCGCCGATTACATGCGCTACGCCGATGACAACGACATCACCTTCGATGCCGTCAGTTTCGGCCTGACCTATCACTTCTAGGGCGGAGTCGAGCGCGTGACGCGACCCGAGAGCGTGTCTTTCCCCGCACCGCACTCGGCCGAGCCCGAGGCGGTGGCGCAGCGGGCGCACGTCGAGAGTGCCGAGCGCGTGCTGCAGCGGCTCGACAGCCGGTCGGCGGGCCTGAGTCCCGAGGAGGCGGCACACCGGCTGGCTTCCCACGGCGCCAACGTGCTGCCGGAGGCCGCGCGCACGCCGACCTGGCGACGCCTTCTCGCCCAGTTCCACAATGCCCTGATCTACCTGCTGCTGGCCGCGGCGCTGGCGGCCGGGGGGCTCGGCTACGTCGTCGACGCCGCCGTCATCCTGGCCGTGGTGGTGATCAATGCGCTGGTCGGCTTCATCCAGGAGGGGCGGGCGGAGACGGCGCTGCGCGCCATCCGCGAGCTGGCCCCGCCGCAGGCGCGGGTGGTGCGAGCGGGGCGGCGCCTCACGGTGCCGGTCGCCGAGCTGGTGCCCGGCGATGTGGTGCTGCTGGAGGCGGGGGACCGGGTGCCGGCGGACCTGCGGCTGGTTACCGCCCAGGGGCTGCTGATCGACGAGGCGATCCTCACTGGCGAGTCGGCCGTCGCCGAGAAGCAGACGGGGGCGGTGATGGCGGACGCGGCGCTGGGCGATCGCCACTGCATGGCCTATGCCGCGACCTGGGTGGTGGCGGGGCGCGGCAACGGCGTGGTGGTGGCCACCGGCATGGCCTCCGAGGTGGGGCGCATCAGCGCCCTGCTGCGCGACGTGCGGGTCGCCACCACGCCGCTGCTCGACCAGCTCGATCGCTTCGCCCGGCGTTTCCTGTGGGTGGCGCTGCCCAGCGCGGCGCTGGTGTTCCTGTTCGCCGTGCTCTGGCGCGGTTATCCCTGGACGCAGGCGCTGATCGCGGTGGTCGCCATCCTGGTGGGCGCGGTGCCCGAGGGGCTGCCGGCGGTGATCTCGATCACCCTGGCCATCGGCGTGCGACGCATGGCGCGTCGTCATGCGGCGATCCGCCGCCTGCCGGCGGTGGAGACCCTCGGCGCGGTCTCGGTGATCGCCTCCGACAAGACCGGCACCCTGACGCGCAACGAGATGACCGTGTGTCGGCTGGAGAGCGCCGTGGCCCGGGCGACGGTGACGGGGCGCGGCTATCGCCCCGAGGGCAGGCTCGAGCCGGCGGTGGGGGAGGCCGGGGCGGACTGGTCGCTGCTGATCCGTGCCGGGGTGCTGTGCAGCGATGCCGATCTGGTGGCCCGCGACGGCGACTGGCAGGTGGTCGGCGATCCGATGGAAGGCGCGCTGCTGATGCTCGCCCACAAGGCCGGCCAGGACCCCGAGGCGCTGCGCGCCGACTGGCCGCGGCTCGACGAGATCCCCTTCGGCGCCGAGCACCGCTTCATGGCCACCGTCAACCAGGCACCCGACGGCCGGCACTGGCTGTTCATCAAGGGTGCGCCGGACGCGCTGCTGACGCTCTGCCGGCGGGAGGCCCGCGCGGACGGCGACGGCCCGCTCGATCCCGACGTCTGGGCGGCGCGGATCGAGGCGATCGCCGGGGCCGGCGAACGGGTACTGGGCTTCGCCGCCAAGCCGCTCGAACGACCGGGCTCGCCCTTCCGCGAGCTGGGTGACGGCCTGGTCTTCCTCGGCGTGGCCGGCTTCATCGACCCGCCCCGCGACGAGGCGGTGGCGGCGGTGGCCGAGTGTCGCCGGGCCGGCATCGACGTCAAGATGATCACCGGCGACCATGTGGCCACGGCCCTGGCCATCGCCCGGGATCTGGGGCTGGCCGAGCAGCCCCGGGCGCTGACCGGCCAGGAGATCGAGACGCTCTCGGCCGAGGCGCTCGCCGGGCGGGTGGGGGCGGTCCAGGTCTTCGCGCGCACCACGCCGGCCCACAAGCTGCGCATCGTCCAGGCGCTGCAGGCCGGCGACGCCGTGGTGGCGATGACCGGTGACGGGGTCAACGACGCCCCGGCGCTGAAGCAGGCCGACGTCGGCATCGGCATGGGCCACAAGGGCACCGACGCCGCCAAGGAAGCCGCCCGGATGGTGCTGCTCGACGACAACTTCGCCTCGATCGTCGCCGCGGTGCGCGAGGGTCGCGTGGTACACGACAACATCCGCAAGGTGGTGGCCTGGACGCTGCCCACCAACGGCGGCGAGGTGATGACCGTGATCGCCGCGCTGCTGTTCGGCCTCACCCTGCCGATGTCGGCGGTGCAGATCCTCTGGATCAACCTGGTCACGGCGGTGACGCTGGGCCTGGTGCTGGCCTTCGAGCCCGCCGAGCCCGGCGTCATGACTCGCCCGCCGCGCCCCCGCCATCAGGGGCTGCTGACCCGGCTGCTGGTGTGGCGGGTGGTGTTCGTGTCGCTGCTGTTCACGGGGGTGGCGCTGGGCATGTTCTTCCTCGCCCTGGCGCGGCATGCCGACCTGGCCCTGGCGCGCACGCTGGTGGTCAACACCCTGATCGCCCTGGAGGTGGTCTATCTCTTCTCGGTGCGCATCAGTCATACCACCGCCCTGACCTGGCACGGCGTGATGGGCACCCGGGCGGTGCTGGCGGGACTGGCGGTGGTCGCCCTGGCGCAGCTGGCCTTCACCTACCTGCCGGTCATGCAGCGGCTGTTCGAGACCCGGCCGCTGGGCGCGGACGACCTGGCGTGGCTGGCGGGTGTGGCGGTGGCGGCGCTGGGGGTGCTGGAGCTGGAGAAGTGGCTGGTGCGGCGCGTCAACGCCCGCAATGACGGCTGACCCCGCCACCGGACCGCCGCCGTCGGGGATGAATCCCCTCCCACAAGACTACCGGTCAGGCTGACCGGTGTGGGAGCGACTTCAGTCGCGATGAAGGCGCCACCGGGCCGCCGCGTTACAAGCTAGACTTCGTGAGTGGCGATGCTATTCGGGAGGGTCCGATCATGACGACGCCGCTTTCCTGTGTCCGCCAGCTGGGCCGCCGCCTCGACGAGCGCGACAGCGACTACGATGCCCTGCTCGAGGCGGTGGGCGAGCGGCCGTTCGTGCTGCTCGGCGAGGCCTCCCACGGCACGGCGGAGTTCTACGCCCTGCGCGATGCCATCACCCGCCGGCTGATTGAGGAATGCGGCTTCGAGGCGGTGCTGGTCGAGGCCGACTGGCCCGATGCGTGGCGGCTCGACCGCTTCGCCCGCGGCGAGAGCGACGATACCCTGGCCAGCGCCTTCGACGACTTCCAGCGCTTTCCCCAGTGGATGTGGCGCAACGACGTCATGCTCGAGTTCATCACCTGGTTGCGCAACCACAACGCCGTCCGGCCCGAGGCCGAGCGGGTCGGCTTCCACGGGCTGGACCTCTACAGCCTGCATCGTTCGGCCGAGGCGGTGATCGCCTACCTGACCCGCATCGACCCCGAGCAGGCCGAACTCGCCCGTCGCGGCTACGCCTGCCTCGACCACCATGGCGACCCCTTCCATTACGGGCGCCAGGCGGCCTTCGGGCTGAGCCCCTCCTGCGAGGCCGACGCCGTGGCGCTGCTGACCGAGCTGGTGCGCCGGAGCGAGGACTACCTGCGCGCCGACGGTCGTCGGGCGGCGGATGCCCAGTTCCACGCCGAGCAGAACGCGCGGGTGGTGGTCAATGCCGAGGCCTACTACCGGGGCATGTTCGGCAGCCGGGTAGATACCTGGAACCTGCGCGACAGCCACATGGCCGAGACCCTGGCCGAGCTGCACGACCACCTGCGCCGTCAGGGCGGCCAGGGGCGGATCGTGGTCTGGGCGCACAACTCGCACGTCGGCGATGCGCGCGGCACCGAGATGGGCTGGGCGCGCTCGCAGCACAACGTAGGCCAGCTGGTGCGCCAGCGCTTCGGCGCGCGGCGGGTGCTGTCGGTGGGCTTCACCACCCACACCGGCTACGTCGCGGCGGCGCGGGACTGGGAGGCCCCGGTGGAGCATCGCTGGGTGCGGCCGTCACGCCCGGACAGCTACGAGCGGCTGTTCCACGACAGCGGCCTCGACCGCTTTTACCTGCCGCTCACCGGCGAGCGGGCCGAACCGCTGCGCTCACGGCTGCTGGAGCGGGCGATCGGCGTGATCTACCGGCCCGAGACGGAGCGCGGCAGCCACTACTTCCGAGCCTCGCTGCCGGCCCAGTTCGATGCGCTGTTCCACCTCGACGAGACCACCGCCGTCGACCCGCTCGACCGCAGCGGGCCCTGGCACCGGGAGGGCATGCCCGAGACCTACCCCTTCGGGGTGTGAGGCAGGGCCTGTCAGAGGCCCGGCGCGTCAGGGCGTGAGCCACCACCCGACGCCGGCCGCGACCAGCGCGCCGTAGAGCGCGATCACCAGAATCGCGCCACGTCGGCCGAGTGCGGCGGGCGGGCGCGTCGCCGCCTGCCGCCGGCAGTCCTGCATGACCGCGTCGGGGATCAGGTGCAGGCACAGCCAGATCCCCAGCGGCAGCAGCAGCAGATCGTCCAGATAGCCCAGCACGGGGATGAAGTCGGGAATCAGGTCGATGGGCGACAGCGCGTAGGCGATCACCGCCAGGGCCAGCCAGCGGGCCGCCGCCGGGGTGCGCGGGTCACGCGTCGCCAGGTAGAGGGCGGCGACCTCGCGCTTGAGGGCGCCGGCCCAGGCCTTCAGCCGTTGCCACATGGCGGGGCGAGACTCGCGGGGGCGGCCAGCAGCAGCGGGGTGGCGGCGGACGGGCTCAAAAAGCGTGTGGGCGCATCCGGCGCCTGTATGGCCTGCTTGAGCACGGCCTGCGCGTCGTTGACGCTGGTGACGTCGCGCTCCACGGCCAGCAGACCGAGCAGGTCGCGGCGCTTCTGGATCCGCAGCGAGGCGACCCACAGCGGCTGTGGCGAGGCCTGGCAGGAGCCGGTCAGGGTGAAATCCGTGGGCCAGGCATGCAGGACCTGGCGGCGGTTCGGTGTGCCGGCGATCGGATGCGTGGCGCGCAGGGCGGAAGGCTGGCCGTCGTTGAGGCGCGGCAGCGTCGGCAGCCCCGCGGCGGCATGGCTGGGGCTCAGCCAGTGCAGGGCGCTGGTCGGGGTCCAGGGCACATCGACCTGCCAGCCGGCCTCGCTCAGGCGCTGGCGCAGGCCCGCCAGGTCTCCCGCCCATTGCAGGACCATGGGCTCCTCGCCCTCGCCGCCCAGGTCGATGCGGTGTGTCGGCAATTGCCGATAGGCCGCCTGAGACCAGTCCTGCCAGGCCAGCTGCTGGACCGTGGGGTGGGGCACGTAGCGGTCACGATCGGCGGCCAGCTGCCCATGAAGGTGATACGGCCAGACCACGGCCAGGGTCAGCAGCACCACCAGCGACAGCCCGCGGGCCTCGCGCAGCGGCGCATGACGCCGCTGGTGGCTGATCGCCAGCAGGATCACCCAGGCGGTGCCGATGGCGATGCCGGCGCTGACGTCGGCCAGCCAGTGGGCGCCCAGGTAGAGGCGCGAGACGGCGATCAGGGTCACCGTCAGGGCCGCGGCGCCGACCACCCAGCCGCGCCGCCGGGCGGGCAGGGCGCGGGCGACGAGATAGGCCAGGAAACCGTATATCACGGTATTGATGGTGGCGTGACCGCTGGGGAACGAGAAGGTCTCCCAGCCGCTGTAGAGCCCGGCGGTGGGGCGCGGCCAGCGGACCAGCCCCTTGATCAGCGGCGTGAACAGCGCCGCGCCGCCCACCGCGGCCAGCCAGTAGAGGGCGCTGGGCCAGGCACGGCGGAGCAGCAGCCAGGCGGCGACCGTGATGGTGAGGGTGGTGGTCACGATGCCGTCGCCCAGCTCGGTGATCGCCAGCATCAGGGTGTCGCCCCAGTGGGTGCGCAGGGCCTGCAGGGCATGGAAGACCGCCTGGTTGGCCTGCACCAGGGGGTCGCCGGTGAGCAGGTCCTCGAGGAGGCCCAGGAATATCCACAGGCAACCCAGAAGCACCGCAATGGCGAGGGTCAGCATCAGCCCCTCGCCCTGCACGGTGGCCAGCAGACGCGCCACGCCGCGCTGCGCCGTCGTCGCCCGGGGTGCACACCAGTCTTCCAGGCGCGTCATGCCGGCCTGCAATGCCTGAAGCCCGTGAGTCAGCACCACGCGGCGGGTCAGCCAGACGACGAGCCAGACCAGCAGCGCCACCAGCACCAGCAGCAGCACCAGGCGCCCGGCGACCTGGGCGACCACGTGAAGCGACTCGCCGAGCAGTACCCCGGCCAGCACGTGGGTGGAAGCCCAGACGATCGCCGAGGCGATGTTGACGACATAGAAGCGCCCCGGCGGCATGCCGCTCATGCCCGCCGCCAGCGGCACGAAGGCGCGGGGGCCCTGCACGAAGCGCGCCAGGAACACGCCCTTGCCGCCGTGGCGTCGGAAGAACGCCTCGGCCCGCCCCACCCATTGCGGATAGCGGCTCAGCGGCCAGACGCCGGCGATGCGCGCCTCGTAGCGGTAACCGAGCCAGAAGGAGACGCCGTCGCCGGCGATCGCGCCCGCCAGGGCGGAGAGGATCAGCGGCACGGTGCCCAGCGACCCGGTGCTGACCAGGGCACTGATGCCGACGATCAGCATCGAGCCCGGCACCAGGGTGCCGGCGACCGGCAGCGCCTCCGCCATGGCGGACAGGCCCACGATGGCATAGGCGATGGCACTGTGCTGCGCCGACAGTTGCGTGATGTCGGTGACGAGGGATTCCAGCATCGGGTAGCGGCTCCGGCCGGGGAGTTTGGGGGCAGTTTACAGCAGGCGCACCAGACGGCGGTTGAGCCAGCCCTCGCGAGTATAGAGCCCCCTGACCACCAGCGCCGCCAGACTGCCCGTCACCAGCCCGCCGAGGACGTCGCTCGGGTAGTGGGTGCCGACGTAGACGCGCGAGAGCATCACCAGCAGGGCGGCCAGCGCGAAGGCGCCGCCGGCGCGGAAGCGGCGTTGCAGCAGGAAGGTCGCGGCGATGGCGGTGACGGCGGTGGCATGGTCGGAGGGAAACGACGGGTCCGCGCTCGGCGCGATCAGCAGATGCGACAGGCCCTCGGTGTAGGGGCGGGCGCGCTGCACGAACAGCAGGACCAGCTGGTTGAGCGCCAGCCCGCCGAGAAACGCCAGGCCCGCCGAGGCCGCCAGATGACGCGCCCGGTCGCGCTGCGAGCGGGCCCACCACAGCGGCACCACGGCCAGCACCATCAGCGGCACGCCGAATCGGGTGACGGCGATCATCAGGGTATCGAGGGCGGGAAACTGGCCGGCCAGGCCGTTGATGGCATGCAGCAGGGCGATATCGGGTGACACGGGCGACTCCGGTGACGGCGATGACTGTGCCGCTACGCTGACCGCAATGCCTTAAGGTCGGCTTAAGCGCCGCCTTCCTGATGCCCCGCGTCGGTTGTCAGCCCGGCGACAGCCCGGCCAGCCAGGAGTACGGATCGTGCATGACGGCCGCTCCCGCGATGTACAGGAAGACCGCCAGCGCGGCCAGCGCCGCCACGGCGCGGATGATCGGCGTGCGCCCACGGCGGATGGCCAGGCTGCCCAGCCCGATGTAGCCCGCCAGGGCGATCAGCTTGGCCGCCAGCCAGGGGGTCTCGCTCGGCCAGGCCCGCAGCGTGACCATCAGCGTGACGCCCGAGAGCAGCAGCAGCGTGTCGATGACGTGCGGCACCACCCTGACCCAGCGGCGCTGGCGTGCCGGTGAGGCCGTGACCGACCAGGCGGCGCGCAGCAGGAACAGCGTCACGCTGAGCGTGGCCGCGGCGATGTGCAGGTGCTTGAGAAACAGATAATCCATGCCCGGAGCTCGCTTGCCGACCCGAGCCCATGGTACGTCAACCGCGGGGGACCGGCCTGCGACCCGAACGCGCACTGCCCGCGTCGTGTCCCATCGCGCGATCCGCGCTATCGCGGCGCCCACATTGCCGAGCCGAAGGGCGGCGCCTGCCGTGACGGCTCGACGGTTTCGCGTGGCGTGCGAGTGAAGGTGGCGGGCCGCAAGTCGGGGTTGCACGGCGTCGTGCCGTCCAGCGACGCCACGACTGCCGCCGGGGCGGGCGACAGCAGCACCCGGTCGGCCCGGCCGCGGGGGGCGAACTTGCGGGACATCGCGGTGTTGAGCACGGCGGTCACGGGGACGTCGAGCGCGACCGCCATGTGCATGGGGCCGGTGTCCGGGGTGATCAGGCGCGGCAGCTGCGTCAGGGTGGCGGCGAAGTCACGCAGAGTCATGGCGGGGGCCACGCGGCCATGCCGGCCGCAGCGGGCCTCCAGGGCCGGGCGCATCGCGGCTTCCTCCGGGCCGATCAGCAGCACGAAGCGCCGGCCGCGCGCGTTGAGTTCGTCGCACAGCGCCCGCCAGAAATCCAGCGGCAGGCGCTTGTTCAGGTGCCCGCCCACGAACACGCCGACCTCGAACGGCCGGTCGGCCAGTTGCCGGAGCCCGGTCGTCGCCCGGGTACGCTCGGCATCCGAGATCGTCATCCAGGGTCGCGCCTCGCACGCCAGTCCCAGGGTGCGCGCGATGGCCGCCGCCACGTCGTAGACGTGATTGTGGCCGGGCGGCAGGCGGTAGACCTGATCGTAGAGCCCGGCCAGGCGCGAGTCGGCGCCCAGGGTTCGCCGGGCCCTGGCGGCCTTCAGGCAGAGCCGGCCGGTCAGGGAGGTGTCCGCCACCTGGATGGCCAGGTCGTAGCGGCGCCGGCGCAGCGTGCGCCACAGCGCGGCGAGTTTCCACGGGCGAAGCAGCATGTCCCGGCCGAGGGCGTGACAGTGGGTCAGCGGCATGCCCGCGAACAGGGCGACGGTGGTATCGGTGGCCAGGTAGTCGATCTCGAGGTCGGGCCGCCCCGCGGCCAGCGCCTGGATCAGCCGGGCGCTGATCAGGGCATTGCCGATGCGGAAGTTGGGGCGCACCAGCAGCACCCGCCGGACGCCCTCCAGGGTCTGCGGCGTCGCGGGAGGCGCAGCGGATGACACGGCGAGCCGGCGGTAGAGCCAGGCCTTGGCGCGCTTCTCCAGGCGCTTGCCCAGCTGGCGCATGGCGGTGTGACGGCGTAGGCGGGTAAGCAGGTACATGACGGGCCACTCGGGAACGGGACGTGGCCACTATCGAGAGCGTGTCTTAACGGTCGCTTAATGGCTGCGTTTTGCTGCACGGGAAAACAGTCGGTTACAGCCGCGAGGCGGCCAGGGTGATGATCTCCTCGGTGATCGCCTCCTGGCGGGCACGGTGATAGTCGCCGAGCAGCGTCTCGCGGCGCGTGTCGAGGTGGCTCTGGGCGGCGATCATCGCCGACAGGCGCGCCTCGTTCTCGGCGACGAAGGCCAGCAGGATTGCCTCGTGGAGCTCGGCGTGCAGGTACTCGTCGGCCAGCGCCTCGACCAGCGTCGTGGCATCCAGATGGGTGGCCGGGGGCGCGCGGCGTCGGGAGACGGGGAAGCGGGAGTAGTCGAAGGGCAGCAGGGTGCGGCGGGTCACCGGGGGCGGCTCGCCGGTGTCGCCCGGGCGGGCGTGCAGCAGGCTGACCGTCAGCGGCGTGTCGCCGAGCCGGGCATGGATGGCCTCGCCGAGGCCGCCGCCAAGCTCGACGGCGTCAGCAAGGTGCGCGTGGCCGACAATGCCGCCTATGCCCACCTGCTGGCCGAGCCCACCGCGGCGCTGCTCGCGGAGCTTGCCGGCGACTACAGCCACGTGCTGGCCGCGGCCTCCACCACCGGCAAGAACGTGCTGCCCCGGGTTGCCGCGCTCAAGGACGTGGCGCAGATCTCCGAGATCATCGCCGTCGAATCTCCGGATACCTTCAAACGCCCGATCTACGCCGGCAACGCCATCGCCACGGTCCAGAGCGAGGACGCCCTCAAGGTGATCACCGTGCGCTCCACCGGCTTCGATGCGGTGGCCGAGGGTGGCAGCGCCGCCATTGAGGCGGTGGATTTTGTGGCCGACAACGCCCAGTCCACCTTCCTCAAGGAGGAGCTAGCCCAGTCCGACCGCCCCGAGCTGGGGGCGGCCAAGGTGGTAATCTCCGGTGGTCGCGGCATGGGTAACGGCGAAAACTTCAAGCTGCTGGATGGCATCGCCGACAAGCTGGGGGCGGCCATCGGTGCCTCGCGTGCCGCGGTGGACGCCGGCTTCGTTCCCAACGACATGCAGGTGGGCCAGACCGGCAAGATCGTCGCCCCGGACCTCTACATCGCCGTGGGCATCTCGGGTGCCATCCAGCACCTGGCCGGCATGAAGGACTCCAAGGTGATCGTGGCCATCAACAAGGACGAGGAGGCGCCGATCTTCCAGGTGGCTGACTATGGATTGGTCGCCGATCTCTTCGAGGCCGTACCCGAACTCGAACAACAATTATAGGCGAAAGCTCACGAGCTTATTACCGGTTCCGGTATTTGTATCAGGTCGGGCCTTGTAGTCGAGTCTCTTGTCGCGACCCACTACCTGCCAATTGGAGAATTACAATGAACAAAGTAGAAGTGTTTCAGCCCGGTGCCGCGGGTGCCCTGAAGGCGGTTTTTGGCAGCCTCATTGGACTCGGTATCTTCTTCGTTCCACTTCCGGTGGGGGAAGGCGAGAGCAAGATACCTCTGGTCATGATCATCGATTATGTCAAGGGGCTGCTCGGCGGTTCGATCGATTACCTCACGCTGGGCATTATCGGCCTTCTGTGCCTGACCTGGCTGGTATCCAGAGTATCCGGCAACGCCGCCCTGCGTCGTTATCATCGCAAGGATGGGGTGATGAGTGGCCTGGCTTTTCTGCTGGCGGCTTTCTTTGCCACGCTGCTGGTATTCGGTATCGGCCCCGACTGGCTGCTGCACGATGATGTGGGCGGTCTAGCCTTGTACCTCGGAGGCAGCGTCTTTCTCACCGTCGCCATTGCTGGTTTCTTGGTGCTTTTTCTGACTGAGTTCGGCTTCCTGGAATTCATCGGCACCCTGATGGAGCCGCTGATGCGCCCGCTGTATCGCCTGCCGGGACGCTCCGCTGTGGATGCCGTTGCCTCCTTCGTGGCCGCCCCGGCGGTGGGGATCTTCATCACCAACAAGCTGTACAAGGGGGGGTACTACACCGAGCGGGAGTCAGCCAGTATCGCGACCAATTTCAGTATCTGTAGCCTTGGCTTCTTCGCTTTGCTGGCCTCGATCGGCGGGATCATGGAGTATCTCCCCCACATGATCCTCGTCTCCTTTTTGATCAATTTCACCCTGGCTGCTGTCGTGGTACGCATTCCGCCGCTGTCACGCAAGCAGGATCATTATTATGAGGGGCGTGAACAGACCGCGGACGATCTGCGTGATGATGCGGAAGGCCATATCCTGGCGCGCGCCTGCTCGGCGGCGGCTGCCCGGGCGGCACAGACGCGGCCGGAGGCTCTTTACCAGGGGTTCTGGGAGGCTATCACCTTTGCCCAAAAGATCGTGGCTTTCATCCTGTCCATCGCCACCCTGGCCCTGTTGCTGGCCACTTATACACCGGTGTTCGACTATCTGGGCGTCGTGGTCGAACCGCTGATTCAGCTGATGCAGCTGCCGGATGCCCATGCGATTGCGCCTACGGTCCTGGTGTCCATCGCCGAAATCGCTTTGCCGGCCATCATCATCTCCGGTGCCGATGTCAGCCCCATGGCGATCTTCTTTGTCTGCACCTTGTCCACGGTTCAGATCATCTTCTTTACCGAGAGTGCAAACGCCATGCTGGAGTCCAGTATTCCGCTGTCCGTCAAGGATCTGGTGGTGATCTTCCTGGTCCGCACTCTGTTGGCTATCCCTCTGGTGGCGTTGGCCACGCATCTGATCTTCTGATTTAGGGCTTTATCAATGGAATGACGCGGAAGGGCAGTTCACTCTGCCGCGTCATTTACTAAAAGCAGCATAGGAAATGAGTGATGGCAACTGAGGTGATGGTATTTGATGGCTCTTCGATGTTGCGGATTGACCAACCAGAATCCTCCACTTATGACCCACTCTGCGGTGCTGCCGATAGCGTGAGCTCGATGGCATCGTGCCGCCAGAGCTCATCATCGCAATCAATGGCCCGCCCGTTCTGGTCGTAGTTGATGCGCGTCACACGCTGAGCCGGACCGCCTGCTGCGGCGCGTAGAGCATCGGCGGCGCGCTCATCCAGCACCGTGGAGCAGAGCTCGAAGCTCACGCGACTAACGCGGATCCCGTAGTGGCTACGATAGAGCTCGGTCAGCGAACGGCTCTCGAGGTCGTGGTCGAGAATCCCCGGGAAGCAATCCGTACGCAGGTGGTGCTCCACATGCAGTACGGGGCGACCATCGACGTGACGGGCTCTGACGATATGGTAGACCGGTGTGGCCTCCATGATCCCCAGGCGGGCAGCAATTCTGGCAGACGCTGGGCGCCGAGTTGCCTCCAATACGTATGTGTCGGCCCGGCGCTGCTGAGACTCCACCATCTCCCGGAAAGGCAGGCAGGCCAGCAGGTCATAGCGCAGGCGTGGCGGGGAGACGAACCAGCCACGACGATTCTCCCGATAGATGCGCCCCTCGGCTTCCAGCAGCGTCAGCGCTTCTCGCAGGGTAATGCGGGTAGTACCGAAGCTCGCCATCATCTGCCGTTCCGAGGGTAGCCGCGTTCCGTGACCGACGGCCTTGTCGGCCAACATGTCGAGCAGCGCATGGCGCAGTCGATGCGCCGGTGGCGTCAGGCTGGGTGGGGGGGGACTGTGTGCTGACGTCGGAGAGGGCGGTGGCATCGTGGTCAATGGTGTCTCGTTTCTGGTCTAGTTCAGTTGTCGGCCGTTATAAACGGCATGCTGCGTGTCAGCCTAGCGAAACTTCCATGTCGTCACGATGACAGCAGTTCCATGGAATACCAACGATGCCAACGTTTGTCGAGAACGGCGGCAGGCAATCCATTTGCCATGTTACCGACACGCCACTGTCACCTTGTCGGCCTAGTGTGCCTCCTGTCAGCCGCTTCTGAACTAGACCAGATGACGGTTTCATCCTGACCACCTGCATGGAGCCACACCGTGAATCCGACACGTTCGACGCTGCTTCGCCTCACTCTGACCGCTGCCCTGGGCACCACGCTGTTCGCCGGCCAGGCGCAGGCATCCTCCGATCTGTCAGATCTGATCGCTGCCGCCCAGGAGGAGGGCCGTGTCGACAGCGTCGGCATGCCGGATACCTGGGCCAACTGGAAGGACACCTGGGCGGACCTCAAGGAGCATTACGGCCTGGAGCACATGGATACGGACATGAGTTCCGCCGAGGAGATCGCCAAGTTCAAGGCGGAAGGCGAGAACGCGACCGCCGACATCGGTGACGTGGGCATCAGCTTCGGCCCGATCGCCGTGGCGGAGGGCGTCACTCAGCCCTACAAGCCGACCACCTGGGACGAGATCCCGGACTGGGCCAAGGACGACGACGGCCA
The DNA here is from genome assembly GCF_020148005.1 of Modicisalibacter tunisiensis. Classification (GTDB taxonomy): domain Bacteria; phylum Pseudomonadota; class Gammaproteobacteria; order Pseudomonadales; family Halomonadaceae; genus Modicisalibacter; species Modicisalibacter tunisiensis. The sequence continues at coordinate 802,353 of NZ_JAGXFD010000001.1, read as the reverse complement.
CTGGATGCTCGGCTATACCGGCACCATCGCCTTCATGACCAACAAGCAGCTGGTACCGGAAGAGGAGCGCCCGCGCAGCTTCGCCGATCTGGCCGAGGGAGAGTACAGCGTGTCATTAGGCGCTGTGGGTCAGGCGGCTCAGGCCAACAGCTCCGTGCTGGCGGCGGCCTTTGCCAACGGTGGCGATGAAAGCGATCTGGCCCCGGGGCTGGAGCTGTTTGCCGAGCTGGCACGCCAAGGGCGTCTTTCGCTGGCGGATCCCAGCATCGCCAACCTCGAGAAAGGCGAGGTCGAGGTGGCCCTGCTGTGGGACTTCAACGCCCTCAACTATCGCGACCAGATCGATCGTGACGCCTTCGAGGTGGTGATCCCCTCCGATGCCTCGGTCACCTCCGGCTATGCCACCATCATCAACAAGCATGCCCCGCACCCCAACGCCGCCAAGCTGGCACGCGAGTTCATCCTTTCCGATGAGGGCCAGTTCAACCTGGCAGAAGGCTATGCCCGGCCGATCCGCGCTCAGCACCTGACCCTCCCCGAGGAGATCGCCGCCAAGCTGCTGCCCAACGAGCAATACGCCAAGGCCCGGCCGGTGGAAGATTTCGAGGCTTGGGAACAGAGTGCCCGCCAGCTGCCGCGCCAGTGGCAGTCTCAGGTACTGATTCACCAGCAGTAACCCTTCCGCTTTCTCATCGATTGCGGCCTCCCCGTGAGGCGGCAAGGAGGTTTGCATGTCTCATCGCGTCATACTCGTGGTGCTAGATGGCCTCAACCATGCCGTGGGTCAGCACGCCATGGGCCACCTGCATGCCCTGTGTGAGGCGGGCCGTGGCAGCTATCACACGCTGGATTGTGAACTGCCCGCCATGTCGCGTCCGCTCTATGAGTGCCTGCTGACGGGGGACCGCCCGGTGGACTCCGGTGTGGTGCATAACCAGGTGGTGCGCCGTTCCACCGGCACCAGCCTGTTCGATCTGGCGGTTCGCCAGGGGCGACGGACCGCCGCGGCGGCCTATCACTGGGTCAGCGAACTCTATCTGGAAGCCCCCTTCGTGCCGGCACGCCATCGTTTCCATCAGGATCCCGAAAGTGCCATTCAGGCCGGGCTGTTCTACTGGCAGGACCACTATCCCGATGACCACCTCTTCAGTGATGCCGAGGCGCTACGCCGTCTGAGCGACCCTGACTTCCTGCTGGTACACAGCATGAATGTCGATGATGCCGGCCACCGTCATGGCGGGGAGTCGCCCCAGTACCGCAACGCCGCGCGGCGAGCCGATATCGCTCTGGCCGATTACCTGCCGGCCTGGCTGGCTGAGGGTTACCAGGTCATGGTGACCGCCGACCATGGGATGAATGCCGACGGCTCCCACTCGGGCCTGCTGGAAGAGGAACGCCGAGTGCCTCTGTGGCTGTTCGGCGAGGCCTTTGCCCATGACGCAGCGATCACCCTTCAGCAGCCTCGACTGTGCGGCACGCTTGCCAGCCTGCTGGGCCTGCAACACGACAAGCCCTCCCATCCCGAGCTGTTGGTTGAGGGGAGGGACGCGTCGTGAAGCGCCTGCTGCCTGCCTGGCTGTGGCTGATGCCTTTCGCGCTGGTCTTCGTTGCCTTCCAGATGGCGCCTCTGGGCTGGATCGCCGTCAGCGCCTTCCAGGTCGAGGGAAGCTGGGGGCTGGGGCACTTTCAGGAGATCGCCACATCGCCCTTCTTTCGCCAGGCGATCTGGCGCAGCCTCGAGATCTCCCTGGTCTCCAGTCTGCTGGGACTCATCATCGCCGTTCTGGCGTGCCACAGCCTGACCCGTACCAGTGGCCCGCTGCGTCGCTGGATGATCGCCTTCACCAACATGACCAGCAACTTTGCCGGGGTGCCGCTGGCCTTCGCGTTCATCATCCTGATGGGGGCCAACGGGGTACTGACTCTGGCCCTGCAGCGTGTGGGGCTGATCGATGACTTCTCGCTCTACTCACGCACCGGCCTGATCGTCATCTACACCTGGTTCCAGATTCCGCTGGGCATGCTGTTGCTGTTTCCTGCCTTCGCGGGGCTGCGTGCCGACTGGCGTGACGCCGCCAGCCTGCTGGGCGCCGGGCGAGTCGCCTACTGGTGCCACATCGGCCTGCCGGTGCTCCGGCCAGCGTTGGCGGGGACCTTCACCATCCTGATCGCCAATGCCATGGGCGCCTATGCCACCGTCTACGCCCTGGTCAACACCAGCTACAACCTCATGACCATCCGTATCGCCAACTTGGTGTCGGGCGACCTGTTCCTGCAGCCCAACCTGGCCAGTGCCCTGGCGCTGATCCTGGTGGGCCTGCTGGCCATGGTCACCCTGATTCAGCAGTGGCTGTTACGCAGGAGCCATCATGTCGCAGAACGCTGATCTCACCCTGTCGCGGCCCAAGGCACCGGCCCTGCCGACGCTTCGCTTACCGCGTCCATCTATTCATGCCCTGGTGGTGGGGGGAGTCTTTACCCTGCTGGCACTGCCTCTGGTGGCGACTCTGGGGTATGCGCTGGCCACCAGCTGGGGCGCCACGCTGCTGCCGGACGGGCTGACCCTCAAGTGGTTTCTGGAGCTGTGGAGCACGCCGCGCTTCCAGCTGGCGTTCGCTCGCTCCATGCTGGTGACCCTGGGAGCTCTTGTGCTGAGCCTGGTACTGGTCGTGCCGGTGGCCTTCCTGGCCCATACCCGCTACCCGCGGCTGGATGCCTGGATGAACGGGCTGGTGCTGGTGCCCTTTGCCGTACCGCCGGTGGTCTCCTCGGTAGGTCTGCTGCAGCTTTATGCCGGTGGCCCGCTGCCGCTGGTGGGCTCCCCCTGGATCCTGATCTTCACCTACGTGACGATCGCGCTTCCCTTCGTCTATCGGGCCGTCGCCAACAGTCTGCGGACCATCGATGTGAGGTCATTGATGGACGCCGCTCAGCTGCTTGGCGCGACGCCGTTCAGGGCCTTCTTCCTGGTGATCCTGCCCAATATCCGCATCGGTGTTCAGGTCGCCGTCTTCCTCTCCTTCTCCTTCCTGGTGGGCGAGTTCGTCTTCGCCAACATGCTGGTGGGTACCCGCTTCGAGACCCTGCAGGTCTATCTCAACAACATGCGTGGGGCCAGCGGCCATTTCACCAGCGCGCTGGTGATCACGCTCTTCCTGTTCACCCTGTTGCTGACCTGGCTGGGGAATCGCCAGTCCGGCCACGCCATCGCCAAGGATGCCAACGCATGACAACCTTGACCGCTGCTCCCTATGCCCGCGACCACCTCCCGACGCTCGATCGCTGCGACACCGTGGCCGAGGTGGCGACAAGGCAGCAGGGCACCACAGCCACTGCGTCGCCTGACTATCTGCGCCTCGAGAGCCTGGCCAAGCGTTTCGGCGAGACTCAGGTGTTTTCCCAGATCGATGCCGAGATCGCCAAGGGCGAGTTCGTCACGCTGCTGGGCCCCTCCGGCTGCGGGAAATCGACCCTGCTGAGGGCTATCGCCGGTCTGAACACGCTCGATGAAGGACGCATCATGGTGGGTGGCGAGGAGATTACGTCACTCCCTCCCCAGCAGCGCGGCGTCGGCATGGTGTTCCAGCACTATGCGCTGTTCCCCAATATGCGGGTCACCGACAACGTCGCCTTCGGGCTTCGCATGCAGAAGGTGCCCCAGGAGGAGCGCGGCCGCCGCGTGGACGAGGTGCTGCGCCTGGTCGAGCTGCGCGAGCATGCTGACAAGTTTCCGCATCAACTCTCTGGCGGGCAGTGCCAGCGGGTGGCGCTGGCTCGCGCGCTGGTCGTGGAGCCCCGTATCCTGCTGATGGATGAGCCGCTGTCGGCGCTGGATGCACGCATCCGCCGTCACCTGCGTCAGCAGCTGCGCGACATTCAGAAGACGCTGGGCCTGACGACGCTGTTCGTGACCCACGATCAGGAAGAGGCGCTGATGATGTCCGACCGCATCTTCCTGATGCATGACGGACGTATCCTGCAGCAAGGGGATGCCGAAGCACTGTACACACGGCCCCGCAGCCATCAGGCCGCTGGCTTCATGGGGCACTACAACGTGCTGTCGGGGGAGCAGGCGCATGCGCTGCTCGGCACAGTGAGCAGGGCGGCGCGCGTGGCGTTGAGGCCCGAGGCCATCTACCTGCAGCCGGTGTCAGAGGCCTCGCCAGGCGGTGAAGTGCCAACCCACGCAGGCCCTGGCTGCCGAGGCGTGATCCGCCGTCGTCAGCTGCTGGGCAACATCGTACGCTATGCGGTGGAGTGTGCCGGGATTGAGCTCTCTGTCGATGCCCTCAACCGAGGCAGCCGCCATCTGCTGGCCGAGGAGAGCGAGGTGCTGGTGTTTGTCGACCTCGATGAGGTTCAGGAGCTTGAGGAGTGAGTATGTCTCGCAGGGCAATGCGCCTGGCGCTGTTCGATCTGGATGACACCCTGCTCGACGGGGATATCACCGGGTACTGGAACGAGTGGTTGATCGAACAGGGCTGGATCCCGGATGCCGCCGAGTATCGTCGCACCTGGGATCGTCATATGGCTGACTACGCGGCAGGCACCCTGGATATGGAGGCGCATCTGACGTTTCTCCTCGCCCCCTTGGCAGGACGCGAGGTCCAGGAAGTGGCCGAGCAGGTCAAGGTGTTCCTCGATAGCCGCATCATGCCCCGGCTGTTCCCGGGGGGCCTGGCGCAGGTGGCATGGCATCGCGAGCAGGGGCATACCATCGTCGTCATCTCCGCCTCGACCGCTCAGCTGGTGGTACCGCTCGCCAGGCGCTTAGGCTGTGATGCGGCACTGGCAACAGCGCTCGAGGAGCAAGCCGGTCGCTATACCGGCCAGGCGCACGGTACCCGCACCTTCAAGGAAGGCAAGCTTCACGCACTCCGGGAGTGGCTGGGGGAGACGCAGCCGGCGGAAACCTGGGGCTACTCCGATTCCCGTAACGATCTTCCCCTTCTCGAGGCGGTGGAGAGGCCGCACGCCATCCATCCGGACCCGGTACTCGCCGGTATTGCGCGTGAGCGGGGCTGGGCGATGCCTACGTGGCGGTGAGGCTGCTGATCGAAGTTTACCCACGCTCCTTGTAGCAATCTCCAGCGTTCACCCCACTTAGCTGTTGATATAAGCTGAGTGCAGCGCAACGAGACCGCCTTCAGGCGGCCAGGGAACTGCAGGGAGCCGCACCATGGAGATCATCGACAACGTCAGCCGGCTGCTCGGCGACGACCTGAAGGACACCCTGCGGCCCGGCGCCCGCCTCAAGATCGCGGCCTCCTGCTTCTCGATTTACGCCTATGAGGCGCTCAAGGATGAGCTGGAAGCATTGGACTCGGTCGAGTTCATCTTCACCTCACCCACCTTCGTGCCTGACCAGGCCAGCGACAAGTTCCGCAAGGAACACCGCGAGTTTCACATCCCCAAGGCGGCGCGCGAGCGCAGCGTCCACGGCAGCGAGTTCGAGATCCAGCTCAAGAACCAGCTGACCCAGCGGGCCATCGCTCGCGAGTGCGCCGACTGGATGCGCCGCAAGGCCCGGTTCCGCTCCAACCGCGGCCAGGCCGCCATGCAGCCCTTTGCCGGCGTAGCGGCCACAGGCGGTGATACGGTCTATATGCCGCTGCAGGGCTTCACGGCGGTGGATCTGGGCTACCAGCAGGGCAACGCGGTCTCCAATTTCGTCACCCGCTTCAGCGAGCCGGGCCACACCTCTCGGTTCATGGCCCTCTTCGACCAGCTGTGGCAGGACGAAGAGAAGCTCGAGGATGTGACCGAACGGCTGCGCGAGCATATCGCCTCGGTCTACCGGGAGAACCCGCCGGAGCGGATCTACTTCCTGATGCTCTACCACATCTTCCACGAGTTCCTGGAAGACATCAGCGAGGATGTGCTGCCCAACGACCGCACCGGCTACCAGGACAGCGTCATCTGGCAGAAGCTGTTCAACTTCCAGCGCGATGCGGCCACCGGCGTGATCAACAAGCTGGAGACCTATAACGGTTGCATCCTGGCCGACAGCGTGGGCCTCGGGAAGACGTTCACCGCCCTGGCGGTCATCAAGTACTACGAGCTGCGCAACCGCTCCGTGCTGGTACTGTGCCCCAAGAAGCTCGCCGACAACTGGTTGACCTACAACCGCAACCTGACCACCAACGTGCTGGCCCAGGACCGCCTGAATTACGACGTGCTCTGCCATACCGACCTGCAGCGCACCCGCGGCGAATCCTTCGGCATGCCGCTGGATCGTGTCAACTGGGGCAACTACGACCTGGTGGTGATCGACGAGTCGCACAACTTCCGCAACAACGACGTCTACAAGGACCGCGAGACGCGCTACCAGAAGCTGATGAACCAGGTGATCCGGGCGGGCGTGAAGACCAAGGTGCTGATGCTCTCGGCAACGCCGGTCAACAACCGCTTCACTGATCTGAAGAACCAGCTGGCCCTGGCCTACGAGGGGGACGCCGAGAACTTGACTCGCCATCTCAGCGGGGCCAAGGACATCGAGGGCACCTTCCGCCGCGCCCAGGCCACTTTCAACGAGTGGTCGGCGCTCCCGCCGGAGAAGCGCACCACGGGCGCCATCCTGCAGGCGCTGGACTTCGACTTCTTCGAGCTGTTGGACAGCGTCACCATCGCCCGCTCACGCCGGCATATCGAAACCTTCTACGACACCAGTGATATCGGCAGTTTCCCGGCGCGTCGCAAGCCGCTCTCGTTTCACTGCCCGCTCACCCAGCGGCCCGATGTGATCGGCTTCAACGAGATCTTCCAGCAGCTCTCCCAGCTCAAGCTTTCCGTCTACGCCCCGATCAGCTACATCCTGCCCAGCCGCCTCAAGAAGTACGAGGAGATGTACGACACCGAAGTGTCCAGTGGGGGCGGTAGCTTCAAGCAGGTGGACCGGGAGAAGAGCCTGCAGGCCCTGATGACCACCAACCTGCTCAAGCGTTTGGAGAGCTCGGTAGCGGCGTTTCGACTGACCCTGGAGGGACTGCAGGATAGCTACCAGACCACCCTGGACAAGATCGAGGCCTTCAAGCGGACCGGCCGTTCGGAGAGCTTCACGGATATCACCGCGTCCTTCGAAGACGCCGGCCCCGACGACGACAGCATCCCCATGCCGGGCGATACCACGGTGGGCAAGAAGGTCCAGATCAGCCTGGAGGACATGGACCTGCCGTCCTGGGAGCATGACCTGAGCACCGACCTGGTGTGGATCGAGTTGCTGCTGGAAGAAATGGCCAAGGTCACCCCGGCCGACGATGCCAAGCTGCAGCACTTGAAGACGCAGATCGCCGGCAAACTGGCCACGCCGATCAACCCCGGCAACCGCAAGGTGTTGATCTTCACCGCCTTCGCGGATACCGCCAGGTACCTCTACGATAACCTGGCGCCTGGCCTGCTGGAGAACCAGGGCGTGCACACCGGCCTGGTGACCGGCAGCGACACTCCGAAATCGACCATCGGCGCCATGCCGGGCAGCCGCCAGCACTACGACTTCCAGGGCCTGCTGACGCTGTTCGCCCCACAGGCCAAGAGCAAGGCCATGGTGTACCCCGGTGAGCCCCGCGAGCTGGACATCCTGATCGGGACCGACTGCATCTCGGAAGGCCAGAACCTGCAGGACTGCGACACCCTGATCAACTACGACATCCACTGGAACCCGGTGCGCATTATCCAGCGCTTCGGGCGCATCGACCGCATCGGCTCGCCCAACGCCAGCATCCAGCTGGTCAACTACTGGCCGGATATCAGCCTGGACGAGTACATCAACCTCAAGGAGCGCGTCGAGAACCGCATGGTGATTGCCGACGTCACCGCCACCGGCGACGACAACGTGCTCAATGCCCAGTCCAACGACGTCGCCTACCGGCGCGAGCAACTGCGCCGGCTGCAGGATGAAGTGGTGGAGATGGAAGACCTCAAGTCCGGCGTGTCGATCACCGACCTGGGCCTTAATGAATTCCGCATGGACCTGCTGGGCTATATGAAGGAGAACGGCGACCTGAGCCGTATTCCCAATGGGCTGCATACCGTGGTGCCAGCCCGCCCCGAGAGGGGCCTGCAGCCCGGGGTCATCTTCACCCTGCGCAACCTCAATCAGCAGGTAGGGCACCAAGGGAGTGGCCTGCAGCAGCAGAACCGCCTGCACCCTTTCTACCTGGTCTACATAAGCCACACCGGCGAAGTAATCAGCGACTACACCGAGGTCAAGCGCTTGCTGGATCTGGCCCGCACCGCATGCAAGGGGCTGGGCGAGCCTGTCGAAGCCGTCTATCGGCACTTCAACGAGGAGACCCAGGATGGCCGGGAGATGCACGCCTACTCGGCGCTACTGGATCAGGCCATCCGCTCGATGATCGAGGTGAAGGAAGACAGGGATATCGACAGCCTGTTCAGCGGCGGCGAGACCACGGCACTTGTCGATACCATCGAAGGGTTAAACGACTTCGAACTGATCACCTTTATCGTCATTCGTGACGCGGGCTCGACCATAGACACAGGTACGGAGCGCCATGTGGCCAGCAGGGATAGCGAGAGTAAAGCACCATGACGGTACCGCTCTACCAGTACCCCGCCAAGACAATGCTCGGTCGAGTGGTGGCCAAGCAGCGCATCCTGGCGCATGTGCGGGCCACCGCCACCCTCAGGGAGCGTCTGCGGGATGACGTCGCCCAGATCACCTGGCATGCCAAGCTGGCCCATAGCACGCTCAATCTGCCTGGCACCGATGACGTACCGGAGCTGCAGGTCTTCGTGATCACCCTCAAGGGCGATGATCTGCACCGAGACGTGCTGCGGGCCATCGACCGCGCCATTCCCTTTCCGATCCTGTTCGAGCTCCACGGCACCCGCGGCATCCGTGTCACCGCCGCCTACAAGCGGCCCAGCCAGGCCGACCCCAGCAAATGGGTGCTGGATGACCACTACGCCAGCAGCGACTGGCTGCCAGCCGAGACGCCTCGGCAGCCGCTGCCCACGGCCATCGACCTGAAGCAGCTCTACCAGCAGCTGCTGCGCAGCCTGCTTCCGGCCCCGGCACTTCAGGGAGAAGCCCTGCCCGATCAGCTGGAGCGCTTGAGGGCCCTGGAAGCCCTCAAGAAGGATGCCGACAAGCTCGAGAAGCGCCTTCGCAACACGAAACAGTTCAACCGCAAGGTCGAGATCAACGCCGAGCTGCGCTCGATCCGCCAGAGGTTGGCCGATTATGCAATTGCCGACTACGACACCTGATCACGACCCGTTGGGAGCCCTTGGAAAACGTGGCGAGCGACGTTCAGTTCGTGTTTCGCCGGCGCATAGAAAGCGGAATGTACTTCAGTACATGAGTATTTCGAGCACCGCCGGGACGCGAAATGACGAGCGCAGTCGTTTTGCAAAGGTTCCCACAGAGGTCTGGAGACACGCGACATGATGGACAAGTTGAAGATGCACTCCCCCAATCTGACCGAGGCCAACATTGCCAAGCTGGCCAAGCTGTTCCCCAGCTGCGTCACCGAAGCGCGGGATGAACAGGGGCGGATGAAGCAAGCCATCGACTTCGACCAGCTGCGCCAGGAGCTCTCCGAGCATATCGTCGAGGGTCCCCAGGAACGCTACCACCTCAACTGGCCCGGCAAGCGGGAAGCCCTGCTGGCGGCTAATGCGCCGATTGCCAAGACACTGCGCCCCTGTCGGGAAGAGAGTGTGAGCTTTGACACCACCAAGAACCTTTTCATCGAAGGAGATAACCTTGAAGCCCTGAAGCTTCTTCAGGAGACTTACTTGGGCAGGGTCAAGTTGATTTATATCGACCCGCCCTACAATACAGGGCGTGAGTTTATCTACGACGATGACTATCACGAGTCTTTTGACGACTACCTTGATTCGTCCGGGCAGCGTGATGAGCAAGGCGGCCGTCTAGTTGCCAATACCGAATCGAACGGCCGATTTCACTCAGATTGGCTATCTATGATGTACCCTCGGTTGCGGCTGGCAAAGAACCTTTTATGCGATGACGGCGTGATATTTATTTCCATTGACGATCATGAAGTTGATAGCCTTAGAAAGCTCTGCGATGAGGTTTTTGGTGGTGATAATTTTGTTGCTCAATTGATTTGGCAAAAAGTTTTCTCTCCAAAAAACAGCGCCAAGTGGTTCTCTGAAGACCATGACTATATTATTGTTTACGCAAAGAATAAAGGGTCGTGGGCTCCAAACATGCTTCCGCAAACGGAAGAAATGATTGCGCGGTATAAGAATCCTGATAATGATCCGCGTGGCCCTTGGACTTCTAGCGATCTGGCGGCTAGAAATAGGTACGACGCAGGGCTATATTCAATTAAGTGTCCATCTGGGCGAGTTATTGATGGTCCGCCAAGGGGAAGTTATTGGCGAATCAATGAAGAAAACTTTAAGAAGCTCGATGATGACAATCGTATATGGTGGGGGAAGGATGGTGATAATATGCCACGCCTTAAGAGGTTTCTTTCCGAGGTGAAGCAGGGGAGAACCCCGCAGACTATTTGGTTTTACTCTGAAGTTGGACATACTCAAGATGCAAAAAAGTCACTTCTAAAATATGTCGACTTCCAAGAAACTGAAAATGTTCTCAATTCCGTCAAGCCAGTTGAGCTGATACAGAGGATCTTGCAGCTATCCACATCGCCAGATGGCGGCGACATTGTTCTTGACTTCTTTAGCGGAAGCGCATCGACAGCTCACGCAGTGCTAAAGCAGAACTATGAGGACAAAGGAAGCCGGCGCTTTATCGGGGTGCAAATCCCCGAGCCGCTCCCTAAACCAGAACCTGGCCTTGGCTCAATATTTGAAATGGGTGCAAGGCGTGTCAAAAACTATGCCAAAGAAGTTTCATCAGAAGCCGATGACCAGAAGGCTAGTTCTCTCGATCTTGGCTTTCGCGTCATGAAAGTTGAATCGTCAAACATGCGAGAAATTCACTATTCGCCGGACTCACTTAGCCAAGACCTGCTTTCTGAGAATATCGACAATATCCGCGAGGGCCGGAGTTCAGAAGACTTGCTCTTCCAGGTCCTCCTGGACTGGGGCGTCGACCTTTCCCTGCCCATCTCCCGCCAGGATGTTGATGGAAAAACCATCTTCTTCGTTGACGGGGCGGAAAAGCATATGGCGCTGGCCGCCTGCTTCGATCTGGATATCGACGAGGAATTCGTCAAACAGCTCGCCGAGTACGAGCCGCTGCGCGTGGTGTTCCGCGATGCCGGCTTTGCCAGCGACAGCGTCAAGATCAACGTCGAGCAAATCTTCGCCCAGAAGTCGCCCAATACCGACGTCAAGGTGATCTAGGCCCATGAGCATGGACGAGCAGGCGCTGACGCAGTTGCTGCACTCCCTTATCGAGCGCTGGGAGAGCGAGGTGGTCGAGTTCAAGCGCGGTGGCAAGGGCTTCTCCACCTCGGATCTCGGCAAGTACCTCTCGGCGCTGGCCAACGAGGCCAATCTGCGTGCCTGCGAAAGCGCCTGGCTGGTTTTTGGCATCGACGACAAGACGAGGCACATCCTGGGGTCCGAGTACCGGCAAGCGCCTGGCGAGCTCGACAAGCTCAAGATGCAGATCGCCGACGGCACCGAGCCCAGCATCACCTTCCGTGACATCCACGAGCTGGAAACGCCGGAGGGCCGGGTGCTGATGTTCGAGATTCCGCCCGCGCCGATGGGCATGCCCATCGCCTGGCTGGGGCATTACTACGCCCGCGCCGGGGAGAGTCTGACCGGCTTGGGCCTGGACAAGCAGGATGCGATCCGGCGACAGACCGACGCCACCGACTGGTCCGTGCAACTGGTGCCGAATGCCACGCTCGACCATCTCGACCCCGAGGCGGTGAGCAAGGCCCGCGAATCCTTCGCCAAGAAGTACGCCAACCGCTTCGAGCCCGGCGAGGTGATGGGGTGGCCGCTGGCCACCTTCCTGGATCGTGCCAAGCTGACGCTGGACGGCAAGGTAACCCGGGCGGCTCTCCTGCTGCTCGGCAAGGAGGAGGCGGCGCCGCTGCTGTCTCCCCATCCGGCTCAGCTGACCTGGAAGCTTGAAGGGCCGGAGCGGGCCTACCAGCACTTCGGCCCGCCGTTCCTGCTGACCACCACGCAGTTGTATCAGCGTATCCGCAATATCCAGTTGCGGCTGTTGCCCCAGGACGAGTTATTGCCTGTCGAAGTCTCCAAGTACGACCAGAAGATCGTGCTGGAAGCGTTGCACAACTGCATCGCTCATCAGGACTACGGTCGCAATGCGCGTGTGGTGGTGATCGAGCAATCCGACCGGCTGGTCTTCGACAATGAAGGCAGCTTTTTCGAAGGGGAGCCTGGCGACTATCTGGAAGGGCACCGGGTCCCGAAGCGCTATCGGAATCCGTTCCTGACCCAGGCCATGGCCGAGCTCAATATGATCGATACCATGGGCTACGGCATTCACGACATGTATTCCCGTCAAGCTAAACGTTATCTACCGCTACCGGACTATGATCTGAGCGAGCCAGGCGCCGTCAGACTTGGTATCTACGGTGGCGTGGTCGACTCCGCGTACAGTCGCCTGTTGATTCAGAAGACAGATCTGACGCTTTTCGAAATTTTGGCATTGGACCGAGTGCAGAAGCGGTTACCGATTAGCGATGAGGCGGTTAGGCGTTTACGACATGCCGGCCTCATTGAGGGACGCAAGCCCAACTTCCATGTTTCCGCCCGCGTGGCAGGGGCGACGGCCAGCAAGGCCGACTATATTCGAACCCGTGCTCAAGATGATGAGTTCTATGCCAAGCTGTTGACGGATTACCTGGAGAAATTTGGCCAGGCCAACAGGGCAGATATCAACGAACTGCTGCTGGGCAAGCTCAGCGAAGCCTTAAGCTACAAACAAAAATATAATAAAATCAGTAGTTTGTTGACAAAGCTGCGGCGTCGTGGGGTCATAGTCAATAACGGTTCAGATACGTCGCCTTGCTGGCAGCTTGCAGAGAGCTTTCAAAGAAAAACATAGAGCCTTGCAAAGAGAGCGCTCGTTAAAACCTTAAAAATCATGCATTTATACCTCTTTGCAGTGCTGGTTTGCAGAAAGCTTGCAGAGAGAGGCATTAGCAGGAACCCCATGAAGCTCAAGTTCAAGACGCAGGAATACCAGACGCGGGCCGTCGAGGCGCTGGCGGACTGCTTTGCCGGCCAGCCCTTCAGCAGCGGTATCCGCTACCGCATCGACCCGGGCGAATCCGCACCCTTGGCACGGCCGATGCAGCGTGACATGTACGCCTCACCAGACCCGGACGACGCCGGCTTCAAGAACGCCGCGCTGGAGCTGACGGAGCTGGATCTGCTGAACAACATCCGCGCCGTGCAGCGCCGCCAGAATCTGCCGCTCTCCGACGGCCTGAAGAAGGATGACAAGACCGGCTGCCCCTACAACCTGGATGTGGAGATGGAGACCGGCACCGGCAAGACCTACGTCTACCTGAAGAGCATGTTCGAGCTGAAGCAGCGCTACGGCTGGAGCAAGTTCATCGTGGTGGTGCCCAGCATCGCCATCCGCGAGGGGGTGTACAAGTCGCTGCAGATCACTGCCGATCACTTCCTGGAGAGCTACGGGGAAAAGGCGCGCTTCTTCATCTACAACTCGAAGCAGCTGCACAATCTGGAAAGCTTCTCCTCGGATGCCGGCATCAGCGTGATGGTCATCAACGTGCAGGCCTTCAACTCCCGTGGCGCTGACAACCGCCGCATCTACGATGAGCTGGACGACTTCCAGTCCCGGCGTCCCATCGATGTCATCAAGGCCAACCGGCCGATCCTGTTCCTCGATGAGCCGCAGAAGATGGAAGGAGGCAAGACGCTCAGCTCACTGAGCGAGTTCAATCCCCTGTTCATCGTGCGCTACTCGGCGACCCACAAGACGACCTACAACAAGATCCACCGGCTGGATGCTCTGGACGCCTACAACCAGAAGCTGGTGAAGAAGATCTCGGTGCATGGTGTCACCACCAAGGGCCTCACCGGCACCGATGCCTACCTCTACCTGGAAAATATCGAGACGGCCAAGAACAAGCTGCCAGTGGCCTGGGTAGAGTACGAGGAAAAGTCGGCCAGTGGCGTGAAGCGCAAGCGCCGCAAGCTGGGCAAAGGCGACAACCTCCATGAGCTGTCGGGTGGGCTGGACCAGTACAAGGGCTTCGTCGTCTCGGACATTGACGCCCGGGTCGACCAACTCAGCTTCACCAACGGCGTCGAGCTTACCGCCGGGGAGGTAACCGTCGATGTTACCGAAAAGGCGCTTAGGCGGATTCAGATCCGTGAGGCGATAAAGGCGCACTTCCAGAAGGAGCAGCAGCTTTTTTCTCAGGGCGTCAAGGTGCTCACGTTGTTCTTCATCGATGAGGTGGCCAAGTATCGTCAGTATGATGACAGCGGTGAGGTGCTGGGTGAATATGCTCAAATATTCGAGGAGGAATACAAATGTCAGCTCAACCAGGTGCAGACCCTGGAAGATAGTGAGTACAACCGTTACTTAAAGGGCATCAACACCTCGGATACCCACAACGGTTACTTCTCCATCGACAAGAAGTCCAAGCGTCTCGTTGACCCCAAGACCAAAGCGCGCTCGACCGAGACGGACGATGTCGATGCCTACGACCTGATCCTGAAGGACAAGGAACGTCTGCTCTCCTTCGAAGAGCCCACGCGCTTCATCTTCTCCCACTCTGCACTGCGAGAGGGCTGGGACAACCCCAACGTGTTCGTCATCTGTACGCTGAAGCACAGCGACAACACCATCTCCCGGCGCCAGGAGGTGGGGCGCGGCCTGCGTCTGGCGGTCAACCAGCTGGGCGAGCGCATGGACGACCCGCTGACGGTACACGACATCAACGAGCTGGCGGTAGTCGCCAGCGAGAGTTACAAGGACTTCGTCACCGCCTTGCAGCGCGACATCAGCAATGAGCTCTCCGAACGCCCGCGGGTCGCCGACGAGGCCTACTTCACCGGCAAGCTGCTCGTGTCGGATGAGGGCGAGGTGGAGGTCACGCCCGCCATGGCCAAGGATATCTACCGCTACCTGCTCAAGAACGACTACACGGATAACGCCGATCACATCACCGAGGCCTACCACCAGGCCAAGGAGGACGGCACCCGAGCCGAGCTGCCGGAGGCGCTACAGCCCCATGCACAGCAGGTCTTCCAGCTGATCGACAGCGTCTTCAGCAACGCCCAGCTGCCGCACATCGAGGACGGCCGCAAGGCCAAGCTGAACCCGCTCAACGACAACTTCCACAAGAAGGAATTTCAGGCGCTCTGGGAGCGCATCAACCGCAAGGCGGCCTACTCGGTCAGCTTCGACTCCAACGAGCTGATCGAGAAATGCGTGGGCTATCTGGACCTGAAACTCAACGTGAAGCGGCTCGAGTACCAGGTGGAGCGCGGCACGCAGAAGGCGGAAGCCAGCTACCAGGACATGACCAGCGGGCAGGCCTTCACCGTCAACGAGAGCGAGCGGGTCAAGCATGACGGCTCGCTTCACTCGGCGGTACAGTACGATCTGATCGGCCGTCTGGCCGAGGCCACACAGCTAACGCGGCGCACCGTCGCGGCGATTCTCTCCAAGATCCAGCCGAAGACCTTCAAGCAGTACCCGATGAACCCCGAAGACTTCATGGCTCAGGCCGCCAGGCTGATCAACGAGCAGAAGGCCAGCATGGTGGTCGAGCACATCAGCTACGACCCCATCAACGAGCAGCACAGCCGGGAAATCTTCACCCTCGAGAAGCCGGAAAATAATCTGGATCGGGCCTACAAGGCCAACCGGCACGTCTATGACTACGTGGTGACCGACTCCAGGATCGAGCGGGATTTCGTCGAAGAGCTCGACACCGGCAAGGAAGTGGTGGTCTACGCCAAGCTGCCGAAGAGCTTCTTCATCCCGACGCCGGTGGGCAACTACAACCCCGACTGGGCCATCGCCTTCAATGAGAATGACGTGAAACACGTCTACTTCGTGGCCGAGACGAAAGGAAGCATGTCATCGCTGGAGCTGCGTGAAATCGAGCAGGCCAAGATCAAGTGTGCCACGGAGTTCTTCGACACCATCGCCACGGCGACGGTGAAGTACGACGTGGTGGATTCCTATGACAAGCTGATGGATATCGTAAGGTAATGGCTTCAGGCCGTTTCCAAGCCTGTTTTACTCTAAATCGAAAAGGAAAGTGCTGTGTCAAGGGTAGTCATGGTGAGAAGCCCGCTTGAGCTGACTGCAGGGGACCAGGCGGGCTATGGCTGGTCGCAGATGAACTTTTCAGAGCACGCGTCGGCCGACTCTCTGATGAAGGCGTTTCGAGACCGGGGAATTGAGATCGGCAGGAAGGGCAATCAGATCCGGCGATTCTTCAATATTCGCGCCGGTGACCTGATCGTGGTCCCCGTACCTCGCGCCATTCTACTGGCTCGGGCCACGGGCGAGAAAGGATTCGGCCTGGATGTCGGCTATGGGGAGAACCGGATCGGTGCGACATTCCTGCGCGACCCGGATGGGAAGGTCAAGCGGATACCTCGCGATGACCTTTCCACGGCTCTTGAGACCCGACTGAAAATTCGGATGGCCGTTGCATCGCTGGATGAGTTTTCAGATGAGCTGGAAACGCTGTATTCCCGGCTGGAGTCTGGCGGTTTCAGCAACATCAATAGCCAGCATGAAGCCGAAAACAGCGAAGCGGTCAATACCTTCAAGAAGACGCTTCTGGAGCGTATACAGCAGGGGAGCACTTTCCTTGCGGGCGGTGGCAATGGGCTGGAAATGCTGGTGATGGAGCTTTTGAAGCTGGAAGGGTATGAGGTCCGTCGACCCAGCAAGCGGCACTATGAGGGAGTTGCCGATGCCGATATCGAAGCTTACCGGAAGGACCGGTTCAATCCCACAAAGCTCCTTGTTCAAGTAAAGCATCATCAGGGCACTACCGGGGCTCACGGCATCCGCCAGCTCGCCGCACTTGATGATGACGATGCCCAGCGTTGGCTGATCACGACGGCCATTGTCGACGAGGGTGTCGAGGCGCTGGCGGAGAAGGATGGCATTCAGGTCATGGGAGGCAATGATTTTTCAGACTGGCTCTTCGAGCATTGGCAGAACCTGTCTGTCGCGACACGAAGCCGACTGGGGCTCTCCGATGCCCCTGTGTTGCTTTAAGAGCGCCGCTCAGTCGTCGGCCTTGCTGCTGCCCTGGACAGGCTGATTCCGGCGTGCCGTCAGCATGCCGATGGCCGTGCCGACCCACACGGCGAGCGCCGCCCAGAGGGAAAGATGGGGCAGCACGAGCAGCGCCGGTATCGCCAGCGCCTCGCCCAGGCGCGCGGTGGCGGCGGTATACATGGCGATCGGGAAGACGATGCTCCAGTACTGGGGGTCGTAACGCAGGGGATGGCGGGCGATCAGGTAGCGCCAGGCCGACAGGCCCAGCAGCAGCGGGATCCACCACGTGGCCGATGCCCACATGAACAGCGTGATGCCCCGGATGAACGGCAGGAAGTCGCTCAAGGCCGGCACGGTGGGCAGGGTGAGCATGAGCCCCGCGCCCGACAGGGTGGCGATGGCCATGGCGCCCATGTTGATCCAGTAAGGGGGCGAGAGCAGCGTCACGTCGAGGGCCACGAAGGTCAGGCGGTAGAAGATGATCGGGATGATCACCAGATAGAGCATGCCGCCGACCAGGAACAGGCACAGGGCGGCCAGCAAGGCGAGTGTCTGCCACGCGCTGGGCCAGTCGATCAGCGTGCACAGGATGGCCAGCGAGTGGGTCGCCACGGAGGCGAGAAGCCAGGAGCCATTGATGCCGTTGCGCAGGCTGGGCTTTCTCGGGTGCACGATGACGGCGATGAAGAACCAGTACATCACTCCCACCCACAGCAACATGCCGAGGCCGAGAAGAAGATCGGCCATGAGCGGCGAGTGGGCGATGAGCTGCATCTGCGCGCCGAGAATGCAGGTGCCGGGAATCAGGGTGAAGAATCCCGGGCCCCGTGAATGCGAATGCATGTCGGCGATCAGGCGATGAGGGTGACGGATGATGCGGACGAGAAGCAGGCCGAAAAGCACCAGATAGGCGGCGCAATTGATGTAGAAAAAGGCCCGCGCCATCGCCTCGATCCGCAGAAGATGCGCCGCGATCGAGAGGGTGCCGGTAGCCATGGCGACGGCAAAGTAGCCGGGAAAGAAGTCGGCCGCGGTGCGATCGATCAGTCGGGCGAGTCTTGTCATGTCGGTGAGATCCCTGCGAATTGCAAAAGCTGCCCGTGGCGACGACGCCATCGCTCACCCCGCCGAGAGGGGCCGGTCCGGAGTGGTCCAGGCGGCGCCATCGGCGATGCGTTTTCGCCGCGTGGATAGTGTCTTCTCGAGCCGAGGTGAAGCCTTGTCCCGTGAATGGCTCGGGGGACGGGGCAGCCGAACTCTGGCGAGTGGGGCACGACTTCCCGGTCGCCCCGTTCGACAACCCGCACGAAGCGGGCTGGCGTCATGCACGGCTGACGATTGGCGTGAATTGCCTGGTGATACTGGTGAACGTCGCGCGGGTCAAGGCCGAACAAGGGGGGTGTCATCCTGACAATGCTGTCAATAAGACAGTAAAAAGGCTGTCATCTTGACTGTCCGGGTTGGAAGATGCCGCAGCGGAATTACCGGCAGGTGCTGCGGTCATTGTTGAATGGTTGATAAATCAGTTGGTTGGGGTTGATTCGCGACAAAGTGCCGCATCCGGGCAGCCGTTTTGAAGGCGGGCACATGGGTTGCTACACCGGTAATGGGCCCATGCCTGACCAATCGACACATCAAAGAGGTTCAACATGTTGACGGACCAGCAGGAAAGCCTGATCGAGGCAACCGCTCCCGTGGTGGCCGAGCATCTCGACGCGATCACGAAACGCTTCTATCCGCTGATGTTCGAGCGCTACCCGGAGGTGGCGCCGCTGTTCAACCAGGCTCACCAGGCCGACGGCGGCCAGCCCCGGGTGCTGGCCAGTGCGGTGCTGGCCTATGTGCAGATGCGCAAGGACCCGGACCAGGCCCGCGAGGTGCTGGCCACGGTGGTCAGCAAGCACGTCTCGCTGGGGATTCAGCCCGACCAGTACCCGATCGTCGGCGAATGCCTGATGGCGGCGATCGGCGAGGTGCTGGGCGATGCCGTGACTCCCGAGATCGCCGATGCCTGGGGCGCGCTCTATCAGGAGCTGGCCGACCTGCTGATCGATCTGGAGGCGGAAGCCTACCATGAGTTCGCCGCGCGCCCCGGCGGCTGGCAGGGCACGCGCACCTTCCGCATCGCCGAGACGCGCCAGGAGAGCCGGGTCATTCGCTCCTTCGTGCTCGAGCCGGTCGACGGCGGGCCGGTGGCGGACTTCGAGCCGGGGCAGTTCATCGGCGTCAGACTGACCATCGACGGCGAGCCCGTCTATCGCCACTACAGCCTGTCCGGCACCCCCAACGGCAGGAGCTACCGGATCTCGATCAAGCGCGAGACGGGCGGCCGGGTCAGCGAGTACTTCCACGACCGGCTCGATGTCGGCGATACGCTCGAGCTGCTGCAGCCCTCGGGGCAATTGACGCTCGACGAGGCCTCGACACCGGTGATGCTGATCAGCGGCGGGGTGGGGCAGACGCCGATGCTGCCGATGGCCTGCCGGGCGCTGGAGCAGGGGCGCCGGGTGGTCTACCTGCATGCCGCCCAGGAGCGCGCCCACCACGCCTTCGCCGAGGAACTGGCGGCGCTGGCCCGCGAGCATGCCGACCACCTGACCTCGGTGACGCTCTACGAGCGGGGCGACGAGGACGATCGAGCCGACCACATCGGCCGCGTCAATCGCGAGCTGCTGGCGCGCTATCTGCCCGAGGGCGACCCGGAGTGCTACTTCGTGGGGCCACAGGGCTTCATGACCGCCGTCGATCACGCCCTGGACAGCCTGGGTGTGCCCGGCGAGCGGCGCCATTACGAACACTTCGGCCCCTCGCGGCCGCTGCAGGCCGGCTGACCGGGAGCGCCCGATGCACGAATCGTCCGTCCTGACGCGCCGCATGCCGCTGTGGCGGCTGGCGTTTCGCCCCTTCTTCCTGCTCGCCGCGGCGTTCGGCCTGGTGGCGATGCTGGTGTGGGGCGGGGTGTGGAACGGCAAGGTGTGGCTCGCCCCCTACGGCGGGCTGATGTGGTGGCACCCCCACGAGATGCTGTTCGGCTTCGCCGCGGCGGTGGTGGTGGGCTTTCTGCTCACCGCGGTGCAGAACTGGACCGGCCGGCCGGGGCTTTCCGGCTGGCCGCTGCTGGGGCTTGCCGCGCTCTGGCTGGCGGCGCGGCTGGCGATCGCCTTTCCCCAGGCGCTGTCGCCGGCCTGGGTGGCGGGCATTGACCTGGCCTTCCTGCCGCTGGCCGCGGTGCTGCTGGCGCGGCCGGTGATTCACCGGCGCCAGTGGCGCAACCTGGTCTTCGTGCCGGTGCTCGCGCTGCTCGCCGTGGCCAACCTGGCCACGCATCTGGCGCTGTTCCGCGGCGCGCCGGGGCTGCTGCACGGCGGCGAGTCCCTCGCGGTGCTGCTGATCACTTTGCTGATGGTGATCCTCGGCGGCCGGGTGATTCCCTTCTTCACCGCGCGGCGTCTGAACCGCCCCCAGGCGAGCCGGCCACTGGTGCTCGAGGCGACGGCGATCGGCGGCGTCGTGGCACTGGTCGGCCTGCAGCTGGCGGCCCTGGTCGGTGGCGACGTGCCGGCCGGCGTGTGGGGCGTGGTCGCCGGCGTGGCGGCGCTCGCCAACCTCGTGCGCGGGCTGCGCTGGGCCGGCTGGCAGGGCTGGCGCGAGCCGCTGCTGTGGAGCCTGCACCTGAGCTACGCTTTCGTCTGCCTGGGTCTGACGATGTGGGCGCTGTCGGCCTGGAATCTCGTGAGCCTGTCGCTGGCGGTCCACGCCCTGACCGTGGGCGGCATGGGCGGCATGATGCTGGCGATGATGGCGCGCGTGGCACTGGGACATACCGGTCGGGCGCTCGTCGCGCCGCGCGGCATCGCCACGGCCCTGGCGCTGATGCTGCTGGCCGGTGTCGCGCGGGCGCTGCTGCCGGCGATCTGGCCGCAGACCCGGCCCGTGGCGCTGGATATCGCCGTCCTCGCCTGGAGCCTGGCGCTGGCCCTGTATCTGGTGCGCTATGTCGCCGTGCTGGGCAGCCGGCGCGCCGATGGCGCGCCGGGCTAGTTGTTTGGTTCCGCGATGAACCCGCCACCGGGACACCGCTGTCGGGGATGAATCCCCTCCCACAAGACCGCCCATCAGGCTGACCGGCACGGCCACGGTTGCTGGCTGTGGGAGCGACGTCAGTCGCGATGAACCGGCCACCGGGCCGCCGCCGTCGGGGATGAAGCCCCCTCCCGCAAGACCATCCATCGGGCTGAGCAGCATGTTGTGGGAGCGACTTCAGTCGCGATGAACCGGCCCCCGGGCCGCCGCCGTCGGGGATGAATCCCCTCCCACAAGACCGCCCATCAGGCTGACCGGTACGACCACGGTTGCTGGTTGTGGGAGCGACTTCAGTCGCGATGAGCCCGGCAGCGGTATCCCGATGACGGGGATGAATCCCCTCCCGCAAGGCCACTCGTCAGGCTGATCGGCATGGCCGCGGTTGTTGCGGGAGGGGGTTGCGGAAGTGACTTCGTCACGCCTGGCACAGCGGGCAGGCGTCGGCCGCCCGCGTGTCGTCGTCGCCCATCCAGACGCCCCGGCCATCGGCGCCGATGCGTGCCTTCAGGGCACGGTACTCGGCATCGGCCTCGGGGAGCAGCGAAGCATCGCATCCCCAGTCGCAGCCGCTGACCAGCTCCAGCCAGTCGCCGCCGGTCAGGGTGGTGGCGAGCCGCTCGAGCACCCGGGTCTCCTCGCAGTGCAGGTGCCCCCGGTAGAGCTCGATGTAGGCCTGGAGCAGGTTCAGCGTCGCGGGCTCCCACGCCTCCGCGGCGCCGTTGGCGGCGCGGCGGTCGAAATGCGCATGCAGCTCCTCGCCGTAGCGCTCGATGCGCCGGTGCTCTTCCTGCAGCAGCGCCAGCGTCTCGCGGATGCCCGGGTCGCGCTGTTGCAGTCGCGCGAAGAGGCGGTCCTCGAAGGCGTGGTGCGCGCGCTCGGCATGGTGCGTCAGGTAGTGGAGGATATCGCGCAGCAGGGCGGCGTCGGTCGGCTCGCCCATCTCGGCGGCGTGGAACTGGTGGTCGAGGATGCAGAGCAGGGTCTCGTAGCGGACGTGATCGGCCTGCAGGCGCTGAATGGCGGGAAGGGTCATGATTGCCTCCTGAATGGGCTGGGGGCCATGGGTTCGCCATGTCGATCGAACCCTCTCCTCATAGTCATGCACGTGCCATGCCATGTTTTTCCCGTCCCGCAAAGAGGGCTGTCAGGTGCCCTCGGCGAGCAGCAGCGCCTTGATGTGGCCGATGGCCTTCATGGGGTTGAGCCCCTTGGGGCAGACCCAGGTGCAGTTGCCGATCTGCCGGCAGCGGAACACGCTGAAGGGGTCCTGAAGCGCCGCCAGGCGCTCGCGGGTGGCGGTGTCGCGGCTGTCGATCAGGAAGCGGTAGGCCTGGAGCAGCCCGGCGGGGCCGACATAGCTCTCCGGATTCCACCACCAGGAGGGGCAGGCCGAGCTGCAGCAGGCGCACAGGATGCACTCGTAGAGGCCGTCGAGCTTGTCGCGCTCCTCGGGGCTCTGCAGGCGTTCGATGGCGGCGGGCGGCTGGTCGTTGATCAGGTAGGGCCTGACGCGTTCGTACTGGCGGTAGAACAGGCCCAGGTCGACCACCAGGTCGCGAATCACCGGCATGCCGGGCAATGGTCGCAGGGTCAGGGTATCGCCCTTGCCCAGGACCTCGCCGACGGGCGTGACGCAGGCCAGGGCGTTCTTGCCGTTGATGTTCATGCCGTCGGAGCCGCAGACACCCTCGCGGCAGGAGCGCCGGTAACTGATGTCCGGGTGCGCGACCTTCAGGTGCTCGAGCACGTCGAGCACCATCCGGCGTCGAAAGCGGTCGTCGAGCTCGAAGGTGTCCAGGTAGGGGGCGTCGTCGGTTTCCGGCTGGTAGCGGTAGAGCTTGACGGTCAGCATGGCCTCTCTCGCGATGGGAATGCGGACCCGAAGTATAGTTCAACCCGACCGTGCCGCCGGTGATCTCTCGTCGGGTTGTTCATTCGCCACATTCACCACCTGGCCGTGGGAGCGACGTCGGTCGCGATGAACCGGCCACCGGGACACGGCTAGCTGAGGTCGTGATTGACCGCCCAGACCGCGGCCTCGACCCGCGAGCGCAGCCCGAGCTTCTTGAGCACGTGCTTGACGTGCACCTTGACCGTGCCTTCGCTGATGGCCAGCCGGCGGGCGATCAGCTTGTTGCTCAGCCCGCGGGCCAGGGCACGCAGGGTCTCGCGCTCGCGGGCGGTGAGGGTGGCCAGGGCGTCCTCGCCCGGGGTGGCGCGTGGCCCGCTCAGGGCTCGGGCCAGCAGGCCGGCGAGCCGCGGGCTGATCGCCATCTGCCCCTCGGCGGCTTCCTTGATCGCCGCCAGCAGGTCCTCGGGTTCCATGTCCTTGAGCAGGTAGCCGTCGGCGCCGGCACGCAGCGCGGCGATGACGTCCTCCTCGGCGTCGGAGACGGTGAGCATGACGATGCGCGACTCGACGCCGGCCTCGCGCAGGGCCCGCAGGGCGTCCAGGCCGTCCATCCGGGCCATGTTCAGGTCCATCAGGATCAGCGCCGGGGCCTCGCGGCTGGCGATGTCCAGGGCCGCCTGGCCGTCGGTGGCCTCGCCGGCGACGCTCAGGGCGGCGTCCATCTCGAGCAGCTGGCGAACGCCGCGGCGGAACAGCGGGTGGTCGTCGACGATCAGGACCGGGGTCGTCATTCGGCGTCTCCGGGCAGGGTGGTGGCAGGGGTGTCGCGGCGCATCTGAGGCGTGAAGTGCAGCCGTACCGTGGTGCCGCCCGGCGCCGGCTCGAACACCTCGAGCCGGCCGTTCAGGCCGGCGGCGCGCTCGCGCATGATGGTGGTGCCGTAGTGGCCGGGCTGGTCCGTGCGCTCGCCGAGCCCGATGCCGTCGTCATCGACGCTGACCGTCACCTGGCCGTGCGTGTCGGTGGCCAGATGAACCTCGCAGCGGCTCGCCCGGGCGTGATGGAGCACGTTGGACAGCGCCTCGCGGACGATCTGCAGGACGTGCATCTGCTCGTTGGGCGACAGCGGACAGTGGTCGAGCCGGTAGTCGAGGCGGATGGAAAGCTCGCCGCGCCGCGTGAACTCGCGCACCGTTTCCTCGAGCGCGGCCTCCAGCCCCGGCCCGCTCATCTTCAGACGGAAGGTGCTGAGCAGCTCGCGCAGCTGCCGATAGGCGGCGTTGAGCCCCTCGCGCAGCTCGTCGAGCACCGCCTCGGTGTCGGCCGCCGGGGCCTGGGCGCGAACCAGCGCCTGCAGGCGGGCGACCTGGATCTTCAGGTAGGAGAGCGACTGGGCCAGCGAGTCGTGCAGTTCCCGGGCGATCACCGCGCGCTCGTCCATCAGCGCCAGGCGGCGCTGCTCGGCGTAGCCCTGGGCCAGCGAGATCGAGGTGGCGATCAGCCCGGCGATGGTGTCCGCCAGATCGCGCTGCCAGGGTTCGGGCGGCGAGTGGGGCGGGTGCTGGATCAGCAGCACGCCGTAGTGGCGGTCGGCCTCGCTGACCGCCACCCGGTAGACCCAGGGCGAGGGGGTGTCGTCGTGGTCGTCGAGGCAGGGCACGCAGTCCGGCGCCCGGCAGAAGTCGGGGCAGTCCTCGGCCCGGGTGGACAGGCGCAGGTAGGCCTGCTCGGCGTCGGTCTGGGCCAGGCACAGGGTGATCGGCCCCAGCCCGGTGACGGCGGCGAGCTGGGCGAGCACGTGCCGGTAGCGGGCATCGCCGGGCGGGGCACCGTTGAGCCGGCGTGCCGCCTGATAGAGCAGGCCGAGGCTCTCGTTGCTGCGCTGGAGCTCGGCGGTCTTGGCGGCCACCCGCTCCTCCAGCCGGCCGTACATCTGCGACAGGTTCTCGTTCATCTGGTTGATGGTGCGCGACAGCAGGCCCAGCTCGTCGCCCGCCGTGTAGCGGGTGCGGCCGCTGAAGTCGCCGTGCCGGGCCCGCTCGACCACCTGCAGCAGATCGCGCAGCGGCGGCATCACCCCGGCGGCCAGCTTGTACATGGCCAGGAACACCAGGCCCAGCGTCAGGAACAGGATGACGCCCTGGAACAGCCGCAGCAGCTGGATGCGCGATTCCGCCTCGCGCTGCAGCTGGCCGACCAGCCGGTCGACCTGGTCGACGAAGTCGCCCACGCGGGCGGCGACGTCGGCCGGTGCGGTGGCCGCGGGTGTCTGCATCAGCGGGCGCAGCTGCTCGCGCCACTGTTCGGCGACCGCCTGGTACTGGCGGGTCAGCGGGTGCTGCGGGTCGTCCGGCAGGCGCTCGGTGATCACCGGCGAGGCCAGGCTGCGGTCGAGTTCGGCGAGCCGGTCAGACAGGCGTTCGGCGCTGTCGGGCCGGGCCCGCGTGGCGAGCAGCCGGTAGGCCTGCATGCGCAGGGCGCCGGCCTGGTTGATCGCCGCCGCGTCGCCGCTGGCGGTCTCGGCGATGACGATCGAGCCGAGCATGCTGGTCAGTGCCAGCAGCACGATGCCGGCCATGGCCAGCCCGGCGCGAAAGGTCAGGGAACGGGGCATGAGAGACGATCTCGACACACGACGGGGGAGTACCTCCAATGAGTCAACCGGCCGGGGGCGCCACGCCGCCGGGGCGGCCCTTCCTGAAAAATTGTTGTTGTTCAAGGTGTTGCCAGGGGTGGCCGAATACCCCGAAAGAGGTATCCAGCCTAGTCTCGCCGAGGCGTCGGGACAAGCACATTGACTCAGGTCAACGGCCGGCCCGCCCCCCTGTAGCAAGGTCCGCTCAGAGCGCCTTTCGCAGCGCCCGACCCGGGCGAAAAGGCGCTCGGGAAGTCTTTGACCGAGCCAGAGGGGACGACCATGGCCAACACTACCAGCCCGCCGAAGCGCGCCCAGAATCGCGCCCTGGGCCTTTCCACGCTGGCGTTCACCCTGTGTTTCGCAGTGTGGACGCTGTTTTCCATTCTCGGCCTGCAGATCAAGCAGGAGTTCGACCTGTCGGACACCCAGCTCGGCCTGCTGATGGCGACGCCGGTACTCACCGGCTCGATCAGCCGACTGTTCCTGGGCATCCTCACCGACCGCTTCGGCGGGCGCTGGGTGTTCAGCCTGCTGATGCTGGCCACCGCCGGCTGCGTCTACCTGCTGACCTTCGCCACCAGCTACCCCATGCTGCTGCTGGGCGCCCTGGGCATCGGCCTGGCCGGCGGCTCCTTCATCGTCGGCGTGGCCTACACCTCGGCGTGGTTCGAGCCCGGGCGTCAGGGCACCGCGCTGGGCATCTTCGGCGCCGGCAACGTCGGCGCGGCGGTGACCAACTTCGGTGCGCCCTTCCTGCTGCTGGCGCTGGGCTGGCAGGGCGCGGCCCTGGTCTACGCCACGGTGATGGCGATCATGGGCGTGGCCTTCCTGCTGCTGGCCCGCACCGACCCGCAGAGCGCCCAGCGTCGTGCCGACGCCGTGCCGCTCAAGCAGCAGCTGGCGCCGCTGGTCGAGCTGCGGGTGTGGCGCTTCTCGCTGTACTACTTCTTCGTCTTCGGCGGCTTCGTCGCCCTGGCGCTGTGGCTGCCGCACTACCTGGTCGAGGTCTACGGCCTGAGCATCACCGCCGCGGGCATCGTCGCCGCGCTGTATACCATCCCGGCGTCGCTGTTCCGCATCCTCGGCGGCTGGCTCTCCGATCGCTACGGCGCACGGCGCGTGATGTACGCCACGCTGATCGCCTCGGCGGTGTGCAGCTTCCTGCTCAGCTACCCGCCGACCCGCTACAGCGTGCAGGGCGTGCACGGCACCCTGGAGTTCTCCTTCACCATGAACCTGATCGGCTTCGTCGCGCTGATCATGGTGCTGGGCTTCTTCATGTCGCTGGGCAAGGCGGCGGTGTTCAAGCACATCCCCAGCTACTACCCGCAGCATGTCGGCGCGGTGGGCGGCGTGGTGGGCATGATCGGCGGGCTGGGCGGTTTCTTCCTGCCGCTGACCTTCGGCATGCTCAACGACGTGGTGGGTATCTGGCAGAGCTGCTTCATGCTGCTGTTCGTGGTCTCCGGCGCGGCGCTGGCGTGGATGCACTACGCGATCCTGCGGGCCAGCCGTCACGAATGGCGTACCGGCCGCGAGGTCCGCGACCTGCCGGAACTGGCCACCCCCAGCCATTTCGTGCTTCAGGACTGGCGTCCCGAGGACCCGGACTTCTGGGCCGAGAAGGGCAAGCGCATCGCCACCCGCAACCTGTGGATCTCGATCCCCAACCTGCTGCTGGCCTTCTCGGTGTGGATGGTGTGGTCGGTGGTGGTCGCCAAGCTGCCCCAGGTGGGCTTCGACTACAGCTCCAACCAGCTGTTCTGGCTGGCCGCGCTGCCCGGGCTGTCCGGCGCCACGCTGCGCATCTTCTACAGCTTCATGGTGCCGATCGTCGGCGGCCGGCGCTTCACCGCGCTGTCCACCGCCTCGCTGGCGCTGCCGGCACTGTGGATCGGCTTCGCCGTGCAGAACCCCGACACTCCCTACCTGGTGATGCTGATCCTGGCGCTGCTGTGCGGCTTCGGCGGCGGCAACTTCGCCTCGAGCATGGCCAACATCTCGTTCTTCTATCCCAAGCGCGAAAAGGGCAACGCCCTGGCGCTCAACGCCGGACTGGGCAACCTGGGCGTCAGCGTCATGCAGTTCTTGATCCCGCTGGCGATCACCGCCGGGGTGTTCGGTGCACTGGGCGGCGAGCCCCAGACCCTCGGCGACGGTGACCGCCTGTGGCTGCAGAACGCCGGCTTCGTGTGGGTGCCGTTCATCCTGATCGGCGCGGTGGCGGCCTGGTTCGGCATGAACGACATCGCCAGCGCGAAGTCCTCGTTCAAGGACCAGGCGGTAATCTTCAAGCGCAAGCACAACTGGCTGATGTGCGTGCTCTACACCGGCACCTTCGGCAGCTTCATCGGCTATTCCGCGGGCTTCCCGCTGCTGGCCTCCAATCAGTTCCCCGCGGTCGACGTGCTGCAGTTCGCCTTCCTGGGGCCGCTGGTGGGCGCGCTGTCCCGCGCCGGCACCGGCTGGGTCTCGGATCGCTTCGGCGGTGCCCGGGTCACCCTGTGGGTGTTCGCGGCGATGATCGCCTGCGTCGCCGGGGTGCTGTTCTTCCTCGGCATCAAGGACCAGCCGGGCGCCTTCTGGGGCTTCTTCGCCATGTTCCTGCTGCTGTTCTTCTTCACCGGGGTGGGCAACGCCAGCACCTTCCAGATGATCCCCGAGATCTTCCGCCAGGAAGTGGCGCGGCTGATGCCCGATCTCGACGCCGCGGCGCAGCGTCAGCAGAGCGAGAAGGAATCCGCGGCGACCATCGGCTTCACCTCGGCGATTGCCGCCTACGGGGCCTTCTTCATTCCCAAGACCTTCGGCAGCTCCATCGCCCTGACCGGCGGAGCCGAACTGGCGCTGTACGGCTTCATCGCCTTCTACGCCGTCTGCGTGGCCCTGACCTGGTTCTACTACACCCGCGCCAACGCCGAGATCCGCTTTCAGGAGCCCGGGCGGGCGACGCCGGCCCAGACCGCGTCGTCATGACCCCGAGCCATTGAGGAGAGAGATTCCATGAGTCATTTTCTGGACCGCCTGAAGTACCTGACCCGCCGCCCCGAGCACTTCGCCGAGGGCCACGGCGAGACCCGCGACGAGACCCGCGACTGGGAGGACGGCTACCGGGCCCGCTGGCAGCACGACAAGATCGTGCGCTCCACCCACGGCGTGAACTGCACCGGCTCGTGCAGCTGGAAGATCTACGTCAAGAACGGCCTGGTCACCTGGGAGACCCAGCAGACCGACTACCCGCGCACCCGGCCGGACCTGCCCAACCACGAGCCGCGCGGCTGCCCGCGCGGGGCCAGCTACTCCTGGTACCTGTACAGCGCCAACCGGCTCAAGTACCCCTTGATCCGCAAGCCGCTGCTGGCGCTGTGGCGCGAGGCGCTCGAGCGCCACGACGACCCGGTGGACGCCTGGGCGTCGATCGTCGAGGACCCGACCAAGGCCAGGCAGTACAAGAAGGCCCGCGGCCTGGGCGGCTTCGTGCGCGCGAACTGGGAGGAGATGGAGACGCTGATCGCCGCCTCCAACGTCTATACCGCCAAGCAGTACGGCCCCGACCGGGTCATCGGCTTCTCGCCGATCCCCGCCATGTCGATGGTCAGCTACGCCGCCGGGGCACGCTACCTGTCGCTGATCGGCGGGGTCTGCCTGTCGTTCTACGACTGGTACTGCGACCTGCCGCCGGCGAGCCCGCAGACCTGGGGCGAGCAGACCGACGTGCCGGAATCCGCCGACTGGTACAACTCGGGCTACCTGATCGCCTGGGGTTCCAACGTGCCCCAGACCCGCACCCCGGACGCCCACTTCTTCACCGAGGTGCGCTACAAGGGCACCAAGACCGTGGCGATCACCCCGGACTACGCCGAGGTCGCCAAGCTCGCCGACGAGTGGCTGTCCGCCAAGCAGGGCACCGACGCGGCGCTGGCGATGGCCATGGGCCACGTGATCCTCAAGGAGTTCCACCTCGAGCGCCAGGACCCCTACTTCACCGACTACGTGCGCCGCTACACCGACATGCCGATGCTGGTCGAGCTCGAGCCCCGCGAGGACGGCAGCTACGCCCCCGGCCGCCAGCTGCGCGCCAGCGACTTCGGCGAGGCGCTCGGCCAGGCCAACAACCCCGAGTGGAAGACCGTCGCCTGGGACAAGGCGAGCGACCGGCTGGTGGCGCCGCGCGGCTCGATCGGCTTCCGCTGGGGCCAGGACGGCGTCGAGGCCGACCGGGGCAAGTGGAACCTCGAGCCGCTGGACGCCGAGGG
This sequence comes from Modicisalibacter tunisiensis, assembly GCF_020148005.1. Taxonomy (GTDB): domain Bacteria; phylum Pseudomonadota; class Gammaproteobacteria; order Pseudomonadales; family Halomonadaceae; genus Modicisalibacter; species Modicisalibacter tunisiensis. The sequence continues at coordinate 772,351 of NZ_JAGXFD010000001.1, read as the reverse complement.
CCGCGAGATCGAGCCGCTGCTCACCTTCGCCGAGCATCGTGACGACGTGGCGCGGGTCGCCTTCCCCTACTTCGGCGGCATCGAGCGCGAGCACTTCGCCCACGTCGCCGGCAACGACGTGCTCTACCACAGCCTGCCGGTCAAGCGCCTGACCCGCGCCGACGGCAGCACGGTGCTGGCGGTCACGGTGTTCGACCTGACCTGCGCCAACTACGGCATCGACCGTGGCTTCGGTGCGGCGGACGCCGACGACGGCGCCACCGACTACGACCAGGTGCGCCCCTACACCCCGGCCTGGCAGGAGAAGATCACCGGGGTGCCCGCCGCCCAGTGCCTGCGCATCGCCCGCGAGTTCGCCGACAACGCCTCCAGGACCCATGGCCGCAGCATGATCATCGTCGGTGCCGGCATGAACCACTGGTACCACATGGACATGAGCTACCGCGGGCTGATCAACATGCTGGTGCTGTGCGGCTGCGTGGGCCAGAGCGGCGGCGGCTGGTCGCACTACGTCGGCCAGGAGAAGCTGCGCCCGCAGACCGGCTGGCTGCCGCTGGCCTTCGGCCTCGACTGGACGCGCCCGCCGCGCCAGATGAACGGCACCTCGTTTTTCTACAACCACTCCAGCCAGTGGCGCTACGAGAAGCTCAAGATCCAGGAGATCCTCTCGCCGCTGGCCGACCCCAAGCAGTACGGCGGCAGCCTGATCGACTACAACGTGCGTGCCGAGCGCATGGGCTGGCTGCCCTCGGCGCCGCAGCTCGACACCAACCCGCTGCGCCTGGCCGCGGCCGCCGAGGCGGCGGGCCTGTCCACCAAGGACTACGTCGTGCAGCAGCTCAAGGCCGGCAAGCTCGCCTTCGCCGCCGAGGACCCGGACAACCCGCAGAACTTCCCGCGCAACCTGTTCATCTGGCGCTCCAACCTGCTGGGCAGCTCCGGCAAGGGCCACGACTACCTGCTCAAGTACCTGCTGGGCGCCAACCACGGCGTGCAGGGCAAGGACCTGGGCCGCATGGACGGCGTCAAGCCCGAGGAGGTGACCTGGCGCGACGAGGCCGCCGAGGGCAAGCTCGACCTGCTGGTGACGCTGGACTTCCGCATGTCCACCACCTGCCTGTACTCGGACATCGTGCTGCCCACCGCGACCTGGTACGAGAAGGACGACCTCAACACCTCGGACATGCACCCGTTCATCCACCCGCTGACCGCGGCCACCGACCCGGCCTGGGAATCGCGCAGCGACTGGGAGATCTACAAGGGCATCGCCAGGGCGTTCTCGCGGGTCTGCCCGGGGCATCTCGGCGAGGAGACCGACCTGGTCACCCTGCCGCTGCAGCACGACTCCCCGGGAGAACTCGCCCAGCTCGACGTCAAGGACTGGAAGCGCGGCGAGTGCGAGCCGATTCCCGGCAGGACCATGCCCAGCCTGGTCGAGGTCAAGCGTGACTATCCGGCCACCTACGAGCGCTTCACCTCGCTGGGGCCGGCGCTCGAGTCGCTGGGCAACGGCAGCAAGGGCATCAACTGGGCCACCGACAAGGAGGTGGAGCTGCTCGGCCGGCTCAACCGCCGCAAGCTCGACGGCGCCGCCAAGGGCCGCCCGTGCATCGAGAGCGCCATCGACGCCGCCGAGACCATCCTCTCGCTGGCCCCGGAGACCAACGGCCAGGTGGCGGTGCGTGCCTGGGAATCGCTGTCCAAGGTGACCGGGCGCGATCATACCCACCTGGCGCGGCCCAAGGAGGAGGAGAAGATCCGCTTCCGCGACGTGGTCGCCCAGCCGCGCAAGATCATCTCCAGCCCCACCTGGTCGGGGCTCGAGGACGAGCACGTCTCCTACAACGCCGGCTACACCAACGTCCACGAGCTGATCCCCTGGCGCACCGTCAGCGGTCGCCAGCAGCTCTACCAGGATCACCCCTGGATGCGCGCCTTCGGCGAGAGCCTGCTGGCCTACCGGCCGCCGATCGACACCAAGGCGGTGGCCAGCGTCCACGCGCCGAAGTCCAACGGCAACCCGGAGATCGCGCTGAACTGGATCACCCCGCACCAGAAATGGGGCATCCACTCCACCTACTCGGACAACCTGCTGATGCAGACCCTGTCCCGCGGCGGGCCGATCGTCTGGCTCTCCGAGGAGGATGCCCGCGCCATCGGCGTCGAGGACAACGACTGGCTGGAGCTCTACAACGCCAACGGCGCGGTCACCGCCCGCGCGGTGGTCAGCCAGCGGGTCAAGACCGGCATGGCGATGATGTACCACGCCCAGGAGCGGCTGGTGAACATCCCCGGCTCGGAGATCTCCGGCACCCGTGGCGGCATCCACAACTCGGTGACCCGCATCTGTCCCAAGCCGACCCACATGATCGGCGGCTACGGCCAGCTGGCCTACGGCTTCAACTACTACGGCACCGTCGGCTCCAACCGCGACGAGTTCGTCGTCGTGCGCAAGATGAAGCGTGTCGACTGGCTGGACGGTGAAGGCAACGACTACGAACAGGAGGCCGTGAAATGAAGATTCGTTCCCAGGTCGGCATGGTACTCAACCTCGACAAGTGCATCGGCTGTCATACCTGCTCGGTCACCTGCAAGAACGTCTGGACCAGCCGCGAGGGCGTCGAGTACGCCTGGTTCAACAACGTCGAGACCAAGCCCGGCATCGGCTACCCCAAGGAGTGGGAGAACCAGGCCAAGTGGAAGGGCGGCTGGCTGCGCCGCAAGGATGGAAAGATCGAGCCGCGCATCGGCGGCAAGTGGCGGGTACTGGCGAACATCTTCGCCAACCCCGACCTGCCGGAGATCGACGACTATTACGAGCCGTTCACCTTCGACTACCAGCACCTGCACACCGCCAAGCAGGGCGAGCACCAGCCCACCGCGCGGCCGCGCTCGCTGATCTCCGGCGAGCGCATGAAGAAGGTCGAATGGGGCCCCAACTGGGAGGAGATTCTCGGCACCGAGTTCGCCAAGCGGCGTCGCGACGCCAACTTCGCGCAGATCGAGGCCGACATCTACGGCCAGTTCGAGAACACCTTCATGATGTACCTGCCGCGGCTTTGCGAGCACTGCCTCAACCCGGCGTGCGTGGCGTCGTGCCCGAGTGGCGCGATCTACAAGCGCGAGGAGGACGGCATCGTGCTGATCGACCAGGACAAGTGCCGCGGCTGGCGGATGTGCGTCTCCGGCTGCCCGTACAAGAAGATCTACTACAACTGGAAGTCCGGCAAGTCCGAGAAGTGCATCTTCTGCTACCCGCGCATCGAGGCCGGCCAGCCGACGGTGTGCTCCGAGACCTGCGTGGGGCGCATCCGCTACCTGGGCGTGCTGCTCTACGACGCCGACCGCATCGAGGAGGTCGCCGCCTCCGCCGACGAGCGCGACCTCTACCGCCGCCAGTGCGAGATCTTCCTCGACCCCAACGACCCCGAGGTGATCGCCCAGGCGCGGCGTGACGGCATCCCGGAGAACGTCATCCAGGCCGCCCAGGCCTCGCCGGTCTACAAGCTGGCCATGGACTGGCAGCTGGCGCTGCCGCTGCATCCGGAGTACCGCACCTTGCCGATGGTCTGGTACGTGCCGCCGCTGTCGCCGATCCAGTCGGCTTTCGAGGCGGGCGAACTTGAGAGCGACGAGGACGACGGCGTGCTGCCGAAGATCGAGTCGCTGCGCATCCCGGTCCAGTATCTCGCCAACCTGCTCACCGCCGGCGACGAGGGCCCCGTGGTGCTGGCGCTCAAGCGGCTGATGGCGATGCGCGTCTACATGCGCGGCAAGCACGTCGACGGCGAGGCGAACCAGGCCGTGCTCGACGCCGTGGGCCTCAGCGAGGCCCAGGTCGAGGCGATGTACCGCTACCTGGCGATCGCCGACTACGAGGACCGCTTCGTGGTGCCCACCAGCCACCGTGAGCTGGCCCGCGAGGCCTTCCCCGAGCGCGGCGGCTGCGGCTTCAGCTTCGGCAACGGCTGCCAGGGCGGCGACAGCGAGACCAGCCTGTTCGGCGGTCGCAAGCAGACCACCACCCTGGTCAAGCCGGTGAACGTCTACGACCCGCACGCCGAGGAGACCGCCCATGACTGACACCACCCAGCGCAGCCTGCGCGCCCTGGCGCGGCTGCTCGACTACCCCGAGGCCGAGCTGCAGGCCGCCGCCGATGAACTGGCGGCGGTGTTCGCCGCCGAGCCGCGCCTGCCCAAGGCCCTGCGCGAGGCGCTCGTCGGCTGGTGCCGGCGGCTCGCCGCGACGCCGCTGCTCGACCTGCAGGCCGACTACGTGGCGCTGTTCGACAAGGGCCGCGCCACCTCGCTGCTGCTCTTCGAGCACGTCCACGGCGAATCCCGCGACCGCGGCCAGGCGATGGTCGACCTGCTCGACGAGTACCAGGCCGCCGGCTTCGCGCTCGACGCCCGCGAGCTGCCCGACTACCTGCCGCTGTTTCTCGAGTACCTGTCCACCCGCGACGAGGCCGAGATCGGCCGCTGGCTGGGCGAGATTCGCCACATCCTGGCGCGGCTCGCCGCCCGCCTGGAGGAGCGCGAGGCCGGCCACGCCCTGGTGCCGCTGGCGCTGCTGGCGCTGATCGGCGCCGAGGGCGATGTCGCCGAGCATCGCGAGCCGGTGAAGCAGGAGCCCCGCGACGACACCCCGGCGGCACTGGACGCCGTGTGGGAGGAGGAGGCGGTGCGCTTCTCCGCCGCCTCCGATGAAGATTGCGCGCTGCAATCCGCCGAAGGGCGACGGCTCGCCGAACGCAAGCGTGCCGCGCCCGCCGAGGCCGTGCGCTTCGTCGACGCCGCGCCGCGTGTTTCCGCCGTTTCCGGAGAACCGTCATGAACTACGTCAATACCCTGCTGTTCGGGCTGTACCCGTACCTTGCCGGCAGTGTCTTTTTGATCGGCAGCCTGCTGCGCTTCGACCATGGCCAGTACACCTGGAAGACCGGTTCCAGCCAGCTGCTCTCGCGGCGCCAGCTGCGGCTGGGCAGCAACCTCTTTCACATCGGCATCCTGGTGATTTTCTTCGGTCACCTGGTGGGGCTGTTGACCCCGCACTGGGTCTACGCGCCGTTCATGGCCGCGGGCACCAAGCAGGTCGTCGCCATCGTGGTCGGCGGGCTGGCGGGGCTGTCGTGTCTGGCCGGCGGGGCGATCCTGCTGCATCGCCGGCTCACCAATCCGCGGGTGCGGGCCTCCTCGAGCTTTACCGACAACCTGATCCTGATCCTGCTGCTCATCCAGGTGTCGCTGGGCCTGCTGACGATCTTCTCGGCCCTGCATCACCTCGACGGCGGGGCGATGCTGATGCTCGCCGAGTGGGCGCAGGCGGTTGTCTACTTCAAGGGCAACGCGGCGGTGCATCTCGCCGAGATCGGCTGGATCTACAAGCTGCATATCCTGCTGGGGCTGACCATCGTGCTGCTCTTCCCGTTTACCCGGCTGGTGCACGTGTGGAGCGCGCCGCTGGGGTATCTGGGGCGGCGGTATCAGATCGTCCGGCGCCGGGCCTGAAGACTTTATCGGCATGAGCCGCGGGACGAGGGCCGGGGACAGGGTTTCGCGAGGGCGCTGTGAACCCTTCCATGGGCGCTACTTTTGCCATCCATGGCAAAAGACCCTCGCTCCACCCTGTCCCCGGCCTCTCCGTCAGCAACGCCTTGAGAGCCATTCGAGATCATGACCATGCAACAGATTGCCATCGAAACCCTGCCGGGCGGCGGCGCGCCGATCCGCGTCGGCGAGATCGCCATCGACGAAGCCGAGATCGCCCGCGAGATGCAGCACCACCCGGCCGACAGCGCCGACGGCGCCCGCGAGGCCGCGGTGCGGGCCCTGGTGGTCCGCGAGCTGCTGCGCCAGCGCGCGCAGGTGCTGGGTCTGGAAGGCGATGACGAGGCCGCCGTCGCCGCCCTGCTTGAGCAGGAGCTGCCGATTCCCGAGCCCGACGAGGCCGATTGCCGACGCTACTTCGACGCTCACCGCGAGCGCTTCGGCGAGCCGGCGCGGCTGTCGGTGCGCCATATCCTGCTGGCGGCGGCCCCGGACGATGCCGAGGCCCGCGACGCCGGCTATCGCCGGGGCATGGCGTTGATCGCCGAGCTCGAGGAGCATCCCGAACGCTTCACCGACCTGGCCCGCCGCCACTCCGCCTGCCCCTCGCAGGAAGCCGGCGGCGAGCTGGGCTGGCTCACCCCGGGGCAGACCGTTGCCGAGCTGGACCGCGCCCTGCAGACCCTGCCCGAGGGCCTGCACGACCGGCCGCTGGCCTCGCGCTACGGCTGGCACCTGGTCTGCATCGATGAGCGCCGCGAGGCCCGCCCGCGCCCCTTCGAGGCGGTCGCCGAACGGGTGCGCCACACCCTGTGCGAACAGGCTTCGCGCCGCGCCCTGCGCCACTACCTGCTGGCCCTGGAGGCCGAGATCGGCGTCACCGGGTTCCGGCTCGACGACGACGCCGAGGGCGCGTTGATGCAGTAACGATGGAGTAACGCAGGCCGGCCGCCGTGCCGGGGTTCCGTCACTGTCCCGCTGCTACGGGCGGGGAAGGAGGTTGTCATGACACGCGATGCATCCACCCGGCCGCCCCTGGTCTACTCCTGCTCGGGGTGTTCGGATGTCGCCCAGCTGGCCAACGCGGTGGCGCTGCGACTCGACCACGCCGGCACCGCCGAGATGTCGTGCATCGCCGGTGTCGGCGGCGGCGTGCCCGGGCTGGTGAAGACGGCGCGCTCGGGGCGGCCGATCGTCGCCATCGACGGCTGCCAGATGCACTGCGCCAGCCACTGCCTGGCCAACGCCGGGGTGACGCCCACCGAGCACGTGCGGCTCTACGAGCGCGGCCTGAAGAAGCGCAAGGGGCGCCTCTACGATGAGGCGACCATCGCCGCGATGACCGAGGAGGTCGGCGAGTTGATCGCCCGCCTGCCGATTCCCGACGCCCCGGCGGCGCGGTAACCGGACCGGGTGACAAAAAAAGCGCCCTGCCAATGACTGACAGGGCGCACATGCAGGGAGTCTCGTCATGCCGGCCATTCCGCTGGCCGGTCTTGCCGTTCCTGGTGACGGTATCGTCCTGATACCGGGGCCTTCCTGGCCGTGGCCTCCTTGCCGGCGATCGTCCTGATCGCGACGAGCAATGTTACACTAGCACACAATAGTTAACATTGTGACCCGATAGGGTGATTTTCCTTTCAGGCCATAGAGCCTGCATGTTGATCCATATCTCGTGCGGTCATGGAAAAAGGCGACAAGGTCGGCCCCGTGGGGCCGATCCTGCCGTAGCGCTGCGTTTCCGTGCCGACTTCAACGAGCCTCCTGCTCGTACATCCCTGGTTGCTGAGCCATCCGTTGCTCGGTCTTCCCTGTGGGGCTCTCCCTTGCCCGACACCGCACACTCTCGCAGCTTGCAGTGGATGTCGATTTAACCTGGGTTATCAACACGAAGAAAAATTCGTGATTTCTCGCTATCGCTGTTTTGCCGTGGATTGACTCAGGCTAAGAGTCAGAGGCGGCGTCGGAGGGCGAAGAGCCGCTATTCGCCGGCTCCGCGGGGGCGGGCAGGGCCTGGCCGGGACGGGGCCGGATCGGCGGGAAGTCCTGCGCGGTGAGGGTTTCCCGCTCCAGCAGCAGGGCGGCGCCGGCCTTCAGGTCGTCGCGGCGCGCCTCGAGAATGCCCAGGGCCCGGCGATAGGCCTCGTCGACCAGCTGGCGCACGGCGAGGTCGATCTCGCGGCCGGTGGCCTCGGAATACTCGCGCGGCTGGGCCATGCCATAGGTCTCGCCGAGGAAGGCGTGGCGCTCCTCCTCGTAGACCACCGGCTCGATGCCCTCGGCCATGCCGAAGCGGGTGACCATGTGGCGGGCGATCTCGGTGACCTTGGCCAGATCGTCGGCGGCGCCGGTGGAGATCTCGTCGAAGATCAGGCGCTCGGCGGCCCGGCCGCCCATCAGCACCGTCATGCGGTGCTTGAGCTCGGTGGTGGTCTGCAGGAAGCGGTCCTCGGTGGGGCGCTGGATGGTGTAGCCCAGCGCGCCGACCCCACGCGGGATGATCGACACCTTGTGCACCGGGTCCATGTCCGGCAGCGCGGCGGCGACCAGCGCATGGCCCATCTCGTGGTGGGCGACCACCTCGCGCTCATGGGCATTGAGCAGCCGGCTCTTCTTCTCCAGCCCGGCGACGATGCGCTCGATGGCGTTGGTGAAGTCGGCCATGCTCACGGCCTCCGCCCCGCGACGGGTGGCCAGCAGCGCCGCCTCGTTGACCAGGTTGGCCAGGTCCGCCCCGGTGAAGCCCGGGGTCAGCGCCGCGATGTGGTCGAGATCGACGTCGGCGGCGAGTTGCTGGAGCTTGCCGATGTGCACCTCGAGAATCGCCTTGCGCCCCAGACGCTCGGGGCGGTCGACCAGCACCTGACGGTCGAAGCGGCCGGCGCGCAGCAGCGCCGGGTCGAGGATCTCGGGGCGGTTGGTCGCGGCGAGCAGGACGATCCCCGAGGCGGTGTCGAAGCCGTCGAGTTCGGTGAGCAGCTGGTTGAGGGTCTGCTCCTTCTCGTCGTGGCCGCCCATCACGCTGGGCCCGCGGGCGCGGCCCAGCGCATCCAGCTCGTCGATGAAGATGATGCAGGGCTTGGCCTTGGCCGCCTGCTCGAACAGGTCGCGGACCCGCGCCGCGCCCACGCCGACGAACATCTCGACGAATTCCGAACCGGAGATCGAGAAGAACGGCACCCCCGCCTCGCCGGCCACCGCCCGGGCCAGCAGGGTCTTGCCGGTGCCCGGCGGGCCGACCAGCAGGATGCCCTTGGGTATCCTGGCGCCGAGCCGTCCGTAGCGCTGCGGGTCGCGCAGGAAGGCCACCACCTCCTTGAGCTCGTCCTTGGCCTCGTCGACGCCGGCCACGTCGGCGAAGGTCACCCTGGTGGCGGTCTCGACGTAGACCTTGGCCTTCGACTTGCCCAGGGTCATCATCCCGCCCATTCCCTGGCTGCTGGCCAGGCGCCGGATCACCAGCGACCACAGCACGAAGAAGAACAGCACCGGGATCACCCACGACAGCAGGGTGGTGAAGAAGGTGTTCTCGCGGGTGCCGTCGAAGGTCACGCCGTACTTCTCGAACGTCGCGGCCAGCGCCGGGTCGACGCGATTGGTGGTGAAGCCGGTGCGGCCGTCCTGTCCGGGCGTCTTGAAGGTGCCGGTGATCTGCTCGCTGCCGACCTTGATGGTGGCGATGTCGCCGGCCTCGAGCCGTTGGGTGAACTCCGAATAGGGAATCGGCTCCCGGGAACGCCATTCGAGATAGGCGTTCTGGATGATCAGTATCAGCACGAAGGCCGCGATCGCGTACCACAGGTGAATCTGGTTGCGCCTGTCCATGTCCCGCCTCCCTCCGGATCGCCCTGTCTCCGGTTCAGTGTATGTCACCCTGCGCCGGTCTCGGGGTTGTTTCCGGGCAGCCATGACGCCGGCGGGGCTACGGGAAAGGCATACCGGCCTCGGGCGCCGATTGCGTTGACGTGGGTCAATCCCTGTGGGAGCGGCGCCGGTCGAGGTGGCGAGACAGGTCGACAGTCGTGGCGCGTCTTTCCGGATGTATCGCGTCACAGTTGTCGCTTTTTTGCGACGAACCGATCCTCAGGCTATGGCGCTCCTGCCTCGAGTCCGATTAGGCTGGTTCAGGCCGCCATCAAGGCCATTGTTGATGGTCAAACAAACATTTGACCGTGGCTACGGGAACGGCCTTGCATTGACTCGATAGTTTTCAACCCTGGCGGTCACATGAAAAGAACAGCTTCGGACAAGGGAACCCACGGGATTAGCATCACGGGCAGCGGCCGGTTACCGGTCCTGCTGGTCAACGGCTTCGGCTACGAGCAGAGCCTCTGGCAGCCGCTGTGCGAGCAGCTGGGCGGGGACTATCGGCTGATCCGCTTCGACCACGCGGGAACCGGGCGGGCCATCCGCGAGGCCACCGAGCTGGCGAACTACACCACGCTCGATGCCTACGCCGACGACCTGCTGGTGCTGGTCGAGTCGCTCGGAGATGAGCCGTTGGTGGTGGTGGGGCATTCCATCGGCGGCATCATCGCCATGCTGGCGGCGCGACGGTGCCCCGAGCGGTTCCGCCAGCTGATCATGATCAATGCCTCGAGCCGTTATCTCAACGACGCGCCCGACTATCACGGCGGGTTCGAGCCCGAGGATATCCATGCCCTGCTGGACATGATGGAGCAGAACCACTTCGACTGGGCCGGGCGCATGGCCGCCGACGTGATCGGGGTGTCGGCACCGGCGCCGGCGGAAGCGCAGCTGCGCGAGCAGTTCCTGGCCACCGAGGCGGTGGTCGCGCGGCGCTTCGCCGAGGTGCTCTTCTTCAGCGATACCCGCTCGCGGCTGGCCGAGGTGACGGTGCCCGTCGTGGTCGCGCAGACCGATGGGGACGCCGTGGTATCCCGGGAGGGGGCGGAGTACCTGGCCGCGCAGCTGCCGAACGCGCGCCTCGCGTGGCTGCCGGTCGAGGGGCACTATCCGCAGATCCGCGCGCCGGAGATGCTGGCCGACGCCCTGCGCGCCTGGATCACGGCATGAGGCCGGAAGCGCCACGGAGGGCGGACGACACCCTCACGGCGTGGCTGACGGCGCCCTGCGGACTGATGATCACCTCGCCCTCGGGCGAGGTGGTGGCGGCCAACCAGCGCCTGCACGACTGGCTGGGGGTGCCGGCGCTGGCGGGCGAGGCCCTGGAAGACTGGCTGACGGCGAGTGCCCGCACCCTGCTGCACTGGCATGTGGTGGCGCAGCTCGAGCAGGCGGGACAGGCCGAGGAGGTGCATCTGGCGCTGAAGACCGCCGGGGGCGGGGAGATCCCCGTGCTGTGCGGCATCGAGCGCCGCGGGGCGGCCGGGCAGGCGCAGTGGCACTGGGCGCTGATGCCGATCCGGCGCAAGAGTCGCCTCGAGCGCGAGCTGATCCAGGCGCGCCGGACCACGGAGCGCGCGCTGCAGGACAAGGTCGCCGCGGTGGCGGAGCTCGAGGCGCTGAAGACCGATCTGGAAGCCCACCGCCGGGAGCTGCTCGAGCAGAATCGCCACCTCGAGCACTGGGCCTACAGCGACGCCCTGACACGCCTGAAGAACCGGCGCGCCTTCAACGAGACGCTCGCCGCCTGGCTGAAGGAGGCCGAGGACGGCGAAAGCGCGCCGCTGACGCTGGCGCTGATGGACATCGATCATTTCAAGGCCATCAACGACCGCCATGGCCATCCCGAGGGCGACCGGATCCTGGAGCAGCTGGCCGGGCTGATGCGAGCGACCTTCCGCGATCACGACGCCATCTTCCGGGTCGGCGGCGAGGAGTTCGCCGTGCTGCTGCCCGAGGCCGATGCCCGCCAGGCGTGCAGCGCCATGGAACGCCTGCGCCGGACGGTGGCCGCGCACGCCTGGTCGATCGATGCCGACGTGACCCTGAGCGTGGGGCTGGCCGACCGTCAGGCGCATGACGGCTTCGACAGCCTGTTCGTCCGCGCCGATCACGCCCTCTATCGTGCCAAGCGACACGGCCGCAATCGCATCGAATGCCACGACTCGCCTCCCGATTCGTGCTCCGGGCACAGCGAGCGGTGATCTTCTCCCGGCAGGCTGTTCGCCCGGCGCCCGGCCGTGGGAGCGACGTCAGTCGCGATGCAGACGCCACCGGACCGCCGCCGAGCGCGATCCCGCCCGGCGGCCCCGGCCTCTGTTGCCCGCTTCGGGTCACGCGTGTCGAGTCGCAATCCGCTGTCGCCAGCGGAACAGCAGGCGTTCGTAGATCACCCAGCTGTGCAGCAGGAAGAACACGCCGACGAAGTCCAGCGCGGTGAGCTTGAGCACGGCCAGGGCATAGGCCTGCTCGATCAGGAATTCACTGCTCGCCAGCGTGCTCCAGATCTGGAGGGCGAACAGACCCCACAGGCCCAGGGTGGCCATCACCAGGGCGGTATCGCGCAGCCGGTAGCTCAGGCTGCGGCGTCCGGGATTGTCGATGATCATCGAGCCGAGTTCATGGTTCACGGAAGCGCTCTCCTCTGTCAGGGCTGGTCCAGATGGCAAGCTGCCCACGGCGGCGCACCACGGCCTTGGGGAAGGCCACCACCACGGTGGCCATGTTGATCAGCCAGTAGAAGAACGGGTACCAGATGCACCAGAACAGGCACTTGAGCATGGCCCGGTCGTACCGGCTGTCGATGAAGAAGCTGACCGCGAACTGCAGCAGGCAGAGCATGACCAGCAGGCCGCCGGACCAGCGCAGCAGCGCCTCCAGCGGCGACCAGCTCGAGACCGGCGCGGCCATCGCCAGATCGACCACCCACAGGGTCGCCAGGACCAGCATGCCGTAGCACCAGGTCACGCTGATCACGTACTCGACGAGCAGCGGCCAGAAGCGGCGGTTGCGCCAGTGCAGGGCGGCGCCCAGGTGGCGCAGGAAGGCCTCGGCGCCGCCCTGGGCCCAGCGCAGGCGCTGGCGGTAGAGGCCGCGCAGGGTTTCGGGCATCAGCACCCAGCAGACCGCCCGGGGCTCGTAGCGCACCTGCCAGCCGGCGAGCTGCAGCTTCCAGCTGACGTCGATGTCCTCGGTGATCATGTCGGTGCTCCAGGCGCCGACCTGCTGCAGGGCGCTCCGGCGGAAGGCGCAGACCACCCCGGAGATGGTGAACACCATGCCGTAGATGCGCTGGGCACGCTTGATCAGGCCGATGATCGACGAGAACTCGCCGGTCTGGATCTTGCCGATCGCGGTCGAGCGGGTACGCACCCGGGGGTTGCCGGTGACGCTGCCCACCCGGGGGCTCTGGCGGAAGTGCGCCACCATCCAGAACAGGGCGTCGTAGTCGAGCACGGCGTCGCCGTCGATGCCCACCACGATCTCGCCGTGGGCGTGGTGCAGGCCGTTGTTCATGGCCGCGGCCTTGCCCTGGTTGGCCTGGTGCAGCACCGTGAGGTTCGCGTACTGCCGGGCCAGGGCGTCGAGCCGGGCGCCGGTGTCGTCCCGGGAGCCGTCGTTGATGGCGATCACCTCGTAGTTGAGGTAGTTCTGCCGAAACAGATGGCCGATGGTCTCGTCGATGTGCGCGGCCTCGTTGTGGCAGGGCACCAGCACCGTCACCCAGGGGTCGTCCTCCCGCGAGGGGGTCACCATCTCGTGGGCCTGTCGGCGCTCCCAGTGGAAGTAGTAGTAGAGGCCGCCGGAGATCCAGATGGTCGCCATCAGGCTGGGATAGCCGACGGTGAACAGCACCAGGAGTTCAAGCAGTTCCGTGGACGTCATGGCCGGGCTCCCAGGCGGGCGGTCAACGAGAAGTTGCGGCGCAGCACGCCCGCGTCCGGATGGTTGTTGAGGAAGTCGTCGGGGTAGTAGCCGTAGTTGCGCACGCCGGCCTCGCGGATCACCTGCATCCAGCGTCCCAGCGTGGCGCTGGGCACCGGTGACTTGTCGCGCCAGTCGGTGGCCTGCAGCTCGAAGACCAGCTTGTCGCTCGGCACCCGGGCCAGGGCGTCGCGGGCCAGCCGACGCAGCCACAGCTCGTCGTCGTTGGCGCCCTCCATGTAGGGCATCGCCATCACCGCGGTGTAGTCGTAGGCGTCGGCGAAGGCCTCGAGGTCCTGGGCGAACCAGGCGCGGCTCTCGGGGTCGAGCACCACCGGCGCGTAGACGTTACGGGCCGTGCGCAGGGTCCGCTCGTCGTGCAGGCGGTAGCGGTCGGCGGCCTGGGCCAGCTGCTTCGTGAAGTCGATCAGAAAGCGTGTCTTGTGCTGCGTCCAGCGCGCCATCAGTGCCTTGTCCTGACGGATCAGCGAGACCCCGGGGGGCAGCCCCCACTTCTGGTGATACCAGGCCAGCGCGGCGGTGCCGGCGTCCTCGTAGTCGCTGAAGAAGCCGTCGTCGTGGAACAGCAGGCCGTCGAACTTGGTGTACAGGCCCAGGTCCTCGTAGATGTCGTCGATGATCCGGCGATTTTCCGCCACGTAGGGCGACAGGCGGCGATAGTTCTGCGGGTTGGGCTTGCCCAGCCGCAGGTCGCTGACGTACTGGTAGCCCGGCCCCAGGTTGAAGGCCATCACCGGCATCCAGGCGTAGACCTGGACGCCGGCACGCTTCTTCAGCTGCCAGGCGACGCGATTGAACAGGTCGGCCTTGACCGGCATGTGGCGGTTGGGGAAGTACAGCGCCTCGGCGACGCCGTTGCCGTCGGCGTCGGCGAAGGCCTGCAGGTAGACGGTACTCACCCCGTAGGCCTTGATGCGGTCGAGCAGCCGGTCGAGGTTGTGCGCCTGCTGGGCGGGATCGGGGTCGTAGACGTAGTCGAGGTCGACATGCACGATGCGCTTGGTCGTGCGGTCCCAGGTCCTGCCGGCGAAGATCTCTTGCAGGTACTGCAGGGAGGTCTCCTGGTCCACCAGATAGCGGCCCATGGCCCGGGTGCCGTCGTCGATGTTATCCATGCGCGAGATCAGGTTGAAGGTGGTCGGCATGCCCGCGTCGGCGGCCATCTGCAGGGTGGCCTCGCTGTAGGCGCCGTAGGGCCAGACCATCGCCCGGGCCGGGTGGCCCAGCTCCTGGCGCATGCGTTCCTGGGAGCGACGGAAGTCCTCGCGGATGCGGGCGCGGTAGGCGGCGGCATCCTCGTAGCCCTGCGGCGTCCAGGCACTGGTCACGGCCGCCGGCTGCTGGTTGCCGAAGGGGTTGCCCACCAGCCCGTAGTGCAGGGCGTAGGTGTGCGAGGCGATCTCGACCCGGCCCGAGGCGTCCATCTCGCGCAGCTGGTCCCAGGTCATGAAGTGCGAGCGCGGCAGCCGGTCGTTGCCGTACAGCACCTGCTGGCCCGGCGGCACGTCCAGCCAGCTGCCGACGATGGCGGCCACCGCCGGGTAGTTGTAGAGCTTGAGCAGCGGATAGACGATGTCGTAGAAGCTGCGATAGCCGTCGTCGAAGGTCAGCAGCACGGCCCTGTCCGGCAACGGTTGCTTGCCGTCGCGGGCGTCCAGCACCTGCTGCAGGCTGACCGGCCGGTAGCCCAGCTCGGCGATCAGGTTGAAGTGCTGGATCAGCATGTTGCGGGTGATCGTCTGGGGGTAGAGCTTCTGGTTCGGGGTGCGATCCAGATCGACGATGTCGTGATAGCTGATCACCGCCACGTCGCCGGGCTGACGGCCGGCGAACGCCGGGGCGGCGAGGGCCAGGGTCAGGCACAGTGCCAGCAGGGCAAGCAGCCGCGTGTTCACAGGAACCTCCATTCGATGCCGGCGGTGATGAAGTTGCCGTATTCCGGGTCGCCGTCGTAGACGGCCTTCTGCCGCGAGATGCCGTAGCTCACGATCAGGTCGGGCTCGAGGCTCCACTGGTGGGCGTAGCCGATCTGCCAGGTGGCGTCGCTGCCGTAGTTCTCCTCCCAGTAGTTGCCGCCGCCGAGGGTCAGCGTCTGGGTGAAGCCCTTGCGGTAGCCCAGCGGCAGCAGGTAGCTCAAGGCGAGCTGGCCGCTGGTGCTGATGTCGCTGGCGGGGTTGTAGTAGCTGGCCTCGACGGTGTCGTTCTGCGAGCCGCCGACGAACAGCTGGCCGTTGAGCCGCCAGGCGTCGTGATGGATCAGGTCCTCGTCCCAGTAGGCGAAGACCTCGCGACGCAGGTTGCCGTCGTCGAAGTCGGTCAGGGCCAGACCCAGGCCGCCCTCGCCCTTCTCGTCGCGCCGGTACCTGGCGCCGAGGCTGTAGCGGTCGGCCCGCACGTCGTCGTTGAGGGCGCGCAGCGGGGTCTGGGCGGTATTCAGCTCGGCGCTGGCGTTGATCGACCAGAAATCCGAGAAGGCGTAGTTGAAGCGGCCCCAGGCCAGCCAGTCCTCGTTGAGCTGAGCGCCCCGGCCCACCGCCAGGGAGAGCGTCGCCGGGTAGAGGTTGAATTCGTAGCCGGCGGCATCGTAGGCGGCGTACAGATTGTCGCCGTTGTACTTGCCGTAGATGCCGATGCGCTGGGCGAAGAAGCGCGAGCCGGCGTCGTTGCGCGGGGCATCGAGGCGGGTCTCGTAGCGCCAGTCGCGGGAGCTCTGCACGCCGTTGCCCTGGGTGTCGCCCCGCTCGGCCTGGATCGACAGCTTGCCGGCGCGCTGCTCGCGCCAGTCGCGCTCGAGGCCCTCGAGCGCGACGCTGGGCGGGCGAGTCGCGACTTCCTGCTTGATGGCGGCGACCGTGTCACGCCACTGCCCGCGGTCGAGGCGCGCGCCGAGAATGCCGTAGTCGGCCGCCTGGCGGCTGTCCGGCGGTCGGCGGTCGGCGGCCTCGCGATAGGCCTGCTCCGCCTGGCGCGGCCAGCCGCGCCAGCGGTACAGGTCGCCCTTGATGCGCCACAGCGAGGCACTGCCGGGGGCCTCGGCGAGGTAGTCGTCGAGCTGCGCCTCGGCGCCGTCCTCGTCGCCGCGCCAGGCCGTGAGCATGACCTCCAGGTAGCGCACCTTCTCGAAGTTGGGGTTGTCGATGCGCCGGGTGCCGGTGAAGTCCCAGCGGGTGGCCGGCTCCTCGGCCTTCCAGCGCTCGAGGAGGTCGTTGGCCCGGCCGTACTGCTGGGCGTCGGCGTAGGCGTAGATCAGCGATTCATAGAGCGGGTGATCGACGTCGCGGGCCTTGCCGGGGTTGGAGGCCACCAGCGACTGGTAGAGGCGTCGCGCCTCGCCGGGGCGCCCCAGGCCGCTCAGGGCGTCGGCCCGGGCTTCCTGCACGTAGTTGGGCAGCGGGCCGTAGCGGGTCTCGAGCGTGGCGGCCAGCGCCTCGGCGTCGCGGAAGCGGCGCAGGGTCGCCAGGGCGACGACCTTGTCGTACTCGGCGCGCTGCACCAGCCCGGGGGCGGAGCGCTCGTCGGCGATGACCGCGTTCAGCCCCGCCAGGCCCTGCTCGGCATGGCTCAGGTCGCCGGTGCTGTCGGCCAGGCGCAGGCTGGCGACCGCATCGTAGTAGCGCAGCCAGAGCCGGTCGGCCTCGGTGAAGACATCGGGATGCTCGCTCATCATCCGCTGGGCGGCGGCGCTGGCGCCGAGGGTGACGGCCAGCCGGTAGAGCGCCTTGACCTCCTGGTCGTTCTCGGGCTGGCGCTCGACCAGACGCTGGCGGGCCTGCAGCTCGCCAAGGGTGTTGTCGGTGCGCGCGGCCAGGTAGGCACGGGCCTCGAGGTACTCGTCGGTACGGCCGAAGGTTTCCTCGTAGCGGGCCAGTGCCCAGCCGGCCGACTCGACGTTGCCCAGGTCGGTATGGGTCAGCGCCAGCCCCAGCCAGCCCTGGGGGTTGTTGGGGTCGCGCAGGGTCAGCTCCCGGAAGAACTCCTGGGCGCGCTCGGGGCGGCCGAGCTGGCGCGCCGCGCCGCCCAGGGCGACCAGGCTGGTCTCGGAGTAGTCCTCGGCCCGGCAGGGGCCGCAGGCGTTCAGCGCCTCCTCGAGCCGGCCGGCGCGCACCAGCAGCGCGATCAGGTCGTCGAGGACCCGCGTGTCGCCGGTGCGCGCGTAGAGCGCCTTGAGGCCGTCGATCGCCGCATCGCGCTCGCCCTGGCGGGCCTTGACCACCCAGGCCTCGCGCTGGGCATCCGTGCTGCCGCTCTGGGCCAGGGCGGCGGGTGCACCGAGCAGCCCCGACAGACAGACCAGTGTCCCCAAGGTCATCGACCGCTTGTTCATCGCACGCCCCCACACTGTTGCCTGAAGATCCCGTGCCCGGCCGCCTGTTTTCGTACCTGCGCCTGAACCGGCGAGTGATGCGTTCGGCGTTAGCGGGCTGACAAACGCGTTACAAAGCGTTAAATCCTCATGTCAGGATACGAGGGCCGGCGAGGGCGCCCAACCTGACATTGACCCATCGCCAGGCTGATTTTGCGTTGCAGTAAAACGCCGGAAATCAGGGGCGTCGTGAGCTCGACGAGAGGGGCAGGGCTCATCCTGGCGGGGCGGGGAAAACGCTGTTTCTGAAGGGGGGAACGTGACTTTCCTGGGCCTGGCCGGCTCAGGGCACGCTGGGCAGCTCGATCTCGTCGCTGCGGCTGACGCCTTCGGTCATCTGCTGGCACAGGCGCAGGAACTCCCGCATGCCGGTGCTCAGGTACTTGTGACGGTGCCAGATGAAGGCGAACTGGCGGCGCAGGTCGAGCGCCGGCGTGGCGACCGGCACCAGGCTGCCGCGCCGGAAGGCGTCGCGCAGGGCCAGGTTGGAGACGCAGCCGATGCCCAGCCCCGATTCCACCGCCCGCTTGATGCCTTCGGTGTGCTCCAGCTCGAGGCGGATGTTGAAGCGCCCGCGGCGGTGGCGGGTGGCCTGCTCCAGGGTCAGGCGGGTCCCCGAGCCCTGTTCGCGCATGATCCAGGCCTCCCGCAGCAGCCGGTCGAGGCCCACGTCGCCGGCGCCGGCCAGCGGATGGTGCGGGGCGCAGAACACCGTCAGCTCGTCCTCCACCCAGGGCTGCAGCACCACGTCCTCGTGCTGGCAGTTGCCCTCGATCAGCCCCAGGTCCAGTTCGTGCTGGATGATGCGCTCGACGATCGAGGCGGTGTTGCGCACGTGCAGGCGTACCCGGCTGCCGGGGTGGCGCTGCATGAAGTCGCTGATCAGCAGGGTGGCCAGGTAGTTGCCGATGGTCAGGGTGGCGCCGACGTCCAGCGAACCGATGCCGCGCTGGCCGCGCAGCAGTTCCTCGATCTCCTCGCCGCGGTCGAGCAGGGCCACCGCCTTGGGCAGCAGCTGGAAGCCCAGGGCGTTGAGCTTGAGCCGGCGGCCGATGCGATCGAACAGCCGGCAGTCGAACTGGCGTTCCAGTTCGGCCAGTGCCGTGCTGGCGGCGGACTGCGAGAGCGCCAGCTCGCGGGCGGCGTGCGAGACGCTCTGCTGCTGGGCGACGGCGACGAAGACCTCGAGCTGGCGAAGGGTGTAGCGCATGGGCGGACTCGTGGCGGCTTGCTTATCAAGATTACCGATAAGGGTTATCCAGACAACCCATTTAACAGATATCGGCCGGGGTCTTAGAATTATGGGAAAGTTAAACTCCGATGTATTATTCTTTTTTGGAATATATTGAGAGGCCCTGATGAGCAAGTACGCCCTGGAAGAAGTGCTGAGTGTCCACCACTGGAACGATACCCTGTTCAGCTTCCGCACGACCCGGGAGCGCAGCCTGCGCTTCAAGAACGGCCAGTTCGTGATGATCGGCCTGGAGGTCGAGGGCAAGCCGCTGGTGCGCGCCTACTCCATCGCCAGCCCCAACTACGAGGATCATCTCGAGTTCTTCAGCATCAAGGTGCCCGACGGCCCGCTGACCTCGCGCCTGCAGCATCTCAAGGTCGGCGACCAGATCATGGTCAGCCGCAAGCCCACCGGCACCCTGGTCACCGACGACCTGCTGCCGGGCCGCAACCTCTACCTGCTGTCCACCGGCACCGGCCTGGCGCCGTTCATGAGCCTGATCCAGGATCCGGAGGTCTACGAGCGCTTCGAGAAGATCGTGCTGATCCACGGCGTGCGCACCGTCAGCGAACTGGCCTATGCCGACTTCATCGAGCAGGAGCTGCCGGCCCACGAGTACCTGGGCGAGGAGATCAGCGAGAAGCTGGTCTACTACCCGACCGTGACCCGCGAGGACTTCCGCACCATGGGCCGCCTGACCGACCACATCCGCAGCGGCAAGCTGTTCGAGGACACCGGCCTGCCGGCGCTCGATCCCAAGCAGGACCGTGCCATGATCTGCGGCAGCCCGGCGATGCTCGACGAGACCAGTGCGCTGCTCGACGACCTGGGCTTCAAGATCTCGCCGCGCATGGGCGAGCCGGGCGACTACGTGATCGAACGCGCCTTCGTCGAGAAGTAAGCCCCGGCTTCGCCGGGAGCGGTAAGCCACAGGCGCGACACGGAAATAAAGAACGCCCCCATGACAAGGTCATGGGGGCGTTGTTGTTCGGGATGGATGCGAGCGGCAGTTTGGTCTGAAAAGTCGGCGAGCGATGGCCAGACAAGGCAAAAATCAGCGAAAAAGCGGAGTTTACGCGGAGTAAATGAGCATTTTGAGCTGATTTTTAACGCCGTATGGCCGAGCGTAGCCAGTTTTCAGGCCGAACTCAGACCGCGTCCTTGCCCGTCTCGCCCGTGCGGATGCGAATCACCTGCTCCAGCGGCGAGACGAAGATCTTGCCGTCGCCGATCTTGCCGGTGTTGGAGACGCTGGTGATCGCCTCGATGACCTGCTCGGCCATGCTGTCGTCGACGGCGACCTCGAGCTTGACCTTGGGCAGGAAGTCGACGACGTATTCGGCGCCCCGATACAGCTCGGTGTGGCCCTTCTGGCGACCAAAGCCCTTGACCTCGGTCACGGTAATGCCCTGCACGCCGATCTCGGAGAGCGACTCGCGGACATCGTCCAGCTTGAACGGCTTGATGATGGCAGTCACCAGTTTCATCGTCTTGACTCCTCGCCTTGGGGCGGGGCCGGCACGCGGGTGTCGGCCCCGGATTGCGTCGGTATTGTTGCCCTAAAGCATACACCGCTCGTTGGGCGAATAAAAAAGACCCCCCGAAGGGGGCCAGGTGGAGCACGCCAGCTCACTCGGTATGTCGGCGGCGTTACTGGTTGCCGCCGACGGTAAACTCCGGATAGGCCTCCAGCCCGCACTCGGCCAGATCGACCCCCTCGTATTCTTCTTCCTCGCTGACGCGGATGCCCATGATCGCCTTGAGGATCAGCCACACCGCCAGGCTGGCGAGGAACACCCAGGCGAAGATGCCGATCACGCCGATCAGCTGGGCGCCGAAGCTGGCATCGCCATTGCTGAACGGCACCACCATCACGCCCCAGATGCCGGCCACGCCGTGGGCGGAGATCGCGCCCACCGGGTCATCGATGCGCAGCTTGTCGAGGGTCACGATCGCGGCCACCACCAGCAGGCCGCCGATGGCGCCGATCAGCGTCGCAACCGGGGCGGTGGGGGAGAGCGGGTCGGCGGTGATGGCCACCAGACCGGCGATCGCGCCGTTCAGCGCCATGGTCAGGTCGGCCTTGCGGAACCAGAGCTTGGCCAGAACCAGCGCGGCGATCACGCCGCCGGCCGCCGCGGCATTGGTGTTGACCAGTACCTGTGCCATGTGGTTCGCCGAGGTCACGTCGGAGAGCTTCAGCTCGGAGCCGCCGTTGAAGCCGAACCAGCCCATCCACAGGATGAAGGTGCCGAGCGTGGCCAGCGGCATGTTGGCGCCGGGGATGGCGAAGATGGCGCCGTTCTTGCCGTACTTGCCCCGGCGCGGGCCGAGCACCAGCACCCCGGCCAGTGCCGCGGCGGCCCCGGCGAGGTGCACGATGCCGGAACCGGCATAGTCGGAATAGCCCAGTTCGTTCAGCCAGCCGCCGCCCCAGGTCCAGTACCCTTCGACGGGGTAGATGACGGCGGTCATCACCACCGCGAAGGCCAGGAAGGCCCACAGCTTCATGCGTTCGGCCACGGCGCCGGAGACGATCGACATGGCGGTCGCCACGAAGACCACCTGGAAGAAGAAGTCGGCGCGGGCGGAATAGTAGGGCGCGTCGTCACCGCCGGCCAGCACCGCATCCACGCCGTGCTCGCCGCCCAGCAGCACGCCGAGGTTGGGCAGGAAGCCGCCGGCGTCGCTCGAGTACATCAGGTAGTAGCCCACGAGCAGGTACATGGTGCAGGCGATGGCGAACAGCACGACGTTCTTGGTGAGGATCTCCGCGGTGTTCTTCGAGCGCACCAGACCGGCTTCCAGCATCGCGAAGCCGGCGGCCATCCACATGACCAGCACCCCGCAGATCAGGAAGTAGAAGGTGTCGAGCGCGTAGTTGAGCTCTGTCATCGTTGTTGTCTCCTTGTCCTGCGTCTTCAGACGGCGTCGGGACCCCGTTCGCCGGTACGAATCCGGATCACGTCCTCCAGCGGCGTGACGAACAGCTTGCCGTCGCCGATCTTGCCGCTGTTGGCGGCGGCTCGGATGGCCTCGAGCACGCCGTCCACCCGGTCGTCGTCGACGGCGATCTCGATCTTGACCTTGGGCAGGAAGTCCACGACATACTCGGCGCCGCGATACAGTTCGGTGTGGCCCTTCTGGCGGCCGAACCCCTTCACTTCGGTGACGGTGATGCCCTGCACCCCGTTGTCGGCGAGAGCCTCGCGCACATCGTCGAGCTTGAAGGGTTTTATAATGGCGGTGATGAGTTTCATCCCTTGCGTCTCCTTGTTGTCGGCTGGCGCCTGAAGAGGATATCGCGAAGGCTGTGCCATTTTTTTAAATTGTTTTTTAAAACAGTTGCTTGTGGCGTTTTCGGGGCGAACGAGAAGAAGCGGGGGAGGATTTGCTGCGATGCAGCGCACCATTCTGGTGCCGGTGGTGACGACCGGCGCATCACCCTGGCGCACGTGGCGTCGAGCGCTCGCGACCCGCCCTGACATGACCGGAAGCGGGCGGCACAGGCTGGTGCAGGCGAAAGGTGCGTTGCGTATGCTGGAGACACCCTTGGAAGGAGAGACCCATGATCCCCAACGACCGTATCAGCCGCCTCGCCCAGCAGCTCGGCGAGCGGCTGCAGGATGCTTCCCATGCGCCGGAGGATATCCAGCGCAACGTGCACAACGTGATGCGCGGTGCCTTCGAGCGCATGGAACTGGTGACCCGCGAGGACTTCGACATCCTCATGGACGTGCTGCAGCGCACCCGTTCCCGTGTCGAGGCCCTCGAGAAGCAGGTCGCCGCGCTGGAGGCGTCGCTGGACGCCGAGACGCCCTCGGCCGAGAGCGCCGCCCCGGTGTCCGCCGGCGAGACGGCGACCGCTCCCGCGCCGGATGACGCCACGTCGGAGCGCGAGTCCGCCGGAACCGGCGAGGCCGCCGCGGCGGATGAGCCCCGGCCCGCGGACGACGACTCGGCGTCGCGTTGAGCCACGCCCTTGCCGATGACGGCCCGATCTGTATCAATGAATGCTGAATCAACAGATTCTTAAGTAGCGAGCCGGGCACTGCCGGTCCGGCTCGCGGCCACGTCGTCGGATCAAGGAGCCGCCCATGGCACTCGCTCTCGTTCATACACGCGCCGGGCTGGGGCTCGAGGCGCCGGAGGTGCTGGTCGAGGTGCACCTGGCCAACGGCCTGCCGGGCATGACGCTGGTCGGCCTGCCGGAAACCGCCGTGCGCGAGAGCCGCGAGCGGGTGCGCAGCGCCCTGACCAATGCCGGGTTCGACTTTCCCACCACGCGGCGCATCACCGTCAACCTGGCGCCGGCGGACCTGCCCAAGGAGGGCGGCCGCTTCGACCTGCCGATCGCGCTGGGTATCCTGGCGGCCTCCGAGCAGATCCCCGTCGCGTCGCTCGAGTCCGTGGAGTGCCTCGGCGAACTGGCCCTCGACGGGCGGCTGCGCCCGGTCTCCGGCGTGCTGCCCGCCGCCCTGGCGGCGCGCCGTGCCGAGCGGACCCTGCTGCTGCCCGAGGACAACGCCGACGAGGCCGCGCTGGCCGAGGGGCTGACGGTGCAGGCGGCAGGGCACCTGAGCGAGGTGGTCGCGCACCTGCTGGGGCAGGCCACGCTGCCGGCCCACACCCTCACGGCACCGACCCCGTCCCGGGCGCCGCTGGCGGATCTCGCCGAGGTGCGTGGCCAGCATCAGGCGCGCCGCGCGCTGGAGGTGGCGGCGGCGGGCGGGCACAACCTGTTGTTTGCCGGTCCGCCGGGCACCGGCAAGACCATGCTCGCCAGCCGCCTGCCGGGCATCCTGCCGCCGCTGTCGGCGGACGAGGCGCTCGAGGTGGCCTCGGTGCGCTCGGTCTGCGGGCTCGACCTGCTGGCGCAGTGGGGGCAGCGTCCCTTCCGCTCGCCGCACCACACCGCCAGCGGCGCGGCGCTGGTGGGCGGCGGTTCGCGGCCGCGGCCCGGCGAGATTTCGCTGGCCCACCACGGGGTGCTGTTTCTCGACGAGCTGCCGCAGTTCGACCGCGGCGTGCTGGAGGTGATGCGCGAGCCGCTGGAGTCCGGCGAGATCCACATCGCCCGGGCCAGCCGCCAGCGCCGCTTCCCGGCACGTTTTCAGCTGGTCGCGGCCATGAATCCCTGCCCCTGCGGGCACCTGGGCGACCCGCGCCAGGCCTGCGTATGCACCCCGGCGCAGATCCAGCGCTACCAGTCGCGGCTTTCCGGGCCGCTGCTCGATCGCATCGACCTGCAGGTCGAGGTGCCGGCCCTGCCGCCCGACCAGCTGACCCGCGATACCCGGGGCGAGAGTTCGGCCACGGTACGCGAGCGGGTGCTCGCCGCCCGCGAGCGGCAGCTGGCACGGGGGCATCTCAATGCCCGGCTGCCCGGAGCCGCGCTGGAGGCCGCCTGTGCCCTGCCGGAGGCCGAGCGGGTCTGGCTGGCCGAGGTGCTGACCCGGCTCAAGCTCTCGGCACGGGCCTACCATCGCGTGCTGCGGGTGGCACTGACGCTGGCCGATCTGGCCGGGGCGTCGCGCCCTGAACGCCCCCAGCTGATGGAGGCGATCGGCTATCGCCAGCTCGACCGGCTGCGCGGCGGCGGGGAATCCTCGGCCTGAACGCCAGGCCATCCGGGTCACGGAGGACCGAGCCATGACAGCACGTCGTTTCACCCGAGTGATCGGCAGTCCCGGGAGCCCGGCATGACGGCCCTGCTCGAGTCCCTGCCGCTGGCGGTCAGTCTCGGCCTGTTCGCGGCCTGTGCCCTGGTGATCGGGGTGGTGGGCACCCGGCTGACCCGGGTAGTCGATGATCTCGCCGATCGCACCGGGCTGGGCGAGGCCGTTGCCGGGGCGCTTCTGCTGGGCATGGCGACCTCGCTGTCGGGCATCGTGCTGTCGGTGTCCGCGGCACTTTCCGACCAGCCGGAACTGGCGATGAGCAACGCCCTGGGCGGCATCGCCGTGCAGACGCTGTTCCTGACGCTCGCCGACCTGGCGCACCGGCGCGCCAATCTGGAGCATGCCGCGGCCTCGATCGGCAACCTGATGCAGGGCGGGCTGCTGATCTGCCTGCTGGCGCTGCTGCTGGTGGGGCGCTTCTCGCCGGACTGGACGATGTGGCAGGTGCATCCCGTCACGCCGCTGCTGTTCATCATCTATCTGTTCGGGCTGCGTCTTGTCAGCCGCGCCCAGCGCGACCCCATGTGGCAGCCGGCGCGCACCCGCGAGACCCGTCTCGACGAGCCGGACGATCGGGCGCTGGCCCGCTCGCTGACCACGCTGTGGCTGGCGTTCGTGATCATGGCGGCGGTGCTCGGCGCGAGCGGCTGGCTGCTGGAGCGCAGCGCCACGGTGATCAGCCAGCGTACCGGGCTCAGTCAGGCGGCGGTGGGGGTGCTGATGACCTCGGTGGTCACCTCGCTGCCGGAGCTGGTGACCTCGATCGCCGCGGTGCGGCGCGGTGCCCTGACGCTGGCGGTGGCCGGCATCATCGGCGGCAATGCCTTCGACACGCTGTTCGCCGCGGCCTCGGACATCGCCTACCGCGGCGGTTCGATCTACCACGCCGTGCCCGATGACGTGTCGCTGTGGGTGGCGCTGTCGCTGCTGATGACCGGCATCCTGATGCTGGGCCTGATCCGCCGCCAGGAGCAGGGGCCGGGGCGGATCGGCTTCGAGAGCGTGGCGATCATCGCCTGTTATCTGGCCGGGGTGGCGATGCTGGTGCTGGGCGGCTCGGCCGCCTCGGGATGACGCCCGGGCCCGGGGTCAGCGCCCGGGCAGCACGGCCTCCAGCGCCGCCAGGCGGCCCTCGGGCAGGGCGTCGGCCAGGGTGCTGATGCGCAGCACGTCGCCCAGCGCCGGGTGCGCGGGGCGGTGAATCAGCACGGCCGCGGCGAGCAGCTCGCCGTGCACGCGCTCGGCGGTCTCGGCGTCGGGCAGGCATACGGCGATGAAGTTGGTGTCGCTCGGCGGCACCTCGGCACCCAGGCCGCGCAGCCGTTCGGCGAGCTGCTCGCGGCGCCGGACCACCGCCTCGACGTGCTCGCGGGTCTCGCCGGGATGATCGAGCACCGTCTCCGCGGCGGCCAGCGCCAGCGAGGAGACGGCGTAATGGATGCGCACCTTGTGCAGCATGGCCAGCGCTCCCGGGTCGGCGATCGCGTAGCCGATGCGCAGCCCCGCCAGGCCGTGGGCCTTGGAGAAGGTCCGCACGCGGATCACCCCGGGCCATACGGCGCCGGCGGCGGGCGCGTCGGCATCGCCGCGGAAGTCGTGATAGGCCTCGTCGAGCAGCAGGGTGCACTCCGCCGGCAGGGCGTCGCGCAGCGCCTGCACGGCCTCGTCGTCGTGGCAGTGGCCGCTGGGGTTGTCCGGGTTGGCCAGATAGACCAGCCGGGCGTGATGCTGGTGGGCGTGTTCCGCCAAGGCGGCGAGGTCGGGCGCCAGCCGGCCCGGGGCGCGGCGGTAGTCGACCTCGACGACCCGGCAGCCCTGGCCGGCGGCGAAGTAGCGAAAGGTCGGGTAGGTACCGGCGCTGGTGATCACCGTGTCGCCGGGCTCGCAGGTGGCGCGCAGCGCCAGGGCCAGCAGGCTGTCGGCGCCGGCGTCCACCAGCAACGCCTCGACCGGGGTGTCCAGGGCCTCGGCCAGGCGGCGGCGCACGCCCAGCGCCTCGGCATCGCCGTAGCTGCGCGCCAGCTCGGCCACGGCCTCGCCGAAACGCGCCTTCAGGGCGTGATGCGGCATGTCGAGCCCTTCGTTGGAGCCCAGTCGGTGCGGAATCGAACGCCCCAGCTTGCGTTCCAGGGCCTTGAGGCCGGGGAAGGGGTTGGCGGGGCCTTCACGATAGAGGTGACGGGCGTAGCGGGGCATGACTGACGACTCCTTGCTCGGGTGAGGCTGGCCGGTCATTGTGGCGCGCGATGCCGGGTGCCGCAAAACGCGGGATGGGGCGATTACAGCGCTGAGGCATCCAGCGCACCGTCGATATGGTAGCGCCAGCGCGGCGCGTCGCTGCCCGGGCGGCGCAGCGTCAGCTCCAGGCGGTAGGGCAGCAGGCGGCGGTCGGAGAGGGCGAGGATCGGGCCTTCGGTCTGCAGCCGGCTTTCCAGGATCCACTGGTTGTCGGGGGCCGCGGACTCGTTCGCCGTGGGCTTCCAGTTGAGGACCTGGGGGCCGCCGTCGCGGCCGAGCAGGGCGCGGGTGAGCGCCTCGCGGAAGGTGTCGGTGGCGATGGGCAGGTCGGCATCGACCCGGGGCGGGGCCAGCAGCAGGACGCGTTCCTCGGCCGGGATCGCCCAGTGGGGGGCGGTCATGGCGGCCTCGGCGGCGCGCTGGCTCAGTCCCTGCAGGGCCCGGCGCTCGGGCGT
Organism: Modicisalibacter tunisiensis; assembly: GCF_020148005.1. Classification (GTDB taxonomy): domain Bacteria; phylum Pseudomonadota; class Gammaproteobacteria; order Pseudomonadales; family Halomonadaceae; genus Modicisalibacter; species Modicisalibacter tunisiensis. The sequence continues at coordinate 745,018 of NZ_JAGXFD010000001.1, read as the reverse complement.
GGTGCTCGAGGGCGGGGCGCCGGCACAGGCGGCCAGCAGCAGGGCGAGGCAGAGGCTGCAGAGCGTGCGTTTCACGGCGTCACCGAGGGCTGGTCGGCCGGTTCGATGACGCCGTCGAGAAACTGGTCGAGCTCATCGAACAGGGTGTCACGGATCGGCGGGCTCTCGTTGACCAGATGGTGACGCGCCTCGGGGTGGCGATGGACCCGGGCGCGGGGGAACTTGCGGGTCAGCACCTCGAGGTTCCAGCTCCAGTCGACGGTCAGGTCCTGTTCGCCCTGCAGGATCAGCACCGGCAGGTCGCTGGCCGGCAGGGCCAGCATGTGGGCCATCCAGCGGCGCATCGCCGTCACCCAGGTCAGGGTCAGGCGATCCGGTTGCAGCGGGTCGTGCTCGCGCAGGAAGGCGGCGAACTCGGCGTCGTTGGAGTTGGGCTGGTAGCGCCGTGGAATCGAGCTTATGAAGGGGCTGGCCAGGCGATGCAGCCAGCTCGACTGCGGCCACCCCCAGGGGCGGACCAGCGGTGCGAGCAGCACCAGGGCCTCCCAGGGGGCCGTGGTGCCGCGTCCCAGGGCGTCGGTGGCGAGAATCGCCGCGCCGGTGCTCTGGCCGATCCCCACCCAGGGGCCGGGGGCGAGCGTGCGCCGGGTGAGGTGGCGCTGGAGCGCGTGCAGGCAGGCGCCGTACTCCTCGAAGTCGTCGATGGTGGCGCGGGGGCCGCTCGACAGGCCGTGACCGGGCAGGTCCCACAGCACCACGCGCCAGCCCCGGTCGAGCAGGCGCTCCAGCAGGTGGCGGTAGAGCCCCAGATGGTCGAAGTAGCCGTGGACCACGAAGGCCGTGCCGCAGGGCTCGCCGGGACACCAGACCTGGGCCCACAGCCGGTAGCGCTCGGCATCCACGAAACCGGCGTACAGCTCGACTCCCTCCGACAGCAGGGGAGCCAGTCGGTAGTGGGCCAGGTACTCCTCCAGCGCCTCGGCGCGCGGCGCATCGACCACGGCCAGCGGTCCCAGCGCCTGTAACGGCGCGAAATCGGTCATGGCATCTCCCAGGTTCGCTTCCATGCTTGTACCGATTGTGAACGAGAGCAGGTCGTCTGTCGCCGGTCAATCCCCGTGATGCGCATGATGGCGGCGTCGGCGCGGTACGGGCTCTTAGCCCTTAGTCGAGCGGTATCCACAGTGACCCCGCTTTCGGTTAATATATGGAAGACGTTTCCATAACTGCTTTTGCCATAATGAATACCGAATCGGCGCTCGAACGCCGATGCGACAGCGCAGCGAGAGGACATCCTTCCATGACCGACCGCGTTACCCGCCACCGCCTGCAGGTGGCCGCCGAACTCGACCGCTTCATCACCGACGAGGCCCTGCCCGGCACCGGTGTCGACCCCGAGGCCTTCTGGGCCGGCGTCGATGCCCTGGTCCACGACCTCGCGCCCACCAACCGCGCACTGCTCGCCGAGCGCGATCGCC
>NZ_JAGXFD010000001.1:742316-743530 GCF_020148005.1 Modicisalibacter tunisiensis | reverse complement strand
GTCGACCCCGAGGCCTTCTGGGCCGGCGTCGATGCCCTGGTCCACGACCTCGCGCCCACCAACCGCGCACTGCTCGCCGAGCGCGATCGCCTGCAGGGCGAGCTCGACGCCTGGCACCAGGCCCACCCGGGCCCGGTGCGCGACATGACTGCCTACCAGGCGTTCCTGCGCGAGCAGGGCTATCTCGCCGACGAGCCGGGCGAGGTGCAGGTCACCACCCGCAACGTCGACGCCGAGATCGCCGTGCAGGCCGGCCCGCAGCTGGTGGTGCCGGTCAACAATGCCCGCTATGCGCTCAACGCCGCCAATGCCCGCTGGGGCAGCCTCTACGATGCCCTCTACGGCAGCGACGCGATCCCCGAGACCGACGGCGCCGAGAAGGGCACGAGCTACAACCCGAAGCGCGGCGAGAAGGTCATCGCCTACGCCCGCGAGGTGCTCGACGAAGCCGCGCCGCTCGCCGAGGGGTCCCACACCGAGGCCACCGGCTATGCGATCCACGACGGCAAGCTGGTGGTCACGCGTGACAACGGCCGCGAGACCGGCCTGGCGCGGCCCGACCAGCTGGTCGGCTACCGCGGCGACGCCGCCGCCCCCGAGGCGGTGCTGCTCGCCCACCACGGCCTGCACCTGGAAATCCAGATCGACGCCAGCCACCCCATCGGCAAGACCGACCCGGCCCACGTCAAGGACCTGCTCGTCGAGGCCGCGGTGACCACCATCATGGACTGCGAGGACTCGGTGGCCGCCGTCGACGCCGAGGACAAGGTCGGCGTCTACCGCAACTGGCTGGGGCTGATGAAGGGCGATCTCGCCGAGTCCTTCGCCAAGGGCGACAGGACCGTCACCCGTCGTCTCAACCCGGATCGCGACTACACCGCCCCCGACGGCGGCAGCCTGCGCCTGCCCGGGCGCTCGCTGCTGTTCGTGCGCAACGTCGGCCACCTGATGACCACCCCGGCGGTGCTCGACGAGGCGGGCAACGAGATCCCCGAGGGCCTCCTCGACGGCGTGCTCACCGGCCTGATCGCCATCCACGACCTCAACAAGGGCGAGAATGAGCCGCGCAACTCGCGCACCGGCTCGGTGTACATCGTCAAGCCCAAGATGCACGGCCCGGCCGAGGTCGCCTTCGCCAACACCCTGTTCACGCGCATCGAGGACGTGCTGGGCCTGGAGCGCGACACCCTCAAGATGGGCATCATGGACGAGGA
>NZ_JAGXFD010000001.1:671551-742306 GCF_020148005.1 Modicisalibacter tunisiensis | reverse complement strand
CGCGCCCAGATCGGCAAGGGCATGTGGGCGATGCCCGACCTGATGGCCGACATGCTGGTGCAGAAGATCGGCCACCCGAAGGCCGGCGCCAACACCGCCTGGGTGCCCTCGCCCACCGCCGCGGTGCTCCACGCCCTGCACTACCACCAGGTCGATGTCGCCGCCGTGCAGCAGGACCTCGAGTCGCGCCCGGCCACCGACTATCTGGACGATCTGCTCACCGTGCCGGTGGTCGAGACCCCCGACTGGTCGGCCGACGAGATCCAGCAGGAACTCGACAACAACTGCCAGGGCATCCTCGGCTACGTGGTGCGCTGGGTCGAGCACGGCGTGGGCTGCTCCAAGGTGCCCGACATCCACGACGTGGGGCTGATGGAAGACCGCGCCACGCTGCGCATCTCCAGCCAGCACATCGCCAACTGGCTGTACCACGGCATCGTAAGCCGAGAGCAGGTCAGGGAGACCCTCGAGCGCATGGCGAAGGTGGTCGACGACCAGAACGCCGGGGACCCGACCTACACGCCGATGACCTCGCACCTGGCCGACTCCAGCGCCTTCCAGGCCGCCTCGGACCTGATCTTCAAGGGCCGCGAGCAGCCGGCGGGCTACACCGAGCCGCTGCTGCATCACTGGCGCGCGGTGGACAAGGCCAAGGGGTGACCCTGGCCTGCCCCGGCTGACCGGCCGGGCGTGTGCTGCCCCACAAGCCGCCCCCTGCCATGAACGGCAGGGGGCGGTGCCGTTTCCGGGGGAGGGTAACGGGCCCGGCCGGCGGGCGGATTGACGCTGGGCGCCTCGGCTCGCGGCCTGTGCCCTGTGCGGCCGGGTTGGGTTGCGCTATCTTGGGCGCAGTGACACGCCGAGCCCTGCGCCAGGAGACCCCCAATGACCGTGATGACCGCCGCCGCCATCGAGGAGTTTCTCGACGAAGTCTTCCCCTTTCGTCAGGGCACCATCGAGGGGGTCGACGACATGCGCGCGACCATGAGCCTGGCCATCGAGGACGAGCACCTGCGCCCCGGCGCCTGCGTCTCGGGGCCGAGCATGATGGCGCTGGCGGATGTCTGTCTCTACGTGGCGATCCTGGCCCAGATCGGGCCGGAGGCGATGGCGGTGACCAGCGACCTCAACTGCCATTTCCTGCGCCGCGCCCGCGGCGACCGCGACCTGATCGCCAATGCCCGGCTGGTCAAGCTGGGCAGCCGCCTGGCGGTGGGCGAGGTGGAGCTGTTCTCCGCCGGTGACGACGCACCGGTGGCGATCGTCACCGCGACCTATGTGCTGCCGGATCGCGACGAGGACGACGACTGAGCGGCACGTCCCGGCAGACCTCCCCTTCAGGATGACGGCGCACGGGCCCGCCAGGCGCTCGCCGCCAGCGCCAGCCAGCCCGCCATCAGCAGCACGCCGCCGACCGGCGTGATGACTCCCAGCATCGGCGTGCCGGTCAGTACCAGCAGATACAGCGAGCCGGAAAACAGCACGATACCGGCTCCCCACAGCTTGAGCGCCCAGCCCTGGCCGGGTTGCGGCGTATGTGCCCGCCAGACCAGTACCGCCAGCATCGCCAGGGTGTGCCAGGCCTGATAGCGCACGCCGGTCTCGAAGGTGTCGAACAGGCGCGGCGTGACATGATCCCGCAGCCCGTGGGCGCCGAAGGCCCCGGCGGCGACCATGAGGAAACCACTGAGGGCGATGGTGATCCAGGCGGCGCGATAACGCATGATGAGCGGCTCCTGTATGGCTACCCTGAGACGGGGAGGCAGTAAGCGGCTGTCGGCGTTCATGTTTCGTTATCCCGCGCCGGCCGCTATGATGCCGGCCCGTTGCCGGCAGCCACTGACGACAATTCGCTGCCGGCCGCGATCCAGAATGCGGCAGACAACACTACAGGAGAATGATGCCATGGAATCCCTCGCCTCGCTCGTCGCGCCCCTGCGCGACGGCCTGTACGCGGTCATGACGCCCGTCAGTGATTTCATATGGAGTTACATACTGGTTTACCTGCTGCTGGGGGCGGGGGTCCTGTTCACGGTGATGACCCGCGGCATGCAGTTTCGTCTCTTCGGTCACATGGCCAAGGTCACCGTTACCGCCCGGGGGGCCGGCGAGGGCGTCAGCGGCTTCCAGGCGTTCGCCACCTCGCTGGCGGCGCGCGTGGGCACCGGCAACCTGGCCGGCGTGGCGATCGCCCTGTGGGTCGGCGGCCCGGGGGCGATCTTCTGGATGTGGATGACCGCCCTGGTGGGCTTCGCCACCTCGTTCGTCGAGTCGACGCTCGCCCAGACCTACAAGCACCGCAACGAGGACGGCGTGTTCCGCGGCGGCCCGGCCTACTACATCGAGCGCTGCCTGGGCTGGCGCTGGCTGGGCTCGCTGTTCGCGATCTTCCTGCTGATCGCCTACGGCCTGGCGTTCAACGCCGCGCAGTCCAACACCATCGCCCAGGGCATGAACGGCGCCTTCGGCGTGCCGCACTGGCTGTCCGGCATCGTGCTGGTGGCGGTGGTGGCACTGGTCATCTTCGGCGGCCTGAAGTCGGTGGCGCGGACCGCCGAGTGGATCGTGCCGTTCATGGCGATCGCCTACCTGCTGGTGGCGCTGTGGATCCTGTTCGCCAACCTCACCGCCGTGCCGGCGATGCTGGCGCTGATCGTCAAGAGCGCCTTCGGCTTCGGCCCGGCGGTCGGCGGTGCTGCCGGCTACGCGATCAAGTCGGCGATGGAGAACGGCATCAAGCGCGGGCTGTTCTCCAACGAGGCGGGCATGGGCTCGGCCCCCAACGCCGCCGCCCAGGCCACGGTCAAGCACCCGGCGGCCCAGGGGCTGGTGCAGTCGTTCGGGGTGTTCGTCGATACCCTGGTGATCTGCAGCTGCACCGCGGTGGCGATCCTGCTCTCCGGCGTCTATCAGGACATGCTGGCCAGCCATGCCGGCCAGTCGATCGAGGGCATCAAGCTGACCCAGGACGCCATGGTCGACCACCTGGGCACCTTCGGCGAGGTGTTCATCGCCATCGCCATCCTGCTGTTCGCCTTCACCTCGATCATCGCCAACTTCTCCTATGCGGCGATCAACATCGAGTACCTGTTCCGTCATCATGCCCGGAAGGCGGTGCATGTGCTGCGCTGGGCGGTGCTGGGGATGACCCTGGTCGGGGCCATGGCCAAGCTGGAGTTCGTCTGGCACTTCGCCGATCTGGCGATGGGCCTGATGGCCACCACCAACCTGTTCGCCATCCTGATCATGTCACCGATCGCCATCCGCGTGCTGCAGGACTATGAGCGCCAGCGCAACAGCGGCGTCAGCGAGCCGGTGTTCGATCCCAAGGTGCTCAAGCGCCCCGATCAGGTCGACGCCGATGTCTGGCCGCCCAAGGGTGTCTGAGTCGCTCTTTGGCGTTAAAATGACGGCCCGTCGATCCCGACGGGCCGTTTTTCGTTCGACGCTACCCGAGGGACAGCCATGCAGATTCAGCTCAACGGCGAGCGGCATGATCTCGCTGGTCAGCCGACCATCACTGACCTGATCGATACCCTGGGGCTGGCCGGGCGGCGCATCGCCGTCGAGGTCAACGAGCAGATCGTCCCGCGCAGTCAGCATGCGGCCACGCGCCTGGCCGAGGGCGACCGGGTCGAGGTGGTGCATGCCATCGGCGGCGGTTGAGCCGTGTCGTCCACCCTGTCCTGCGCAGGCCAGCCGGGCCTGACGCGGTCCGTTTTTCGAACAGCCCAGGAGTTGTCATGACCGACCCCCAACTGGACCAGCCGTGGCACGTCGCCGGCCGCGAATTCACCTCGCGGCTGCTGGTCGGCACCGGCAAGTATCGCGATCTCGAGGAAACCGCCGCCGCCGTGGCCGCCAGCGGCGCCGAGATCGTCACCTTCGCGGTGCGCCGCACCAATCTCGGCCAGGATGCCGACGCGCCCAACCTGCTCGATGCCGTCTCCCCCGAACGCTACACGCTGCTGCCCAACACCGCCGGCTGCTACACCGCCAGCGACGCCGTGCGCACCTGCAAGCTGGCGCGCGAGCTGCTCGACGGCCACAACCTGGTCAAGCTCGAGGTGCTCGGCGACGACAGGACGCTGTACCCCAACGTGGTCGAGACGCTCAAGGCGGCCGACGAGCTGGTCCGCGACGGCTTCGACGTGATGGTCTACACCAGCGACGACCCGATCGTCGCCAGGGAGCTCGAGAATCGCGGCTGCAAGGCGGTGATGCCGCTGGGCTCGCTGATCGGCTCCGGTCACGGCCTGCTCAACCCGGCCAGCCTGCGGCTGATCCTCGAGAACGCCACGGTGCCGGTGCTGGTCGATGCCGGTATCGGCACCGCCTCCGATGCGGCGCTGGCGATGGAGATGGGCTGCGCCGGGGTGCTGATGAACTCGGCGATCGCCCATGCCCGCCATCCGGTGGTGATGGCCGGTGCCATGCGCAAGGCGATCGAGGCCGGACGCGAGGCGTTCCTGGCCGAGCGCATGCCGCGGCGCGCCTATGCCCAGGCGTCCTCGCCGACCCAGGGCCTTATCAACGAGTGATCCTTCAACGAGCATGAGTGACTCCAGCGTGAGCGTCGATACCCCCCAGTCCAGTGAATCCCGTCCACATCGCGGCGTGAAAAGTTACGTGCTGCGCGCCGGGCGCATGACCGCCGCCCAGAGTCGCGGGCTCGAGGAGGTCTGGCCGCGGCTGGGGCTTCGCCTGGCCGATGGCCGGCAGGATCTCGACGCCCTGTTCGGACGCCGCGCGCCCCGCGTGGTGGAGATCGGCTTCGGCATGGGCGGCTCGTTGGTCGAGCAGGCCGAGACGCACCCCGACACCGACTTCATCGGCATCGAGGTCCACGCCCCCGGGGTGGGCAAGCTGCTCGACGAGGCCGACAAGCGCGGCCTCGCCAACCTGCGTGTCTACCGCGAGGATGCCCTGGAAGTGCTTCGTCACTGCCTGCCGGAAGCCGGCCTCGACGGCGTGCAGCTGTTCTTCCCCGATCCCTGGCCGAAGAAGAAGCACCACAAGCGGCGCATCGTGCAGCCGGCGTTCGTCGCGCTGGTGCGCTCGCGGCTCAAGCCCGGCGGCTGGCTGCACATGGCCACCGACTGGGAGCCCTACGCCGAGCACATGGCCGAGGTGATGGCCGCGGCCCCGGGCTGGCGCAACACCGCGAGCGAGGGCGTCTACGTGCCGCGCCCGGCCTTCCGCCCGCTGACCAAGTTCGAACGTCGCGGCGAGAAACTCGGCCATGGCGTCTTCGACCTGATCTTCGAGCGCCACGACGGCTGAGCCTCGCGCCGCGCCTTCCCTTTCCGGTCTCCCCGAGGCACACAGAAAGGCGGCGGCTCGATGGAGCCGCCGCAAGACCGTGACTAGCTGATGAGGAGATAACCATGGCAGGAACCTGACGGTCGCTGCGATGGTTGTGTGGTGCCTGGCGAGCACCACGAGGTTGATAATAGTGATTCTCATTTATATCGTCAAGGCATTCGAGAATCATTTTCAACTTCGACCGGTGGACGGTCAGCCGCCCGCCAGACTCAGCCACAGCGGCAGGCTGAGCATCGCCAGCAGGGTCTGGCCGGTGATCAGCGCGGCCATCAGCTCGGCGTCGCCGCCCAGCTGGCGGGCGAGGATGTAGGCCGAGGTCGCGGTGGGCAGGGCGGCGAACAGCAGCGTGACATCGCGGCTCACCGGGTCGAGGCCGACCAGCGCGCCCAGGGCCAGCACCACCGCCGGCATCAGCGCCAGCTTGACCAGGTTGGCGCTCCACACGCCGCGGTCCAGGCGCAGCAGCGCCCGCGGGCGCAGGGCCACGCCGACGGCGACCAGGCCCAGGGGCAGGGCGGCCCGGCCCAGCAGCGACACCGCGCGCTCGCTCCAGCCCGGCAGGCCGATGCCGCTCAGGTTGAGCGCAATGCCGGCCACGCAGGCGAGGATCAGCGGGTTGCGGGTCAGGGCGGCGAGGCTCTTCGACAGGCTGGAAGGGCCCAGGGTGCCGGCGGCGATGAAGCTGGCCACGCACAGCACGTTGATGGTCGGTACCATCAGGGCGACCGCCACCGCGGCCACCGTGGCGCCGGGCTGGCCGTGCAGCGCCGCGGCACCGGCGACGCCGACATAGGTGTTGAAGCGCAGCGCGCCCTGGAAGACCGAGGTGAAGGCGGGGGCCTCGAGCCCGAGCCATGGCTTGACCCACCACAGCAGCGCGGCGAAGGCGCCGATGCCGCCCAGCAGCACGATCGCCACCTGGCCGATCGGCACGCGCGAGACGTCGGCGGTGGCCAGGGTCGCCACCAGCATGGCGGGGAACAGCAAAAAGTAGATCAACCGCTCCATGGCCGGCCAGAAGGTATCCGAGGGCAGGCGGCGCCACCCCAGCAGGGCGCCGAGCAGGATCAGCAGGAACAAAGGGCCCAGTGCCGCCTGGACGCCGGACATGGCGAGTCTCCTTGTCGCGTGCATGACGAGGGCGCTGCGACAACCTTACGCGCGTCACGCCCGAGTGCGAACTGGTAAGCTTACCCGGATTGTCCCGCCTGTCGATGAGGTCCGCCGCCCGATCATGCCCTATGCCGACGACGACAACGCTCGCTCGCCGTTTCTCAACCTGCTGATCATTGTCACGCTGGTGACCATGGTGGTGGCCGTCGGCTATCTGGCGCACTACTACCTGCGCGGCGGCAGCAACGATGTCGTCTGGTACCCGCCGGACGGGATCTGCCGGCTGCACCAGGGGCCCTGTCATGCCGGGCTCGGCGGTGACGTGCGGGTCACGCTCTCGCTGGGCAGCGCGGTCGTCCCCCTGCACCCGTTGCCGCTCGACGTGCATGTCGACGGCCTGAGCCCCGAGCGGGTCGTGGTGGCCTTCATCGGCCGCAACCGCAACATGGGGCTGCGCCGCTACGTGCTTCAGGACCGGGGCGACGGCGACTTTCACGGGGAAGGGGTGTTGAGCGTCAACAGCGTCGACGACGAGTCGGTCACGCGCTGGCGGGCGGAGGTGATCGTGACCACCCCGGAAGGGCGGCGAGGCAGCTGGTTCGACTTCGATGTGCGCCGGCCGGGGGCCGGCAACGGCGCCTGACGCGCCGCTGGCGCGAGGGCCCGGCCGCCCTCGGGCGGCCGGTGGTGCGGGGGATCAGTTCTTCGCGGTGTCGGTGGCCTGCTGGGTGGCCTTGGCGCCCGCGTCGGCCTTGGCGTCGTTGGGCTTCTTGGTGACGTCGAGCAGCTCGACCTTGAAGGTCAGCGCCTCGTTGGGGCCGATCGGGCCGCCGGTGCCGGCCGGTCCATAGGCCAGGTCGGAGGGCAGGTAGATCATCCAGGTATCGCCGACGTGCATCTTCTTCAGCGCTTCCTGCCAGCCGGGGATGACCTGGTCGACCTGGAACTCGACCGGCTCGCCGCGCTTGTAGGAGCTGTCGAAGACGGTGCCGTCGATCAGCTTGCCCTCGTAGTTGACCTTGACCTGGTCGTTGGCGTCGGGGCTGGCGCCGTCACCGGACTCGATGACCTTGTACTGCAGGCCGGAATCGGTGACCTTGACGCCGTCCTTCTTGGCGTTCTCGGCCAGGAACTTCTCGCCCTTGGCCTTGTTCTGCTTGGCGACCTTCTCCGCCTCGGCCTTGCGCTCGGCCATCTTCTGCTTCTGGAAGGTGGTGAGCGCTTCGGTCATCGCCTTCTTGCTCATCTGCAGGTCATTGCCGCCATAGACGTCCTGAATGGCCTGCGTGAAGCTGTCGATATCCAGGTTCTTGATGTCCTGGGACAGGCTCTGGCCGAGCGTCACGCCGATGCTGTAGCTGAGCTTTTCCTGGTCGCTCTGCGGGGCGGCGAGCGCCAGCGGAGCGGTCGACAGCAGTGTCAGAGCAACGGCGGTTAACCGTGTTTTCATGAAAACTCCTCGAATTGTGGATACGGCCAATGTTCTTGTCGGTTGGCGAGCGGAAACGGCGCCAAACGCCTATTGTGACTCTAACAGGGGCCCTCGTGTTCCGCATCCGGCATGCGCCATGTGGAATCTTGACATTGCAGGGCCTTTGCTCTTTTCTGGACTCACATCGACAACAAGGGGAACAAGCACAATGCAACTGCGCAATATCGTGATCGGTGTTACCGCCATGGGTCTGGTCGGGGTGGCCTCGTCGGCCTTTGCCGAGACCTGGCGCTTCGGCCTCGAGGAAACCGAAGGCAGCGTCCAGTACGGTTACGCCGAGGAATTCAAGAAGCTGATCGAGGAGAAGAGCGACGGCGACGTCACCGTGCAGCTGCTTCCCTACGGCACCTGGGGGTCGAACTATTCGGCGCTCTACGACGCCATCCAGAACGGCGCCATCCAGATCGGTTTCGGCTCCGGCTTCCTGGGCGGCACCGTGCCGGAAAGTCAGCTGATGAGCCTCAACTTCGTCATGCCGAACGACCAGCTCGAGACGGCGAAGATCCTCAACTCCGATGCCTTCCTGAAGAGCGATCCCTGGCAGCAGTCGTTCCGCAAGCGCGGGCTGGTTCCCCTGGGCGCGCTGCCCGAAGGCTATCAGGTGTGGACGGCCAACAAGGAAATCCGTACCCCCGAGGACATGAAGGGGCTGCAGATCCGCGTCATGGACAACAGCCTGCTGCGCGCCACCTACGAGGCCTACGGCGCCGCGCCGATCACCATCGCCTACGGCGAGCTCTACAGCGCCCTGCAGCAGGGCCAGGCGGAGGGCAACATCCAGCCGGTCTTCGCCCACGAGAACATGGGCTTCTACGAAGTGCAGGACTACATGATCTTCGCCGATCAGTCGCAGTTCGTGGCCAACCTGATCGGCAACCAGGACTGGTACGAGGGGCTGTCCGACGAGCAGCACAAGATGCTGGACTCGGTGCTCGGTGAAATGGTCCAGAAGGGGCATGACATCCAGACCCAGTTCAATTCCGAGCGCCTCGACACCATCAAGGAAAAGAGCGACATCAAGATCATTCACCTGAACGAGCAGGAGCGTGATGCCTTCCGCAAGCTGGCCAAGCCGGTGCGCCAGACCTACATCGACATGGTCGGCGAGCGTGGCAAGGAATCCCTGAACATTCTGCTCGACCAGATCGACAAGGCCGACAGCAAGAAGAGCCAGTAAGTCCGACGGCCGGGGTGGGGGCAACCAAGGCCTCCGCCTCGGCGCCGCCCCCCTGCTTATCGCTGTGATCGCCCGGGAGCCTGCGCTTCCGGGCGTTTTTGTGTGTCGGGCTGCTGAGCCACGAGCCACGGCACCCTACGGTACCATCGGCAATGCCCCTCCCCGAAAGCCCATCCAACCACACTTCTGTGGGAGCGAATTCATTCGCGACGAATCAGCCTCGAGTCTCCGCCATCGGGAATAAATTCCCTCCCACCAGGCCCTCCCGCTCGTGACCGGTAGCCCGCCGAGCAAGCCGGTGGCAATGAAAACGGCCCGGCGAGTAGCCGGGCCGGCGGGGCGGAACCGCAAGCTCAGTCGCCGCCCAGAGAGGGCAGCAGCAGCGAGATCTGCGGGAAGAGGATGAGCACGAAGGTCGCCACGACCAGGATGGCGATGAACGGCGGCGTGCCACGGACCACGTCCATGTAGGGGCGGCGGAACACGGCGATGGCCGTGAAGATGTCGCAGCCGAAGGGCGGCGTGGCCGAACCGATGGCCGCCTGCAGGGTGACGATGACGCCGACGTGCACCGGATCCAGGCCGGTGGACTGCACGAGCGGCTTGAAGATCGGCACCAGGATCAGGATGACCACGATCGGGTCGACGAACATGCAGCCGATGAAGAAGGACGCGGCGATCAGCAGCAGCGCCAGGAACTGACTGTCGCCGATGCCGTCGATCAGCGGGCCGAGGATCTTCTCCGGGACGCCGGCCGTGCCCAGGGTCTGGGAGAAGGCCGCGCCGATGGCCACCAGGATGAACACCACCGCGGTGATCATGCCGGTGGACAGGGCCAGGCCCCACAGGTCGCGGATCGATACCTGACGATAGATGATGACCTCGAGGATCAGCGCGTAGGCCACCGCCACCGCCGAGGCCTCGACGGCACTGAAGAAGCCGCCGTAGATGCCGCCGACCACCAGCACCGGGAAGCCCATGGGCAGGATCACGCGACGGATGGCGCGCAGGCGCTCGCTCCAGGAGGCCTTGGATTCCGCCTCGATGCCCTTGATGCGCGAGTAGATGTAGCAGTACAGGGCGAACATCGCCAGGATCAGCAGGCCCGGCAGGATGCCCGCCAGGAACAGGTCACCGATCGAGGTCTTCATCACCACGCCGTAGATGATGAAGCCGATGCTCGGCGGAATCAGCAGCGCGATGTCACTGGCGTTGATGATCAGCCCCAGCGTGAAGTCGTCGCTGTAGCCCTTGGCCAGCAGGCGCGGGCGCATCGGCCCGCCCATCGCCACCACCGTGGCCTGGGTGGAGCCGGACACCGCGCCGAACAGCGCGCAGGAGGCGGCGGTGGTGATGGGCAGGCCGCCGCGCACGTGGCGGGTGAAGACATCGACCACGTCCAGCAGCCGGTTGGCGGTATGGCCCTTGGTGAGGATATCGGCGGCGAAGATGAACATCGGCACCGCCGCCAGCACCCAGCTGCCGACGCCGTTGATCATCCAGCTCACGGCCTGGTCGGGGCCGAAGAACGTCATCCCGGTGAACATCATGTAGAGCGTGCCCGCGGCCAGGGGAACCATCATCGGGAATCCCAGCAGCAGCAGCACGAGCATGATCACGCCTAGCCAGATCAGCATGAAGAAAGTCCTCGTCTTGGTCTTGTTGAAACGTCAGGCGCCGCGTGATGCGTCGTCGTCGCCGGAGGTGTCGAGGTCGTCGGGCACCTCGGAATAGGCTTCCTTCTCGTTGAAGGAGCGGTAGATGTCCTGGCTGACGAGATTGCGGGCCACCGTCAGCAGGTACTGCACGCCCGCCAGGGTGAAGCCGACCGGCAGGGCGAGATAGATGATCCACAGCGGGATGTGCAGCGACGCGCTGGCGCGGCCGCGGCCATAGATGGTCATGACGTATTCGGCGGACTTGTAGGCGAAGTAGAACATCAGCACCGCGGTACCGAGGCAGATGATGATCAGCAGCCCCTTGCGCAGGTGGCCGCCGAGCTGGTCGTAGATCGCCGACATGCTGATGTGACGGGCATTGCGGGTCGCGTAGCCGACGCCGACGAAGGTGATGATGACGATCAGCATCTCGGTGACCTCATAGGTCCCGCTGATGCCCTGCTGGAACAGGAGGTTGCCGACGACGTGGGCGCTCATCAGCGCGGCCATGACGAGGATGCTGCCGGCCACGATGACGCGCTCGATGATGCCCAGTATGCGATCGAGCGTGTTCAGGGCGCGCAGCACGCCGTTGGGGCGCTTCGCGCGTTCGCCGGAGGAAGAAGAGGATTGGGTCATGTCGCAAGCTTTCCTTATTTTTACAGGGATTCGCTAGCCGAGGATGGCGAGCCCTCGTTTCGAGTTGTTACAGACAAGCGTAGCCCTGACCAGGCACCTCGCTCTACTTTCGAACTTACAGGCTTTGCAACGCCAGTGCTACTCGCCTCGAGGGGGAAGCACGGGCCTTGTGGCTGCGTGCTCCAGCGCCCGTGCCAGTGGCATCAGGAAGGATTCGGCACTGGTGGCCGGCGTTTCCAGATGGTGCTGGAAGATCGCGACGAGATCGCCGTCCTCGGCGCGGCGCGCACGCACGCCGTCGCCGCGTCGAGCGAGTGCCTGCAACGCATCAAGGGTGGCATGTTCGGCCTCGAGCTCCGCGCGCTTGAGGTATTCGCGCCATGCCTCGAGTGGCGAGCCCGGCCGGGCCAGGGGCTTGAGCGCCCGCCGCCGGGCGCGCAGGGGCCGGGTGTGGCGGGCCTGGAGTGCACGCACCGGCGCCAGGGCGCGGGGGGCATCGTCCGCCGCGGTCAGCCCGAGCCGATACAGCCAGGCGAGCCACAGCAGCTCGCAGACATCGGCGTCCAGGCTCTCCTGGGCGGCGAGGCAGGCGCCGGCGACGCCGGGGGCGCCGTAGCAGGTGCAGGCGAAACGCCAGAGAGCCCCGGGGGCGGCCAGGGCGGTGTCGGATTGGGTAGAATGGGCGGTCATGGTCGACGAGCGGCGCGGCCTTCAGCGACGAAACGATGGGAGACAGGCATGATCGCACTGCGTCAACTGGACCTGCAACGCGGTACGCAACCGCTCTTCGAGGCGGCCGAGCTGACCCTGTATCCGGGGCAGAAGGCGGGTATCGTCGGCGCCAACGGCACCGGCAAGTCGAGCCTGTTCAAGCTGCTGCTCGGCGAGCTCGGCCCCGACCGGGGCGAGGTCAGCCTGGCCGGCGGCCTGCGCATCGCACACATGGCGCAGGAGGTCGAGTCGCTGGAGCGCTCGATTCTCGACTACGTGCTCGACGGCGACCGCGAGCTGCGTGCCACCCAGGCGGCACTGGACACCGCCCGCGAGCGTGACGAGGCGCATCGCGAGGCCGAGCTGCACGGCCGGCTCGAGGCGCTCGACGGCTACAGCGCGCCGTCGCGGGCGGCGCGGCTGCTGGTCGGGCTGGGCTTCACCCAGGCCGATCTCGACCGGCCGTTGTCGGCGTTCTCCGGCGGCTGGCGGATGCGCGTCAACCTCGCCCAGACGCTGTTCCGGCCCTCCGACCTGCTGCTGCTCGACGAGCCCACCAACCACCTGGATCTCGACGCCCTGCTGTGGCTCGAGCAATGGCTGACCCGCTACCCGGGTACGCTGCTGCTGATCTCCCACGACCGCGACTTCCTCGACGCGGTGTGCGATCACATCGTGCACGTCGAGCAGCGCCGGCTGACGCTCTACAGCGGCAACTACACCACCTTCGAGCGCACCCGCGCCGAGAAGCTCGCCCAGCAGCAGGCCGAGGCCGCCAAGCAGCAGGCCCGTCGCGAGGAAATCGAGCGCTTCGTGGCGCGCTTTCGTGCCAAGGCCACCAAGGCCCGCCAGGCCCAGAGCCGCCTGAAGATGCTCGAGCGCATGGAAACCATCGCCGTGGCGCATGTCGACTCGCCGTTCCACTTCACCCTGCCGGCCGCCGACAAGACCTCGCACCCGCTGCTGGTGCTCGACGAGGCCCAGCTGGGTTACGCCGAGCCGCTGCTGCGCGACGTCAAGCTGACCCTGCTGCCGGGGCAGCGCATCGGCCTGCTGGGCCCCAACGGCGCCGGCAAGTCGACGCTGATCAAGTCGCTGACCGGCGCGCTGCCGCTGATCGCCGGCAAGCGCGTGCCCGGCGAGCACCTGGCGGTCGGCTACTTCGCCCAGCACCAGCTCGAGGGACTCGATCTCAAGGCCACGCCGTTTCTGCACGTGCAGCGGCTCTCGCCGACGGCCAGCGAGCAGGCGATCCGCAACTTCCTGGGCGGCTTCGGCTTTCGCGGCGACGACGTGTTCGGCGAGGTGGGGCGCTTCTCCGGCGGCGAGAAGGCGCGTCTGGCGCTGGCGCTGGTGGCCTGGCAGAAGCCCAACCTGCTGCTGCTCGACGAGCCCACCAACCACCTCGACCTGGAGATGCGCGAGGCGCTCACCGAGGCGCTGGCCGGCTTCGAGGGCACGGTGATCGTGGTCTCCCACGACCGCCACCTGCTGCGCGCCACGGTGGACGAGTTCTGGCGGGTCGCCGACGGCACGGTGGCGCCGTTCGACGGCGACCTCGACGACTACCGGGCCTGGCTCAAGTCGCGCCTCGAGGACGAGCGTCGCGAGAACCGGGCCGACAAGGCCGGCGACGGCGCCGTGGCGGATCGCAAGACGCAGCGTCGCGCGGCCGCGGCGCTGCGCGAGAAGCTGCGTCCGCTCAAGCGCGAGCGCGACCGGGTCGAGAAGCGCATGACCGAGGCCCAGTCGCGGCTGGCGACGCTCGAAGACGCCCTGGGCGATCCCGACATCTACACCGATGCCTCGCGCAAGGCGGAACTGACCGACCTGCTGGCCCGCCAGGGCGAGCTCAAGGGCGAGGTCGAGACGCTCGAGCAGGCCTGGCTCGAGGCCGAGGAGGCGCTCGAGGCGCTCGAGAGCGAACTGGCATCGGAAGGAGCCTGACGATGCGCCTTGCCAGGTTCTGGGCACGCTGGAGCGGGATCGGGGGGCTGATGCTGGTGCTGAGCGCCTGCGGCAACACCGCCCTGACCCTGGACAACTACGACCGGCTGGCCCCCGGGATGACCCGCGCCGAGGTCGAGGCGATACTCGGCGAGCCCGCCGGCTGCTCCGGCGCCGTCCTCTTCGACTACTGCCGCTGGGGCGACGAGCGTCGCTTCATCCAGGCCCAGTTCATCGACGGCAAGGCGCTGTCGTTCCAGTACAGGGGGCTCAAGTAGCCCGCGCCTCGCGGCGAGCGGGCGCTCACTCGGCGTAGATCATCCTGCGGGTCATGCCGCCGTCCACCGGCAGTTGCTGGCCGGTGATGAAGCCGGCTTCCTCGCTGGCCAGGAAGGCCACCGTGGCGGCGATGTCGGCGGGCTCGCCGACGCGCCCCGCCGGGTGCTGGTCGCGGTCGATGGCGCGGTGCTCGGGCGTCTCGCGGCGTGCGGCCTTCTGCCAGGGGCCGGTCTCGATCCAGCCGGGGCAGATCGCGTTGACGCGCACCTCGGGGCCGAGGCTCACCGCCAGGGCGTGGGTCATCGCCAGCAGGCCGCCCTTGGCGGCGGCGTAGGCCTCGCAGTCGGGTTCCGACTGCAGGGCCCGGGTCGAGGCGATGTTGACGATGCTGCCGTGGCGTGCGCGCAGGTCGGCGACCGCGGCACGGGTGCACAGGAAGGCGCCGGTCAGGTGGCTGTCCTGCCAGCGCCGCCAGTCGGCGAGCGACAGCGACTCGACAGGACCCGAGACCGGGTCGGCAATGCCGGCGTTGTTGACCAGCAGGTCGAGACCGGGCGGTTCGCCGGCGGCGGCCTGCCAGTCGCGCAGGCCGGCGAGGGCGGCATCCACCTCGGTTTCGCGGGCCACGTCGGCGCGCAGCGCCAGCAGCGCCGTCTCGGGATGGGCGCCGTCCAGCTCGGCCAGTGCCTCGGCGTCGCGATCCAGGGCGGCGACCCGCCAGCCGCGGGCCAGCAGGTCCTCGACGATGCCGCGGCCGATGCCCTGGGCGCCGCCGGTGATCAGGGCGAGACGGGGAGGGGTCATGGAGTGGGCTCCTCGGGTCAGGTCTCCAGCAGGAAGGTTACCGGGCCGTCGTTGACCAGCTCGACCTGCATGTTGGCGCCGAACTCGCCGCTGGCGACGCGCGGCCAGGCGGCCCGGGCACGGTCGAGCAGGTAGTGGAAGAGCCGGTCGCCCTCCTCGGGGGCGGCGGCGCTGGAGAAGCCGGGACGCAGCCCCTTGCGGGTGTCGGCGGCCAGGGTGAACTGCGACACCAGCAGCAGGCCGCCGTCGGCCTGCTGCAGGTTGTGGTTCATGCGCCCCGTAGCGTCGGCGAAGACCCGGTAGTGCAACAGCTTGTGCAGCAGCCGGTCGGCGCGCGCCTCGTCGTCGCCGCGTTCCACTCCGATCAGGGCGAGCAGGCCGTGGTCGATGGCGCCGATCGTGTGGCCGTCGACGCTGACACCGGCGTGGGTGACGCGCTGGATGAGTGCCCGCATGCGAGTGTCGTCCTGTGTGTCTGGGTCGGGGGTTACGCTGCCCCAGACGCCGCGCGGGCGCAAGGCTGGGCACTGTCTGAAAAGTCGACGAGCGAAGGTCAGACAAGGCAAAAATCAGCGAAAAGGCGGAGTTTACGGGGTGTAAATGAGCATTTTGAGCTGATTTTTCACGCAGTATGGCCGAGCGCAGACAGTGTTCAGACAGTGCCTAGGATTGCTACCAGGCACGGCACACCATCAGGTCGCAGTGCGGCTCGGCGAGCAGCTGCTCGGTCAGCGGGCTCTGGCGGCCCAGCCGGGACTGGCTGCTCAGCGCCAGCAGGTCGGGCGGCTGGCGCCGCAGGCGGCCCATCAGCACCTCGAGCGGCTCGCCCTGCTCGAGCACCAGCTCGAGCTCGGGAACGCCACCGACCTCGTTCATCAGCTGGTCGACCTCGCTCTCCAGGCGCTCGCGCAGCCGTGCGACCTCGTGCTCGCGCCAGCGGGCGTAGTCGCTGTGCGAGGCCAGCTCGCGCTCGCCGGGGATGCACCAGGCATGCAGCAGGGTCAGGCGGGCCTCCGGGAAGCGGGTGATGACCTCGCGCAGGGTGTGCCGGCAGGGCAGCGAGAAGTCCATGGGCACCAGGATGTCGTGCCATTCCTGATGGGCCGGATGGCTGATCGAGAACACCGGGCAGGGGGCGTTGCGCATCACCCGGGCCAGCGTGGTGCCCGCCACCAGGTCGGGCTGCCCGCGCTTGCGATGCGTGCCGAGCACGATCAGGTCGGCATGCCGCTCGTGGGCCTCGCGGACGATCTCCGCATAGGGGGTGCCGGCCACCGTCTGGATCAGGGTGTCCGGCGAGGGGAGGGCATAGTCCTCGCGCAGGTCGGTCAGGGTGCGCTCCATCTCGGCCACCACCGCGCTTTCCAGGTCATGTAGTGCCTGGCGGGGCAGGTGGGGGTCGAGGACATGCAGCACGTCGAGACGGGCGCCGGTTTCCCCGGCCAGGCGAATGGCCCGGGCGAAGCCGGCGCGATTTTCGGCGGACAGGTCGCAGGCGAAGAGCAGCGTCCGGGACATGGCGGTATCCTCCCGTGAAGTTGGCTCCGGCAGACCCGGCTGCCGAAGCGGACGTTACCCGTCACTGCAGCATGGTGCGCCCCGCCGACCCCCGCAAGTGCGGCGTGGTGGCAGGATACTCTCAGTCGGCCATGGGGCTAGGCGCCCGGGGACAGGTCGTAGTGGGGGTTTTTGGCCATGGCCGGAAAGTGTTCCTTTCCATTCCGGCATTTCCGCCATCCATGGCGGTCAGATGGCCAAAGTAGCGCCCAGGGAGGGGGGGCATAGCGCCCCGCGTAGACCTGTCGACGGGAAAGCCCGCGCAGCCGGGCTAGCCCGTATCGTTCCGTCTACCACCAGGCGTGGAAGTGATGGACCGGCCCGCGCCCCCGGCCGACGTCGAGGCGGTGGCTGTCGTGCAGTGCCTGGCTGAGCCACACCTTGGCGTGCTGCACGGCGCCGACGAGCGAATCGCCGCGGGCCAGGCGCGCGGTGATCGCCGACGACAGCGAGCAGCCGGTGCCGTGCAGGTTGTCGGTGGCGATGCGCTCGGCCTCGAGCCAGCTGGCGCCCTCGGGCGAGATCAGCAGGTCGGGGCAGCGCTCGCCGGCCAGATGGCCGCCCTTGAGCAGCACGTGGGGCGCGCCGAGCCGGCGCAGGGCGGGCTGCAGGGCTTCCATCGCCTCGGCCGAGGTCACCTCGGAGTCCCCCAGCAGCACCGCGGCCTCGGGCAGGTTGGGGGTGATGAGGTCGGCCAGGGGCACGATAATGTCACGCACCGCGCGGATGCCGGCGTCGTCGACCAGCAGGTCGCCGCTCTTGGCGACCATCACCGGGTCGAGCACGATCCAGCGCGGCCGGCGGCGCTCGAGGCGCTCGCGAATCGTCTCGGCAACCTCGCGACTGGCGACCATGCCGATCTTCACCGCGTCGATCGCCACGTCGTCGAGCAGGGTCTCGAGCTGGGCGGCGATGAAGTCGACCGGCACCGGATGCACGCCGGTGACGCCGCAGGTGTTCTGGGCGGTCAGCGCGGTGATCACGCTGGTACCGTAGGTGCCGTGGGCCGAGAAGGTCTTGAGATCGGCCTGGATGCCGGCGCCGCCCGACGGGTCGGAGCCGGCGATGGTCAGGACATTGGCAATGCGGGAGGCATCGGACATCGTCACGCGGATCCTCAACTGTGAACGGGGCTACAGCCTAGCCGATCCGGCGGCGGGGCGGCCATGCTGAGCCTGTTTCTCGTCGCCCTGGCCAGCGCCACGCTGCTGCCCGGCGGCTCGGAGGTCTGGCTGGCCCGCCAGTGGTGCCAGGGCGAGGCCGTGGGGCTGCTGTGGGCCGTGGCCACTCTCGGCAATACCCTGGGCAGCCTGGTCAACGTCGCCCTGGGGCGCTACGCCCGCCACCTGGCCGGACGCCGCTGGTTTCCGGTGTCGGCGCCGGCACTGGCGCGCGGCGAGCGCACCTACGCCCGGCTGGGGCGATTCAGCCTGCTGCTGGCCTGGCTGCCGGTGGTGGGCGATGCCCTGACCGTGGTCGCCGGGCTGCTGCGGCTGCCCTTCGGGCAGGCGACGCTGCTGATCCTGGCCGGCAAGGGGGCACGCTATGCCGTGGTGCTTTGGCTGGCGGAACACTGGCTGGGCGGGTATTGCCAGTGAGGCGGTCACGGCGCTACGCCTTTGCTGCACTGCGGAAACGATTCTCACTTCACCCCGGTACGCCAAAAGTACGGCTTGTTTCTGACATTTATCTAATGCTCTCCTATGCTTAACGCGTACTGGTTGGTCAGGCCGGCCCCGGCACTCACCCGTGTCGTGGCAGTGCGGCCCGCCGACCGTTCATGGTCCGGACGAGGGAGTGTATGAGCCAGGACGCCGCTTCGAGCATCGCGCAGCACTGGGCCGTGGCCCTGTTCGTCATTGCCGTCTTTGGTCTGTGCGTCTTCATGATGGGCGCCTCCAGCCTGCTGGGTGGTCGCAGCAAGGGGCGCAGCAAATCCCTGCCTTTCGAGTCCGGCATCATCGGTGCCGGCAGCGCTCGCCAGCGTTTTTCCGTCAAGTTCTACCTGGTCGCGATGCTGTTCGTGATCTTCGATATCGAAGCCGTGTTCCTGTTCGCCTGGGCCGTGTCGGTTCGCGAGGTGGGCTGGGCCGGCTTCGCCGGGGCGGCGGTGTTCATCGTCATCCTGCTGGCCGGCCTGGTCTACGACAGCCGTGTGGGGGCGCTGGAATGGGCGCCCAAGCGCAAGATGCGCGACCCCGGCTCCTGAGTGGCCGGCCGCTCCGGCCGGGAGGTTGCATGTCCCGGCCGTCCAACACGCAGTACGTAGTTGCACAACGTTCGCTGGAGGAAACGCATGCCCTACACCCTGACGCGTGCAGAAGACGCTGTGGCAGCGGACGCCCGCTACCCGCTCGGCGAGCGCAAGCGCCTCGAGGAAGACCCGATGAAGCAGCAGGTGCATCGCAACGTCTTCATGGGCAAGCTCGACGAGGTGCTCAACGCGACGGTCAACTGGGGACGCAAGAACTCCCTGTGGCCCTACAACTTCGGACTTTCCTGCTGCTACGTGGAGATGACCACGGCCTTTACGTCGCCCCATGACATCGCCCGCTTCGGCTCCGAGGTCATTCGCGCCTCCCCGCGCCAGGCCGACTTCATGGTCATCGCCGGCACCTGCTTCATCAAGATGGCCCCGGTGATCCAGCAGCTCTACGACCAGATGCTCGAGCCCAAGTGGGTGATCTCGATGGGCTCCTGCGCCAACTCGGGCGGCATGTACGATATCTACTCGGTGGTGCAGGGCGTCGACAAGTTCCTGCCGGTGGACGTCTACGTGCCGGGCTGCCCGCCGCGTCCCGAGGCCTTCCTTCAGGGGCTGCAGCTGCTGCAGGACTCGATCCAGGAGGAGCGCCGCCCGCTGTCCTGGGTGGTCGGCGATCAGGGCGTCTACCGCGCCGAGATGCCCTCGCAGCGCGAGAAGCACCACGACCGGCGCATCCAGGCCACCGAGCTGCGCACGCCCGACAGCATCTGACAGGTGATCGTTTCTTCTTCCGCCGCAGGAGTTTGCCGACGCTCATGAGCGCTGACACACCGACCCCCGATCACGCGGCCGCCGCCGACGACCCGGTCGTCGGCGCGCTCCGCCAGCGCCTCGGCGACCACGCCGTTCTCGAGCAGGCCACGCTCACCGGCATGCCGGTGGTGTGGATTCCCCGCGAGTCGCTCAGCGAGGTGCTCAAGTTCCTGCGCGACATGCCCGAGCCGTTCGAGATGCTCTACGACCTGTCGGCGACCGACGAGCGACTGCGGGCCAACCGCCGTGGCCTGCCGGCATCGGACTTCACGGTCTTCTATCACCTGATGTCGATCGCGCGGAACCGCGACGTGATGCTCAAGGTGGCGCTCGCCGAGAGCGACCTGAAGATCCCCAGCGTGGTCTCGCTCTACCCCAACGCCAACTGGTACGAGCGCGAGGTGTGGGACATGTTCGGCATCGATTTCGCCGGGCATCCGCACCTCACGCGGCTGCTCATGCCGCCGACCTGGAACGGTCACCCGCTGCGCAAGGACCACGGCGCCCGGGCCACCGAGTTCGACCCCTACACGCTCACCGTCGAGGGCCAGGACGTCGAGCAGAAGGCGCTGCAGTTCAAGCCCGAGGAGTGGGGCATGCGCCGCGAGAACGAGGACACCGAGTTCATGTTCCTCAACCTCGGGCCCAACCACCCCTCGGCGCACGGGGCGTTTCGCCTCGTGCTGCAGCTCGACGGCGAGGAGATCGTCGACTGCGTGCCGGACATCGGCTACCACCACCGCGGTGCCGAGAAGATGGCCGAGCGCCAGTCCTGGCACAGCTTCATCCCCTACACCGACCGCATCGACTACACCGGCGGGGTGATGAACAACCTGCCCTACATCCTCGCCGTGGAGAAGCTCGCCGGCATCGAGGTGCCCGAGCGCGCCAAGACCATTCGAGTGATGATGGCCGAGATGTTCCGCATCACCAGCCACCTGCTGTTCCTGGGCACCTACCTGCAGGACCTGGGGGCGATGACCCCGGTGTTCTTCACCTTCACCGACCGCCAGAAGGCCTACGAGGTGATCGAGGCGATCACCGGCTTCCGCATGCACCCGGCGTGGTACCGCATCGGCGGCACGGCGATGGACCTGCCCAGGGGCTGGGATACCCTGGTCCAGGGCTTTCTCGACTGGATGCCCAGGCGGCTCGTCGAGTACGAGCGGGCGATGATGGAGAACGCCATCGTCCGCGAGCGCACCCGGCACATCGCCGCCTACACCACCCGCGAGGCGCTGGCCTGGGGCGTCACCGGGCCCAACCTGCGCGCCACCGGCTGCGACTTCGACCTGCGCAAGAAGCGCCCCTACGGCGGCTACGAGAACTTCGACTTCGAGGTGCCGCTGGGCAGCAACGGCGACGTCTTCGACCGCGGCCAGATCCGCATCGAGGAGATGCGCCAGAGCCTGCGGATCATCCAGCAGTGCGTCGACCACATGCCCGCCGGCGATTACAAGGCCGACCATCCGCTGACCACGCCGCCGCCGCGCGAGAAGATGCTGCAGCACATCGAGACGCTGATCACCCACTTCCTGCAGGTCTCCTGGGGGCCGGTGCTCAAGCCCAACGAGTCGCTGCAGATGATCGAGGCGACCAAGGGCATCAACAGCTACTACCTGACCAGTGACGGCAACACCATGAGCTATCGCACGCGCATTCGCACGCCGAGCTTCCCGCACCTGCAGCAGATCCCGGCGGTAATGCGCGGCGGCTTCGTGCCCGACCTGATCGCCCACCTGGGGAGTATCGACTTCGTCATGGCCGACGTGGATCGCTGAACATGAACGACACCGCACGCACCATCGCCAGCGACGGCTTCGTCATCGAGCCCGAGGACCGCCGCGCCATCGAACACGAACGCGACCACTACGAGCAGCCCCAGGCGGCCTGCATCGAGGCGCTCAAGATCGTCCAGCGCCGCCATGGCTGGGTACCCGACGCGGCGATCCCGGCGATCGCCGAGGTGCTCGGCGTGGGGCCCGCCGATGTCGAGGGCGTGGCGACCTTCTACAGCCTGATCTTCCGCCAGCCGGTGGGGCGCCACGTGATCCTGGTCTGCGACAGCAGCTCCTGCTTTCTCAACGATTACGAGGAGCTGCGCGACGCGCTGTCGGCCGAGCTCGGCATCGGCTTCGGCCAGACCACCGCCGACGGCCGCTTCACGCTGCTGCCGGTGTGCTGTCTGGGGGCCTGCGATCGCGGCCCGGCGCTGATGATCGACGACTGCACCTACGGCCCCGTCGCCCCCGGCGACGTGGCCGACCTGCTGGAGGGCTTCGCATGAGCGTGACGCGCTATCACAGCCAGCTTCGCCAGAGCGCCGCCGAGCGCCGCGCCGAGACGCACCCGCTGACCTGGCGGCTGCGTGACGACGGCGCCCGGATCGGGCTCGACGAGTACGTCGACAAGGACGGCTATGCCGCGGTGCGCGAGGTGCTCAACCGGCAGTCCCCGGACGACGTGATCGCCACCATGAAGGAGGCCAACGTGCGCGGGCGCGGCGGCGCCGGCTTCTCGGCGGGCATGAAGTGGAGCCTGACCATGAAGGGGCCGGGTATCCCGCGCGGCTACCTGGTGTGCAACGCCGACGAAATGGAGCCCGGCACCTTCAAGGACCGCCTGCTGCTCGAGCAGCAGCCGCACCTGCTGATCGAGGGCATGATCCTCGGCGCCTACGCCAACCACTCCCGTTACGGCTACATCTTCCTGCGCGGCGAGTATGTCGAGGCCGCCCGCGCCGTGCAGCAGGCCCTCGACGAGGCCCGCGGCGCCGGCTGGCTGGGCGACGACATCGCCGGCAGCGGCTTCGACTTCGACATCGCCCTGCATACCGGCGCCGGGCGCTACATCTGCGGCGAGGAGACCGCGCTGATCAGCTCGCTGGAGGGCAAGCGCGCCAACCCCCGCGCCAAGCCGCCGTTTCCCGGCCAGTCCGGCGCCTGGGGCAAGCCGACCGTGGTCAACAACGTCGAGACGTTCTGCAATGCCCCGGCGGTGATGGCCCACGGCGCCAAGTGGTACCAGGATCTGTCCGGCGAGCTGAGCAACGACGGCGGCACCAAGCTGTTCGGTGTCTCGGGCAAGGTCGAGCGCACCGGGCTGTGGGAGCTGCCGATCGGCACCCCGGGGCGCGAGCTGCTCGAGCGCGCCGGCGGCCTGCGCGACGGCAAGGCGCTGAAGACCTGGCTGCCCGGCGGCGGGAGTACCGGTTTCCTGCTGCCCGAGCATCTCGATTCGGCACTCGACTTCGACACCATCGGCAAGCTGGGCAGCCGCCTGGGCACCGGACTGCTGACCGTGGTCAACGAGGACCAGAGCGTGCTGTCGCTGGTGCGCAACCTGGAGCAGTTCTTTGCCCGCGAGTCCTGTGGCTGGTGCACCCCCTGCCGCGACGGCCTGCCGTGGACGGTGAAGCTCCTCCAGGCGCTGGAGCGCGGCGAGGGCGAGCGCGGCGATGTCGAGCTGCTCGACAAGCTGGCCGACGACCTGGGGCCGGGCAAGACCTTCTGCGCCCACGCCCCGGGGGCGGCGATGCCGCTGGCGTCGGCGCTCCAGTACTTCCGCGACGAGTTCGAGCGCGGCGTGACGCATCCGCCGCGTACCGCGCACGCCGACCCCATCCCGGTGGGCCAGATATGAGGCGTTACCGGCATCGATCCATTCACTGCGAGGCGAGGTAAGGGCATGGCGACGATTCACGTGGACGGGCAGCGCTACGACGTGGACGGGGCGGACAACCTGCTGGACGCCTGCCTGTCGCTGGGCCTCGACGTGCCCTACTTCTGCTGGCACCCGGCGATGGGCAGCGTCGGCGCCTGCCGCCAGTGCGCGGTCAAGCAGTTCAAGGATGAAGACGACACCCGGGGCAAGCTGGTGATGTCGTGCATGACGCCGGCGTCCGACGGTTCCTGGATCTCGATCGACGATGACGAGGCCCGTGAGTTCCGCGCCAGCGTCGTCGAGTGGCTGATGATCAACCACCCCCACGACTGCCCGGTCTGCGAGGAGGGCGGCCACTGCCACCTGCAGGACATGACGGTGATGACCGGTCACGACCGGCGGCGCTACCGCTTCCGCAAGCGCACCCACCGCAACCAGTACCTGGGGCCGTTCATCGCCCACGAGATGAACCGCTGCATCACCTGCTACCGTTGCGTGCGCTTCTACCGGGACTACGCCGGGGGCACCGACCTGGGCGCCTTCGGCGCCAACGACAACATCTACTTCGGCCGCCATCAGGAGGGCGTGCTGGAAAGCCCCTTCGCCGGCAACCTGACCGAGGTCTGCCCGACCGGGGTGTTCACCGACCAGACCCACTCCGAGCGCTACACCCGCAAGTGGGACCTGCAGTTTGCGCCGAGCCTCTGCCATCAGTGCGCGGTGGGCTGCAACATCAGCCCCGGCGAGCGCTACGGCGACATCCGGCGCATCGAGAACCGCTACCACGGCGAGGTCAATCGCTATTTCCTCTGCGACCGCGGGCGCTTCGGCTACGGCTACGTCAACCGCGACGACCGGCCGCGCCTGCCGGAATGGCGCAGCGACCGGGGCGACGAGCGCGTCACCCTGGAAGTGGATGCCGCCCTGGACCGGGGGGCCGACCGCCTGCGCAGCGCCCGCCGGGTGATCGGCATCGGCTCGCCGCGCGCCAGCCTGGAGAGCAACCACCAGCTGCGTGCTCTGGTCGGCGAGGGCAATTTCTCGACCGGCATCGCCGCCGCCGAGCAGCGCCTGCTGGCGCGCATGCAGACGCTCAACCGTGAATGCGGCCTGCCCACGCCGACGCTGCGTGACGTCGAGCATCACGATGCGGTGCTGATTCTCGGCGAGGACCTGATCGCCAGCGCCGCCCGGGTCGCCCTGGCCGTGCGCCAGGCCGCCCAGGCACGGCGCGAGGCGCTGGCCGCCGAGCGCGGCATCCCCGCCTGGAACGACGCCGCGGTGCGCACCCTGGGCCAGGACCGCTACCATCCGGTGTTCATCGCCTACCCGACTCCCACCGAGCTGGACGACATCGCCGAGGCCGGCTGGACGCTGGCGCCGGACGACATCGCCCGGCTGGGCTTCGCCGTGGCCCACGAGATCGACCCCGGCGCGCCGGCGGTCGACCACCTCGACGCCGCCACCCGCGAGGCGGCCCGCGACATCGCCGCACGCCTGCTGGCCGCCGAGCGGCCGCTGGTGATCAGCGGCGGCTCGCTGGGTTCGGAAGCCATCGTCGAGGCCGCCGGCAACGTGGCCCGCGCCCTGGCCCGCCGGGCGCGTCGGGGCAGCCTGATGCTGGTACGCCGCGAGGCCAACAGCACCGGGCTGACGCTGATGGGCGGCGCACCGCTGGAATGGGCGCTCGACGAGCTCGAGAGCCGGCGCGCCGACGCCGTGGTGGTCCTGGAGAACGACCTCTATCAGCGCCTGCCGGGCGCCCGCATCGAGTCGGCGCTGGAGGCCGCGGAGACCGTGGTGGTGCTCGATCATCAGCGCACCGCCACCTGGGAGCGGGCCCACCTGGGCCTGCCGGCGGCGGCCTTCACCGAGGCCGACGGCACCCTGGTCAGCCTCGAGGGGCGCGCCCAGCGCTTCTTCCAGGTCTTCGACCCGGCCTATATGCGCCCCGAGACACGCATCCGCGAGAGCTGGCGCTGGCTGCACGTGCTGCGGGCCGACGTGCTGCGCCATGACGTCGGCGACATCGCCCTGGATGCGGTGACCCTTGACTGCGCCCGCCACTACCCGGATCTGGCCGCCATCGTCGATGCCGCGCCGGGGGCCGACTACCGGGTCCGCGGGCTCAAGCTGGCCCGCGAGCCGCAGCGCTACAGCGGGCGCACCGCCATGCGCGCCCACATCAGCGTCAGCGAGCCGCGCGCCCCCCAGGACCCGGATTCGGCCTTCACCTTCTCGATGGAGGGCTACAACGGCTTCGACCGGCCCCGCGAGGAGGTCGCCTTCGCCTGGGCGCCGGGCTGGAACTCGCCCCAGGCCTGGAACAAGTTCACTGACGAGGTCGGCGGCCATCTGCGCGCCGGCGATCCGGGCGTGCGCCTGCTGGCGCCCCGGCCCGGCGGCTACCGCTACACCGACGTCATCCCCGCCGCCCACCGCGCCGCAGGCGATGCGTGGCAGGTAGTGCGGCTGCCGCGGCTGTTCGGCGGTGACGAGACCTCGGCCCGCGCCGCACCGATCCAGGCCCGGGCGGACGCACCGGTGGTCAGGCTCGCGGTCGATGACGCGGCCCGGCTGGGCGTGAGCGACGGCCAGCCGCTGCGTGTCGCGGGCGAGCACGGAGCACTCGTGCTGCCGGTGCGCTGCGAGGCGCGCTGGCCGGCCGGCACCATCGGGGTGCCGGCGGGGATCGGACCCTGGCCGGCCGGCGGTGAAGCGGTGAGTCTGGCCGTGGCCGCAACGCAAGCCAACGAGGAGGGGCGCGCATGAACTGGTTGTCGGAGCCCGTCGCCGCCAGCCTGATCGCCATGCTCCAGGCGCTGGTGATCCTGCTGGGCGCGGTACTGCTGGGGGCGGTGATGACGGTGGTCGAGCGCCGTCTGCTGGGGCTGTGGCAGGACCGCTACGGGCCCAACCGGGTGGGGCCCTTCGGCTCGCTGCAGCTGATCGCCGACATGATCAAGATCTTCTTCAAGGAAGACTGGATCCCGCCCTTCGCCGACCGCACGCTGTATGTGCTGGCCCCGGGCATCGCCATGGCCTCGCTGCTGCTGTCGTTCATGATCATTCCCATCACCCCGGGCTGGGGCGTGGCCGACTTCAACATCGGGCTGCTGTTCTTCCTCGCCCTGGCCGGCATCAACGTCTACGCGGTGCTGTTCGGCGGCTGGGCGAGCGGCAACAAGTACGCCCTGCTCGGCGCCATGCGCGCCTCGGCGCAGACGCTCTCCTACGAGGTATTCATGGGGCTGGCGCTGATGGGCGTGGTGGCCATGGCCGGCTCGTTCAACATGCGCGAGATCGTCAACGCCCAGGAGGGGCTGTGGTTCGTGGTGCCGCAGTTCTTCGGCTTCTGCACCTTCCTGATCGCCGGCATCGCGGTGACCCACCGCCATCCGTTCGACCAGCCCGAGGCCGAGCAGGAGCTCGCCGACGGCTACCATGTCGAGTACTCGAGCATGAAGTTCGGCATGTTCTTCATCGGCGAGTACGTGGGCATGGTGCTGGTCTCGGCGCTGATCGTCACGCTGTTCTTCGGCGGCTGGCACGGCCCCTGGCTGCCGCCGATCGTCTGGTTCTCCCTCAAGACGGCGGCCTTCCTGGTGCTGTTCGTGCTGCTGCGCGCCTCGTTGCCGCGACCGCGCTACGACCGGGTGATGAGCTTCGGCTGGAAGGTCTGCCTGCCGCTGACCCTGATCAATCTGC
The DNA here is from genome assembly GCF_020148005.1 of Modicisalibacter tunisiensis. Lineage (GTDB taxonomy): Bacteria > Pseudomonadota > Gammaproteobacteria > Pseudomonadales > Halomonadaceae > Modicisalibacter > Modicisalibacter tunisiensis. The sequence goes on along the minus strand of NZ_JAGXFD010000001.1, from coordinate 715,214 downwards.
TGGTGACCGGGGCGGTGATCCTGATCGCCGACCCGCTGTGACCGAGGAGCGATGGCCATGCTGATGAACGTGATCAAAGGCACCGTTTCCCAACTGCGCACGCTGGGCATGGTCTTCATGCACAGCTTCCGCAAGCGGGAGACGCTCAATTACCCCGACGAGCCGGTGCCGCTGCCGCCGCGCTACCGGGGGCGCATCGTGCTGACCCGCGACCCGGACGGCGAGGAACGCTGCGTGGCCTGCAACCTGTGTGCGGTGGCCTGCCCGGTGGCCTGCATCTCGCTGCAGAAGGGCGAGCGCGAGGATGGCCGCTGGTATCCCGAATTCTTTCGCATCAACTTCTCGCGCTGCATCTTCTGCGGCATGTGCGAGGAAGCCTGTCCGACCTCGGCGATCCAGCTCACCCCGGACTTCGAGATGGGCGAGTACCGGCGCCAGGAGCTGGTCTACGAGAAGGACGATCTGCTGATCAACGGCCCCGGCAAGGACCATGACTATCACTTCTACAAGGTCGCGGGGCTGGCGATCGCCGGCAAGGACAAGGGCAAGGCGCGCAACGAGGCCGAGCCGATCGACGTCAAGACGCTGCTCCCCTGAACCGCACGCGAAGGGAATGACATGGAAATCGCCTTTTATCTGAGTGCTCTGGTCGCGGTGCTGGCGACCCTCGGCGTGATCACCAACCCCAACCCGGTGCATGCGCTGCTCTACCTGATCATCTCGCTGATCAGCGTGGCGATGGTGTTCTTCGCCCTGGGGGCGCCCTTCGCCGGGGCCCTGGAAGTGATCGTCTACGCCGGGGCGATCATGGTGCTGTTCGTGTTCGTGGTGATGATGCTCAATCTCGGCGAGACGGTGGTCGCCCAGGAGCGCGCCTGGATGCGCCCCCGGGTCTGGCTGGGGCCGTCGGTGCTGTCGGGAATCCTGCTGCTGACCCTGATCGCCACGCTGTGGGGCGGCGATGCCGGGCGGGTGATCGGCGGCGAGACGCTGACCGCCCGGGCCGTGGGCAGCCTGCTGTTCGGCCCCTGGCTGCTGGTGGTCGAGCTGGCGGCCATGCTGCTGCTGGCGGCGCTGGTCACCGCGTCGCACGTGGGGCGGCTGCCGGAGCCGGACAAGCCCGCCGTCAGTCGTGAATCCGGAGCCCGGAAGGAGGCCTCATGAGCGGTATCCCCATGGAGCACGGCCTGGTGCTGGCCGCGATGCTCTTCACCCTGGGTCTGGCCGGGCTGGTCTGCCGGCGCAACATGGTGTTCGTGCTGATGAGCCTGGAGATCATGCTCAACGCCGCGGCGCTGGCCTTCATCGTCGCCGGCACCGGCTGGGGCAAGCCCGAGGGCCAGGCGATGTTCCTGCTGGTGATCACCCTGGCCGCGGCCGAGGCCAGCATCGGCCTGGCGCTGCTGATCCAGTTGCACCATCGCTTCAAGACGCTGGACGTGGATGCGGCCAGCCGCATGAACGGATGAGGAGCCGCCAATGACGTTACTGCCCTGGACCTTCCTGCTGCCGCTGGCCGGCACCCTGATCCTGTCGCTGTCGCGAGGCCGGCTGTCGCCGCGCGCCAGCTCGGTGGTCGGGGTGACCAGCGTGGGCCTGGCGGCGCTGGTCGCCGCCTGGGTCGGCTGGCGCTTCCTGGCGTCCGGCGAGACGAGCATCGACATGACCCTGTGGACCTGGGTGACGGTCGGCGACTTCCGGCCGACCATCGGGCTGCACCTGGACGGGCTGTCGCTGACGCTCATGGGCATCATCACCGGCGTCGGCTTTTTGATCCATCTGTTCGCCGCCTGGTACATGCAGGACGAGGCCGGGAGGCTTCGCTTCTTCGCCTACATGAACCTGTTCGTGTTCAGCATGCTGCTGCTGGTGCTCGGCGACAACGTGCTGCTGCTCTACCTGGGCTGGGAAGGCGTGGGGCTGTGCAGCTATCTGCTGATCGGCTACTACTTCGAGACCGCGGCCAACGGCTGGGCGGCCTTCAAGGCCTTCATCATCACCCGGCTGGGTGACGTCTTCCTGGCGATCGGCCTGTTTTTGATGTTCCGCGAACTGGGCACGCTGGACATCACCGAGATCCTCGCCCGGGCCCCCGACGTGTGGGCCGAGGGCGCCTGGCAGGCCCAGGTCGCGTCGCTGCTGATCCTCGGCGGGGCGCTGGGCAAGTCGGCGCAGCTGCCGCTGCATACCTGGCTGGCCGACGCCATGGCCGGCCCGACTCCGGTCTCGGCGCTGATCCATGCGGCGACCATGGTCACCGCCGGGGTCTACCTGATCGCCCGGCTGCACGGCGTCTTCGAGCTGGCCCCCGCGGTGCTCTACCTGGTCGGCGTGATCGGCGCGCTGACCCTGCTGCTCGCCGGCTTCGCCGCGCTGGCGCAGACCGACATCAAGCGCGTGCTGGCCTACTCGACGATGAGCCAGATCGGCTACATGTTCCTGGCGCTGGGTGTCGGTGCCTACGATGCGGCGATCTTCCACCTGATGACCCACGCCTTCTTCAAGGCGCTGCTGTTCCTCTCCGCCGGCTCGGTCATCGTCTGTACCCACCACGAGCAGGACATGCGCCGGCTGGGCGGGCTGTGGCGCAAGCTGCCGCTTACCTACGCCGGCTTCGTGATCGGCGGGGCGGCGCTCTCGGCGCTGCCGCTGGTCTCGGCCGGTTTCTTCAGCAAGGACGAGATCCTCTGGCAGGAGCTGGCCTCCGGCCATGGCGGACTGATGCTGGCCGGGCTGGTCGGCGCCTTCCTCACCTCGCTGTACACGCTGCGCCTGATCATCGGCACCTTCCACGGCGAGCCGGGCAGCGACAATGCCCGCCATGCCGAGCCGGGGCGCGGGCCGGTCCACGGCCTGCCGCTGGTGGTGCTGGCGGTGCTCTCCACCTTCATCGGGGCATGGATCCACCCGCCGCTCGAGGGCGTGCTGCCGGCCGGCCCCGGGGCCGATGCCCACGGCGCCGGCCATACCGTGCTGGGCGTCGTCGCGGCGCTGGTGTCGCTGGGCGGGCTGGTCGTCGCCGCCTGGCTGTTCCTGCGGCGCCAGCGCTGGCTGGCCGAGCGCGTGGCCGGCGGCTGGGAGGCGCGCCTGTGGTGGTTCTGGAATCAGGCCTGGGGCTTCGACATCGCCTACGACTGGCTGTTCGTGCGGCCCTATCGCGTGCTGGTCCGGCTGCTGCGCAGCGACTTCATCGACCGTGCCCTGCTGCTGCCGGCCTGGCTCTCGTGGGCGCTGCATCGCGGCCTGAGCCTGACCCAGTCCGGCAAGCTGCGGCTCTACGCCACCACCATGGCGGCCGGGGCGACACTGATTCTGCTGGTACTGGTGCTGGGGGGATGACGATGCCATCGGTCCGCGCGCGCGGGACAACGCCGCTGATGTTTCAACGACAGGGAATCCACCGCTTATGACGCTGCTCTGGCTGATCCTGATCCCCTTCATCGGGGGCTTGCTGTGCTGGCAGGCCGAACGCTTCGGCCCCATGCCCCCTCGCTGGATCGCCCTGGGGACGATGCTGATCGAACTGCTGATCACGCTGGGGCTGTGGTTCCAGGGGGAATACCACCTGGCCAACGCCGGCACGGCCAGCGAGGCGGTACGCTGGTCGATGGAGTGGCGCATGCCGTGGATTCCGCGCTTCGGCATCGACGTGCACCTGGCGCTCGACGGCCTGTCGCTGGTGCTGATCGCCCTGACCGGTTTCCTGGGCATGCTCGCCGTGCTGTGTTCCTGGAACGAGATCGTCAAGCGGGTCGGCTTCTTCCACCTCAACCTGCTGTGGATCCTCGGCGGCGTGGTCGGGGTGTTCCTGTCGATCGACCTGTTTCTGTTCTTCTTCTTCTGGGAAATGATGCTGGTACCGATGTACTTCCTGATCGCGCTGTGGGGGCACAGCGGTTCGGAAGGGCGGACCCGCATCCGCGCGGCGACCAAGTTCTTCATCTACACCCAGGCCAGCGGGCTGCTGATGCTGGTGTCGATCCTCGGGCTGGTGTTCGTCCACCACGCCAATACCGGCGAGTATTCCTTCGATTACGCCACCCTGATGCAGACCTCGCTGTCGGAGAGCACGGCGATGTGGCTGATGCTGGGCTTCTTCGTCGCCTTCGCCGTCAAGCTGCCGGTGGTACCGGTGCACGGCTGGCTGCCCGACGCCCATGCCCAGGCACCCACCGCCGGCAGCGTCGACCTGGCGGGGATCCTGCTCAAGACCGCGGCCTACGGCATGCTGCGCTTCGCCCTGCCGCTGTTCCCCGAGGCCTCCCAGGCGTTCGCCCCGGTGGCGATGACCCTGGGGGTGATCGGCATCTTCTACGGCGCGATCCTGGCCTGCGGCCAGCAGGACATGAAGCGGCTGATCGCCTATACCAGCATTGCCCACATGGGCTTCGTGCTGATCGGCATCTACGCCGGCACCGAGCTGGCGCTGCAGGGCGTGGTGGTGATGATGGTGGCCCACGCCTTCTCGGCGGCCGGACTGTTCATCCTCAGCGGTCAGCTCTACGAGCGCCTGAGCACGCGTGACATGCGTCAGATGGGCGGGCTCTGGGGGCGCCTGGGCAGCCTGCCGGGCTTCTCGCTGTGTTTCGTCGCCGCCTCGCTGGGCATGCCGGGCACCGCCAACTTCCTCGGCGAGTTCCTGATCCTGTTCGGCAGCTTCCCGGTGGCGCCCGGTTTCGTGGCGGTCGCCAGCTTCGGCTTCGTGCTGGCGGCCGTCTACTCGCTGCTGCTGATGCAGCGCGTGTACTTCGGCCCGGCCCAGGGCGAGGGCGTGTTTGCCGACCTGGATCGGCGCGAATACCTGATGATGCTGTCGCTGGTGGGCCTGGTCCTGCTGTTCGGGCTCTATCCCCAGCCCCTGCTGGATACCACGGGCGCGGCCATGGGCGAAGTGCAGCGCCTGTTCGGTGTCGTTTCACAGTCGACCACTCTTCTGCTGACGGGGGCCCCATGACGTTGACCGCGACGCAACTGCTGGCGCTGATGCCGCTGATCCTGGTCTGCGCCACGGCCATCGGGGTGATGCTGGCGATCGCCTGGCGGCGCCACCATACCGGCATCGCCACCTTCACCGCGGTGGGGCTCAACCTGGCCCTGCTGGCGCTGATCGGGGTGTGGTTCATGGCGCCGCTGACCACGCCGCTGCTGGCCATCGATGGCCTGGCGCTGTTCTCGGCGGCGCTGATCCTGATCGCGGCACTGGCCTGCACCACCCTGGCGCACGCCTACCTGGTCCATTACGACGGCCCGCGCGAGGAGTTCTACCTGCTGCTGCTGTGTGCCACGGCGGGCGGGCTGGTGCTGTCGGCCAGCACCCACCTGGCGACGCTGTTCTTCGGCCTGGAGCTGGTGTCCATGCCGCTCTACGGGATGCTCGCCTATATCTACCGGGAGCGCCGTTCGCTGGAGGCGGGGATCAAGTACCTGGTGCTGTCGGCGGCGGCGACCGCCTTCCTGCTGTTCGGCATGGCCCTGCTGTTCGCCGAGACCGGCCACCTGGACTTTGCCGGCCTGACCTCCGCGCTCGGCGATGACATCGGTGTCTGGGGGCTGGCGGGGGCCGCGATGATGATCATCGGCCTAGGCTTCAAGCTGTCGGTGGTGCCCTTCCACATGTGGACGCCGGACGTCTACGAGGGCGGCCCGGGGCCGGCCGCCACCTTCCTGGCAACCGCCAGCAAGGTGGCGGTGTTCACCGTGCTGCTGCGCCTGGTGATGGCCTCGCCGGCCTTCCAGGCCAGTGCCCTGCACGAGGTGCTGGCGGTGCTCGCCGTGCTCACCATGCTGGTGGGCAACCTGCTGGCACTGACCCAGTCCAACCTCAAGCGGCTGCTGGGCTATTCGTCGATCGCCCACTTCGGCTACCTGCTGACCGCGCTGGTGATCGGCGACGGCCTTTCCGTGGAGGCCACCGGGGTCTATCTGGTCACCTACATGCTCACCACCCTGGGGGCCTTCGGCGTGGTGACGCTGATCTCGAGCCCCTACGGCGGCTCGGACGCGGCGGCGCTGCACCACTATCGCGGGCTGTTCTGGCGGCGCCCCTACCTGACGGCGGTGCTGACCATCACCATGCTGTCGATGGCGGGCATTCCCTTCACCGCCGGCTTCATCGGCAAGTTCTACATCGTCGCGCTGGGCGTCGAGGCCGGCCGCTGGTGGCTGGTCGGCGCGGTGATCGCGGGCAGCGCCATCGGCCTGTTCTACTACCTGCGGGTGATGGTCACCCTGTACCTGGCCGAGGCCGGCATGCAGCGCCGCGACGCCCCCGAGGACTGGGCGGTCCAGGCCGGCGGGCTGATGGTGCTGGTCGTGGCGGTGCTGGTGATCGTGCTGGGGATCTATCCGGCGCCGATGATCGACGGCGTGCGGCTGGTCAGCGCGATGATGGTGGGCTGAGCGGGTGACGCGAGCCCCGCGCCGGCCGGCGCGGGGCAGGACGTTCACCCGACCCGGGCTGTCCCGGAATCCTTCAACGCCTACCTGAACTGTGCCGGCAGCCAGGTGGCCAGCTCGGGAATGAAGGACAGCGCGATGAGCATGGCGACCTGCAGCACGATGAACGGGATCACGCCGCGGTAGATCGCCGTGGTGGGCACCGACTCCGGGGCCACGCCACGCAGATAGAACAGCGCGAAGCCGAAGGGGGGTGTCAGGAAGGAGGTCTGCAGGTTGATGGCGATCATGATGCCCAGCCACACCGGGTCGAGGCCCATGGCCAGCAGCACCGGGCCGACGATCGGCACCACCACGAAGGTGATCTCGATGAAGTCGAGGATGAAGCCCAGGAAGAAGATCACCAGCATGACGATGAATGTCGCGCCCACCACCCCGCCGGGCATGTCGTTGAAGATGTCCTTGACCAGCGCCTCGCCGCCGTAGGCACGAAAGACCAGCGAGAACAGCGCCGCGCCCACCAGGATCAAGAACACCATGGTGGTGACGTGGGTGGTCGCGCGTACCACGTCGGTGAGCGTGGCGCGATCCAGCTTGCGGTAGGCCAGCGCCAGTACCAGCGCGCCGAAGGCGCCCACCGCCGAGGCCTCGGTGGGCGTGGCGAAGCCGCCGAGGATCGAGCCGAGCACGGCGACGATCAGCGCCAGCGGCGGCACCAGCCCCTTGAGCAGCAGCGTGGTCAGCCCGCCCTGATGGCCGAGCTCGTTCATCAGTTCGCGCCGATCGGCCGGCGGGGCGGACTCGGGCTTGAGCCAGGCGATGAACGCCACGTAGGCGATGTACAGCACCACCAGGATCAGCCCGGGGATCAGCGCGCCGATGAACAGGTCGCCCACCGAGACGGTCTTGGGACTCCAGATGCCCATCGACAGCTGGGCCTGCTGGTAGGCGGAGGAAAGCACGTCGCCGAGCAGCACCAGGGCGATCGACGGCGGGATGATCTGGCCCAGGGTGCCGGTGGCGCAGATCGTGCCGGTGGCCAGCGACTGGCTGTAGCCGCGCTTGAGCATGGTCGGCAACGACAGCAGGCCCATGGTCACCACGGTGGCGCCGACGATGCCGGTGGAGGCGGCCAGCAGCATGCCGACGATCGTCACCGAGATGCCCAGGCCGCCGCGCAGCGAGCCGAACAGCAGCGCCATGGCGTCGAGCAGGGTCTCGGCGACCTTGGACTTTTCCAGCAGCACGCCCATGAGAACGAACAGCGGCACGGCGAGCAGCGTCTGGTTGGTCATGGTGCCGAAGAGGCGGTTGGGGAAGGCCGCCAGGAAGCTGGCATCGAAGTTGGCGTCGATACCCAGCGACTGCAGGCCCATGCCCACCCCGGCGAAGGCCAGCGAGGTGCCGGCCAGCGTCAGGGCGACCGGGAAGCCGGCCATCAGCACCAGGCAGATCAGCGCGAAGAGCACCAGTGGCATGAATTCCAGCATCAGAGGCGCTCCTCGGCATGGTCGTGGCCTTCCTGCGGCGGCAGTCGGCCGCCGATGATTAGGCTCTTGCGAATGACCTCGCCGATGCCCTGCAGGATCATCAGGCCGGCGAACAGCGGGATCAGCGTCTTGAGCAGGAAGACCCCGTGGATGCCGCCGGTATCCGGCGAGCCCTCGAGAATCGCCCAGGACTTGCCCACATAACCCAGGCTGGTGGCGATCACGAAGACCATGAACGGCAGCAGCAGCAGCAGGGTGCCGAGCAGGTCGACCCAGGCCTGCTTTCGCGGCGAGAAGGTGCGATAGAAGATATCCACCCGCACATGCCCGTCATGCTTGAGCGTGTAGCCGGCGGCGAGCAGGAAGAGAGTGGCGTGCATGTACATCACCGATTCCTGCATGGGGATGCTGTTGAAGTTGAAGAGATAGCGCAGCACGACTATCAGGAACTGGATCAGCATCATCGCCATGACCAGCCAGGCGAGCGCCTTGCCCAGCCGTTCGGTGATGGCGTCGATCCAGGCCAGCGGGGCTGGCAGGGACGGACCTCGATTCATGGAACCCTCGCTTGCGTGGCGATGTTTGTCGGTTGCTGTGGTATCGACACGCCGGCCGTTAACTTGAGCGGCGGCGTGACGGCCACGCCGGAACGCCGGAACGCCGGGCCGCCGGACCGACGCTCAGCCGTGCCCGGGGCAGGGCCGGCGGCAAGGACTCATCGGTCCGACGGGAGGCCCAGCGCCTGCTGACAACGGGGCGGCAGGTGGATGTCGATGGCCAGGGGGAGGTGGTCGGAGAACAGCTGGTCGAGGACCTGCAGGTTGTCCGCCTCCAGCGACGACGACAGCAGGATGTGATCCAGTGCCCGGCGTGGCTGCCAGGAAGGATAACTCAATAAGGTGCGAACCGGGCGCAGCGGCAGGGCGCTGCAGAAGCGCGAGTGGCTGTGGAGCTGCTCGGGGGTGCAGTTGAGATCGCCCATCACCACCACGTGCCTGAGCGGCGCGACCACCTCGCTCAGGTAGTCGAGCTGGCGTACCCGGCCGCGATGGCTGAGCGCCAGGTGGGCGATGAAGATGTGCAGGGCGTCCGGGCCGTCGCCGTAGCGGGCGTGCAGGGCGCCACGACCGGGCAGGGTGCCCGGCAGGCGGTGCTCCTCGATGTGGGCGGGCGCCAGGCGCGACAGCAGGCCGTTGCTGTGCTGGGCGAAGCGGCCCAGGTTGCGGTTGAGCTGCTGGTAGTGATGGGGGAAGCCGGCGTGCTGCGCCAGGTAGTCCACCTGATTGACGTTGCCCGAGCGAAAGCTGCCGCCATCGGCCTCCTGCAGGCCGACGATGTCATAGCCCTTGAGCACCTCGCTCATCAGGTCGAGCCGGCGCTGACGCCGGGGGTGAGGCAGCAGGTGCTGCCAGCTGCGCGTCAGGTAGTGATGATAGGCCGACGTCGAGATGCCCACCTGCAGGTTGAAGGTCAGCAGGCGCAGCGTCGCGGTGGGGCCGGCGTGGAAGGCGTGCACCTGTGTCATGGCTTGGCGGTCATTTCCAGACTCCCGATTGGGCGGGCGCCGGAAACGCCCACCTCGTTTGCCGGTCGCGCAAGAAGCCCTTACTGGCTGCGTTGCTCGCGAACCTTGTCGATCAGCGCGTCGGCGACCCTGGGCATGTTTTCCAGGCTGCCGGCGGACTGCGGCGTGACGACGTAGTGGCCGTCGACGATCAGCGCCGGCACGCCCATGATCTGGTAGCCGCGCATCCGCGCATGGGCCTGGTTGAGCTCGCTCTTCACGCCGAAGGAGTCGAGCGCCTTGAGCGCCTCGTCCTTGGTGACGCCGTAGTGGCTGAAGAACTCGGCCACCTTCTCCGGGTCGGTCAGGTGCCGGCCATCCTTGTGGATGGCGTCGAAGAAGTCGTCGTGGACCTTGTCGAGGATGCCCAGCGACTTGGCGGCATAGAAGGCGCGGGCATGGGCCGTCCAGGTGTCGCCCATGGTGGCCGGCACGCGCATGAAGGTGACATCGTCGGGCAGCTCGGCGACCCAGGCGTTGAGCGGCTTCTCGAAGGCGTAGCAGTGCGGGCAGCCGTACCAGAAGACCTCGGTCACCTCGATCTGGCCGTCGGGCACCGAGGTTTCCACCGGCGTGTCGAGCACCTTGTAGTCCTCGCCGGCCACCGGGGGCGCGGCCATGACCAGCGCGGAAAAGCCCAGGCCGGCGACGGCCGCGATCCACTGTTTCAACATGCGCCCACTCTCCTTTCGATGATGGCAATGCGTCTAAAGGTATCAGATTCGTCGGCGTGTTGGAGTCGTCGCGGGCGCGGAGGTTCCGGCAAGGCCGGCGGGTGGGGCAATCGTAGATAGCTGCAGCATGACTCGGGCTGATCCGTCGGCAGGTTTCCGAGGGGCGCTATAGACCCCTCCATGGGCGCTACTTTAGCCATCCATGGCCAAAAACCCCCTCTCCAACCTGCCCCCGGCGCCCTCGTCAGAGCCAACGGCGATGGCCTTGGCGAGCCGGGTGCGAGGCTCACAGCCGCCGGAGGGAGTGCTACAATCGCCGGTCCAGTCGATTTCCGCCCAGCCCGACGAGGCAAGCCGTGACCCGTCTCAACTACCAGACCGCCCGTTTCATGACCAGCGCGCCGACGCTGGGCCAGTGCCCGGCCGACCAGGGCCGCGAGGTGGCCTTCGCCGGCCGCTCCAACGCCGGCAAGTCGAGTGCCATCAATACGCTATCCCGACAGAAGGCGCTGGCCCGGACCTCCCGGACGCCGGGGCGCACCCAGCTGATCAACTTCTTCAGCCTTGCCGGCGACGAGGCCTGCCGGCTGGTCGACCTGCCGGGGTACGGCTATGCCAAGGTGCCGGAAGCGGTCAAGCGCGAGTGGCAGCGCCACCTGGCCGACTACCTGCAGCGGCGCGGTTCATTGCAGGGCGTGGTGCTGCTGATGGACGTGCGCCACCCGCTCAGCGAGTTCGACGAGATGATGCTGGGCTGGGCCGACGAGCAGGACATGCCGGTGCACATCCTGCTGACCAAGGCCGACAAGCTCAAGCCCGGGGCGGCGAAGAGCGCGCTGGCCAAGGTCCGCTCGCAGCTGCGCGAGTGGGAGGATCTGGTCAGCATCCAGCTGTTCTCGTCGCTCAAGCGCCAGGGGCTGGAGACCCTGGAGGCCCGCCTCGACGCCTGGCTGCTCGACACCGCCGAGGCCTGAGAGCGGCACGACCGGACGCCGATGCCCGTCCATGCGGGTGTCTCAGCCTTCCAGGCCGTCCAGCAGCGCCGGCAGCTCGCGGATATGCCCCAGGCGATACACGCCCTCGGGCAGCGACGCCGGGCGCTCGTCGTCCTTGTCGATCCAGGCCACCCGCATGCCCAGCCGTCGTGCCGGCAGCACGTCCTCGCGCCAGGAGTCGCCGACATGCAGCCCCTGCGAGGGCGGCACCGGGCCGAGTCGCGCCAGCGCGGCGAGGAAGGGCCGGGCATCGGGCTTGGGCGCCAGGCTCTCGCCGGCGTTGATGATCACCGGGAAATGCCGGCCGATCGCCAGGCGCGTCAGGTCCACGTTGCCGTTGGTGATCGCGCCGAGCCGATAGCGTTGCCCCAGGGCGTCGAGCATCGCCGGTACCTCCTCGAATACCTCGATCTCGTGGCGCAGGGCCAGCATCCGCTCGATGGCGGCCTCGGCCCAGTGCGCCGCGTCGGCCGCCTCCAGGCCGAACTCGACGAGCATCTCGCGCAGCGTCTCGCGACGCACCCAGGTGAAGTCGCCGCGGCGCACGGGGTGGCGGGCGGCGAAGGCCAGCCGGCGACGCTGATACTCCTCCAGCGGAAAGTGCTCGGCATGGCCGACGCGCTCGTGGAGCCAGTCGTAGTGGCCGGTCTCGGTGCGCGCCATGACCGGCGCGTTGTCCCAGAAGGTGTCGTCCAGGTCGAAGGTCAAAGCGGTGATGGGGCGCATCGGTGGGGCTCCTTGGGGGGCGGTCCGGCTATGAGTCGTCGGTATCCGGCGTGCGGCGGCGCGCCCGGGGATGGGCGGCATCGTAGACGCCCGCCAGGTGCTGCCAGTCCAGCCGGGTGTAGATCTGGGTGGTCGACAGGTTGACGTGGCCGAGCAGTTCCTGGACGGCGCGCAGGTCCTGGCTGGATTCCAGCAGGTGGCTGGCGAACGAGTGGCGCAGGCGATGCGGGTGCAGGTGTTCCGGCAGGCCGCGCTCGACGGCGAGCCGCGCCAGGCGCTGCTGGATGGCACGGTGGCCCAGGCGGGTGCCGCGGCGACCGACGAACAGCGCCGGCTCCCCGCTCGCCGCCAGGGACGGGCGGGCCGCCAGCCAGGCGTCGAGGGTCTGGCTGGCGCGCTGGCCCACCGGGACCTGGCGGGGCTTGGCGCCCTTGCCGATCACGCGCACCCGGTGCGCGGCGAGGTGGTCGAGGTCGAGGCCGGCCAGCTCGGCCAGGCGCAGGCCGCTGGAGTAGAACAGCTCGCACATCGCCTGGTCGCGACACGCCAGCGGCGAGCCGTCGTGCGGGGTATCGAGAAACCGCGCCAGCTGGTCGACGTCCAGCGGCCGGGGCAGCGACGCGGGGGCGCGGGGCGTGCGCGTCAGGCGCACCGGGTCGTGGTGCAGCACGCCCTGGTCGTGCAGGGCGCGGGTGAAGCGCGACAGCGCCGCGCGGCGCCGGGCCAGGCTGCGCGGTGCCAGGCCGCGGGCGCGCTCGCGGCCCAGGAAGCGGCGGACCTGCTCGCGGTCCAGTTCGGCCCAGTCGGCGAGCCCGGCCTCGCGGACGCAGGCGGTCAGCGCCGCCAGGTCGCGCCGATAGGCATCCACCGTGGCCGGGCTGGCCTCCTGGGCCAGGGTCTGCAGGAAGGCCTCGACGGCGGCGTCCAGGCGGTCAGTCGGGGCGGGCATGGGTCACCATCAGGCGTGTGACGACCTCGCCGAGGTACTCGGTGAACAGGGTGTCCAGGCTGGCGCGGAAGTGCTCGGCATCATGGCTGGCGAGGATCAGGTAGCCCTGCGGCTCGCCCAGCGTCAGCCGGGTGACGGCACAGGAGCCGGCCTGCGAGGGCGGGTCGACGTGCGGCAGCAGGCGCTTCCAGTCGGTGCGCGAGAGGCGCCGGCAGCGGCTGGCCCGTCCGTCGAGCAGCGCCGCCAGGCGGGCGCCGCTGGCCTCGTCGAGCACGAAGCGCGGCGGCTGCGGCGGTGCGGGGTCACAGTCGGTGAGCGAGGGGGCGCACCACAGCGCCACGGCCTGGGTGCGGAAGCGCTCGGCCAGCTGGGTGGCCAGGGTCTCGCCCAGGGCATCGCTGTCCTCGGCCTCGAGCAGCGCCAGGATCAGCTCGCGGGTCCGCCGGTACTGCGACTCGTTGTGGCGGGCCGAGTCGAGCAGCTGCTCGAGATGGCGCTCGGCACCCTCGGCCCGCTCGCGCAGGTCGTGCACCAGCCGCTGGAGCAGCGAGACGGCGCCGTGACGGGCGTCCGGGTGCGGCACCTTGAGCTGCTGCAGCAGGCCCTCGCGGCCGATGAAGAAGTCGGGATGGCGGGCCAGCCACTGCGCCACCATCTCGGGGTCGAGGGTCTGCCGGGGTTCGGGCGCTTTCGCGGGAGGCATGGGTGGCGTCCTCGTCAGTTACGCGGAAATCAGGGCGTGGCGTGCGCCGCGCAGGATCAGCGCAGGTTCACGCGGCCGTCGAACACCCGTTCGGCGGGCCCGGTCATCAGCAGCGGCGCCGCTTCGTCGCCGGTCCATTCGATGGTCAGCGATCCGCCCGGCAGGTGTACCGTCACGGGGCTCTCCAGCAGGCCCTGGCGGATGCCGCTGGCCACGGCGGCACAGGCGCCGGTGCCACAGGCCAGGGTCTCGCCGGCGCCGCGCTCATGCACGCGCAGGCGGATCTCGTGGCGCGAGGCCACCTGCATGAAGCCGACGTTGACCTGGCGCGGGAAGTGCGGGTGATGCTCGATCCGGGGCCCCAGGCGGGCCACCGGTGCGCTGTCGACGTCATCGACCCGCAGCACGGCGTGGGGATTGCCCATGGAGACCGCGCCGATCTCGAGACGCTCGCCGTCCACCTCGAGGGCATGCAGCACCCGGTCGGCGTCGGCCGTGAAGGGCAGCGCCTCGGGGGCGAAGCGCGGGGCGCCCATGTCGACCTGCACGCGCTCGTCCTCGGTGACCAGCAGCGTCAGCGGACCGCCGAGGGTCTCGACGCGGATCTTGTGCTTGTGGGTCAGCTGCTGGTCGCGCACGAAGCGGGCGAAGCAGCGCGCGCCGTTGCCGCAGTTCTCCACCTCGCTGCCGTCGGCGTTGTAGATCCGGTAGCGGAAGTCCATCTCCGGATTGCGCGGCGGCTCGACCAGCAGCAGCTGGTCGAAGCCGATGCCGAAGTGGCGGTCGGCGAGCCGGCGGATCTGCTCGGCGTCGAAGCGTGCCCGCTGGGTGACCAGGTCGACCACCATGAAGTCATTGCCCAGGCCGTGCATCTTGGTGAAGTACACCCGCATCAGCGATTCTCCGGCAGTCGTGCCTCGCCCGCCCACAGCTCCTCGAGGGTCTCGCGGCGCCGCACCAGATAGCTCCGGTCGCCGTCGACCATGACCTCGGGCGGGCGCGGGCGGCTGTTGTAGTTGGAGGCCATGACGAAGCCATAGGCCCCGGCGGAGCGTACCGCCAGCAGGTCGCCCGGGGCCACGGCGAGCTCGCGGTCCTTGCCCAGGAAGTCGCCGGTCTCGCAGACCGGGCCGACCACGTCGTAGATGGCCGTCTCGCGCGGCTGCCGGGTATCCACCGGCAGGATCGCCTGCCAGGCCTGGTACAGCGCCGGGCGGATCAGGTCGTTCATGCCGGCGTCGACGATCGCGAAATGCTTGGTCTCGCCGGGCTTGAGGTACTCGATGCGGGTCAGCAGCACGCCGGCGTTGGCGGCGATGGAGCGCCCCGGCTCGAACAGCAGGGTCAGGTCCCGGCCTTCCTTCCAGGTGGCCAGGCGCTCGAGCAGGGCACGGGCATAGTCGAACGGGGCCGGGGGCTGCTCACCCTGGTAGGGGACGCCCAGGCCGCCGCCCAGGTCGAGATGCTCGATGGTGATGCCCTGGGCCTCGAGCCGCTCGAGCAGCACCAGCAGCCGGTCGAGGGCGTCGAGGAAGGGGGCGAGCTCGGTGAGCTGCGAGCCGATGTGGCAGTCCAGCCCCACCACCCGCAGGTTGGGCAGCTCGGCGGCGCGGGCGTAGACCGCCGGCGCGTCGTCGACGGGGATGCCGAACTTGTTGGCCTTGAGCCCGGTGGAGATGTACGGATGGGTGCGGGCGTCGACATCGGGATTGACGCGCAGCGACACCGGCGCGATCGCGCCGCACTCGCCGGCGACCTCGTCGAGACGCTCCAGCTCGGGCAGCGACTCGACGTTGAAGCACTTGATGCCCACTTCCAGCGCGCGGGCCATCTCGTGGCGTTCCTTGGCGACGCCGGAGAACACCACCCGGGCCGGGTCGCCGCCGGCGGCCAGCACCCGCTCCAGCTCGCCCACCGAGACGATGTCGAAACCGGCGCCGAGCCGTGCCAGCACGTCGAGTACCGCCAGGTTGGAGTTGGCCTTCACCGCGTAGCAGATCAGGTGCGGGTGCCCGGCCAGCGCCTCGCTGTAGGCGCGGAAGTGGCGCTCCAGCGTGGCCCGGGAATAGACGTAGCAGGGCGTGCCGAAGCGCTGGGCGATCGTCGCCAGCGGCACGTCCTCGCCATGAAGCTGGCCGTCACGGTAGTCGAAATGATCCATGCTGCTTATGTCCCGCTGTGTTCGCTCGGTGCATCGGAGTCCGGCGCGGCGTCCGGCGTCTGGGTCGCGTCGTCCGGGGTGTAGGCATCCGCCGGGTCGTACTGCCGGGCGGCCTGCTCGTCGCCGGGGTGGTACAGCGGCCCCTTCTGGCCGCAGCCTGCCAGCACCCCGGCGGCCAGCAGCAGCGCCGGCAGCGCCCCGGGCCGGCGACGGGCCGTCACGCCCGCGCCTCCATGAGCGCGCTCAGGGCGTCGCGGGCGCGCTGGGCGGCGGCACGCACCTGATCCGGCGCGGTGCCGCCGATGTGGTTGCGCGCGGCCACCGAGCCTTCCAGCGTCAGCACCTCGAAGACATCCTCGTCGATCGCCGCCGAGAACTGGCGCAGCTCGTCGAGGGTCATCTCGGAGAGGTCCTTGCCCTGCTCGATGCCGTAGGCCACCGACTGGCCGACGATCTCGTGGGCGTCGCGGAAGGCCACGCCGGCGCGCACCAGGTAGTCCGCCAGGTCGGTGGCGGTGGAGAAGCCGCGGCGAGCCGCCTCGTACATGCTGTCGGCCCGGGCCTCGATCGCCGGAATCATGTCGGCGAAGGCGCGCAGGCAGCCCTTGACGGTGTCGAGGGTGTCGAACAGCGGCTCCTTGTCCTCCTGATTGTCCTTGTTGTAGGCCAGCGGCTGCGACTTCATCAGCGTCAGCAGGCTCATCAGGTGGCCGTAGACCCGGCCGCTCTTGCCGCGTACCAGTTCGGGCACGTCGGGGTTCTTCTTCTGCGGCATGATCGAGCTGCCGGTGCAGAAGCGATCCGGCAGGTCGATGAAGTCGAACTGGGCACTGGTCCACAGCACCAGCTCCTCGCTCATCCGCGACAGGTGCATCAGCAGCAGGCTGGCCAGCGCGGCGAACTCGATGGCGAAGTCGCGATCCGAGACCGCATCCAGCGAATTCTCGGCCGGACGCTCGAAGCCCAGCAGTTCGGCGGTGACGTGGCGGTCGATGGGGTAGGTGGTGCCGGCCAGTGCCGCGGCACCCAGCGGCATGACGTTGACCCGCTTGCGGCAGTCGCGCAGGCGCTCGTGGTCGCGGGCCACCATCTCCTGCCAGGCGAGCAGGTGGTGGCCGAAGGTCACCGGCTGGGCGGTCTGCAGGTGGGTGAAGCCGGGCATGATGGTGTCCGCCTCGCGGGTGGCCAGCTCGATCAGCCCGTCACGCAGGCGCGCCAGCTCGGCATCGATGGCGTCGATCTCGTCGCGCAGGTAGAGGCGGATGTCGGTGGCGATCTGGTCGTTGCGCGAGCGCCCGGTGTGCAGCTTCTTGCCGGTGATGCCGATCTTCTCGGTCAGGCGTGCCTCGATGTTCATGTGCACGTCCTCGAGCGCCACCGACCAGGGGAAGGCGCCCTCCTCGATCTCGCGCTCGATCTCGCCGAGGCCCTGGATGATCGCGTCGCGTTCGTCGAGGGTCAGCACGCCGACCCGCGCGAGCATGGTCGCGTGGGCGATCGAGCCGCGAATGTCGTGATGGAAGAGGCGGCGATCGAAGTTCACCGAGGCGGTGAACTGCTCGACGAAGGCGTCGGTGGGTTCGCTGAAGCGCCCCCCCCAGGATTGATTGGTCTGCTGACTCATCGGGGATGCGATCCTGCTTGATTGCGTGAAAGTCTGGCACCGAGTGTACCAGAGTCAGCGCGCCTGGCGAGCGCGCCCCGCGGGCTGTCGAGGATGGCAGGCAGGACTCGGGGCTGGCCTGGCGACAGCCGCGATCGCCCCGACTGCTCGGCCGCGATAGGCGGGCGTTGACGGGCCGCTCGCCACGGCGCATTTTTCCTTGTCTCGCGACTGCTTTATGATGACACCCAAGGCCGAGGTGGCGGCATGGCCCCGATCGTGCCGCCGTGACCGCCGGATTGCCCACCGAATCATGCCGACTTTCAGGGAGATCACCGTGCCCGCCATCCAGACCCTTCGCATCGCCACACGCCAGAGCCGGTTGGCCCTGTGGCAGGCCGAGCATGTGCGCGATCGGCTCCAGGCGCTGCACCCGGGGCTCGACGTCGAGCTGGTGGCGATGACCACCCGGGGCGACAAGATCCTCGACGCGCCGCTGGCCAAGGTCGGCGGCAAGGGGCTGTTCGTCAAGGAACTGGAAGACGCCATGCTCGACGGCCGCGCCGACATCGCCGTGCACTCGATGAAGGATGTGCCGATGCACTTCCCCGAGGGGCTGGGGCTGTCGGTGATCCTCGAGGGCGCCGAGCCCACCGACGCCTTCGTCTCCAACGACCATGCCGACCTCGACGCCCTGCCCGAGGGCGCCCGCGTGGGGACCTCCAGCCTGCGGCGCGGCCTGCAGGTCCGCGAGGCGCGTCCCGATCTCGAGATCCACAACCTGCGCGGCAATGTGCAGACGCGCCTGGGCAAGCTGGATGCCGGCGAGTTCGACGCCATCATCCTCGCCACTTCCGGGCTGCGTCGGCTGGGGCTCGGCGAGCGGATCACCCGCGAGCTGCCCCCCGAGGTGAGCCTGCCGGCCTGCGGCCAGGGGGCGCTGGGCATCGAATGCCGCACCAACGACCCGGACCTGCTGGCGCTGCTGACGCCGCTCGACCATGCCGAGACGGCCACCCGGGTGCGCGCCGAGCGGGCCATGAACACTCGCCTCGAGGGCGGCTGCCAGGTGCCCATCGCCGGTCACGCGGTGCTCGAGGATGACGGCCGTACCCTGTGGCTGCGCGCCCTGGTGGGCACGCCGGACGGCACCCGGGTGCTGCGTGCCGAGGGGCGTGGCGCGGCCGCCGAGCCCGAGACCCTGGGCATTCGCATCGCCGAGGAACTGCTCGACCTGGGCGCCGGCGAGATCCTGGCCCAGGTCTACGGCGACGCCGATTCCTGATGGCGGCGCGCCCGCGTGTGCTGATCACCCGCCCGGGGGAGCGCGCGGTGCCGCTGGCGCGAGCGCTCGAGGCGCGGGGGGCCGAGCCGCTCGAGCTCGAGGCGATGCGCCTGGAGCCGTTGCCCGAGTCGCCGGCGATCCGCCAGGCCTGGCTCGATTTCGACAACTTGGACCGGGTGATCGTGGTCAGCCCCTTCGCCGCCCGCTGCCTGGCCGAGGGGCTCGACCGCTACTGGCCGCAGCTGCCGCTGGGGCCGCGCTTCTATGCCCTCGGCGCCGGCAGTGCCGAGGTGTTGCATCGCGAGCTCGGGGTGCGCGTCCACCTGCCGCCGGCCGCGGCGGGCACTACCAGTGAGGCACTGCTGGCGCTGCCCTCGCTGGCTTCTCTCGAGGGCCAGCGGGTGCTGCTGGCGGCCGGGGAGGGCGGTCGGCCCACCCTGGGCGACACCTTGTCGCAGCGCGGGGCGCGGGTCACCCGGCTGGCGCTGTATCGCCGCGAGTTACGGCCGCCCGAGCCGGCGATGCAGGCACGACTGCGCGAGGGGGATTTCGCGGCGCTGGTTGTGACCAGCGGCGAACTGCTCGAACATCTGGCAGGATGGTGTCACAAGGCAGCGTTGAACCAACCGCTAATCGTTTCCAGTCGACGTTTGGCTACACTGGCCGACAACCTGGGTTTCCTGCGCCCCGTGATGGCGAAAGGCGCCTCGCCGGCCGCGCTGGCAGCCGCCGTGGCCGACGTCTGCAACCTCAATGGCGCCGATCATGATGATCTTGAAAAGGGCTAGCGACAGATGAGCAAGCAAGAACACGATCAGGACGAACCGCGTTCGCCGTCCGGCGGGGGCAAGGACACGGCGGCCGGCGGTGACCAGCCGTCCGGCGACACGTCCGCCGCGCCGGGCAATGGCAAGGCCGAGCGGGCCTCGTCCGACCGTGGTCGCGACAAGGCCGCCGCGTCGTCGTCGACGAAGCCGGCCTCGACGAACACGTCTGCCGCGGGCAAGACGAACAACGCCAAGAGCGCCTCGAACGGAAAAGCCGCCGCGGACAAGGCATCGGGCGGCAAGTCCAGCGGCTCATCGCAGGGCGCGAAACAGACCCCGGCGAAGGGCGAGAGCGGCAAGACCGCCGGCAACGGCAAGGCTACGCCGCCGCCTACCGGCAATGGCGGTACTGCGCGGTCTTCGGGCGGCGGAAGCGGCGGCAAGGCCGGCGGCATCGCCCTGGCGCTGGTGGTGGTGCTGGCGGCCGGTGTGGGCGTCGGCGGCTGGTGGGGCTGGCAGCAGCTTCAGCAACAGCAGCAGCGTCTGAGTGCGCTCGACCAGGTGTCGCAGAACCGCCAGGGGCTCGATGATCTGCGCAGCCAGCTCGAGCAGCGCGACAGCCAGCGCGGCCAGGCCGTGCAGGCGATCCGCGACGACTTCCAGCAGTACCGTCAGGAAATGAACGCCACCCTCGACAAGGTGCTGGCCCAGCTGGCCAGCAAGCAGCAGACCGACGCCAGCGAGTGGCGCTTCGCCGAGGTGGAATACCTGCTGGGCCTGGCCAATCAGCGCCTGCAGCTCGAGCGTGACGTGAAGGGCGCCGTCTCGCTGCTGCAGACCGCCGACAAGCGCCTCGCCCAGCTCGACAATCCGGCGCTGACCCCGGTGCGTCGCGCCATCCAGTCGGAGCTCGGTGAACTGAACTCGGTGCCGCAGATCGACCGCACCGGTGTCTACCTGACGCTGATGGCGCTGCAGGAGCAGCTGGCCAAGCTGCCGCTGGAACAGGATATCCAGCAGCAGGCGGCTCAGGCCGGCGACACCTCGCCGGTGAAGGGCGGCTGGCAGCAGCAACTGGTGCACTTCGGCAAGGAGCTCAAGGACCTGGTGGTGGTGCGCAAGCACGATCAGGCACTCGAGGCGCTGATCACGCCGGAGCAGGAGTCCTACCTGCGCCAGAACGTGCGTCTCCAGCTCGAGCAGGCCCAGCTGGCCCTGCTGCAGAGCGATCCCAAGCTGTACCGCGCCAGCCTGGACAAGGCGCGCTCGCTGATTCAGGGCTACTACGACACCGGCAACCAGGGCGTGAGCAGCGCGCTGGATCAGCTCGGCTCGCTCGGCGACAAGACCATTCGCCCGGAACTGCCGGACATCAGCGCCTCGCTGCAGAAGCTGCGCGATTTCATGGAGCGTCGTCATGACGCCGGGAGCGGCGCGGCATGAGGAAACTGATTCTCGTCGTCGTCTTCGGCCTGGCGATCGGTGCGCTGTTCGGCCAGCTGATGCAGTCGGTGCCCGGCTACTGGCTGGTGCGCGTGGGTGATACCTCCTTCCAGACCTCGTTCTGGTTCGGCCTGGTGCTGCTGTTCGCCGTGTTCGTGGTGCTGCATTTCGTGCTGCGCCTGCTGATGCGCCTGCGGCGTCCGGTCAGCCGGCTCAAGGTGTGGAACACCCGCACCCGCCAGCGCAACGCCATGCGTCGTACCGTGCGCGGCCTGGTGGCGCTCGCCGAGGGCCGCTGGAAGCGCGCCGAAAAGGCCCTGACCAAGGCCGCCGACGACTCCAGTACGCCGCTGGTCAACTACCTCTCGGCGGCCCTGGCGGCTCACTACCAGGGGCGCCACGACCAGGCCGATGCCCTGCTCAAGCGGGCCCATTTCAGTACCGAAGGCTCGGATGCCGCCGTGGGGCTGGTGCAGGCGCAACTGAGGCTCGACCGCCAGCAGTTCGAGGAGGCGCTGGCCACCCTGACGCGCCTGGAGAAGCAGCTGCCCGATCACCCGCAGGTGCTCAAGCTGCTCAAGCAGGCCTACCTGAGCGTCAACGACTGGGACGGCATCCGCCGGCTGATGCCGCGCCTGGCGCGCCAGCAGCTGATTGGCGACGACGAGCGCCGCGACCTGGAGCAGCGCGCCTATCGCGAGCTGATCCTGCAGACGGCGCGGCGGCCCGGCGATGTCGAGCGGGTGCGCAACCTGTGGGCGGAGATGCCCGACTACCTGCGCGGCGACGTGGAGCTGGTCGGCCTGTATGCCGAGGCGCTGGTTCGCGGCAAGGAAGAGGGCGTCGCCGAGCGCCTGCTGCGCCAGACCCTCAAGGAGCACTGGGACAGCCGCCTGGTGTTGCGCTACGGCCTGCTCAACGTCGATGCCGGCCGCCAGCTGGCCTATGCCGAGAAATGGCTGCAGGAGCGGCCCAACGACCCCGACCTGCTGCTGACCCTGGGTCGCCTGTCGCTGCGCAACGCCTACTGGGGCAAGGCGCAGGAGTACTTCGAGGCCAGCCAGCGCCAGCGCCCCAGCGGCGTGGTGTGCGCCGAACTGGCGCGGCTCTACGCCAACCTCGGCGACCACGACAAGAGCCAGCTCTACTATCGCCAGAGCGTCGAGCTGCTCGACAAGTCGCTGCCGGCACTGCCGCAGCCCAGCGACCAGAACCCCTGACGCGACACGCGATTTGCTCTCCTGGGCGCCCACATGGGCGCCCTTTTTTATGATGGCCGGGTTCTCCGGGCGACATGCCGCCTCGTCGCCACGGCGTGGGTTCCAGGGTTTGTATACGAAAGTCTGTCGTCTTTGTTTGTCCAAATGGTCAAATATCGCATACGCTGTAAGGCGCTCTTGCATCCGATCGACAACAACAATGGAACCCGACCCATGCAACAAGGCACTTCGGCGTCCCTCGAGGCGTCTCGTCCCTCCGACTCGCCGCGCACGCCCTGGCTGGTGCGCTACTTCAACATCGAGCGTCGCGGCTCGACGCTCAGGACCGAGCTGCTGGCCGGCCTGGCGACCTTCCTGGCGGGGATGTACATCATCGTCGTCAACCCGGCGATCCTCAGCGATGCCGGGATTCCCTTCTCGGCGGCGCTGTCCGCCACCGTGATGATCAGCTTCATGAGCAGCCTGGCGATGGGGCTCTATGCCCGCAACCCGATCCTCGTCGCGCCGGGAATGGGCATGAACGCGCTGTTCACCTACACCCTGGTGCAGGGCGCGGGGCTGCCCTGGCAGACCGCGCTGGGCTGCGTGTTCTGGTCGGGAGTGATGTTTGCGGTGCTGGCGATGTTCAATGTGCGCAAGGCGATCATCGAGGCGATCCCCGACTCGCTGCGCTTCGCCATCACCTGCGGCATCGGGCTGTTCATCACCTTCATCGGCTTCAAGAACGCCGGCTTCGTGGTCGCCAACCCGGCGACGCTGGTCTCGTTGGGGGATCTCGATCCGGCGCTGATCACCTTCTTCCTGGGCATGATGGCCACGGCGATCTTCACCATCCTGCGCCTCAACGGCGCGCTGATCCTGGGCATCGCCTTCACCACCCTGCTGGCGCTGCCGATGGGGCGGCTGTGGGGCGACGAGGTCGTCGTGCAGTGGAACGGCCTGGCATCGTTGCCGGACTTCAGCGCGGTGCTGCAGGTCGATGTCTGGGGCGCACTGAAGGTGGCCTACCTGCCGTTCATCTTCGTCATGCTGTTCACCAACTTCTTCGATTCGCTGTCGTGCTTCCTGGCGCTGGCGGAGTCCGCCGATCTCAAGGACGCGGACGGCAATCCGCGCAACCTCAAGCGCTCGATGACCGTCGATGCCTTCGCCTCGATGATCGCCGCGCCGCTGGGCACCAGCGCCGCCCAGACCTTCATCGAGTCCGGCGCCGGCGTGGCCCAGGGCGGGCGCACCGGGCTGGTGGCGGTGGTCATCGGCCTGCTGTTCCTGCCGTTCCTGTTCCTCTCGCCGCTGCTGTCGCTGGTGCCGGCGGTCGCCACCGCGCCGGCGCTGGTAATGGTCGGGCTGTTCATGATGGCGCCGGTGCGCCAGATCGAGTGGGAAAAGTTCGACCAGGCCTTCCCCGCCTTCCTGGCGATCATCCTGATGCCGCTGACCTACTCGATCACCCTGGGGATCGCCTTCGGCTTCCTGAGCTTCGTGATCATCAAGCTGTGCACCGGGCGGCTGGAGGCGATCCGGCCGGCGATGTGGGTCACCGCGATTCTCAGCGCGGTGATGCTGGTGACCACGCAATAACCCCGCGAGCCGCGACTGACTGGGGTACGACGCAAAAGGGGCTGCCCGCAGGCAGCCCCTTTTTGCGTCGGTCGGGAAATGACCGAGACGTGTGTCAGCGCTCCTGCGGCGCGTCGACGTCGTCCTCGTCGGGCTTCCTGTGCGAGGGATCGCTGACCCGGTAGACCGGGGCCTCGCCGTCGGCCACGGGCTCGCTGCGGGTGGTGTCCGCGGCCTGGCGACGATTCTCGACCAGGCGGATGTTGGCCGCCGGGGCGCTGCCGTCCTTGTCCTCGCCGAAGTACAGCGTGGTATGCGGGAAGGGGATCTCGATGCCGGCGGCATCGAAGCGCAGCTTGACCAGGCGGTTGTAGGCCCGGCCCACGCCCCACTGGTCGCCCGGGGTGGTCTTGATCACCACGCGGATGTTCACCGAGCTGTCGGCCAGGGCGGTCACGCCGGCCACGGTGAGCGGCGCCAGCAGCTTGTGGCCGTGCTCGCCGGCCTTGAGGTCCTCGAAGGCCAGCTCCAGCTGGGCGATGGCGTCGTCGATGCTCTCGCGGTAGGCGATGCCGTACTCGCCGACGTGGTTGCCGAACTCGCGCATGTAGTTGGAGACGGTGTCGACGCTGGAGAAGGGCACGATGTGATAGGTGCCGGCCAGGTCGCGGATGCCCACCGAGCGGATGCTCAGGCGCTCGGCGGTGCCGGTCACCCCGCCCACGGTGACCACGTCGCCGGTATTCATGGCGTTCTCCACCTGGATGAACACCCCGGTGATGATGTCCTGCACCAGCTTCTGGGCACCGAAACCGATGGCCAGGCCGATCACCCCGGCGCCGGCGATCAGCGGACCGATGTTGATGCCGATCTCGGAGAGCACGATCATCGCGGTCATGGTCACCAGAGCGATGGCCAGGGCGTTGCGGAACAGGCTGAGCAGGGTCTTGGCGCGGGCCGAGGGCTCGCCGCTGCCGGTTTCCGGATTGAGGCGGTGCTCGATCAGGCTGGCCAGGGCGATCCACACCGCCGCGGCGACGGCGAGGATGACGATGACGTCGATGACCTTGCTGACGATGTCGCGGCCCGCCGCGGTGGCGTACCAGGCGGCCAGGTCGAAGGCGCCCCAGGCGTTGAGCACCAGCATGGCCACCACGACCAGGATGATCGTGCGGATCACCTTGAGGAAGGTGGGGATGTAGGCGTTGAGGCGGACCTCGAGCAGCGGCAGCCGGCGGCGCAGCTCGTCGGAGAGGGTGATGCGCCGGCCGATGATCTGGGTCAGGCTGCCCGAAAGCAGCATGCCCACGCCGACGATGATCAGCGACTGCAGCGTCGCGACGGCGACGTCGGGCAGGGCGGACTCGGGGCGCACGATGCTCACCAGCAGCACCATCAGGCAGTAGGCGATGGCCAGCCAGTGCCAGACGCGGCCGAGCAGCCGCAGGCCGACCCGGCTGGGACTCATGGTGGCCTGTTCGGCCTTGGCGTCGAGCGCCTCGCGCACCGCCTGACGATTGCGCAGCACCATGGTGGTGGCATAGATGAAGGCCAGGATCATGACCAGCAGGCCGATGCCCTTGCCCAGCGCCGGCGACAGGTTGAAGTTGACGATCGGCACCAGCACCAGCATGCCGTAGCCGACGAAGCCGGTCAGTGTGGCCAGCCAGCGGTTCCAGTGCGCGGCGTTGGCGGCATCGGTGGGAATCAGCCGCAGGCCGTCATAGTGCGACGACAGCAGCATGCGCAGGGCCGCCTTGACCAGTTCGATGACCAGGAAGGCATTGAGGAACAGCGAGGCCTGGGTGGAGAGGCTGCCGCTCTCGCCGATGGCGAAGGTGGCGATCAGGTTGCCGCCGACATAGGCCAGGGCGATCACCACCACGTCGATCAGCGCCGCGATGGCGACGGCCACCACCAGGCGCAGCAGGGCGCTGCGCGTCTCGCCCTGGCGGGACCAGTGACTGATGCGCACGAACAGCGGGTGCATCAGCCGGCGCAGCAGGAAGAACACCACGAAGGTGGCGACGATCACCAGGGTCAGGTTGATCGCCGCGCTGCTCAATGCCGCCAGGTCGATCCCCGGGCCGGCGTGATCCTGCGGCGAGACGATGCCCATCAGCGCCCGGCCCAGGTTGTGGAGCTGGGTGCCGGCGTCGCTGGCGATGTCGCTGGTCATCTCGGCGATGTGTCGGGCCAGGCTGATGTTCTCGGGCGCCGGGGCGGCGGGGGCTGACGTGTCCGCGGCCTGGCCGGCGGTGCCGGTGGTGTCGGCGAGGCGGCGCAGCTCCTCGATCAGCTGGTGGCGCGAGGCGTCGTTCTCGAGCAGATCGGCCAGCGTGGCGTAGGCCGGGCCGGAATCGGCATCGGGGGATGCCGACGCCGACGGCTGAGCCAGCGCCGGCAGCGTGAACAGGACCAGGGCCAGCCATAGGCCGTACCCCAGCCAGGAGCGCGGGGATGGTTTCAGCACGTCGAACCTCCATGTGATGTGGCGCGTCTCGCCATTCTTGTGGAATTAGCAGGCCCTGATGATAACATCGCCGCCTTCGCGGCCCGAGCCGCGCGTCGTGGTGGCTTTCACGACCCTGTCACGGCGTGGCGGAATAATGCCGGCGATGGCGCAGGGGCCCGGATAGCTATATAGTGTACAATTCTTGTACACAAGAGTGCCGAGATCAACCCGGCACGCCATGGGCCTCCCGCAGGGGGAGCACGGCCGGGCCGTCCGAGGCCGGGAGTGCGGAGCAAACAACGGAAAGGGACGACCATGCTGACGGTAACGCTGGAACTGCAATGCCACGTGTGCGGCGGGGAGCGCTTTCTGCTGCCGATGCCCGCGGACAGCGAGCAGGCGATTCACTGTGCCGACTGCCGGGCCTTCAAGTGCCATGGCGATGACCTGGAAAGGCTCATGGCGGCGGCCGGAAACTCCTGGCGCGACCGGGCGGAGCGTGCCGCCTGTTGATCGCGCCGTGACGTGTCGTGAGATACGAAGAGACCGCCTGACCGCCGTCAACCGCCGGCGGGATCGGCTTCCTGCTTGCGATGGCCGCTCCCGCGGCCTTCCACGTCGGACCGGTTCATGGCATCCACTTCTTCCTGAGCGGCCTCGCGGCTGTCATAGGTGCCGATGACGGTGCCGGTATCGCTGTCGTAGACCTCGTAGCGCGGTCCGTTGTCGCCTTCGCCCGGCACCTCGCGCCAGGTAATGGTCTGCTTGATCATGAGGCAGGCTCCTTGCGTGACGGTTCAGGATCAGTGTGGCATATCCCTCGAGGGTGGTTGAATGCCGGGCGACTCGCCATCGTGCCGCCGGCGCCACCTTTCTCAGTCCTGCGACAGGCGAGAGGCCGGTTCGGTTCATGCTGCCGGCGTCATGGTTTTCATCTAGACGCCCGCGTGGGCCCTGACACACTGAAGACATCAAGCCGGCCGAGACCGGCACGAGCAAGGGATGGTGTCAGGGGAGGGGTGTCATGGCCGAGTCACGCCGTGCGTTGTTTCTATGTCGTCACTGCCAGGCGCTGGTCTATGTGGAGCGCCGAGGCGCGCGAGGCGTGCAGCCCTGCCCGCGCTGCCGGGCCGGGGATCTCGAGAGCGTGACGGTACCGCATGCGACCTACGCCACTCAGGCGCTGGGTCATCTGCTGGGCGTGGACTTGTCGCGCTGACGGCGGCTGCGTATGTTGGTGGCGGACCGCCGCCGACGCGCGGTGTCTCCCGTCTCTTGCCGTCATCCAGGAGGTCCTGCTCGTGACCGATCGCCAGGCCGCTCTCGTTACCGGCGGCGCCACGCGCGTCGGCCGCTTCTTCGCCCTGCATCTGGCCCGGCGCGGCTATGATATTGCGTTGCACTACCACCATTCCGCGGCGGCGGCCGGGGAAACCGCGGCGACGATTCGACATCAGGGACGTGACTGCGAGACGTTCGCCTGCGACTTCCGCACGGGCGACGTGGAGGGGCTGATCGAGCGGGTTATCGCACGCTTTCCTGCCCTGGCGCTGCTGGTCAACAGCGCCTCGACCTATGCACCCGGCGACATTCGCGAGACGGCCCGCGAGCAGCTCGAGACCCAGTTCGGGGTCAACCTCTTCGCGCCCTTCCTGCTCACCCGGGCGTTCGGCCGGCGGGTGGATGCCGGCGAGATCATCAATATCGTCGACAACAAGATCGCCTTCGAACAGCACGCCTATGCCGCCTACCTGCTGGCGAAGAAGTCGCTGGCCGAATTGACGCGCATGGCGGCGATCGAGCTGGCGCCGGCCATCCGCGTCAACGCCATTGCCCCCGGCGTCATCCTGCCGGCCGCGCAGCGCACCAGCGACTACCTGGCCTGGCGCTACGCGGGCATCCCGCTGGCGCGCCAGGGCGAGGTGGAAGAGCTGGGGCAGGCGCTGGACTATCTGCTCGACAATCGCTTTGCCACCGGGCAGGTGTTGTTCGTCGATGGCGGGGAATCGGTCAATCGGGTGGGGCGGCATTCCGAGAACTATCCCGGCAGGTCCTGAAGCGGGCGCTCCAGCGCCGGCCCGTCCTGCCGGGGGATGGGCCGGCCTACTGGCGGGGGGCCTCGGCGTCCTTGGGACGCACGTACAGCACCAGGGCGTGGTCGACCAGCTCGTAGCCGTGTTCCTCGGCGATCTCCTGCTGGCGGCGCTCGATGGCCTCGTCGAAGAACTCGACGATCTTGCCGCTTTCCAGGCACACCATGTGGTCGTGGTGTTCCTCCTGGGAGACCTCGAACAGGGCGTGGCCGCCGTCGAAGTGGTGGCGCACCACCAGGCCGGCGGCCTCGAACTGGGTCAGTACGCGGTATACCGTGGCCAGACCCACATCCTCACCGGCATCGAGCAGCGCCTTGTAGACGTCCTCGGCGCTGAGGTGGGTTTCCATGTCCTTCGATCGCTCGAGAATCTGCAGGATCTTCACGCGCGGCAGGGTGACCTTCAGGCCTGCACGGCGCAGTTCATGGTTCTGATCGGCCATGGTAACTCTTCGCAGTATCGTGGTGGGTCGGGTATGATCGGCCAGAGCAACGATAGTGAAGAACGGGGCCAAATGCAAAACCTGATCAAAATAGTCATCTTTTCGCTCGCCCTGGGGCTGCTGGCCGGCTGCAGCTACTTCGGCGTCTACAAGCGCGACCTGCCGCAGGGCAACCTCATTACTCAGGAAATGCTGGCCCAGCTCAAGCCGGGCATGACCCGCAAGCAGGTCCAGTACGTGATGGGCAGCCCGCTGCTCGAGACACCCTTCGACGCCAGTCAGTGGGACTATGTCTTCCTGCTCGACAAGGCCTATGGCGGCACGGTCTACAAGCGCCTGACCCTGACCTTCGCCGACGATCGGCTGGTCGACATGCGCACCAGCGGCGACATCGACAAGAAGGTGGACCTCAAGGTGGATGCCAGTGCGGGACCGGCCATCGAGGAAGACGCGCTGCCCGGCAACCTGCTCGACACCACGCCCAACCGCGCGCCGCATGGCGGCGAGCCGGCGACCGGGGCGGTCGAGGGCGCCACGCCCGCCCAGTGAGTCAGCGCTTGCGGGCGGCGCGCAGGCGGCGCGCCTGCTTGGGATCGATGCGCAGCGGGCGATAGAGCTCGACGCGATCGCCGTCCGCCAGCGTGTACTGCTCGGGGGCGTCGAGGCGCTTTCCGAAAATGCCCAGTTCGGACTCCGCGAACGTCTCGGCGGGCAGGTCGGGGAAATGGCGTTCCAGATGCGCCCGTCGCACCGCCTCGCGTGCCGAGGTGCCCGGCGGCAGGCTCAGCGGCACGATCACCTGGCGCTGCGGCAGGGCGAAGGCCACCTCGACCCGCACGGCGTCAGCCACGCCCGTAGACCTCGTCGGCCCGGCGCGTGAATGCCTCCACCAGTTGCCCGGCCATCTGGCTGAACAGCTTGCCGAAGGCCATGCCGAGCAGGCGATTGGAAAACTCGAAGTTCATCTCCAGCGCCACCTTGCAGGCCTGTTCGCCCATGGGCATGAACAGCCACTGGCCCTGCAGGCGCCGGAACGGGCCGCTGACCAGCGACAGCTCGATGCGCTCGGGCGCGTACAGGTCGTTGCGGGTGGTGAAGCTCTGCTCGACACCGGCCTTGGCCAGGGTCAGCTCGCCGACCAGGTGTTCCTGGTCGTACTCGATCAGCCGCGCGCGGCGGCAGCCGGGCAGAAACTCCGGGTAACGCTCGAAATCGTTGACCAGATCGAACATGGCCTGGGCGGAATGTCGCACCAGTGCGGACCGATTGACCGTGGGCATGCACCTCTCCGCTGACTTGACTCGGGCTTGCGCGTATCATGGGAATCATCACGCCAAGCCCTTGAATGGTAACACGCCTTGCCCCATGTTGGAGGGCTGTCGACAGGACCCAAGCGCTGCCTGAAGAATCGACGAGCGATGGCCAGACAAGGCAAAAATTGACGAAAAAGCGGAGTTTACAAGGCTTAAGCGAGCATTTTGATCGGACTCGCGCCCGAGTCAATTTTTAACGCCGTATGGGCGAGCGCAGGCATTTTTCAGGCAGAGCGTAGCGAACACAGAGGACCCATGGCCAAGAAAAAAGCCAACAAGCCGGGCGGCAACACCATCGCCCTGAACAAGAAGGCACGCTTCGAGTATCACATCGAAGAGACCTTCGAGGCCGGCCTGGCCTTGGCTGGCTGGGAGGTCAAGAGTCTGCGTGCCGGCAAGGCCCAGCTGACCGATACCTACATCCTGATCAAGGATGGCGAGGCCTGGCTGCTGGGCAGCCACTTCACGCCGCTCAACACCGCCAGCACCCACGTGCTGGCCGACCCGACGCGGACCCGCAAGCTGCTGCTGCATCGCAAGGAGATCGCCAGGATCTTCTCGCGCACCCAGGACAAGGGCCACACCTGCGTGCCCCTCAAGCTGTACTGGAAGAAGAACCTCGTCAAGTGCGAGCTGGCGCTGGTGCAGGGCAAGAAGCTCCACGACAAGCGCGCCACCGAGAAGCAGCGCGACTGGAACCGCCAGAAGGCGCGGATCATGCGTGAAAACAACTGATCGCGCCCCTTGAACTGGCGCGACCGGGTCCCCATCTGCTAGAGTACGAGAGTTCAACGGGGGCGACATGGCTTCGACGCCGGTTGCAATCCCTGCGGTGCATGCCGAGAGCGTGATGTATCTCGTAAATCCAACATCACGATTAAATAGTCGCAAACGACGAAAACTACGCTCAGGGCGCACTGGCAGCGTAAAACCTGCTGGTGTTAGCCTGGCCCCGAAGCGATGTGCCCATTCATCGTGGACGGGAGATGAGCGCAAAGTAATGGGATCGCGATTGGCGGCGCCTTCACGTCAATCGTCAAACTTAAGAAGGCTCGCGTTGCTGGATCCTGCCCGTCGGAGCCAGTAACGCTAAAACAAAAGACGGAACTAAGCATGTAGAGCCAATGGGCGAGTGCCGGCGGACGCGGGTTCAATTCCCGCCGCCTCCACCAAACAAGGGTTTCAGAAGGTGCCACAACACTTCAGAAACCGCATGAGAAGGGGCCTCCGGGCCCCTTTCTTGTGTCTGGACGTTTCATAGCATTTCTTAACATGCCCCCATCCAAGGGGGCATATCTGGGGGCACAACGTCGAAGTCGATACCCTGATGCCCCCAACTCCGTCAGAAACCGCGCCAGCCGGGGCCGTGGCTTCAATTGGACCACTTCAACCTGGGGTGGTCAGAATGTGATCGCTGACGCGATGATTGCGCCACTCTGAGCACTTTAGCCAATTGATCAGCGCTTCCCTATCCGTTACAGGACATCGGTGAATTCCCGCAGCCTGTCTGCGGTGACGATCAGGCCACAGGCGGCCAGGGTATCGAGATACTCATCGACGCTTCTCGGCGGCTTGCGCAGGCTGGCGCGGTGACGATGGACGGTCCTGAGCACCAGCCCCTCGCTCAGCTCGAACTGCTGCTCCAGGAAGGTATCGGGATGGACGGCCTCAATCCCGAAATCGGCCAGGGTGTTGGTGGGAAAGTCCTTCAGGTTGAAGGTGACGATTAGTTGCGCTCCGGCGCGAATGGCCGCAGCCAGCACGTGGCGGTCATCGGGATCGGGCAGCTCGAGCGCCGGGATCAGTGGCTCGTGCCCGGTGACCAGGGCGTCCGGCACCGCACGCTCCATGAGTTCGACGGTGCGCGGCAGCGCCTCCGCCAGTTCGGGGCGCTTCTTGAGCAGGTTGCGCGTCCACTCATCGTGGATCTGCTCGGTCCAGCGTGCGGCGAACAGCCCCGTGGTGGCCAGGCGCATCAGCAGGTCCCGCAAGGGCGCGGGATAGAGCACGCAGGCGTCGTAGACGACCACGAAGCGCATCAGTAGCCCATGCCCAGATCCTGGGCCTGGTCGGCCAGTTCCTGCAGGGCGACCTCGGAGGCCTCCTCCTGCTGGCGCTTGTAGGCCAGCAGATCCTGCAGGCGAATCCGCCGATGCGTGCCCACCCGGGTAAAGGGTATCACGCCCTCCTCGAGCAGCTTGACCAGATGCGGCCGCGAGACATTGAGCATGTTGGCGGCTTCCTGGGTGGTCACCTCGGCGTGGGTCGGGAGGATGGTCACGGCATTGCCTTGGGCCATCTCGGTCAGCAGGTCACGCAGCAGCACCAACGCCTGACGGGGCAGCACCAGGTCTGCCCCATCCAGCTTGATATGCGCCCGGTCGCTCTCGGGACGCTCGCGGAGCAGCTGGCTGAGCTCGGTGGCGCTGGCCCTGGCCAGGCGGGTGAGCTCGAGGTTGTCGGGCACTGTATCTTGGGTGGCGGTGTTCATGGCATGACCTCCACGCAGCCCGCTACTGCTGGCTGCCGTTTCGTGTTCTAGCGTTACTTGCCAGGCTATTCGAAATAAACAAAATTCGCAATATCCGAAACGAGCGATTGGCCGCCTGGCTGGCATGCTCGGGGAAGTGAATTCACACAGGAGGCCACGGCCTGGGCAAGTCTCCCTGTCCGGTCCTCGGTAAGTTGGGAATCTTCTCCCTCCAGGGGAGGCAGCCATCAGCTCCATCGGGTAAACACGAGAGCGGTGGACCGAATATGGGCTGCTCATCGGCTGAATGGTGCCTGGTCGATCTCTGACACCCTGTGCGCAGCAGGGTGTCGGGATAGGGCACTCAGCGCAATTCCGGTGCCTCGCCGGCGGCCGTCGCCGATACTGCGTCGCTGTCGCCTGTCGTGGCGGCATCCGTCGCCACGTCCGCCGGGGCGTTCCAGTCCTCCGGTGCGGGCTGCGGCACCAGCTGGCGGCCGAGCACCTCGCCCAGCTCGTTGGCACCGCACAGCGTGAAGCGCGACAGGTGCTTGCGGGCCGCCTGATTGAGACGGTGCTCGACACTGCCATGCAGGGGTGCCCGATCATCGACATCGATATGGCAGACACCGCTGTCGGAATCAAAGTGGACGCGCCGGAGGTGCTCCGCCGCTCCCAGCGTGGCGGCATCCTGCACGAAGCGCAGCATCTCGCAGAGCTCACCGGCACGGCCGTGCCGGCTGTTGATCGTCACGCCGAAGGCGCGCAGCTCGCCGGGTTCCACCTGGCGAGACTGCGGGCCGAAGTAACCATGTTCCTGAGTCATCATGATCTCCTTATCGCAACTCGGAAGGTGCCGGGTGTGAAGGGTCACTCACCGGCAACGCCCGCAGCATAGCCCTGCATAGCCTGCTACGCCTGAACCTGTGTTAAGTCGAGCCATCGGATTGCTTCGGCGTGGTGCCGGGAGGGCCTGTTATCATCCCACCTCCGTTTTCCGCCGCTTCAACACGCCATGCTCGATATCAAGTTCTATGTGCTGATCGATGCCATCGCCACGCACGGCACCGTTCACGACGCCGCCGCCGCGATCGGCCTGACCCAGCCCGCCGCGACCCACCGCATCCGCGAGATGGAGCGCCGCCTCGGGGTGTCGCTGTTCGCCCGCGAGGGGCGGCGGCTGGTGCTGACCGCCTCCGGCGAGCGGCTCGTTGAAACCGCGCGCGAGATCCTGCCCCGGGTGCGCAGTGCCGAGCTCGAGGCCTGGCAGCTGGCGCGTCACGGCGAGCCGGCGCTGCGCCTGGGCATCGGCCCCTACGACACCTTCTCGAAGGCGCTGCCGTTTCTCTATGAACACCATGACCGGGACATCGACCTGGTGCGCCTGCCCCTGGACGAGATGACCGCGGCGCTGCTGTCGAGACGTGTCGACATGACCGTGATGATCGAGGTGCCGACGCAGCGCGGCCTGGCCTGCGAGCGTCTGTTCGAGGCGCCGCCCGTGGCGGTGCTGCCGCCCGGGCATCCGGCGGCGCACGCATCGGCGGTACCGCCCGAGGTGTTCGATGGGGGGCGGCACTTCACCTACAGCGTGATTCCCGAGGCGGGTCACGAGTTCGAATATTTCTTCCAGCCGGCCGGCGTCTATCCCTCGCACATGGTGCAGATCGAGTCGGTGTCGCTGATTCTCGAGCTGGTCGCGGCGGGCAAGGGGGTGAGCATTCTCTCGCGCTGGGCGGTTCGCGATGCCGCCCGTGACGGCCGTGTGGTGATGCGGCCACTGGACGTGGCGATGCCGCAGGTTCCCTGGTACCTGGCGTTTGCCGACGAGCCGCGGGTGCGCGAAGTCGCCGAGCCGCTGGCCGCCACACTGCGCGCGCTGTATTCGGACGCGGATTGAGGTGACTGACGGTGCGGAGGAAGGCAATTGATAAAAATCTCGTGACATCGGCGGCGAATTTCCGATTGGAGCCCGGGGCGGTGCGCCGCGTAGGTTATGGCGCCAGTCACGTGGCCATCCAACCGAGGAGCACGAGAGGTCTTCATGTCCCTGTCCCCATCTTCCGTCCGCCCCGAATCCGGTACCGCCGCCACCCCCGTCGACGACGCCCTGGCCGACCTGATCGATCTCGAGCGCTACCCGCTCGATCAGCCGGGCAGCGACGCCTACCGCGAGGCCGTCGCCCGTGTCCGTTCCCAGCTCCATGATGACGGCTGTGCGCTGCTCGCGCGCTTCATTCGCGAGGACCGGCTCGCGGCGCTGCGCGAGGAGAGCGAGGCGCTTTCGCCCCAGGCATTCTTTTCCGACAACAGCGTCAATCCCTATGTCACCCCGGACGATCCCGACCTGCCCGAGGATCACCCGGTGCGCTGCTTCCAGCACTACACCAACGGCTTCGTCGCCAAGGACCTGATCCCGGACCAGGCGATCGTCAAGCGGCTCTACCGCAACGCGACCTTCCAGCGCTTCATCGCCGACTGCCTCGAGGAGCCGGTGATCCACGAGTTCGCCGACCCCATCGCCGGGCTGGTGATCAATGTCATGCCCGAGGACACCGAGCTGCCCTGGCACTTCGACACCAACGAATTCATCGTCAGCCTGATGACCCGGCGGCCGGAAAGCGGCGGCGAGTTCCAGTACTGCCCGGACATTCGCCGCCCCGGCGACGAGAACTTCGCCGGCGTGCAGCGTGTGCTCGAGGGCGATCACGACGAGGTCCGCTCGCTGACGCTGAACACCGGCGACCTGCAGCTGTTCAAGGGCCGCTACTCGATGCACCGCGTCGCCGCCGCCAAGGGGCAGCGGCTGTGCACGCTGCTCGGCTATGCGAAAGCCCCGGACATGATGGGCAGCCTGGAGCACACCCGGAAGATCTATGGCCGGGTGACCCAGCAGCACATCGACGCCGACAACCAGCGCCGTCATGACCGGCTGATGGGCTGACGCCCCGGTTGGCGGCGATGCCTCGCGAATGAATTCGCTCCCACAGGAAAGTGGCTCGATGGGCTACTTGTGGGAGGGGATTTATCCCCGATGGCGGGGCCGCAGGGCTGGTTCATCACGAATGAATTCGCTCCCACGGTGAGAGCGCCCAAGTGGCGATTTGTGGGGGTAAAGCGATTCCCGACTTTTTGCAAGCGACCGAGCGAACTCCATGTCCCAGATCGTTGCCCTGGCCGGCGAACCCGCCGGCCACACCCTGGATGCCGATGGCTACGCCAGCGGCGCCTTTCGCGAACGCGCGATCGACGCGGCCCTGATCGAACGTGTCGAGCGCTATCGGCTCGAACGGCTGCGCCAGCAGATGCGCCACCACGGCCTCGATGCCGTGATCCTGTTCGACCCGATCAACATCCGTTACGCCTGCGGTTCCCGCAACATGCAGGTCTATTCCCAGCGCAACCCGGCGCGCTATCTCTACGTGGCCGCCGAGGGGCCGGTGGTGCTGTTCGAGTTCAGCGCCTGCCTGCACCTGGCCCGCGATCTCGCGCTGCTCGACGACGTGCGCCCGGCGCGGGCGGTGATGCCGCAGTACAGTGGCCCGCACTGTGCCCGCCATACCGCGGCGTTCGTCGACGACATCCGCGCGCTGTTCGCGCAGTCCGCCACTCAGGGGCGACGGCTCGGCGTCGAGTCGGCCCCCACCGGGGCGTTCGCCGCGTTGAGTGAGGCCGGCTTCGCGGTGTCCGACGCGGCCGTCATCATGGAGGGCGCCAAATCGGTCAAGAGCCTCGACGAACTGGCGCTGATCCACCGCTCGGTGACGCTGACCGAAGCCGCGATGACGCGCATGGAGGCGGCCCTGCGTCCCGGCATGACCGAAAACGAGCTGTGGGCGATCTTCAACCAGCACGTGCTGGCGACCGGCGGCGAATACGCCGAGACGCGCCTGCTGACGTCCGGCGCGCGCACCAACCCGTGGTTTCAGGAGTGCTCCGACAAGGTCATCGCGCCCGGCGAGCTGGTCGCCTTCGATACCGACATCGTCGGCTGCTTCGGCTACTACACCGACTTCTCGCGGACCTTCCATGTTCCCGGCGCCGGCGCGCCGAGCGCGGCCCAGAAGGCGCTGTATCGCATGGCCGCCGACCAGCTGGAGAGCAACATCGCCCTGCTCGGGCCGGGCATGAGCTTTCGCGAGTACTCGCGGCGCGCCTGGCCGATCCCCGAGGGCTACCGCGAGAACCGTTATCTGGATATCGTCCACGGCTGCGGCATGACCGGCGAATGGCCGCTGATCGCCCACGACATGGACTGGGACGACGTCGGCTACGACGGCGCCATCGAGCCGGGCATGACGCTGTGCGTCGAGGCCTACATCGGCCACCGCGACGGCAGCGAGGGCGTCAAGCTCGAGGAGCAGGTGCTGATCACCGAAAGCGGCATCGACCGGCTCTCGACCTACGGCTACGCTGACGACCTGCTGGACTGATCCCGTCCCTCCCGTTCACTCCCACTGAAGGAAGCCCATGAACGCACTCAAGACCACCTGTCTCGCCCTGGCCCTGGCCGGTGCCGCCGGCACGGCTGCCGCGGCCGACACGATCACCATCGGCACCAACAACTGGTCGGAGAACATCGCCGTCTCGCACCTGTGGCAGCAGCTGCTCGAGCAGCAGGGCTACGACGTCGAGCTGACCTCCACCGGCAAGAGCGTGATCTTCAGCGGCCTGGCGCAGGACGACATCGACGTCTCGCTGGAGGTCTGGCTGCCCAACGGCGACGCCCAGTACCTCAGGCCCTACAAGGACCGCATCGACGTCCACGACAGCTGGTACGAGGGCGCGCAGGACGAGCTGGTGGTGCCGGCCTATCTGGACGACATCAACACCATCGCGGACCTCAAGGCCGCGGCCGAGCGCTTCGACTATCAGGGCCAGCCGACGGTCATCGGCATCGAGTCCGGCGCGGCGATCGCCGGCGAGACCGACGACGCGATCGAGGCCTACGACCTGCCGTTCCGCCAGCTGAACAGCTCCGGCCCGGCGATGATCGCCGCGCTCGACGAGGCCTACCGCAAGGAGGCGCCGATCGCCGTCACGCTCTGGCAGCCCCACTGGGCCTACGCCCAGTACGACCTCAAGCCCCTGAAGGACCCGAAGCAGGCCTACGGCGGCGGCGATGACATCAAGTGGATGTCGCGCAAGGACTTCGGCGATGCCCACCCGGATGTCACCGCCATGCTCGACGCCTGGCACATGAGCCACGCCCAGCTGGCCGAGCTGATGCTGAGCATCGAGGACGCCGGCGATCCCGACAAGGGCGTCGAGGCCTGGCTGGCGGCCAACCGCGAGCTGGTCGAGACATGGCTGGCGGCCAAGTGACGGCCTGACAGCAGGCGCGGGGCACGCCCGCGCCGTGTCGCTCGTCAGCGGGCCCGCCGGGATTCGGCGGGCCCGTGCGCGGGAGGCCCCCTCACAGCAGGCTGTCGATCAAGGCCAGCTGTTGGGGCAGGCACTGGGTGTGCAGGTCGTAGTGATCGAGGATGGTGCGACGCGCCCGGTCGCGTAACGGGGCCATCGCCTCGGGATGCGCCAGGGCCTCGCTGACGGCATCGACCAGCGCCTGGCGATCGAAGAAATCCACCAGATACCCGTTCTCGCCCGAGGTGATGACTTCGCGAACCGGGGCCGTGTCGGAGCCGATGATCGGCGCCGCACAACTCATCGCCTCCAGCAGCGACCAGGAAAGCACGAACGGGTAGGTCAGGTAGACATGCGCCCGGGACAGCTGCATCAGTGCCGTCAGGGTGTCGTGCGGCACCCTGCCCAGGAAATGCACCCGGCGCTCGTCGAGCCCGGCGGCGACCTCCTCGAGAAAGACCGTCTTCCAGCGGCGGCCATCCCCGGGTGCCGAGCCGTAGCTCACCCCATCGCCCCCCACGATCAACACGTGGGCGTCAGGGTTGCGTGTCAGGATCTCGGGCAGTGCCCGCATGAAGACGTGATAGCCGCGATAGGGTTCCAGGTCGCGATTGACGAACGTGACCACCGGCGTGTCGCGCGTCAGGGTCAGCCGGTCCCCCAGCGAGACCCTGACCTTGTCGTTGGGCCGAAAGCGTTGGGTATCGATCCCTTCATGGATGACATGCAGCCTGTCGTGATAGGCCTGTGGATGGGTGGCCTTCTGAAAGTGGGTCGAGCAGATCCCCGCATCGACGTGCTCCAGCATCCAGAGCGGCCACAGGTTCTTCAGGCGAATCCGCAGACGCGCCTCCTCGCTTACGGGGAATTCCGCATCGAAGTCCGCATCCAGCCCCGTGGCCTGGTAATAGAACTCGAACCACCCCAGGCAGCGACTGTCCGGAAAGAGCTCGCGCACCGTCATCATGTCGCCCCAGCCGGCGTGGCCGATGACCAGGTCCGGTACCCAGCCCTCGTCGCGCCAGGCTTGCAGCACGGCCTGGGTGGCACGCCCGCGAATGATCTTGCTGTCCAGCTGGCGCAGGAGCGGGTCGATGTCCGGCGGGTTGCCGCGTGGCAGCGTCGCCCGGGTGACGGGAAACGCGCTCTCGGGGGGCGCGTTCAGGGTAACGGCGCGTACGTCATGGCCGGCCTGGTGAAGGGCCGGAGCCAGGTGGCGAAACTGCCCGGGGAAGTTGACATGTAGAAAGAGGATTCGGCTATTGGGCTTCACCGCGACGGCTCCCGACAGAAAAGAAAAACAGTATCCGGCTCAGCGACGCCGCCAATGCCGCCGGGCATGGGCAATCATGCCGGACAGCGCCCAAGCCAGCAGCAGGCTCGCCAAGGCGTAAGCCGGCCACTGCCACGGAGCGGCCAGGCCCGGCGCGATCTCGGCGATCACATAGGCGCTGATCATGACGGTGGCCCGGTAAAAGAGCCACCGTGGGTGCGGCACGCGAGGCCGGCGCATCAGGTGTCCCCGGCCAGCTCGGCCAGGTAGGTGCCATAGGCGTTCTTGCTCAATCCCGCCGCCAGGCGCGCCAGGTGTTCGCGGTCGATCCACCCCTGGTGGAAGGCAATCTCCTCGGGAACGGCAATATGCTGGCCCTGGCGATTCTCGACCGTCTGCACGAAGCTGCTGGCCTCGAGCAGGCTGTCATGGGTGCCGGTATCGAACCAGGCGAAGCCGCGACCGAGTCGTTCCACCTGCAAGGCGCCATGCTGCAGATAGTGGTTATTGACGTCGGTGATCTCGAGCTCGCCGCGGGGGCTGGGCTGGAGGCCTCGGGCGATATCGACCACCGCGTTGTCGTAGAAATAGAGCCCGGTGACGGCCCAGTTGGAGCGCGGACGCGACGGCTTTTCCTCGATGGACAGCGCCGTGCCCTGCGCATCGAATTCGACCACGCCATAGCGCTGGGCATCGCGGACCTGATAGCCGAACACCGTCGCGCCGGAGTCGCGCCTCGCCGCCTGCTGCAAGGTGCTCGTGAGGCCGTGGCCGAAGAAGATGTTGTCGCCCAGTACCAGGGCGCAGCCGTCCGAACCGATGAAGTTGTGCCCGATGATGAACGCCTCGGCCAGACCACCAGGGGAGGCCTGAACGGCATAGCGCAACGACAGCCCCCATTGACTGCCATCGCCCAGCAGGCGAGTGAAGCCTTCCGCATCATGGGGTGTGGTGATGATCAGGATGTCGCGAATCCCCGCCAGCATCAGCGTGCTCAGCGGGTAATAGATCATCGGCTTGTCGTAGACCGGCAGCAGCTGCTTGGAAATGGCACGGGTGATGGGATAGAGCCGGGTTCCCGAACCGCCGGCCAGGATGATGCCCTTGGAGATCATGGCGCCTCGCTGGTGGGTAATTCGAAATAGCGTGGAAGGTCCCGCAGCCAG
The DNA here is from genome assembly GCF_020148005.1 of Modicisalibacter tunisiensis. GTDB lineage: Bacteria > Pseudomonadota > Gammaproteobacteria > Pseudomonadales > Halomonadaceae > Modicisalibacter > Modicisalibacter tunisiensis. The sequence goes on along the minus strand of NZ_JAGXFD010000001.1, from coordinate 675,102 downwards.
GGTTGCTGCCGATCCTTTTCGGATAACACCGGGCGGGTGATCGGCCAGTCGATCGCCAGGTCGGGGTCGTTCCAGCGCAGGCCCTTGTCGTGCGCCGGGGAATAGACCTGGGTGACCTTGTAGAGCACTTCGGTATCCGGTTCCAGGGTCAGCAGGCCATGGGCGAACCCTTCGGGAATCAAGATCTGGTTGCCCTGGCGCGCGGAGATTTCGGCACTGACATGCTGGCCAAACGTCGGCGAGCCCTGGCGCAGGTCCACGGCCACGTCCAGGATGGCGCCGCGGACCACGCGCACCAGCTTGGCCTGGGCAAAGGGCGGAACCTGAAAATGCAGCCCGCGCAGCGTGCCTGCTTGCGCCGAATAGGCATGGTTGTCCTGAACGAAGTCGAGGGTTATGCCCGCCTCGTGCCATCTGGGGCGGCTCCAGCTCTCCGAGAAGAAGCCGCGTTCATCGCCATGGCGAGCCGGCGTGATGATCTTGACCTCGGGTATGGCCAGCGTCTCGATGGAAAGGCCCATGATCGGTATTCCACTCCTTTTTATCCCAGTCCTTGCTTCAGTATCGGCGGTTCACCCGCGGTCCATGACTTCCTGCAGCGTCAACGCCAGCCCTGTGCGCCAGTCCGGGAAGCGCACGCCCAGCGTCTCTTCCAGCTTGTCGACCGCCAGCCGGGAGTTGAGCGGCCGAGTCGCGGGCGTCGGGTAGTCCGCCGTGGGAATGGCCGCGACGCGCTCGGGCGTGGTCGCCAGGGGGACCCCGGCGGCCGCGGCCTGGCGAAAGATCTCGCGGGCGAAGCCGCACCAGCTGGTCTCGCCGCGCGGGGCCAGATGGTAGGTACCGGCTAACGCCGGGTGAGGGGTGAGTGCTTCGCTGGTGAGGGGTGAGGCGTGCGGCGTGACGAGTGAGGCGTGAAGGGCCAAGGCCGTGACCTGGGCGATCAAGCGGGCCGGGGTGGGCGCGCCGATCTGGTCGTCCACCACGTTCAGAGCCTCGCGCTCGTGGCCCAGGCGCAGCATGGTCTTCAGGAAGTTGTGCCCGCGCGCACTGTACACCCAGCTGGTCCGAAAGATCAGGTGCCGGCAGCCGCTGGCCTGCACCGCCTCGTCGCCGGCCAGCTTGGTGCGGCCGTACACGCTGAGCGGACCGGTGGCATCCTGTTCCTGCCAGGGGGCATCGCCACTGCCGGGGTAGACGTAATCGCTGGAGTAATGCACCAGCCACTGGCCACGTTCGGCACTGTACTCGGCCAACTGCGCCGGCAGCTCGGCGTTGAGCCGCCGGGCCAGCTCGGGATCGTCCTCGGCCTTGTCCACGGCGGTGTAGGCTGCCGCGTTGACGATCACGTCCGGCTGGTGGGTTTCCAGCCACTGCGCCACGGCGTCGGCATCCGCCAGGTCGAGCTCCCGACGCGTCGGCGCCAGCACCGTGCCCAGCAGGCAAAGCTGGCGCTGCAGTTCGAAACCGACCTGGCCGGTACTTCCGGTCACGAGGATCGTGAGGGGTAAGCGCTTCGCTGGTGAGGGGTGAGGGGCAGGTGCTTCGCTAGAAAGTGATGAGGCGTTGTAGGTCATGAGGTCAACTTGAGGTGTTTGATAAGACCGCCCAGTAAATTGAACACGGAGTCAAGCTGGGGGCCGGTGGTCGATAGGTCATTGAGATAGCCCAGGCGCTGGGCGATCAGCAGCTGGGTTTCGACTTCACTGAGCGATCCTCTGGCGATGTAGAGAAACCGGAGAAAGTCGGCCTTGCTTCCACGCGCCGCTCCTTCCGCGATATTGCTGGGTACGGACACAGCGGCGCGCTGCATCTGACTGGACAGGCCGAATCGCTCTTCAGCAGGAAAGGTGGCTGTCAGAGCATAAATCGTCGAAACCAGTTCCATCGATTCCTGCCACGCTCGCAGCTGCTGGTGCTTGCGCATAGGCTCTCCTCCTCACTCCTCACTCCTCACTCCTCACTCCTCACTCCTCCTCACACCACACCCAGCCGTTCCCCCTGGTAGCTGCCGTCCTGCACCCGCTGCCACCATTCCCGGTTTTCCAGGTACCACGCCACCGTCTTGCGCAGGCCGGTCTCGAAGGTTTCCTGCGGGTGCCAGCCCAGCTCGCGCTTGATCTTCGAGGCGTCGATGGCGTAGCGCCGGTCGTGGCCGGGGCGATCGGTGACAAAGGTGATGAGTTCCTTGTGAGGGGTGAGGGGGGAGCGCTTCGCTTGTGAGGGGATATGTGCCTCACCCCTCACCCCTCTCTCCTCAGCCGGGACCAGCTCGTCCAGGATCTCGCAGATCGCCTCGACCACTTCCAGGTTGGTCTTCTCGTTGTGGCCGCCGATGTTGTAGGTCTCGCCGATCGTGCCCCGGGTCGCGACCTGGACCAGCGCGCGGGCGTGATCTTCCACATAGAGCCAGTCGCGGATCTGGCCGCCATCGCCATACACCGGCAGCGGCTTGCCGGCCAGGGCGTTGAGGATCATCAGCGGGATCAGCTTCTCGGGAAAGTGATACGGCCCGTAGTTGTTGGAGCAGTTGGTGACCAGCGTCGGCAGGCCGAAGGTGCGCTGCCAGGCGCGGACCAGGTGGTCCGAGCCCGCCTTGCTGGCGGAATACGGCGAACTGGGCGAATAGGGGGTGGTTTCAGTGAAAAGCGGCTTCGCCGGTGAGGGGTGAGGAGTGAGCGCTTCGCTGGTGAGGGGAGGCTCCTCACCCCTCACGCCTAACGCCTCACCGTTTCTCCCCCCACCCCTCACGCCTAACGCCTCACCGCTTCTCCCCTCACCCCTCACGCCTGACGCCTCACTCTCCCCCAGGTCCCCATACACCTCGTCGGTGGACACATGATGGAAGCGGAAGCCGGCCGCCTTCGTCGGGTCATCCTGCTTGAGCGCCTGCCAGTACGCCCGGGCGGTTTCCAGCAATACCGAGGTGCCCACCACATTGGTCTGGATGAAGGTGGCCGGGCCATCGATGGAGCGGTCCACATGGCTTTCCGCGGCCAGGTGCATCACCACGTCCGGCTGGCATTCCCGAAACACGCGGTGCATGGCCTCGGCATCGACGATATCCGCCTGCACGAAACGATAGCGCGGGCTGTCCTCGATCGCGGCCAGCGATTCCAGGTTGCCGGCGTAGGTGAGCTTGTCGACGTTGGTGACGTGATGCGACGTATGGTGGATCAGCTCGCGCACCACGGCGGAGCCGATGAAACCGGCACCGCCGGTGACAAGGATGTTCATCGAGACCTCCCGTTAAGCGGCATGGTTTTCTTATGGTGCATCTGGCCGTCTCGCGCCACCCCACACGACGAAGTGGGGGTTGCGCGTTTCTTCGGGATTCGCGTAGCGCAGCGGTTCGCCCTGCAGGGTTTCCACGCGGCCGCCGGCCTGCTCGACCACGGCCTGGGCGGCGCCGGTATCCCACAGGCAGGTGGGGCCCAGCCGCGGGTAGACGTCGGCGGCGCCCTCGGCGACCAGGCAGAGCTTCAGCGAACTGCCCATCGCCACCATCTCGTGCGGGCCGAGCCTGTCCAGCCAGGCGGTCGTCTCGGCGCTCG
>NZ_JAGXFD010000001.1:614114-671541 GCF_020148005.1 Modicisalibacter tunisiensis | reverse complement strand
CCCTATGCTTCAACGTAGTTGTCACCTAAACGGATTGAGAGGTGAACAACGTGCGTTACCCCGCAGAACGTAAGGAAGCCATCCTCAAGAAGATGGCACCGCCCATGAGCATGACCATCCCGGAATTGGCCGAGCAGGAAGGCATCACCGCGACAACCCTCTACAATTGGCGGAAACAGGCCAGAGCACGAGGACAGGTTTTGCCATCACGTTCCACCAAGCCCGATCACTGGACCAGCCAGGAGAAATTCCAGATCGTCCTGGAAACGGCCCCGATGAATGAGGCCGAACTCAGCGCCTATTGCCGCGAGCGTGGGCTCTATCCCGAGCAGGTGGAGGCCTGGCGGGATGCCTGCATGAACGCCAACGACGATGCGGCAGCGCAGGCCAAGCAGCTTCGCCAGGCGCGGAAGGCCGAGCAAAAGCGGCTCCGTCAGTTGGAGCGTGAGCTGCGCCGCAAGGACAAGGCCCTGGCCGAGACGGCGGCGCTGCTGGCCCTGTCAAAAAAGGCCGAGGCGATCTGGGGCACGACCAACGACGAGGACGACTGACCAGCCTCCCGGATCGCCAGCGCATCGTGACCCTGGTGCAAGACGCCCAGCGTGACGGTGCTCGGCTGGCCAAGGCCTGTCAGGTGATGGGCATTAACGTGCGGACCTACTATCGCTGGGTCTCCGAAGGCGAGGTGACGGCGGATCGCCGCCCCGACGCCGACCGCCCGGAACCGGCTAATAAGCTATCGCCTGAGGAGCGAGAGGCGGTCTTGGCGCTGTGCAACGCCCCGGAGTACCGGAGCCGCCCTCCGGCCTTCATCGTGGCCGATCAGGCGGACAAGGGCCGCTACCTGGCCTCTGAGTCGACGATGTATCGAGTGCTCCATGAATACGACCAGCAACACCACCGGGGCCGACAGCAGGCCCCGCAGCGCAAGCGCTCTCCGACGACGCACCAAGCCACGGCGCCTAACTACTTGTGGTGTTGGGATATCAGCTGGCTGCCGGGCCCAGCACGCGGTACCTGGTGGTACCTGTACCTGATCATGGACGTCTTCAGCCGCAAGATCGTTGGGCACGAGGTCTACGAGACGGAGACTGGCGAGCTGGCCGCCGAGCTGATCCAGAAGGCCTGCTGGCGAGAGCACCTCACCGATCGTCACAAGCCCCTGATCCTTCACTCAGATAACGGCAGCCCGATGAAGGCAGCAACCTTCTTGGAGAAGCTCTACGACCTGGGCATCACCCCGTCGTACAGCCGTCCACGGGTGAGTAACGACAACGCCTTCGCCGAGTCGGCCTTCAAGACGCTCAAGTACCGGCCGGGCTTCCCCGCCGAGGGGTTCGCTACCCTGACCGAGGCTCAGGACTGGGTTCAGCAATTTACCGAGTGGTACAACCATGAGCACCGGCACAGTGCCCTTCGCTACGTCACGCCGAGTCAGCGCCATAACGGCGAGGCCAAGGGCATCTTGGCGCAGCGCCGGGAAGTCTTCGAGGCGGCTAAGCAGCGCCACCCGGAGCGCTGGTCGGGTGACATCCGGAAACTCAGCCTGCCTGAGATCGTACACCTAAATCCCGAGCGGGACCCGGTGCCACAGGCAGCGGGATTTTAAAGAGCCAGAACCATTTCATGTGCCATCTATGTTGACAGACTCCGCTACCTGCTGGCGCTGGTGCTGACGGAAACCGTCACCAACAACGCCGCCGCCGCGCTGGCCTTCCCGGTCGCCTGGTCGACCGCGCAGGCCTTCGGTGCCGACCCCATGCCCTTCATCATGGCGGTGGCCTACGGGGCTAGTGCCTGCTTTCTGATTCCCTATGGCTACCAGACCCACCTGATGGTCTATTCACCGGGACGCTATGCGCTGGGCGACTTCCTGCGCATCGGGTTGCCGGTCAGTCTGACCTATTCGGTGGCCGTGCTGGTGCTGACGCCGTGGATATTTTCGTTCTAGACGCAGGGCCGAGAATAACCCTCCCGCGCATCATGGGGTCGTGAAAGTTTTATCCCTGCATAGTAGAGAGGGTCAAGACTCCGACTCTTTCTTGAACACCTTCAAAGAAGCGGCGCTTGCCGTAAAAACCACATCAGTCATGTCAGCATTCAATATTGGTGGCGGCAAACAAACGGCTAATTTGTTGACGGGCGCGCAGGAAGGTCGGCTGCGCGCTGGTCATGGCCCTTTCATACTCGCGGTTAGCCAGGAAATAGCGCTCGAGTTCTTCCTGAACATGGTGCAGCTGGGCCAGCAATAGGTCGTTTTCTTCCTGCATCTCGGTATGTTCTGCCCTGGCGCTGTCTACTGTCGTGTTCAACTCGGCCACTTGCTCTCGCAGGGAGGCCAGCTCTGTATCACTTTCGCGGGTCTGCGTTTCCCATTGCTGCCTGGCCGCGTTCAGTGCTTGCTTTTCGTCGGCCGCGGCTTTTTCGGCCGCCTGCTGTGCCTGTCGCGCGTTCCGGGTTTCCTGCTGCTGTTCGGTTAACGCCTTGGTCAGTCTGGCGATCTCGGCGGCGGCATCGCTTCGTTCTCGCTCCTGGGCTGCTGTCGCCTGTGAAGCGTGTTGCTGCTCGGCCGCAAGCTGCTGGTGCAGTTCGTCCAGTTGCTGGCGCCGCTGTTGACCTTCCAGGTAGTGCTTTTCCAGTTCCTCCTGCACCTGGTGAAGCTGAGCCAGCAGCAGCTCGTTCTCTTCGTCGGTCTCTTTGCGTGCCTCGCATGCAGCGTGGTGGGTTTCCTGGAGCGTGGCATGGCTCGCACTGAGGGCGTCGTGGTTCTCTTTCAGTGTGTCATGAGCCGCCTCGAGCGTACTGTGCTCGTCGCGCAGCGCCTGCAGGTCGGCGGCCTGCTGGTTGGTTGTTTGCTGCAGTGCCTGCTCCCGCTGCCGGGTTTCTTCCAGGGCCGCCCGGGTTGCCTGGTGGGCCTGTTCCCGTGCCGGAGCCTGCGCGCCAGCGCTTACCACCTGCAACAGGCTGGCCAGGGCCGACTCATCCACGCTGAGCGATGCACGGAATTCCGGTGCCATACCACTCGGTAGCCACGCGGTGGCTTCCAGAGTTTCGTAAAGCGCCCACGCCTGGCGAACGGCGGGCAGCGTGGCCGCCAGGTCCGCACACAGCGCCGCCAGGGCGCCCAGATAAGCGGGGGCCTCCTGCTCGGCCGGGCAGGCAGCCGAGACGCCGAGTGCCTCGGCCAGTGCAGCTGCTGGCATGCGTGCCGCATTCACCACGTATAACCGCTTACCTGCCATACGCTGCAAACGCAGTGCGTGTCGGTTTCGAGAAACCCAGACCTCCCACTCGGGCTGCGCCGCATCCGCAAGCTGCCACGGCGGCTGGTACAGCCACAGCCAGTGAGCATTTTTATCCTCCTGGGCCAAGGCAAGGCTGTGCTCGGGGGCTACCCACTGGACATTTAGCGCCTCCAACAACGTAGGGCCTAGGTAAGCGGTAATGGTTTCCTCGGATACCCCAGAGACAAACACATGATTAATAGGTCGTGGCATGAGTAAACCTTGAATAAAAAGTTAATATTTCTAGATTCGAGGGGAGTAAAGGCTTTTAGAAATTAATGTTTAAGATATGTGGTTTTGCAAGGTTTATGATTAGGGGCGTCGAAGGCGAATGGTTGCGCAACTATTTTTAAGCTGAATTTCAGTTGGGCGAGATATTATGTCTCTTGCTGCGAGGAGTAGATTTCAGTGGCTGCGGACCTAAAAGAATTACTTTTTATTCTGTTTATTAACCCTGCTGTGATCTAATAAAGTTGTGATGAGCTAATGTTTGGAAGGAGGCAAGGTTTAAGTAGCGTGCTCATGCTGCTGGAGAAACACCTCTCTTTCTAACGGTGTTTTAAAGAAGTTAGAGAAATCAACGTTAGAATTTTTATAAAATTCAAGAATTTCTTCGCTTAACCTTCCACAAATCAAAGGCTGCCTAGAGTAGGCTTTAAATTTCTGTGAAAAATCAATTAGAGATTGAATAGTTGTTTCGCGTTCCGCAACGTTTTTTTGGATCAAGTTAACATTGTTGGCCAAATCTACAAGCTCAGGTATCAGGCTGGTATTTTCAAAGGTTCGGAGCCGTTGTAATTGGCATCCAGCGATTCCGGTTTTTCCAAGGAAGTCTTTAACAACATCATTTTCAGTAGCCTTTTTATGAAATAAGTGGCATGATAAGCTATCCTCCCCAAAGTGCTTTATAAACGGCTCTATCCTAGACATGAAAAAAAAAGAATTTTGGTGGCTCCTCCAAAATTCCTCAATATCGAAATAAGGAGGTTGGCTTGCTGCTTTCACCCATTGTAAATAAGTGCTCGCAATAAGCTCTAAATGGTGCCTCGCGTAAAAAATAACTTTGACATTGTAAGCATTTAGGAACTTGCTAACATCCTTGACATAATCTTCTGTCATAAAGCAAAAGTTTTCAGATGATATTATTATCTTATGGGCGTCGCTGGACTCAATCTCGTCGACTAGTTGGGAGTAAAGTTTTGCTGTGTCTTTCGCCATTTGGCCATCCCCTAGCTTTGCTAAGCCATGATGCCCACTGTCAGAAATTCCTGTAGCCGGAAATAGTATTTTATTTCTTGATAGCAGTTCTCTATTAGAAGCAAGGGTTTTTTGTATTGACGTAGTGCCCGTTTTTCCAAATCCTATATGCAAATATACTGTTCTTTCACTCATTCCGTCACGACCTTATGGGATCCGAAAGTTTGGATGTGGTTATTTGGAGTTTAAATAACTTCCTAAAAACGATTGCTGCCTAAGCAGTAGTGATACCTGGGAAGGTATTATGCTCGACGAATGGTTTGTGGTGGTTAATTGGGAAGTCTTTACTAAAGATTTTGATCGCAATTTTCGATGAAATAGATTTCGGGTAGATTGACTTTAAATTGTTTTTTCAGCATAAGAGAACTCCTTTTCCTGATACCCGAAGCTGGTTATTTTTTTTGATTTTTCGTATGCAAATATTCCAAAGAACCTTTCGTAGGCGTGAGCTAAGGTCCCATCGACTTGACCTGCTTCTCGATCAAAGTCATCGCTTAAGATATATTCCTTATCAACCAATTCTTTGAAAAACGAAACCCTTGCAACAAACATTGTCCCTGCTATGAATTTATAATGACCATCTCGCGAAAATTTTATTTGGTATTTCTCGCATAATTTTAAGACGTTTTCCTCATTTGCACCCCAGTAGTAAGAAATAGGGACCAGGCTTCCATCGGGCGACATCAAGACTAAATCTTTCTCGTTTCTGAAATCAATAAGTCCTCTCACATACTTAGGGAATGATAGCAGTTGGCTATATAGGTCCTTTCTCCAGTTATCGCCATCAGCTCTATGGAGTGACTTTTTCGTGTGGATTTTTATTAAGAATTCATGATTGTTTTCGGCAATTTCAGGGATGGTTTTTAAAAAAGGAAGAACGTCTCTTCCTTTATTTTCATAAGCCCTGACAAATATTTTATAGCTGAAGTGTGAAGCCACATCTTCTACGTCTTTCTTTTTCTCATGCGGGGTAGTTATATATATAGAGGATTCTATATTTTTTGCCCATTGGATTTCATGTAAAATTTCCTCAAGTACATCAGTATAAAATGCGTGAATGACTATCGCAAGTTTAGTATTGCAAGCATCTCTTAGCGAAAGCTGAGAGTTTCGCACAGCTTGCAGCCAAGCGTACCCATGTTTTTTGTCTGGTTCTAAGTGTGCGCCTTCAGCCCATTCGTTCCAGGCATTAATAAATACAATTCTCTCATCTTCGTTTTCGCGTCGTGCAAGCGTTTCCGAAAATGCGTTTGTTAGGTATTTTTCAAAAAGCTTCGGGCAGTTATTTTCGAATATGATGCCCTTGTTTTTCTTGCGCGCAGTGTTGTCCCATGATGGATTTGTACTTCTGAACAATGTGTACCCTGGATCTTTGTAGTTATCACTTCTATCTAACAGAACTCTCCAGTCATAAACCTTAGAGTAAAAAGCTTCGTTAGTAGGGGTTACTTCGTTAGTTATGCTGGGTGGATTGCTGTTATTTGGCGGAAATTCCAAGGCAGCATCAAAATCATAAACCGCTGGATCAACATGTTCGAATGATTGAGGATATGCGAGATAGATTTCGCCGATGCCGTTTTCTGAGCACCAGTCTCTCCAGCGCTTGACAGTCGCTCTCATGTCAGGGAAAAGATTGGGTCGATAAATCAAGATCAACGGCTTGTTATCAATTTTGATATATCTTTTGTCTTTAAGATATTTTGAGATGTTTTCTATAAAAGCGATATCATCTTCTTCGGAGTAATCCTGAACCATCAGCAGGTCATGATCTAAGCCATCCCACCGCCTACTCCAATTTTCGTTTGCCCAGCAAACGCAAAAAGGGAAGTCTATTGTAGGGTCGGCTAGCATGTTATCTAAAGGTTTCTCCAGCAATCTTTTTCCAGAGAACCAGTATAAGTAATAGCAAAACCCTCCAACGCCGTATTGCTTGGCAATTTCAATTTGTTTTTTTTGCGCATCGCTGCTTAAAAGGTTGTAATAACCAATGTCGTCATGAGGTATATGGGGCTGATAATGACCCTTGTACTGTGGCCTTGCTGGCTTAACGTTCGTCCATTCAGTGAAGCCAGCCCCCCACCATTTATCATTTTCGGGGATAGCATGATATTGAGGTAGGTAAAAACAAATTGGCTTAATTATTTGTGGTGTTTTTTTAGCAGAGTCTTTTATTCTCGGAATATATTGTTTGGGTTCTGGTTTGTACTTTGTTATGTAAGGTGTGGGTTTGGCAAAACGCCCTTCATGTCTGCCGCTCGTGACATAGTGAATAAAAGGGTTTATCTCTGCACTTGCCACGTCAGGGTTTTCATTGATGTAATATTTTGTGTTAAATTTTTCAGACGGATCTAACCCTTCTTTTACCCCTTTTGTCAGGTAATGTGCAAGTAGATTTTTTTCTGATTTTGCTATTTCAGGGTATTTTTTCTCGTAAAAACTTATGTCAAACAGTGCCAAATCTACGATTTTTTCGAATACTTCCTTGTCTAGCCAATCAGGTTTTTTTAAAGCATTTGGGTTGGCTTGTTTCACTTCCTCTCTAAGCTTTTTTCGAGTATATTCAATGTTGAAAAATATTGCGTCTATCAATGGTCCTTCTGCATTTTGCAACGCTTTTTGGTAAACCTCTTCGGCTTCTTCGAGTTTTTTTTGTCTGAACAGTGCGTTTGCTTTTTTAAGATGGCTGGGCGATTTTTGCATAATGTTTAAATGCTTGTGAGATGGTAGATTAAATGGTTTTGAAGTTGGGGGAGTCTTTTTGGTAAGAGGCTAGTGGCAGTTTGTCTTTATCGCTAAGGGAAGGGTGTGTGCACGTGGTAGGCCACTGGATTTTAATGTCGGGGTCGTTCCAGATGATAGAGTGCTCGTCCCCAGGATTATAATAGTCCGTGCACTTATATTGAAACTCAGCCTCTTCACTCGTTACATAAAACCCATGGGCAAAGCCCGATGGCACCCACAGCATCTGCTTATTCTCGGCACTTAAATATACCCCCACCCATTGTCCAAACGTCGGGCTGCTTTCCCTTAGGTCTACCGCTACATCGAAAACTTCCCCCTGGGTAACACGTACCAGTTTGCCCTGGGGTTTTTCTAGCTGGTAGTGAAGACCACGCAGAATCCCCTGTTTCGATTTGCTGTGGTTATCCTGCACAAACCGGTAGTTGCCGCAGTGGGCCTCGAACTCGCTTTGGCGAAAGGTTTCCATAAAGAACCCTCGTTCGTCGCCAAATACTTGCGGGGTAATTAGCACAACATCGGGAATGGAGAGCTTTTCGAACTGCATGAGGACGGTACCGTAGAAATAAGTAAGGCATTGCGGTGGGGCCGAGTGGCCCCTCTGATGGCTACTTTGCTTTTTAGTTAAGCAAACGTTGCAGGTATTGGCCGTACTGGGTTTTAGCTAATGGGCTGGCCAGTGCGGCTAGGTGTTCATCACTGATCCACTTTTGTTGCCAGGCAATTTCTTCCAGGCAGGCAACCTTTAGGCCCTGACGGTGCTCAATGGTTTGTACGTATTGGCTGGCTTCCAGCAGGCTGTCGTGCGTGCCGGTATCCAACCAGGCAAAGCCTCGGCCCAGGCGCTCTACTCGCAGATCGCCACGCTCTAGGTAGGCATTATTCACGCTGGTAATTTCCAGTTCGCCGCGCTCCGAAGGCTGTACGCTTTTAGCCATTTCCACCACGTCGTTATCGTAGAAATATAGACCCGTTACGGCATAGCTGGATTTAGGGTTTTTGGGTTTTTCTTCGATGGAAATGGCATTTCCATTTTCAGAAAATTCCACCACACCAAAGCGTTCCGGGTCGGTTACCCAATAGCCAAATACGGTAGCACCGCTGGTATGATCGCTGGCGCGCGTTAACTGGTCCGAGAAATGCTGTCCGTGGAATATATTATCGCCTAGCACCAGGCATACAGAGTCGTTGCCAATGAACTCTTCGCCAATGATGAACGCTTGGGCTAGGCCATCCGGGCTAGGCTGTACGGCATACTCAAATCGCAGGCCCAAATCTTCACCGCTACCTAGTAAACTTTTATATTGGGGTAAATCTTCTGGTGTAGAAATAACAAGGATTTCGCGGATGCCGGCCAACATCAGTACCGAAATGGGGTAATAAATCATCGGCTTGTCGTAAATGGGCAGCAACTGTTTTGAAACCCCGCGGGTGATGGGGTGTAAGCGCGTGCCGGAACCCCCGGCCAGAATGATTCCTTTGCGAGACATAGGTGTTTCCTTGAGTTGATTCACTTGATGGATGATGGAAATTTTTTTATATATGCGCATTACGCAATGATGCAGAGTCAGGTCAAAGGTTCTAGGTGTTCTTGTAGCGTCAACGCTAGCTGATCTTTCCAATGGGGCATGGTGATGCCCAGGGCAGTTTCCAGCTTGTTTAGAGCTAGGCGTGAGTTTAATGGGCGCGTGGCCGGGGTGGGATATTCCTCAGTGGGAATGCCGCTTACTTGGCCAGATGAAATGGATAGCGTTACCCCTGCTTCTTCTGCTTGCTTAAAGATTTCACTGGCGAAGCCGTGCCAACTGGTAGTGCCGGTAGGTGCCAGATGGTAAACCCCTGATGCAATACGTTGTTGCCATGCATGAAGGGTTACGAGTGCAATAAGCCGAGCTGGGGTGGGGGCGCCTATTTGGTCGTTCACAACGGCCAACGAGTCGCGCTCACGGCCTAGCGTTAGCATGGATTTCAAAAAATTCTTGCCACGGGCGGCATATACCCAGCTGGTGCGAAAAATCAGGTGTTGACAGCCGCTATACATCACAGCTTCATCGCCAGCCAGCTTGGTTTTTCCGTAAACACTCAGCGGTTGTGTGTCGCTCCGTTCATGCCAGGCGGACTCTCCATAGCCGGGGTACACATAATCGGTAGAGTAATGTACCAAGTAAGCGCCCATGGCGGCAGCATACCCGGCTAACTGTGCCGGTAGCCCGCTGTTTAACCGTTCGGCCTGTGCCGGTTCGCTTTCAGCTTTATCGACGGCGGTATACGCTGCTGCATTTAGAACAAGCTTAGGGCGATGGGTTGCCAGGTAGCGCTCGACGCCCTGAGCATCCCTAGGTCTAGCGTGGCGCGATCAGGGGAAAGCACATTACCAACTAGGGAAAAATGACGCCGTAGCTCGAAACCTACTTGGCCGTTTGCACCGGTAATCAATATGTTCATGCGCTAGCCCCAAGGCGTTCGCCTTGGTAGCTGCCATCTTGCACACGCTGCCACCAGCTTTCGTTGGCAAGGTACCACTGCACGGTTTTACGCAGGCCGGTTTCAAAGGTTTCTTGTGGCACCCAGCCCAGTTCACGCTCTATTTTTCTGGCATCAATGGCGTAGCGCAGATCGTGGCCAGGACGGTCTTTTACAAAAGTAATCAGGTCGCGGTAGCGAGTGTCTTTGGGCACTAACTCTTGCAGCAGGTCGCACAGTGTATGCACCACTTCCAGGTTGGTTTTTTCATTGCGACCGCCAATGTTGTAGGTTTCGCCAATTTCACCTTGGGTGGCTACCTGTACCAAGGCGCGAGCGTGGTCTTCTACGAATAGCCAGTCGCGGATCTGTTGCCCGTTTCCGTACACCGGCAGGGGCTTGCCTGCCAATGCGTTCAAAATCATCAGCGGGATCAATTTTTCAGGGAAGTGGTAAGGGCCGTAATTATTAGAGCAGTTGGTAATTAGGGTGGGCAAGCCGTAGGTGCGCTGCCAAGCGCGCACCAAGTGGTCTGAACTGGCTTTGCTGGCGGAGTAGGGTGAACTGGGGGCGTAGGGTGTTTGCTCCGTAAATAAGCCTTCCGGGCCTTCTAGGTCGCCGTACACCTCATCGGTGGAAATATGATGAAAACGGAAACCGGCGGCTTTATCCGGTGCGCTGGTTTGCAGGCTTTTCCAATAGGCACGAGCGACTTCCAGCAGCACGCTGGTACCTACTACATTGGTTTGAATAAATTCTGCTGGGCCGTCAATCGAACGGTCTACGTGGCTCTCGGCAGCTAAATGCATCACCACGTCCGGCTGGTGTTTCTGGAAAAGCCGCTGCATGGTGGCAGCATCACAAATATCCGCCTGCACAAAGGTGTGGCGTTCACTGTGCTCTATGTTGCTGTGCGACTCCAGATTGCCCGCATAGGTTAGCTTGTCCACGTTAATAACGTTGTGCTGAGTGTGAGCGATTAGCTCGCGCACAACGGCAGAGCCGATAAAGCCTGCCCCACCTGTGATGAAGAAAGTACGTGGATTCCCTTGCTGCATCTTGACCTGCTCCTTAAGCTATCTCTGAACGGGCTTGGAAGTGTCTTGTATGGTGGTATGAGGTACTTGGTAATGCAGCGGAGATACAAAGCGTTGTCCCACCCGGGAAAGTACCTGTGGCTCAATAGCAATATTCAGGCGCTCCAGTTCGTTGCGGGTGCGTGCCTGAATTAATAGTCGTGTATCGCCTTGGGTGTTGACGTTGGCGACTGCCTTTTCAAAATGGTTGAGCGCCCGCTGTTGGCTGCCGTTAATGGCGGCGGCACGGCCAAGCGTGTTATGCACCCCTGCTATCAACACTTGGGCGATAAGTTTTTTGCTTGCTCCCCACTGGGTGGCTAAGCGGACAAGCTGTCGCGCTTGTTCTGAATTTCCTGACTGTTGCAGCCCCGCTGCGGCTAATAAAGCCAGTTTGGCGCGATCGGGATGGTGCTGCAGGGTGTCGCGCTGTAAGCTGGCCAGACTTTCCCAGTCACCAAACTGCCATTGAGTGCGGGCGCGTTCTAATAAGTCCTCGTCGTAGGCGACCCATTCGCCGGGCTGGGCGGTGCTTTCGGTCGGGGTAGTTTCCATGGTTGATTGGCTTAGCGGTGTGGTTGGACGCAGTCGATTACGCCACCAGCGCCCGAGTGATGAGATCATGGAATGCTCCTTTCACATGCCCTGTGCCGGATTGCCGTTAAAGTACTGAATCGTCTAGTAGCAGGTCTTTAAGCAACGCTAGCTGTGCTTCAGCGCGCACCAGCTGTTCATGCATTTGTTCGCGTAGATGATTAAGTTCTTGTATTTCTTTATTTTTGCTTTTTAACAATTCCTGCTGAGCTTCGTTTTCCGCTATTTTCGCCTGCAGTGTTTCTGTTATCTCCTGTAAGTTGCTTGTTAGCGAACCAGTATTGGGGGCAGGGAATTGCTGAGCAGGTGTGGGGCTGCTAGTGCCATTGACTTGTTTAACCGATGCAACTTCTTCCAGTTCACCTGCTACGCATCGTAGGCCTAATACGTTCTTCTCGGCTGGCTGGCGATTAATCACGCACATGGAGTTAATGAATTCCACCGAGTGGATTTCTGTCAGCAGAGTTTCAGTCAGCTCTTCGGAAATGCCAAAGGGAGCCAATACGCGGCGGCGGGTGTGACCTTCTAACCCCCAGTGCTCGAAATTGGGAATATCAGCTAGAGCTTTAAAAAATGCCATGGCAGCGCGTGGCTCGTATAAACCGCCGTTAAATTTTTTCCAGTAACTGCAGTGCAGGTCTTCGGCGACAAACAGACCGCCCTGCTTTACATGGGGGAGCAGCGTACAAAATGTGTGAATGATATCTTGACTGGTATGCGAGCCATCATCAATCACTATGTCGTACTGTTCGGCGTGCTTGAATACTTGGGCAAGTGTATCGTCTTTGTTGACATCGCCGATCACGACATTAATAGTGGGTTTTCTGTAATTTAGCTGTGCGCACGCCGGGTTAATGTCACAGCCGACAATTTTTTGTGCTTGGGGAAAGTATTCCCCCCAAATTTCTAATGAGCCACCGTTTTGCACGCCTATTTCGAGTAGGTGGATGGGCTTGTTTCGGATAGGAGCGAATAGCCGTTCGTATTCATCCAGGTAAAGCGACCACTTATCGGAAACGCGTCCGTCATGGGCTTTGTAACACTCGGTCAATGTAGGTTGCGTCATGGCGGCTGCCTTGTTGGTTGCCACTGTTGGGTATGCGTGGCGGCTGGTGATTTACAACCCCGGTTCTCTCAGCAGCAGGTCTTTTATCAGGTCTATTTGCGCTTCGCTTTTTACTAGCTCGTCTTGAAGTAATTGTTGACGATGCTGTAATGATTGACTTTCCATCTCGTGCTTTTTGATCACTCGCTGTGCTTTTTCGTAAGCTTGTTTTTGTTCGGCAAGTTGTTTGTCGCGATCGGCGAGTCGGTTCTTGACGTCTTCCAGCGCTTGAGCGTGCTTCGTCGCTTCGTCCTGTGCGTTGGCGCGGGCTGCTTCAAGTTCCTTGGCTAGCTGCTCGGCTTTGCTCTTGGCAGCGGCACGGGCCTCTTCGTGTTGCTTGGTGGCATTGCGGGCTTCTTCTAACTGCTGGTTGCGTTCGGCTAGCTGGTTTTGAGCAGCTTCCAGGGCTTGCGATTGCTGCGCTGCTTCGCTCTGTGCGTTGGCGCGGGCTGCTTCAAGTTCCTTGGCTAGTGCCTCGGCTTCGCCCTTGGCGGTGTCGAGTTGCTTATCGCGATCGGCGAGTCGGTTCTTGGCGTCTTCCAGCGCTTGAGCGTGCTTCGTCGCTTCGTCCTGTGCGTTGACGCGGGCTGCTTCAAGTTCCTTGGCTAGCTGCTCAGCTTTGCTCTTGGCAGCGGCACGGGCCTCTTCGTGCTGTTTGGTGGCATTGCGGGCTTCTTCTAACTGCTGGTTGCGTTCGGCTAGCTGGTTTTGGGCGGCTTCCAGGGCTTGGGATTGCTGCGCTGCTTCGCTCTTCGCCGTGCCACGTGCCCCTTCTAGCTCTTTAGCTAGCTTCTCGGCTTCGCTCTTGGCGGCGGCGCGGGCTTCTTCTAGCTGCTTGGCCAGCTTTGTGGCCTCGCTCTTGGCGGCTTCGAGTTGCTTATTGCGCTCGGCGAGCTGATTGTTGGCCTCTTCCAGTGCTTTAGTTTGTTTCTCTGCGTCGCTCTGCGCCTGCGCGTTAGTTTTTTTCAACTGCGTCGTTAATGTCTCTGCTTCACTCTCGGCAGCGTTCCGGGCGGCTTCGGCGTCTTCAAGTGCCTTGGTGAGCGCCTCGGTGTCACGCTTCGCCTTGGCGCGCGTGTCTTCCAGCTGCTTGGCCAGGGTATCGCGTTCGGCGGTCAGGTTGAGTTTTTCGATGACGCTGGGTTGGCGCTGGTAAAGCCTTGCCACGGTGGGGTAGGTGGCAGTGTCGTCTTCTGCGACGCAGGCGTAACCGCGCTGGGTCAGGGCGGAGTCCAGCGTGGCGCTGTCCACATCGTTCTCGAACAGTGCTTCATCGGCGGTGTTGACCACTATCCAGGTGACGGCGTGCAGCAGCTCGTCGGGCGTGGCGGTTAGCAGCGCGTGGGCCTGGCCGGGGGCGTTGATCACCAGGGTGTGGGTAGCATTGGGGTCCAGCTCTGCTTGGGTTAGCCAAGTGGCTAATGGCTGGGCGGGCACGGTTTCAGTGCCTTGTACACTGACGTTGGGCAGCCGTTCGGTCAGGCCCGTGGGGGCGTTCAGGCTGCTGAACTGCGGCAGCGTGAGCCGATGCAGGGTGGCGGTTTCCTGAGCTTCAGCGGTAATGGCCCCCAGGTAGAGGTGTTCCTGCGGGTGGTCCTGGATGTGCTGCTGTAGCGCCTCGGCGTGGGCAGGGTGGGCTTCCGCCAGATGCAGGTGTTCGCTGTTGAGGTCACGCCATTGGGTTAGCTGGCTGCCGTCGCCTGCGCCGATGATAAAGGTGTGTGCCAGCGGGGCGGTGCTTTGGGTGCGTAGGTGATTCAGCAGGGCGTTCATGGGCGTTGCGGCTCGGTTGACGGGGTGTCTACGTGATCCAGCAGGGCGTTCAGCACGCGCTCCTGGCGTTGAAAAGCGAGTCGCGTATCGGCACCGGGTAGCGGCTCGTCGTCTGCGTCAGGCGCGGGGAGCAGCAGCTGGCCCAGCAGTTCGGTGGCTTGCTCGTCGTCTGGCTGGGCCAGCAGGCGGCTGATCAACAGCGCTTGGGCGGCGTGCTGTTCGCCTTGGTCCACCAGGGCGCTGACCTGTTCCGGCAGGCTGATGCGCTGCAGGGTGTGCTGTCGCGCCTGGGCCTGGGTTCGGGCGGTCGAGTGTTCCGGTGCCAGTGCCAGGGCGCGGGCAATGGCGTGTTCGGCGTCCTGATAGCGGCCTAGCTGCTGCAGGGTGTTGGCCAGGCCGATGTGCGGCCAGGGCGATTCGGGGGCGCCTTCCCGGGCTTGCCGGTAGCTGGCCTGGGCGGCAGTTGCGTCACCGTTGAGCAGGTGGGCTTCGCCGCGCAGCTGGTGGCACAGGGCGTTGTCACCCAGGCGCTGGGCGAGCGCATCCCAAGCGTTCAGCGCGTCACTGGCACGGCCGGTTTCCTGAAAGGTCGCGGTCAGGTGAAAGGCGCGGATGACGTTGCGGGCTTGCCCGGTGTTCCAGCCATGGTCGTGCAGTAGCTGATATAGCCAGCGTTCCCCCTCGCGACGGGGCATGCGGTCCAGGTCAAGTTCACGAGTGGCAGGGCCGAAGGTGTGGCGCTGTTCGCCAAGGGGGGCGCCGCTCTCGGCCTCGCGTGCGATCAGGGTATGGACATTGCCGTCGTAAAGCTCGCAAGAGATGGCCAGGCAGAACAGGTGGTGGCCATCGCCGATACCGGCCGGTGCCAGATCCTCGCGATGCTGATCGGCCAGTCCGTAGCCGACGATCATGCCGTCGCAGACGAGCTCGACCGCCAGGCGCTTTTGTGGCCGGGCCGGGTCGAAGGCCCAGCCGTAGGCGAGGTCACCCTTGAGGTAGTCGAAGCTGCCGATCACCGTGGTTTCGGCGACCGGGGGCGCGATGTGCTGGTTCATGGTCAGTCCTGTCTGTTTCGGCGCGCTGGTTGACGTGATTGCCTGGCGCTTATTTCCGCGCATAACCCCACAGGTTGTAGTGCGCATCGGCGGTCACGCGCACTTCGGCGAAGCCAGCCGCGCGCAGGACCTGGCCGAGCCGCTGCGTGTCGAAGCCGGTGCGGTGCGCCATGTAGTGGTTGCCCCTGGCCACGGAAGCGCGATGGCCGTAGAGGATGTCCAGCGGCGTGATGGGCCCGGCCGGGGAGTCGTAGAGCGTCTCGGTGAGCTTGCCCTGGGCGACCCACTGGGCAACCTGCTGAAGGTCCGGCAGGGTGATCAGCAGAAAGCCGCCGGGGCGGATGACCCGGTGCATCTCCGCAAGGGCGGTGGGCACGGCGTGGTCGTCCAGGTGTTCCAGGTTGTGCGAGGAGAAGACGGCATCGACGCTCTCGCTTTCCACCGCGGAAAGGTCCGTGGTGTCGGCGAGGATGTCGGGCTCGACGTCGGGGTTGATGTCCAGGCGAATCTGCCGCCACCCGGGCTGGCGCAGGCATTCCGGTAGGCGTTCGGGGCCGGCACTGCCGCAGCCGACGTTGAGAAAGGTCCTGGGGGCGGTGTCGTTCATGGCCGGCTGCAGGGCCTGCAGGTCGGCGGCGGTCATGGTCATGGCGATTCCTTGGGCGGCGCGGGGCGCTCGCAGCCGGGTTTCGGGCACGCTACCGCCGGGCAAGGCCTTGCTGAAGGTCTCGCCTAGGCGCGGCCGCGCAGGTGTTGTGGCCTCGTCCGTGAGGCGTTTTGGGGTGTTTGCCGCTGGCAGTTAACGCGGTAGTCGGGCGTTACGGGCGCGGCGCTCTCGCGGGGGCAGGGCCAGGCTGGTGAACGGGTCCGAGGCCGTGTCCAGCGAGAGGTTGGGGTTGTAGGCCGGGTCGTTGAGCAACGCCTGGCTCCAGCGGCGGCGCAGGTTGGCCATCTCGCGCTGGGCGCGGGCGGCCTTCTCGGCGCTTTCGTCCTTGCCGCGGGTGGCGGATTCGGCATGAATCAGCCGGGCTTCCGGCGTCCAGACCACGGCCTGGCCGCGGGCGCGCAGTTTCAGGCACAGGTCCACGTCGTTGAAGCCGACAGGAAAGTCGCGCGCATCCAGCCCGCCGATCGCCTGGTAGTCGGCACGGCGCATCAGCAGGCAGGCGGCGGTGACGGCCGAGAAACGCTGGGTCAGGTGGTTCATGCCCAGATGGCCGGTGTCGTCGTGCTGCCAGGCGTTGCCGACGTGGGCGGCCAGGCCGTGCACGCCGCCGATCACGCCGCCGTGCTGGACCATGCCGTTGGGCCATTGCAGCTTGGCGCCCACCGCGCCGGTGCCGGGGCGCATCAGCAGCGCCACCAGGCGGCACAGCCAGTCGTCGTGCAGGCACTCGATGTCGTTGTTGAGCAGGCCGATCACCGGGGCGGCGGCCTCGCCGTGGGTGCGGGTCAGGTGGGCCACGGCGGCGTTGTTGATGGCGGCATAGTTGAAGGCATGCGGGTAGGCCAGCACCTCGACCGTGAGGCGCCCGCCGCGGCGGCCCAAGGGGCGCGTGCCTGCCGCGGCCTGTTCGGCGAAGTAGGCCCGTGTCTCGGGGCGTTGCGACTGGTTGTCGACGATCAGCACGTGCACCTGGCCCGGGTAGTCGGTGTGCGCCAGCAGGGTGTCGAGGCAGCGCTTGAGCAGCCCCAGGGCGTCCCGGGTGGGGACGATCAGCGCCACCGCCGGCCAGTCGTCGAGCCGGCGGGTCAGGCGGCGCAGGCCGTGATGGGTAGGGTGCGCGGCCAGGGTGGCGAGCGGGTCGTGGTGCGCCAGCCGGGCCTGCAGCCGCTCCAGGCGCTCGGCGGCGCAGGGGGCGTCGGCAAGGCCGTCTTCCGCCCAGGGACGGGCGCGGTGACGCAGCGGCTCGGGCAGGTGCCAGATCGCCTCGGCGTCGCAGCGTTCCACGGCGGCGTAGGTGAGCTCACCGGGTGTGGCCGGCGGGCGCGGGTGGTCGCGCAGCACGTCGCTGTGTATCAGGCACAGCCCGGCGCTCAGGAAATCCTGGCACCAGTGGCGGTCCGGGTCCCAGGCGGGCAAAAAGCCCGGCTGGCGCGGGGCGTCGGGCCGGCGCCCGGGGGCATCGAAGTCGCTGTAGACGATCGCCGCGCGCTGCTCGTGCAGCACTTGCCAGGCCCGGGCGAGCGCGCCTTCGGCCAGGCGGTCGCCGGGCTCGAGCTGGGCGATGGCGTCGCAGCGTCGGCAGGCATCGCTGAGGGCCTGCTGGTAGGCGTGCGTATCGTCGGGGGCATCGATGACCCAGGTGCGCACGCCGAGCGCGGGCGTGTCGGGCAGGTGCAGAGCGCCGCTGCCGAGCTGGATCACGCCGACCGTGACCGGCCCCGAACGCGAGGGCGCCTCGGGTGGCGTGACCGGGAAGGCCGCCAGCCAGGCCGGGTAGTCCGCCGGATCGACACCCCGCGGCAGCAACTGCTCGTAGCGCTCCAGCTGGCGGGTCAGCAGCGTGCGCTGGCTCTCGGTCGCGGCGTGCGCCTGCCAGTGGGCCAGGCCTTCGGGCCATTCCTGAATCACCACCGGGCTGCCGGCCAGCTCGCGCCCCTGGTCGTCGCGCACGGTCAGCACATGGCGCCGGCCGTCGGCCAGCGACAGCGGCAGGCGGATCTGGAAGCCCCCTTCCACGCGCTCGTGGGGCTCGCCGGCGGGCGTGGGAAGTGCGTCCCAGCGGGTCGGCGTGGTGCGGGCGATCCGCTGCCCCTGCTCGTGGACCTCGATGCTCGCCTGGCGCTGTGGGTCGTGGGTGTCAACCAGCCAGCCGCGCAGCACCAGCCCGGGTTGCCAGTGCACGCGCGAGTGTTCGGGGGTGCGGTTGGCCGGCGGGGCAGCGGGCAGTGTCAGCGTGTCGAGCGGCCGTTCGGCATTGGCGAGCGTCAGGGTCAGCTGCCGGCAGGCGTCGAGCTGGGTATCGCTGAGCACGACGCTGAAGCCGTGAGCGCCATCGCCGGGGGCCTCGGGGTGGAAGTCCTCGGCCTGGGCCAGGGCCAGCGGGCGGCCGTCGCCGTGAATGGCGACGGCCCAGCGGCGCCCGGGGCTGGCGGCGTCCCAGGCCCAGCCCTTGAGCAGGTTGCCGTAGAGGCCGGTCAGCCGGCCCTGGCGGTCAGACGGTGCCGTCATGGTGGCTCTCCAGGGGCATCGCGTGGCGGCCGCGGCGCGAGGGTGTCGCGTGGCACGCCAGGGCGAGGCGGTGAATCGGGCGCCGGCCGCCGTCGGCGGTCGCCAGGGCGTCGGCGGGCAGCGTGTCGGCCAGGTCGTCGGGCAGCCACCAGGGCAGGGAGCGCTCGGCGGTGTCCAGCCAGCGGGCGTCGGCCAGGGTCAGCGGCGTGGTGTCGAGCAGCACCACGCCGGCCAGGGGCAGGTGATCGCGCAGCAGCTCGACCCGTTCGCGGTAGCGGCTCTCGGCCAGGGGCAGCGGGAATAGATGGCCGCTGCGCCAGGCGCAGGCCGGCCAGGCGGCGCGCCGCAGCGGCAGCAGGCGGGCACCGCGGGGCTCGCGCGCCTGGGCCTGCAGCCAGTTCACGAAGCGCGGCCGGGTGAGGCTGGCGCTCGTGCCGGCAACGGCAAGCAGGCGGGGGGCTTCCGCCGCGATGCCCGGGATGGCCGGGGCCAGGGCCGGGGGCTCGGCCTGCGAGCGTGGCCGCGGCGGGCACCAGCCCGGCAGCCAGCGCTCAAGCCAGTTCGGCACGCCGTCGTCCCGGGCGTCGATGGCGGTCATCCCCAGGGCGTGAAGGTCGTCGCCGAGCAGTGCGCTGTCGTCGGGCAAGGCGTAGTCGAGTCGCCAGCGATGCGGCGCGTTGCCGGTGAGGGTCAGCCGCTGGCGCCGGCGAGACAGGGCCAGGACGATGCCCCGCTGCCCCTGGGTGTCGGCGGCGTCCAGGGCGCGCTCGGCATGGGCCAGGCTGGGCCACAGCGGCAGGGTGGCCGGGGCGTCCAGATCGCGCAGTGCTGACAATGGCTGGGTGCGCAGCCAGTGGCGCCACAGGCGCCGGCGGCCGGGGAGCAGGCGATCGTGCTGCAAGGCGGCCGTGAAGGCGCGTTCGGCTTGCGGATAGCGCGTCTCGAGGACGCTGAGGTTCTGCATGACGCGCAGGCGCTTCTCGGCGCCGAACGAGACACCGCCTTCGTGGGCGACGAGGACATCGAGCGCGCCGCGATGGTGCCAGCCCTGGACGGCGGCGCGGTAGCACCAGTCGGATTCTTCGCCGTAGCCCCGAATCAGGGTGGGGTCGAGCCCGCCGAGGGTGTCGAGGGCATCCCGGCGCAGGTAGAGGCAGAAGCCGCAGCCGGTGGGGATGCGCGCGTCGCGGGCTGCGTCGTTGCCGTTCGCCTGACTGGCGGCGCGGTCGAGCCGGGCTAGGGCATCGTCGTCGGGGGCCGGCGCGGGATCGCAGGGGGCCAGGTAGCTGAGCAGCTCGCCGTTGTTGGAAAGCGGCGTGGCCGAGGCCGTACGCGCGTGACGATAGGCGGTGTGCTGCAGCCGGTCGAGCCAGTCGCCGTGCACGCGGGTATCGCTGTTGAGCAGCACCACGTCGTCGGCGGTGTGCAGGCCCAGGCCGTGATTGACGGTGCCGATGAACCCCCGGTTGAGCGGCTGGCGGTGCAGTTCGATGTCGCCGCGCGTGGCGTAGGCGTCGAGCAGGGCGACGAGCTCGGGTTCCGGGCTGGCATCATCGATCACCACCAGACGCTGGAAGGCCCGGTTGGCCGCCCGGTGGGCGAGCACGCTGTCCAGGCAGCGGCGCGTCACCTCGAGGCCTCGATACACGGGGATCAGCACGGTGACCGCGCGACGCTGAGGCTCAGCGTCTTCAGCCGGCAGCGAGGCGTCGGGGCGGCGGTGCGGCGGCCGGGTGTCCTGCAGGCTCAGCGGGCCGCCGACCAGCTGGCGAGGCTGGCCCTCGGCATCGGCGATGCTGACCGCCAGCGACTCGGCCTGCCCTTGCAGGGCCAGCTCGAAGCGCAGGCAGTCGACACGCTCATTGCTGTCGAGCGACAAGGAATGCCTCCGGGTGGCATTGAAGGCGATGCGTCGCTGTCCCGCCTGCAGGGTCAGTGTCGGCGTCGGGGTGTCGGGCGCGATCAGGCACCAGCCCTGGAGGCGCTCCCCGGCCTGGCGGATCGCGCCGAACGGCCAGCCGAAGGCCCGTTGAAAGAGGGGCGCCAGCCGGCGCAGCTCGTCGGGAGCGCTCAGCTGGGGGGCGTGACGGGCCAGCAGTTGGCGCAGGGGCGCCGGCGATGCGGCGTCGGCCAGGTGCGTGGCATGGGCAACCAGCAGGTCGGGACGGGTCGGCTCGCTGCGGTAGGCCTCCGCGGCGGCTACCGAGGCGAGGGCTCGCCAGGCCTGGGCATCCCCGGCGCGTGGCGAGCGGATCGTGGCCAGCCGTTCGAGCAGCCGCAGGGCCGAGACGTCCTCGTTCTTCAGGACGAGCGAGGCCAGTGCGGCCAGACCGGTATCGACGGTTTCGGCGGCAGGCGAACGTGCGGCCAGCAGGCCCATCCAGAGCAGGGCGTCGTCTCGCGTGCGGGGGTCGCCCAGCAAGCCGCGGGCGACGTCGAGGACGCTGTCGCTGTCGCCCGCGGCCAGCCGGGTCTGGAGCTCGCGATGTAGACGGTTGAAGGTATCTGCCACGAAAACGGTCCATCGGAACAACACAAGGCGCGCTTCCCGAACCGTCGTCAACGGCTCGGGAAGCGGGCCTGCAAGGTGACAAAGGCGGGGGGAAGACTCCCCCCGCCAGACGCGTAGCCGTGCTTAGACCAGGAAGTCCCAGTCGGAAGGCGATTGCTGCTGCAGGTTGTTGTTGAACTCGTCGGACTCGACGAAGCTGTTGGCGACATCGCTCAGGGAAGCCCCTTTCGCGAATTCATCCGACCAGTACTGCGCGCCCTCGGCATCCGGGTCGCGATCCAGGAAGGCCTGGTAGAAGGCATTGACCGTGTCGGTGATTTGCGTCGGCGTGCTCGGGTCGAGCGGGATATCGCCGTACAGGGCCTGGCCTTCGTCGGACAGAACGAAGCTGGCGGCGACGTCGCCCAGCCGGGCGCCAGACTGCAGCTGTTCGGTCCAGTACTGCATGCCGCCCAGGTCCGCATCGCTCTGGTCGGCATCGCGCTCGAGGGCGGTGTCATACAGCGTGGCCAGGGCAGAGACGTTGTCATCGTATTCGATGATCTGGTTCTCGTCGGCGAACTGCAGGTTCTCGGCGTTGACCAGCGAGTCGCTTTCCCCGGTGGTGTTGTCGACCACGGTCACGACCGCGCCCTTCTGGGTGATCGTGTAGTCTGCCGCGTTGCCGTCGAAGACGACGGTGTCGTCGCCGCCGCCACCGTAGATGCTGTCGTCACCGGCACCACCGGCGATGGAGTCGTTGCCGGCCCCGCCGTGAATGGTGTCGCTGCCGGCGCCGCCATCGATGGAGTCGTCCCCGGTGCCGCCACGCACGGTGTCGCTGCCGGCACCGGCATCGATGGTGTCGTTGCCCGCGCCGCCGCTGACGCTGTCGTCACCGCCGGTGGTGATCAGGGTGTCGTCGCCCAGGCCGCCATCGATGGTGGTGTTGTGGTCGCCGTCGACGGTGAACTGGTCGTCGCCGTCGGAGCCGACGATTACGCGATCGACGGTGTTGAAGTGGGCGACATACCCTTGGGCTCCGTCGAAGACATAGGCGCGGCCTGAATCGCGACCGGAGTCGTCGAAGTTGAGCGGGCTGTCGGTCGTGCCGCGCCCTTCGCCATCCCCCAGGTTGATGAACAGCGCGTCGGCATTGCTGCTCTGTAGATCGGCGACAGTTTCGACCTGCTCGGCAGAGCTATCAGGTTGTAGCAGCGTATCAATCGCTGCCTTCAGCTCTGAGCCATGAGCGGCTTCTACCTTGTCAGTCGCCTCTTGAATAGAAGCATACTGCTGGGCCATTGCTTAACCCCTTTCGTGGATTCCCTTTTCATGAGCCCTTGCGAGCTCACACTGAAATGCCGGCGCTGGGCCGGCCCGTATCGCGCGTGCGTGGTTGCTGCCTGCGCGGCCGCACACGGCGATCAGCACGCATGCGCCATACTTGTCGTCGGGCTCGGGGCCGTGTCGTCGAGACCTGGGCAGCGCCTCGAGCCCCTGGCGGCCCGTTGTCGATTGTTTCGGTGATGAGCCTTGGGGGGAAACGCTCGGGATCGGGCATCGTTCATCGCGAGCGTCTGTTTTACCTGTCAGCTTCCGCGCTTTCGATGAAGGCGCTGTTTCACGCCTCCTGGGTGTCATCCGTGGTGATGTGCGTGACCTCGGGGTCCAGCCAGGATGAACGCTGCGGGGGCGCTGGCTGTTCGCGGTGCGCCTCGCGGACCCGGTGCTGAAGGTGCAGCCTGAGGGCCACCAGGTGCGCCCCGGCCGCCGGCCGTCGCGTGCCGTCGAGCGGCAATCGCGTGCCATCGGAATACGCGGCTTCACCGGTCAGTCGGTAGTTCTCTGTCTCGGCGCCTTGCAGCTGGAAGCCGATGTTTGCAATCGGCGCGGCACGTCGACGCGTCCCCAGGTAGTCTCCGGCCTGGCCGTTCAGCCGGTGCTCCCCTACCTGGCACCAGCCGCTGATGTCGACCGTGGCGGGGCGTGTCGGCCAGTCGATCTGAACGCCTTCCAGGCGTGCCCGGCCTTCGGGATTGCCCAGCCATTCACCATTGCCCACGGTGACATCGCCGCGGCGTTCGATGTGGCCGGTAAGAGAGAATGCCTCGGCGGTTTCCAGGCGGGGGGCCGGGGCTTGCTGGCTGGCCCGTGCCAACGGCTCGATACGCCAGTGCACGCCCGCCGTGTCGAGCAGCGGCTTGGGGGCGTACTTGCTGATGGCCACCACGACGTTGCCGCCGGTGACATTGAGAACCAGGTAGTCGCCGGGGCGCTGCAGCGCTCCTTCTGTACCGCCGTCGGGCGTGGTGATGGACAACTGGCCCGAGGGGTACAGCGGCGCCTGGCCGACGCCCAGCGGCGTGGCTTCGGTCGCCCCCTGTGCGGCGATGTAACGGATGACGTAGAGCCCCGGCTTGAGAGCCTTGAGCACGGTACGTACCGCGATGGCGTCGTTGATATCGGCTGGTTGAGGCATGGGTGCGCTTCGATGAAGTTTAGTTAAGTAAACTGCGGACAGCTTGCGGGTGATGCTAACTCAAACAAATGGAGGGTGTAACCGCTCAACCCATACTGTCAGAGATCTCCTACATGCAAAGCCTGGAAAACCAGCCGTTGTCTGCAAGATATGTCATTTTGTTGGCATCTGACCGGGGTCGGCGTGGGTATGGCTGGCGTGGCACGGTCCGCTGCGATGGAGCCCCTGTGAGCCGGGGACATCGCAACACGGCATGATTACGCTGTCACCACGCAGGCCGGCAGGCCCGTGACCCCCGGGCGCACGGCGAACAGGGCGCCGGCCTGTGGCTGGTCATCGCAGCCGACGGCAGCAGTGGTAATATACAGGGTGCCCAGGTCGTCGCCGCCGAAGGTGCAGCAGGTGACCCGCGAGGCGGGCAGGGCGATCTCCCGGTCGCGGCGACCGTCGGGCAGGAAGCGGCTGACCCGGCCGCCGTCCCAGTGGGCGACCCATAGGCCGCCTTCGGCGTCGAGGGTCATGCCGTCGGGGTAGCCGTCCGCCTCGGCGAAGCGCCGATACACGCGCTTGTCGACGAGGTTGCCGTCGGCGTCGATGGTGAAGGCGTAGATCGTGCGCGCCGGGCTGTCGGTGTGGTAGAGCGTGCGGCCGTCGGCGCCGATCGCCGGGCCGTTGGTCACCGTGTAGGGCGCGTCGACGCGGTGCAGGCCGCGGGCGTCGAGACGCAGCAGCCGGCCGCTGGCGGCCTGTTCGTGTTCGTCCATGATGCCGAACCACAGGCGCCCGGCGGGGTCGGCCTTGCCGTCGTTGAGGCGGTGCCCCGGGGTGTCGGCGACGGGACGGGCCAGCGTCTCGCCGAGGCGCGGGCCGTCGGCGTCCAGGTGCAGGCGCACCAGGCGCGTGCGCAGCCCGGCGACGAAGCCGCCGTCGGCATGCGGGGCGAGCCAGCAGCAGGCCTCGTCGAGCGGCCAGCTCCGGGTATCGCCGGTGACGGGGTCGTGGCTCATCAGCCGGCTGCCGAGGATGTCGACGAACAGCAGGCGCCGCAGCTCGCGGGACCACAACGGGCCTTCGCCGAGCCGGGCGCGGCCCGGCCACAGGCAGTGCGGGGTGTCGGACATGGGCGATTCCTCGATGGTGTCGGGTCGAAGGGCGTAGCCTGACGGATCGGGGCGCCGATGGAAATGTCGGGCGCCGGGCAACCGGGCGCCGGGCAACCGGGTGCCGGCTGCCGGGTACCGGGCAGGAGACAGGTGCTGGGGGTGCGCCCGCCGGGCGGGTGGCGCCGAGCCAATTCGAGAAAAGGAAGCGCCGTGAAGTTGTTGATTCTGGATGCCGGCCATTGCCTGAGTCTGGCGCTGGCGCGCGAGGCCAACCGCCGCGGGGATACCGAGCTGGTGATCGAGGAGGGCGTGTCGCTGTCGCCGCGCCGGCTGGCACAGCTGGCGCCGGACGCCGTGGTGATCCCGCCGCTGGTGGAGCCCAGCAGCGCCGATCCGTCGACGGTGATGGCCCATGCCGAGGCCGTCGAGGCGTCGCTGGAGAGCTGCCAGGTGGCCGGCGTGCCGCTGGTGTGGTGCGTGTCGGACCAGCTCTACGAGGATGGCGGCGAGACACCGATCGACGAGCACATGATTCCCGAGCCCCGCGACGAGAACCTGCGGCGGCTGGTCAAGACCGGCAACCGGATCCGCGCCGGCCTGCCGCGCCACCTGATCGTGCGACTGGGGCCGCTGTTCGCGCTCGAGGGCGGCGGGGCCTGGCTCAACGAGCTGATCGACCAGCTGATGGCCGGCGAGACGGTACGCGCGGCCGAGGACGTGATCGTCTGCCCGACCTCGGTGGACTCGGTGGCGCTGGCGCTGGTCGGCATGCTCCAGCAGCTGGGCTGCGGTGCGGACGCCTGGGGCGCCTATCACCTGGCCGGCACCGAGCCGGTGAGCATCTACACCTTCGCCTCGGTGGTGCGCACCCAGCTGGCCACGCGGCTCGAGGGGATGGGTTGTGCGGTGACACTGGGCGAGCTCAAGGCGCTCAATCATCATCACGACCAGCCGCTGCGCCGGGTGCTCAACTGCCGGCGCGTGCTGGATGCCTTCGGCGTGCACCAGAAACCCTGGCGTCTCGAGCTGGGCCGCATGCTGGATACCTGGTGTCAGGCCTACCACAGCCAGGAGGTGTCATGAACGCCCTGCGCAGCGCGATCTTCTATGTCGGCTACTTCCTGGCGATCCTGGTCTTCGGGCTGCTGTGCCTGCCGGTGGCGCCGCTGCTGCCGCTGGCCGGGCGCTATCGCCTGCTCAATCTCTACAACCACTTCATCGTCGGCTGGTTCGCCGGGGTGTGCGGCGTGCGCTACGAGATTCGCGGCCGCGACAACGTGCCCGCCGGGCCGGTGGTGATCCTCGCCAATCACCAGTGCGAGTGGGAGACGCTGTTCCTGCAGGTGCTCAAGCCGCCGGTGTGCACCGTGCTCAAGCAGGAGCTGCTGCGCCTGCCGCTGTTCGGCTGGGCGCTGCGTCTGCTGCATCCCATCGCTCTGGACCGTTCCCGCCCGGCGCGGGCGATGAAGCAGGTACTCACCCAGGGCACGCGGCGGCTGGGCGAGGGGCTGTCGGTACTGATCTTTCCCGAAGGCACCCGGGTCGAGCCCGGTGTGCGGCGGCGCTACAACAAGAGCGGCGCGGTGATCGCCTGTCGCGCCGGGGTGCCGGTGCTGCCGGTGGCGCACAACGCCGGCGAGCGCTGGCCGGGGCGGCACTGGGTCAAGAACCCGGGGCGGCTGTCGGTGGTGGTCGGCGAGCCGATCGCCACCGAGGGGCGCACCCCCGAGGAGGTGCTCGTCGAGGTCGAGAGCTGGATCGAGGCGCGGCTGGCCGAGATCTCCGAGGTGCCGCGTCCGGCGACGGCCACCCGGAAGGATGCCGCCTCGGCGTGAGCAGTCGCCGCGAGTGGCTCGAGCGTCGCGACTGAACTCGCTCCCGCAACGGGAAGCATCGAGAGTGAAGTCGCTTCTACGGTGAAACGCAAGACGCCCGGCCAATCGGCCGGGCGTCTCGGTTCAGCGGGGGCGAGAGTCGCTCAGTCGCGGTACTTCTGCAGCACCAGGCAGGCGTTGGTGCCGCCGAAGCCGAAGCTGTTGGAGAGCACCCGCTCCAGGTTCACGCCGTCGCGCCGCTGGGTGACGATGTCGAAGCCGTCGGCCTGGTCGTCGAGCGACTCGATGTTGGCCGAGGCGGCGACGAAGTCGTTCTTCATCATCAGCAGCGAGTAGATCGCTTCCTGGACCCCGGTGGCGCCCAGCGAGTGGCCGGTGAGCGACTTGGTGGAGCTCATCGCCGGCGTGCGATCGCCGAACACCTCGCGGATCGCCTTGAGCTCGGCGACGTCGCCGACCGGCGTGGAGGTGCCGTGGGTGTTGATGTAGTCGATGCCGCCGTCGACGGTGGCCATGGCCTGACGCATGCAGCGCGCCGCGCCCTCGCCGGAGGGGGCGACCATGTCGTAGCCGTCGGAGGTGGCGCCGTAGCCGACTACCTCGGCGTAGATCGTCGCGCCGCGGGCCTTGGCGTGCTCGAGGTCCTCGAGCACCACCATGCCGCCGCCGCCGGCGATGACGAAGCCGTCGCGGTCCTTGTCGTAGGGGCGCGAGGCCTTCTCGGGACTGTCGTTGTAGCCGGTGGACAGGGCGCCCATGGCGTCGAACAGGCACGACAGGGTCCAGTGCTCCTCCTCGCCGCCGCCGGCGAAGACCACATCCTGCTTGCCGAGCTGGATCTGCTCGACGGCGTTGCCGATGCAGTGCGCCGAGGTGGCGCAGGCCGAGGAGATCGAGTAGTTCACGCCCTTGATCTTGAACGGCGTGGCCAGACAGGCGGAGACCGTGCTGCCCATGGTGCGGGTGACGCGGTAGGGGCCGACGCGGCGCAGGCCCTTCTGGCGCAGGATGTCCGCCGCCTCGACCTGGTTGGCGCTGGAGGCGCCCCCGGAACCGGCGATCAGCCCGGTGCGCTCGTTGGACACCTGCTCGGGGGTGAGCCCGGCGTCCTCGATCGCCTGGGCCATCGCCACGTAGGCATAGGCCGCCGCATCGCCCATGAAGCGGCGCTGCTTGCGGTCGACCAGGGCGTCGAGATCGATGTCGACCACGCCGGCCACCTGGCTGCGAAAGCCCAGTTCGGCGTACTCGTCCTTGAAGCGAATGCCGGAGCGCCCTGCCTTGAGCGCGTCCAGAACCTGGTGCTGGTCATTGCCCAGGCAGGAAACGATGCCCAGGCCGGTGACTACCACTCGTCTCATGGAAGCCTCCTGATCAGAAATTCGCGGTGGAGGTGAACAGACCGACACGCAGGTCGTTGGCCTGATAGATGTCGCGGCCGTCGACCGACACGGTTCCGTCAGCGATACCCAGGATCAGCCGCCGGGTGATCACCCGCTTGATGTTGATGCGATAGGTGACCTGGCCGGCGTCCGGCAGGATCTGGCCCGAGAACTTGACCTCGCCGCAGCCCAGCGCGCGTCCCCGGCCGGGGTGGCCCAGCCAGCCCAGGTAGAAGCCGACCAGCTGCCACATGGCGTCCAGTCCCAGGCAGCCGGGCATCACCGGGTCGCCGGGGAAGTGGCAATCGAAGAACCACAGGTCCGGATGGATATCCAGCTCGGCGATCAGCTCGCCCTTGCCGTGTTCGCCGCCGGTCTCCTGGATGTTGGCGATGCGATCGAGCATCAGCATGTTGGGGGCCGGCAGCTGGGCGTTGCCCGGACCGAAGAGTTCACCGCGGCTGCACGCCAGCAGTTCTTCGTAGCTAAAGGAGTGTTGCTTGGTCACTGAGTCGTTCCGAGAGTCAGAATTGTTGTGTCCCGCACCCTGCGCGACGCGCCTAGTCTACTGGCAGCGCGAAATGAATGCACGCCGGCCCCCTAGGCTAGTGGGCGCGAATCCACGGCGCAACGCGCCTTTGGACGCACGGCGGCTTGCGCCGGGCTTCCCGGGCGGGGCATGATGCCTCTGGTTTTCGCGCGCGACTGTGAATCGATCATGACGAGACGACATGTGGCCCTCCTTTTCGCTTAACCGGCCGACAACGTGGATGGGGCTGGCGGCGCTGGCGGCCATGAGCTGGCTGCCGCTGGCGTCGTTGCGCCTGGCGGCGCTGGCCATCGTCGCGGTGTCGTTGATCGACGGCTGGCGACAGATCCATCGGGAACATCAGCGTCGCCGGCTCAGCGAGGAGGCCATCAAGCTCTCCGGCGACGGGGTGATCATCGCCGATCGCCACAACCGCATCCTCGGCATCAACCCGGCGTTCACCGAGATCACCGGCTACACCCGCGAGGAGGTGCTGGGAATGGACGCCTCGATGCTCTCCTCGGGGCGCCACGACAAGGCCTTCTATGAACGCTACTGGCAGACCCTGCAGGCCACCGGGCGCTGGGAGGGCGAGATCTGGAACCAGCGCAAGCACGGCGACCAGTTTCCCGAATGGCTGCGCATGCAGGCCTGCCATGATGCCAAGGGCCGGGTCAGCCACTATGTGGGCCTGTTCACCGACATTTCCCGTCACAAGGCCCGCGAGCAGGACCTGCGCCGCATCGGCTTCGAGGACCCGCTGACCGGGCTGCCCAACCGCCGCCGGCTGCACGACCTGCTGACCTCGCGGCTCAACCGCCTGCGCGCCGGCGAGGGGCTGGACCTGGCGCTGATCGACATCGACGGCTTCAAGGCGATCAACGATGCCCTGGGCGTGGACGATGGCGACCGGCTGCTGGCGCGCTTCGGCCAGCGCCTGGCGGCGTTCGTCGCCGGCGGCGTGGTCGGCCGGCTGGGCGGCGACGAGTTCATGGTCATCCGCACCACCACCTTCGACGACCACGAGGCGTGGGTGACCAGCCTGCGCGATCACCTGTGCGAGCCGTTCGACATCGCCGGCAATGCGCTGCGCCTGGGGCTGACCATCGGCAGCTGTCGCGCCCCGGACGACGGCCGTGACTCGGGGGTGCTGTTCCAGCGCCTGGAGTCGGCGCTCTATACCGCCAAGCGCCATGGCCGCAATCACAACCGGCGCTTCCGGCCGTCGCTGGAGGTCGAGGGCGACCGCCAGCTGGAACTAGTCAACGAGCTGCGCCGTGCGCTGGCCCAGGGCGACCAGCTCGAGCTGTACTACCAGACCCAGCATCGTCTCGAGGACGGCGGTCTGGTGGGCATGGAGGCGCTGCTGCGCTGGCGCCATCCCCAGCAGGGCATGATCTCGCCGGGGGATTTCATCCCGCTGGCCGAGCGTCACGGCCTGATGGCCGCGCTGGGCAACTGGGTCATCGATCGCGCCGTGGCGCAGCTGGCCAACTGGCAGGCTGTGGGCATGCCGCGGGTGCCGGTGTGGGTCAACATCTCGGCGCTGCAGCTCATCCAGGGCGACCTGGAGGCGCGACTGGCGGCGGCGCTGACGCGCCATCACGTGCCCGCCGCCCTGCTGGGGCTGGAACTGACCGAGTCGGTGCTGCTCGACGAGCGGGCCGGCGACGTCTCGCCGCGACTCGAGGCGCTGCGCGCCCAGGGCCATCCCATCGCCATCGACGACTTCGGCACCGGCTACTCGTCGATGGCCTACCTCAAGCGCCTGCCGGTCGACAAGCTCAAGCTCGACCGCGCCTTCATCCGCGCGCTGCCCGAGGATGTCGCCGATGCGGCGATCGTCGCGGCGGTGCTGGCCATGGCCCGGGGGCTGTCGCTCGAGGTGATCGCCGAGGGCGTGGAGACCGAGCCGCAGCGCGACTTCCTGATCGCCGAGGGCTGCCTGTATACCCAGGGCTTCCTGTTCGCCCGGCCCCAGCCCGCGGCGGAAGTCGAGGCCCGCTACCTGCGCGCCCTGCAGACCGCCTGACCCGTCCGTCTCCCCCGGGCCCCGTCATGGTGCGCCGGTGCGCGGCGCCGGGCGGGCGCCGGGCTTGGCCAGCAGCAGCTGGCAGGTACCGATGGTGCGTTCGCGAAAGCCTCCCTCGCAGTAGCTCAGGTAATAGCGCCACAGGCGAATGAAGCGCTCGTCGTAGCCCAGCCGGCGCACGGTGTCGAGGCGGGCCTCGAAGCGCCGCCGCCACTCGCCCAGGGTGCGGGCGTAGTGGGGGCCGATCTCCTCCAGGTCGATCAGGTTCAGCGTGCTGTGGCGGGTCATGGCCTCGAGAATCGCGGTGTGCGAGGGCAGGAAGCCGCCGGGGAAGATGTAGCGCTTGATGAAGTCCGCCTCGCGTCGGGCCGCCGTGTAGCGCTGGTCGTGGATGGTGATCGCCTGCAGCGCCGCCAGGCCGTCGTCGGTGAGCAGCCGGTCCAGCGTCGCCAGGTAGGCGGGCAGGTACTGATGGCCCACGGCCTCGATCATCTCCACCGAGACCAGCCGGTCGAAGCGCCCCTGCAGTTCGCGATAGTCCTGCCTGAGCAGCGTGATGCGATCCTCGAGCCCGGCCGCGGCGATGCGCGCGGCGACGTCGGCGTACTGCTCGTCGGACAGGGTGGTGGTGGTCACCCGGCAGCCGCGGGTACGTGCGGCGTGAAGCGCCAGCCCGCCCCAGCCGGTGCCGATCTCCAGCAGGTGATGCTCGGCGCGCACGTCGAGCTTGTCGAGCAGGTGGTCGAGCTTGCGGGTCGAGGCCGTTTCCAGGTCGGCGTCGGCCGTGGGGAACAGCGCGCTGGAGTACATGCGGTGCTCGCGGTCGAGGAACAGCGCGAACAGCTCGTTGCCGAGGTCGTAGTGCGCCTGGATGTTGCGCCGCGCGCCGCGCCGGGTGTTGCGGCGCAGGGCATGGAACCCGCGCAGGGCGAGCTTCGCCAGTCGCGCGCTGCCGGTCTCGACCCGGGCGTTGACGTGGGCGATGTTGCGGGCGAACAGCCGCGTCAGGGCGACCAGGTCGTCGGTTTCCCAGTCGCCGTCCATGTAGGCCTCGGCGGCCCCCACGGTGCCGCCCAGCGCCAGCCGTCGCCAGGCCCGCTGGCGGTGCAGCACCACGGTCACGTTCAGGTCGCCGCCACGTCCCAGGCGGTGGCGGGTGTCGCCGTCGATCAGCAGCAGTCGCCCGCCCTCGAGGGCATCCAGGCGGTCCAGCAGGCGGGGCTTGAGATGGCGCAGCAGCCAGCCGTCGCGCTGGGCGGCCGGGCGGCGCAGGGGAAGGGGGCGCAGTGAGGTCACGGTCGGCTCTCCTCGGTGGCGGCGCCGGCGTCGGGGGGCTTGCGGGCGCAGCGGCCGCCGCCGGGGTGGTCATGGACGGGCGTGCGCTTGAGCCACAGGCGCAGGGCTTGCCAGTGGATGGCGGCGACGGTCTTGAGGCTCATCAACGGATGGCGGACCAGGATGCCCAGCAGCGCGGCGCGGGTCGCCGGCTGCCCCTCGAGAGTCAGGGTGGCGTCGAAGTGCCGGACTCCCGCGCGGTGGGCCTCCATGTGCATATACAGGTACCGGCCCGGGGCGTTGAAGCGCCAGCGGTAGGTCATGTCCATGGGGTTGAACGGCGAGACGTGCAGCGCCTTGGTGAAGTGGGCGGCATGGCTGTGGCGGGCGGGATCGACCTCGCAGGCGTAGACCCGGCGCTCGCCCCAGGGGGTATTGGTGACCTCGCCGAGCAGGGCGCGCAGCCGGCCGTCGCGGTCGTGGACGTAATAGAGGGTGATCGGGTTGAAGGCCATGCCGAACAGGCGCAGCTGGGTGAGCATGGCGATGCGGCCGTCGGCACGGGCCGCCACCGTGTCGCCCAGTTCCTGGCGCAGGCGCTCGCGCACCGCCTCGTCCAGCGGCCGGTCGCGAGGGGCCGAGGTAGTCCTCGCGGCGAAAGCGCGCCAGGGCCGGACGACGCGCACTGAAGCCGGGCACGCCGTCGAACAGCGCGGGCAGCTCGTCGAGCTCCAGCCAGAGCATCCACAGCCGGTAGGTGAAGGCGTGTGCGCGCGGCACGACCCGGCGGTGACGCAGCTCGCCGCGATAGAGGCGGCTGCGTGGGGGCGCCTTCATGCCGGTGCCTCCATGGCGGGCGCGCCGGCCGGCGAGGCCGCGGCCTCCGGCGCCGTGCCCAGGGCCGCGGCGACCCGCCAGGCGCTCCACACGCCGTCCTCGTGAAAGCCGTTGCGCCAGTAGGCGCCGCAGTAGTGGGTGCGCCGGGCGGTATCGGAGATCTCGGCATGGCGACCCTGGGCGGCGATGCCGTCGAGCGTGAAGCTCGGATGCGCGTAGCGGTAGCGGCCGAGGATGCGGTCGGGGTCGATGCTGGCGGTGTCGTTGAGGGTGACGCAGACGGTGCGAGGCGCCTCGATCCCCTGAAGGATGTTCATGTTATAGGTCACCGCGACCCGGGCGTCGTCGCCGCGCCCGTCCAGGCGGTAGTTCCAGCTCGCCCAGGCGCGGCGCCGGCGCGGCAGCAGCCGGGTGTCGGTGTGCAGCACCACGTCGTTGTCCTGATAGGGCAGGGCACCGAGGATCTCGCGCTCGGCGGGGCTGGGGTCGGCGAGCAGCGCCAGCGCCTGGTCGGCATGGCAGGCCAGCACCACCTGGTCGAAGCGGGCCTCGCCGCGGGCCGTGGACAGGGTGACGCCCTCGGCATCGCGGCGGATCGATCGCACCGGGCAGTCGAGCGCGATGCGCTCGGCGTAGGGCCGCGTCAGAGCGGGAATGTAGCGCCGCGAGCCGCCGGGGATGGTGTACCACTGCGGCCGGTCGTCGATCGACAGCAGACCGTGGTGATGGAAGAAGCGCACGAAGAACGCCAGCGGGAAGGCGTCGAGCTCGGC
This sequence comes from Modicisalibacter tunisiensis, assembly GCF_020148005.1. Classification (GTDB taxonomy): domain Bacteria; phylum Pseudomonadota; class Gammaproteobacteria; order Pseudomonadales; family Halomonadaceae; genus Modicisalibacter; species Modicisalibacter tunisiensis. Next base: position 638,281 of record NZ_JAGXFD010000001.1, on the reverse strand, counting down.
AATGCTGGCCGACCAGATCGCCGCGCCCATGGGCAGCAGGTAGCGCTCGCGGAAGTCCGCGCCGTAGCCGTGGCGGTCCAGGTAGGCGCCGAGGGTGAGCGAGGCGTCCAGGCGTCCGCCGTCGAGATCGCGCGTCGCCTCGCGGTTGAAGCGCAGGATGTCGGCGAGCATCCGGTAGAAGCGCGGCCGCAGCAGGTTGCGGCGCTGGGCGAACAGCGTGGCCAGGGTATGCCCGTTGTACTCGAAGTCGTGCCGGGCGTCGTGCACCGAGAAGCTCATCTCGGTGGGCTGGGCGGGCACGCCGAGGTGGCTCAGCAGCCGGTTGAAGTGCGGGTAGGTGCGGTCGTTGAAGACGATGAACCCGGTATCCACGGCGTAGTCTCGGCCGCCGAGGGTGACGTCGACGGTGGCGGTGTGGCCGCCGAGGCGCGGGCCGGCCTCGAACAGCGTGACCCGGTGACGGGCCGACAGGTAGTGGGCGGCGGCCATGCCGCTGATGCCGCTGCCGACCACCGCGATGTGCTGGGCGTGACTCATGATGCGGCCTCCGAGGGGGAGCGGCGACGGATCAGCCGCCGCCCCAGGCGCAGCCGCAGCGCCGGTGGCAGCAGGCCGGCCAGCTTCACCAGGGTGGTGAAGCGGCGCGGGACGTGGATGTCCAGGCGGCGGCGCTCCAGGCCGTCGAGGATCGCCCGGGCGGCGGTGTCCGCGTCGATGCGCATCGGCATGGTGAAGTCGTTGCGCGCGGTCAGCGGCGTGGCGACGAAGCCGGGGTGCACGAGGCTGATGTCGATGCCCTCGTCGGCCAGGTCGATGCGCAGCGACTCGAGGAAGTGGCTGAGCGCGGCCTTGGAGGCGCCATAGGCCTCGGCCCGGGGCAGCGGCAGGTAGGCGGCGGCGCTCGACACCGCGGCCAGCAGCGGCCGCGGGGTGTCCGGGTCGCGGGCGTGGCGCAGCAGCGGCAGCGCGGCGTCGATCACCCGCACGGCACCGTGGAAATTGACCGCGAAGACCCGCTCCACCAGCGCCGGGTCGAAGCGGTGGGCGTCCAGGTATTCGCAGGTGCCGGCGACGTGCAGGAGGACGTCCAGGCCGCCGAAGCGCGCATCGAGCGTGCCGGCGGCCTCGTGCACCGATTGCGCGTCGGTCAGGTCGCAGGGCAGGACCAGCGCGCCGGCGTGCTGCTCGGCCAGGCGCTCGAGCGGGTCGCGGCGGCGCGCGCTGAGTGCCACCCGGTGGCCCTGCTCGAGGAGCCGGCGGGCGAGCGCCTCGCCGATCCCCGAGCTGGCGCCGACGAGCCAGATGCGCCGCCGGCCGGACAGTCCCTGCATGATGCCCCCTCCTCGCGCCGTCGATCAGTCCAGTCGGCGCTTCAGGTACCGGATCGCGCCGCCGAGCAGCGGCACGTGTTCGTAGAGCAGCGCGCCGGCATCGAAGTAATCGTGATGCTCGCGGACCCGCTCGGCCTCGAAGCGCAGGTACGAACAGCCGTCCACCGTGACGGGATCACCGCCGGCCAGCGCCGGGTGCGTCACCGTCAGGGTCCAGCGGACGAAGGCCTGATCGCCGTCGCGCAGCCGTTCCGCGAAGGTGAAGCGGCACTCGCCGACCCGCGCGTAGAGCGTGTCGAAGTAGCGGATCAGTGCCTCCCGCCCCTCGATGCGATGCCAGGGATCGCGAAAGCTGACGTCCTCAGTGTAAAACTCCGCGAGTCGATTTGTACAGGTTTTGTCCAATTTGTTGTAGAAGGCGCAGAAGGCCTCCAGGGACGGGTCGCGAGTCATCGTCGCCTCCGGGGTGTGGGCCGGGATCGGCCGGGAGAAAGCGGAGCTAGCGGTGTAACCCCGCCAGGTTATTCACGAAAGGGCTTGGCCGGCTAACCGGAGAGGCATCCAGGCTGGCCGGCCCGCCGGAGTTACCTGGGGGAGGCGATTGATCCCCGACGGCGGAGCCCGGTAGCCGACCCATCGCGACTGAAGTCGCTCCCACCACGACGGTGGCCAGGCTGGCCGACCCGCCGGAGTTACCTGGGGGGAGGCGACTCATCCCCGACGGCGGAGCCCGGTAGTCGACCCATCGCGACTGAAGTCGCTCCCACGGCCAGGCTCCGGATGGACAACCTGCCGAGAGATCTCATCTAGCTCCTGGGCAGGGCCTTGAAGGCCGCCAGGGCTCGCTCCCGGGCCGCCTTGTGGTCGACGATCGGCGGCGGATAGTCGGCCGCTCCCAGGGCGTCGCGGGGTGGGGCGTGCCGGGCCTTCGCGGGTAGCTCGGCGAGCTCGGGCAGGTATGCGGCGAGAAAGCGCCCGTCGGGGTCGAAGCGCCGCGACTGGGTGGTGGGATTGAAGAGGCGGAAGTAGGGCGCCGCATCGGTGCCGGTGGAGGCCGCCCACTGCCAGCCGCCGTTGTTGGCGGCGAACTCGCCGTCGATCAGGTGGCGCAGGAAGAAGGCCTCGCCGCGCCGCCAGTCGATCAACAGGTGCTTGGTCAGGAACATGGCGGTGACCATGCGCAGGCGGTTGTGCATCCAGCCGGTCTGGACCAGCTGGCGCATCGCCGCGTCGACCAGCGGGTAGCCGGTGCGCCCCTCGCACCAGGCGCGGAAGGCCGCGTCGTCGTCGCGCCAGGCGAGGGCCTCGGTGTGGCGCTGGAAGGGACGGTGGCGGCAGACCTCGGGGAAGCCGACCACGATATGCTGGTAGAACTCGCGCCAGATCAGTTCGTTGACCCAGCCGGTGAGGCCTGCGTCGCCGTCGCCGAGATGCCCGTCGTTTTCCGCCATCGCCGCCTGCAGGCACTGGCGGTGGGAGAGCATGCCCAGCGCCAGGTAGGGCGAGAGTTCGCTGGTGCCGGCGATGGCCGGCAGGTCGCGTTGTTCATGGTAGTGGCGCGCTCGGTAGCGCAAAAATCGCGCCAGCCGGTCGGCGGCAGCCGTTTCGCCGGCGGGCCAGTGCCGGGCGTCGACCGGGGTATCGGCCAGCCGTGGCGCGTCCGGCAGCGCCTCGGCGGCGATCGGCAACGCGGCCTGCACGGACGGTGCGTCGCGCAGGGCCAGCCGCCCGGCGTCGACCTGGCGCTGCCAGGCCTTGGCGAACGGGGTGAAGACGCTGTAGTAGTGGCCCTGGCCGGTCAGCAGCTCGCCGGGCTCGAAGGCCACGGCGTCGGTCCAGGCGTGGCTGGCCAGTCCGGCGGCGTGGAAGGCTGCCTGTACGGCGGCGTCGCGGCGGGCTTCGTTCAGCGGGTATTCGCGGTTGAAGTGCAGCGCGGCGACGTCATGCTCGCGGGCGATGGCCAGCAGGGTCTCGGCGGTGGCCGAGAAGTCGCCGATGTCGCGCTGCAGCAGCGGAATGTTGTAGCCGGCCAGGGTATCGCCGAGCGCCGCCACGCCGCGACGCAGGAAGTCGACCTTGTTGGCGCCGTGGCCATGGGCCTGCCACTGCGCCGGGCAGTGCAAAAACACCGCGATTACCGGCCCGCGGCTGGCCGCGGCGGCCAACGCCGAGTTGTCGAGAGTGCGCAGGTCGCTGCGGAACCAGACGAGTTGGCGGGCCATGGGGGCTCCTTCCGGGAAGACGTGAAATCAGCCGATCAGCGGGCGCAGCCGGTCGAGCGCCTGGCTGGGCTGGTCGCCCAGCGAGGCCAGGGCGGTGGCCTCGATGTCGCCGGCGCGGATACGGGTCACCGGCCCGGCCAGGCACACCGGCACCGGCAGTTGGTCGGCGAGCCGCGGCAGCTGGCGGCGTACAAGCTCGTTGCGCTCGGCTCGGCCGCTGAGCATCACCACGGCGGACGGGCGCAGGCGTTCCACCGCCAGCGGCCAGTCCCCCTGGGGCAGCGGCGCATCGAACAGCTGCACTCGATAGCCGGCATCGCCGGCGGCCAGGGCAAACAGCAGCGACCACAGCGAGCCGGGGTCGTCGGGCAGGCAGGCGACCACGATCAGGCCGCCGCTGGCGCGGAGGTTGGCGTGGTAGAGCCGCGTGCCGATGCGCGTGCGCAGGAAGGCGCTCAGGAACTGGCGTTGCAGGCCGGCGCCCAACTGGTCGCCCCAGCGCTCCTCGAGTTCACCGATCAGCGGCTCCCACAATTCGTGCAGGCAGGTGGCAACGGGGTAGAGCGCCAGCCCCTGATTGAACAACGATTCCAGCCGGGCGCCGTCGAGGGCTTCGATGCCGGCCAGCAGCTGGCGGCGCTGGGCCTCCCAGTCGCCGCCGTCGTCGGCGACCGGCTCGGGGGGCGTCTCGGGCTGGTCGAGCAGGTCGCGGACCTGGCTGACCGGTACGCCGCGGTTGAGCCACTGCAGGATGCGTTCGACGCGCTGAATGTCGTCGCGGGCGTAGAGGCGGTGCCCCTTGGGGGTGCGCTGAGGGCGGATCAGGCCGTAGCGTCGCTCCCAGGCCCGCAGGGTGACGGAGTTGACCCCGGTCAGGCGGGAAACTTCGCGAATCGGATACAGCGGAGCGCCGGTCGGATCCGTTGATTTGTCACTCATGCGCACTCGGGCCTCTTGCAGTCCAACGACAAGGCACGCCTCCCGGAGGCCGTTGTCATTTACAGAATGGGGGAGATAGTTGTACAAGGCAACCGCGTTGTACAAATCGTATCCGCGTTCATTCTATCGCGACGCCGTGGGGTGTGCGCGACTCTCGATGATCATTGCCAGGGCGTCGACGAAGGCGGGATGCTCACCCACCGGCGGCAGCAGCGTTAGTGCAAGGTCGGGGTGCTCGGCGTTCAGGCGCTCGAGCTGGCCGGGGACGTCCTCGCGCAGGTGGCGGCCCGCGGCGAAGAACAGCGGCAGGATCTCGGCGCGGCGGCAGCCGGCGGCGGCCAGTTCGGCGGCGACACTGTCCAGCGACGGCTCGCAGAGTTCCATGTAGGCCAGGCGCAGCGGGCGTTCGAGGCGTTCGGCCAGGCCCTCGCCCAGGCTGTCGAAGGGGGCGCGCCAGCGCGGGTCGCGGGACCCGTGGGCGAGCAGGATCAGGGCATCATGCATGCAGGTTCTCCTTGTCGGCGGAATGGGTGGCCAGGTGATGGCCCAGGGCGTGGCCGGACAGCCAGGCGTCCTCGATGCGCCCGTTCCGCCAGGCATCGCCGCACAGCGCCAGGCCGTCCGCCCCCAGCCGATAGCCGGATCCGCCGGTGTCCGCCGCGGCCGGCTGGGCGTAGCGCCAGCGGTGCGCCGTCAGGCACTCGGCGGCGGGCAGGGGCGCGGGGTACTGCGCGGCGAAGGCGGCGAGCAGGGCGTCGGCCACCGTGGCGGGGTCGTCCTCCAGGTGCTCGACACTCCAGGCCACATCGGCGAGCAGGGTCAGGCTCTCGCCCTGGGCGTGGCGGCCGGGCCTGGTGTGATTGCGGATGGCACGATGCAGCGTCCGCGTCGGGCCCGTCAGAAAGGCCGCCGTCTGCCAGTCCGGGGCCGGGGCGTCGAGTGCCGGCAGTGGCGTGGAAAACCGCACGCAGGCGGCCCAGCAGGGTGTCATCGGGCGTTGCGTGCAGGCCGCCGCCAGTTCGGGGGCGACCGGGCCGAGCAGCGCGGCGGCCTGGGGCGTCGGCAGCGCCAGCACCACGCCGGCGAAGGGGCCATGGTGCGCGCCGGACTCCGTCTCGAGCCACCAGCCGTCACGGGTCGATTGCAGGGCGGTGATTCGCTGCCCGGTGTGGACATCGAGCCCCTGTGCCAGATGCCGGGCCAGAGCACTCATGCGCGGCACGGCGGTGAAGCGTTCGGCGGCGCTCGCCGGCTGCCATCCATCGGCGCTGACCCGCCACGGGCGGGTCGGCCAGGGGGCGACGAGGCCGGCATCCCGCCAGGCGCTCAGGGCCCGGCGAAACGTCGGGTGGCGCGCGGTGAAGTGCTGGGCGCCGAGGTCGAAGACCGTCTCGCCGATGCGACGGTTGGCCAGGCGGCCGCCGGGGCCGCGGGCCTTGTCGAAGAGCTGCACGGCCCGGCCCTGGTCGACGAGTGCGCGGGCGCAGGCCAGACCGGCGATGCCGGCACCGATGATGGCAAGCGGGGCGACCGTCATGCGAGGCTCTCCTGTGCGGGGCGAAAGAGGCCGCCGAGCAGGTGGTCGGCGGCGCACTGCGCCGACTAGACTAGCAAAGCGTACAACGTCTGTATAACTCGGCTTCAGCCGAGCCAAGGAGGCCCGATGCATGTGTTGATGACCGGCGGGACCGGCTTCGTGGGACGTCGGCTCGCCGAGCGGCTGGCCGCGGCCGGCCACACGCTGTCGGTGGTGTCCCGGGACCCCGAGGCGGCGGCCCGGGTGCTGCCGTCGGCGACCGCGATCCGCTCCCGGGTGCTCGACTTCCGCGATGCCGGCGTCGAGGCGATCGTCAACCTGGCCGGCGAGCCGATCGCCGACAAGCGCTGGAGCGCGGCACAGAAGCGGCGCCTGGTCGACTCCCGGGTCACCATCACCCGCGAGCTGGTGACGCTGTGCCGCTCGGCCGACACGCCGCCCCGGGTGATGGTCTCGGGCTCGGCGATGGGCTATTACGGTGCTCAGGGCGAGCGGGTCGTGGACGAGGACACGCCGCCCCACGACGAGTTCGCCCACCGGCTGTGCGCCGAGTGGGAGGCGGCGGCCCGCGAGGCCGAGTCGACCGGCGTGCGGGTGGCGCTGCTGCGCACCGGGCTGGTGCTGGATGCCGGCGGCGGCACCCTGGCGAAGATGCTGCCGCCGTTCCGGCTGGGCCTTGGGGGGCGCTTCGGCGATGGCCGCCAGTTCATGCCGTGGATCCACCGCGAGGATCACGTGCGCAGCATCGAGTTCCTGCTTGCGCGGGACGACCTTGACGGGCCGTTCAACGCCTCGGCCCCGCACCCGGTCACCAACGCCGAGTTCACCCGCACTCTGGCGCAGCGGCTGCATCGCCCGGCGCTGCTGCCGGTGCCGGGCAGGCTGCTCGAGCTGGCGCTGGGCGAGATGGCGCGACTGCTGCTTACCGGCGCGGACATGCGCCCGCGCCGGCTGCTCGATGCCGGCTTTCGCTTCGACTACGAGACGCTGGACGCCGCGCTCGCCGCGATCCTTTCGCGGGGCAAGCGTCGCGACTGACGTCGCTCCCACAATGCCCACAGGGAAGATGTCTCGATGGCTGCTTGTGGGAGGGGATTCATCCCCGAGGACGGAGCCCCGGGGCTTGCCTGTCGCGGATGAACTCGCTCCCGCAACGACGTGATATTAGCGTCGAGTTTCCTTGTCCACCGTCACGATCACCCGCACCGCGTCGAGGCGCAGCCGCGCGCCCTCGATGGCGGTGTCGAGGGCCGCGCGCTCGTCGCGCAGGGCGTCGAGTTCGTCCTGACGCACCGAGGGGTTGTGGCGGGCCAGCGCCTGCAGGCGGGTCAGCTCGCCGTCGAGGCGTTCGCGCATGCGGCTCTGGGCGGCCTCGAGGATGGTCGGCAGCTCGCGCTCGGCCTCGCTCTCGCCGCGGGTCAGCAGGTCGCGGAGCTGTTCGTGGCGTGACTTGATCAGGTCGCGGGCCACTGCCTTCTTGACCTTCTGCAGGTTCTTGGCCAGTCCGGTGAACGAGACCTTGTCGGCCAGGTTGGCGCCGGATTCGTCGAGCAGCACGCGGATCGCCGTGGGCGGCAGGAAGCGGTCCACGTGCAGGTGCGTGGGCGCCGGGCAGTGGGTGCAGAAGACCAGCTCGGTGAGCACCCGGCCGGGCGGGATGGCGGGATGATCGAGCAGCGCCAGTGCCGTGTTGCCCAGGGTGCCGTCGAGGATGCGCTCCATGATCTCGCGGACCAGCGGGTGCTCCCAGGAGAGGTGCTGGACGTCGTCACGGGCCAGGGCGCGCTCGCGGGAGCGGGTGGCGGTGAAGCCTTCCTCGCCCTTCACCAGCCCCGGCAGGCCGTCGAGCATCTGCGGGCCGGCGCGCAGGTGCAGCAGTTCGCCGCCCAGGTCCTGGCTGTCGACACCGAAGATGTCCAGCGCCTGGTCCAGGTAGCGCGGCAGGGCGCGGTCCGCGTCGAGCTCGCGGATCGCCGTGGCGACGGCATCGGCGCGCTCGTTGCGGCAGGCGTTGAGCTCGAGTAGGCGGTTGCGTCCGGCGTTGCGTTCGGCCAGCTTGGCGTCGAACAGCGCGCGGGTCTCGTCGATCACCTCGGCGAGGGCCTCGTCGTCGAGCAGCGATTCGGCCAGCTCGTCGCCGAAGGCGTCGAACAGCTCGCTGCCCACGCCGTGGGGCGCGCTGAAGGCATCCATGCCTTCCCGGTACCAGCGCAGCAGCCGCTCGCCGGGGCTGTCGGCGAACACCGGCACGTGGATCTCGATGGCGTGGCGCTGGCCGATGCGGTCCAGGCGGCCGATGCGCTGCTCGAGCTGGTCGGGATGCTGGGGCAGGTCGAACATCACCAGATGGCGGCAGAACTGGAAGTTGCGCCCTTCCGAGCCGATCTCCGAGCAGATCAGCAGCTGGCTGCCGTCCTCCGCGTCGGCGAAGTCGGCGGCGGCGCGGTCGCGCTCGACCAGCGTCAGCCCCTCGTGGAACACCGGGGCGTGGACGCCGCCCAGCACGCGCAGCGCCTCGGCCAGGTCGGTGGCGGTCCGGCGGTCGTGGGCGATCACCAGCGCCTTGTCGCGGCCCATCTCGGTGAGCCGCTCGAGCAGCCAGGTGACACGCGGGTCGATCTGCCACCAGGGTTCGCCGTTGAGCGGGTCGTCGTCCAGCGCCCGGTAGGTGGCGTCGAGATAGAGCATCACGTCGGGGTGGTCGAGTCCGGTCTCGATCAGCAGCTCGTCGAGGGAGTCCTCGTCGCGGGCGAGCTTGCGCAGCACGCGGCGGTAGGCCGAGGGCGGGTCGAGGCGCGCGACGTGCAGGCGCCGTTCGGGGAAGCCGCCGACGTGACGCCGGCTGTTGCGGAACATCACCCGGCCGGTGCCGTGGCGGTCGAGCAGCTGGTCACGCAGCTGGGTCCGCGCGGCCTCGCGCTGGGCGCTATCGCTCTCGGGGTCGGCCAGGGTGTCGAGCAGCGCCCGGCTGTCGGCGTCGTCGATGACCGTGGCGGCGGTGTCGAGCGCCGCGGCGTCGCCGGGCAGGGCGTCGAGGGCGTCGATGGCCTCGGCGACCCGCACGTAGCCGGCTTCCTCGGCGCGGAAGCGCTCGAGGTCATGGTAGCGGTCGGGGTCGAGCAGCCGCAGCCGGGCGAAGTGGCTCTCCAGGCCCATCTGCTCGGGGGTGGCGGTGAGCAGCAGCAGCCCCGGCGCCACGGCGGCCAGGCGCTCGACGCAGGCGTAGCCGGGCCCGGTTTCCTCCGGCGTCCAGTCCAGGTGATGCGCCTCGTCGACGATCAGCAGGTCCCAGGCGCAGGCCTCGGCCTGGCTCTGGCGGTGGGGGTTGGCGAACAGCCATTGCTGGCTGGCGAGGATCAGCTGGCCGGCCTCGAAGGGGTTGGCCTCGCCGTGGGCCTGGCTCTGGCGCTCGTCGAGCAGGGTGACCTCGATGGCGAAGCGGCGCAGCAGCTCGACCAGCCACTGATGCGTGAGGCTGTCGGGCACCAGGATCAGCGCCCGCTCGGCGCGCCCGGTGAGCAGCAGGCGGTGCAGGATCAGCCCGGCCTCGATGGTCTTGCCCAGCCCCACCTCGTCGGCGAGCAGCACGCGCGGTGCATGGCGGCGCGAGACCTCGTCGGCGATATAGAGCTGGTGGGGGATTAGGTCGATCTTGGGCCCTGCCAGGCCCAGCGCCGGGTTCTGGCTGATGCGGTGGTGGTGATGCAGGGTACGAAAGCGCAGGTCGAACCAGTCGTTGCGGTCGACCTGGCCGGTGAGCAGGCGATCGCGGGCCTGGTTGAACTGCATGCGGTCGGAGAGCTTGGCCTCGGAGAGCTCGTGCCACTCGCCGGCGGCGTCGATGCCGATATAGATCACCAGGCCGTCGACTTCCTTGGTGTCGTCGACGGTCAGGGTGACACCCTCGGCGGACTCGATGTGATCGCCGCTGCCGAAGACCACGCGGGTCAGCGGTGCCTGACGCGCGCTGTAGGTGCGGGTTTCCTGGCTGGCGGCGAAGAGCACGGTGACGCTGCGGAAATCGACGTTGAGGATGGTACCCAGGCCCAGTTCGGCCTCGCCGTCGCTGATCCAGCGCTGGCCGGGAATGAAGTCGCTCATGGTGTCCTAAATGCTCGAAGAAATCGGGGCTTGCGGGCCGGCGGGCTTGCGGTCCCGGCCGCCCGGCGATGGGGCGCCGTATACTAACGCAAAGCGGCAGGTGGCTTAAGCGCTCCTTTTACAACCGGTCGTCGGGATGGGCTTTTCCGGCGGCAAGGCTTCGCGAGGGCGCTGTAAACCCCTCCCTGGGCGCTACCTTTGCCATCCATGGCAAAGGACCCTCGCTTCGCCTTGTCCCCCGGCGCCCATCGTTCCGAAAGCTTGGGAACGAGTTCCAAGCGCCGCCCGCGTTTTCTCGTTCCTCAGCGTTGAGCCAGCCGGGTCCAGCTGTCGAGCAGCGCCCGTGTCGGCTCCCCGGCGTGGCTCGCCACCCGGCGGCCGTGGCGATCGAACACCAGGGTCGCGGGTAGCCCGGGGGCGTGGCTCAGCGCCAGCCACTTTTCGTGCGGGTCGAGCAGCACCCGGGGCAGGGAGAGGCCGTGCCGGTCGAGATAGCGGCCGACGGCGAGCAGGCTGTCGCCCTCGGCGATCACCGCCACCCGGGCCTCGCCCCGCGCGGCGAGTGCCGCCAGGCGGGGCAGCGTATGCCGGCAGGCCCGGCAGCGCGTCTGGACGAGGGTGACGATCAGCGGCCGGTCGTCGGCGGGCGCGAGGGTGACGCTCCGCCCTTCGAGGGTGTCGAGGGCCAGGTCGGGCAGGTGGGTCAGCGTCGGGGCTCGCCCCAACGGCTGCCAGGCCGTCAGGCCCAGCCAGGCAAGGGCGGCGGCCACGAGCAGCCCCTGGGCGGCGAGCCGGGGGCGTCGGCGGTCGCGCAGGGCCCACGCACTCCAGGCCGCCGCGCCCAGCCAGCCGGCGAGCGGCTGGTAGCCCGGCAGCCAGGGGCGGAACAGGTCCAGCGGTGCGGCGAGCGTGGCCGCGGGATGCAGGGCCGCATGGCCCAGCCGGGCGGCGAGCAGGGCGCCGACCAGGCCGCCGCCGAACCAGGCGGCGCGGCGTCGGCGCGGCAGGCCAAGCAGCCAGGTGGCGGCGACCAGCACCCCGCCGGCGATCAGTCCGGCGTAGAGGTGCGGCAGGGGGACGAGCCAGGAGCCGAGGGCAAGGGCATTCATGGGCGGTCGAGCAGAGCCTGGGGCGATCAAGGGTCAGGGCGGCCGAACGAGCACCGTCGGCGCGACGGCGTCGGGACCAGCGACCAGCCTACGGCCCGCGCCCTGGATTGTCATTGCCCGTGGGGTGCCAACCGGCGTGTGACGGTTTTATCCCGGCATTTCCCCTGTTCGCGGCGAGAGCGACTATCCTGAGAACGACGTTTCCGAGCACAACGTGACTTCAACGTTGCACGCCGGGACGCGGCCGGCCGACGGGGCGAGGGTCGGCCGCCGGCCGCTGCCTGCCGTGGCGCGTTCCTTTCTCAGCTCCTCGCCGGCGAGGCGGGCCTGGCGGGCCGCCCGGGAGGCTGCCATGGGTCAGCGCAACATCTTCGTCGTCGGACTCAACGACTTCAATCGCGCGCGTCTCGAGCAGCTGCGCGGCGCGCAGGACTATCGCTTTCACGGCGTCATCGAACCCGCCGAGGTCTACGACACCGAGGTCTTTCCGATCGAGGACATGCTGTCGCGCGCCGAGGCCACGCTGCGCGACTTCGACGGCCCGGTGGACGCCATCGTCGGCTATATGGACTTTCCGGTGTCGACCATGCTGCCGCTGCTCTGCGAACGCTTCGGCACGCGCACGGCGAGTCTCGAGAGCCTGCTCAAGTGCGAGCACAAGTACTGGAGCCGGCTGGTCCAGCGCGAGGTGATCGGCAACTACATTCCGCGCTTCACCGCCTTCGATCCCTTCGACGACGAGGCGCTGTCGAAGATCGGCCAGGCGGGGCTCTACTTCCCGTTCTTCGTCAAGCCGATCAAGTCGTCGGGCTCGCGGCTGGGCTTTCGCATCGACAGCCCCGAGGACTTCATCATGGCGACCGGGCGGCTGCGCGACGAGATCGGCCTGATCTCCGAGCCGTTCAACTTCGTCCTCGAGCAGGCCAGCCTGCCCGAGGCGGTGCGTGCCGTGGACGGCGGCCACTGCATGGCCGAAGAGATCATCGGCGGCTGGCAGTGCACGGTGGAAGGCTATGTCTTCGAGGGCGAGGTGGTGCCCTACGGCATCGTCGACTCGATCCGCTATCCGCAGGTGCTGAGCTTCTTCTGCTACCGCTATCCGTCGCGACTGCCGGCGCGCATCCAGAGCCGGATGGAGGAACTCACCCGCACGATCATGGCCCACATTGGCTACGACAACGCGGCCTTCAACATCGAGTTCTTCTGGGACGAGGTCCAGAACCGCATCTGGCTGCTGGAGATCAATACCCGCATCTCGCAGTCGCACTGCGACCTGTTCGAGAAGGTCGACGGTGTCAGCCATCAGCAGGTCACCGTCGACCTGGCGCTGGGCCAGCGTCCCGACATGCCTCATCGCGAGGGCGAGTACGCGGTGGCCGGCAAGTTCTTCTACCGGGTGTTCTTCGTCGACGCCACGATCGTGAGCGTTCCCGATCCCGAGGCGATCGCGGCGCTGGAGCGGCGCTTCCCCGGCACCCACATCGAGCTTCAGGTCACCCCGGGCATGCGGCTGTCGGAGCTGCCCGAGCAGGACAGCTACAGCTATGCGCTGGCGCTGGTCTGGATGGGCGCGGACAGCGACGAGGCGCTGGAGGCCAACTACGCCCGGCTGGCCGAGGAACTGGTCTTCGCGTTCGAGGACATCATCGGCTGACACCGGGGCGACAACGACACGGGAAAGGAGGGGAGCGGATGCGCATCGTCGAGACCTATTCGCACCGGGTTCACGAGGAGGAGACCTGGATCACCCTGAGCGACGGCTGTCGGCTGGCGGTACGCCTCTGGCGGCCGGTCGATGCCGAGCGCCATCCGGTGCCGGCGATCCTCGAGTACCTGCCCTATCGCAAGCGCGATCTGACTGCGAGCCGCGACGCCCAGACCCATCCCTACTGGGCCGGGCACGGCTACGCCGGGGTGCGGGTGGACATCCGCGGCAGCGGCGAGTCGGATGGCGTGCTCACTGACGAGTACCTGCAGCAGGAGCTCGACGACGGCGTCGAGGTGCTGCGATGGATCGCCGCACAGCCCTGGTGCACCGGCGACATCGGCATGGTGGGCATCTCCTGGGGCGGCTTCAACGGCCTGCAGATCGCCGCGCTGCAGCCGCCCGAGCTCAAGGCGGTGATCACCCTGTGCTCCACCGATGACCGCTATGCCGACGACGTCCATCACATGGGCGGCTGCCTGCTGGGTGACAACCTGTCCTGGGCCTCGACGATGTTCGACGCCAACGCCTGCCCGCCGGATCCGGCGCTGGTCGGCGAGCGCTGGCGCGAGATGTGGATGGAGCGCCTCGAGGGCAGCGGGCTGTGGCTGGCCACCTGGCTGGCCCATCAGCGCCGCGACGATTACTGGAAGCACGGTTCGGTATGCGAGGACTTCTCGCGCATCCGCTGCCCGGTCTATGCCATCAGCGGCTGGGCCGACGGCTACTGCAATGCGGTATTCCGGCTGCTGGACGGGCTCGAGGTGCCGCGCAAGGGGCTGGTGGGGCCCTGGGCGCACAAGTACCCGCATCTGGGCGTGCCGGGGCCGGCGATCGGCTTCTTGCAGGATGCACTGCGCTGGTGGGACCACTGGTTGAAGGGCATCGATACCGGGATCATGGACGAACCGATGCTGCGCGTGTGGATGCAGGAGTCGGTGCCGCCCTCGGCACGCTATGACGTGCGTCCGGGGCGCTGGGTCAGCGAGCCCGAGTGGCCCTCGCCGCGGATCGTGCCGACGCCGTTTCGCCTCACCAGCGGTCACGACCTGGAGCCCGAGGTGGCGCGGATCGGTGCCGACAGCGCGCTCGACGACGTGCCCCTGACGATCCGTTCGCCGCTGTTCGTCGGCCTGTATGCCGGCAAATGGTGCTCCTACAACGCGCCGCCCGACCTGCCCCACGACCAGCGCGACGAGGACGGCGGCGCGCTGATCTTCCAGACCGCCCCGCTCGAGGCACCACTGGAGATCTGCGGCCAGCCGGTGGTGGAGCTCGACCTGGAGGCCGACCAGCCGGTGGCGATGGTCGCGCTGCGCCTGATCGATGTCGGCGAGGACGACAAGGCGACGCGAGTCTCCTACGGGCTGCTCAACCTGACCCATCGCGACAGCGACGAGTTTCCCGAGCCGCTGGAGCCGGGCCGGCGCTACCGGGTACGCGTCCTGCTCAAGCACATCGCCCAGCAGTTCCCCGCGGGGCATGCGATCCGCCTGTCGCTGTCGAGCAGCTACTGGCCGCTGGCCTGGCCGGCGCCGATCCCGGCCAAGCTGACCCTGCACCCGGCCGAGTGCCGGCTGGTCCTGCCGTGTCGCGAGCCGCAGCCGGACGAGGAGGCGGCGTTGCCCGCCTTCGCCGAGCCCGAGGGCGCGACGCCGCTGGCGCGTACGCTGATCCAGCCCAGCCAGGAGGCCTGGCGGGTGATCCGCGACCTGGGCAACGACCGCACCACCCTGGAAGTGATCAACGATGAAGGCACCTACCGCCTCGACGACATCGACCTCGAGCTCGCGGTGCGGGTCACCGAGCGCTACAGCTATGCCTACGGCAACTACGACAGCCTGAGCGGCTGGACCGAATGGCGTCGCAGCTTCGCCCGTGGCGACTGGCAGGTGCACACCGTGGCCCGCACACTGATGACCTCGGACGCCGAGCATTTCCGCCTGCGTGCCACCCTGGATGCCTACGAGGGCGAGAGCCGGGTGTTCGCCAAGACCTGGGACGAGACGATCCCGCGCGACCTGGTGTGACGCTCTGACGCTGCGCCAGGCCGCCGGGGATGCTGCCGGTAGTGGCACCGGCGGCACGTCAGTGCAGCCGGGGCTCGCTCAGGGCGCGATTGGCCTGAAGAGCTTGGGTATAGGTGGGGTAGCGGTCGACCTCGCGGATCTTGCCGCCGGTGGTTTCCAGCAGCAGCCAGTAGTCGGGTTGCTTGAGCTGCCTGCCCGAGCCGAGGTTGGCCGGCGCGATCTTGAAGCTGCGAATCGCCATGACATCCTCCTGATGTTACACAAGGATACAAAACAAGCATGGAAGAGTGGCATGAGGCGGGAAACGCGGTTTCCTTCGTGAATAAGACCGTCAGACGCGCGGAGGAAACTGTCCTGGGAAGAGCAGGAAACTCGTCCTGCGGGAGCCAGAAGTACCGCTGACGGGCGGATCGACGGCCGCGCGTCGCCAGCGGCGTGACGCCGGGCTACAATGAGCCGCCTGCGGGCTGTGGCCCGGAGCCTGATTTCCGTTGGCTTGAGGCGGTCCTGCCGCCCGGAGTGTCCATGGCAAAGCGAGTCGACACCCTGCGCGCCCTGGCGATTGCCAGTCAGGCCGTGGGTTTCATCCTCATCATCACCCTGGAAACCATGCTCGGCGATGCGGCGCGCCCCTGGCAGGGCGTGACCCTGGCGGTGATGCTGACGGCGGCACTGAGCATCGCCCTGGTGCGTCTCTACCGCCGCAATCGGGCGCGCAAGGCGGCCGCCGAGCGGGCCCGGCGGGCTTCCGAGACCTGGATGTCTGACTGACGTCTTCCCTTGTGCGGCAATTAACAAAAGGATGCGCAAGTAAACAGTATAAAACGTTGATGAAATTGTTGTTTCTCACGCTGACGTCTATAAGAGATGCCATATAAGAAAAGTGAGGAACACCATGCTGGCGCGCAAGGTGCGGCAGCGAGCCGTTGTGGCCTGCTGGAGCTTTACGCTGTTGCTTATTCCCGGCGCCATGGCAGTGGTGATGCGCTTCAATCCTGCTGTCTACGCCGGTCTGCCGTTATCGCGGCGGGAATTCGTGGCCGTGATGCTGGCGTTTTTCGTGATGGCATTCATCGGGATTGCCTTTCTTTGTTCTAAGTTGAATGAGGATCTCGATACGGTCATGCAGGAGAATGACGCCGAAAGTGACGACGCCTTTTCTCGGAAATCGAGAGGCAGAAAGCCGATCAAGGATATCGACCTTCTGGCCGACGATCAGGATGTCGGGTTACGTATATTGCGCATGGCCCAGGGTAGTCCGTTGCGGGGGAAGGTGCCGGAATGGGCGGTGATTCGCACCCTCAATGGCGGAATGCCGTCCACGGCAGCCGAGGCCAATAGCCTGGTGAAAAGCGGCTCCAACCAGATGGAATGGGTCAATCCGCGAGGGGAGGTCAACGTGGCGGTGTTCCAGAGTGGTGGCCCGGACCTCAAGATCCAGGTGCAGCAGATCCGCCGTCCCGCCGCTCGAGCGTAACGCGCTCGCCACGAAATCATCGAGAGTAGGTCATCGAGAGTGGCGCCTCCGTACCAGGGATGGCATAACAGGCTGGACAGCCTGATACCCGAGGTACCGCCATGATCGAGCGCTGGTTGCGGCGCAGCCGACAGATGATTCATGTCACGGTGGTGCTGGCCATCCTGGCGGCCTTCGTGCTCTACGCTCTGGCCTGCCTGAGCCTGCTGCAGACGCTGTGGGCCCTGGTGGCCGGCGGCGCCGGGGATGGCGATACCCTCAAGGCAAGCGCCGTGGGGCTGCTGAAGATGATGGACCTGCTGCTGATCGCGGCAAGTTTTCAGATCATGGCCCACGGCATGTATCGGCTGTTCCTGCGCCCCGACTTCGAAAGCCCCGGGCCTCTGCAGGTAGCTAGTTTCACCGAACTCAAGCACTCGCTGGTCACGGTGGCCGGCATCGTGCTGGTGATCCTGTTCGTGGAGAACGCCGTCAAGCTGGGTGCGGGGCGGCCGATCCTCGAGCTGGGCATCGCCATCGCGCTGGTGATCGCCGCCTCGGGCTGGGCGTTCCGCTCCAGCAAGGGAGCCGACAAGGGGCATTGAAGGCGCCTTGCCCGTCAGCCGGCTTGCTGATGCCTGGGCGCCGCCCTGATGATCTGTCTTGGTCTCGGCGCCCCGCCTTGCCAGACGCCTGCCCCGACTCTGGCACGCCGTCTCGTCATGCCAGCAGGCCATTGAGTCGCTTCACGCAGGCTTGAACGGCGCTTGCCGCCGCGTCGGCATTCAGGTCGTCCAGCGCAACGACCCCGACACTGCCTTCGAACCCCGGGCGTGATGCCGGATCGCACAGCGGACAGGCCACGCCCACGGCGCCGCGCTGGAGCTGCCCGCGGGTGATGCTGTAGCCCTGGCGGCGAGCGTCGCGCACTGCGTCGCTGTCCGACTCGGACTCGGGGCGTGCCGAGAGGATGGCAATGCCCGCCGCACCGATGGTCAGGGGATGCCGGCTCCCCACCCGATAGCCGACGCGCAGTAACGCCTCTTCGGGCTCGGCCACCATCAAGGCCACGCACTCGTCGCCTTGCGCGGCCGACAGGTAGGCGGTGGCGTTCGTCTCGCGGGCGAGGCGGCGCAGCAAGGGCTCGGCCACGCTGCGCAGCTGCGGCTCAAATTGCGCGGCGAGGCCGAGGATCCCGCCACCCAGACAGATGGCCCCATCCTCCCGGCGATAGGCGAGGGCGTTCGCCTCCAGCGTCGCCACGATGCGATAGACGATCGCCCGGTTGATACCCAGCGCCTCCGCCAGCTCGGCAATGCTCAGGCCACCCGGGTGACGGGCGATGATCCTGAGGGCGTGGAGCCCCCGATCGAGGGTTTGCAATTGACTCATCGTGCGTGGCTCGCCGTTCAGAAACTGCAACTTAGACTTTGGGCTAGAGAGCCCAGGGTATCACCTGTCCGCCCCTTGACCCCGGTCAAGGGCTTACCTATGTTCGTTCACGGAACAAGTCTTTTCAATAAAAGTAAATAACGAGACTCGCCATGCCCACGCCTCGGACCTCGCCGCGTGCCGACGAAGGACGTTGTCCTTTTCGCGACGCCGCCTCTCATGCCCCCGATACTGCGCCGAACGGCTGCCCGGTATCGCCGCAGGCGGCATCGTTCGACCCCTTCGAAAGCGACTATCAGCTGGATCCGGCAGAGGCGCTGCGCTGGTCCCGCGATCAGGAGCCGGTCTTCTACAGTCCCCGGCTCGGCTACTGGGTGGTCAGCCGTTACGCCGACGTGAAGGCCATCTTCCGCGACAACCGGACGTTCTCGCCGTCCATCGCCCTGGAGAAGATCACGCCGACCACCCAGGCCGCGCAGGACACGCTCCAGCGCTACGGCTATGCCATGAACCGCACGCTGGTCAACGAGGACGAGCCGGCCCACATGGAGCGCCGCCGCGCCCTGATGAAGTCCTTCGAGCTGGAGGAGCTGGCCCATCACGAACCCATGGTGCGGCGCCTGACGCGCGAGTATCTGGATCGGCTGGTCGACAAAGGCGAGGCGGATCTGGTCGATGAGATGCTCTGGGAGATCCCGCTGACCGTGGCGCTGCACTTTCTCGGCGTGCCCGAGGAAGACATGGACACGCTTCGCGAGTACTCCATCGCCCACACCGTGAACACCTGGGGGCGGCCCTCGCCGGACGAGCAGGTCGCCGTCGCCGAGGCGGTGGGCAAGTTCTGGCAGTATGCCGGCCAGGTGCTGGAGAAGATGCGGCAGGACCCTGCCGGCCATGGCTGGATGAAATACGCCATTCGTCGCCAGCAGGAACTGCCGGAGGTGGTCACCGACTCCTACCTGCATTCGATGATGATGGCCGGCATCGTCGCCGCCCACGAGACCACGGCGCATGCCACCGCCAACATGCTGCGCCTGCTGCTGGAAAACCGCGCGGTCTGGGAGGATCTGTGTGCCAACCCGTCCCTTATTCCCAATGCCGTCGAAGAGTGCCTGCGTCTGTCGGGGTCGGTGGCCGCCTGGCGGCGTATCGCCACGACCGATACGCAGGTCGGTGACGTGGCGATCCCCCAGGGGGCGAAGCTGTTGATCGTCAGCGCCTCGGCCAACCACGACGGCCGGCACTTCGAGAACCCCGATGAGCTGGACATCTACCGGGACAACACCACCGACCACCTGACCTTCGGTTACGGCAGCCACCAGTGCATGGGCAAAAACCTCGCCCGCCTGGAGATGCGGATCTTCCTCGAAGAATTCACGCGTCGCCTGCCGCACATGACCCTGGTTCCCGACCAGACATTCACCTTCGTGCCCAACACCTCGTTCCGTGGTCCGGAGCATCTGTGGGTACGCTGGGACCCGGCCCGTAACCCCGAACGCCGCGACAACTCGCTACGGGAGCAGGGGCGTGATTTCCCGCTGGGCGCGCCCTCCCGGCGCGATGCCGAGCGGGAGGCCGTGGTGACTCGGGTCATCCACGAGACGCCCGACGTCATCCGCCTGGTGCTGGAAGATCCGCGCGGTCGGCCGCTGCCGCGCTGGACCCCCGGCGCGCACATCGATCTGGTCGTGGGCGACATCACGCGCAAGTACTCCCTGTGCGGCGACCCGGACGATGAACAGCGCCTGGAGATCGCCATCCGTCGCGAAGAACCGGGGCGGGGCGGCTCCCGACTTATTCATGACACGGTCAAGCCGCAGACCCGAGTGCGCCTGCGGGGGCCGCGCAATCATTTCCGGCTGGACGAGACCGCCGACGGCTACCTGCTGATCGCCGGGGGCATCGGTATCACCCCGATCATCGCGATGGCGGATCGACTCAAGCGGCTCGGCAAGCGCTACGCCATTCACTACGCAGGCCGTTCCCGGGGCTCCATGCCGCTGCTAGAGCGCCTGAAGCGAGATCATGGCGATCGGCTGTGCCTGTACCCCGCGGACGAGGGGCGGCGCCTCGATCTACCGGCTGTCGTGGGCGGGCGCGGCGAGGCTCGGGTCTATGCCTGTGGCCCGGCGCGTCTGCTCGATGCCCTGGCGGCGCTCACCCGGGACGACGCGGATGCCATCCATGTCGAGCACTTCAGCGCGAGTCACGCGATCCTCGATCCCCGCCGGGAGCAGGCCTTCGAAGTGGAATTGAGCGACTCCGAACTGACCGTCCCCGTGGCCGCCGACCAGACCGTGCTGCAGGCGCTGCGCGCGGTCGGTGTCGACGTGCCCAGCGATTGCGAGGAGGGGCTGTGCGGCACCTGCGAGGTAGCCGTCATGGCGGGCGAGGTGGATCACCGCGACAAGGTCCTGAGCGCCGACGAGCGAGCCGCCAGCCGGCGCATGATGACCTGCTGCTCCCGTGCGAAGCGCGGCAAGCTCGTGCTGGGGCTCTAGTGGGTCGATAACGTCTTTCTCCCGGCCCCTGACGGCCAAACAACAATACCAACCTCATCTCCGCGCCTGCGGAGCAATCAGGAGCACCCTGTGAACAACAAGACGCTTACCTTCGCCTCGCTTGCCATCGGCGCGACGCTGCTGATGTCGCAAGCCGCCGCCCAGACCACGCTCAAGGTCAGCCATTACCTGCCTCCCGTGCATGGCCTCCATACCGACTTCATCGAGCCCTGGACCGAGCAGGTCACAAAGTGCACCAACGGCGAGGTCCAGTTCGAGATCTATCCGGGCGGGACGCAGCTGGGCAATGTCGCCAAGCAGCAGGAGCAGGTGCTGGCCGGTGTTGTGGACATCGCACTTGGCCTCCAGGGGATTCCCCGCGGGCGCTTCCCGCGTACCTCGTTGATCGAATTGCCGTTCATGACGCGCGATGCCGGGGCTGCCAGCGAGACGCTGTGGGAGATGTATCCCGAGTACCTGGCGCCTGAATATCGTGGCCTCAAGGTGCTCGCGTTGTTCGCCCATAACGGCGGGCTCATCCACACGGCGGACAAGAAGGTGGAAACCATGGAGGACATGCAGGGACTGCGCCTGCGCACCCCCAGCCCCGCCGTCTCGCAGATGCTCACGGCACTGGGTGCCACCCCGCAGGGCCTGCCGCCGGGCGAGGTCTACGAGAACATTCAGAAGCACGTGATCGACGGGACCGTGTTCCCCTGGGACCCGGTGAAGTCGTTCGGCCTGAACGAGGTGCTCCACTATCACCTGGATGCCGGCGCCTATACGGTCCCGTTCTTCTTCGTGATGAATCAGCGCAAGTACGACTCGCTGCCCGAGAACGTCCAGGCGTGCATCGACGAGGCGTCGGGGGCGTCGCTGGAGGCCAAGTTCGGGGACTGGTGGGACAAGTGGGACGCCGCCGGCCGCGAGGAAGCCGTGGCCTCCGGCGATGTCATCACCCATCTGACGGACGCCGAGCGGGAGCGCTGGCGCGAGGCGCTGCAGCCCACCATTGATCACTATATTCAGGAGACCGCCGACCACGGGGTCGACAACGCGCGCGAGATCTACGAGCGCATGCGCGAGCTGCTCGCCGAGAAGCAGCAAGACGCCTCCTCCTGAGCCTCCTTGCGCGGACCGGTGCCCGTCAGGGTGACGGTCCGCCGTCCTTAGGGTGACCCTGTTTATGCGATATGTGATAACCGCCTTGCGCTCCCTGGTCACGCTGGTCGCCGTGACCGGGGTCGCGGCGTATGCGGCGGCCGCGCTGCTGACGGTGGCCGACATCATCGGCCGCCAGATCGGTTACCCCGTGCCCGGGGTGGTCGATCTGGTTCAGTTGTGCGTGCTGGGCGGGGCCTGGCTGGTCATTCCCTACGCCTTCATGACCGGGGCCCATGTGGGCGTGGATCTGCTCGTCGAGTCGCTGCCCCGTCAGTGGACGAGCGTGATGCGGGGCATCGCCGGGCTGGCGGCCATGGCGCTGCTGGGGATGATGCTGTACTTCTGTTACGCCACCTTCCAGCAGCAGGTCATGTTCGGTGATCGTTCGCAGCAACTGGGCATCCCGATCTTCTACTACTGGGTGCCGCTGCTGTTTGGTGTCGGCCTGTCCATCGTCGGGACGGGGCTCGGCCTGCTGCCGTCTCCCCAGCCGACGGTTTCCACGGAGGTCGCCTCATGAGTGGCGCGATGCTCGGTCTGGCCGGTTTCGGCTTGACGCTGGTGTTGATTGCCTTCGGCTTCCCGGTCGCGGTGGCCATGGCGCTGGTGGGGGTCGGTGGCTTCTGGTGGCTGAACGGGCTCATGGGCGCCGGCTTCATTCTCGGCTCGTCGCCCTTCGAGGCGATCTTCCCGTACTCGCTGAGTGTCGTGCCGCTGTTCGTGATGATGGGCGTCTTTGCCGCGCGGGCCGGGCTGTCGCGCTCGCTGTTCGACATGGTCAACAGCTTCCTCGGCCATGTGCGTGGCGGGCTCGCCGTCACCGGGGTCGGCGCCTGCGCGATCTTCGGCGCCATCTGTGGATCGTCCCTAGCCACGGTCGCGACCATGGGGCGCGTGGCAATCCCCGAGATGGAGAAACGCGGCTACGACGGCTCGCTGTCGTCCGCTTCCATCGCCGCGGGCGGCACGCTGGGGGTCTTGATCCCACCCTCCATCCTGCTGGTGATCTACGGCATCCTCACCCAGACCTCGATCGGCCAGCTGTTCATCGGCGCCATCCTGCCCGGGATCATCGGCGCGGTGCTCTATGGGCTGGCGATCATCGTGCGGGTCCGCATGGCCCCGCATCTGGCGCCTTCCGCGCCCAGGGCCGGGTGGGGCACCCGGTTGGCCACGCTGCGTCGGGTCTGGGGCGTGCTGCTGCTCTTCGCGCTGGTGATCGGGGGCATCTATCTGGGCTGGTTCTCGCCCACCGAGGCCGCCGCGGTCGGCGCCGTCGGCGCCTTCGGCCTGGCACTGCTCTCCGGGGAGCTCGATCGTCAGGCACTGTGGGGCGCGGTGCGGGAAACCGCGGGCCTGACCGGAATGATCTTCTTCATTCTGATCGGTGCGTCGCTGTTCAACTATTTCCTGGAAACCACCGGGCTGCCCAGCGCGCTGATCGACGGCATCGAGGCCAGCGGGCTGTCGCCGGCCATGGTGCTGGTCCTGATCATGCTGTTCTACATCATCCTGGGCTGCTTCATGGACGCCATGTCGATGATCCTGCTGACCGTGCCGTTCCTGGCGCCGGTCGCGGCCTCGCTGGATTTCGACATGGTGTGGTTCGGCGTGCTCGTGGTGACGGTGGCCGAGATCGGCCTGATCACCCCGCCCATCGGCATGAACCTGTTCGTGGTCCAGGCAACCCAGCCCCATCTGACCCAGCGAATGGTCATCCGTGGCATCCTGCCCTTCATCCTGGCGGATGTGTTACGGCTCGTGCTGCTGGCGGCACTTCCCGTCCTGACCCTGTGGCTGCCCGGCAAGATGTTCTGAGGGCAATGGCTATTCTTCATCACAACGCCTTGTTTCTGTAGGTAATGTGACTATCGAGGCGAGGCGAGGCGAGGCGAGGCGAGGCGAGGCTGGCGGGCCGGGCGGAGGACCTTTTCCCAGAATGCATGAGTAGCAGGTTGTGAGGGGATGAGTCCGGAGTGACGTCATGGCATGAGCGATTCAGACCGGTTTCCGGGGGAGGGCACGGTCAAGGATGGGGCGCGGCGATCTCCAGTATTTTGTAGGCAATATCTTACAAATAAACCTAACATAGGTTATGTAGAGGCCGGAGTGGCTTTGGCACAATGAGCCTCGTTGGGCAGGAAGCCCAATTCATGGAAGGACGAGCCAGGATGGCTCCGGTTGCCAAGGATGCGCGGGCTGGAAGCCTGCGAAAGGTAAGCAAGGAAGGCGGCGCTCTAAGCGCTTAAGGAAAGCCCGGCCCCAGCCCAGGGGGGCCGGGCTTCCTTTATGGCATGCCCACACCGGCAAACCCTGTCCTGGAGACACCTTTTGTAGCGCTGTGGATTGGGACCCTGGCTCCCCCTTGCCCAGCGATATGCAGCTCTGCATGACGGGCTGCGAATATCGCCGTATCGCCTGAATCCCTATGATGGGAGGGATTTTCCGCTGGTTGCCTGAGGCTATTGGAGGGTGGCGTCTAATAGACGTGTCTTGCGCTTCGCGTGGTCTAAAAAGACTGGCATCGAGGCGGTCGACGGCTCTGGGATTGCGCCGTGTGATTACCAGCGTGGTTTCAGCGGGAAGGGTGGCGGTCTCAAGTTCCAAGTGCAACGCTATTGAAGGGTGCTCGGACCGGCGACGGATTTCTTGAGCACTTCGGCATAAACTTCCAGCGGCG
>NZ_JAGXFD010000001.1:555011-614104 GCF_020148005.1 Modicisalibacter tunisiensis | reverse complement strand
GGCGGTCTCAAGTTCCAAGTGCAACGCTATTGAAGGGTGCTCGGACCGGCGACGGATTTCTTGAGCACTTCGGCATAAACTTCCAGCGGCGTTCGCCAGTCCAGTGTCTTGCGCGGCCGGGTGTTCAGTGAGTCAGCGATCTCGTCGAGTTCTTCCTGGCTGTAGACCGACAGATCCGTGCCCTTCGGCAGGTACTGCCGCAACAGCCCGTTGGTATTCTCATTGGAGCCTCGCTGCCATGGGCTATGCGGGTCAGCGAAGTAGATCGCCGTACCGGTCTTCTGCGTGATCTCGGCATGCTTCACCATCTCTCTGCCTTGGTCGTACGTCATGGACAGGCGCAGAGCTCGCGGCACCTCATTGAGCTTGTCGCTGAAGCCAACGGCCGCCGCTGTGGCGGTAGTGCCATCCACTTTCGCCAAGATCACCAGGCGCGTGGTGCGCTCCACCAGCGTACCGATGGCAGAGCGATTGTTGGCGCCCATGATGAGATCGCCTTCCCAGTGGCCAGGCATCAGGCGATCTTCGATCTCAGGCGGCCGCATGTGGATGCTGACCAGCTCGGGAATCTGCTGGCGTCGATCCTTGCCACGGCTGCGCGGCCGGCGCTTGCCATTGCCCTGGCGAAGACAGGCGATGAGCTCTTTTTTGAGGCTGCCGCGGGGCATCACATAGAGCGCGTTGTAGATGGCCTCATGTGAGACCCGTCGATGTGAATCGTTGGGAGACATGCGCTTCAGTGTGCGGGCTATCTGTTCCGGTGACCAGTACTTGCGCAGCAGGTAGACCACCACCTCGAAGAGCTCCCCGTCGGGGTGCAGCTTGGGACGCTGACGTGGCTGTTGTCGCGTCAGACGAGCTCGATAGCCCGCCAGGCCGGCATCGTAGCCCTTGATGGGATCAACCGTGTGGCGAGCGATTTCTCGCGACACGGTGCTCGGTGCACGGCCCAGGTGAGTGGCGATGGCCCGGATCGAATGAGTGGCTCGCATCATCATGATGGCGGCTCGGTCTTCAGCAGAGAGGTGGCGATAGCAGTGATTCATAGCAACACCGTACCTGATCCCGGCTTATTCATGAGGTCGGTCTGAAAACGAAGATAGCGGATGGTATTCTCTTGAAAATTCAGTGTGTTCCGCCAAGAACCTGAACCAAGAGAGCCATCCGCTATGGGTGAAAGCCTATCCACCTGGACGCCCTCGTGCAACGGCGCTGTCCGTGTTGAGCTGAGCGGCCAGCGCACCACCAGCGACAGCGGCGCTCTGCTGTTGCGTGAGGCCCTCGACAACAGCGGCGTGATCGAGGCGCTGGAAGACAATCTGGTCGATCGACGCCACCCGCTGCGCATCCGTCATTCGCTGGCCAGCCAGTTGCGTACCCTGGTGCTGCAGCGTGCGATGGGCTGGATCGATCTCAGCGATACCGACACGCTGCGCCGTGACCCGCTTTGGCAGTTGGCCTGCAGCGATGCGCGCGGCATGACGCCCCTGGTCCAGGACCGGCCGTCTCAAGCCACGCTGTCGCGGCTGCTGAGCTGCCTCGGTCGTAACGACAATATCGATGCCGTGCACGAAGGCCTGTTGCGGCTGGTGGTCTGGCGCCTGACCTCGCTGCAGAACGGTGAACGTCCCAAACAGCTGACGCTGGACATCGACGGCCTGCCGATCGAGGTGCATGGCCACCAGGGCGGGTCGGCCTATCATGGCCTTTACGGGGCCCGCATCTACTCGCCGCTGGTCGCCTCGCTGGCCGAGACCGGTGACATGGTGGGCGGCCTGCTGCGCGAGGGCAACGCCGGCCCGGCCGAGAACGCCGACACCTGGATCCCGCATCTGGTGCGGCGACTCAACGAGAGCACCGGGGCTCAGGTTCGCGTGCGCATCGACGCCGGTTTCACCGACAACGCGACGCTGGCGGCCCTGGAAGAGTGTGACATCGAGTACCTGGGCCGGCTGCGCAGTCACACCGGTCTGCAGAAGCTGGCGGCACCGCACCTGAAGCGGCCACCCGGCCGGCCACCCGAGCAGCCTCGCGAGTGGTGCCATGACCTGGAGTATCAAGCGGGCTCTTGGTCGGCACCGCGTCGCGTGGTGCTGGTGGTGCAGGAACGCCCCGATGACCTGCTGCTGCATGCCTTCTTCCTGGTCACCAACCTCGGCAAGTTCGACTGGCCGCCGGAGAAGGTCCTGGCGCTCTACCGCAAGCGCGGCAGCGCCGAGGCGCACATGGGCGAGGTGAAGTCGGCGCTCGACGTGCACCTCTCGTCGACCGATCGCGGCGCCTCCACCGTTCAGGACGTGATGGCACGCAACGAGGTGAGCCTGCTGCTCAGCCTCTACGCCTACCAGGTCCTGCATGGCCTGCGCTGCCTGCTGGAGCGGCAGACCCGGCAAGGCTGGAGCCTCAGCCGGATGCGCGAGCAGGTGCTGAAGGTCGCCGCCACGCTGAGGCTGCACGCTCGGCGAATCACCGTTCATCTGGGTGCCGCCGCCGACAAGTGGTGGCCGACGCTGCTGAAGGGTGAATCGCCCCGGGTTTCGTAGACACCTCCAGACCTTATACTGAAGGCACCAAGGAGGTCCCATGAGCCGCCAGCGATATACCGAAGAATTCAAGATCGAAGCCGTCAAGCAGGTGACGGAGCGCGGTCATCCCGTCACGGAGGTGGCCGCCCGGCTGGGGGTATCCGGCTACAGTCTCTATCAGTGGATGAAGCGCTACGCCAAGCCGGCGGAGCAGCGTCAGCAGGACGCGGACCTCCAGGCGGCGATCACGGCTGCTTGGACGGTCGCAATTGATTCCAAAGAGCTATAAGAAAGCGGGAAAATTTCAGCGTTTTGGCATTACTCAACGGCCATTCGCACTGAAGAAGCCGATCCTGATAAGCGATGCCACCAGTCAGTACCTTCAGACCGCTCAATCAGCACCCTCGTGAATGAGGCGGGCTGATGGGTCACGTGTTGCACTTGGTCATTGAGACCGCCCTTCTTCAGCGAGACAGGTTTCTCTGGTTGCCATTCCCGTGCGTCAGACCGTCCCGCCAGACATGCTGTTAGAAACCCCGGCTCCCGCCGGCTCACGCATAGCCTCCCTCGGCAATGTGGGAAAGATAGGTTCGGACATCATCGGCCCGGCCTCGGCGGACCAGCTCCTCCGCCGTCAGGTCACCCAGCGGCGCGAGCGGGTAGGTGCGATACCAGAGCCAGGCGCCACTGAGCGATCCCGCCCACGGCTTGATATGCTGGAGGATCTCCACGACCTGGCGCAACCGCTGCTGTGTCGAGGCCGCGCGGAGGCGGTCGCTACGGCTGAGGGCGCTGCGATTCAGAAGGTCAACTCCAGATTAACGAAATGGAGAGTCCGGCCAATTGTCTCCCAAATTATCCGAAATACCGACTGTGGGTATTTTGCAGATTCAACCTGCTTACTCTCCCAG
The DNA here is from genome assembly GCF_020148005.1 of Modicisalibacter tunisiensis. Classification (GTDB taxonomy): domain Bacteria; phylum Pseudomonadota; class Gammaproteobacteria; order Pseudomonadales; family Halomonadaceae; genus Modicisalibacter; species Modicisalibacter tunisiensis. The sequence goes on along the minus strand of NZ_JAGXFD010000001.1, from coordinate 610,668 downwards.
CGCCTTCAGCAGCGCATCCCGGGCGTCCAGGTAGAACTGGATGTCCACCTTGGTGGCCATCTCGTCGGAGAGGTCGAACAGCAGCTTGCGGCAGGTGACTGGCATCAGGATCGCCGTGGCGCCTTTCTCCACGGCAATTTCCACCATGGTGACCGGGTTGTGAATCGGCTCGATGGAGCCGCCGAGGTTGATCTCACCCACCACGATCAGGCCGCCACGCAGGCTGCGCTTGAGTAAGGATGAGCTCATGGCGATCAGCGCGGCGACCCCCAACTTGGTGCCAGACTTAGCGGCATCGAAGGCGCGCAGCTGAATGGTGAACTCGTGCTGACGCGGATCCTTGTCGCCGACTAGCTGCCCGGCGCGCGTGTAGAGGTTCTGCTCGGCGTAGCCGATGCTCTCACGGAAGGCCGGGGGCACCGGCTTGTTGAGGATCTTCACCCCCGAGCCGGGGCCTTCGTTGACCTCGATGCGGAACAGACCCGGGTGCTCCTCCTGGCCGTTGCTGGCCTGGCCGCCAGGGCTGATGGTCCAGACCTGGCCGGGCTCTAGGGGATCGTTACCAATACTGTTGTCGCTCTGCAGCTCCGGAGTCGCGACGAACTTCTCCACGCCGTCTTCGCCCATGGTGTAGCTGAAGTGAGTGTTGCGGAACTCCGCGGCACCGATGCGCTTCTGCTGCTCCTTGACCCGCCGGCGCGCCTCCATGCCGATATGAACCGCCCACTCCAAATCGTCGTCGCTGGGCGTGAGGTCATCGCCGGGGTAGAGCAGCTTCAGCAGGCCGCTGGCGGTCTTGTTGACGGCGTTGGTGTCGCGACCGGAGAGGGCGCCGCCGAAGAAGACGCGCCCCTGCCACTGTGAAACGCGGCTCTGGCTGCGCAGCTGGCTCCAGCACTCCGAGAGAAAATCGCTGACTAGGCCGAAGTGATCGGTGAGCAGCTCCTTGCTGACCTTGGGCACGTCCCACCCGGGCAGGAAGGCGTGGATGCGATCCATGAAGGCGGTATCGTGGCGCATCTCCTCGGGCAGAGGGCCGAACAGGTGGCCGATGCGCTGCTGGTATTCCACGTCCACATCGAAGTTGCCCACCAGCACGATGGAGCCGTCGGCGCGGATGCTCTCCTTGCCGCGGGAGAACTCGCCGCTCTCCATATACCCCTTCATGATGTTGACGCCGTCCTTGTTGTCGAACGAGATGCCGGAGACCTCGTCGAAGCAGACCACGTCGTATTGGCACACCAGGCCGCGCTGGCCGTTGGCGTTGTTGACGAACATCTTGGCCACGGTGGCCTTGCCGCCGGAGATCAGGTGGGCGTAGGGCGAGACTTGCTGGAACAGGTGGCTTTTGCCGGTGCCGCGGGGGCCGAGCTCGACGACGTTATAGTTGCGCTCCACGAAGGGCACCATGCGCAGCAGCATGGCGTCCTTCTGGCGTTCGGTAAGGCCCGCCGGCTCGATGCCGGTGGAGCGCAGCAGGAAGGCTTTCCACTCCTCGGTGGTGAAGTGCTGTCGAGCCTGGGCCAGCTCGTCGAGCACGTCGCGCTTGGAGAGTTGGATCTCGCGCAGGGCGCGGATGCCGAAGGGGCGCCCGCCCTGTTCCTGGGCGATGCTGGCGTCGTATTCCAGGGTCAGCTCGGCGTAGAAGCCGCCGGTGAGCATGCGCTCGTGCTCGCTGACTAGATCATCCGGGATCCGCACGTCGTTCAGGCGCAGGCTGGGCAGGCTGGCCATGTAGGTGTCGTTCTTGGTATCCAGACGCGCCTGGATCAGGTCGATGATCTTGATCTCGCCCTTCTCGCGGGCGCGGGCCTTGAACAGCTCCTCCTCACCGGCCTTGATGGTGCGCGACTTGAGCTGCCGCTGCACCACCTCCAGACCCTCCTCGATCTCCTCTGGATCGGTGCTGGCACAGTAGCGCCCAAGCAGGAACTCCACCACGTAGGTGGGTACCGGGAACTGGCGGGCGAAGGTGCGCACCAGATCCTTGCGCACCAGGTAGCCATCCAGCAGCTCAGCCGCCTTGCGATCCAGATCATCGAGTTCCATGACGTCTCCCTGTGTCAGTCATTAAGGGCTATGCACTGCCGCCGATGGTGGCGGAGCGCTGAGCGATCACCTGGCCCTTGTCATCCAGCACCACGGCGTAGGCGGTATCGCCTTCTAGGTCGTCATCTTCGACCACCACCGAGGCCTTGCCGCCGGCCTTGAACGGCTTGGGCGAGAGCACCAGGCTGCTGGTCGGGTCGCCGGCATGGCGACGCACATCCAGGGTCAGCCCCTCGCTGTCGCTTTCCACCACCAGGGTACAGCGCAGTCCCTTCCACACCAGGCCATCGATCAGCACCGAGGGCTTGGGGCCGGCGCTGCCGGTGACCACCAGCTCCGGCGTCAGACACTCCTGCAGGCTGAGACCGCCATGGGTGTAGGTCTCACCCGCCTTGAAGCAGTGAATGCTCTCCGCCAGGGCGAAGTGTACCTGTTCGTTCCAGTACCAGGGGAAGCGTGCTGCGTCTGTATGGGCTCCCGGCTTGAGCGCGGCACAGCGCCCCCACTTGGTCTCCACTAGGCTGGCCGGCAGCTCGGTCTTGGGTAGCTCTCCTGGCAAAAGCAGCCAGCCGTGATCGGTCACCACGCGGACCTGCGACCAGCCCTGGGCCAACAGCGCTTGGATGCGCTCTGCAACCTCGGCAAGCATGTCATCCACATGCTGGGCCAGCTTCCAGCCGCGCTCATGACCAGCGTGATCGATATCGCCGAACTCGCACCAGGCCGGCTTGGAGGTATCCAGGGTCTCCTTGTGCAGTTGTTCCACCTGGCGGCGCTCCAGCACCTGCCAGCCATTCTCGCGCAGCAGCTTCTGGAACAGATGTCGGGTGATGGGCGTGAACTGGTAGCCGTCAGGCTCCTCGTGGATGCCATCGCTGCCGAGGATCGGCGCCACCGCGTACTTGCCGGTGCCGGTCACGCTGGGCAGCGCCGCCCAGGTACTGTGCTCGGTGACATCCAGCCCCTGGGCGACAAGGCGCTGAGTCAGGCGCTTGCCACAGTCCAGGCGCAGGCCATCCACGAACAGCACGCACTCGCCTAGCTGAGTATGGGGGGATGCCTCGCCGCGCTTCAGGCCATCGACACCCGGTTGCCACACCTTCTGGAGGTGGCGGGCCGCCTCGTCGGCCCAGCGCAGATACACCGTACGGGCCGCGGTAAAGACTGCCTCCTGCTCGCGCTGGCCGGTGATCTCCTCCAGCGCCCTGAGCAGGGCATCATCGGCCTTCCAGCCTTCGCTGAGATACGCCTGGCGCATATCCTCGGCGTGCCCACCCGCCAGGCTGCGTCGCGTCACCCTGGCCAGCTCGGCAAGCGGTGCCAGGGCCATGGTCAGCGGGCTTTCGCCCAGCTCCGCCCACACCCAATCGCGGCGCACACCATGTTCGCTCTCCAGTGTTTCCAGTCGTTCGCGGGCTTCATGGGCCGGCAGGCTGCCGAGTGCGCACAGGTCGTGATAGAGCCGCTCCTCCTCCTGACGGTTAAGCTGCGGCCATACAGCCATGTCGTCAGGCTCGGGAAACAGGCCGAGATCCGGTGGCGTAAGCTGAGCCAGGTGTTCGATGAGCTCCGGATAGCGGTTCGGGGCCTCCGTAAATCGCGCCCAGACCGTTTTCCAGTTGCCCTGGCGCTGGGTGAAGCGCTCCAGGGCATCCAGCACGCTCTGTTTCTCAGGGTTTATGCCGTAGCGGGAGTTACATACCTGACAGAAGGCCTGCCACTCATGGTCAGGCCGGCTAGCTTTCATTGCTTCGGGCTGGTTGAGCCAGTCCAGCAGGTCGCGCACCGGGTCGCCGCCGGTGAGCAGGGTATTGAAGGCCTCGGCGTCGAGGTGACGGTCTTGCAAGTCCGCGAGCGGCTCTCGGAGCAATCGAGGCAGGGCGGCCAGCAGTGCCTGGCGTGTGGCAGCGTCACCGGCCACGGCCAGGCCCAGCCCACCCTGCTGTGAGGAGAGGAACGCCCGCGGCGTCCAGTCCTTGGCGTTGACCTGGGACCAGAGCGTGCCGCGGTACTGCAGCTCTGCCAGGGGCTTCAGGGCTTCCGGGCACTCGCTGACGGCACGTAGATCCTGGCGTCCTACGCTGGGCAGGTAAAGGATAGGAGGTGTCTCATCGTCCAGCTTGATGCCTTCCACGGTGCCGGCGATGGCACAGCGTAGCCAGATCGCCGGGCCGCGGCGCTGCTCGGGGGCGTAGTCGCCCAGCACCAGAAGCTCCGGCAGCTCGGCCTGGATCTGCGTGATCACCGGCTCCCATAGCCGCTCGCGGTCCGGCCACAAGATGCAGGTAGGAGCCGCCTGTACATCTGGGTTGTAGGCGGCGGCGCTGCGGATGGCTCTAACGAGCTGTTCCATGATAGCCATGAGATGGCGTATCTCCTCACTGCAAATGGCTTTAAGCGCAATAGCTTACCGGAAATCAGCGGCTCACCCGGAAGCTGCCAAGGCCTTTTCCGCGCTGTTCGGATAGACACCGGCATTTCGGATCCCCAGCGCGCCTCCCGCAGTAACTGCAGGGCGCGTAGGAGGCCCTTTCATCCCGTTGCAGGTCGGTAAGTTCATTGGCTCGATGGAAGTGCCCGCCTGGCCGGCCCATCTCCTTCTGCATCAATGCCTCGCCGGGTACCAGTGAGATGTCCTCCTGCCTAGCTACATTGGGTCGCAGCAGGATACCGCCTACCGGCTGATCGCTCTGACTGCTGCGACCCTCAGGCTTTTTTGATGCTCCCTCGGCGCCACCGGTCTGTTCTTGGGGTCCATTCATCGAACGGCCTGTGATGCCCTGCATGATGTCCAGGCCGAATTCCAGCTCGTGAATGGGCCGGTAGTCGCTGTCACCCTTGATGGCCGACTTCGCCGTGGCGTGTAGGATCAGGTTATCGTCTACCTCCAGGTCGAGCATGATCCGCTCGAAGAGCTTGGCCATCGTAGGCTCAACCTTGACGTTTAGTGACGCCAGGGGCTGGCGAGAGTCGTTTGGCTGCACCTGGCGCCCATGGCGGGTGGGGGCGAGCAGGCTGACCTTGCCGACGCCGTCTCGCGGATCGGTGCAATAGAGCGTCAACCTCTCAGCCTCGCTGACATCCCCGGCAGTCGGCATCTCGTAGCCTGCACCAATGACCGGGAAGTAGGCGTTACGTGCCACATGGACCTCGATGTTCTTGGCCAGGCGCAGGCGGGCACGGTCATGGGCGATCCATGCGGCTCCCTCCGAGATGATGGAGAAGCCACGATCGGAGATCTCCACCCGCGTGGCACCAAACATCTCATAGAGGCCGGACTTGACCGCCGGCATGTTGACGATGCCGCCGGTAGCCAGGCAGAGCGAGATATCCGAGGTGGTCAGGTCGGCAGCCTCGATCAGGGTCTTAGCGCGCCTAATTCCCTGACGGACCTTCTGGCCGATAATCTCCTCAAGCTCGCTACGAGTCAGCAGAACATCGATATTTGGATCTCGATGCTCATTACGGAAATAGTCATGAATGAATATTGGTTCTTGCTCACGAGTCGAGAGTTTGATCTTAGCCTCTTCGGCACGAGCCAGCAGTCGAAGCCTGGCATCCGAGTTGACGTCTGCCTCCTCGGCGCCGAGCCCTGCCGCTTCGACGGCGCGCTTCTCGACCTCACGGCGAATCGCCTCATCCATCACATCGCCACCCAGGTCGTCAGTACCATCATTACGAACTTGCACGAGCATGCCGTTCTGCACCTGGCACAAGGTCAGGTCGAGGGTGCCGCCGCCCCAGTCGACTACCAGTAGGTATTGCCCTTCCAGGCGGCGAATCTCGCTTTCCGGGTCTTCCTTGGTGCGCAGGTAGCCGTAGAGTGCTGCCATGGGCTCATGGACGAACTGCTCGATAACCAGGCCGGCCTGATGGAAGGCCTCGCGAAGCTCGCGGCGCTGCCTGCCGTCCATATCGACGGGAATCGTGACGACGGCCCGGCCGATACCCTGGCCATGCTGGTAGCGCGGGTCTTTCTCGGTGCTCGACACCACGTGCTTGACGACATCCGCCACCATATCGCGGGGACGCCGCGGGATGCCGTCGACGTGAACATATTCCCGGTTCAGGAGCATCTTGGGTGAGCGCACCACGTTGCCGATCACGCCAATCTCGTGGGTCATGAGGCGCTTCTTGGCCTCGCTGCCGCAGATAACACTATCGCCCTCGTAGCAAACTACCGAGGGATAGGGTTCATTGTCTGTTCCTTGGCCCAATACGATTGCTTTACCGCCGACTACTTGGGTAATCAGGCTGTTGGTGGTGCCGAAGTCGAAGCCGAAGACTTCCATATCACTCTCCTTCTGTTCTATGTAGAACCTTCTTAATATTGTCGAGAGCATCTTCAACGTAGTGGGAAACGATGTGCAGCTTGGGAGGGTCAAGCCTAAGTGCAATCAGCGCTTCCTCCAGGCGTGGTACCTCGTTCTTCAGCGCCTTGGTGACCTGGGCGCGCAGTCGGTGCTTGTCATCTTCCAGATGTACGCTGGTGGTCTGCGCGCTCTCCTTCTCTTGGTGTAGCGCCTGCTCAAGCTCTTCGACCCTGGCCATCAGGGCGTCATGCTCGTGACGTAGGCTTGTATGTTCCTGGTGTATCTGGTCACGCTCGGCGGTGAGGCGCTTGACGTCTCTCTCCAGTCGTTCCAGGTCGCTGGCCTGGCGGATCTTGGTATTCTCGATCTGGCGCGACAGCCAGCCCAGCGGGGAGAAGTCGGCACTCGCCTGGGTATAGGCCGACTTCAGTAGCGCCTCCCTGGCCTGGGTAGGGTAGTGTGTGCTAGTGGTGAAAACGCCCTCTGCTCTCAGGAAGCGCAGGATCTCTTCTTCTCCGGCCCACCCCTGGTTGGCCTGCCAGATCAGGCTCAGGAACAGCAGGTTGCGTAGCTTGGTCAGACGCTCCTTCTTCTCCTTGGCCGGCACCTTCTTATTGCCTTCCACCTGCTGCACTCGGCTGACATAGCGCCTGAAGAGCTCCTTGGCGGGCTTGCGGTCCTCGTCGCTGAGCGGGAGCCAGTCATCCACAGGTTCCATGGCGAGATCGAAAGTTTCCCGGCCAGCGTCGATGGCGAACTTCAGCAGCAGATCCCTGATGGTGTGGTTGCTGTAGATCTCAAAAGCGGCGAAGGCCAGGTTGACGGTACGGGCAAGCGCGGCGTCTTCACGCTGGGCGAGGTCGAGAAGCTCCGAACGCTGGGCGGCTGAGAGCGTGCGCTCCTCCAGCTTTCTCAGCGCCGGCTCGGTGATCCTCTTCGGTGTACCCGAGGAGGCATAGAAACGCTTGATAATATCGGAGACGCATGTAATGTTCTTGCTGCTCTTCGACTGAGTGGAAGTATCCGACTTCTTATCCAGTTCCTGGGTGGACCTGGTACCTGACTCGCTACTCCTCTCAGAGTCGCTAGCGTGACTTTGCCCTCCTTGCCGAATATCTTGATGTGCCCGAGACACCGCTGGGTTCTCAGCAGGTGTCGGAGCCTTAGTATCTGACCGCTTATTGGTGTTAAGGGCTTTGCCAGCTTGGGCCTCGCCTTGTGAAGCGGCACCTGTGGTTTTGTTGAAGATCGGGACGAATTTTTTATCGTCCCTTGGGGAGTCACTCATGCTCTACGTCCTCGATGATACGGGTGGCCAGGGCCTCGAATAGAGGGCTGTGGCGCAGCTTTTTGGCCCAGCCGGCTGCCTGCTCATGATCGCCGGCCTCCCAGCAGGTATTCATGGCCAGTGCCTGGATCTTGACCCGATCATGGTCGGTGGTCAGGCGCTTGCTGACCAGGTGCGCCAATTGAGGCAGTCGCTCCCACTGTTCTGTCAACGGCAGGCTGCAGAAGCGCATGATTTCGGCAGTGAGGGTGTCCACCGGCAGGTTGTGTCCGGAAGCGGCCCTGATCTTAGGGGGTGGGCAGTGTTTGCCGCAGCGTAGGCCGTTCAACATCCGGCAGGCAATCGCGACCTGACCACCGGGGGCGAGTATTTCAGCTTCGCTGAAGGCGTTGTGGTTGAAGTTGACCAGCGCCTTTATCAGGTTGGCCAGCGGGCGGTTGAGGAAGCGGAGTGCCTCGCGGGCGGCGTGGAACTTGGTCGTGTAGTCATCTCGGTTCAGACTCGTGCCGCCACGCTGATCCTTGGCCAGCACGCCGTAGAGGAAGTCGCTGACGCCTTCCAGGTAGTACCTGGCACCGTCCTCCTCTTTGGCTACGGTGATGAACTGGGCGATACGGTCACTTTCCAACGGCTGGTTGACGATCAGGTTGTTGAAGGCCCGCTCCACCGTGGCTAGTTGCGCCTCCTTGGGGATATCGAATTCGATATGGTAGTTCACCGAGTAGTCGGCGCTGGTCAGGGTAACCTCGTGAAAACCCGAGGTGATCTTGCTGAGTTGGCGGCATGCCTGCCGACTGGCCACCTCCTGGTGGTCGATCTCGATCCGCTCTGCCTGCTGGACCACCCAGTCCGCTGGAGGGAACGGACTGGCCACCACTTCGCCCCGCTCCTTGACCATGCGACTGCCCACCAGCAACTGTGGGCGCTTGAAAGGGTGCTGGTCAAAGACGTGCTGTCGCCGTGCCTCGCGGTCCGCGAAGACCTCGCCGCACTTGTCACATTGGAAGGTGACGGGGCGGTTGGGCATCGTAGGAATCTCGGGGATCAGCACGCTGCCCCCGGCGTTGCCGGGGTCCACAGCATCGGTGATCTTGGCCATCGTTAGTCTCCCTGCGCGTTACTGCACATTTTTATGGTTTTCTCGCTGCCTTCTTCGCCGCCAGCGTGAGGTGGTAGTCGTTGATCCGGTCGCCCTTGGCACCGCCCAGCTGGGGGCCGAGCTGGTACCAGGGAGCGGATTCGACGTCCTTGCCCCGATCCTTCTTCCAGTGGATGTTGGGCTTGTGGACGAGCACGCCGGCCCCCTTCTTCTTGACGTCGGGGACGGACAGGAAGGGGCGGATGTTGAGGCGGACGCCGTCGTTGAGGTCGGGGTGCCAGCCGATGGGCTGCTCTTCCAGGGGCTTCCAGCGTACGAAGATATCGTAGGGCTCTTCGCCTTCGAGAATCAGCTCCAGGCTCTTCTGCAGCGCCTCGGCGGCGGCGAGGCGGGCTTCGGCGCCGTCGATACCCTCGCTGATCTGCTTCTTCTGCTGGGTGATCCAGTCGCCCAGGTAGGTGTAGGTGAGGGTTTCCAGGGCCTTGAAGTCGAGCTTGTGGTAGTTCACCAGCGCCGAGAAGCCGTCCTTGAGGCCGTCCCAGATGTGCCAGATGAAGGGGCGGTTCTGGAACAGCTTGCAGTGCTGAGCGAAGAACTTGTCGCGCAGCCAGCTCTCCAGGTCCTTGCCGGCGTGATCGACGCTCTCCAGCAGCTTGCCGCGGGTGGTGGCGGACCACTGGTCGCCGTAGGCGTCGGCCAGCAGCGCCTCCAGGCGATCCACGGCGCGCCGCTCGCCGCGCACAGCAGGCAGGCAGACGATGCCGTCGCGATCTGCATGGCCGAGTAGCGCCTCGCAGCGCTTGACCCACTCGCGCTGCTCCTCGGCCAGCTCCATCTCCGGGTCCCGCTCCGCCGGCCAGCGGTAGCCCAACAGCCGGGCCATGGCGACCTGCAGCACGGTATCGTCGGTGCGCAGCGGGCCATGGGCGGTCCATTTGGCTTCCTCGTCCCAGGTTACCGAGCCGCAGGGGTGGCCGTGGAAGATCCATTGTGTGGGATCATCAGAGTAGGGCTTAGGGAGGCCATGAGGGTATTTTTCAGCAGCAGCTTTTTCCCATTTATCGATATCAAAAGGAATATTTATGAATCGCCCCAGGTATTCTAGACACCCGTCAGGCTCTGGGTATAACGCCGTTCGTACTCGACGGGTGACAAGTTATCGCTCGTGCTGTGACGGCGCCTTGGGTTGTAGAACATCTCGATATAGTCGAACACATCGCTCCTGGCGGCTTCCCGAGTCGAATAGATCCGGCGCTTGATGCGTTCTCGCTTGAGCAGCTGGAAGAAGCTTTCGGCAACGGCGTTGTCATGGCAGTTTCCTCGACGGCTCATGCTGCCCTCCAGGTGATTGGCCTTCAGAAAGCTCTGCCAGTCCGCACTGCTGAACTGGCTGCCCTGGTCCGAATGCACCATGACAACCCCTTGGGGCTTCCGTCGCCAGACGGCTGCCAGCAAGGCATCCAGGGCCAGATCGGTGGTCATGCGTGGTTTCATCGACCAACCCACGACCTGACGCGAGAACAAGTCGATGACCACCGACAGGTAGAGCCAGCCTTCGTGGGTGCGGATGTAGGTGATGTCGGTGACCCAGGCGACATTGGGTGCTGTCACGTCGAATCGGCGATCCAGACGATTGGGCGTCACCACGGCCGGCTTGCCGCCATAGCCGCCAGGGCGTGGCCGATAACCGGTTTGGGAGCGCAACCCTTCCCGGCGCATCAGCCTGGCTACGCGATGCTTGCCGCAGGTTTCGCCGGCCTCTCTTAGATCCTGGTGAATCTTGCGATAGCCGTAAACGCCGCCGCTCTCGAGCCAGGCATGCTTGATCAACCCCAGCAGACGCTGGTCGTCTTGCGCTCGTTCAGACAGGGCATTACGGCGCCAGGCATAGTAGCCGCTGGGGTGCACTGCCATGATGCGGCACAGGCGCCGCACCGGATATTGGTCCGCATGGTCATGGATAAACGCGTACCTCAGTCGGACTCTCTGGCGAAGTACGCGGTGGCCTTTTTTAATATATCCCGCTCTTCTGATACACGCTTCAGCTCGGCCTTCAAGCGCCGGTTCTCCGCCTGGAGGTCCGCGCCCTGCTGACGCTGCTCCGCCGGCTTGGCGTAGCGCTTCATCCACTGATAGAGGCTGTAGCCGGATACCCCCAGCCGGGCGGCCACCTCCGTGACGGGATGACCGCGCTCCGTCACCTGCTTGACGGCTTCGATCTTGAATTCTTCGGTATATCGCTGGCGGCTCATGGGACCTCCTTGGTGCCTTCAGTATAAGGTCTGGAGGTGTCTACGAAACCCGGGGCGATTCATTATCATATATTTGGTTTGAACCAAGATGCTCTGGTTTATTTTTCTAACCTCATGATTGTACTCAGGGCTTCTGCAGAACTCCCAAAGCGCGGGCATTATGCTAGGATCGGCTGGGATAATTGCACAGCAGTTTTCGTCGTATATCCTCTCAGAGTATATACTTGCTTTTAGTTCGCGCATTTTGCTTATGCTTATGCCTGGCTTCCCCCAGTTGGGTTTGCCTCTCTGCCAGTTTTGGGCAGCATGATTAAGGTGCTTAACGCTTTGTACTAAATCGTAGAGCTCACCCGCTCCTTTTTGCCAAAGAACAGCATTCGTAAGCCCTGTGAAATGACAAGTTTGAATCGAGCTTGTCTGAGAAAGCTCCCATTCCCCCCCAAATCGAAAAACCTCCCAATGTTTCTTAGTAAATCGGTTTAGCTCCCCAGTGGAAATTCCGGATAGAGCGCTGCAATACTTAGAAAGTAATGGAATGTCACCTTGGTTTTCAAAGGTTACTGCTGCGCCGGGATTTGAGAATTGCGTTTTTTGTTCGATCTTTTTTATTTCGAGATTTTTTAGTCCTCTCGCTTTATATTCGGCTCCTGATATCGTGGAACAGTCAATGAACTTTATTATATTGCTTCCTGAAGATTCATTATTTGTAAAAGTGTAGAGTGCTACGAATGCTCCTGCAGCAGATGCGCTATCAAAACCTCCCTCTCCAAGTCGTGCAGTGAGGTTCCATTTCCATTTTCTCAATAAGCCAATTCTATGGTTTTGATAACGCTTTAGATAAAGCCAGTTTTGAGGCATTACTACTTGAGCAACACCGTTGTCTCTTAAAAGATCATGCATCCGCTCAAGGAAAACATTTGCCAAGTCGTGGCGAGCGTCGTAGAAGCTGTTTTTGCAGAAACTGGATAATATAGGCGATTGTTTTCCTTGCGACAAATAAGGGACGTTGGTTGGTAAGAAATGGTATTGATTGAATAAGATGGAAGCAGCTTTAGCAATACCTTTTGCAATAACCCTTACTTCTGTGGTCTCGGTTTCTTCTTCTGCGAGAGCTCTTGATAAGAGCGGTTCAATATCTTTCCATTTTATTTCAAACAACGATTCACTACTCAAGCTTTTTTCAGGCTGGATCAGACTACCTAGAACAGGAGCCTCTTTAAATTGTGAATAGAGATCGTCTAGTGCTATACGTAAATTAGTATTATCCCTGAATTCAATCAATAAGCGCAGCACCTGCGGTATCCAGGGCTCCTGAGTATTCTCCCAGGAACACCTGTGCCGGTGTCAGATAGCCGAGCCGTTTTCGTGGACGGTCATTCAGTTTTCTGACCACCCTGCGCAGCTCGGCATCGGTGACCTGACGGAAGTCCGTTCCCTTGGGGAAGTACTGCCGTATCAGGCCATTCGTGTTCTCATTGGTCCCCCGCTGACCGGAGCAGTAGGCATCACAGAAGTACGTCGCTGCTGTCACTGCCTTGGCCACGGCTTCGTGGTCGGCGAATTCCGAGCCATTGTCCAGCGTGATGGTCTGGACAGCGCCCCGGCGAGGCTTCAGCAGGCGGATCATGGCGGCTTTCGTCAGCTTCGCTGAAATTTTCGGCAGCCGCGCCGCCAGCAGATAGCCGCTGCGGCGCTCAACCAGCGTGACTAAGCCCGATTGTTTGTGGCCCTGGATCACGGTGTCGCCCTCCCAGTGGCCGATGAAGCGCCGGTCATTGACCGCCGTTGGACGGTGTTCGATTCCCACGCGGTTGGGGATCTTGCCGAGCCCTGCGCTCTTGGCCTGGGCACGGTGCTTGCTGCGACGCTTGGGCTGACGGAGGTATTGCCAGAGATCACCACCACGGGCCTTGTCATCCCAGATCAAGGAGTAGATCCATTGGTGACTCACGCCTATGCCGACCAAGGGCGCCATGAAGCCGCTGATCTGCTCCGGGCTCCACTCCTCACGCAGCCGGTCGGCAACGGCGGTGATCATGCTGGGCAAGCGCTTCGTCCACTTCCAGGCGGTGCGCCGCCGGTGATCACTACGGGCCTGGGCCTGTTCGGGGTCGTAGCCGCTGGCAGTGGCGTTGCGGCGCAGCTCACGGCTGATTGTGCTGCTGTGGATGCTCAGTTCCCTGCCGATCTGGCGCTGGCTGATGCCCAAGTCATAGCGGGCGTGGATCTGGTATCGTTGGGTCTGGGTCAGCTGTCGGTATCCCATGCTCTGCTTCACTTTGGTCGGTAAAGCAGGGAGGGTACCGGCGCTGGCCCTCCTCCCTCCACCGTGCGGTCCAAAGTGCTGCGGTTATTCTATGAATCCAGGATCCTCAGCTAGTGCTAGCCATTCGCTTTTTTTCGCATTTATTGGAAGGCCGGAGCAAGCTAGGTGCAGCTCCGGCAACTTGCGATAGCCACCAGTGCCGGGGTACCGCCAAGCGGTGAGGGCCAGGGCGAAAGCAGCCAGCTCCACGCAGCGCTGGTCGATCTCCAGGCCGTGCAGATTGTCGCGCAGCACCGCATCCACGGCGTCGCTGGCGTTCAAGCCCTCCAGCTCCATGCGCATAGGCACCAGCATCAGCAGGGCGGCGACCAGGAAGTGGCCGCTGCCGCAGCAGGGGTCCAGGGTCTTGAGTTCGGCAAGGCTTTCCGGCCAGGCATCGAAGGTGCCGGCGGCAGGCGTCCATTGGCCGGTCTCCTCGTCCTTGACGAAGCGCAGGTACTCCAGCGGCACGCCGGGCAGGCTGGCCTTGTCACGCAGCGCCTGCTCGCTCTCGGCGCTGGCCAGATCGGCTTCCGACAGGCGACGAGCGGCCCACCAGGCGCCCAGGCTGTTATCCAGTAGGAAGCTGACCATGTAGGGCTCGGTGAACAGCTGGGTGACGGCGGGCAGCTCGTCGGCGCCGATTTTCACCTCGGAGCGGTTGATGCGCTCCTTGTTGTCGGTCTGCCAGAACTGGTACACCCAGCCCAGGCTGTCGCTGGCGTGGAAGACCTGCACCGGCAGGCCGGCCAGCAGTTCTTCCAGTTCGCGCTGATACTCGGCGGCCAGGGTGAGCTCGAACACCGGGCTGTCGACGCGGAACACCTGGGGCAGCATGGTGCTGGCCAGCCGAGCGGCCAGGGCCCAGCCGCTGGTGCGCTCGCCTTGTTCAGCTTCCTCTTCCGCCAGCTCCTCGCACTCCTCCAGAGTGACGGCTACGCCGTCGTACATCAACAGCTCGTTCTCGGCCAGGAAGCGGGCGAACAGCATGCGGTGCCAGTGCTCGTAGGCGATCTCGCCGATCAGCCGGGTGACCGCCTGGGCGCCCTCCTTGAGGGGGTCGCCCAGGCTGCGGGCATGGGCGCGAAGCCGGCGGCGCAGGGCGCGCTGGTTGTCACTCAGGTAGCTGGGCGGGGTCTCCTCGCCGACGCCGAGCTGCTCCAGGGCAGCCTCGGCGGCCTGTTCGGCGACAGGTCGCGCCTTGCGCACGGTGCGGTCGAGTTGGTTGCGGAGTGTCTTGTCGAGTGGCTGCATGCTGCTATCCATGTTGCTTCCTTCCACGGTATCCCTGCGAATGCGTGTTCTATTGCATGTGAGCATTGCTGTGCGCATTGATCGGCGGTTAATGCTCAGCCGTGTGCATTACGGCGCCGGTCGGTCGTAGCCGGCAAGATGCTGATCCAACGACCAGATCGTGACGCGGCGCTGCGGGTTCTGCTCACAGAGCCGTTGCCAGTCGTGGATGATGGAGAGATCACCCAGTCCACTGCCCCGGCCGGCGTGGTCGGGAAACTCCGCCAGCCAGGCCTGCAGCTGCTCGGCTTCCAGGAAGTTGATGGGCTTGAAGGGGCTCTCTCCTTTCAATGCCACTCCGACCTGCTGCACGAAGCGTTGGGCACAGGCCCGGCGCTCACGGCCGTCGCCGTGCTGGCCGATATGGTTGCCGGTTTCCAGTATCGTCGCCATGGGCAGAAACAGGGACTCCTGGCGGGTGAGCCGGTCTTCCAGCTCCGCGACGACCTCAACGTATTGACTGTCCATCCCGGGGACCCTGAGGATCTCCACGAATACTGAGGTATCAACGAGACAGATGGCGCTCATCCCTGAGACTCCGTGTCCTGCTTGAGCTCCTCCAGCCAGGCCAGGGCCGCGTCGCGGCGCTGTTCCGGCGAGGTGTCGTCCTTGAGGAAGCGCTCCAGCACCTTGCGAGTCATCAGCTGGCCCAGCGGCCCCTGGGCCACCAGCTCGCTATAGCGCTCCATGTCGCCCAGCCTTACCAGTCGGCTGTCGCCCTGATGCGGGTCTCGGTAGCAGCACAGCACATGAGCCAGGGCCGCATCGGGCAAGGCATCCAGCAGGGCCGGGTTGTGGGAGGTCATCAGCACGCGCAGCTGCCGTTGGCTGGCCACATCGCGAATCTGCTTGACCAGCACATCGGCCCGGCTGGGATGCACGCCGTTGTCGACCTCCTCGATGATCAGCAGCGCACCCTCGGGCGCCGAGAGCAGTGCCGCGCCCACGGCCAGCACCCGCAGGGTCCCGTCGGAGAGGAGCGGAGCATCCATGAAGCGCTGCTGTTCGCCGAAGGTCTCTTCCAGGCTGACCATGACGTCCTGGCGGGGCGTCTCGATAAACTGGATATCGGTGATGTCCTGTTCCGGAAGCGAGCGGATAAAATCGAGCAGTGCCTGCTTACTGCTCGGGATCTGACAAAGTTGGTAGAGCACCGCGGAGAGATTGCTGCCATCCTCCTTGAGGTGCTTGTCGCCGGCGTACTCGTAGTCGCGCATCTGCGCCGGGCGCGGGTCGAGGAAGACGATATTCCGCAGCGTCTCGCGCAGCGCGCGGGTCACCTCGGGAATCAGCTCCTGGGCCTCGGTGTGGGATTGCTGAAAGCGGCCGGGCGTCTCCAGCTGATAGAACACTGCCTGACGGTTGGAACAGGGTATATGCGGCTTGGTGCGCCCACGCCGAAAGTTGTTATAGGCGATGCTGATCTCATCGCTGTGCTCGTTGGGCTCGCTGTCCACCCGGTAGAGGGGCACCTTCTGGTCAGGATGGGTGATCTGCTCGCCCGCCACCACCAGCTGGTCGCTGAGCTGGTCGATGGTGATGGAGAAGTCGCCCCAACCCTCGGGTGCATCGGCCAGGTGCGCCTCCAGCGTGAAGGGCTCGCCGTCCATTCGGAACAGATCACGGGCCTGACCACGCACCACGGTATCGCCGCCCTGGATATCGCGCTCGATATCGTCCAGGCGTTTCCCCTTGGCCAGCCAGTTGAGCAATCGAATGCCCTCCAGGGCGTTGCTCTTGCCCGAGGCGTTGGGGCCGATCAGGAAGGTCAGCGGTGCCAGGTCCAGCCTGGCCTGCCGGTAGCTCTTGAAATTGGTCAGCTGAATGGAGGTCAGCATGGCATGGCCCTCGGTTACTGGGTGATCACCGGCCCGTCCTGCAGGGCCTCGAGCAGCTCACGACGAACGTCCTCCAGCCAGGCATCGATATCGGCCTCACTCTTGAGGGTGCGGCGCGGCAGGTTGACGAACTGCACCTCGGGCTCCATCTCCTCGGCTGCCTTGACCAGCACCTCATCAAAGCGACTGGATAGCGCGGCGATGCGGTCGGCCAGGGCGTCGGGACGCACATGGTTCAGGGTTTCCAGGACCTGGTCGGTGCCGCCGAGGGTGATCTCGGGGGCGTCGTGAGCCGTCAGGCGCTTGGCGGCGAGCAGGTCGTGGCGTTGGTCCGGCGAGAGCTGCTGCCAGTTGTCATCCGCCTCCAGGCGCTGCATTCCGGCGGCATGCTCGTCCGCATAGCGCTGCTGCAGGTCGTTGAAGGTGTCACGGAACTGCTGGGTGAGGTTGGCCAGCAGGGGCTGGACGGGATCCGGGTCGTCCAGCAGCGAGCGGTGCTCGCGGATCTGGCTGACCTGGGCCAGCAACGGCTCGGCGTCGGGCAGGCTCCTGGCGTGGTCGGCCAGGCGCTTGAGTGTGCCCCAGGCGGGTCGGCGCTGCTGGATCTTCTCGGCGGTGGCCTTCCACTCATCGATGGCGGTAAGCAGCTCGCCCTGGTTGCTGACGATGGCCTTGAGCTGGTCGTTACCGCTGCTGGTACGCACGGCTTCCAGGGCATCCAGACGGGGAGCCTCCGGAGCCGGCGGTTCGCCACCTGCCTGTTCGGCCAGGGTTCGGAGCTTGTCGGCGAAATCCGGCGCCTTGGCGGACTCCTCGCCAGACTTGGCCTGCACGCCGAGCTTCTGCATCACCTTGCGGATCTTGATGCGCTCCCCCGCGGAGATGGTCGTGGCCTCCACGCGGAACTCGGTCTTGCCGATGGCGCGACGGTCCAACTCCTGGGGAGAGGTGCCATCGGTGGTGCGGATCTGTCCGGCGACCAGTAGCACCTGCACGGCGCCATCGATGGCGTCCTGGGACCAGCCGTAATCACCGTGCTCGAAATGGTCGCGTATCTCGCTACCCTTCTTGCCGCCGCCGAGGAAACTCAGAACAGCCTTGCATACCGGATGACTCTGGGGCTCGCCATCGTAGCCCACGGCCTTGAGGGCATCGGGAGCGCCCTGCTTGGCCTTGGAATAGACCTTCTCCCAACCGGCGTGGTCGGCCTGATGGAACTTGGGATGCAGGCGGGCCAGGGCGTTCTCGGCGCCTTCCTGAATGGCCTCACGCAGGGTGGCACCGACGATCTCGTTACCGCCGCCTTGGAATACCTGGGCGCCGTTGAAGGCCTCGTCGAGCAGTTCGCGAATGCGCCGCTGGGCGGCATCGCGGGTAGTCTGCATGGCGGCTCGCGCCTCTTCCCCTTCAGGGGTGCCGGGCGTACCGCGGGTCTCCAGGGTCGCGCTGGCGGCCTTGAACTCGATCAGCTGGTTGCGTAGCTCGTCAGCGGAGCGCTTGGGGATGAACACGAACAGGGTGGGGGATTCCGACCCCGCCTGGCGGGCATCGGCACGCACCTGGCTGATGTCATCCGACCAGCCGTTGCGCACCCAGACATAGAGCCTCTCGGCGGCATCCTTGGGCAGCGTCATGTCGAAGACCGGCGAGAGCGGGCGCGGCACCTTGGACTCGCCGTGGTTCACCGTGAGGTTACCGACCTGCTTGGCGAAGTGCTGGCGGATCAGGTCGTCGCGCTCGGTCTCGATCTGGTGGGTGGCGTTGCCCAGGGTGCTCTTGTGGGCGAGGAAGGCGTCGTTCCAGGCGGCGCTCTCCTCGGTCTGGATCCGATACTCGTCGCCCACCTTGATGATGAACTCGCACTCATCGAGAAGATCCGGCAGGCGACTGCGCAGCGAGCTGCTGCCGGCCTTGAGGTCATCGACCAGCAGGTCGGCGATGTTGGCCAGGGTAGGATGCAGGCCGAGCTCGGTGTTGGTGCTGGCGACCTTGTTGATCAGGAACACCACGGCACAGGCTCGCGCCATCAGCTGCTCGTCTTCACTGCCGTTACGCCACTGCTGGGTGGCGTCGTGGAGCTTGCGCGGCAGTGCACGGAACTGCAACAGCTTGTCGGTGGCGTCAAAGTAGAGGTAGTCGCCGGGGATGATGTTGCCCAGCGGGGCGTCCAGGTTGGTCTGGATCGCCTTGTGGATCATGCTGAGCTGGTTGCGCAGCTGGCTGTCGGTACCGGTCTGGTCGAGCACACGCAGGGCGGCGTCCCAGAAGCGACGACGCACCGGCAGGATGGGGTAGTCCTGAGCGAAGTGGCGGGTATCCTCCTGGCGGTGAGCAATGGAAGTCTCGGCCAGGTGGCGGGAGATCTCGCCGAGATTGCCCTCCATCACCTCGGCGACCGGCGCCTTGGCCTCGGGCTTCTTGGCCAGCACCACCTGGCGGATAACGGCGTCGACGTCGGCATCAGAGAGCTCGATGCGAGTGGTGAAACGGCCCTGCAGGCGTGCCAGGTTGCTGGTGCCGGTAATGGCGGTCTGGCCGGTGCCGATGAACATCAGGCGGCTGCCGATCTCCTTGCAGCAGGCTTCCACCGCTTCCTGCACGTCGATGGAACGCTGCCCGTCGGTGCCGATGTACTGCTGCACCTCATCCAGTACCACCAGGGTGAGCGGCATCTTGCCGTCCTGGCTCAGCGCCTGGCGGATGGCCTTGAGCATCTCGTCGCTGCTGATGTCGTTGACGTGAGGGTAGAGGTGGCTGAGGGTCTCGGCGCAGGACTCCACGCTGCTAAATATCCTCGGCTTGGCCTGGACCAGGGCCTCGTGCAGTGACTCGGCGACGTAGAAGTTATCGAGCTCCTCCTGCCAGTCGTCACCGCGGCTGACGACGTCGTCGCGTACCTGCTCAAGGATGCCCTCGTCACGCAGCCACATCACGAAGCGGGCGACAGGGTACTGCTGCGGCAAGCCGGCCGCGCGGAAGATCACCGAGAGCAATGCCAGGCGCACGCTCTTGTCGCGTGAACTCGCTCCCAAAGTGCCGGAGGCGGCGAACAGGCCACCATGGCGTTTGCCCTGGGTGGAGAGTTCCTTGAACAGGTCCTGGATCTCCTGGGGCAGGTGGACGAGGCCGCGGGCGGTGGCACCATCGTCGAGGGTGACGTCTTCCCACAGGTTGCGCAGCATCTTAGCCATGTGGGATTTGCCCGAACCGAAGAAGCCGCTGATCCACACGCCGGGCTGCTGGGAGGCACCGCCGCTCAGATTGCGCAGGTAGGTATCCAGAATATCCTGCATGCCTCTGGCGTACTGGCCGTCGCAGACGAAGGTCTCCAGCTCGTAGCGCAGTACCTTCTGGGCCCGGTCGCTTCTGTCGTCGTTGACGTAGGCGACGCCCTCGTTGACCAGGCGCTGCTGGGATGGGTCCTTGGCGTAGATATCGCGGTTGCGCATGCGTCCTTTCCCCTGCGGTAGCGAAGTATGAATTCTTGCGTGGTGCTGGTTCAGCGGGCCCCATCGGCGGTGATGGGCGTGGCCAGGTAGTTCCAGCCGTCATAGCCGTCCAGCAGCCGGTAGTTGTTGTTCTCGAAGCTGCCCGGGAACAGCACGGCCAAGCGACCGCTGACGCGGGGGGCCAGGCGGTCCACCACCTCCTTGACCTTCAGCAGGCCAAACAGGCTGCCGACGCCATACAAGGTGACGACGTGGTTGTCGCCAACACCCTGGGCGGATAGCTCCGCGGTGAAGCGGGCCTCCAGCCAGTCCAGATAGCGATGGATCACCGTAGCCAGCTTGGCCGGAGACCTGAAGTACCCTTTGGCATATTTCTGCTCAGCCATCCACAGGGCGAAGGTATCGGTCAGGTCGAACGCCAACCACTCATGGTCGTTCTGGCGTGTCACCAGCTCGAATTCCCCCAGGTTGGCACGCAGGCGAAGTTCCTCGGTTTCCGGGTAGACGCAGAAGACGACACGTTGGGCCGCCGCGGCGTCGTCGCGCCAGGGCAGGGCGATAAAGCGGCCGTAGGAGTCGATCAGGCGCTTAACCTTGCTCATGGAGGTTCTCCTGCTGAGAGGCAGCCGTGGGTTCGGTGGGCGTCAGGGCCTGGGTGACCACCGGAACCAGGGCAGGGAAGTCGATATCGATCACGTTGTCGACCCGGCGCATCACTATCCAGCCCTTGGCCGAAGCCTGTGCCGCCAACTCCAGCAGGCGGTCTTGGCTGGCGTCGAGCAGCTTGCACCAGGGGCTCTGCAGCAGCAGTTCGCCTCGGCCGCCCTGCAACCATGCAAGATAAAGGGCGTAGGCGACAGTGCCTGTCGTAGGCTCCAGGCGGGCGCGTACCTTCTTTATACGGCCAAGCAGGTAGCCGACCTGCACCAGGCTGCTGTTGATGTTCTGGGCGACGGATTTCCGTGTCGCCGGACTGAAGCGGCCCGGCCAACGCTGCTCGATGGCTTCCTCGACCGATTCGCGGGTTATCGATGTACCCAGCGGATTGGCGAGAATGGCGGGGGCGAGGTCTCTGAGCAGGGAGTCACGGGCTGCTGCCGCCAGCAGAGCGAGCTGAGGGCGTGCGGCCTCATCCCGTGACCAGAAGTAGCGCAGGCCGGCGTGAATCGGGTTGGCAGAGTCGAGGCCATAGAGGTAGGCCAGATGGCTGGCCGTCAGCTGACGGGTGCGGCCGGAGCGCTTGGAGAGGCAGTTGGCATCGCGGATGGCGTCCAGGTACTCCTCCTTGCCGGCCTCTTCGGCGACATGGTCGAACAGGGTGCTGAGCTCGCTGAGCATGAGGGTGCGAGCCGTGTGAGTGCTGCCCTGCTGGGTCATGAATCCCAGGCGCTTGAGTGTCGCTTGATCACGCATCGGACTTGCTGCCCTCGCTGGTATTGCCGTTGCGGGCCCTGGGGCTCACCTCGCGGCTATTTCTGCCGAAGGAGGTACCGACTTCGTGGGCATGAAGCCACTTCTCCTTCATATGCAGTGCTCCGATGAGTCAGGTGAGGGTAATTGGAACCTTGCTCGTGCGATTGTAACGGAATAAAGCTGTCTGTAGATGTGCTGGCAGAGCCTGAAGTCTCACGAAAAACTGCCCCAGCAACAAGGGGAAAGGATTTCTCCGTGATCTTCGGGAGAAGACGATCAGGCTGCCGCCCGGCTACAAGGTGCCCAGTTTATCAGGGGCTTAGATGAGCGAGCGGCGGCCAAAGGGCGTGGCCAACCTGCTGTGCCTGCGGGCATGCAGCTGGAGCACCCCAAGTGGAAGCGTGCCCTTAACCGCCATAGCGCTCCTTGGCGTGTAGGCTGGGACGATGGTGAACGGTGGGTCCATCACGCCGCCAAGGAAAGAGGGTGCGTCATTCGAGCGGAGGGCGGACGGTGCCCAGGTGCAGTGCCTGCTGCTTGAGCACTGTCGTGAGGCTACAGAATCGTGCCGTATAGGGTGATCTGGTCAGAAGACAGGCTTCGCCGCTTGCTACCTATTTGCTACCTGAATGCTCGGCAACGAAAAACGGCCACCGCTCCGATGAGCTAAGTGGCCGTTTTTGCTCGTATTCTTGGTCGGAGTAGCAGGATTCGAACCTACGACCTCTGCCTCCCGAAGGCAGCGCTCTACCAAGCTGAGCTATACTCCGTGTCGCTGGGCGTGTGCCTCAACGGGGCTGCATTATACGCATCGCGGCGCACTTGGCAACCCCCTGATTCAGGCTTTGCGTTCGACGGCCAGGTGCGCCAGGGTCGCGAGGGTGTCGCGATAGCGGCTGGCGGGCAGTGCCTCGAGCTGGGCCAGCGCCCTGGCGGCCATGTCCTCGGCGCGCTGGCGGGTGTAGTCCAGCGCGCCGGTCTCGTCGATGATCGCCAGCACCTCGTCGAGCGAATCGAGCCCGCCCTTGCGGATCGCCTTGCGGATCAGCGCGGCCTGTTCGGCGTTGCCCTCGCGCATGGCGTGGATCAGCGGCAGGGTCGGCTTGCCCTCGGCGAGATCGTCGCCGACGTTCTTGCCCATGGTGCCGGCGTCGCCCTGGTAGTCGAGCAGGTCGTCGATGAGCTGGAAGGCCAGGCCCAGATGGCGGCCGTAGAGGCGCAGGGCCTCCTCCTGCTCCGGCGTGGCGCCGGCGAGCACGGCGCCGCTGTGGGAGGCGGCCTCGAAGAGCATCGCCGTCTTGCCGGTGATGGTCTCGAAGTAGGCGGCCTCGTCGACGTCGGGATTGCCGACGTTGGTCAGCTGCAGGACTTCGCCTTCGGCGATGGTACAGGTGGCCGCGGAGAGGATCTGCATGACCCGCATCGAGCCGATCTCGACCATCATCTGGAACGAGCGCGAGTAGAGGAAGTCGCCGACCAGCACCGAGGGGGCGTTGCCCCAGTTCTCGTTGGCGGTGGTGCGGCCGCGTCGCAGGCTCGACTCGTCGACCACGTCGTCGTGGAGCAGCGTCGAGGTGTGCATGAACTCGATCAGCGTGGCCAGGCGGATGTGGGCGTCGCCGGCGTAGTCCAGCGCGCGTGCGGACAGGAGTACCAGCAGCGGGCGCAGGCGCTTGCCGCCGCTGTCGATGATGTACTGGCCGATGGTCTCGACGAGCGGTACCCGCGAGTGCAGCTGGTCGAGGACCGTGCGATCGACGGCGGCGAAATCCTCGGCCACCGCGGCATGAATGGGCGATGCGTTGGGTTGCATGTCGTGGGCTGTGGTCCTGGAGTTGGGGCCCGGCAAGCGCCGGGCGCTGGCCGAGGGCGTCGTCGTGAAACGGACGAGGCTCTGAGCGCCCGGCAAGCGTGCGGCAGTCGAACCCGGGGCCGGCCTAGGCTTGTCGCTATGCTATGAGGGGGGGGTGGGGGGCGTCAAGGCGAGGCGCCGTGCGGCGTGGCGCCCGATCGAGCCTCTTGCCGCCGTGGTCGGCGACGGTTATAATCCGCGACCCTACTCATCATGCTCCCTGTCAGATGGCTGCCGGAAGGGGCGCCACTCGCCGCAGGTCGATGAAGAGCCCATCCCCCGATGAGTGTCTGGAGAGCAACATGTACGCTGTTATCAAGAGTGGCGGTAAGCAGTACCGCGTCCAGGAAGGCCAGACCCTGAAGCTCGAGAAGCTTGAAGTGGCCACCGGCGACAGCCTCGATTTCGACCAGGTGCTGCTGGTCGCCGACGGCGACGACGTCAAGGTCGGCGCGCCGCTGGTCGACGGTGCCAAGGTGACCGCCGAAGTCGTGTCCCACGGTCGTGGCGAGAAGGTCAACATCCTCAAGTTCCGTCGTCGCAAGCACTCCATGCGTCGTCAGGGCCACCGTCAGTGGTTCACGGAAGTCAAGATCACCGGGATCTCCGCGTAAGCGGCAGTACTCCCCCGAACGAGCGAGGTATTTGCAATGGCTCACAAGAAGGCAGCCGGTAGTACGCGCAACGGCCGCGACTCCGAATCCAAGCGTCTGGGTGTCAAGCTGTTCGGTGGCCAGGCCGTCGCGCCGGGCAACATCATCGTGCGTCAGCGCGGCACCCGGTTCCACGCCGGTACCGGCGTCGGCATCGGCAAGGACCACACCTTGTTCGCCCTGGACGAAGGCGTGGTCAAGTTCGAGACCAAGGGTCCGAAGAACCGCAAGTTCGTGAGCGTCGTCTCCGCCTGAGACCGTCGCGAATCGACGCAGGAAGGCCTCGCCATCCGGCCCCGCCATGGCGGGGCCTTCTTGTATCATGACGGCCTGTGCCGTCGGGAGAGTGTCCAATGCAATTCGTCGACGAAGCATCGATCATCGTGGAGGCCGGCAACGGCGGCAAGGGCTGCCTGAGCTTCCGCCGCGAGAAGTTCGTGCCCAAGGGCGGGCCGGACGGCGGCGACGGCGGCCACGGCGGCAGTGTCTACCTGATCGGCGACGACGCGCTGAACACCCTGATCGATTTCAAGTATCAGCGCTTCTACAAGGCCCCCAACGGTCAGCCGGGGCAGGGCCGCCAGATGAGCGGCAAGGCCGGCGACGACCTGCACGTCAAGGTGCCGGTGGGCACCACGGTGATCGACGAGGATACCCTCGAGGTGATCGCCGATGTCACCGAGTCCGGTCAGGTTGTGCTGGTCGCCCAGGGCGGGCGTCGCGGGCTGGGCAATATCCACTTCAAGTCCTCGACCAATCGCGCGCCGCGCAAGACCACGCCGGGCACGCCGGGCGAGCGGCGCAACCTGCGTCTGGAAATGAAGGTGATGGCCGATGTCGGCCTGCTGGGCATGCCCAATGCCGGCAAGTCGACGCTGATCCGCGCCGTGTCGGCCGCCAAGCCCAAGGTCGCCAACTACCCGTTCACCACGCTGGTGCCCAACCTCGGGGTGGTCAAGCTGGGCACCCATGAGCACTTCGTGATGGCCGACGTGCCGGGGCTGATCGAGGGCGCCTCCGACGGCGCCGGGCTGGGGCTGCGCTTTCTCAAGCACCTGACCCGCACGCGGCTGCTGCTGCACGTGGTCGATGTGGCGCCGTTCGACGAGTCCGACCCGGTCGAGTCGGCCCGGGCCATCGCCCGCGAGCTCGAGCAGTTCTCGCCGGCCCTGGCCGAGCGGCCGCGCTGGCTGGTGCTCAACAAGCTCGACCTGCTGCCCGAGGACGAGCGCGAGGCACGCGCCGAGGCGATCGTCGCGGCGCTGGCCTGGGAAGGACCGGTGTTCCGCATCTCGGCGATCGCCGCCGAGGGGACGCGGCCGCTGGTGGAGGCGGTGCACCGCTGGCTGACCGACCAGCGCATCCTCGAGACCGAGGACGAGGTGGTCGCTGAGCGCGAGCGCGAGATGCGCGCACGCATGGAGGCCGAGGCGGTGGCGCGCGCCGAGTCGCGGTTGAGCCGCAAGCGCAAGCCGGCCCGCGAGGACGTGGACGACGATGACGACTTCGACGACGACGATTACGATGTCGAGGTCGAGTACGCCCCCTGAGGCGACGGGTGCCTGTCGGGCGCCCCGGGCCGGGACAGCAGTGGAGTCGAGGAGAGGATGCAGAGCAACGACGAGCGGGCGCCGGGACGCGAGGCGCTGACCGGCGCGCGGCGCGTGGTGGTGAAGATCGGCAGCGCGCTGCTGACCGATGACGGTCGCGGCCTCGACGAGCCGGCCATCGGCGGCTGGGTCGACCAGATCGCCGCGCTGCATGCACGCGGCATCGAGGTGGTGCTGGTCTCCTCCGGCGCGGTGGCGGCGGGCATGGCGCAGCTCGGCTGGAGCGTGCGTCCCTCGGCGGTCCACGAGCTGCAGGCCGCCGCGGCGGTGGGCCAGACCGGCCTGGCGCAGTGCTATCAGGGCCACTTCGCCCGTCACGAGCTGCGCAGCGCCCAGGTGCTGCTGACCCACGACGACCTGTCCAACCGCAAGCGCTACCTCAACGCGCGCTCCGCGCTGCGCACCCTGGTCGACCTGCGGGTGATCCCGGTGGTCAACGAGAACGACACCGTGGTCACCGACGAGATCCGCTTCGGCGACAACGACACCCTGGGCGCACTGGTGGCCAACCTGCTCGAGGCCGATGCCCTGGTCATCCTCACCGACCAGGAAGGGCTCTACGACGCCGACCCGCGCCACAACCCGCAGGCCGCGCTGATTCCCGAGGGGCGCGCCGACGACCCGCGGCTGGCGGCGATGGCCGGCGGCGGCGGCGTGCTGGGGCGTGGCGGCATGACCACCAAGATCCGCGCGGCCCGGCTGGCGGCGCGCTCCGGGGCGGTGACGGCGATCGCCGGCGGCCGCCAGGCGGACGTGCTGACCCGGCTGATCGACGGCGAGCGGCTGGGCACGCTGCTGCGGCCCGAGCACGCGCCGCTGGCCGCGCGCAAGCGCTGGCTCGCCGGGCAGTTGAAGGTGCGCGGCACCCTGACCCTGGATGCCGGCGCGGTGAGCGTGCTGCGCGATCGCGGCTCGAGCCTGCTGCCGGTGGGCGTGCGGGCCGTCGAGGGGCATTTCGTGCGCGGCGACATGGTGGTCTGTGTCGACGAGCAGGGCGAGCGGGTGGCCAAGGGGCTGGTCAACTACGGCAGCGATGCGGCGGCGCGCCTGCTCGGCCAGCCGAGCCACCAGATCGAGGCGATCCTCGGCTACATGGAAGCCCCGGAGCTGATCCATCGCGACAACCTGGTGGTGCTGTAGCGGTATACCCCCCCCATCAGGTGTTCACGGGCGCTCCCTCCGGCCAGTCGGAGCAAGCCAGGCTGGCCGGCCTGCCGGAGTAGTCTGTGGGAGGGGATTCATCCCCGACAACGGCGGCCCGGTGGCGGCTTCATCGCGACTGAAGTCGCTCCCACGGCCTGGCTGGCCCTCGCCCGCCGACTTTTCGGATAGCCCCGCCGGCCGGAAGTGTGCCGCGGGACTCGACTCAGGCACCGCGCGGGCTGTGGCAAGCCCCGGGGCGCCGTGCTAGAATGCCGCATCCTCTCAGACATGGCCCGTGGTTGTTGAGCGGCCAAACCGCTTCGGCGGATCCGAAGAGTCGAAGCCGGTCAAAGACTTATCTACCGAATTTAGCGATTCTCCAAGGAGATTACGGTGGCGAATACCAAGCAAGCCCAGAAGCGCGCGCGCCAGGCGGAACAGCGTCGCAAGCACAACGCCAGCCAGCGCAGCATGGTGCGGACCTACGTCAAGCGTGTGATCAAGGCGATCCAGACCGGCGATCACGCCCAGGCCATGGACGCGTTCAAGGCGGCGCAGCCGGTCATCGACCGCATCGCCGACAAGGACGCGCTGTCCAAGAAGAAGGCGGCCCGCATCAAGAGCCGTCTCAACAAGCGGATCAAGGCGCTGGCGGCCTGAGCCGGTGTCGCTGAGCCGATGACCGTCGGCGCGCCCGACGGTCACGGGTTCTCGAAAAACCGGCTACGGCCGGTTTTTTTGTGCGTGCCACCCGCGTGCGTGCCGCCGGTGGCGTGAGGGTCAGCAAGGAGGCGTGATGGCCGAGCAGCAAGCCCAGTCCGGTCGCCGCGTGACCGCCGATGACGTCACCGGCGTCTCGCCCGCCGCGGGTGACGGCGGCCCCGAGTCGGCCCCGGGCAGGGCGGCATCGCGTCGCGGGGGGCTGCTGCGCTCGGGGCTGGTGGTCAGCGTGATGACCATGATCTCGCGGGTGATGGGGCTGGTGCGCGACGTGACCATCGCCGCGCTGTTCGGGGCCGGCAGCGGCGCCGATGCCTTCTTCGTGGCGTTCAAGATCCCCAACTTCATGCGCCGGCTGTTCGCCGAGGGGGCCTTCAACCAGGCCTTCGTGCCGGTGCTCTCCGAGTACGCCACGCAGCGTACCCGCGAGGAGGTGCGCGAACTGCTCGATGCGGTCTCGGGGAGCCTGACGCTGGTCCTGGCCCTGCTCACCGCCCTGGCGATGCTGGCCGCGCCCTGGCTGGCCTGGCTGTTCGCGCCGGGCTTCGGCCGCGATCCCGAGAAGCTGGCGCTGACCGCCGACATGCTGCGGCTGACGTTTCCCTACCTGCTGCTGATCTCGCTGACGGCGTTTTCCGGCAGCGTGCTCAATACCTGGAATCGCTTCGCCGTACCGGCCTTCACCCCGGTGCTGCTCAACCTGGTGCTGATCGGCGCCGCGGTGTGGCTGACCCCGTGGATGGCGGTGCCGTCGATGGCCCTGGCCTGGGGGGTGCTGATCGCCGGGGCGGCCCAGCTGGCCTTTCAGGTGCCGTTCCTGGCGCGTCAGGGGCTGCTGCCGCGGCCCTGGCCGCGCTTTCGCCATCCCGGCGTGCGGCGCGTCCTGTGGCTGATGGCGCCGGCCCTGTTCGGGGTCTCGGTGTCGCAGGTCAATCTGCTGCTGGATACCGTGCTGGCCTCGCTGCTCGCCTCGGGGAGCGTGTCGTGGCTCTACTATTCGGATCGCCTGGTGGAGCTGCCGCTGGGGGTGTTCGGTGTGGCGATCGGCACGGTGATCCTGCCGGCGCTGTCCAAGCGCCATGCCGAGCAGTCCCGCGAGCATTTCGCGAAGATGCTCGACTGGTCGCTGCGCGCCGTGCTGCTGCTGGGCCTGCCGGCGGCGCTGGCGCTGGTGGTGCTCGCCGAGCCGCTGCTGGTCAGCCTGTTCCACTACGGGGCGATGACCGACCACGACATCGTCATGGCGTCGAGGAGCCTGCGCGCCTATGCGCTGGGGCTGGTGGCCTTCATGCTGATCAAGGTCCTGGCGCCGGGCTACTTCGCCCGCCAGGACACTGCCACGCCGGTGAAGATCGGCATCGTCGCCATGGTCGCCAACATGGCCTTCAACCTGGCGCTGATCCTGCCGCTGGCGCATGCCGGGCTGGCGCTGGCCACCTCGGCGTCGGCCTTCGTCAATGCCGGGTTGCTGGCCCGGGGGTTGCGCCGGCGCGGCGTGCTGGTCTTCCAGCCCGGCTGGGGGCGCTATGCCTTGCAGCTGACGGGCGGTTGCGCCCTGATGGTGGGCGGGCTGTGGTGGCTGTCGCCGGACTGGCATGTGTGGCTCGACTGGAGTGTCTGGCGCCGCGCGGCCTGGCTCGCGGCCCTGGTGGTCGGCGGGGCCGCGACCTACTTTGCCTGGCTGTGGGCGACCGGGGTGCGCCTGCGTGACTTTCGCCTGCAGGGGTGATGGCGGCTGTCAAGCCCCATCCCCTTCGTTATAATCGACGATTTGATGATGCCCGAGCGACGTATGCAACTGATCCGCGGTCTGCACAATCTGAAAGCGCATCACCGGGGATGCGTGGCGACCATCGGCAACTTCGATGGCGTGCATCGCGGTCATCAGGCGATCCTCGACCAGCTGCGCGACCGGGCGCGGGCGCTGGCGCTGCCGGTGACCGTGGTGATCTTCGAGCCGCAGCCACGCGAGTACTTCGCCGGCGACCAGGCGCCGCCGCGGCTGACCCGGCTGCGCGACAAGGTGCGCCTGCTCGCCGAGCACGGCGCCGAGCGCATCGTCTGCCTGCCCTTCAACGAGGCGCTGCGCAGCCTGACCGCCCGGGCCTTTGTCGATCGCGTGCTGCTCGAGGGGCTGGGCGTGCGCCATCTGGTGGTGGGCGACGACTTCCGCTTCGGCTGCGATCGGCGCGGGGACTTCGCCCTGCTGCGCGAGATCGGCGAGCAGGAAGGCTTCGGGGTCGAGCACACCCGGACCTTCCTGCTCGACGACGAGCGGGTCTCCAGCACCCGCATCCGCACGCTGCTGGCCAGCGGCAACTTCTACCAGGCCGCACGGCTGCTGGGGCGGCCCTATCGCTTCATCGGCCGGGTCGTCGCCGATCGCCAGCTGGGGCGCACCATCGGCGTGCCCACCGCCAACGTGCCGCTGCTGCCCGGGCCGCTGGCCCTGCGCGGGGTCTATGCGGTGCTGACCCGGCTCGCCGACGGGCGCTGCCTGCCGGGGGTGGCGAACGTCGGCTGGCGGCCCACGGTCGGGGCCTCGCGCCCGGTGCTGGAGGTGCATCTGTTCGATGTCGACGAGGACCTCTACGGCCAGGTGATCGAGGTGCTGCCCTGCGCCCGGCTGCGCGGCGAGCTGACCTTCGACGGCCTCGAGGCGCTCAAGCACCAGATCACCCTCGACCAGGCGCGCGCGCGGGCCTACTTTCGTCAACACGCCGTCGCCTCGGGGCATGACGGCGGGGCGTGTCTCTCCGAGCTGGCCTCGGCGCCGCTGGCGCCGGGTTCCACGACTTCCGATTTCCCGGCGGATGCGTCCGCCGACAACGATGACGGCTGACCCAAGGCTATGAGCGACTACAAGCACACTCTCAACCTGCCAGAAACCGACTTCCCGATGCGCGGCAATCTGCCCAAGCGGGAACCGGCGCGCCTCCAGCGCTGGCAGGAGCTCGATCTCTACCAGCGCCTGCGCGAGGCGGGGCGGGATCGCCAGTCCTTCGTGCTGCACGATGGCCCTCCGTATGCCAACGGCAGCATTCACATCGGGCATGCCGTCAACAAGATCCTCAAGGACATCATCATCAAGGCCAAGGGGCTGGCCGGTTTCGACGCGCCCTACGTGCCGGGCTGGGACTGCCACGGGCTGCCCATCGAGCACAAGATCGAGACGCTGCACGGCAAGCACCTGCCGCCGGACGAGGCGCGCGCGCTGTGCCGCGAGTACGCCGCCGAGCAGATCGACGGCCAGCGCAAGGACTTCGTGCGCCTGGGCGTGGTGGGCGACTGGGCGCATCCGTACCGCACCATGGATTTCGCCAACGAGGCGGGCGAGGTACGCGCGCTGGCCGAGATGGTCCGCCACGGCTACGTGTTCAAGGGCCTGAAACCGGTCAACTGGTGTTTCGACTGCGGCTCGGCGCTGGCCGAGGCCGAGGTCGAGTACGCCGACAAGAAGTCCGACGCCATCGACGTGGCCTTCGCCGCCGATGACCCCGCGGCGCTGGCCGAGGCCTTCGGTCTCGACGCCCTGAGCAAGCCGGCGGCGGTGGTGATCTGGACCACCACGCCCTGGACCATCCCCGCCAACCAGGCGCTCAACGTGCACCCCGAGGTGGACTACGCGCTGGTCGATACCGGCGAGCGGCTGCTGGTGCTCGCCGAGGACCTGGTCGACAGCAGCCTCGAGCGCTTCGGGCTGAGCGGCGAGACGCTGGCCACCACCACCGGGGCGCGCCTCGAGAACCTGCGTTTCCGTCATCCGTTCTACGATCGCCTGTCGCCGGTGTACCTGGGCGACTACGTGGCCACCGACGCGGGGACCGGCATCGTCCACTCGGCGCCGGCCTACGGCGAGGACGACTTCGTCACCTGCCGTGCCTACGGCATGGAGTTCGACGAGATCCGCAACCCGGTGCAGAGTGACGGCGTCTACGCCGACGATCTGCCGTTCTTCGGCGGCCAGTTGATCTGGAAGGCCAACCCGCAGATCGTCGCCAAGCTGGAGGAAGTCGGGGCGCTGCTCGCCCACGAGAAGATCACCCACAGCTACATGCACTGCTGGCGCCACAAGACGCCGGTGATCTACCGCGCCACCGCGCAGTGGTTCGTGGGCATGGACATTCGCGGCGAGGACGGCAAGACCCTGCGCGAGCGAGCCCTGGAAGGCATCGAGGCCACCCAGTTCATTCCGGCCTGGGGCAAGGCACGGCTGCACAGCATGATCGCCAACCGGCCCGACTGGTGCATCTCGCGCCAGCGCAACTGGGGCGTGCCGATCCCGTTCTTCCTGCACAAGGCCACCGGCGAGCTGCACCCGCGCACGCTGGAACTGATGGAGGCCGTGGCACAGCGTATCGAGGCCGAGGGCATCGACGCCTGGTTCCGGCTCGACGCCGCCGAGCTGCTCGGCGACGAGGCCGCCGACTACGAGAAGACCACCGACACCCTCGACGTGTGGTTCGACTCCGGCACCACCCACTGGCACGTGCTGCGCGGCTCCCACGCCCTCGGCCATGCCCGGGGGCCGCGGGCCGACCTGTACCTGGAAGGTTCCGACCAGCATCGCGGCTGGTTCCACTCCTCGCTGCTCACCGGCTGCGCGATCGACGGCCATCCGCCCTACAAGGGGCTGCTGACCCACGGCTTCACCGTCGACGCCCACGGCCGCAAGATGTCCAAGTCGGTGGGCAACGTGATCGCCCCGCAGGAGGTGATGGACAAGCTGGGCGCCGACATCCTGCGCCTGTGGGTGGCCTCCACCGACTACTCGGGCGAGATGGCGGTCTCCGACGAGATCCTCAAGCGCACCGCCGATGCCTACCGGCGCATCCGCAACACCGCGCGCTTCCTGCTCGCCAACCTCAACGGCTTCGACCCGGCGCGTGACGCCGTGGCCTTCGACGATCTGCTGGCGCTGGACCAGTGGGTGATCGACCGTGCCGCGCAGCTGCAGTCACGCATCGAGACGGCCTACGCCGAGTACCGCTTCCTCGAGGTCTACCAGCAGGTGCATACCTTCTGCTCGCGGGAGCTGGGCGGCTTCTACCTGGACGTGATCAAGGATCGCCAGTACACCACCCAGGCCGACTCGCTGGCACGGCGCAGCTGCCAGACCGCGCTGTATCACGTGGTCGAGGCGCTCGCGCGCTGGGTGGCGCCGATCCTGAGCTTCACCGGCGAGGAGATCTACGAGCACATCCCCGGCGAGCGTCGCGAGAGCGTGCTGCTCGAGACCTTCTACGCCGGCCTGGCGACCCTCGACGACGGCGCCGCGTTCGGTCGCGAGTTCTGGGAGCGGGTGCTGCAGGTCAAGCAGGCGGTCAACAAGTGCCTGGAGGACGCCCGCAACGCCAAGCGCATCAAGAGCGGGCTGTCCGCCGAGGTCACCCTCTACGCCGCCGACGACCTGCGCGAGACGCTGGGCCGGCTGGGCGACGAGCTGCGCTTCGTGCTGCTGACCAGCGAGGTGCATCTGGCCTCGCGGGACGCCGCCGGCGACGCCGCCGAGGCCACCGAGCTGGAGGGGCTGGCCGTGGCGGTGGCGGCCAGCGCGCATGCCAAGTGCGAGCGCTGCTGGCACCATCGCCCGGACGTCGGCACGCATGCCGAGCATCCGGACCTGTGCGGGCGCTGCATCAGCAACCTGCCGGACGGCCCCGGCGAGGTTCGCCGCTATGCCTGAGGCGGGCGCGGCAATCGAGTCCAGGGGGATTTCCTCGTGAAGGAGCAGGCGATGACGCGTCGCGAAGGCGAGGCCGTGCCCATGCGGCAACCGTTGCGCTGGCTGCTGCTGTCGGCGCTGGTGATCATCCTCGACCTGGGCAGCAAGCTGCTGGCCAGTGCGCTGCTGACCTACGCCCGGCCGGTCGAGGTGCTGCCGGTGTTCAACCTGACCCTGCTGCACAATCCCGGCGCGGCGTTCAGCTTCCTGGCCGGCCACGACGGCTGGCAGCGCTGGCTGTTCGCGCTGATCGCGGTCGGGGCCAGCGCGGGCCTGACCGTGTGGCTGACCCGCCTGAAGCGCGGCGAGACCTGGCTGGCCGCCGCGCTGGCGCTGATCATCGGCGGCGCCCTGGGCAATCTCTACGACCGGCTGGTGCACGGCTACGTGGTGGACTTCCTGTCCTTCCACTGGGGAAGCCACTACTTCCCCGCCTTCAACCTGGCCGATACCGCGATCACCCTGGGGGCGCTGGGGCTGATCGTCGAATCCCTGCGTGACGCCCGGCGCGCCCGGGCGTGACATTCTGCATAGCGAGTCTGCGAGCATGAGCGACTATCGGATCGGTGACGGCATGGAAGTCACCCTGCACTTCACCCTCGAACTCGAGGACGGCACGGTGGTTGATTCCACCCGAGACAAGCAGCCGGCCACCTTCCAGGTGGGCGACGGCAACCTGCCGCCGGGCTTCGAGCAGCCCATCCAGGGGATGGCCGCCGGCGAGTCGGGGCGCTTCACCATCACCCCCGAGCACGGTTTCGGCCAGCACAACCCGCAGAACGTGCAGTCGATCCCTCGCGACAGCTTCGAGGACACCGACGAGCTGGAGGAAGGGCTGGTGATGTCCTTCGCCGACCCGGCCGGCGGCGAGCTGCCGGGGGTGATCGCCGAGATCGGCGAGAAGCGCGTCGAGGTCGACTTCAACCATCCGCTGGCGGGGCGTACCCTGACCTTCGCGGTGGAGGTGATCGACGTGCGTCCCGCCACGACTCATTGACCATCCCCGCTGTCCCATTTCTTCACGATACGCGGCGTATCAAGCGAGGCCCTTCATGCAGATCAAGCTGGCCAACCCCCGCGGCTTCTGTGCCGGCGTCGATCGCGCCATCGACATCGTCGACCGGGCGCTCGACGTGCTCGGCCCGCCCATCTACGTGCGCCACGAGGTGGTGCACAACCGCTACGTGGTGGAAAGCCTGCGCGAGCGGGGCGCCATCTTCGTCGACGAGCTCGACGAGGTGCCCGACGACGTCACCGTGATCTTCTCCGCCCACGGTGTCTCGCGCGCCGTGCAGCAGGAGGCCGAGCGCCGCGGGCTCAAGGTCTTCGACGCCACCTGCCCGCTGGTCACCAAGGTGCACATGGAAGTGCTGCGCTACGCGCGGCGCGGCCAGGAGTGCATCCTGATCGGCCATGCCGGCCATCCCGAGGTGGAGGGCACCATGGGCCGCTACGACACCTCGTACGGCGGCGCGA
The DNA here is from genome assembly GCF_020148005.1 of Modicisalibacter tunisiensis. Lineage (GTDB taxonomy): Bacteria > Pseudomonadota > Gammaproteobacteria > Pseudomonadales > Halomonadaceae > Modicisalibacter > Modicisalibacter tunisiensis. The sequence continues at coordinate 576,190 of NZ_JAGXFD010000001.1, read as the reverse complement.
TCTACCTGGTCGAGGACGAGGCGGACGTGGCGGCCCTCGAGGTGCGCGACCCCGAAAAGCTGGCCTTCGTCACCCAGACCACGCTGTCCATGGACGACACTGCCCGGGTGATCGATGCCCTGCGCGACAAGTTTCCCGCCATCGACGGGCCTCGCAAGGACGACATCTGTTACGCCACCCAGAATCGCCAGGACGCGGTGCGCGAGCTGGCCGAGGCGGCCGAGCTGGTGCTGGTGGTGGGCAGCGTCAACAGCTCCAACTCCAACCGCCTGCGCGAGCTGGCCGAGCGCATGGGCAGCACGGCGCGCCTGATCGACGACGCCAGGCAGATTGATCCGACCTGGCTCGAGGGCGTCGAGACCGTGGGCATCACCGCCGGTGCCAGTGCCCCCGAGGTGCTGGTGGAAGGCGTCGTCGCCCGGCTGCGCGAGCTGGGGGCAGAGGCGCCCGAGGAGCTGGTCGGCCAGGAGGAGACGATCACCTTCTCGATGCCCCGGGAGCTGCGCGAACGGGTCATCGCCAGCGGCTGAACGCGACCATTACCAGCTGTCGAAAGTCGGGCCGAGGCCCGACTTTTTTATGGATGCCGGGTGGCAGTCTGGCAGTATTGATACATAATGAAACGCTAGATAACGGATGAGTGACGTCATGCGGCGAAATGCCAGAGGGTTCACTCTGCTGGAAGTGATGATCGCCATGGTGATCGTCGCCATCCTGGCGGCGGTGGCCTATCCCAGTTACATCCGCCACGTTCAGGACGCCCGGCGCAACGAGGCCAAGACCGCACTGCTGGATACGGCGAATCAGCTGGAGCGGTGCTTTACCGAACACTACAGCTACCAGGCGGATGGTTGCCCAAGCGGCAGCACTTCGGCGGGCGACTATTACACGCTGACCATCATCACGCCCTCGGCTTCCAAGTACCGACTCGAGGCATCACCAAAGGCAGGGTCGGCGCAGGCCGGTGATCGTTGCGGCACCCTGACGCTGAACCAGACCGGCCAGCGCGACCTGGAGAATACAAGCGACATGGCGGACGGTGCCTCCTGTGACTGGCAGTAGGGGGATTGAGCGCGGCTTCACGCTGCTCGAGCTGATCGTGGTGCTGGCCATCGCCGCCATTCTGGCCGTCATCGCGGTGCCGGGATTCGATCGGCTGCTGGGCGACAACCGCCTGGCGGGCACCTACAACGAGATACTCGCCGGCGTGCGCTATGCGCGCAGTGCGGCCATCACGCGGCATACGGAGGTTTCCATGGTGCTCGAGATGACCGACTCGCAGAGCTGGCAACTATTCGTCAGGGAAAAGGATGCCGGAGATGAAAATCCTCTGTTGACGCGTATTGGTTCTCTGAATGGCCTTTCCATGTCCGGCGGGAGCGTGACGTTCGGCAAGCTGGGCGAACGCACCAATTGCGGCGACCCGTCGGGGGCCTGCGAGTTCGTGGTCACGAATAAAGCGACACAGGACAGTGCCGGGTTTTCCATTTCGAAGTCGGGGGGCATAAGCGCGCAATGACGGGCTTTCAGGGGGCCATAGCACAGAAAGCCGGCCGGCATGTCAGAGGCTTCTCGCTGATCGAGGCCCTGGTGGCGCTGCTGATCCTCGCCATCGGCCTGCTGGGCGTGGCGGGCATGCAGCTCAAGGCCCTGCAGAGCACGCATATGGGTTATCAACGGACCATTGCCACGCTGGCTGCTCAGGACCTGCAGGAAAGGCTCTGGCGAGGTTTGGCCGATGATTCCGCGTGTCCAGATCCAAGCTCCACGGACTGGAAAGCGCAAATGAAGGACAAGTGGGCGCCTGAGTGGGGACAGTGGCTTCCGGGAATTGGTGAAAACCCTGTAAGCCTGGGAGGCGGTAATTGCGTTTATGACATCTCTGTAAGCTGGGATGAAGGGCGTGCTACCCCCGACGAATCCAACCGTCAGGCTTTTGATTACACGGTACGCCTGCCGAACCTCGGGGAGGGTGCATGATACGCCAGGCGGGGCTGGGGCTGGTGGAGCTGATGGTGGCCCTGCTGATCGGTTCGCTGATTCTGCTGGGTGCCGGCGAGGTGTTCCAGCTGGTGCGGGGGCAGTTCGAGCGCATCAGTCAGTTGAGTCAACGTCAGGCGAACCTGAGTTTCTTTGCCAATCGGGTGCTGGGGGATATTCGCCGCGCCGACAGTGTCGACGTGTCGGGTACCGATCCCCTGACGCTGAGCATCGATGGCGAGTCGGTTGACTATCGGGTGGACGCGGATACCGAGCAGCTGCTGCGCAACGGGGAGGTCATGTTCGATGGCTTGGCCGATGAGGCAGGGGCTTTCGGCGTGACGTCTGCCGGAGATTCGACCTACCAGGTGACTCTGAATCTCGACCCCGGAGGCGCCGGCGATGCCGATCACTCGACCTTCACTTTTCTGGTAACCAACCGCGCTGCCGCGATCAAGGCCGCTCAGGAAAATGGCAATAGCCAGGGTGGGTCTCCCGGGTCATCGGGAGGCAATGGGTCAATATGTCAGGGACCGCCGTGGGGAAAAGGGGGGAAGCCCAAGGAGTGCAAATGAAACCAAGGTGTTATTCCCATCGGCAGGATGGAGCTGCATTGATCGTGGTGCTGATCCTGATGGTCATGGCCGCGATGCTGGCGACCACTGGGCTTCAGGGTGGGGTGACCAACGAAAAACTGGCCGGTAACTATCGTGCGGATGCGCTGGCGAAGATGGCGGCGGAAACCGTGGCTTCGTCCCGGATCACTCGCCTGGATGAATCCGCCGGCGAACAGGCCTGCCGGGAGATCATGGACGATGACCCTAGGCTTTCAGCATGGACGCAGGCGACCCTTTCCGGGGGCAGTGAAGAAAACCATCAACGGGCTTATTACACGGCCTGCAGGCTCGAGGGAGAGCCCGGTTACGCCATTGCCGGTGAGGCTGTCGATGCAGAGGGCGGGGTTCTGGCGAGGCATCGGGTCATCGTGGCCGGCACGGGCGGCGGGCCCGACTTCGATCCGCCCAGTGAACTCTCCGATTTCAGTATTCTCACGGGTGGGGCCCTGGTGATTCATGGACAGGATAACGTGGAAGGGGAGAAAAGAAGTGATTATGGCGTAAGCAATACGCCGGTTCCTGAGCTTGAATATATCGATGCTGTTAGACGTTATATGGGGAATGGTGCCGACTATTTACAGGGGTGTGCTGCCCGAGGTTCGTACGTATTCTGTGATTCCCAAAAAGGATTTGATGGAGACTTGACGGTTACTGATTCTGACTCAGAGAAGACCTTTGTTGTGGACGGCGCGGCAACAATTAAGCTGAAAACCAAACAAGATATTCGTGCCTCTTTTGTCTCATCGGGAAGCATGGTATTCAATGGCGCGAGCAAGACCCGGCTCGGTGGCCTGGTCTGGGTGGGTGGGGCTCTGATGATGAATGGTACCGGAAACTTTGCCATGAACGGCAGTGTCGTGGTAGGTGGTTCCGCTACTTTCAACGGCGGCTTGGATCTGACAGGGGCGGATCAGACCGACATGCTGACGGGAGACAATGGCATAACCTGGCAGGAATTCTAGTTTCGCTGCCTGCTGTCGCCGCAGCGACAACGCTCGAGCGGTTACCGCTTCAACCGCCACACTTCCCCTCATCGGCAGCGATCCGCTCGATGCGCAATCGTCCTCCCCGGCTCAGCACCAGCCGCCTTGCATCGCCTTTTCGCCCCGGCGGGCAGAGGTAGAAGCTGCCGATCTGGAAGGCCCCGCTCGCCCGCATCGAGTAGCCGTTGGGTGCATAGCGTACCTGCCGGGCCACCGGCCGGTTGGCGATAACATCCACATCGCCGGGCGGTGAAGGTTCCACGCGCAGGATAGGCTCGTCGGACGAGCGCTCGCCATCGCCATTGCGGTCCACGTAGATCCGCCAGCCGGTATTCCAGTCCCGTGGCTCACGACTTTCCACCAGCACCGGCGTGCCTCGGCGCACGGCTTCGCTGCGTGCGTAATGCAGGGCCTGGTAGAGCGTCTGGCTGGCCGCCTGCAGCCGCTGTGTCTGCAGCAGCCGTCCCATGGCCGGCCCGCCGATGCCGGCCCAGACCACCAGAATCGCCAGCACCACCAGCAGCTCGATCAGGGTGATGCCCTGCATGTGACGGCGTGTCGAACGGCACATTGAATTTGCACTTTTCATTATATTGTACTTTTCTTTATAAGTAGTTATTTCAATAACCGCAACAGGGTCTGCCGATGAACGCGATCCGCAATGCGGCCCGAGGGCGGTCGGGGCCAGCGAGGCTCAGCCTCGGCTTCAGCCTGATCGAGGTGCTGGTCACGCTCTTCATTCTGGCGTTCGGCCTGCTGGGGCTGGCGACCACGCAGATCCATGCCCTGCATGCCCAGCGGCGCGCCGAGGCGGAAGCGCTGGCCGTGCGCCACGCCGCCAACATGCTCGAACGCCTGCGTCTCGACCGCCGGGACGCCCTGGCGGGGGCCTTCGACAGCACCTGCGAGGGTGGAGGCGGTGGGGCGTCGGGGTTGCGGGCCTGGCGGCGTGCGGTGGCGGATACCCTGCCGGATGGCAAGGGCTGCGTGACGGTGAGCGGCGATACGGTGCTGGCCACCGCCCGGGTGGAAGTACAGTGGCGGGAGCGTGGCGATGCGGGAAACGAATCACGGCAGTCGCGACACGTCAGTCTGTCGACCCGGCTGTGAAACGGGCATTGGCGGTCGGCAGCGGGGCGTCAGCCTGGTCGAGCTGATGGTGGCGCTGGCCATCGGGCTGCTGGTGATGGCCGGGATGACCCGGTTGTTCATCGAGTATCAGGGGATATACCGGCTGCAGGCGTCCCTGTCGCGGATGCAGGAGGACGGCCGCTTCGCGCTGGACGTGATCGATCGCGAGCTGCGCAAGGCCGGGTATGCGCCGCGAACCGCGCCGGACGCCTTCCCGGCGGGAAACGGCTTCGCGGCGTCGGCCAGTGTCGCCGGCGACGACCACAGGCTGCGCGTGCGCTATCGCGGCAGTACTCGGGCGCCCCTGCAGAACTGCCTGGGCGGCTGGGTCGATCGCGATGCATCGGGTGTCACGCGGTTCACGGTGGGCGACGAGCCGGGACTGCGTTGTGCGGTGGGCGATCACTCGCCGCAGCCGCTGGAACACCATGTGGCGGCGATGGCCGTGCGCTACTTCGCGGCAGGGCGCTGGCGCCGCGCCGCCGGGGTGGGCGACTGGGCCGCGGTGACCGGCGTGCACGTCGAGCTGCTGCTGGTCTCGCGACAGGCCGGGCTGCTCGATGCGCCGCAGACCTACAGCTTCGATGGCAAGGCCGTGACGGCGACGGATCGGCGCCTGCGGCGCGTCTATGCCACCACCGTGCGCCTGCGCAATGTACCCCCGGAGACGGGCACATGAACGGCCGGGGCCAGCAGGGCATGACTCTGCTCATCGCCCTGATCCTGCTGATGGCGATGTCGCTGCTGGGCGTCAGCGCCTTGCAGGGTGCGTCGCTGCAGGCACGGATGGCCCACAGCGAGCTGGATCGCCAGGCGGCCTTCCAGGCCGCCTCGGCGGCGCTGATCGAGGCCGAATGGCTGCTGCAGAATGAGGCTTTCGATCCCGGTCGTTATGCACCGGCCTGCCCGGCGGGGCGCTGTCATGAGCCGCCGGCGTCGCCGGCAAGCTGGCGCGATGCCCGGTGGCGGAAGAACGGCATCGCCTACGGTACCAGCGGGGCTCCGGCACTCCCCGACCTGGCCGAGCCGCCGCGGCTGATCATCGACTACCGACGCAGCGAGTGCCCCGACCCGGACGCCGCCTGCCGGGCCACCTTCGTGATCGTCGCGCATGCCTGGGGACGGCGCGAGACCACGCGAAGCACGCTTCAGCGCCGTGTCGTCATGCCGCTGGCGGCGACGGCAGGGGCCTCGACCGACGCCTCCTCCCCACTCGTTCGCGAGGCCTGGCGGCCGGCCCGTCGCTGATCCCTGTTACCCCGAGAAGGAGCGCCATCATGCGTCGAGCCCGAGGCTTCACCCTGGTCGAGCTGGTCATCGTGGTGGCGATCGCCGGCATCCTCGCCGCGATTGCCGTGCCGGCCTACACGCAGCATCTGCGCGAGGCGCGACGCGACGACGCCCGGACGACGCTGATGCGGCTCGCCTACTGGATGGAACGCCACTACGCCCGCGAGGACAGCTATGCCGTCGAGGCACTGCCGTCGGCACTGACCGAGAGCGACGACTATGCCTTCTCGCTGCGCCAGGCGGATGACCGCCGCTTCGTGCTGGCGGCACGGCCGCAGGGAGCGCAGCGCAAGGATGCCTGCGGCGAGCTGACCCTGGACAGCGCCGGGCGTCGCGACGCCGAGGGCGGGGCGGCGTGCTGGTGAGCCGCGCTGCCGGCGACGGGTACGCATGGTAGATTGTGGGTCTGGCCAACGAAACGAAGAGTCCCATCGTGAATGAATTCCTGATCGTCGGCGGCGGTGTCATCGGCATGATGACGGCGCTGCAGCTGGCCGATGCCGGCCATGGGGTAACCCTGCTCGAGCGCGGCCGGTGTGGTCGCGAGGCCTCCTGGGCGGGCGGCGGCATCGTCTCGCCGCTCTATCCCTGGCGCTACACCCGGCCGATCTCGGCGCTGTCGCGCTGGTCGGAAGGCTTCTACCCGGAGCTGGCGCTGCGGCTGCTGGAGGAGACCGGCATCGATCCCGAGTATCGCCAGAAGGGGCTGCTGTACCTGGGCGTCGAGGACGAGGCGCGGGCGATGGACTGGGCGCGCGAGGTCGGCAAGCCGCTGGAGCGGGTCGACGCCGACTTCCTGTATCGCAAGGAACCGCAGGCGGCGCCGGGCTTTGGCGATGCGCTGTGGATGCCGACCCTCGGCAGCATCCGCAACCCGCGGCTGGGCCAGGCGCTGCGGGCGCGGCTGGCGGCCATGCCGCGGGTAACGCTCGAGGAGGACGTGACCGTCACCGGGCTGCGCGTCGCCGACGGGCGGGTCACGGGGGTGGACAGCGAGCAGGGGCGCTGGTCGGCCGAGCGGGTCATCGTCTGCGGCGGGGCGTGGAGCGCCGGCCTGCTGGCGAGCGCGGGCGTCGAGCTGCCGGTGCGTCCGGTGAAGGGGCAGATGATCCTGTTCAGGGCGCCGCCGGGGTTGGTGGAGCGGGTGGTGCTGCTCGACGGGCGCTACGTGATCCCGCGGGGCGACGGGCGGGTGCTGGCCGGCTCGACCCTCGAGGAAGCCGGTTTCGATACCTCGACCAGCGAGTCGGCGCGCGCCTCGCTGCGGGACAGCGCGATCCGCATCATTCCGGCGCTGGCCGACTGCGAGGTCGAGCACCACTGGGCGGGGCTGCGTCCCGGCTCGCCGGACGGGGTGCCGATGATCGGTGCGGTGCCGGGGCTCGCCAACCTCTACGTCAACGCCGGCCATTTCCGCAACGGTCTGGTGCTGGCGCCGGCGTCGACCCACCTGCTGGTGGACGAGCTGCTGGGACGGGAGCCGATCGTCGACCCCGCTCCTTACCGGCTGGGTTGAGCCGCTTGTCGCTCAGCCCTTGGGCTGCTGCTCCTCGAGGAAGCGCGCGTGGTGGGACTCGTTGCAGAACCACAGGGCATCGCGGCGGATGGCGTCGGACTCGGGCAGGTGCACCCGGCAGTAGGCGCAGCGCACCATGCGGCCGTCGTCGATGGTGCGCGGCCGGCTGGCGTCGTCCTGGTCGAGCCGCCACTGGCGGTACAGGCGATAGAGCTTGAGGCCGGCCCAGAACAGGACCGCGAAGATGATCAGGCGTATGATCAAGAGGTTCATCCCGTGGCTCCCCCGCCGGATGGGCCGGTGCTTTGCAGGCGGCGATCCATGCGGGACAATGGCGTCAATGGGGTAGTGTAAGGGAAGCGACTGCGCCTGCCTATCGGGCAGCCTGCCCCGTCCGTCCATGACCGTGATTCGAGGAATGACCCAGCCATGCAAGACTTGACCCTGGTAATGGCCCAGCTGGACCCGTTGGTGGGCGATATACCCGGTAACGCCGATCGGGCCATCGAGGCGGTGCGCGAGGCCCGCCTCGAGCACAAGGCGGATGTGGTGGTCTTTCCCGAGCTGTTCCTGACCGGCTACCCGCCCGAGGACCTGCTGCTGCGTCCCTCGATGGAGACGCGGCTGGCGGCGGCCCGGGAGCGCATGGCCGAGAAGGTCGCCCGCGACGTGATGGTGATCATCGGCTATCCCGGCCGACGCGAGGATGGCTACTTCAATCTGGCCGGCGTGCTCTACAACGGCGAGTGGCTGGGCGAGTACGCCAAGCAGTCGCTGCCCAACTACCTGGTGTTCGACGAGCACCGCTACTTCACGCCCGGCGATGCGCCGCTGGTGATCGAGCATGGCGGGGCTCGCCTGGGGATCCTGATCTGCGAGGACCTGTGGGACGGCGCGCCGGTCCGGCGTGCCCGGGATGCCGGCGCCGACATCCTGGTGACCCTGAACGCCTCGCCCTATCACCGCGACAAGCCGGCCGAGCGGCTGTCGCTGTTCGCCGACCGGGCCCGCGAGGTGCAGCGCCCGGTGGTGTACGCCAACCAGGTCGGCGGTCAGGACGAGCTGGTCTTCGATGGCGGCTCGCTGGTGGTCGATGCCGCCGGCGAGCTGCAGGTGCGTGCCCCGCACTGGCAGGCCGGCCTGATGCCGGTGCGCTTTCTCGGCGAGGCACAGGGCTGGCGGCCGGAGGCGGGCGAGATCGAGCCGCTGCTCGATGCCGAGGAGAGCCTCTACTGCGCGCTGGTCACCGGGGTGCGCGACTACGTCAACAAGAGCGGCTTCAAGGGTGTGGTACTGGGCCTGTCGGGCGGCATCGACTCGGCGCTGTCGCTGGCCATCGCGGTGGATGCGCTGGGCCCGGACCGGGTCCAGGCGGTGATGATGCCCTATCACTACACCGCCGACATCTCCCGCGAGGACGCCGCCGAGCAGGCCCGGCGGCTGGGCGTGCACTACGAGGTGCTGCCGATCGTGTCGATGGTCGAGGCGGCCGACGAGACGCTCGCGCAGAGCTTCGCCGGCGCCCCGCAGGACACCACCGAGGAGAATCTGCAGTCACGCTGTCGCGGCGTGCTGCTGATGGCGATCTCCAACAAGAAGGGCCTGATGGTGCTGACCACCGGCAACAAGAGCGAGATGGCGGTGGGCTACGCCACGCTCTACGGCGACATGGTCGGCGGCTACAACGCGCTCAAGGATGTCTACAAGACCTGGGTCTATCGCCTCGCGACGTGGCGCAACGCGCAGGAGCCGGTGATCCCCGAGCGGGTCATCACCCGCCCGCCCTCCGCCGAGCTGGCGCCAGATCAGCAGGACAGCGACTCGCTGCCCGGCTACGACGTGCTGGATGCGATTCTCGAGCGCTACATCGAGGGCGACATGAGTGCCGAGGCGATCATCGACGCCGGCTTCGACCGCGAGGCCGTCTACAAGGTAGTCAAGCTGGTCGATCGCAACGAGTACAAGCGCCGTCAGGCGCCGGTCGGTGTGCGGGTGACGTCACGCGGGTTCGGCCGCGACCGGCGCTACCCGATCGTCAATCGCTGGCAGCCCGGCGAATAAGCAGACCGGCGAATAGAGAGTCCGGCCTCGGGCCGCGGGCGACGAAACGCAGAACACCTCCACTGGCATGGTCCAGGGAGGTGTTCTGGGTTTTGGAGCTTAGTCTTGCAGCCCGAAGCCCGAAGCCCGAAGCCCTTACAGCGTCAGCGGCTTGGCGTCGACGTACTTCGGTTCGAAGGTGGTGCCGTCGAGCCGGTCGTTGTTCGGGTCGTTGTCGATCAGCGTCTTGAGGACCTCGCGGGCGCGGTCGCGCATGTCGAGCCCCAGATAGCCCTCCACCATGGTGGCCAGGGCGTCGCGGGTGGCCGGGGTGCGCGGGTAGTGCTCCAGCACCCACTTGCCGCGCTCCACGGCGGCGACGTAGGCGCCCTTGCGCAGGTAGAAGTCGGCGATCTGCAGTTCGTGGCGGGCGAGGACGTTGCGCAGGTAGATCACCCGCTGGCGGGCGTCGGCGGCGTAGGGGCTGTCGGGGAAGCGACGCGCCAGTTCGCTGAAATCGACGTAGGCATCCCGCGAGGCGCCCAGGTCACGCTTGGAGATGTCGATCATCTCCAGCCCCTCGAGGCTGAAGCGGCCGGCTTCGTAGGCGGCCAGGCCGCGCAGGTAGTAGGCGTAGTCGACCTGCGGATGGTCCGGATGCAGACGGATGAAACGGCTGGCGGCGGCCCGGGCGGCTTCCCAGTTGTCGACCTTGTAGTAGGCGTAGATCAACTCGAGCTGGGCCTGCTCGGCGTAGCGGCCGAACGGGTAGCGGGTGTCCAGCGCCTCGAGCTGCTTGACGGCATCGTTGTAATGATGGGTGTCGAGCGATGACTGCGCCTTCTGATAGAGCTCCTGTTCCTGCAGCTTGGGGGAAACCTCGGTGCTGGCGCAGCCGGCCAGCAGGGTGGCGGTCAGGGCCAGGGCGGCCAGGGAAGCAACACGCATCGTCATCCTCGTCTCGGGCAATCGTCTGGGGCCGTGGTAGAATCGGTCGAATTCGGTCACCAGTCAAAGCACCACACTATAAAGCACACGCCACCGGCGGGGACAGGCCTTGCCGGGAAAACCCCACGTCCACTCCCGCTACAGGCATTCGGCAAGCTATGTCAGAGACTCTGCACCGCGACGCGCGTATCCCCGAGACGATGGTCGGCCTGCGCCTGGACCAGGCCGCCGCCGAGCTGCTGCCCGACTTCTCCCGCGAGCGGCTCAAGAGCTGGATCAAGCGCGGCGAACTGACCGTCGATGGCGCCCGGGCCCGGCCGAAGGACAAGGTGGTCGGCGGCGAGCGGTTGGTACTGGACACGGTGCTCGAGGACGAGGTGCGCTGGACGCCCCAGGCCATCGCGCTGGACATCGTCCACGAGGATGACTCGGTGCTGGTGGTCAACAAGCCCGCCGGGCTGGTGGTGCATCCGGCCGCCGGCAATCCCGACGGCACGCTGCTCAACGCCCTGCTGCACCATCGGCCGGCGTTGGCCGCCATCCCTCGGGCGGGCATCGTGCACCGCCTGGACAAGGACACCACCGGGCTGATGGTGGTGGCCAAGACCCTGGCCGCCCAGACTGCGCTGGTCGAGCAGCTCCAGGCGCGCACGGTCTCGCGGGAATACGACGCGGTGGTGATCGGCGTGATGACCGCCGGGGGCACGGTCGATGCGCCCATCGGCCGCCACCCGCGGGACCGCAAGCGCCAGGCGGTGCATGTCTCCGGCAAGCCGGCGGTGACGCACTACCGGGTGGTGGAGCGCTTCCGCGGGCATACCCATGTGCGCTGCAAGCTGGAAACCGGACGTACCCACCAGATTCGCGTGCACCTGGCCCATCAGCGCTTTCCGCTGGTGGGGGACGCGCTTTATGGTGGGCGGCTCAAGCTGCCCGCGGGGGCCAGTGATTCGCTCAAGGAGCTGCTGCGCCATTTCCCGCGCCAGGCCCTGCATGCCCGCAAGCTGGCCTTCATGCATCCCGACAGCGGCGAGACGCTGACCCTGCGCGCCGAGCTGCCGGATGACCTGTGGCTGTTGCTGGATGGCCTGCGGGCCGACCAGGAGGAGAGTTCATGAGCGAGCGTCCGACCCTGCTGTTGCCGGACTGGCCGGCCCCGGCCACCGTCGGCGCCTTCGTCACCACCCGCGAGACCGGGCCCAGCCGCGGGCCGTTCGCGGCCTTCAATCCGGCCCTGCACGTCGGCGACGACCCGCGGGACGTGCAGCGCTGCCGCGAGCTGCTGGCCGAGGAGATCGGCGACGCGCGGGCGCTGCTGTGGCTCGACCAGGTGCATGGCGCCAATGTCGTCCAGGATTATCGGCCCGCGTATGCCGAGCGAGCACCGCGTGCCGATGCGGCGGTCGCCGGTGACGCGGGCCATGCCTGCGTGGTGCTGACCGCCGACTGCCTGCCGGTGTTCTTCTGCGATCGGCGCGGTACCCGCGTCGGCGTGGCGCACGCCGGGTGGCGCGGGCTGGCCGGCGGCGTGCTGGAAGCCAGCGTGGCCGCGCTGGGCATTGCGCCCACGGAGCTGATGGCCTGGCTGGGGCCGGCCATCTCCAATGCCCAGTTCGAGGTGGGCCACGAGGTCCGGGACGCCTTCGTGGCGTTCCAGGCCGAGGCCGAGGAGGCCTTCGAGCCCAGCCCCTATCGGCTCGGCCACTACATGGCGGACCTCTACAAGCTCGCCCGGCTGCGCCTCGAGCGCCTGGGGCTCGCGCAGGTCAGCGGTGGCCACTTCTGCACCGCCTGCGAATCGCGCTTCTACTCCCACCGCCGCGATGACGGCGTCACCGGTCGCATGGCCAGCGTGATCTGGCTGCGCTGAATCCCGTCCGGGCTTGATCCGCATCAAGCCCGCCGTGCATCGCCATGCCGGTGACTTGAAACTCGCCCAGCATACCTCCATTGATAGTGTCAACACGGACAAGGGCCGCGTGGCGCGTCCGACCGCGCCATTGCCCCCAATGGAGGATTTTCGATGCGAATCGACCGCATGACCAGCAAGCTGCAGAACGCCCTGGCCGAGGCCCAGTCCCTGGCGGTGGGACGCAGCCACAACCAGCTCGACCCCGGGCATGTGCTGGCCGCGCTGCTCGACGCCGGCGACAGCGGCATCAAGGGCCTGGTGCAGAAGGCCGGTGGCGATGTCGCCAAGCTGCGCGACGGCCTGGCCGAATACCTCGACAACCTGCCCAGCGTCGGCCAGTTCGACGGCAACGTGACCATGAGCCAGGATCTGGCGCGGCTGTTCAACCTCGCCGACCGCGAGGCCCAGGCGCGCGGCGATCAGTACATCGCCAGCGAACTGGTGCTGCTCGCGGCGCTGGAGATGAATCAGCGCATCACCAAGGTGCTGACCCAGGCCGGGCTGAACAAGAAGGCACTGGTGGCGGCCATCGACAGCCTGCGCGGCGGCCAGGCGGTGGACGACGCCGGTGCCGAGGAAAACCGCGAGGCGCTCGACAAGTACACGCTCGATCTCACCGCACGCGCCGGCGAGGGCAAGCTCGACCCGGTGATCGGCCGCGACGATGAGATCCGTCGCACCATCCAGGTGCTGCAGCGGCGCACCAAGAACAACCCGGTGCTGATCGGCGAGCCCGGGGTGGGCAAGACGGCGATCGTCGAAGGCCTGGCCCAGCGCATCGTCAATGGCGAGGTGCCCGAGGGGCTCAAGGACAAGCGCGTGCTGTCGCTGGACATGGGCGCGCTGCTCGCCGGCGCCAAGTTCCGCGGCGATTTCGAGGAGCGCCTCAAGGCGGTGCTCAGCGAGCTGGCCAAGGAAGAAGGGCGGGTGATCCTGTTCATCGACGAGCTGCACACCATGGTCGGCGCCGGCAAGGCCGAGGGTTCGATGGACGCCGGCAACATGCTCAAGCCCGCCCTGGCGCGCGGCGAGCTGCATTGCGTGGGCGCCACCACCCTCGACGAGTATCGCCAGTACATCGAGAAGGACGCCGCGCTGGAGCGCCGCTTCCAGAAGGTGCTGGTCGACGAGCCCAGCGAGGAGGACACCGTCGCCATCCTGCGCGGCCTCAAGGAGCGCTACGAGGTCCACCACGGGGTGGACATCACCGACGGCGCGATCATCGCCGCGGCCAAGCTCTCGCAGCGCTACATCACCGACCGTCAGCTGCCCGACAAGGCGATCGACCTGATCGACGAGGCGGCCTCGCGCATCCGCATGGAGCTCGACTCCAAGCCCGAGGAGATGGACCGTCTCGACCGCCGGCTGATCCAGCTCAAGATGGAGCGCGAGGCGCTCAAGAAGGAGACTGACGAGGCCTCCCGCAAGCGGCTCGAGAACCTCGAGGCCCAGATCGACGAGCTGGAGCGCGAGTACGCCGACCTCGACGAGGTGTGGAAGGCCGAGAAGGCCAGCATCCAGGGCGCGGCGCAGTTCAAGGCCGAGTTGGAGCAGGCGCGCATCGATCTCGAGGCGGCGCGCCGCCAGGGTGACCTGGGCCGCATGTCCGAGCTGCAGTACGGGGTGATTCCGTCGCTGGAGAAGAAGATCGCCGAGTCCAGCGAGGCCGAGGGCGATACCTCGAGCCACCAGCTGCTGCGCTCCAACGTCACCGAGGAGGAGATCGCCGAGGTGGTGTCGCGCTGGACCGGCATCCCGGTGGCCAAGATGCTCGAGGGCGAGCGCGACAAGCTGCTGCGCATGGAGGACGCGCTGCACGAGCGGGTGATCGGCCAGGACGAGGCGGTCAAGGCGGTCGCCGACGCCGTGCGCCGCTCGCGCGCCGGGCTCGCCGACCCGCACCGGCCCAACGGTTCCTTCCTGTTCCTCGGCCCCACCGGGGTGGGCAAGACCGAGCTGTGCAAGTCGCTGGCCAGCTTCCTCTTCGACACCGAGGAGGCGATGGTGCGCATCGACATGTCCGAGTTCATGGAGAAGCACTCCGTGGCGCGGCTGATCGGTGCCCCTCCCGGCTATGTCGGCTACGAGGAGGGTGGCTACCTGACCGAGGCGGTGCGCCGCAAGCCCTATTCGGTGCTGCTGCTCGACGAGGTCGAGAAGGCCCACCCGGATGTCTTCAACATCCTCCTGCAGGTGCTCGAGGATGGCCGGCTGACCGATGGCCAGGGGCGTACCGTGGACTTCCGCAACACGGTGATCGTGATGACCTCCAACATGGGCTCCGACCTGATCCAGCGCCTGGCCGGCGAGGGCGAGGACGCCTACACGCGGATGAAGGACGCCGTGATGGAGGTGGTCGGGCAGCAGTTCCGGCCCGAGCTGATCAACCGCATCGACGAGGTGGTGGTGTTCCACCCGCTGGGGCAGGAGCAGATCCAGCAGATCGCGGCGATCCAGCTGCAGCGGCTGCGTGACCGGCTCGCCGAACGCGACATCGGGCTGGAAGTCTCCGACGACGCCATGGCCCAGCTGGCGGTGGTCGGCTTCGACCCGGTGTTCGGGGCGCGGCCGCTCAAGCGGGCGATCCAGAGCCGGCTGGAGAACCCGCTGGCCCAGGAGCTGCTGGCCGGGCATTTCGTCCCGGGCGATACCGTTCGTGTCACCACCGAGGATGGTCACCTGGCCTTCGCCAAGTAAGCATTCATTCGGCGCGTCGCACCGAGGCCCCGTCTTCCCCAGGGAAGGCGGGGCCTTTGCATGTTCCGGGCCGGGCAATCCGCCACCGCAAAGGCCGCCGTGGTTGACATGGTTATCCGGCTATTGGAATCTTGACGGTTCCTGAGCAAGGGACGTGGCTTCAGCGGGCGATCCCCCAACGCCGCGTGACGGGTAGGCGTTTCGGCCTCTACTCGCCCTGTAAGGACTTCCGGGCACGGGTTAACCGCCTTGCCTGGCCCAACCCCCGACGCGGCGATCCGTCGCGGTGCAGAGTGCAGGCCCCATCCGGGCCGAAGAACGCCAGGGTTTGGCATCAGGTGCCGGCCGCGGGCCGGCAGCGGCATACCGCCGCACTCGACTTTCGCGACCCTTGCCGGGGTGGCGACAAGGCACTCGAGACCTCCAGGGGAGATACACTGTGGAATTGCTTTCCGGCGCCGACATGATCGCCCGCTTCCTTAAGGATGAGGGCGTTGAATACATCTATGGCTATCCGGGAGGGGCAGCGCTGCACATCTACGATGCGCTGTTCCGTCAGGATGCCGTCAAGCACATCCTTGTGCGCCACGAACAGGCCGCGACCCACGCCGCCGACGGCTATGCGCGGGCGTCCGGCAAGCCCGGCACCGTGCTGGTGACCTCCGGCCCCGGCGCGACCAACACCGTCACCGGCATCGCCACCGCCTACATGGACTCGATTCCCATGGTGGTGCTGTGCGGGCAGGTCGCCAGCCATCTGATCGGCGAGGATGCCTTCCAGGAAACCGACATCGTCGGCGTGACCCGGCCGATCGTGAAGCACAGCTTCATCATCAAGCACCCGACCGAGATCCCGACGGTCCTCAAGAAGGCCTACTACCTGGCGGCCTCCGGGCGGCCGGGCCCGGTGGTGGTGGACATTCCCAAGGACATGACCGCGCCCACCGAGCGCTACGAGTACGTCTATCCGAAGAAGGTCAAGCTGCGCTCCTACAACCCGGTCACCCGCGGGCACACCGGCCAGATCAAGAAGGCCGTGGAGCTGATGCTCAAGGCTCGGCGTCCGGTGTTCTACACCGGCGGCGGCGTGGTCACCGGCGACGCCAGCGAGGCGCTGACCGATCTGGTGCAGCGGCTGGGCTATCCGATCACCACCACCCTGATGGGCATCGGCGCCTATCCGCAGCGCGACCGCCAGTCGCTGGGCTGGCTGGGCATGCACGGCTCCTACGAAGCCAACATGGCCATGCACCATGCCGACCTGATCGTCGCCATCGGCGCGCGCTTCGATGACCGGGTGACCAACAATACCTCCAAGTTCTGCCCCACGGCCAAGATCGTCCACGTCGACATCGATCCCAGCTCGATCTCCAAGACCGTGCGCGCCGACGTGCCGATCGTCGGCCCGGCGGGGAGCGTCATCAGCGAGATGATCAGCCTGGTCCAGGGGCGCGAGCCGGCCAATCCCGAGGCGCTGACCGAGTGGTGGGAACGCATCGACGGCTGGCGCGACGAGCGCCGTGGCAAGCTCTACGAGCCGGCCGCACCGGGCGAGCCGCTCAAGCCGCAGCAGGTGATCGAGGCGATCTGCGAGGTCACCCGCGGCGAGGCGTTCGTCACCACCGATGTCGGCCAGCACCAGATGTTCGCCGCGCAGTACTACAAGTTCGACAAGCCCAACCGTTTCATCACCTCGGGCGGGCTGGGCACCATGGGCTTCGGCTTCCCCGCGGCGATGGGCATCAAGCAGAACTACCCGGACGATGACGTGGTCTGCATCACCGGCGAGGGCAGCTTCCAGATGATGATGCAGGAGCTGTCGACCTGTAAGCAGTACGGGGTCGGCGTCAAGATCGTCAACCTCAACAACCAGTCGCTGGGCATGGTCCGCCAGTGGCAGGATCTGAACTACAAGTCGCGCCATGCGCACTCCTACATGGAGTCGCTGCCCGACTTCGGCAAGCTGATCGAGGCCTATGGCTTCACCGCGATTCGCGTGGAACGCGAGGAGGATCTCCTGCCGGCGCTGGAGCGGGCGTTCGCCGACAAGGACGAGCTGGTGTTCCTCGATGTCTATGTCGACCCGCGCGAGCACGTCTACCCGATGCAGGTGCCCCTGGGCTCCATGCGTGACATGCTGCTTTCGAAGACGGAGCGGACCTGATGCGCCATATCATCTCGATCCTGATGGAAAACGAACCCGGCGCCCTGTCCCGCGTGGTGGGGCTGTTCTCCCAGCGCAACTTCAACATCGAGTCGCTGAACGTGGCGCCGACCGACGATGCCACCCTGTCGCGCCTGACGGTGACCACCGTGGGCGACGATCGGGTGATCGAGCAGATCACCAAGCACCTCAACAAGCTGATCGACGTGGTCAAGCTGGTCGACCTGACCGAGGGCAATCACGTCGAGCGCGAGCTGATGCTGGTCAAGGTCAAGGCGCTGGGCGCGCAGCGTGACGAGGTCAAGCGTACCGTGGACATCTTCCGTGCGCAGATCGTCGACGTCACGCCGAGCGTCTACACCGTGCAGATCACCGGCGATGCCGCCAAGCTGGACGCCTTCCTGCAGGCCATGAGCCCGATCGGTGTGCTGGAAGTGGCGCGCACCGGCGTCTCGGGAATCTCCCGGGGCGACAAGGTGCTCAGCCTCTAGGTGCATCGCCTGCGCCGTGGTCCGTCGAGCCGTCCCTCCGGGGGCGGCTTTTTGTTGCCGGGGTGTCGGGAATCTGCTGCCAGAGCGCGTGAATCAGCGGGTGGCGCAGCTTGCGCTCGAGCACGCACAGGCCGACGTCGTAGGGCGCCAGGCGCGGCGTGACCTCGAGGATCCGCACGCGATCGGCCAGTGGGCTGTTGTCGAGCACGATCCGCGGCACCACGCCGACGCCGAAGCCCAGCCCGACCATGCTGACGATCGCCTCGTTGCCGGCGACCTGGGCGTAGATGCGCGGCTTGATGCCGAAGCGGCGAAACCAGGCATCGGTGCGATCCCGGGCCAGCCCCGACTCGGAGAGGATCATCGGCGTCGTCGCCCACTGCGCCGGCGGGCTGTCCGGCGAGGGCACCCAGTCGGCGGGCTCGCTGGGGGCGATGAACACCAGGGGCGAGGTGGCGATGGGCTTGAAGGCCAGCGACCCGGGCAGCGCCTCGGGACGGGCGGTGATCGCCATGTCCTCGTCGCCGCCGATGACCCGGCCGATGGCGTCGGCCGGGTCGCCAGTGTGCAGCTTGAGCTCGATGCGCGGGTGGCGCAGGCGGAACTCGCTGAGCAGCTCGTAGAGGAAGCTGTAGCTGGCGGTGACCGAGCAGTAGATGCTGATCTCGCCGGTCAGTTCGCCGCTCTGCTCCATCAGTGTCTGGCGCAGCAGGGCCCACTGTTCCAGGGTGTCACGGGCGTACTGCTGGAAGAGGCGGCCCTCGCGGGTCAGTGCCACGCGACGGTTGTCGCGCTCGAACAGCGACACGCCGAGGCTGGCCTCGAGCTGGGCGATGGTGCGGCTGAGCGTCGAGGGGCTGACGTGGCAGGCGTCGCTGGCGCGGCCGAAGTGCAGGGTCTCGGCCAGGGCGAGGAAGTGCCTGAGGGGGCGCAGGTCCATGGCGTATTGCACCTGGTGAATTGAAATGTTGCAAATATAGCGTTTTACGCAACGCAGTGCCTGCCGTATCGTGTCTCCAGACACAAGGAGCGGCGCCCGCACTGCGGTCGACCGGTCCACCACGCCGCGCTAGACGGCGGGCCATCAACGCTGACGCAATCCTTTACTCGCTCGATATCACGGAGTTTCCCCATGCGCGTTTACTACGACAAAGATTGCGACCTGTCGCTCGTTCAGGCCAAGAAGGTGGCCATCGTCGGTTACGGCTCCCAGGGCCATGCCCACGCCAACAACCTGAAGGAGTCCGGCGTCGACGTGACCGTCGCCCTGCGCAAGGGCTCCTCCTCCGCGGCCAAGGCCGAGGGTGCCGGCCTCAAGGTGGCCAGCGTGGCCGACGCCAGCCGCGAGGCCGACATCGTCATGGTGCTGGCGCCGGACGAGAACCAGAAGGCCATCTACGAGAACGAGATCGAGCCCAACCTCAAGCAGGGCGCGACGCTGGCCTTCGCCCACGGCTTCAACATCCATTACAACCAGATCGTGCCGCGCAGCGACCTGGACGTGATCATGATCGCGCCCAAGGCGCCGGGTCACACCGTGCGCTCCGAGTTCACCCGTGGCGGCGGCATCCCCGACCTGATCGCCGTCGAGCAGAACGCCTCCGGCCAGGCCAAGGAAATCGCCCTGTCCTACGCCGCGGCGATCGGCGGTGGTCGTACCGGCATCATCGAGACCACCTTCCGCGACGAGACCGAGACCGACCTGTTCGGTGAGCAGACCGTGCTCTGCGGCGGCGCCGTCGAGCTGGTCAAGGCCGGGTTCGAGACCCTGACCGAAGCCGGCTATGCCCCGGAAATGGCCTACTTCGAGTGCCTGCACGAGCTCAAGCTGATCGTCGACCTGATGTACGAGGGCGGCATCGCCAACATGAATTACTCGATCTCCAACAACGCCGAGTACGGCGAGTACGTCACCGGCCCGGAGGTCATCAACGACGAGTCGCGTGCGGCGATGCGCAATGCGCTCAAGCGCATCCAGAGCGGCGAGTACGCCAAGATGTTCATCCAGGAAGGCAACACCAACTACCCGTCGATGCATGCCCGCCGTCGCCTCAACGCCGAGCATCCGATCGAGCAGGTCGGCGAGAAGCTGCGTGCGATGATGCCGTGGATCGCCGCCAACCAGCTGGTCGACAAGAGCAAGAACTGAGCGTTTCCGAACGACAGGCAGCATCTCCAGAGGCGCGGATTTCCGCGCCTCTGGCGTTTCCCGGGTGGCGATGGGCGGGCGAGTGAGCCTATCGTTAGGGGCGGCAGGGTGTAGAATGCGCGCTCATGCCGGATGCTGGCAACGGAACGAGACTTTATGACCCAAGAGCCTCAACAGGATACGCACGCTTCAACGCCCCCGACCTCGGCCGAGTCCGAGTTTTCCGAGTTCGCCCGGGAGACCGATGTCGTCGAGGAAACCGTCGAGAATGGCAAGAAGGTCAGGCGCCGCGGGATCTACCTGCTGCCCAACCTGTTCACGACCTCGGCGCTGTTCTCGGGATTCTTCGCCGTGGTGGCGGCCATCAACGGCGACTTCGCCGCGGCGGCCATCGCCATCTTCGTGTCGATGGTGCTCGACGGTCTGGATGGCCGTGTGGCACGGCTCACCAACACCCAGAGCGCCTTCGGGGCGGAATACGACAGCCTGGCCGACATGCTCTCCTTCGGCGTGGCGCCGGCGGTGGTGGCCTTCTCGTGGATTCTGCAGGATGTCGGCAAGATCGGCTGGATCGCCGCCTTCGTGTACGTGGCCGGTGCGGCCCTGCGGCTGGCGCGCTTCAACGTCCAGCTCGGTTCCACCGACAAGAAGTGGTTCATCGGCCTGCCGAGCCCGTCGGCGGCGGCCCTGGTGGCCGGTTGCGTGTGGGTCTTCCACAGCTTCGAGATCGAGGCCTACGCCTTCAAGTTGCTGATGACCTTCATCGTGGTGGCCGCCGGCGTGCTGATGGTCAGCAATATCCGCTACTACAGCTTCAAGGAAATTGACCTCAAGGGCCCGGTGCCCTTCGTGGCGCTGCTGGCGATCGTGCTGATCTTCGTGGTGATCTCGCTGGAGCCGTCGGTGATGCTGCTGGCATTGTTCGGCTGCTACGTGGCTTCAGGGCCGCTGATGGCCGCCAAGCGCAAGCTCAAGGGGCAGCCGGCTCCCGACAGGGTAAATACCGACGTCGAGCATTGAGTGCGGCTCTTCGCCGGAAATGTCCCCCGACGCCCGCCTTCTGGCGGGCGTTCTGGTTTATCCACACCCGGTTTGTCGGCGTCTCGCGAGAGCGAGAGTGGCCAGGTGAAACGGGGCGTTTGGGAGGATCTCGAAAATTTTTTCGGCCGAGGGCTTGTCAGGGCCGAAGGTGGGGCGTAAAGTACGCATCCGCTGCCGACGACGGGACACGTCACCGGCGGTGGAGAGGAGAAGCAAGTGG
>NZ_JAGXFD010000001.1:496152-555001 GCF_020148005.1 Modicisalibacter tunisiensis | reverse complement strand
CCGCTGAAAGCATCTAAGCGGGAAGCCCCCTTCAAGATGAGACTTCCCCGGGGCCTCGCGCCCCCTGAAGGACCCTCGAAGACGACGAGGTTGATAGGCACGGTGTGGAAGCGCTGCAAGGCGTTGAGCTAACGTGTACTAATGGTCCGTGAGGCTTGACCATATAACACCCAAGGGGCCTGTGTGGCCCATGGGCGAGACACAGCGCGGATACGCGCGAGTCGATCAAGACGCTTGATTGCCCATTGTTGAAGACAGGTAAACAGGGCGCTGGCCCGGCAACCGCCACCCAGCGTGCCAGAGTTACGCCTGACGACCATAGCGAGCGGGTCCCACCTGATCCCATGCCGAACTCAGCAGTGAAACCGCTCAGCGCCGATGGTAGTGTGGAGCTTCTCCATGCGAGAGTAGGTCATCGTCAGGCATCTATCCCGCAAAACCCCGGCCCAACGGCCGGGGTTTTTGCGTTGGGGGACGAGAAAAGTGGCCCTCTCTCGCAGTCTCTTCGTCACAGTACAGGCTTTCTTTCCGGCAGCGCAGTGCCTGCGTGCTTCCTTCCCCGGTCCTTTCGCGGACTCCAACCCACACCATCACCAGGCGCGCCGCTGCCACAAGGCCAGCCAGCCTATGGCCAGCCAGGTGACGGGACTTTCTCGAGTCATTCTTGCCGTCCGATACGGTACTGGTAATAACCCCGATAGCTGATGGCCAGGGCAAGGCAGATGACGGCAGGCACGGCCAGGCTCGAAAACGCCAGTCGGGCAAACAGCCAGGCACCCATGGCGCCACCGGCGATGAATCCCGAGACAATGATCAGAAAGAGCGTGGCCTTGCGTCGGTCGAAGGCACGTCCCCGAAAGGCTTCTCCCAGCATGAGCCCGAGATCGGTGAAGATGCCGGTGAGGTGGGTGGTACGCACCACTGCGCCGCTGTAGGTCGTCACCAGGGCGTTCTGCAGGCCGCAGGCGGCGGAAGCGATATACTGGCCGGCGGGATGGTGGGCCTGCAGCACGGGGATCGCGATGAGCAACAGGCCGCCCTCGATGACCAGCAGGGTCTCGTAATGGCGTCCAAGCTTCAGTGATTCGCCGCAGAGCAGGGCACCGGAAAGAGCGGCTCCGAGCAGAAAGCTGACCAGGATGCCGGCCAGGTGCAGCGACTCGCCGAATACGCCACGCATCAGCCCCGTGCCGAGCAACGTGGCCGTGCCGGACAGATGAGAGATCGCCTGATGGGCAAATCCCAGCAGGCCTACCGCATTGATGCAACCTGCCGTCAATGCCAGGACGAAGGCACCATATTCGACCCATCGGGGCAGTCTAGTGATCACGAGCGCTCCTTGAGGATATCGTCATACCGGGGCGGCCGGGCGTTGCGCCGCCTCTGCACGATTGTCGCATGTTATCGGCGACCCGTTGGTCGGTAGGCCTCGCTCTGACAGGGGCATTGCCTCGTACGGCGTTCCCGGAGCCTGGCGGTCGTCCACAAAAAAGCCGGTCGGGGATGCCCGGACCGGCTCGCGATGAAACCGAAAGAAGCGGGGATGAGTCAGTGGTGCGGCCGCTGGCTGGCGGACAGCATCTCCCGGGCATGGGCCAGGGTCTGGTCCGAAAGATGGACGCCGCCGAGCATGCGCGCCAGCTCGCGGACGCGCCCGGCGCCGTCGAGCAGCGCCATCTGCGTCTGCGTGGTGTCCTCGGCGGTCTGTTTCTCGATATGCAGGTGGTGATGTGCCTGGGCAGCGACCTGCGGCAGGTGGGTCACGGTCATGACCTGGCCGTTCGTGCCCAGCCGCCGCAGCAGCTGGCCGACGATCTCCGCCGTGGCGCCGGAGACGCCCACGTCGACCTCGTCGAAGACCAGCGTGCTGATGGTGCTGTGGGTGGCGGCGACCACCTGGATGGCCAGGCTGATGCGCGACAGTTCCCCGCCGGAGGCGACCTTCGCCAGCGGCCGAGGCGGCTGACCGGGATTGGCGCTGATCAGGAAACGCACGGCTTCCAGACCCTCGGGCTGCGGAGTGTCGCGTTCCTCGACGTCCACGGCGAAATGCGCCTTGCCCATGGCCAGAAAGCCCAGTTGCGACTGCACTTCCTCGGCGAAGGCCGGGGCCGCCTGGCGCCGTGTGTCGCCGATGCGCCGGGCCTGCTGCCGATAGGCCTCGCGGGCGGTCTCGGCCTCGGCACTCAGGGCCTCGAGGTCCTGATCGCCCCCCTCCAGGCTCTCCAGCTCGTCGCGCAGGGTGGCATGCAGGCTCGTCAGCTCCTCGGGCATCACATGATGCTTGCGGGCGATGCGGTGCACCTCGCCCAGGCGTTCCTCGACATGCGCCAGGCGTTCCGGGTCGAGCTCGGTGGCATCGGCGAGGTGGCGCAGTTCGCGGGCGGCTTCCTCGATCTGGATGCGGGCCTCGCCGAGCATGCCGCGCGCCTCGGCCATCGCGCCCCGCTCGCTGCCGGGCAGGGCCTCGAGTCGGCTCAGTGCCTGGTGCAGCAGGTTCAGCGCTCCACCATCGTCATGCTCGCAGCAGTCGACGGCGAACTGGGTGTCGCCGATGATCTGCTCGGCGTTGGCCAGCGTGGCCTGTTCGCGCTCCAGCGCGGCCAGCTCGCCCTCGGCCAGGGCCAGTTGATCCAGTTCCTCGACCTGATAGCGCAGCAGCTGGCGGCGGGCCTGCAGCTCGTCGCTGGTGTCGGCCAGCTGCTTGAGCCGGCGCTGCAGGGACTGCCAGTGGCGGAAGGTCTCGCCCAGGGCGGCGACGTCGGCACCCAGGCCGGCGAAATCATCGAGCAGGCGGCGATGGGTCTCCTCGCGAAGCAGTGCCTGATGGGCATGCTGGCCGTGGATCTCGATCAGGGTCTCGCCGAGGGCCTTGAGGTCGGCGATGGTACAGGGCTGGCCGTTGATCCAGGCCTTGGAGCGGCCGGCGCGGGTGACGACCCGGCGCAGCAGGCAGTCGTCGGCGGGCAGTTCGCGGGTCTCCAGCCAGGCGCGGGCGGCCGGCAGGCGCTGGATATCGAAGCGCGCGCTGAGATCGGCCTGCCGGGTGCCGTGGCGAACGCTGGCGGCATCGGCGCGTTCGCCCAGGCACAGGCCCAGGGCATCGAGCAGGATGGACTTGCCGGCGCCGGTCTCGCCGGTGATGGCGGTCATGCCACCACCGAGATCGAGTTCGAGACGCTCGACGATGGCAAAGTCGCGAACGGCGAGTTGCACCAGCATGGCCACCTCCTGGAACGGGAATCGGCACGACAAGGGTCTGTGTGTTTATACAGTAGCACCGGGTCCCCTGCAATCCACTGCCGCGAACCCTGCCGAGCGCCTTGAGATTGTCGCGGTCATCCCCATATACGAGGGCAATCGATCACTCCCGGCGGCCGCGGCGCGGTCGCGGGGCGACTTTCTCAGGAGAGCGACATGGCCAAAGACCCACAGACGCCGCTGGACGAGGAACTGCAACGCGCCGAACAGGGCGCCGAGCCACAGGACGAGCCGCTCGAGGGCCAGCTCGACGAGGCCGATGCCGCCGAGGACGCGGCCGCCGACGCCGAGGCGATGGCCGATCCCGAAGCGGAGATCCTGGCGGCCAAGGTCGAGGAGCTCGAGCAGGCGCTGAGCGATGCCAGGGATCAGGCGGTGCGTGCCGCCGCCGAGGCGCAGAACGTGCGCCGCCGTGCCGAGCAGGACGTCGAGAAGGCGCGCAAGTTCGCCCTCGAGAAGTTCGTCAAGGAACTGCTGCCGGTGGTCGACAGCCTGGAAAAGGCGCTGGAATCGATGGGCGAGGACGCCAGCGAGGCGCACCGCGAGGGCGTGTCGATGACCCTCAAGCTGCAACTCGATGTGCTGGCCAAGTTCGGCGTCGAGTCCGTCGAGCCGCAGGGCGAACCGTTCGACCCGCAGTATCACGAGGCCATGGCGATGGTGCCCAACGCCGAGGTGGAGCCCAACACCGTGATCGACGTCATGCAGAAGGGCTACCTGCTCAACGGCCGTCTGGTGCGCCCGGCCATGGTGGTGGTCAGCCAGGCCGCGGGCTGAACCGGCGGGCCGGCCCTTGAAAGGCGCCGACGAGCCCCCACATAGACGACAAAGACGCGGTATCGCCGCTCCGAACAGCAAGTAACGATTCTTCGAGGTGTTTATATGGGACGCATCATTGGTATTGACCTGGGGACAACCAACTCCTGTGTCGCCGTGCTCGACGGCGACAAGCCGAAGGTCATCGAGAACGCCGAAGGCGCACGCACCACGCCGTCGATCATCGCCTACACCGATGACGGCGAGACGCTGGTCGGCCAGGCCGCCAAGCGCCAGGCGGTGACCAACCCGAGCAACACGCTGTATGCCATCAAGCGCCTGATCGGCCGTCGCTTCCAGGACGACGTGGTCCAGAAGGACATCAAGATGGTGCCCTACACCATCGCCGAGGCCGACAACGGCGACGCCTGGGTCGAGGTGAAGGGCAAGAAGCTGGCTCCGCCGCAGGTCAGCGCCGAGGTGCTGAAGAAGATGAAGAAGACCGCCGAGGACTACCTTGGCGAGACCGTGACCGAGGCGGTGATCACCGTGCCGGCCTACTTCAACGACTCCCAGCGTCAGGCCACCAAGGACGCCGGGCGCATCGCCGGCCTCGAGGTCAAGCGCATCATCAACGAGCCGACCGCGGCGGCGCTGGCCTACGGCATGGACAAGTCGCGCGGCGACAAGACCATCGCGGTCTATGACCTGGGCGGCGGGACCTTCGATATCTCGATCATCGAGGTGGCCGACGTCGACGGCGAGACCCAGTTCGAGGTGCTGGCCACCAACGGCGACACCTTCCTGGGCGGCGAGGACTTCGACCTCAAGCTGATCAACTACCTGGTCGACCAGTTCAAGGCCGACAGCGGCATCGACCTGTCCGGCGACAACCTCGCCATGCAGCGTCTCAAGGAAGCCGCCGAGAAGGCCAAGATCGAGCTGTCCGCTGCGCAGCAGACCGAGGTCAACCTGCCGTACATCACGGCCGACAACACCGGGCCCAAGCACCTCAACGTCAAGATCACCCGGGCCAAGCTCGAGTCGCTGGTCGAGGAGCTGGTGATGCAGTCGCTGGGCCCGTGCAAGACCGCGCTGGCCGACGCCGGACTGTCCAGCAGCGAGATCGACGACGTGATCCTGGTCGGCGGCCAGACCCGCATGCCGCTGGTGCAGACCAAGGTTGCCGAGTTCTTCGGCAAGGACGCCCGCAAGGACGTCAACCCGGACGAGGCCGTGGCCATCGGTGCCGCGATCCAGGGCGGCGTGCTCGGCGGCGACGTCAAGGACGTGCTGCTGCTCGACGTCACCCCGCTGACGCTGGGCATCGAGACGCTGGGCGGCGTGATGACCCCGCTGATCGAGAAGAACACCACCATCCCGACCAAGAAGACCCAGACCTTCTCGACCGCGGATGACAACCAGACGGCCGTGACCATCCACGTGCTGCAGGGCGAGCGCAAGCAGGCCGGCCAGAACAAGTCGCTGGGCCGTTTCGACCTGGCCGACATCCCGCCGGCGCCGCGCGGCGTGCCGCAGATCGAGGTCGCCTTCGATCTCGACGCCAACGGCATCCTCAACGTCTCCGCCAAGGACAAGGCGACCGGCAAGGAACAGTCGATCGTCATCAAGGCCTCCAGCGGCCTGTCCGAGGAAGAGATCGAGCAGATGGTCCAGGACGCCGAGGCGCACGCCGCCGAGGACAAGAAGTTCGAGGAGCTGGTCCAGCTGCGCAACCAGGCCGACGGCATGATCCACGCGGCACGCAAGACGCTCAGCGAGGCCGGCGACAAGGCCACGGACGACGAGAAGCAGAAGATCGAGACGGCGATCAGCGAGCTCGAGGAAGCGGTCAAGGGCGACGACCAGCAGGAAATCCAGACCAAGCTGGACGCGCTGACCGAGGCCTCCGGCGGCCTGGCCCAGAAGATGTACGCCGAGCAGGGCGAGGCGGCCCAGCAGGGCGGTGCCGAGCAGGCCGACGGCGGTGCCAGGAAGACCGAGGACGACGTGGTCGACGCCGAGTACGAGGAAGTCAACGACGACCAGAAGAAGCAGTAACCACGTCTGATCCCACGGAAACCGGCGGCGCGGGAGCATGACTCCCGCGTCGCTGTTTCCGTGGCCCGACACGGAGGCGGACAAGATCCATGTCCAAGCGTGACTACTATGAAGTGCTGGGCGTCGAACGCGGGGCCGATCAGAAAGAGATCAAGAAGGCCTACCGACGGCTCGCCCAGAAGTACCATCCGGACCGCAATCCGGACGACGATACCGCGGCCGAGAAATTCCGCGAGGTCTCCGAGGCCTACGAGGTCCTGACCGACGACGAGAAGCGCGCGGCCTACGATCAGTTCGGCCATGCCGGTGTCGACGGCCAGGCGGGCGGCTTCGGTGGCGGCGGCTTCGGCGGTGCCGGTGCCGGCGGCTTCAGCGACATCTTCGGCGATGTGTTCGGCGACATCTTCGGCGGCGGCGGGCGGCGCAACCCCAACGCCCCGCAGCGCGGTGCCGACCTGCGCTACAATCTCGAGCTCGATCTCGAGGATGCCGTCGCCGGCACCACCGTCGACATCCGCGTGCCGCGCCATGTGGCCTGCGGCCACTGCGATGCCAGCGGCGCCGAGCCGGGCTCCAGCAAGGAGACCTGCCCGACCTGTCACGGCATGGGCCAGGTGCGCATGCAGCAGGGCTTCTTCGCCGTGCAGCAGACCTGCCCGACCTGTCACGGTGCCGGCCAGACCATCAAGGTGCCGTGCCGCGAGTGCCACGGCGAGGGCCGGGTGCGCGAGACCCGCACGCTGTCGGTGAAGATTCCCGCCGGCGTCGACAGCGGCGATCGCATCCGCCTGAACGGCGAGGGCGAGGCCGGCGCCAACGGCGGCCCGGAAGGCGACCTCTACGTCCAGGTGGCGATCAAGCCGCACCCGATCTTCGAGCGTGATGGCCGCCACCTGCAGTGCGAGGTGCCGATCAACTTCGTCGATGCCGCCCTGGGGGGCGAGCTGGAAGTGCCGACCCTCGACGGCCGGGTCAAGCTGAAGATTCCGCCGGAAACCCAGACCGGCAAGCTGTTCCGGCTGCGCGGCAAGGGCGTCAAGCCGGTGCGCGGCGGCCCCGCCGGCGACCTGCTGTGCAAGGTCGTGCTGGAGACGCCGGTCAACCTCGGCGAGGAGCAGAAGGAACTGCTGCGCCAGTTCCAGGAGAGCCTCGACGGCAGCAAGAGCCACCACTCGCCGAAGAAGTCGAGCTTCTTCGACGGCGTGAAGAAGTTCTTCGAGGACATGAAGCCGTAAGGCGTCTCCATGCTCCGCCAAAGACGAGGCCCCGCTCTTCGCGAGTCGGGGCCTTTTTGCGGCGAGAGCCACCGCCCTGGCGAAAGCAGTCACCGAACCGGAGGCCTGCGCTGGCGGCTGCCGTCAAGGTGCGCCTTGGCGAGCGAGGCGTTAGGCTGGATGAACCCGATCGATGCTCCGATGGAGGCCGCTGTGCACCTGTTGACGTTCGTGCTCGCCGCGCTGGGCTTTGCCTATCTACCCGGCCCGGCAATGCTCTATACCGTGGCCCAGACCCTGGGGCGCGGGCAGCGCTTCGGCTGGCTGGCGGCGTTGGGTGTGCACCTGGGCTGCTACGTCCACGTGGTGGCGGCGACCTTGGGGCTGGCAGCGCTGTTCGCTGCGGTGCCGCCGGCCTATGTGGCGATGAAGGTGATCGGCGGCGTTTACCTGCTGTGGGCGGCGCTGCGCCTGTGGCGCGAGGGGCTGCCCGCGGCGTCGGATGTCGCGGCGTCGGCATCCGCCCGGCGTGTGCTGCGCGACAGCATGCTGGTGGAGATCTTCAACCCCAAGACGGCGCTGTTCTTCGTCGCCTTCCTGCCGCAGTTCGTGCAGCCCGAGGCGGCGATGCCGGTCACCTGGCAGCTGCTGTGCCTGGGGGTGGCCACCAATCTGCTGTTCTCCTCGGCGGACATCGTGGTGGTGGCGCTGGCCGCGCCGTTGCGGCGTTGGCTGCTTGCGCAGCGCGGTTCGTCGCGCCTGGTCCAGCGCCTCGGCGCCGGGCTGCTGGCCGCGCTGGGCGGCCACGGTCTGCTGACGCTCTCGCGGTGATCCTCACCGTTTCACGGCGACGAGGCCGCAACTGTGTCTCTTGATTCCTCGCTGGAGGTCGCCGATGACGTCTAGTCGCGAGGTGGCCCGCGCCCATCTGGGCATGATGCTGTGGGCGCTGCTCGTGGGGCTGTCGTTTCCCGCCGTGGGGCTGATGAGCGAGGGGCTGCCGCCATTGCTGCTGACCGCGATCCGTTTCGCCGTCGCTGCGTTGGCCCTGTCGCCGCTGCTGTTTCATCATGCCGATCGCTGGCCGGGCCTGGCGGGGCTGGCGCTCTACGCGGTCATGGGTCTGTGCCTGGCGGGTTTCTTCGGCACCATGTTCTGGGCGGCGCACCGCGCCACGGCGCTGTCGATGGCGACGCTCTTCGTCAGCGTGCCGCTGCTGGCCTTCGGCCTGGGCCTGATGTTTCGCGTCGAAAGCCTGGCCTGGCGGCTGCCGGGGGTGCTGCTGCTGGGGGCGATCGGCGCGCTGGGGCTGGCCTGGGCGGAATCCGGCGGGCGGCTCGACGGCATGCGCTTCGGCATCGGCGAAGCGGCGTTCTTCGTGGGCTGCGTGGCGTCCGCGCTGTACCCGGTACTCAGCAAGTGGGGGCTGGCGCGGGGCTGGCTGTCGCCGCGCGCGGGGCTGCGCACCTTCTGGAGCCTGCTGGTCGGTGGTGGCCTGATCGGACTGCTGGGCCTGATCGGCGAATCGCCGAGTGATCTTGCGGGCATGACCGTCGGTGACGCCGCGCTGCTGGTCTATCTGGGGCTATTCTCCAGCGGGCTGACCTTCTGGCTGCAGCAGCGCGCCACGGCGGTGCTGACGCCGGCCGCCGTGACGGCCTACGGCTATCTTGTGCCGTTCGTGTCGATGCTGGTGCTGTTCGTGCGCGAGCCGCAGCACATCGGCTGGGAGTGGCTGCCCGGCAGCACCCTGGTGCTCGCGGCGATCGCTTTGCTGCTGCGCCGTGATGCGGTCAACCGTCGGCTGCAGGCGGCAGCGTGAAGCAACTGAGCAGGGTCTGCTGAAGCACGCTGAAGTTGTCGTCGCTGACCATCAGGTAGCGCCGGTCGCCAAGCGCGACGAGGCCCTCGAAGTTGTCGACCCGCCAGCCCTCGCCGCTCGACAGCCGGGCGAGGTCGGTGACCGCCACCTTGCCGTCGTCGCCGAGGTGGGCCCGCCGCAGGCTGATGACCAGCGGCGCCGGCGGAGCGAAGGCTCGCTCCAGGGCCAGCAGGTCATCGCCCTCGGTGGCCAGGTCGGTGAGCGCGCTGCCCGCCTCGTCGGCCAGCGGGTAGCGCCATTCGCGGCCGCCGGCGAGCGAAAACAGCCGGGTGACGCCGGCGTCGCTGCCGGCCGGCGGGCTCTCCAGGCCGACGATTACCCCGTGGTCTTGCGTCACGGTCAGCGCCTCGGGACCGGTGTTGTCGCCGGCGCCGCGCAACCCGGTGGGGCGCAGCGGCGGGTCGAGCGCGCGACCGTCGGCGGAGAAGCGCTGCAGGCGGGTATCGCCCTCGAAGCCGATCAGCAACCGTGTATTGCCCGGGGCGCCGTCGTCGGCGCGTTCGAGAATCAGCGATTCGGCATCGGCGGCTTCGGTCGGCAGGGGGTGGCCTGCAGTATCGCGAAGCACGTGGCTGGCGAGCGGGACCAGGCCGGTGAGCGTGCCATCGGTAAACTCTAGCCGCGCGCGGTGCACGCGACCGCGGTCCGAGAGCAGGTAGAGCTGCGCTGCGTCGGCATCCCAGCTCAGCGCGGACAGCCCGCCCAGCGGCGTATCGCCGAGCCAGGCTTCCGGTAGCGCTAGAGTACCGCACCACGCCACGTGCACGGGCCGCTCGTGCGTCTGCGTCGTGGCGAGTGAGGTGGGGCGAACCCCCGCGGCGCAGCCGACCGTCAGCAGCAGGCAGGCGGTGATGAGGAGCGGGCGGCGATGATAAGCAGGCATGGCGGCTCCGGCGAGGACGTTCGTTCAGCGTAGGAAACGGCGATGGCGGTTGCATGACAGACGCCCTGACGGTGCGTTGATATACTGCGCCACATCGCCATTTCGACAGTTGCGCAAGGAGTCTGCATGTCCGTCCCACGTATCGCCATCATGGGTGTCGCCGGCCGCATGGGCCGCACGCTGGTCTCGGCCGTTGATCAGGACGCGTCGGCCCGGCTCGCGACGGGGATCGTCGAAGCGGGCAGCTCGCTGGCCGGCGCCGACCTCGGCGAGCTGGCCGGCGTCGGCCGGCTGGGCGTGACCGCCAGCGACGACCTGACCGCCGTCGCCGACGACTTCGACGTGCTGATCGACTTCACCAACCCGGCCACCACCCTGGCCAATCTGGCGTTCTGCGCCGAGCACGGCAAGCGCCTGGTGATCGGTACCACCGGCCTCGACGACGCCCAGCTGGCCGAGCTCGACGGCTACCGCGATCGGGTGCCGATGGTCTTCGCGCCCAACATGAGCGTCGGCGTCAACCTGACGCTGAACCTGCTGGCCACCGCCGCCCGGGCGCTGGGCGACGAAGGCTACGACATCGAGGTGATCGAGGCCCATCACCGTCACAAGGTCGATGCGCCCTCCGGCACGGCGCTGAAGATGGGCGAGGTGGTCGCCGATGCGCTGGGCCGCACCCTCAAGGAGCATGGCGTGTTCGAGCGCGTCGGCCAGTGCGGGCCGCGCAGCGACAAGGAGATCGGCTTCGCCACCGTGCGCGCGGGCGACATCGTCGGCGAGCATACCGTGATGTTCGCCACCGAGGGCGAGCGCATCGAGATCACCCACAAGGCCTCGAGTCGCATGACCTTCGCCCGGGGCGCGGTGCGCGCGGCGCGCTGGGTCGCCGGGTGCGAGGCGGGCCGCTACGACATGCAGGACGTGCTGGGGCTGGCCTGACCCGCCCGGTCGCATCGTGGCCAGGGGTAGCCCGGACTGCGAAAATCGCGTAGAATCCAGTCAATTTGGCCGGGTGAAGGCGACCAGCAAGGCCACGTATGCCGAATCGATGACAACAAGCGGGATGAAACCGTCTCTACCGGGTTTCGTCCCGCTTTTTTACGACCTGCGTGTCGAGATCGGCCGGCTGCGCGTCCTGTCCCCACCCGCCTGATTGATCCCTCGAACGGCAGCCCGCGTGGCGGTACGGCTGGGCAGGCACCACGATTCACGACAAGCAATGGAGGACGTTGCGTTGAACAGACCCGCGATACTGGCCTTGGAAGATGGCAGCGTGTTTCAGGGTAGCGCCATCGGCGCCGATGGACAGACCAGCGGCGAGGTGGTGTTCAACACGGCCATGACCGGCTATCAGGAAATCCTCACCGACCCCTCCTACACCCGACAGATCGTCACCCTGACCTATCCGCACATCGGCAATACCGGGACCAATGCGGAAGACGTGGAATCCGGCCGGATCGCCGCGGCAGGCCTGGTGATCCGTGACCTGCCGCTGCTGGCCAGCAGCTTCCGCAACCAGCAGTCGCTCGACGACTACCTGCGTTCCCAGAACATCCTCGGCATCGCCGATATCGACACGCGCCGCCTGACCCGCCTCCTGCGCGACAAGGGCTCGCTGAACGGGGCGATTCTCGCCGGCGCCGAGGCCGAGGGGGACGCCGCCGCCGAACGCGCCCTGGCCGTGGCGCGGGACTTTCCGGGCCTCAAGGGCATGGACCTGGCCAGGGTGGTGTCCTGCCAGTCGCCCTACGCGTGGAGCGAGGGCGAGTGGGCGCTGGGGGCCGGCTATGCCGATGCCGCGGCGGGCGAGCGCCCCTTCCACGTGGTCGCCTACGACTACGGCGTGAAGCGCAACATCCTGCGCATGCTGGCCTCCCGCGGCTGCCGCCTGACGGTGGTGCCCGCCCAGACGCCGGCCAGCGAGGTGCTGGCGCTCGACCCGGACGGCATCTTCCTGTCCAACGGCCCCGGCGACCCGGAGCCTTGCGACTACGCGATCACGGCGCTCCGCGAGCTGCTGGAAAGCGGCGTGCCGCTGTTCGGCATCTGCCTGGGCCACCAGCTGCTGGCGCTGGCCTCCGGGGCGAAGACCGTGAAGATGAATCACGGCCACCACGGCGCCAACCATCCGGTGCAGGACCTCGACACCCGACACGTGATGATCACCAGTCAGAACCACGGCTTCGCGGTCGACGAGACCACGCTGCCGGCGACCCTGCGGGCCACGCACCGCTCGCTGTTCGACGGTACCCTGCAGGGCATCGAACGCACCGACCGGCCGGCCTTCAGCTTCCAGGGCCACCCCGAGGCGAGCCCGGGGCCGCGGGATGTCGCGCCGCTGTTCGACCGCTTCGTCGGCATGATGCGCCAGCGCCGCTGAGCCCCAGCCGTCTGCGTCGCCGTTCGTCACTTCTTTTTCGCGGGAATCGTCATGCCTAAACGTACCGACATCCAGAGCATCCTGATCATCGGCGCCGGCCCCATCGTCATCGGCCAGGCGTGTGAATTCGACTACTCCGGCGCCCAGGCCTGCAAGGCACTGCGCGAGGAGGGCTACCGGGTCATCCTGGTCAACTCCAACCCGGCCACCATCATGACCGACCCGGTGATGGCCGATGCCACCTACATCGAGCCGATCACCTGGCAGGCCGTCGAGAAGATCATCGAGAAGGAGCGCCCCGACGCGCTGCTGCCCACCATGGGCGGCCAGACCGCGCTCAACTGCGCGCTGGACCTCGACAAGCACGGCGTGCTGGCCAGGCACGGCGTGGAGATGATCGGCGCCAATGCCGACGCCATCAACAAGGCCGAGGATCGCGACCTGTTCGACAAGGCGATGCGCAACATCGGCCTCGAGTGCCCGAAGGCGAAGGTCGCCCATCGCATGGACGAGGCCTGGGAGATCCAGTCCGAGCTGGGCTTCCCGGTGATCATCCGGCCCTCCTACACCATGGGCGGCTCCGGCGGCGGCGTGGCCTACAACAAGGAGGAGTTCGAGGAGATCTGCCATCGCGGCTTCGAGCTCTCCAACAACCATGAGCTGCTGATCGACGAGTCGCTGCTGGGCTGGAAGGAATACGAGATGGAGGTCGTCCGCGACAGGAACGACAACTGCATCATCGTGTGCGCCATCGAGAACTTCGACCCGATGGGCATCCACACCGGCGACTCGATCACCGTGGCTCCGGCGCAGACGCTGACCGACAAGGAATACCAGATCATGCGCGACGCCTCGCTGGCGGTGCTGCGCGAGATCGGCGTCGAGACCGGCGGCTCCAACGTGCAGTTCGGCGTCGACCCGCAGACCGGGCGCATGGTGGTCATCGAGATGAACCCGCGGGTGTCGCGCTCCTCGGCGCTGGCCTCCAAGGCCACCGGCTTCCCGATCGCCAAGATCGCCGCCAAGCTGGCGGTGGGCTACACCCTGGACGAGCTGCAGAACGACATCACCGGCGGCAAGACCCCGGCGTCCTTCGAGCCGGCCATCGACTACGTGGTCACCAAGATCCCGCGCTTCACCTTCGAGAAGTTCCCGCAGGCCAACGATCGGCTGACCACGCAGATGAAGTCGGTGGGCGAGGTGATGGCGATCGGCCGCACCTTCCAGGAATCGCTGCAGAAGGCGCTGCGCGGCATGGAGACCGGCAACGACGGTCTCGATCCCAAGGTCACCGAGTTCAGCGACGAGAACCTGGCGCTGATCAAGGGCGAGCTGCAGGCCGCCGGCGCCGACCGCATCTTCTTCATCGCCGATGCCATGCGCGCCGGCATGGGCGTCGACGAGGTCTTCGCGCTGACCAACATCGACCGCTGGTTCCTGGTCCAGCTCGAGGATCTGGTCCGCACCGAGCAGGACCTGACCCGGCGCTCGCTGGCCGAGCTCGACAGCCGCGACCTGTTCCGCCTCAAGCGCAAGGGCTTCTCCGATGCGCGCCTGTCGCGGCTGCTCGGCGTCTCCGAGAAGGAGTTCCGCAAGGCGCGCCAGAAGGCCGGCATCCGCCCGGTCTACAAGCGCGTGGATACCTGTGCCGCGGAGTTCGCCTCGCACACCGCCTACATGTACTCCACCTACGAGGAGGAGTGCGAGGCCGCGCCCAGCGATCGCCAGAAGATCATGGTGCTCGGCGGCGGGCCCAACCGCATCGGCCAGGGCATCGAGTTCGACTACTGCTGCGTGCACGCCGCGCTCGCCATGCGCGAGGACGGCTACGAGACCATCATGGTCAACTGCAACCCGGAGACCGTCTCCACCGACTACGACACCTCGGATCGGCTCTACTTCGAGCCGGTGACCCTCGAGGACGTGCTGGAGATCGCCGACAAGGAGCAGCCGGTCGGGGTGATCGTGCAGTTCGGCGGTCAGACGCCGCTCAAGCTGGCCCGCGAGCTCGAGGCCGCCGGCGTGCCGATCATCGGCACCACGCCGGATGCCATCGACCGCGCCGAGGACCGCGAGCGCTTCCAGCAGATGATCGACAAGCTGGGCCTGAAGCAGCCGCCCAACGCCACCGCGCGCAGCTTCGAGGACGCCTTCGCCAAGGCCGAGAAGATCGGCTATCCGCTGGTGGTGCGGCCGAGCTACGTGCTCGGCGGGCGGGCCATGGAGATCGTCTACTCGGCCGACGAACTGGAGAACTACATGACCCACGCGGTCAAGGTCTCCAACGACTCGCCGGTGCTGCTCGACCACTTCCTCAATGCCGCCGTCGAGGTCGACATCGATGCGGTGTCCGACGGCAAGACGGTGGTGATCGGCGGGATCATGCAGCACATCGAGCAGGCCGGGGTGCACTCCGGCGACTCGGCGTGCTCGCTGCCGCCTTACTCATTGCCCGCGGAGGTGCAGGACGCGATGCGCGAGCAGGTCAAGAAGATGGCCGTCGAGCTTAACGTGGTGGGCCTGATGAACGTCCAGTTGGCCTGGCAGGACGGCGAGATCTACGTCATCGAGGTCAACCCGCGCGCCTCGCGCACCGTGCCGTTCGTCTCCAAGTGCATCGGCACCTCGCTGGCGCAGGTCGCCGCGCGCTGCATGGCCGGCAAGACGCTCGACGAGCAGGGCTTCACCACCGAACTGATCCCCGGCTACTACAACGTCAAGGAAGCGGTCTTCCCGTTCAACAAGTTCCCCAGCGTCGACCCGATCCTGTCGCCGGAGATGAAGTCCACCGGCGAGGTGATGGGCAGTGGCGCGACCTTCGCCGAGGCCTTCTACAAGGCGCAGCTGGGTGCCGGCGAGGCGATTCCGCCGCTCACCGGCGAGCGCCAGGCCTTCCTGTCGGTCCGCGACCCGGACAAGGCCGGCGTTATCGAGGTTGCGCAATCTCTGCTAGCATTGGGCTTTGATCTGATCGCCACCCGCGGTACCGCCCAGGCGCTCGAGGCCGCCAATCTGCCGGTGAAGGCCGTCAACAAGGTCTTCGAGGGGCGCCCGCACATCGTCGACCTGATCAAGAACGATGACGTGGCCTATATCGTCAACACGACCGAAGGCCGTCAGGCGATCAACGATTCTTCCGTAATCCGCCGCACCGCACTCGCCCACAAGGTCCCCTACGCCACGACGCTGGCGGGGGCGCGGGCCGTTTGCATGGCACTCGAGTACGGTAATCAGATTACCGTGCGGCGGCTTCAGGAACTGCACGCAGGAGCAAGCACATGAACAAGGTCCCGATGACCGTCGCCGGAGAGGCGCGCCTGCGGGAAGAACTCAATCAGCTCAAGAGCGTGGAGCGGCCGAAGGTGATCAACGCCATCGCCGAGGCGCGCGAGCACGGCGATCTCAAGGAGAACGCCGAGTACCACGCCGCCCGCGAGCAGCAGGGCTTCATCGAGGGGCGGATCCAGGAGATCGAGTCCAAGCTGTCCACGGCCCAGGTGATCGACGTCACCAAGATGCCCCGGACCGGCAAGGTGATCTTCGGCGTGACCGTCGAGCTGCTCAACCTGGAGACCGATGACGAGGTGCGCTACCGGATCGTCGGCGAGGACGAGGCCGACATCAAGGCGGGCAAGATCTCGGTGACCTCGCCGATCGCCCGGGCGCTGATCGGCAAGGAAGAGGGCGACGTGGTGGCGGTGCGCACCCCCGGTGGCGACGTCGAGTACGAGATCTCCAGCGTCGAGCACCTCTAGCCCTTCGGGCAGCCGTGAGCCACAAGCGTTAAGCGGTAAGAAAACACCCCCGAGACTCTGCCTCGGGGGTGTTTTGTATTTGACTTACAGCTTATGGCTTCCCGCTTACAGCTCTGAGCGAAGCTCAGTGCCGGCCGTGATGATTCTCGAAGCGGGTGATGTTGGACAATTTGGGATTGGCCCTGGGGTTCTTGCGGTAGAGCAGGGCCACCTTGCCGATGGTCTGCACCAGCTCGGCACCGCTGTCGGCGCACAGCTGCTCGGCGACCGCCCGGCGGGTGTCGCGCTCGCCGACGGCGATCTTGATCTTGACCAGTTCGTGGTCGGTGAGCGCGCGCTCGAGTTCGGCCTGCACTCCGTCGGTGAGACCGTTGTCGGAAACCGTCACGATGGGCGAGAGATGATGGCCAATGCTGCGCAATGCTTTCTTTTGTGCCTGTGACAAGCTCATGGTATGGTGATCGTTCCGGTTGGCGTGCGTGGGGAGCGGCAAGTTCGGTCGACGACGGTCGTGAGGGACTCCGATCCGGGTCGCGACCACTGAGCGCGCCATGGTACGGCGAAAGCCGAGCGTTGCAAAGCGCCCGGGCCGGATTGCCTCCCGCCAGACTTCCGCATGACACCCGCCAGGTTTCCGTTTTCTGTGACCCCCATGGCTTTGCCCGTCGGGCGAACCCCCGTTAGGTGATCGCGTGGCTCGAAACGCTTCCAGCAAGTCCGCCGCCGGCAGCAAGCGCAGTGCCGGCTGGCTCAAAGAACATTTCGACGATCCGTACGTCAAGCGCTCGTGGCAGGACGGCTATCGCTCGCGGGCCAGCTACAAGCTGCTCGAGCTCGACGAGAAGGACCAGCTGTTCAGGCCCGGCATGACGGTGATCGACCTGGGTGCCGCACCGGGCGGCTGGAGCCAGGTGGCGGCCGAGCGCGTCGAGCCGAACGGCCTGGTGATCGCCTCCGACATCCTCGAGATGGATGCCCTGGCCGGCGTCGAGTTCATCCAGGGCGACTTCACCGAGGAGGCCGTGCTCGAGGCGATCCTGGTGCGGCTCGGCGAGCGCCCGGTGGATTTGATCATTTCCGACATGGCGCCCAACATGAGTGGCATGGCCGCCATCGATCAACCCCGGGCGATGTACCTGGTGGAGTTGGCGCTCGACCTGGCCCGACAGACCCTGAAGCCCGGCGGGCGCCTGCTGACCAAGGTGTTCCAGGGGGAAGGGTTCGACGACTACCTGAAGGCGCTGCGCGACAGCTTCACGCGGGTGCTGACCCGCAAGCCGGGCGCCTCGCGAGACCGCTCGCGGGAAGTGTACCTGCTGGCGGACGGATTCAAGGGCTGAGCTTGCAACCGTGGTTGACCACC
Source organism: Modicisalibacter tunisiensis (assembly GCF_020148005.1). GTDB lineage: Bacteria > Pseudomonadota > Gammaproteobacteria > Pseudomonadales > Halomonadaceae > Modicisalibacter > Modicisalibacter tunisiensis. The sequence continues at coordinate 537,446 of NZ_JAGXFD010000001.1, read as the reverse complement.
CCCATCTGTGGTGTAGTGTCAACGGCATGGGCGCGCTTGGCAGACAGATTGATGCAATGAGGGTATTCCCTTGAACGACATGGCGAAGAACCTGATCCTGTGGTTGATCATCGCGGCGGTGCTGCTGACGGTGTTCAACAATTTCAGTGTCGATACGTCACCGCAGACGATGAACTACTCGCAGTTCGTCCAGCAGGTGCAGAACGGCCAGGTCCGTTCGGTGACCATCGACGGCTATACCATCACCGGCGAGCGCGAGGACGGCTCGAACTTCCAGACGGTTCGCCCGGCGGCCCAGGACCCCAAGCTGATGGACGACCTGCTGGCGCATGACGTCAGCGTCACCGGCAAGAAGCCGGAGGAGCAGAGCCTGTGGACCCGGCTGCTGATCGCCAGCTTCCCGATCCTGATCATCCTCGCCATCTTCCTGTTCTTCATGCGCCAGATGCAGGGCGGCGGCGCCGGCAAGGGCGGGCCGATGAGCTTCGGCAAGTCCAAGGCCAAGCTGCTGACCCAGGATCAGGTCAAGACCACCTTCGCCGACGTCGCCGGCTGCGACGAGGCCAAGGAGGAGGTCGAGGAACTGGTCGACTTCCTCAAGGATCCCTCGAAGTTCCAGCGCCTGGGCGGCCAGATCCCCCGCGGGGTGCTGATGGTCGGCCCGCCGGGGACCGGCAAGACGCTGCTCGCCAAGGCGATCGCCGGCGAGGCCAAGGTGCCGTTCTTCACCATCTCCGGTTCCGACTTCGTCGAGATGTTCGTCGGCGTGGGCGCCTCGCGCGTGCGTGACATGTTCGAGCAGGCCAAGAAGCAGGCGCCGTGCATCATCTTCATCGACGAGATCGACGCCGTCGGCCGCCATCGTGGTTCCGGCATGGGCGGCGGTCACGACGAGCGCGAACAGACCCTGAACCAGCTGCTGGTCGAGATGGACGGCTTCGAGGCCAACGACGGCATCATCGTCATCGCCGCCACCAACCGGCCGGACGTGCTCGACCCGGCGCTGCTGCGCCCGGGCCGCTTCGACCGCCAGGTGACGGTGCCGCTGCCCGACATCCGCGGCCGCGAGCACATCCTCGGCGTGCACCTGCGCAAGGTGCCGCTGGGCGAGGACGTCAAGGCCAGCCTGATCGCCCGCGGTACGCCCGGCTTCTCCGGTGCCGACCTGGCCAACCTGGTCAACGAGGCGGCGCTGTTCGCCGCGCGGCGCAACCGCCGCCTGGTGGGCATGGAAGAGCTGGAGATGGCCAAGGACAAGATCATGATGGGCGCCGAGCGCCGCTCGATGGTGATGACCGAGAAGGAGAAGCTCAACACCGCCTATCACGAGTCCGGTCACGCGATCATCGGGCTGCTGATGCCCGAGCACGACCCGGTCTACAAGGTCACGATCATCCCGCGCGGACGGGCCCTGGGCGTGACCATGTTCCTGCCCGAGGAGGATCGCTACAGCTTCTCGCGCCAGCAGATCATCAGCCAGATCTGCTCGCTGTTCGGCGGGCGCCTCGCCGAGGAGATGACGCTGGGCCCCAATGGCGTGACCACCGGGGCCTCCAACGACATCAAGCGCGCCACCGAACTGGCCCACAACATGGTCGCCAAGTGGGGGCTGTCCGAGGAGATGGGGCCGATCATGTACGACGAGGACGAGTCGCACCAGTTCCTCGGCGGCCCCGGCCAGGGCAGCGGCAAGCTCAAGTCCGGCGAGACTTCCTCGCGCCTCGACAAGGAGGTGCGGCGCATCATCGACGAGTGCTACGCCCACGCCAAGCAGCTGCTCGAGGACAACCGCGACAAGCTCGACATGATGGCCGAGGCGCTGGTCCAGTACGAGACCATCGACGCGAACCAGCTCAAGGACATCATGGCCGGCCGCAAGCCGCGTCCGCCGAAGGACTGGGGCAACGACAGCGGCGCCGGCGGCGGTTCCGCGGTGGCCGAGCCCCGGCCCGATGCCGACGAGGGCGAGGACGGCGAGGAGGATCAGCCGAATCGTCGCCCCTCCGACCCGCTGGGTGGCCCCGCCGGTCACTGACCCTGACCAGTGGAAGTACAGCAAGGCGCCCCGCGGGGCGCCTTGCGCCGTTCTGGACGGCTCATTAGAGTGACCGCTTTTGCCAAGGACCTTGCCATGAAAGACGCTGCTTCCACGGCCATGCTGTCGTGCGGCCGGCACCGGCTCGATATCAGTTACCCCCGGGTCATGGGGATCCTCAACGTGACGCCGGATTCCTTTTCCGACGGCGGGCGCTTCTCGCGTCGCGACGATGCCCTGTTCCATGCCGAGGCGATGCTGGCCGATGGCGCGGCGATCATCGATGTCGGCGGCGAGTCGACCCGGCCGGGTGCCGCCGTGGTCTCCGAGCAGGAGGAACTGGAGCGCGTGGTGCCGATCGTCGAGGCGCTGGTCCGCGAGCTGGATGCGCTGGTCTCGGTGGACACCAGTTCGCCGGCGGTGATGCGCGCGGTCACCGATGCGGGGGCCGGGCTGATCAATGACGTGCGGTCTCTGCAGCGCCCCGGGGCGATGGAGGCGGCCGCCGCCAGCGGTCTGCCGGTCTGTCTGATGCACATGCTCGGCGAGCCGGGTGACATGCAGCAGCTGGCCGCCTACGATCAACCCATAGAGGTGGCGGTGGCGCGCTTCCTCGAGACGCGCATCGCCGACTGTGAGGCGGCGGGCATCCGGCGCGAGCGGCTGATCCTCGATCCCGGCTTCGGGTTCGCCAAGACGGTCGAGCACAACCTGCGGCTGCTCAACCGGATGGCCGAGCTCAATCGCTTCGGCCTGCCGATCCTGGCCGGCATGTCGCGCAAGAGCATGATCGGCAAGGTGCTCGACCGGCCGGTCGAGGAGCGCCTGCCCGGCGGGCTGGCGCTGTCGACGCTGGCCGTCGAGCGCGGCGCGCGAATCGTGCGTGTCCACGACGTGGGGCCCACCGTGGATGCGGTCAACATGGCCTGGGCCGTGCTACAGGAAGGTGCGGAATCATGACACGACGTTATTTCGGGACCGACGGGATTCGCGGCACCGTGGGGGAGTATCCCATCACGGCGGACTTCATGCTCAAGCTGGGCTGGGCGGTCGGGCAGGTGCTGGGTCGCAAGAACTCCCAGGCCAAGGTGCTGATCGGCAAGGATACGCGGATTTCCGGCTACATGTTCGAGTCGGCGCTGGAGGCCGGGCTGTCGGCCGCCGGCGTGGATGTCGCACTGCTCGGGCCGATGCCCACGCCGGCGATCGCCTACCTGACGCATACCTTCCGGGCCGACGCGGGGATCGTCATTTCCGCCTCCCACAACCCCTTCCAGGACAACGGCATCAAGTTCTTTTCCGCCGAGGGCGCCAAGCTGCCCGACGACGTGGAAACGGCGATCGAGGCGGAACTCGACAGGCCGCTGGAGACCGTTTCCGCCGACCGGCTGGGCAAGGCGGTGCGGGTGCCCGATGCGCCGGGGCGCTACATCGAGTTCTGCAAGTCGACGGTGCCCAAGCGCCTGGCCCTCAACGGGCTGTCCATCGTCCTCGACTGCGCCCATGGCGCCACCTATCACATCGCGCCCAGCGTGTTCCGCGAACTGGGTGCCGAGGTCAGCGTGCTGGGTGCGAGCCCCGACGGGCTCAACATCAACCAGAAGGTCGGCTCGACCCATCCGGCGTCGCTGCGGGCCGCGGTCATCGAGCGCGGCGCCGATCTCGGCATCGCCTTCGACGGCGACGGCGACCGGGTGATCCTGGTCGACGCCGACGGTCGCGAGGTCGACGGCGACGACATCCTCTACCTGATCGCCCGCGATCGCCACGAGCGTGGCGTACTGGGCGGCGGCGTGGTCGGCACGCTGATGAGCAACTTCGGCCTGGCGGCGGCGCTCGAGGGCATGGGCATCCCCTTCGAGCGAGCGAAGGTGGGGGATCGCTACGTGATGGAGCGCCTGGTGGCCAATGGCTGGCAGCTGGGCGGCGAGTCGTCGGGGCACATCGTCTGCGGCCATGTGCAGACCACCGGCGACGGCATCGTCTCGGCCCTGCAGGTGCTGGCGATCATGGTCACTCGCGGCGCCTCGCTGGCGAGCCTGCTGGCCGGCTTCGAGAAGGCGCCCCAGTCGCTGGTCAATGTGCGTCTCGCGCCGGGGGCCGAGGCGCACTCGCTGCTCGACCATCCACGGCTGGCCGACGCGGTGGCGGCCGTGGAGGCCGAACTGGGCGGCGAGGGGCGCGTGCTGCTGCGGCCCTCGGGCACCGAACCGCTGATCCGGGTCATGGTGGAGGGGCGTCCGCGCTTCGATGTCGATGCCCTGGCGCGGCGCATCGCCGCCGATGTCGAGGCGTTGATCGCCTGAGGCGCGGCGCCGGTTGTGTTGCCCGGGAGGCTCCTATACCATCTTGCACCACTTCGATAAAGGGGGTAGCTAGCCCATGCGCATGCCGCTGATCGCCGGCAACTGGAAGATGAACGGTTCCTTGGCGCTGGTCGAGCAGTTCGGGCAGGCATTTGCCGAAGCGGCCCTGTCGCCGTCCGTCGAGGTCTGCCTGATCCCGCCGTTTCCCTACCTGGCCGCGGTTCAGTCGGCACTCGGCGGGACACCGGTGTCGCACGGGGCCCAGACGCTCAACCCCGAACCGTCCGGTGCCCACACCGGCGAGGTCAGCGCCGCCATGCTGGCCGAGTTCGGCGTGCGGTACGTGCTGGTCGGCCACTCCGAGCGACGCTCGCTCTGCCGTGAGGGCGATGCCGATGTGCTGGCGCGCACGCAGGCCGCGCTGGAGGGCGGGCTGACCCCGGTGCTGTGTGTCGGCGAGACCCTCGAGCAGCGCGAGGCGGGGCGCACCGAGGCGGTAGTGCTGGGGCAGGTCGAGGCCGTCTTCGATGCCCTGGCGGCCGAGTCGCGCCAGCGCCTGGTGATCGCCTACGAGCCGGTGTGGGCGATCGGTACCGGGCGTACCGCCACCCCCGAGCAGGCCCAGGCGGTGCATGCAGCCATCCGCCGCCGGCTGGCCGCCTATGCGCCCGAGCTGGGCGAGGCGGCGCGCCTGCTGTACGGCGGCAGCATGAAGGCCGACAATGCCGCCGAGCTGCTCGCCCAGCCGGATATCGACGGCGGCCTGGTGGGCGGTGCCTCGCTCAAGGTCGACGATTTTCTAGCCATCTGTCAGTCAGCAGGTTAACCATGCAAGTTGCCATTCTCATGATTCACGTGGCGATCGCCATCGCGCTGGTCGCCCTCGTCCTGTTGCAGCAGGGCAAAGGTGCCGACGCCGGCGCCTCCTTCGGCGGCGGCGCGTCTCAGACCGTCTTCGGCTCCCGCGGCAGCGGCAGCTTCCTGGCCAAGCTGACCGGGGTGCTGGCCGGGGCATTCTTCATCACCTCGCTGGCCCTGGCCTACCTGGCGTCATCGCAGGCGGACAACGCCCCCGATGCCGGCATTCCGGACGCGACCGTCGTGGAACAACAAAAGTCCTCGCCGGCCCTTGACGAAAGCAGCAAGAGTCAGGATAATACTGCGCCAACGCTAGAGGATTCCGGAGAGTGATCTCCACGCCTTAGACGTTGATAGCAGTGCTGTTTCGGGTGGTTCATCGTCAAGTCGACCGCCCGAGCAAGAACACAAGGTGGATTGCCCCGTTGGCTTGCAATCCTGTGTTCGCCCCCTGTTGCCGAAGTGGTGGAATTGGTAGACACGCTATCTTGAGGGGGTAGTGACCTTATGGTCGTGGGGGTTCAAGTCCCCCCTTCGGCACCATCTGACAGGCCTGGTCAGGCCCATTCAGAAGCACGATTGGCAAGACGTGGCGATGCGCTCGAGTCCTTGACCGAAGGGTGAGCGAGTTCTTATAATCGCCAACCTATGATGCGGGGTGGAGCAGTCTGGTAGCTCGTCGGGCTCATAACCCGAAGGTCGTCGGTTCAAATCCGGCCCCCGCTACCAAGTTTCTTGTGAAAGGCCCCTTCCTATGAAGGGGCTTTTTGTTAGCAGCTCGCTCTGTTGACACTAACGCCAATCAGCCACCTAGCTTTCCTCTTAACTCCCGGTCAGGTGCCTGATGCAACTGCTGTAGGAGCCTTCATCTGTGGCAATCAAGGACGCTGCGCTGAACGCACTCATCGAACCGGTGGTGACGTCCATGGGCTTTGAGCTCTGGGGGATCGAATACCTGTCCCAGGGCAAGCATTCACGACTGATCATCTACATCGACGGTCCCGACGGCATCACCGTCGACGACTGCGCCGGCGTCAGTCGTCAGGTCAGCGGTGTGCTCGATGTCGAGGATCCGATCCCCGGCCAGTACCAGTTGGAGGTGTCCTCGCCCGGCATGGACCGTCCCCTTTTCACGCTGGAGCAGTTCACGCGTTACCGGGGACATGTCGTGGCCTTGCGCCTTCGCGCGCCCTACGAAGGGCGGCGCAAGTTCAAGGGGCTGCTGGCGGGCGTCGAGAACGACGAGGTGTTGCTGCAGCTCGACGGTGAAGAGTACTGCTTTCCTATCGATGGCATCGAGCAGGCGCGGGTCGTTCCGCAGTTCGATGGATGAGGACTGGTTTTCTGGCGAGGCTTAAGGCATGAGCAAAGAGATTCTGCTGGTCGTTGACGCGATCTCGAACGAAAAGGGCGTGTCACGCGACGTGATCTTCGGTGCGGTCGAGGCGGCGCTGGCCAGTGCTTCGCGCAAGCGTTTCGAGGGCCGGGAGGTCAACGTGCGGGTGCAGATCGATCGTGCCACCGGTGACTACGAGACCTTCCGCCGCTGGGTGGTGGTCGAGGACGACGAGTTCGAGAACCCCGACGCCGAGATCAAGCTGTCGTACGCCGAGCGTCGCGATCCGCCGCTGGGGCTCGGCGACGTCGTCGAGGAGCGCATCGAGAACGCCGCCTTCGGCCGCATCGCGGCACAGACCGCCAAGCAGGTCATCGTGCAGAAGGTGCGCGAGGCGGAGCGGGCCGAGATCGTGCGTCATTATTCCGAGCGCGAGGGCGAGCTGATCGCCGGCATCGTCAAGAAGACGACGCGCGATGGCCTGATCATCGACCTCGGCGACAACGCCGAGGGCTTCCTGCCGCGCAGCGAGATGATTCCCGGCGAGCGCTACCGCATGAACGAACGGGTGCGCGCGCTGCTGTGGAAGGTCGACGCCGAGGCGCGCGGCTCCCAGCTGATCCTGTCGCGCACGCGTCCGGAGCTGATCATCGAGCTGTTCCAGATCGAGGTGCCCGAGATCGCCGAGCAGCTCATCGAGATCAAGGGCGCGGCACGTGATCCGGGCTCGCGGGCCAAGATCGCGGTGAAGACCAACGACAAGCGCATCGATCCGGTCGGTGCCTGTGTCGGCATGCGCGGGTCGCGGGTCCAGGCGGTCTCCAACGAGCTGCGCAACGAGCGGGTGGACATCATCCTCTGGGATGACAACCCTGCCCAGCTGGTGATCAATGCCATGGCACCGGCGGACGTGGCGTCGATTCTGGTCGACGAGGACGCCCATGCCATGGATGTCGCCGTGGCCGAGGACAACCTCGCTCAGGCCATCGGCCGCAGCGGGCAGAACGTGCGTCTGGCCAGCGAGCTGACCGGCTGGACGCTCAATGTAATGACGGAGGAAGAGGCCGAGGGCAAGCGGGAGCAGGAAGTCGATACCCTGGTCGAGTACTTCATCAATCACCTCGAGGTCGACGAAGAGCTGGCGAGAACCCTGGTCGAGGAGGGGTTCACGTCGCTGGAAGAGCTGGCCTATGTGCCGCTCGAGGAGATGCTCGAGATCGAGGACTTCGACGAAGACCTGGTGGAAGAGTTGCGCGCACGCGCCAAGGACGAGCTGTTGAACCTGGCAATCGCCTCCGAGGAGGAGCTGGACGGTGCTCAGCCCGCCGAGGACCTCCTTGAAATGGACGGCATGGACCGTCACCTGGCCTTCACGCTGGCCAGCCGGGGCATCGTCACCATGGAGGACCTTGCCGAACAGTCCATCGATGATCTCAAGGATATCGAGGACGTGGACGAAGAGCGCGCCGCGGCACTGATCATGACCGCCCGTGCGCCCTGGTTCGAGAGTGAAGAGTAACTAGGTCACGGGCTCAGGAGGGTCGTAATGGCAGAAATGACGGTTAAAGACTTTGCAGCCAAGGTGGGACGCGATACGTCCCGCCTGCTGGAGCAGATGAAGGAAGCGGGGCTTCCCCACAAGGCTGAAGGCGATGCGGTGTCCGAGGAGGACAAGCGGCGCCTTCTCGACCATCTCACCAAGAGTCATGGCGGTAGCGGCCAGGGGGCCAAGAATCGCATCACCCTGACGCGCAAGACCAAGAGCCGGATCCGTTCCGGAGACGGCCGCGGCAAGAGCATCGAGGTCTCGGTGCGCAAGAAGCGCACCTACGTCAAGCGCGACGAGACCCCGGAGCAGGCGCCGGAGCCGGCCGATCACGGGCCGCGTCAGCTGGTCGGGGACATGGCCGATGCCACCCAGGCCCGCGAGCAGGCCGAGCGCGAGGCGCAGGCCCGTGCCGAGGCAGAGGCTGCCAAGGCCGCCGAGGAAGCCGCCAAGCAGGAAGCGGCGAAGCCGGCCGAGGCGGTGGTTCCCACCGAGCTGGAGCTGCCGGCCGAAGAGCCGCCGGCGGTCGAGGCGCCGCCCAAGGAGCCGCGCAGCGACAACCGCCGCGCCAATCCCAAGAAGGCGGCCGCCAAGAAGGGGCGTCACGAAACCAGTCGCGATGAGGATCGCGAGGAGCGTGCCGAGCGCCGTCGCGGTGGCGGCAAGAAGGCCAAGCGTGCCGAGCGTCGCGGCAGCCGTCGCGGTGGTCGCGACAGCGGCGGCGGCAAGCACGGCTTCCAGAAGCCGACGCAGCCGATCGTGCGCGAGGTGGCGATCCCCGAGTCGATCAGCGTCGCTGACCTGGCCGACAAGATGGCCATCAAGGCCAACGAGGTCATCAAGGCCATGTTCACCATGGGCGCGGCGGTGACCATCAACCAGACCATCGACCAGGACACCGCGGCGATCGTCGTCGAGGAGATGGGCCACAAGCCCAAGCTGGTCAAGGACGATGCGCTGGAGACCGAGGTCCTCGAGGGCATCTCTTACGAGGGCGAGGAAATCACCCGCGCGCCGGTGGTCACGGTGATGGGTCACGTCGACCACGGCAAGACCTCGCTGCTCGACTACATCCGCCGCACCAAGGTGGCGACCGGCGAGGCCGGCGGCATTACCCAGCACATCGGTGCCTATCACGTCGAGGACGACCACGGCGGCGTGACCTTCCTCGATACCCCGGGCCACGCGGCGTTCACCGCCATGCGCGCCCGTGGTGCCCAGGCCACCGACGTGGTCATCCTGGTGGTGGCCGCCGACGACGGCGTGATGCCCCAGACCATCGAGGCGGTCGAGCATGCCAAGGCGGCCGGCGTGCCGCTGGTGGTCGCGGTCAACAAGATCGACAAGGCGGGTGCCGACCCGGATCGCGTCAAGAACGAGCTGTCGCAGCACGGCGTGATCTCCGAGGAGTGGGGCGGCGACACCCAGTTCGTCCACGTCTCGGCGAAGACCGGCGAAGGCATCGATTCGCTGCTCGAGGCCGTGCTGCTGGTCTCCGAGGTGCTCGAGCTCAAGGCGGTTCCCGAAGCGCCGGCCAAGGGCGTGGTGGTCGAGTCGCGTCTCGACAAGGGACGCGGGCCGGTGGCCACCGTGCTGGTCCAGAACGGCACCCTGAAGAGGGGCGACATCGTCCTGGCCGGGCTGCACTACGGCCGTGTGCGGGCGCTGACCAACGAACTCGGCAAGCAGGTCGAGCAGGTCGGCCCGGCCATGCCGGTCGAGATCCAGGGCCTGGACGGCACCCCGGAAGCCGGCGAGGACTTCATGGTCCTGGCCGACGAGAAGAAGGCCCGTGAGGTCGCCAACTTCCGTCAGGGCAAGTACCGCGAGGTGCGCCTGGCCCGCCAGCAGAAGGCCAAGCTGGAGAACATGTTCAGCCAGATGGGTCAGGACGAGGTGGCCAAGGTCAACATCGTCCTCAAGGCCGACGTCCAGGGCTCGCTGGAAGCGATCAAGGGCGCGCTGGAGGAACTCTCCACCGATGAGGTTCAGGTCGCCGTGGTGTCCTCCGGGGTCGGCGGCATCACCGGTACCGATGCCAACCTGGCGCTGGCCAGTGACGCCATCGTGGTCGGCTTCAACGTCCGTGCCGATGCCGCCGCGCGCGAGATCATCGAGCGCGAGGGTCTCGACCTGCGCTACTACAGCGTCATCTACCAGCTGATCGACGAGGTCAAGCAGGCGATGAGCGGCATGCTGGCGCCGGAGTGGAAGGAAGAGATCGTCGGTGTCGCCGAGGTGCGCGATGTCTTCAAGGCGCCCAAGATCGGCGCGGTGGCCGGCTGCATGGTTGTCGAGGGCACCGTGCACCGCAACAAGAAGATCCGTGTCCTGCGCGACAACGTGGTCATCTACGAAGGCGAGCTGGAATCCCTGCGTCGCTACAAGGATGACGTCAACGAGGTCCGCAACGGCATGGAGTGCGGTATCGGCGTCAAGAACTACAACGACGTCCAGGTCGGCGACAAGATCGAGGTCTTCGACCAGATCAAGGTCGAGCGTACCCTGTAAGGCGTCGAGGAGAAGTCACGGATGCGCGAGTTCCAGCGTACCGACCGGGTGGCCGATCAGCTCCAGCAGGAGCTGGCGGTCCTCATCCAGCGCGAGGTCAAGGACCCGCGCCTGGGCATGGTCACCGTCAGCGGCGTGACCGTCAGCCGCGATCTGGGCTACGCCGATGTCTACATCACCCTGCTGGGCGATGACGACCCGGCGCGGATCAAGGAAAACCTGGCGGTGCTCAAGCGCGCCGGCGGTTTCCTGCGCAGTCAGATCGCGCGTCGCGTGAAGCTGCGCCATGTGCCCGAGCTGCGCTTCCACTACGACGAGAGCGTGGCCCGGGGCCACAAGCTGTCGTCGCTGATCAACGAGGCCGTGGAATCCGATCGTGTCCGGCGCGACGACGAGGCGCCCGACGACGAGGAATCCCGCTGATGGCGCGTCGGCGTCGCGGCCTGCCGATCGACGGCGTGCTGCTGCTCGACAAGCCCGCCGGCGTGTCGAGCAATCATGCCCTGCAGCGGGCGCGGCGCCTGTTCCAGGCGCAGAAGGCGGGGCATACCGGCACCCTCGATCCGATGGCCACCGGGCTGCTACCGGTGTGCTTCGGCGAGGCGACCAAGTTTTCCTCCTACCTGCTCGAGGCGGACAAGGCGTACCGCACTCGGGTGCAGCTGGGGGTGGTCACCGACACCGGGGATGCCGAGGGTGCCGTCGTCGAGCGTCGCCCTGTCGAGGGCGTCGACGAAGCGCGGGTACGGCGTGTGCTGGCCGACTTCAGCGGCGAGATCGATCAGATCCCGCCGATGCATTCGGCGCTCAAGCACGAGGGGCGCAAGCTCTACGAACTGGCCCGCGAGGGCAAGCAGGTCGAGCGTGCAGCGCGCCGTGTGAGGGTGTATGATGCGCGCCTCCTTGCCTTCGAGGGCGATGCCTTCGAGCTGGACGTCGCCTGCAGCAAGGGCACCTATATCCGCACGCTGGCCGAGGACATCGGCCGGGCCCTGGGCTGTGGCGCGCATATCACAGCCCTGCGCCGGTTGCGGTCCGGGCCCTTCGCGGCCGACGACATGCTGGATTTCGCCGCGCTCGACGCGCTCGAGTCCCGCGACACGGCCCTGTTGCCGATGGACGTGCTGGTGCGGCATCTGCCGCGGCTGGACGTCGCGCAGGCCACGGCCGCGCGCCTGCTCCATGGGCAGCGCGCCGCCACGGACACCGCCGGTCTGGCCGGCGATGCCCTGGCCAGGCTGTATCGTGACGAGTCCTTCCTGGGGCTGGTCACGGTCACGGCGCCGGGCGAGATCGCCCCGCGCCGGCTGGTGGCCACCGGCTGAGTCCGGTGGCGCCCATCGTCGCCGCTCACGCGGCGTACGGGGAGACTGCAAATATGCGTGGTCTCCGACATTCATCCCCATCAGGCATATTGCTTACTGGAGACACAGATGGCATTGACCGCTGAAAAGAAGGCCGAGATCGTCAAGGAATACGGCCGTGGTGACAACGACACCGGTTCCCCCGAAGTTCAGGTGGCCCTGCTGACCGCCAACATCGACGGCCTTCAGTCCCACTTCAAGACCAACAAGCAGGATCACCACTCGCGTCGTGGCCTGATCCGCATGGTCAACCAGCGCCGCAAGCTGCTCGACTACCTCAAGCGCAAGGACTTCGAGCGCTATCAGTCGCTGATCCAGCGCCTGGGACTGCGCCGCTGAGTTCGGCCGTCATCCCGCGGATGATTTCGGAACAAGCAACCCTACGGGGTTGCTTGTTCTTTTTTGGCCGGACGGCAACGGCCGCCGGCTTCGGGCGAGGCCGGGACCGGTAGCTCTCGCCGACGTGAACGCCTAAAATGGTCGCCGAGTCAAGAAACGCCCGAACATGAAACCGACAAGTTGAAGGAAGCCCCGTGAATCCGGTCAGAAAGACATTCCAGTACGGTAACAGTACCGTCACCCTGGAAACCGGGCGCATCGCCCGCCAGGCCTCCGGTGCCGTGATGGTCACCATGGACGACACCGTGGTGCTGTGCACCGTGGTGGCGAAGAAGGACGTCAACCCCGCCCAGCCGTTCTTCCCGCTGTCCGTCCACTACCAGGAGAAGACCTACTCGGTCGGCAAGATTCCCGGCGGCTTCTTCAAGCGTGAGGGACGTCCCACCGAGAAGGAGACCCTCACCTCGCGGCTGATCGATCGCCCGATCCGCCCGCTGTTCCCCAAGGGCTTCATGAACGAGGTGCAGGTCATCTGCACCGTGCTCTCCGCCGATCGTAACCAGGATCCGGACATCGCCGCGATGCTCGGTACCTCGGCGGCCCTGGCCGTCTCCGGCGTGCCCTTCAACGGCCCGATCGGCGCCGCCCGCGTCGGCTTCACCGAGGAGCGCGGCTACTTCCTCAACCCGAGCGTCGAGGAGCTCGCCGCCTCCGAGCTGAACATGGTCGTCGCCGGCACCGAGAAGGCCGTGCTGATGGTCGAGTCCGAGGCCAGCGAGCTGCTCGAGGACGAGATGCTCGGCGCCGTGCTCTACGGCCATCAGGAAATGCAGGTCGCCGTCTCCACCATCAACGAGCTGGCCGCCGAGGCCGGCAAGCCGCGCTGGGACTGGCAGCCGGCCGCCGAGAACACCGCCCTGAAGGACGCGCTCGCCAGCACCTTCGAGAGCAAGGTCGGCGAGGCCTACCGCATCACCGACAAGATGGCCCGTCAGGATGCGCTGTCCGCGCTGAAGGCCGAGGCGGTCGAGCAGCTCGCCGGTGACGGGGAGGGCCAGTTCGATGCCGAGGCGGTCGGTGGTGCCTTTGCCGCGCTCGAGAAACGGGTCGTGCGCCAGCGCGTGATCAACGGCGAGCCGCGCATCGACGGCCGCGATCACAAGACCGTGCGTCCGCTGAACATCGAGGTCGGCAGCCTGCCCAAGACCCACGGCTCGGCGATCTTCACCCGCGGCGAGACCCAGGCCGTGGTCGTGGCCACCCTCGGCACCCTGCGCGATGCCCAGCTGATCGAGTCGCTGGAAGGCGAGCGCAAGGACCGGTTCCTGCTGCACTACAACTTCCCCCCCTACAGCGTGGGCGAAGCCGGCTTCATGGGTGGTCCCAAGCGTCGCGAGATCGGCCACGGCCGTCTGGCGCGCCGCGGCGTCCAGGCCATGCTGCCCAGCGACGAGGAATTTCCCTACACCATCCGCGTGGTCTCCGAGATCACCGAGTCCAACGGCTCCAGCTCCATGGCCTCGGTGTGCGGCTCCTCGCTGGCGCTGATGGACGCCGGTGTGCCGCTCAAGGCGCCGGTGGCGGGTATCGCCATGGGCCTGGTCAAGGACGATGACAAGTTCGCCGTGCTCACCGATATCCTGGGGGACGAGGATCACCTCGGCGACATGGACTTCAAGGTGGCCGGCTCGGCCTCCGGCGTCACCGCCCTGCAGATGGACATCAAGATCGAGGGCATCAACGAGGAGATCATGGAGCAGGCGCTGCAGCAGGCCCATGAGGCGCGGCTGCACATCCTCGGCGAGATGAACCAGGTGATCGCCCAGAGCCGCGAGGAGGTCTCCGCCAACGCGCCCTCCATGGCCACCATCAAGATCGATCCGGACAAGATCCGCGACGTCATCGGCAAGGGCGGCGCCACCATTCGCCAGATCTGCGACGACACCGGGGCCTCGATCGACATCGACGACGACGGCACCGTGCGCATCTACGCCGAGGACAAGGCGGCCGCCAAGCGCGCCATCGACACCGTGCTGGGCATCACCGCCGAAGCCGAGATCGGCAAGCTCTACAAGGGCAAGGTGGTGCGCATCGCCGACTTCGGCGCCTTCGTCAACTTCATGCCGGGCACCGACGGTCTGGTGCACATCTCGCAGATCGTGCCCGAGCGGGTCAACAGCGTCCGCGACTATCTCAACGAGGGTGACGAGGTCATCGTCAAGGTGCTCGACATCGACAACCGCAACCGCGTCAAGCTGTCGATCAAGGAAGTGGGGGCCGAGGAAAAGGCCGCCTTCGAGGCCAGCCTCGCCGAGTAAGCCTTCCCGGTCGCCGGTATCGAAGACGGCCCACCCGCCAAGCGGGTGGGCCGTTTTTCATGGCCGGCCGGTTACGCTGGCGACATGGCGTTACCCGCGGCAGAGCGCCTCGAGTGCCTCGATCAGACTGTCCATCTCGTCGTCGGTACCGATCGAGATGCGCAGGAAGTCGTGCAGCGCCTCGCTGTTGAAGTGACGCACCAGGATGCCGCGTTCGCGCAGGCCGGTGAACAGCTCACCGGCGTCGTGGCCCTCGTGGCGGGCGAGCAGGAAGTTGGTCTGCGAGGGCAGCACCTCGAAGCCCAGCTCGACGAGCCGCCGGCGGGTACGCTCGCGGGTGGCGATGACGTGCTCGCGGCAGGCGTCGAAGTGTTCGCGGTCGTCCAGCGCGGCGACGCCGGCGGCGATCGCCAGGCTGTCGAGCGGGTAGGAATTGAAGGAGTTCTTGACCCGCTCCAGTCCCTCGATCAGTTCCCGCGAGCCGATCGCGTAGCCGATCCGCAGCCCGGCCAGGCTGCGCGACTTGGAGAAGGTACCCACCACCAGCAGGTTGGGATGCGCCGCCACCAGCGGCACGCTGCTTTCCCCGCCGAAGTCGACGTAGGCCTCGTCGATCAGCACCACGCTGTCGGTGACGCGCGCCAGCAGGCGGGCGATGGCTTCCCGCGGGTGGCCGTGGCCGGTCGGCGCGTTGGGATTGGCGAAGATCACGCCGCCGTTGTCGCCGCTCAGGGCATCCAGCGGCACCTGCCAGTGATCGTCGAGCGCCACGGTCCGGTAGGCGATATCGTACAGGCGGCAGTAGACCGGATAGAAGCTGTAGGTGATGCCCGGCATCAGCAGCGGCCGAGGCTGCCGGAAGAAGGTCTGGAAGGCCAGGGCCAGCACCTCGTCGGAGCCGTTGCCGACGAAGACCTGCTCGGCTTCCACGCCATGCTCGCGGGCCAGTGCCTCGCGCAACGCCAGCGCGTCGGGATCGGGGTAGAGGCGCAGGTGGTCGACCGGGTAGTCGCGCAGCACCTGTTCGACGCCCGGCGCCGGCGGGTAGGGGTTCTCGTTGGTGTTCAGCTTGATCAGTCGTTCACGGGGCTGCTCGCCGGGGACGTAGGGCGTCAGCTCGCGAACGTCCGGGCTCCAGAACTTGCTCATGATGGCTCACACGATGTGGGATAAACCCCGTCATGGTGACGTGGCGGGGCCGGGGGCGCAAGCGCGACACGGCGACGCCGAAGAGACGACGTCGCCGTGTGCGGGGCCGACGGATGCCGGCCCGGGGGAAAGGGCGGTGCTTAGCGTTCGATGGCCAGCGCCACGCCCTGGCCGCCGCCGATGCACAGCGTGGCCAGACCCTTCCTGGCGTCACGGGCGATCATCTCGTGGACCAGCGTGACCAGGATCCGGCAGCCGGAGGCGCCGATCGGGTGGCCCAGGGCGATCGCCCCGCCGTTGACGTTGATCCTGGCCGGATCCCAGCCGAGTTCCTTGTTGACCGACAGGGCCTGGGCGGCGAAGGCCTCGTTGGCCTCGATCAGGTCGAGGTCGTCGATCGTCCAGCCGGCCTTCTCCAGGCAGCGGCGGGTCGCCGGGGCCGGGCCGATGCCCATGATCGCCGGATCGACGGCGGCATTGGCGTAGGCCTTGATGCGGGCCAGCGGCTCGAGTCCCAGTTCGCGGGCCTTGCTCTCGCTGCAGAGCATGGTCACGGCGGCGCCGTCGTTGATCGACGAGGCGTTGCCGGCGGTGACGGTGCCGTCCTTCTTGAAGGCCGGCTTCATGCCGCCGAGCTTCTCGGCGGTGATCCCCGCCCGCGGGCCTTCGTCGGTCTTGAAGACCAGCGGATCGCCCTTGCGCTGGGGAATCTCGACGGGGACGATCTGGCTGTCGAAGCGACCGGCCTCGATGGCGGCGCTGGCCTTCTGCTGGGATTCGGCGGCGAATTCGTCCATCTGCTCGCGGGTGATGCCGTACTTCTCGGCGAGATTCTCGGCGGTGATGCCCATGTGGTACTGGTTGAAGGCGTCCCACAGGCCGTCGTAGACCATGGTGTCGACCGCCTTCCAGTCGCCCATGCGCTGGCCGGTGCGCGAATGCGGCAGGGCATGCGGCGCCAGGGACATGTTCTCCTGGCCGCCGGCGAGGATCAGCTCGGCGTCGCCGCAGCGGATCGCCTGGGTGGCCAGGTGCAGCGCCTTGAGACCGGAACCGCAGACCTTGTTGATGGTCATCGCCGGCACGCCGTCGGGCAGGCCGCCCAGGATGGAAGCCTGGCGGGCCGGGTTCTGGCCGCAGGCGGCGGTCAGGACGTGGCCGAGCAGGACCTCGTCGACCTGCTCGGGGGCGACGCCGGTGGTGGCGAGGATATCCTGGATCACCTTGGCGCCGAGCTCGGCGGCGGGAATCCCGGCGAGCGACCCGCCGAAGGTGCCGATGGCGGTGCGGCGTGCCGCGACGATGACCACGTCTTGCATGTGAGACTCCTTGAATCGAGGGCGAAATGCCCCGTCAGCATAGGAGAAGCTTGTGCGCTGCGGCAATTGCCAATCCGTCGAAGTTTGACGGTGGACAGACTCGGGGGCGGGAAAAGCGCCCCGCCGGCGGGGCGGGGCGGGGCGATCAGGCGAACTGGATGGGGATGGCGTTCCTCGATGGACCGCGATCAGCGTGGCAACGTTACCGGGAGGTTGTCGATCAGGCGGGCCGGTCCCAGGTGGGCCGCGGCCAGCAGTACCGCCTCGCGGGTGACGTCGGTCACCGGCCCCAGGTCGTCGGCCCGGCGCAGCTCGAGGTAGTCGGGCTTGAAGCCTGCCTCGGTGAGGCGGACGAGGCCCTCGCGCAGTGCCGCGTCGGGCGCCTCGCCCCCCGCAAGCGCCTCGCGGGTCGCCGCAAGCACGGCCTGCAGGCGCGGGGCCCGGGCGCGCTGCTCGGCGCTCAGGTAACCGTTGCGCGAGGAGAGGGCCAGGCCGTCCTCGGCACGCACGATGGGTACGCCGACGATCTCGACGGGAAAGTGCAGGTCGGCGACCATCCGGCGGATCACCGCGAGCTGCTGATAGTCCTTCTCGCCGAAGCAGGCGAGATCGGGCTGGACCAGGTTGAACAGCATGCTCACCACGGTGGAGACGCCGTCGAAGTGGCCGGGCCGGCGCGCGCCGCACAGCCCCTCGCTGACGTCGGGCACGTGCACGGTGGAGGACGCCCCGGTGCCGCGCGGGTAGATGGCCTCGGCGGCGGGCGCGAAGAGGATGTCGCAGCCGGCGTCCTCGAGCGCGGCCCGGTCGGCATCGAGCGTGCGCGGATAGCTGGCGAAGTCCTCGTCGGGCCCGAACTGCAGCGGGTTGACGAAGATGCTGGCGACCACCAGGTCGGCCCGGCGGCGTGCCTCGGCGACCAGCGCCAGATGGCCCCGGTGGAGGTTGCCCATGGTCGGTGCCAGGCCGATGCGTTGTCCGGCCCGGCGTGCCTCGCCCAGGGTGCGGCGCAGCGTGGCGATGTCGTGGATAGTCTGCATTAGAAACTGTGCTCCTCGGCCGGAAAGCGACGCGCCTTGACAGCGTCATGGTAGGCCCGGAAGGCGCCCTGGATCGAGCCGGACTCGGCGAGGAAGTTCTTGGAAAAGCGCGGGATGTAGCCGCTGCTCACGCCGATCACGTCGTGCATCACCAGGATCTGGCCGTCGGTGCCGGCGCCGGCACCGATGCCGATCACCGGCACCTCGAGCGCCGCCTGCATGGCGCGGCCCAGGCTGGCGGGCACGCACTCGACCAGGATCACCGAGGCGCCGGCCTCGACCAGGGTGCGCGCATCGGCGATGAGCTGCTCGGCGCGGTCGGCCTCGCGCCCCTGGATCTTGAAGCCGCCGAACTGGTGGACCATCTGCGGCGTCAGCCCCAGGTGGGCGCAGACCGGGACGCCGCGCCGGGTCAGCTCGCGGATGCCGTCGGCCATCCACGCCTCGCCCTCGATCTTGACCATCTCCGCGCCGGCCCGCATCAGGGCGCCGGCATCCTGCAGCAGCCGCTCCGTCGAGGCGTTGCTCATGAACGGCAGGTCGGCCATCAGCAGGCTGGCTCCCTTGGTGCGCGCCACGCAGCGGGTGTGGTAGGCGATGTCGTCGAGGGTGACCGGCAGGGTGCTGGCATGGCCCTGCAGGACCATCCCCAGGGAGTCGCCGACCAGCAGGACCTCGATGCCGGCCCGGCTGGCGGCCTCGGCGAAGGAGGCATCATAGGCGGTCAGGCAGCTGAACGGCTCGCCGGCGCGCTTGGCGGCCTGCAGCGTGCTCACGGTGACGGTTTTCATGACTGGCTTCTCGTCGACTTGTCGGACTGCACCCGTTTCGAGGGCATGGCGGGCAGGGTGTTACCTGGGTTGTTACCCGCTTCGGGTCTGAAGTGTGGGATGGTAACAATCGTGATGCAACTCTACTGCTGCGAGGCCAGGCGCTGCAAGCCGTCCCGGCCGAGGGCGCGGGCCAGGCCTGACACGGGCGTGTCGCCGAGGCGCTCGTCCGGGGCGATGTCGGCCAGCGGCACCAGCACGAAGTTGCGCTCGGCGATCCCCGGATGGGGCAGGGTCAGGCGTGGCCAGCGAGCCCGGCACCCCTCGTAGAGCAGCAGGTCGAGGTCCAGGGTGCGCGGCCCCCAGTGGCGTCGGCGGACGCGGCGATGGCGCTGTTCGAGGGCCTGCAGCTGGTCGAGCAGCGCCAGCGGCGACAACTGCGTGGCCAGTCGGGCCACGGCATTGATGAACGGCGGCTGATCCTGGGGCCCCATCGGTGCGCTGCGATACAGCGGTGAACCGGCTTCGAGCCGGGTCAGCGGCAGGGCCTCCAGCTCGGCCAGGGCCCGACGCACCTGATGCTCGGGGTCGTCGAGGTTGCTGCCCAGGCCGATGTAGGCAAGGCGGGGCCGCGGCTCAGTCATGGTCGGGCGTCGAGCGCCGGTTGCGCCCACCGCGGCGGCGCTTGCGCGGGCGGCGGCGCGGCCCGGGGGTGCCGGCGGGGTCGGCGTCCACCTTGCCGAGCAGGCGGCGCTGCTCGTGTTCGTCGCCTTCCTGGAAGGCCGTCCACCAGTGCCCCAGGCCGGGAGCAATCTCGCCGGCGCTCTCGCGCAGCAGCAGGAAGTCGTAGGCGGCGCGGAAGCGCGGATGCTCCAAGGTCTGAAAGGCACGCTTGCCGCGGCGCCGGGGCAGGCGTTCCTGCAGGTCCCAGATATCGCGCATGGGCAGGCTGAAGCGCTTGGGAATCGAGGTGTGCTGGATTTGGCGCGACACGGCCTGCTGGGCTGCGGTCTGCTGGGCGGGAATCGGCGGCATACCTTCCGCCTGAAGCTGCCGGGCCCGCCACTGCACGCCGGGCCACAGCAGGGCGCCGAACAGGAAGGCGGGCGTGACCGGCCGCTCCTGGCGGATGCGCTCGTCGGTATTGGCCAGGGCCTGGAGGATCAGGGGTTCGGCCCACTCGAGCTCGGCGATGGACTCGTCCGCCTCGGGGAAGAGCATGGCGAACAGGCCGTACTCGCGCAGCAGGTGATAGGTGGCCACCGCCTGGCCGGAGAGGAAGAGCTTGAGCACTTCCTCGAACAGGCGGGCCGGGGGAATCTGCAGCAGCAGCGGTGCCATGTCGCGGATCGGGGCTTCGGTCGCCGCGGCCAGGCTGAAGTCCAGCTTGGCGGCGAAGCGGATCGCCCGCAGCATGCGCACCGGATCCTCGCGATAGCGCACCTGCGGATCGCCGATCAGGCGCAGCGTGCGGTTCTCGATGTCGGTCAGGCCGCCGGCCCAGTCGTGCAGGGAGAAGTCGGCGATATTGTAGTAGAGCGCGTTGACGGTGAAGTCGCGGCGCATGGCGTCTTCCTCGACGCTGCCCCAGACATTGTCGCGCAGCAGCAGCCCGTCTTCGGACTGATGGGCGAGGTGCTCGCCGTGCTCGTCGCCGGGGCGGCCGCGGAAGGTGGTGACCTCGATGATCTCGCGCCCGAAGCGCACGTGAACGATACGGAAGCGCCGCCCGATGATGCGCGAGTTGCGGAACAGCTCGCGCAGCTGATCCGGCGTGGCGTCGGTGGCGACGTCGAAATCCTTGGGTGTCTTGCCGAGCAGGGCGTCGCGCAGGCAGCCACCGACCAGATAGGCCTCGAAGCCGGCGTTGTGCAGGCGATAGAGCACCTTGAGCGCGCTGTCGCTGAACAGGCGCCGCGAAATGGGGTGGTCTTCTCGGGGAAGTATGCGAAGCCCGGGAGTCTGGCCGGAGCCGTCCTGATTGCCGAAGAGTGTCTTCAATCGTTCACCGGGGCGTTGCAGAAAGCGGGTAAATCCTTTGAACATGCCGCGATAGTGTCTCGCTGTTCGCGAAAAAGCCAGTGTAGCGGAGCGCCGGACCCTTGCAAAGCATTGAAGGCACGTCGGAGGCGGCGCACGCCCGTGAGAGTCCATGAGAAAGGGGAGGCCAATGGCCTCCCCTTAAGCTTTCCGACAGCGTCCATGCTGTTGATTTTTCTTCGTGATGGCGCATCGCCTTGAATACGCACCACAGTCACCAATCGGAGTCATCAGGCAAGCAGAGTCTTGTTGTTGGTTGTCTTCCTGATGGCGACCGCCTCGTATTCAAAACAATAATCCAACACGACGGCAGGGGTGTCTGCCTCCCTCCGGCGGCTTGTTGTTGTTGCCGAAGGTGCTCCTCGGACAGGCGTTGTTGTTGTTCGTCCCGTGCACGGAGCGTCGCGTCCCGATTCATTCACCGGATTGTCTCGGCCCTGTTGTGATTGTTGTGGCCGATGGATTCCTCGCCTGGGTGCTTGTTGTTGTTCGCCCTCGGGAATCGATGTCGTTGCCTGGCTTGTTGTTGGGTTCTTGCAACGCGCTGTCGCCGCGAACGTCTCTTGTTGTTGTTGGCGTCGCCGGCATCCGGGTCTTGTTTTTCTTGACCGATATGTTGCACCAGGCATGCCATGTGTTCTTTTGTTCTTTAAAAACAGGATCTTGTGTTTTTGGTGTCGACAGCTGATCGTCGTCGGTAGCGCGGGTGTTACCGTTCATGCCCCGCGATGGGGAAAATGCTGGGTGGGATGGTAACAAGTGGTGCAGACCTTCCGGTTCGGCCGGTCCCGGGAGGCGTTTCGCGTGAAGAAATTCCTGTTAGACCATGGTCTTGGACGACCTTGGTCGCAGCCGCAGCCGATGACCGTTCGGCTTTCGCCGGCGGTCGTCGGCAATGGCAAGGAAGGCGTATACGTCAGGCAGAAACGCGTCGTCAGGCCGAGCGGCTGCGGGGCGACTTCTTGCGGGGGATGCCGAGGCGCTGACGCCGCTCCCAGAGGCACTTGCGGCTGATGCCCAGCTTCTGCGCCAGTTCGGTCTCGCTCATCTGGTCCTGATGCTCGAGCACGAAGTGCTGGAAGTAGTCCTCCAGGGAGAGATCCTCCTCGGCTACCGCCTTGCCGCCGTCGTCGGTATCCGCCGGGCCGCGCGGCGTCACCGGCGTCCGGGGTCTGGGGGAGGGCCTGAGGCCCAGGTCGTCGGGATGGATCAGGTTGCCCTCGGCGAGGATCACCCCGCGTTCCAGGGCATTCTCCAGCTCGCGCACGTTGCCCGGCCAGGGATAGTCGCGGATGTCGCGGCGCGACGAGCGCGAGAGTTTCAGGCCCTCGCGGTCGTGACGGCGACAGGCGGACTGCAGCAGCACATCGGCGATCTTCAGGATGTCGCCCTCGCGTTCGCGCAGGGGCGGCAGGTCGATCTGCATCACGTTGAGTCGATAGTAGAGGTCGAGGCGGAACTCGCCGCTCTTCGACAGCGCATGCAGGTCGCGATGGGTGGCGGCGATCAGGCGCACATCGACGTGACGGGTCTCGACCGAGCCGATCTTGCGGATCTCGCCCTCCTGCAGCACGCGCAGCAGGCGCGCCTGGGCGTCGAGCGGCAGTTCGCCGATCTCGTCGAGGAACAGCGTGCCGCCGTCGGCGGCCTCGACCAGTCCGGTGCGCGCCGCGCTGGCGCCGGTGAAGGCGCCCTTCTCGTGACCGAATAGCTCGGACTCGATCAGCGTCTCGGGAATCGCCGCGCAGTTGACGCAGATCAGCGGTGCCCGTGCTCGCCGGCTCTGGCGATGGATGGCGCGGGCGACCAGCTCCTTGCCGGTGCCCGACTCGCCCTGGATCAGTACCGTGACGTCCGCCGGCGCCGTCTTGCGAATGCGGGTGTACACGGCCTGCATCGCCGGGCAGTCGCCGATCATGTCCTGCGGGACCTGGGGCTGCGCGGCCGGCGACGGGGCCTCGGTGCTCTCGCGGCGCGGGGCATGCTGCTCGAGGGCCTGGCGCACGGTGGCCAGCAGCTCCTCGTGGTCGAAGGGCTTGGCCACGTAGTCCACGGCGCCCTGCTTCAGGGCATCCACGGCCGAGCGCATGCTGGCGTAGCTGGTCATGATCAGCACGGGCACCGGTGCGGCGGCCTCGATCAGCGCGGTGCCCGGATCGCCGGGCAGGCGCAGGTCGCTGATGATCAGGTCGAAGCGATCGAGACCCTGGCGCCGGGCGTCATCGACCGATTCGGCCTCGCTGACCGTGTAGGCGTGGCGCTCCAGCAGGCGGCGCAGCGCCGTGCGGATGATGGCTTCGTCTTCAACGATCAGAATCTGGGTCATCGGTGTCTCTGCCATCCTGATGGGGTTCCGGCAGCCACAGGGCGATGCGGGTGCCGTGATCGAGGTCGGGAAGGGGCGATTCGACATGCACCTGGCCCCGGTGGTCGCGGATGATGCTGTAGACCAGCGACAGGCCGAGTCCGGTGCCTTCTCCCGGGGGCTTGGTGGTCGTGAAGGGCTCGAACAGGTGATCGCGAATCGCGGGATCGATGCCGCCGCCGGTGTCGACCACCGCCAGATACACCCCGCCGTCCCGCGCTCCCGCCTCGACGACGACCGTGGCGCCCGGCGGGCTCGCGTCCCGGGCATTGCCGAGCAGGTTGACCAGCACCTGCACCAGCCGCTGGGCATCGCCCTGCACCGTCAGGCCGGCGGGGCAGTCGTTGCAATAGACGATATCCTCGCCCGAGCGGGCCAGCTGTATCAAGTGCAGGGCCTCGTCGGCCAGTTCGCGGACGTCGCAGGGCGCCATGCCGGTGGCCTGTCCGCCGTGTCGGCCGCCGTGGGCGAAACTCACCAGCGAGCCGACGATTCGCGAGATGCGTTCGGTGAGCTGCTGGATCTGGTCCGCCGTCTCCAGCACCAGCGGGTCGTCGGTGTCGTAGCGCAGGTTCTGGACCAACGAGGAGATGCCGGTGACGGGGTTGCCGATCTCGTGGGCGACGCCGGCGGCCAGGCGGCCGATCGAGGCCAGGCGTTCGGCATGGACCAGCTCGTCCTCCAGCCATTTCATGTCGCTGTGGTCCTCGATCAGCACCACGGTACCGCCGCGCTCGCCGTCGGCCACGTCGAGGTCGGCCTTGTGCAGGGTCAGGTAGCGGGTGCCGGCTGCCAGCGGCACGGCCTGCTTGTACAGGAAGCGGTCGTGGTGATCGAAGGTGCGCCCCAGCAGTTCCGCCCAGGGCGCCGGCAGGCTCTCGCGGCGCGCACCGATCACGCTGTCGCCCTCGATGCCGGACAGCCGCGCCAGGGCCTCGTTCCACATCAGCAGCTCGCCATCGTCGCCGAAGGCGCACAGGCCGACCGGCAGCTGGGTCAGGGTGCGGCGATGGTAGCGGCGCAGTCCGTCGAGCTCGCGAGCCAGGCCGGTCAGGCGCGAGCGGTAGGCCTCGAGCAGGCTCTCGACGTAGTGCACGTCATCGGTGGCCGGCTGCGGGCCGTTCTGGAAGGGCAGGAAGCGGTCGACGATGTCCCGCGCCACCGAGGGGCCCATCAGGCCCGACAGATTGGCCTGGACCCGGCCGCGCAGCCGGCGCAGGGCGTAGGGTCGGCTTTCCTGAGGCGACATGCCCAGGTCGTCCAGAGCGTGGTCGACCTCGCGGGCGGCGACATCGGTGCCCAGGGCCGCGCTCAGGTGCTGCTTGAAATCCGCCGCCGTGCGCGCGCTGAGCGGCAGGCGCTTGGGGCGGATGACGGCATCGATCGAGCAGGCCTCCGCGGCGGCGCGCTCCCCGTCGGAGGTGCGCGTCATCAGCGAGACCCCGATGAAGGTCAGGGCATTGGCGGCCAGCGAGATCAGGGTGACGGCGTACCAGGCCGGCTCGTTCTCGAGCAGCTCGAGCCCCGGCGGCACGACCACCAGTGGCGGCAGGTCGGCGATCAGCGGCAGCCACAGCCCGCCCAGCCACAGCAGGCTGCCGACCAGCAGGCCGCTGACCATGCCCTTGCGGTTGGCGCCCGGCCAGTAGAGCACCGCCAGCATGCCGGGCAGGCACTGGGCGATGCCGATGAAGGCTACCAGCCCCAGGGTGGTAGGGTCGTGATGCACGCCTACCAGCCGGTAGAACACCCAGCCGCCGAGAATCACGGCGATGATCAGCAGGCGGCGCAGGCCGAGCAGCCAGCCGTACAGGTTGCCCTGGCGCGCCGGCGGGTGGGCCACCAGCACCAGGTGGTTGAGCGCCATGCCGGCCAGCGCCAGGGTGGTGACCACCAGGGTGCCGGCGGCGGCGGCGAGGCCGGCGACGAAGACCAGCGCGATCACGCCGGGGGTGTCGCTGAGGGTGAATGCCAGGTAGGCGAGCCCGGTCTTCGGCGAGGCGGTGCCGAGCGCCTGTCCGGCCCACAGGATCAGCGGCGCGGGCAGGGCGATCAGCAGCAGCAGCAGCGGCAGTTGCCAGCCCGCCTGCAGCAGTGCCTGGCGTGACGGTCCGCGGGCGAACGCCATGTGGAACATGTGGGGCGCCAGGAAGGCGGCGGCGAAGAACAGCAGCAGCAGGGTGCGCCACTGGCCGGGCGGCAGCCGGGCGGCCAGCGCCTGCAGCGGCTGGCCGGGCCCATCGAGCCATTGCTGCAGGTCGGCCGGGCCGGTGAAGACACCGTACAGGGCGATGCCGCCCAGGGTGAGCATGGCACCGAGCTTGAGCAGCGAGCCGGTGGCGACGGCCACGGCGAGGCTGTCGTGGTCGGCGTTGAGATGCGCGTGGCGCGCGCCGAGGCGCAGGGCCATCACCGCCGCCAGCACGCAGAAGGCCAGCGCCAGCCAGGCCGGCTCGGCAACCCCGCTCAGGCGATAGGCGATGGCGCCCACCACCTGCACCTGCTGGGCCAGCAGCGGCAGCACGGCGAGCAGGGTGATCACGGTCACCAGCGTGCCGACCCAGCGGCTGCGGAAACGGAAGGCGAACAGGTCGGCCAGCGAGGCCAGCTGATAGGTGCGGGTCAGGCGCAGGATCGGCACCAGCAGCACCGGCGCCAGCAGGAAGGCGCCGGCCACGCCCAGGAAGTAGGCCAGGTAGCCGTAGCCGATCTCGGCGGCCAGCGCGACGCTGCCGAACAGGCCCCAGGCGTTGACGTAGACGCCCAGCGACAGGCCGTAGACCAGCGGATGATGCACGACCCGCGCCGGCAGCCAGCCCCGCTCCACGACGCCGGCAATCAGCAGCATCAGCCCCAGGTAGCCGGCGGTCAGCGCCAGCAGCCCCGTCAGGCTAATGCTCATCGAGCTTCCTTTTCTGCTCGAGCCATATCGATAGGGCGATCAGCCCGCCCCAGATCAGGAAGGGGCGATACCAGGCCATGCCGGGAACCGCCCAGCCGCTCATCAGCGCCGGCGACAGCAGATAGCCGCCGAAGACCAGAAACAGCATGATGCGGTAAACGTACATTCGCAGGTCCGCGCGGAAGAAATCCTCGAGTGTAGGGAAGGCGAGGGCAGCGACTCAAGCCGACGTGTGTCGCATCCCTGCCCGCGTTCAGGCGGGCGGGGCGGGAAGATGCGCGCGGGCGTCGAGCCGGCCCGGGTCCCAGTGGCTGACGGCGTGGGCGAGCTGCTCGGCCACGGGGGCCGTGCGCAGGGCCGCCGGCGGCGCCTGGGCCAGCAGGCCCAGGGCGTCGTGCAGCCGGTGGCGAACGCTGGCGTCGTCCTCGGGCAGCGCGGGGGCGAGGTTCTGCTTGGAGAGCTTCTGGCCGTTCTCGGCCACCACCAGCGGCAGGTGCAGGTAGCGCGGATGCGGGACGCCCAGCGCGGCCTGCAGCTGCCACTGCCAGGGCGTGTTGTCGAGCAGGTCGACGCCGCGCACCACGTCGGTGATGCCCTGGTCGGCGTCATCCACCACCACCGCCAGCTGATAGGCCCACAGCCCCTCCTTGCGCTTGAGCACCACGTCCCCCCGCTCGGCGGGGTCGAAGCACTGCGCGCCGAACAGGCGGTCATGCCAGATGACCGGGCGTTCCCCGAGATCGCTGCGCAGCCGCCAGGCCAGCGGGCGCCCGGGGGCGCGCACGCCGTCGCGGCACCAGCCGGGGTAGACGGGGTGCTCGCGCCATTCCTTGCGCGAGCAGCTGCACGGGTAGGCCAGCCCGGCGGCGGCCAGGCGATCCAGCGCCGCCTGGTAGGCGGCGTCGCGAGTCCGCTGATGGCGGACCTCGCCGTCCCAGTGGAGGCCGTAAATCTCGAGCTGGCGGCGGATGGCGTCGGCGGTGCCCGGCGGGCAGCGCGGCGGGTCGACGTCCTCGATGCGCAGCAGCCAGGTGCCGCCGACATGGCGGGCGTCGAGGTAACTGCCCAGCGCGGCGACCAGCGAGCCGAGGTGCAGCGGGCCGGAGGGCGTGGGGGCGAAGCGGCCGCGATAACCGGGCATCGAACTCTCCTGAAACGCAAACGGGCGCCATGCGGCGCCCGTGTCCGGTCGGACGGGGGATCAGCCGCCCAGCTGCTTTTCCTTGAGCTCCGCCAGCGTCTTGCAGTCGACGCACAGGGTGGCGGTCGGGCGTGCCTCGAGGCGGCGGATGCCGATCTCGACGCCGCAGGCCTCGCAGAAGCCGTAGTCGTCCTCGTCGATCTTCTCGAGGGTCTCGTTGATCTTCTTGAGCAGCTTGCGCTCGCGATCGCGGGTGCGCAGCTCAAGGCTGAAGCCTTCTTCCTGGGTCGCCCGGTCGGCCGGGTCGGCGTAGTTGTTGGCGTCTTCCTGCAGATGGCGCACGGTGCGGTCCACCTCTTCCATGAGATCCTGCTTCCAGCCCAGCAGGATCTGGCGGAAGTGCTCCAGCTGCTTGTCGTTCATGTACTCTTCACCCGGCGCCGGCTCGTACGGGGTGAATCTCTTGGGCGCTTCCGTTTTCTGTTCCGCTACTGGCATGGGGCTGCCTCATTACGCAAGTGACTTGGGCCGATGCCCGGCCGGTCGGAAGCGGGTCGGCGTGTCCGTCTCCGCCGCCTCCGCGGATGGCATGCCCACCCGAAGCCTTGCTTATTTAGCGAAAAAGCGGGGGGTTTGCAACCGCTGCGGGCGCTTGTCGTGAGAAGATTGACCCGTGTCGCATGCCCGGGCAACGTGGCGTGCGGATCTGGCGATGGCGCAGGAGGAGGACGCCGGCATGAACTGGAACGCCCGTATCGATCGGGTGCAGCCGTTTCGGGTGATGGGGCTGCTGGAGCAGGCCCAGGCGCGCGAGGCGGCCGGACACGACGTGATTCACCTGGAGATCGGCGAGCCCGACTTCGCCACGCCCGAGCCGGTGGTGGAGGCCGGGCGGCAGGCGCTGGCCGAGGGGCGGACCCGCTACACGCCGGCCGGCGGCATTCCGGCGCTGCGCGAGGCGATTGCCGGCCACTATGCGGCGCACTTCGGCGCCGCCATCGATCCGGCGCGGATCCTGGTCACCCCGGGGGCCTCGGGGGCGCTGCTGCTGGCCAGCCAGCTGCTGGTGGGGCGCGGCGACCGGGTGCTGATGGCCGATCCCACCTACCCCTGCAACCGCCACTTCATGGGGCTGGCCGATGCCGAGATCGACTGCGTGCCGGTGGGCGACGAAAGCGGCTGGCAGCTCGACGCCGCGCTCGTCGCCCGGCACTGGCAGCCGGCGACCCGGCTGGCGATGCTGGCCACGCCCTCCAATCCCACCGGGCACATGCTCGATGCCGGCGGCCTGCGTGCCGTGGCCGGCGAGGTAGCCCGTCGCGACGGTGCGCTGCTGGTCGACGAGATCTACCAGGGGCTGAGCTACGATGTGGCGCCGGTGAGTGCCGCGGCGGTGGCCCCCGAGGCCTTCGTGGTCAACAGCTTCTCGAAATACTTCGGCATGACCGGCTGGCGCCTGGGCTGGCTGGTCGCCCCCGAGGCCGCCGTGGAACCCCTGACCCGGCTGGCCCAGAACGTCTTCCTCGCCGCGCCGACACTGTCGCAGCACGCCGCCCTGGCGGCCTTCACCCCCGAGTGCGCCGGCGAGCTCGAACGCCGTCGGCGCGAGTTGCACCGGCGTCGCGATGCGCTGCTCGCCGGGCTCGAGCGGCTGGGGCTGGCGCCGGCGGTGCCGCCCCAGGGGGCCTTCTACCTGTGGCTCGACGTGTCGCGCTACACCCGCGACAGCCAGGCCTTCTGCCAGCGACTGCTGGAGACCGAGAACGTCGCCATCACCCCGGGCGTCGATTTCGCCGTGCGCGGCGGCGAGCATCACGTGCGCATCGCCTTCACCAACGACGTCGCCCGGCTCGAGGAGGCGGTGGCGCGGCTGGCGCGTTTCCTGGACCGCGAGACGCCCTGAGATGACCTACGAGGCGCTGGTTCCCGGCATCCTGCGGCGGCGCTACAAGCGCTTCCTCGCCGATGTCGAACTCGCCGACGGCACCGTGGTGGTCGCCCACTGCCCCAATACCGGCTCGATGCGCGCGGTCAACGTGCCGGGCTGCCGGGTCTGGCTGTCGCCGAGTACCAACCCGGCACGCAAGCTGGCCTGGACCTGGGAGCTGATCGAGCTGCCCCGGCCGGACGGCGGGGTGGCCCTGGCCTCCGTGCATACCGGGCGCACCAATGCCATCGTCGAGGAGGCGCTGCGCGCCGGGCGGGTGGAAGCGCTGGCCGGCTATGCCACGCTCAAGCGCGAGGCGAAGCTCGAGGGGGCACGTCTCGACTTCCGGCTCGACGACCCGCAGCACGGCACCGCCTTCGTCGAGGTCAAGCAGGTCACCCTGCAGGAAGCCGACGGTCACGGCTACTTTCCCGATACGGTCAGCGAGCGTGCCACCCGGCACCTCGAGACCCTGGCGGCGCAGGTCGCCGCCGGGCACCGCGCGGTGCTGCTGTTCTGTGTCGCCCATACCGGCATCCGTGACGTCGCCCCGGCCGCGCATCTCGACCCGCGCTATGCGGAGACGCTGCGGCGGGTCGTCGAGGCGGGGGTCGAGGTGCTGGCCTACGGGTGCCGGGTGGATCGGGACGACGGTCGGCCGGCCGGCATCAGCCTGGACGACCGCTTGCCGGTGTCACTGCATCGCCAGTTGCACGACGCCGGCGTCGTCGACTGACGCGGGCACCGGCATCCGGCGCGATCCGGCGTCTTCAGCCATGACGGCGTGCCTCGCCGCGGCCGACCCGGAAGATGGCGATCTCGCCGAACAGGTTGGGCCACAGCCGGCTGGACCAGTGGCTTTCATGGTCGCCCCGGCCCACCGCGCGGTCGGTGATCACCAGTCCCTTGTCGGTGCACAGGCGCTCGAAGTCGTTGAAGGTGGACTGGTGGATGTTGGGCGTGTCGTACCAGGCGTAGGGCAGCGAGCGCGACACCGGCATGAAGCCCTTGAAGCCCAGGTACAGGCGATGACGCCAGTAGGCGAAGTTGGGAAAGGTGATGATCGCCTCGCTGGCCACCCGCAGCATCTCGTCGAGCATCCGGTCGGGGCGGCGCAGGGCCTGCAGGGCCTGGGTCATGATCACCAGGTCGCAGGCGTCGTCGTCGAAGTTGGCCAGGCCCTGGTCGAGGTCCTGCTCGATGACGTTGACGCCGCGTTCCAGGCAGGCGGTGATGCCGTCGGGGTCGATCTCGAGGCCGTAGCCGGTGACGCCCTTGTCGCGGGCCAGGGCGTCGAGCAGGGTGCCGTCGCCGCAGGCCAGGTCGAGGACCTGGGCACCCTCGGGCACCCAGTGATGGATCAGTGTCAGGTCGGGACGCATCAGTGACGCTCCTCCAGGCCGAGGTCGCGGGCCACGCGGTGCATGAAGCCGCCGAACACGGCGCCATAGCGCGCGTCCGGGAGCAGGAAGGCATCGTGGCCATGCGGGGAGTCGATGGCCGCGTAGCTGACCGGCTTGCGGGCCCGCATCAGCGCATCGACCAGCTCCCGCGAGCGTTCCGGTGTGAAGCGCCAGTCGGTGGAGAAGCTGACCACCAGGAAACGGCAGGAGGCCGGCGCCAGGGCGGCGGCCAGGTCGCCCTGATGGTCGGCCGCCGGGTCGAAGTAGTCCAGCGCCTTGGTCATCAGCAGGTAGGTGTTGGCGTCGAAGGCGGTGGAGAAGGCGTCGCCCTGGTAGCGCAGGTAGGACTCGACCTGGAACTCCACGTCATAGCCGAAGTTGAGCTCGTCGCTGCGCAGGTCGCGGCCGAACTTGGCGCCCATCGAGTGCTCGGACAGGTAGGTGATGTGGCCGACCATGCGCGCCAGCTTGAGGCCGCGTTTGGGCACGGTATCGTGCGCCGCGTACCAGCCGCCGTGGAAGTCGGGGTCGGAGCGGATCGCCTGGCGGGCGACCTCGTTGAAGGCGATGTTCTGTGCGGTCAGCCGGGGGGTGGCGGCGATCACCACGGCGTTGGCGATGCGTTCCGGGTAGCGCATGGCCCACTGCAGCACCTGCATGCCGCCCAGGCTGCCGCCGACCACGGCGGCGAAGCGCGCGATGCCCAGCCGGTCGGCGAGCCGGACCTGGCTGTCGACCCAGTCGCCGACGGTCATCACCGGGAACTCCGGTCCCCACAGGCGGCCGGTCTCGGGATTGATGTGGCAGGGGCCGGTACTGCCGTGGCAGCCCCCCAGGTTGTTCAGGGAAACCACGAAGAAGCGGTCGGTATCGATGGCCTTGCCGGGACCGATGTGGGCGTCCCACCAGCCGGGCTTGCGGTCGTCGGGGCTGTGATAGCCGGCGGCGTGATGATGGCCCGACAGGGCATGACAGACCAGCACGGCGTTGCTGCGCTCGGCATTGAGCTCGCCGTAGGTCTCGTAGACCAGCTCATAGGCCGGCAGGGTCTTGCCGCAGGCCAGCGGCAGGGGCTCGTCGAAGCGGGCCTGCTGCGGCGTCACCAGACCGACCGAATCGGCGGGGAGCGTTTCGGGCATGAGGGGTCCGTGTCCAGTTCGTGACAGGGCCCGGTCGGACCCTGTGTCTTGCGTCATTATCGGTATTGTCGATTGCCGGGCCGCCGTTCAGAGACCGACCAGGGCGCCGGCGATGCCGGCGGCGCGGGTCAGCGAGCCGACCAGGACGCTGTCGATCAGGTTGATGGCGATGAACACCACGATCGGCGACAGGTCGATCATGCCCAGCGGCGGGATCACGCGGCGTACCGGGGCCATGATCGGCTCGACCAGCTGCATGATCAGGATCGCGCCCGGGTGGCTGGCGTGAGGCGCCACCCAGCTGAGGATGATCATGCCGATCAGGGCGAAGAAGTAGATCTTGAGGATCGCGCTGGCCAGCGCCGCCACCGAGGCGATGGCGATGCCGCCGAAGGAGGGAATGCCGCCGATCGCCACCTGCATGATCAGGATGATGCTCAGCGCCTTGATGATGAAGCCGGCCGCCAGGGTCGCCAGGTCGACGCGACCCATGGGCCGCAGGAATCCCTGCAGCGGCTTGACCACCGGCTGGGTCACCTTGACCACCGACTGGCTGATCGGGTTGTAGTAGTCGGCACGCGATGCCTGCAGCAGGAAGCGCAGCATCAGCAGGAACAGGTAGATGTTGATCAGGGTGTTGACCAGCATCAGGCCGGCGCTTCCCAGTTGACTTCCCATGGAGTCCCTCCGTTATCGGTTCGGCGTCGACTCGCCGAGTTCGGCGGCCATCTCGCGGGCGCGGGCGGCGCAGGCTTCGGTTGCGTCGGCGAACAGCTCGCGCAGCCCGCCGTCCTCGAGGCTGTGGATGGCGCGCTCGGTGGTGCCGCCCGGCGACATCACGTTGCGGCGCAGCTGGGCGGGGTCGTGCTCGCTGCGTTGCGCCATCGTCGCCGCCCCCAGGCCGGTCTGCAAGGCCAGCCGGCGCGCCGTGGCGGCGGGCAGGCCGAGCCGTACCCCGGCTTCCTCGAGGGCCTCGAAGACCAGGAAGAAGTAGGCCGGGCCGCTGCCCGACACCGCGGTGACGGCCTCGAGCAGGGCCTCGTCGTCGACCCACTCGACGATGCCCACGGCCTCCAGCAGCGTGGTGGCGAGCTCGCGCTGCGCGTCGCTGACCCGGGCATTGGCGTAGAGGCCGCTGGCGCCGGCCCCCACCAGCGACGGCGTGTTGGGCATGCAGCGCACCACCGCCAGGTCGCCGCCGAGCCAGGTGTCCAGGGTTTCGGCGGTGAGGCCGGCGGCTACCGAGACGATCAGCGGACGGCGCGCCTGCACGGCGTCGCGCAGGCCTTCGCAGACCTCGCGCATGATCTGCGGCTTGACCGCCAGCACCACCACGTCGGCCTCGGCGACGGCCGCGGCGTTGTCGTCGGTGGTGTGGATGCCACGTTCGGCGGCGAGCGCCGTCAGCCGCTCGGCGTCGGGGCTGGTGGCGGTGATCGCCGTGGCCGGATAGCCGTTGTCGATCATGCCGCCAAAGATGGCGCTGGCCATGTTGCCGGCGCCGATGAAGGTGACTTGGCTTGCCATGCGAAGCTCCTCTGAGAAGCGTGAGTGGTCAGGGGCGCGGAGGCCGGGCCCCGAAGATGGCGGTGCCCAGCCGCACCCAGGTGGCGCCTTCCTGCACAGCGGCTTCCAGGTCGCCGCTCATGCCCATCGACAGGGTGTCCAGGGCCCGTTCGGGGTGCGCCGTGTTGAGGCGTTCCAGGCACTCGCGCAGCTGGGCGAAGGGCCGGCGCTGGGCGTCCAGGGTCTCGGCCGGGGCGGGAATCGCCATCAGCCCGCGCAGGCGCAGATTGGGCAGGCCGGCGACCTCGAGGGCCAGTGCCTCGAGCGCCTCGGGCGGCACGCCCGACTTGCTGGCCTCGCCGCTGACATTGACCTGCAGGCAGATCTCCAGCGGGCCGAGTTCGGCGGGGCGCTGGGCCGAGAGGCGGCGGGCGATCTTGAGCCGGTCGACGCTGTGCACCCAGCGGAAATGCTCGGCCACCTCGCGGGTCTTGTTGGATTGCAGCGGGCCGATGAAATGCCAGACGATATCTTCCAGCTCGGCGAGCGCGGCCTGCTTGTCGAGGGCTTCCTGCAGGTAGTTTTCGCCGAAGTCGCGCTGCCCGGCCCGGTAGGCCTCGCGGAGGCGTTCGGCCGGCTGGGTCTTGCTGACCGCCAGCAGGCGGGTGGCGTCGGCACGGCGGCCGGACTGCCGAAGAGCCGCGTCCAGGCGCCGGCGGGCGCGCAGGAGGGCTTCGCTGACCTGAGCGTCTGGCATACTGGCCTCTATCCGAATAACGACAGCAACACGAGCAGGGGAAGTGAATGGATATTACCGAACTACTGGCATTCTCGGCAAAGCAGAACGCCTCGGACCTGCACCTGTCCGCCGGGCTGCCGCCGATGATCCGGGTCGACGGTGACATTCGCCGGCTCAATGTGCCGGCGATGGAGGACAGTGAAGTCCGCCGGATGATCTACGACATCATGGGCGATCGCCAGCGCCGCGACTACGAGGCCTACCTTGAGACCGACTTCTCCTTCGAGGTGCCCGGGGTGGCGCGCTTTCGCGTCAATGCCTTCAATCAGGGCCGCGGTGCGGGGGCGGTGTTCCGCACCATCCCCGGCCGGGTGATGACGCTCGAGGACCTGGAGCTGGGCGAGGTGTTCCGCCAGTTCGCGCGGATGCCGCGGGGGCTGGTGCTGGTGACCGGGCCCACCGGCTCGGGCAAGTCGACGACGCTGGCGGCGATGGTCGACTACATCAACGAGACACGCCACCATCATATCCTGACGATCGAGGATCCGATCGAGTTCGTGCATGTCAGCAAGCGCAGCCTGATCAACCAGCGCGAGGTGCACCGTCACACCCAGGGATTCTCCCAGGCGCTGCGCTCGGCGCTGCGCGAGGATCCCGACGTGATCCTGGTCGGCGAGCTGCGTGACCTGGAGACCATCCGGCTGGCGCTGACCGCGGCGGAGACCGGACATCTGGTATTCGGCACGCTGCACACCACCTCGGCGGCCAAGACCATCGACCGGGTCATCGACGTCTTTCCCGGCGACGAGAAGGCGATGGTGCGCTCGATGCTCTCCGAGTCGCTGCAGGGGGTGGTGTCACAGGCCCTGCTCAAGCGCCAGGGGGGCGGGCGCGTCGCCGCCCACGAGATCCTGGTGGCCACCTCGGCGGTGCGCAACCTGATCCGCGAGGACAAGGTGGCGCAGATCTATTCGGCGATCCAGACCGGGGGCAACCTGGGCATGCAGACCCTGGACATGGCGCTGAGCCGGCTGGTCAACCAGAACCTGGTGTCCCGCGAGGAGGCCCAGGCCAAGGCCAAGGGACGCCTGCCGGCGGCCTCCTGAAACAATGAATACCATGGTGACGCGACAAGGAGACCGGCATGACACCCGGTGAATGGCTGCAGCAGCTGCTGGACCTGATGATCGACAAGCAGGCCTCGGACATGCTGATTTCCACCAATGCGCCGGCCTCGCTGAAGATCGACGGCCAGCTGGTGGCGCTGGGCGAGACGCCGCTGTCGATCGCCCAAGTTCGCCAGCTGGTGATGGCGGCCCTGCCCCAGGGCCTGACCGAGCGCTTCGAGCGCGACCACGAGGCCAACTTCGCGCTGAGCCTGCAGGGCAAGGGGCGCTTTCGGGTCA
Organism: Modicisalibacter tunisiensis; assembly: GCF_020148005.1. Classification (GTDB taxonomy): domain Bacteria; phylum Pseudomonadota; class Gammaproteobacteria; order Pseudomonadales; family Halomonadaceae; genus Modicisalibacter; species Modicisalibacter tunisiensis. The sequence goes on along the minus strand of NZ_JAGXFD010000001.1, from coordinate 501,987 downwards.
GCGCCTTCTATCAGCGCAGCCAGATGGCCATGGTCATCCGCCGCATCGCCTTCGACATTCCGTCGCTGACGGCGCTGGGCCTGCCGGACGCGCTGGGCGAGCTGGCGCTGCTCAAGCGGGGGCTGGTGTTCGTGGTGGGCGGCACCGGCACCGGCAAGTCCACCACCCTGGCGTCGATGATCCAGTATCGCAACGCCAGCGCCGGCGGCCACATCCTGTGCATCGAGGACCCGATCGAATACATCCATCCGCATCGCCGCGCGATCATCAATCAGCGCGAGGTGGGCATCGATACCGAGTCGTTCGAGGTGGCGCTGAAGAACGCCCTGCGCCAGGCGCCGGACGTGATCATGATCGGCGAGATCCGCTCCCGCGAGACCATGGAGCAGGCGCTGACCTTCGCCGAGACCGGTCACCTGTGCCTGGCGACCCTGCACGCCAACAACGCCAACCAGGCGCTCGAGCGCGTCATCCACTTCTTTCCCGCCGAACGCCACGAGCAGGTCTGGCTGGATCTGTCGCTGAACCTGCAGGCGATCGTCGCCCAGCAGCTGCTGCCGCGTCAGGACGGCCGGGGTCGCGTGGCGGCGATCGAGATCCTGCGCCGCTCGCCGCTGATCGGCGACCTGATCCGCAAGGGCGAGGTGGGCGAGATCAAGGGCTTGATGGCGCGTTCGCGGGAGCTGGGCATGCAGACCTTCGACCAGGCGCTCTATGAGTGCTATCGACGGGGCGACATCAGCGAGGATGTGGCCTTGGTCCATGCCGAGTCGGCCAACGACCTGCGCATGATGATCAAGTTCGGCGACGGCGCCCATCAGGGCGTGGAGCAGGCGCTGGATGCCGCCGACCGGCTGTCGCTGCGCGACAGCGACGACTACTGAAGGCCGCTGCCGCGCTCGGCGCGGCGTCAGCGGCTGTAGAGGCCGCCCAGCACGCGTCCGCCCGCCGCGCCGGTGACGGCCGGCAGGTTGCCGGGCAGCCCTTCCAGACGCCGCCAGGCCAGCCAGGCGAAGGCGCCGGCCTCGAGCCAGTCGGCATGCCAGCCGAACGTCTCGCAGCCGGCCAGCGTCAGGGTCGGCAGATGGCGGCCCAGGCGTTGCAGCAGATCGGCGTTGTGCGTGCCGCCGCCACAGGGGATCAGGGTGGCGGGCACCGGGCCGAGCGTCTGGGTAACGCCCAGCGCGATGCTCCTGGCGGTCAGTTCGGCGAGCGTCGCCTGAACGTCCCGCGCCGCTTCGCGGCCGCTCAGCTGTGCCTCCAGCCAGGCGAGGTGGAAGTATTCGCGGCCGGTGCTCTTGGGCGGGTGTCGGGCGAAGAACGGATCTTCCAGCAGGCGCTCGAGCAGGGCGGCATCGACCGTGCCGGCGGCGGCCCAGCGACCGTCGGCATCATAGTGGCCGTGGTCATGATGGCGGGCGTACCAGGCGTCGAGCAGCGTATTGGCCGGCCCGGTATCGAAGCCGGTGACCGGCAGCGCTCGCGAGCCGGGCGGAAGCAGGGTCAGGTTGGCGAAGCCGCCCAGGTTGAGCACCGCCCGCCATTCGTCGCTGTCCGAGAACAGTGCGGCATGAAAGGCCGGGGCCAGCGGGGCCGCCTGCCCGCCGGCGGCCAGGTCGCGGCGGCGGAAGTCACCGACCACGGCACAGCCGGTCAGTTCGGCCAGCAGGCTGGGATTGTCGAGCTGACAGGTATAGGGGGCCTCGCCGTCCGGGGCGTGCTCGATGGTCTGGCCGTGGCTGCCGATGGCGGCGATCGCGCCGGCGTCCAGGTGGTTGCGCTCGAGCAGCTGCTGGACCGCCTCGGCCTGCCGCCGGCAGAAGGCCGATTCCGCCCGGGCCAGGTCGGCGAAGCGCACCGCGTCGGCCTGGCACAGGGCCAGCAGGTCGGCGCGCAGCGTCTCCGGCATGGGCACGCCGACGGCATCCAGCAGCTCGGGGCGGCCCTCGCCGCAGCGGACCAGGGCTGCATCGATGCCGTCCAGGCTGGTGCCCGACATCAGGCCGACGAACAGGGGCATGAAGGTCTCCTTCCGTGGGATGCGCTCAACCGCGTGTGCCAGACATGCTACCATCCCCGGCCATTGATCCAGACAACCGTTTGCTGTGGAGAAGGGCACGATGACCGATGTCGCCGATGCGCTGGCGCTGCTCAAGCGCGGTGCTCATGAAATCCTGCTCGAGGATGAGCTGAAGCAGAAGCTCGCTTCCGGGCGCAAGCTGCGTATCAAGACCGGCTTCGACCCCACCGCCCCGGACCTGCACCTCGGGCACAGCGTGCTGCTGACCAAGATGCGTCAGTTCCAGGACATGGGCCACGAGGTGATCTTCCTGATCGGCGACTTCACCGGACGGATCGGCGACCCCACCGGCAAGAACGTCACCCGCAAGCCGCTCACCGAGGAGGAGATCAAGGCCAACGCCAGGACCTACCGCGAGCAGGTCTTCAAGGTGCTCGACCCGGAGAAGACCATCGTCGCCTTCAATGCCGACTGGATGAGCAAGCTCTCCGCCGCCGACATGATCGAGCTGGCCGCCCAGTCCACGGTGGCACGCATGCTCGAGCGCGACGATTTCGAGAAGCGTTACAGGGCCAACCAGTCGATCTCGATTCACGAGTTCCTCTACCCGCTGGTGCAGGGCTACGACTCGGTGGCGCTGGAGGCCGATGTCGAGCTGGGTGGCACCGACCAGAAGTTCAACCTGCTGATGGGCCGCGAGATCCAGAAGCACTTCGGGCAGGCGCCGCAGGTCGTCATCACCATGCCGCTGCTCGAGGGGCTCGATGGTGTGCAGAAGATGTCCAAGTCGCTGGGCAACTATGTGGGGCTCGACGAGGCCCCGGGCACCATGTTCAACAAGCTGGTGTCGATGCCCGACTCGCTGATGTGGCGCTACTTCGAGCTGCTGTCGCTGAAGTCCAACGAGGCAATCGAGGACCTGCGTCGGCGCATCGACGCGGGTGCCAACCCCCGGGACATCAAGATGGAGCTGGCGCGCGAGCTGATCGCCCGTTACCACGGCGAGGAAGCCGCCGCCAACGCGCACCGCAGCGCCGGCAACCAGCTGGCCGAGGGCGAGCTCCCCGAGGACATGCCGGAAGTCACGGTCGAGTTCGAGGGCGGGCAGGCACCCATCGCCGCGGTGCTCAACCGCGCCAACCTGACCAACAACAGCGCCCAGGCCAAGGACATGCTCGGCAATGGCCGGGTCAAGGTCGATGGCGAAGTGGTCGCCCGCGATCACATGCTCGATACCGGCAGGAGCTACGTGATCCAGGCCGGCAAGAAGCGCTACGCACGGGTGACGCTCGCCTGAGAGTACTGTCAGCTTGTTGCCGTTTCCGACGCCCGCCTTCTGGCGGGCGTTCTGGTTTATCCACACCCGGTTTGTCGGCGTCTCGCGAGAGCGGGCGTGGCCAGGTGAAAGGGGGCATTCGGGAGGACCTCGAAATTTTTTTCGGCCGAGGGCTTGTCAGGGCCGAAGGTGGGGCGTAAAGTACGCATCCGCTGCCGACGACGGGACACGTCACCGGCGGTGGAGGGGAGAAGCAAGTGGTTGTTTCCTCGACGGTTTTTGGAAGGTGCGATGAAAATTGCACTTGCCAGGCCACGTCGAAACGCCTAGAATGCTCTCCCGTGATTCGGCAGGCCGGCGGCCGCCGCGGGATCGGTGTTCACCGATCGCCACGACGCCAGACGCCGCTTGACACGCCGGGCCGAATCGGTAGAATACAGCCTCTCTCGCAACGAGGCGCTCAACGAGCAACGGTTGCGACGCTCTTTAACAATTCGATCAGGTAATTCATGTGGGCGCTTGGCCGAGATAACGGTGACACGTCACCAAATATCAAGGCAAGCGACTCGTCAAGAGACGTTTGAACCTTGAGTCAGGTTTGGTTCCACCTTAGGAACTATCAGACTTTAAACTGAAGAGTTTGATCATGGCTCAGATTGAACGCTGGCGGCAGGCTTAACACATGCAAGTCGAGCGGAAACGATCCCAGCTTGCTGGGAGGCGTCGAGCGGCGGACGGGTGAGTAATGCATAGGAATCTGCCCGGTAGTGGGGGATAACCTGGGGAAACCCAGGCTAATACCGCATACGTCCTACGGGAGAAAGCAGGGGATCTTCGGACCTTGCGCTATCGGATGAGCCTATGTCGGATTAGCTTGTTGGTGAGGTAACGGCTCACCAAGGCAACGATCCGTAGCTGGTCTGAGAGGATGATCAGCCACACTGGGACTGAGACACGGCCCAGACTCCTACGGGAGGCAGCAGTGGGGAATATTGGACAATGGGCGAAAGCCTGATCCAGCCATGCCGCGTGTGTGAAGAAGGCTTTCGGGTTGTAAAGCACTTTCAGCGGGGAAGAAAGCGTGCCGGTTAATACCCGGCACGGACGACATCACCCGCAGAAGAAGCACCGGCTAACTCCGTGCCAGCAGCCGCGGTAATACGGAGGGTGCAAGCGTTAATCGGAATTACTGGGCGTAAAGCGCGCGTAGGCGGCCTGTTAAGTCAGATGTGAAAGCCCCGGGCTCAACCTGGGAATGGCATTTGAAACTGGCAGGCTAGAGTGCAGGAGAGGAAGGTAGAATTCCCGGTGTAGCGGTGAAATGCGTAGAGATCGGGAGGAATACCAGTGGCGAAGGCGGCCTTCTGGACTGACACTGACGCTGAGGTGCGAAAGCGTGGGTAGCAAACAGGATTAGATACCCTGGTAGTCCACGCCGTAAACGATGTCGACTAGCCGTTGGGTCCCTTGAGGACTTAGTGGCGCAGTTAACGCGATAAGTCGACCGCCTGGGGAGTACGGCCGCAAGGTTAAAACTCAAATGAATTGACGGGGGCCCGCACAAGCGGTGGAGCATGTGGTTTAATTCGATGCAACGCGAAGAACCTTACCTACCCTTGACATCCTCGGAACTTGGCAGAGATGCCTTGGTGCCTTCGGGAACCGAGAGACAGGTGCTGCATGGCTGTCGTCAGCTCGTGTTGTGAAATGTTGGGTTAAGTCCCGTAACGAGCGCAACCCCTATCCCTATTTGCCAGCGATTCGGTCGGGAACTCTAGGGAGACTGCCGGTGACAAACCGGAGGAAGGTGGGGATGACGTCAAGTCATCATGGCCCTTACGGGTAGGGCTACACACGTGCTACAATGGACGGTACAAAGGGTTGCAATCTCGCGAGAGGGAGCGAATCCCAGAAAGCCGTTCTCAGTCCGGATCGGAGTCTGCAACTCGACTCCGTGAAGTCGGAATCGCTAGTAATCGTGAATCAGAATGTCACGGTGAATACGTTCCCGGGCCTTGTACACACCGCCCGTCACACCATGGGAGTGGACTGCACCAGAAGTGGTTAGCCTAACTTCGGAGGGCGATCACCACGGTGTGGTTCATGACTGGGGTGAAGTCGTAACAAGGTAGCCGTAGGGGAACCTGCGGCTGGATCACCTCCTTAACCGACACGTCACCGTGTCCGGTCAAGTGTCCACAATGAATTACCTGATCGGCCAGAGCAACGACTGTTTGGGTCGAGGACCCAGTGGTAAGCCGGGTCTGTAGCTCAGTTGGTTAGAGCGCACCCCTGATAAGGGTGAGGTCGGCAGTTCGAGTCTGCCCAGACCCACCAAATCCTAGCCATGACAGCGTTATTTCGTGAATCGCCTAGCAGGCTAGGCGTCGCCTCGAAATGCCTTGTCCTGACCAGGATTGCCAAGGATGAAAGCGCAAGCTGACGTTCTTGACGTGATTGGGGGCCTTAGCTCAGCTGGGAGAGCGCCTGCCTTGCACGCAGGAGGTCACCGGTTCGATCCCGGTAGGCTCCACCATCA
>NZ_JAGXFD010000001.1:494558-496142 GCF_020148005.1 Modicisalibacter tunisiensis | reverse complement strand
ACAACTTGATACGACTCAAGCGTATCCGGCAATCGTTGTGTCATCGCACCAGACCCCTTGGGGTTATATGGTCAAGCGATGAAGCGCACACGGTGGATGCCTTGGCAGCCAGAGGCGATGAAGGACGTGGAAGCCTGCGATAAGGCTCGGCGAGGTGGCAAACAACCTGCGACCCGGGCATTTCCGAATGGGGAAACCCACTCAGGGTAACCTGAGTATCCGATACTGAATCCATAGGTATCGGAGGCGAACCGGGGGAACTGAAACATCTAAGTACCCCGAGGAAAAGAAATCAACCGAGATTCCCCCAGTAGCGGCGAGCGAACGGGGACTAGCCCTTAAGCGGGTGACTGGTTAGGCGAATGAGCTGGGAAGCTCAGCGATACAGGGTGATAGCCCCGTAGCCGAAAACCTGATCCCGTGAAATCGAGTAGGTCGGGGCACGTGAAACCTTGACTGAAGACGGGGGGACCATCCTCCAAGGCTAAATACTCCTGGCTGACCGATAGTGAACCAGTACCGTGAGGGAAAGGCGAAAAGAACCCCGGAGAGGGGAGTGAAATAGACCCTGAAACCGTGTGCGTACAAGCAGTGGGAGCCCCTTCGTGGGGTGACCGCGTACCTTTTGTATAATGGGTCAGCGACTTATTTTCAGTGGCGAGCTTAACCGTATAGGGGAGGCGTAGGGAAACCGAGTCTTAACTGGGCGACCAGTCGCTGGAAATAGACCCGAAACCGGGCGATCTATCCATGGCCAGAGTGAAGGTTGAGTAACATCAACTGGAGGCTCGAACCGGGATCTGTTGAAAAAGATTCGGATGAGCTGTGGATCGGAGTGAAAGGCTAATCAAGCCCGGAGATAGCTGGTTCTCCTCGAAAGCTATTTAGGTAGCGCCTCACGTATCACCGCCGGGGGTAGAGCACTGTTTCGGCTAGGGGCCCATCCCGGGTTACCAAACCGAGGCAAACTCCGAATACCGGTGAGTGCAGCGTGGGAGACACACAGCGGGTGCTAACGTCCGTTGTGAAAAGGGAAACAACCCAGACCGTCAGCTAAGGCCCCCAAATTCTGGTTAAGTGGGAAACGATGTGGGAAGGCTTAGACAGCTAGGAGGTTGGCTTAGAAGCAGCCATCCTTTAAAGAAAGCGTAATAGCTCACTAGTCGAGTCGGCCTGCGCGGAAGATGTAACGGGGCTAAACCAGGTGCCGAAGCTACGGGTTCGTCGAATGACGAGCGGTAGAGGAGCGTCGTGTACGCCGATGAAGGTGTGTCGAGAGGCATGCTGGAGGTATCACGAGTGCGAATGCTGACATGAGTAACGATAAAGGGAGTGAAAACCTCCCTCGCCGGAAGACCAAGGGTTTCTGTTCGACGTCAATCGGAGCAGAGTGAGTCGGCCCCTAAGGCGAGGCCGAAAGGCGTAGTCGATGGGAAACGGGTCAATATTCCCGTACCTCACTGTATTGCGATGGGGGGACGAAGAAGGCTAGGTGAGCCAGGCGTTGGTTGTCCTGGTGAAAGTGAGTAGGCTGATCCTTCAGGTAAATCCGGAGGGTCAAGGCCGAGACACGAGACGAACGGA
>NZ_JAGXFD010000001.1:322525-494548 GCF_020148005.1 Modicisalibacter tunisiensis | reverse complement strand
GCCGGTCGAAGATACCAGGTGGCTGCAACTGTTTATTAAAAACACAGCACTCTGCCAACGCGTAAGCGGACGTATAGGGTGTGACGCCTGCCCGGTGCCGGAAGGTTAATTGATGGTGTTAGCCGCAAGGCGAAGCTCCTGATCGAAGCCCCGGTAAACGGCGGCCGTAACTATAACGGTCCTAAGGTAGCGAAATTCCTTGTCGGGTAAGTTCCGACCTGCACGAATGGCGTAATGATGGCCACGCTGTCTCCACCCGAGACTCAGTGAAATTGAAATCGCAGTGAAGATGCTGTGTACCCGCGGCTAGACGGAAAGACCCCGTGAACCTTTACTATAGCTTCACACTGGACGCTGATGTTGCTTGTGTAGGATAGCTGGGAGGCTTGGAAACCCGGACGCCAGTCCGGGTGGAGCCAACCTTGAAATACCAGCCTGGCATCATTGGCGTTCTAACTCCGGCCTGTCATCCAGGTCGAGGACAGTGTGTGGTGGGTAGTTTGACTGGGGCGGTCTCCTCCCAAAGTGTAACGGAGGAGCACGAAGGTACCCTCAGCACGGTTGGAAATCGTGCATTGAGTGCAAGAGCATAAGGGTGCTTGACTGCGAGACAGACACGTCGAGCAGGGTCGAAAGACGGTTCTAGTGATCCGGTGGTTCTGTATGGAAGGGCCATCGCTCAACGGATAAAAGGTACTCCGGGGATAACAGGCTGATACCGCCCAAGAGTTCACATCGACGGCGGTGTTTGGCACCTCGATGTCGGCTCATCACATCCTGGGGCTGAAGTCGGTCCCAAGGGTATGGCTGTTCGCCATTTAAAGTGGTACGCGAGCTGGGTTTAGAACGTCGTGAGACAGTTCGGTCCCTATCTGCCGTGGGCGTCGGAAGTTTGAGAAGTGCTGCTCCTAGTACGAGAGGACCGGAGTGGACGTACCGCTGGTGTTCCGGTTGTGATGCCAATCGCATTGCCGGGTAGCTATGTACGGACGGGATAACCGCTGAAAGCATCTAAGCGGGAAGCCCCCTTCAAGATGAGACTTCCCCGGGGCCTCGCGCCCCCTGAAGGACCCTCGAAGACGACGAGGTCGATAGGCACGGTGTGGAAGCGCTGCAAGGCGTTGAGCTAACGTGTACTAATGGTCCGTGAGGCTTGACCATATAACACCCAAGGGGTCTGCGTGGCCCATGGGCGAGACACAGCGCGGATACGCGCGAGTCGATCGAGTGTCGCTTGATTCCCATTGTTGAAGACAGGTAAACAGGGCGCTGGCCCGGCAACTGCCACCCAGCGTGCCAGAGTTACGCCTGACGACCATAGCAAGCGGGTCCCACCTGATCCCATGCCGAACTCAGCAGTGAAACCGCTTAGCGCCGATGGTAGTGTGGAGCTTCTCCATGCGAGAGTAGGTCATCGTCAGGCATCTATCCCGCGAAACCCCGGCCCAACGGCCGGGGTTTTTGCGTTTCAGGGGCCGAAAAACCTGCCGCGGGCGCTTCGCGGATTCCCGACCTGACCCTCACCTGGACTCTCCAACTCGCCAGAGCTGGACACGCCACTCAGTCCGCCATCCCGAAACGGGCACGAGCTGCGGCTGATCTTGTCTGGCAGTCCCTGTTGGCGTTTTTCGCATGAGCCGATTATGGTGGACAGGGCAAACCCGACACGTTTCTCAGGAGGAGAAGATGCACGCAAGCATGCTGCGCAAGGCGGGACTGGTTCTGCTGATGGCCCTGACGCTGGGTGGTCTGGCGGCCTGTGATGATGACGGCCCGGCCGAGGAAGCCGGCGAGAACATCGACCAGGCGGCGGAGAATGCCGGTGACAGCGTCGAGGAAATGGGCGAGGACGTTCAGGACGCGGCGGAGAATGCCCAGAACTGAAACTGCGTTTCAGTAACGAGAGCCCCGTCCCTCAAAAAAGCCAGCCGACATCGGCTGGCTTTTTGCGTTTTTGCGGACGAGGATCAGCTCGGGTTCTGCTCGATGCCCTGGATGTGCCAGGGGGCACCGTCACGAAGCTCCCGGATCAGGTGCCAGGTCTCGTTGAACTCGTTGTGTTCCCCGTTCTCGTCCATGATGCCGTGGAAGATCACCGAGGCCTCGGCCTGGGTGCCGTGCTCGCGCACGTCGCCGAGCTCGACGAACAGGCGCACGATCTCGGTGCGGTTGTTGGCCGGCTCGTTGGCGCGCTGCTCGCGCAGCAGGTTGTAGAGCGAAGGCGTCACGTAGTCCTGGATCTTGGGCAGGTCGTTGTTGTCCCAGGCCCGCTGCAGCTCCATGAAGTGCTGCTTGGCCTCGTTGAGGAAGCGTTCCTTGTTGAACCAGCTCGGCGTGCCCGCCGCACCGGCACCGAGGCCGCCGGCAGCACCGAAGGAACCGGGGACGGTATTGTCATTGTCGACGGTGTGGGTGTTGCGGGCCTGGTGATGCGGGCCGCTGGCGGTCGCGGCCCGGCGCGCCCGCAGGAAGCGGAAGGCCAGCCAGGCGATCAGGGCGATCAGCAGGATATCCATGAAGCGGAAGCCGTCGAAGGCGCCGCCGAAGAACAGCGAGGCCAGCAGGCCGCCGGCGAGCAGCCCGGCCAGCGGGCCGGCAAAGCGCGACAGCCCCTTGGACGGCTTGCTGTGGGTGGTGCCGGTGCTGCGCTGAGTGGTGGTGCTGTGGCTGCTGGTGGAGCGGGAATAGGAACCGATGCTCTTGCCGCCTCCCAGGCGGCGCGCCTCGGCGTGATCAACCGCCAGTCCGAAGCCGAGCAGGCCGACCAGCAGCATGACGAACAGGTTACGCATGGACAGTCTCCAGAAGGGTGAAACAGCCCTCCCATTCTACCGGCTCTGACTGAATATGGCGTGAACCGAAGTGCGGAAAACCGGCGGTGTCGGCCGCCGATGGTCCCGTCAGGGGCGTGCCGACTCCTCGCGCACGAAGACCGGTGCGTTTTCCCGGGACAGCGCCGGGGCATGGCGGTAGCCCGCCACGTCGAAGGCCTTCAGCGTCTCCGGGTCATCGATGCGCTCGCGGATCAGCCAGGCGCTCATCAGCCCGCGGGCCTTCTTGGCATAGAAGCTGATGATCTTGTACTGGCCGTTCCTGGCATCCTTGAATACCGGCGAGATGACCCGCGCCGAAAGCCGCCGGGTATCGATAGCCTTGAAGTACTCGTTGGAGGCGAGGTTGACCAGCACCGGCGTGCCGCTGTCGGCCACGGCCGCCTCCAGATCCGCTGTCAGGCGCGCCTTCCAGAAGGCGTAGAGGTCCTTGCCGGCCGGGTTGGGCAGGCGCGTGCCCATCTCCAGGCGATAGGGCTGAATCAGGTCCAGCGGGCGCAGCAGGCCGTAGAGGCCGGAGAGAATGCGCAGATGCGCCTGGGCGAAGTCGTTGTCGGCCTCGCTGAAGCTCGCGGCATCGAGGCCCTGGTAGACATCGCCCTGGAAGGCCTGGGCGGCAGGCTTGGCGTTGTCGGGCGTGAAGGGCGTTTGCCATTCGCCGTAGCGGGCGGCGTTGAGACCCGCCAGCTTGTCGCTGATGCCCATGAGCTCGGCCAGCTGCTGTGGCGAGTACTCGCGCAGGATGTCGATCAGCGCCTGACTGTGTTGCAGATAGTCCGGCTGGGTATAGCGCGCCGTGGTCGGCGGGGTATCGAAGTCCAGCGTCTTGGCCGGAGAAATCACGCTCAGCATGCGGGGCTCCTGAAGCAGCGCGGGGTCAGGCCGGCGAGTATACCAAGCGTGGCGGCGGGGGCCGATACGGCCCCCGCTATCGGCCTCATGGGCTCACGGGCAGGGGTTGGAAATCCGCCGGTGGACGGCCTCGATCTCCTCGAGCACGGTGCTGTCGAGCGACAGGGACTCGCTTGCCAGGTTGCTCTCGAGCTGCTCCAGGGTCGTGGCACCGATGATGTTGCTGGTCAGGAAGGGACGCGAATTGACGAAGGCCAGTGCCATCTGCGCCGGGTCCAGATCGTGACGGCGTGCAATGTCGACGTAGGCGCGGGTCGCCTCCTCGGCGACATCGGAGGTGTAGCGCTGGAAACGCTCGAACAGGGTCAGCCGGCCCTGCGGCGGGCGCGCGCCGTCGAGATACTTGCCCGACAGCACGCCGAAGGCCAGCGGCGAGTAGGCCAGCAGGCCGACGTTCTCGCGGTGGGCGATCTCCGCCAGCCCCACCTCGAAGCTGCGGTTGAGCAGGCTGTAGGGGTTCTGGATGCTGGCGACCCGCGGTAGGCCCTGCGTCTCGGCCAGGTGAAGGCAGCGCATCACGCCCCAGGGCGTCTCGTTGGACAGCCCGATGGCGCGGATCTTGCCGGCGTCCACCAGCTCCTTGAGCGCGGCCAAGGTTTCCTCCAGTGGCGTGACCTCCTCGTCGGGGTCGGGCGCATAGCCGAGCTTGCCGAAGGTATTGGTGCTGCGGTCCGGCCAGTGCAGCTGGTAGAGGTCGATATAGTCGGTCTGCAGCCGGGCCAGGCTGGCGTCGACCGCGGCGTGCAGATGCTCGCGGGTGAAGCGCGGGCCGCCGCGGATGTGGCTCAGGCGGGGGCCGGCCGCCTTGGTGGCGATGATCAGGTCATTGCGCTTGCCGCGCGCCTTGAGCCAGGTGCCGATGTAGGCCTCGGTCAGCCCCTGGGTCTCGGCCCTGGGCGGCACCGGATACATCTCGGCCGTGTCGATGAAATTGATGCCGAATGCGACGGCGCGATCGAGCTGCTGGTGGGCGTCGGCCTCGCTGTTCTGCTCGCCGAACGTCATCGTGCCCAGGCACAGGCGGCTGACATCGAGGCCGGTATCGCCTAGCGGACGGTACTCCATGAGGGGGCTCCGTGAAGTGGGGAAAACGGCATGGTAACGGGGGGCGAAAAGGGCGGCAATCGAGGGGTTGAGTCGGGCCTGTGGTGGGCGTATGCTTGCGCCCCGTCGCTCCGGCGGAGGTCCGGACGGTTGGCAGTCAGGAGATGAGGCGTGGGCTGGGCTCAGGAGTGGAGCAAGGTCGGCGTCGTCACCCAAGGCAAACTCGATCAAGGTCTATCGCCATGCCGCAGGCATCTTCCCTGTTCACCCGGCTCGAATTTCGGCTGGCCGAACAACTCTTCCATACCCGCTGGCTACCGCGTTCGCCGCGCACCCAGCGTCTGACGCTGCGCCTGCTCCAGCGCTGTGCCGATGCCGGTCACATCACCGCGCTCTCGGTCTACGGGCACATGCTCTTCCAGCGCGGCATCTCTCCCCAGGACAAGGCCCGGGGCGCCCGCTACGTGCTGCAGGCCGCCCAGACCGGCGATGTCCAGGCCCAGTACCAGGCGGCCTCCATCTACGAGCATGGCTGCGCGCAGTATCCGCGCCGCGACGACCATGCCGTGACCTGGTATGCCCGTGCCGGCGAGGCCGGTTATGCCCCGGCGGCCCGGCGCCTGGCGGAGGCCTATCGGCGTGGCGAGCTGGGCCTGTCCGTGGACCCGCGGCGGGCCGCCCAGTGGCAGGCGCTGGCCGAGCGCCACCAGCTCGGCGAGACTCACGCCGAGCCCGGTGCGCTGACCCACTGACGGGAATTCGGCTCCCGGGGCTCGCCCCCGAGGCCACAACCCCTTAGGCTAGATAGCTGGCGAGAGCCGGTGACTGCGCCCCGGGCGGCAGTCACCGGCGCGCTCGTCTGCTCGCGCTCCGGAACGTCCCGACTCCGGGCCGGGCATCGTTCGTCAATGACAAAGGACCGCTGATGTGACGCTGCCCATTCTCCTCGATATCGAAGCGTCCGGCTTTGGCCGCGGCAGCTATCCCATCGAGATCGGCCTGGCCCGGGGCGACGGCAGCGTCTGTGCCTTCCTGATCCAGCCGCAGGCGGAATGGACGCACTGGGATCCCAAGGCGGAGCTGCTGCACGGCATCAGTCGCGATCGCCTGGCCCGCGAGGGCTACCCGGTGAAGGAAGTGGCGCGCTGGCTCAACGACGAACTGAGCGAGGCGGGCATCGCCTACAGCGACAGCTGGGGCTACGACAATACCTGGCTGTCGCTGCTGTTCCACCACGCCGGGATGCTGCCCCGCTTTCGCCTCGAGGCGCTGCGCTCCCTGCTGTGCGATGCGCAGCTGGCGGCCTGGAAGCGCACCAAGGAAAGTCTGATCCGGGAGCGCGGCATCCAGCGCCACCGCGCCGGGGAGGACGCCCGGCTGCTGCAGCTGACCTACCTGCGCACCCGGGAGGCGGTCGCGGCGATGCGCCGCGACACGCCCCGTTGAACCGCCTCTGGTGTGGCGTCGTCAGCCCTCGCCGCTGACCGCCAGCAGCACCTTGCCGGTGCTTTCGTTGCTTTCCAGATAGGTCATCGCGGCCTCCGCCTGCTGGATCGGCCAGTCGCGGTCGATCAGCGGGCGTATCTCGCCACGGCTCAGACGCGGCCAGACGTGGGTGTGCAGGCTGTCGAGGATGGCCCCCTTGGCGCGCGGCGACTTGCTGCGCAGGGTGGAACCGATGAAGCGCTGGCGTTTCATGAGCATGCGGCCCATGTCCAGCTCGGCGGTGCGCCCGCCCATCAGGCCGATCAGCACCAGCCGGCCGTCCTGGTTCAGCACGCGCTGGTTGTCCGCCAGGTAGCCGGCCCCCACCGGGTCGAGGATGACATCCGCACCGCCCCAGTCGCGGACCGCGTCGACGAAGCTGCCGTCGTGGCGATTCCAGCCCGCCTCGGCGCCGAGGCGGCGGCAGGCCTCCACCTTGGCCTCGCTGCCCACCGTCACGAAGCAGGGGTAGTCGAAGGCCTTGCAGAGCTGGATCGCGGCGGTCCCCACGCCGCTGGCCCCGGCATGCAGCAGAACCCGCTCGGGCCTGCCGTCGACGTGGCGCAGCCCGCCCTCCATGAACAGGTTGAGCCAGGCCGTGGCGAAGACCTCGGGCAGGGCCGCGGCCTCCCGCAGCCCCAGGCCCGCGGGCAGCGGCAGCACCTGGGCGGCGTCGACGACCACCTCCTCGGCGTAGCCGCCGCCGGCCAGCAGGGCGCAGACCTTGTCGCCCGGGCGCAGCCGTTCGACGCGCGGGCCGGCCTCGACCACCGTGCCGCTGATTTCCAGACCGAGGGTGTCGGTCACGCCCGGCGGCGGCGGGTAGTGGCCCGCCCGCTGCATCAGGTCGGCGCGATTCATGCCGGCCCAGGCCACCTGAATCCGCACGTCTCCGGGGCCGGGCCGCGGCGGTGCCTCCTGTTCCTGCCAGTTCAACCCCTGCTGGTCATCGATGGCGATGGCGAACATGCGTCTCTCCTCGCTGTTGGGGACGTTCCACTCTACCCAAGCGAGGCGGCCGTCGTCACGACAGGCGGGCGTCGGCAGGCAGCAGACGGTCGAGCAGTGCCGGTGGGGTCTCGGCGGCGACGAGACGGGCACGGGTCTCGGCGTTGAGGAAGCCGCAGTCGACGGCATGGTCGAGGAAGTGCAGCAGCGGCCGGTAGAAGCCGTCGACGTCGAGCACGCCCACCGGCTTGTCGTGCAGCCCCAGGTACTGCCAGGTCCATGCCTCGAACAGCTCCTCGAGGGTGCCGATCCCGCCGGGCAGGGCGACGAAGCCATCGGCCTGGGCGGCCATGGCGGCCTTGCGCTCGTGCATGTCGTCGACCCGGATCAGCTCGCTCAGCCCCTCGTGGGCCATCTCGCGATCGACCAGGTGATGCGGAATCACGCCGATGACCCAGCCGCCGGCGGCCAGGGCGGCATCGGCGACGGCCCCCATCAGGCCGACCCGGGCGCCGCCGTAGACCAGCCCCCAGCCGCGCTCGGCGATCGCCCGGCCCAGCGCGATCGCGGCGTCGCGAAAATGCGGGGCCTTGCCCTCGCGGGATCCCAGATAGACACAGACGTTGGGCATGCAGAACTCCTTGAGGCGGCGGGGTCAGGGCAGGCAGTCGATCACGCCGTACTCCCGGTCGAGCCACTGGCCGATCACGTTGTCGCCGGC
The DNA here is from genome assembly GCF_020148005.1 of Modicisalibacter tunisiensis. Lineage (GTDB taxonomy): Bacteria > Pseudomonadota > Gammaproteobacteria > Pseudomonadales > Halomonadaceae > Modicisalibacter > Modicisalibacter tunisiensis. Next base: position 486,607 of record NZ_JAGXFD010000001.1, on the reverse strand, counting down.
CAGATGATGGGCGTACTGGGTATGCAGACAGCGCACCTGGTTCCAGTTGGCGATGCCGCCGATGCCGCGCTCGCGGAAGAGCGTCTCGTAGCCGCGCTCGGCGGCCAGGCGGCGGTGCTCGGGGTGCATGCTCGCCCAGCGCCGCGCGACATAGTCCTCGTGACTGCGGCGATAGGCGGCGAGGAACTCGGCGTCGTCCTGCAGGCGCGCCTCGAGCTGCTTGATCACCCCGGCCGCCTCGATCCGCGACAGCTCGATCTTGAGGCGCTCGGAGCACAGCCAGTAGAGGGTGGGGAAGGGCTTGTCGTCGACGATCGACTCCATGCGCAGCACCAGCGGGGTGCCTTCGCCATCGGTGGCGGTGACGGCCTGGATGCCGCGCGGGGCGCGGCCGAGTTGCTCGGCGATGATCGCCAGTTGCCGCTCATCGGGGGGGACGTCGGTTCGGATCAGCATCACTGGGGTTCCGCAGGAATTTGGTCGAGCGCGCCACCGCGCGAAAGAAGGCCTGGTTGAGCTGCGCGGGGGTCGGCGTGTAGGCCCACTCCCGTGCGCAATAGTCGGTGGCGCGGGCGATCAGGGCATCGTAAAGGCGATTGAACGGCGCATCATAATCGTAGGGGTCGGCGTCGAACAAGCGGATGTGCGGATAGTCGGCGAAGCGCTCGAGGAAGTAGCGCTCGAGCTCGCCCTCCACCCGACGGTGGCGCTCGACGTCGTCGGGGAAGAGCCACAGGTCGTAACGGATTGCCATGGGAAAGCTCCCGGTCGGGGTGCGGCTCAGCGGCGGGCGATGGCGGCCAGCCGCGCCCCGGTGAGGCGCTGCAGGTCGGCGGGGGCCAGGGCGATCTCCAGGCCCCGGCGCCCGCCGCTGACGTGGAGGCGTTCCAGGGGCTCGGCACTGACATCGAGGAAGGTCGCCAGGCGCTGCTTCTGGCCCAGCGGACTGATGCCGCCGACCACGTAGCCGGTGGCGCGCTGGGCATCGGCGGCCTCGGCCATGGCGGCCTTCTTGGCCCCGGCGGCGCGTGCCAGCGCCTTGAGGTCCAGGCTGGCGGAGACCGGCACGATCGCCACCGCCAGGCGTTGCCCGTCGAGCCGGGCGAGCAGGGTCTTGAAGACCGCGTCGGGCGACAGGCCCAGCGCCTCGGCGGCCTCCTGGCCGTAGGCCGGCGTCGCGGGGTCGTGGGCGTACTCGTGCACCGCGAAGGCGACGCCGGCCTGCTCGAGCCGGCGGATGGCCGGGGTCACGTGGCCGCCTCGGCGGCGGCGATGCGGTGGCCCTCCAGCGCCTCGCGGATCGCGTCGGGAATCGGCCGGGCCTGCTTGGCGGCATGGTCGAAATGGATCATCACCGTGCGCCCCTCGGCGCCGAGGCGGCCGTGCTGGTGCAGCGTCTGCTCGACCGTGAACGAACTGGTGCCGATGCGCGAGATGCCGGTGCGCATCTCGATCGGCGCATTGAAGAACAGCTCGGCGCGGTACTCGATCTCCATGCGGGCCAGGATCAGCACCCAGTGGCGCGGGTCCAGGTCCGGGGTGAACAGGCGGCAGACGTCGTTGCGGCCCAGCTCGAACCACACCGGAATCCGGGTGTTGTTGATATGGCCGAGCGCATCGGTGTCGCTGAAGGTCGGCGTCAGGGTCTGGGTAAACATGGCGAACTCCTTGTCGACGGCTCAGCATCCATCCCGCGGCGGGTCCGGTCAAGCCGCCTCGCCCAGCTGCCGGCGCCGATGCAGCGCCTGCAGGCGCGTCCAGATCAGCAACCACAGGGTGGCGGCGGCGAAGCCGGCCAGGGTGCCGGCGGCGAGTCCCCAGTCGTCATAGGTCAGCGACACGCACAGCGCATAGCTGAGCAGCGAGCCCAGCCCCGCCGGATAGTGCTTGATGACCGTGGCGGTGGGCCCGGCGCCGTGAGTCAGGTGCAGGATCACCAGGAACGGGAACATGGTCACCGGGAAGGCCGACAGCAGCCCGGCCCAGGCCGCCGGCAGCACGTGCGCGAGGCCGGTGATGAGGAAGATGATGGCGGCAGCCAGCCCGGCGCGAAACGCCAGCGCCACCCACGAGAAGGCGCGCCGGCCCGTGGCGGGGCGCTCGGGGATGCCCCGGTAGAGCCCGATGAACAGCGCGATGGCCGCCAAGGTGGTCAGCGTGCCGCTGACCCGGGTGAAGTCGATGGCCGCCAGTACCGTGCTGGCGGCCAGCCAGGCGAGGAGGCCGCCGACGGTGCCCAGCAGCACGCCGGGCAGGCCGTCGCGGCGGCCGCACAGCAGGTAGCCGCCGCCCAGCGCCAGGGTGGCAGTGAAGCCGGCCAGGGTATGCACGGCGCTCTCGGCGGCGAAGCCCGGGCCGATCTCCACGCCGATGAAGAACAGCGCGATGGCGGTGCCCAGCGGGTAGCCGGACAGCAGCCCGGCCACGCGGGTGCTCAGGCGCTCGGCGACCAGCGACAGCCCGAGCACCACGCCGATCGACACCAGCAGCTTGCTGACCTGCAACAGCAACGAGAAGTCCATGACTCTCCTCGACACGGGGATACCGCGCCCTCGGCGGCGCAAAAGCCCTCTGCGCTAGAGGCAGTGCGGCCGCACCGCCATTCCCCTTTAGGCTTTGTAGTACCCTGGGTGTGATCGCTCGACAGGGGGCATCCGGAGCCAGGCCGTGGGAGCGACTTCCGTCGCGATGACGGCGCCACCGGGCCGCCACTGTCGAGGATGAGTCCTCTCCCGCAGGCCTCCCTCGGGGCCCGCACTGTCGGGGCATCCTCTCGGGCACTAGACAAGGCGCCGGCCGCGCTGGTCGGCCCAGGCCTCGGCCAGCGGCGCTTCCAGCGGGGTCCGAAGGTGCTCGGGCAGGGCGTCGCGGGCCGCCTCGAGCGAGGCGAACTCGCGGTTGCGCAGCCAGCAGTAGGCCCAGGCGCAGCCTTCGTCGGCGTCGCGCGGCACCGGGCGCGAGGGCATCTGCACCAGCAGGAACAGCGCCGTGCGGGCCGCCCACAGCGGCGGGCGGTCGTCACGGCTCCAAGCGTGCAGGGTGGCACCGTCGGGGGTGGCCTCGGGCTCGCCGAGCCCCGCCAGCCGCGCGGTATCGGCGAGGATCATCGCCAGGCGGTCGGGTGCGGCCTGGCCGATCTGCAGCCAGTGGTCGACCAGGCGCGAGGTGCCGCGCACGGCCTTGGCATAGAAGAGGGAATCGGGCATGTTCGCGTCACGTGTCCGTTTTTTGCAGGATCCATCCGTCTCGGGAGGTTTCATGTCCTTCGATTTTGCCACGCCCATCGACCGTCGCCAGCATCCGTCGCAGAAATGGCACCGCTACGCGCCGGACGTGCTGCCGCTGTGGGTGGCCGACATGGACTTCGTCTCGCCCCCGGCGATCGTCGAGGCGCTCGAGGCGCGGGTGGCGCATGGCGTGTTCGGCTACGGTACCACGCCCGACAGCCTGCGCGAGGCCCTGTGTCGCTGGAGCGCCACGCACTACGACTGGTCCATCGCCCCCGAGTGGCAGGTCTGGCTGCCCGGCGTGGTGCCGGCCCTGCACCTGGCCTGCCGACTGCTCACCGCGCCGGGCGAGGGCGTGCTGACGGTCACGCCGATCTACCCGCCGTTTCTCAAGGTGGCCGAACAGCACGGCCGGCTCGCGCAGACGGTGGCACTTTCCGAACCGGCGGCGTCCGGCGAGCCCTGGCGGCTCGAGCGCGAGGCGCTGGAGGCGGCGATCACCCCCGAGACCCGGCTGCTGCTGTGGTGCCACCCGCACAATCCCACCGGACGGGTGTGGAGCGTCGGCGAGCTGGCGCTGCTCGCCGAACTGGCCGAGCGCCACGATCTGACGATCGTCTCCGACGAGCTGCACTGCGACCTGATCCTCGACGACGCCCCGCACCGCCCGCTGGCGGCGCTCTTCCCGGACCTGGCGGCGCGCATCGTCACCCTGTGGGCGCCGTCGAAGACCTTCAACGTGGCGGGGCTGGGCTGTGCCTGCGCGGTGATCCCCGACCCGGCGCTGCGCGAGCGCTGGCGTGCGGCGATGCGCGGGGCCATGCCCGATGTCAACGTGCTGGGCATGCTGGCCGCCGAGGTGGCCTACACCGACGGCGAGCCCTGGCGGCAGGCGCTGCTGGCCGTGCTGCGCGACAATCGCCGGCGGCTGTTCGCGGCGGTGGAGGGCTGGCCGGGCGTCCGCGCCACGCCGCCCGAGGCGACCTATCTGGCCTGGCTCGACCTGCGCGAGGCCGGCCTGGGCGCCGCGCCCCAGCAGCGGCTGCTCGAGGAGGCCCGGGTGGCGCTGTCCGATGGCGCCGACTTCGGCTGGCCGGGCTTCGTGCGCGTGAACTTCGGCACCCCGGCGAGCGTGCTCGACGCGGCGCTAGAACGGCTGGACGGGGTGCTCGGCGGGCGGACATGAAAAAGCGCCCGTGCCGGGTGACAGGCACGGGCGCCGCTGGGACTGGGGCAGCGGGGGGCCGGAGGCCCCGACGGCCGCGGGCTCAGTAGAGCAGGGCGAAGAGCTTGCGGCGATAGGCCACGGTCAGCGGATGATCGGCGCCCAGGGCGTCGAAGACCCGCAGGAGGGTCTTGCGGGCGATGTCGTCGCCGTAGCCGCGATCCTGCCTGAGCAGCGCCAGCAGGCCTTCCAGGCCGTTCTCGTAGTCGCCGTCGGCGACCTGGCGCAGGGCGCGCTTGAAGCGGGCCTCGCTGTCGTCGCGACCTTCCAGCGCGGCGAGTTCCTCGCGGCCCGGCGCTTCCTCGCCGAACTCGATGCGCGCCCGCACGCCGCGGGCCTTGGCGCCGTCGCGATGTTCCGGCGGCAGGTTGTCGAGAATCTCGCGTGCCTGGTCGCCCTGGCCCTCGCCGACCAGCGCACTGGCCAGGCCGATCTGGTAGTCCGGGTAGTCGGGATAGGCCTGGATCAGCTCCTGATAGATCGCCTTGGCGGTGGCGGCATCGCCGGCGGCGAGTGCCGCCTCGGCCTGTTCCTCGGGGCTCGCCGAGGCCTCGGCCGGCGCTTCCAGGTACTTGGCCAGCCACTCGCGGATCTGGCGTTCCGGCAGGGCGCCCTGGAACTGGTCGTAGAGCTGGCCCTGCATGATCAGCTTGACGTCCGGCACCGAGCGGATGCCCAGCTGGGCGGCGATCTGCTGGTTGTCCTCGATGTTGAGCTTGGCGAGCACGAAGGCGCCGGCGTATTCCATGGCCAGCTTCTCGAGGATCGGCATCAGGTTCTTGCAGGGTTCGCACCACGGCGCCCAGCAGTCCAGCACCACCGGGATCTCGAGAGAGCCTTCCAGCACCATCTGCTGGAAGTTCGACATGTCGACGTCGACGATATAGCGGGACGGGTCGATCGACTCGCCCTGGCTGGACTGGGATTCGGACGACGTCAGCGGCGCTCCGGTGCGGGGATCGACGATCGGCATGGTGATGGCCTTGATAGCTGCGAATTTGCCCTATCAATGCGGGTGAAAGGGCGTGGATTCAAGGGGCGGCTTGCGACAAGATGGGCGCGCTTGTTCGTCATCGGCAAGCGTCACGCCGCCCCTGTACGCAAGGACCCCTCATGAGCCTCTCCGCCCGTCGCCTGTGCCTATTGTCCGTTGTGCTGCTGCCCTTGTGGGGGTGCCAGAGCGGCCCCGGCGCCGCATCTCCCGCCGCTGACGCCGCCGGCACGCCTTCGCGCGAGGCCGCGTCCATGGCGCCGGCGCGCCCGACGGCGCCCAGCTTCGCCGCCTGGGTGGCCGATTTCCGTCGCGAGGCGGCGGCCGCCGGCATCGACGCCGCGACCCTGGCGGCAGCCTTCGACGACGCCACCTACCTGCCCGAGGTCATCCGCCGTGATCGCGCCCAGCCGGAGTTTTCCCGCCGGGTATGGACCTATCTGGACGGCGCGGTCTCGCCGGCCCGCATCCGCCGGGGGCACGACCGCTGGCAGGCCCATCGGTCGGTCATCGAGGCCGCCGCGACGCGCACCGGCGTGCCGGCGCCGATCCTGGTGGCGATCTGGGGCATCGAGAGCAGCTACGGCGAGCACTTCGGGGACGTCTCGACCATCGATGCCCTGGCCACCCTGGGCTACGACGGGCGGCGGCCGGACTTCGCGCGGCGCGAGTTGATGGCGGCGCTGCGCATCCTCGCCCGGGGCGACATCGACCGTGCGCACATGCGCGGCTCCTGGGCCGGCGCCATGGGGCACACCCAGTTCCTGCCGTCGAGCTTCGAGCGGCACGCCCGGGACGCCGACGGTGACGGGCGCCGCGATATCTGGGGCAGCATTGCCGATGTCATGGCCTCCACCGCCGATTACCTGGCCGAGGCCGGCTGGCGCCCCGGGGAGCCCTGGGGCGTCGAGGTGCGACTGCCCCGGGGATTCGACTACGCCCGCACGGAGCTCGACGTGCGCGCGCCGGCCGCGGACTGGGCCGAGCGCGGCGTGACCGCGGTCGATGGCGGCTCCCTGCCGGCGCTCGCCGACGCCTCGGTGATCGCCCCGGCCGGCGCCCAGGGGCCGGCGTTTCTGGTCGGTCACAATTTCCGGGTGATCATGCGCTACAACGCCTCGACAAGTTATGCCCTGGCCGTGGGGCTGCTGGCCGACCGCCTGGCGGGGCGGCCGGGCGTCCAAGGGGACTGGCCCCGGGAACAGGCGGCCCTGTCGCATGACCAGATCCGGTTGCTGCAGCAGGCCCTCAACGCGCGCGGTTTCGATACCGGCACGCCGGACGGCGTGATCGGCCCCGCCACCCGTGGTGGCGTGCGGGCCTACCAGCGCGCGCGGGGCGAGACGCCGGACGGCTTCGTCACCCGCGCGCTGCTCGAGCGCCTGCGTCCGGCGCCCTGACCTCAGGCCGTGGCGAGCGCCGGCAGGTCGCTGGCGGTCCGCGTCTCCGGGGCATCGTCGGCCAGGGTGGCGGAGAAGCGCTCGATGGCCACGACGGCGTCGTTGGCGCCCTCGCGGATGCGCTGGATCGTCTCGCCGGCGGTGCCCGCCAGCTGCACGCCGTTGCCGGTGCGTTCCAGGCAGGTCTGCATGCTTTCGTGGGCCTGCTGGCCGAGCGTGCGCAGGGTGTCGATGGTGGCGACGATGTCGCGGGTCGCCCGGGTGGTGCTGACCGAGAGCTGGCGCACCTCGTGGGAGACCACGGCGAAGCCGCGGCCGTGTTCGCCGGCGCGGGCGGCCTCGATGGCGGCGTTGAGCGCCAGCAGGTTGGTCTGCTCGGCGATGTGGTGGATGCTCTCGATCACCCGGGTGATGTCCTGGGAACGCTCGGCCAGCTCGTCGATGACACGGGAGGCCTGGACGATGGACTCGGCGATGTGGCGAATCTCGGCGACGGTGCTCTCGATGATGCGCGCGCCGTCGTTGGCGCTGACCTCGGTCGCCGCCGAGATGCGGTAGGCGATGCGCGCGCTGTTCGTCTCGGCCTGGTGCTGCTGGACGCGTGGCGTGATGTCGGTGGCGAACTTGACCACCTTGTACAGGCGTCCCCGGGCGTCGAAGACCGGGTTGTAGGTGGCTTCCAGCCACAGCTCGTTTCCTCGGCTGTCGAGACGCCGGAACTGCCCGGAAAAGAACTCGCCGGCGTTGAGCCGGGTCCAGAAATCCCGGTACTCGGCGCTGGCCGCGTACTCGGGATCGCAGAGCGTGCGGTGGTGGGCGCCGATCAGGGTGTCGCGGTCGTGGCCCACGGTGGCCAGGAAGTTGTCGTTGGCGGTCAGGATATGGCCGTCCGGCGTGAACTCGACGATCGCCGTGGAACGGTCCAGGGCGTCGAGGCGGCTGCGCATGTCCTGCTCCCGGCGCACCTTATCGGTGATGACACGGGCGATCTTGATGATCCGCCGCACCTTCCCCGCGCGATCGAGCACCGGGCTGTAGGTGGCTTCCAGCCACAGCTCGCGGCCCGCCTTGTCGACGCGGAGAAAACGTCCCGAGAGGCTGCGGCCGGCGCCCAGCTGCGCCCAGAAGTCGCGATACTCGGGGCTGGCGGCGTAGTCGGGTGCGCAGAGCCGGCGATGGTGCTGGCCCCGCAACTCCTCGAGGCGATAGCCGCTGGCCTCCAGGAAGCGGTCATTGGCCTCGAGGAGGGTGCCGTCGGGGGCGAATTCGGCCATCGCCTGGGAGCGGTCGAGGGCATCGATGATGGCGGCGTTCCGTCGAGCGGTGCGTGAGAAGGGCATGCGGGACTCCGTGTGCTGGCGGTGACGGCCCCGTGGGATAGGGAAGGGGACCGGGCGATGTCGCGTCGGTGACCGGCGTCGCCGATAATAGTTATACAAAAACTATACGTTGTCCAACTTGTGGAAAGCAAAATGGGGATTCAACGGTGCGCACCGTCGTCCGGCGCCGGGGGCGTGCGGATGACGGTGACAGAGCAGGCGTCAGAAAAAGCGGCGGCTGGCGGAAGGGCGTTAGAACAGGCGGGCCAGCAGCGCGGTGACGGCGGTTTCCACGCGCAGGATGCGCTCGCCGAGGTGAATGCCCTCGCAGCCGGCCTCGCGCAGGCGCTCCACCTCGTAGGGGATGAAGCCGCCCTCGGGGCCGACCAGCAGCGTGCAGGGCTCGCTGAGGCCGCGCGGGCAGGGATCGGGCATGCCGGGGTGAGCGAGCAGGCCGCGGCGCCCGGCGAGCAGCGCCGGCAGCCGGTCCTCGACGAAGGGCCTGAAGCGGCGTTCGACCGTCACCGTCGGCAGCATGGTGTCGCCGGCCTGCTCGAGGCCCAGCACCAGGTGATCGTGGATGCGGGCGGGGTCGAGTTCCGGCGACTGCCAGTAGCTCTTCTCGACCCGGCGGGTGTGCAGCAGCGTGAGTTGCTTGACGCCCAGGGCGGTGACATGCTCCAGGGTCCGCGCCAGCATGCGCGGCCGGGGCAGCGCCAGCACCAGGTGCACCGGCAGCGGCGCCGGGGGCGGCTGGTCGAGGTCGAGCAGCGTGAAGCAGGCCGCCTCGCGCTCGAAGCGCTCGAGCCGGGCGCGCCCGCGCCGGCCGTCGCGCACGCCCACGGTCAGGGTGTCGCCCGCCTCGGCGCGGTGGACCTCGTGCAGGTGACGCAGGCGGCGCGGGTCGGTGAGGCGGACGCGGCCGTCGGGACCGCAGTCGCCGGGTTCGAGCAGGATCAGGTTCATGGGCTCTCCAGGCTGCAGGCCGCCATGATAGCGGACCCGCGGGGCGCTGACAGTGGTTTGCAACCCCCGGGGGGCAATGCACAATGCAGGAATACCGACAACCGAGAGGGACAGCGCCGTGCGAGTGATACGCAAGTATGCCAACCGTCGACTCTACGACACCCAGCAGAGTCGCTACGTCACGCTCGAGGATCTGCGGCGCCTGGTGCTCGAGGACGAGCCGTTCCGGGTCGAGGATGCCAAGAGCGGGGAGGACCTGACGCGCACCATCCTGCTGTCGATCATCATCGAGCAGGAACAGGCCGATGGGGGGGCCGAGGTCTTTTCCAACGACCTGCTGGCCCAGTTCATCCGCGTCTACGACATGGCCCAGCCGCTGCCGCTGGCGCGCTATCTGGAACAGGGCACCCACCTGATGCTGGAACAGCAGAAGCGCTTCCAGGACCAGTGGCAGCAGGCGATGCGCCATTCGCCGATGGAGATGATGCGCGAGATGGCCGAGGAGAACATGCGCTTCTGGCAGAAGACCATGACGCCCCGCGGCAACGACGAGGACGACGAGTCGCGCTGACCGGCCGGCCCGGGGCGAGGCGCCATGCAGCGGCGGCGCCCGCTTTCTGACATAATGCCGGCCAGTCGATTCCCACTTTCGAGCAAGGTTTGTCCATGAAGGTTCTGATCATCGGCGGCGGTGGCCGCGAACACGCCCTGGCCTGGAAGGCGGCGCAGTCGCCCTATGTGGAGACCGTCTACGTGGCCCCGGGCAATGCCGGCACGGCGCGCGAGTCCAAGCTGACCAACGTCGACATCGCCGCCGATGACCTGGAGGGCCTGGTGACCTTCGCCCGCGAGCAGGCCGTGGGCCTGACCATCGTCGGCCCCGAGGCGCCGCTGGTGGCCGGGGTGGTCGACCGCTTCCGCGAGGCCGGGCTCAAGGCCTTCGGCCCGACCCGGGACGCCGCCCGGCTCGAGGGCTCCAAGGCCTTCTCCAAGGACTTCCTGGCCCGCCATCGCATTCCCACCGCGGCCTACGCCACCTTCAGCGAGGTCGGCGCCGCGCTGGCCTATCTCGCCGAGCAGGGCGCGCCGATCGTCATCAAGGCCGACGGCCTGGCGGCGGGCAAGGGGGTGATCGTCGCCATGACCGAGATCGAGGCCGAGGCGGCCATCCGCGACATGCTCGAGGCCAACGCCTTCGGCGACGCCGGGGCCCGGGTGGTGATCGAGGAGTATCTCGAGGGCGAGGAAGCCAGCTTCATCGTCATGGTCGATGGCGAGCACGTGCTGCCGATGGCCACCAGCCAGGACCACAAGCGCGTCGGCGACGGCGACACCGGCCCCAACACCGGCGGCATGGGCGCCTACTCGCCGGCCCCGGTGGTCACCGCAGCGGTTCATCAGCGCATCCTCGACGCGGTGATCCTGCCCACGGTGCGCGGCATGGCCGAGGAGGGCACGCCCTACACCGGCTTCCTGTATGCCGGGCTGATGATCGACGCCCAGGGCGCGCCGAAGGTGATCGAGTACAACTGCCGCTTCGGTGACCCGGAAACCCAGCCGATCCTAATGCGCCTGAAGAGCGACCTGGTCACGCTGTGCCTGGCCGCCGTCGAGGGGCAGCTGGACCGCGAGACCTGCGAGTGGGATCCGCGCGCCGCGGTGGGCGTGGTCATGGCCGCCGGCGGCTACCCCGGCAGCTATCGCAAGGGGGATGTCATCGACGGGCTGGACGCGGCCCAGGCCGCCGGCTGCAAGGTGTTCCATGCCGGTACCGCCGAGGACGCCCGGGGGCGCGTGGTCACCAGCGGCGGGCGCGTGCTGTGCGTCACGGCGCTGGGCGAGCGGGTCTCCCGGGCCCGCGACCGCGCCTACGACGGCGTGGCGGCGATCCACTGGGACGACGTTCTCTACCGCCGTGACATCGCCTATCGGGCCATTGCCCGCGAGGCCTGAACGCGCCACGGCGCCCGGAGCAGAGCCATGCAGCGACTCGCGTTTCCCGAGGCGGAGTGCATCCATCGCCAGCCCCTCACGGTGCGTCTCGGCGACATCAACTACGGCCGGCATCTGGGGCACGATGCCCTGGTCACGCTGCTCCACGAGGCGCGCGCCCGGGCCATCGCGGCCCTGGGGTTCAGCGAGTCCGATGTCGCGGGCTCGCCCAGCGTGGTGGCCGAACTGACGGTGCAGTACCGCGCCGAGGCGCACTGGGGCGACGTGCTGGTCGCCGAAACGGCCATGCCGACGCCGACGGGCAAGGGCATGCCGGTCTACCAGCGGCTGGTGCGCGAGGCGGACGCGCGGACCGTGGCCGTGGCCTGCGTCACCCTGCTGTGGCTGGACCCTGACACCCACCGGCCGATCGCCGTGCCCCCGGTGCTGGTACAGGCGGTGCAGCGTAGCCGAGCGCCGGGGAGCGACTGAGATGTCCAGGGAATACCCGATCGTCGCCGTGACCGGCTCCTCCGGGGCCGGCACCACCACCGTGCGGCGTACCTTCGAGCGCATGTTCCAGCGCGAGGACGTGCACGCCGCCCTGGTCGACGGCGATGCCTTCCATCGCTACACCAAGGACGAGCTGACCCGGATCTTCCGCGAGGAGCCCGAGCGCACCGACGAGCTGTCCCACTTCGCGGTCGAGGCCAACCTGCTCGACGATCTCGAGACGCTGTTCCAGGAGTACGGCGAGCACGGCACCGGCACCTCCCGGCACTACATCCACGCCGAGGACAAGCGGATGATCGAGGCCGGCTACCGGGTCGGCACCTTCACCGAGTGGCAGGCGCTGCCGATGGGCACCGACCTGCTGTTCTACGAGGGGCTGCACGGCGGTCTGGTCACCGCCGATCACGACATCGCCCGCCACGTCGACCTGCTGATCGGCGTGGCGCCGACCATGAACCTGGAATGGATCCAGAAGATCGATCGCGACACCAAGCTGCGCGGCTACTCCCAGGAAGCGGTGATCGACACCATCCTCGGGCGGATGCACGACTACGTGCGCTACATCCAGCCGCAGTTCTCGCGGACCCATATCAACTTCCAGCGGGTGCCCACCGTGGACACCTCCAACCCCTTCGAGATCCAGGATATCCCCACCGATGCCGAGTCGTTCGTGGTGATCCGCTTCCGCGATCCCTCGACGGTGGACTTTCCCTACCTGCTGACGATGATTCAGGATGCCTTCATGAGCCGTCCGCACACCCTGGTGGTGCCCGGTGCGCGGCTGTCGCTGGCGATGGAACTGATACTGGCGCCGCTGGTGCGCCACCTGCTGGCGCAGCGCCGCTTTCGCTGACGGCCGCATCGCAATTCGCTACACGAGGTGACGCATGGACTGTTTGTTCTGCAAGATGGTCAACCGCGAGATCGAGCCCGACGTCGTCCACGAGGACGAGCATGTGCTGGCCTTCCGCGACATCAAGCCCCAGGCCCCGACGCATGTGCTGATCGTGCCCAAGAAGCACATCGCCACCCTCAACGACATCGACGCCGATGACCTGGCGCTGGTCGGTCGGCTGCAGTACACCGCCGCCCAGCTGGCCCGCAAGTTCGGCTTCGCCGACGACGGCTACCGGGTGGTGATGAACTGCAATGAACAGGGAGGGCAGACGGTCTATCATATCCACATGCACCTGATGGGCGGGCGCCGCTTCACCTGGCCGGCCGGCTAGCCGGCCCGATGACCGCCCTCTCGCCGGTGCGCGATGCCCCTCGGGCGGCCGTCTTGCCGCCCGAGGGGTGCCGTGCCCGGCCTTCCCGCCGTGACTCGCTGACGATCACAGGAATTGCCGCATGCTTCGCAAGTTGACGCGAACCGACCAGCTGATCCACCAATTCGATACCGTGCTGCGGACCCTGGTCCCCCACGCGGCCCAGCCCTCGCGTCCCTCGCCGGCCGACGACATTCGCGACGAGCCCCTCGACGACGCGGCGCGCCATCACGCCGCCGGGCTGATGCGCATCAATCACACCGGCGAGGTGTGCGCCCAGGCGCTCTATCAGGGCCAGGGCATGACCGCCCGGCTGGCCGATACCCGGGCGCAGATGGAGCAGGCCGCCCAGGAGGAGATCGACCACCTGGCCTGGTGCGATGCCCGCCTGGTGGAGCTCGACAGCCGAACCAGCTACCTCAATCCGCTGTTCTATGCGGCTTCCTTCGGCATGGGGGCGGTGGCCGGGGCGGTCGGCGATCATGTCAGCCTCGGCTTCGTCAACGCCACCGAGGAGCAGGTCGGCAAGCACCTCGAGGCGCATCTGGGCAAGCTGCCTCGGGGCGACAACCGTTCCCGGGCGGTGCTCGAGCAGATGCGCGAGGACGAGGCCCACCATGCCCGCTGGGCGCTGGAGGCCGGCGGCACGCCCTTCCCGGCGCCGGTGAAGTTCGGCATGGCGCTGATGTCCAGGGTGATGACCAAGAGCGTCTACCGGCTGTGATACGCCAGCCCCCGCCCGGATGGGGCGGGCGCTGGCTGGCTCGCGGCGACGCGGATGCGGCGAGGCGCCGGGGTCAGGCGTCTTCCTCGACGATCTCGTAGGAATGGGTGATCTCGACGCCGCCCTGGGCGAGCATGATCGAGGCGCTGCAGTACTTGTCGGCGGACAGCTCCACGGCGCGCTTGACCTGCTTGTCCTTGAGGCCCCGGCCGGTGACCGTGAAGTGCACGTGGATCCTGGTGAACACGCTCGGCACGCTGTCGGCCCTCTCGGCCTCGAGGGCGGCGACGCAGTCGCTCACCGGGGCGCGGGTTTTCTCGAGGATTTCCATCACGTCGAAGGACGTGCAGGCGCCCATGCCCATCAGCAGCATCTCCATGGGGCGCGGGCCGGTGTTGCGCCCGCCGTGGTCGGGCGGGCCGTCGATGACCACGCTGTGGCCACTGCCGGATTCGGCGACGAACTGGCGGCCATCGGTCCATTTGACGTGGGCTTTCATGAAGGCAGGCTCCTGTGTCGTGAGTCGGTCAAGGCGAGGCTAGTTGTGTCGGCGCAGCCAGGCATCCAGCTCGGCCAGCCGCTGCGGCGTGCCGACATCCACCCAGTGGCCGTCATGATGACAGCCCGCGACACGCGCGTCTGCCATCGCGTCGCGCAGCAGCGGCGCCAGCTTGAAGGCGCCGGGTGGCTGATCGGCGACCAGGGCCGGGTCGAGCAGGCTGATACCGGCGAAGGTCAGCCGGGGCCGGCCGTCGGCCCGCACGCGGCCCGCGGCGTCGAGGTGGAAGTCGCCCTCGGGGTGGTGCGGCGGGTTGTCGACCAGCACCAGCCGGGCCAGATCGCCGTCGAGCGGCGCCAGCCAGCGCGGGTCCAGCTCGCACCACACGTCGCCGTTGACCAGCAGGAAGGGCGCCTCGCCGAGCAGCCCCAGTGCCTGGCGGATGCCGCCGCCGGTCTCCAGCGGCTCGGGCTCGTGGCTGAAGTGCAGTCGCAGGCCCAGTGAGGCGCCGTCGCCCAGGGCATCGACGATCTGCGCGGCGCGGTAGCTGACGTTGATCACCACCTCGTGGATGCCCAGCGCCGCCAGACGCTGCAGGTGGTGGACGATCAGCGGCCGGCAGCCCGCCTCGAGCAGCGGCTTGGGGCAGTGGTCGGTGAGCGGGCGCATGCGCGTGCCCAGCCCGGCGGCCAGCACCATCGCCTTCATGGCGTCGTCTCCCGGCGTGCGGCGAGCGCCGAGGTCAGCGCCGGCGTGAAGGTGCCCGACAGCCAGGCGTCGAAGGTGGCGAATTCCGGCCAGGGCGCCAGGCTGTCGCTCAGGTGGTCGAGAAACCGCGGCAGGCGCTCGAGGTAGCCGCGGCGACCGTCGCGCAGCGTCAGCCGGCAGAAGATCCCCAGCACCTTGAGCGAGCGCTGCGCCGCCATGGCGTCGGCCTGGAAACGGAACGTTTCGGCGTCGAGCTGGCCGCTGAGTCGGCCGTCGAGCACGGCGCGCCGGCGGAAGGCCTCGACCCGCGCGCAAAAGGCCTCGCGCGGGAACCGCCGATAGCGCCCGCGCAGCAGCGAGATCAGGTCGTAGCTCAACGGCCCCGTCACGGCATCCTGGAAGTCGATCAGCCACAGCCGGTCACGATGGCGCATCAGGTTCATGGCATCGAAGTCGCGGTGCACGACGACCCGTGGCTGGGTCAGCGCGATCTCGATCAGGCGGTCACGCAGGTGGGGCCATTCGGCGGGCGCCGGCATGTCCAGAAACTGCCCCAGGCACCAGTCGGGAAACAGGTCCAGCTCGCGGCCCAGCAGGGCGGCGTCGTAGACGGGCAGCGCCTCGCCGGGCGCGCGGTTCTGCAGCTCGCCGAGCAGGGTCTGGGCGTCGTCGTAGCCGGTCGCGTCGCGCGTCTCGCTGGCACCCAGGCCGGTGTGCAGCGGGGTGTCGCCGAGGTCCTCGAGCTCGAGGAAGCCCTGCGCCAGATCCCGCGCGTGAACCGCCGGCACCGGCAGGCCCGCGGCGCGCCAGGCCTCGGCGATGGCCACGAAGGGGCGGCTGTCCTCCTGCTCGGGCGGCGCGTCCATCAGTATGCGCGAGGTGGCGTCGTCCAGCCACAGCCGGTAGTAGCGCCGGAAGCTGGCGTCGCCGGCCGCCGGCGCGATGTCCAGGGCTTCGGGAGGACGGTCATGAAGCCGCCCGGCCCAGCGGCGCAGGGCCTCGCGGCGGGCGGTGTGTGGCGCGTCGGACATGCGCTCTCCTTGGTTGACGGGGTGGATTCGCCGCCGCATGCTCAGGGGCTGCCACGTCGCGCCCCGCGCTCGGGGAGGACGTGCGTCACGGGGACTGTATAATACCGATTCCAAACGCCAAGGACACGAGGACCCATGGGCAAGCGATTGTTGTGGACTGCCCTGGCCGGCCTGGTCGCCCACGGTGCCCAGGCCGCGCCGCCGCCCCCCCTGCCGGCGGCCCAGCTCGACTGGCAGCCGTGGGGCGACGATGCTCCGGCCGGTGCCGTCTGTCGCGGTCGTTACGTGATGCCGGCCTATCGCTTGCCCCCGGGGGATACGCCCCGCGAGGTGCGTTCGACGTCCGACCAGGCCGAGTACGGCGATTCGGGGGAGACGATCCTGCGCGGCGAGGTGGTGCTGCGCCGCGGCAGCAGCCAGCTCGAGGCGCCGCAGGTGCGGGTCAACGCGGCGCGTGATACCGCCTTCGCCGAAGGGCCGCTGACCCTGCGCGACCAGGGCGTGCTGGTGCGCGGCGGGGCCGGCCAGCTGTCCCTGGACAGCGACGCCGCGAGCGTCGATACCGCCCACTACGTGCTCCACGGCCAGCGTCTGCGGGGCGACGCGGTGCGCCTGGCACGCCTCGCGGATGGCCGCTATCGCCTGCGCGAGGCGAGTTTCACCACCTGCGAGCCCGGCAGCCGGCTGTGGCGGGTGGTGGGCAGCGACGTGATCCTGAATCGCCAGGCGGGCTACGGCACGGCGAGGCACGCCCGGCTGGAGGTCGGCCACGTGCCGGTCTTCTACTGGCCGTGGGTCCGCTTCCCGCTCGACGATCGCCGCCAGTCCGGCTTCCTGTGGCCGACCTTCGGCTTCACCGGGGGCGGGCTCGACTATACCCAGCCCTACTACCTGAACCTGGCGCCCAACTACGACGCCACCCTCACGCCGCGCTGGATCAGCAATCACGGCATGATGCTCGGCGGCCAGTTCCGCTACCTGTTCGGCGAGGATGCCGGCCAGATCGAGGGCGCCTACCTGGCCAACGATCAGGGCGGCAGCCACGCCAATCCCAACGATCCCGCCAACGCCTTCGAGGGGGAGGATCGCTGGTACATCGACTATCGCCACGCCGGGCGCTTCTCGTCGCGAACCCCGTATCGGCTGCGCTACGGCGCCGCCAGCGATGGCCGCTACTTCGACGACTTCGGCCGCAGCTTCGCCGAGATGGGCACCGACTACCTGCCGCGGCTGGCGCAGCTCGACTACAACGGCAACACCTGGCACCTGCAGGCCAGGGCGCAGGGCTACCAGTATCTCGACTACCCGCTGCTCGACCGCGACAAGCCCTTCTACCGGCTGCCCAGCCTCACCGCCGATGCCCGCTGGAGCCGGCCCGGCGGCTTCTACACCCAGTGGCGGTCCAACGTGACCTATTTCTGGCGCGACGTGGATGCGCGCCAGGTGCCGATCCGCGAGGCGGCCGTGGGCACCCGGTTGGACCTGGCGCCGACGGTGGGCTGGCGCTTCGAGCGCCCCTGGGGCTTTCTCGAGCCGCGCTTCACGCTGCGTGACACTCGTTATCAGCTCGATTACCAGGAGCTCGACACCACGCGTGATACCTCGCTGAGTCGCACCGTGCCGGTCTCCTCGCTGGATGCGGGGCTGACCTTCGAGCGCGATGCGCAGCTGTTCGGCGAGGCCTGGCGGCAGACGCTGGAGCCGCGCCTCTACTACGCTTACGTGCCGGCGCGCGACCAGAGCGAGTTTCCCGACTTCGACACCGACGCCCAGGCGTTCTCCTACGACCGGCTGTGGTCGCCGTACCGCTTCGTCGGCAGCGACCGGGTGGGCGACGTCAACAAGGTCTCCTACGGGCTGAGCACACGCTTTCTCGAGGATGCCAGCGGTCGCGAGCGGTTCGCGCTGAGCGTCGGCCGCAGCACCTACTTCGACGACCGGGTCATCGGCATGGAGGGTGATCTCGCGCTGCCGGATCGCCAGACCCAGCCCGCCCGCTGGTACGATGCCACGCGGGATCACTCGCCGGTGGTCACGCGCCTCGACTGGCAGCTCAGCGAGCGCTGGAGCACCCGCTACGAGTGGCTCTACGATGCGCATCGCCAGCTGACCGAACGCAGCGCCGCCTACCTGCGCTACCGGCATCCGGCGGGGCATGTCCTCAACCTGGGCTATCGCTGGGAGCTCCAGGGCTTCGATCCCTCCGGGGACCCCGAGGACCAGCTGGGCTACAATCGCGAGGACTTCGACGTGTCCTTCGCCTACAAGGCCGGTTCGCAGCTCGACCTGATCGGCCGCTACACCTACGACAACACCAACCGCCGGGCGCTGGACAAGCTGCTCGGCGTGCAGTGGAACGACTGCTGCTACGGTGTCCAGGTGGCCTGGCGCGAATGGATCGAGGACAACGACACTGCCAATACCATCGCCGACGATTACACGGACAGCGGGCTGTTCCTGCGGTTCGTGCTCAAGGGGCTGGGCGGCGTCGGCCAGGGAACCGACAACGTCTTCGTGCAGTCCATTCCCGGATATCAACCGACCCGATTCTGAACGTAACGAGGTTTTTCATGCGCAGAGGTCTGTTTGCATCGCTCGGTCTGGCGCTGGTGCTGGCCGTCTCCGGCGTGGCGTCGGCCGCCGAGCAGCCGCTCGACCGGATCGTCGCGGTGGTCAACGACGACGCCATCATGGCCAGTGAACTCGCCGACCGGGTGGCCCAGGCGCGCAGCCAGCTGGCCCAGCGCAACATCGACCAGCCGCCGGATTCGGTGCTGCGCCAGCAGGTGCTCGACCGCATGGTGCTCGAGCAGATCCAGCTGCAGATGGCGAAGAAGGCCAACCTGACGGTGGACGATACCGAGCTCAACCGCGCCGTGCGCTCGGTCGCCAGGAACAACGGCATGAGTCTCGACCAGTTCGCCGAGGCCCTGAAGAAGGACGGCCTGACGCTGGCCGACGTGCGCGATCAGGTGCGTCGCCAGATGCTGATCCGCCAGCTCCAGGAGCGCCGCGTGGCCAGCCAGGTCAAGATCTCCGATCAGGAGGTCGACCGCACCCTGGCGCAGCAGGGGGCCGACGCCAATGTCCGCTACCATCTGGGCCACATCCTGGTGGCGCTGCCCCAGTCGCCGTCGCCGGACCAGGTGCGTCAGGCACAGCAGCAGGCCGAGTCGCTCTATCAGCGTTTGCAGGGCGGTGCCGACTTCGCCGAGCTCGCGGCCGCGAAATCCGATGGCGCCAACGCCCTGCAGGGCGGCGACCTGGGCTGGCGCAGCGGCGCCGAGCTGCCCACGGTGTTCGCCGATGTGGTGCCCACGCTGGCGGTGGGCGATGTCAGCCAGCCGCTGCGCAGCCCCAGCGGCTTCCATCTGGTCAAGCTGCTCGAGCGCAAGGGCGGCCAGGACCAGCAGCCCAAGCTGGTCCAGGAGCAGAAGATCCGCCACATCCTGATCCAGACCAACCCCAACCGCGATGCCGATCAGGCCCGGCGGCTCGCCGAGAAGGCCCGGGCGCGCATCATGGGCGGCGAGGACTTCGCCAGCGTCGCCCAGCAGGTTAGCGACGATCGCGGCAGCGCGCTCAACGGCGGCGAGCTGGGCTGGGTGCGCCCGGGGCAGATGGTGCCGGCCTTCGAGGATGCCGCCAACCGCCTGGCGGTCGGCGAGATCAGCCAGCCGGTGCGCTCGCGCTACGGCTACCACATCATCCAGGTCGAGAACCGGCGTCAGCGCGACGTGAGCGACGAGGCCCGTCGCGACAAGGTTCGCCAGACGCTGTTCCAGCGCAAGGTCAACGACGAGCTCGAGGCCTGGCAGCAGCAGATCCGCGCCGAGGCCTACGTCGACGAACGTCTCGACCAGGGGTCGTGATGCCTGCGCCCGTCCTGGCCCTGACCACCGGCGAGCCGGCCGGTGTCGGCCCCGACCTGACCCTGCAGCTGGCCGCCACGGCATCGGCGCTGCCCGGGCGGGTCGTGGCAATCGGCGATCCGCAGCTGCTCGCCGATCGCGCCCGGCAGCTGGGGCTCGAGCTCGTGCTCGAACCCTGCGATCCCGGTACGGCGCTGCCCGCACCGCGCCCCGGCGTGCTGCCGGTCTGGCCGGTGGCGCTGGCGGCCCCCGCCGAACCGGGCGTGCTCGACCCGGCCAACGCCGGCTACGTGCTCGAGACGCTCGACGTGGCCATCGCCGCCTGCCGTGACGGCCGCGCCCAGGCGATGGTCACCGCGCCGCTGCACAAGGGCGTGATCATCGACGGCGGCCACCCCGGTTTCACCGGACATACCGAGTACCTGCGCGACGCCTGCGGTGTCGACGAGGTGGTGATGATGCTCGCCACCCGGCTGGCTCACGGCGATGGCGGTCGCGCGCTGCGCGTGGCGCTGGCCACCACCCATCTGCCGCTGCGCGAGGTGGCCGATGCCATCGACACCGAGGGGCTGAGCCGCGTGCTGACGATTCTCGATGCGGATCTCAAGCGCCAGTTCGGCATTGCCCGGCCGCGCATCGCGGTGTGCGGCCTCAATCCCCATGCCGGCGAGGGCGGGCACCTGGGCCGCGAGGAGATCGAGGTGATCGCGCCCACCCTGGCGCGGCTGCGCGAGGGCGGTCTCGATCTCGTCGGCCCGCTGCCGGCGGACACCCTGTTCACCCCGCGCCACCTGCACGGGATCGATGCGGTGCTGGCGATGTATCATGACCAGGGGCTGCCGGTGCTCAAGTACGCCGGCTTCGGCCGCGCCGCCAACATCACCCTGGGGCTGCCGATCATCCGTACCTCGGTGGATCACGGCACGGCGCTCGACCTGGCCGGCAGCGGCCGCGCCGACACGGGCAGCCTGCAGGTCGCGCTGAGCATGGCCGCCGACATGGCGCGAGCCCGTCGGGCCTGATGCTGCCCGGCGGTTCGCCCGACGTTCGTCTTATCCAAGGAATTCGCTTTCGATGCCTTCTCGCACCACCGACACTCGGCCGCCCCGGCACCGCGCCCGCAAGCGCTTCGGCCAGAACTTCCTGCGCGACCCGGGCGTCATCTCGCGCATCGTGCGCGCCATCGCGCCGCGCCCCGGGCAGCGCCTGGTCGAGATTGGCCCCGGCCAGGGGGCCCTGACCGAGCCGCTGGTCGAGGCGACCGACGGCGTGCTGGAGGTGATCGAGCTGGACCGCGACCTGATCCCGGGCCTGCGCGTGCAGTTCTTCAACCATCCCGAGTTCGTGATCCACGAGGGCGACGCCCTGACCCTGGACTTCGCGGCACTGCGCGGTGACGGCGAGCCGCTGCGGGTGGTGGGCAACCTGCCCTACAACATCTCCACGCCGCTGATCTTCCATCTGCTCGAGTCGCGCGCGGCGATCGCCGACATGCACTTCATGCTGCAGAAGGAAGTGGTGGACCGGCTGGCTGCCACGCCCGGCAGCACCGACTGGGGGCGGCTGTCGATCATGGCCCAGTATCACTGCCGCGTGACGGCGCTGTTCACCGTGCCGCCCGAGGCGTTCACGCCGCGGCCCAAGGTGGATTCCGCGATCGTGCGGCTGGAGCCCCACGCCGAGCTGCCGCATCCGGCGACGGACGAGGCGCTGTTCGCCGACATGGTGCGCGAGGCCTTCAATCAGCGGCGCAAGACGCTGCGCAACAACCTCAAGGGGCGGCTGTCCGGCGAAGCGCTCGAGGCACTGGGCATCGATCCCTCGCGGCGGCCGCAGACCCTGAGCGTGGCCGAACTGGTCGCCATCACCAACTACCTGGCGGGAGAAGCATCGTGATCGAGGCGTTGAGCGAGGCCGTGCATGTCGATGTGGTGCCGCAGTACCGGGCCGATGAATCATCGCCCGCCGAGCAGCGCTACGTCTTCAGCTACACCATCACCGTGCACAACCATTCGTCGCAGTCGATCCAGCTGCTGGCGCGTTACTGGCGGATCACCCAGGGCAGCGGCCAGGTGCGGGAGGTGCGCGGCAAGGGGGTGGTCGGCAAGCAGCCGATGATCGCCCCGGGGCAGACCTTCCGCTATACCAGCCGCGCCGTCATGGAAGCGCCGGTGGGGGTCATGGAAGGGGCCTATACCTGCCTGGACACGGCCGCCAGCCGGCCCTTCGAGGTGCCCATCGCGCCGTTCCGCCTGGCCGGCCCCAACCAAGTTCACTGACGGTTTCACCGACCCGAGTGCGAGGATTTCATGCCGACCTATGCCATCGGAGACCTGCAGGGCTGCCATGCCGAGTTCGTCGCCCTGCTCGAGCGACTGAGCTTCGACCCGGGCCGCGACACCCTGTGGATCGCCGGCGACCTGGTCAACCGCGGCCCGGGCTCGCTGGCCTGCCTGCGCGAAGTGGCCGCGCTGGGCGATGCGGCGCGCGTGGTGCTGGGCAATCACGACCTGCACCTGCTGGCCGTGGCGCGCGGCGGGCAGGGGCTCAAGCGCAAGGACACCCTGGCGCCGATTCTCGAGGCACCCGACGCCACGGCACTGCTCGACTGGCTGCAGGGCTGCCCGCTGTGGGTCGACGACGGTCGCGGCACCGCCGACCGCACCCTCATGACCCATGCCGGGCTGCTGCCGCACTGGGGACTCGACCAGGCCCGCACGCTGGCCGACGAGGTCGCCGCCTGCCTGCGTGGCGAGCGGGCCGGCGAGTTTCTCACGCAACTCTACGGCAACACCCCGGCGCGCTGGCGCGACGACCTGACGGGCGTCGACCGGCTGCGGGCGATCGTCAACGTCTTCACCCGCATGCGCTTCATCGCCGCCGACGGCACGCTCGACTTCGACGCCAAGGAGGGGCTGGACTCGGCGCCGCCGGGCTATGCCCCCTGGTTCCGCTATGCCCGCGACGACGATCCGCGCATCCTGTTCGGCCACTGGGCGGCGCTGGAAGGGCAGGCGCCGCAGGCCGCGGTGCGGGTCGAGGCGCTGGACACCGGCTGCGTGTGGGGCGGCTCTCTCACCGCCCTGGACCTGGCCGACGGCACACGGGTCAGCGTACCCTGCACGACGCGGCGCTGACGCGTCGCCCGCACACTTTCCCGGGAGGTCTGCATGACGCAACCCGCCTTCGAACACCTCGATCACGCCACCCTGACCCGCTGGCTGGACGAGGGCGCCGCCGTGACTCTGGTCGACATCCGTGACCCGCTGAGCTTCTCGCGCGGGCACATCCCCGGCAGCCGCCACGTCGACAACGCCACCGTCGGCGAGCTGATCGACGCCACGCCCCACGACGCGACCCTGGTGGTGGTCTGCTACCACGGCCATTCCAGCCAGCAGGCCGCGACCTGGCTGGCGGGACAGGGCTTCGAGCGTGTCTACAGCCTCGACGGCGGCTTCACCGACTGGGAGCACCGCCACCCGCAGCGGGTCGCGCGATGACCCGCGACCCGCGTCTCGACGGGCTCGCGGTCTACCGGGTGGGCGGCGCGGTGCGCGATGCGCTGCTCGGCCGGCCGGTGGTCGATCGGGACTGGGTGGTGGTGGGGGCCACGCCGGAGGCCATGACCCGGCGCGGCTTCAAGCCGGTGGGACGCGACTTTCCGGTGTTCCTGCATCCCGAGACCCACGAGGAATATGCCCTGGCGCGTACCGAGCGCAAGCAGGGCCACGGCTATACCGGCTTCGTGGTCCATGCCGACCCGTCGGTGACGCTCGAGGAGGATCTCGAGCGGCGCGACCTGACCATCAACGCCATGGCCGAGTCGCCGGACGGCACCCTGGTCGACCCCTTCCACGGCCGCGTCGATCTCGCGGCACGGCGGTTGCGCCACGTCTCCCCGGCCTTCGTCGAGGACCCGCTGCGGGTGCTGCGCACGGCGCGCTTTCTGGCCCGCTATCGTTCGCTGGGCTTTCGCATCGCCGACGACACCGTCGCGCTGATGCGCCGGCTGGCCGAGAGCGGCGAGCTTGCTCACCTGGTGGCCGAACGGGTATGGACCGAAACCGAGAAGGCGCTGGGCGAGCGGGACGCGGCGGCCTATTTCGCCTGCCTGATGGACTGCGGCGCGCTCGCCGTGCTGATGCCCGAACTGGCCGCCGACCGGACCGTGCTCGAAGCGGCCCTGGCGCGCCTCGAGCGTCTGCCGGAAACCGAGGCTGGCACGTCGGCACAGTGGCGCTGGGCGCGGCTCTGCGAGTCTCTCGACGACCCGGCGCGGGCGGCGCTGCAGGCCCGGCTCAAGGTGCCCAACGCCTTTTCCGACCTGGCGCGTCAGGTGGCGCTGACCCGGCGGCTGTGGCGGGAGGCGTCGACGCCGCAGGCACTGACCGCCGAGCGGCTTCGCGCCTGGCTCGACGGCATCGATGCCTGGCGGCGCAGCGAGCGGGTGGCACCGCTGCTGGCCCTGCTCGAGCGCGAGCACGCCGCGCTGGCCGTGCCCGTCTCGCGGGCCTGGCGGGCGGCGGCCGCGGTGTCGCCGCGGGATCTGCTCGACGAGGGCTTCAAGGGCGGGGCGCTGGGCGCGGAGCTCGCCCGGCGGCGGCAGGCGGCGATCGCCGCGGCGCTGGACGTGGCATGAATCGTCCCCGCGACATCATCGGCCGGAGGCGGGCGCCGGGTCGGGGCTCGAGATGCGCCGGCCGCGCCAGGTGAAGGCGACCGGCCACAACGGCTGGTCGCCGGCGTCGAAGCGCGACCACAGGTCGGCGTAGCGCTCGCCGCGGCCTGGGTGGCGGGCCTCCGGCAGCAGTTCGGCGAGCGGCTGCAGGACGAAGGCGCTGGTGAGGATCTCGTCGCGGGGCAGGTCGACGCCGTCGATGTGCCCGGTCAGCTCGCCCACCGTGAGCAGATCGACATCGAGGCGCCGGGGGCTGTACTTGGGGCTGTCCGGGCGGCGGCCGTGGACGAACTCCAGGCGCTTGCACCAGGCCCGCAGTTCGCCCACCGTGGCCTCGCTGTCGACGGCCGCGACCAGGTTGTAGAAGTTGCGCCCATCCTCGAACCCGACCGGCACGCTCTCGAAGACCCGGGACAGGCGCAGGTTCGCGAAGGCGGCATCCAGCGCATCCAGGCAGCGGCACACATGGTGCTCGCGCTCGATGTTGCTGCCGATGCTGACCACCACGCGCGCCATCAGAGGGTCCCCCGCTCGATGCTCACGCCCACCGCGCGGGCGGCGGCGACGGCGCCGGGCTTGCGCACGGTGAGGCGCAGCCCGCTGATGCCGAAGGCCTCGCGCAGGTGCGCGGCGAGACGCTCGGCGAAGGTCTCGACCAGGCCGAAGCGGCTCGCCGCGGCGAAGCCGGCGATGGCTTCGCAGATGGCGGCATAGTCGAGGGTGTGGGTCAGGTCGTCGTCCGCCGCGGCGGGGCGGATGTCGGTGGCCAGCTCCAGGTCGAGCTCGAGACGCTGGCGGATGGTGCGCTCCCAGTCGTAGACGCCGATCACCGTCTCCACCGTCAGCCCTTCGATCAGCACGCGGTCCACGTCGTTCTCCCGCTGATGGGTAAAGCGTCGATTGTACCGAATCGCCATGGCAGAATCTCGGGTGCCGCCGCGTTCCGGATTGCCGCCATGCCTGATGCTCTCGTTCTCGCCCTCGTCGTTCTCGCCGGGCTGGGCTATGCCTGCGGCACCCTGCTGGGCGCCGTGTGGGTCTGTCGGCTGGCCGGCGTCGCGGACCCGCGTGTCTCGGGTTCGGGCAATCCCGGCTTCTCCAACGTGCTGCGCCTGCACGGCGCGCGGCTCGCGCTGGCGACGCTGGCCGTCGACGCCGCCAAGGGCATGCCGGTGCTGTGGCTGGCCCGGGCCGCCGAGCTGCCGCCCTGGGCGCAGGGCGTGGTCGGCTTCGGGGTGCTGCTGGGGCACAGCTACCCGCTGTGGTACGGCTTTCGCGGCGGCAAGGCGGTGGCCAGCGCCTTCGGCGTGTTGCTGGTGCTGGCCCCCTGGGTGGCGCTGAGCTGCGCGACGCTCTGGGCACTGCTGGCCTGGCGGGTGCGCACGGCGGCCGTGGCGTCGCTGGTCAGCGCCCTGGCCGCGCCGCTGCTCGGCCTGTGGCTGGCCCCCGAGTACGTCGGCGTGATCGGCGTGCTGGCGGCGCTGGTGCTGCTGCGCCATGCCTGGAACATTCGCCGGCTGGGGCGTAGCGGTCCCGACCTTGGCGAGCACTGAACGCGCTCAGCGCTCGCCGCGCGGCGGCGTCAGCTCGGCCAGCGGCCAGCGCGGCACGGCGCGCATGGCGTCGGCGTCGCGCTCGCCGGCCAGCAGGCGCTGGGCGCTGGAGTTATGGAGAGCGCGATCATCGCCTGTCGTTTCAGGACGCAATGGTCGGGGCGGTCAGCTCGGCCAGCGGCCAGCGCGGCACGGCGCGCATGGCGTCGGCGTCACGCTCCCCGGCCAGCAGGCGCTGGGCGCCCACGTAGGCGATCATCGCGCCGTTGTCGGTGCAGAAGCGGCCCCGGGGGTAGTAGGCGCGGGCGCGGCGCTTGGTCAGCTCGGCGTCGAGCCGCTCGCGCAGGCGCCGGTTGGCGCTCACCCCGCCGGCCACCACCAGCCGCTTGAGGCCGGTCTCGTCCAGCGCGCGGCGGCACTTGATCACCAGGGTGTCGACCACCGCGTCCTCGAAGGCCCGGGCGATGTCGGCGCGCCCCTGGTCGTCGAGCTCGCCGGCCTCGCGCAGGGCGCGGGCGGTGGTCAGGGTGTGGGTCTTGAGCCCCGAGAAGCTGAAGTCGAGCCCGGGGCGATCGGTCATCGGTCGCGGGAAGCGAAAGCGCCCCGGGTCGCCGGATTCGGCCAGCTTCGCCACCTGCGGGCCGCCGGGGTAGGGCAGCTCGAGCATCTTGGCAGCCTTGTCGAAGGCCTCGCCGGCGGCATCGTCGACCGACTCGCCGAGCAGGCGATAGTCGCCGAGCCCCTTCACTGCCACCAGCTGGGTATGGCCGCCGGAGACCAGCAGGGCGACGAAGGGAAAGGCGGGCGGGTCGGCCTCGAGCATCGGCGCCAGCAGGTGACCTTCCATGTGATGCACGCCGAGCACCGGCAGGTCCAGGGCACGAGCCAGGCCGTGGGCGGTGGTGGCGCCGACCATCAGCGCGCCGACCAGGCCGGGCCCGGCGGTGTAGGCGATGCCGTCGAGATCGCCGCGGGACAGGCGGGCATCGTCGAGCACTTGCTGGATCAGCGGCAGCAGCTTGCGGGTGTGGTCGCGGGAGGCGAGTTCCGGCACGACGCCGCCGAAGTCGGCGTGCATCGCGATCTGGCTGTAGAGGGCGTCGGCCAGCAGGCCGTGCTCGGTGTCGTAGAGGGCGACACCGGTTTCGTCGCAGGAGGTTTCGATCCCCAGTACGCGCATGGTTCGGCTCGTCGATCGGTGAAAGGGGCATTCTAACCTTTTCGGCGATCCCTCGGCAGGGCGCGAGCCAGGGCTATTGCAGATAACTGAAACATGGCTTGGGCTGAGCCTACGGCAGGCCTGCGAGGAGGCGCTGTAAACCCTTACCTGGGCGCTACCGATGCCGTCCCTGGCATCGGACCTCCTCTCCAGCCTGCCTCCGGCGCCCTCGTCGAAGCCAACTGCGATTGCTCTGGGGCGCGAGCGGCGAGGTTTGCAAAGCTGGCGGTTCGTCACTAAAATACCCGACTCTGCAAGACTGGGTCGTGCGCCCGATTCCCGACGATCGCCGGTCGTGCCAGCTTTCATGCCTGGCACGCATCGCCACGGAATGCGTCAGACATGGGGCGTGCGTTCAAACCGAACTCATGATTCCAAGGTAGGTGAGTGCTTAATGCCTTCTGTCAAAGTACGTGATAACGAGCCGTTCGACGTCGCTCTGCGTCGCTTCAAGCGTTCCTGCGAGAAAGCCGGCGTTCTGTCCGAAGTGCGTCGTCGCGAGAGCTACGAGAAGCCGACTGCGGTTCGCAAGCGCAAGGCGGCAGCGGCCGTGAAGCGTCACGCCAAGAAGCTGCAGCGTGAGCGCAAGCGTTTCGAACGGCTGTACTGATCGTACTTGAGGCAGTTGCTGCCTCAGAGGGACTCCAAGCGGCCGCCGCCTCGGCGGCCGTTTGTTTTTTGTGTCCGCCCCGGGGCGGCATGCGTCCCGGACGGCCAGGAACCGTGACGGCATCGTCTCCACACAGAGTTCGAGCATGGCCGGACCCATTCCGCAGCGCTTTCTCGATGACCTGCTGGCACGCGTCGATATCGTCGACGTGGTGGGCGAACGCGTCCAGCTGAAGAAGGCGGGCCGCAACCACGCCGGGCTCTGCCCCTTCCATCAGGAAAAGTCGCCCTCGTTCACCGTCAGTCAGGACAAGCAGTTCTACCATTGCTTCGGCTGTGGCGCGCACGGCAATGCGCTACGCTTTCTGATGGAATACGACAACCTGCGCTTTCCCGAGGCGGTCGAGCAGCTGGCCTCGCGCCTGGGGCTGGAGGTGCCGCGCGAGGGGCAGGATGATCCGCGCGCCCAGGCGCGGGAACGCCAGCGCCGAGAAGGGGTCAATCTGCTGGAACTGGCGACGCGCTTCTTTCGCGAGCGGTTGACCATGAGCGAGGGGCGAGCCGGGCGCGAGTATCTCGAGCGACGCGGGCTGTCGCCCGACGTGCTGCGCGACTTCGCCATCGGCTACGCGCCCGACGGCTGGGAGGCGCTGCGGCGTCACCTTCACGACCAGGGCATCAATGACGCCGTGCAGGTCGAGTACGGTCTGCTGGTGCAGCGCGAGGACAGCGGGCGCGTCTATGATCGCTTCCGCGACCGGGTGATGTTCCCGATCCGTGACTGGAAGGGGCGCACCCTGGGGTTCGGCGGGCGCGTGCTGGGCGACGCCAAGCCCAAGTACCTCAACTCGCCGGAGACCCCGGTCTTCCACAAGGGGCGCGAGCTCTACGGCCTTCACGAGGCGCGTCAGGCCAATCGCCGGCTCGAGCGACTGCTGGTGGTGGAAGGCTACATGGACGTGGTGGCGCTGGCGCAGTTCGACATTCGCAACGCCTGCGCCACGCTCGGCACCTCGGTCACCGAGGAGCATGTGCAGCGGCTGTTCCGGCTGGTCGGCGAGGTGGTGTTCTGCTTCGACGGCGATGCCGCCGGGCGCCAGGCCGCGCGCCGCGCGCTGGAGGCGGTGCTGCCGCAGATGATCGACGGTCGCCAGGTGCGCTTTTTGTTCCTGCCCGACGGCGAGGACCCCGACAGCCTGGTGCGACGCGAGGGGACGCAGGCGTTCCGCGATCGCATCACCTGTGCCATGCCGCTGTCGGAGTTCCTGTTCGAGCAGGCGGCCGAGGGACGCGACCTGCAGCGCATCGAGGAACGCGAGCGTTTCGCCAGTACGGTGCTGGCGGCGCTGAAGCGGCTTCCGGAGGGCGTGCTGAAGTCGCTGCTGCTCGGCGAGCTGTCGAAGCGTACCGGCATCGAGCAGGCGCGCTTCACGGCGCTGATGGCGGACGCGCCGGCGGGCGCTGCCGAGGCGGCGGGCGAGCCCGCCGAGCCGGCGACGGGGCCGATGGCGCCGGTGTCGCAGCCCGGGCCGCGGCTGGCCGGGGCGCTGTCGATGCTCGACCGGGTACTGCAGTTGCTGGTGCACGAGCCGACGCTGGTCGAGCGCCTGCCGGACGAGCTCGACTGGTGCACCGAGGGCGACGGCGACGGCGCCCTGTGCCGCGAGGTGATCGAGCTGCTCCGCGCCGGGCGTTATCGCAGCCCTCAGGTGCTGCTGGCGCACTTCCACGGCACGCGGGAGGGCCAGCGGCTGGAGGCGCTGGCGCGTCGCGAGCTGCTGATCCCGCGCAGCGCGCGCGCCACCGAGATCGACGGGCTGGTCGCCCACTTTCGGCGGCGACGCTCGCGGCAGACGCCGGAAAGCGAGTACGCGGCGTTGCTGGCCAAGGAGCGTGGCGGCGAGCGATTGTCCCGGGAAGAGAAGCAGCGGCTCATGGAGCTGCTGATGTCGCTCAACCGGTGAGCCGGTCGCGGGCGCGACGGTCGAGCGGGCGGGGGTTGAATTATTGCCCGCTTCCCCCATCTAAGGGAAAAGCGAACGGCAACGTAACCGGACAAACTAACACACCTGAAATGCGGCGCAAATAGAAAAAGTGGCAGGGCAGGGCGCTAATCCGCTATACTAGCGGGCTTACTCGATTTTCACCGCCTTTTCGTTCAGGTGCTCCATTCTTCTTCGTCGATATAGGGTTTCTATGGCTGGAAATACACAGCAGTCACGTCTGAAGGAGTTGATCGCGCGCGGCAAGGAGCAGGGCTTCCTGACCTATGCCGAGGTCAACGACCACCTCCCCGAGGATATCGCCGACCCGGACCAAGTGGAAGACATCATCGGCATGATCAACGACATGGGTATCAATGTCGTTGAGGAAGCCCCTGATGAAGACACCTTGATGATGGCGGACCACTCCACCGACGAGTCCGCCGCCGAGGAGGCGGTGGCCGCGCTGGCGGCGGTGGAGAGCGATGTCGGTCGCACCACCGACCCGGTGCGCATGTACATGCGCGAGATGGGCACCGTCGAGCTGCTGACCCGTGAGGGCGAGATCGAGATCGCCAAGCGCATCGAGGAGGGCACCCGCGAGGTGATGTCCTCGCTCGCCTATCTGCCGGGTGCCGTCGACTCGATCCTCGAGGCCTACGACGCGACCCAGGACGAGGAGGCGCCGGGCCGTCTGTCCGACCTGTTCTCCGGCTTCATCGACCCCGACGAGGGCATCCCGGGAGTCGCCGAGGCGGAAGTCCCCGAGGAGGAGCCGGTGGCCGACCTCGACGACGGCGAGAGCGACGATGACGGCGACGCCGACGAGGCGGACGACGAGGACGATTCCAGCAGTAACGAGGGCGGCCCGGATCCGGAGGAGGCGCGGGCGCGCTTCGAGCAGATCCGCGACCAGAACGAGCGGGCCAAGGCGGCCGTCGCCAAGCACGGCCTGGGGTCGGCCGAGGCGAATGCCGAACAGGCGCGCCTGGCCGAGCTGTTCTCGCCGATCAAGCTGGTGCCCAAGCACTTCGAGCGCCTGGTCGGCCAGGTGCGCATCAGCGTCGAGCAGGTCCGCGAGCAGGAGAAGTCGGTCCTGCAGCTTTTCGTCAAGAAGGGCAAGGTGCCGCGCAAGACCTTCATCAAGTCCTTCCCGGGCAACGAGTCGCGACTCGAATGGTTCGACGCCTTCCTGGCGGACAACCCGCGCTACGCCGACAGGCTGGGGCCGTTCCGCGGCGACGTCCAGCGTGCCCAGCGCAAGATCGCCTTCGAGGAGGAGCTGATCCAGCTGCCGGTCAGCGAGATCAAGGAGGTCAACCGTCGGCTCTCCATCGGCGAGGCCAAGGCGCGCCGCGCCAAGAAGGAGATGGTCGAGGCCAACCTGCGCCTGGTGATCTCGATCGCCAAGAAGTACACCAACCGCGGCCTGCAGTTCCTGGACCTGATCCAGGAGGGCAACATCGGCCTGATGAAGGCGGTGGACAAGTTCGAGTACCGCCGCGGCTACAAGTTCTCGACCTACGCCACCTGGTGGATCCGTCAGGCGATCACCCGCTCGATCGCCGACCAGGCCCGCACCATCCGCATCCCGGTGCACATGATCGAGACCATCAACAAGCTCAACCGCGTCTCCCGGCAGATGCTTCAGGAGATGGGCCGCGAGCCGACCCCGGAAGAGCTCGGCGAACGCCTCGAGATGCCGGAAGACAAGGTCCGCAAGGTGCTCAAGATCGCCAAGGAGCCGATCTCCATGGAGACCCCGATCGGCGACGACGACGACTCGCACCTCGGCGACTTCATCGAGGACGGCACCATGCTGCTGCCGATCGATTCGGCCACCGGCGAGGGGTTGATCGAGGCGACCCGCAACGTGCTGGGCGGGCTCACCGCGCGCGAGGCCAAGGTGCTGCGCATGCGCTTCGGCATCGACATGAACACCGACCACACCCTCGAGGAGGTCGGCAAGCAGTTCGACGTCACCCGCGAGCGCATCCGCCAGATCGAGGCCAAGGCGCTGCGCAAGCTGCGCCACCCGTCCCGCTCGGAGCCGCTGCGCTCCTTCCTGGACGAGTGAGTCACGCGGCGAACGCCGCTGCTGCCTCTCCCGACGCCCGCGAGCCTGTCTCGCGGGCGTTTTTCATGGGCGTCCGACGGCGTCCTGGTGGCGCCGGGCCTCCTCGACCAGCCAGTCGTGCACGGCGCGCAGGCGGCGGTCGTCCAGCGCCCCGGGAGCATGCACGATGCCGTAGCGCTTGTCGGTGGCCACCTGCTCCGGGAAGGGCGCGATCAGGGCGCCGGTCTTGAGCTCGGTGGTGATCAGGGTGCGCCGGGCGATGGCCACGCCCATGCCGCTGATGGCGGCCTCCATGGTCAGCTGGTTGCGGTTGAAGGTATAGCCGCGTCGCACGTTGATGTGCGGGGCGGCGATCGCGGTGAGGTAGTGCTCCCACTCGGCGTAGTCGTGGCTGCCCCGCCAGGCGGTCACGTCGTGCAGCAGCGGGTACCAGGCGAGGTCCTCGGCGCGGCGCAGCGGCGGGCGGCCGCGCATCAGCCCCGGTGCGCAGACCGGGAAGATCACCTCGTCCATCAGCGGGGTGATGGAAAGCCCCGGGTAGTGGCCGTCGTTGAGGTCGATGGCCAGGTCGAAGTCGCCGTCGCGCAGCGACAGGTTGCTGTCCTCGGCGCTGACGTGCATCTCGATGTCGGGAAAGCGGGCCTGCAGTCGTGGCAGGCGCGGCATCAGCCACTTGGTCAGGAAGGAGGGCACGCAGCGCAGGCGCAGCACGCCGCTCATCAGCCCCGAGCGCAGGCGGCGTACCTCCTGGCCCACCGCCTGGTAGGCGTCGTCGACCACGCCGGCCAGGCGCCGGCCTTCATCGGTGAGTTCGAGGCGCCGCGGCAGGCGGCGAAACAGCTTGAAGCCCAGGCGTTCCTCGAGCTGCTTGATCTGCTGGCTGACCGCGCCGGTGGTGACGTGCAGCTCCTCGGCGGCGCGGGTGAAGGACAGATGGCGGGCGCTGACCGCGAAGACCTTCAGCCAGGCATGGGTCTGGGCGTTGAGGGTACGGCTCATGATTTAGCAATTCTAAAGGGGTGGCCAGTAATTCTCCGTTGCTCTCCGTATAAACGCCGCGCAACGTAGAGTCAATGGCGGTGCTTCGGCACCGGGTTTAGCCAATCTGATTCATCCGACTGTCGCGACGACAAGGGAGGCAACGTGGCCATCAGTGTATTCGACCTGTTCAAGATCGGCGTCGGGCCGTCGAGTTCGCACACCGTGGGGCCGATGCAGGCTGCCCATGACTTCGTCGAGTCGCTGCGGTCCCGGGATCTGCTCGAGCGCGTCGCGCGTGTCGAGGTGCAGCTGTTCGGGTCGCTGTCGGCGACCGGCATCGGCCACGGCACCGACCGCGCCGTGATCATGGGGTTGATGGGCGAGCGTCCCGACCGTATCGATCCGGCGATCATCACGCCGTGCATCGAGGAACTGCTCGAGGCGCAGACCCTGATGCTCGACGGTCGGCTGGCCATCGCCTTCCTCTGGGCGCGCGACATGCAGCTGCACGACGAGAGCCTGCCGCACCACCCCAACGCCATGCGGCTGATCGCTCACGGCCACAGCGACGAGCTGTACCAGAACACCTACTATTCGGTGGGCGGTGGCTTCGTCATCGACGAGCAGCAGGCCCGCGACGGCCAGCTGGATGTCGACACCACGCCGCTGCCCTACGACTTCAACAGCGCCGGCGAGCTGCTGGCGCTGTGCCGGCTGCACGGCCTGCGCATCAGCGAGCTGATGCTGGCCAACGAGACCGCCTGGCGCGATGAGGCCGAGATCCGCGGCGGGCTGTGGGCGATCTGGGAAGCGATGCAGGAGTGCGTCGACAACGGCCTGAGCCACGAGGGCGTGCTGCCCGGCGGGCTCAACGTCAAGCGTCGCGCCAAGCGCCTGCACGAGCGGCTGCTGGCCGCCGAGGACGACCCGTGCCTGATCGCCTCGACCTTCTCGGCGATGGACTGGGTCAATGTCTTCGCCCTGGCGGTCAACGAGGAAAACGCCGCCGGCGGGCGCATGGTCACCGCGCCCACCAACGGGGCGGCGGGCATCATTCCGGCCGTGCTGCACTACTACATGAAGTTCCAGCGCGGGGCCAGCGAGCGCGACGTGGTGGACTTCCTGCTTGCCGCCGGCGCGGTGGGCATCCTGTGCAAGAAGAACGCCTCGATCTCCGGCGCCGAGGTGGGCTGTCAGGGCGAGGTCGGCTCGGCCTGCGCCATGGCCGCCGCGGGGCTTGCCGAGGTGATGGGGGCCACGCCCGCCCAGGTCGAGAACGCCGCCGAGATCGGCCTCGAGCATAACCTGGGGCTGACCTGCGATCCCGTCGGTGGCCTGGTGCAGGTGCCCTGCATCGAGCGCAACGCCATCGCCTCGGTGAAGGCGATCAACGCCGCCCAGATGGCGCTGCGCGGTGACGGCGAGCACTTCATCTCGCTCGACAAGGCGATTCGCACCATGCGCGATACCGGCGCCGACATGCAGGACAAGTACAAGGAAACCTCCCGCGGCGGCCTTGCCGTCAATGCCATCGAGTGCTGAATGGCCGCAAGCGTCGCCATTGGTCGACGCTTGCGTATCCCGGGCTTCGGCTGCTAGTAAGAAATGACTGGCTGCCGGGCCCTCTCTCCCTGCCGTGATCGCGCTCGGGTGACGATAACCTGAGTTATCGGCGATCCGGGGTGTGACGGGCCACCATGTGGCGCGCTGTCTGACGGCACGGGCCGGGCGACTCGCACCGGCCCGCCAAGAAGAACATGCCGCGATACGCTGGATAACGGGAGAGCGTAACACCGTGACTAATCACGACAGTTGTATCATTCGCCATTTCAGCCACTACTGCCGGCTCTCGGAGCAGGACAAGGCGCTGCTTCATGAACTCGAGGAAAGCCCGCGGGACGTCCGGGCGGGCGAGGTGCTGTGGCAGGAGAACGAACAGGCCACCGAGTTCTGCACCGTCAGTCGCGGCTGGGCGTATTCCTTTCGCAACCTCGGGGACGGTAGCCGCCAGATCCTCGAGGTCTTTTTGCCCGGCGACATCATCGGCCTGCGCGAATTCGCCTTTTCCCAGCGCCTGGCCGGGGTCGCGATGATCGACGACGGGGTCGTCTGCCACTTCCCGCACCGCCGGTTGCTCGACATTTTTCGCCAGTCGACCACCCTGACCGCCGTGCTGTTCTCGATCTCGAGCCGCCAGCAGGCGCTGCTCACCGAACGGTTGGTGAACCTGGCGCGTCGCACCGCCCACCAGAAGCTGGCGCATTTCCTCTACGAGATGTACGTGCGTCTCGACCAGACCGGCGCCGCCATCGATGGCCGCTTCCGTCTGCCGCTGTCCCAGGAGCAGCTGGCCGACACCCTGGGCCTGAGCGCCGTGCATGTCAGTCGTACCTTCTCGGCCTTCCGCGAGGAAGAGCTGGTGCTGCGCGAGCGCCACAAGGTGACGTTGCCCGACCCCGAGGCACTGGCGAATGTCGCCGAATTCGATGCCTGCTATCTCAACGACAGCGTGCGACCGATCTTCCTCGAGGAGGATGCCGCCGCCATGCGTCCGTCCAACGGCGCGGCGGCGCTCAAGACCTGACAATGACCGGCCCGGTGGGTCAGTCGGCGGCCAGCCGCTCCACCAGGAAGTCGACGAACTGGCGCACCTTGGCGGACAGGTGCCGGTGGCGCGGGTAGACCGCCCACACCGCCGTGTCGGTGAACTGGTGGCGGTCGAGCACCGAGATCAGCTCGCCGCTGCGCAGGTGAGGGGCGACGTAATACTCCGGCAGTTGCGCCAGCCCCAGCCCCTTGAGAGCGGCATCCAGCAGCGCCGGGCCGGAGTTGGCCTGCCAGCGGCCGCTGACCCGCACCTCGCGGCGCGCCCCGTCGACGCTGAACAGCCAGCTGTCGCGGGAGCCGAGCAGGCAGTTGTGGCTGGCCAGCTCGGCCAGGCTGTGCGGTCGCGGCATGCGCTCGAAGTAGTCGCGGGAGCCGACCACATATTCGCGGCGCTCGCCGAGCCGCCGGGCGATCAGGCTCGAGTCCTTGAGGATGCCCAGCCGGACCGCCACGTCGTAGCCCTCGTCGATCAGGTCCACCTGGCGGTTGGTGAAGTGCATTTGCACCTCGAGCTGCGGGTGCAGGCGCTGGAAGTCGTTGACCAGCGGCGCGATGTAGCGCTCGCCGAAGGTGGTGGCGCTGGTCAGTCGCAGGGTGCCGCGCGGCCGGGCCTGGAAGTCGTTGAGCGCGGTTTCCGCCTCGCGGAAGCCGTCGAGCAGGTGGCGGCAGCGATCGTAGTAGAGGGTGCCGGCGTCGGTGAGGCTGAGTCGCCGCGTGGTGCGGTAGAGCAGCTGGGTCTCCAGGCTGCCTTCCAGCTGCGCCACCAGGCGGCTGACGTGGGAGCCGGAGACCTTGAGATGACGGGCGGCCGCGGAGAAGCTGCCCTGGCGAACCACCTCGACGAAGGCTTCGATGCGATCCCAGCGCTGCATTGTTGCTCCCTGGCAATAATCTTGTGACGGTTGCGACGTTTATCGGGCGTCCGGCAGTACCTAGACTGGGAGTCCCAAGGTCCATGATGCCACGTTCGGGCCCGTGCCCGGACGTTCACCACTCGAGAAGGAGAGGGTTCGATGAAAACACGCGCCGCGATCGCCTGGGAGGCGGGCAAGCCGCTGGAGCTCGCCGAGATCGACGTCGAGGGCCCGAAGGCCGGTGAGGTGCTGGTGAAGATCGCCGCGACCAGCGTCTGCCACACCGATGCCTACACCCTGTCCGGGAAGGATCCGGAAGGCCTGTTTCCCTCGATTCTCGGCCACGAGGGCGCCGGCATCGTGCAGGAGGTCGGCGAGGGCGTGACCAGCCTGCAGCCGGGCGATCACGTGATTCCGCTGTATACCGCCGAGTGCGGCAAGTGCAAGTTCTGCCTGTCCGGCAAGACCAACCTGTGCAGCGCGGTGCGGGCCACCCAGGGCCAGGGGCTGATGCCCGACGGTACCACCCGCTTCTCGCTGGACGGCAAGCCGATCCATCACTACATGGGCTGCTCGACGTTCTCCGAGTACACCGTGCTGCCCGAGGTGTCGCTGGCCAAGGTGTCCCGTGAGGCGCCGCTCGACAAGATCTGCCTGCTGGGCTGCGGGGTGACCACCGGCATCGGCGCGGTGCTCAATACCGCCAGGGTCGAACCGGGATCCACCGTCGCGGTGTTCGGCCTGGGTGCCATCGGCCTGGCGGTGATCCAGGGCGCGGTGATGGCCAAGGCCTCGCGGATCATCGCCATCGACGTCAATCCGGACAAGTTCGAGCTGGCTCGCCAGTTCGGCGCCACCGACTTCGTCAACCCGAAGGACTACGCGGATCCCATCCAGCAGGTGATCGTCGAGCTCACCGACGGCGGCGTCGACTACTCCTTCGAATGCATCGGCAACGTCAATGTCATGCGCTCGGCGCTGGAGTGCTGCCACAAGGGCTGGGGCGAGTCGATCATCATCGGCGTCGCCGGGGCCGGCGAGGAGATATCCACGCGGCCCTTCCAGCTGGTCACCGGGCGCGTCTGGAAGGGCTCCGCCTTCGGCGGCGTCAAGGGCCGCTCGCAGCTGCCGGGCTACGTCGAGGACTACATGAACGGCAAGCTCAAGATCGACGAGTTCGTCACCCATGACATGCCGTTCGAGCAGATCAACGAGGCCTTCGAGCTGCTGCACGCGGGCAAGAGCATCCGTACCGTCCTGCATTACTGAGCCCGTGCGGCGGGTGCCTGATGCGCCCGCCGCCCACGACACGAGGAGAGCGCATGACCATGTCCGAATCGCTGGAGCTGGTTTCCGCCACCAAGTCCTTCGGCGGCTGGCTCAAGCGTTACAAGCACCACGCCCGCTCGCTCGACTGCGAGATGGTCTTCGCCATCTACCTGCCGCCCCAGGCGGAGGAGGGCAAGGTGCCGCTGCTGTGGTGGCTGTCGGGGCTGACCTGCACCGACGAGAACTTCATGCAGAAGGCCGGTGCCCAGCGGCTCGCCGCCGAGCTGGGGCTGGCGATCGTCTGCCCCGACACCAGCCCGCGCGGGCTCGACCTGCCGGGCGAGCACGACAGCTATGACTTCGGTTCCGGGGCCGGCTTCTACGTCAACGCCAAGAGCGAGCCGTGGTCGCGTCACTACCGGATGTACGACTACGTCAACGACGAGCTGCCGTCGGTGGTGCGCCAGCACTTCCCGGTCAACGGCCGGGAGGCGATCAGCGGCCATTCGATGGGCGGACACGGCGCGCTGGTGCTGGCGCTGCGTCAGCCGGGGCGCTTCGCCTCGGTGTCGGCCTTCGCGCCGATCGTCAATCCCAGCGTAGTGCCCTGGGGACAGAAGGCGTTCGCCAACTATCTGGGCGACGATCACGGCCTGTGGACCCAGTATGACGCCTGCGAGCTGGTCGCCAAGGGCGTCTCGCGCCAGAAGCTGTTCATCGACCAGGGCGAGGCCGACGGCTTCCTCGAAGAGCAGCTGCGGCCCGAGCGGCTCGAGGCGGTGTGCGAGGCGCACGACCATCCGCTGACCCTGCGCCGTCACCCCGGTTACGACCACAGCTACTTCTTCATCGCCACCTTCATCGACGATCACTTGCGCTATCACGCCGAGCATCTCAAGCGCCACTGATGGCCCGTCGCGTGTTTGTCGAGCCGTCGCCCCGCCCATGACGCGGGGCGGTGGTGCTTTATCTGCCGTGAGCCATGGGCCAGCCAGTCTTGAACGGCCGGCCCCGAGCGGCTTCAACTCACGGAGAACTGCCCCATCATCCCGTTATCCTCATGCTCGAGGATATGGCAGTGATACATGAAGGGGAGGGTTTCCGCCGGCTGTGTAAATTTCACGAGCAGTTCGACGGGTTCCTGGACCACGATGGTGTCCCTGAGGCCCCGGTCTCGAACATCCGGAAGCGAGCCGTTTCGGCTCAGCACGGTAAAGTGCACGCCGTGGATGTGGAACGGATGCACCATCATCGCTGACGAGACTTCCCAGATTTCCACATCGCCGAGGCCGATGCGCTGATCGATCCGCCCCCTGTCGAACGAGCGCCCATTGATGCCGAAACTTCCCGATCTGCCGCTCATCATTTGTCTCATGTCCATGGTCATTTCGAAATGGCGCCGCCGGATGGCCTGGGAGGCCTCGAGGTGTGCATGGCTCGAGAGCTGGTCTGGAATCTGGACGGGGGAGGCTTCAGCGCCCTGGGGGGCGAATCTGACAACGGCCTCTTTTTCAGCGCCGGCGGTGCGGGACATCATGCGCATCATGGCGGTGCTGGCGTTCTGTCCGGTTTCCAGAGTGGCAGGGCGCCCATCGGAGAAGTCGACCAGGATTTCAGCCCGTTCGCCCGGTGCCAGGTGTAATGAGCGCAACTCGACGGGGCTCTCAAGCAGGCCACCTTCGGACGCCACCCAGTGAAAGGCTCGGCCGTCCGAGAAGGACAGGTTGAAGAACCTTGCATTGGCCCCGTTCAGCAGTCGCAGTCGCACCCGTCGGCGAGGAACACGGGCGAATGGGTTGACCGTTCCATTCACCACCAGGGTGTCGCCTTGACGCCCATGCATCATCGTCATCATGCCCTGTGGAATCGCGAGGATGCCCTCCTCGAACTGCCGGTCCTGAAGTACCAGGGGGATATCATCGATGCCATATTCCGAGGGAAGCCCCAGGGCCTTTTCCTCGTCATCGGTGACGATCATGAGACCGGCCAGACCGGCATAGACCTGCTCCGCAGTGCGGCCATGGGCATGCGAGTGGTACCACAGGGTGGCGGCCGGCTGGCGGATAGGCAGTACCGGCCGCCAGGTAGCCCCATTCGCGATGGTCTGGTGGGGGCCGCCATCCAGCTCGCCGGGAATCAGCAAGCCATGCCAATGAACGGTGGTGTCCTCGCCCAGAGTATTGCTGACCGCGACCTCGACGTCATCGCCACGATGGACACGTAGCGTCGGGCCAAGATAGCTTCCGTTATAGCCAAGCGTCTCGCTTTCTCGACCAGGATAAAACGAGGTTTTCCCCGGTTGCGCCTTCAGTGAAATCGATTGGCCGTGATCGCGAGCATCAATCAGCTCGGGAATTTTCAGCTCACTGGGCTCGTTGGCCATTGCCTGGCGCCAGGCGAATGGGCCTACCAACGCAGCACCTCCTGCCAGAGACGTTGCAGCAAGGAAGGATCGGCGTGTCAACATCATGAACGGTCACTCCTGGAAAGGCGTCGAGAAAGCCGGGGATGGGTTGAGCCAACGATATCGCCGCGTCCTGCTTTCTCAAAGAGGCCGGCCACAGGGCGGCACTCCCCGGCGATCCGCAAATTTGCCACTCAACGCGACTGCCGGAAGGTCTTGGGCGACTGCCCGCTCAGGCGCTTGAAGAAGCGTGTGAAGTAGGCCGGCTCGGAAAAGCCCAGCTGGTCGGCGATCTGGCCGATGGTCATGTTGGTGTAGGTCAGCTGGCGCTTGGCCTCGAGCAGCAGGCGTTCGTGCAGCAGCTGCAGGGCGCTGCGCCCCGCCAGACGGCGGCACAGGGTGTTGAGGTGCGCGCTGGTGATGCCCACTCGGGCGGCGAGATCGTCGATGGTGGGCTGCTCGGCATAGTGGTCGTCGATCAGCGCCAGGAACTGCTCGAGGTGCACCCGGCCCCGGTCCTGGCGCAGTGTGGCCTGGCGCGTGCGCCGGCGTGACGCGCGCCGGGCTACCTGTACCGCCAGTGCCTGCATCAGCGCGTGCAGCAGCGGCTCGCGTCCCGGGGCCGGGCGGTGATATTCGCCGACGAGGGTCTCGATCAGCGTGGCGATGGGGCGCGCCTCCGGCTGGTCGGCCAGCGGGTAGTGGGCTGCCCGCGAGAAAACCTCGCCGAGCGCTGCCAGGCGCTCGCGCAGGTGGCCGGCCAGCGGCGGTGCCAGGCTGATGATGTGCCCGTCGGTGTCCGTCGAGAAGCGAAAGCCGTGGATCACCACCGGCGGCACGATGATCACCTGGGGGCCGTCGAGGCGGCGCTCGTCCTCCTCGAGGGTGAGCTGCACCTCGCCGTGGCGGATATGCAGCAGGTGCAGCAGGTCGGCATGGCGGTGCGGCTTGATGTGCCAGTCGTGCAGGCGACTGCGCGCGGCGATCGACTCGCAGTGCAGCAGGTCGGGCGTCGGCCAGCGGCCGGTTTCGCCGTAGAGTTGAAAGACGGGGACGCGGTCATCCGGCCAGTTCTGCATGTCGCACCGTTCGTGGGATCTCCGACCAAAGTCAGGGGTGGTTCTTGTAAAAGTCCAAGGCTGGGCAGGAATTTTGCCTTACTCGCGGCGCAGAATCGATGAAAAATGCAATTCATCGATGTCGCGGCCGTGCTCGCCGTGGCGAGTGCAGTTGACGGAGGCAGAATCATGAAGACACAAGTGGCCATCATCGGGGGCCGGCCCATCCGGTTTGCTGCTCGGGCAACTGCTGCAGCGCCGGGGGATCGACAACGTGATTCTCGAGCGGCGCAGCGGCGAGTACGTGCTCAGCCGCATTCGCGCCGGCGTGCTGGAGCAGGGCATGGTCGACCTGCTGCGCGAGGCCGGGGTCGATGAGCGCATGGACGCCGAGGGGTTGCCCCACGACGGCTTCGAGCTGACCTTCGACAACCGCCGCGTGCGCGTCGACCTGGCCGGGCTCACCGGCGGCAAGCGGGTGATGGTCTACGGCCAGACGGAAGTCACCCGCGACCTGATGGAGGCACGCCGCGACGTCGGCGCCACCACTGTCTACGAGGCGGAGAACGTGCAACCGCACGATCTGGAGACCGACCATCCCTACGTGACCTTCGAGAAGGACGGCGAGACGCTGCGCCTCGACTGCGATTACGTGGCCGGCTGCGACGGCTATCATGGGATCTCGCGGCGCTCGATCCCCGCCGATCGCCTCAAGACCTTCGAGCGGGTCTACCCGTTCGGCTGGCTGGGCCTGCTGTCCGACACGCCGCCGGTCTCGGACGAGCTGATCTATGCCACCCATGATCGGGGGTTTGCGCTGTGCAGCATGCGCTCGGCCACCCGCAGCCGCTACTACGTCCAGGTCGGCGCCGACGAGAAGGTGGAGGACTGGTCCGACACGCGTTTCTGGGACGAGCTGAAATCGCGTCTGCCCGACGACGTCGCCGCGAACCTGGTCACCGGCCCCTCGCTGGAGAAGAGCATCGCCCCGCTGCGCAGCTTTGTCGCCGAGCCCATGCAGCACGGCCGGCTGTTCCTGGTCGGTGACGCCGCGCACATCGTGCCGCCGACCGGCGCCAAGGGGCTCAACCTGGCGGCCAGCGACGTCAACACCCTCTACCGGCTGCTGGTCAAGGTGTACCACGACGGGCGCGACGATCTCGTCGCCCGCTACTCCGAGGTCTGCCTGCGACGCATCTGGAAGGCCGAACGCTTCTCCTGGTGGATGACCTCCAACCTGCACACCTTCTCCGCGGAGGAGGATTTCAACCGGCGCATCCAGCAGGCCGAACTCGACTACTACACCCGCTCCCGGGCCGGGCTGACGACCATCGCCGAGAACTACGTGGGGCTGCCCTACGAAGCCCTGGAGTGACCCGGCATTTTCGCGTCCTTAATTGACCCGCCACGGCGGGTCCTTTTCCGGATGGGGCGGCACGATACGTCGCGGCCGCGTTGACCCTCGGGGTCGCCAGCCTGGCTTCCCGCGAGTATCCTGACACGGTTCGTCCTGCCCCAGCCGGAGACGCGTTCCGCGCCATGGAAGATCGCATCACTCCCTTTAAGCTGTTTATCCTCGCCCTGTCCTTCTATGTTCTCGGCGCGTTGATCGCTGA
Organism: Modicisalibacter tunisiensis; assembly: GCF_020148005.1. Lineage (GTDB taxonomy): Bacteria > Pseudomonadota > Gammaproteobacteria > Pseudomonadales > Halomonadaceae > Modicisalibacter > Modicisalibacter tunisiensis. The sequence continues at coordinate 444,025 of NZ_JAGXFD010000001.1, read as the reverse complement.
TACTTTCTTCTCGCTTTCGCCGGAGGTGTCGCGTCTACTGCAGTACATCGACCTGCTGGTCTGTGTATTCTATTTCATCGACTTCTGTCTGCGCTTTCGCGCGGCGAAGAACAAGTGGCACTACATGCGCTGGGGCTGGATCGATCTGCTGGCGAGCATCCCCGCCGGCTGGCTGATGGGGGCCAAGGCGTTCCGCGTGGTTCAGTTGATTCGCCTGCTGCGGGCACTCAAGTCCCTGGAGCTGATCTGGCGCATCCTGTTCCGCAATCGCGCCAAGGGGCTGTTCGCGTCGGCTGCCACGGCGACGGTGCTGCTGGTGGCCTTCGGCGCGCTGACCATGCTGCTGGTCGAGAGCCCCAATCCCGACAGCCCGATCGATACTGCCGAGGAGGCGCTGTGGTGGGCGATCGTCACGGTGACCACCGTGGGCTACGGCGACTACTACCCGGTAACGACGCTGGGGCGAGTAGTAGCGGTGTTGCTGATGGTCAGCGGGGTGGGGCTGTTCGGCAGTTTCGCGGCCTACATCGGCTCGCTGTTCGTCGCCGACCAGGGCGAACGTGAATCGCGTCAGCATCGCGCGGACCGCGAGATGATGCGCCATCTCAATCAGCAGGTGGCGATGCTCAACGAGGAGGTCCGCGCCCTGCGGGAAATGCTGGCACGACGCTACCCGGAAATGGCGCCTGACGAGCCGCCGCCCGTGGAGGTGCCCGACGACTCGATAGCGGCACCGGAGACTCCTCACCGATCATGATGGGCGATGGCGATCCTTGTCGTGCAGGCAGGGTGGTGAGCGCGGGATCGGCGCTCAGTCGCGGGGCTTTCGCACCTGATAGTCGCCCTCGAGAACCCGAGGGTGGCCGCCGCTTTCCGGCGCCCGGGAAGACGCGCCATTGCCGCCTATGTCGCGGGCGTGGCCGGCCCGGTAGGCCTCGGCCTGCTTTTTCAGGCGATGGCGGATCAGTGGCATCATCAGCCAGCCCACCACCAGCAGAAACAGCCCCAGCAGGGAGCCCAGCACCATCAGGGCGCCGAACAGCAGCCAGGTGACGACCAGCCGGAGGCCACCGGAGGCCGACGACGGGCGGGCGCGGTGCGCGCGCTGCTGCCAGTCGCGTGCCGCCTGCCAGGCGGCATTGTGGCGGCGGCTGCGGGTATGGAGAGTCTCTTGATGTTCCGTCATGGTTCGCTCCGATGGCCGGGAAGAGGGGACGGTGCGGATCAGGCCGTGTGAACGGACGTCGCCGGATCGCCGATCTCGACATGCCCCGTGGAGTCGACAGCGAGAGACGCGAATCGTTGCATGGGGGCATGGCGGGCGGTGTCGAGGGTACGGGTGAGTTCGGTGCCGGACAGCTGCCAGGCGGCGGCGTCGTCCCGGGCGGTCAGCGTGCCGTCGCGCATCAGCCGCTCGGCCGTGGCCTGCCAGGCGTCGTCGTGGCGTGCCTCCAGCGCCAGATGGCCGGGACGGGCCTCGAGCTGCCGATAGGCCGGGCGACTCTGCGGCTCGCCCCGGGCGTGCAGGGCGTCGAGCCTGTCAGGAGAAAGGCCGCCCTCCTCGGCCAGGGCCAGACCGGAAAGCCCGCCGGTGAAGGCGACGGGAAGCATCATCAGGCGCAATGGTGTCATGGCGAGTCTCCTTGTCGTGCAACGAATGCCGATGCGTCGGTCCGTCGACCGTCGGCGTCAGACCCCGTTGTACTCCGCGTCACCTTGCCGTGAGCTGAAGAATGCGTTCATGGTGGGTTCATGCGGCAGGGACGATTCATGATGCATTCAGGCGGACGCTGGCAGGATAGGGACCATGAACGCATGCAATCGTCTCCTGGCGACCGGCGTCGTCGTGCTGGGCACGGCGCTGGTCAGCCTGCCCCCGGCCGCGGCCGAGGATGACTGGCACGGCCTGCACGACGCCGTCCGCGCCGGGCGGCTGGTGGCGCTGCCCGGCGTGCTCGACTGGCTGCAGCAGCGCTACGCGGGTCAGGTTCTGGAGGTCGAGCTCGAGCACGAGGACGAGGCCATCCGGTACGATATCGAGATGATCGGCCCCGATGGGCAGCTGGTCGAGTTCGTCTTCGATGCCGCGACCGGCGAGCTGGTCGACAGTCGAGGGCAGGATATCGACGCCATGAAACGACGCTGACAACATCATGAAGATTCTACTGGTCGAAGACGATCGGGCGCTGGCCGAGGCGCTCGGCGAGGCCCTGCGCGATGCCGGCTTGCTCGTGGAGATCGCCGGCACCGGCGGCGAGGCCGACTTTCTGGTACGCACCGAGCGCTACGATGCCGTGGTGCTCGACCTGGGGCTGCCCGACGGCGACGGTACCCGCTGGCTGGGGCAGTGGCGCGACGACGCCATCGACCTGCCGGTGCTGGTGCTCACCGCCCGCGAGCGCTGGTCGGACAAGGCGGCGGGCTTCTCCGCCGGTGCCGACGATTACGTCACCAAGCCGTTCGAGACCGCCGAGGTACTGTTCCGCCTGCGGGCATTGGTACGGCGCAGCCACGGCCACGCGCACCCGGTGCTGACGCTCGGCGAGCTGACCTACGACACCCACTCCGCCAGCGTCAGCGTCGCCGGACGGCCGGTGACGCTGACCGCCCAGGAGTCGCGACTGCTCGCCTACCTGATGCATGCCGCGCCGCGCATCGTCAGCCGCGCCGAGCTCGCCGAGCACGTCTACGACCGTGATCAGGAGCCCGACTCCAACGTCATCGACGTGCAGATCAGCCGGCTGCGCCGCAAGCTGGGCAGCGGTCGCATCGAGACGCTGCGCGGCCAGGGCTATCGCGCCGTGGCCCTCGAGGGCGAGGGGTGACGGCACGCCTGCGCGCCTGGCTGGCCCGGCCGGCCGGCTGGACGCTGGGTCAGCGGCTGCTCGCCGCGGCGCTGGCGCTGGTGCTGGTGGTGCTGCCACTGGCCGGGCTGGGGCTGGCCTACAACTTCCGCGAATCGGCGACCGCCGCCTTCGACCAGCGGTTGTCCTCGCTGCTGCAGGTGGTGCTGGCGGACCTGGGCCACGATGCGCGCAACGACCGGCTGACGATGACGCGCTCGCTGGGCGATGCGCGTTTCGAGCGGGTGTTCTCCGGCTGGTACTGGCAGGTCACCGACCGTCACGATACCGCACTGGTCTCGCGCTCGCTGTGGGATCAGCGGCTGCCGGTGACCACGGTCGACGGGGTCAGCGTGCGCGACATCCGGGGGCCGCGCGGCGAGCCGCTGCGCGTCATCGAGCGCGATGTGCGGCTGCCGGGCTGGCCCCGCACCCTGCATGTCAGCGTCGCCGTCTCCCGCGAGGAACTCGACGCCGAGGTGGCGCGCTTCGAGTGGCTGCTGGGCCTGTCGCTGCTGGCGCTGGGGGCGCTGCTGCTCGGCGGCCTGGCGCTGCAGATCCGCTGGGGTCTGGCGCCGCTGCGGCGCCTGCATGCGGACCTCGAGCGTGTCGAGTCCGGGGCGGGCGAGCGTCTGGATACCCGCCTGCCCGGGGAGCTCAGCGAACTGGCCGGGGCCATGAACGAGGTGCTCGAGCGCGACCGTCGGCTGATCGAGCGCGGCCGCAGCGCCGCCGGCAACCTGGCGCATGCCCTGAAGACCCCGGTCAGCGTGCTGAGGACCGTCTCCGAGCGCCTGCCCGAGGCCCAGCGCCGCCAGGTGCACGACGAGCTGGGGCGCATCGACGAGGCGGTGCGTCACCATCTTGCCCGGGCCTCGGCGGCGGGCGGCGCGACGCTCACCGGCCGGGTCAGGGTCGGCGAGGCGATCGCCCCGGTGGTCGACGGCCTGGCGCGGCTGGCCGGGCGCCGGGGCATCGCGCTCGAGCGCGATCTGGACGACGCGCTGACGGTGCGCATGGACCCGCAGGATCTCCAGGAGCTGGTCGGCAACCTGCTCGACAACGCCCTGCGCTGGGCGAACTCGCGGGTGCGGCTGAGCCTGCACGAGGCGGCCGGCGCGGCGGTACTGTGCATCGAGGACGACGGCCCGGGGATGACCGCCGAGCAGCGTCGCGCGGCGCTGGCGCGCGGCGCCCGCCTCGACGAGCACCGCTCGGGCTCGGGGCTGGGCCTGGCGATCGTCGAGGACCTGATGAGCCTCTACGGCGGCTCGCTGAGCCTCGAGACCGCCTCGCTCGGTGGCCTGGCGGCACGGGTCGAGCTGCCCGGCGGACGGACGCCGGGGCGGCGCTGAGGTGCATCGGCAAGCGCGATGACGCCGGGTAGGGTTGGGTTGGTTGATAGGGGGCGCGGTATGATGAGCTCTATCACCGCTACCGGCAGGCGCTGCAGGCGCACCATGCCGTGGCGCCGTGATCGCGGATGCATTCATTGAACGACAGTCAGGACGACAAGCCATGACCCAACTCGACGCGCTGAAACGCCTTTCCCTGGTGGTTGCCGATACCGGTGACCTGGAAGCCATCCGCCGTTATCAGCCCCACGATGCCACCACCAACCCGTCGCTGATTCTCAAGGCCTTCGACCTGCCCGGCCATCAGGCGCTGATCGACGAGACGCTGGCGCAGGTGAAGCAGGACGTCGCCGATGCCGAGACGCGCATCGAGCAGGCCGTGGACCGGCTGTCGGTGGCGATCGGCAGCGAGATCGCCGGCATCGTGCCCGGTCGCGTCTCCACCGAGGTACCGGCGCGGCTGTCCTTCGATCGCGAAGCGAGCATCGCCAAGGCGCACCGGCTGATCGCGCTCTACGAGCGTCACGGCGTGGACCGCGAGCGGATCCTCATCAAGCTGGCCGCGACCTGGGAAGGTATTCGTGCCGCCGAGGTGCTCGAGAAGGAGGGCATCCAGTGCAACCTGACCCTGCTGTTCTCGGAAGCCCAGGCGCAGGCCTGCTTCGACGCCGGCGTGTACCTGATCTCGCCGTTCGTCGGCCGGGTCACCGACTGGTACAAGAAGGAGACCGGCGAGGACTACACGCCGGAGACCGACCCCGGCGTGCGCTTTGTGCGCGGGGTGTGCGACACCGCCAGCCGCTACGGCTACGCCACCGTGGTGATGGGGGCGAGCTTCCGCAATACGGGCCAGGTGCTGGCGCTGGCCGGCTGCAATCGCCTGACCATCTCGCCGGCGCTGCTCGAGGAGCTGGCCTCGAGCGACGGCGAGGTCGAGCGCAAGGTCAGCGATATCGGCGACAAGACCGAGCGCCTGACGCCGCTCACCGAGGCCCAGTTCCGCTGGGGCCACAACCAGGACGCCATGGCCAACGACAAGCTGGCCGAGGGCATCCGTCGCTTCGCCGACGACCAGCGCAAGCTCGAGGGCCTGATCGCCGAGCGCCTCGAGGGCTGAACGACCTCGCTGGTCCATCCCGTTGCGTGAATGAAAGCGAGCCCGGCCACCCGGTCGGGCTTGCTTCATGCAGGGCGTCAGCCTGAGCGAGGGGGCGCCGGCACAGGGCCGGGTGAGGCGATGGCCGGCCGAGGCGGCGGATCATGGCGGGCTCGCCGGGACCAGCTTGAGCGAGAAGCTCAGTTCCACCTCGGCGCCCACCCAGCGGGTGCCGGCCCAGCGGCCTTGGCCGACGTCGAAGTCGCGACGGTCGAGGGCGGCCGTGCCGCGGGCCTCGGCCTGCCGACCGTCGTTGTCGACCCGGAACGTGAAGGGGGCCGCCAGGGGCTGGCTGACGCCGTGCAGGGTCAGGGTGCCCCTGGCCCGATAGTGCTGCCCGCCCAGCGATTCGAAGTCGCTCGCCTGATAGCGGGCCCGGGGGTAGTGGGAGACGTCGAGGAACTCGGGGCCGCGCAGGGTGGCGTCGCGGGTGGCATTGCGCGTGTCCAGCGAGTCGAGATCGACCTCGACCTCGAGCTCGCCCTGTGCCTGGTCGGGATCGAAACAGGCCTGCACCGTGAAGCGCCGGAACCGGCCGTGTGCCGGGGCGCCGGCCTGCTTGCCGGTGAATTCAAGCTGGCTGTCCGCGGCGTCCTGGGTCCAGCACGGCGGCCCGGCCAGCGCCGGCGTGGCCATGACCAGCGCCAGCAGTATCGCCGGCGCCACCAGCCAGTCTCGCATCATGACTGCCGCTCCCGCCGGCCCCATCGGCCGGGCAGCATGCGCAGCAGCACCGTGTCGCGCCTGACCTGGTGGTGCCAGAGTGCCGCCGCCACGTGCAGGGCCACTGTCAGCACCAGCAGCAGCGACAGGCCGATGTGTACACGGAGCAAGGCGTCGGCCAGTGGTTCGGAGACGCCGACCAGGTCCGGCAGTGTGATCCAGCCGAACCAGCTCACCGAGATGCTCGACGCCGACGAGAACAGCCAGCCGGTGACCGGCAGGGTGAACAGCAGCAGGTAGAGCAGGCCATGGCTGGCGTGGGCCAGACCGCGCTCGGCACAACGCATGTCGCCCGGCAGGGGCGGTGGCGGATTCCAGCCGCGCCACGCCAGGCGCAGCAGCGCCAGGCCGAACAGGGTGATGCCCAGGGACTTGTGACGGGCCAGCACGACCAGCTGCTCGAAGCCTGTCCCCAGCCGCACGCCGTAGAGGCCGATGCCATACTGGACGACGAGCAGCACGGCAATCAGCCAGTGGAAGCCCTGGGCCATGGCACCGTAGCGGTCGGGACTGTTTCGCCACTGCATCGGAACACTCCCCGTCATCGAAGACCTGGAAGCGGAGGAACCCCATCATGTGCAAGCGTCGTCGCCTCCCCGCAAACCTGCAAGTCATGCGCCTGCTGATCGCGGGGGCGATACTGGCCCTCGGCCTGGCGGGCTGTGCCGGCGGCCCGTCGCCCGGCGAAGCGTCGCCCGGCGAGGCGTCGCCCGGCGAACCTGGGCCCCGGACACTGGCGACCGCCAGGCCCCTGCCGACCCAGGGGGCGACGGAGTACCGAATCCTGCCCGAGTCATCGGAGCTGCGGCTGCGTGTTTACCGTGGCGGGCCGCTGGCCGATCTTGGCCACAATCACGTGATCGTCACCTCGCGGATCGAGGGCCGCCTCTACCTGCAGCCGCAGCTCGCCGACTCCGGGTTCGCGTTGCGCGTGTCCGTCGACGGCTTCCAAGTGGACCCCGCGCAGGCCCGGGGGCAGGAGGGCAAGGACTTCGCGGGCCAGCTTTCCGCCGAGGACCGGCAGGCCACGAAGGACAACATGCTGGGCCCCGAGGTGCTCGATGCGAAGGCCTATCCGAGCATCACGCTGCGCAGCCTCGGTCTGACCGGGCCACCGTGGTATCCACGGATCACCTTGCGCATCACGCTGCACGGTGTCAGCCGGGACTATGTGGTGCCCACCGCCATCGTTCGCGAGCCGGGCCGGCTGGCCGCCATCGGCGGGCTGCACATCCGGCAGAGCGACTTCGGCATCACGCCGTTCACCGCCCTCGGCGGTGGGCTGCGGGTCAAGGACGGCGTGGACATCGCCTTCCACTTCGTGGCGGCGCCCGTGGCTAACTAGCCGTTCAGGCCCCGTCGCCGCGCAGGCCACCGACGATCTCGAAGGAGCGGCGCCGATCCTCGGGATCGTAGACATCGGTGACTAGCATCAGCTCGTCGGCCCGGGTCTGTTCCAGGATCGTCTCCAGTCCCTGGCGGACGCTCTCCGGGCCGCCCACCACGGCGGCGCCCAGGTTCTGCATCACCGCGGCGCGCTCGCGGGGTGACCAGTCGAGGCTCTCCACCGGCGGGGCCGAGCGCAGGCTGCGACCGCGAATCAGGTTGAGGAACTTCTGCTGGGCGGTGGTCGCCAGATAGGCCGCCTGAGCGTCGCTGTCGGCGGCGATCAGCGGCAGGCCGACCATGGCGTAGGGCGCGTCGAGCACCGCCGAGGGCTGGAACTGGCTGCGATACAGGTGCAGTGCCTCGAGCAGGTAGCCGGGGGCGAAGTGCGAGGCGAAGGCGAAGGGCAGGCCCAGCCGGGCGGCCAGCTGGGCGCTGAAGCCGCTCGAGCCGAGCAGCCAGAGGGGCACATGGGTGCCCTGGCCGGGGACCGCCCGGATGCGCTGGTTCGGGGCCGGGTCGTCGAGATAGCCGCGCAGCTCCTCGAGGCGGTCGGGGAAGTCGTTGACGCCGGCGTAGGGGTCGCGGCGCAACGCCGCCATGGTCGCCCCGTCGGAGCCCGGGGCGCGGCCCAGGCCCAGGTCGATGCGCCCGGGGTAGAGGGTCTCCAGGGTGCCGAACTGCTCGGCGATCACCAGCGGCGGATGGTTGGGCAGCATGATGCCGCCGGCGCCGACGCGAATCCGCGAGGTGGCGCCGGCGATATGGCCGATCAGCACGCTGGTCGCGGCACTGGCGATCCCATCCATGTTGTGGTGCTCGGCCAGCCAGTAGCGGGTGAAGCCCAGCGCCTCGACCTGGCGGGCCAGGTCGACGCTGGCGGCGAAGGTGTCGGCGATGCTCGCGTTCTGGCGGATCGGCGCCAGGTCGAGCACGGACAGCGGGGCGGAAGCGAGTCGGGACATGCGGAACCTCGGTGGAGCGATCGGGTGAGTCGTCAGGAAAACACTGCATAAATGGCTGCGCGGGCAAATCACGTCGTTGTGCGGTGCTGGTACGCCAGCCCGGACGGAATCCTCGCCTATACCCCATAGGCTCCGGTTCCTGTGCGCCGTACGCCTCGTGCTTCACGCCGCTCGCCAATTTATTCAGCGATTCCTTAGTCGGCTCAATATTTCTCCACTCTGGGGGCGTGGGGCCGGCAACACAAGTCCCGGCCTCGCCCCAACGCTATCGTGGATAGCTGCAGCATGACTCGGGCTGATCCGTCGGCAGGTCTACGAGGGGCGCTATAGACCCTTCCCTGGGCGCTACTTTGGCCATCCATGGCCAAAAACCCCCTCTACACCCTGCCGACGGCGCCCTCGTCATCCTTGACCGCGATAGCCCCGCCTCACTACCGGGCAACGTCAGTCCAGCTTGTCGAGCAGGGCGTGGATCTGCGCGCGACGCCCCTGGTCGGCGATCTCGCGGCCCGGGCGCGGCGCGGCCTTCAGGGCCTTCTTCAGGGCCCGGCGGGCCTCGGCGTCGTGGCCCTGATCATGCTGGTAGTCGCCCCAGAAGTAGAGCGGGTCGATGCCGCCGGGGTCGAGCGACAGCCCCTTCTGCAGCATCGCCCGGGCCTTGTCGTCGTCGCCGAAGCCGATCGGCCAGCCGGGCACCTGGTAGTACAGGACGCCGAGGCTGGTGTAGGCCGAGCCGTCGAGCGCCGAGCCGTCCAGCGACAGCGCCTTCTCCAGATCCTTCCTGGCCTCCTTGACCAGCGACAGCGCCCCCAGCCCGCCCTTGGCGCCGGCCTCGCTGCTGCGGATGATCCCGGCCCAGATGTACAGCTCGGCGGCTTCGGGGTGCTGGTCGATCAGCGTCTCGGCGCGTTGGTAGAGCTGGTCGAAGCCGTCGACGCGCTTGTTCTCCGGCGTGCGGTACTGGATCCGCGCCCAGCGGCTCTGCAGTTCGTGCACGCCGCCGGCGACGGCGTCGCTCATCGCCCAGGCGCCGGGCGAGAGGGTCAGGGCCAGGCCGGCGATCGCCGCAAGGCGGCGCACATGATGGAAGAAGCGGGAGGTAGCTGACATGGTCGGTCTCCGGGATTCTTGCCGCGCTCAGGCGCGGCTGGCGAAGCGTTGGATGGTGGCCAGCTGACGCCGCAGGGCGCGGTCGACCACGCCGGGCAGCAGGGCGTTGACCCGCACGAACAGCCGCTCGGGCCAGCCCAGATGACGGTCCGTGGCGCCGTGCTCGACGCTCTCGAGCACGGCGCGGGCGACGCTTTCCGGGGCGTCCACGGCGTTGCCCAGCTCGGCGTTCATGGCGTCCACGGCGGGGTCGTTCATCGTCGTGCGCGTGGCCCGCGGGGCGACGTAGTGGACATTAATCGCGGTATCGGCCAGCTCGCGGCGCAGGGCCTGGGAGAAGCCGCGCAGCGCGGCCTTGCTGGCGCAGTAGCTGGCATAGCCCGGATAGCCGATGGCGCCGAAGGTCGAGCCGAGGTTGACGATCCAGGCCTCGTCGGCGGCATGCAGCAGCGGCAGCAGGGCCTGGGTGAGCAGCAGCGTGGCGGTGACGTTGAGCTCGATCAGCGTCTCGACGCTTTCCGGCGGCTGGTGGGCGAACAGGCCGAAGTGATTGAGACCGGCGGCGTTGATCAGGGTGTCGATGTCGGCCTGGTCGGCGGCGGCGACGATGCGCCGGCGATCCGCGGCATCGCACAGGTCGGCGGCGAGCCAGTCGCAGGGTACCGGAACCCGCTCGGCGAGCCGGCGCAGGGCCGTTTCGTCGCGGCCGACCAGCAGCAGGCGGGCGCCGCGTTCGGCGAGGGCCTCCACCAGTGCGCCGCCGATGCCGCCGCTGGCGCCGGTGATCAGGACGCGACGATCAGACCAGTGCATGGGCCAGGGCCTCCGTGGTGTCGTGGGCGTCGAGCCCGCGGAACATGGCGCCGTAGAGGCGATAGACCATGCGCGCGGTGTCGATCACGGCGGTCAGGTCGGCGGTGTCCAGGCGGTCGATCAGCCCCTGGAAGAAGGCCAGGTGGCCGACGTCGAGTTCGCCGTGGGAATCCAGGTAGCGGAAGGCCTCCGGCGGCAGGCCGAGCCCCTCGCGGATCGCTCCGGCGGCGCGGGTGGCCAGCGCGGTGCTGGTGCCCTCGAGCACGAAGACCATGCCGAAGAAGCCCACCGGATTGTCGTGGGCGATCACGTCGCGCACGTGGCGGACCATCAGCTCGGTGGCCGGGGCGGGGCGGCCGGCCGCGACCTGCTGCGGATCGCCGCCGGCGGCGAGGATGTCGTCGAGGATCCAGTGCTGGTGGCCGTGCTCCTCGGCGATGTACTCGACCAGGGCGTCGCGCAGCCACTCCTGGCGGGCGGGCAGCCGGGCGCCGCAGGCCATCATCAGCGGCACCGTGTGGCGGACGTGGTGATAGGCCTGGCCGAGGAAGGCCAGGTAGGTGACGCGGTCGATGCGCCCCTCGAGGGCGCGCCGGATGACCGGCGTGGCGAGCAGCCAGTCGCGTTCGGCGCGGGTCGCCTGCTCGAGTTGCTGGTAGGCGCTCATGGCGTGTTCTCCGGTTGAATCGGCGGTTCGGTCGCTGGCGGCGTGGCCCGGGGAGCGAGCGGGGCGTCGAGCCAGTCGCGGTATCGCGCGGCCAGCGCCTCGCGTCGCAGCCGGCCGTTGGCGGTGCAGAGTCCCTCGGCCGGGGTGAAGGGGGCACCGCGCCGCCAGTGGGTGACGCGGGCGTAGTCCGGCAGCCGGGCATTGGCGGCGGCCACGGCGGTCGCGAGCCGGGCCTCGTCGATGGCGGCGTGGGCCGGCACCAGCAGGGCGCGATTGGCGGGCAGCGCCTCGCCGTGCACCCAGGCCTGGGCGATCGCCGGCTCGGCGGTGAGCTCGGCCTCGACCCAGGCCGGGTCGACGTTGCGGCCGTAGGCGGTGATGAACAGCTGCTTGCGTCGTCCCTCGAGAATCAGCCGGCCGTCCTCCCGGCGGCCCAGGTCGCCGGTGGGCCAGGCCGTCGGCATCGGCGACTCGTCGCCGAGGTAACCGAGCATCAGGTTGCCGGCGACCCGGATCTCGCCATCCGCGGCGAGGCTGACGCGGACATGGGGCAGGGGGCGGCCCACGCTGCCGGGCTTGTCGTCGCCGGGGCGGTTGACGCTGACCACCGAGGCGCATTCGGAGAGCCCGTAGCCCTCGAAGGCCGGCCAGCCGATGCCGCGAGCGCGTTCCAGCAGGTGCGGCGAGACCCGGGCGCCGCCCACGGCGAGAAAGCGTCCGGGGAAGCGCGCCGGGCCGCCAGGGTCGGCGAGCAGCGCCTCGAGCAGCTGCGGCACCAGGATCAGGCTGTGTGGCCGATGGTGTTCGAGCTGGCGTCGTGCGGCCGTCACGTCGAAACCGCTGGCGCCCTGCCAGCCGAGCGCGGCCAGCCCCGGCAGCACACTGGTCGCCCCCATCCACAGCGGGGCGTAGAGCCCGCCGACGTTCTCCAGCAGGGTGGCCAGCGGCAGCATGCCCAGATGGCGCTGCACGCGGCACTCGGCGGCGATCTCGGCCAGGCTCTCGGCGACCCGCAGCGGGGCCTCGGCGTCCAGGCACACGCCCCTGGGCGTGCCGCTGGTGCCCGAGGTGAAGGTGATCTTGGCGGTGTCGGCGGGCAGCGCGGGGGGCGTGTCGACCCGGCGCCGGGCCAGCGCCGGGTCCGGGCCGGGGGTGAAGCCCAGCGCCTCGCCGAGTTCGGGCGGGCCGATCAGGGCGTCGAGCCCGGCCTGTCGGGTGACGTGGGCGAGCTGGGCGGGCGAGAAGAAGCCCGGCAGGGGCACGTTGACCCGGCCGGCGACCAGCAGCGCCAGATCCCACAGCGCCCAGTCGATGCCGTTGTCCAGGGCCAGGCCGACACGCCCGGCATCGACGGCCTGCAGGCGCGCGACGCGGGTGTCGATCTCGGCGATCAGCGCGGCGTAGCTCAGCCGCCGACGGGCGTCCTCGAGCGCGACGGCCGTCGGGCGGGTGCGCGCCAGGCGCGTCAGGTGGCGGTGAAAGCGCTCAGACATGGACACAGTCCGGCAGCGCGGTGTCGTCGTGCCCGCGCGCAGGCGGCGCGTGCCGGGGTGGCGAGGGTCGGGCGGCCAGGGGCGCGGTGGCGTCGGCGCGATGCGCCTGCAGGTGCCGCCAGGCGCGGGCCATGTCGCCGCCCATCACCAGTGGCGCGTGGGTGTAGTAGCGCCCCCAGTCGTGACCGGCGTCGCCGAGCCGGCCCGGGTGGGCCTCGGCCAGCGGCCAGGCCTCCAGGCTCAGCCGCTGGAAGGCGTTGCGGACCTGGCGGGTGGCGGTGAACACCAGCCACTGCATGCCTTCGGCGACCAGCGTCTCGATCAGCCGGATGATCAGCGGGCGCAGCAGCCCGCGGCGCCGGGCGGCCAGGTTGCCGACCTCGATCAGCCGCGAGCGGTCGACGGGGGCGGCCAGCACCTCGGCCAGCCGCCGTTCGACGGGGACGTCCAGATAGTGCTCGAGAAACAGGGGATGATCGCCGGCGCGACTCACGCCCAGGGCGGCCTGCAGCACGCCGTCCTGCCACAGCCCGAACAGGCGCGGCTGGAAGTGGTGCAGCCGGGCCCCGTGCTCCCGGGCATAACCGTCGGCGATGAAGGCCTGCAGCGTGGGGCGCTCCGCCTCGCTGGCCTCGCGCCAGACCCGCGTCGATGGGCCTGGCAGCGGTACGGCCGGGCGCTGGGAGTCGTGCATGGCATCACCCTCGGACAGGAAGCTTGGGAATAGCCTGATGGCCGGGCCTTAACGGTCTCTTAATAGCGGTGAACAGAACGATACGGTCGCAGGGTGGCGCGCCCCGGCGATCTGAACGACCTTGGTGGTGACAGGTCGGGATGCCGGCGGTAGTGTCGGGGCCCGCCTGCCCGTGGTGCGCGATGGAGGCGCAGGCCACGGCAGTCAGCATGTGATCGCCACGGCGATTGACTGCGTATTCTCAGGACGAGGAGACATCATGGCCAATCTGGGTCGGCAGCGCGTGTTTCTCGCGTCTGCCCTTATCATCATGGCGCTGGTCGGCACGGGGGCGGCCTTCCCCGACCGGTTCGGCACCGCCGCCAACACGGCGCTCGATGCCATCGGCCGCTATTTCGGCTGGTTCTATCTGTTCTCGGTGTTCGGCTTCGTGATCTTCCTGATCGCGCTGGCGCTGAGCAAGTACGGCAAGATTCGCCTGGGACCGCAGGACTCCAAGCCCTCGTACAGCTTCTTCTCCTGGGTGGCCATGCTGCTGGCCGCCGGCTTCGGGGTGGGGCTGGTGTTCTACGGCATGGCCGAGCCGATGACGCACTTCCTGCATCCGCCCTTCGGCGATCGCGACCCGGAAACCGCCCAGGCGGCGCGCTACGCCATCCAGTACAGCTTCTTCGACTGGGGCATTCACCAGTGGGCGGCGTTTTCCATCGTCGGCTTGATCATCGCCTACTTCCAGTTCCGCAAGGGGCAGGCCGGGCTGGTCTCCTCGGTGCTGTCGTCGGTGACCGCCAAGCGTCCCGGGCTGCGCAAGCTGGGGCCGGCGCTGGATGTCTTCGCGGTGGTGGCGACGATCATGGGGGTGGCCACCTCGATCGGCCTGGCCGTGCTGCAGATCAACGGCGGCCTGAAGTCGGTGTTCGGTGTCGAGGAGAGCGCCTTCTGGAAGTTCAGCATCATGGGCGCGATGTTCGTCTGCTACATGGCCTCGGCCTGGGGCGGGCTCGACAAGGGCATCAAGCGGCTCTCCAACATCAACCTGGTGCTGTGCTTCGCACTGATGCTCTACGTGCTGGTCACCGGGCCGACGCTGGCGATCCTCAGGACCATCACCCTGGGCATCGGCGACTACCTGCAGCATTTCATCGGCATGAGCCTGCGCACCTCGCCCTTCGAGGAAAGTGGCTGGGCCCGCAACTGGACGGTCTTCTACTGGGCCTGGGTGATCGCCTGGTCGCCGTTCGTGGGCACCTTCGTGGCGCGCATCTCACGGGGGCGCACCATCAAGGAGTACGTGTTCGGCGTGCTGGTCATGCCGCCGCTGCTGGCCTGCCTGTGGATCGGCGTGTTCGGCGGCGCGGCGCTCAACATGGAACTCACCGGCGACGTCGGCCTGGCCGCCGCCACCGACCACAACATCACCTCGGCGCTGTTCCAGATGTTCGACCTGATGCCGTTCACCCCGGTGCTGTCGATCGTCGCGCTGCTGCTGATCTTCATCTTCCTGGTGACCTCCGCCGACTCGGCGACCTATATCGTCGCCCAGATGACCGACGGCGGCTCGATCAACCCGCCGCTCTACAAGCGCATCAGCTGGGGGCTGCTGATCGCCGCGATCTGCCTGACGCTGCTGATCGCCGGCGGCCTGAAGGGGCTGCAGTCGGCCTCGGTGCTCTCGGCGCTGCCGTTCACCTTCATCCTCTACGGCATGGTGTTCGTGCTGCTCAAGGAGCTGCGCGGCGACCGCAAGGCGATGCTCACCGCCCTCTATCGTCGTCACGGCGAGACGCCGGTGGGGGCGGACGTCTTCGAGGCAGACGAGCTCGCCGAGGCCGATCGCTACCGGCGCGCGCCGGAGGTGGTCAATCGCCGCATCAATCCCCGCGAGGGCTTCTGAGCCTGCCGTGCCCGGCCCGGTGCCGGGCACGGCCTCGCCGCATTCGGCACTGGTGAAGCGGTCGGCGGATGCTTATGGTGAGGCGATGACCCCGAGCAACGAAGCCTTCCCATGCCCCAGGCCGGACGCACTCCCCGTCATGCCCGTCGCGGCGCCACCCGGCGGCGTCAACCGCGCCGCCCGGCGCTCGGCCGCCGGCTCGGCAACGGCGATCGGTGGCTCGATATCCTGGTGACGATCAGCGTCGTCACGG
Organism: Modicisalibacter tunisiensis; assembly: GCF_020148005.1. Classification (GTDB taxonomy): domain Bacteria; phylum Pseudomonadota; class Gammaproteobacteria; order Pseudomonadales; family Halomonadaceae; genus Modicisalibacter; species Modicisalibacter tunisiensis. The sequence continues at coordinate 428,673 of NZ_JAGXFD010000001.1, read as the reverse complement.
CGTTGATCGTCGGCGCCGTCGCCCTGGGCATGGCGCTGCTGTAAGGCGCTCAGGGTCGCGGCGCCCCCTGACGGGCGATGATGCTTCGGATGAAGATCCACATGCCCAGCCCCCAGGCGCCATTGACGATAGCGCCGATCGGCAGGACCGCCGGGACCAGGCCGCGACCCTTGAGCGGGAACACCACCAGCAGGGCGACCAGGGTCAGCACGATGGCGCCGAACAGCCCGCTCTTCCACCACAGGCCGTGCTCGATCTTCCAGCGGGCGAACAGGCCGAGCATGACCACGCCCCAGACGCTGCCCCAGAAACTGGCCGAAAACCACTGCGGCACGCCCAGTGGCGCCACCGGCGACGTGCCGTAGGGCGCGAAGGGGATCACACCGTAGGCGTGCAGCAGGCCCACCGCGGGCTGATGGAAGCAGAGCACGGCGAGAAAGCCGGCGACGAAGGCGAGCAGGATGAAGCGAGACATGGCGGGCTCCCGGGGATGAGTGCCCCTGCCAGTATGGTTCACGATCGGGCGGAATCAGCCCCGATGTTGTGCCGGCGCCTCGGCACCCAGGCCAGACGCCGGCGTCGCCCGCTCAGTGGGTCGGCATGGTGAAGTGGTTGGTCTCCTCACGGATGCCGCTGGGCCAGCGCTGGGTGATGGTCTTCATGCGGGTGTAGAAGCGCACGCCGTCGGGGCCGTGCATGTGCAGCGGGCCGAACAGCGAGCGCTTCCAGCCGCCGAAGCTGTGGAAGGCCATGGGGACCGGGATCGGCACGTTGACGCCGACCATGCCCACCTGGATCCGCTCGCAGTACTGGCGTGCGGCGTCGCCGTCGCGGGTGAAGATCGCCGTACCGTTGCCGTACTCGTGGGCGTTGATCATCGCCACCGCCTCGTCGAAGCTCGCCGCCCGGGCGATCGCCAGTACCGGGCCGAAGATCTCCTCGCGGTGGATGCGCATGCCCGGCTTGACGTGATCGAACAGGGTGCCGCCGATGAAGAAGCCGTTGCCGGCGTTGTCGACCACAGTCTCGCGGCCGTCGATGACCAGTTCGGCGCCTTCGTCCACGCCGGTCTGGATATAGCCGCGGACCTTCTCCAGATGCTCGCGGGTGACCAGCGGCCCCATGTCGTTGTCCGGGCCGTCGACCAGCCCCGGGCCGACGCGGAGGGTGGCGAGCTTCTCGACGAGTTTCCCGCGCAGGCGTTCGGCGGTCTGCTCGCCCACCGGCACGGCCACCGAGATCGCCATGCAGCGCTCGCCGGCACTGCCGTAGGCGGCGCCCATCAGCGCATCCACCGCCTGATCGAGATCGGCGTCGGGCATGATCACCATGTGGTTCTTGGCGCCGCCCAGCGCCTGGACCCGCTTGCCGTGGGCCGAGCCGGTGGCGTAGATGGACTCGGCGATCGGCGTGGAGCCGACGAAGCTCACCGCCTGGACGCGTTCGTCGGTGAGCAGCACGTCGACCGCCTCCTTGTCGCCGTTGATCACGTTGAACACGCCGTCGGGCAGCCCCGCCTCGGTGAGCAGCTCGGCCAGGCGCAGCGGCGTCGACGGATCCTTCTCGGACGGCTTCATGACGAAGGTGTTGCCGCAGGCGAGCGCGATGGGGAACATCCACATCGGCACCATCGCCGGGAAGTTGAACGGCGAGATGCCGGCGCACACGCCCAGCGGCTGCATCAGCGAGAAGCTGTCGACGCCGCTGCCGACGTTCATCGAGTGCTCGCCCTTCTGCAGGTGGGGGATGCCGCAGGCGAACTCGACGACCTCGAGGCCGCGGGTCAGCTCGCCCCGGGCGTCGGAGAACACCTTGCCGTGTTCCTGCGAGATCAGGGTGGCGATCTCGTCGGCATGCTGCTCGACCAGGGCCTTGAACCGGAACAGCACGCGGGCGCGCTTGAGCGGCGAGACCTTCGACCACTCGGCAAACGCCTCGTCGGCGATACGCACGGCCTCGCGGGCCTCGTCGGCGGACGCCAGGCAAACCTGAGCGTGCTGCTCGCCGGTGGCGGGGTTGTAGACCGGGGCGACGCGTTCGCTGCGTCCGGTGACGATCTTGCCGTCGAGGTAGTGCGGAATCTGGTGCATGGGAAGGTCCTTGGCTCGTCGCGTAGTGTCGGTGGGACTGCCTGTGCGGCCCGGTCGCAGGGCCAGCCGGGCCATCCAGTCTCGCACAGCCGGTGGTCGGCGGGCAGACCGACGAGAGTCTCATGGCCGGCAGGGGCGTGCGGCCGGCTGCTGCTGGGTGATGCAGTGGATGTTGCCGCCGCCGAGCAGGATCTCGCGGGCGTCGATGCCGATCACCCGGCGGCCCGGGAACAGCCGTTCGAGGATCGCCCGGGCCGCGTCGTCGTGGGCCGGGTCGAGCCTGGGCATCACCACCACCGAGTTGCCGATGTAGAAGTTGACGTAGGAGCCGGCCAGGCGGTCGCCGCTCTGGCGCGGCCGTGAGCTCGACAGGCGGTCGACGCCGCCGGCCTCGGCTTCGGCGATGGTCAGCGGGCCGGGCATCGGCAGCCGGTGCACGGTGAGCCGCCGCCCGCGGGCGTCGCTGGCGGCCTCGAGAATCGCCAGCGCCTCGCGGGAGATGGCGTGCTGCGGGTCGCGCTCGTCGTCGCACCAGGTCAGCGCCACCTCGCCGGGGGCGACGAAGCAGCACAGGTTGTCGACATGGCCGTCGGTCTCGTCCTGATAGCAGCCGCGCGGCAGCCAGATGATCGTCTCGACCCCCAGATAGGCACGTAGCAGCCGCTCGATCTCGCTGCGATCGAGATCGGGGTTGCGATTGGGGTTGAGCAGGCACTCCTCGGTGGTGATCAGGGTGCCCTCGCCGTCGACGTGAATCGCGCCGCCCTCGACCACCAGCGGGGCGATGAAGCGCTCGATGCCGAGCATATCGGCGATCTTGCGGCGAATGCGGCGGTCCTTGTCCCAGGGAAAGTAGAGCCCGCCGTGTAGCCCGCCCCAGGCATTGAACTCCCAGTCGACCATCGCCAGACGGCCGTCGGGATGGGTGAGGAAGGTCGGTCCCACGTCGCGCATCCAGGCATCGTTGCTGGAGAGTTCGATCACCCGGATGTGGCTCGGCAGGCGGTTGCGGGCGTTCTCGTACTGGTCGTCGTTGACGCCGACGAACACCGTCTCGCTCTCGGCGATCGCCGCGGCCACCTCGACGAACGCGGCCTGGGCCGGCTTGGCGCCGTAGCGCCAGTTGTCGGGACGCTGCGGCCAGAGCATCCAGCAGGCGTCGTGCGGGGTGAACTCGGCGGGCATCCGAAAGCCCAGCTCGGCGGGAGTGAGGGGGGAGACAGGGTGGTTCATGGTGTCGCGTATCGCCGCATCGGAAGGACAGGCCTTCAGCCTAGCAGTGTTCCACCGCCGGTCGTCTGGTCGAGCCCCGGTCGTCTGGGCTAGGCTGATATGCGTTTATTCCTGCAACTCTTCCTGCAACCACGGAGGTGGTGATGAAGCTGACCGTTCAGGGCATCGAGGATCAGCAGCCGATTCCCGAGACATTCGCCTTCGGCGTGCCGGGCGACGGCGAGCCGATGACGCTCGGTCCCAACCGCAACCCGGCCCTGCACTGGACCGAGATTCCTCAGGGCACGAAGAGCTTCGCGGTGATCGTCTGCGATCCCGACGTGCCCGGCGACGCCTCGGACGCCAACCAGCAGGGCAAGACCCTCGCGGCCGACCTGCCGCGGGTGGACTTCTACCACTGGGTGCTGGTCAATGTGCCGGCGACGACGCACGCCATCGAGGAGGGCGCCGCCGCCGACGGCGTGACCCCCAAGGGCAAGCAGCCCGGCCGGAGCGCGCTCGGGCTGGAAGGCATCAACACCTTCACCGATTTCCTCGCCGGCGACCCGGACATGGGCGGCACCTACGGCGGCTACGACGGTCCCTGCCCGCCGTGGAACGATGCCCTCGTTCACCGCTATCACTTCACCGTCTATGCACTGGACGTCGAGTCGCTGGACATGAAGGGCGAATTCACCGGCGACGAGGCGCTGGGCGCGATGCAGGGCCATATCCTGGGTCAGGCCACCGTCACCGGTACCTATACCCTGAATCCCGAGCTGCGCTGAACACTTCCCGGGAGGGCAATCGCAGTTGGGGATGGCGAGGGGCTCCGGGGACAGGTCGCAGAGGGGGTCCGACGCCATGGCCGGAAAGTGCTCCTTTCCATTCCGGCATTTCCGCCATCCATGGCGGTCAGATGGCGTCGGTAGCGCCCAGGGAAGGGTTTACAGCGCCCCCTCGTAGACCTGTCGACGGCTCAGCCCTGAGCGACAAAGCCGACTGCGGTGTACTTCCCGGGCCGACGATTGCCGCCGGCCCGTGGGCGACGTACCATGGATGCCCATCCAGTTTCCGGGGGCGCCATGGTCCGTCCGACCCTCGACGACCCGCTTTACTACCTGCACAACTTCCGCTTCGTGCTGGACTGGCTCGAACAGCGCTACGCCGACCTGTTCGACGCCGCCGAGCGCGACTTCCTGAGCCGTTTCCCGCGCTTGCCGGTGCCCGCCCAGGCGCTGCTGGTGCGCATGGTGATGCGCAAGGGACGGCACTTCCGCGCCGTCACCCTCGACTACGCCGAGATCGGCCCGGCGGCGACGGCCGTCGCGCCGCTGCTGGCCCGGGGCTGGGTGAGCGCCGAGGCGGCCCTCTCGCTGGAGGAGCTGTTCGCGCTGCTGCCCCGCGCGGAACTGGCGCGGCTGTTCGCCGAACCGCTGGCCGCGGCCGGGTTGCGCCGCGCGCGCAAGGCACAGTGGCTTGCGGCGCTGAGCGAGGGCTTCGCCGAGCCGCGCCCGCCGCGTGACTGGGGACTGGATGCCGGGGCGATCTACACACTGGAGCTCGATGCCCTGTGCGAGCGGCTGCGCCTGATGTTCTTCGGCAACCTGCGCCAGGACTGGTCGACCTTCGTGCTCGCCGAGCTGGGCCGGGCGCGGTACGAGACGGTGGCCTTCCCGCCGGAAGCACGGGCCTTCGCCGGCCGGGCCGACGTCGACACCTACCTGCAGCTGCAGCGCTGTCGCGAGCGGCTCGAGGCCGGCGAGGCGGTGGCGACGCTGCGCGCCGAGGTGCCGCCGAGACAGGCCCGGCCCTGGCTCGAGGCGCGCCGGGCCAAGCTGCTCTATCGGCTGGGGCGCGATGCCGAGCGCGGCGGCGAGCTGGCCGAGGCCGAGGCACTGTATGCCGAGTCCACGCATCCCGAGGCACGCTGCCGGCGGCTGCGGGTGCTCGAGCGCAGCGCGTGGCATGAACGGGCGCTGGCGCTGGCCGAGGCAATTGCCGCCGACCCCCGCGGCGACATCGAGCGCCGCCAGGCCCGGCGCATCCAGACGCGCCTGCACCGGCGGCTGGGGCGGGCGCCGCTGCCCGCGGCGGCGGCCCCGGCAGTCGCGACCCACACGCTGGAACTGGCGCCGGGGCCCGGGCGGGTCGAATGGACGGTGCGCGAGCATCTCGCCGCCCCGGAGGCACCGGTGCACTACGTCGAGAACGGCCTGATCCCCGGCCTTTTCGGGCTGCTGTGCTGGGAGGCGATCTTCGCGCCGCTGCCCGGGGCCTTCTTTCACCCCTTCCAGCGGGGGCCAGCCGACCTCGCCCAGGGTGACTTCCGGGCGCGGCGGGCGGCGCTGTTCGAGGCCTGCCTGGCCCGGCTCGACGACGGCACCTATCGGGACGCCATTCGGCGGCACCATCGCGACAAGGCCGGGCTGCAGTCGCCCTTCGTCGACTGGGCGCTGCTCGACGGCACGCTGCTCGAGCGGGCGCTGGCCTGCCTGCCGGCTGCGCACCTGCGGCTGTGCTTCGAGCGGCTGCTCCAGGACCCGGTGGCCCATCGCGCCGGCCTGCCGGACCTGATCCAGTTCTGGCCCGACGAGCGGCGCTACCGGATGCTCGAGGTGAAGGGGCCGGGCGACCGCCTGCAGGACAATCAGCGCCACTGGCTCGAGTTCTTCGCCCGTCACGATCTGCCGGCGGCGGTGTGCCATGTGCGCTGGCGGGACATGGCGTCATGACCCTGACCGTCGCGGTGCGTACCCTGTGCGCCTTCACCGCGCGCCGCGGCGATCTGGACCGGCGCTTCACCCCGGCGCCCTCGGCCCAGGAAGGCATGGCCGGGCACGCCCTGGTGACCGGGCGGCGCGGCGCCGACTACCAGCGCGAACTGCCGCTGGAGGGCCGTCACGGCGAGCTGGTCGTGCGCGGCCGGGCCGACGGCTTCGACCCCGCGCGCCGGCGCCTCGAGGAGATCAAGACCCACCGCGGCGACCTGGCGCTGATGCCCGACAACCAGCGCGCGCTCCACTGGGCGCAGGTCAAGCTCTACGGGGCGCTGCTGTGCCGCGAGCGCGGCCATGCCGAGCTGACGCTGGCGCTGGTCTATCTCGACATCGCCACCCAGCGCGAGACGGCGCTCGAGGCCACGTTCGAGGCCGCCGAACTGGAGGCCTTCCTCGTCGAGCACTGCGCGCGCTTCCTGGCCTGGGCACGGCAGGAGGCGGCACATCGCGTCGCGCGCGATGCGGCCCTCGAGGCGCTGGGTTTTCCCCACGCCGCCTTTCGTCCCGGCCAGCGCGAGCTGGCGGAGGCCACCTACAAGGCGGCGGCCACCGGGCGGGCTCTGCTGCTGGAGGCACCGACCGGCATCGGCAAGACGCTGGGCACGCTGTTTCCCGCGCTCAAGGCGCTGCCGCGCCGCCGGCTCGACCGGGTGTTCTTCCTGACCGCCAAGACGCCGGGACGGCGGCTGGCGCTGGACGCCCTGGCCACCCTCGCGGGGGACGGAGCGGAGGTGTCGGCCATGCCGCTGCGCGTGCTCGAGCTGGTGGCCCGCGACAAGGCCTGCGAGCATCCCGACAAGGCCTGCCACGGCGAGGCCTGCCCGCTGGCCCGCGGCTTCTACGATCGGCTGCCCGCGGCGCGCGAGGCGGCGGTACGCCATGCACGGCTCGATCGCGAGCGCGTGCGCGAGATCGCCCTGGCGCATGACGTCTGCCCCTACTACCTGGCCCAGGAGCTGGCGCGCTGGTGCGACGTGGTGGTCGGCGACTACAACTACTACTTCGATGCCCATGCCATGCTGCACGCCCTGGCCCGCGAGCAGGAATGGCGCGTCGCGGTGCTGGTCGACGAGGCCCACAACCTGGTCGAGCGCGGGCGCGGCATGTACACCGCCGAGCTCGACCGGGCCGAGCTGCTGGCCCTGAAGCGGCACGTGCCGGGCGCGCTGCGCCGCCCGCTGGAGGCGCTCGATCGGCAGTGGCGGGCGCTGCACGCGGATGACGAGGCGGACGCGGCCTACCGGGTGCTCGACGGTCCGCCGACGCAATGGCTGGGCGCCCTGCAGCGCCTCGTGCAGGCGATCGCCGATCATCTGGCCGAGGCAGCGGCGGCCGGCACGCCGATGGCCGACCCGGCGCTGCTGGCCTTCATGCTCGACGCCCTGCAGCTGGTGCGCCTGACCGAGCGCTTCGGGGCGCATTCGTTGTTCGACTGTCACGAGCGCCCGGGACGGCGCGGCACGCGACTGTCGCGGCTGTGCTGTCGCAATGTGCTGCCGGCGGCGTTTCTCGCCGAGCGCTTCGCCGCCGCTCACGCCGCGGTGCTGTTCTCGGCGACGCTCGGACCGGGCGCCTATTATCGGGACCTGCTCGGCCTGCCCGCCGACACGCCCTGGCAGGCCGTGCTGTCGCCCTTCTCGGCGGCCCAGCTGACGGTGCGGCGCAGCGCGCACATCTCGACCCGCTATGCCGACCGCCCGGCGTCGCTGACGCCCATCGCCACGCTGATGGCCGAGCAGTACCGCGCCCGGCCGGGCAACTACCTGGCGTTCTTCAGCAGCCATGCCTATCTCGAGCAGGTGGCCGGGCGCTTCCGCGAGCACCATCCTGAGGTGCCGGTCTGGTGCCAGCAGCGGCGCATGGACGAGGCGGCGCGCCAGGCGTTTCTCGACCGCTTCGTCGCGGACGGGCGGGGCATCGGCTTCGCCGTGCTCGGCGGGGCCTTCGCCGAGGGCGTGGACCTGCCCGGCGAGCGGTTGATCGGGGCCTTCGTCGTCACCCTGGGTCTGCCGCAGGTCAACCCGGTCACCGAGCAGCTGCGCGAGCGGCTGGCCGCGCTGTTCGGCCGCGGCTACGACTACGCCTACCTGTATCCCGGCGTGCAGAAGGTGGTCCAGGCGGCCGGCCGGGTGATCCGCACCCCGGCGGATCGCGGCGTGGTGCACCTGATCGATGACCGCTTTTGCCGCCGCGAGGTGGAGCGGCTGCTGCCGGCCTGGTGGCGGCTCGATCCCGGTGGCGGGTGAGTCGATACCGGGAACAGGGTGGAGAGGGCAACGCCACGGCCGACAACATCCCCGGTGGCGGGGGCATCGCGACCGAAGTCGCTCCCGCGGCCAGGCGCCGGATGAACAGCCTGCCGAAAGACCACCGCCCGGCGAGTCAGCCGATTGCGGTAGGCTCACGGGCGACGCCGGGCGGCTTTATTGCGACCTGACGCTTCCTCTACAATCAGGATTCCTTCCCCTTTTCGGCGGGCCCGCGGCGTATGCTGGCATTTCTTCAAGGTCTGGCCTACGGGCTGTTCGTAACCTGTCTGCCCTGGTTTCTGATCGGCATGGTCGAGCCGCGCCTGGCGCTGGCGGAGCCCCATCCCAATCGCCTGCAGGTGATCCTGCGCTACTGGCTGCTGGTGCCGTTCATCGCTTTCCTGATCTGGCTGACCTCGCTGTGGGGCGGCTTCGGCCCGTCGCTGCTCGGCTGGCTGGCCGGGCTGGGGGCGATCGCCGTCGAGCTGCCGCTGGAGCGCCGCTGGCGTGGCTGGCTGGCGCGTCGCCGGGAGCGCCGCCGCGCCGCGCGGGAGGCGGCCGAGGCGGCGAATCGGCGCGCCGAGCAGGCCCGCCAGGCCCACGAGAAGGGCGTGCTGACCCTCGACCCCGACCACCCGCCTCAGGACGCCGACGACCTGGTGCTGGCCCTGGCCGACGCCAAGCGCCAGCTGCAGACCGCCGGCCGCGACGACTTCGCCGTCCAGGCCGACCGGCTCTACAGCCGCTACCGGCACGTGCTGGATGTGCTGGGCGAGCGCTTCGCCGTCGAGGAGCTGACCTTCCAGCGCGCCCGTTCGCTGATCCGCGAGGTGTCGCTCGGTGCGGTGGACAACCTCACCGCCATGGCCTCCCAGGCGCGGGGCGTGTCCGAGGTCGACGGCGAGTTCGTGCGCCGGCGCCTGAGCGAGGAGAGCGTGCACCTGTCGGTGGCCGAGCGGCTGGCGCTCAAGCGCCGCCTGGAGCTGCTCGAGCAGACCGAGCGCCACCTGCGCGAGCTGGCCGCCCGCAACGAGTCGGCGCTGACCGCGCTCGACGATGCCGCCGTGGCGCTGGCGCGCGTGGAGACGCAGCGCCCGCAGGCCTCGGTGGCCGCCGACCGGGCACTGAACGAGCTGCGCCGCTTCGCCGCCGGGGCGGCGCGTTACGGGCGCGGCGCACAATGACGCCGCGCCTCCGGCCCCTGTTCCCTCGCCAAGGAGTTTCGCCATGACCGATGCGCGTCAGCCCGATGACCGTCCGCTGGCCCTGCCCGCGATCGAGACGCTGGAAAGCCGCTTCGCGCCCGACGAGTCGTCGGCGGCCGACGAGCGGCTCGCCGCCGAGGCCGAGGCCTTCGTCGAGGCCTTGATGACCCCGGAGGGCGGCGCGGCGGGCCAGCGCGAGGCGATCGACGCCCTGGGGCTCGAGCTGCAGCGCCAGGCGGCGCACCAGAGCGAGATGCTCAAGACGCCGCTGCGCCGGCTCGCCCATCAGGGCGACGAGGGCGGCCCGGTGGCCGCCTCGCTGCTTGAGCTGCGCGAGCGCATGACGGCGCTGGACCCGCAGCATCACTCGCTCGGCGGCGGGCGCTGGGACAAGCTGATGGCGCGGCTGCCGGGGGTGGGCAGCCGGCTGACCCGCTACTTCCAGAAGTTCGAGAACGCCCAGCAGGCGCTCGACGCCATCATCCACGACCTGGAGGGCGGGCGCGACATGCTGCGGCGCGACAACCTGACCCTCTCCGACGACCAGACGGCGCTGCGCGAGACCCTCGGGCAGCTCGACCAACAGGTCGCGCTGGGGCGGCTGATCGACGAACGCCTCGAGCGGCGAAGCCTGGCGCTGGACGAGGCCGACCCGCAGCGGGCCTTCATCGAGGAGGAGCTGCTGTTTCCGCTGCGCCAGCGGCTGGTCGACCTGCAGCAGCAGCGCGCGGTGAGCCAGCAGGGGGTGCTGGCGCTGGAGGTGGTGATCCGCAACAACCGCGAGCTGATGCGCGGCGTCGACCGGGCCATCAATGTCACCGTCGCCGCCCTCAACGTGGCGGTCACCGTGGCGCTGGCGCTGGCCAACCAGCGCCTGGTGCTGGACCGCGTCGAGGCGCTCAACAGCGCCACCTCGTCGATGATAGCCGGCACCGCCCGGGCGCTGCGCAGCCAGGGCGTGGAGATCCAGACCCGCGCCTCGTCGGCGATGCTCGACCAGCAGGCGCTGACGGAGGCCTTCAGCGACGTGATGGCGGCGCTCGACGATGTCGCCCGCTACCGGCGCGAGGCGCTGCCGCGGCTCGATACGCAGATCGATCGGCTCGAGGCCCTGGCGCAGCAGGGGGATGCGGCCATCGCCCGCCACGAGCAGGGCAATCGGCAGTCGCCCGATGCGACGATATAGGCTCGCCGGCCTTGAATAAGCTTCACGTTATGCCTGGCGAGTCAGGCATAACGCTTTTCGAATAACTGGAAACTATTTCAAACTATCGCTTAAATGCCTTTCATAACAGCAAGTTGCGTCGAGTTGTTCGATTAGACTTTTTTCTATATTCTGGCCGGCGCATCCCATGACCGACCGGATACCGAGCATGACCGACGCCAAGAAGCAAGCGGCGCTTGACTATCACGCCCAACCGATCCCCGGAAAGCTGTCCGTCGAGATCACCAAGCCGACCGACTCCGCCAAGCACCTCGCCATGGCCTACAGCCCGGGCGTGGCGGAGCCGTGCCGCGAAATCGCCAGGGACCCCGAGAACGCCTACCGCTACACCGGCAAGGGCAACCTGGTGGCGGTCATCTCCGACGGCAGCGCGATTCTCGGCCTGGGCAATCTGGGGCCGCTGGCCAGCAAGCCGGTCATGGAGGGCAAGGGGGTGCTGTTCAAGCGCTTCGCCGGCATCAACTCGGTGGACATCGAGGTCGACGCCGAGAGCCCGCAGGCGTTCATCGACACCGTGACGCGCATCGCCGACACCTGGGGCGGCATCAACCTCGAGGACATCAAGGCGCCGGAATGCTTCGAGATCGAGCGCGCGCTGATCGAGCAGTGCAACATCCCGGTGTTCCACGACGACCAGCACGGCACCGCCATCGTCACCGCGGCGGGCATGCTCAATGCGCTGGACATCGCCGGCAAGTCGCTGGAGGAGGCGCGGATCGTCTGTCTGGGCGCCGGCTCGGCGGCCATCGCCTGCATGAAGCTGCTGGTCTCCTGCGGGGCGAAGGCCGAGAACATCTTCATGCTCGATCGCAAGGGCGTGATCCACAGCGGCCGCGACGATCTCAACCAGTACAAGGCGATGTTCGCCACCGAGACCGACAAGCGCACCCTGGACGAGGCGATCGACGGCGCCGACGTGTTCGTCGGCCTGTCGGGCCCCAACCTGCTCTCGCCCGAGCAGCTGCGCCGGATGGCCGCCAATCCGGTGGTCTTCGCCTGCTCCAACCCCGATCCGGAGATTCATCCGGACGTCGCCCACGAGACCCGCGACGACGTGATCATGGCCACCGGGCGTTCCGACTATCCCAACCAGGTCAACAACGTGCTGGGCTTCCCGTTCATCTTCCGCGGGGCGCTGGATGTACGCGCGACCTGCATCAACGAGGCGATGAAGATCGCCGCGGTGACCGCCATCAAGGACCTGGCGCGCGAGCCGGTGCCGCAGGCGGTGCTCGACGCCTACGAGGTGGAGTCGCTGTCGTTCGGACGCGGCTACATCATCCCCACGCCGCTGGATGCGCGGCTGCTCGACCGGGTCTCCTCGGCGGTCGCCCAGGCGGCGGTGGACACCGGCGTGGCACGGCGCTCCTACCCGGCGCACTACCCGCTGGAGAGCGTGGCCGACGTCTACGGCTGATCCGTCGCGGCCTTCATGCGCCGCCCGCCAGCCTCCTCCGACAGCCGGCCCCGTGCCGGCTGTCGGCGTTTCTACCAGCGGTAGAGCAGCGAGGCCGCGGTGGTCAGGTCGGTGTCGGAGGCGCTGGCCTCGGGCGGGTTGGAGTTGTTCTTGATCTCGTGGGAAAGGCGCAGCGCCAGGTGGGCATTGAGCTGGGCGGTGATCGCCGAGAACACCCGGGTGGTGACGTTGGCGTCGGTGCCCTCGACGGAGAACTCCTGCTGGAAGTTCGAGCCTTCGCTGAACTGCCACTGGTAGTCCAGGGCCCCGTAGCCCACGGCCAGGTCCTTGTCGGTGCCGTTTGCCAGTTCGTCATGGCGGTAGCCGGGACCGGCCTCGAGCGACAGCTTGTGGGTCGGGCCCGCGAGCAGCTGCCGGCCGTAGCCGATGATGGTGGTGAACTGGTAGTCGTAGCCGCTGAAGCGGTCCTTTTCCCAGCGGGTGAAGCCGAAGAGGTAGTGCGGCCCGTCGAGATCGTAGCGTTCACGACCGGCCGCCAGATACTGTTCGGCGCTGGCATTGCCGTTCTCCTTCACCTGGCGGGTCTCGCCGCGCAGGGTGTGGGTCAGGGTGCCGGTGATCCAGGTCAGCCGCCCCTTGGCGATCAGCGTCTCGCTGTCGGTGTTGCCGGAGAGGTTGGTGTAGCCCAGCTCGGCCTGACCGCTGAAATCGGGCGTATCGTCGCCGGGCCGGGGCGGTGCGTAGAACAGCGATTCCTTGGCCAGTGCCGGCGGTATCGCCACCAGTAGTGCCAGCCCCACGCCCGGGAGCGCTGTGCGCCACAAGCGGGTTCGCCACGACATGTCGGGGCTCCTGTAGTTGCGACTGTGCCGCGGCGGCGTGTGGCACGCCGTCGCGGTGGAGAGGGGCAGGGCCCGGGCGGGCCCGCGACCCGCGTGTCAGAAGATGGCTTCGTAGGTACCGGTACCCTGGGCGCCGCTGCTGTCTTCCAGCTGCTGGTCGATGCGACGCGGTGCAAAGTCGGGCAGGTTGTCCTTGCGGAAGATTTCCTCGATGCCGCCGGGCTGGTCGTCATGCAGGCGCTGGCCAGTCTGCGGGTCGATGCGCGCGGTGACGATGTCGTCGGGGCGCTCCGGCACGGTTTCCGGGGTGCCCTTGAGCGCCGGGCGCATGAACGCCTTCCAGATCGGCAGGGCGGCCTGGGAGCCGTATTCGCCGGTGCTCGAGTTGTCGTCCTTGCCGACCCACACGGTCGCCACCACCTGCATGTTGAAGCCCGAGAACCAGGCATCGCGCTGGTCGTTGGTGGTGCCGGTCTTGCCGACGATGTCGCTGCGGTTCAGGTCCAGGGCGCCGCGGCCGGTGCCCTTCTCGATCACGTCGCGCATGATGTCGCGCAGGATGTACAGGGCATCGGGATCGACCACCCGCGGCGCCACCGGGTAGCTCCTGCCGTCGATCTGCGTCTGGCTGGCGCCGTCGGCGCAGTCGCGACAGGCGACCTGCGGGGTGGTCTCGAGGAGCGGCTGGTCGGCGTCGGTCTTGTCGACGCGCTGGATGTACCAGGGCGAGACCTGGAAGCCGCCGTTGGCGAGAATCGCGTAGGCGTTGGCCACCTCCAGCGGGGTCAGCGAGGCGCTGCCCAGCGCCAGCGACAGCCCCTGGGGCAGGCGCGCCTTGTCGAAACCGAAGTTCTCGAGGAAGGTCAGGGCCTTCTCCAGGCCCAGCGACTGCAGGATGCGGATGGTCACCAGGTTGCGCGACTGGTACAGGCCGACGCGCAGCCGGGTCGGGCCGAGGAACTCGCCCTCGGCGTTCTCGGGCCGCCAGTCGTCGCCGCTGAACTGCTGCATGACCACCGGGGCGTCGTTGATGATGGTGGCGGCGGTCATGCCGCCCTCCTGAAGGGCGGCCAGGTAGACGAAGGGCTTGAAGTTGGAGCCCACCTGGCGCTGGGCCTGGGTCGCGCGGTTGAACTTGCTGGCGTTGAAGCTGAAGCCGCCCTGCAGGGCGCGGATGGCCCCGGTCTGCGGATCGAGCACCACGATCGCCGCCTCGGCGCCGGGCTGCTGGGCCAGCCGCCAGTCGCCGTCGTCGGTCTGCATGATGCGCACCAGGGCGCCGCGCCTGGCGATTTCGCCGGCGTTGGCGGGCACGTCGCCGCGCCACTTGGGACTGTGGTACTCGCGCGCCCACTTCAGGCCGTCCCAGCCGAGGGTCCTGACCGTGCCGTCGCGGGTCAGCACGCGCATCTCATGGTCCTCGCTGGCCACCACGATGGCCGGCTTCAGCGGGCCGTAGGCGGGCGTGCGCTCGAGCACCTTCAGCCAGTTGCTGACGTCGCCGTCCACGCCCTCGACCCTGGCCTGGCTGCTCTGGGCCGCCTGGCGGGCGGTCTTCCTGACCTCGGGGGAAGCCGCGAGCTCCTCCTCGAGCCCGCTCTTCTGGGTCTGGTCCTGGGCCTCGACCAGGCTGGGCGGGATGTCGGTCTGCTCGGCCCCCCGCCAGCCGTGGCGGCGGTCATACGCGATCAGCCCCTCGATCAGCGCCTGGCGGGCGTCCTGCTGCAGCGGACCGTCGAGGGTGGTGGTGACCGTGTAGCCGCCGGAGTAGGCGTCCTCCTTGCCGAAGTGATTGACCGCGAACTGGCGCGCCATCTCGGCGACATAGGGCGCCTGGACATCCACCTGGGTGTCATGCTGGCGCGCGCTGATCGGCTCCTTCACGGCCTGCTGGTAGGCGGACTGGTCGATGTAGCCCAGCTCGCGCATGCGATAGAGGATCCAGTTGCGGCGGATCAGCGAGCGTTCGGGGTTGGTCAGCGGGTTGAGCGCGGAGGGCGCCTTGGGCAGCCCGGCGATCATCGCCTTCTCGGCCAGGGTGAGCGCGTCGAGCGGCTTGTCGTAGTAGGTCTTGGCGGCGGCGCCGATGCCGTAGGCACCGTTGCCCAGGTAGATCTTGTTGACGTAGAGCTCGAAGATCTGGTCCTTCGAGAGGATCTGTTCCATCTGCAGCGACAGCAGGATCTCGCGGATCTTGCGGGTGAAGGTGCGGTCGAGCGTCAGCAGGTAGTTGCGCGCCACCTGCATGGTGATGGTGCTGCCGCCGGACTGGATGGTGCCGCCGTGGGTGACCAGCTCCAGGGCGGCGCGGACGAGTCCCTTGGGATCGACACCGGGGTGCTCGAAGAAGCTGGCATCCTCGGCGGCCAGGAAGGCCTCGACCATGTCCTGGGGGATGGCGCTGTAGTCGACCGGGCGACGGCGCTGCTCGCCGAATTCGCCGATCAGCTGGTGGTCCCGGGTGACGACGCGCAGCGGCGTCTGAAGCTCGTAGCCCTGCAGCTGGTGCACGTCGGGCAGGCCGGGCGCGAAGTAGAGCGCCGCGCCGATCACGGCGAGGAGACTGGCGGCGCCGAGTGACACGAAGAACCACAGGGTCGAGGTCAGCAGGCGTTTGAGAAGCTTCATGAAAGGGCGATATCCATGGTGTACGGGTGGCGGTCGGCCGCGATGCGCGCGTTCAATCCCTTGAGCAGCGCATTATAGGAATCCGGTGAACGACCGGCCAGCGTTGAAGGGCGACCCCGCGAGCCGTGTGTAAATGGCCTGTATATCAGGTAGTCTCGTGGCCTCGGGCGAGACGCCTGATACTGCAGCATGACAACCATAATCACCGCATCGCGCAGAGGACCATCATTGTTCGGGTTGAGCCAGTCCGGCAAAGGGTTGATCGGTATCGACATCACGTCGGCCACGGTGAAGCTGCTCGAGCTGCGGCCGGGCCGTCAGCACTTTCGCGTCGACAGCTACGCCGTGCGCCCGCTCGCCGAAGGTGCGGTGGTCGAGCGCCGCATCCGCCGCATGGAGGATGTCGTCGCCGCACTCAGGCGCGCCGTCGATCATGCCCAGCCCCTCTCGCGCCGGGCCGCGGTGGCGGTACCCGCCAGTGCGGCCATCACCAAGACGCTGACCCTGCCGGCCTCGCTGAGCGACGACGAGATCGAGGCGCGCATTCAGCTGGAATCGGACAAGCACATCCCGTTTCCGTTCAATGAGGTGGCCTTCGATTTCCAGCGACTGGGGCTGAACGCGCGCTTCGGCGACCAGCAGGACGTGCTGCTGGTGGCCTGCCGTCAGCAGGATGTCGGCCAGCTGACCGAGGCGGTGATGCAGGCGGGGCTGGAGCCGGCGGCGGTGGATGTCGAGACCTTCGCCATGGAGCGGGCCTTCGGCGAGCTGCGCCACCAGCTGCCGGCGATGGAGGAGGAGCCGGCCGTGGCCCTGGTGGACATCGGCGCCAACATGAATGCCTTCCACGTGCTGCGTGGCGATCGCATCATCTTCAGCCGGGACACGGTGTTCGGCGGTCGCCAGCTGACCGAGGCGATTCGCGGCCGCTACGGGCTGAGCTTCGAGGAGGCGGGGCTGGCCAAGAAACGCGGCGGCCTGCCCGAGGATTATCACGACGAGGTGCTCGCCCCCTTCATCGAGACGCTGATCCAGCAGGTCGGCCGTTCGCTGCAGCTCTATTACACCGCGGGCCGGCATCCGGCCGTGAGCCGGCTGATCCTGGCCGGCGGCTCGAGCGTGATTCCCGGCCTGCGCGAGCGCCTGGCCGAGGACAGCGGCCTGACCATCGAGGTGGCCAATCCCTTCGCGCGGATGGCGATCCATTCGCGCGTCGACATTCACGCCCTGGCCAGCGATGCGCCGGCGATGCTCACCGCCTGCGGGCTGGCGATGAGGGGCGGGACATGAGCATCGAGATCAACCTGCTGGCGTGGCGCGAGGCGCGTCGCGAACGGCGCAACCGGCGCTTTCTGGCGATCCTCGGGCTGATCATGCTGCTCGCCGTTGCCGGTGCCTGGGGCGTGGCCACCCTCTACCAGCAGCGCCTCGACAGCCAGCAGCGGCGCAACGACTACATCCAGACGCAGGCGCACCGGCTCGATCAGGACATCTCGACGTTGAGCGACTTCCGCAAGACGCGCGAGCGGATGCTGACCCAGATCGACCTGATCCGCCAGCTGCAGTTCAGCCGCCCGCAGACGGTACGGGTCTTCAATCAGCTCGCCGGCACCCTGCAGGACGGGATCTACTACACCCGGCTCGAGCGCGAGGGCGACAGGCTGCGCCTGAATGGCAAGGCGCGTGCCAACCGGCAGGTGTCCGCGCAGATGCGTGCCCTCGAGGCGAGCCCGGTCTTCGGCGTGCCCACGCTCGCGGAGGTGCAGGCCGACGAGGACGGCTGGCGGGCGTTCAGCCTGAGCGTGGCCGAGCGTCTCGTGGACAAGCGTCCGGCGTCCCGGGGCGCGGGCAAGCAGGAGGCATCCCCATGAGGCTGGCGGCGGAATGGCGGCGGCTGCGCGAGGTGGACTGGCGCGAGCTGGACCTGCGCGAGGCGGGCAACTGGCCGGTATCGCTGCAGGTGTTGACCTGCCTGCTGGTGGGGCTGGTGCTGTTCTGGCTGGGCTATCATTTCGTGGCCGCGCCGCGGCTGGACCGCCTCGAGCAGGCCCGGCAGCAGGAGCATGCCCTGCTCGAGCAGTACGAGACCAAGGCCTATCAGGCGGCCAACCTGCCCGCCATGCGCCGCCAGATGCAGACCCTGGAAACACGCATGGACACGCTGCTGAAGATGCTGCCCACCGGCGCCGAGGTGCCGTCGCTGCTCGACGACATCAGCGACACGGCCCGGCAGCATCACCTGACCATCGACGTCATCCGTCTGCAGGCGCCGGTCGAGAAGGCCTACTACATCGAACAGCCGTTTTCCATCCAGGTGGAGGGCGACTACCATCGCATCGCCGTCTTCCTGTCCGGTGTCGCCGCCCTGCCGCGCATCGTCACGCTGCACGACTTCACCCTGACCCCGGTGGACGACCAGGGCACTCTCAAGCTCTCGATGCTGGCCAAGACCTACAACCACCGGGCGCAGACGTCGGCCGGCGATACGACCAGCACGGCGGAGGGCGGCTCATGACGATGTGGCGCCTCCTGTTGCCGGGTGTGCTGCTGGTCGTGCTGGCCGGCTGCGGCGATGCCCGACTCGACGCCCTGGACGCCAAGCTGGCCACGCTGCGCGACCGCCCCAGTGGCAAGCTGCCGGCATTGCCCGACACCCCGGCGTATCGTCCGGTGGCCTATGAGCAGGCGGATGCCCGCAGCCCGTTCCGTCCCGAACGGCCGGATACCCGCAGCGCCGCCTCCGGTAGCGGCGACCTGACGCCGGACCTGTCGCGGCCCAAGGAGGCGCTGGAGCGCTTTCCCCTGGATGCCCTGACCCTGGTCGGCACCCTGTCGATCGGCGACCGCCACGTCGCCCTGGTGCGCGACCCCGCCGGCGAGGTGCATTCGCTGGGCGTGGGCGCGCATCTGGGCACGGACTTCGGGCGCATCGTGGCGATCGACGCCGGCCGGGTGCGACTGGTGGAGCTGGTGTCCGACGGCGGGCAGGGCTGGGACGAGCGCTGGCAGACACTGTCGCTGGGCGGCGGCGACACGAACCACGACGACACGGCGTCGCCCCGGAGCGGGGCGGCGTCGCGAGGTGACGAGAGGATCCCATGAAGGCTTTGATTCGCGGACTGCTGAGCGCCGCTCTCGTGCTGCTGGCCCTGCCGGTCATGGCGGCGTCGACGCTCACCGACCTGTCGTTCGAGCAGCGCAGCGACGGCCAGCTCGACGTGCGGCTGCACTTCGACGACCAGGTGCCCGAGGTGCGCGGCTATCGGGTCGGCTCGCCGCCGCGTCTGGCCATCGATCTGATGGACACCGTCAGCCGGCTCGATCGGCGGCGCTTCGATCTGGGCATGGCAGGGGTCGATCATGTCGTCGCCCTGTCGGCGGGCGAGCGCACGCGGCTGGTCTTCAATCTCGATCAGCCGCTGCCCTACGCCACCCACGAACAGGGCAGGACGCTGGTGCTGACGCTGGGCAAGGACGCGGCGCGGCGAGCCGGGAGTGGTGCGTCCGGGGCGGACCGGCATGCGTCGGCCTCCGGGGCGCCGACGATCGACAATATCGACTTCCGGCGCGGCGAGGATGGGGCCGGCCGCCTGGTGGTGAGTTTCGACCGTGCCGGGGTGGCGACCGATGTCAGCGAGCAGAACGGCCGTATCATCGCGAAGCTGGGCCGTGTCGATCTGCCCGCCGAGTGGAACCAGGTGCTTGATGTCGGTGATTTCGGCACGCCGATGCAGCGCGTGGTGCCGGCCAGTGACGGCGACGGCACCCGACTGAGCATCGAGACGCGCGGGGACTACGCCATGCTGTCGACCCAGAGCGGCCGGCAGCTGACCATCGAGGCGCGGCCGGTCAACCAGGCGGCGCAGCGCGAGCAGCAGAAGCAGAAATTCCCCTACACCGGCAAGAAGATCACGCTCAACTTCCAGGACATCAAGGTGCGTGAGGTGCTGTCGATCATCGGCGAGTACACCGGGCTCAACGTGGTGGCCAGCGACAGCGTGCAGGGCAGTGTCACGCTCAACCTGCAGGACGTGCCCTGGGACCAGGCGCTGGATCTGGTGCTCAAGAGCCACGGCCTGGACAGCCGGCGCGTCGGCAACGTGCTGATGGTGGCGCCGGCCGACGAGCTGGCGGCCATGGAGCGTCAGGAGCTCGAGGCGCGCCAGCAGCAGCAGGAGCTGGCGCCGCTGACCACCGCCTACATTCCGGTGCGCTACGCCAAGGCCGCGCAGCTGGCCACGCTGCTGCGCGGCGACAACGGCCTGGGCCTGCTCTCCGAGCGGGGACGGATCAGCGTCGACGAGCGCACCAACACCCTGATCGTTCAGGAGACCGCCGAGCAGATCGAGCAGATCCGCGACACCATCAATCAGCTGGATATCCCGGTGCGCCAGGTGCAGATCGAGGCGCGCATCGTCATCGCCCGCGACAAGGCGGCCCGGGAGCTGGGGGTCAACTGGGGCGTGACCTCCAACAATCAGCCGTCCGGCACCGGCAACAATGTGGTCAACACCGCCTCGACCGGCACGGGGCGTGCCTATGGCGGCCTGGCCGTGGACCTGGGCAGCGCGGCCAATCCCGGTTCGTCGTTCAACTTCGGCTACCTGTCCGGCGACGTGCTGCTGGACCTGGAGCTGCGGGCCCTGGAGAGCGAGGGCAAGAGCCAGACCATCTCTCAGCCCAAGGTGATCACCGCCAACCAGCAGCCGGCGATGATCAAGCAGGGTCAGGAGATCCCCTATCAGGAAGCCACCTCGAGCGGGGCGACCAACGTCGAGTTCAAGGAGGCGGTGCTGTCGCTGGAGGTGACGCCGCAGATCACCCCCGATGATCGGATCATCATGGATCTGACCATCAACAACGACGATGTGGCCAACACCCAGTTCAACGGCGCACCGGCCATCGACACCAATCAGATCCAGACCCAGGTGCTGGTCAACAACGGCGAAACGGTGGTGCTGGGCGGCATTCTCACCACCGAACAGCTGCACAATCTCTACAAGACCCCCCTGCTCGGTGACCTGCCGGTGCTCGGCAAGCTGTTCCGCTATACCGAACAGAGCAATGAAAAGGTAGAATTGCTGATCTTCATCACCCCGAAGATCATCGAGGACAATCTGGCGATTCGCTGATGCAGGGTTTTCCCAATCTCTTTCTGGTCGGCCCCATGGGGGCCGGCAAAAGCACCATCGGCCGCCTTCTGGCGTCCGAGTTGCAGCGCGATTTCTACGACAGCGACCATGAAATACAGGCTCGCTGTGGCGCGGATATCCCCTGGATCTTCGATATCGAGGGCGAGGCCGGCTTTCGCGAACGCGAGGTGCAGATGATCGACGAGCTCACCGGGCTCGACGGCATTGTGCTGGCCACCGGTGGCGGCGCGGTCATGAACGAGGCCAACCGCCGGGCGCTGCGCGAGCGCGGCACCGTGATCTATCTGCAGACCAGCGTCGATCAGCAGCTCAAGCGCACCGCCAAGGACCGCAACCGGCCACTGCTGCGCAACAAGGACCCGCGGGCGGTGCTCGCCGAGCTGTTCGAGCGCCGCGATCCGCTGTATCGCGCCACCGCCGATCTGGTCATCCGCACCGACCGGCGCGGGCCGCGTTCGGTGGTCAATGAAATCCTCAAGCGCGTCGAGCGCCTCGTCGACCCGCTGCAGACCAAGGTGTGACTCCATGAGCCAAGACGGCGACTCCCGCGTGCGGACCCTGAACGTCGAGCTCGGCGAGCGGCGCTACCCGATCCACATCGGCGCCGGCCTGCTCGGTGAGCCGGGGCGGTTGTGCCCGCATCTGGCCGGCCGGCAGGTGATGATCGTCACCAACGAGACGGTCGCGCCGCTGTATCTCGAGACGCTCAAGCGCGGGCTCGACGCCGACCTCGAGGTCCGCGAGGTGGTGCTGCCCGATGGCGAGGCGACCAAGACCCTGGCCAGCGTGGAGCGCATCTGGGATGCCCTGCTGGCCGCCGGCTTCAATCGGCGCTGCACGCTGGTCGCGCTGGGTGGCGGGGTCATCGGCGACATGACCGGCTTCGCCGCCGCCTGCTACCAGCGCGGCGTGGCGTTCATCCAGGTGCCGACCACGCTGCTCTCCCAGGTCGACTCCTCGGTGGGCGGCAAGACCGGTGTCAATCACCCGCGCGGCAAGAACATGATCGGTGCCTTCTGGCAGCCGCGGGCGGTGCTGATCGACACTGCAACGCTGCGTACGCTGCCCGGGCGCGAGCTCTCGGCGGGGCTGGCCGAGGTGATCAAGTACGGGCTGATCCGCGATCGCGACTTCCTCGGCTGGCTCGAGGCGCAAATGCCGGCGCTGCGCGGGCTGGACGACACGGCCCTCGGCGAGGCGATCCGCCGCAGCTGTGCGATCAAGGCCGAGGTAGTGGCCGAGGACGAGACCGAGCAGGGCGTGCGCGCGCTGCTCAATCTGGGCCACACCTTCGGCCATGCCATCGAGGCGCACCAGGGCTACGGCGTCTGGCTGCACGGCGAGGCGGTGGGTGCCGGCATGGCCATGGCCGCCGCGCTGTCTCACCGGCTGGGCTGGCTCGAGGCGGACGACGTGGCGCGTGTCGAGGCCGTGCTCGACGCGGCCGGGCTGCCCGTGGCGGCGCCGGCGGCCATGGATGCCGAGGCGTTCATCGTCCGCATGCGCCTCGACAAGAAGAATCTCGACGATCGCATTCGCCTGGTGCTGCTGCAGGCATTGGGCGATGCCTGTCTGCACGATGCGACCCCGCCGGCCGAACTGGCCGCCTTCATCGACGCCTATCCGCGTGCCTGACTCGCACCGGCCCGGCGGCACCGCAAGCCCGCTCCTGGAGCGGGTTTTTTTGTGCCTGTCGGTCGGGGGGTTCTGTCAGCATTCGCATGACTCATGCAGGATTGGCATGGAGAAGATTGTCGACATGCCGGCCATTGACGAGGCGCTTCAGGGGGTTTGGGATTCGTTTCTAAGCCTTTGACAAGGCTGGGGTTTTTGCGTCGCTTTGCGCTAAGCTCGCGTTTTTTGGGCGGTTTATGGGGTCGGAATGTCGGTGCGAGAATTGCGCCGGCAGGCAAGAGTGGCTATTCTGGACGGCCTTTTCACGTCAGAAAGCGGTCCTTTCGAGGGGCCATAAAATAAGAAAATAACTTTCAAAAATATCATGCTTTCTGGATGGACACAAGTTCTGGATTACTGCGAGGCACGCCCATGATGAGAGGTCTCCACCAGCCTGGCGAATTCCGCGACAACTGTGGCTTCGGCCTGATTGCGCACATGGAGGGCCAGGCCAGCCACGACCTGCTGAAAACCGCCATCGAGTCGCTGACCTGCATGACCCACCGCGGCGGCATCGCCGCCGATGGCAAGACCGGCGACGGCTGCGGCCTGCTGTTCAAGATGCCGGTCGACTTCATGCGCGCCCTGGCGCGGGATTCGCTGGGGGTCGAGCTCGGCGCGCGCTTCGCCGTGGGCTGTGTCTTCCTGCCCGACGACGACGACCGCGAGACGCGGGCCCGCGAGACCCTGGAAGCCGAGCTCGACAAGCGCCATGTCCGGGTGCGCGGCTGGCGCGACGTGCCGGTCGACCCCGAGGTCTGCGGCCCGATGGCGCGGGAGTGCCTGCCGCGCATCCGCCAGCTCTTCGTCGAGCCCAGCGACGACCGCCTCGACCAGGCCTTCAACGTCGACCTGTTCATGGCCCGCCGCCTGGCCGAGGAAGCCCTGCGCGACGAGGAGGACTTCTACGTCTGCTCGCTGTCGTCGAAGGTGGTGTCCTACAAGGGCCTGATGATGCCCGTGGACCTGCCGACCTTCTATCACGACCTCGGCGACGAGCGCCTGGAGACCTCGATCTGCGTCTTCCACCAGCGCTTCTCCACCAACACCGCGCCGCGCTGGCCGCTGGCCCAGCCGTTCCGCTTCCTCGCCCACAACGGCGAGATCAACACCATCGAGGCCAACCGCGGCTGGGCCAACTCGCGCAAGGAAAACTTCGTCAGCGAGCAGCTGCCCGACATCACCGAGCTCGACGAGATCGTCAACACCGTGGGCTCCGACTCCTCGAGCATGGACAACATGCTCGAGGTGCTGCTCACCGGCGGCATGGACCTCTACAACGCCATCCGCATGATGGTGCCGCCGGCCTGGCAGAACGTCGAGACCATGGACGGCGAGCTGCGCGCCTTCTACGAATACAACTCCATGCACATGGAGCCCTGGGACGGCCCGGCGGGCCTGGTGATGACCGACGGCCGCCACGCCGTGTGCATGCTCGACCGCAACGGCCTGCGCCCGGCGCGCTGGGTGATCACCGACAACGGCTACATCACCCTGTCCTCCGAGGTCGGCGTGCACGACTATGCCCCGGAGAGCGTGGTGGCCAAGGGCCGCGTGGGCCCCGGCCAGGTGCTCGGCATCGACACCGAGACCGGCGAGGTGCTGCACACCCCCGACGTCGACAGCCGCCTCAAGTCCGCCTACCCCTACAAGCGCTGGCTCAAGGAGCACGCCCACTACCTGGAGTCCGCACTCACCGAGCTGGCGCGCTTCCAGCCCTTCGACCGCGACGTCCTGAACGTCCACCAGAAGATGTTCCAGGTCACCTTCGAGGAGCGTGACCAGCTGCTGCGCCCGCTCGCCGAGAGTGGCCAGGAGGCGGTCGGGTCGATGGGCGACGACACGCCGATGGCGGTGCTGTCGCGCCAGAGCCGGTTGCTCACCGACCACTTCCGGCAGAAGTTCGCCCAGGTCACCAACCCGCCGATCGACCCGCTGCGCGAGGCGATCGTGATGTCGCTGGAGACCTGCATCGGCGCCGAGCTCAACGTCTTCGAGGCGACGCCCGAGCACGCCAACCGCATCATCCTGACCACGCCGGTCCTCTCGCCGCGCAAGTTCACCGCGCTGGTGACCCAGGAGGACCCGGCCTTCCGCAGCCAGACGCTGGCGCTGTCCTACGACCCCGAGCGGGCGACCCTCAAGCAGGCGCTGCTGGCGCTGTGCGAACAGGCCGAGCAGGCGGCGCGCGAGGGTGTCGTGCTGCTGGTGCTCTCCGACGCCGAGCTGGAGAAGGGCAGGCTGCCGATCCACGCGGCGCTGGCCACCGGGGCGGTACACCATCATCTCGGTCGTCTGGCGCTGCGCCCGCGGGTCAACCTGGTCGTCGAGACCGGCTACGCCCGCGACGCCCACCAGATGGCGGTGCTCTTCGGGGTCGGCGCCACGGCGATCTACCCCTACCTGGCCTACCAGGTGATGGCCGACATGCACCGCAGCGGCGAGCTCACCGGCAACCCGGCGGACACCCGCGAGAACTACCGCAAGGGGCTGCAGAAGGGGCTCTACAAGATCCTCTCCAAGATGGGGATCTCGACGCTGGCCTCGTATCGCGGCTCGCAGCTGTTCGAGGCGGTGGGGCTGTCCTCCGAGATCATGGACCTGTGCTTCCCGGGCATGATGTCGCGCATCGAGGGTACCGGCTTCGCCGAGCTGCAGCTCCAGCAGGAGATGCTGGCCCGCGACGCCTGGATTCCGCGCAAGGGCATCCATCAGGGCGGGCTGGTCAAGTACGTCCACAACCACGAGTACCACGCCTACAACCCGGACATCGTCAAGGCGCTGCAGGAGGCGGTTCAGCAGGGCGACTACGCCAAGTGGAAGACGTTCGCGGCGCTGGTCAACGAGCGCCCGGTGGCGACCATCCGCGACCTCCTGACCCTCAAGCCGGCCCCCGAGCCGCTGCCGCTCGACGACATCGAGCCGGTCGAGGACCTGCTGCCGCGCTTCGACAGCGCCGGCATGAGTCTCGGCGCGCTGAGTCCGGAGGCCCACGAGGCGCTGGCCCAGGCGATGAACGAGACCGGCGGGCGCTCCAACTCCGGCGAGGGCGGCGAGGATCCGGCGCGCTACGGCACCATCCGCTCCTCCAAGATCAAGCAGATCGCCTCCGGGCGCTTTGGCGTCACGCCGGCCTATCTGGTCAACGCCGAGGTGCTGCAGATCAAGGTCGCCCAGGGCGCCAAGCCCGGCGAGGGCGGCCAGCTGCCCGGCGGCAAGGTCAACGAGCTGATCGCCCGGCTGCGCTACTCGGTGCCCGGCGTGACGCTGATCTCGCCGCCGCCGCACCACGACATCTACTCGATCGAGGACCTGGCGCAGCTGATCTTCGATCTCAAGCAGGTCAACCCGGACGCCCAGGTGTCGGTGAAGCTGGTCTCCGAGCCGGGCATCGGCACCATCGCCACCGGCGTGGCCAAGGCCTACGCCGACCTGATCACCGTCTCCGGCTATGACGGCGGCACCGCGGCCAGTCCGCTGACCTCGATCAAGCATGCCGGCTCGCCCTGGGAGCTGGGCCTGCCCGAGGTGCATCAGGCGCTGCGCATCAACGGCCTGCGCGACAAGATCCGCCTGCAGACCGACGGCGGCCTGAAGACCGGCCTCGACGTCATCAAGGCGGCGATCCTCGGCGCCGAGAGCTTCGGCTTCGGCACCGCGCCGATGGTCGCGCTGGGCTGCAAGTACCTGCGCATCTGCCACCTCAACAACTGCGCCACCGGTGTCGCCACCCAGCACCAGTACCTGCGCGACGAGCACTTCCGCGGCACCGTCGACATGGTCAAGCACTACTTCCGCTTCATCGCCGAGGAAGTGCGCGAGCTGATGGCCATGCTGGGCGTGCGCAAGCTCACCGACCTGATCGGCCGTACCGACCTGCTCGAGATCCTCGAGGGCGAGACCGCCGCGCAGCGCAAGCTCGACCTGACGCCACTGCTGACCAACGACTTCGTGCCCGCCGAGGCGCCGCAGTTCTGTCAGGTCAGCCGCAACGTGCCGCACGATCCGGGCGCCAAGAACCAGGAGGTGCTGGAGACCCTGATGCCGGCGATCGAGTCGCGCTCCGGCGGCGAGTTCGAGTTCACCATCACCAACTGCGACCGCAGCGTGGGCGCCCGCGCCTCGGGCGAGATCGCCAAGCGCTACGGCGAGGCCGGCCTCGAGGAGGCGCCGGTCGTCGCCCGCTTCACCGGCGTGGCGGGACAGAGCTTCGGGGTGTGGAACGCCCGTGGCCTGCACCTCTATCTGGAGGGGGATGCCAACGACTATGTCGGCAAGGGCATGAACGGCGGCAAGGTGGTGATCGTTCCGCCCCGCGCCAGCCGCTTCAAGTCCCACGAGACGGCGATCGTCGGCAACACCTGCCTGTACGGCGCCACCGGCGGCAAGCTGTTCGCCGCGGGCACCGCGGGCGAGCGCCTCGCGGTGCGCAACTCCGGCGTGCATGCCGTGGTCGAGGGGGCCGGCGATCACTGCTGCGAGTACATGACCGGCGGCCTGGTCGCCGTGCTCGGCGAGACCGGGGTCAACTTCGGTGCGGGCATGACCGGCGGCTTCGCCTACGTGCTCGACCAGGACCGCACCTTCGTCGACAAGTACAACCATGAGCTGGTGGAGATTCACCGCATCAATACCGAAGCCATGGAGGCCTACCGGCGCCACCTGCGCGAGGTGATCGAGGAGTATGTCGCCGAGACCGGCTCCGCCCGCGGTCGCGAGATTCTCGACGACTTCTCCGAGTTCATCCGCCATTTCTGGCTGGTCAAGCCCAAGGCGGCAAGCCTCAACGGCCTGCTCGCCGAATCCCGCCGGCGGCCCGAGTAGCGTGAGCTGCTCCATCGAATAGGAGAGGAGAGACGACCATGGCAAACCGTCTGAACAACGACTTCCAGTTCATCGATGTCGGCCGTCAGGATCCGCAGAAGAAGGATGCGCGCAAGCGGGCCCGGGAATTCGCCGAGATCTACGAGCCGTTCAAGCCCAGCGAGGCGGCCAGCCAGGCGCATCGCTGCCTGCACTGCGGCAACCCGTACTGCGAGTGGAAGTGCCCGGTCCACAACTACATTCCCAACTGGCTGAAGCTGGTCAACGAGGGCAACATCCTCGAGGCCGCCGAGCTCTCGCACCGGACCAACACCCTGCCCGAGGTGTGTGGCCGGGTGTGCCCGCAGGATCGCCTGTGCGAGGGCGACTGCACCCTCAACGACGGCTTCGGCGCGGTGACCATCGGCTCGGTGGAGAAGTACATCACCGACACCGCCTTCGCCATGGGCTGGCGCCCGGACATGTCCAAGGTGGCCTGGACCGACAAGCGCGTGGCGGTGATCGGCGCCGGCCCGGCGGGGCTGGGCTGCGCCGACATCCTGGTGCGCAACGGCGTCAAGCCGGTGGTCTACGACCGCTACCCGGAGATCGGCGGCCTGCTGACCTTCGGCATTCCCGAGTTCAAGCTCGAGAAGCACGTCATGGAGCGCCGCCGCGCGGTGTTCGAGGAGATGGGCGTCGAGTTCCGCCTGAACACCGAGATCGGCAGGGACGTCGCCATCGACGACCTGCTCGCGCAGTACGATGCGGTGTTCATGGGCATGGGCACCTACAAGTACATGCAGGGCGGCTTCCCCGGCGAGGACCTGCCGGGTGTCTACAAGGCGCTCGACTACCTGGTGGCCAACGTCAACCACTGCCTGGGCTTCGAGACGGACCCCGCCGACTACGTGTCGATGGAGGGCCGCCGCGTGGTGGTGCTGGGCGGCGGCGACACCGCCATGGACTGCAACCGCACGGCGATCCGCCAGGGCGCCACCGGCGTGACCTGCGCCTACCGTCGCGACGAGGAGAACATGCCCGGTTCCAAGCGCGAGGTGGCCAACGCCCGCGAGGAGGGCGTGGACTTCCTGTTCAACCGCCAGCCGGTGGCGGTGGTCGGCGAGGAGCGGGTCGAGGGCGTCAAGCTGGTGCGCACCCGCCTCGGCGAGCCCGACGAGAACGGCCGCCAGCGCCCCGAGGTGGTGCCCGGCTCCGAGGAGGTGCTGGCCTGCGACGCGGTGATCATCGCCTTCGGCTTCCAGCCCAGCGACATCCCCTGGTTCGCCGAGCAGGGCATCGAGATCGACGAGCGCGGCCGGGTGACCGCGCCCGAGCGCGGCCGCTTCGCCTTCCAGACCAGCAACGAGAAGGTCTTCGCCGGTGGCGACATGGTGCGTGGCTCCGACCTGGTGGTCACCGCCATCCACGAGGGGCGTCAGGCCGCCGAGGGCATCCTCGACTACCTCGGCGTGTAACGCCGGCGCGCGCCGCCCGCCCTCCACGCCGCCCCCGTCCCGACGGGGGCGGCGTCGTCATGGGCCCGGAATCGCCGGCTTGGGGGTGGTCGTCGCCCCGGCATACACTGACCGGGGCGACGATCACAGGAGGCCGGCGACATGGACGACACACTGGAAGCCCTGGGACTGGAGATTCCCGACTGCCTTCAGTTCGCGGATGACGGCGCGATTCCCAACAGCCACCTGGCCACGCTGGTGTTTCGCGCCCACCGCATCCCTCGCTCGGAGGGCGGCGATCGCGAGCGGCTGGCGGCCCTCTTCGGTGCGCGCTTCGCCGCCAGCGGCTGGCCCGCCAGCTGGCGGGGCGAGGTGTTCGACTATCACCATTACCATTCCACCGCGCACGAGGCGTTCGGCGTGCTCTCCGGCTGGGGACTGCTGCGCCTGGGCGGCGAGGCGGGACGTGACGTCGAGGTGCGTCGCGGCGACGTGCTGGTGCTGCCCGCCGGCACCGGGCACTGCCAGCGCGACGCCAGCGAGGACTTCCTGCTGCTGGCCGCCTATCCCGAGGACCAGCCGACGCTCGACCTGATCGGTGCCGACCCGGCCCGGCACGACGCCGCGGTGGCGCGCATCGCCGAGGTCTCGCAACCCGCCCGTGACCCGCTGGGCGGCGAGATGGCGCGCTGGTGGCCTGCCCCGAAGTGAGATGCCGGGACGGGCTCGGCGGGCCGCCTGGGCAAATTGAGCGCGCCGGGCGAATCTGCTATTCTGGCGTCCCATCCGGGCCTCGTCCCTCCAGGCCATACTGATCACGTTTCAACAGGTTCTCCATGACACGATATATCTTCGTGACCGGCGGCGTTGTGTCCTCACTCGGCAAGGGCATCGCGTCGGCCTCGCTGGCGGCGATTCTCGAGGCGCGTGGCCTCAAGGTCACCATGCTCAAGCTGGATCCGTACATTAACGTCGATCCGGGCACCATGAGCCCGTTCCAGCATGGCGAGGTGTTCGTCACCGAGGATGGCGCGGAGACCGATCTCGACCTGGGCCACTACGAGCGCTTCATCCGCACCAAGATGACCCAGGGCAACAACTTCACCACCGGCCGGGTCTACGAGCACGTGCTGCGCAAGGAGCGCCGCGGCGACTACCTGGGCGGCACGGTGCAGGTGATCCCGCACATCACCGACGAGATCAAGCGCCGGGTCTACGAGGGCGGCAAGGACTTCGACGTGGCGCTGGTGGAGATCGGCGGCACGGTGGGCGACATCGAGTCGCTGCCGTTCCTCGAGTCGATCCGCCAGATCCGCAGCGAAGTCGGTGCCAACCGCGCGCTGTTCATGCACCTGACGCTGGTGCCCTACATCAAGACCGCCGGCGAGACCAAGACCAAGCCGACCCAGCACAGCGTCAAGGAGCTGCGCTCGATCGGCATTCAGCCGGACATCCTGATCTGTCGCAGCGAGGTCGAGCTCGAGGAGAGCGAGCGGCGCAAGATCGCGCTGTTCACCAACGTCGAGGAGCGCGCCGTCGTCCCGCTGCAGGATGCCGACACCATCTATCGCATCCCGCTGATGCTCCACGAGCACGGCCTCGACGAGATCGTCTGTGACAAGCTGCGCCTCGAGGCCCAGCCCGCCGATCTCGCCGAGTGGGTGCATGTGCTCGATGCCAAGCTCAATCCGCTCAAGTCGATCAACATCGCCATGGTCGGCAAGTACATGGAGCTGCTCGACGCCTACAAGTCGCTCAACGAGGCGCTGATCCACGCCGGCATCCAGACCCGGATCAAGGTCAACATCGACTACATCGATTCCGAGGACATCGAGCGCCACGGCACCGAACGCCTGGCCGGCAAGGACGCGATCCTGGTGCCCGGGGGCTTCGGCGAGCGCGGGGTCGAGGGCAAGATCGCCACCGCCCGTTACGCGCGCGAGCACGGTGTTCCGTATCTGGGCATCTGCCTGGGGATGCAGGTGGCGGTGATCGAGTTCGCCCGCCACGTGGCCGGCTGGGAGGACGCCAACTCCACCGAGTTCACCCATGACACCCGCCACCCGGTGGTCGGCCTGATCACCGAGTGGGTCAACGCCGAGGGCAAGATCGAACTGCGCGACGAGGCCTCCGATCTCGGCGGCACCATGCGCCTGGGCGGTCAGGTCTGCCATCTCCGGGCCGGCTCGAAGGCCCGCGAGGCCTACGGCATGGACGCGATCACCGAGCGCCATCGCCATCGCTTCGAGGTCAACAACCAGTTCATCGAGCAGCTCGAGCAGGCCGGCCTGGTGGTGTCCGGCAAGAGCGTCGACAATTCCCTGGTGGAGATGGTCGAGCTGCCCGATCATCCGTGGTTCGTGGCCTGTCAGTTCCACCCCGAGTTCACCTCCACGCCGCGCGACGGCCATCCGCTGTTCACCGGCTTCGTCAACGCCGCGCTGGAGCACAAGACCCGGCGCCAGCGTGCCCAGTCTCCGACCCAGGATTGAAGCGCTGATGTCCGACATCACGCCGAAGACCCTCGAATTTGCCGGCCTCAGGGCCGGCAATTCATTGCCGCTGATGCTGTTCGGCGGCATGAACGTGCTGGAATCCCGCGAGCTGGCCCTCGAGGTCGCCGAGACCTATGTCGACGTGACCCGCCGGCTGGGCATGCCCTATGTCTTCAAGGCCAGCTTTGACAAGGCCAACCGCAGCTCGATCCATTCCTTCCGCGGCCCGGGGCTGGAAACCGGCCTGGCGTGGCTGGCCGAGATCAAGGCGCGCTACGGCGTGCCGGTGATCACCGACGTCCACGAGCCCTGGCAGGCCGCGCCGGCGGCCGAGGTCGCCGACGTCATCCAGCTGCCGGCCTTCCTGGCCCGTCAGACCGATCTGGTGGTGGCAATGGCGCGCACCGGCGCGGTGATCAACATCAAGAAGCCGCAGTTCCTGGCCCCGCACGAGATGCGCCACATCATCGCCAAGTGTCGCGAGGCCGGCAACGAGCGGGTGATTCTCTGCGAGCGCGGCTCGAGCTTCGGCTACAACAATCTGGTGGTCGACATGCTGGGCTTCGGTGACATGAAGCAGACCGGCCATCCGGTGTTCTTCGACGTCACCCACTCGCTGCAGCGCCCCGGCGGCCGTGCCGACAGTGCCGACGGACGTCGCGCCCAGGTCGCCGAGCTGGCCCGCGCCGGGGTCGCCGTGGGGCTGGCCGGATTGTTCCTCGAGGCGCATCCCGACCCCGACAACGCCAGGTGCGACGGCCCCTGTGCATTGCCGCTCGACCGGCTCGAGCCCTTCCTCGCTCAGCTCAAGGCGCTCGACGAGCTGGTCAAGGGGTTCGCGCCGCTGTCGATCACCTGAGCCGCCTGCCGCGCGACAGGTCACCATCGCGGAGCCGTGAAACCGCTACTCTCAACGCTGACAAAGGACGATTCACGATGAGCAAGATTGTCGATATCCAGGCCCTCGAGGTCCTCGACTCGCGGGGCAACCCCACGGTGCAGGCCGAGGTGACCCTCGACGACGGCGCCCACGGCGTGGCCTGTGCCCCGAGCGGCGCCTCCACCGGCTCCCGCGAGGCCCTGGAGCTGCGCGACGGTGACAAGGCCCGCTACCTGGGCAAGGGCGTGCTCAAGGCGGTCGAGGCGGTCAACGGCCGCATCCGCGAGGCGCTGGTCGGCATGGACGCGAGCGACCAGCGGGCGCTGGACAACGCCATGCTCGAACTCGACGGCACCGACAACAAGGCGAACCTCGGTGCCAATGCCATCCTCGCCGTGTCACTGGCCGCGGCCCGCGCCGCGGCGGTGGACAAGGGCGTGCCGCTGTACGCGCACATCGCCGAGCTCTACGGCCAGCCTGGGCAGTACCTGATGCCGGTGCCGATGATGAACATCCTCAACGGCGGCGAGCATGCCGACAACAACGTCGACATCCAGGAGTTCATGATCCAGCCGGTGGGCGCGCCGAACTTCCGCGAGGCGCTGCGCATGGGCGCGGAGGTCTTCCATGCCCTGAAGAAGGTGCTCGCAGGGCGCGGCCTGTCCACCGCGGTGGGCGACGAGGGCGGCTTCGCGCCCAACCTGGCCTCCAACGCCGAGGCCCTGGCGGTGATCAAGGAAGCCGTCGAGCAGGCCGGCTATGTCCTGGGTCGTGACATCACCCTGGCGCTCGACTGCGCCTCCTCCGAGTTCTACCAGGACGGTCAGTACAACCTGGCGGGCGAGGGCAAGTCCTACGATGCCGCCGGCTTCGCCGACTACCTGGCCGGGCTGTGCGACGACTACCCGATCGTCTCCATCGAGGACGGCATGGACGAGTCCGACTGGGACGGCTGGAAGGCGCTGACCGAGAAGCTGGGCGACAAGGTGCAGCTGGTCGGCGACGACCTGTTCGTCACCAACACCCGCATCCTCAAGCGCGGCATCGACGAGTCGATCGGCAACTCGATCCTGATCAAGTTCAACCAGATCGGCTCGCTGTCCGAGACCCTGGACGCCATCCGCATGGCCCAGGACGCCGGCTTCACCGCGGTGATCTCGCATCGCAGCGGCGAGACCGAGGACACCACCATCGCCGATCTGGCGGTGGCCACCTCCGCCGGCCAGATCAAGACCGGCTCGCTGTGCCGCTCGGATCGGGTCGCCAAGTACAACCGCCTGCTGGTGATCGAGCAGCAGCTCGGCGAGAAGGCCCGCTACCCCGGCCTCAAGGCCATCAAGGGGCAGGGCTGAACGGCCCCATCAGGCCTCAGCGCGTCGCCGGCCTGCCGGCGGCGCGCCCTCTCTCCCTCCCCTGTCAGCCATTGCCGACGGCTCTTGTAAGAGATTTCCTACATGGCCTGTCCGCTACGGCGGGCAACGCGCCGTACGCGCCGTCTTTTTTCGGTATAAGTTACTGTTTTAAAGGCTTATTCCTTGAGGATGGCGAGTCATTCCACCGGTGGTGGTCCGACCACCCGCTTGTGGCGATCCTGCAGTGCGGCAAAAATGGACGCGGGATACGGGAAAGCGAACCTGGTTCGCTACGGCAGGACGCCGCGGGATACGGCGAAATGCCACGGGATGAAAGACGGTCCGTCGCGACTGGCAGGACGCCATACGGGACAGGGAGCGGATCGAGGGAGGCGGGCAGAGGGAGCTGTCCGAAAGGGATTGCTTCTGGACAAGGCGGCCATCGGCCGCCTTTTTTCGTTGCCGGTCCGGCCCCTTGCGAGCCGGACTCGGAGACGCGATTCAGCGTTCGAGCAGCGGCTTCTTGCCGGACTTGCCGTCCCACTCGGCCGCGTCGGCCGGCGGGTCCTTCTTCTCGGTGATATTGGGCCATTCCTCGGCGAGCTCGGCGTTGAGCGCGATGAACTCCTGCTGGTCGTCGGGCAGTTCATCCTCGGAGTAGATGGCCTCGGCCGGGCACTCCGGCTCGCACAGGGCACAGTCGATGCATTCGTCGGGGTGAATCACCAGGAAGTTCGGCCCTTCGTAGAAGCAGTCGACCGGACAGACCTCGACGCAGTCGGTGTATTTGCACTTGATGCAGTTTTCGGTGACGACGAATGTCATGGTGTCTCCCTCGGATCATGGCGGGGCGGAGTCGACCGACATGTCCGGCACAGTCGGTCACGGCTGGTTATAAATGATGGGGCTATTATAAGGCCCTATTCTAAGTTGGCTCATTCTAGTCGCGGCCCGGCGGGAGCGGCAAGCGGGGCGATCGAACGATTGCGCATGAGATCATGCCCGCGCGTGCGGCTTCCTGCAGCCATTCTCGCCCGCGCCTAGAGCCGGTCTCGCCAGCGGTAGAGCAGCTCGAGCGCCCGGCGCGGCGTGAGCTCGTCCAGTGCCAGTTCGCCGAGCTCGTCGACCAGCGGGTGGCGGGGGCTGGCGAAGAGGTCGGGCTGCTGGGGTGGAGCGTCCGCCGGCGACGCCTCGACACCGGGACGATGCTGGCCCTGGTCGATCTCCTGCTGCTCCAGCCCGGTGAGCTTCTCGCGGGCCCGGGCCACCACGGCGGCAGGCACCCCGGCGAGCTGGGCCACCTGGAGGCCGTAGCTCTGGCTGGCCGGTCCCTCCTCGACGCGGTGCATGAAGACGATGCCGTCACCGTGCTCGGCGGCGGTCAGGTGCACGTTGGCCACGCCGTCGAGCTGCTCGGCCAGGGCGGTCATCTCGAAGTAATGGGTGGCGAACAGGGTCAGGGCGCGCACGCCCGCCAGGTGCTCGGCGCTGGCCCAGGCCAGCGACAGGCCGTCGAAGGTGCTGGTGCCGCGGCCGATCTCGTCCATCAATACCAGGCTCTCGGCGCTGGCGTTGTGCAGGATGCTGGCGGTCTCGGTCATCTCGACCATGAAGGTCGAGCGCCCGCCGGCCAGGTCGTCGCTGGAACCGATGCGGGTGAAGATGCGGTCCAGCGGGCCGATCTCGGCGCTGTCCGCCGGCACGAAGCTGCCGCAGTGGGCGAGCAGGGCGATCAGCGCCGCCTGGCGCATGTAGGTCGACTTGCCGCCCATGTTGGGGCCGGTGATCACCAGCATGTGGCGCTCGCGATCGAGCTGCAGGTCGTTGGGCACGAAGGGCGCATCGCTGACGTGCTCGACCACCGGGTGGCGCCCGCCGCGGATGGTCAGGCCGGGCGTCTCGGCGAGCCGCGGACACGCCAGATCGAGCGCCAGGGCGCGCTCGGCGAATGCCGCCAGCACGTCGAGCGCGGCCAGGGCGCGGCCGCTGGCCTGCAGGGCGTCCAGCTCGGCGCCCAGGGTGTCGAGCAGCCCCTCGTAGAGCAGCTTCTCGCGGGCCAGGGCGCGGGACTTGGCCGACAGGGCCTTGTCCTCGAACTCCTTGAGCTCGGGGATGATGAAGCGCTCGGCATTCTTCAGCGTCTGGCGGCGAATGTAGTCGGCCGGCGCCTCGCGGGCCTGGGCGCGGGGAATCTCGATGTAGTAGCCGTGCACCCGGTTGTAGCCGACCTTGAGGCCGGCCAGCCCGGTGCGTTCGCGCTCGCGGGTCTCCAGCCGCACCAGGTAGTCGCCGGCGTGCTCGGCCAGGCCGCGATGCTCGTCGAGTTCGGCGTCGAAGCCCTCGGCGATCACGCCACCGTCGCGGATCACCACCGGCGGGCTCTCGACCAGGGCACGCGTCAGGGTCTCGGCCAGCTCGGGATAGGGGCGGATGTGGCGCTTGAGCCCGTCCAGGGCGGAGCCCTCCTCGAGCGTGGTCAGGCTCGCCTGCAGCTCGGGCAGGGCGTTGAGCGCATCGCGCAGGCGGGCCAGGTCCCGCGGGCGAGCGCTGCGCAGCGCCACGCGGGCGAGGATGCGCTCGACGTCGCCGATGTGCTTGAGCGTCTCGCGCAGGTCGAGATGGCGCTCGCTGTCGAGCAGGCGCTGCACGGCGCCCTGACGCGCGATGACCTGGTCGCGGTCGCGCAGCGGACGATTGAGCCAGCGCTTGAGCAGCCGCGAGCCCATCGCCGTGGCGGTGGTGTCGAGCACGCTGGCCAGGGTGTTCTCGCTGCCGCCGCCGAGGTTGGTGTCGATCTCCAGGTTGCGGCGACTGGCGGCGTCGATGACCACCGACTCGTCGCGACTCTCCACGCCCAGCGCGGTGACGTGGGGCAGGCGCGAGCGCTGGGTGTCGCGGGCGTAGTCGACCAGCACCCCGGCGGCGGTGATCGCGCATTCCAGGTGAGCGCAGCCGAAGCCGCGCAGGTCGGCGACGCCGAACTGGTCGCACAGCAGGCGAGTCGCCGAGTCGTGATCGAACAGCCAGGCGCTCTGGCGCGTCAGCCCCGGGCGCTCGGCGAGGGCCGGCGGCAGCTCGAGGCCTTCGGCCACCAGCAGCTCGGCGGGGGCCAGGC
The DNA here is from genome assembly GCF_020148005.1 of Modicisalibacter tunisiensis. Classification (GTDB taxonomy): domain Bacteria; phylum Pseudomonadota; class Gammaproteobacteria; order Pseudomonadales; family Halomonadaceae; genus Modicisalibacter; species Modicisalibacter tunisiensis. The sequence continues at coordinate 392,096 of NZ_JAGXFD010000001.1, read as the reverse complement.
GGTGGATCTCGGCGAGCAGGTCGGCCTCGCCGTCGACCTCCAGCACGCTGAAACGCCCGCTGGAAAGCTCCAGCCAGGCCAGCCCCCAGCGCTCGCCCTGCGGGTGCAGGGCCAGCAGCAGGTTGTCGCGCCGGGCGTCGAGCAGCGCCTCGTCGTGCAGGGTGCCGGGCGTGACGATGCGCACCACCTGGCGCTCCACCGGGCCCTTGCTGGTCGCCGGGTCGCCCATCTGCTCGCAGATGGCCACCGACTCGCCGGCCTTGACCAGCCGCGCCAGATACCCCTCGGCGCTGTGATAGGGCACGCCGGCCATGGGGATCGGCGCGCCCGCCGACTGACCGCGGGCGGTGAGCGTGATGTCGAGCAGCTGCGCGGCGCGCCTGGCGTCGTCGTAGAACAGCTCGTAGAAATCGCCCATGCGGTAGAAGAGCAGCACGTCGGGGTGCTCGCGCTTGATCTTCAGGTACTGGGCCATCATCGGCGTGTGGGTGGTCGACTTGCTGGCAACCGCGTCTGGCATGGCGTTGGAGGCTTCCCTGTGGCGTGGGCACATCCGTCGAAGACGGCGATCGTGGCCGGCCATTCTAGCGCAGTCGACGAGCGGGTCCACAGGCCGCCAGGGCGGGGCACGGGCGTGGCGGCTTCTGCTAAGCTGACGGCTCATGCACAGGGAGACGTGATACGGTGAATCACGGACGGATGCTGTCGCAACAGACGACCCGGGCGCTCGCCGAGCGCCTGCAGCGGTTCTGCCTGGAGCGGGGCGTGATGATCACCACCGCCGAGTCCTGTACCGGCGGCGGGGTGGCCAGCGCCATCACCGATATCGCCGGCAGCTCGGGGTACTTCGAGACCGGCTATGTCACCTATTCCAACGCCGCCAAGCAGCGACTGCTGGGCGTGCCGGAAGCGACCCTCGCCGAGCGGGGCGCGGTCAGCCGCGAGACCGTCGAGGCGATGGTCGCCGGGGCCTGCCATGAGAGCGGTGCCGACCTGGCGGTGGCGATCAGCGGCGTCGCCGGCCCCGGCGGCGGCAGCACCGACAAGCCGGTCGGCACGGTGTGGTTCGCCTGGGGTGACGCCCGGGCCTGTCGCAGTGAATGCCGCCACTTCGCGGGCGACCGCCGGGCCGTTCGCGAGCAGGCCGTGCACCGGGCGCTGGCCGGGCTGATCGAGGCGCTGACCGCTGCCGAAAGCGGTGCGAAGTGGACGCTGGAGGGATAGGCGGAGGCGGTTTTTTTCGTCATAATACTGGTCAATCATACAGTGTCCGGCAGGCGTCGGTTCGCGGCCCTTCCGCCCGTGTCGCCGGTGCTGCTTTCACGCGTTTTCAGGAGGCCTTTCATGGCACAGGACGACAATCGCACCAAGGCGCTCAACGCGGCGCTGTCCCAGATCGAGCGCCAGTTCGGCAAGGGTGCCGTGATGCGCATGGGCGACGCGCCCCGGGTGGCCATGCCGGCCGTTTCCACCGGCTCGCTGGGGCTGGACATCGCGCTGGGTATCGGCGGGCTGCCCTACGGTCGCGTGGTGGAAATCTACGGGCCGGAGTCCTCGGGCAAGACCACCCTGACCCTGTCGGTGATCGCCGAGGCGCAGAAGCAGGGCAAGACCTGCGCCTTCATCGACGCCGAGCACGCTCTCGACCCGAGCTATGCCGAGAAGCTCGGCGTCAACATCGACGACCTGCTGGTCTCGCAGCCGGACACCGGCGAGCAGGCCCTCGAGATCTGCGACATGCTGGTGCGCTCCGGCGGGGTCGACGTGATCATCGTCGACTCGGTGGCGGCCCTGACGCCGCGGGCCGAGATCGAGGGCGAGATGGGCGACTCCCACGTCGGCCTGCAGGCCCGCCTGATGTCCCAGGCGCTGCGCAAGATCACCGGCAACATCAAGAACGCCAACTGCATGGTGGTGTTCATCAACCAGATCCGCATGAAGATCGGCGTGATGTTCGGCAGCCCCGAGACCACCACCGGCGGCAACGCGCTGAAGTTCTACTCCAGTGTGCGTCTGGACATCCGCCGTACCGGCTCGGTCAAGCAGGGCGACGAGGTGACCGGCAACGAGACCCGCGTCAAGGTGGTCAAGAACAAGGTCTCGCCGCCGTTCCGCCAGGCCGAGTTCCAGATCCTCTACGGCAAGGGCATCTACCATGCCGGCGAGGTGGTCGATCTGGGCGTGCAGTGCAAGCTGATCGACAAGGCGGGCGCCTGGTACAGCTACCAGGGCAGCAAGATCGGCCAGGGCAAGGCCAATGCCGCCCAGTACCTCGAGGACAACCCGGCGGTGATGGAGGAGATCGAGAGCCAGATCCGCGCCCAGCTGCTCAACACGCCGGAACCCAAGGCCAAGGAAGGCGAGGCCGAAGCGGTCGAGACACCGCTCGAGGATCGTGACGAACTCATCTAGGCGGCCGTCATGACCCCGGATTCGCTTGCCACGCCGCGCGACGACGCCATCCGCCTGCTGGCGCGTCGCGAGTACGCCGCCGCCGAGCTGCGCACCCGCCTGACCGCCAGGGGCCATGAGCCGGCGGCGGTCGAGGCGGCCCTCGCCCGGCTGGCCGAGGAGGGGCTGCAGTCGGACGCGCGCTTCGTCGAGCACTTCGTGCGCAGCCGCATCCAGCGCGGCCAGGGGCCGGTCAAGATCCGCGCCGAACTCGGCCGGCGCGGCGTGGATGGCGAACTGATCGGCGCGGCCCTGGACGAGGCCGGCTGCGACTGGCAGGCGCTGGCCTGCGAGGTGCTGGCCAAGCGCTTCGACGGGCCCGGCGACGGGCCCCGCGAGCGGGCGCGACGCCAGCGCTTCCTGGCCGGGCGCGGCTTCGATGCCGGTCAGGTCCATCACGCCCTGGCTCATGCCTGGCGCGAGACCTGATCCCCCCGATGGCGGGCAGACCCGGTTCCCGAGGTTGCCTGCCCCTTTCCCGTCTCCTCTCTTTTCCCCACCGACCCGGCGACGGCACCGGTGCTCTCTTGCGCCGCCATTGACGGCCGCGTCTTTAGTCCCCCGCTGAACGCGTTATACTAGAGCGCCTTGCGACGGCTCAGGGCGGCCTGTTCCCGTCATCTTCCGGCTCGCTTCGCGCACGTTCGGTGTCGAGGCGTCGAGTGACTGCCATGGCCGCAGCGCCCTAACGCACATTGCCACGGATTTGCTATGAAAAGCGCAGATATCAGACAGGCCTTTCTGGCCTTCTTCGAGGAGCAGGGCCACACCATCGTGCCGTCGAGCTCGCTGGTGCCGGAGAACGACCCGACCCTGCTGTTCACCAATGCCGGCATGGTGCCGTTCAAGGATGTCTTCCTTGGCCGCGATCCGCGCCCCTACGTCCGCGCGACCTCGGCCCAGCGCTGCGTGCGCGCCGGCGGCAAGCACAACGACCTGGACAACGTCGGCTACACCGCGCGCCACCATACCTTCTTCGAGATGCTGGGCAACTTCAGCTTCGGCGACTACTTCAAGCGCGAGGCGATCCGCTTTGCCTGGACCTTCCTCACCGAGCGTCTGGGCCTGCCGGCCGACAAGCTGTGGGTCACCGTCCATGTCAGCGACGACGAGGCCGAGCGCATCTGGAAGGACGAGATCGGCGTCGATCCCGAGCGCTTCTCGAAGCTCGACGAGGACAACTTCTGGCAGATGGGCGACACCGGCCCCTGCGGCCCGAGCTCGGAGATCTTCTTCGATCACGGTCCCGAGGTGTGGGGCGGCCCTCCCGGCAGCCCGGAAGAGGACGGCGATCGCTACATCGAGATCTGGAACCTGGTGTTCATGCAGTACGATCGCGATGCCGCGGGTACCCTGACGCCGCTGCCCAAGCCGTCGATCGACACCGGCATGGGCCTGGAGCGCATCGCCGCGGTGATGCAGGGCGTGCACTCCAACTACCAGATCGACCTGTTCGCCAACCTGCTCAAGGCGGCGGCGGACGTCATCGGCCACCATGACATCACCACGCCCTCGCTGCGGGTGATCGCCGACCATATCCGCTCCTGTGCCTTCCTGATCGTCGATGGCGTGCTGCCCTCCAACGAGGGGCGCGGCTACGTGCTGCGCCGGATCATCCGTCGCGCGGTGCGCCACGGCCACAAGCTGGGTGCCCGCGAGCCGTTCTTCCACCGGCTGGTGGCGGCGCTCGACGCCGAGATGGGCGAGGCCTACCCGGAGCTGAGCAAGGCCCGCGAGCAGATCGAGAAGGTCCTGCTCAAGGAGGAGGAGCAGTTCGCGCGCACCCTCGATCACGGCATGGGCCTGCTCGAGGCGGCGCTGGCGGAGCTCGACGGCGAGGTGCTGGCCGGCGAGACCATCTTCAAGCTCTACGACACCTACGGCTTTCCCTTCGACCTGACCGCCGACATCTGCCGCGAGCGCGGCGTGACCCTCGACGAGGCCGGCTTCGAGCGCGAGCTCGAGGCCCAGCGCGAACGGGCCCGGGCGGCCAGCCAGTTCGGCGCCGACTACGGCGCGGCGATCGAGGTGGAGGGCGAGACCGCCTTCACCGGCTACGACCGGCTCGAGGACGAGGCCCGCATCACCGCCCTGGTCGATGGCGAGGGCAATGCGCTGGCGGCGCTGGAGGCCGGGCAGACGGGCGTGGTGGTGCTCGATCGCACGCCCTTCTACGGCGAGTCGGGCGGGCAGGCCGGCGACACCGGCTATCTCGAGGCCGACGGCGCGCGCTTCCAGGTGACCGACACCCAGAAGCAGGCCGGGCATCACCTGCACCATGGGGTGATGGTCGAGGGCGTGCTCGAGGTCGGCGGTCATGTCGCGCCGCGGGTGGACGCCTCGCTGCGAGCGGCGACCATGCGCAACCACTCGGCCACCCACCTACTCCACGAGGCACTCAAGCGGGTGCTGGGCGAGCATGTCCAGCAGAAGGGCTCGCTGGTGACCGCCGAGCGGTTGCGCTTCGACTTCAGCCATTTCGAGGCGCTGAGCGCCGAGCAGCTCACCGAGGTGGAGGCCATCGTCAATCGCGAGATCCTCGCCAATGCCGCGACGGGCATTGAGCACATGTCGCTCGACGAGGCCAGGGCGCGCGGTGCCGCAGCGCTGTTCGAGGCCAAGTACGGCGAGGACGTGCGGGTGCTGACCATCGGCAGCGACGGCTTCTCCGTCGAGCTGTGCGGCGGCACCCACGTGGCCCGCAGCGGCGACATCGGCGCCTTCCATATCCTCGCCGAGACCGGCATCGCCGCCGGCGTGCGGCGCATCGAGGCGGTCACCGGGGAGGGCGCGCTGGCCTACTTCCGGGAGCAGGAAGCCCGCCTGGCGCGGATCGGCGAGCGTCTGCGGGCCAAGCCCGAGCAGGTCGAGTCGCGGGTCGACGCCCTGCTCGAGCGCAACCGGGCGATGGAGAAGGAGCTCGAGCGGCTCAAGGCCAAGCTGGCCAGCGCGGCGAGCAACGACGTGCTTGCCGAGGTCCAGGAGGTGGCGGGCGTCAAGGTACTTGCCAGGCAGCTCGAGGGGGTCTCCGGCAAGGAGCTGCGCACCCTCATGGACCAGCTCAAGAACAAGCTGGGCTCCGGCATCCTGGTGCTCGGCGTGGCCGACGCGGATGCCGGCAAGGTCAGCCTGATCGCCGGGGTCACCGATGACCTGACCGGGCGGGTCAAGGCCGGGGCGCTGGTCAACCATGTCGCCGGCCAGGTCGGCGGCAAGGGCGGCGGACGCGCCGACATGGCCCAGGCCGGGGGCAGTCGCCCCGAGGCGTTGCCGTCGGCCCTGGCCGGCGTGCCCGACTGGGTCGCCCAGCAACTGGGCTGAGTGTTTCGCAAGGGCCGCGTGGCAGGATGTCACCGGCCCTTTCTCATGGTCGGGGCCGTGCGCTCCGGCCGGCGAAGGGTTTTCCATTCATGTTCCAACACGGATAGGCAACTCATGGCGCTATACGTACAGAAATTCGGCGGTACCTCGGTGGGCTCGGTCGAGCGCATCAAGGCCGTGGCCGAGAAAGTCAAGCGGTTCCGTGACGAAGGCCATCAGGTGGTGGTGGTCGTCTCGGCGATGAGCGGCGAGACCAACCGGCTGGTCGGGCTGGCCAACGAGATCAACGACGAGCCCACGCCGCGCGAGATGGACATGCTGGTTTCCACCGGCGAGCAGGTCACCATCTCGTTGATGGCCCTGGCCCTGCACAAGCTGGGCGTGCCGGCGACCTCGTACACCGGTTCGCAGGTGGGCATCCTCACCGACAGCGCCCACACCAAGGCGCGAATCCAGCGCATCGAGACCGACGAGATGCGCGAGGACCTGAACGACGGCAAGGTGGTCGTGGTCGCCGGCTTCCAGGGCGTCGACGAGGAGGGCAACATCACCACGCTGGGTCGCGGCGGCTCCGACACCACCGGGGTGGCGCTGGCCGCGGCGCTCCAGGCCGATGAGTGCCAGATCTACACCGATGTCGACGGCGTCTACACTACCGACCCGCGGGTGTGCTCCCGGGCCCGGCGCCTCGAGCGCATCACCGTCGAGGAGATGCTCGAGCTGGCCAGCCTGGGCTCCAAGGTCCTGCAGATTCGCGCCGTCGAGTTCGCCGGCAAGTACAATGTGCCGCTGCGTGTGCTGTCCAGCTTCGAGGATGGCCCCGGCACCCTGATCGTCGCTGATTCAGATGAAGAAGAGGATTCCATGGAAGAACCGCTGATCTCCGGTATCGCCTTCACGGCCAATGAAGCCAAGCTCACCCTGCTCAACACGCCGGATATCCCGGGGGTGGCCTCGAAGATTCTCGGCCCGATCGCCGATGCCAATATCGAAGTGGACATGATCGTCCAGAACGTGGCGCCGACCGGCAATTACACCGACTTTACCTTCACCGTCGCCAAGAGTGACTTCAAGCAGACCCAGCGGATTCTCCAGAATGAGGTGATTCCGGCGCTGGGCGAAGGGGAGCTGCGCGCCGACGACAACATCGCCAAGGTCTCCCTGGTCGGGGTCGGCATGCGCTCCCACGCCGGTGTCGCCTCCAAGATGTTCCGCGTGCTGGCCGAGGAGAACGTCAACATTCGCATGGTGTCCACCTCGGAAATCAAGATCTCGGTGGTGATCGACGAGAAGCACATGGAGCTGGCGGTTCGTGCCCTGCATGAAGCCTTCGGACTCGACAAGGATCGCGTGGAAAGCGAGTGAGCCATGCATAGGACCCGCAAGTGGTTCTACGCTGTAGGGGTGTAAGGATACACACGGTCCATAGCAGGGCTTTCATTCAACGTGACGATGAGGTCTCATTGGCCGCGTTGTTGGCCCGCAAGGAGCGTTTGGCGCATAATCAGCGCCGCGCTTCTTCTATGGACCATAGCTGTTGCGCACCCCGTTGGAAGAAGTCTGAAAGGAGATCAGCCATGCTCATCCTGACCCGCCGAGTCGGCGAGACACTCATGATCGGTGACGAAATTACCGTCACCGTGCTGGGGGTCAAGGGGAACCAGGTCCGAATCGGCGTCAACGCACCGAAGAACGTTTCCGTGCATCGCGAGGAAATCTATCAGCGTATTCAGCGCGAGCGGACGGAAAGCGACAGCGGAGAGGTCGAAACCTGATCGAGGCGGGGGATCGCGAGTCAGTCAGCATGATCGGCGTTACCCCGCAATTTCGATCTCTCGGAGCAGCAGGGAGCCTGTCGCATGGCCCCACCGCCGGACCGCCGACAGAAAAATTGCCACAAGGGTGGACAAGGCCCAGTAAAATCGGTAATCTACGCGCCGTGTTGATGAGGGAGAGATGGCCGAGTGGCTGAAGGCGCTCCCCTGCTAAGGGAGTATAGGGTTTATAGCCCTATCGAGGGTTCGAATCCCTCTCTCTCCGCCATTCAACATGTGAAGACGGTAGTGAGCGCCCGTAGCTCAGCTGGATAGAGTACCTGACTACGAATCAGGTGGTCGGAGGTTCGAATCCTCCCGGGCGCGCCATCTTCTCCGGTCGAACGCATCCGTGATGCGGAACGTTCACCAAAGACGCCATGACGCCGTCACAGAAGTTGCGTCATCGACATCGCTGACTTGATGTCGACAATCTGTAAAGCGCCCGTAGCTCAGCTGGATAGAGTACCTGACTACGAATCAGGTGGTCGGAGGTTCGAATCCTCCCGGGCGCGCCAGAATTGCATCCGCCCTCCCTCCCGGGAGGGCGGATTTCGTTGGTAACCGCGTTTTTCCTTGGCAGCTGATGGTCTGCCGGCGTCGCGAGCCGGTACCCTGTAGCGGTCGTCTCGAGGCGCGTCGCATTCTGCGGCGCGCCTCTTTTTTTGCCACCGGCCGGGCCCGGGCGGGGTTCAGACGGCCAGCGTGGCGGCTTCGTGGTGCGCCTGGGGCGATTCGCGGCAGGGAGCCTGCAAGCCGGCGAGAAACGCCTCCAGCCGCGTCTCGCGGCGCAGGGTCGCAAAGCGTCGGGCCGCCTCGGCATCGCGGCCGCGCATGATGTTGAGCCACTGCTTGAGCAGCGACACCACCACCTTTTCCGGCAGGTTGCGGCGCTGGTAGTCGGCGTAGCGGCACAGCACGTCGGCGCGGATCTGCCAGACCGTGTCGGGCAGGCACTCGCCGGTGCGCTGCCAGTGGCGGATGCGGTATGGCAGCAGCGGGTCGGCCAGCACGGCCCGGCCCAGCATCACGTCCTCGCAGCCGGACAGGCTGCGAGCCTTCCAGTAGTCGGCCAGGCACCAGATGTCGCCGTTGGCGATCACCGGAATCGTCAGCTGCGCCCGGATGCGGGCGATCCATTCCCAGTGGGCGGGCGGCCGGTAACCCTCGTTGCGGGTGCGTGCATGCACGACCAGATGATGGGCGCCACCGGCTTCCGCCGCCCGCGCGCAGGCCACGCCCAGCTGCTTGTCGGCAAAGCCCAGGCGGATCTTGGCGGTCACCGGGATGGTGTCTTCCACGGCGCCGGCCACCGCGGCGACGGCCTGTTCGACCCGGCGCGGATCGCGTAGCAGGCTGGCCCCGCCGTCATGGCGATTGACGGTCTTGGCCGGGCAGCCGAAGTTCAGATCGAGACTGGTAGCGCCGAGCGCGAGCGCCTGGCGGGCATTGGCGGCCAGGGCCTGCGGGTCGGAGCCCAGCAGCTGCAAGTGAACGGGGACGCCGGCGGGGGTGACGACGCAGGACTGACGCAGTTCGGGGCAGTGCTTGTAGAAGACCCGCGGCGGCAGGCGCGCGTCGACAACGCGCACGAATTCGGTGACCGTCCAGTCCAGCCCCTCCTCGCGGGTGAGCAGGTCGCGGGTGACGGCGTCGATCACGCCTTCCATGGGGGCCAGGCCGATCCGGCCCGGATAACGTAAAGCCTGCACCGGCGAGTGCCTCCTGCCGCAACATCGGGGCGCGCTAGTCTAGCAGGCGGCGCGCGCTTGGCGGGAGGGGCGAACGGGCTTTTCAGGGGACGTCGAGCAGGCTCAGGCGCCCCTTGAGGCGGGATTCGAGTTCGGCCAGCTCCACGGGCGACTCGCTGGGCCAGCCGACGGTGAGCACCACGCCATCGGCGGCGTAGTCCGCCTGCTCGACGGGCACGGCCCGTTCGTCGAACCAGCCGCGGGCCTCGGCCTCGCCGGCGAAATCGACGCGCAGGCGCAACGGGCGGCGCGCCGTGAAGCTCGCCAGCGGCAGGTCCGCCAGCGCCTGCTGCACCGCCCGGGAATAGGCCCGCACCAACCCGCCGGTGCCGAGCTTGGTACCGCCGAAATAGCGGGTGACCACGCAGCCGATCTGGCCGATGCCGCTGCCGTCGAGCACCTGGAACATCGGGCGGCCCGCGGTGCCGCCGGGCTCGCCGTCGTCGGAAAAGCCGATCGCCGTCTGCTCGCCGGGCGGACCGGCGATGAAGGCGCTGCAGTGGTGGCTGGCGTCCGGGTAGTGCGCGCGGGCCGCGTTCAGCAGCCGCTCGAAGGCCGCGCTGTCCGGGGCATGGCACAGCCAGGCGATGAAGCGGCTGCGCTCGATCTCGATCTCGTGGCGATGCACCGCATCGGGTGCGAGGTCGGGAATCGGATACGCCATCAGGCGGCGACCTCCGAGCGGCGCATCACGCCCATCACCAGCCCCAGGACCTGGATGTCGTCGTTCTTCAGGTAGATCGGCGGCATGGCGGCGTTGGCCGGCTGCAGGCGCACCCCGCGTTTCTCGATGTAGAGCTTCTTGAGGGTGACCTCCTGATCGTTGATCAGCACCACGGCGGTCTCGCCGTTCTCGGCGCTCTCCTGGCGCTCGATGATGATGATGTCGCCGTCGTGGATGTTGCAGTCGATCATCGAGTTGCCGCGCACCCGCAGGGCGTAGGTGTTGCGGCGCACCATGCGGGCGGGAATCGACACGCTGTCGCGATCGGGGCAGGCCTCGATCGGCAGCCCGGCGGCGACCTGGCCGAGCAGCGGCACCTCGACCAGGTCGGTGGCGTCGACCGCCTCCCAGGCGCCGTCGTTGAGGGGCAGGTTGGGCAGGCGTTGCAGGTAGTGCGGCTGGGCGGACTGCATGACCGTCTCCATCGGCTGCGACGTGGGGCCGGGCCAGCGCCGGTACTGGCGCGGATGCCCGGGGGCCAGAGCATCATAGCAAGCGCGGCAGGGGCGGCAAACGCCGCTTCACGGCTGGCTGCCAACGGCGCTTTCGGGGTAAAGTGCCCGGCGAATTCGTGCGGGAGGACGCCGTGACATTTCGTCTCGAGGCCCGGGGGCTGGCCTGCGAACGCGACGATCGCTGGCTGTTTCGCGATCTCGATCTCGGCGTCGGCCCCGGGGATGTGGTCCGAATCGAGGGACCCAACGGCAGCGGCAAGACCTCGCTGCTCAAGCTGCTCGCCGGCCAGCTGCCGCTGCAGGCCGGCGAGCTGCACTGGAACGGCGTGTCGCTGCGCCGGGCCCGTCCGGCCTTTCTCGCCAACCTGCTCTATCTGGGCCATGCCCCGGGCATCAAGCCGGCGTTGAATGCGCTCGAGAACCTCGCCTGGTATCAGGCCCTGCACGGCGAATCCGGCAGTCACCGGGCGCGCCTGGCCGCGCTCGAGGTCCTGGGGCTGGCCGGCTTCGAGGAGGTGCCGGCGGCCCAGCTCTCCGCCGGGCAGCAGCGGCGCATCGCCCTGGCGCGGCTGACGCTCTCGCCGCGCCTGCTGTGGATTCTCGACGAACCGTTCACGGCCATCGATCGTCAGGGCGTGGCGGCGCTCGAGGACGCCCTCTGGAACCATGCGGCGGCCGGCGGCGCGGTGCTGCTGACCACCCATCATGAACTGCACGCACGCGGGGCGCTGACCCGAGTGGACCTGAGCAAGGCGGGCGACTGATGCAACCCCGAACCTCCGTCGCCGGCCTGGGGCCGGCCCTGCTGGCGACACTGCGCCGGGACCTGACCGTGGCGCTGCGGCGCCGCGGTGACCTGGTCAATCCGCCGGCCTTCTTCGCCCTGGTCATCACGCTGTTTCCGCTGGGCATCTCGCCGGTGCCCGAGCAGCTCGCCGCCATCGCCCCCGGGCTGCTGTGGGTGGCGGCGCTGCTGGCCACCCAGCTCTCCCTGGACGCCCTGTTCCGCAGCGACCACGAGGACGGCAGCCTCGAGCAGCTGCTGCTCGCGCCCCAGCCGCTGGCGGCGCTGGTGCTGGCCAAGGTGGCGGTGCACTGGCTGCTGACGGGGCTGCCCCTGGCGCTGATGGCGCCGCTGCTGGGGCTGCTGCTGTCGCTGCCGTCGGGCAGTTACGGCGTGCTGGCGGCCTCGCTGGCGCTGGGCAGTGCCACGCTCGGCCTGATCGGGGCGATCGGGGCGGCGCTGACCGTGGGCCTGGCGCGAGGCAGCGTGCTACTGTCGCTGCTGGTGCTGCCGCTGACTATTCCGGTGCTGATCTTCGGGTCCGGCGCCGTCCAGGCCGCGGCGATGGGCGGGGACGTCGCACCGGCACTGGCCATGCTGGGCGCCCAGCTGGCCCTGGCGCTGATGCTGGCGCCGTGGGCGATCGCCGGCGCCCTGCGAATCAGTATTCACGGGTGAGGTAACACGCTCATGTGGGACGTCGTTCATCGTCTGGGCTCGCCCAGAACCTTCTACACCATCGCCGGACGCTGGCAGCCGTGGCTGTGGGCGCTGGCGGCCCTGCTGCTGGGCACGGGCAGTGTCTGGGCGCTGCTCTTCGCGCCCGCCGACTACCAGCAGGGCGACAGCTTTCGCATCCTCTACGTGCACGTGCCGGCGGCGATCCTCGCCCAGTCATGCTTCGTGCTGATGGCCGTGGCCGGGGCGATCTTCCTGGTCTGGCGCATCAAGCTCGCCGACATGGTGGCCACGGTGATCGCGCCGTTCGGCGCGGCGATGACCGGCGTGGCGCTGTTCTCCGGCTCGGTGTGGGGCGTGCCCACCTGGGGCACCTGGTGGGTGTGGGATGCGCGGCTGACCTCGATGCTGATCCAGCTGTTTCTCTACCTGGGGGTCATCGCGCTGCGCGGCGCCTTCGCCAGCCGTGACGGCGGCGCCCGGGCGGCATCGCTGCTGACCCTGGTCGGCGTGATCAACATCCCCATCATCAAGTACTCGGTGGACTGGTGGAACACCCTGCACCAGCCGGCCACCTTCACCCTGACCCAGCGCCCGGCGATGCCCGCCGAGATGTGGCTGCCGCTGGCGGTGATGGTGCTCGGCTTCTACGCCTACTTCGTCGCGCTGACGCTGACCCGCACGCGCAGCGAGATCCTGCGCCGCGAGGGACGCAAGCGCTGGGTGCTCGAGCTGGGGAGCTGATCGGGGCGGTCGCTGCCAGCCGCGGTCGGCCGGCAGGGCATCGCCGTTGGCTTTGACGAGGACGCCGTCGGCCCAGCCCGAGTCATGGTTCATCTATCGGCAATAGCCCCGAGTCGGCCTGGGCTTGACAAAAATGGCGACAATGGTTGTATACACTTTAAAGCCGATAAATGTATACACTTGTGGTATTCGGTAGCCGTCACCCCTGACCCGCGCGGTCGCACCGCGAGACAACCATGGCCTTCGAGTCGCTGAACGCATTCCTGAACATGGGCGGTTATGCCCCCTACGTCTGGCCCGCCTGGGGCGTGACCCTGGCGGTGCTGGTCGGCGGCGGCCTGCAGGCCGTGGCCGAGCATCGTCGCCGGCTGCGGGAGCTGCGCCGTCGGCAGCGGCGCGCGGCGGCGGACGCCGCCCCACGGGAGGCCGCCCCACGGAAGGCCGTCCCACGAGGTTCCCATGACGCCCGCGCGTAGGCGCCGCCTGGGCGTGCTGCTGGCGCTGGTGGTGCTGGCGGCCGTGGCCGCCGGCCTGCTGGGCTACGCCCTGCGCAGCAACATCAATCTCTTCTTCAGCCCGTCGCAGGTCGCCGCTGGCGAGGCGCCGGTCGGCCGCCAGATCCGCGCCGGGGGCATGGTCGAGACGGGCAGCGTGGCGCGCGATGCCGACAGCCTGGCCGTGACCTTCACGGTGACCGACTTCCAGGCCTCGCTCGAGGTCGCCTATCAGGGCATCCTGCCCGACCTGTTCCGCGAGGGGCAGGGCGTGGTGGTGGTCGGCAGGCTGGCCGACGACGGCGTCCTGCAGGCCGATCAGGTGCTGGCCAAGCACGACGAGAACTACATGCCGCCGGAAGTCGCCGACGCGCTCGCGGCGGCCGGCAAGTCACCCGCCGACTATCGGCGCACCGAGTAGCCCGGAGCCGTCGCATGCTTCTCCCGTTCATCCCGGAAGTCGGCCATTTCGCCCTGATCCTGGCACTGATGATGGCGCTGATCCAGGCCGTGGTGCCGCTGGCCGGGGCGGCGACCCGGCGTCCGCTGTGGATGGCCTACGCCCGGCCGATGGCGCTCGGCCAGTTCGCCTTCCTGCTGGTGGCATTCGCCAGCCTCATGGCGAGCTTCCTGTTCGACGACTTCAGCGTCGCCTATGTCGCCAACAACGCCAACTCGCAGTTGCCCTGGTACTACAAGGCCACCGCGGTATGGGGTAGCCACGAGGGCTCGATGCTGCTGTGGTGCCTGATGCTGGCCGGCTGGGGATGCGCCGTGGCGGGACTGTCCCGGCGCCTGCCCGCGGCCCTGATGGCGCGCGTTCTGGGCGTGATGGGGCTGGTCGGCAGCGGCTTTTTGCTGTTCGTGCTGCTCACCTCCAATCCCTTCACGCGGCTGTTGCCCAACGTCCCCGGCGAGGGCGCCGACCTCAACCCGCTGCTCCAGGATGTCGGCCTGATCATCCACCCGCCGATGCTCTACATGGGCTACGTGGGCTTCTCGGTGGTCTTCGCCTTCGCCATTGCCGCACTGCTCGAGGGCCGCATCGATGCTGCCTGGACCCGCTGGGCGCGCCCCTGGACCAACGTCGCCTGGGCGTTTCTCACCGTGGGCATCGCGCTGGGCAGCTGGTGGGCCTACTACGAGCTGGGCTGGGGCGGCTGGTGGTTCTGGGACCCGGTGGAGAACGCCTCGCTGCTGCCCTGGCTGGCGGGTACCGCGCTGCTGCATTCGCTGGCGGTGACCGAGAAGCGCGGCAGCTTCAAGAGCTGGACGGTGCTGCTGGCGATCTTCACCTTCTCGCTGTCGCTGCTGGGCACCTTCCTGGTGCGCTCCGGGGTGCTGACCTCGGTGCACGCCTTCGCCAACGACCCGACACGCGGCGCCTTCATCCTGATCCTGCTGGGGCTGACCGTGGGCGGCGCGCTGACCCTGTTCGCCCTGCGTGCGCCGCGGGTCTCCCAGGCCGTCACCTTCGGCTGGCTGTCCCGCGATGCGCTGCTGCTGGTCAACAACATCCTGCTGGTGGTGATGACCGTCACGGTGCTGCTGGGCACGCTCTACCCGCTGATTCTCGACGCCCTGGGGCTGGGCAAGGTCAGCGTCGGTCCGCCGTACTTCAACGCCCTGTTCGTGCCGCTGACGGCACTGCTGTGCCTGTTCATGGGGCTGGGGCCGGTGGCGCGCTGGAAGCGCATGCCGGCTCGCGAGCTGTGGCGGCGGCTGGCCGGGGCGGCGCTGGGTGCGGTGGTGCTCGCCGCGCTGGCGCCGCTCGTCTATCACGGCCGCTGGAATCCCGGGGTGTCGCTGGGGCTGCTGCTGGCCCTGTGGCTGGTGCTGTCGCTGGCCCGCGACCTGTTCGACAAGCTGCGCCACGCCCGCTCGCCGGGTGCCGGACTGCGGCGGCTGGCACCGGCCTACTGGGGCATGCAGCTCGGCCACCTGGGGCTGGCGGTGACCATCGTCGGGGTGACGGTGGTCTCGAACTACAACGTGGAACGCAACGTGCGAATGGCGGTCGGCGACCGGGTCCAGCTCGCCGGTTACACGTTCGCCCTGCGCTCGCTGGACAAGCGGCGCGGGCCCAACTTCGTCGCCGATGTCGCGACCCTCGACGTCAGTCGCGACGGCGAGAGGCGGTTCACCCTGCATCCCGAGAAGCGTCTCTACCTGGCGCGGCGCATGCCGATGACCGACGTCGCCCTGCGCCCGGGCCTGCTGCGGGATCTGTACGTGGCGATGGGCGAGGACCTGGGGGATGGGGCCTGGGCTCTACGTATTCAGTACAAGCCGTTCGTGCGCTGGCTGTGGCTGGGCGCGGCGCTGATGGCCGCCGGGGGCGTGCTGGCGGTGGCCGATCGCCGCTATCGTCGCGGCCGCGGGGCGCAACGGTGCAACGACGAGGTGGTGACATCATGACGCGACGTCTGCTGCTGCTGGTTCCGCTGGTGCTGTTCGCGGGGCTGGCGGTCTTTCTCTACCGTGGGCTGAACCACGATCCTGTCGGCCGCGAGTCGGCGCTGATCGGTCGTGAATTTCCGGCCTTCTCGCTGGCGACCGTCGCCGACCCGGACGTTCGCCATGATGCCTCGCTGCTGGCGGGCAAGGTGACCCTGGTCAACGTCTGGGGCGCCTGGTGCCCGACCTGCCGCGAGGAGATGCCGCAGCTGATGGCGCTCGCCGAGCAGGGCGTGAGGCTGGTGGGGGTCGACTACAAGGACACCCGGGAAGCGGCCACGGAGTTCCTGGACACGCTGGGCGATCCCTTTGCCGTCAACCTGTTCGACCCGGACGGGACCCTGGGCTTCGATCTCGGCGTCTATGGCGCGCCGGAGAGCTTCCTGGTCGACCGCGACGGCATCATTCGCTATCACCACACGGGTGCTATCCGGCCCGAGAATGTCGAGCAGGAAATCCTGCCCCGGGTGCAACGATGGCGCGACGACTGATCCGGACGGTGTTGCTGGCGGGGCTGCTGACGGCGTTGCTGGGCGTGGCCGCGGCGGCGACCATCGAGGTGCGCGACTTCGACGATCCGCAGCTCGCCCGGCGCTACACGACGCTGACCCACCAGCTGCGCTGCCCCAAGTGCCAGAACGAGACCATCGCCGCCTCCGCCTCGCCGATCGCCGCGGACATGCGCGAACGCGTCGCCGCGATGCTCGAGGCCGGGCGCAGCGATCGCGAGATCCAGGATTTTCTCGTGCAGCGCTTCGGTGAATATGTGCTCTACCGCCCGCGCCTGTCGCCGCGGACCTGGCTGCTGTGGGGCGGGCCCTTCCTGCTGGTGGGGCTGGGCGGCGTAATCCTGGCCTGGCGGGTGCGGCGCCGGACGGCGCCCCGAGCGCTCGATGCCGCGGAGCGCCGGCGGCTGGATGCGCTGCTCGACCGCGAGGACCGCTCATGATCGTGCTGTGGCTGCTGCTGAGCCTGATGCTGCTGCCGGCGGTGTGGCTGGTGTGCCGGCCGCTGTGGCGGGCCCGCTTCGAGCGGGCGCCTGTCGACGACCCCGCCCACACGGCCGAGAACGTGGCGGCCTATCGCCGGCGCCTGGCGCGGCTCGATGCGGCCCGACAGCGCGACGAACTGGATGCCGAGCGCTACGCCGAGGAGCGTCTGGCGCTCGAGCGCGGCCTGCTCGACGACACCGGCGAGAGCGCATCGCCGCGCTGGCGTTCGCCTCGGCGTTCGCCACGCAGCGGACGGTGGCTGGTGTTCGTCCTGGCCGCGGGGCTGGTGGCGGGCAGCTTGGGACTCTATCGCGAGGAGGGCGCGGTGGGCGACCTGGCGCTGTACACGGCCATCCAGTCGGTGCGCCATGCGCCCGGCGCCACGCCCGCCGAGCTCGTCGCGCGCCTGGAGACCCAGGCCGAGCGCCAGCCCGGCAACCCCAAGGTGTGGCTGACGCTGGCGCCGCTCTATCGCGATGCCGGGCGGCTCGACAAGGCGATCGCCAGCCTGCGCCGGGCCATCGCGCTGACGTCGCGGCGTCCCGAGCTGCTGGCCCGGCTGGCACAGCTCGAGTTCTTCGCCGCCGGGCGCACCCTGACCGACGAGGTCCAGTCGCTGATCGACGAGACCCTGTCCCGGGACCCGCGCCAGCCGATCGTGCTGGGCCTGCTCGGCGTGGCGGCCTTCGACCGGCAGCACTACGACCAGGCCATCGACTACTGGCGACGGGCCAGCGCCGGCTATGACGACGAGGCCGCGGTGGCGGCGCTCCAGCGCGGCATCGCCATCGCCCGGCAGCGTCAGGGGGAGTCGGGCCGGGCAGGCGAGGGCAGCGGCAGCACCGCGAGCCTGCGGGTCCGTGTCAGCCTGGCCGACAATCTACGCGAGCGTGTCGCGCCCGACGCCAGCGTGTTCGTGGTCGCGCGCGATGTCGACGGCAAGCTGCCGCCGCTGGCCGTCGAACGGCTGCGGGTGGCGGACCTGCCGCGTACCGTCACCCTCGACGATGCGGACGCCATGACGCCCCGCGCGCGTCTCTCCGCGGTCGACCGGGTACGCCTGGTGGGGCGGGTCTCGCGGCAGGGGCAGGCCGCCCCTCGGCCCGGCGACCTGGTCGGCCGGCTGGGGCCGGTGACGCTGGCGGATGACACGCCCGTGCAGGCCCTGCGCATCGACCACGTCGTCGAGTGAGCGCTCGCGCACGATCAGCGCTTGGGCCGTGCCGGTCGGTTGGGTAGACTCTGGCCACTTCGACCGTTGGCAACGAGGGCCTCCCGCAGCGCATGCGTCTCAAATCGATCAAGCTGGCCGGCTTCAAGTCGTTCGTCGACCCCGTGACCGTGCCCTTCGACGGCAACATGACGGCGATCGTCGGCCCCAACGGCTGCGGCAAGTCCAACGTCATCGATGCGGTGCGCTGGGTGATGGGCGAGTCCTCGGCCAAGACCCTGCGCGGCGAGTCGATGACCGACGTCATCTTCAACGGCTCCACCGGGCGCAAGCCGGTCGGCCAGGCCTCCATCGAACTGCTCTTCGACAACCGCGACGGCAGCATGGGCGGGCCCTACGCCCAGTACGCCGAGATCGCCGTCAAGCGCCAGGTCAACCGCGACAGCCAGTCCACCTACTTCTTCAACGGCCAGAAGTGCCGTCGCCGCGACATCGCCGACCTGTTCCTGGGCACCGGGCTGGGGCCGCGCTCCTACGCGATCATCGGCCAGGGCATGATCTCGCGGCTGATCGAGGCGCGTCCCGAGGAGCTGCGCTCGACGCTCGAGGAGGCCGCCGGCATCTCCAAGTACAAGGAGCGCCGCCGCGAGACCGAGAATCGCATGCGCCGCACCCAGGAGAACCTCGAGCGCCTCGACGACATCCGCGAGGAGCTCGACAAGCAGCTCGAGCGCTTGAAGCGCCAGGCCGAGGCGGCGCGCCGCTACCAGACCCTCAAGCAGGAGGAGCATCGCCTCAAGGGCGAGCTGGCACTGCTGCGCGGTCGCGCCCTGCGCGCCCAGCAGACCGAGCAGGAATCCCGCGTGCGCGAGCTCGAGACCCAGGTCGAGCGCGAGATCCTCGGCCAGCGCGAGTGCGAGACCCGCCTGGAGGAGGCGCGTCTCGAGCACGATCGTCTGGCCGAGCAACTCGAGGGCCATCAGGCGCGCTTCTACGAGACCGGCGCGGCCATCGCGCGCCTCGAGCAGCGCCTCGAACATGCCCGTCACCAGGAGCAGCAGCTGGCCCGCGAGATCGACTCGGCGCGGCGCGAGCTGGCCGAGCTGGACCGCCTCGGGGAGTCCGACGGCGAGCGGCTGACCCAGCTCGACGAACGCCTGGAGACGCTGGGGCCCGAGCAGGAAACCGTGGCCGAGTCGCTGGCCGAACTGGAGGCCGCGCTGGAGGAGGCCGAGGCCGCCAACGAGGCCGCCCAGGCGGAATGGCAGGATTTTCAGGAGCGCGACAGCCAGGCCGCCCACGAGGCCGAACGCGCCCAGGACAGCGTGCGCCATCACGAGCAGTCGCTCGAGGCCCGGGGCCGGGAGATCGAGCGGCGGCGCCAGCAGCTGGCCGAGCTGCCCGACGACGCCGCACTGCGCGAACGCCGCGAGGAACTCGCCGAGCAACTCGCCGACATCGACCTCGAGCTCGAGACGCTGGAAACCCGACGCGATGCCCTGCAGGCCGAGCGTGATGCCGGCCGCGAGGCACTGCGCGCGGCCGAGACCGAGCGCGAGACCCAGCGCGAGAGCCGCAGTCGCCTGCAGGGCGAGATCGCCTCGCTGGACGCCCTGCTCGCCGCGAGCCTCGACGATCAGGACGCGGCGCTGAACGACTGGCTGGCCAATGAAGGGCTCGATCAGGCACCGCGCCTGGCCGAACGCCTGCAGGTGGCGCCGGGCTGGGAACGGCTGGTCGCCTGGGTGCTGGGGGCCTGGCTGCACGCGCGCTTGCTGCCCGAACTGCCCCGTCAGGCCCTGGCCCGGGGGCTGGAGAGTGGCGAGCTCAGCCTGGTGGCCGCCGACGCCGGGAGCGCGCCGTCGGGCACCCTGGCCGAGAAGACCGGAGGTGCCGGGGCCGCCGGTGCGCTGCTGGCGCGGGTGTACTGTGCCGACGACCTCGAGACCGCCTGGGCCCGCCTGCCCGAGCTGGCCCCCGACGAGAGCGTGATCACCGCCGACGGCCTGTGGCTGGGCGACGGCTGGGCGCGGCGTCTCGGCCTCGAGGACGGCGAGACCGGGGTGATCGCCCAGCGGCAGCGGCGCGAGGCGGCGGGCGAAGAGCTCGAGGCGGCCGCCGCACGGCTCGAGACCTGCGCGCAGCGGGTCGAGGCGCTGCAGGCCCGGGATGCCGAGCTCGAGCGGGCCCTGGAACAGGTGCGCGTCGGCGAGCGCGAGCTGACCGAGCAGCGTCAGCAGGCGGCACTGGCCGAGGCGAATCTGGGAACCAAGCTGTCCCACATCGAGGGGCGGCATGGGGAACTCGCCGAGGAGATCGCGGGTCTTCAGGAGCAGCGCGAGACGCAGGCGCTCGAGCTGGAGAGCGCCCGGGAGCGCTGGCAGGCGGCCATGGAAACCCTCGAGGCCGGCAGCGAGCGGCGCGAGGCGCTCGACCGGCGCCGTCGCGAGGCCCAGGAGGCGCTGGCCGGGCGCCGCGCCCGGCTGCGTCCCCTGCAGGAGCGCTCACAGCAGCTGGCGCTCGAGGATCAGCGGCTGCGCACCGAACGCGCCGGGTTGCTCGAGCAGCGCGGGCGGGGCGACGAGACCCGCACCCGGCTCGAGGACAAGTGCGCCGAGCTGGAGGCCAGCCGCGAGACGCTGCGCGAGCCGCGGGACGAGGAGCGCGAGCAGCTCGAGGAACTCCTCGACCGCCGCACCCGCGAGGAGCGCGCGCTCAACGCCTGTCGCGACGAGGCGGCCCGGCTTGGCGAGACGCTGCGCGAGACCGAGCTGGCGCGCCAGCAGCACGAGCGCAACCTGGAGGGCATCCGCCAGCGGCTGGAAGAGGGGCGCATGCAGGTGCAGGCGCTCAAGCTCAAGGCCGACGCCCAGGACGAGGCGCTCGGCGAGCTGGGGCACCGGGCGGCCGATCTCGAGGCCGAGCTCGATCCCGACGCCACCGAATCGGCCTGGCAGAGCCGGCTCGAGACGGTGGGCGAGCGGATTCGCCGGCTGGGCGCCATCAACCTCGCCGCCATCGAGGAGTATGACCAGCAGGCCGAGCGGCGCGACTATCTCGAAGCCCAGCATGCCGAGCTCAGCGAAGCACTGGACACCCTGGAGCGGGCGATTCGCAAGATCGACCAGGAGACCCGCACCCGTTTCAAGGAAACTTTCGAGCGGGTCAACGCCGGTTTCGGCGAGCTTTTTCCACGGGTTTTCGGCGGCGGAACGGCGTGGCTGACGCTGACCGGCGAGGATTTGCTGGAGACGGGCGTGGCGATCATGGCGCGTCCGCCGGGCAAGAAAAACAGCACCATTCATCTGCTTTCCGGTGGGGAAAAGGCGCTGACGGCTCTCTCGCTGGTGTTCGCGATCTTCCAGCTGAACCCGGCGCCGTTCTGCATGCTCGACGAGGTCGATGCGCCACTGGATGATGCCAATGTCGGCCGCTACGCCAAACTGGTCAGGGACATGGCCGAGAGCGTGCAGTTCATCTATATAACGCACAACAAGATCGCCATGGAGGCCGCCGATCGGCTGATGGGGGTCACCATGCAGGAGCCGGGGGTGTCGCGCCTGGTGGCCGTCGGTGTCGAGGAAGCCGCCGAGTTGGCCGAGGCGTGAATCCGATGGTCCGGCGCCCGGCGTTCGACAATCGTGTTTCGCCGGCAGGGAAAAGAAGGGCGATTGAGAGGGCTCCGGGGAAAGCTTGACTTTCCCGTGCAAGTGGCCTTTTTTTTGTCAATCGCGCTATGCTAGTGACGAGGTGAATACCTAGGCATTGCGCCTTATCAAACAGGCAAGACGACCCATGGAACTAAGAGAGTGGTTGATCATCCTGGGGCTGGTTCTGGTGGCGATCATCGTCGTCGATGGCGTGCGCCGCCTACAGCGCCAGCGCAAGGTGCCCCGGCTCGACGAAGTCGAGGACGACGAGCGGGAGAGCGTGGATCCCGAAGAGGCTGCACGCCGGGCCGAAGTCAACTGGGAGCTGCCCAATGGAGGGGCAAGGGTCGTCAGTCCGGCATCGAAGACGACCGTCGAGCCCAAGCCCGATCTCGAACGTCAGGAGCACCCCGGGCCGTCGCGGGTGTTCGCGCGCATGAAGCGCGAGACCGCCGACGCTCGCAAGCCCGGCGCCGAACGGCCGGCCCAGAGTCCGCGTGCCCGGCGCGACGAGGCGGCCGACGCGGAGGCGGGCGACGCGCCCTCGGTGACCATGCCGCTGCATGCCGAACGGGATGACGCCCCGCATCGCGAGGACGCGCCGAAGCGGGCTGCCGAGCCGGCAGGCGAGGAGGCCTCGGCCCGGGCCGGCCGCGACGTGGCCGGCGGTCTGACACGCTCCATGAAGCGTGTGTTCCAGCGCCGCGAGCGGGACGAGGAGGTTCATGAGCCCGCCGACGCCGCGGCTGCGGAGCCGGCCTTCGAGATGCCCGAGGTGATGCCCGAACGCGAGTCGGCGCCCGAGCCCGAGGTCGCGCCGTCCGAGCCCGAGACGCCGGTGGCCGCCAGCGAAGCCGCCGAGGATGCCCCGTTGCGCGATGACGTGGTCACGCCGCACCCGGTGGTCGAGAAGGCGCGCCGTCACCCGGTGAGCGCCCAGCGGGCCCGGGAGGCCCTGGGCCGTGCCGAGGATGTCATCGTCATCAGCGTGATGGCCCGCGACGAGGAGGGCTTCGCGGGTACCGACCTGCTGCGGCTGATGCTGGCCTGTGGGCTGCGTTACAGCGATATGGGCATCTTCCTGCGCAACGAGACGGAAGAGGCCGACAGCGCGCTGCAGTTCGCCATGGTCGATGTGGTCAAGCCCGGTACCTTCGAGCTCGAGACGATGGACGACTACGCCACGCCCGGCATCACCTTCCTGATGCCGCTGCCCGGGGCCCGGGATTCCGCCGCCGCCTTCGAGGCGATGGTCGAGACGGCGATGGTGGTGGTGCGCAACCTCGGCGGCGAGCTCAAGGACGAGAACCACAGCGTGATGACCGCCCAGACCGTGGAGTTCGCCCGCCAGCAGGTGCAGGAGTTCGAGCGCCGCCACCGGTTGCACCGCTCCCAGGCCACCTGACGCCGTGCGCCACCGCAACCCGACCCCGTGAGCGATCACGGGGTTTTTCGTTGCCGGATTGCTAGAATGGCGTGCCAGCGGCCCCTTGGCCCTGTTCTTTCGCCATCGACCGGGAATCACCACGCATGACCCAGCCCGACCCGTCACTGCGCGACGAAGTGAACCGTCTGCGCGCTGAACTCGACGATGCCAACTACCGTTACTACGTGCTCGACGCGCCGGAGCTGACCGATGCCGACTACGATCGCCGGCTGCGCCGCCTGCAGGCGATCGAGGCCGACCACCCCGAGCTGGTGACGCCCGATTCGCCCACCCAGCGGGTCGGGGCCAGGCCCGCCGAGGGCTTCCCCGAGGTACGCCACGCGGTGCCCATGCTGTCGCTGGACAACGCCTTCGACGAGGAGGAGCTGGCGGCCTTCGTCAAGCGGGCTGCCGATCGCCTGGAGACCGATCCCGAGGTGCTGGCGTTCTGCTGCGAGCCCAAGCTCGACGGCGCGGCGGTGTCGCTGGTCTACGAACACGGCGAGCTGACCACCGGCGTCACCCGGGGTGACGGCCGCACCGGCGAGGGCATCACCTCCAACCTGCGCACGCTCAAGTCGATCCCGCTGAAGCTGCGCGGCCAGGGCTGGCCCGAGCGGCTGGAGGTGCGTGGGGAAGTCACCATGCGTCACGCCGCCTTCGAGGCGATGAACGACCGGGCGCGGGAATCGGGCGACAAGGTGTTCGCCAATCCGCGCAACGCCGCCGCCGGCAGCCTGCGCCAGCTCGATCCCCGGGTCACCGCCACCCGGCCGCTGGAGTTCACCGCCTACCAGCTCGTGCAGCAGGCGGAAAGCCTCGCCGATATCGATATTCCCGCCCACAGCGAACAGATGGCGCAGCTGCGTGATTGGGGCTTCCGGGTCAACGATCAGCTCAAGGTGGTCCGTGGCGCCGAGGGCGTCATCGACTACTGCCGACGGCTCGGCGAGACGCGCGACGGGCTCGGCTACGATATCGACGGCGCGGTGATCAAGGTCGACGACCTGCGCCTGCAGCGCGAGCTGGGTTTCGTCGCCCGGGCGCCGCGCTGGGCGATCGCCTTCAAGTTCCCCGCCCAGGAGCAGACCACGCGGCTCAACGATGTCGAGTTCCAGGTCGGTCGCACCGGCGCCATCACGCCGGTGGCACGCCTCGAGCCGGTCAGCGTGGCCGGGGTCACGGTGTCCAACGCCACGTTGCACAATGCCGACGAGATCGCCCGCCTGGGGGTGATGATCGGCGACACCGTGGCCATCCGTCGCGCCGGGGACGTGATCCCGCAGGTGGTGCGGGTAATCGAGAGCGAGCGCCCCGCCGATGCCCGCGAGATCGTCTTCCCCGAACGCTGCCCGGTCTGCGACTCGCAGATCGAGCGGTTCGACGGCGAGGCGGTGGCGCGCTGCTCGGGCGGTCTCTACTGCGCCGCCCAGCGCAAGGAGGCGCTCAAGCACTTCGCCTCGCGCCGGGCGCTGGATATCGAGGGGCTGGGCGAGAAGCTGATCGATCAGCTGGTCGAGCGCGACTGGGTCGAGACCCCGGCGGGCCTGTTCGCCCTCGAGGCCGAAGCGCTGGCGGAACTGCCGCGCATGGGCCGGAAATCCTCGGAGAACCTGGTCGCCGCCCTGGAGAAGGCGAAGGCGACGACGCTGCCGCGCTTCATCTTCGCGCTGGGCATCCGCGAGGTGGGCGAGGCCACCGCCGCCGGCCTGGCCCGCCACTTCGGCACCCTCGAGGCGCTGATGGCGGCGGATCGCGAGGCGCTCGAGGCGGTGGAGGACGTCGGCCCCATCGTCGCTGCCCATGTGCATACCTTCTTCCGCCAGCCTCACAACCGCGAGACGATCCAGGCGCTGATCGACGCCGGCGTGCATTGGGAGGAGGCCGAGGTCGAGGCCCGGCCCACGCCGCTGGCCGGGCAGACCTGGGTGCTCACCGGCACCCTGGAGAGCATGACGCGTGACGAGGGCAAGGCGCGCCTGCAGGCGCTGGGTGCCAGGGTCGCCGGCAGCGTGTCGAAGAAGACCGCGGCGCTGGTGGCCGGCGAGGCCGCCGGCAGCAAGCTCAGGAAGGCCGAGGAACTGGGCGTCGAGGTGCTCGATGAGGCGACCTTCCTGACGCGTCTCGCCGCCTGGGAAAACGGGGAGGAACCATGAGCGGACGTTTCGTCGAAGTGCCCCATCGCCTGCTGCCGGGCGAGACGCTGGACGCCCTGCTCGAGGCGTTCGTCACCCGGCAGGGCTACGACACCACCGACACCGGCGAGGGCATGCGCGGCTGGGTGGTCGAGCTCCGGCGCCAGCTGGAGCGCGGCGAGCTGGTCATCGCCCACGACCTGCGCACCGAGACCACCGAGGTGATGACGCTGGCCCAGTGGCGTCGCTTCGGCCGCGACCTGGCCGACGACGAGGAGGGATAGGCTTTGTACGAAAACTGCCTGCGCTCGACAATACGGCGTTAAAAATCGGCTCAAAATACTCATTTACACCCCGTAAACTCCGCTTTTTCGCCGATTTTTGCCTTGTCTTGCCTTCGCTCGCCGACTTTTCGTACGAACCCTAGACTCGGGCTGCGGGCTATATCGCGACTGACGTCGCTTCCACCGGCAGCCTGACTCTCGCTCCTTGCCGGCTGCCGTTCAATCCAGCCGCTTGCGCAGCCGTGACACGGTCAGCCCCAGCATCAGCAGGGTGAACACGCCGAGCGCCGCCAGCGACGGCCACAGTTCGGCGAGGCCGGCGCCGCGCAGCATGATGCCGCGAATCAGCCGCAGGAAGTGGGTCAGCGGCAGCAGTTCGGCTACCCAGCGAGCCGCCCGGGGCATGCCGGCGAAGGGGAACATGAAGCCCGAGAGCAGTATCTGCGGCAGGAAGGTGAACACCGCCAGCTGCATGGCCTGGAACTGGCTGCGCGCCAGCGTCGACAGGAAGATGCCCAGCGCCAGGTTGGCGACGATGAACACCAGCGCCGCCAGGTAGAGATCGCCCAGCGAGCCGCGGATCGGCACCGCGAACAGCACGCCGCCGAGCAGCAGCACCAGGGTGACCTGCACGAGGCCGATGGCGATGAAGGGCACGACCTTGCCCAGGGTCAGTTCCCAGCGCGACAGGGGCGTGGCGATCAGCAGTTCCAGGTTGCCGTTCTCGCGCTCGCGGACCAGGGCGATGGCGGTGAACATCACCAGCGTCATGGTCAGGATGACGCCGATCAGGCCGGGCACGGTGTTGATCGGCGCCCGCCGCTCCGGGTTGTAGTAGTTGACCACTTCCACGGGATTGATCCGCCGGGTCCAGCCGGCGTCGCCGGCCACCGGGAAACGGGCCAGCTGACGGGCGGTGGCCTGCACCACCTGATCGGCCCCGTCGACCACCAGCTGCAGCGCCGGGCGGTCGTCGCGGGCCAGGCGCGCCTCCAGATCGGCGGGCACCACCAGGGCGGTGCTGACGCGCCCGGCGCGCAGCAGCGCCTCGGCGGCCTGGGGCGTGGCGACCCGGTAGCGCAGGTCGAGTACCTGGCTGGCGCCGATCGCGTCGATGATCTCGCGGGAGTGGGCCGTGCCGGCCTGATCGACGACCGCCGCATCCAGTCCGCGCACATCGAGATTGATGGCGTAGCCGAACAGGATCAGCTGCATCACCGGAATCCCCACGATCATCGCGAAGGTCAGCCGGTCGCGCCGCAGCTGGCGCAGTTCCTTGACGATCACGGCCAGCAGGCGGCGCAGGCTCACGGCGACGCCTCGGCGGCCGGTGTGCGGCGGGTGGCGGCCACGAACACGTCCTCGAGGCTCGGCGTGTCGGCCCGGGCAGTGGCGCTCAGCCCGGCCTGCTTAAGCGGCCGGGTCAGGGTCTCGGGGGTGGTGCCGGGCACCACCAGCACGCGCAGGGCGGTGCCGATCTGGGCCACCGCGATCACCTCGGGCAGTGCCAGCAGCCGTTGCTGGGCCTGGCGTGGCCGGTCGGTGATCACGCGCAGCGGGCTTTCCGGCAGGGCCTCCATCAGCGCCCGGGGGCTGCCGTCGGCGACCAGACGGCCGTGATCGAGAATCGCCAGCCGCGTGCAGCGTTCCGCCTCGTCCATGTAGTGGGTCGAGACCAGCAGCGTGGTGCCGGCGTCGGCCAGCTCGAACAGCGCCTCCCAGAAGTCGCGCCGCGACTGCGGGTCGACGGCGCTGGTGGGTTCGTCGAGCAGCAGCAGCGCCGGGGCGTGCATGACCGTGGCGGCCAGTGCCAGGCGCTGCTGTTGGCCGCCGCTCAGGGTGCCGGCCAGGCGATGGCGCAGTTCGCCCAGCGTGTAGCGTGCCATCAGGGCGTCGAGGCGCCGCCCGAGGCCCGCCGTCGGCAGGTCGTGCAGCGCCGCCAGAAAGCGCAGGTTCTCGAGCACCGTCAGGTCGCGATACAGCGAAAAGCGCTGGGTCATGTAGCCCAGCTCTCGCTTGAGCCGCTCCGCGGCGCCGGGCAGAGCGTGACCCAGCACCGTGATCTCGCCGGCGCTGGGGGTCAGCAGGCCGCAGAGCATGCGCAACGTGGTCGACTTGCCGGAGCCGTTGGGCCCCAGGAAGCCGTAGACCTCGCCACGCGTCACCTCCAGCGTCAGGTCGTCGACGGCCAGGGTCGCGCCGAAGCGCTTGCTCAGGTTGCGGGTGCGGATCACCGTCTCAGGGCTCACGGCCGAGCTCCACGCGTACCGGCAGGCCCGCCGCCAGCCGCTCGTCTGCCGCGTCGGTCAGGCGGGCCCGGGCAAGGTAGACCAGGCGGCTGGCATCGTCGCCGGCCAGGGCGTAGTAGGGCGTGAAGACCGGCTCGCGGGCGAGGCTCTCCACGCGGGCGGCGAAGGGCGTGTCGAGGCCCGTGACGTGCACCGTGACCGGGTCGCCCACGGCGAGCGTGGCGCGTCGCCCGACGGGCACGTAGAAGCGCGCGTAGGGGGCGTCGCCCACCAGCAGGCTGACCAGGGTGGCGCCCGCCGGCGGCTGGTCACCGGGGCGGAAGGGCAGGTCGTCGACCCGGCCGTCGCGGGGCGCGGTGACCACCAGGCGCTCGCGATCGACCCGCAGGTCGTCGACATGGGCCCGGGCGGCGGCCACCGCGGCGGTGGCGGCGGCGATGCGTTCCGGTCGCTCGCCGCGGAGCAGCTCCTCGAGGCGGGCGGCGAGGGCGTCGGCCTCGGCCCGGCGCTGGTCGCGCAGCGCCAGCGCCTGATCCAGCTCGGCCGAGGCCAGCACCTGGCGCTGGAACAACCGCAGGCTGCGCCGGTAGTCCGCGTCGGCCAGCGTCTGCGCGGCTCTGGCGCGGGCAAGATCCGCCCGGGCGGCGGCGATCGTCTCTTGTCGTGGCCCCTGCCGGGCTTCCGCCAGGGCGGCACGCGCCCCGTCGAGTTCGCCCTCGGCCTGCGCCAGGCGGGCGTCCAGACGCCGCGGGTCCAGCGTCAGCAGGGGCTGGCCGGCGGTCACCCGCTCGCCCTCGGCGACCAGCCAGCGCTGCACGGGCTCCGAGACTTCCGCCACCCGGGTGATGCGATCCCATTCCAGGGTGCCGGGCAGACCCGGTGTCGCCTCGCCGCAGCCGGCAAGGAGAAGCAGGCTGAGGCCGACCCGGACGAGACGCCACACGCTCCGGCTCGCATGCGGCCAGGGGCGGGAAAGCGGACGGGAACGACGGGCAGTGGGCGTGTGCATGGGGCGACTCTACCCCAGCCGCGCCCCCGCGGTCTTGACGCCAATCACGCGGGAAGGACGGCGCCTTTGCCGGGCTGGCATGTTGCGGCGCAATACGCGACTCCCTAGAGTGAAGGGAGAGACCGTCGCCATGACGGAACGCATCGCGAGTCGCGGGGTCGATTCGGAAGTGACTCGCGATCCGAGAGTCTCTCGCCAAGGGCCGCAGGGGGTGAAATGGCACGACCCATGAACATCCTGGTCCTCCAGGGCGGTGGTGCCCTGGGGGCCTATCAGGCGGGTGTCTATCAGGCGCTCAGCGAAGCCGACATCGAGCCCGACTGGGTGGTGGGCACCTCGATCGGTGCCATCAACGGCGCACTGATCGCCGGCAACCGCCGTCGCGACGTGCTCGCCCGGCTGGAGGCCTTCTGGACCCGTGTCGCCCAGCCGTCGTCGAGCCGCGGCGTGGCGCTCGAGCACTACGAGACCGAGCTGGCCAAGTTCCTGGCGCTGACCACCGGCGTCCCGGGGTTCTTTCGCCCGCGCCCCGCGTGGGAGATTCCCCTGACCCACAACTGGTGGGGCACGCCGCCGAGCTTCTACGACGTCACCCCGCTCGAGCGGACCCTGGAGGCGCTGGTCGACTTCGAGCGGCTCGGTACCCGCAACCTTCAGGACGGCAAGCGGCTGAGCGTCGGTGCGGTCAACATCAGCCGCGGCGCGATGCGCTACTTCGACAGCCACGACGAGCCGCTCTCGGCACGCCACGTGATGGCCAGCGGCGCGTTGCCGCCGGCCTTCCCGCCGGTCTGGATCGACGGCGAGGCCTACTGGGACGGCGGCCTGTGTTCCAACACGCCGATCGACTACGTGCTCGAGAGTGAACGGCCGGGCAGTGACATGCCGATCAACTGCTACGTGATCGACCTGTGGAGTCCGCGCGGCCCGGTGCCCGAGACCATCAGCGATGCCATGCATCGCGAGAAGGACATCCAGTACGCCACCCGGGCCGGCCACAACCTGCACTTTCTCAAGGAGATCAACCGCCTGCGGGAGGCGTTGCGCAAGCTGGGCAAGCATCTGCCCGACGCCGTCCGCGATGACGATGACGTCGCCGCGCTGCTGGAGCTCGCCCGCCAGTCACCGGTCAACATCGTGCGGCTATTGGCGCCGGCCCGCGAGGCGGAGACCGCGCAGAAGGATATCGACTTCTCCTATTCGACTATCATGGAGCGCTGGCGCGCCGGGTATCATGACATGAAGGGCGCGCTGGCGATCTGCCCCTGTCGGCGCGATCCGGTCAGCGACGAGATCGGCGCCAACGTCTGCAGCTATCGCAGCAATCTGGACGGCCACCTCGAGGACCTGACCGATGTGCCGTTCGAGTGACGCGGCCGGCCGCGTCCCGATGGATCAACCGAGGAGAAAAGCCAGCATGTCATCGCATCCCGCGCAGAATCGACTCCAGAATCAGGTCGCCTTGATCACCGGCGCCGCCAGCGGCATCGGCAAGCAGATCGCCACGCTGTTCGCCGAGCAGGGCGCCCGGGTGGTGATCCTCGATCTCGACCGCGAGGCGGCCCGGGCCACGGCCCGCGAGCTGACCGAACAGGGCGGCACGGCGCTGGGAGTGGGCGCCGATGTCACCGACGAGCAGCAGGTCGAGGCCGCCTTCAAGGAGGCCATCGACGCCTACGGGCGGCTCGACGTGATGATCGCCAACGCCGGCTCGCAGCACGTCGAGCCGATCCACAAGCTGTCCTACGACAACTGGAAGAAGGTCACCAATATCCAGCTCGACGGCAGCTTCCTGTCGACCCGTGCGGCCTTCCGCCAGATGATGACCCAGGATGGCGGCGGCTGCCTGATCTACATGGGCTCGGTGCACTCCCATGAAGCCTCGGCGATGAAGTCGCCCTACGTCACCGCCAAGCATGGCCTGCTGGGCCTGTGCCGGACCATGGCCAAGGAGGGCGCCGAGTACGGCATCCGCGCCAACACCATCTGCCCGGGCTACGTGAAGACCCCGCTGGTGGAGAAGCAGATTCCCGACCAGGCCCGCGAGCACGGCATGAGCGAGGACGAGGTGGTCGAGAAGGTGTTCCTCAAGGACACCGTCGACAAGCAGTTCACCACCGTCGAGGACGTCGCCGAGACGGCGCTCTACCTGGCGACCTTCCCCTCCAGCGCACTGACCGGCCAGTCGATCGTGGTCAGCCACGGCTGGTTCATGCAGTAGGCATCACGCCTGCCCCGGCGGCCCGTCTCAGCGGGCCGCGCCACGAATCAGCTCGGCGATCAGCCGCCGCCCGGGATGCAGGTGATCGGCCAGTACCCGGGGCAGCGGCAGCGGCTCGTCGCAGATCCGCGAGGCGATCAGCTCGGCGCACAGCGGCGTGCTGGCCAGCCCCCGCGAGCCGTGGGCGGCGCTGATCCACAGCCCCGGATGATGCCGCCCGGGCGTCTCCGGCACCCGGCGCCGGGCATCCTTGCTCAATGCGGCATAGTCGCGGCGCCAGGCCGCGGCATCGGGCACCGGCCCGGCATAGGGCGTCTTGTCGGGGCTGGCGGCGCGCACCGCCGCGCGGCCTTCCAGCCGCGCCGGGTCGAGATCGATCCCGGCCTCGCGCAGCGCCGCGACATAGCCCGGCAGGGTGCGCTCCAGTTCGGCCAGGTTGGCGGCGTGGTCGGCCTCGCGCACGGCCGTGTCGGCCACGTTGGGGTGAAAGGTGGCACCGAAGGTCAGGGCGTCGCCCACGGGCGGCGGCAGGTAGCCGCCGGCACACACCACCTGGCGCGGTCGCGGTGCCGACGCGGGCAGCGTCAGGTGGGTGACCTGGCCGCGAATCGCCTGCAACGGCAGGTCGGCGGTCTGGGCCAGGCGTGTGCCCTCGGCGGCGGTGGCGATCACCACCTGATCGGCCGCGAGAGTGGTGCCGTCGGCGAACCCCAGCGACCAGCCGTCATCCGCGGCGTTCAGCGTCGCCACCTCGCCGTGACGGAAGGCGATGCCCGGCGTGTCGGCCAGCCGCCGGCACAGCGCCGCCGGGTCCACCCAGCCCGCCTGTGGATAGTCCAGCCCGCCCGTCTCCAGCGGCCAGCCGATGGCCCGGCTGGCGGCTTCGGCATCGAGCCCCGTGACCACCGCCACGGGCAGCGGATGATTGTCGAGAAAGCGCCGCTGACGCCGTGTCTCGCGCTCGCCGGTGGCGCGCTGCAGCACGCCGCAGTCCTGCCACAGGGTGCGGTCGGGATCGAGGGCGGCGAGCCAGCGCCGGGTGTGCAGCAGCCCGGCGAGATAGAAGCGGCTCTGCCGATTGGTCTCGGCGGCGAGCTTGACGTAGAGCGCGCCCTGGCGATTGCCGGAGGCGCCGGCGGCCGGCCCCTCGCGGTCGATCAATGTCACCGCCACGCCGCGCCGGGCCAGGGCGTGGGCGACACCGGCGCCCGCCAACCCCGCGCCGATCACCGCCACGTGCTCGGCCTTCCGGGGGCCGGGAGGCTGGAACCAGGGTGTGGCCCGACGGGCGTCATCCACCGGCGGGTCGGCCAGCTCGGCGACGAGCATCTCGCGCTTGCGGCCGAACCCGGGCACCTTGCGCCAGGCGAAGCCCGCGGCCTCGAGGCCGCGCTTGACCACCCCCGCGCAGGTGAAGGTGGCTACGCTCGCCCCCGGGCGGCTGGCCGCGGCCATGGCGGTGAACAGCGCCGGGTGCCACATTTCGGGGTTCTTGCTGGGCGCGAAGCCATCCAGAAACCAGGCGTCCACCCGCCCGTCGAGCTGGGCAAGCGCCGCGGCACTGTCGCCGAAGTGCAGGTCGAGCACGACGCGCGCGTCCAGCCACAGCCGGTGCACGCCGGGCAACGGCTCGGGCCACTGGGCGATCAGCCGGGCGGCCAGCGGCGCGAGATCGGGCCAGGCAGCCAGGGCGCGGGCCAGGTCGTCGCGGGCGAGCGGGAAACATTCGGTGGAGACGAGATGCAGCCGGGCGCCGGGGGCGGCGTGCTCGCGGAAGCAGGCCCAGGCGCAGAGCATGTTGAGGCCGGTGCCGAAGCCGGTCTCGCCGATCACGAAGGGGCGGCGTTCCTGCCAGGCGGCCAGGCGCTCGGGCAGCCGGTTGGCGCGGATGAAGACGTGCTCGGTCTCGGCGCGGCCGTCCTGACGCGAGAAGTAGACGTCGTCGAAGGCCAGCGAGTGCGGCGCGGCCGCCTCGCCGGCGGCGTGGCGCCACTCCAGGGCGGGGGCGTCCAGTGCCGCCAGCGGCGGCAGGGACGTGGCATCCGGGGATGAAGACAAGCGGAAACTCCGGTGACGTGGCAATCGATTGGTCAAATTTTACCCGATCGAAGCCAGGCGGCGAACGTCATGGGCTGTCGACACCCGTCCGCGGGGTTTCAACAGGGTTTTCCACAGTGTCTGTGAATGAAAGCCGGTTGTGGAACAATCGCTCAGGGCTGGAGCACGTAGCACCCCGGCGCGTCCATCAGCGGCGGGAACGCCTCGGCGCCCATCGCCGGCGGCGCCACTTCCCCCGAGGAGCGTTCCACCAGCCAGGCCTGCCAGGCCGGCCACCAGGAGCCCGTCTGGCGAGGCACGATCTGCTGCCAGGTGTCGGGGTCGATGTAGGGCGTGTCGTCGAGATGGGTGCGGCACTGGAAGGTGCGATGCGGGTGGCCCGGTTCGCTGATGATGCCGGCGTTGTGCCCGCCGCTGGTGAGCAGGAAGGTGACCTCGCTGGCATCGCCCAGCAGATGGATCTTGTACACCGAGTGCCAGGGGGCGA
The DNA here is from genome assembly GCF_020148005.1 of Modicisalibacter tunisiensis. Classification (GTDB taxonomy): domain Bacteria; phylum Pseudomonadota; class Gammaproteobacteria; order Pseudomonadales; family Halomonadaceae; genus Modicisalibacter; species Modicisalibacter tunisiensis. Next base: position 358,741 of record NZ_JAGXFD010000001.1, on the reverse strand, counting down.
CGTGGTCCTTGCGGGTGCCCACGGCGAAGATCGGCACACGGATGTCGCTGATCGCCACCGGCCGGCCGCCCACCGTGTAGCGCCCGGCGGCCAGTTCGTTGCCCAGGAACAGCCGGCGCAGGTACTCCGAATGCATGCGGTAGGGCATGCGGGTGAGGTCGGCGTTCCAGGCCATCAGGTCGCTCATCGGCTGGCGCTCGCCGAGCAGGTAGTCGTGCACCACCCGCGACCAGATCAGGTCGTTGGAGCGCAGCAGCTGGAAGGCGCCGGCCATCTGGTCGCCGGCCAGGTAGCCCTGGTCCCACATCATGTTCTCGAGGTAGGCGACCTCGCTGTCGCTGATGAACAGCATCAGCTCGCCGGCCTCGGTGAAGTCGACCTGGGTGGCCAGGGTGGTCAGCGAGGCCAGCCGCTCGTCGCCGTCGCGGGCCATCGCCGCCGCGGCGATCGACATCAGGGTGCCGCCCAGGCAGTAGCCCACCGCATGCACACGCCGCTCGGGCACGATGGCGCCGATCACGTCCAGCGCGGCCATCGGCCCCAGGCGCCGGTAGTCCTCCATGCTCAGGTCGCGATCCGCCGAGGTCGGATTGCGCCAGGAGATCATGAACACCGTGTGTCCCTGGTCGACCAGGTAGCGCACCAGCGAGTTGTCCGACGACAGGTCGAGGATGTAGTACTTCATGATCCAGGCGGGCACGAACAGCACGGGTTCGGCCTTCACGGTTTTCGTGGTCGGGGTGTACTGGATCAGCTCGATCAGGTGGTTGCGATAGACCACCTTGCCGGGGGTGATCGCCAGGTTCTCGCCGACGCGGAAGTCCTCGGCACCCACCGGGGGCCGGGTGCTGAAGCGGCGCTCGGCATCCTCGACGGCATTCTGCCAGCCACGCACCAGGTTCATGCCGCCCTGCTCGAGGGTGGTACGGGTGATTTCGGGGTTGATCCACGGCAGGTTGGAGGGCGACCAGCGGTCGAGCATCTGCCGGGCGATGAACGACACCACCCGCTCGGTGTGGGGCGAGAGGCCGTCGATGTCGGTGGTGGCGTTGTGCCAGAACTGCTGGTTGAGCAGGAAGCCCTGATAGATCAGCGTGTAGGGCCACTGCCCCCAGGCCGGGTCATCGAAGCGGTGGTCCTGGGACAGCGGCTCGATGCAGGGCGCGGTGGGGCCCTTCGAGGCCAGCTGGCCGGTGTGGACCGCCAGGCGCAGCCACTTGCGCATCGCCTTTTCCTGCAGCTCGAGCTGCTTGCCCGGCGACAGCACGAGATGGCTGAGCCACTCGACGTAACTGCTGGCCAGCCCCGCGGGGCTGATGCCCAGCGTCACCCGCGCCAGATTGGCCTTGAAGGCCCGGTCCAGCGCCCGCGCCGTGTAGTACCCGGGCAGCGGCGGCAGGGCCAGAGGCGAGAAGGGGGCGACCGGGTGGCGGGGCGGCTCGGCGTGGCTGTCGCCGAGGTCGAGCGTTTCGGGGGGCGTGTCATCGGGACGGGCTTCGGCCATGACGGTCTCCGGCGGGTGGCGGGCGGGACTGTCAGCATAGTGGCGGGAGCGGGTGGGCGCCCAGTGGCGGGAAGGGCGATATCGCCAAAGCCTGATCTCGGTCAGGCACGGCCGGTCAGGCACGGCCGGCCGGGGCGGCCGGCCGGGGCGGCCGGCCGGGGTCGCTCGGTCAGGGCAGGACCTTCTTGAACGGCTTGACGGTGACCCGGGTGTAGACGCCGGCGATCATGTATGGATCGGCATCGGCCCAGGCCTGGGCGTCGGCGAGGCTGTCGAACTCGGCGACCACCAGGCTGCCGGTGAAGCCGGCGTCGGCCGGGTCCTCGGCGTCGACCGCCGGGTGCGGGCCGGCCAGCACCAGGCGGCCTTCGTCGCGCAGCTTCTCGAGGCGCGCGAGGTGGTCGGGGCGGGCGGCCTTGCGCTTTTCCAGGCTGTCCTTGACGTCTTCACTGAGGATGGCGTAGAGCATGATTGGCTTGTCTCCTTGGGAATGACGGGCGCCTCAGCGGTCCTGACCGCCGGGCGCGGCCTCGGCATGGCGGCTCAGGTACACCCCCTGGGCGAGAATGAACGCCAGGGTCAGGCCGAGCATGCCGAACAGCTTGAAGTCGACCCAGGTGGCCTCGTCGAAGGTCTTGAAGACCACGACGTTGAGTACCGCCATGGCGATGAAGAATACCACCCAGGCCAGGTTGAGGCGCTGCCAGATCGCCGCGGGCAGGGCGATGGCGCGCCCCATCATGCGCTGGACCAGCGGCTGGCCGCCGAAATACGGTGACACCAGGAAGGCCACCGCGAACAGGGCGTTGACCACGGTCGGCTTCCACTGGATGAAGGCGGCGTTCTTGAACACCACCGTGGCGCCGCCGAGCACCACGATCAGCCCCAGGGTGACCAGCTGCATGGTCTCGAGCCGGCGGGTGCGCCACCACTGGAAGCCCACCTGGGCGAGACTCGCCGGGATCAGCACCAGCGTGGCCAGCACGATGTCGCCGCTGAACTGGTAGACCGCGAAGAACAGCGCGATGGGCAGGAATTCGAAGAGCAGTTTCATGGCAGGGTCCTGACGGGCGCGGCGTTGACCCGCGGGGTGCGGGGCCGCAACATGAGACTCCATTCTGACAAAGACGCCCGACGGCGTCATGCCGATGATCTCGCTTCCCGATACTCTCGCCGCCCCCGGCGTCGACCTGCACATGCATTCCACCGCCTCCGACGGCGCGCTCTCGCCGGCGGCGTTGATGGCGCTGTGTCAGTCGCGCGGGCTGACCCATGTGGCCCTGACCGACCACGACAGCGTGGCCGGCGTGGCCGCGGCCGCGGCCGCGGCCGAGCGCCTGGGGCTGACGCTGCTGCCCGGCGCCGAGCTGTCCGTGCAGTGGCGGGGGCTCACCGTGCACGTGCTGGGCTACCTGCCCGAGGGGGCGCTGGCGCCCATGCGCGAGGGGCTGGCCGCCCAGGCCGAGGCCCGCGAGGCGCGCAACCTCGAGATCGCCCGGCGGCTCGAGGCGGTGGGGCTCGATGATGCCCTGGCGCGGGCTCGGGCCGGGGTGACGGAGGAACGCCCGCTGGGACGCCCGGACTTCGCCCGGGCGCTGGTCGAGGCCGGCGTGGTGCCGGACATCGCCGCCGCCTTCAAGCGCTATCTGGGGGCCGGCAAGCGCGGCGACGTCAAGATGCACTGGCCGTACCTCGGCGAGGCGCTGGGCTGGATACGCGCCTCGCGCGGCGTCGCGGTGCTGGCACATCCGCTACGCTACAAGCTGACCCGACGCAAGCGCGGCCTGCTGCTCGACGACTTCGCCGCGGCCGGCGGCGAGGGGGCGGAGTTGCTCAGCGGCTTCCAGAATCCCGACGAGACCCGCGACCTGGCCCGCCAGCTCGCCGAGCGTGGCCTGCTGGCGTCCCGGGGCAGCGACTTCCACTTCCCCGGCGGTCCTCTCGCGCCGGGCACGGTGAGCGACGCCCCGCGTACGCCGGTCACGCCGCTGTGGCATCATCCATCGCTGGCGGCGTTCGCCGGGCGAGTCGGCCGGGCATCGCCGAACTGACGCATGAGCGTCGTCGGCCGCTGCGCCCCCGTGCCGAGGGGCGCCGACTACCACCGCAAGGAGGGGCCATGACTCAATTCTTCCAGATCCATCCGGAAAACCCGCAGAAACGCCTGATCGACCAGGCGCTGAAGATCATCCGCGACGGCGGGGTCGTCGCCTACCCGACGGATTCCGGCTATGCCCTGGGCTGTCATCTGGGGGACAAGAAGGCGATCGAGACGATCAAGTGGCTGCGTTCGCTGGACGACAAGCACAACTTCACCCTGGTGTGCTCGGACCTTTCCGAGATCGGCACCTACGCCAAGGTCGACAATGCCGTCTTTCGTCTGCTGAAGAGCCACACGCCCGGGCCCTACACCTTCATCCTCAACGCCACCAGCGAGGTGCCGCGCCTGCTGCTGCACCCCAAGCGGCGCTCGATCGGCGTGCGCGTGCCCGACCACCGCATCACCCACGCCCTGCTCGAGGCGCTGGGCGAGCCGCTGATGAGCGTGACCCTGATCCCGGTCGACGAGGCACTGCCGATGACCGACCCCGAGGCGATCCGCGAACGCTTCGGCGCCCATCTCGATCTGGTCATCGACGGCGGCGCCTGTTCGCTGGAGCCGACCACGGTGGTCGACCTGCGCGAGCTGCCGCCGACCATCGTCCGCGAAGGCCGCGGCGACACCACGCCCTTCACCGAATAAGCCCCGCCCGCCGCAACGGCGGCCCCGGCGGTGAAGATGCCGGGGCCTGAATGACGTTCAGTGGTCTCGGCCCCGTTCGTGGTGGCGCGGGTCCTCGGTTTCCTCGTCGAGCCAGGTGCCGCAGCGCCGGCAGTAGCGTGCATCGCGTTCGTGCCCCTCGTGGCCGCAGCCCGGGCAGGCCTCGTCGGAGTAATGCTGTTCGCGGATCGAGCGGATCATCTCCGCCGAGAACACCCCGGTGGGCACGGCGAGGATCGCGTAGCCCATCACCATCACCATCGCCGAGATGAACTGGCCGATCGGCGTGATCGGCGTGATGTCGCCGTAGCCCACCGTGGTCAGGGTGACGATCGCCCAGTACAACGCCTTGGGAATGCTGGTGAAGCCGGCCTCGGCGGGCTCGATCAGGTAGATCAGCGAGCCGAAGATGGTCACCAGCATCAGCACCGTGGAGAAGAACAGCAGGATCTTGCGGCTGCTGCGCCTAAGCGCCTGGACCAGCAGCGTGCCCTCGCCGATAAACTCCATCAGCCGCAGCACCCGCAGCAGACGCAGGACGCGCAGGATGCGCACCACCAGCAGCGACTGCGCGCCGGGGATCAGCAGGCTCAGCCAGGTGGGCAGGATCGACAGCAGGTCGATGACCCCGTAGAAGCTCCTGAGATAGCGCAGCGGGCGCTCGAGACAGTACAGGCGCAGCCCCAGCTCCGCGGTGAAGGCCAGGGTGAAGCCCCACTCGAGCAGGCGGAACCCCTCGCCGTAACGCGCGCGCAGCACGGCCACGCTGTCGAGCATCACCACCGCCACGCTGACCAGGATCAGGCCGATCAGCAGCAGGTCGAAGCCCTTGGCGAGCCGCGTGTCGGACTCGAAGATGATCTGGAACAGCCGGGTACGCAGGCCGACACCGGCCGGGCGAAGTGAAGGCACGCGGGTCTCCTCGAATCAGCGGCGGTGCAGGGCGGCGAGCAGCGCCAGGCTGCGGCGGCCGAAGGCGGGGGTCAGCCAGGGCGTGGCATCGAGTGCCGAGGCCAGCTCGCGGGCCGAGTCGCGTGGGTCGGCGGGCAGGGTGGTATCGTCGGCCAGGCTCTGCAGTGCCGCGCGGGCCATCCCGAGAAAGCGCGCGTCGCCGCTGTCGGCCAGGGCATCGAGGGCGGTGATGGCCCGGTCGAAGCGTGCCGCCGCCTCGCTGGGCAGGGGAGCGTCCTCGAGCGGCCAGCGGCCGTCGCGCAGGGCGGCGCCACGGGCGGCCTTGCTGGTGTTGGCCGGGCGCAGTGCCAGGGTATCGGCGATGTCCTCGGCGAGGCGCCAAAGCGCCGCCGGAGCGCCGGCCGCCGGATCGCCGCCCTTGAGCTCGAGCTCGAGCTCGAGCTCCTCGATGGGCGCGCGGCGCTCGCCGGCACGGACCTCGCCGTTGTCCAGCGCGACCTCGATGGTGGCCTCGGGGCCTTCCAGCCACCAGCTCAGGCGCTCGAAGTCGGTCGTGAAGCCGGGGGAGAGGGAAGCGAGTACCGGCTCGCCCAGCGCCTGCATCGGCTCCAGCGCCGCGAGCCCCTCGAGATCCAGGGCCGGGCCGGGAATCTCCCACTCCCACTCGCCGCGGGTGGACAGCCCGCCGGAGCCCTGGCCGGCGGTCTTCAGGGTCTGCAGCCAGCGGTCGGGCGTGCGCCGGATGCGCAGGGCCACTCGGGCGCGTTCCAGATCGCCTGCCGGGGTGTCGTAGTAGGTGTTGGCCAGGTGCTCGCGGACGGGGGCGATCCCGGCCAGCCGCGGGTGCGCGGGCAGTGCCTCGGCGGCACCGGCACCGAGGGCCAGCTTGAGTTCGATTTCCTGCGGCATCGTGCTATCTCCATGATTCGTCAAAGATGAATTTTTCATGACGCTGGGTTGGCGAGTCACTATACTGGGCGCGCCATTACCCAATCGACGAATGATGCCTTCATGGTGACATCCAACCCGTTTTCCGCGTTGTTCGGGCGATCGCCTTTTCAACCGCTGCTGGCGCACATCGTCAAGACCAGCGAGTGTGCCGATCAGTTGCTGCCGTTCTTCGACGCCGCTCAGGCCGGCGACTGGGAGACGGCGGCCCGGTGTCGCGAGGCAGTCACCGACCTCGAGCACGAGGCCGATGTACTCAAGACCCAGCTGCGCCTCAACCTGCCGAACACGCTCTTTCTGCCCGTCTCGCGCTCCGATCTGCTGGAGCTGATCAGCGTACAGGACAAGATCGCCAACAAGGCCCGCGACATCACCGGCATCATGCTGGGGCGCCGCATGCAGGTACCCGAGTCGCTGGCCGTGCCGATGCGCGAGTATCTGGTCACGGCGGTGGCCACCGTGAATCAGGCGCGCAAGGCGCTGGAGGAACTCGAGGATCTGCTCGAGTCCGGTTTCGGTCGCAATGTGTCGGATCTGATGCAGAACCTGATCCGCGAGCTGCACGAGCTCGAGCATCAGGCCGACGATCAGGAAATCACCATTCGCCGCCAGCTGTTCGATCTCGAAAGTCAGCTGCCGCCGGTGGATGTGATGTTCCTCTACAAGATCATCGACTGGATCGGCGATCTGGCCGATCGCGCCGAACGCGTCGGCAGTCGTCTGCAGATTCTCACCGCACGCTGAGCCCGGGCGTTCGCCCCGGGCTTTGACACGTCACTCAAGAACAGTCCTGCCTATGTCCATCATTGCGCAATACGGCGACGTATTCATCATTCTCGCCTGTGTCTTCGGTTTCTTCATGGCCTGGGGCGTCGGTGCCAACGACGTGGCCAACGCCATGGGGACCTCGGTCGGTTCCAAGGCCATCACCATCCGACAGGCGATCATCATCGCGGTGGTCTTCGAGTTCCTGGGCGCCTGGCTGGCCGGCGGCCAGGTCACCGAAACCATCCGCAAGGGGATCATCGACCCCTCCCTGCTGACCGGAAGCCCCGAGTTGCTGGTCTACGGCATGCTGGCCTCGCTGCTGGCTGCCGGGTTGTGGCTGCTGATCGCCTCGGCCCGGGGCTGGCCGGTGTCCACCACCCATTCCATCGTCGGGGCGATCGTCGGTTTCGCCGTCGCCGGCCTCGGCGTCGACTCGGTCGGCTGGGGCAAGGTGGGGCAGATCGCCGCCAGCTGGGTGGTGTCGCCGCTGCTGGCCGGGTCCATCGCCTATGTGCTGTTCCGCTCGGTGCAGGTACTGATCTTCGAGAATCGCGATCCTTTCGCCGCCGCCAAGCGTTACGTGCCGGCCTACATCTTCCTGGTGGGCTTCGTGATTTCCATGGTCACCCTGGTCAAGGGGCTCTCCCACGTGGGGCTCGACCTGAGCTTCGGCCAGAGTCTGCTGATCGCCGCGGCCATCGGGGTGGTGATCATGGTGCTGGGCATCCTGCTGGAGAATCGCGTCAACCGCGAGAAGAAGCGTGCCGGCGACAGCTTCGGCTACTCCAGCGTCGAGCGGGTGTTCGGCGTGCTGATGATGTTCACCGCCTGTGCCATGGCCTTCGCCCACGGTTCCAACGACGTCGCCAACGCCGTCGGCCCGCTGGCCGCGGTGATCAGCGTGGTCGGCTCCAATGGCGATATCGGCGGGGCCGCGGCCCTGCCCTGGTGGGTGCTGGTGCTGGGCGGTGGCGGCATCGTCGTCGGCCTGGTGACCTACGGCCACAAGGTGATCGCCACCGTGGGCACCGGCATCACCGAGCTCACGCCCAGTCGCGGCTTCGCCGCCACCCTGGCCGCCGCCACCACGGTGGTGCTGGCCTCGGGGACCGGCCTGCCGATCTCCACGACCCATACCCTGGTCGGCGCGGTACTCGGCGTGGGACTGGCCCGCGGCATGGCGGCGCTCAACCTGCGCGTGCTGAGCACCATCGTGCTGTCGTGGCTGATCACGCTGCCGGCCGGCGCGCTGCTGGCGATCCTGTTCTTCTTCATGCTCAAGGGCATGTTCGGCGTCTGACGGCTTTCAGCGAGTTGGCAATGCAGACAGCTCCCTCAGAACGATCGCAGATAGGCGCAGCACACGGGGCTGATCCGTCGCCAGGTCTGCGAGGGGGCGCTGTGGACCCTTCCCTGGGCGCTACCTACGCCATCTGACCGCCATGGATGGCGGAAATGCCGGAATGGAAAGGAACATTTTCCGGCCATGGCGTAGGACCCCCTCTTCGACCTGTCCCCGGCGCACCTCGTCATGGCAACGACAATTGCCCTGTGGGGCTCCCTCCGGGGAGTCCCGCCTTTTCATGGGCTCTGATATAGTCAGGGACCGGGCCCGTGCCACTACCGGCGGCCCACTCTTCCTGCCACTCATCTTCCGTCGGAGCTCCCCTGGCCGTGCAGACGCGCTTTCCCTTCGTCGACTGGTTCCGCAATTCCTCGCCCTACATCAACGCACATCGCGGCCGAACCTTCGTCATCCTCATCGAGGGTGAGGCGGTAGCCAACGGGCGCGGTGAGCAACTGATCCAGGATCTGGCGCTGCTGCATACCCTGGGGGTGCGGCTGGTGGTGGTCTACGGCATCCGCCCGCAGGTCGGCGCGGCGCTGGCCGAGGCGGGGATCGAACCGGTGCGCCACGACGGGCGCTGGGTCGCCGATGCCCCGATCATGCGCTGTGTCGAGCGCGTGGCCGCCGAGCAGCGGTTGTGGCTCGAGGCGCGGCTGTCGCTGGGGCTGCCCAACACGCCGATGCACGGCGTCGAGCTGACCGCGGTGTCCGGCAATCTGGTGATGGCCAAGCCGCTGGGCGTGCGCGAGGGCATCGACTTCGACCACAGCGGCGAGGTGCGTCGGGTACGTTCCGCCGCCGTCGAGGCGCTGCTCGAGCGCGGCTCGCTGGTCATCCTGCCGCCGCTGGGGTTTTCCAGCACCGGCGAGGTCTTCGATCTCGACGCCGCGGAGGTGGCCCAGCAGGCGGCCGTGGCGCTGAAGGCCGACAAGCTGATCCTGCTCGGCGAGGCCGAGGGCCTGCACGACGCAAGCGGTGCCCTGCTGCGGCAGCTGACGCCCGACGAGGCCACCTCGCTGCGGCGTGCCGCGGCGCCGGGCAGCGAGATGGCCCGCCACCTCGCCGCGGCCTGCGAGGCCGCCCGCCACGGCGTGGCCCGCACGCACCTGGTCTCCTGGCATGACCATGATGCCCTGATCGGCGAGCTGTTCACCCGCGACGGGGTGGGCACCATGATCACCCAGCACCGCTATGAGCAGCTGCGCCCCGCCGAGCTCGGCGACGTCGCCGGGCTGCTCGAGCTGCTGCGCCCGCTGGAGGAACGCGGCATGCTGGTGGCGCGCTCCCGCGAACGCCTGGAGCATGAGATCGACGACTACCTGGTGATCGAGCGTGACGGCATGATCATCGGCTGCGCGGCGCTGCACCCGTTCGTCGACGCGGCCATGGCCGAGCTGGCCTGCGTCGCCGTGCACGGCGATTACCGGGGCGGCGCACGGGGCGCGCTGCTGCTCGCCGAGATCGAGCGGCGTGCCCGTCGGCGGGGCATCCGGGCGCTGTTCGCCCTGACCACCCATACCGCCCACTGGTTCTTCGAGCATGGCTTCCGCCTGGCCGACATCGACGCGCTGCCGCCGCTGCGCCGCGAGGCCTACAACCATGCGCGCAAGTCCAAGATCCTGCTCAAGCCCCTTGATTGACGGCTCTCGCCGGCCCCGGCCTCCGGGGCTCATGACCGGGGTCACGGCCCCGGTGTCGCCTGAGAGTGACTGCCTTTCCTGGGATGTTGCCAGAAGACGACACTGTAAATCATTGAATTAATTGAGATATTTTAAAGGGCTCGAAATCTTGTCGCCAAGTGGCAACATTTTTCGATGTCAGTGGCGGGCCAACAGGCCGGTTTTTGGGGTGAATCATGCCGTGCCAGCTTTTTTCAGAATTTAAGTTTTTGATTTTATTGAATTTGTTGAAAAAGTGGCACGCCCTTCGCTATCTATAGGGTGAGCAACGGGAAGCGGTTCAAACGGCTCGATTCGCTTCCCGGCTGAGCCCAACGAGAGCTTATCTCCGTCAGCTCAGCAGCGTCTGCTCCACGCGATGTGTGACTTAGGTTGCGATGAGACGGTACCGCCGATTTGGCAAGGATAGGTACCTAGAGGGCAAGGACGCCCCACGGCAAGGAAGCCGCTCCCCCGTCACGGGGGACCCAATTACGGCGCGCCGCTCCGGCGACGCGCCACCGGACGAAACCGGGCGGTTCGCCGCCCCTGTGAAACCACTGTCCCTGGCAGACGCAAGAGCGGTTTCACGGTTTCGGGACTCTTCGGGAGTCCGATCGGAGTGTTCGCGAAGGTCCGGCCAGGCGGCCCTTGGTGAGGACTCACTTGACCCTTCAGTTCCCTGCGTACCTTGGGCCGGCTCTGCCGGCCCTCTTTTTTTGCAGGTCGAAGGCCCGGACCAGCTTATCGAAGCGCAAGTCTGTTATGCTGTGCGGAGAGAATGAATGACTTTTGCCCTCTTTCTGCATAGAACGGTTTCCATGACCTCTCAGGTCTCTCGCCGCTGGCGTCCCAGATCCCTGCTACAGCTGGTATTGCTGGCCTTCGTGGTCGTGATGCTGCCGATTGCCGTACTGATGTTTCAGGCGGGCGAGGGGATGTCGGAGCTGTCGCAGCTGGCCAATGTCAGCGCCCGCGAAGCGGTCGACCAGACGCGTCGCGCCCGCACCCTGTCCAATCTGGCCGTGGAGATGGAGCGCAGCGCCCGTCAGTATGCCGTGGTCGAGCAGCCCGGCCTGATGGAGATCTTCGCCGACAAGGCCGAGGAGTACGCCCGTCTGCTCGAGGCGCAGCGACGGCTGCTGCCCGACAATCCCGACATCACCGCCCTGCAGGCGCAGATTCAGACGCTGTCCGAGCTGCCCGGCAAGTCGCCGCAGGAGGTCCGCGACAGCCTCGACGAGTTCGCCAGCTTCGCCGATCGCACCGACGCGGTTCGCGAGGCCACCAACCTCCAGATCGACGCGCGCATCGACGCCATCAGCGACCAGGCCGACGAGGTTCAGCAGCGTATGTGGCTGCAGACCGCGGCGCTGGTTTCGGCCAGTCTGGCGCTGATGCTGCTGTTCACCTGGCTGATCATTCGCCCCATCCGCCAGCTGGAACGGCGTATCCTCAGCCTGGGCAGTGGCCTCGAGCCGCCCTCGGCCCAGCTGATTCAGGGGCCGGCCGAGCTGGTGCGCCTGGGAGACCGCCTCGACTGGCTGTCCCAGCGGCTCAACGAACTGGAAGCGCAGAAGCAGCAGTTCCTGCGCCACATGTCCCACGAGCTCAAGACGCCGCTGGCCAGCGTGCGCGAAGGCACCGGGCTGCTCTGCGACGACATCGCCGGCGAGCTGACGCCACGCCAGCGGGAAATCGTCGAGCTGATCGACGCCAGCGGCGAGGAGCTGCAAACCCTGATCGAGCAGCTGCTCGACTACAACCTCCTGCAGCACAATCAGGGGGCGAGCAACGAGCGCTTCGACGTCGCCACGGTGATCAAGGAAGTGCTCGCCAAGCACCAGCTGGCGCTGGAGAAGAAGGGCATGCGGGTCAGTGCCTTCCAGGAACCGCTGGACTGGTCCGCCGATCGCGAGCGGACCCTGCGCATTCTTGATAATCTGGTCTCCAACGCCATTGCCTATGGCGAGAACGGCGGTGAGTTGGAACTGCGCGCCTTTCGCCAGGGGCGATCGCTGATTCTCGAGGTGGCCAACAGCGGCGAGCCGATCGCCGATGACGATCGGGCGCGGCTGTTCGATGCCTTCTATCAGGGGCGGGCGCGGCGCAAGGGCGCGCTCAAGGGGTCCGGCATCGGTCTGTCGGTGGCTCAGGACTGCGCCCGGGCGCAGAACGGCCAGCTGATACTTGCCGACACTGACCCGCTGGCCGTGTGTTTTCGCCTGACCCTGCCCTGGAGCGCCGAGGCGCTCGCCGATAACGATAAAGAAGAGTTGCCGCCGCCCCTGCCGGCTGCGGCCGAATCTGCAAGGAACTGACTACATGAAGCATCCCGTTCTCGTGGCCGGCCTGCTGGCCTTCACGCTCGTTGCGTCGGGCTGTCAGTGGCTGCCGCAGCGCACCACGGCCTTCGCCAGCGATGACGCGCAGTGCCTGTCCGACATCCCCACGCTCGAGGAGCAGGCCTGCCTGCTGGACGCCTGGGTCGCCTTCGGCCTGGCCGCCCAGCGCGGCGGGCCCGAGTGGCGCCGCCAGACCCTCGAGAAGGTCGACGGCGACACGACCCGGGACCGACTGGCGCGTGCCGTGGTGTTCTCCTGGAGCGGCCGGGGCGACTGGAAGGCGGCCTCCGAGCTCTACAAGGCCGACCTGGCCATGGCGCCGAGTCGCCTGCAGCCACTGCTGCGCCAGTGGCTCAACGGGCTCGAGGCGCGTCGCTCGCTGGTCGAGGAGATCGACGACAGCGAGCATCAGCGTCAGGCCCTGGCCAGGGAACGGGACTCGCTGGCCAAGAAGCTCGATGCCCTGACCGAGATCGAGGAAAGTATCAATTCGCGCCAGCAGTGAACCGCGTCCCGACCACGAAAAGCGACGATAGCGGGGCGGGCTGGCGCCGCGAATGCCGAGGAGTGACGACGTGAAGCATGCGGCTCATGTTCTGCTGGTCGACGATGACGCCAGCCTGTTGAGGCTGCTGGGAATGCGCCTGGAAAGCCGGGGGTACCGGGTCACCACCGCGGAAAGCGGCCGCCAGGCGCTGGAGTGCCTTGAGCATGCTCGGCCCGACCTGGTGCTGTCGGACCTGCGCATGGACGAGATGGACGGCATGGCGCTCTTTCAGCAGTTGCAGAAGCGCATGCCGGGGCTGCCGGTGATCATCCTCACCGCTCACGGCTCGATTCCCGACGCGGTGAGCGCCACCCGTCAGGGCGTATTCAGCTTCCTGACCAAGCCGGTGGACCGTGACGAGCTGTTCAAGGCGATCGACGATGCTCTGAGCCAGACCCCCGGCCCGGCGGCCGAGGGCGACGATGCCTGGCGCTCGGCGATCATCACCCGCAGCCCGCAGATGGAAACGGTGCTCGAGCAGGCGCGGATGGTCGCCGGCTCCGACGTCAGCGTGCTGGTCACCGGGCCCAGCGGCTCGGGCAAGGAGCTGCTGGCCAACGCCATTCACAAGGCCAGCAGCCGGGCCGACAAGCCCTTCGTCGCCATCAACTGTGGCGCGCTGCCCGAGCAGCTGCTGGAAAGCGAGCTGTTCGGCCATGCCAAGGGCGCCTTCACCGGCGCGGTCAGCCAGCACCAGGGGCTGTTCCAGTCGGCCGACGGCGGCACACTGTTTCTCGACGAGATCGGCGACATGCCGCTGCCGCTGCAGGTCAAGCTGCTGCGCGCGCTGCAGGAGCGCCAGATCCGCCCGCTGGGCTCCACCACCTCGGTGCCCATCGACGTGCGCATCATCTCGGCGACCCACCGCGATCTGGACCGGGCGATGGCCGACGGCGACTTCCGCGAGGACCTCTACTACCGCCTCAACGTCGTCAACCTGCGCCTGCCGCCGCTCAAGGAGCGTGCCGAGGACGTGCCGCTGCTGGCCAAGCACCTGGTCACCCAGGCCGCCGCGCGCCACAAGCCGTTCGTCAAGGGCTTCTCCTCCGAGGCGCTCAACCTGCTGGCGTCCTCGGCCTGGCCGGGCAACGTGCGCCAGCTGGTCAACGTCGTCGAGCAGTGCGTGGCGCTGACCAGCGCGCCGATCATCCCCGAGGCGCTGGTCGCCCAGGCGCTGGCCGCCGAGGAGAACGCGCTGCCCTCGTTCAACGAGGCGCGCGCCGGCTTCGAGCGCAGCTATCTGGTCAAGGTGCTCAAGATCACCGAGGGCAACGTCACCCAGGCGGCGCGCATCGCCGGACGCAATCGCACCGACTTCTACAAGCTGCTCGGCCGCCACTCGCTGGAGCCCAGCAGCTTCAAGCCCGGCGCCGAGTCCACCAGCCGCGCCTGAGTCTCGGCGCTTCAGCGATAGCGCCGCTTGACCTCCACACTCAGCCGCCCCTCGCCGAGCCGAGCCCGGAGCCGCTCGCCGGGGCGGGTGTCCTGCGCGCGCCGGACCACCTCGCCCTCGGCGTTCTCGAGAATCGCGTAGCCGCGCCCCAGCACCGCCAGCGGGCTGACCGCCTGGAGTTCGCGCACCCGTGCGGCCAGCTGCTCGCGGCGGCGTTCCAGCTGCCGCGGCATCACGGCATGCAGACGCGTCTCCAGCGTGGCGAGCCGCTGCCGTGCCTGGGCCACATCGCGCGATGGGTCGGCCGCGCCCAGCCGGCGGTGCAGCATTGCCAGCCGCCGGCGCTCCTCGGCGAGGCGCCGGGTCAGGGCACGCTGCAGGCGGGTGTCGAGCGCCTCGAGGCGCTGACGCTGGCCCGCCAGTCGTTCGCCGGGATGGCGCAGTCGCGCGCGAAGATGATCGAGACGCTGGGCCTCGGCCTCCAGGCGGCGCTGCTGGGCGTGAGTCAGGCGCCGGGCCAGGGTGGCCAGCCGCCGGCGCAGATCGTGCTGGTCCGGTACCAGCTGCTCGGCCGCCGCCGACGGGGTGGGGGCGCGCATGTCGGCGGCGAAGTCCGCGAGGGTGACATCGACCTCGTGGCCCACCGCGGCCATCACCGGCAGGCGCGAGTGAAAGATCGCCCGGGCCAGATGCTCGTCGTTGAACGCCCACAGGTCTTCCAGGCTGCCGCCGCCGCGGGTCACCAGGATGGCATCGAAGCGCGGGTCGGCATTGGCCAGGGCCAGGGCGCGGATGATCGCCGGCGCCGCCGCCTTGCCCTGCACCGGCACCGGCAGCACGCTGATCCGTGCCAGTGGCCAGCGTGCCGCCATCACCGCCAGCACGTCGCGGATCGCCGCGCCGGTGGGCGAGGTGATCGCCACCAGATGCCGCGGCGGGCAGGGCAGCGGGCGCTGGTTGGCGAACACGCCCTCGGCGGCGAGCCGGTGCTTGAGGCGTTCGAAGGCGGCGAGCAGATCCCCCTGGCCGGCGGGTTGCGCCGCCTCGACGATGAGCTGGTAGTCGCCGCGCGGCTCGAACAGCGAGACCTTGCCGCGCAGGCGCACGCGGTCGCCGTTGTTCAGCGCTGGGGTGAAGCGGGCGCGGTTGCGGAACAGCGCGCACTTCACCTGGGCGCGGTCATCCTTCAGAGTGAAGTAAACATGCCCCGAGGCCGGCCGCGCCAGGCTCGAGACCTCGCCCTCCACCCAGCATTCGCCGAAGCCGCGCTCCAGCAGCATCCGCGCGCGGCGGTTGAGTTCGCTGACCGACAGGGTCTCGGGGGCGGTCTCCGGCATGGCGGCCTCGCTGACGATGAAACGGGAAGGGCAGTCTAGCATTCCGGGGGAGGGCAGCGTGCCGCGGGAGAATGCAGTGTCCGTCATGTCACCTTCGCCGCATCACAGCGCCCCCTTGCAGACTTGTCCCCGGATCGGCCCCTGGCGACAGCACTGTGCCAAGTCAAGGCTACATTGAGAGGAGAATGGGGCAGCGTTATAATGGTCGATTAACTTCTCTCCCCTCCCCACAATCTGCTCATTGGGTGATTCCGATATGCTACGTATGGCGCAAGAAGCTCTTACGTTCGACGACGTATTACTCGTACCCGGCTACTCGGATGTCCTGCCCAAGGACGTCAGCCTCAAATCCCGCCTGACCCGCAACCTCACGCTCAACATCCCGCTCGTCTCTTCCGCCATGGACACCGTCACCGAAGGCCGCCTGGCCATCGCCATGGCCCAGGAAGGCGGCATCGGCATCATCCACAAGAACATGACCATCACCGCGCAGGCCGCCGAGGTGCGCAAGGTCAAGAAGCACGAGAGCGTCATCGTCAAGGACCCGGTCACCGTCAGCCCCGAAGCCAAGCTCAAGGACCTGCTGGCGATGGCCGACGAGTACGGCTACTCCGGCTTCCCGGTGGTGGAAGGGGAGACCCTGGTGGGCATCGTCACCGGCCGCGACATGCGTTTCCAACCCGACCACAGCGATGACGTGGCGGCGATCATGACGTCGCGCGACAAGCTGGTCACCGTGCCCGAGGGCACCCCGCTCGATGCCATCAAGGTCAAGCTGCAGGAAAACCGCATCGAGAAGATCCTGATCGTCGATGACGCCTTCCGCCTGCGCGGCCTGGTCACCGTGCGCGACATCGAGAAGGCGCGCACCTATCCCAACGCCGCCAAGGACGCCGACGGCCGCCTGCTGGTCGGCGCCGCCGTGGGGACCGGCCCGGAGACTCCCGAGCGCGTCACGGCGCTGGTCGAGGCCGGCGTCGACGCCATCGTGGTGGATACCGCCCACGGCCACTCCCGCGGCGTGATCGAGCGGGTGCGCTGGGTGAAGGAGCATTACCCCGAGGTGCAGGTCATCGGCGGCAACATCGCCACTGCCGAAGCCGCCCGGGATCTCGCCGAGGCCGGCGCGGACGCCGTCAAGGTCGGCATCGGCCCCGGCTCGATCTGCACCACGCGCATCGTCGCCGGCGTCGGTGTGCCGCAGATCACCGCCGTCTCCAACGTCGCCGAGGCGCTCAAGCCCTTCAACATCCCGCTGATCGCCGATGGCGGCATCCGCTTCTCCGGCGACCTGGCCAAGGCGATCGCCGCCGGTGCCAGCACGGTGATGATCGGCGGCCTGCTGGCCGGCACCGAGGAAGCCCCGGGCGAGGTCGAGCTCTACCAGGGCCGCACCTACAAGGCCTACCGCGGCATGGGCTCGATGGGCGCCATGTCCCAGAGCCAGGGCAGTGCCGACCGCTACTTCCAGGACAAGTCCGAAGGCGCCGAGAAGCTGGTACCGGAAGGCATCGAAGGCCGCGTGCCCTACAAGGGCATGATGAGCGCCATCGTCCACCAGCTGATGGGCGGGCTGCGTGCCTCGATGGGCTATACCGGCTGCCACGACGTCGAGGAGATGCGCACCAAGCCGCAGTTCGTGCAGATCACCGGCGCCGGCTTCGCCGAGTCTCACGTGCATGACGTGCAGATCACGAAAGAAGCCCCCAACTACCGGGCTGGCTAAGAATCATCTGCGCTCGCTCAGGCTTTGTTGAACCGCGGCTCAACATGCTCATTTACCGGCATGTAAACTCCGCTGTCTCGCCGCGATTCGCCTCGCCTGAGCATCGCTCGAAAGATTCTCGAATGGGGCGTCCCGTTCGCAAGACACCGTTGTCCAGCGGCGCTGACCAGGCGCCGTTGCTTATTTTAGAGAGCACCCGATGACCGACATTCACGCCCACAAGATCCTGATCCTCGACTTCGGCTCCCAGTACACCCAGCTGATCGCCCGTCGCGTGCGCGAGATCGGCGTCTACTCCGAGGTTCGCGCCTTCGACATCACCGAAGACGAGATCCGCGAGTACAACCCCAACGGCATCATCCTCTCCGGCGGGCCGGAGTCGGTCTCCGAGCTGGGCTCGCCGCGCGCGCCCGAGTGCGTGTTCGAGCTGGGCCTGCCGGTGCTGGGCATCTGCTACGGCATGCAGACCATGGCCGAACAGCTGGGCGGCGCCACCGAAGGCTCCAACAAGCGCGAGTTCGGCTACGCGCAGATCAAGGTGGCGGGCGATGACGACCTGCTCGGCGGCATCAAGGATCACGTCGACCACGACGGCAGCGCGCTGCTCGACGTGTGGATGAGCCACGGCGACAAGGTTGCCCGGGCGCCCGAGGCGTTCAACGTCACCGCCTCCACGCCGAGCTGCCCGATCGCCGCCATGACCTGGCCCGAGAAGCGCTTCTACGGCGTGCAGTTCCACCCCGAGGTGACCCACACCCTGCAGGGCCAGCGCATCCTCGAGCGCTTCGTGCTGGAGATCTGCCAGGCCGAGCGGCTTTGGACCCCGGCGCAGATCATCGAGGACCTGTCCGAGCGCGTGCGCGAGCAGGTCGGCGACCGCCACGTGCTGCTGGGCCTCTCTGGCGGCGTGGACTCCTCGGTGGTCGCGGCGCTGCTGCACAAGGCGATCGGCGACCAGCTGACCTGCGTGTTCGTCGACAACGGCCTGCTGCGCAGGGACGAGGGCGACCACGTGATGGAAACCTTCGCCCGCCACATGGGCGTGCGGGTGATTCGCGTCGATGCCGAGGACGAATTCCTCGGCAAACTCAAGGACGTCCACGACCCCGAGGCCAAGCGCAAGATCATCGGCAACACCTTCATCGACGTGTTCGACCGCGAGGCGGCGAAAATCGACGGTGTGGACTTCCTCGCCCAGGGCACCATCTACCCGGACGTGATCGAATCCGCCGCCAGCAAGACCGGCAAGGCCCACGTCATCAAGTCGCACCACAACGTTGGCGGCCTGCCCGAGACCATGAAGCTCAAGCTGGTCGAGCCGCTGCGCGAGCTGTTCAAGGACGAAGTGCGCAAGCTCGGCCTGGAACTCGGCCTGCCCTACGACATGGTCTACCGCCACCCCTTCCCGGGGCCGGGCCTGGGCGTGCGCATCCTCGGCGAGGTGAAGAAGGAATACGCCGACATCCTCCGCGAGGCCGACGCCATCTTCATCGAGGAACTGCACAACGCCGACTGGTACCACAAGACCAGCCAGGCCTTCGCCGTGTTCCTGCCGGTGAAGTCCGTTGGTGTGGTTGGCGACGGCCGCCGCTACGAATGGGTCATCGCCCTACGCGCCGTGGAAACCATCGACTTCATGACCGCCCGCTGGGCCCACCTGCCGTACGAGCTGCTGGAGAAGGTCTCCAACCGGATCATCAACGAGATCAGCGGCGTATCGCGCGTGACCTACGATGTGAGCAGCAAGCCGCCCGCGACGATCGAGTGGGAGTGAAGCGATTTTCAAAGCCCCGCAGTAGCGGGGCTTGTGTGGCAGAATGTCATTAGAAGCAGCTATTTGTGTGGGTACCGGTTAAACCATAGAGCCTCTATGACAGACTGAGTTAGGCTTTGTACGAAAACTACCTGCGCTTGGTAATACGGCATTAAAAGTCGGCTCAAAGTGCTCATTTACACCCCATAAGCTCCGCTTTTTCGACGATATTTTCCTTGCCTTCGTTCTCCGACTTTTCGTATAAGCCCTAGAAGTCACCTCTCACTATGGCGCTAAATATAAAGTTAATTATCGGCTAGAAGGTGATCTTCTAAATTTTCATTTGGTACAGCCTCTTGGTTTTCAGTTAACCATTCTAAAGTAAGTATGGGAGCGGAACGCATGCGTTCTTTTGCCTGAGAGGTGGAGACGTCAATCTCATTGAAACGACCCTCAAGTTTTCGTAGATGAGCATAGCAACCGATGTCGATTGCGAAGGCTTGAAAAGTCCCTGCTTGAGATTTATGAGTTAAAGCTGACCCGCAATTGTGGATAATTCTATAATCAAGAAGTCTATAGATTAGTCCGCGTATTTGATCATTTCTCTTGAGAAGTTCTTCGCTAATGTTAAAAATATTTGTTTTTCGCTCAAGGCAAAATTCACGTATTAGATAGATTCCTTTTAAAAGACCCTCTTGTTCCTGATCTTGCGAATCTTGCTTTAATTCTTCTATCCTTCTTTCAAAGTTGGAACGGCTGCTTATTCTTACGTCATCTTTTCCGATTTTACCGTCTCCTTGACTGACAGACGGCAGGATCTCTAAAAAGAGAGACATAACATCTCGTGGAACACCGCCGCCAGCCATCACAAGCCTTGAAAATCCTTGCCCTTTGAATAGTTCTGAAATTTCCTTTGTTGACATTTTTGCTATCTTTCCAAATCCCTCAAGAATAGCAAGGTTTCGGCGACGTGTTTTTTCAAAGTTACCAAAGTCGTAGTCAATACTTACAGGCTGAAAATCGTGGCGCTCTTGAGCTCCAAAAGGCTGTCCGTCTCTATCTACATACAATGTGCTTGCATGTCTTAAAGTAGCCACTTTGAAGAAAAGTGGTAAATCTTTGCATAATCGATGTACATAATCTATAACAAATGCTTGGTGTACACGATCTAGATGATAAAGGTCATCGATTTGGATGAAAACAAATTTCACTTTGCTCGATATTTCAAAAAACTCTCTTATTTTCCGCTTATAACCAGGGAGGTTTTTGTCGAGCTCTTTAAGTTTTGATTGATGTTCTTGAAATGCCTGCTCTACACGAATTGAAGCGGCTGACGATTTATCCGCTCTGATGCCTAGATTTAGCCCGGAGTGCTTAGCGGTCATTGAGCTTGAAATAGTGGAGCCATTTTCTCTGTTCTCCTCTACTTTGATGGTTTTGTTTGTTTCGTCTGGTCTCTCCTTGATATCGTCTATATCAGAAATTACTTCCTGAAGTATCTGCCGAAGTCGTTTTTTCTTTCCAAACCAACCTGTGCAGTTTTGCTGTAGCTCGAAGAAAACAGACTCTAAAATCTCTAGCAAGACATCTGGGAAGCTGTGTCTTTTGAAATCCTCACAATTCAGGTATATTGTACGTATTTCATCAGAAGCTTGTTCAGCAGACTTGAACATCAGGAGAGTTTTTCCACAACCCCTGCGTGCAAATATTGCATGATTTTGCTTGGCCCGTAGATCAAAAATTAGGGAGTCGGTGTCTACATAAGTCACAGAATCGCTGTGCCTTTGGATTCGCAAGTTTTCTGTAATTACTTCTCGTAGTTTAAGTATTTTGTCAGCCATTTTTTTCCTAGTGATTGTTGTGGGGTTTTATCAATCAACATGAATATTGCATGTGATAGCTTTTACCTTTTTCACGAAGCCTGGCGGCTAACAGAGGATAACTTCTATAGGCGATTCGATCATCCGGGACCCTACAACTATCCGGCAGGCGACAGGATATGATGAACGTTAAGACAGAACGAGTAACGAGGAAGATTTGATCCTCTGATTTCCTATCGCTCACGACTTGACCGAATGGCCTTGGCCAGTCGGTCAAGTGCATCCCGTTTGCGTATCTCGCATTCCCATATTACAAGAACAGTCCATCCCGACGCTTCCAGCTCGGCGCGATTGCGCTCGTCACGCTCGACGTTGCGAGTTAGCTTCCGTGACCAATACTCCGTGTTGGTCTGAGGACGAGACGCAGCGGCGCAGTTGGGGTGCTGATGCCAAAAGCAGCCATGCACGAAAACCACAGTGCGGTATTTCGGGAATACCAAATCAGGCGAGCCAGGCAGGCGCCGGTCATGCAGGAGGTAACGCAGTCCTGCTGCATGAAGGAAGCGCCGCACAGTCAATTCTGGCTTTGTGTCGCGAGAGCGAACAGCTCGCATTGTGCGGCTGCGTTGCTCCGGCGTCTCCTTCATGCTATTTGGACCTTATTGCTTAAATTCGATTTTCAAGCTCGGGTCTGTTTCGAAGTTTTCGACAATTTCATTATATCGAGTTACAACGTCCCCGACCGCTGTGCGTCGCCCTTCGGCTGCGAACCTGCCCAACTCGTACAAGTTGAGAGCTACGAACTGTTCAACCTCAAACACGTCTATACGATCACCTAACCCAGCATTCTCAGCCAAGACTTCTGCGGCTGAAACGCCTCGTGATGTAGTGACAATAATCGGTCGGTGACCGTCATCGATATTGTCGCGGCACCGACCAATAACGGCTTCACCCGGAGCTGTTGTAACGTGCAATGCGACATCTCCGATAAAGAAATCACCGGCGCGCCCTGACTGTGCGTCCGAAGTGGAAAAGCTATTATGCTCAAAGTTGCCTATTCCCAGAGCGCAATCAAGCTTGGCTCCCACCAGGTGTTGTAGCACCGCTCCGGCGTACTGCATCCCTGGGGCATTGCGCTGGCGTTCCTCAGCCTGAACGATCATGTCGCGAACCAAAGTACGCAAGCTACGCGAAGCATCAAGGCGTATCTTAAATGGCTTGGCCGAAAAGAACTCATGAACACGCTGAATCCAAAATGCTTCGATCCTGAATTCAATCAATAAGCGCAGCACCTGCGGTATCCAGGGCTCCTGAGTATTCTCCCAGGAACACCTGTGCCGGTGTCAGATAGCCGAGCCGTTTTCGTGGACGGTCATTCAGTTTTCTGACCACCCTGCGCAGCTCGGCATCGGTGACCTGACGGAAGTCCGTTCCCTTGGGGAAGTACTGCCGTATCAGGCCATTCGTGTTCTCATTGGTCCCCCGCTGACCGGAGCAGTAGGCATCACAGAAGTACGTCGCTGCTGTCACTGCCTTGGCCACGGCTTCGTGGTCGGCGAATTCCGAGCCATTGTCCAGCGTGATGGTCTGGACAGCGCCCCGGCGAGGCTTCAGCAGGCGGATCATGGCGGCTTTCGTCAGCTTCGCTGAAATTTTCGGCAGCCGCGCCGCCAGCAGATAGCCGCTGCGGCGCTCAACCAGCGTGACTAAGCCCGATTGTTTGTGGCCCTGGATCACGGTGTCGCCCTCCCAGTGGCCGATGAAGCGCCGGTCATTGACCGCCGTTGGACGGTGTTCGATTCCCACGCGGTTGGGGATCTTGCCGAGCCCTGCGCTCTTGGCCTGGGCACGGTGCTTGCTGCGACGCTTGGGCTGACGGAGGTATTGCCAGAGATCACCACCACGGGCCTTGTCATCCCAGATCAAGGAGTAGATCCATTGGTGACTCACGCCTATGCCGACCAAGGGCGCCATGAAGCCGCTGATCTGCTCCGGGCTCCACTCCTCACGCAGCCGGTCGGCAACGGCGGTGATCATGCTGGGCAAGCGCTTCGTCCACTTCCAGGCGGTGCGCCGCCGGTGATCACTACGGGCCTGGGCCTGTTCGGGGTCGTAGCCGCTGGCAGTGGCGTTGCGGCGCAGCTCACGGCTGATTGTGCTGCTGTGGATGCTCAGTTCCCTGCCGATCTGGCGCTGGCTGATGCCCAAGTCATAGCGGGCGTGGATCTGGTATCGTTGGGTCTGGGTCAGCTGTCGGTATCCCATGCTCTGCTTCACTTTGGTCGGTAAAGCAGGGAGGGTACCGGCGCTGGCCCTCCTCCCTCCACCGTGCGGTCCAAAGTGCTGCGGTTATTCTATGAATCCAGGATTACATCGAGATCAACCTGTTTCATTTCGGCCTGTGCATTAAGGAAGGCGACGTACTCGCGCATATTGTCGATACTTCCTCGACTGGTGCGACCACCTTCCGCTGCGAGCACTCGGGTAATATCATGCCGTTTGAGAACTGCTTGCACTGCTCCTTTGCCTAGGCCAAGTACTTGGCCTCCCTTTTCAGTCAGCAGTTTGTCGGGATCGAGTGGCAGCCCCATTTTTCGGGCGTGCTGGGTAACGACAAGGGCAACGCAGAGTGGGCCTTTACGGGTGAACTTGCGTTCTTTGTTAAATGCTATTAACGCTTCTTGTAAATCACTAGCCATTATGCTGCCGCCTTTTTCTTTTCATCGCGTACGGCTGCAAGCAATGGTTCCAGGAGGTGCTCTGCAAGGAAACGCACTACAGGGACCGCTACCCCGTCACCTGCGAGGTGGTATGCCTCATTGTAGTTCTTTGGCAGTTGGTAAGTATCCGGTAGCCCCATTAAGCGGGCGGCTTCACGCGGAGATAGTAGGCGTGAGCGAACGCGTTTCCCATCCACCACCATAATAGTTTGGCGGCTAGAACCACCGCTAGGCGTGCGAAGACATCCGGCTACATCGTCGAATCGAATTTCGGCGCGTTGCATTTTTTCACCGTTCGGCCCGTCGGACCGGGTGCGCCTGTATATAGTGCCGACCATTCGCCGCCCGGCGTTTTTGGCTGCTTCGACTTTGGCTAAGTTGACGGGGCTCATCATGCCAAGCAGGCGCTTGGTGTCTGCGGCTGTATGCCATTTGACCCTTAAAGGCTTATCTTCAACCAGGTCAGCGAAGATCGATGTGCGTGTATTAGGTGAAGGAAGGTTCCACCATGTCCAGGACTTTTGCGAGCTTTGGGACAGCTTGCCAAATGCTTCGACTAATGCCGATGAATGCCATGTGTCTCCCGGCCCGTCAGCGCGCAGTTCAGAGGGCAACGGAACAGATGCCTTTCTCGCACCGATGATAAATAGACGTGGACGCGATTGGGGGACGAAGTGGACTGCATTCATGACCAGAGCGCCGACGCGATAACCGCCGCGAGAGAGAGCTGAGCAGATTGCGGCAAAATCCTTCCCGCCATGAGAGCTGAGCGCTCCGCAGACGTTTTCAAGAACGATTAAATGAGGCGCACGTTCCTCTTCTTCCAGGCGCATCATGAGCTTCCAGAACGGCCAGAAGGTGCCAGAGCGATCGCCTTTAACCCGGCTCATTCATGAGACCGACCTGAAAACGAAGATGGCGAGTGGTTTTCTCTTGTAGAATCAGGATGTTCCTGGCAGAACACGATTCAAGAGGACCACTCGCCATGGGTGAAACCCTAACGACCTGGTCGCCCTCGTGCAACGGCTCTGTCCGTGTCGAGCTCGATGGCCAGCGCACCACCAGCGACAGCGGCGCTCTGTTGCTGCGTGAAGCCCTCGACAACAGCGGCGTGATCGAGGCGCTGGAAGACAATCTGGTCGATCGGCGCCACCCGCTGCGTATCCGCCATTCGCTGGCCAGCCAGCTGCGCACCTTGGTGCTGCAGCGCGCGATGGGATGGATCGACCTCAGCGATACCGACACACTGCGCCGTGACCCGCTCTGGCAGTTGGCCTGCAGCGATGCTCGCGGCATGACGCCTTTGGCGCAGGAGCGGCCGTCTCAAGCCACATTGTCACGGCTGCTGACCTGCCTCGGGCGTAACGACAACATTGATGCCGTGCACGAAGGCCTGCTGCGACTGGTGGTCTGGCGTCTGACCTCACTGAAGAATGGTGAACGGCCCGAACAGTTGACCCTGGATATCGATGGCCTGCCGATCGAGGTTCATGGCTATCAGGGTGGCTCGGCGTTTCATGGTCTTTACGGTGCACGGATCTACTCGCCGCTGGTCGCCTCGTTGGCCGAGACCGGCGACATGGTGGGCGGCCTGTTGCGCGAGGGCAACGCCGGCCCGGCCGAGAATGCCGATACCTGGATTCCACACCTGGTACGCCGGCTCAACGAGAGCCTCGGGGCCAGAGTTCGGGTGCGCATCGATGCGGGCTTCACCGACAACGACACGCTGGAAGCCCTGGAAGATCGCGGCATCGAGTATCTGGGCCGACTGCGCAGTCACTCGGGGCTTCAGAAGCTGGCGGCGCCGTACCTGAAGCGGCCGCGAGG
Source organism: Modicisalibacter tunisiensis (assembly GCF_020148005.1). Taxonomy (GTDB): domain Bacteria; phylum Pseudomonadota; class Gammaproteobacteria; order Pseudomonadales; family Halomonadaceae; genus Modicisalibacter; species Modicisalibacter tunisiensis. The sequence goes on along the minus strand of NZ_JAGXFD010000001.1, from coordinate 333,374 downwards.
CCGGCCACCCGAACAGCCTCGGGAGTGGTGCCACGACCTGGAGTACCAAGCCGGTTCCTGGCCGGCGCCACGGCGCGTGGTGCTGGTGGTGCAGGAACGCCCCGATGATCTGCTGCTGCATGCTTTCTTCCTGGTCACCAACCTCGGCAAGTTCGCCTGGCCGCCTGAGAAGGTCCTGGCGCTCTACCGCAAGCGCGGCAGTGCCGAGGCCCACATGGGCGAGGTGAAGTCCGCGCTCGACGTACACCTCTCATCGACGGATCGGGGCGCTTCCACCGTCCAGGACGTGATGGCCCGCAACGAGGTGAGCCTGCTGCTGAATCTCTACGCCTACCAGGTCCTGCATGGGCTGCGGCGCTTACTGGAGAGTCGGACACACCAAGGGTGGAGCCTGAGCCGGATGCGCGAGCAGGTGCTCAAGGTCGCCGCCACACTATCGCTGCACGCCAGGCGCATCACCGTTCACCTTGGTGACGCTGCCGACAAATGGTGGCCTACCTTGCTGAAGGGGCTGCCGAGACTGACCGTGCTGAGCTGACGCCCCAGCGAGACCACTTCAGCACCTGGAATCGAGCGACCGCAGCAGCGGCCGGCGGTCACGGCTGCTTTGACGGCGGCGATTGATTCTATGCTGTTATATAAAGCGGGAAGAGAAACAGCCTTCAGGCATAAATCAGTGGGCTCTGACGCCGGAGATACCGATCATGATGAGAGCTGCCTCTGGCCAGCAGCTTCAGACCGCCCGATCAGAGCCCTCGTGAATGAGGCGGGGACACCGGTCTTTCGGTGAATTCAATATATGCACAGGCTCAGAATGACACATCAAATACCAGCGGCACGATAGTGTAGAGAGCCATCATGATCACCAGTAGCCCAATGACGTTGAGCCAGATACCTGCGCGAATCATATTGCGTATAGGCAGGTCTCCAGTCGCGAAGGCAACCGCGTTGGAAGGCGTCGCCACCGGAAGCATGAAGGCGCAGCTGACAGCGAAGGTCACCACGATGGTCATCAGGAAAGGATCGATGCCCAAGCCTTCTGCAATGGCACCCATGATAGGAAAGAATGCCGCGGCCGTGGCGGTATTGCTGGTCAGCTCGGTGAGCAGAATAATCACCAGAGCGGTTACCGCCAGCACCAGAATTGGCGGAAGTCCAGCCAGACTCGAGACGCTTTCACCGATCCATGCGCTCAACCCGGTAGCGGTAAACTGAGCCGAAAGGGTCAACCCTCCGCCAAAAAGAATCAGCACACCCCATGGCACATTGCGGGTAGATGACCATTCCAGCAAGGTCCCCTGCCCCTTCGAGGCGGGGATCACGAACATCAGAATGGCCGCCAGGATAGCGATGCTGGTGTCATTGATCCGAGAGAGCCAGGGAAAGACTGCGTGTACAGCATCAATCTTGGCAAGCAGTGGCACGAATACCCAGAAGAACACCGCACTGGCAAAGACCATCAGAACCCGTTTTTCTTCTACTGAGAGCCGCCCCATGCCCTGCAGCTCCCGCTCTATCATGACGCGTCCCCCAGGAATATCATCAACCTCCGCACGAAAGACAATCTTGTTCAGCACGAACCACGCCAGAATCAGCATGGCAGTGGAGAACGGTACCCCCATGAGCATCCAGTGGCCGAAACCGATGGACAGGCCATGGGCATCCTCCATGTAGGCATTCATGAGAGCCATCGGTGGCTGACCAATCAAGGTGGCCATGGAGCCGATGGTGATAGCGTAGGCGATCCCGAGCAACACTGCGGCGGAGAACTTCGGGGTGTCATCACCATTATCCAGCGACTTCACCAAGGCAATGATTGAGCCGCCGATTGGAACCATGATCACCGCGGTGGCGGTGTTGCTGACCCACATGGTGATGAACCAGCTGGCAAACATCAGCCCGAAGACGATCTGCGCCGGCCTGGTACCCACCGCCAGTATGGTCAGCAACGCAAAGCGACGATGCAGATCCCAGCGCTGAGCTGCCAGGCCAAGCATGACACCGCCCAGAACGAGAAAGACGATACTGTGGGCATAGGGTGAAGCCGTGGCACCTACCGATGCGATGCCAAAGAAAGGAAAGAGCACCAGGGGCAGTAGCGAAGTGGCCGGAATGGGAATTGCTTCGGTAATCCACCAGGTAGCCATGAGCATGGCGATTCCCGCCACGATACGTGCATTGGCTGCCAGAGATTCCGGCAGCAGGAAAAAAACAACCAGACCGGCAATCAGGCCAGCAATCAGTGACAAAGGTTTGAAATCGACAGCCTCCGTATACGGCGGCTTTTCGGATACGGCACTAGCTTGCGACATGAAATTCACCCGGCAGCAAAGAGGTAACTGCTGATTTTCGCGAGAGAGCCACCTAACAACCAATACCCAAAAGGTTTCAATCCATACCCAAAACAATGCCTACGTAACTACCGACTATCGCTCCACCTCTTGTAAAGCATGCCCTGCACCAAAATGACGTTCCTGGGCAATCAGGCCAGCCCGGGCGCCACTGAACGAAACAGCTGACTGCCAGGACGAGCCTCCATAGCCCGCATGCCGTTTCACTCCTGAAATATCCGGGACGTTCAAGACTCATACTTTATGATATTATACTTATGTTCAATTAACTAATGATAATTAACATCCGCTTACGTCACAGGGCTGGAGATTACCGGACCCAATCTATTTGATGCCGCACCCAGCAGATAACAAATAACCATATTCATATTTTGAATAAATCAATACCCTTAAGGAACCAAACAATACCTTAAAGGTATTTTTCGACAAGGGTGTTTCTTGCAATATCTTGTCTATCGGACAACAAAATTTACTGAAGGGACAGATAATGATTTCAAACAAAACCCAGAATTTCTCGAACTCCCGCGCCATTAAAACCTGTGCATTCACCACGCTGATTGCGACATTCAGCATGGCCCATGCCAGCGAAAAACTGGATGTCGCCAGCGCCTATTCAACTCAGAACATTTTTGGCCAAAGCGCCGAAAACATATCAAAACGCCTTGATGACATTTCAGGTGGTGATTTCCAGTTTACAGTACATGACCCCGGCGACCTTGTACCCCCTTTCGAAATTTTCAGTTCCGTATCATCTGGAGCCATCCCGGCGGGCTGGACCAGTATCGCTTACCTTTCTGGCACCTTGCCGATCGCCAACCTCTATGGTGCGCTTCCCTTCAGCCCATCTGCCGACGCCGTGTTCTCATGGACAACGGCTGGCGAGGGTAGCAAGCTGCTTCAAAAGGCTCTCGATCCTTATAATGTCAAATTTCTTGCCTGCTCCTACCTGCCCCAGGAGCCCGGCGGCTGGTTCAACAAGGAAATTAACAGTACCGATGACTTGAAGGGGTTATCGATGCGCATTTCCGGACTGGGTGCCAAGGTTCTGAACCAATTCGGTGCTTCCACCCAGTTGATTCCCGGCAATGAAGTCTATCTGTCTCTGGAGCGTGGGCGTGTCGACGCTGCCGAATTCTCGATCCCGCAGGTCGACCATGCCATGGGACTCGATGAGATCGCCAAATACTATTACTTCCCCGGCTGGCAGCAAGGTGCTGGATGGCTGGCTCTGCTGATCAACCAGAGCGTGTGGGATGGTTACAGCGATGCCAGGCGCGCACAGATTACCACTGCATGTCAGGCCAACATCCAGAAGGAGGCCGATGAGGTCATCCCGGCTCAGGTCGATACCATCCGTGAGCTCAAGAAAAATGGTGTCGAGATCCGCCGTTTCCCCGATGACGTCTTGCAAGCTCTGCATGGCGCGTGGGTCGACGTACGCGACGAGGAAATGGCCAGCAGTCCAGCATTCGCCGAAGCCTACAACTCCTTGATGAAGCATGCCGAGAAGATGCAGCAATGGCATGACCTGCAGGCATTGGGCGACGTCACGAAGGAGCAAGGACAATAACCATGGCATACGCCCCTCTTGCGCCCTGGCGCAGTCGAGGCGGCACGGCATGCGAGGCCCTGGCCCGACCGCTGGTCGGGCTGGGGCTGTGGGTGGGCCGCGTCACCAGCTGGCTGGTGCTGCTGGTGATGCTGGCCGTGCTCACCACCGTGACCCTCAACGCCCTGGGCATCAACGAGATCGCCGCATGGCAGACCGATGTGCCGCTGTTCGGCAAGGCCCTGACCATCAACAGCATCACCGAGCTGCAGTGGCACCTGTTCGGGATTCTCACCCTGTTCGGCGGCACCTACGCCCTGCACCACGACACCCATGTGCGCGTCGACCTCGTCTACCACCGGCTGTCGCCGCGCGGCCGGGCGATCATCGACATCCTCGGCCACGTGATCTTCCTGATTCCGTTCTGCCTGCTGGTGGCCTGGCTGTCCAAGCACTTCGTGACGATGGCGTATCTCTCCGGCGAGCATTCCAACTACGGCGGGCTCACCGACCGCTACCTGATCAAGGCGATCCTGCCCATCAGCCTGGTGTTCCTGGCCCTCGGGGCCCTGGGGCAGGTGCTGCACAACCTCGCCGGGCTGTTCGATCCGGTCCATCTGGCCGCCGATCACCACGACGAGGAGGCGCCGCATGGCTGAATTTTTGAGCGAATACGCGCTGGCACTGGCGATGATCGTCACCCTGCTGGCGGGGATCTTCACCGGCTATCCCGTCGCCTTCCTGCTCGGCGGGCTGGGCATCGTCTTCTCGTTCATCGGCGGGGTGCCGCTGCCCTTCCTGGGCACGGTCAGCTCGCGGATCTTCGGCGGGGTGGTCGAGAACTGGCTGATGATCGCCATTCCGCTGTTCGTGTTCATGGGGCTGATGCTCGAGCGTTCCGGGGTCGCGCGGCGCCTGCTGCTGACCCTGCAGCGGCTGTTCGGGCGCACCCACGGCGGGCTGGCGGTCTCGGTGGCGATGCTGGGCATCGTCATGGCCGCCAGCACCGGGATCATCGGTGCCTCGGTGGTGATGCTGGGCCTGCTGGCGCTGCCGGTGATGCTCAAGCAGGGCTACCGCGCCGAGATGGCCTGCGGGGTGATCGCCGCCTCGGGCACCCTGGGCATCCTGATCCCGCCGTCGATCATGCTGGTGCTGATGGGCTCGATCCTGCAGGTCTCGGTGGGGGCGCTGTTCAAGGCCGCGCTGCTGCCCGGGCTGCTGCTGGGCGGGCTGTACATCGCCTACCTGCTGATCACCGCGCGGCTCAAGCCCGACTGGGCGCCGCTGGTCGACCGGGACTCCGCGGACGCCGACACCACGCCGCTGCCCTTGGCACTGTTGCGCGACCTGCTGGGGCCGGTGGCGCTGATCGTCGCCGTGCTCGGCTCGATCATGGCCGGCATCGCCACGCCCACCGAGGCGGCGGCGATCGGCGCGGGCGGCAGCCTGCTGCTGGCGCTGGTCATGCGCAGCCTGGACTGGGCGACCCTGCGCGAGGCGGTGCGCGAGACCTCGCGGACCTCGGCGATGATCCTGTTCGTGGTGATCGGCGCGACCTGCTTCTCGGTGATCTTCAAGCGCCTGGGCGGCGCCTACATGATCGAGGACCTGATCACCGGCACCGGCCTCGGCCCCTATGGCCTGATGCTGCTGATCATGGGCCTGATCTTCGTGCTCGGCTTCTTCCTCGAGTGGATCGAGATCAGCTTCGTGGTGCTGCCGCTGGTCGCGCCGGTGATCGAGTCGCTGGACTTCGGCTATGGCCTCTCCGGCCAGGGCCTGCTGGTGTGGTTCGCCATCCTGGTGGCGATCAACCTGCAGACCAGCTTCCTGACGCCGCCGTTCGGCTATGCGCTGTTCTACCTCAAGGGCATCACCGAGGGGCAGATCGGCATCGGCACCATCTACCGCTCGATCATTCCCTTCGTACTGCTGCAGCTCGCCGGGCTGATTCTGTGCATGGTCTTTCCGGCGCTGGTGCTGTGGCTGCCGGGGCTGGCCCCCTGACGCGCCATACCTTTCATCCAATGAAAAATTTCACAACATGGAGAAAACCATGGAATTCCAATTAAAATCTCCTGAAAGAACCGCCCTGCTTGTTATCGACATGGAGAACGACTTCGTTCATCCAGAGGCTCCAATGTGTGTGCCCATGGCCACCGATGCCGTACCCAACATCAGAAAGTTAATCGACAAATGCCGGGAAAGCGGTGCAGCGGTAATTTACACAACTCACGTACACGGGAGAGGCCGTGGAGACATGGGGCTGATGTCCAGCTTCTGGCCGCCCATCAATGACCAGGAGGCACTGGTAGACAACACACCGGGAATTGAAATATATCCTGACCTGGAACCCCAGGATGGTGAGCTCGTCATCAAGAAGCACCGCTATAGCGCCTTCTACAACACGGACCTCGAGATTCAATTGAGAAACAGGGGCATTGATACCCTTATCATTACGGGGACCGTGACAAACATGTGCTGCGAGTCGACGGCTCGCGATGCCCAGTTCAGAGATTACAAGGTAATCTTTGTATCCGATGCCACAGGAACAATGGACCATCCGGACCTTGGGGCAGGAGCCATGAGCGCCGAAGAAGTTCAAAAAGCAACCTTGACCAGCTTATCCTTTTGTATCGCTGAAGTGGCCAGCACAGGAGACGTTCTCGAGAGGCTGAATACGCTCTCTTGAAGGCACTCCCATCCAGAACCGGGAAGCATCGAGATGTCTCCACGGGGATGGCTGGATGATATGCTGAAGTGGTCCAATTGGAGCGGACGCCCCGATACGCTTAATGATGGAGGCGATGGGGTGTTCGCCGCCTACGTAACCCAAAAAGACTCGACGTCAGTTTTTCGAAAATTCATCGTTCGAACATCCTGCTAAAAAGGCTCGGCCATCTGCCGCTGAGTCAGCCATACCGTCTCGCGCCCTTCGTCCAGACGCACCTCGACCGCCTTCTCGGCATCTTCAAAAATCAGGATCTGTCGTTGTTCGCTCATGTGGGCCTGGTCAAAATGTGTTCACCACCAGCAGACCATAGCACGGTCGCTCGAACGATTTGATCTTGCCCAGCAATCGTGGACACTGCTCCGAGCGATCATTCGAGCTTCGCAGGCCTCAGGGCTACCTTGAGACTATGAATCCAGGAAAGAAGCTCTCGGCACCGGCGTTGTCGTAGCAGTTGCCCTTGCCACGCATGCCGCACGTGAGAGCGTGACGGGTTAGCCGCGGCAGGCAGAGGATCGAGCCGTACTGGCTGCCACGGCCGGTGTGCACGTTTACCCCTTGGGGCAACTTCCGGTGCCACAAGGCCATCTGGAGGGCGTCACAGACCCGGTAATGCCGCCGCGTGCAGGCCCAGGAACCCGTTACGGAAACAACGCCTTTCCATCGCCATTATCCTGGAAAAATACTCGGCACTATCCCCATAAAACAGGATTAACATCTTAATTATCAGCACCTAGCCGATTTTTTGGAAAGTGTTGATAAACTCGCTGGTTTGACAGGCTCCGCCCCGCGGCGAAGCTATCTACAACTATCGGCAGGGAGACTTTCATGGCTCGCAATATCATCGTTCTGGGTGCCGGCATGGTCGGCGTATCCGTGGCCTGGCACCTGGTGCGTCGCGGCCATGACGTCACGCTGGTGGACCGCCGCGAGCCGGGGCTCGAGACCTCCTTCGGCAATGCCGGCATCATCCAGCGCGAGGCCGTGCGCCCCTACGCCTTCCCCAAGGATATCGGCACCCTGCTGCGGGTGCTGCCCAACCGCCAGGTGGACATCCGCTATCGCCCCACCGGCATGATGAGCGCGGCAGGCCCGCTGCTGGACTACTGGCTGAACTCGAGCGGTGAGCGCTACGCGCGCATCGTGCGCGAGTGGGCCTCGCTGATCATGCGCTGCCAGGAGGCCCACGCCCCGATGATCGAAGCCGCCGGCGCCGAGGCACTGGTGCGCAAGGGCGGCTGGCTGGAGCTTTACCGCACCCGCAAGGAGTTCGAGGAACGCCAGCAAGTCGCCCAGGAGAATCACGAGCGCTTCGGGGTCGAGTACGAGGTGCTGGATGCCGAGGCGCTCTACGCCAAGGAGCCGCATCTGGGCAAGGGGCTGATCGGGGCGATCCACTGGACACAGCCCTGGATGGTCTCGGACCCCGGCGGCCTGGTGCAGGCCTACGCCCGCAGTTTTGCCGAACAGGGCGGCCAGGTGAAGCAGGCCAGCGTCGAGGACGTGCTCCAGGTGGAGGGCGGCTGGCAGGTCAAGACCAGCGAGGGGGATCTGGAGGCGGAGGAAGTCGTGGTGGCCATGGGCCCCTGGACCGGCGAACTGCTGGCGAGGCTGGGCATGAAAGTGCCGCTGTTCGTGAAACGCGGCTATCACATGCACTACTCCGCCGAAAACGAGGCCAAGCTCAACCACTGGGTGATGGACGCCGAGAAGGGATTTCTGCTCGAACCGATGCGTGCCGGGATTCGCCTGACCACCGGCGCCGAGCTGGCCGACCTGAACTCGCCGCCCCAGTACAAGCAGCTGGCCGCCGCCGAGAAGGTGGCACGCAAGCTGTTCCCGCTGGGCAAGCGTCGCGACAGCCAGCCCTGGAAAGGCGCCCGCCCCTGCCTGCCCGACATGAAACCGGTGATCGGCCCGGCCCCCGACAAGGCAGGGCTATGGCTCGCCTTCGGCCACGGCCATCAGGGCTTTACCTTGGGCCCGGCCACCGGCGAACTGCTCGCCCAGATGATGGATGGCGAAGCGCCCGCGGTGGATATGGCCCCGTTCCGCGTCGATCGTTTCTGAAGCAGAGGTCACGACGAATGCGGGCGCCCTTGAGGCGCCCGCTTCACATAACAGTAGGGCTCCGCACAGGGATACCCGCGACTCCCCTGCCCCTTGGCACCCTTCGTCGCGGCAAAGAGCTCAACAAGCTGGTACGTTGTCAAAACCAGTGACGAGTTACGACACCTTGGGTTTATCCGCCTGTAGATCGGCTAACGGCCAAAAGCGGACGTTCAGCCAAAATTAGATATAACGCCGCGCTTTGCGGCAAATTTGGAGCGCAGCGATAAACTTGTCCGACAACAGCGCTTTGTTAGCTTTGATTATGAAGCACGATAAATCTTGCACGTTCATATAGTTCATCAAAGGTTATTATTTCTGGATTTGATATATTTTTTCTTAGCAGCTCGAACGACCTAAGCTTATCTTTGTTGACGCCATTCTCTGTTGAGAATTCAGCCATACTACCGATCACAAGATAGGATTTGGGTTGGTAATTATATATTTCCTCTCCGGTAGGATTGCCGAACTTATCGTCTAAACTGATCTTACTTGAAAGGTTTTCAACGGCTGACGCTACTGTTCCCTGCACTTGAGATATTGCACCGGCCAACTCCTTTGATGGTGCCCAGCATCCTGACCTATAAGGTTTGGAGTCAAGTAGCTCAGTCGCGTGAGTTTTAATTTCGACAAAGCAGAGATTAGATACAATACCTTTGGTCTTCATGAGAGCATCAACACGCTTACCATGCGTGCTAACACTATGTCCCTGAACAATCTGTTCTAACTTCTTGTCATCTAGGCTAGATAGAAATATGTAGCCAAGACCATATCCGAAGACCCATGGGTTCTTTTCGAAATACTTCTGCCAAAGCCCCTCATTAGTAGTTCTCTTCCTCTCTTTAAGGTCGTTGAAGTATTCAGAATCATTTAGTAGCTTTTCATACACATCAAGCTGTTTCTTTCGATACCCAACAGCGACGATGTCTTCAGTTGTAACCTCGGAGCGAAGAACTTCGGCAAAAAGCTCTTGATTCTCATGAAGAATACTTTTTGCTTGGCTATTCGATAGGACTATTCTATTCAGCTCTTCGTCTTTAATATTTATCCGAGACGAACTACCGAGATTAACTGATTGAATATTCCGAATGAATTCAAGCAGCTTACCAATTTCCTCACCAACAAACGAAAAACGTAACTATTCAGGTGGCTGCGGATGGCATGTCGCCAACCACCTGATTTTTTTGGCATAGTGTGCCTGATCCTTCGGCACGTCTATGCGGTGACATGACCATCAGCGATATCAACGTCGACGAGGCCCTGGAACGGGTCCGGCAGCAGCTCAAGGAAGACCACACGGTCTCGCCTTCCTTGCGTGCTGCCATCGACGTGCTGATGCTGCTGGTCAAGCTGATGGCCGACCGACTGGCCACCAGCAGCCGCAACAGCAGCAAGCCGCCGTCACAAGACCCCAACCGCCAACGCCGTTCCCGGGCCAAGGGCGAGCGTCGCCCTGGCGGGCAACCGGGTCACGAAGGCAAGACGCTGGCGCCGGTCACCGATCCCGACGAGATCGTGTCGTTGCGCGTCGATCGCCGCACCTTGCCCAAAGGGCGCACCTATCGCTCGGTCGGCATCGAAACGCGCCAGGTGCAAGACATCGTGATCCAGGCCGTCGTCACCGAGTATCGCGCCGAGGTGCTGGAGGACGATCTCGGGCGGCGCCATGTGGCGCCGTTTCCCGACGGCGTGACCCGCCCGATCCAGTATGGCCCACGTCTCAAGGCGCATGTCGTCTATCTCTCGCAGTATCAGTTGCTGCCCTATGCCCGCATCCAGGCGCTGCTGGCCTCACAGTGCGATCTATCGCTGAGCACCGGCACGCTGTTCGCCTTCAATCAAGAGGCCTATCAGCGCGCCGAGGCGTTTGCCGAGTGGGCGATCCCGGCGCTGAGGCAAGCCGCGACCGTGCATGCCGACGAGACCGGGATGCAGGTCGGCGGCAAGCGCTACTGGCTGCACAGCGCCTCGAATGACGCCCTGACCTACTTGGCGCCTCACGCCAAGCGAGGTCAGGAGGCCATGGATGCCATCGGCATCCTGCCCTATGTCCAGGGGGTGCTGGTGCATGATCACTGGAAGCCTTACTACCGCTACGCGGATTGC
>NZ_JAGXFD010000001.1:319080-322515 GCF_020148005.1 Modicisalibacter tunisiensis | reverse complement strand
GGATTGCCGCCACGCACTTTGCAACGCCCATCACCTGCGTGAATTGACTGCGGCCTGGGAAAATGACCACCAAAAGTGGGCCAAGGCGCTGCATGATCTGCTGCTGGAGATGCATCAGGCCGTTGACGCTGCCGGTGGCACGCTCTCGCCCGAAGAGGCGCAACGCTGGCGAGTCCGCTATCGGCAGTGCCTGACAGAGGGTGAGACCGAGTGTCCGCCACCGATCCCACCACCACCGGGAAAGCGCGGTCGTGCCAAACGTACCAAGGCACGTAACCTGCTCGAACGTCTCCAGGCGTACGAGGACGATGTGCTGCGTTTCCTCGACGACCCCGCCGCGCCCTTCACCAATAACCAAGGGGAGCGTGACCTGCGGATGACCAAGGTCCAGCAGAAGATTTCAGGCTGTTTCCGCTCCTGGGAAGGTGCCGAGATCTTCTGCCGGATGCGCAGCTTCCTCTCGACGGCGGTCAAGCAGGGCCTGGCAGCGCACACCGCACTAGAACAGTTGTTTGCCGGTGAAGTGCCCGAATTCATGCGTCGGGACGGCCTGGATCAGGCAGCGTGACCTGAATAGTTACCGAAAAACTTGCGTTATGAGGCTTGTCTGTAGCGACAGTGTAGCCTTGAATATTTAAAACGAAAATTCCTCTTGTATCTTCAACAAACTTAGCGGTTATATACGATTTCGCGTCTTCTTTGTGGCGAAGAACAATTTCATCTTTGATCTTGGCAAAAGCATATGAATCAGGCGAGTCAATCACCTTTGAGGCGATACGGACCGTTCTATTAGAATCGCCAAAAGCTCTAAGCCTTGGGCTTATGTAAGTTTTTCCAGCTTTTGGATTTTGATAGTCATCCATATGCAATATATTCCTCATGTACCCGCAGAAAGCTAACACCCGCCATCACCGGTGGCAAAACCGCAGCGAAGCAGAGGTTTTGGCATCCGGTGCATGGCTTGGTTAGATTTTCACTCAAACCTGATACCCAGCTGCTCTGAGATCTTTTATGAGCTCTTGTTTCCAAGCACCTTGCTCGTCCATCGATATGTAAACCATACCGCTAATATCATTTGGAGTTTCGACATCGCCTTTGACTAGAGCGGCAACCCGAGGACGCCCGAGCTTCCCAATTAGAAAACCATGCTCAAAAACAACATTTTGCCTCGCTCGATATCGACCGTTGGGCTGGCCAGCCTTTGCTCCAATATCACAAGGGGTGTACAAAACGATTCCAAAACCAACATTTGAGTAGTACTCAATTTTCTCAATTATTGTCCGACTTGAGCTGGCCTGCATGTGCAGTATGATCGGCTCCAATCCAAGCTCAGCAACGAAATCCTTCATCTCCAGTTTAGTGATTTCATCGTGCCCATGGACAATAAAAACCTGAGAAGCATTGAATTCACCTGGAGCCGTAGGAATTATAGGTGGCTGAGCGGCAGCTCTATCCTTCAAAGCTTGGGAGGCTTCGACCTGCTGAGGCGTGAAATATCCCTTTCGGACCAATATGTCGAATAGTGGCTCATCTTTAATAGCCCAATGCGTTCGCGATAATTCCCATCGGCCAAGATCGAAATCAACACGCAGAGCTTCGATTGAACCGATAGGCAGACTGGGCAAAATTGTGTCTAACTCAAAATCAAAAACAACAGTGGATTGTCTCAGCCGTACATTGGTTATGTACCCGACCCGCGACTCCACTTCCTCGTTTTCAACCACAAATAACGAGGGAAAGCTTTTTAGTTCTTCGATAGCTTTATCATCTAAGAACTTATATCGCTCACTAATCTCGTCAGCGGTGTACTCGATAGCCACCCGGCTTCTGTCCAGCTCGAAAGGAGAGCTAGACCAGCTCTCTGGATCATGCGAAATCAATAAGTTGAACAAGAATATCTCCTTCCGAATGACTCACCTGAAAAATCTAACAGATATTAGACAGCGCGCTCGTTTATTGACTTGAACGCGCACGCGAGTTCAAAAATATTATGCTGCACACTATTTTCTCCATAACATACTGAAAAATCGACATATTAAGTATAGCTTGGCCACATAACACCAATCATAGTGCCAGCTGCATAACACCGATGAGCGTGCAGGCAGCCTTTGCCACCAGTTCCGCTTTGGGTCGAAAGCAGACCTCATAGTTTCAATCTTTTTTTCGTTTGCTCACTCTCGACGTTCCCCAGCGTCGTTAATTTCATAAATCCAGTCACGCTACCGCTCGGGGATGACATCTTTTCCCTGCGACCTCCTGCGCATCGTTCCTCTTTCATCACCTATCGGCCGTGTCCTCAGCGGCTTGACCAAAGTTAGCCTTAGCTTGGTAACGTTTTGCAACAAAAAAGCCTGCCGGTAAAGGCAGGCTTTCGTATGAGACGGGTGATTCAGCGACAGTTAGGTGGCTCTCGTCTGCCCTACCCGGCTGCTCACTCCCACTCTATTATATACGGAAGGTTATATTCATTAAAAATCAATGACATACAAAATCACTAATCATTAATACCATCAGAAATACCATTTCTAGAAATACTTGTTTGTGATTGTACAGCGAGTCTCCGCCGTTTCAATTCAGTACGCGCCCAAGCTGACGCCTCGGCCATGTCACGCCGTAGCTCAGCCAGCTCCTCAGCAGTCAAGCGGCGCACGTCAGCAGTCAAGCGGCGCACGGCTGGATCGCCACCCAGTTTTGGCTTCTTATTGCTCATAGTTATATACCTCAACCTTTAGTATGCACCATCAATGACAGCTCGGGAACAGGCCAGTAACCATAGAATGCCCTGTCGTACCCGCCAATGCATGTGCGACACTCAACATGAAATCGAGCAGTAGAAGCACAAGGACATGGACGTTGCGCCAATGTGGCGCCATAATGGCGCCCATGAAAACAAACCACCAAGAATCTCAGAGCCAGTGCTTGCAGCGCATCAACCTCCGCCTATCAGCGGAGGCGCTGGCTGCAATCGACGCTGAGTGCGCCTGCCGCGTGGGCAATGTTTCACGCAATACCTGGATTGTTGAAGCCATTCAGGAGAGGTTGGACCGTCTAAAATTATCGGAAAGTAGCAGTATCAAGGGGGATGGATGAACAGTTTCTACGAGTTCTTTGCCGGTGGAGGCATGGCCCGGGCAGGGTTGAGTACTAACTGGGAGTGTCTGTTCGCCAACGACTTCGACCCCAAGAAAGCTGCCAGTTACGCGCTCAACTGGGGCAACGACCACCTCCATGTAGGCGATGTCGCCAAGTTAACCACAGATGATCTTCCTGGCCGCCCCGATCTCGCTTGGGCTTCATTTCCGTGCCAAGATCTCTCGCTAGCAGGCGGGGGAGCCGGACTTAAACCCGCCTCATTCACGAGGGCTCTGATCGGGCGGTCTGAAGCTGCTGGCCAGAGGCAGCTCTCATCATGATCGGTATCTCCGGCGTCAGAGC
>NZ_JAGXFD010000001.1:198362-319070 GCF_020148005.1 Modicisalibacter tunisiensis | reverse complement strand
CCCGCCTCATTCACGAGGGCTCTGATCGGGCGGTCTGAAGCTGCTGGCCAGAGGCAGCTCTCATCATGATCGGTATCTCCGGCGTCAGAGCCCACTGATTTATGCCTGAAGGCTGTTTCTCTTCCCGCTTTATATAACAGCATAGAATCAATCGCCGCCGTCAAAGCAGCCGTGACCGCCGGCCGCTGCTGCGGTCGCTCGATTCCAGGTGCTGAAGTGGTCTCGCTGGGGCGTCAGCTCAGCACGGTCAGTCTCGGCAGCCCCTTCAGCAAGGTAGGCCACCATTTGTCGGCAGCGTCACCAAGGTGAACGGTGATGCGCCTGGCGTGCAGCGATAGTGTGGCGGCGACCTTGAGCACCTGCTCGCGCATCCGGCTCAGGCTCCACCCTTGGTGTGTCCGACTCTCCAGTAAGCGCCGCAGCCCATGCAGGACCTGGTAGGCGTAGAGATTCAGCAGCAGGCTCACCTCGTTGCGGGCCATCACGTCCTGGACGGTGGAAGCGCCCCGATCCGTCGATGAGAGGTGTACGTCGAGCGCGGACTTCACCTCGCCCATGTGGGCCTCGGCACTGCCGCGCTTGCGGTAGAGCGCCAGGACCTTCTCAGGCGGCCAGGCGAACTTGCCGAGGTTGGTGACCAGGAAGAAAGCATGCAGCAGCAGATCATCGGGGCGTTCCTGCACCACCAGCACCACGCGCCGTGGCGCCGGCCAGGAACCGGCTTGGTACTCCAGGTCGTGGCACCACTCCCGAGGCTGTTCGGGTGGCCGGCCTCGCGGCCGCTTCAGGTACGGCGCCGCCAGCTTCTGAAGCCCCGAGTGACTGCGCAGTCGGCCCAGATACTCGATGCCGCGATCTTCCAGGGCTTCCAGCGTGTCGTTGTCGGTGAAGCCCGCATCGATGCGCACCCGAACTCTGGCCCCGAGGCTCTCGTTGAGCCGGCGTACCAGGTGTGGAATCCAGGTATCGGCATTCTCGGCCGGGCCGGCGTTGCCCTCGCGCAACAGGCCGCCCACCATGTCGCCGGTCTCGGCCAACGAGGCGACCAGCGGCGAGTAGATCCGTGCACCGTAAAGACCATGAAACGCCGAGCCACCCTGATAGCCATGAACCTCGATCGGCAGGCCATCGATATCCAGGGTCAACTGTTCGGGCCGTTCACCATTCTTCAGTGAGGTCAGACGCCAGACCACCAGTCGCAGCAGGCCTTCGTGCACGGCATCAATGTTGTCGTTACGCCCGAGGCAGGTCAGCAGCCGTGACAATGTGGCTTGAGACGGCCGCTCCTGCGCCAAAGGCGTCATGCCGCGAGCATCGCTGCAGGCCAACTGCCAGAGCGGGTCACGGCGCAGTGTGTCGGTATCGCTGAGGTCGATCCATCCCATCGCGCGCTGCAGCACCAAGGTGCGCAGCTGGCTGGCCAGCGAATGGCGGATACGCAGCGGGTGGCGCCGATCGACCAGATTGTCTTCCAGCGCCTCGATCACGCCGCTGTTGTCGAGGGCTTCACGCAGCAACAGAGCGCCGCTGTCGCTGGTGGTGCGCTGGCCATCGAGCTCGACACGGACAGAGCCGTTGCACGAGGGCGACCAGGTCGTTAGGGTTTCACCCATGGCGAGTGGTCCTCTTGAATCGTGTTCTGCCAGGAACATCCTGATTCTACAAGAGAAAACCACTCGCCATCTTCGTTTTCAGGTCGGTCTCATGAATGAGCCGGGGTGTCGCGTCTCCAGAAACACGAACACCCCGATCGCCTCCGCCATGAGGCGTATCGGGGTGTCCGTGCCCAATTAGGTCACTTCACGATCATGGAATCATGGCTGATCAGAAGTTGATGCCCATGCCGATGGTATAGGCCCAGGCGCCATTGTCGTAGTTGTCCTGCGCACTGTTGCTGCTGTCGAACAGGAACTGGTACTCGGCCCGGCCCTGGATGAAGGTGGAAGGCAGCATGTAGTACTTGAGGCCGGTTTCCAGGCCGGCGATGCCGGTGTCCTTCACGCCGTCGCCATAGATGCCGCCGAGCGAGGCGCCCACGAAGGGCCGGGCCGCGCCGCGACCGAAGTGGTAATCGGCAAAGCCCCGCGTGCTGCCGTTCCAGGTGTTGTCACTGTCGCCTTGCACGTCGGCAAAGTTGACGCTCTGGCGCAGGCCCACCAGCGTGCGATCGGACAGGTACCAGCCGTAGTCGCCGGAAACACCGAAGGTGCCGTTGTCAAAGTCCTTGTTGCTGCTGCCGGTACCGGAGATGGAGAATTCCCGGTCACCCGTCGCCGGGCCTATCCCTTGAGCCATGGCAGAGGAGGCAAACAGAAGAGAAGCTCCAACCAGCACAGGCAGAGAAGCGTTTACAAACTTATTCATAATAACACCTCTTGTTAACATCCGTATTTGATCCAGTCTGTTGTCCTCTCTGGTGGGATTGAGCATCCGGGCTCCTTGTCATCCACACCATGCTGCCGACAACAGCCGTAGTTTTTTGCTATCGGTTGCTCTTTGTCGGCGTCTGCCAGAGAGCCTTGCGGCCACTTCCCAGTGTAGAAGGCGTCGGTATTTTGCAAATAACAATTTTGGTGCTCCGCGAGCGAGCGGGCGGGACGTGGCGCGAGAGCGGGTAGAGGAGCGCTGGTCAATCCGAGCTCCAAGTCTTCCCTTGTTACCGATGCGCCCAGTCCAGCCGCGTGAACGCGCCCCGCGCGTGGTCGTCGCGGAACAGCGCATGGTCGCGGCGCACCCGATCGGCGGCCTCACGGGCGTATTCCAGCATGTCCTCGACGAACAGCGCCGGCGGCCCGATGGCGTTGATGATCGCCGGTTCGACGTCGTGGTCGATCCGTCCGGACTCATCGGAGAGCGCATGCACGTGGGCGAGCACACGGCCGCAGATGCCGGCGTAGTCTTTCCACTGGCTCCTGGACAAGTCGTCGAGGTCGATGTCATCGCGAAACGGCGCGCGCTCGCGGGACATGTAGCTCAGGCCGTCGAACTCGACGTGGCCGTAGAAGACGTCGCCGCGCACCAGGTGCACGCCCTGGGCGTGGCTGATGCGCTCGGCGCGGCTGTCCATCTCGTAGGCGGAGGGCGGCACCAGCCCGGCCAGCGCCGAGCGGCGGGCCTGCTTGTATTCGATGATCAGGTCGTCGGTGCCGTCGCCCGCCGGGCCCTCGATGAGCACGTAATAGCGGTTGAGCCCCAGCGAGGCGGTGCCCTGGCCACGGCGGATCGCCACGTCCTTCACGTGCATGCCTGTCTCACCGTTCACCCGGGCGCGCGGCGGCACCTCGATGGCGTTCTCCCTGACCAGCCGGTCGGTGATGGCCTGGAACTCGTCGCGGCGCGACGAGATCGGCACCAGCTCCTCGGTGGCGCGAAAGCCGCGTTTCGTCTCGTCGAGGTAGTCGTCGGCCAGCCACTCGGCGCGACGCTCGTCGGCGTCCTCGAGCAGCTTGCGGATCAGCTTCGGGGCGTTGTCGAGGCGCATCTCCTCGTCGCGCTCGGTGCCCTCGTGGGCCAGCCGCTGCATGGCATCGATGTAGCCCTGCACGAAGCGGCGAACGATCGTGATGCGGTGCTTGCGCTTGAGCTCGCCTTCGGCCTCCGCGGCGATCAGGAAGCCGACCGCGCCGCGCTTGATGTCCCAGGTGAAGGGCGCGTAGTAGGCCTCGTCGAAGTCGTTGACCGAGAAGATCGGCACGTTGTCCGCGTTGGGCATGACGCCGAAGTTCTCCGGGTGGACGTCGCCGAGCGTGAGCACGGTGGGCATCCAGGCATCGTCGCCGGCCATGTCGCGGTAGAACAGCAGCGCCGTGCCGCGGAAGAACGAGAACAGCGATTCCGCCAGCGTGTCGAATTTGATCGCGGCTTCCTCGGAGGACGCCGCGATGCGTGTCCTGTGGTCCTCGCGCAGGGTCTGGCGCACGTGCAGGCGACGGTCGTGACCGCTCAGCGCGCGGGGTTGCAGCACGAACTCGCCGGCGGCCACGGCCTCGGCCAGGCGGCGAAAGGTCTCGACGCGCGTGGCCACCACCGGCCCGGCCTCGTCGGCGGGCTCACGTTCCAGCGCTGCCGCCAGTTCCGCCTTGCTCATCGAGGAGCGCCCGGGGATCTCGCGTTCCCGAGCCTGTTCGTAGAGGGCCTTGCGCGTACGTTTCGTATTCTTCGACATGGGATTCCCTTCCTGTCTCGTCTCTTCTCGAATCCGAGGGGGTATCGATGCCTTCAGCATGGACGACCCGCGCGTCGGCTGCATGCAGTCGAGATGTCACGGCCCGGTGAAGCGTGATGCCGGGCCTCATCGCACGGCGCGTACCCAATTCCTTAAGCTGAAGCTAAGGTGATGGTGATATCACGACACTCGGCGAGTCATCGGTCGCCGGAGCCAAGGGCGTCGGCAGAACCAGAACAGGGTCGCCGACCGGATACGCAACGTGGGGGAAGGGCGAATGAACGTGGTAGGCACCACCATGGGGTACTTTCGGGAGCGTCAGACGCCGCTCGTGCTGACGTTCCACCTGACCGTGCTGTCGATGGTGATCGGCCAGATCATCCTCAGCAACTTCATGGGGTTCTCCCATGGCGAGGTGGCCAGCCAGTTCCCCGAGCGCTACGGCACCTGGCTGCATATCGGCATGGGCCTGCTGCTGGTGCCGATTTCGCTGACCTTCCTGGTCGCGGTGATCCGGCATCGTGGCCTGAAATACTACTTTCCCTGGCTGGTCGGCGATTTCGCGCCGTTGATGGCCGACCTGCGGACACTGCTGCGGTTGCGCATGCCGGAGCCGGGTCCCGGCGGGCTGGCGGCCATCATGCATGGCCTGGGGCTGGGAGCGCTGCTGCTGGTGGTGTTCTCGGGCTTCACCTGGTTTCTTTCCTGGAGCTATCACCTGTCCTGGGCGCATCAGGCGGGGGAGGTCCATGCCCTGCTGACCGGGCTGATCGAGGCCTACATCATCGGTCATGGTGCCATGGGTATCCTGCACATCTTTTTCCGTTCGCGTTTCCCCAGCCCGTAGCCGGCGCCGCTGCCGGCGCCGCTGCCGGCGTCTCATCCGGCATGCTCTCGCTTGCCCTCCACCCCTGGTCGGAGGGCTTTTTTACGCCTGCCCGCGTGGCGAATCTGGTGTCACTCAGCCTGCCGTCGATAGTCAGCACTTGCCAACGCATGTTGTGGACGCGACCGTGACCGCTGCGCTGTACTGAAGCGGCTGCCGGCCCAAGGGGGCGGCCAGGGAGGATTCACCGACGGGGTAGGGATGCATGACGAAAAACGGCTCATGGCGGCTGTGGCTGGTGGCCGCAGTGGCGCTGCTACTTTCCGGCCTGTGCCTGGCGCAGACGACGGACGAGGAGGAAAAGTCGGCGCTCTGGTTCTCCGTCGATTCACTGAATGCGGGACTGGGCGAGGCGCCCGATGTGGTCAAGCGCTCGACACCGCGGGAGGCGATCCGCAGCTTTCTGGAACTGACGAAACAGGAAAACTTCGGCGCGGCGGCGCATATCCTCAACCTCTCCAAGCTGGAGCCGGCGGAGCAGCGCAAGCGTGGCGGCAGGCTCGCCCGACAGTTGTCCGAAGTGCTCAGGCGCGGCGAGTGGCTCGAGGTATCCAGCCTGCCCGGCCGCCAGGACGCCGCCACCGAGCATCCGGCGGACAAGCGACCCCACGCGGGCAAGCCACGCCGCAACATCAAGCTGGCCTCGCTCACCGCCCAGGGAGAAACCTACGATATCCGGCTGGGCCGCTATCGGGTGGGCGATCGGGAGCCGGTGTGGCTGGTCATGCCGGACAGCGTGGCCTCGGTGCCGCTGCTCTACGAGAAGTACGGCCCCTCGTTCCTGGAGTCGTACATTCCCAAGTCCCTGAAGACGGCGTTCGGGCCGCTCAAGATCTGGGAGTGGATCGCCATTCCCCTCGTGCTGGTGGCGGTCGGCCTGGCGGGCTGGTGGATCTACCGGCTGGTCGGCCTGATCAAGCGCTTTCTGCCATCCGGCTCGGTCAGCATCTTCGCCAGCCAGATCCGCATGCCGGTGGCGCTCATCGTCATGTCGCTGGTGACCCAGGCGCTGCTGGATTACGTGGTGTCCTTCTCGGCGGTGGTCACCACGACCTTCCGGGTGCTGTTGATCGCCATCATGGCCTGGGGCGCGGGGACCATCGCGATTCGCCTGGTCGATACCTTCATGCTGCGCATGACCCGGCACCTGATGGGGCAGATCGACGACACCAAGCACAAGGACGATCGCAAGCTGCTGACCACGCTCTACGCGCTGCGTCGCTTGATCATCCTGGTCACGGTCACCGCCGTGACGGTCTACGTGCTGAGCCAGATCCGGCTCTTCGAGACGCTGGGCATGTCGCTGCTGGCCTCGGCCAGTGTGCTGACGGTGCTGGTGGGTATCGCCGGCCAGGCCGTGCTGGGCAACATCCTGTCGTCGTTTCAGCTGTCGCTGGCGAAGTCCATCCGTATCGGCGACCTGGTGATGTTCGAAGGCCAGTGGTGCCATGTGGAAGGCATCTTCTACACCTTCATCCGCCTGCGCTCGTGGAACGAACGGCGGGTGATCGTGCCGGTCACGTACTTCGTCTCCAAGCCGTTCGAGAACCTCTCGGTCAAGAACGCCAAGGAGTACCGCAGCCTGGTGCTGACCGTGCACCTGAGCGCGGATATCCCGTGTCTGCGGGAGAAGTTCATGGAGTATGCCCAGGCGGAGGACAACGTCATCGAGCATCACAAGCTGTGCTGTTACGTGACGGGGCAGGCCGGCATGGCGCAGACGTTCAGCTGTTACCTGATGACCTCGGACCCCTTCGCCGGCTGGGTGGCGGAGATGAACATCCGCGAGCGATTGATGGGCTTCATCCGCGAGGAGCATCCGGAGTGGTGGCCGCGCGAGGGGATGGTCGTCAGCCGCGAGGAAGCCACAGGCGGAGACGACGCCGACCGGGAGCGGTGATGCTCAGGCGGCCTCTCGGTGCGCCTGCCGCCGGGCCGCGCGTCGGGCACGCAGCACCAGCAGGCCCCCGATGGCGGCGGCGCTCACCCCGGCAGCGGCACCCACGGCCAGCGCCCAGCGCGGCCCGGCGTGATCGGCGATCCAGCCGACGATGGGGGCGCCCACCGGCGTGCCGCCCATGGTCACGGCGATGCGCAGGGCCATGATGCGCCCGCGCATGGTCGGCTCGGTGGCCAGCTGCAGCAGCGCGGTGGCGGTGGTGTTGAAGGTCAGCGCCGAGAAGCCGATCAGCACCAGCGCCCCGGCGAACAGCCAGGGGCCGGGAGCCAGGGCGGCGAGGGCGCAGCCGAGGCCGAAGGCCAGGGTGGCCAGGCCGAGCAGGCGCACGCGCGGGCGTTCGCGGCGGGCGGCGAGCAGGGCGCCGCTCACCGAGCCGAGGGCCAGGCAGGAGCTGAGCAGGCCGTACTGGCTGGAGTCGCCGCCGAACACGCGGACCGACATGGTGGAGATGTAGATCGGGAAATTGAAGCCGAAGGTGCCGATCAGCGCCAGCATTACCAGCATCCACAGCAGGTCGCGGCGGCGGCCCACGTAGCGGAAGCCCTCGGTCAGCCCGCCGGCCCGGCGCGCCGGGCGTTCGACCCGGTGCAGCTCGGCACGGCGCAGGCGGCTCAGTGCGACCAGCATCACCGCGAAGGAGGCGGCGTTGATCAGGAACACCCAGCCGGTGCCCACGGCGGCGATCAGCAGGCCGGCCACGGCAGGGCCGATCATCCGCGCGCTGTTGAAGGAGGTGGAGTTGAGTGCCACGGCGTTGGCCAGGTAGCGCTCGCCCACCAGGTCGTTGACGAAGGTCTGGCGGGCCGGCGCGTCGAAGGCGCTGACGCAGCCCAGTCCGAGCGCGAAGGCGTAGACCTGCCACAGCGTCACCACACCGGTCACGGTAAGCAGCCCCAGGCCCAGCGCCAGCAGGCCCTGCAGGGTCTGGGTGAGCCGGATCAGCCGGCGGCGGTCGAAGCGGTCGGCGGCGTAGCCGGTCAGCGGCAGCAGCAGAAGCTGCGGGCCGAACTGCAGCGCCATGGTGATGCCCACCGCACTGGCGTTGTTGGCGGTCAGCACGCTGAGCACCAGCCAGTCCTGGGCGACCCGCTGCATCCAGGTGCCGATGTTGGAAACCAGCGCGCCGACGGCCCACAGCCGGTAGTTGTAGACGCGCAGCGAGCGGAACAGGCGGGTGTCGCTCATGCGTGGATTCGTCTCGGGCGGTCGGTGCGGGCGAGGGGAGAGCGGCGAGAGGCGACGGGGCAGGGCATGGCGGTGTTCCGGTAGCGGGCAGGAAAGGCGGCGAGGGGTCGCATGGTGTGCCGGTAGGCTACCAGATTGCGCGTCGGGCCGGCGGGTGCCATCCCTCGGGCGTGTGCGGCATACTCGGGGCTCTCTGATCCTCAACCGGAGTAGCTCGATGGAACCCGACTTCTGGCGGTCCCGCTGGCAGAACGCCCAGCTGGGCTTTCACCTGCCCTTCGTGCACCCGATTCTCGAGCGCCACCTGCCCGGCTTCGACCTGCCGGCCGGGGCGCGGATCTTCGTGCCGCTGTGCGGCAAGACGCGCGATATCGGCTGGCTGCTGGCTCAGGGGCACGAGGTGGTGGGGGCGGAACTGAGCGAGCTGGCGGTCGGCCAGCTGTTCGAAGAGCTCGATGTCGAACCGACGATCGATGACTGGAAAGGTGGACGACGCTGGCATCACGGCGGGCTGACCGTCTTCCAGGGCGACATCTTTGCGCTGCCGGCCGGGGCGCTGGGCCGGGTGGACCTGGTCTATGATCGCGCGGCGCTGGTGGCGCTGCCGGAGCCGATGCGCAAGACCTACGTGGCCAAGGTGCTGGCGCTGTCGGGCGAGGCACCGCAGCTGCTGATCACCTTCGAGTATGACCCGCGGGAGATGGACGGGCCGCCGTTCCCGGTGCTGCCGGACGAGCTTCACCGCCTCTACGGTGGTGCCTACGCGCTGACCGAGCTGTCGCGCAAGGACGTGATCGCCCATCAGGCGCGCTTTCGCGAGGCCGGGGTGACGCGCTTCATGGAGGTCGCCTGGCGGCTGGAGCGGTCAGGGGCGGTCGTCTGATGGGGGTTGGGGGCGGTCAGGCCTCCTGGTGCCTGACCGCCCCGTGGCTATCAGGCGATTTCGGTTGCCGGGCGATGCTGTACACGGGAGGCCGCGTGCGGCAGTGAGGCCGGGGCCCGCCCGTCGTTGACGGTGAAGTGCTCGACCCTGCCCACCATGTCATTGGCCTGCTCGTTGAGCGAACGGCTGGCGGCGGCCACCTGTTCGACCAGCGCGGCGTTCTGCTGCGTCACTTCGTCGAGCTGGGCCACGGCCTGGTTGATCTGCTCGATCCCGGATGATTGCTCCATGGAGGCGTTGGAAATATCCGCGACCAGCGACGAGACCTGCTCGATGCGTGTGGTGATCTCCGCGAGCGCCGCGTGGGTATCGCCGACCAGCGTGTTGCCCCGCTCGATGGTGGTGACGTTGTGGTTGATGTGCTTGCGGATCCGCCCGGCTTCGTCGGCGCTGCGGCTGGCCAGCTTGCGGACTTCCTCCGCCACCACGGCGAAGCCCTTGCCATGTTCGCCGGCACGGGCGGCCTCGACGGAGGCGTTGAGCGCCAGCAGGTTGGTCTGGAAGGCGATGCTGTCGATGGTGCCGACGATGGCGGTGACCTCCTGGTTGGCGGCATCGATACCGTGCATGGCGTCACGCGCCTGATCCGCGATCTTCTGTGCTTCGAGAGCCTGCTCGGTGACTGCCTTTGACAAGGTCTGTGCCTGATCGGCGTGCTGGGCGGTATTGCGCACGGTCGAGGTCATCTGCTCCATGCTGGAGGCCGTTTCCACCAGTGAAGCCGACTGCTCTTCGGTTCGCTGGGCCAGGTCCTGGTTGCCCTGGGCGATTTCGCCGCTGGCCAGGTCGATGGATTGCGCGTTGTGACGAATCCGTGCCACCAGGGCTTCCGTGTCTTCGGTGGCCTTGTTGAAGACCTGATAGAGGCGCGCCAGTTCATCGCTGCCCGTCGCGTCGAGGCGCTGGGTCAGGTCGCCGCCGCGGGACTGGATTGCCTGCAGGTTGCGCTGCAGCGGCAGGAGGATGCTGCGCACGATGAGCAGGGCCAGCGCCAGGGTCAGAAGCAGGACGATCAGCGCCACGGCGATATAGGCCCAGAGGGCGGCGCTGGCCGAATGCCGCAGGCGGCCGGCTTGCGCGAGGATACCCTCGGCAGCCGCATCCTCGATGCCCTTCAGGCGCTCGAGCTTGACGGTCTGCGAGTCGAACCACTGCTGCGGGTCGACGCCGAAGTTGCCCTGAGTGGCACGGTCGGTGGCCAGCTTGCGCAGGTCGTTCAGGCGCGCGATCTCCGGGCCGGAGAGTGCCCGCTGGTAGCGCTCGACCAGCGCCGGCTTGGCCAGTACCTGGAAACTGTCCAGCGCCGCGGTCTCTTGGCCCAGCAGGCGAAGGAAGCGGCGATAGGCCTCCGTCGACATCGCGTCGGCTGCAAAGGCGTTGGCCAGCAGTGCACGCTCGATGCCTGCCAGATCCTTGGCCTTCAACAGCTCGTAGTAAGCGGTCAGGCGCCGGGCGATATCGGCATCGTCGGCCTGGTGGCTGAGCCGGCCGGCCAGCGCCACCAGTGCATTGTCGATTCCGGTGTAGTAGGCCAGGGCTTCAGGGAGAGAAACGCTCAGGGTGTCCACCTGCCGGCGCATGGCCTGAAGGTTGTTCAGGGCATGTTGCGCCCTGGTGATGCTGTCACCGGCTGCCTGGCCCAGTTGCCGGGCATCGATGGCGGCCAGTGTCTCCTGCAAACGGGCAAGCTGCTGATCGGACGTGATTCTCTGTTCCCTCAGGCGCTCTCCGAAGTGTTCCCCCTGACTGCCGAGAAAGCCGGCGGTCATCCCCCGTTCGCGTTGCAGTTGATGAACCAGGTTGCCTGCCCGCTGTGCCAGCGACGTCAAGGCATAAAGCCGGTCCATGCCCGTGGCGATCTGCTGGCGCGCGATGGCACCGCTGATGGCGAAGTAGAGCATCGCCAGTATGGGAAGCGCGAGTACCAGCAGGAACTTGCGCTTCATGGAAAGGTGCTGCATGACATGCCTCATGAGAGGTCTTCCCTATAGATCCGAGTTTCGAGGTAGCGAAAGGGAGGGGGTATCGTTGTTGTTACAGGTGGTGAGCCGCCTGCAGGACGAGTGCTATCGGCCTGCTTAAAGAAAACTTAAGCTGTTCGGGAACCATGGTGGCCGGGGTGCCTGAGATCTAAATGGCGAGAGACTTGAAGTGGCCGGGTCGCACCCCAATGGTTAACAAACTACCTTTTCAGGCGGCGGCACGACAGGCTGCCGTCCGGCAAGGTCCGAGTCCATGTTTCGATGCAGGAGGCCGAATGAGCCAGGGTACCGAGTACACGCCGCCGAAGGTCTGGAAATGGGAAAAGGCCAGCGGCGGCAAGTTCGCCAGCATCAACCGCCCCGTCGCGGGGCCGACCCACGACAAGGAACTGCCGGTCGGCAAGCATCCGTTCCAGCTCTATTCGCTGGCCACGCCCAACGGGGTCAAGGCCGGGGTGATGTTCGAGGAGCTGCTGGCCCTCGGTCATGACGCCGAATACGACGCCTGGCTGATCGATATCGGCGAGGGCGAGCAGTTCGGCAGCGGCTTCGTGGCGGTCAATCCCAACTCGAAGATCCCGGCGCTGATGGATCATTCCACCCAGCCGCCGACCCGGGTGTTCGAGTCAGGGTCGATCCTGCTGTATCTGGCCGAGAAGTTCGGCGCCCTGCTGCCCACGGAACACGCCGCGCGCACCGAGACGCTCAACTGGCTGTTCTGGCAGATGGGCAGCGCGCCCTTCCTGGGCGGCGGTTTCGGGCATTTCTACGCCTACGCCCCGGAGAAGCTCGAGTACCCCATCGACCGCTATGCGATGGAGGTCAAGCGCCAGCTCGACGTGCTCGACCGGCGCCTGGCCGAGAGCCGCTACCTGGCCGGCGACGACTACACCATCGCCGACATCGCCAACTGGGCCTGGTATGGCCAGCTGGTGCTGGGCCGGATCTACGACGCGGCGGAATTCCTGCAGGTGCAGGAGTACACCAACGTGGTGCGCTGGGCGAAGGAAATTGCTGCCCGCCCGGCAGTGCAGCGCGGGCGCATGGTCAACCGTACCTTCGGCGAGCCGGAAACCCAGCTCCACGAGCGCCACGACGCCAGCGACTTCGAGACGCGCACGCAGGACAAGCTGCAGTCATCCTGAACGGGCCGCGTGCCCGTACGCGACGCCCGGCCCTGCAAGGGGTCGGGCGTCCGTGCTTTTCGTGCTTGGCGCTCAGGGCAGCAGGTCGGCCACCGAGTCGAGGATCTCCCGCGGCCGGTAGGGGTAGCGCTCCACGTCGTCGCGGGTGGCGATGCCGCTGAGCACCAGCACGGTGTGCAGCCCCGCCTCGATGCCCGCCACCACGTCGGTGTCCATGCGGTCGCCGATCATCCCGGTGCGCTCGGAATGGGCGCCGAGGCGATTGAGCGCCGAGCGGAACATCATCGGGTTGGGCTTGCCCACGTAGTAGGGCTGGCGCCGGGTGGCGGCGGTGATGAGGGCCGCCACCGCGCCGGTGGCCGGCATCGGCCCCTCGGGGCTGGGGCCGGTGACGTCCGGGTTGGTGGCGATGAAGCGCGCGCCGTCCTCGATCAGGCGGATCGCCCGGGTGATCGCCTCGAAGGAGTAGGTGCGCGTCTCGCCCAGTACCACGAAATCCGGGGCCACGTCGGTCATCACGAAGCCGGCCTCGTGGATGGCCGTGGTCAGGCCGGCTTCGCCGATCACGAACGCCGAGCCCCCGGGGCACTGGTCGCGCAGGAAGGCGGCGGTGGCCAGCGCCGAGGTCCAGATGCGTTCTTCCGGCACCTCGAGACCGATGCGCGCCAGCCGGGCGCTCAGATCCCGCGGGGTGTAGATGGAGTTGTTGGTGAGCACCAGGAAGGGCGTGCCCTGGCTGCGCCAGTGGTCGATCAGCTCGGCCGCGCCGGGCAGGGCGCGATCCTCGTGGATCAGCACGCCGTCCATGTCGGTCAGCCAGCAGTCCAGGGTGCGTTGGGTCATCGCCGAAGGTCCTCGTGCTCGTGGTGCTGCCAGCATACGAAGAATCGCGCCGGGACGCAGCCTTCGATCAATTGACGACACGCGACGGGTATCGGTCGCGACAGAGGAGACATCATCGTGAAAGCATTGTGGCGGACCTATCGGAACGCGTCGCTGATCCTGCGGGTAAGCATCGCGCTGGTACTGGGCGTGATCGTCGGCCTGGTCGGCGGGCCGACGGCCGCCGACTGGCTGGCGCCGTTCGGCGATCTGCTGCTGCGGCTGCTGAAGTTCCTGATCGTGCCGATCGTGCTGTTCACGCTGATGGTCGGCATCAACCAGGGCGAGCGCGGCAGCCTGGGCCGCACGGGCCGCAAGCTGCTGGCCTATTATGTGGCCACCTCGGCCCTGGCGATCACTGTCGGCCTGGCCGTGGCCACGCTGTTCGCGCCGGGCAGCGGCATGACGCTGGACGAAGGTGCGCAGATCGATGTGCCCGAGAACCCGGGTGTCGTGCACGTGCTGCTGAGCATCGTGCCCGACAACATCGTCTCGGCCTTCGCCGAGGTGAATCTGCTGGGCATCATCTTCACCGCCATCGTCTTTGGCATCGCGCTGCTGATGCTGCGCACCTCGGAGAGCCAGGGCGAGCTGGGCGAGCGTCTGTATCGGGTGATCGAGGCTCTGAACGAGGTGACGCTGCGGGTGATGGGCGGCGTGCTGCAGTACGTGCCCATCGGCGTGTTCGCCATCGTCGCCGAGACGGTGGGCCGGCAGGGCCTGAACACGCTCCTCTCGCTGGGCGACATGGTGGCGGTGCTGTATATCGCCCTGGCGGTGCAGCTGGTCATCTATGCCGTGCTGATGGGGCTGTTCGGCGTGCGCCTGGGCGACTTCTTCCGCGAGGCGCGTACGCCGATGGCCACCGCCTTTGCCACCCAGAGCAGCTCGGGCACGCTGCCGCTGACCCTCGACGCCGCCCGGCGCCTGCAACTGCCGCGCAGCGTCTACGGCGTCAGCCTGCCGCTGGGAGCGACCATCAACATGGACGGCGCGGCGATCCGCATCGCCATCTCGGCGGTATTCGCCGCCAACGTGATCGGTGCGCCGCTCGATCTGACCAGCATGCTCGAGATCGTGGTGATCGGCACGCTGACCTCGATCGGCACCGCCGGGGTGCCGGGCGCCGGGATCGTGATGATCGCCACCGTCTTCACCCAGGTGGGGCTGCCGATCGAGACGGTCGCGCTGCTGACCTCCATCGACGCGCTGGTGGGCATGGGCTGCACGGCGCTCAACGTCACCGGCGACCTGGTCGGTACGGCGATCATTTCGCGCAGCGAGGGGCGGTCTGCCGGTCGTGCCGGGGAGGCGGCTGTCGATTCGGCGGCCTGACCCGGGCGGCGCCGCGGGGACCGGAGCGGCCGAAGCGTTGCCCCGGTCCCGGTCTCAGATCACAGCTTCACCAGCATCTTGCCGGTATTGCTGCCGTCGAAGAGCTTGAGGAAGGCGTCGGGCGTGGCTTCCAGCCCTTCCTCGACGGTTTCGCGATAGGTGATCTCGCCGCCGGCCACCAGCGGACCGACCGTGGTGAGGAAGTGCGGGTAGTGGTCCCAGTGGTCCGTGACGATGAAGCCTTCCATGCGCGCCCGGTTGAACAGCAGCTTCGCGAGGTTGCTCGGGCCGGGCGCGGGGGCCGTGGCGTTGTAGCTGTCGATCAGCCCGCAGATGGCGATGCGCGCGCCGATGCGCAGGTTGTCGAGGGCGGCTTCCAGGCAGGCGCCGCCGACATTCTCGTAGACCACATCGAAGCCCTCGGGGCAGGCCTTGTGCAGGTCGGCGGCGAGCTCGCCGGCGTCCTTGCCACGGTAGCTCACCGGCTCGACGCCGAGCGAGGCCAGCCACTCGAGCTTTTCCGGGGCGCCGGCGATGCCGACCACCTTGCCCTTGCCGCCCCTGGCCCTGGCCAGTTGCACGGCGAGTGACCCCACCGCCCCGGCGGCGGCGCTGACCAGCACGTTGTCGCCCTCGCGCATGGCGGCGATGCGATTGAGCCCGGTCCAGGCGGTCATGCCGGGCATGCCCAGCACACCGAGGAAGGCGGAGTCGGGCACGTCGAGCTCGGGCAGGGGATGAACCGCGTCGCCGGGCAGCTGGGCCACGTCGCGCCAGCCGGCCATGTGGCTGACCCGGGTGCCCGCCGGCAGGCGCGTATTGCGGGATTCGATCACCTCGCCCACGGCCGCGCCTTCGAGCGGTTCGCCGGCGATGAAGGGGTCGACGTAGGTCTTCACGCCGCTCATGCGACCGCGCATGTAGGGGTCGACCGACAGCCAGGTGTTGCGCACCCGGATCTCGCCGTCGCCGAGCTCGGGCAGCTCGCGGGTGCGCAGGTCGAACAGCTCGCGAGCCGGGGTGCCTTCGGGGTAGTCGATGAGCGTGAAATAGCGTGACTGCATGGAGCCTCCTTGGCGAGGTGCGTTGCAAGAACGGGGCGTCAGGAGCGGCGCTCCCGGAGCTGGGTCTTCAGGGCGTCGGGGACCTGCTTGATGATCAGTCGGTCGCGCTCGGCGTCGTACTCGATGCTGTTGCCCAGCAGGTGCGAGTCGAAGCTGATCGAGACGCCGCCGGCACGCCCGGTGAAACGCTTGAACTGCTGCAGGGTGCGCTTGTCCGGCGGGATCTCCGGCGCCAGCCCGTAGTCCTGGTTGCGAATGTAATCATAGAAGGCCCGGGGCTGCTGATCGTCGACGAGCTCGGAGAGGGCGTCGAGGGTCAGCGGCTCGCCGCGGCCGGCCTGGTCGCTGGCGTAGTCGAGCAGGGCGTCGGTCTTCTCGCGGGCGGCCGCGTCGGGCAGGGCCTCGCTTTCCACGTAGTCGCTGAAGGCCTTGAGCAGGGTGCGGGTCTCCCCGGGGGCGTCCGCACCCTCCTCGCAGCCCAGCCAGTCGCGGAACGCCTCGACCAGGGCCTGGCCACCGCGGTCGCGGGTGAAGGCGACATACTGGCGCGACTGGCCGGCACGCATCTGGGTCAGGTCGATGCGCGCGGCCAGCGCGGGCTGACTGACGTTGAGCGGGGCAACCGGCACCACCGCGAGCCGTGAATCCACGCCGAAGCCGGCGCGGGCGTGCAGCAGGGCCAGGGTCAGGTGCTCGCTCTCGCCCTGGCGGACGTGGGCCATGATCAGGTAGCCACCGGTCGGCAGCTGCTGCTCGACCAGCTCGCGCAGGCTTTCCGCCGTCTGGCGGGACAGGGTGGCGAACGCCTCGGGCTCGGCGGTTTCGAGGTAGGCGGGCAGCAGGGCGGCCAGCGAGCGGGCGGTGGCGTCCTCGCGGAAGTAGCCCCAGCCCTTGCGCTTGGCGTTGAAGCGAGTGGTCAGCTCGGCGAGCAGGTCGTCCAGCTGCGGCGAGGGCGCCAGGGGAGCCTCGGCGGGGGTCAGCTCGGCGGGTTGCTCGCCGTCGGCCTTGTCGATGCGGTGAACGATGCAGTGGAGAATCGGCATGGCGCGCGCTCGAAGGGAATGGGCGGGTATGGTAACGCGTTGCCGGGAGCGGCCGTAGGGGGCATCCCGGAGCCGGGCGGCTCCGGGGAAGGGGCCTCAGTCGTAGAGTTCCGCCTTGGCGTCGCGCATGACGTGTTCGCAGGCGGCCTGGTGGGCGAGTTGCGTGAGCAGGCCCTGGGTGACCTCAAAGCCCTTGCCGAGGCAGGTGTCGATGTCCTCGCGGCTGACGTCGGGGGAGATGCAGTAATCGATCTTCAGGGTTCGGCCGCCGCTGTCGATGCGGTCCGCGAAGGCCCGCAAGCGCCAGGCGAGGCGCTCCTTCCAGGTGGATGATTCTTCGGCTTCGTCGCTGACGCTGAACAGGCACCGCCACTCCGGCTTGTAGACTGCCATGAGAACCTCCCGTATCGGCTGAATCAATGATCGATCGTGTTTCGTGACTCCTGCTGACGTTGTTGCGTCTTTTATCCTACCTTTTTTTGCTCCCGTGCACAGGCCGAGGGCATGAATCGGCGCCGTCCGATGGTGGGAGGCGATGAATAATAACCATGGCCGGCATCGAACGCCGCTATGAAACGTGCCTTCGCCGGCGCCGTGGGATGGCTCTCCAGCCCCCGTGTGGTGCGGGCCGGCGACGAAGACGACCCAGGCGCCGTGACAGGGCTGGCGGGCCTTCGGGGCCGCTGGTGCCGGCCGGGCGCTGTCGGCGGCGTTGGACAGGCACTCGCGTGACTCTCTATAATTTCTCTCGTGCGCGCTGTTCGGCCCGGGCCGACAGGGCGCCCATCGTTTTTCGTCTCTCGGGGCGTGCGGCCGGTTCATCGTCGGTCGCGGGGCGCCAGGCGGTTGCAGGGATCTGCAGGCACGGCCGCCGGCCGAGACACCATTGCGTGGCTGCCCAGGCCACGGCCATTGAAAGGGGAGTAATCATCGTGACGACCGACAACCGCAAGCCCACCACCACCGATGCCGGCATCCCGGTGGCCAGCGACGAGCACTCGTTGTCCGTCGGGCCGGACGGCCCGCTGGTGCTGCACGATCACTACCTGATCGAGCAGATGGCCCAATTCAACCGCGAGCGCATCCCCGAGCGACAGCCCCACGCCAAGGGCAGCGGTGCCTTCGGGCATTTCGAGGTCACCGAGGACGTCAGCCGCTACACCCGGGCGGCGGTCTTCCAGCCCGGCACCCGCACCGAGGTGCTGAGCCGCTTCTCGACGGTGGCCGGCGAGCGCGGCAGCCCGGATACCTGGCGCGACCCGCGCGGCTTCGCGCTGAAGTTCTATACCAGCGAAGGCAACTACGACATGGTCGGCAACAACACGCCGGTCTTCTTCGTCCGCGATCCGCTGAAGTTCCAGCACTTCATCCGCTCGCAGAAGCGTCGTGCCGACAACAACCTTCGCGATCACGACATGCAGTGGGACTTCTGGACCCTGTCGCCGGAGTCCGCCCACCAGGTCACCTGGCTGATGGGCGACCGGGGCATTCCGAAGACCTGGCGCCACATGAACGGCTACTCCAGCCATACCTACATGTGGGTGAACGCCCAGGGCGAGAAGTTCTGGGTCAAGTATCACTTCAAGACCGACCAGGGCATCGAGTGCCTGACCCAGGAGGAGGCCGACCGGCTGGCCGGCGAGGATGGCGACTACCATACCCGCGACCTGTTCGAGGCGATCGAGCGCGGCGAGCACCCGAGCTGGACGCTGTACGTGCAGGTCATGCCGTTCGCCGAGGCGGATACCTATCGGTTCAACCCCTTCGACCTGACCAAGGTCTGGCCGCACGAGGACTATCCGCCGATCAAGGTCGGCAAGCTGACGCTGGACCGCAACCCGACCGACAACCATGCCGAGATCGAGCAGGCGGCCTTCGAGCCCAACAACCTGGTCCCCGGCATCGGCATCAGCCCGGACAAGATGCTCGTCGCCCGGGTGTTCTCCTATGCCGACGCGCACCGCGCCCGGCTCGGCGTCAACTACAAGCACATTCCGGTCAATGCGCCGGTGGCGCCGGTCCACAGCTACAGCAAGGACGGGGCGATGCGCATCAACAAGGCGTCCGATCCGGTCTACGCGCCCAATTCCAAGGGCGGCCCGGCGGCGGACGGCGAGCGCTATCCCACCGATTCCACCTGGGAGGCCCATGGCCAGATGGTGCGCGCGCCCTACGCCCTGCGCCGCGACGATGACGACTACGGCCAGGCCAACGCCCTGATCAACCAGGTGATGGACGACGCGGCCCGCGAGCGGCTGGTCAACAACGTGGTCGGGCATGTCGCGGGCGGCGTCAAGGAGCCGGTGCTCTCGCGGGTCTTCGAGTACTGGAAGAACATCGACGCCGAGATCGGCCGGCGCATCGAGGAAGGCGTGAAGTCGAAGACAGGCTGATCGGCACGCCGGCTCCCGCGGAGCCTGGGTCCTGAATCCCGGCCCGCCAACCTCACGGTTGGCGGGCCGGTGTCATTCAGCGGGCGGTTTTGACAGGGGCGTGCTGCTGGCCCCTGCTGCGGTAAGAAAGCGCGAGGAAGAAGGACGCCTTCCAGGTTGCCCACACCGGCGCGGCAGGCTGCTGGTGGCCGACGACGTCGGCAACGTGATCCGGCGGGTCGAAGCGAAGGCGCCCTGATCCGTGGTGTGCGGGCGCCTCCGGGGTCAGGGCTTGCAGCGATAGAAGTGCGCCGGCAGGAAGTTGATCGGCTCGAACTCGCGACTCACCTTGGAGAAGGTCCTGTGTAGCGTGGGCAGGAGTCTGGGCGAGAATTGATAGAGCAGGAAGGTCCCGGCGGGAGAGATGACCTTGCGCGTCGCATTGAGGATGCTTTCGCCGACGTGCCCGGGCAACGTGCTGAAGGGAATCCCGGCGATGACGTAATCGACCTGGCCCAGATCGCGCTCGGCGAGAATCTGCTCGATGTCGGCCGCCGAGCCATGGACTACCTGCATGCGCGGGTCGGGATAGACACGCTGGATGTAGTCGACGAAGTCCTCGTTGGTCTCGATCACGATCAGTGCCGCATCGGCAGGCATCTGCCTCAGGATCTCGCGGGTGAAGGTGCCGACCCCCGGCCCGTACTCGACCAGCACCCGGGTACGCTGCCAGTCGATGTGATTCAGCATGCGCCGCACGAGGAAGCGAGAGCTCGGGATGATCGAGCCCAGCATTTTCGGGTGCTTGAAGAAGTTGCGGGCGAATAGTGCCATCTGGTGTTGTCGGGCAGGGGGGGCCTGACGTTGTGTCGGCTCGGCGGGCTTCATGGGCGGTGGCTCGTTGGTTCACGAAAGCGTTTGGTAACGCTGTTCATTTCACGGTAGTCCACCGTGTCGCTCACGGAAAGGCGGTGCTTGCGGGGAAAAAGGTTTCTGCGGGTCCGAGGGGAGCTGCACGGCGGCCCTGGGCCGCCGTGCAGTGGCTCATTCCCCGGTCGAGTCGTCCAGCTGCTGGCGGCGAGCCTCGCCCTGGCGCTCCAGCATCCAGCCCGGGTATTCGGGGGGCAGGGCACTGACGCGGTCGAGGGTGTCCAGCTCCGCGTCACTGAGCCGAATATCGGTGGCGGCGATGTTGTCGTCGAGCTGCTCGAGCCGCTTGGCGCCGACGATCACGCTGGTCACCGCCGGGCGATGCAGCAGCCAGGCCAGCGCGATGCGCGCCACCGAGACGCCGTGCGCGTCGGCAATGGTGCGCATGGCGTCGATGCAGTCATAGGCCCGTTCGACATTGACCGGCGGGAAGTCGAAGTGGGTGCGACGACTGCCGGCCTCGGCGTCCTTGTCGCGGCCGTACTTGCCGCTGAGCAGGCCGCCCGCCAGCGGGCTCCAGACCATCAGACCGAGCTTCTCGCTGTCGAGCATCGGGACCAGTTCGCGCTCCAGGTCGCGGCCGGCCAGGGTGTAGTAGGCCTGCAGCGACTCGAAGCGAGCCAGGCCGCGGCGCTCGGCGATGCCCAGGGCCTTCATGATCTGCCAGGCGGCCCAGTTGGAGACGCCGATGTAGCGCACATGGCCGTGGCTGACCAGGTTGTCCAGGGCGCGCAGGGTTTCCTCGATGGGCGTGGCCGGGTCGAAGCCGTGCACCTGATAGAGGTCGATGTGATCGACCTGCAGGCGCTTCAGGCTGGCCTTGACGCCTTCCATGATGTGGTAGCGGGTCAGCCCGCGGGCGTTGACGCCGGGGCCGGTTTCGCCGAACACCTTGGTGGCCAGCACCACCTCGTCCCGCGGCACGCCCAGATTCTTCAAGGCCTGGCCGGTGATGACCTCCGAGCGGCCCTCGGAGTAGACGTCGGCAGTGTCGATGAAGTTGATGCCGGCCTCCAGCGCGCGGCCGACCAGACGGTCGGCGTCGCTCTGCTGCACGTCGCCGATCTGGCTCCACAGTTCCCCCTGGCCGCCGAAGGTCATGGTGCCCAGGCACAGCTCGGAAACGAACAGACCGGTATTGCCCAACTGGCGATAACGCATGCAATGACTCCTGTCGTGGCGAAAGACACAACTTGCACCCGGCAGTATGGGCAGCGTTCGGCGTGGGGTGGTAATGCGATCCTGTCGGATCCTTGCTCGATCCTGCGGCCGGTCGGCGCGACGACCGCAGGCGGAGGGGGAGTCAGGACGAGTGGTTGTCGTGCTTCGGCTTGTCCTTGCGCGAGGTGGCGGCCATCGCCTCGAGCTGGGATTCGTCCATCGAGTCGTACATCGAGCGGGCGGCCCCGTCGAGGTCACTGACCTTCTGCTCGCCACGCCTGGCGGCGAGCGCGGCACCGGCGGCCTTCTGCTGGGCTTCGGAATGGGCGGGCATGACACACCTCCTGTCGTCGAATGGCCGGGGCGTCGTGCCCCGACCATCAGCGTAGCGAAGATGCCTCGGCTATGCCGACGCCCGCAGCGATCCGGCGGTCCGGCGGCCGGCGATCCGGCGGCCGGCGCTCAGGCGTCGGCGACGTCCGCGTTGTGGTAGACGCGCTGCACGTCGTCCAGCTCGTTGAGGGTGTCGAGCAGCTTCTCGAACATCGCCACGTCGTCGCCCTCCACCGGGGTGGTGGTCTGCGGGATGAACTGGATCTCGTCGACCTCGAAGTCGAGCTCGCCGAAGGCGTCGGTCAGTGCCTGCTTGGCCTTGGCATACTCGGTGTGCGGGGCGAAGACGGTGATGCGGCCGTCCTCGTTCTCGATGTCGGTGACATCGACGTCGGCTTCCATCAGGGCTTCCAGCGCGGCTTCCTCGTCGTCGCCGGCATAGGCGAGGATGGCGCAGTGGTCGAACATGTGGCTGACGCTGCCCGGGGTGCCGAGCTTGCTCTTGGCCTTGTTGAAGCAGGCGCGCACGTCGCCGAAGGTGCGGTTGGGATTGTCGGTCAGGCAGTCGACGATCACCATGCAGCTGCCGGGACCGAAGCCTTCGTAGCGCGCCGCCGAGTAGTCCTCGCCGCCACCGCCCGAGGCCTTGTCGATGGCCTTGTCGATCACGTGCGAGGGCACCTGGTCCTTCTTGGCGCGCTCGATCAGCCCGCGCAGTGCCAGGTTGCCGTTGGGATCGGTCCCGCCGGCCTTGGCGCAGACGTAAATTTCGCGACCGTACTTGCTGTACACCTTGGTCTTGGCGGCGGCCGTCTTGGCCATGGATTCCTTGCGGTTCTGGAAGGCCCTGCCCATGTCGTTCGTCTCGTCACAGTCATCAGCGAAGACAGGCATCTTACTCAACAAGTGCCGGACGGAACAGGGGCGTATCGTCTGTTGACCCAGCGCATGGAAACCTCGTGAGAAGCGCCTATACCCAGAGAAAGGCGGCACGGCCGACACCGTGACCGTCACCAATCGACGGACGGGAGGTGCATCATGAAGACCGCACAACTGCATTCCCGCTGGCGCGACCGGATCATGCTGCTGTTCGGCGCCTGGCTGGCGGTGTCCCCCTATGTACTCGGCTTTGCCGCGACAGCGTCGCTGGCGATGTGGAGCACTCTGGTGGTCGGCCTGGCGCTGATCGCCATGTCCGCGCTGGCGATCTGGAAGCAGAAGCCGTGGGAGGAGTGGCTGCTGCTGGCGCTGGGCGTCTGGCTGCTGGCGGCGCCCTTCGTCCTGGGCTTCCTGGGACTGACCAATGCGGCGCTCAACAGCTTCGTCATGGGCGTGCTGGTCGGCGGCGATGCCATCTGGTCGCTGATCGAGATGAAGGGCAGCGGCCGGGGCCACGGCGGCAGGCCCGCCTGATGGTGAAGGCGGCAGGCGTGACGCCGCCTTTTCCCCGAGGATGGCTTTTCCCCGGCGTATCGCGGCTGGCCATGCCGGCGGGCTGAAGGTGCGCCTTGCCCCATCAACGCGAGGGTGATCGTCATGTCCATGGAGCGCGTGACACGATATCTGGACGAGCAGGGCGTCAAGTACGTCATCATGCACCACTCCCCGGCCTATACCGCCCAGGAGATTGCCGAGGCGGTACATGTTTCCGGCCGCCACTTCGCGAAATGCGTGGTGGTGACGATCGATGGCCGCCTGGCGCTGGCGGTGCTGCCGGCCAGCGACCAGGTCGACCTGCAGCGCATGGCGCGATCGGTGGGTGCCGGGTCCGTCGAGCTGGCCGGCGAGGCGGACTTTCGGGACAGCCTGCCGGATTGCGAGGTCGGCGCGATGCCGCCGTTCGGCAACCTCTTCGGGATGGAGGTCTTCGTCTCGCCGCACCTGACCCAGGCCGACCTGATCGCCTTCAATGCCTGCAGCCACACCGAGGTCATGCAGCTGCCCTACGAGTCCTTCGCGCGGTTGGTGAATCCGGTCGAAATCGCCCTGTGAGCATGGCCGAATCCGGGGCCTTGGCGAGTCGCGGGCGGCGTGCCGGTGGCGCCCGGGCGTTGCTTGTCCTCACGGCCACCAGGCGATCGCCAGCCCCGCCGCCAGCGACAGCAGCATGGGGCCGGCGACGCGGAGTGCCAGCTTTCCGGAGCCGATCAGCGCCGCCATCAGTGCCTTGACCAGGTTGTTGACGGACGCCGCCACGACGATACCGATCACGGCGGCCGAGGGGTCGAGGGCGACACGCGACATGCGGGCCAGCGACAGGGTGATGGCATCCACGTCGGCGATCCCGGAGGCGGCCGCCAGCAGGTAGATGCCGGCATCGCCCAGCCACTCGCGACACCACTCCCCGAGCAGCATGATGCCGGTCAGCAGGCCGCCGAAGTAGACGGCGGACTTGAGGTCGAGCGGGTTCTGGTCGAGCGCCGGCCCCGCCACGGCCGACTGGCGGCGGCTGGACCGCCAGATGAGCAGGGCGGGGACGTAGAGCAGCAGTGCCATGATCCCGATCGGCAGCAGCAGGCGCACGGCCAGCGCCGGATTCAGCATCGTGCCCAGCAGCAGCATGCGCGGAAACATGGTACCGCAGGCGAGCAGGATGCCGGCGGCCAGCAGCGGATCGAGCGCCGGCGAGCGGCGCGACAGGCGCGAGAAATGCAGCGTCAGGGCGGTCGACGAGCTCAATCCGGCGAACAGGCTGGTGAACAGCAGGCCCTTGCGCGTTCCGCCGACCCGCACCGCAAAGTAGCCGATGAAGGAGATCGAGGCGATCAGTACCACCATCCACCAGATCGCGTAGGGATTGATCGCCCCGCCGGGCCCCAGGTTGCGGTTGGGCAACAGCGGCAGCACCACCACCGAGATCAGCAGCAGCTTGAGACCGGCGTCGAGCTCGTGGGCCTGAAGGCGGTTGAGCAGGCCGTGGATCGCCGCCTTGTTGTCGAGGATGATCGCGGTGATCACCGCGGCCGCCGTGGCGATGGCCGGCTCCACGGCCACGGCGATCGCCCCGTAGCTGAAGGTCAGCATCAGCCCCACCAGACTGGTGATGCTGTAGTTCGATACCTGGGCGAGCCGCGCCCGGTAGGCGGTCAGGCCGGTGGCGATGACGCCCAGGAACAGGGTGGGGAAGGCCCAGACGGTCAGGCGCTCGGCGAGCAGCGCGGCGACGCCGCCCAGCAGCCCGACCAGGGCAAAGGTCCGGATGCCGGCGATGCGCTGGCCGGCCTGCTGGTGGCGGGCTTCCCAGCCGCGCTCCAGGCCGATCAGGGTGCCCAGCAGCAGGGCGACCATCAGGCGCAGCAGTACCTGGTGGCCGGCGATGAACTGGTGGGTGACTTCATCCACGGATCGGACTCCTCGCGCGCGATGGACGACGCCTTCGCCATCAGCATAGGTGCGTCCATCGTGGAAGTGCCCGGGCGCAGGAGGTGCGCGATGTCGTGGAAAGACTAGTCGCCGGTCGGATCGATGTCGTGGCGCGGCGGCTCGGCATGGCGTTCGGCCAGGAAGTGGCCGAGCGGTTCCAGCCGGTCGATATGCTCGCTGAGCGCCTTGACCGCGACCAGCAGCGGCACGGCGACGATCATGCCCACCACCGACCATAGCCAGGCCCAGAAGGAGATGGTCAGGAACACCACCACAGTGTTCAGCCGCAGGCTGCGGCCGACGAAGTAGGGCGTGATGATCTGGCCTTCCAGGGTGGTGAGGAAGAAATAGGTCCCCGCGACGATCAGCGGCCAGCCCAGCCAGTCGAACGACACCAGCGCCACGACCGAGGCGATGGCGATGCCGGCCAGGGCGCCGAGATAGGGCACGAAGTTGAACAGGAAGGCGATGATGCCGAAGCTCAGCGGGCTGGGCATGCCCAGCAGCCACATGGCCACGCCGACCGCGGTGCCCAGGCCGGCGTTGATCAGCGTGATGGTGAACAGGTAGCGGGAGAGCTTGCGCTCGATGTCCTGGGTGATGCGCACCGCGCGTTTCTTGTCGCGCAGGGTCGGCAACACGTGCACGATCTTTTCGTAGAACATGTCGCCCGAGGCGAGCAGAAACAGCAGCAGCACCAGCGTGAACAGGCACTGGGTGATGAAGGTGGGGACCAGGCTGGCGAGCCTCCGAGTGAGGGTGTTGTCCTGCGTTTCGACCTTCTGGACATCGCTGTCGTCGGACTCGGTCATCGACTCGAGCTTCTCCTTGGCCCTGAAGAAGCCGCTGAACGGCCCCGAGACTTCGTTGAGGCGCGTCTCGATCTTGCGCTCGATGGTCGTGGCATTGTTCAGCCAGCCGCTGACCGGCACGGCCAGGGCGGTGGCGAGCGTGGCCAGCCCCACCAGCAGGGCGATCATGATGAGGATCGCCGCCAGGCCCTGCGAGAGGCCGCGCCGGTGCAGGGTGCGACGCACCGGGCTGAAGACCATCGACAGCAGAAACGCCAGCACGATGGGCACGAGAAACAGCTGGGCGAAGCCCAGCGCGAACACGGATAGGTACAGAAAGATGCCGATGGCGGCCCACCGTGGCACCGCCTGCGGCCAGCCGTCGCGCTGTCTGTACGGGGTCATGGGCGCTCCTTCCCTGACTGCCTTCCCTGGAATTGCCGGGGACGCCGTTGATGGCCTGTCTGGCCCGCGCGCCTGCCCGGTGCGATGCATGGTGCCGTGCCGGACGGGCCGACGTGGGCCTTCGGGCCCGGGGCGGCTCCAGCCTAGAGCCTTCTCGTCAGTTTAGCCAACCCGGCACGACACGCTCCCTTGAAGTTCACGGCGGACGATGCCATCAATGGTTTGAAGGCTATTCAACGCTGGGAAGGAGACGGTATGAAGGTCGTGACACTGAAGGCCCCGGGCGGGCTGGATCATCTGGAAGTGCACGAGCAGCCGGCACCGGGAGAGCCCGGGCCGGGCGAGATTCGCGTGCGGATTCACGCCAGTTCCCTCAACTACCACGACTACGGTGTGGTGTCGGGGGCGATGCCGACCGAAGACGGCCGGATCCCGATGTCCGACGGGGCCGGCGTGGTCGAGGCGGTCGGCGAGGGCGTCGAGGCGTTCGCCGTGGGGGATCGCGTGGTGTCGGGGTTCTTCCCCACCTGGCAGACCGGACCGGCGCCGGTCGGGGACTTCACCACGGTGCCCGGCGACGGCGTCGACGGCTATGCGCGCGAGCAGGTCGTGCGCCCGGCCGGCTGGTTCACCCATGCGCCGGCCGGCTACAGCCATGCCGAGGCAGCCACCTTGACCACCGCGGGGCTGACGGCCTGGCGGGCGCTGGTGGTGGACGGCCACATCAAGCCGGGCGACAGCGTGCTGGTGCTGGGCACCGGCGGGGTGTCGATCTTCGCCCTGCAGTTCGCCAGGCAACTCGGTGCCACCGTGATCGCCACCTCGTCATCGGACGAGAAGATTGCGCGCCTGAAGGAGCTGGGTGCCGATCACACGATCAACTACAAGGCCGAGCCCGAGTGGGGCCGGCGTGTCAAGGAACTGACCGGCGGGCGCGGCGTGGACCACGTCATCGAGGTCGGCGGGCCGGGCACCCTGCCGCAGTCGATCGAGGCGGTACGGATCGGCGGACACATCGCGCTGATCGGCGTGCTCACCGGCCGCGGTGGCGAGGTGCCCACGGCCAAGCTGATGGCCAAGCAGGCCTCGCTCAAGGGGCTGATCGTCGGCAGCCATCAGGACCAGGTCGAGATGGTCCGGGCCATCGAGGCCTGCGGCCTGCGGCCGGTGATCGACCGCTCCTTCGGGCTCGACGAGATCGCCGATGCCTTCCGCCATCAGGAATCGCAGCGCCACTTCGGCAAGATCTGTCTGGAATACTGAGCCTGACCATCCACCGAACCGGGAGTGTCACATGAAGGCAAGTTTCATCGGACTGGGGATCATGGGCCGGCGCATGGCCCGCAACCTGCTGGCGCACGAGGGGCTGGAGCTGACCGTGGCCAACCGCTCGCCGGAGCCGCTCGCGGCCCTGAAGGAGGCCGGCGCCGCCACGGCCGACAATTGGCGCGAGGCGGTGGCGAAGGCCGAGGTGGTCTTCACCATGCTGGCCTCGCCGGAGGTGGTCGAGAGTGTCGCCTTCGGCGAGGACGGCTTCGTGCCGGCAATGCGTGACGACGCCCTGTGGGTGGACTGCTCCACCGTCAACCCGTCGTTCAGCCGCGCCATGGCCGAACGCGCCCGGGAGCATGGCGTGCGCTTCGTCGATGCCCCGGTGGCGGGCACCCGTCAGCCTGCCGAGGACGGCACGCTGACTTTCCTGGTCGGTGGCGCGCGGGCCGACTTCGAGACCATCGAGCCGCTGCTGTCGCACATGGGCGGGAAGATCCTGCACGTGGGCGACACCGGGCAGGGCGCCAGCTTCAAGATGCTGGTCAACGCCCAGCTCGCCCAGTCGATGGCGGTGTTCTCGGAAACCGCCCTGCTGGGCGAGAAGCTCGGCTTCTCGCGGGAGTTCCTCATGGACACCCTGCCGGGGCTGCCGGTGTCGGCACCGTTCCTGGCCGGCAAGGCGGAGCTGATCCGGCGTGGCGACTATGAACCGCAGTTCCCGCTGGAATGGATGCACAAGGACCTGCACCTGCTGGCCCTGACCGCCTACGAGCACGAGCAGCCGCTGACCCTGGCCAACCTCGCCAAGGAGCTCTATGCCGGCGCCAGGCAGGCCGGGCGGGGCCGCGAGGACTTCGCGGCGATCTTCGAGCATCTCGACAACGGCTGAGAGGTCATGATCAGGCACTGCCGCCGGGCCCTGGCCCGGCGGCAGTGCGTTTACAGGCGGGAAGCAGGACGCAGGTCGTAATCGAAGTAGTGATGCATCAGGGTCTCGAAGGTACCGTCGGCGTAGACGCTGTCGAGGGCCTGGTTGAATGTCTCGGCGAGGGCCTGGTCGCGAGGGCGCACGGCAATGGCATTACCGCGTCCAAAGATGGATTCCGGCTTGTTGATTCGCGGCCCCAGCTGCACGAAGTCACTGTCCTTCCCGTTCACCTTCAGAGTGTCGAGTGCCACCGGATAGTTGATGAAGGCCAGATCGATGCGCTGTGACTCGAGGTCCAGGGCAACGTCCGATGCCGTCGCGTAACGCCGTATATCCAGCGTGTCGGCATAGCGATCGGTGACGTAGGTATCCTGAGTGGTGCCGCGCTGGACACCCACCGCCAGTCCCTTTAGTGACGCTGGATCATCAAGCGAGATGTCGGCGCCGCGCCGGGCAACCCAGACCTTGGGCGACATCGCATAGGGATCGGTGAAGCGGACCTGGCGTTCGCGAGCCGGGGTAATTCGCATCGACGAGAGGATGGCGTCGTACTTGCGGGCCAGCAGGCCGGGGATGATGCCGTCCCAGCCCTGCACCACCCATTCACAGTCAAGCTCGGCGCGTTGACAGAGCTCGTTACCCAGGTCGATTTCGAAGCCTGCCAGTTCGCCGTCGGCATTGCGGTACTCGAACGGCGGATAGGGGACATCGACGGCGATGCGTACATGGCGAGGCTCGTCGGCCTGTGCTGTGGCACTCAGGGTGAGTGCCAGTATCGCCAGGGAGCGGGCAGGAAGGTGCTTGAAACATGAGGGCATGGGCAGAGTCCTGTGCAGGAAGAAGGAAACACGTATCGGCTCAGGTCGCCGGCGCGTGACGCTGACGAAGGCGGTGGCGGATGGCCAGGGCGACGGAAACGACGGCCAGTACCAGCAGGATCAGCGAGATCGGCCGCGTGAAGAACAGCGTCCAGTCCTCGTCGGTCATCAGTGCCCGACGCAGGTTGGTTTCGGCGATGGGGCCGAGGATGACGCCGAGCACCAGCGGCGCCAGCGGATACTCGAGCTTGCTGAGCACGTAGCCGATGACGCCGACGCCCAGCAGCAGGTAGATATCCGTTACCCGGTTGTTCAGGGCGAAGGCGCCGATCACGCAGCACACCAGCACCACCGGCACGATGATCGAGCGGGGAATGTCGGTCACGCGCAGGAAGAAGCGCATGCTGAACAGGCACACCACCAGCACCATCGCCGCCGCCACCAGCATGGCGGTGAACATGCCGTAGACCAGGTCGCCGTGATCGAGGATGAGACGCGGCCCGACGCCGATTCCGTGCACCATCAGCGAGGCCATGAGCACCGCGTCGACGGCGCTGCCGGGAATGCCCAGCGCGATCATGGGAATCAGCCCGCCGCCCGAGGTGGCCGAGTTGCCGGATTCCGAGGCGATCACGCCCTCCGGGGTACCGGTGCCGAAGCGCTCCGGTGTGGGCGAGGCCCGCC
Organism: Modicisalibacter tunisiensis; assembly: GCF_020148005.1. Taxonomy (GTDB): domain Bacteria; phylum Pseudomonadota; class Gammaproteobacteria; order Pseudomonadales; family Halomonadaceae; genus Modicisalibacter; species Modicisalibacter tunisiensis. The sequence continues at coordinate 289,423 of NZ_JAGXFD010000001.1, read as the reverse complement.
TGGCCTGGTCGTAGGCGAGCAGGTTGGCGATGCTGCCGCCGGCCCCGGGCACCGCGCCGATGAACACCCCGACCAGCGAGGAACGCAACAGGTTGACCGGGTAGGCCAGCGTCTCGCGCATCGCCGTCAGCGGATTGAAGGACACATCGGCGTTGATCAGGCGCTTGCCCTGCTTGATCTGTTCGGCGTCCTCCACTTCCTGGAGCAGCTGGCTGACCGCGAACATGCCGATCAGTACCACCAGGAACGGAAAGCCGTCGGCCAGCAGGTCGCTGCCGAAGGTGAAGCGGGCCACGCCCATCATCGGGTCGGCGCCGACGGTGGCGATGAACAGCCCCAGCAGCCCGGTCATCAGCCCCTTGAGCATCGACTTGCCGACCAGGCTGGCGACCACGGTCATGGCGAAGATGATCAGCGAGAAGTATTCCCAGGCGCCCAGCTTCACCGCCACCATGGCCAGCGGCGGTGCGGCGATGATCAGGATGACCGCACTCACCAGTGCGCCGAAGAAGGACGACCAGATGCCCAGCGCCAGTGCGCGCCCGGGCTGGCCGCTGCGTGCCATGGGAAAGGCGTCGAAGGTGGTGGCGACCGCCGAGGGCGTGCCGGGGATACCCAGCAGCGCCGCGCTGATCAGGCCGCCTGAGTAGCCGCCCACGTATACCGCCAGCATGGTCGCCACCCCCTGCAGCGGCGCCATGGTGAAGGTCAGCGGCAGGGTCAGCACGATGGCCATGGTAATGGTGAAGCCGGGAATGGCCGCGGCGATGACGCCGGCGATCACGCCGAGCAGCATGCTGACCATCGTCCCCAGGGTGAATAGCTGTTCCACGCCGGAAAGCAGCGTTTCCATCATGGCGAGTCTCCTTTCAAGGATCGCAGACCTGTGATCAGCCCAGCGGGCCGCGCGGCAGGCTGATCACGAATACGTCGCGGAAGAGCCAGTCGAGGCCGAACGAAAAGACCCCGGCGATGACCAGCGCGATGATCAGGCTGCGTGGCCGCCGTGCGCCCAGCAGAATCTGCACCAGCAGCAGAAAGGCGAGCGCGGACAGCGGGAAGCCGAGCATCGGGACCGCCAGGCTGAACAGCGCGAACAGGGCCAGAACGCCCATGGCCAGCCGGTGACGCCACAGCCAGTCGCGGACCAGGCCGCGTGGTGGAGCGGCGAGCCGCGGATAGCGTTTCGCCTCCTGCACGATGATGGCCAGGTTGATGACGATCAGCGCACCCAGGACCAGCCGCGGGAAGCTGCCGGCCCCCAGGGGCTCCCACATCGAGGACGGCAGGGAGGCCGACTGGGCAAACAGCCCGACGAACAGCATCGCCAGGGCGGCATTGAGCACGATATGCGCTCGCGCGTTGGCCCGGTCGCTCTTGCCGGCTCCCTCCCGGCCAGCGGGCCGGGGGGAGTGGGTCGTGTTGGCCTGACTCATTTGGCGAGCTTCCCGGCCAGCCGCTCGACGGTAGCATCGGTGGTCTCGAGGTAGTCCGCGTAGGCCTCGGGGCCCATGTAATGCACCTTGGCGCCGGCGTTGGCGACACCGGAGACGAAGTCGGGATCCTCGGACAGGGCCTTGAGGTCCTCGGCCAGGGTATCGATGCGGGCCTGCGGCGTGCCCTTGGGCGCGATGATGCCGCGGATGATGTTCAGCGACAGCTGGTCATAGCCCAGCTCGGCGAAGGTCGGGACGTCCGGCGTCTCGTCCTGGCGCTCCTGGCTGCCGACCGCGAGGAAACGCAGGTCCCCGTTCTTGACGAACTCGCCGCTGGAGGCGATGTCGCCGATCGCCGCGTCGATGTGGCCGCCGACCAGTGCCCGGATGCGGGCACCGGTGCCCTCGAAGCCGACGTAGCGGAACGAAAGATCCTCGGCATCCTCGATCATTGCCGCATGCAGGTGGGGAATGCCGCCGAGCGTGACGCCGACCCGGATTTCCCCGGGATGCTGCTTGGCGTAGTCGACGAATTCGCCGAAGGTCTGCCAGGGGCTGTCGGCATTGACGGTGAGGTACTGGGGCGAGGCGGTCAGCGCCGCGACCGGGGCGAAGTCGTCCCAGTTCAGCGGTGTCAGGCCGGTATGGTTGGCCACCAGCAGGCCCTCGTGCAGCTGGCCCACGCTGTAGCCGTCGGCATCGCGCTGGGACAGCTCCTTGAGGCCGATGGTACCGCTGACCCCGGGCATGTTGATGACCGGCATCGGCTGGCCGAGGTAGGGTTCGGCATGGTTCGAGACCACGCGCATCAGGGTGTCGCTGCCACCACCCGGTGACCAGGGAACGATCAGCTCGACCGGCTTGGCGGGATAATCGCCTTCGGCGGCCAGCGCGCTGCCGGCGGCCAATGCGAGGCTGCCGGCGAGCAGCCCGCCGACGGCCGCTTTCCACGGTTGTTGGGTCATGTGGCGCAGGGTTCGAGACAGGGTAGCCATGCTGTTTGTCCTTGTTGGCTGTGGAATGTTGGCCCCAGCGGGCCGGTCCGGACGGCGCCGGACGCCGCCCGGATGCTCGTCGGCGCGCTAGCCCAGCAGCAGCGCGCCATAACCGAGTCCGAAGCACACCGCGACGGCGGGATGAATCCGTGTCGCGCCCAGCAGCAGCGCCGCCACGCCGCCGATGATCGCCGTGTGCAGGAGGCCGGCACCGGCCAGCCCCTCGTCGAGAAAGCGCCAGGTCAGAAAGGCCATCAGCACCATCACCACCGGGCGCACCCACTGGCTCATCGACTTGACCTTGATCGAGTCGCGGTAGCGATACAGCGTGCCCAGCGCCAGCAGCATCAGCAGCAGCGAGGGCGCCACGGTGGCGAACAGGGCGACGAGGGCGCCGGGAATGCCGCCGACGTCGTAGCCGATGTAGCCGGCCATCTTGGTGGCGATGGGGCTGGGCAGGGCGTTGCCCAGCGCCAGGGTCTCGGCGAAGGTCTGGGCGGTCATCCAGCCGTAGCGGCCCACCACCTCGTTCTCGATCAGCGGGATGATCGCCGGGCCGCCGCCATAGCCGACGATGTTGGGAATGAAGAAGGCGATGAAGAGCTGCCAGTAGAGCATCAGCTGGCCTCCTTGGTGGATTCGCGGCGCTCGGGGCGCAGCAGGGCGGCGACGAGCAGGGCCCCGATCACCAGTCCCGGGTGGATGCCGAGTCCATAGATCAGCACGCCCGCCGCGCCGCCCAGGGCCAGGGTGAGCGCCCAGCCGAGGCCGGCCCGGGACTTGTTGAAGAAGTCCAGCGTCAGCTTGGCCATCATCACCATCACCACGGGTACCACGCCCTGGCCCATGCCCTGGACCCAGCGCTGGTCGCCGTGCCGGGCATAGAGCCCGAGCAGCGCGATCATGGCGACCACGACCGGGGCGACCACGGCGATCACGGCATTGACGGCGCCCAGGGCGCCGCCGACCCGGTAGCCGATGTAGCCGGCCATCTTGGTGGCGATGGGACCGGGCAGGGTGTTGCCGATCGCCAGCACGTCGGCGAAGGCCTCGTCGTCCATCCAGGCGTGGCGCTTGACCACCTCCTGATGCACCAGCGGGATCATCGACGGACCGCCGCCGAAGCCGAACAGGCCGACACGCAGGAAGGCGAGAAACAGCTGTCGTTGCGACGCCATGGTCACTGCACCGCGATGCTGGCGTCGGTGCGCGGTTCGGTCCCGCCGCAGTAGATCCCGGTGTCGGGGTCGCGAATGATCATCTGTCCCCGTCCGAAGCCGCGACTGTCATGCTCGACACGCATGTCATGGCCGCGCTCGGCCATGGCGCGTACCAGGTGCGCGGGGAAATGATGCTCGACGCCGATGCGCCTGCCGCCCATCCATTGCCAGCGGGGCGCGTCGAGCGCGGCCTGCGGATTCAGGCCGAAATCGACCAGGTTGGTCACCACCTGGACGTGGCCCTGGGGCTGCATGAAGCCGCCCATCACCCCGAACGGGCCGAGCGGCATGCCGTCGTCACGGGTCAGAAAGCCGGGGATGATGGTGTGGAAGGTCTTCTTGCCCGGGGCCAGCACGTTGTCGTGCCCGGGGTCGAGGCTGAAGTTGTGGCCGCGGTTCTGCATGGCGATCCCGGTGCCCGGAATCACGACGCCGGAGCCGAAGCCGTGATAGTTGCTCTGGATGAACGACACCATGTTGCCGGCATCGTCGGCGGTGGCCAGGTAGACGGTACCGCCGGCCTGCGGCCGTCCGGGTCGCGGGTCGAGGGCGTGTTCGCCGATCAGGGCGCGCCGCTCCCGGGTGTAGGCGTCGCTCAGCAGCTCGGCGACGTCGTGCGTCATGTGGGCGGGTTCGGTGATATGGGTCTGGCCGTCGACGAAGGCCAGCTTCATCGCCTCGAGCTGGCGGTGCAGCGTCGCCGGGTCGTCGCGCCCGACCGGATCGAAGCCTTCGAGGATGCGCAGGGCCATCAGGGCCACCAGCCCCTGGCCATTGGGGGGAATTTCCCAGACATCTACGCCCCGGTAACGCGCGGCAATCGGCGTGACCCATTCGGGCGCGTAGGCCGCGAGATCCTCGTCCCGCAGGTAGCCGCCGGTGTCGCGGGAGAAGGCGTCGATGCGCTCGGCGAGCTCGCCGCGATAGAAGCTCTCGGCGCGGGTGGCGGCGATCGCCTCCAGGGTGCGGGCCTGGTCCTCGCAGCGGTGCCACTCGCCGGCCCGCGGTGCGCGTCCCGCCGGCGTGAAGGTGTCGAACCAGGCGGCCGTGGCGGGGTCGGTCAGGTGCGAGCGGAAGGTGGACTCGGCACGCTGCCACAGGCTGGCGATGACCGGCGACACGGGAAAGCCGTCGCGGGCCAGGCGGATCGCCGGTTCCAGCAGGGTGGCGAAATCCAGCTTGCCGAAACGGCGTGACAGTTCGGCCCAGGCGGCGGGGGTGCCCGGCACCGTGACCGGGGTCCAGCCGTGGAGCGGCATTTCGGCATGGCCTGCCGCCATCACCGCCTCGCGGGTCAGCGCCTGCGGGGCCTGGCCGCTGGCATTGAGGCCGTGGAGCCGGCCCTTTCCCTGATCGTCATCGGCGATCCAGACCAGCGCGAAGGCATCGCCGCCGATGCCGCAGCCGGTCGGCTCGACCACCGTCAACGCCGCGGCGGTGGCGATGGCGGCATCCACGGCATTGCCGCCGCGGGCGAGCATGTCGCGGCCGATCTGGCTGGCCTGGGGCTGGGAGGCGGCGACCATGCCATGACGGGCGTAGGTGGCACTGCGTTGCGAAGGATACGGGGTGGCGGGGGAAAAGGGCGTCAGCATGCCGTCTCCGATCGATTGTTGTGGTATAAATCGTTATTGATGAAAAAATCGATTTTTAGGGAAATGACTATGGCCCGTGACTGGGATAACGTCAACAGCCTGTTTCTTCGTCACCGCGATCGATCAACGAGAGGGGCCCCATGACCACATCGCCCTCCGCCGGCACCACGGCGTCCAGCCAGGTCTTCGAGGCGCTCAAGCAGGACCTGATACGCGGGCGCTTCGCGGCCGGCGAGAAGCTCGCCATCAGCGCGCTGAAGACGCACTACGGGGTGGGGTTGAGCCCCCTGCGCGAGGCGCTCAACCGGCTGGCGGCCTATGGCCTGCTCGAGCAGGAGAACCAGCGGGGCTTCCGGGTGCCGGCGATGCGTCTCGAGGAACTCGACGATATCGCCGGACTGCGCACGCAGCTGGAATGCATGGCGTTGACCCAGGCGTTCCAGAACGGGGATTCCGAGTGGGAGTCACAGCTGCTGGCGGCGTCGCATCGGCTGCGGCGCTCGGATGAGCAGCCGGATCGGATCGAGGAGTGGGAGCAGGCGCACCTGCGCTTTCACCGGGCGCTGCTGGGGGCCTGCGGGTCACCCTGGCTGCTGCGCTTCATCGGCCAGCTGCATGACCAGTTCGATCGCTACCGGCGCATGGCGCCGCCCAATCCGGGGATTCGCGCCACGCTGGACGGGCAGCACGGCGCGCTGGTGGAGCTGGCGATGGCCCGCGATATCCAGGCCGCCCGTGCCCTGCTGGACACGCATATCCGGCTGTCCCACGAGGTCGCGCGGGGGTGTTGCTCGCCGTCGCCTTGAACGAGGCCCATCGGCACGACGGCGGGCCCATGGCCCGCCGTCGTGCCTTCGGCGTCAGCTGGGGTTACGGCCTATTCGCCGGCCGTGGCCCCATTGCCGCGCCGCCGGTTGCGACCGCCGCGGCGCCGCCGGCGCGGCCGCTGGCGGTTGTCCTCCTCGGGGCGTGAGGCAGTGCCGGGGCCGGGCCGGGGCGGGCTCCGGCGTGTGGCGGGCTTGCGGTCGGCGTCGGGGGTGTCGACGGCCTGGCCCGGCTCGAAGCCGCTGACCGGGTGGCGCGGCAGGTTGCGCTTGATCAGCCGCTCGATGCCGGCGAGTTCCTTGCCTTCTTCCTTGCATACCAGCGATACCGCCTGCCCGCTGGCGCCGGCCCGCCCGGTGCGGCCGATGCGGTGGACGTAGTCCTCGGCGACGTTGGGCAGCTCGAAGTTGACCACCTGCGGCAGCTGGTCGATATCCAGCCCGCGGGCGGCGATGTCGGTGGCCACCAGCACGCGGATCTCGCCGGACTTGAAGCCGCCGAGCGCCTTGGTGCGGGCACTCTGGCTCTTGTTGCCGTGAATCGCCGCGGCCTCGATGCCGTCGGCCTCGAGCTGGCGAGTCAGCTTGTTGGCGCCGTGCTTGGTGCGGGTGAACACCAGCACCTGCTCCCAGCCCTCGCTGTGGATCAGGTGGCTGAGCAGCGCCGGCTTGCGCGGCTTGTCCACCGGGCAGACCCACTGGTTCACCGTGGCCGCGGTGGTGTTGCGCGGCGCGACGTCGACCTCCACCGGCTCGTCGACCAGGCCCTTGGCGAGGCGGCGGATCTCGTCGGAGAAGGTGGCCGAGAACATCAGCGTCTGGCGCCGGGCCGGCAGCACCTTGAGGATCCGGCGGATGTCGTGGATGAAGCCCATGTCGAGCATGCGGTCGGCTTCATCGAGGATCAGTACCTCGAGGGCGTCGAAGTTCACGGCCTGCTGGCCGTGCAGGTCGAGCAGGCGGCCGGGTGTGGCGACCAGCACGTCGACACCGCGCTTGAGCGCGGCGATCTGCGGATTGATCTTGACCCCGCCGAAGACCACGGTGCTGGTCAGCGGCAGGTGCTTGCCGTAGGTGGCCACGCTCTCGCCGACCTGGGCGGCCAGCTCGCGGGTCGGGGTGAGCACCAGGGCACGGACCTGGCGTGGACGGGCGCGCTGGCCCTCCTTGAGCCGCTCGAGCAGCGGCAGGGTAAAGCCGGCGGTCTTGCCGGTGCCGGTCTGGGCGGCGGCCATCACGTCGCGGCCTTCCAGTACGGCGGGAATCGCCTTGGCCTGAATCGGCGAGGGGGTGTCGTAGCCCTGTTCGGCCACGGCCTTCAGCAGCGGGGCGGACAGCCCCAGGGAAGCAAAGCTCATGGAATCTCTCGGTGGCTGCAGGATGGGGCCGGCGCGAAGGTGCCGGCGGGGCAGCGGGCCTGCAGCTTAACGGATAAGTCGCGCCGCGGCCAGCGAGGGCGTCGTGTGCGGCGGGGTCGTGGCATACTCGGGCCTCGTCTCGAACCGGAGGGAGCGGCACGCGTCATGGATATCCTTGCCACCATCGTCACCATCGCCTGGCTGTCCGGGCTGTGCGCCTTCGCCGGCGGGCTGGGCGCACGATTCAGCGGCCGGGCCCGGACGGCGACCCAGCAGGAGCTGATGCACGGCATCGTGGCCTTCGGGGGCGGCATCCTGGTGGCGGCGGTGGCCTTCGCGCTGATTCCCGAGGGCATGGAGGTGCTGCCGCCGGCCGGCCTGGCGGTGGCCTTTCTGGTCGGGGGCGGGCTGTTCTGCGTGATCGATGCCTACCTCGAGCGACGCGGCGGCAACTGGGCGCAGTTCATGGCGCTGCTGATGGACTTCGTGCCCGAGGCGATCTCGCTGGGCGCGGTGTTCGGGCACGATCGGCGCCTGGGAACGCTGCTGGCGGCCTTCATCGGTCTGCAGAACCTGCCGGAAGGCTTCAACGCCTTTCGCGACATGCGCCACCTGGGGCTGTCCTCCCGCCGGATCCTGCTGGTGCTGCTGGCGGTGAGCGTGCTGGGGCCGCTGGCGGCAGGACTGGGCTACCTGTTCCTGGAGGATCGGCCGGCACTGACCGCCGCGATCATGGCCTTCGCCGGGGGCGGGATCCTCTATCTGGTCTTTCAGGACATCGCACCGCAGTCGCGGATGCGCAATCACTGGACCCCGCCGCTGGGCGCGGTGATGGGCTTCATGATCGGTATGCTGGGCAACGTGCTGGTGGTGTGATGCCCGGGTTCGGCCAGGCCAGGCCCGGCCAGGCCGCACCGCGCGCCGTCATCGCTTCGTCATTCTCCTCTTAAGCCATCGTTCAGCTTGGGGCTCTAGCGTGGGCACGGTCACCGCGCGTGACACCAATAACACCCTGAGAGGAGATTTCCATGAAGACGACCGTGCTGACGGCAACCGCCCTCGCCGCCCTGACCCTGGCCGGCAGCGCCCTGGCCGGCGATCGCTGCCAGGTGCCCAAGGACCAGTGGCAGCCCCAGAGCGCTCTGGAACAGCAGCTCTCGGCGAAGGGCTGGGACATCAAGCGAGTCAAGCAGGAAGAGGGCTGCTACGAGGTCTACGCGCTGGATGCCGACGGCCATCGCCGTGAAGTCTACTTCAATCCCAGGACGCTGGCCCCGGTCGGGGGCGAGGACGACTGATCCATGACCCACGAGACTGCCACCATCAAGGTCTGGGACCTGTGGACGCGCCTCTTTCACTGGAGTCTGGTGACCGCCTTCGCCACCGCCTGGCTGACGTCGGGCGTCTGGCAGACGGTCCACGAGTGGGCGGGCTACAGCGTCGCCGCCCTGATCGCCTGGCGGTTGCTGTGGGGTCTGGTGGGGCCGCACCACGTGCGGTTCCGCCACTTCATCGCCTCGCCGGGTGCGGCGCTGGGTCATCTGAAGGCGATGGCACGCCGCCGGGAACCGCGCTACCTCGGTCACAATCCGGCCGGGGGGCTGATGATCGCCGTGCTGCTGGCGGGGCTGGCCGCGCAGGCGCTCACCGGCTGGCTGCAGACCACCGACGCCTTCTGGGGCGTGGCCTGGGTGCAGGAGACTCACCAGTTCCTGGGCAACGCCCTGCTGGCACTGGTCGGCCTGCACGTGGCCGGGGTGATCGCCTCGAGCTGGCAGCATCGCGAGAACCTGGCGCGCTCGATGGTGACCGGCCACAAGCGGGCGCCGGGGCCGGATGATATCGCCTGACGCTGCCCGGTGAACGAATCGCGAGTTGTGCCTGACGACAGGGCCCGGCGGATGCCGGGCCCTTTCGTGTTCGGGGGCGGAGGGGGTGGCTCAGCGGTCGAGCAGGCCGTAGCGGGCGGTGGGCATCAGCACCAGGACGCTGCCGCGGTAGGGCTGGGTGAACAGCGCCGCGTCACGCTGGGCGGGCGAGACCTCGTCGAGCACCTCGATCAGCGCGCCCTGCGGGTGGTCGGCACTCCAGGCGGCGACCTCGTCGGAGTCGATCACGGCCATGTCGTGGGTGAGGCGGCCGAGGAAGCGGAACTGGTCGGCATAGTCGCCGATATAGGCGACCGGCACGCCCTGCTGTTGCTGATGGCCGATCTCGCGGGCGATCGGCGTGACGTCGTAGTAGCGGGTCAGCGCCGGCGACAACCCCACCAGCAGGGCCAGCAGGCTCAGCGGCCAGGCCAGCGTCATGACCACGCGCCGGGGGTGCAGGCTCAGCCAGGCGATGAACGCCAGCGGCACCAGCGCCAGAAGACGCGTGGCATTGGACAGGGGGGCTAGCGGATAGAAGCGCTGGGCGATCTCGGGCAGGGCGAGCATCAGGCCGGCGAGCACCAGCAGCAGGATACGGTAGAGCCAGGTGCGACGGGGCGGATGGCGCTCGATCTGACCGGCCACCCAGATCGCCAGGAAGGGCAGGGCCGGCATCAGGTAGTGGATCTGCTTGCCGCTGACCAGGCTCAGGATCGCCAGCGGCGGCAGGCAGCCCCACAGGGCGAAGCGCTCGAGCGAGCCGGTGGCCAGCGGACGCCGCCACAGCCAGACGGTCGGCCACGGCAGGGTCAGAAGCGGCAGCAGCGGCAGGTACCAGTACCAGGGACGGGCGTGGTCGAAGGCGTTGGCCACGCGTCCCGCGGACTGGCCCCAGAAGATCGCCTCGGCGTAGGCGGGGCCGCCATCGATCGCCGCGGGGATGGCCCAGGCGAGCACCACGGCGGCACCGAGCAGGGTGGCCGGCAGGATCGCCCAGTAGTGGCGAGCGCCGATCGTCACGCCCTCGGGGCGCCAGAAGCGCATGCTCAGGGTCAGCGGCAGCCAGTAGATCAGGATCACCGGTCCCTTGGCGAGCAGTGCCAGGCCCAGGCCGAAGCCGGCCAGCCAGACCCAGCGCCGATCGTCGCGGTGCACGTAGCGCACCCAGCCCAGCACCGCGATCAGGAAGCAGGTGGTCAGCAGGATGTCGAACATGCTCAGGGCCATGTAGACGAACCACATGGTCATGGCCAGCAGCACCGGCGGCGCCCAGCGCATGCCCGGCGCCTGGGGCGCGGGCCACTCGCGCTGGATGGCCGCCAGCAGCGGGAAGGCCAGCAGGCCCACGGTCGGCACCGCCAGGCGCGCCACCACATCGCTGGTGCCGAACAGCGCCCAGCCGGCCTGAATCACCCAGAACAGCAGCGGCGGTTTGTGGGCGTAGGTCTCGCCGTTGAGCAGCGGGACGAGGAAACTGTGGTGCTGCCACATCTCCCAGGCCACCGAGAGATAGCGTGTCTCGTCGATGGGCATCAACGGCAGTTGGGTGACCCGGATCACGGCGACCGCGACGGCGGTGATCAGGGTCAGCAACAGGCCCGATTGCCAGGTGTGGATCCGGGGCCATGACGACAGGCGAGTGGATAGGGATCGAAGCATCGAAGTTCCAGCGATGGCGTGATGAGGGTGGCGACAGGGTGGGCGCGAATTCTTAACGACAGCTTAGCGATTGTCCTCGGCCGGCCCGCAGGGGGCATCATTATCGGGCCGGGAAGGCACACGTGAATACGCGCTCAGCCATCGTAATCGGCGTGTGTTCGCCCGATTCCGCCCTGCTTGCCTGGTGATGCACGTGACGCGGTGCAGCCGTCAGCGCGGCGCGTTGAATTATACCTCGACACGACGGGCGGTGCGCCAACGCACCGCGCCAGCATGGGGCAGGGCGCTGCGAGCCCCGGCCGCCGATGGTAACATGGCTATTTTAGCCGATACCGATGGCGACGTGGCATCGTCGTTCATCGCCTGTCGAGAGGAGCCTGACGCCGTGACGCTTCCCCTGACCGTTGCGTTCTTCGCCGTCGTCTTCCTGACCTCGGCGCTGTCAGGCATCTTCGGCATGGCCGGCGGCCTGATCCTGCTGGGGTGCCTGCTGCTGGCGCTGCCGGCCAGTGTGGCGATCGTCGTGCATGGCGTCATCCAGCTGGCCTCCAATGGCTCGCGGGCCTGGCTGTCGCGCCAGTACATCGCGCCGCGCATCGTCGCCCTGATCGCCTCCGGCGGCGCCGTCTCGGCCGTGGCTCTGGCCTGGCTGGGCTATCACCCGGATGTCACCATCGTGTCGCTGTTGATCGGCGTGATGCCGGTGCTGGTGTGGATCCCCCGGCGCTGGTTCCACTTCGATGCCTCGCGGCCCGGTCATGCGCTGGCGTGCGGGGTGATCGCCGGGGGCCTGACCATCGCCGCCGGCGTCTCCGGGCCGACCATCGACCTGTTCTTCATTCGCACCGGGATGGATCGCCGTCAGATCGTCGCCACCAAGGCGGCCGTACAGGTGATCGCCCATGCCATCAAGATCATCTTCTATGCCGGTTCGGCCCTGGCGTTGAGCGCCGGTCAGTGGGGGGCCATCGCGCTGGCCGTGCCGGTGGCCTTCCTCGGTACCCGTGCGGGCAATGGTGTCCTGCGGCGGCTCAGCAATGCCCACTTTCGCTACTGGACGCGCTGGATCGTCACGGTCGTGGGCGCGGTCTACCTGGTCCAGGGGCTCATGGCCCTGTGACGCCGGCGGCGTCGAGCGGGCGGCGGCGCTCCGCGCCGGGGCTGAGGCCGAAGTAGCGCTTGTAGTCGCGACTGAACTGCGAGGGGCTCTGGTAGCCCACCGCAGTCGCGGTACGCCCGACCTGCCAGCCCTGCTGGTCGAGCAGCGAGCGCGCCTTGAGCAGGCGCAGCCGCTTGAGATACTGCATGGGCGCCAGATGGGTGGTGCGCTTGAAGTGGTGGTGAAAGTGCGAGGCGCTCATGCTGACCTGCTCGGCGAGGCGGTCCACCGTCAGCGGCTGGGCGTAGTGGCGGTGCAGGAAGTCCAGCGCCTCGCCGATGCGTGCATATTGGCCGGAGGTGGCCAGCAGCTGCAGCAGCGACTCGCCCTGGGGGCCGCGCAGGGCCTCGAAGACCACTTCCCGCAGGCGTGCCTCGCCGAGCGTGTCGGCGAGCAGCGGGTCGTGCAGGCAGTCGAGCAGGCGGGTGACGTTTTCCGCCATGCGCCCCTCCAGGGGCACGGCCGCCATCGGCGTCGGCGGACCGGCGGGGCGTTCCTGCCCGGCCCTGAGCCAGGGGCGGGCCAGCTCGCCGAGCATCAGCCGATCCAGGCGGATCGACACGCCCAGCAGCGGCTCCCGGTCGCTGGCCTGGGTCTCGCACTCGAAGGGCAGCGGCAGGGCCTGGACCAGGTAGTGGCCGGCGCCGTAGTGAATCACGCGCTCGTTCAGGTAGCCGATCTTGCCGCCCTGAACGATGATGATCAGGCTGGGCTCGTAGATCAGCGGCGTGCGCGCGTGGCCGCAGTGCGAGGCGATCAGCTGCACGCCCGGCAGGGCGGTGGGCAAAAAGCCGTCGCCGTCGACGAGCGGGGCGATCAGTGCGGCCATGTGCTGGAGCCGGGCCGGGGTCGCGGTGGCCGGCGACGCGTCGGGGGAGGCGGTGAGCGTGGTCATCGACGAGCCTGTGGGTTGGCGATCAAGGGCCTCAGGATAGCGTACTCGTGAGCAGAAAATCTGCCGTTTTCCGGCATATGACCGGGAGGCTGCGGAGTATCGGGCATGAATCGTACAGAATTCGGCATGGCCGTTGGCGGGGCCATGAACCACACTGTGCGGCGTTATTCGTCCCGTATGCCGGCCGCCGTGGTCGGCGGGTTTCATGATCCAACAGGGAGTGACTTCATGGCCAATGCCAAGGGTTATGCCGCCCATTCCGCCGAATCGGCGCTCGAGCCGTATGCCTTCGACCGTCGCGAGCCGCGTCCCGATGACGTCTCGATCGATATTCTCTACTGCGGCGTCTGCCACAGCGACCTGCACTTCGCCCGCGACGACTGGGGCATGGCGGCCTACCCGGTGGTGCCGGGCCACGAGATCGTCGGCCGCGTGACCGCCGTGGGCAGCGACGTCAAGCACTACAAGGAGGGCGACCTGGTCGGCGTGGGCTGCATGGTCGACTCCTGCCGCCATTGCCAGGCCTGCGACGACGGCCTGGAGCAGTACTGCGCCGAAGGCTTCACCATGACCTACGGCAGCGAGGACCGTCACGACGGCACGCTGACCCAGGGCGGCTATTCCGACAAGGTCGTGGTCAGCGAGCGCTTCGTGCTGCGCATGCCGGAAGGCATCGACCTGAAGTCCGCCGCGCCGCTGCTGTGCGCCGGCATCACCACCTACTCGCCGCTCAAGCACTACGGCGTCAAGCCGGGCGACAAGGTCGGGGTGATCGGTATGGGCGGCCTGGGCCACATGGGGGTCAAGCTGGCCAAGGCGCTGGGTGCCGAGGTGACGATCTTCACCCGCTCCGAGAGCAAGGTGGCCGAGGCGAAATCCAACGGCGCCGACCACGTGGTGGTCTCCACCGACGAAGAGCAGATGGCGGCGGTCGCCGAGACCTTCGACTTCATGCTCGACACCGTGCCCAACGAGCATGACCTGAACCCCTACCTGCAGGCGCTGACCTACGACGGCACGCACATCCTGGTCGGCCAGATGCAGCCGCTCGAGCCCGGCGTGGCGGGCGCCAACCTGATCTTCCGGCGCCGCGTGCTGGCCGGCTCGCTGATCGGCGGCATCCCCGAGACCCAGGAAGTGCTCGACTTCTGCGCCGAGAAGGGCATCACCTGCGACGTCGAGATGATCGACATTCAGGACATCAACGAGGCCTGGGAGCGCATGAAGGCGGGTGACGTGCGCTATCGCTTCGTCATCGACATGGCCTCGCTGAAGAAGGACGCGGCCTGAACCGCGACCGTCCGACCGGCGATGACATGCAGCGGCCGACCCCGAAGGGTCGGCCGCTGGCGTTTCGGAGGGAAGACGCTGTCAGGCGTCCTTGAGCCGCACCAGCCCTTCCTGTGCCGACGAGGCGACCAGCCGGCCACTCCGGTCGAAGAGGCTGCCGCGGGCGAAGCCGAGCGCGCCGCCGGCCCGGGGGCTTGCCATGTCGTAGAGCAGCCAGTCGTTGATCGGCGCGTCACGGTGGAACCACAGGGCGTGGTCGAGGCTGGCGATGCGCAGTCGCGGGTCGCCGAAGCGGGTGCCGTGGCCGATCAGGCTGGTGGTCAGCAGGTTGAAGTCCGAGCTGTAGGCCAGCAGGTAGCGGTGCAGGATGGCGTCGTCGGGCAGCTCGCCGGCCAGGCGGAACCACAGCCGCTGGGTGGGCATGCCGTCGTGCTCGCCGTCCGGCAGGTGCAGGAACTCCACGGGATGGCCGTCGAAGCGCTGGGGCTCGGCACCCTCGGCGATCAGGGTGTCGGGATCGGCGACGTCGGGCCGGCGCGCCTGGTGGCTGAAGCCGGGCTCGTCGACATGGAAGGAGGCGCTGCAGAAGAAGATCGTGCGGCCGTGCTGGACGGCACTGACCCGGCGCGTGGAGAAGCTGCCGCCGTCGCGCACCCGGTCCACCTGATAGATCACCGGATGGTGGGCGTCGCCGGCGAGCAGGAAGTAGCCGTGCAGGGAATGCACGCGGCGTGCCGGGTCGACGGTCTGGCTGGCGGCGGAGAGCGCCTGACCGAGGACCTGGCCGCCGAACAGCTGGGGAAAGCCGAGATCCTGGCTGCGCCCCCGGAACAGGTTCTCCTCGAGCATCTCCAGGCCCAGCAGCGAGACCAGGCCGTCGAGTGCGTGTGTCATGGGTGTTCTCCCGGCGTGTAAGCTATGTCCATCGACAGGATACCCGAGACCCCGTTCATGCGCAGCGACACCTACTACATGCACCGTGCCCTGGACCAGGCCCGCGAGGCGCTGTCACGCGACGAGGTGCCGGTGGGGGCGGTGGTGGTGGATGCCGTCGGCGAGCTGATCGGCGCCGGCTACAACGCCCCGGTCGGCGCTCACGATCCCAGTGCCCATGCCGAGATTCGCGCGCTGCGCGCCGCCGCCGAGCGAGCCGCCAACTATCGCCTGGAGGGCTGCACCCTGTACGTGACGCTCGAGCCCTGCCTGATGTGCACCGGGGCGATCATCAACGCGCGGCTGGCGCGCGTGGTGTACGGTGCCGCGGAGCCCCGGACCGGCATGGTGGAGTCCCGCGCCAACCTGTTCGCCCAGCCGTGGTTCAATCACCGGGTGGTGGTGGAGGGCGGCGTGCTGGCGACCCGGGCGCGGCGGCTGATGCAGGACTTCTTCGCCGTGCGGCGTGAGCCGGAAGGCGGCGCGGGATGAGTGCTACAGGACCGGCGGCACCACGTCGAACAGCTGCTGGGTGTCCGCGTCGCCGGGCGCGCGCTGGTTGAGCTGGAAGAACTGCTGCTCGCTGCGCTCCATGTAGTTGAGAATCTCGTAGTAGCGGCGGATGTTGCGCACGTAGATCACCGGCTCGCCGCCCCGCGCGTAGCCGTGGCGGACCTGGCTGTACCACTCGCGCTTCTGCAGCAGGGGCAGGGCCTTGCGCACGTCGGGCCAGGCGTAGGGGTCGTCGCCGCGCATGTCGGCGATCTTCTGGGCATCGTAGAGATGCCCCAGGCCGACGTTGTAGGCGGCCAGCGCCATCCACAGGCGGTCCTGGCCCTGGATCTCGGGCTGCAGGCGCTGTTCCATCTCGCGCAGGTAGCGGGCGCCGCCCTCGATGCTCTGGGCGGGGTCGAGGCGGTTGTCGATGCCCACCTCCTGGGCGGTACGTTCGGTGAGCATCATCAGGCCGCGCACGCCGGTCGGCGAGGTGGCCCGGGGCTTCCAGTGGGACTCCTGGTAGCCCAGGGCGGCGAGCAGCTTCCAGTCGAAGCCGGTGTCCTTGGCGGCGGCGACGAAGTCGTCCTTGTAGTCGTCGAGACGCTGGTTGGCCTGCTGGATGAAGGTGCGGGCGCCGACGTATTCCAGGTAGTCGTCGTGGCCGAAGTAGCGATTGATCAGGGTGTCCAGCGTGCCGCTGCCCTGCATGGCGTCGAGGAAGGCATTGACCCGGCGCAGCAGGGCCAGGCCGCCGCGGGCGGGCAGGGCCCAGGCCAGGCTCAGCGGGTCGCCGATCAAAAAGCCGTTTTCCACCCCGGGGAAGAACAGGCGGTTGAGCTTGAACTGGTGCGCGTAGATCACCGCCGCGTCCAGCTCGCCGTTTTCCACCATGCTCAGCAGGTCGGCCACCTCGAGGTCCGCGGATTCCTTCCAGCTCAGTTTCGTCAGCCGGGACTGCAGCTCGCGCAGCACCAGACCGGCCCCCGAGCCCTTGATCACGCCGATGGAGTGGCCGATCAGGTCCTCGGGCGTGTCGATCGGCGCCAAGCCGCGCCGATAGACCACCAGCGGCTGCAGCGTCATGATCGCGCGACTGAAGTTCACGCCGGGCAGGCTCGGGTCCAGCGGCAGGGCGGCCGCCCCCAGGTCGGCGTCGCCGTCGCGCACCGCCGAGAGCACGTCGCCGATGTTGCCGTCGCTGTCGAGTGCCAGGCTGACCCCCAGCCGGTCCGCGAAGCGCCGCGCCAGCTCGAACTCGAAGCCGGTCGGCCCCTGGCGCCCCTGGTAGTAGGTGGTCGGGGTGTTGCGGGTGGCCACCTGCAGGAAGTCGCGGCCACGAATCGCCGCGAGCAGGGCAGCGTCGGGCGGCGCCTGCCGGGCGGGCCAGCCCAGCAGCAGGGCACCCAGCCCGGCCAGCGCAGTACGGCGCGGGTGGCGAGCGAAAGCCTGGAGCATGTGTTGCAGTCGGTTACAGTGGACGGCCCACCATACCCGGCGGTCGGGAAACTGTCATCTCGAGCCTTTCCACGCAGCCGCGGATTTCTCGATATCTTCCCTTTCCAGTATCATGGGCGCTCATTGCCGCCGCCGCGGCCACCATCTTTCGGCTTTCTTCAGAGGCTTCTTTCGACATGCTCGAACTGCGAGGAGCGCCCGCCCTTTCCGCTTTCCGCCATGCCAAGCTGCTCAGCACCCTGCGCGAGCGGGTCCCCGAGGTCGACTCGCTGCACGCCGAGTACGTCCACTTCGCGGACCTCGACGGAGAGCTGGACGCCCGCGAACGCGAGGTGCTCGACAGCCTGCTGACCTATGGTGCCCGGGACGAGGCGGAAACACCGCGTACCGGCCACCTGTTCCTGGTCGTGCCTCGCCTGGGCACCATCTCGCCGTGGTCGTCCAAGGCCACCGACATCGCCCGCAACTGCGGCCTGGACAAGGTCCGCCGCATCGAGCGCGGCATCGCCTATCGCGTGCGGCTGGAGGGCGTGCTCAGCGAGGCGGCCTTCGAGTCGATCGTCGCGACCCTGCATGACCGCATGACCGAAACGGTCCTGGCCAACGCCACGGACGCGGTCAAGCTGTTCGCGCATCACGCGCCCGCACCGCTGGGCCAGGTGGATGTGCTCGGTGGCGGCCGCGCGGCCCTGGCCGAGGCCAATGCCGCGCTGGGCCTGGCGCTGGCCGACGACGAGATCGACTACCTGGTCGAGGCGTTCCGGAATCTGGAGCGCAACCCCAGCGACGTCGAGCTGATGATGTTCGCCCAGGCCAACTCCGAGCATTGCCGGCACAAGATCTTCAACGCCGAGTGGACCATCGACGGCGAGGTGCAGCCGCATTCGCTGTTCCAGATGATCCGCAATACGCACCAGCACGCGCCGGACGGCATCCTCTCCGCCTACAGCGACAACGCGGCGGTGATCGAGGGCTGCGAGGCGGGGCGCTTCTTCGCCGCGCCGCGGCTGGGCGACAGCGAGGCGCGCTACGCGGCGACTCGCGAGCCGATCCACATCCTGATGAAGGTGGAGACCCACAACCACCCCACGGCGATCGCCCCCCATCCCGGCGCGGCCACCGGCTCGGGCGGCGAGATCCGCGACGAGGGCGCCACCGGCCGCGGCGGCAAGCCCAAGGCGGGGCTGACCGGCTTCGCGGTCTCCAACCTGCGCATCCCCGAGTTCGTCCAGCCCTGGGAGGCCTTCGACTACGGCAAGCCCGAGCGCATCCAGTCGGCGCTGGCGATCATGCTCGAGGCGCCGATCGGCGGCGCGGCGTTCAACAACGAGTTCGGCCGCCCCAACCTCAACGGCTACTTCCGCACCTACGAGCAGGACGCGGTGGGGCCCGACGGCATCGAGCGGCGCGGCTACCACAAGCCGGTCATGCTCGCCGGCGGCTACGGCAACATCCGCGCGCCGCACGTCGAGAAGGGCGAGATCCCCGTCGGCGCCCGGCTGATCGTGATGGGCGGCCCGGCGATGCTGATCGGTCTGGGCGGCGGCGCGGCCTCGTCCATGGCCTCCGGCAGCTCCAGCGAGGATCTCGACTTCGCCTCGGTGCAGCGCGACAACCCCGAGATCGAGCGCCGTGCCCAGGAAGTCATCGACCGCTGCTGGGCGCTGGGCGAGGGCAACCCCATCGCCTTCATCCATGACGTCGGCGCCGGCGGGCTGTCCAATGCGCTGCCCGAGCTGGTCAAGGACGGCGGCCGCGGCGGGCGCTTCGAGCTGCGCGACGTGCCCAACGCCGAGCCGGGCATGAGCCCGCTGGAGATCTGGTGCAACGAGGCCCAGGAGCGCTACGTGCTGGCGGTGGCGGCCGAGGACCTCGAGACCTTCGATGCGCTGTGCCAACGCGAGCGCTGCCCCTACGCGGTGGTCGGCGAGGCCACCGAGGCCCATCACCTGCGCGTCCACGACGGCCACTTCGACAGCCTGCCGGTGGACCTGCCGATGAGCGTGCTGTTCGGCAAGCCGCCCAAGATGCAGCGCCGCTTCGAGCGCGAGGCGCGGCCGATGCCCGGCGCCGACTTCGACAACCTCGATCTGCGCGAGGCGCTGGATCGCGTGCTGCGCCTGCCGGCGGTGGCCTCCAAGAGCTTTTTGATCACCATCGGCGACCGCTCGATCACCGGCATGGTGGCCCGCGACCAGATGGTCGGCCCCTGGCAGGTGCCGGTGGCCGACTGCGCGGTGACCACGGCCGCATTCGACACCCACGCCGGCGAGGCGATGGCGATGGGCGAGCGGCCGCCGGTGGCGCTGATCGACCCGGCCGCCAGCGCCCGGCTGGCGGTGGCCGAGACGATCACCAACCTGGCGGCGGCACCGATCGCGGCGCTGGGCAAGGTCCGGCTCTCCGCCAACTGGATGAGCGCCGCCGATCATCCCGGCGAAAACCAGGCGCTGTTTGATGCCGTCCACGCGGTGGGCATGGAACTCTGCCCGGCACTGGGCATCGCCGTGCCGGTGGGCAAGGACTCGATGTCCATGCGCACCGCCTGGCAGGCCGGCGAGGGCGACGCCGCCGAGGACAAGATGGTCACCGCGCCGCTGACGCTGAACGTCACCGGCTTCGCCCCCGTCACCGACGCGCTGAAGACGCTGACGCCGCAGCTGCGCCTCGACCAGGACGAGAGCGACCTGATCCTGATCGACCTGGGCGGCGGCCGCAATCGCCTGGGCGGCTCGGCGCTGGCCCAGGTCTACGGCCAGGTGGGCGACGCGTGCCCGGATCTCGACGACGCCGAGGATCTCAAGGCGTTCTTCACGGTCATCCAGGGACTCAACGCCGACGGCAAGCTGCTGGCCTATCACGACCGCAGCGACGGCGGCCTGCTGGTGACCCTGCTGGAGATGGCCTTCGCCGGGCGCGGCGGACTGGAGATCAAGCTCGACTGGCTGATCGACGACGCCTATGCGGCGCCCGGCGCACTGTTCGCCGAGGAGCTCGGTGCGGTCATTCAGGTCAACCGCCAGGACACCGAGTTCGTGCTGGCGCAGTTCGCCGCCGCCGGCATCGAGACCTGCGGGGTCATCGCCCGGCCGCGCTACGACGACCAGGTCCGCGTCACGCTGTTCGAGGAGCCGCTGCTCGAGACCACCCGTGCGCTGGCGCAGCGGACCTGGGCCGAGACCAGCTACCGGCTGCAGGCGCTGCGCGACAATCCCGACTGCGCCAAGGCCGAGTTCGACAACCTGCTCGACCTGCGCGATCCGGGCCTGTGCGCGGAGCCGACCTTCGCCGTCGACGAGGACGTGACCGCGCCGTTCGTCAACACCGCCCGCCCGCGCATGGCGATCCTTCGCGAGCAGGGCGTCAACGGCCATGTCGAGATGGCCGCGGCCTTCGACAGGGCCGGCTTCGAGACGTTCGACGTGCACATGAGCGACATCCTGGCCGGGCGCGTCGACCTGGCCACCATGAAGGGGCTGGTCGCCTGCGGTGGTTTCTCCTACGGTGACGTGCTGGGCGCCGGCGGCGGCTGGGCCAAGTCGGTGCGGTTCAACGAGCGGGCGCGGGCGCAGTTCGCGGACTTCTTCGCGCGCGACGACAGCTTCGCGCTGGGCGTGTGCAACGGCTGCCAGATGCTCTCCCAGCTCAAGGAGCTGATCCCCGGGGCCGAGAGCTGGCCGCGCTTCGTGCGCAACGAGTCCGAGCAGTTCGAGGCACGCGTCTCGATGGTGCGGGTCGAGCAGAGTCCGTCGATCCTGCTGGCCGGCATGGAAGGCTCACGGCTGCCGATCGCCGTGGCCCATGGCGAAGGGCGCGCCGAGTTCCGCGACAGCGGCCACCTGCGGGCCATGCAGGGCAACGGTCAGGTCGCCCTGCGCTATGTCGACAACTACGGTCAGGTGACCACCCACTACCCGGCCAACCCCAACGGCTCGCCGTCCGGCGTCACCGGTCTCACCACGCCCGATGGCCGTGTGACCATCATGATGCCGCACCCCGAGCGCGTGGCGCGGGCGGTCACCAACTCCTGGCGCCCGGGCGAGTGGACCCGCGACGGCGCCTGGATGCGGCTGTTCCGCAACGCACGGGTCTGGGTGGGCTGATCCCCGGACCGCGTCAGCCACGAAAAGGCCGCAGCCTCCGGGCTGCGGCCTTGACGTTGTGCTGGCGGCGGTGCCGCGGTCGTCAGCGCGGCGGGGCGTCGGACGACTCGGGGGTCGAGCGCGGCGAGGCGTCGTCGATGCCCAGCTGGTGCTCGAGATCGTCGAGGATGTGGCGGAACTGGCCGATCAACTGGTCGTAGCGACCGAAGTCATGGTCGCAGTTGTCGCAGAAGACGTGATACTGCCCCTCGCGCCCCGGCGGGAAGCGCTTTTCGCGACTGCCGCAGACGGGGCATTCGGGACCGGTGGGTGCTTTCATGGTGGGCCATCTCCTCTTGCGATGTGGGCGAAGACAGGGCCGGCGACGTCCCTGTCGGCCGCCGAGGTGTACATAAGTATGTCGGGTCGTTGTCCGTTTCTTCAACTCTCGTGTCCGGGGAATCCTCTCCGGCAGGCCGGGAGGGCATTGTCGGCGAGGAGGCCTCGGCATGAGTGACCGCCCCGACGTGCCGACGCTGCGCCCCTACCAGCGCCAGGCCGTGGCGCGCGTGGTCGAGCACTTTCGTGCCGGCGACGACCCGGCGGTGGTGGTGCTGCCCACCGGCAGCGGCAAGTCGCTGGTGATCGCCGAGCTGGCGCGCCTGGCACGGGGCCGGGTGCTGGTGCTGGCCCATGTGCGCGAGCTGGTCGAGCAGAATCACGCCAAGTACCGGGCCTACGGTCTCGAGGCCGACATCTTCAGCGCCGGGCTGGGCCGCAAGGAGGCCGCGCGGCAGGTGGTTTTCGGCTCGGTGCAGTCGGTGGTGCGCAACCTCGAGGCCTTCGCGGTGGGGGATTTCACCCTGCTGGTGATCGACGAGTGCCATCGCGTCTCGCCGGACAAGGACGCCGGCTATCGGCGGGTGATCGCGCATTTCCGCGCCGCCAACCCGCGCCTCAAGGTGCTGGGCCTGACCGCCACGCCGTACCGCCTGGGCCAGGGCTTCATCTACCACCGCCATCATCACGGCATGGTGCGCGGCGAGGCGGACTGCTTCTTCCGCGACTGCGTGTTCGAGCAGCCGCTGCGGCTGATGGTCAAGCAGGGCTATCTGGCCGAGCCGCGGCGCATCGACGCCGCTGTCGAGCGCTACGATTTCTCGCGACTGACCCCCGGTTCGCGCGGCGTCTTCGCCGAGGCGGAGCTCAATCGCGTGGTCAGCGGTCACCGGGCGACGCCGACGATCGTCGCCGAGGTCGTCGAGCGTGCCCGCGAGCGGCGCGGGGTGATGATCTTCGCCGCCACGGTGGCCCACGCCGAGGAGGTCCTGGGCTATCTGCCCGATGCCGAGGCGGCGCTGCTTACCGGTGCCACGCCCTCGCACGAGCGTACCCGGCTCATCGAAGCCTTCAAGGCGCAGCGGCTCAAGTATCTGGTCAATGTGGCGGTGCTGACCACCGGCTTCGACGCGCCCCATGTCGATCTGATCGCCATCCTGCGGCCCACCGAGTCGGTGAGCCTGTACCAGCAGATCGTCGGCCGCGGCCTGCGCCTGGCGCCGGGCAAGACGGATTGCCTGATCCTCGACTACGCCGGCAACCCCTGGGATCTCTACGCGCCGGAGGTCGGTGCGCCGCGGCCCGATTCCGACGCCGAGCCGGTCCAGGTCGAGTGTCCCGAGTGCGGCCACGCCAACCTGTTCTGGGGCAAGCGCGACGGCGACCTGGTGATCGAGCACTACGGCCGGCGCTGCCAGGGGCTTGTTGATAGCGCCCATCCCCGCGCGAACGACACAACGTCACAACCGGCAAGGCCGGCGATGGAGCAGTGCGCGTTCCGTTTTCGCTTCAAGACCTGCGAGCAGTGCGGCGCCGAGAACGACATCGCCGCGCGGACCTGCCACGGCTGCGGGGCGCGGCTGGTCGACCCCGACGACAAGCTGCGCGACGCGCTCAAGCTCAAGGATGCCCGGGTGCTGCGGGTCTCGGGCATGCAGCTGGCCGCGGTCACCAACGGCCGTGGGCTGCCGCGCCTGAAGGTGACCTATCACGACGAGGACGGCGCGACGCTGGACGAGTGGTTTGCGCTCGAGACGCCGGCCCAGCGGCGGGCCTTCGCCGCCGCCTTCCTGCGCGAGCACCTGCGTGCCCCGGGCAGCGACTGGCGGCCGGAGACGCCCGAGGCGGTGATCGACGGCGAGCGCCGGCTCAAGGCGCCGGACTTCGTGGTGGGGCGGCGCGTCGGCCGCTACTGGCAGGTGCGCGAGAAGCTGTTCGACTATACCGGGCGCTACCGCACGGCGGCCCCCGCCGGCACCGAGGTGTGACGGGCCGGGGAGCGAAGCTAGGGCGATCGCAGTTAGGCATGACGAGGGGCGCCGGGGACAGGTCGCAGAGGGGGTCCGACGCCAGGGATGGCGTCGGTAGCGCCCAGGGAGGGGGTCACAGCGCCCCCTCGCAGGCCTGTCGACGGATCAGTCCCGAGCCGACAACGCCAACTGCGATAGCCCTGGGCGCGAAGCCGGCAAGGATGTTTCCGTGGCTCGGCCTTGGTAGACTGCCCGGTTCGGCGAACGAGGACCCCCATGACGGCCAGTGATTCTCTCCAGGACGCCTCCCAGGCTCCTTCCGACTCCCTTCAGGACGTCGCGCCCCAAGCCGCGGGCGGCACCGGGGCCGAGGGCGTCGAGACGGTGCTGGCGCGGGTCGCCGGCGAGCCGCTGCGCGAGCTGCCGGAGGATCTCTACATCCCGCCGGAGGCGCTGCGGGTGTTTCTCGAGACCTTCGAGGGGCCGCTCGACCTGCTGCTCTACCTGATCCGTCGCCAGAACCTGGATATCCTCGCCATCGACGTGGCAGCGATCACGCGCCAGTACATCGAGTACGTGGAGCTGATGAAGGCGCTGGAGATCGACCTGGCCGGCGAGTACCTGCTGATGGCGGCGATGCTCGCCGAGATCAAGTCGCGCACGCTGCTGCCGCGCCCGCCCAGGGGCGATGCCGAGGATGACGAGGCGGACCCGCGCGCCGAGCTGATCCGCCGCCTGCAGGAATACGAGCGCCTCAAGAATGCCGCCGAATCGCTCGACGAGCTGCCGCGTCAGGGGCGCGACTGGTTCCCCGCCCGGGCGGCGCTGCCGCCGCTCGAGACCCGGGTGGTGCATCCCGAAGTGGGGCTCGACGAGCTGCTCGGGGCGCTGGCCGGCATCCTCCGGCGGGCCGAGCTGACCCAGGCGCACACCGTCAGCCGCGAGGTGCTGTCGACCCGCGAGCGCATGCTGCGCATCATGGCGGCCCTGGACCATGAGCGTTTCGTGGCCTTCGAGTCGCTGTTCACGCTCGAGGAGGGGCGCGCCGGGGTGGTGGTGACCTTCATGGCGATTCTCGAGCTGGCCAAGGAGGCGCTGATCGAGATCGTCCAGAATGCGCCCCTGTCGCCGATCCACGTGCGCGCCCGGCAGGGCGGGGAGACCGGTGACACGGCGAACGACGAATGGGACGACGAGCACGGCGAGAGGGCCTTTGAAGAGAGCGCCTTCGAGGAGAGCCCCGATGAGTGAAACCCGGCTGGACGAGATTCTCGAGGCGACACTGCTGGCGGCCGGCGAGCCGCTGTCGCTGGAGCGGCTCGCCGAGGTGTTCGACGATCACGAACGCCCGCCGCGTCGCGAACTGCGCGAGGCCCTGGCGCGCCTCGAGACACGCCTGACCGAGGGCGCGCTGGAACTGCTCGAGTCAGCCTCGGGCTACCAGCTGCGCATCCGGCGGCGCCTGTCGCCCTGGGTGGCGCGGCTGTGGGACGAGCGGCCCCAGCGCTACTCGCGGGCGCTGCTCGAGACCCTGGCGCTGATCGCCTACCGTCAGCCGGTGACCCGGGGCGACATCGAGGAAGTGCGCGGGGTCTCGGTGAGCGGTTCGATCATGCGTACCCTGAGCGAGCGCGGCTGGATCCGCGTGGTCGGCCATCGCGACGTGCCGGGGCGACCGGCGGTCTATGCCACCACCCGGCAGTTTCTCGACGACTTCGGCCTCAAGACCCTGGATGCGCTGCCGCCGATGCATGCGCTGCAGGACGTCGAGCTCGGCGAGGAATCCGGCTATGCTGGATCGAACGGGGCTGAATCAAGCGAGGCCGGGGACACGCCGCCGAGCGGCGCCCCGGCGACAGAGGCCGGGGAAACCGGCACAATGCACGACCCGACGGCCGGGACGGCCGACGATACCCGACACGCCGGGACGGCGTCCGCGCGGACGGGCCTGAGCTTCGCCGATCTCGAGGCACGCCTGGCCGCACGCGCCCGCCCAGCAGACAGCGACGTCGATGATGGCGCCGCGGGCGGCGCGGATCACCCATCAGACGAGATGTCATCCGATTCATGAACAGCAACACCGAGAAACTCCAGAAGGTCCTGGCGCGCGCCGGGCTGGGCTCGCGCCGCGAGATGGAAACGGCGATCAGCGACGGCCGCGTCAAGGTCAACGGCCAGGTCGCCAAGCTCGGCGACCGGATCGAGGTCCGCGACCGCGTGAGCCTCGACGACAACCCGGTCAACCTGCGCGCCGATGCCGAAGTGCCGCGCCGGGTGATCATGTACAACAAGCCCGAGGGCGAACTGTGTACGCGCAAGGACCCGGAAGGGCGGCGTACCGTCTTCGAGCGGCTGCCGCGGCTCAAGGGCGAGCGCTGGATCGCCATCGGCCGTCTGGACATCAACACCAGCGGTCTGCTGCTGTTCACCACCGACGGTGAGCTGGCCAATCGCCTGATGCACCCCTCGACGCAGATCGAGCGCGAGTATGCGGTGCGGGTCATGGGGCACGTGCAGCGCGAGCACGTGGTGGCGATGGTCGAGGGCGTGATGCTCGAGGACGGTCCGGCCCGCTTCACCGACGTGCAGGAGTTCGGCGGCGAGGGCATCAACACCTGGTTCCACGTGGTGATCATGGAAGGCCGCAACCGCGAGGTGCGTCGGCTGTGGGAGTCCCAGGGACTGACCGTCAGCCGTCTCAAGCGCGTGCGCTACGGCAACATCTTCCTCGACAAGCGGGCCAAGGCCGGCGAGTGGGTCGAGCTGACCCAGGAGGAAATCGATGATCTGTCGGCCATGGCGGGGCTCGAGCCGCGCAAGGTGCCGAGCCTGACGCCTGAGGAGCAGAACCGCTGGAGCCGCGACAAGAACAAGCGCCGCCCGGTGCGGGCGATGCGCAAGCCGCGCGGCGCGCCGCATTCGCGTTAAGCGCTGAAACGGATAAAGAAAAAGCTTGCCAGTTCGGCGCACGGAAAGTACTATGTGCGCCCTGTCGGACGGGTCGTTAGCTCAGTTGGTAGAGCAGTTGGCTTTTAACCAATTGGTCGTAGGTTCGAATCCTACACGACCCACCATCCGCTCCCGACGCGGGGTGGCGGTTCCGACGATCCGGCGGCGGGTCGTTAGCTCAGTTGGTAGAGCAGTTGGCTTTTAACCAATTGGTCGTAGGTTCGAATCCTACACGACCCACCACTCCCGCCGATTCTGGCGTCCATGGCGCTCCGGGTCGTTAGCTCAGTTGGTAGAGCAGTTGGCTTTTAACCAATTGGTCGTAGGTTCGAATCCTACACGACCCACCAGGATTTCCCGAAAACGCCCCGTCAGCCTTCTGCCGGGGCGTTTTCGTGTGCGTGTTCCGGGAGCGTTCGCCGCCGATTGGTGTCTCACGGGAAGCGAGAAGGACTGGGCAGCGCGATTGGCGCGCAGTACCATGATCGCTTCAGGTGCGTGACGGACGAGCAGGATCGTCCGTGGCGCTTCCGGTGAACGCAGGGGGAGCCCCTGCCTGTCGCAGTGGTAGACACGATGACAACCATGACTTCCCGTGCTCTCGTCCGAGAGCACCTGACGCGCACCTATTGCCCGACGCGGATCGCCGCCGAGGACGAGGCGCGCATCGACGAGATCAAGCAGCTGCTCGAACAGCGCGATGCCGTGCTGGTTGCCCATTACTACACCGATGACGCCATCCAGCAGCTCGCCGAGGAGACCGGCGGCTGTGTCGCCGACTCGCTGGAGATGGCGCGTTTCGGTGCCCGGCATCCGGCGTCGACGCTGGTGGTCGCCGGGGTGCGCTTCATGGGCGAGACGGCCAAGATCCTCTCGCCCGAGAAGCGGGTGCTGATGCCCACCCTGGAGGCGACCTGCTCGCTGGACATCGGCTGCCCGGCGGATGAATTCAGCGCCTTCTGCGATCAGCACCCCGACCGTACCGTGGTGGTCTACGCCAACACCTCGGCGGCGGTGAAGGCGCGGGCCGACTGGGTGGTGACCTCCTCCATCGCGGTGGACGTGATCGAGCATCTGCACGCCCGTGGCGAGAAGATCCTCTGGGCTCCCGACAAGCACCTGGGCGGCTATATCCGCGACAAGACCGGGGCCGACATGCTGCTGTGGGACGGTGCCTGCATCGTCCACGACGAGTTCAAGGCCAAGGGCATCACCGACCTCAAGGCGCTGCATCCGGACGCCGCGGTGCTGGTGCATCCCGAGTCGCCGGCCCCGGTGGTCGAGATCGCCGACGTGGTGGGCTCTACCTCGCAGCTGATCAACGCCGCCCGCGAGCTGCCCCAGCAGCGCCTGATCGTCGCCACCGACCGCGGCATCTTCTTCAAGATGCAGCAGGCGGTACCCGACAAGACGCTGTTCGAGGCGCCCACCGCCGGCAAGGGCGCCACCTGCAAGAGCTGCGCGCACTGCCCGTGGATGGCGATGAACGCGCTGGACAACCTGGCCGGCTCGCTGCGCGAGCTGAGCGGAGAGGTGTTCGTCGACGCTGCGCTGCGCGAGCGCGCCCTCAAGCCGCTGGAGCGCATGCTCAACTTCCAGCGCTAGGCCGAGCCACGCGCCGGTATTGTTACGATGCCGGCTCGTGACGGCTTCCCGTGCCCGCCGCTAGATTGGTCTCTCGGTAGGTTGTTCATCCGCAGTCTGGCCGTGGGAGCGACTTCAGTCGCGATGAGCGCACCACCGAGGCACCGCTGTCGGGGATGAATCCCCTCCCACAAGCTCCCTTCAGGGCGGGAATCCCCCTTTTCGGCAGGCGTCTCCGGCAGGCGTCTCCGGCAGGCCGGTCAGCCTGGATTACTACCCTCCAGTCAGCCGGCGGGGCCTTTCCGTGAACAACCTGATGGGTTTACACAGCTAGAACTGCTGCAGGGTATTGCGGTAATCCAGGTAGTCCCGTCGGCGGGCCTTGAAGCGGCCGGCCATGGCGAAGTCGCCGGCCCGGCGGGCGTCCTCCTCGGCGATGTCGAGCTGCTTGATCGCCCGGTCGATGTGGCCGGTGAGCTGCAGTTCCTCGGCGCGCGCCAGCATGCCCCACAGCGAATGTCCGCTGCGTCCCGCCGCCGCCGCCAGCAGGTCGAAGACCCGGGGGGTCTCGGGGTACTGCCGGCTCATGTCGCGCAGTCGCTCGAAGGCGGCGGCGGGATCGTCCTGCAGCTGAATCCGGGCCTTCACCAGCTGTGCCGGGTAGTAGTCCGGCATCAGCTGCAGCAGGCGATCGGCTCGGCTTGCCGCGGCGGCGAGGTCCCCTGCCGCCAGGGCGACCTCGGCGGCGGTCGCCGGGATCAGCGCCAGGTCCGGCCACTGCTCGGCCAGGCTGTCGAGTTGCCTGAGTGCCTGAGTGGTCCGGTGGTCGGCGGCTTCGGTCAGCGCCTTCAGGTAGCGCTGCGCGTCGGGCGGCGCCTTGCCCTCGCGAAGCCGGGCCATGGCTTGGCCCGGGTCGTCGGCGTACAGCGCCAGCAGGGCGCGGGCGCGGATCATCGCGTAGCGCGGGTCGTCGTCGGTTGCCGGCGGGCTGGGCAGCTGGTCGGCGCGAGCCTGGGTATCGCTGATCCGTGACTGGGTCACCGGGTGGGTGAGCAGGAACTCCGGCGGGTTGCCGCCCTGCAGGCTGGTCAGGCGCTGCATGGCGCGAAACATGGCGGGCATGGCCTGGGGGTCGAAGCCGGCGTCGGCCATGGCCTGCAGGCCGACGCGGTCGGCTTCCTGCTCGAAGCGCCGCGAATAGGCCAGCTGGTCCTGGATGAAGGCCGCTTGGGAGCCGGCCATGGCGGCCATGCCGGCATTGCCGGCGCCGCCGGCGGCCAGCACCATGCCGGCCAGCATCGCCGCCAGGGTCGGCAGCTGGGTTTCCTCCGCGCGTGCCTTGCGTCGGGCGAAGTGGTCCTGCCCCAGGTGGCCGAGCTCGTGGGCGAGCACCGAGGCGAAGGCGTCCTCGCTGTCGGCAAAGGCGAACAGTCCCTGGTTGACGCCGATCACGCCGCCGGGCACGGCGAAGGCGTTGAGCAGGCGGCTGTCCACCAGGGTGACGGTCCAGTCAAGGTTGCCGACGTGGCTGTAGGGCAGTAGGCGGGCGACCAGCGAGGCCACGTAGGTGCGGGTGATCGGGTCCTGCCAGGTCCGGGTCTGGGCGCGGAACTGGCGCAGCCAGGCGCGTCCCAGCCGGTACGCTTCGTCGCGGGAGACCCCGGCGCCGCTGTCGCCCAGCGTCGGCAGGGCGGCATCGCCGGAGGGCGCGGCCATGGCGGCCGGCAGCGGCGAGGCCAGCAGGGCCGTCAGCAGGGTGGTCGTCAAGAGCCGCAACATGGCGCTCCTCGTCGTTGATGGGCACCCTGGCTCGAACATTGATTCACCGTACAAAGTGCCGTTAAATCGAGGCGTTTTCGACCATTCTCACGGGAGGCGGCATGGGCCTGCAACCGAATGACGAGCTGGACGCGCGAGGCCTGAGCTGCCCGCTGCCCTTGCTGAAGGCCAAGCAGGCGCTGTCGCGCCTGGCATCCGGCCAGACGCTTTACGTGAGGGCGACCGATCCGGGCTCCTGGCGGGACTTCGAGGCGTTCGCCGCCCAGGGCGCCCACGAGCTGCTGGCGCGCGAGACACACGGCGACGAGTATCACTACTGGATTCGCAAGGGCGGTAGCGGGGCATGACCATGAAGGCCGTCTTCAAGACCTGGTTCGAGCGCTACTTCTCCGACGAGGAGGCGATCGTCCTGCTGCTGGTGCTGGTGCTGGGCTTCGCGGCGGTGATCTGGCTGGGCAAGATGCTGGCGCCGTTCTTCACCGCCCTGATCCTGGCCTTCATGCTGCAGGGCGTGGTCGGCTGGCTGGAGCGTCACGGCCTGCCGCGGCTGCTGTCGGTGCTGGTGGTGTTCCTGGTGTTCCTCGGCATGCTGCTGGCCCTGGCGCTGATCGTCATGCCGCTGGTGTGGAACCAGCTGGTGGACCTGGTGCAGGAGACGCCACGCATGTTCACCAGCGTCCAGGCCTGGCTCGAGCACATGCAGACCCGCTATCCGACGGTCATCACCCCGGCGCAGATCGACAGCTGGGTGGCTACCGCCGGGCGCGAGGCGACCCAGCTGGGCCAGCGGGCGCTGACGCTGTCGCTGGCCTCGCTAGGCAACGTGCTGAGCCTGATCATCTATCTGGTGCTGGTGCCGATCCTGGTGTTCTTCCTGCTCAAGGATCGCGAGTCGCTGACCCGCTTCACCCTCTCCCTGCTGCCGCAGAAACGCACCCTGATGACCCGCATCTGGTACGAGATGGACGACCAGATCGCCAACTACATCCGCGGCAAGGCGATCGAGATCGCCATCGTCGGCGGCACCGCCTTCGTCACCTTCTGGTTCTTCGGGCTGCCCTATTCGGCACTGCTGGGGCTGATCGTCGGGCTTTCCGTGCTGGTGCCCTATATCGGCGCGGCGGTGGCCACGGTGCCGGTGGCGGCGGTGGCCGGCTTCCACTTCGGGCTGGGCGAGCAGTTCGTCTACGTGGTGGTCGCCTACGGCGTGCTGCAGGCGCTGGACGGCAACGTGCTGGTGCCGATCCTGTTCTCCGAGGCGGTCAACCTGCACCCGGTGTCGATCATCCTGGCGGTACTGTTCTTCGGCGGGATCTGGGGCTTCTGGGGCGTGTTCTTCGCGATTCCGCTGGCCA
This sequence comes from Modicisalibacter tunisiensis, assembly GCF_020148005.1. Classification (GTDB taxonomy): domain Bacteria; phylum Pseudomonadota; class Gammaproteobacteria; order Pseudomonadales; family Halomonadaceae; genus Modicisalibacter; species Modicisalibacter tunisiensis. Next base: position 258,177 of record NZ_JAGXFD010000001.1, on the reverse strand, counting down.
CCCTGCTCAAGGCGCTGGTGCAGGCCTGGCCCCGCAGCGTGGCGAAGCGGGACCAGCCGTTGCCGCAGGTCGACCTTCAGGACTGAGCGTGGAGCTCCCGGGCCGCGTCGAGCACATCGGCGACGTGGCCCGGCACCTTGACCTTGCGCCACTCCCGGGCCAGCCTGCCCTCGGTGTCGATCAGGAAGGTACTGCGTTCGATGCCCAGGTGTTCCTTGCCGTAGAGCTTCTTGAGCTTGATGACATCGAACAGGCGGCACAGCGACTCGTCCTTGTCGGCGATCAGCTCGAAATTGAAGCCCTGCTTGGCCTTGAAGTTCTCGTGGGCGCGCAGGCCGTCGCGGGAGACGCCGAGGATCACCGTGTTGGCGGCGTCGAAATCGGCCTTGTGATCGCGGAAGTCGCCGCCCTCGGTGGTGCAGCCGGGGGTGTGGTCCTTGGGATAGAAATAGATCACCACCTGCCTGCCGCGCAGCTCGGAGAGGGTGACGGTGGTGTCGTTGGTGGCCTGGGCGGTGAAATCGGGAACCGGTTGGCCGGGACTGACGCTCATGATGGACTCCTCGGGTGGCGGGACGAGACTCCGCGATTACACGCAAGCCGCGCTCGGCTGTAAAGCCCCCGCCACTCGGTGGATTGACGCCGGTGGCGCTTGACCTGTACAGGCCTCGAGCGCCTGAGTACCATTTGGCCTCTGGACCGGGTATCGATCACGATGGTTTCGCCGGCCCGGTAGCCGCTACCGGACGGGCCGATCAACAGGAGAGCACTGCAGGATGATCACAGGCAGCATTGTCGCGCTGGCGACCCCCATGAAAGCGTCCGGCGAGATCGATTGGGAGGCGCTGCGTCGCCTGGTGAGCTTCCATCTCGACAATGGCACCGATGCCATCGTCGCCGCCGGCACCACCGGCGAGCCCACCACCATGTCGTTCGCCGAGCATTTCGACGTCATTCGCACCGTTGTCGAGGAAGTTCGCGGCCGCATTCCGGTCATCGCCGGCACCGGTGCCAACGCCACCTCCGAAGCCGTCGAGCTGGCGCGCTACGCCAAGGAAGTGGGTGCCGACTATTGCCTGTCGGTCTGCCCCTACTACAACAAGCCCACCCAGGAAGGGCTCTACCAGCACTTCAAGGCCGTTGCCGAAGGCGGCGACCTGCCGGTCATCCTCTACAACGTGCCGGGGCGCACCTGCTCGGATCTCTACAACGAGACCGTCTTCCGGCTCGCCGAACTGGACAACATCGTCGGCCTCAAGGACGCCACCGGCAACCTGGAGCGCGCCGAGGAACTGATCGAGCGGCTCAAGGGCACCGGCTTCGCGCTGTATTCCGGCGACGACCCGACCGCCTGCGACTTCATGCTGATGGGGGGACACGGCGACATCTCGGTGACCGCCAATGTCGCGCCGCATGCCATGCACGAGCTGTGCGAGGCGGCGGTTTCCGGCGATACCGAGCGGGCCCACCAGATCAACACGCGCCTGATGCCGCTGCACACGGCGCTGGGCGTCGAGGCCAATCCCATTCCGGTCAAGTGGTCGTTGAACCGCATGGGGTATGCCGACAAGGGCATTCGTCTGCCGCTGACCTGGCTGTCCGAGAAGTACCATTCCACCGTGGGCGAGGCGCTGCAACTCGCCGGCGTTCTCGACGATTGAGTCGCCCCGGCCCCACGCAAAACAAGGTAGAAGCATGAAACCCGTCTTCAAATGGATGCCGCTGGTCGTTGCCGTCGGCGTGGTCGTCAGCGGATGCGGCGGTGACGGCTACTACTACGACCGCAACGACGAGTATCGCGCCGCCGAGATGGCCCCTCCGCTCGAGCTGCCGGACAGTCGGCCCACGGGACGCTACCAGAACGCCATGCCGGTGCCTGACGTCAACAACGACTTCGCCGCCGACGGCGAGTTCGAGGCGCCGCGTCCGCAGCCGCTGGCCGGCGGCGAGGAGGACGAGGCGCCCTACGTCCAGCTGCGCAAGGCGGGCAACGACCGCTGGCTGCTGGTCAATGCGGCGCCGGGCGGCGTCTGGCCGCAGCTGCAGCGCTTCGTCCAGACCCGTGGGTTGACGGCCACCACCCAGGATGCCTCGCGGGGGCTGATCGTCACCCCCCAGGCCGAACTGAGTGTGCGCCAGGGGCTGCGCGAGGCCACCAGTGAAGTGCGTTGCAACGGCCCGGCGTCCGAGGCCGGTGAGTGCCTGACCGCGCTCAAGGGTTATCTGGATGCCACCGGCGCCGATACTCAGGGCGTTTCGCTGGCCGCCCAGCAGATCGGCCAGGAGAAGCGGGTACGCCTGCAGAACGCCGGTGGCCAGTGGCAGTTGGTGCTGGCTCTGCCGCAGGACCGCGCCTGGTCGGAGCTGCAGTACCAGCTCGAGAATAACTTCACCGGCGACGGACGGCGTCTCGTCGACCAGAACCGCAGCGCCGGCGAACTGCTGATCGACTACCGCTCGAGCGCCGAGGACGGCGGCTGGTTCGACTGGTTCAGCAGTGACCAGCCGCAACGCTACCGCCTGTCGCTGAGCGATGCCGGCGCCGGCCGCACCGTGGTCAAGGTCGCCCGTGCCGACGGCAAGACGATGGGCGAGCGCGAGGCCCGCGAGGTGCTCGACGCCGTGGCCGCCACGCTGCGCTGATGACGGTGGACACCACGCCGGCCCCGCTCGCCGGGCGCCGGTTGCGCTTCGCCTCGCTGGGCAGCGGCAGCAAGGGCAATGCGACCCTGGTCAGCGACGGCGAGACGTACGTGCTGGTCGACTGCGGTTTCGGCCTGCGCGAGACCGAACAGCGCCTGGCCCGCTTCGGGCTGCATCCGCGCCAGCTCGCGGCGGTACTGGTCACCCACGAGCACGGCGACCATATCCGCGGGGTGGGGCCGCTGGCGCGGCGTCACCACCTGCCGGTGTATCTCAGTGCCGGCACCTGGCTGTCGCGGCGGCTCGGCGAGGTGCCGCGACACACCCTGATCACGCCCCAGGCGCGCTTCGCCATCGCCGGCCTCGAGATCGACCCGGTGACCGTGCCCCACGATGCGCGCGAGCCGGTGCAGTTCCGCTTTCACGCTCATCGGCGCTCGCTGGGCATCCTCACCGACCTGGGGCATCCCAGCGAGCACGTGATCGAGTGCTTTCGCGGCTGTGACGCGCTGGTGCTGGAATGCAACCACGACCCGCGCCTGCTCGCCGACGGGCCCTATCCGCCGAGCCTCAAGCGGCGGGTCGGCGGCGACTGGGGGCACCTGGCCAACGCCCAGGCGAGCCGGCTGCTCGGGCGGCTGGGGCTGGACCGGCTGCAGCACATCGTCTGCTCCCACCTGTCGGAGCAGAACAATCGTCCCGAGCTGGCTCGGGAAGCGCTGGAGCCGCTGCTCGACGGCGACACGGGGCGGCTGACCGTGGCCGCCCAGGCGCATGGTTTCGACTGGCGGGACGTGGCATGAACGGTATCCTTCGGGGGACCGGGCCGTGTAACGCTGCCAACGGATCGGCGGGGCGTCGCGAGTGACGCCCCGCCCTGGTTTTTCGCCTCACTTCGGAGGGTCTTCCCCCATGGAAAAACGCGACGAGCTCTACGCCGGCAAGGCCAAGTCGGTCTACCGGACCGACGACCCCGACCGCCTGATCCTGCATTTCCGCGACGACACCAGCGCCTTCGACGGCGAGCGCATGGAGTCGCTGGCACGCAAGGGGCTGGTCAACAACAAGTTCAATGCCTTCATCATGGGCAAGCTGGCCGAGGCCGGCGTTCCCACCCACTTCGACGGCCTGGTCTCCGATACCGAGTGCGTGGTCAAGAAGCTCGACATGATCCCCGTCGAGTGCGTGGTGCGCAATCGCGCCGCCGGCAGCCTGGTGCGCCGCCTCGGCGTGGAGGAGGGCATCGAGCTCGATCCGCCCACCTTCGAACTGTTCCTCAAGAACGACGCCCAGCACGACCCGATGATCAACGAGTCGCTGGCCATCACCTTCGGCTGGGCCACGGCGGCACAGCTGGCGCGGATGAAGGAGCTGACCTTCAAGGTCAACGAAGTGCTCAAGCAGCTGTTCCTCGACGGCGGCATGCTGCTGGTCGACTACAAGCTGGAGTTCGGCCTGTTCCACGGCGAGATCGTGCTGGGCGACGAGTTCTCCCCCGACGGCTGCCGCCTGTGGGACGCCGAGACCCTCGAGAAGATGGACAAGGACCGCTTCCGTCAGGGGCTGGGCGGCGTGATCGAGGCCTACGAGGAAGTCGGCCGCCGGCTGGGCATCGCCTTCGACTGATTCCGGGGAGAGCGCCGGCGGCTCAGGGACGCGGCGTGGCCAGCGGCACGATCTCGAGCACCTCGAGGGCCACGCCGCCGCCGTCCGCGTCGGCGACGGCCCGGAAGCGCACGTCGACGTCGCGCAGCGGGACGCCGTAGCGTCGCGCCTCGGCGCCGCGACGGTAGGCGGGACGGGGGTCCTGGGCGAGCACCTGGGCGATCAGCCGGTGCAGCGACTCGCCATCGGCGCGCTCGGCCAGCTGGCCGGCGGCACGGTCGCTGAAGCGCACCGGCAGCCGGACGGGCGGGGCCGGGGCGAACCCGGCGCGTGCCGCGGGCGGCGATTCGGCCCAGGGCAGGTAGGGCTTGATGTCGAGCACCGGGGTGCCGTCGACCAGGTCGTGACCGCGCAGGTGCAGGCAGACCCCGTTGCGGGTGTCGATGCCGGCGAGCTCGACCAGCGACAGCCCCAGCCGGTTGGGGCGGTGCGTGCTGCGGGTGGCGAACACCCCGATGCGGGCGTTGCCGCCCAGTCGCGGCGGCCGCACCAGCGGCGTCCAGCGCTCGGGGCTGCGGTGGAAGAGGAAGGTCAGCCACAGATGACTGACGTCTTCCAGGCCGCGTACCGTCAGCGGGTCGTCGAACGGCGCCAGCAGCTCGAGCCGGCCGCGGGCCTCCGGCGCCAGCCCCGGCTGGCGGGGGATGCCGAACTTGTCGGGGTAGTCGCTGACGATGCGGCCGATGGGCGTCAGGGTGAAGGCCTCGGGCGGAGCGGGATCATGATCGTGCATGGCGCCATTATGCCCGCTGTCGCGCCCGGCGACGAGCGAGGCGTGGCCGGGCACAATGGGGCCGGTGATGAATGAAGTCGACGGACACAGGCCGGCGAGGAGCAAGCCATGGATGAACGGATTCGTTTTCGCGAGGCCTTGCCCCGCGACGCGGCGGACCAGGCCGAGGTCTTCCATCATGCCGTGATGCAGGGGGCCGCCGGTCGTTACACGCTGGTCCAGCGCGAGGCCTGGGTCAGCGCGCTGCCCCGCGAGGCCAGTGCCTGGTCGGCGCGGCAGGCGCTGTACGCCACCCTGGTCGCCGAATGCGACGGGCGCTGCGTGGGGTTCTGCGAGCTCGATGTCGCGGAAGGGCGGATCGTGACGCTCTATGTCTGGCCGTCGCTGGCGCGTCGCGGCATCGGCGCACGCCTGCTGGAACTCGGGGAAAGCCTGCTGCGCGAGCGCGGCCTGAGCCGGGTGACCATCGAGGCCAGCCTGGTGCTGGCCGACGGCCTGGCGCGCCGCGGCTGGCGGCGCCTGGGTGACGAATGGGTCGAGCGCCAGGGCGAGTCACTGCCGCGGGTGCGCATGGATCGCGAACTCGACGCGGCGCCGGCCGGGCCGCGTCGGGGGGTGTCCTAGCGGCTCTCGACGTGCTCGACGCGCATCGACAGGTCGATGGCCTTGACGTCCTTGGTCAGCGCGCCGATCGAGATGCAGTCGACGCCGGTGGCGGCGATCGCCTCGAGGGTGGTGTCGCTGACGTTGCCCGAGGCTTCCAGCGTCGCCTTGCCGGCGGTGCGCGCCACCGCCTCGCGCAGGTCATCGAGCGAGAAGTTGTCGAGCATCACCACGTCGGCACCGGCCGTCAGTGCCTGGTCCAGCTCCTCGAGATTCTCCACTTCCACTTCCACCGGCAGGTCACGGGCGATGCTGCGCGCCTCGCGCACCGCCGCGGCGATGCCGCCGCAGGCGGCGATATGATTCTCCTTGATCAGAAAGGCGTCGTAGAGCCCGATGCGGTGGTTGTGACAGCCGCCGCAGGTCACGGCGTACTTCTGGGCCAGGCGCAGTCCCGGCAGGGTCTTGCGGGTATCCAGCAGGCGCACGCCGGTGTCGGCGACCCGGTCGGCATAGGCCCGGGCGCGGGTGGCGGTGCCGGACAGCGTCTGCAGCAGGTTGAGCGCCGCGCGCTCGCCGGTCATCAGGCTGCGGGCGGGGCCTTCCAGCTCGACGAACACCTGATCGGGCGCGAGCCGGTCGCCGTCGGCGGCGTGCCAGGTGAGATTGACCCGGGGGTCGAGCCGGCGATACAGCTCGTCGACCCAGGCCACACCGCACAGCACGGCCGCCTCGCGGGTGATCACCCGCGCGCGAGCCCACTGGCGCTCGGGAATCAGTTGCGCCGTGATGTCGCCGGGACCGACGTCCTCGGCGAGCAGGCGGGCGGTGCTGGTGCGGATCTCCTCGGCGAGGGCCTCATGGTAGTGCATGGCTGTCCTTGCTAGTGATAGGCGACAATGCCGTCATTATAGGGAAAGCCCATCCGATACGGCAGGGGAGACGCGCGTGAGAATCGAGAATGGCTGGCTGGTGCCGGCGCGGCAGGTGGTGTCGCCCAATGCCAACGAGCGGCCGGCGGGGGAAATCTCGGCCTTGGTGCTGCATTCCATCAGCCTGCCGCCCGGCGAGTTCGGCGGCGATGCCATCGAGCGGCTGTTCACCAACACCCTGGACCCGGCGGGCGACCCCTTCTTCGCCACCATCGCCGGCCTGCGGGTGTCGGCGCACCTGCTGATCCGCCGTGACGGCGAGTGCGTACAGTTCGTGCCCTTCACGCGGCGGGCCTGGCATGCCGGGCGCTCGCGCTGGTTCGACGGCGAACGCGAGCGTGTCGAGCTCAACGACTTCAGCATCGGCATCGAGCTGGAAGGTGACGAAATCACCCCCTATCGGGAGCGCCAGTACCGCTGCCTCGCCGAGGTGACCCGCGCTCTGCTGGCCGTCTATCCGGCCCTGGATGCGCGGCGCATCACCAGTCATGCGCGCATCGCGCCGCTGCGCAAGAGCGATCCGGGGCCGGCGTTCGACTGGGCCTATTTCCGCCAATGCCTGGCGTCGCCCCGGCCGACCTTGCGGTAGCTGCACTACACGGCAGCCGCGGTGATGACGACTGTCATGGAAGTGGCTAATATTGCAGCGCAATGAAGACTTTGGAAAAGATTTCCAGGTTAAGCTCAATTGGCAGATTGCAGTGTTTGCGGTATCTTCGAACCCAGAATCTGTCACTTTCGCATGCGTGTCTGTAGTTTCATTACACCGCGAAGGACACGGAGACACGACCCGCAGAAGGTCGGCCCGCACTGAAGAGCGCTACATGCCCCGATGCTGTGATCCAGCGGGAGGGCAGACCGACACCCTATCTTCATTCGGAGAGACGTCTATGAGTCTGGAGGCAAGAGAAGATATCGATCCGACCGAAACCCTGGAATGGCTGGAATCCTTGGAATCGGTCCTGGATCGAGAGGGCGAAGAGCGCGCCCAGTACCTGATGAGCCGGCTGGCCGATCGATTCCGTCGCGACGGTCGTCAGGTGCCCTTCTCGGTGACGACGCCCCATCGCAACACGATCCCCGTGCACCGTGAGGCACGCATGCCGGGCGATCTGTTCATGGAGCGCAAGATCCGTTCGCTGGTCCGCTGGAACATGGCGGCGCAGGTCATCCGGGCCAACAAGAAGCACAAGGGACTGGGTGGCCACCTGGCCAGCTACATGTCCAGTGCCACGCTCTATGAAGTCGGCTTCAACCACTTCTTCCGTGCCCCGCAGGGCGACTTCAAGGGCGATCTGATCTATATCCAGGGCCACGTGTCTCCGGGCATCTACGCGCGCTCCTTCCTGGAGGGCCGGCTGACCGAGGAGCAGATGGACAACTTCCGTCAGGAAGTCGACGGCAATGGCCTGTCCTCCTATCCGCACCCCTGGCTGATGCCGGACTACTGGCAGTTCCCGACCGTGTCGATGGGCCTGGGGCCGATCACCGCGATCTACCAGGCCCACGTCATGAAGTACCTCGATTCGCGCGGCCTGCAGCCGATGCAGGATCGCAAGGTCTGGGCCTTCCTCGGCGACGGCGAGTGCGACGAGCCGGAATCGCTGGGCGCGCTGCACCTGGCCAGCCGCGAGAAGCTCGACAACCTGATCTTCGTGGTCAACTGCAACCTGCAGCGTCTCGATGGCCCGGTGCGTGGCAACTCGCGGATCATGGATGAGCTGGAGGGCGTATTCCGCGGCGCCGGCTGGAATGTCCTCAAGGTGGTCTGGGGCCGTTTCTGGGACCCGCTGTTCGAGCAGGATTCCAAGGGCGTGCTGCAGAAGCTGATGGACGAGACCGTCGACGGCGAATACCAGAACTACAAGGCCAACGGCGGCGCCTATACCCGGGAGCACTTCTTCGGCAAGTATCCCGAGACCGCCAAGATGGTCGAGAACATGTCCGACGAGGACATCTGGAAGCTCAACCGTGGCGGTCACGACCCCTACAAGGTGTATGCGGCCTATCAGGAGGCGGTCAGCAACGCCAACGGCAAGCCGACGGTAATCCTGGCGCATACCGTCAAGGGCTATGGCATGGGCGGTGGCTCCGGTGAAGCCGACATGGAAGCGCACCAGATCAAGTCGATGGATACCGAGGCGCTCAAGAAGTTCCGCGACCGCTTCGCCATCCCGGTCTCCGACGAGCAGCTCGACAGCGGCGTCATGCCGTACTACAAGCCGTCGGAAGACAGCCCGGAAATCAAGTACCTGCACATGCGTCGCGAGCAGCTCGGCGGCTATCTGCCGGCGCGCAAGCACGACTTCGAGAGCATCGAGATTCCGGGGCTGGACGACAAGACCTTCGCCGCCCAGATCAAGGGCTCCGGGGATCGCGAGGTCTCCACCACCATGTCGTTCGTGCGCATCCTCAACGGCCTGGTCAAGAACAAGGCCTTCGGCAAGCAGGTGGTGCCGATCATCCCCGACGAGGCGCGGACCTTCGGCATGGAGGGCATGTTCCGTCAGCTCGGCATCTATACCTCCGAAGGGCAGAAGTACGAGCCCATGGATTCCGGCCAGATCATGTACTACCGCGAGGACAAGGCCGGGCAGATCCTCGAGGAAGGCATCACCGAGGCGGGCGCCATGTCGGCGTGGATCGCCGCGGCGACCTCCTACTCCAACCACCACATGCCGCTGCTGCCGTTCTACATCTACTACTCGATGTTCGGCTTCCAGCGCATCGGTGACCTGGCGTGGCTGGCCGGCGACATGCAGGCCCGCGGCTTCCTGGTCGGCGGCACCGCCGGGCGCACGCCGCTCAACGGCGAAGGCCTGCAGCACCAGGACGGTCACAGCCACATCCAGGCCTCGACCATCCCCAACTGCCGCAGCTACGACCCGACCTACTCCTACGAGCTGGCGGTGATCGTTCAGGACGGTCTGAAGCGGATGTACCAGGACAGGGAGAACTGCTTCTACTACCTGACCGTGATGAACGAGAACTACGAGCATCCGGAAATGCCCGAGGGTGTCGAGGACGACATCATCAAGGGCATGTACCTGCTGCGCGAGGTTCCGGGCAAGAAGGACAAGGCCCACGTCCAGCTGATGGGCTCCGGCACCATCCTGCGCGAGGTCGAGGCGGCCGCCGAGATCCTCAAGGAGGAGTACGGCATCGGCGCCGACATCTGGAGCGTGCCGAGCTTCAACGAGCTGCGTCGCGAGGCGCTGGAGATCGACCGTCAGGCCTTCCTCAAGCCGGAGCAGGAGCCGGCCAGGCCGCACGTCACGGCGTGCCTGGAGGGTCGCAAGGGGCCGGTCATCGCCTCGACCGACTACATGAAGCTCTACGCCGATCAGGTCCGCGCCTGGGTGCCGACCGACTATCACGTGCTCGGTACCGACGGCTTCGGCCGTTCGGATACCCGCGAGAAGCTGCGCCACTTCTTCGAGGTCGACCGCCACTTCGTCACCGTGGTCGCCCTCAAGGCGCTGGCCGATCGCGGCGAGCTCGACCGCAAGGTCGTGGCCGATGCCATCAAGAAGCACGGCATCGATCCGAACAAGCCCAGCCCGCTGGTCTCCTGAGACCGTTCAGGCGGCTGATCTGACGCCGGACGGGCTACGCTGAAGGTAGCCGTGGCCCGTCCGCGCCGAGCACGATTTGGAAGGAGCGCGACCTTGAGTAGCGAAATCATCAAAGTTCCCGATATCGGCGGCAGCGAAGACGTCGAGATCATCGAGGTGGCCGTGTCCGAGGGCGACGTCATCGCCCCCGAGGACACCATGATCACGCTGGAGTCCGACAAGGCCAGCATGGACGTCCCCGCGCCCAAGGGCGGCAAGGTCGTCAAGGTGCTGGTCAAGGAAGGCGATACCGTCTCCGAGGGCGACGACATCCTCGAGCTGGAAGCCGAGGGCGGCGGCGACGCCGACCAGGACGAGGCCCCCGCGAAGGCCGAGGACCAGCCGGCCGCGAAGGCCGACAACGAGAAGGCCGACAAGAAGGGCGGCGGCGGCCAGGCGGCGAAGAAATCCTCGGGCGGCGGCAAGCGCACGGTGGAGGTCAAGGTCCCCGACATCGGCGGCAGCGAGAACGTCGAGATCATCGAGGTGGCCGTGGCCGAGGGCGACAGCGTCAACGCCGAGGACGCGCTGATCACCCTGGAGTCCGACAAGGCCTCCATGGATGTGCCCAGCCCGCATACCGGCAAGCTGGTGTCGCTGGCGGTCAAGGAAGGCGACACCGTCTCCGAGGGCGACCTGATCGGCACCATGGAGATCGAGGGCGAGGGCGGCGACGAGGCCGAGTCCACCCCGGCCGATGACGAGTCGGCGCAGGCCGACGAGAGCGCCGAGGCGGAAGCGCCGCAGGACGACGACGCCGAGGAAGCCTCGGGCGAGCCCGAGCGCAAGGAGATCCGCGTCCCCGACATCGGCGGCAGCGAGAACGTCGAGATCATCGAGGTCGCGGTGTCGGCCGGCGATGCGATCGACGAGGAAGACCCGCTGATCACCCTGGAGTCCGACAAGGCCTCCATGGACGTGCCCAGCCCTTACAAGGGCACGCTGGTCGAGATCAGCGTCAAGGTGGGCGATACCGTCTCCGAGGGTGACCTGATCGGTTACATCGAGGTGGCGGGTGCCAAGCCCAAGCCGAAGAAGACCGAGGCCTCCAAGAGCGGCAGCAAGCCCGCGGCCCAGGCCGAGAAGCCGGCGGCGGCCCCTGCCGGTTCGCCGAGCCCCGAGGCCCAGGTGGCCAACGAGCCGCCGCGCGACGGCAAGCTGGTTCACGCCGGCCCGGCGGTGCGCATGCTGGCCCGCGAGCTGGGCGTCGACCTGGCGCAGGTCAAGCCCTCCGGGCCCAAGGAACGCGTGCTCAAGGAGGACGTGCACACCTACGTCAAGCAGGCGATGAGCCAGAAGTCGGCGGGCGGCGCACCCGCGGCGGCCGCGCCGGCGGCCGGGGGCTCGGGCATTCCGCCGATCCCCGATCAGGACTTCAGCCAGTTCGGCGAGGTCGAAGAGAAGCCGATGGGCCGCCTGATGAAGATGGGCGCCACCAATCTGCACCGCAGCTGGGTCAACCTGCCGCACGTCACCCAGTTCGACGAGGCCGACATCACCGAGCTGGAAGCCTTCCGCAAGTCGATGAAGGCCGAGGCCGAGGCACAGGGTGCCAAGCTCACGCCGCTGCCGTTCCTGATCAAGGCGGCCGCCTTCGCGCTGCGCAAGTTCCCGCAGTTCAACGTCAGCCTGAAGAGCGACGGCGAGACGGTGGTGTGGAAGAAGTACGTCCACATCGGCATCGCCGTCGACACCCCGGACGGCCTGATGGTCCCGGTGATCCGCGACGCCGACAGGAAGTCGCTGGTCGACCTGGCCAAGGAGTCCGTGGAGCTGGCCAAGAAGGCGCAGTCGAAGAAGCTCAAGCGCGAGGAGATGACCGGCGGCTGCTTCACCATCTCGAGCCTCGGCTCGATCGGTGGCACGGCGTTCACGCCGATCGTCAACGCGCCGGAAGTGGCGATTCTCGGCGTCTCCAAGTCGCAGATGAAACCGGTCTGGGACGGTCAGGCCTTCCAGCCGCGGCTGATGATGCCGCTGTCGCTGTCCTACGACCACCGGGCGGTCAACGGGGCCGACGCGGCGCGCTTCACCGCGTTCCTCGGCCAGGTGCTCACGGATATCCGTCGCCTGCTGCTGTAACGCCCGACCGTCGGCCTTTCACGGCCAACGTCAACGACGGCGGCCCGAGCGATCGGGCCGCCGTTTTTTTGTCCGTGTGCGGCGGTTCAGTGTCGCCGGGCGCTTGGTTATGCTGGGGGTATCTTCACCGACCGCACGGAGCCCTGCCATGGCGCTGCCCGACGCCTTTCTGCCCCTGATGGACCTTCCCTCGTCGCTGCAGGAGCGCCTGCAACACATCGAGACGCGCTGCCGGGATGCTCTCGTGCAGGCCGACGAGCGGGCCGGCCGGGAGGAAATGGATCCGCCCGGCGAGGCTTGGGCGGCGCTGTCCGAGTCGCGCCGCGCCCAGCTGGCGCGGGTGCTGGCCGTGTCCGACTTCGCCGCCGATGTGCTGGTTCGGCATTCGGCCTGGCTGCTGCAGCTGGATGCCGATGCCGAGCTCGATGCCGCGCCCGACCGGGCGACACTCGACGGCTGGCTGGCGGATGCACTGGACGGGGTCGACAGCGAGGAGCAGCTGCACGCCGCACTGCGCCGGTTCCGCAACGCCCGCCTGCTGGGCATCGTCTGGCGGGATCTGGCGCGCCCCGCGGGCCACACCATGTGGGATACCGCGGCGAGCGTCTCGCGGCTGGCCGAGTGCTGCCTGGAGGGGGCCCTCGGCTGGCTGGAGCAGCACCTGGCGCCGCGCTGGGGGCTGCCCGCGCCCTGTGCCGACGGCACCCCGCAGCGCCTGGTGGTGCTGGGCATGGGCAAGCTGGGGGCCGGCGAGCTCAACCTGTCCTCCGACATCGACCTGATCTTCGCCTTTCCCGAGAAGGGCACCACCCAGGGCGGCAGGCGCGAATACGACCACCAGGAGTACTTCACCCGGCTGGGGCAGAAGCTCATCGCCGCGCTGGATGCGCCCACCGCCGACGGCTTCGTCTTCCGTGTCGACATGCGCCTGCGTCCGCTGGGCGACGGCGGGCCGCTGGTGGGCAGCTTCGCCATGCTCGCCAGCTACTATCAGGACCAGGGCCGCGAGTGGGAGCGCTACGCCATGCTCAAGGCGCGCCCGGTGGCCGGCGATCTCGATGCCGGACGCGAGCTGCTGGAGAGCCTGCGGCCGTTCGTCTATCGCAAGTACCTGGACTTCGGGGCCATCGAGTCGCTGCGCGAGATGAAGGCGCTGATCAACCGCGAGGTGCGCCGCCGCGGGATGGACGAGAACATCAAGCTCGGCCCCGGCGGCATCCGCGAGGTGGAGTTCGTGGTCCAGGCCTTCCAGCTGATCCGCGGCGGGCGCGACACCGAACTGCAGGTCACCTCGCTGCGCCAGGCGCTGGCGCACCTGCCCGAGCTGGAGCTGCTGCCCCAGGCGGTGGTCGACGAGCTCGAGCCGGACTACGTCTTCCTGCGCGACCTGGAGCATGTCCTGCAGGCGCTCGACGACCGCCAGACCCAGACCCTGCCCTCGGCGGCCATCGATCAGGAGCGGGTGGCGCTGGGGATGAGCCACGACGGCTGGTGCTTCGAGGACTGGCCGGCGCTGATGGCGCATCTCGGCGAGACCCGGGAGCGGATCCGCCGCCACTTCGATGCGGTGATCGCCGAGCCCGAGGCCGACGAGGAGGACGCTCCGGCCGAGACCCCAGAGGGCAGGGAGGCGGCGTCGCGGCGTGTGCCGCTTAGCGAATGGCGGGCCCTGTGGCGTGGCGAGCTGGACGACGACGAAGCCCGCGAACAGCTTGCCGAGGCCGGCTTCGACGATGTGGCGGGCGCCCTGCGCCGGGTCGCGGCGCTACGCCAGTCCCGGGCCGTGCAGGGCATGCAGCGGATCGGCTTCGAGCGCCTCGATGCCCTGATGCCGCTGCTGCTCGATGCCGCGGCCGACAGCGAGGCGCCGACGGTCGCCCTGGAGCGGGTGCTGCCGCTGATCGAGGCGGTGCTGCGGCGTACCGCCTATCTGGCCCTGCTGCGCGAGAACCCCGATGCGCTGGAGCACCTGATGCACCTGTGCGGGGCCAGCCCGTGGATCGCCGAGCAGCTGGCCCGCCATCCGGTGCTGCTCGATGAACTGCTCACCCCCGCGACACTCTACTCGCCGGCCGACAAGGCGCGGCTGGCCGACGAGCTGCGCCAGGCCCTGACGCGCCTACCCGAGGACGACGAGGAGGCCCGGCTCGAGGCGCTGCGCGTCTTCAAGCACGCCCAGGTGCTGCACGTGGCGGCCTCCGACATCGCCGGGGCACGCACGCTGATGAAGGTCAGCGACTACCTGACCTTCATCGCCGAGGTGGTGCTGGAGCGCGTGCTGGGCATGGCCTGGCGTCACCTGGTCCGCAAGCACGGCTGTCCGCAGCGCCACGACGGCTCGCGGGCCGCGGCCGAGGCGCCGGCCTTCCTGATCGTCGGCTACGGCAAGCTGGGCGGCATCGAGCTGGGCTACGGCTCGGATCTCGACCTGGTGTTCCTGCACGACGGCGCCCTGCAGGGCACCACCGACGGGCCGCGGCCGATCGACAACAGCGTCTTCTACACCCGGCTGGGGCAGCGCATCATCCATCTGCTCACCGCCGTCACGCCGGCCGGCGCCCTCTACGAGGTCGACATGCGCCTGCGCCCCTCGGGCAACGCCGGGCTGCTGGTCACCAGCCTCGACGCCTTCGCCGAATACCAGCGCCACGAGGCCTGGACCTGGGAGCATCAGGCGCTGGTCCGCGCGCGGGTGGTCGCCGGCAGCGAGGGGTTGGCCGAGCGCTTCACGGCGGTTCGCGGCGAGGTGCTGGGACGGGAACGCGATCCGGGGAGGCTGCGCGACGAGGTGGTCGCCATGCGCCACAAGATGCGCGAGCACCTGGGCAGCCGTGCCGACGACCGCGAGGCGGGGCGCTTCGATATCAAGCAGGATGCCGGCGGCATGGTCGACATCGAGTTCCTCTGCCAGTACGCCGTGCTGGCGTTGAGCCATGCCGAGCCGGCGCTGCTCGAGTGGAGCGACAACATGCGCCTGATCGAGACGCTCGAGGCGACGCGCCACCTGAGCGGCGACCAGGCCCGCCAGCTGCACGATGCCTACCTGGCCTACCGGGACACCAGCCACCGGCGGGCGCTGGCCAAGGCGAGCGGCACCGTCGACGAGGCGCCCTTCCACGTCCATCGGGAAGCGGTGAAGGCCCTGTGGCGGGCCTGGCTGGAGCCCGGCGGCGATGACTGAGGGCGACCGGTTCTTCGGCGCATTGGCTAGGCTTGATGCAGGCTAGTGTCGTCGCGGGCAGGAGCCGTTAGTCTCGCGACTTCGCCACGAACGCGCGGGAGGCGCGTTTTTCAGGTTACCGGGCAAAGGGAGAAGCCATGTTCGAGTGGATCGCGCAACACAAGGCCGTGCTGACCGTCTTCACCAACCTGGGCACGCTGTGCATCTGGCTGGTCTACGCGCAGCTGCTCTACTGGGGGTTCCGTCGCCAGCGCCGCCCGCGGCTGATCATCAACCGCGGCAAGCAGAAGGACATCAATGCGCTGTGCATCATCAGCAACATGAGCGCCGAGTCGATCTTCATCGAGTACATCATCGCCGAGCTGGAGACGAACCGGGGCACCGTCGTGATGGATGTCACCGACTTCGAGATGCAGTACAGCGAAGGCGAGTCGGTCGAGAAGGACGGCGAACGGCCGTCCGCGCATGACCGGCCGCTGGCGGAGAACACGCGCCAGGGCCCGCTGGGCTCGGGGGACTTCCTGCACATCGGTACCTTCGACGGCCTGATTCGCCGCATGGCGCGCGACGAGGGAATCGAGATGGAGGGCCACAGGCCCTGCGGCGACCTCGAGTTCAAGAGCCTGACGATCCGGCTGATCGGCATCTACGGGCCCGAGGACATGCCGATCGGCGCCGTGCGTTCCTTCCGGCTGCAGGACAACGACCGCTACTGCTCGCTGACCCCCACCTCCTGGGATACCCGGCGCCTGGCCTCGCGGCGCGAGCGTCGCCAGCTGCGCCGCGAGGTGCAGCAGCTCAACTCGACCAACTTCAGCGTGTCGTCGTCGTTCCAGCAGGCCGAGAAGTGAGCGTGGCTCATGGTGTCTCGAGCAGCCGGGCCAGACTGGCTTCGAGGTCGACCAGATTGGGCTGGATTACCGCATGCGCCGGAAACGGCGAGTGCTCGGCGCCATCCGAGAGGATACCCACGAAATGGGTGCCATTGGAGCGCGCCGCCCGATAGTCGTTGTAGGAGTCGCCGATCATCACCGTACGTGCCGGCTCGTGATTTCGGTAATCGAGCAGGTTGCGCAGGCCGCTGACCTTGTCGGGGGGCGCCCCCAGGACGTCATCGAACAGGGCATCGAGACCGCGGGCGACGATGATTCGCCGCAGTTCCGCCTGCGGCGTGGCGGAAAGCAGGTAGAGCGGCAGCCGGCCCCGCCAGCGTTCGAGGAACGCGACCGCGCCCGGCAGCGCGGGCGTTTCGGCCACCTGGGCTTCGATGCGTTCGGCAAAGGCCGTTGAGAGTTCGCGGATGCGCTTGTCGTCGACCGGACGGCCGAGTATGTGCGCCTCGATGTGGTGGAACTTGACGTCACGGGGCTGGCCGCCGCCACGGGCCAGGTAGGCGAGCACCGCCTGGTAAAGGGCAGGCGGCTGATCATGGTAGAAATCGGCGAAGGTACTGCGCTTGAGTCGCGCCGAGTCGAGAATCACGCCGTCGCAGTCGAAGACCAGGGCGTCGAAGCGGGACTCGAGGGTATCGGGCATGAACAACTCGCGAGCGGATCCGTGAACAGGCCCGGGCGAACCCGGGCCTCGACCATTATGCCTGACCGCGGCGCCGGAAGACGCGCTTGAGCGGGGTGTTGCTCAGTAGCAGCAGGACCACGGCGATGGTCAGCACCAGCGACAGCGGATTGGTGACCAGCGACAGGAGGAATGCGCCGCTGTCGTCGCCCACCGAGGACATCGCCTGGCGATAGGTCTGGTCCATCAGCGGGCCGAGGATCACGCCGAGGATCACCGGGCCCATCTGGAAGCGGAAGATCTTCATGAAGTAGCCGAGCAGGCCGAAGCCGAGCATCCAGTAGACTTGGGTCATGCTGCTGTTGAGCGAGTAGCTGCCGACCACACAGAGCACCAGGATCAGCGGGATCAGGATCGCCTTGGGCAGTTCCACCACCTTGGCGAAGATCTTGATGCCGGTCAGCCCGAAGATCAGCAGAAAGATGTTGGCCAGCACCAGGTTGCCGACGGTGAACCAGAAGATGTGCGGCGTCTGGATCATCAGCATCGGGCCCGGGTTGAGACCGTGGATGATCAGCGCGCCGATGATGATCGCGGTCACCGCGTCGCCCGGCATGCCCAGTGTCAGCATTGGCACGTAGGCCCCGCCCACCGCGGCGTTGTTGGCGGTCTCGGGGGCCACCAGGCCTTCGTAGGCGCCCTGGCCGAACGGTTTGCTGGGGTTCTTGACCGAGCGCTTGGCGTGGTCGTAGGCGAACAGTGAGGCGATGTCGCCGCCGGTGCCCGGCAGGGCGCCGACGATCACCCCGATCAGTGAGGTGCGAATCGACAGCGGCAGGTACTTGAGCACCAGCCTGAGCGAGGGAATGATCTTGTCGACCTTCTGGCGCACCGGCTTCGCGTTGAGCTGATGCAGCTGGAAGAAGGCCTCGGCGACGCCGAACATGCCGATCATTACCACCACGTAGTGAATGCCGCCCATCAGCTGCATGCTGCCCAGGGTGAAGCGCGGGTCGGCGGTGACCGGGTCGAGCCCCACCAGGCCGATGACCGCCCCCATGGCGGCGGCGAAGATGCCGCGGGATAGCGACTCGGCGGCCAGGCTGCCGACCAGCAGCAGGCCCAGGGCGGCGATCAGGAAGTAGTCGCGCGGCGCGAACTCCAGCGCCATGTCGGCGAGAAAGGGCGCGACGCTGGCCAGGACCAGGGTGCCCAGCAGGCCGCCGATCACCGACATCACGGTGCTCAGGCCGATGGCGCGGCCAGCCTCGCCCTGCTGGGCCAGCGGATAGCCGTCGAAGGAGGTCGCCACCGACGAGGGCGCGCCGGGGATGTTGAGCATGATCGCGGTGCGCGAGCCGCCGTAGACCCCGCCGGTGTAGATGCCCACGATCAGGGCCAGGGCGTCGTTGACGTCCCAGGAGAAGGTGAAGGAGATCAGGATCGACGTGGCCATGGTGACCGACAGGCCGGGAATCGCGCCGACGTAGATGCCCGCCAGGGTACCGATGGCCGTCAGCATCAGCAGCGACGGGTCGAGCCACGCCATCAGGAAGTAGGAAAGGGTGTCACCCATGGGGAAATACCTCGGTCAGGGGAGATAGACCTGAAACAGCAGTTTGAACAGGGCGTAGATGACGCCGGTCGCCACCGCGGTGATGATCAGGGCCGCCAGGAAACGACCGCGGCGCAGGTAGACCTGCGAGACGAACAGGAACAGCGCCGTGGCGATGATGAAGCCCAGCGGGCGCAGCAGCAGCAGATAGGCGATGGCCATGGCCGAGAAGACGACGATGGTCAGCGGAAAGTGTTCGTGGATGAACTGGCGAGCTTCGTCGAGGACGCCGCGGGTGTCCGGCTTGGGATGATGACGCTGGCCCCAGAGGATGGCGATCATCGAGCCGATCATGATCACGCCAAGCAGGATGGGAAAGGCCCCGGCCGAGTTGGGCAGATCGAAACCGGCGATCTGATAGGCCTCGTAGAGCACGCCCACGCTGAGCAGCAGCAGCAGGGCATTGAAGGCGCGTTCGCCGGCCTTGAGGGGTGGATGATTGGACATGGGAGTCTCCATGCGAGCGATGGCGGCGTCGTGACCCCGCCATCGCGTCGTCGGGTCGGATCAGGTCGGAATCACGGCTTGGGAATGCCGACTTCCTCCGGGGATACCTTGGCGCCACCGGCCTTCTGCAGGGCCCAGGCGGTTACCGACTGCCAGTGCTTGAGGAATTTCTCGGCCTCTTCGCCCTGGAGGTTGAGCGACTTGCCGCCGTTCTCGGAGAGGAACGTCTGGAAGTCCTCATTGGCCACGCCTTTCTGATAGGCGTCGCTGAGGGTGGCGACGATGTCGTCCGGGGTGTCCTTGCGAACCGCCACGGCCCAGAACGGCCCCCACGGCAGGTAGGATTCGATCTTGGGCAGCGCCTGGGTGATCGGCGGCGTGTCGGGCAGTTCCTTGATCTTCTCCTTGGTGAACACCGCCAGGCCCTTGAGGCGGCCGGCGGCGATCTGGTCCTGAGCGGCGGCCAGGCTCAGCGGCATGAAGTCGATGTGGTCGCCCAGCAACGCGGTGATGCCGGGGCCGTCGCCGCCGAAGGTTACGTTGCGCACGTCGAGGCTGTCGACCGAGTTGACCATCGCCAGCACGGTGCTCGGCAGGCCGCCGGCGCCGGTGCCGCCCATGCGCAGCTCGCCCGGGTGCTGGTGGGCGTAGTCGAGCAGGTCCTTGAAGCTGTCGAACTGGCTGTCGGCCGGCGCGGCGATCACCACCAGCCCCTGGCCGATCACGTTGACCGGGGTCATGTCGCTGTAGTCGAAGTCGGCCAGGCCCATGATCGGGTAGAGCTGCGGGTTCTCGGCGCCGTAGAGCACGGTATAGCCGTTGGCAGGCTGCTGCATGACGGCGTTCATGCCGATCACGCCGGTGCCGCCGGGGCGGTTGTTGAGGATGATGCTGGTGCCCAGCGCGTCCTCGACGTGCGGCGTCAGGCTGCGCGCGACGGTATCGGTGGCGCCGCCGGCGCCCCACTGGATGATGCCCTGGACGTTGCGCTCCGGGTAGTCGGCTAGGGCCGGCGAGGCGGCTGCCAGAGCCCCGGCC
Source organism: Modicisalibacter tunisiensis (assembly GCF_020148005.1). Classification (GTDB taxonomy): domain Bacteria; phylum Pseudomonadota; class Gammaproteobacteria; order Pseudomonadales; family Halomonadaceae; genus Modicisalibacter; species Modicisalibacter tunisiensis. The sequence goes on along the minus strand of NZ_JAGXFD010000001.1, from coordinate 238,109 downwards.
GAGACGGCCAGGGTTGCCAGAATCTGCTTGATCATGGCGTTGTCCTCCAAGCGATTGGTTGTTGTAGCGGCGGCTGACGCCGTCAGCATGGCTGATAATTTTGTGTTCGATAGGCGAATTACCGTCCTATCTGCGAACAAAGCTAGGGCCGGCGTGCAGCGCTGTCAATCGCCGAACGCCCGGCTACGACCAATGTCGAAGCAAATCTGGAACACCGTGCCGGAACTGGGCTGCAGGCGCTAGAGGCCCCGGTTTGCCTGGGGTTGCGGGGTGGGCGTGCTTGACAAGCTTGTGCGCGAAAAGTCCATAATGCGAACCAATGAACGCTATGCGAACGTCGTGTCGTCCAGCGACCGCTATCCTGCAAGGAAGCGCTGAAAGCGACGACGGTACCTTGCCCGACAATCAGGAGGTTGTCATGCGCGCCATTGCCACCGTATGCCTGAGTGGTGATCTTCGTAGCAAGCTGGAAGCGGTCGCCCGGGCCGGGTATGACGGCGTGGAGATCTTCGAGAATGATCTGCTGACCTTCGACGGCTCGCCGAGCGACGTGCGCGGCCTCTGCGAGTCGCTGGGCCTGGCGATCGTCGCCTTCCAGCCGTTCCGTGACTTCGAGGCGATGCCCGAGCCCCAGCGTCGGCGCAACTTCGAGCGTGCCGAGCGCAAGTTCGACCTGATGGAGGAACTGGGCACCGACTTCCTGCTGGTGTGCAGCAACGTCTCGCCGCAATCCCACGACGATCTCGATCGCGCCGCCGAGGACCTGCGCGAGCTGGCCGAGCGCGCTGCGCGTCGTGGGCTGCGCATCGGCTTCGAGGCGCTCGCCTGGGGACGACATATCAGCGACTACCGGGTCGCCTGGGACGTCGTGCAACGCGCCGATCATCCGGCCCTCGGGGTGGTACTCGACAGCTTCCATATTCTCGCGCGAGGCCACGAGCTGAAAACCATGGCCGACATCCCCGCCGAGAAGATTGCCTTCGTGCAGATCGCCGACGCGCCGTTGCTCGACATGGACGTGCTGCAGTGGAGTCGCCACTTCCGCTGCTTCCCCGGCCAGGGACGGTTGCCGCTGGCGTCCTTCATGCAGGCGTTGGCACGCACCGGCTACAGCGGTCCGCTGTCTCTGGAGATATTCAACGACGCCTTCCGCGCGGCGCCCACCGAGGCCACCGCGGTCGACGGGCTGCGCTCGCTGGTCTGGATCGAGGAGCTCGCCCAGGGGGCGCCCTGGTCCGAGGCATCGCCGCCCGCGGTCGGCTACGACGGGGTGCACTTCATCGAGTTCACCCTCGACGAGGAAAGCGCCGCGCCGCTCGGCGAGTTCCTCTCGGCGCTGGGCTTTCGCCATATCGGCCGCCACCGCTCGAAGAACGTCGAGCTCTGGCACCAGGGCGACATTCATCTGGTGCTCAACTTCGAGACCGACAGCTTCGCGCATACCTTCCGGCTGCTGCACGGCACCTCGGTGTGTGCCGTGGGCTTCCGGGTCAGCGACCTGGACGCCGCGGTGACCCGGGCACAGCACTACAAGGCGCAGCTGTTTCAGGGCCCGGTCGGCGAGGGCGAGATGGAGATCCCGGCGCTGCGCGGCATCGAGGGCAGCCTGGTCTACCTGGTCGACGACGCCCAGGCGCGCGAGATGCAGTGGAAGACCGACTTCCACCTCTTCGAGGATGGCCAGGACGACGGTGCCGGGCTGGTCAACATCGACCACATCTCCTACGTACTGCCGCCGACGCAGCTGCTGAGCTGGCTGCTGTTCCATCGCACGGTGTTCGGCTTCGATGCCGGGACCGAGCACGAGATCGCCGACCCGCACGGCATGGTGGTCAGCCAGACCGTGACCAGCCCCGACAGCTCGATCCGCATTCCGCTGACCGTGTCCTCGGCCCGCGAGACCCTGCCGGGTCGCTTCCTCTCCGAACATCAGGGGGGCGTGCAGCAGATCGCCTTCGCCACCCGCGACATCTTCGCGACCATCGACGCGATGCGCACGCGGGGGCTGCCGATGCTGCGTATCCCCGCCAACTACTACGACGACCTGGCGGCACGCTTTGACCTCGACGACGACCTGCTCGAGGCGATGCAAAGCCGCAACATCCTCTTCGACCGCAACGACGACGGCGACTTCTTCCACGCCTATACCGAGACCTTCATGGGCCGCTTCTTCTTCGAGGTGGTCGAGCGGCGTGGCAGCTATTCCCAGTTCGGTGCTGTCAATGCGCCGATCCGCCTGGCGGCCCAGGCCGGCCAGCACCGTTGATTCCATCGGCGCCCAGGGGGCGCCGAGTTGACCTGACTTTGAAGGAGTGAGCCATGCGCCTTGGGCTGATCGGCAAGGGCATCATGAATTCCAGCTCGCCTGACCTGCACGTGCGGCTGGGCGAGTTGACCGGCATTCCCGCCAGCTACGATCTCTTCGACACGCTGGTGACGCCGATCGACTCACTGGAGAGCCAGGTCCGCGAGGTCGTGGCGGCCGGCTATCGCGGCGTCAACGTGACCTTCCCCTACAAGGAGGAGGCGGTGAGCCTGGCGACCCACATCGGCGAGGGCGCGCGTCTGGTTGGCGCCGCCAACACCCTGATCTTCCATGACGGCGAGATCCAGGCCGAGAACACCGACTTCACCGGTTTCATCAGCGGCTATCGCGCCACCGTCGGCGATCGCCGCCCCGGGCGCGTGCTGCTGATCGGCACCGGCGGGGTGGGCAAGGCGGTCGCCTTCGGCCTGGGCAAGCTGGGTGCCGAGGAAGTGCTGCTGATGGATCTCGACACCGAGAAGGCCGAACGCCTCGCCCGCGAGCTCGGCAATGCCGGCTTCCCGGCCTCGGCGGTCGCGCCCGAGACGCTGGAGGCGACCGCCGCGCGCTGCGATGGACTGGTCAACTGCACGCCGATCGGCCACGAGAAGAGCCCGGGCTGCCCGCTGCCCGCATCGCTGATCCGGGCCGATCAGTGGATCTTCGACGCCGTCTACGTGCCCGCGGTCACCGAGTTCATCGCCGCCGCCCGGGCGGCGGGCGCGCAGGTGATCAGCGGCGTCAGCCTGTTCGTCTTCCAGGGCGTGGATGCCTTCAAGTTCTTCTGCGAGGATGCCGACAAGCGGGCGCTGGCCGATGCCCAGGCCGCGACCCTGTTCGACCACTACCGACAGACCCTGCTGCAGGAGACGAACGCATGAGCGCACACAAGATCCTGGTGTTGCACGGCCCCAACCTCAATCTGCTGGGCACCCGCCAGCCGGAGATCTACGGCCACGAGACGCTCGACGACATCAACAACCGGCTGTATGAAAAGGCCGCGGTCAATGGCTGGGAGATTGCCTGCCGGCAGAGCAATCACGAGGGCGAGTTGATCGATGCCATCCAGGCCGCGCGGACCGACGGTACCGACCTGATCGTCATCAACCCGGCCGCTTACAGCCATACTTCGGTGGCGATACTCGATGCCCTCAACGCCTACGAGGGTCGGGTCATCGAGGTACATCTGTCGAACATCCACAAGCGCGAGACGTTCCGTCATCACTCCTATGTCTCGCACCGTGCCGACGGCGTGATCGCCGGGCTGGGCAGCCGCGGCTATCTGCTGGCGCTCGATACCCTGGACTGACCCCTTCAGCGCTTATTGCGCGTTTTCCGCCATGGCGATTTGCCATGGCGGTTTTTTTGCGTGAATGCCGCGAGCCGTGCGGGTCAGCCGAGCAGGCGGCGACTCGCCTCGAGTGCCAGTCGCGCCCGCTCGAGCGCACTCACGCCCCGGTCGCACAGCGCCTGGGTGGGGATCTCCAAGCTCAGCGGCACGTCGTCGGGCAACACCGCGAGCAGGCCGGTCAGGTCGATGTCGCCTTCACCGGGGAAGCAGCGTGCCTGACGCGCCTCGTGGATGATCGCCTGCATGTCGTCGGGTCTCGGGCCGGCGACGTCGCAGAGCTGGATGTAACGCATCCAGTGACGGGGCACGTCGGCGAGTTCGTCGAGGCGGCTTCCCGAGCGGTCGAAATGGAAGGCGTCGATCAGCAGGCCCGCGTTGGGCCGGTCGGCGGCGGCGACGATGCGCCGGGCCTGGCTCAGGTCGCGGACGCCGGTCCAGGGCATGAACTCGAGGTGCGGGTGGAGGCCGAAGCCGGCCGCCAGGTCGCAGAGCGCGGCGAAGTGGTCGGTGAGCCGCGCTTCGTCGTCGTCGTTGCCGGCGATCAGCACCTCGCTGGCACCCAGTTCGGCGCCGGCCTCGAGCACGCGGGTGAAGTGGCGCCTGACGTCGGTGTCGGGCTTGAGGCGCAGGATCTCGACATCGAGCACCGAGACGCCGGTGTCGCGCAGCTTTGCCCGGGTTCGGCGGCGCAGGCTTGCATCGGTGACCAGCGGGAAGTGATGCTCCTCGGGCGTGGCGGGGATCAGCCGCAGGCCGACCCGGTCATAGCCGGCGCGAGCCGCGACCTCGACCATCTCGGGCGGCGAAAGCTCGAGCACGGTCAAGGCGGCGAGGGAGAAGAGGCGTTCGGTCATGGCGTGTCTCGCTGTGCAGTGGCTTCGCTCGGTTGCGATGCATCGCCGAGGTCGGCGGCGTGCCGGGCGGCGATATACCCGAAGGTCATCGCCGGTCCCAGGTTGACGCCGCCCGCCGGGTAGAAGCCACCCATGATGCTGGCCATGTCGGTGCCGGCGGCGTAGAGCCCGGGGATCGGCCGGTCGTCGGCATCGAGCACTCGGGCGTGCGCGTCGGTCTCGAGTCCGGCGAAGGTGCCGAAGCTGCCCGGCACCACCTTGATGGCGTAGAACGGCCCGCGCTCGATCGGCGCGACGCAGGGATTGGGCGCCTGCGCCGGGTCGCCCTGCTTGCGGTTGTAGGGCGTCGAGCCGCGACCGAACTCGGGGTCCTCGCCGTGGCGGGCGTGGCGGTTGTAGGCCGCGACGGTCCGGGCCAGCCCCGCCGGGTCGATGCCGCATTGCGTGGCCAGTTGTTCGAGGCTGCGGCCGCGCCGGAGGTAGCCGCGGCGGATCCAGTGCCGAAACGGCACCGGCGCCGGTCGCACCATGCCCATCCCGTAGCGGCGCAGGAAGCGGTGATCGCAGATCAGCCAGGACGCGACCGCCTCTCCCTCCGGCACCGCCTCGAGCAGCGCCGCCACGTAGTCGTAGTAGCCGTGGGCCTCGTTGACGAAGCGCCGGCCGTCGGCCAGCACGCCGATGATGCCCGGCTTGCCGCGGTCGATGATGTGCGGGAAGTGGCCGATGCGGCCGTTCGGGTAGGGCACCGCCGAGACCGGGCACCAGGCGGCGGGCGAGGCCAGGTTGGAACTCACCCGGCCGCCGGCGGATTCGCCCAGGGCAGTGCCGTCGCCGCTCGCCGATTCGGGCGGCAGCGCCAGGTGCTCGCGGCCGGTCGGGGTGCGCGGGAAGTGGCGCCGGCGCCGCTCGATGTCGTGGGGGAAGCCGCCGGCGGCGAGCACCACGCCGCGCCGGGCGTGCAGGGCCACCTCGCCGTCGCGGGTCGCCACCGTCACGCCAGCGACTCGATCGTCGATCAGCAGGCGTTTGGCGGGCGAGGCGGTCCAGGTCTCCACGCCCAGGGCGTCAGCGGACTTGAGCAGCCGCCCCACTAGGGCCACGCCGTTGACCCAGTGCATGGCGCGCTGGTAGCGGGCGAGATGGTAAAGGTGGCGCGTGAATCGACGCGCCACGTGCGCGGCCGAGCGCAGCGAGCGGGTCACGGTGAGGAACGCCATCAGGTCGGGACCGGCCTGGATCGGCATGCCCAGGAAGGCGGTCTCGGGCATGGTCCGGCGCACCTTGTGAAGGCTTTGGCCCAGTTCGCGGGCGTCGAAGGGCGCGGCGATCACCGAGCGCCCGCCTGTGCCGGCGCCGGGGGTGTCGCCGTGGATGTCGGGGATGGCGTTGCCGTCGTGGAACTGCAGCGCGGTGTGGGCCTGGTAGAAGTCGACCATCCGGGGCGCGGCGTCGAGGAAGGCGTCGATCCTTGCCGCATCGTAGCGTTCGCCGAGCTCGTGGCGCAGGTAGGTGCGGATCGTCTCGAGGTCCTCGTCGATGCCCGCCTGGCGGGCGAAGCGGTTGCGCGGCACCCACATCCAGCCACCGGACCAGGCGGTGGCGCCGCCCAGCACGTCATCCTTTTCCACCACGATCACCTCGAGGCCGTGATGCGCCGCAGTCACCGCCGCCGAGAGGCCGGCGGCACCGGATCCCACCACCACCAGGTCACAGTGTCGTTCGTGTGTCGTCATGACTCGGCTCTCCGGGGGCTGACACCGTCACCGATCGCCACCATACGCAGGGACATGAACAGAGTCCTTTTTCGTGATTTTCTAGAAATTAGAACTTTGTTCCAAAATATGCAATACGCACAGGTGTTCGCTATTCGCGGTAGACGTGGGTGATGGGGCTTGCGGGCCTAGGCGTATCGGCATACGGCCCGGGTCATGAAGAAGTCAGGGGGGCGTCGCCTGTCAGGCGAGCGGCAGCTGGTAGGCCTCGAGCAGCCACAGCAGGGCGCTGATGGTGACGAACGACAGCAGCGTGCCCAGCATCAGGGCCGCAGTGCACACCTCGCCGTGGCCGTAACGCTGGCCGAGGAGCGGATAGATGCTGATCATCGGCGCGCTGGCGATCACGACCGCAGCCGTGGCCAGGGCGGGATCGATGGGCGGCAGCCACCAGAGCAGCAGGAAAATGATGAGCGGATGGAGCAGCAGCTTGCCGGTCACCACCTGGGCGACATCGCCGAGCATGCCGCCGATGCGCAGCCCGTAGAGGGTGCCACCGATCACGAACAGGGCGGTCGGTGCGGCGGCGGTGGCCAGCATGTCGATGGTGCGCGAGATCGGCGCGGGCAGGCTGATGCCGCTGAGTGCTGCCAGGATGCCGGCAAAGATGCCGATCAGAATCGGGTTGCGGGTCAGCCGGACCGCGGTGCGGCGCAGGGCGGTGAAGAACGAGACCCCGGTCTGGCGGCCCGCCTCGCCCAGGGCCAGGGCGGTGGGGATGATCAGCAGGTTTTCGACCATCATGTTCAGGGCCAGCGCGATCACCGCGCTGGAACCCACCACCATCGCGGCCACGGGGTAGCCGATGAAGCCGCTGTTGGCCGCCGACATGCCCAGCGCCAGGATTCCGCTTTCGCCCAGCGGCTTGCCACGATGGCGGGCGAGCAGCCAGGCACCCAGGAACAGCACCGCCGAGCCACCGCCGTAGGCGGCGAGATAGACCGGGTTGAAGACCTCGTCCAGCGGCCGCTGGACGAGGGCGCGGAAGATCAGCGCCGGCAACGCGAAGTTGATCACGAAGCCGCTCAGGCCCTGGACCTGCTCCTTGCTGAACAGGCGCAGCATGACCGCCAGGAAGCCGATGCCGATGAGCAGGAAGATGGGCGTGGTGATGGCGAGGATATCGAGCATGCGGTCAGTGGCTCAGCAACGTGGACATGGACAGCTCATTCCGGGAACAGCTGCGAGGCCTGACTGCACTGCGAGAGTTCCTCGACGGCGTCAAGCAGCTTGGGGGCAAGTTCGTGCATGCGCTGCTCTGTGAGCCGCACGCTGGGGCCGGCCACGCTGATCACCCCGATGGTGTGCCCCTTGATAGGGTGACGAATGACGGCACCGAACGCGGAGGTACCCAAGGCTGAGCTGTCGACACAGCAGGTGTAGCCGCGTTGTCGAGCTTCGGCCAGGCGCTGGAGCAGCGCCTGGTCGGTGCGTGGTGCATTCGGGCCAAAATCGGCAGGATCGACATCTGACTGGCGGGCCAGCAACGAGAGGGCGGCTGCATCGTCCAAACTGGCCAGCCAGGCCTGTCCGGAGGCAGTGAAGCGCAGTGGTGCCTCGCGTCCCATGTCCGGGTCGTAACGCAGCCCCGTGCGTGTGCCTTGAGACTTGGCGATCCAGGTCTGACGATCGCCCTCGATCACGCCCAGGCGTACCAGCTCGCCGGTCTCGGCCGCCAGGCGATCGAGGATCGGCTGCAGCACGTCGCTGGCGCCGGTGCTGCCCAGGTAGCGAAAGCCCAGGGCGACCAGCCGGGTCGACAACCGATAGTGGCCGGTCCGGGTGTCCTGACGGGCATACCCGAGCCGGATCAGCTCGTTGCTGATCCGGTGTGCGGCGCTCTTGGGAATCTCCAGACGCTCGGCCAGTCGCTGCAGGGGGATCCCCTCGGGTTCGCTCGAGAGTGTCTCGAGCACCCGCAACGTACGTTCGATGAGGCTACCTGCCATCTATTCTTCCTTAGGGTCGAGGCGAGTGGTGAGTCTCAGCTGACCTGCGTGGCGATCTGGTGGGCCTTGTCCTGCAGCAGGGGCAGGAAGCGTTCGGTCAGCGTGGCCAGGTCGATACGGGCGGCGTTGGTGCTGACATTGATCGCGCCGAGCAGCCGGCCGTGGGCGTCGAAGGCCGGCACGGCCAGCGAGCGCAGGCCGGAGTCGAGTTCCTGGTCGACGATGCAGTAGCCCTGCTCGCGGACCCGACGCAGGCAGTCGCGCAGCTCGGCCTTGTCGGTGATGGTGTGCTCGGTGTGGCGCTCCAGCGTCACCGTCTCGAGCAGGGCGTCGAGTTCGTCGTCGGGCAGTTGCGCGAGCAGCACGCGGCCCATCGAGGTCAGCACGGCCGGCAGGCGGGTGCCGACCGCCAGGGTGATGGCCATCAGTCGGTGCGGCGCCGCCGAGCGGCCCACATAGATCACGTCGCTGCCGTCGAGAACGCCCAGCGACGACGACTCGCCGGTTTCCCGGGTGATGTCCTCCAGATGCTGCTGGATCACCGTGCGGTAGTTGTTGGCCGACAGATAGGCGTAGCCGAGCTGCAGCGTGCGCGGGGCCAGCTCGAAGTGGCGGTGCTGCTTGCGCACATAGCCCAGGGCGTTGAGCGTGAGCAAAAAGCGCCGGGCGCGGGCGCGGTTCATGCCGGTCCGCGCGGCGACCTCGCTCAGCGTCATGCGCGGATGTTGCTGGTCGAAGGCGAGAATCACGTCCAGGCCGCTGGCCAGTGCGGTCACGAAGTCCCGGTCGTCGGGGCTGAGGCGTTCGTCCTTCGGCTGTGTGGTCATCGTCGTGGCGCCACCTTGATCCTGTTGCGTTGCTCGGTTGGAAGCCTGACTCTAGCATAGAGTTCGAAATGCGAACACGTGTCCGCCGATGCGCCATTGGTGGTAGAGCGTGGATGCCAGCCGACGGAGATACCCCCATGTACGACATGTACGAACAGCTGTTGCGTCATCCCTTCACGAGCGCCACCGGGCGCGGTCACTGCCGGGCCGAGGACCTGGTCGCGGCGATGCGCGCGGTGGAGCTGGCGCTGGCCGCCGAGCAGGAAAGCCTGGGCCTGCTGCCCGCGGGAACGGCCGAGGCGCTCGACCGACATCTGGCCAGCGACGTCTTCGACCTGGAGGCGCTGGCGGCCGACACCGTCAAGGGCGGCAATCCGGCGATTCCCTTCGTCAAGCAGGCCAAGGCCGCGCTGCCCGATGCATTGAAGCCGCATTTCCACCGCGGGGCAACCAGCCAGGACATCGTCGACAGCGCGCTGATGCTCGTGCTCAAGCCGCGCCTGACGCGCTGCCGCCACCTGCTGACGGAGGCTACCGCCGCCGGCCGGGCCCTGATGATGGATCACCGTGGCACGGCGATGGTCGGTCGCACGCTGATGCAGCAGGCGCTGCCGATCACCTTCGGCGCCAAGGTCGGCCAGTGGCTGTGGGGGCTGCACCAGGCCGGCGAGCGCCTGGACGCGGTGCTCGCCGAGGGGCTCTACGTGCAGTTCGGCGGCGCGGTGGGCGTGCATTCGGGCCTCGACGACAGCGGCGTGGCGATCATGACCGGCATGGCGCGACGCCTGGAGCTGGCCGAACCGTGGCTGCCCTGGCACACCGACCGTCAGCCGATCCATGCGCTGGGCTGCGCCCTCGATGGCGTGGCGGTGGCCGCCGAGAAGGTCGCGCTCGACATCGCCCTGATGACCCAGACCGAGATCGGCGAGCTCGCCGAACCCGCCGAGGCCGGGGTCGGCGAATCCTCGTCGATGCCTCACAAGCGCAACCCGGTGGGTTGCGCCCGCATCCGTGCCGCGGCGCGTCAGATTCACGGCGCACTGAATGTGCTGGCCAACGCGGGGGCGCCGCCGCTCGAGCGCGGACTGGGCGAATGGCACGCCGAGTGGGCGCCGCTGCTCGATGCGACGCTGCTGCTCGAGGGCGCGCTCGAGACCCTGCGTCACCTGCTCGACGGTCTCGAGGTCCACCCCGAGGCGATGGCGCGCAACCTGGCGGTCACCGGCGGGGCGATCATGGCCGAGCCGGCGGCGCGCGTGCTGCAGGGCGTGCTGGCCAGCGACGAGGCACGCCGTGTCGCCCGCGAGGCCTCGGAGGTCGCGCGCCGTGACGGGGTGGCCTACGCCGAGGCGCTGCTGGCCCACGAGCGGGTGGCGGGCAGCGGCATCGACGCCGAGGCATTGCGTCAGGCGGTGCGTCCGGAATCCTACATTGGTAGTAGTCGGCAACTCGTCGACCGTGTTCTGGAGCGGCTCGACGGCTGACAAGTGCCTGTTCCTCCTGGAGTTCGGCGAGGCTTGCGGGCGGCACCGGCAGGGCGGGTGCCGTCGGCAGGTTTGACGCATCGCGCTCGTGGGATTATTTTGTTCGTATCACAAACCCATGTTCACTCAGCGAACATTTGCAGCGAACATCTAGCATCGAGAGAGGCGACATCATGGCCGAAGTTCTCAGCCTGCATGACGCGGTGGCACGCTACGTCGATGACGGCGCCACCGTCGCCATGGAAGGCTTCACCCACCTGATTCCCTTCGCCGCCGGCCACGAGATCATCCGCCAGGGCAAGCGCGACCTGACCCTGGTGCGCATGACCCCGGACCTGATCTACGACCAGCTGATCGGCGCCGGCTGCGTGAAGAAGCTGATCTTCTCGTGGGGCGGCAATCCCGGCGTGGGTTCGCTGCACCGCCTGCGCGACGCCGTCGAGAAGGGCTGGCCGCACAAGGTCGAGATCCTCGAGCACAGCCACGCCGCCATGGCCTGCGCCTACGAGGCCGGCGCCGCCGGCCTGCCGCTGGCGGTGCTGCGCGGCTACATCGGCAGCGACCTGCCCAAGGTCAACGACCAGATCAAGTTCATCGAATGCCCGTTCACCGGCGAGCGACTCGCCGCGGTGCCGTCGATCCGCCCCGACGTCAGCGTGGTCCACGCCCAGAAGGCCGATCGCAAGGGCAACGTGCTGGTCGAGGGCATCGTCGGTGTGCAGAAGGAAGCGGTACTGGCAGCCAGGCGCAGCATCGTCACCGTCGAGGAGATCGTCGATGACCTCGAGGCCACGCCCAACGCCTGCGTGATCCCCGGCTGGGCGATCGACGCCATCGCCGTCGCCGAGAAGGGCGCCTATCCGTCCTACGCGCACGGCTACTACCCGCGTCACAACCGCTTCTACAAGGAGTGGGACACCATCGCCCGCGACCGCGACAGCTTCAACGCCTGGCTCGAGGAAAACGTCTACAACGCCGGAGGAGCGTCCTGATGAGTCTCGAATACACCTCTGCGGAAATGATGACCGTCACCGCGGCGCGGGCGCTGGAAAACGGCACCACCTGCTTCGTCGGCATCGGCCTGCCCTCTGAGGCGGCCAACCTGGCGCGTCTGACCCACGCCCCGGACGTGGTGCTGATCTACGAGTCCGGCACGCTGCAGACCAAGCCCGACGTGCTGCCGCTGTCGATCGGCGACGGCGAGCTGTGCGAGACCGCGCTGACCACCGTCTCGGTGCCGGAGATGTTCCGCTACTGGCTGCAGGGCGGCAAGATCGACGTGGGCTTCCTGGGCACCGCGCAGATCGACCGCTACTGCAACCTCAACACCACCCTGATCGGCGACTACACCGCGCCCAAGGTGCGCCTGCCGGGCGGCGGCGGGGCGCCGGAGATCGCCACCAACGCGGGCGAGGTGTTCATCACCCTCAAGCACTCCAGGCGCACCTTCGTCGACGGGGTCGACTTCGTCACCACGCTCGGCTTCGGCCGCGACGGCAAGGGCCGCGACGGCGTGCCCAACATCGGCAAGGGCCCGACCCGGGTGATCACCGACCTGTGCGTGATGAAGCCCGACCCCGAGACCAAGGAGCTGGTGGTGGTCTCGCTGCATCCGGGCGTCACCGCCGAGCAGGTCCAGGAGGCCACCGGCTGGGAGATCCGCTTCGCCGAGCAGCTCGAGACCACTGCCGAGCCCAGCGAGAAGGAGCTCGAGGTGCTGCGCGAGCTGAAGGCGCGGACCGAACGCCATCATTCAGGAGAGTGAACGATGAACGACGTCTACCTTTGCCGGCCGCTGCGTTCGCCGGTCGGCCGCTTCGGCGGCACCCTCGCCAGCGTGCGCCCCGATGACCTGGCGGCACGGCTGTTCGAGGCGGTGCTGGCCCAGCACCCCGGGGTCGATCCCGCGGCGATCGACGACGTGATCATGGGCTGCGCCAACCAGGCGGGCGAGGACAACCGCAGCGTGGCACGCATGGCGGCGCTGCTCGCCGGGCTGCCGACCTCGGTGCCCGGCTCGACCGTCAACCGCCTGTGCGGCTCGAGCATGGACGCCATTGGCACCGCGGCGCGGGCGATCCGTGCCGGCGAGGCCGACCTGATCCTGACCGGCGGCGTGGAATCCATGTCGCGGGCGCCCTACGTCATCGGCAAGGCCGGCTCCGCCTTCTCGCGCGGCCAGCAGATGGAGGACACCACCATCGGCTGGCGCTTCGTCAACCCGCTGATGGAGAAGCGCTACGGCACCCACTCGATGCCCGAGACCGCCGAGAACGTCGCCGAGCAGTTCAAGATCTCGCGCGAGGACCAGGACCGCTACGCCTATCGCTCGCAGCAGCTGACCCAGGCCGCCCAGGAATCCGGCCGGCTCGGCGAGGGGATCGTGCCGATCGAGATCCCGCGGCGCAAGCAGGAGCCGCTGATCTTCGATCGCGACGAGCACCCGCGCCCCGAGACCACCCTCGAGAAGCTCGCCAGGCTGCCCACGCCGTTTCGTGAGAACGGCACCGTCACCGCCGGCAACGCCTCCGGGGTCAACGACGGCGCGGCGGCGATGTTCGTCGCCAGCGAAGCGGCGCTCAAGCGTTACGACCTCGAGCCGATCGCGCGCATCCACGGCATGGCCACCGCCGGCGTCGAGCCGCGGATCATGGGCGTCGGCCCGGTGCCAGCGACGCGCAAGCTGCTCGACAAGCTGGGCATGAGTATCGACCAGATGGACGTGCTCGAGCTCAACGAGGCCTTCGCCGCCCAGGTGCTGGCGTGCCTGCGCGAGCTCGGCGTGGCCGACGACGACCCGCGGGTCAACCCCAACGGCGGTGCCATCGCGCTCGGCCACCCGCTGGGCATGTCCGGCGCACGGATCATCAGCTCGGCGGCCTACGAGCTCTCGCGCAGCAACAAGCGCTTCGCGCTGTGCACCATGTGCATCGGCGTGGGGCAGGGCATCGCCACGGTGATCGAGAGAGTGTAAGACGACGTCATGTCGAGTTGAGAGAAAGCCGGCGATTGCGACTCGCCGGCTTTTCGCGTTGCTACGAATGGAGAGTGTGAAATGGCTTTTCTGACGATCAATGGCCGCAGCGTCGCCTACCGTCTGCTGGGCGCCGAGGCCGATCCACTGGTGGTGATGGCGCATCCGCTGGGCATGACCCAGGCGGTGTGGGACGACATCCTGCCGCGTCTGCTGCCGCGTTACCGGGTGCTGACCTGGGATCTGCCCGGGCACGGCGCCAGCCAGGCCTGGCCGGTCGACGGCGGCGACATCACGCCTGCCGACCTGGCCCTCGAGGCGCTGGCCCTGGCGGATCACGCCGGTGCCGAGCGCTTTCATTTCGTCGGCACCTCGATCGGCGGCGTGGTCGGCCAGCAGCTGATCGCCGCCCACGGCAAGCGCCTGCTGTCGGCGACCCTGACCAACACCGGCGCGGTGATCGGCAACGCCGAGCTGTGGAACACCCGCGCCCGGCGCGTGCGCGAGGAAGGGCTGGCGGCGATGGCCGGCGAGATCGTGCCGCGCTGGTTCGCTCCCGCCCTGGTCGAGGCCGAGCCGGCCCTGAAGGCCGGCTGGTGCGTGCAGATGGGCCGCGGCGACGGCGAGTCCTACGCGCGGCTGTGCGAGATGCTGGGCCGCGACACCTTCACCGGCCAGCTGAGCGGCAAGGGCGTGGCCATCCACCTGCTGGGCGGCAGCGAGGACGCGGCGACCCCGCCGGCGACCCTCGAGACGCTCGCCGGAGAGTGCGACGGCGCGCCGCTGACGATCTTCGACGGCGTCGGCCACGTGCCCTCGGTGGAGGCACCCGAGCGCTTCGCCGCCTCGCTGCGCGCGGCGCTGGCGGTGGACCTGGGTGACGTGGGCGCCCACGGCGTCGCTTATGCCACTGGCCTGGAGACGCGCAAGCAGGTCCTCGGCGAGGCGCACGTCGCGCGCTCGACCGACAACGCCACCAGTCTCGATGCGCCCTTCCAGCAGATGATCACCCGGCTGGCCTGGGGCGAGCTGTGGAGCAACGACGACCTGACGCGTCGCGAGCGCAGCATGATCACCACCGGCATCCTCGCCGCGCTGGGTCGCGAGGAGCTGGAGCTGCACCTCAAGACCGCCAAGCGTATCGGCCTGAGCGAGGCCGAACTGCGGCAGGTGCTGATGCACGTGGCGATCTACGCCGGGGTGCCGGCGGCCAACCACGCCTTCGCGCTGGCCAAGCAATTGGGCTGGGGCGGCGAGCCGTGCTGATGGCTTAGCCATGCCCTGGCGCTTCACGCCAGACGCGACGCCCGACCCGATGGTCGGGCGTTCTGTTTGAGGTGACCCGCCATTACGACCAAGGTCGGGGGCGAATCTTGGGAATTGACAGGTTACCGCTTGCAATTTGCCGCTTTCACGACCGGCGAGCATGCCAGAATAGGCAGCACCGAGGAAGGTTCGCAAAACGAACTTACGTTCGTCTAATGGATAAAAGGCTCGACCTCGGTAATCCTGACGTCAATTCGACCGCCGTGTCGCCTCGACTCATCATCCAACCAACAATCAAGGGGCTAGCCATGAACCGTACTCTTGCACGCTGTCTTCTCGCGCTGTCCGTCGCCGGCCTGGCAACCGGTGCCCAGGCCGAGACCACCCTGCGTCTGTCGCACTTCTGGCCCGGGGCCTCGGCGATCAACAAGCAGCTCTTCGAGCAGTGGGCCAAGACCGTCGAGAAGGAGTCCAACGGCGAGATCAAGGTCCAGAACTTCCCCTCGCAGACCCTGAGCCAGGCCGACGAGACCTATGATGCCGCGGTCAACGGCATCGCCGATATCGGCATTACCGCGCAGGGCTACACCAATGGCCGCTTCCCGCTGAGCCAGATCGTCGAATTGCCGGGCGTGGCCGAATCGGCGCCGCAGGGGGCCTGCGTGCTGCAGACGCTCTACGACGAGAACAAGATCGCCAGCGAGTACGACGATTCTCACGTGCTGTTCATGTTCACCACCGGCCCGGGCTATATCCACACCAAGGACACCGACGTCCAGAAGCCCGGCGATCTCGAGGGGCTGCGCATCCGTCGCCCGACGGCGGTGGCCGGCGAGATTCTCAAGAACATGGGCGCGCAGCCAGTGGGCATGCCCGCACCGGACATCTACACCTCGCTGCAGCGTGGCGTGATCGATGGCCTGAGCTTCCCGTGGGAAGGCATCAAGAGCTTCCAGCTCGGCGAGCAGCTCCACTACCACACCCAGGTACCGTTCTACACGCTGATCTTCGTCGCCACCATGAACCAGAACACCTACGACCGCCTCAGCCCCGAGGCCAAGAAGGTGATCGACGCCAACTCCGGCATGAAATGGGCGCAGAAGGCCGGTGACGTGTTCGCCGCCCAGGACAAGGCGGGCAAGGCGCAGGCCGAGAAGGCCGGCGACACCATTCGCGTGATCGACAATCCGCTGCAGGATTCCGCCTGGCAGAAGCCGCTGCAGGACGGGATCGACAGCTACCTGAGCGATCTCGAATCGCGCGGTCTCGATCAGGCGCGTGATGTCTATCAGGCGGCACTCGATGCCAGCCAGGCCTGCGGCCAGTAATCCGGAGACGCAGCATGCAAGCGCTTCTGAGAACCAGTCGCTGGCTGGAGCGTCTGTGCCGGGTCATCGCCGGCGCCGCGCTCGTCGGCATGCTGGCGGTGACGGTGATCGACGTCGCCCTGCGCTACCTCTATCGCCTCAGCGACGGCGCGCTGTCGCTGAGCGTGACGGGCAGTGTCGAGCTGGTCAGTTACCTGATGCTGTTCGCGCTGCTGGCGGCCATGGCCGCCAACGTCGAGAAGGGCCAGGTGGTGGTCGAGGCCTTCAGTCACGGGCTGAGCGAGACCGTCAAGGCGCGCGTTGCCGGCGTCTATCTGCTGGGCTTCGTGGCGCTGGGCGCGGTGCTGTGCGTGGGCCTGTGGGACTCGGCGGCGAGCGCGGCGTCCCATGGTGAGACGACCCAGGATCTGCGCATTCCCATGGCGCCCATCTATTACGTCGCCGCCGGGCTGTGCGCCCTGCTCAGCCTGCGTTGTCTGCTGCACGCCGTGCTCGGCACGGTGTTCGCTCACCAGGTGGAGAGCGTCGAATGAGTAGTGAAATGATCGGGGCGCTGGGGCTGGGGCTGCTGCTGGTGCTGATGGTGCTGCGCGTGCCGGTGGCGCTGTGCATGCTGATCGTCGGCGTCGGCGGCTTCTCCCAGGTGATCTCCTGGGGGGCCGCCGTCTCGATGGTCAAGTCGGTGCCCGTCGAGGTGCTGTCGAACTACAGCTTCAGCGCGATTCCCATGTTCATCCTGATGGGCGTGCTCGCGGCGCACTCCGGCATGGCCGGCAAGCTGTTCGATTCCACGCGCACCCTGTGCGGCGGCTGGAAGGGCGGCCTGGCGATCGCCGCGGTCGGCTCGTGCGGGATGTTCTCGGCGATCTCCGGCTCGTCGCTGGCCACCGCCAGCACCATGACCCGCGTGGCGCTGCCCGAGATGGAACGCCTCGGCTACAACCGCGGCCTGGCCACCGGCGCGCTGGCCGCCGGCGGCACCCTGGGCATCATGATTCCGCCGAGCATCGCCCTGCTGATCTACGCCATCCTCACCGAGCAGTCGGTGGGCGACATGTTCATCGCCGGCTTCGTGCCCGGGCTGATGGGGCTGCTGTTCTATGCCCTGACGGTGAGCATCGTGGTGCATGTCAAGCCGTCGCTGGCGGTGCCGGGCGAGCCGACCTCCTGGGGCGAGAAGCTGGCCTCGCTGGCGGGGCTGCTGCCGTTCTTCGGGGTCTTCCTGGTGATCATCCTGGGCATCTACTTCGGCCTGTTCACCCCCACCGAGGGGGCCAGCGTCGGCGCCTTCGCCACCCTGGTCTACGCCGTGGTCAAGGGGCTGCGCGGCCGGGAGCTGTGGACGGCGATCCAGGAGACCCTGGGTCTGTCGACGGTGGTGTTCTTCATGCTGGTGGGCGCCGATACCCTGGGCTACTTCATCTCGGTATCGCGGATCTCGTTCTCGATCAGCGACTTCATCTACGGGCTGTCGCTGTCGCCGATGCTGGTCGTGCTGTGCATCCTGCTGCTGTACTTCGTGCTGGGGATGTTCATGGACTCGATCGCCATGCTGGTGATCACCGTCCCGGTGGTGTTCCCGATCATCCAGACGCTGGGCATCGACCCGATCTGGTTCGGCATCGTCACCGTGCTGACCGTGGAGCTGGGGCTGATCACGCCGCCGGTGGGCATGAACGTCTTCGTCATCAAGGCGATGGCGCCGCATGTGCGGCTCGGCGAGATCTTCCGCGGCGTGTCGCCGTTCATCGCCTCCGACTTCGTGCGCCTGGCGCTGCTGATCCTGTTCCCGGCCCTGACGACCTACCTGTTGACCGTGTAGCCGGTTGTCGTCGCCACTCTGCCGCCGCCGGCCTCCGGGTCGCGGCGGTTTTCGGTCGGCTGACCCGGCCCCGCGGCTGGGGTAAAGTCGGGGCCCGTCCGTCGAGGGGCTCGTCGCTCATGCTCAATCCGCGCGTCAAGCTGCGTCACCTGCAGGCCTTTCTCGAGCTGGCCAAGCGGCGCAGCTTCGTGCGCGCCGCCGAGAGCCTGTCGATCTCGCAGCCGGCGCTCTCCAAGGCGATTCGCGAGCTCGAGGATCACCTCGGCACGCCGCTGTTCGAGCGCAGCCCGCAGGGGGTGTCGCTCAATCAGGCCGGGCTGACCCTGCTGCGCCACGCCGGGCCGGCGCTGCGTGCGCTGGACGAGGGCATCACGGCGATCGGCGACGCTCAGGGGGGCGAGCGGCGCATCCGGGTCGGCGCCCTGTCCACGGTGGAGAGCCGCTTCCTGCCGCAGGCCATCGAGCGCCTGCATGCCCGGCACGACGATATCGGCGTGCGGGTGGTCGACGGCCCCAGCGCCTACCTGCTGTCGCGACTGCGCGCCGGCGAGCTCGACCTGGTGGTGGGGCGCATGACCGAGGCCCGGGAGATCCGCGACCTGACCTTCGAACACCTCTACTACGAGCCGCTGGTGGTGGTGGTGCGCGCCGGCCATGCGTTGTCGTCCAGCCGGACGCCGCCGCTGCAGCGGCTCGGCGAGTTTCCCTGGGTGCTGCCGCCGCCGCAGACCACGCTGCGTCAGCAGGTCGACAGCTTCTGCGTGCGCCAGGCGCTGGCCTTGCCGGGCCGGGTGCTGGAGACGCTCTCGCTGGCCGTCAGCCGCCGCTACGTGCTGGACAGCGACGCCCTGTGGGTCGCCCCTCGCGAGGCGGTGATCGAGGACGTCGCGGCCGGGCGACTGGCGGTGCTGGAGGTGGGGCTGGAACGCCAGGGCGGCTCGGTCGGCCTGTGCATCAACGCCAGCCTGCGCCCCTCGCTGGCCCTGGAGGCGTTCTGCGAGATGCTGCGCGAGGTGGCGGCAGCGTATCGTTGAGTGCCCGGGGCGTCGCGTCACACGTACTCGGGATCGCTCGTCCTCACCGTCACGGCTTCCGCCTCGCCCGGCACCGTGATCGAGAACTCGCCGTTGCCCAGGTAGGTGGCGACATGCCCGTCATGGGTGCGGAAGCTCGGCAGCCCGCCCCGGGTGGCGCCATGCGCATGCAGGGGGCCGAGCTCGCGGGCATCGTCGAACACGTCGATCATGTACTCACGGCCCAGGTCGTCGAAGGCCATGATGGTTTTCTCGTGATGGGGCATGAGGGTCGTCTCCCGATCGGATTTTCACGCTGTCAGCGATAGGTCTAGCAGGCCGGCGCGGCGCTGACGAGGGGTCTTGTGCATCGGGCCATAACCCATGGGTTATGGTGGCGGCCCGAGATTTCATTTCCCCTCGGGCGAGGCCGCGGCGAGACTGGGCGACGCCTGTACCCCGAGGGGTACTCCACCGACTTCACGAGACGCCAGCCATGCAAGACTCCGACAACAAGCGCTTCGTGCCCCGCGATCGCAACTGGCACCCGCCTGCCTATGCGCCGGGCTACAAGACCACCGTGGCGCGTTCGCCGCGCCAGTCGCTGGTCAGCCTGCAGCATCCCAGCCGCAGCGAGCTGACCGGCCCCAGCTTCAAGGCGCTGCGCCTGGGGCTGCACGACAACGACCTGCTGATGAACTACCGCGAGGGCCAAGGGCAGGACGGCCTACCGGTCGGCGAGCGCATCGTCATGTTCGGCCGCGTCGTCGATCAGTTCGGCAAGCCGGTGCCGCATACTCTGGTGGAAATGTGGCAGGCCAACGCGGGTGGCCGCTACCGGCACAAGAAGGATGGCTACCTGGCGCCGCTCGACCCCAATTTCGGCGGCGTCGGCCGCTGTCTGACCGATGACCAGGGCTGGTATCACTTCCGCACCGTGCGTCCGGGGCCGTACCCCTGGCCCAACGATCCCAACTCCTGGCGCCCGGCGCACATCCACGTCTCGGTGATGGGCCCGGCGATTGCCACGCGGCTGATCACCCAGATGTATTTCGAGGGCGATCCGCTGATTCCGCGCTGCCCGATCGTCCAGACCCTCGCTGATCCGGAAGCGGTGGATACGCTGACCGGCCGCCTTGACATGGCGCGCAGCCGGCCGATGGATTATCTGGCCTATCGTTTCGACATCGTCACGCGCGGCGAGCTGCAGACCTATTTCGAGAATCAGGGGTGACATCATGAGCCAACAACCGACCCATGAAGGCGGCCTGCTGTACCGCGAGACACCGTCACAGACCGCAGGCCCCTACGTGCATATCGGCCTGGCGCTGGATGTCGCCGGCCTGCCGCTGCGCGACGAGGAGATCTGGAGCCGCATGGCCGCGCCGGAGGCCGAGGGCGAGCTGATCGAGCTGGTCGGCACGGTGATCGACGGCAACGGCGATCCGGTGCGCGATGCCTTCATCGAAGCCTGGCAGGCCGACGCCAACGGCGACTTCCAGCCGGACTTCGACCTGCAAAAACCGTTCAACAGCTTCGGGCGGTCCGCCACCACCGCCGACGGCGACAGCGAGTGGTCCTTCACCACCGTCAAGCCGGGGCGTGTGCCGGCCGCCAACGGCAAGCCGATGGCGCCGCACGTCTGCCTGGCGGTGTTCGCCCGCGGCATCAACATCCAGCTGAACACGCGGCTGTACTTCGACGACGAGGCCGAGGCCAATGCCGCCTGCCCGGTCCTCAACGCCGTCGAGTCGCCGGCCCGGCGCGAGACATTGATCGCCCGGCGCGAGGAGGCCGATGGCAAGGTGCGCTATCGTCTCGACATCCGCCTGCAGGGCGAGGGGGAAACGGTCTTCTTCGATTTCTGAATCGAAGTGATCGCTAACCTTCTGTGCAATGTGGCCCGGCGCTCTGCGGCGTCGGGCCGTGTCGTCTGTCATGACGACTGTCTCATCACGACAGACGAAGCGACGTCGCAATGCCAATTTGCGACATCGATGTCGTTTCTGCGTGCGTTCCTCCCTGCCTATCCGCAAGAATGACCGACAGGCGGAGGCCATTTAACCCTGTTCGGGTCGGCAGGTACTCTCTCCATGTCGGCCATTGGCAACCGCTCCACAACCCACAACAAGCACAAGACTCCCCGGCCTGTTCCGGGGTGAATCCGTGGACAGAGGAGAGAACCCGCATGGCATCCTCCCGGACAGCAAGCGCATCACCGACGGTCGGCCGCACCCCCGCTCCCCAGACCCTGGGGTTTCTGCTGCTGGACAACTTTACCCTGATTTCCCTGGCCTCGGTGATCGAGCCGTTGCGCATGGCCAACCAGCTGGCGGGGCGCGAGCTGTATCGCTGGTATACCCTGAGCTTCAACGGGGAGCCGGTGCGTGCCAGTGACGGGCTGCAGGTCACGCCGGATGCCTCGACGTCGATTCCGCTGTCGCTCGACTGGGTCGTGGTCTGCGGGGGCGTGGCGCCGCACCGCAGCGTGACCCGCGAGCATATCGCCTGGCTGCAGGCCCAGGCCCGCCAGTCCCGTCGCCTGGGGTCGGTGTGCACCGGCAGCTGGGCCCTGGCCAAGGCCGGCCTGCTGGATGGCTACGAGACCAGCATCCACTGGGAATGCCTGGCCGCGATGCAGGAGGCCTTCCCGCGGGTGCCGCTGACCACCCGGCTGTTCTCGATCGATCGCGACCGCTTCACCGCCTCCGGCGGCACCGCACCGCTGGACATGATGCTCAACCTGATCGGCCAGGACCACGGTCGCGAGCTGGCCGCCGGCATCTCCGAGATGTTCATCTACGACCGGGTGCGCGGCGAGCAGGACCAGCAGCGCGTGCCGCTCAAGCACGTACTGGGCACCACCCAGCCCAAGCTGCTGGAGATCGTCGCGCTGATGGAGGCCAATCTCGAGGAGCCCATCGCGCTCGATGAACTGGCCACCTACGTGGACGTGTCCCGACGCCAGCTGGAGCGGCTGTTCCAGAAGTACCTCAACTGCTCGCCGTCGCGCTATTACCTCAAGCTGCGCCTGACCCGGGCCCGGCAGCTGCTCAAGCAGACCTCGATGTCGATCATCGAGGTGGCCTCGGCCTGCGGCTTCGTGTCCACGCCGCACTTCTCGAAGTGCTACCGGGAGTACTTCGGCATGCCCCCGCGCGACGAGCGGGGCGGCATCGGCACGCGGCAGGGGCGCGGCGACGACGGCGAGCGATCCCGGGTGGTGCGTCGTGCCCTGCTGGAGACGTCCCCGGAACCCATGTCGAGTGCCGTGCTGGCGCTGAACCAGGCGCAGGGCGAGCCGACCTACGCCAGCGTGCCGCTCTAGATGTGATCTCGCGGCAGGTCGTTCATCCGGCGCCTGGCCGCGGGAGCGACTTCAGTCGCGATGAAGGCGCCGCCGGGCCGTCGGTGTCGGGGGGGAATCCTCTCCCGCACGCCTTCCGGTCAGGCTGACCGGCGTGGCTGCACATGCTAATGCGAGACCCCCGGCAGGGGGGGCACGGAAGAGAGCCCTTGCCGGAGATCCGGCACGGCCCTGTATACTGGCGCGATCCTCATTACCCGGGAACGCGATTGCATGACAAGGGACTGGTCGCGCAGGCTGCTGCGTTACATCCTGCTGGCCCTGGCCGCCTTCGTGCTGGCCTCGCTGGCGATGGTCCTGTTCTTTCGCGTGGTGCCGGTATTCGGCTCGATGGTGATGGTCGAGCGTCAGGTGCAGGCCTGGACGGCGGGCGAGTCGCTCGACATTCGCCAGTCCTGGATGCCCTGGGAGCGGCTCTCCGACAATGCCAAGCTGGCGGTGATCGCCGGCGAGGACCAGCGCTTTCCCGACCACTTCGGCTTCGACTTCAACCAGCTGCGCAAGGCACTCACCACCTGGCAGTCGGGCGGGGATCTGCGCGGCGCGAGTACCATCAGCCAGCAGACCGCCAAGAACCTGTTCCTGTGGACCGGACGCAGCTGGGTTCGCAAGGGGCTCGAGGCCTGGTTCACGGTGCTGCTCGAGACGCTGTGGCCCAAGCAGCGCATTCTCGAGGTCTATCTCAACATCGTCGAATGGGATGACGGCGTGTTCGGCCTCGAGGCGGCGGCCCAGCACTACTTCGGGGTGTCCGCCGACAACCTGAGCGTGCTGCAGGCCAGCCGGCTGGCGGCGATCCTGCCCAATCCGCGCGGCTGGAGCGCCTCGCGACCCTCCGCCCATGTCGCGCGTCGCAGCCGCTGGATTCGTCAGCAGATGCGCCAGCTGGGCGGCACGGCCTATCTCGAGCGGCTGTAGGCCACGATCTGACCGATAACCGAATCGTTATCTCGGCAGGCCCGGGTGCCGACTGGCAGCCGCGACGGCGCCCCGTTATGGTGTGGCTCCTCTCGCCAATCAACGAGGCGCTTCTCATGACTGCACGCAAGATCGGCCTCGTCGGCCTGGGCAAGATCGCCCGCGATCAGCACCTGCCGGCGCTTGCCGCCAACCCCGATCTCGAGCTGGTGGCGGTGGCCGGCCACGGCGCCAGCCTGGACGGCGTCGACGGCTTCGCGTCGCTCTCGGCGATGCTCGCGGCACGCCCCGACCTCGACGCGATCACCCTGTGCACGCCGCCGGGCGTGCGCCATGCGCTGGCGGCGGAAGCGCTCGCCGCGGGCAAGCCCGTGATGCTGGAAAAGCCGCCCGGCGCCACGCTCGGCGAGGTCGAGCTGCTGGCCCGGCAGGCCGAGAGCGCCGGCCTGACCCTGTTCGCCAGCTGGCATTCCCGCCATGCGCCGGGGGTGGCGCCGGCCCGCGAATGGCTTGCCGGCCGCGAGATTCACCGTGTGCAGATCGTGTGGAAGGAGGACGTGCGCGTCTGGCACCCCGGTCAGGAGTGGATCTTCGAGCCCGCCGGCATGGGCGTGTTCGATCCCGGCATCAACGCCCTGTCGATCGTCACCGCGATCCTCCCGCGGCCGTTCTTCCTGCGCGATGCGCTGCTGCAGGTGCCGGCCAACCGCCAGGCGCCGATCGCCGCGCAGCTGCGCTTCATGGACACCGCGGGAGCGCCGGTCGAGGCCGATCTCGACTTCCTGCAGACCGGGCCCCAGACCTGGGACATTTACGTGGAAACCGACGCCGGCCGGCTGACGCTGACGAAGGGCGGCAGCGAGCTGACGATCGCCGGCGAGTCGGTACCCGTGGGCCCGGCCGGGGAGTACCCGGCCCTGTATGCGCGTTTCGCCGAGCTGCTCGATAGCGGCGCGTCCGACGTCGACCCGGCCCCGCTGCGTCACGTCGCCGACGCCTGCCTGCTGGGGCGGCGCGAGGCGGTGGCGTCCTTTCATTTCCCCTGACATGCCAACGCCGGGCGAGTCGCCCGGCGTTGGCTAGGCATTGTCTGAAAACTGTCTGCGCTCGGCCATACTGCGTTAAAAATCAGCTCAAAATGCTCATTTACACCCCGTAAACTCCGCCTTTTCGCTGATTTTTGCCTTGTCTGACCTTCGCTCGTCGACTTTTCAGACAGTGCCTAGTGTCGGCTTCAGTCCCGGGCCTTACTCCTCGGGCAGCGCGTAGGCGACCACCTGATCGCCGACCTGCTGCTTGAGGATGGTGTTGCCGCCGCCGATGAAGACCACGTATTCGCGGCCCTGGTACTCGTAGACCGCCGGGTTCGATACGGACGGCGCCTGGGCCTGGTCCGACCACAGTTCCTTGCCGCTCTCGAGCGAGTAGGCCCGGACCCTGGCATCCATCGAGGCGCCGATGAACACCACGCCGCCGGCGGTGACCGCCGGTCCGCCGATGGTCGGCGATCCCCAGCTTTCGGGCATGAAGAAGCCGTACTGCTGGGAGGCGCCGACGGGCCGGCGCCATTTCACGTCACCGGTGGTCATGTCCAGCGCGACCAGTTCGCCGTAGGGCGGCTCCCAGCAGGGCATGCCGAGCCAGTTGCGGGCCACCTCGAGCCGCAGCCCGTAGGGCGCGCCCGTCTGCGGCGCGAAGCCGCTCTCGTTGCCGGAGCCGCTGTCGGCCTTCTCGTAGGCCTGGCGGTCATAGAGCTTGATGGTCTGCACGATGTGCGAGGTGTTGACGATCGCGGTCTGGCTCTCGGGGTCGAAGGCCACGCCGCCCCACTGGATGCCGCCGGCGCTGTCGGGATAGGCCAGGGTGCCTTCGCCCCGGGTGGTGGGCGGCGTGTACATGCCCTGGTAGGTCAGCTTGTCCCACAGCGCCGAGCACTCACCGCCGCCGACCGCATCGGCCAGCCACCAGACCTCGGGTTTCTTCGACTGGTCGAGCAGTGGCTTGGGCTTGGTGGGGAAGGGTTGGGTCGCCGCGTACTTCTCGCCCTTCACGGAACCGTCGCCCTGCGGCACCGGGCGCTCCTGGATGGGCCACACGTCCTCGCCGGTCAGCCGGTTGACGACGAACAGGAAGCCCATCTTGGTCGACTGGATCAGCGCCGGAATCCGCTTGCCGTCGACGGTGATGTCCATCAGCGTCGGCGCGGCGTTGATGTCATAGTCCCAGACGTCATGGTGTACCCACTGGCGTGACCACACCACCTTGCCGGTGTCGACATCGAGCGCCGTCGTGGAGGTGGCCAGCGGGGCCTTTTCGGTGCGGTTGCCGCCCCAGTAGTTGGGCGAGGGCGAGGACACCGGCAGGTAGACGAGGCCGTGTTCCTCGTCGGCCGACATCTGCGTCCAGACGTTGGCGGTGCCACTCTTCTCGCGCATCGCGTCGGAGAGTGCCTGGAAGGTCCATTCACGCTCGCCGGTGCGGGCATTGATGGAGAACACCGTGCCCGGCGGTGCCTGCTCGAAGGCCCAGTCCTTGCCGGCCCAGCCGAGGATCAGGTGATCGCCGACCACGGTCGGCGGCTGCAGCACCGACAGCGGCCACTTGGCGTGGGTGTCGTTCCACTGGTTGATGTCGAGTACGCCATTGTCGGCGAACGACTGACAGGCCTTGCCGGTGTCCGCGTCCACGGCGAACAGGCGCGCATCCATGGTGCCGATGTAGACGATCTTCTGGCACGGTTCGCCGGCGACCGGGTCCTCCGCCTGCCAGTAGGCGACGCCGCGGTTCTTGAGCGCGGGCTGGGTCATGGCCTCGAGCTTGGACTGGGTGTCGAAGCTCCACTTCTGCTCGCCGGTGGCCGGGTCGAGCGCCAGGATGCGGTAGAACGGCGTGCCGATGTACAGCGTGTCGTTGGCGAAGATGGGCGTCGCCGACCAGACTGTGGCAGGCAACTCGCCCGAGCCGTCCGAGACGTCGCCGGTATGGATTTCCGGGTATCCGGATTATCTGGTTGGTATGCGAGAGCGAAAGGTGGCCGACAAACTCAACCCACAACGGATTAGCTGGTTGATGGCTCGCTGAGTACGCTCACTTGCTAGAGAGCAGATACTTCACCAAACAGGCGATGCCCAGGACCAGTAGCAATAGTAGGGCAATTCCGATCACTGGCATTATCCAGCCCATCGCCCCCATCATCCCGCAATCTGGTAGTGTCGTGTTCATCGTGACAGGGCTCCCTGTGGTGTCCATGCCCAAAACCCGTGGTGCCGCCGCCCAGTGGCACCACGGTCGCGCTCATATCGTTCACCCGGCACAGCAGGACAACTGCGTCACATCCTTGGTGAAAGTCTGGGCACAGAGCTTGAGCCCTTCCACCATGGTCAGGTAGGGAAACAGCTCATTGGCGATGTCGTGTACGGTCATGCGTGCGCGTAGCGCCATCACCGCCGTCTGGATCAGCTCACCGGCTTCCCCCGCCACCGCCTGCACCCCCAGCAACCGGCCCGAGTCGCGTTCGGCCACCAGCTTGATGAAACCACCGGTGTCGAAATTCACCAGCGCACGCGGCACGTTTTCCAGGTCCAGCTCACGGGTATCGACGCTGAAGCCTTGCTCGATGGCCTCGGCTTCCGTCAGGCCGACGGTGGCCACCTGGGGGTCGGTGAAGATCACCGCCGGCATGGCGCTCAGGTCCAGGGTGGCTTCGCCCCCGGTCATGTTGACGGCAGCCCGGCTGCCCCCGGCGGCGGCGACATAGACGAACTCCGGCTGATCGGTGCAGTCACCGGCGGCATAGAGCCCCGGCACCGTGGTGTGCAGATGCTCATCGACCAGAATAGCCCCATGTGCGGTTTCCACGCCGAGGCTCGCCAGGTTCAGGGCCTCGGTATTGGGTGTCCGTCCGGTGGCCACCAGCAGTTGATCCGCCCGCAAGGTGCCGGCGTTGGTGTCGACAATGAATTCATTGTCGGTGTAGTCCACACGGCTCGCCTGGGTCTGCTTGAGGACCTCGATGCCCTCGCGGCGAAACGCCGCCTCCACCGCATCCCCTACCGCCGGGTCTTCCTGGGAGAGCAGGCGGCTGCGGGCCAGCACCGTGACCCGGCTGCCCAGCCTGGCGAAGGCCTGGGCCAGTTCCAGGGCCACCACCGAGGCGCCGATCACAATCAGCCGCTCGGGAAGAGTGTCCAGGGCCAGAGCACTGGTAGAGGTCAGGTAGGGGGTGTCGGCAAGACCCGGGATCGGCGGTACTGCCGGTCGGGCGCCAGTACCGATGAAGGCGCGGTCGAAGTGGACGACCTGCTCGCCGCCCTCGTTCAGCTTGACCATCAGGCTATGGGCATCGATAAACCGGGCCTCGCCGTGCAGGACAGTGATGGCCGGGTGGTCGCGCAGAATCCCCTCGTACTTGGCGTCACGCAGTTCCTCGACACGTCGCTGCTGCTGCTCGAGCAGCTTGGCCCGATCCACCACCGGCGCCTGGGCGCTCAGGCCTGCATCGAAGGGACTTTCCGTACGCAAGTGGGCAATATGGGCCGCGCGAATCATGATCTTCGAAGGCACACAGCCTGTATTGACACAGGTACCGCCGACGGTGCCGCGTTCGATCAGGGTGATCCGGGCGCCGCGCTCGGCGGCCTTCAGGGCCGCCGCCATGGCGGCGCCGCCGCTGCCGATCACCGCGATGTGCGGGGCGTCTTCATCACGGCCCTTGGACACCGATGCGCCTGCCGGGGAAGTGGGCCCACTGTTGGCCAGTCGAGCTTGGTAGCCAAGTCGGGTCACGGCAAACGTCAACGCCGAGGCCGGTGTCCCCGGATCAACGGCTACCGATGCCGTCCTCTGAGGATAGGATACCTCCACCGACTGCACGCCGGGCAGCTTCTCCAAGGCTTCCCTGACATGATCCGCACAGCGGTCACAGGTCATGCCGCTCACGTTGAGTTCAATCATCACGTTTCTCCGAGTCTTCATTAGTAAAGCCGGCATCCTGCTTCCGCTTGTGGTATCGCGCGTAGAGAGGTAAGCCGATGACGATGGCCAGGACGGCAAACAGCAGGTAATCGAGATAGCCTGCCAACGCGGCCAGGCCCGCCGTACCGAATAGCACCAGGGCGATTGGCCCGGCGCAACACAGCACCATCAACCCGGTGCCAAGCACGACGCTTATAAATTTCTGCGAATCTTTCACGCTTATTCCTTCACCGTGACGGACAAGCTCGTAAACAACTCACCCGATGACCGCGATGTGCAGCTGCTTGATGTCACTCAGGGGGCGTATTCCTTGATTTGATAGAGCCGTTGTCACAACAGGCGTCGAACTGCTTCTTACGCCAAATCGCATAAATGGTCAGGCCGATGAAGAAGGCCAGGGCCGGCAATAACACAACGTCGAGATAGCCCGTCAGCGCCGCCAGGCCCACCGTGCCAAGCAGGATCACCAGGATCGGCGTAAAGCAGCACAATGCCACCAGGACGGTGCCGATCACGCTCACGCGCAGCAGGGTCTTGGGATTCTTCATGATCACTCTCGATCCGCTTGCGAGGATGTCGGGGTTGATGGATACCCAGCGTTGGTGGTGGCCTCGGTCAATGCCTCCACCGACGTTCGGGCGTCGTCAAAGGTGACCACGGCCTCGAGATCCGCGTAGCTCACGTCGACTTGCGAGACGCCGTCCACCTTGTTGAGGGCGGCCTTGACGGTGATCGGGCAGGCGGCACAGGTCATGCCCGGCACCGACAGCTTCACGGTCTGCAAGGCCGCTAAGGCGGGCGTGCTGAGCAGGGCGAGTAGCGCGATGAAGGCGAAACGAGCTTTCATGGTAGATCTCCTTTTAATAGAACAAGGGCAAGACGTAGGGGAATACCAGGGCGATTAGCACCAGCAGCGATACGAGCCAGAAGATCGCCTTGTAGCCCGTCCTGACCCGTGGCACGGCACACACCTCTCCCGGCTGGCACTTTTCCACTGGCCGAAAGACGCGACGCCAGGCGAAGAACATCGCCACCAGCGCGACGCCGATAAAGAGCGGGCGATAGGGCTCCAGCGACGCCAGATTGCTGATCCAGGCGCCGGAAACGCCCAGCGTGATCAGAACCAGCGGGCCGAGGCAACACGCCGAGGCCAGGAGGGCCGCGACTCCTCCGGCGGCCAGGGGCCCTCGCCCCGTTTTAGGTGTCCGCATTGACGATTCTCCTTTCGGGATGGGGGGAGCTACGATAAGGTTACTTCCGTAGCTTGGTACGGAGTCAAGCATCATGAAGAGACATGCAGATAAAGTGGCGGACACCATGACCATTGGCGGCCTGGCCAAGGCGGCCGGCGTCAATGTCGAGACAATCCGCTATTACCAGCGACGAGGGCTATTATCGGAGCCCGAACGACCTCCCGGAGGTATTCGACGCTATAGTGCCGCCGATATCGACAGGTTGACGTTCGTGAAAACGGCGCAGCAGCTGGGCTTTAGTCTGGATGAGATCAGTGACCTACTTCGGCTGGAAGATGGCGCCCACTGTCAAGAAGCCAGTGCTCTCGCAGAGCACAAGTTAGGGGACGTTCGCGAGAAGATCGACAGGCTTGAAAGAATTGAGAAGGTGCTGAGCGAAATGGTCGACCGATGCCATGCACAACAAGGCAATATCACTTGCCCGCTAATTGCGTCATTGCATGAAGGGCTCAGAGAAGCAGAAGACCCAAGGGAGTAAATCACCTTCAGTTCGTAGAAAACAACGCGGTCAAAGAGTCGCAATCATCTATGGACCATGTCGACAAGGAAAGTTTGCATGACCAGCTTGCCTGACAACATCCTGCACCTTCCCGAGTACCACGTCCTAGCCACCAAGATGGAAGAGCATGATCTCCACTACCAGGTCGAAGCTCCTGAGCCTCTAGCTTGCGAGGAATGCGGCGTTGAGAGTGAGTTTGTCAGGTTCGGCAAGCGCGATGTGGCCTATCGCGACCTACCCATCCACGGAAGGCGGGTCACCCTCTGGGTGGTCCGTCGCCGCTACACCTGCCGGGCGTGTGGAAGGACGTTCCGGCCAGCTCTTCCGGAAATGGTAGACGATCACCGCATGACGCGGAGGCTTTACAACCACGTCGAGAAGGAAGCCTTCAATCACCCCTACGCCTACGTGGCTGATACCACGGGCCTCGACGAGAAGACTGTCCGCGAGATATTCAAGAAGAAGGCTGAGTTCCTGGCAGCCTGGCATCGCTTCGAGACACCCCGCTGCCTGGGGATCGACGAGCTGTACCTGAACCGCCGCTACCGCTGCATCCTGACCAACCTGGAGGAGCGTACCCTACTGGACCTGCTGCCCGGTCGCCAGCAGGACGCGGTGACGAGGCGCCTCATGAGCATGACCGAGCGCCACCAGGTCGAGATCGTCAGCATGGATATGTGGAAACCCTACCGCCGTGCTGTCCAGGCGGTGCTGCCGCAGGCTCGCATTGTGGTCCCTGAATTCAATCAATAAGCGCAGCACCTGCGGTATCCAGGGCTCCTGAGTATTCTCCCAGGAACACCTGTGCCGGTGTCAGATAGCCGAGCCGTTTTCGTGGACGGTCATTCAGTTTTCTGACCACCCTGCGCAGCTCGGCATCGGTGACCTGACGGAAGTCCGTTCCCTTGGGGAAGTACTGCCGTATCAGGCCATTCGTGTTCTCATTGGTCCCCCGCTGACCGGAGCAGTAGGCATCACAGAAGTACGTCGCTGCTGTCACTGCCTTGGCCACGGCTTCGTGGTCGGCGAATTCCGAGCCATTGTCCAGCGTGATGGTCTGGACAGCGCCCCGGCGAGGCTTCAGCAGGCGGATCATGGCGGCTTTCGTCAGCTTCGCTGAAATTTTCGGCAGCCGCGCCGCCAGCAGATAGCCGCTGCGGCGCTCAACCAGCGTGACTAAGCCCGATTGTTTGTGGCCCTGGATCACGGTGTCGCCCTCCCAGTGGCCGATGAAGCGCCGGTCATTGACCGCCGTTGGACGGTGTTCGATTCCCACGCGGTTGGGGATCTTGCCGAGCCCTGCGCTCTTGGCCTGGGCACGGTGCTTGCTGCGACGCTTGGGCTGACGGAGGTATTGCCAGAGATCACCACCACGGGCCTTGTCATCCCAGATCAAGGAGTAGATCCATTGGTGACTCACGCCTATGCCGACCAAGGGCGCCATGAAGCCGCTGATCTGCTCCGGGCTCCACTCCTCACGCAGCCGGTCGGCAACGGCGGTGATCATGCTGGGCAAGCGCTTCGTCCACTTCCAGGCGGTGCGCCGCCGGTGATCACTACGGGCCTGGGCCTGTTCGGGGTCGTAGCCGCTGGCAGTGGCGTTGCGGCGCAGCTCACGGCTGATTGTGCTGCTGTGGATGCTCAGTTCCCTGCCGATCTGGCGCTGGCTGATGCCCAAGTCATAGCGGGCGTGGATCTGGTATCGTTGGGTCTGGGTCAGCTGTCGGTATCCCATGCTCTGCTTCACTTTGGTCGGTAAAGCAGGGAGGGTACCGGCGCTGGCCCTCCTCCCTCCACCGTGCGGTCCAAAGTGCTGCGGTTATTCTATGAATCCAGGGTCGATAAGTTCCACGTCGTGCGAATGGCCAACGAGGCCTTGGAAAAGGTCCGCAAGGGGCTCAGGAAAAAGCTGACGTCCAACCAGCGCCGAACCCTCAAGGGTGACCGGAAGATCCTGCTGAAGCGCGCTCACGATGTCTCAGATCGCGAACGGCTCATCATGGAGACCTGGACAGGGGCATTCCCCCAGCTCTTGGCGGCCTACGAGCACAAGGAGCGGTTCTTCCACATCTGGGACGCCACAACCCGGCGTGACGCCGAGAAGGCGCTGACTGCCTGGATTGACGACATCCCACAGGGGCAAAAGGAGGTCTGGAAAGATCTCGTCAGTGCTATCAGTGGCTGGCATGAGGAGATGCTGACCTACTTCGAGACCGACATCCCGATCACCAACGCCTTCACGGAGTCAATCAACCGGCTGGCCAAGGATAAGAACCGCGATGGCCGTGGCTACTCATTCGAGGTGATGCGGGCCCGGATGCTCTACACCACCAAGCACAAGAAGAAGGTGCCGCAGACCAAGGAATCCCCCTTCCTGGGCAAGGCCACCATGACCTACAGCATGGGTCTTCCCGAGCCTGAGAAAAACTACGGCGTCGATCTATCAACCTTCTGGAAGAGTTAAGGGTTCGAAGGAGCAAGGGGCTCCATCTACCACTTAATCCGGATACCCGCCTTAACTAGTCAGGAACTTAGCCATCCATGCGCTTCCTCAAAACCTTACCTCAGCGAGACAACGGGCAGCCCGGCTTACCCGGGCTGCCAAAGGATTCCGCTAGTTATTTAGGCTGTCGCACAACACGCAGATACGGTGTCTTCTCGTCCCAGCCTTCGGGAAAGCGCTCTTTGGCTTCATCACTCGATAGTGAAGGGGAGATAATGACGTCCTCACCGCTCTGCCAATCCACGGGGGTCGCCACCTTGTGCGTGTCGGTCAGCTGAAGCGAGTCGATAACCCGTAGGATCTCGTCGACGTTGCGCCCGGTACTCGGCGGATAGGTCAGCATCAGGCGTATCTTCTTGCTGGGGTCGATGATGAAAACGGTGCGTACCGTCACCTTGGGATCGGCTTTGGGATGAATCATCCCGTACAGCTCAGCGACCACCTGATCGTCGTCGGCCAGCAACGGGTAGTTCAGCGCCGCACCCTGGGTGGTCTCGATATCCTTGGCCCAGCCGGTATGCGAATCCAGCGGATCGACGGACACACCGATCAGCTTGGCGCCACGCTTGTCGAACTCACTTTTGCGCTTGGCAAACGCGCCAAGCTCTGTCGTGCAGACAGGCGTATAGTCGGCCGGGTGAGAAAATAGCACGGCCCAGCTATCACCAAGCCATTCGTGGAAGCTGACGGTGCCTTCCGTTGATTCGACCGTGAAATCGGGGGCTGTCTCTCCAAGTTGCAATGCCATCACGCTATCCTCAGGTTAGATATTTGGAAGATGCAGCTTAAACGCTAATCCTTATACCCACCATAAGGTCAAGCCTCTTTTGAAAAGGCTACAGCCCAGCAGTCTGGCGTGTAGCTAATCAAACGATGTGCTTGCCTTAGGGCCAGATTAGGGTTTTAGAATCAAGGGCTGGACTCAGCCGGCCGACTCATGGCCCTCACTACCTCAGGAAGCGATAGCCCTTGGAATCTCTCTCTTCTATCGGTCTGATTGGCGCGTTTGCAGGTGGCTTGATCTCCTTCTTCTCGCCCTGCACGTTGCCGCTCTTGCCGGGCTACCTTTCCGTCGTCACGGGCGGCAGCGTCAACAAACGGGACAAGAAAATCGAGGCGCTGATACTGAGCGTTTTCTTTGTGACTGGCTTCACACTGGTATTCATCATCCTGGGGCTAGGTGCCAGCTCACTCAGTCAGCTCCTGCGAGGCTACCGTCAGGAGCTCAACTGGATCACAGGCTCGGTGGTCATCCTGCTAGGGGTCTTCATGACCGGCCTGTTCAACGTCCCGATCTTTCAGCGTACCTTACAATTCAATCCTCGTTTTCAGGGCGGATCGCCGCTGTCGGCCACGGCCTTCGGCGTATCGTTCGCCATTGGCTGGACGCCCTGTATCGGCCCCATCCTCGGTGCGATTCTGATGGCTACCTCCAATGCCGCCAGTGCACAGCATGGAATGATCTATCTGAGCGTGTACTCCGCCGGGTTGGCGTTGCCCTTTCTGGCGAGTACGCTCTGCGTCAACAGCCTCAGCCGCCATAGCAAAAAGCTTGGCAGGTGGAGCGCCTACACCCGGCCGGTCGCCGGTATAATCCTGATTCTCATGGGCATCGCCATCGTCTCGGGCACCATGACACGGCTCTCCAGCTTCATGATCGGCCTGTTTCCCTCCCTGGCGACGCTGGGATAAGCGGGAATAGCGAAGCATGGCGGAAGCGAAACGTCTGACAGGGCGATACTGCGGTTGCAGCAGTAACCCAAGCTCGCATGCCGAGAAGCGCAATGAGTCGCCGCGACCAACACACCATGCATTCACAATGTCGCTGCAAGGTCCGGCGTGTCTCTGCTCAGCGCTTATTGCCTGAGCCAGCCCTACATAGTTGTTGTTTGCTCTCCTCGCTGATACCCGCCAGGATGCCGCAGGCACTGATTTCTCGTCCATCATTGCAACTCGCCCTCAGGGCAACGAGCTGTTTCTCAAGCGTCTGCAGTGCGGTTATCTGCGACCGCACATGAGAGATGTGGTCATCGAGCATGGCGTTGACGGCGGTACAAGGCTGGTGAGGGCCGTCCTGATAGCTCTGTAGCTCGCGAATCTCTGCCAGTGACAGGTCCAGGATTCGGCAGCGACGGATAAAGGCAAGCTGCTCGATATGCCGCTTCGTGTAGATACGGTAACCATTCTCCTGCCGGTCTGGCAATGGCAACAGGCCCCGCTGCTCGTAGAAGCGGATCGTCTGGGGGTCGACACCCGCTATCTGTGCTAACTGACCAATGCGCATCAGGCTTTCTCCTCAACGAATCATCTGTCCCATTGACCTTATGGTGGCTATATGGTTTTTAATACTAGCAATCTATGTTGGTTAACTGGAGCCGTATCGTGAGTAAATCCTGTGATGGCCCATGTGGCTGCGATGCAACGCCTGCAGCGGATACCGATATGCCGGTCTCTTCCGAAGCGTCAGGGGAATGGGTCAGCGTGTATGCCGTGCCGAAGATGGATTGCCCCTCAGAAGAACGGATGATCCGCTTGGCGCTGAACGGCTTTGATGAGATTCGAACGCTGTCCTTCGACTTGTCGAACCGTCGGTTGGAGGTCGTGCATGACGGCGAGGCTGAGCCCATTACCGCGAAACTAGCGACCTTGGGGCTAGGCGCCTCTCTTCAGGAAACCGTCATTGCCGACCCAGAGACAATCAGGGCCGCTGAGAGCTCGGCGGCTTCTGCCGCGCAAGAGTCCGGCACCCTGCGTTGGTTACTCGGTATCAATGCCGTCCTGTTCGTGGTGGAAATGACGACCGGCCTGATCGCGCACTCCACCGGCCTGATTGGAGAATCCCTGGACAATTTTGCCGATGCGGCCGTGTACGGGCTCGCCCTGTATGCCGTAGGGCACAGTGCGAAGATGCAGGTGCGTGCCGCGCATCTGGCAGGGGTACTGCAACTGATTTTGGCTATCGGCGTACTCGTCGAGGTGGTGCGACGCTTTGTTTTCGGTAGTGAGCCTGAATCGCTGATGATGATGGCGATTGCATTCGTCGCACTGATTGCCAATACCACCTGCCTGCTGATGATATCCAAGCATCGCGAGGGCGGTGCGCATATGAAGGCAAGCTGGATATTCTCGGCCAACGACGTGGTGATCAACATGGGCGTCATCGCCGCAGGCGCCCTGGTGGCGTGGACCGGATCCAATTATCCGGATCTGATTATCGGCAGCATCGCGGGGGTCATTGTGCTCAACGGTGCCAGGCGCATTCTGGCGCTCAAGGCGTGAAGCTGCGCAGCGCGTAGCTATCGCGATTAGAATTCTCGATCGAAGCGACTTTACGATCGATGCGCTAGGCCTGAACGCCGACGAGTAGCGCGAGGTCCGGAGCCAGGAAGATGATGGATAGTATCTGGCTGGTACTCGGCCTGGCGCTGCTTCCCGCGTTGGGAAACTTCAGTGGTGGGCTCGCTGCGGAGGCCTCCCGAACTACCGGGCGCCGTCTCAATTACGCCCTTCATGGCGCCGCCGGCCTCGTTATTGCGGTAGTGGCGGTGGAAATCATGCCACGCGTGCTGGAGGGCCTTTCAGCCTGGGTAATCGCCCTCGCTTTCGCGCTGGGTGGCATTGCTTACGTAGGCATCGAGAAGCTCGTTGAGAGTCTCCAGAAGCGGCAAGGTCAGCAGGGAGAAGGCGGTCAGACGAGTGTCTGGATGATCTATATCGCCGTGTCCATCGACCTGTTCAGCGATGGCCTCCTGATCGGGGCGGGGTCGGCGGTCTCACCGTCGGTCGCGATAATCCTGGCGGCGGGTCAGGTGCTCGCGGATGGCCCTGAGGGGTTCGCGATGATCGCCAACATGAAAGACAAAGGGATTCCCCGCAGCAAGCGCTTGCTGATCTCTGCCTCCTTAGCGGTTCCCGTACTCTCGGCAGCCGTCTTTGCTTACTTCGTACTCAGGAACCAGCCGGAGGCATTTAAGCTAGCGGCACTGACGTTCACGGCAGGCCTTCTCACGGTCGCTGCCATCGAAGATATGGTCTCCGAGGCTCACGAGAGCGGTGACGATACGCACATCTCACCGCTGGCTTTCATAGGCGGCTTCGTCCTGTTCGTTCTGGTATCAGCGGGCTTGGAAGGGGTGGTATCGCAAAGCTAACGTACTGCTCCCCAACACAGCCACTGTCGTGCTGGCCGAATACGAAGCAGCTCCCAGCTTACGGCGCACCTAGTCGAGTCCAGAAACATTCACTTTGCCACCCTGGCCAGCCGGCCGAATGAATTGACGCAGCTTGATTAAGCGGAGCAAGAAAGCATGAGCCACAGGGTTGATCCTGGATTCGGAGGCGAGAATGGCGGGTGATAAATACGCGCTACCCTCTGGCCTATACATTGGCGTGCGCCACAAGTCGCTTCTAACAGGGGTGATGGCCCTGCTTGCCGGAGGCGCCATGCCGCTTGCCTTTGCCCCTGTGGGCTGGGCA
This sequence comes from Modicisalibacter tunisiensis, assembly GCF_020148005.1. Taxonomy (GTDB): domain Bacteria; phylum Pseudomonadota; class Gammaproteobacteria; order Pseudomonadales; family Halomonadaceae; genus Modicisalibacter; species Modicisalibacter tunisiensis. The sequence continues at coordinate 201,171 of NZ_JAGXFD010000001.1, read as the reverse complement.
TGGCTGGCGGTAATTGCTCTGGCAGCATTTTTTGCCCTGACCTCGCAGCCCTCAAGACGTCAAGCTCTATGGTCGGCCTACCTCTTTGGCCTTGGTTACTTCGGCGTAGGAATCTCCTGGGTCTTTATCAGCATCAGCCAGTACGGCAATGGCCCCGTGGTGGCGGTGTTAGCCACGGCGGCCTTTGTCTCGCTGCTCGCCCTCTTTCCATGGGGCGTCGTGTATCTCGTGCGCCGCCTGCGCCCTGAGATGGACGCAATGACGCTCTGGCTAGGACTACCGGCGGCATGGGTGCTGAGTGAATGGATGCGCACCTGGTTCTTGACCGGCTTTCCCTGGCTCTTCATTGGCTACAGCCAAACCGACACCACATTTGCCACCATCGCCCCCGTCTTTGGCGTACTTGGCGTGAGTTTTCTGGTGGCGCTGCTCGCTGGCGGGCTTGCCTGGGTTATCCTGGGGCCAAGCCTGCGCCGTGCTGCGGTAGTCGGTGCCGTGTTAGTCGCTACCCTCGCCGGCTTGCAACTGCTGGATCGTGAATGGACGCAGCCAGCCGCTGACCCAATCGATGTCGTCCTATTGCAAGGAAACATCGCGCAAGACAAGAAATGGGACCCGAGCTACCGGGACATCACACTTGAGCGCTATCAGGCGCTTACCGCGCAGCATCTCGGGGCCGACATCGTGATCTGGCCAGAAGCGGCAATCCCGATGTGGCATGACCAGGCCAAAGAGTATCTTGCTGAGCTTGAGGCGTTAGCCGATCAGGCAGGCACATCGTTAATGATTGGCGTCCCGGTACGCGAGGCGGAGGGCCGTACCTACAACGCCGTGGTAAGCCTCTCCGATCCCTCAGGCTTCTACTACAAACGCCACCTGGTGCCCTTCGGTGAATATGTTCCGTTTCGGGATCTTTTGGGGTCGGCCCTCGACGTGCTCGGGGCGCCCATGTCCGACTTCACACCGGGACGGGAAGCGCACGTCCTGAATGCAGCAGGGGTGCCCGTAGGGGCACTCATCTGCTACGAGGCGGTCTTTGGTGCCGAAGTCACTGAGCTTCTGCCCGAAGCGCAGTTACTGGTGAATGTCAGCAACGATGCCTGGTTCGGCAGCTCGCTCGGCCCCCTCCAGCATTTCCAGATGGCACGCATGCGTGCCATCGAAACCGGACGTGACCTTCTTCGAGCCACGAACACCGGTATCACAGCAGCCATCAATCATGAGGGCAAAGTGCTCAAGCGTGCTCCGCAGTTCGAAGTGGCCACCCTCAGCGCCGAAGTGACACCGCGAACTGGCGCGTCCCCTTATGTGCGCTGGCGGGATTGGCCTGTCCTTGGCCTGACCGCACTCGGACTCGGCCTGCTCCTGCTCCGTCGAATTCGTCGGCATCATCGGTTGGGTACATGACGCTTGTTATTTAGCAGCGAGCAAATTCTAGATTGGGTCAGGAGGAAGGGGATATGTCTACTTATGGCAGTCGGCTCGCAGAGAAAGCCCACGAGCCGGGAAAGGCGATGCGCTGGCTGTGGCTCTCGCTCCTGTTACTGTTTGTCGATCAGGCGAGCAAGTACCTTGCCAGCACCATGCTAGCGCATGGTGAAAGCGTGCCTGCCGCACCCTTCTTCAATTGGGTCCACCGCCACAATACGGGGGCGGCCTTCAGCTTTCTCGCGGATGTCGGCGGTTGGCAGCAGCCGCTTTTCATCGGACTGGCCCTGGTTATCTCGATATTACTGGTGTACTGGCTTTGGCGTTCACCACGCGTACTGAGTTATCGGCTCGCCCTCAGTGCGATCCTCGGCGGCGCGTTGGGCAATGTCGCAGATCGCTTGCGGTTAGGCTACGTAGAGGATTTTCTCGATTTTCACTATGCCCAGTGGCACTGGCCATCGTTCAACCTAGCGGACGTATGGATCTTCCTCGGTGTCGCCCTCTTTATTTGGGCGGAAATACGACATCAACCAGGCAGCCGCCGCCGCTGAATCGCCTAGCGTCTTCGCTATCGCATGCTTGACTTCCGGAATAGGCGCGTCCTGGGCCTTGATAAGGCGGCACGCCTTCATGAGCCAGCTGTACGTTCCTGATGCACGACTGCTGCCAAGGGCTCTGCTGCATCCTAACCAATCTGGAAGAGCGCACCCTGCTGGACCTGCTACCCGGTCGTCAGCAAGAGAGGGTGACAAGACGCCTCATGAGCATGGCCAACCGCCACCAGGTCGAGATCGTCAGCATGGACATGTGGAAGCCCTACCGCCGCGCCTTCCAGACGGTGCTGCCACAGGCCCGTATCGTGGTCGATAAGTTCCACGTCGTGCGCATGGCCAACGAGGCCTTAGAGAAGATCCGCAAAGGCCTAAGGAAGGAGTTGAAGCCCAATCAGCGCCGGACCCTCAAAGGTGACCGGAAAATCCTGCTGAAGCGCGCTCACGACGTTTCAGACCGCGAACGGCTCATCATGGAGACCTGGACAGGAGCATTCCCCCCAGCTCTTGGCGGCTTACGAGCACAAGGAGCGCTTCTACCATATCTGGGACTGTACCAATCGGCGTGGTGCCGAACAGGCTCTCGCCACCTGGATTGACAACATCCCTCAGGGGCAGAAGGAGGTTTGGAAGGATCTCGTCAGCGCCGTCAGTGGCTGGCGTGAAGAGATGCTGACCTACTTTGAGACCGACATCCCGATCACCAACGCTTTCACGTAGTCGATAAACCGCCTAGCTGTCGGGTCCCGGATGATCAAATGAGCTATAGGAGTTATCCTCTGCTGGCAGCCAGAGAGCTTCTACAGCAATTCATCCGGGAGCAGGTT
>NZ_JAGXFD010000001.1:10010-198352 GCF_020148005.1 Modicisalibacter tunisiensis | reverse complement strand
CTGTCGGGTCCCGGATGATCAAATGAGCTATAGGAGTTATCCTCTGCTGGCAGCCAGAGAGCTTCTACAGCAATTCATCCGGGAGCAGGTTCATGGACATCAAGCTGCATAAGCAGGCCACGACAACACCGAAGATCCGTGCTGAAATCCAGGCGGCGCCCTCCAGCATCACGGATAGCGAGCTGGCCCGCCAGTTTGGCGTCGCCACCGCGACCATTCGGCGCTGGCGGTACCGTGACGATGTCTATGATCGACCCCATACGCGTCACAACCTACTGGCCACCCTCACGTCTGAGCAGGAGGAGGTGCTGATCGCCGCTCGTGAATTCCTGCGCCTCGGCCTGGATGATCTGCTCGTCGTGGCACGTGAGTTCTTGAACCCTCGACTGTCTCGCTCAGGCCTGCACCGCATGCTCCAGCGGCGCGAGGTGCCGACACTGGCAGAACTGGCTCGGCAGGACGCTGGCGATGATGGGAAGCCCCGGCACAAGCCCTTCAAGGACTACGAGCCCGGGTACGTGCATATCGACATCAAGCACCTTCCTCAGATGCCTGATGAGGAGCAGAAGCGCTACCTGTATGTCGCCATCGACCGTGCCACACGCTGGGTCTATCTGGAGGTCAGGCGCAGCCAGTCTGCCAAGGACGCCAAGGCGTTCATGAAGTGCGTGGAGGAGATGGCTCCCTTCACGATCCAGACGGTGCTCACTGACAACGGCAAGTCGTTCACCGATCGCTTCACGCGGGCAGGTGAGCGCACGCCCAGCGGCCGCCACCCCTTCGACCAGGAGTGCCAAGCCCATAGTATCGAACATCGCCTGATCAAGCCGGGAAGGCCACAGACGAACGGTATGGTGGAGCGGTTCAACGGCCGCATCAGCGACGTGCTGGCGACCCGGCGCTATACCTCAGGCGAGGATCTGGAGCAGACGCTAAAACGCTACGCTTGGCTGTACAATCACCACATCCCTCAGAAGGCGCTGCATCATCAATCACCGATTGCAGCGATGAAGGAATGGCGGGCTAAACGGCCAGAGTTATTTACCAAGCGGGTGGTCAATCACACGGGACCCGACACCTAGCCAAGGACAAAAACCGTGATGGCCGGGGCTATTCGTTCGAGGTAATGCGAGCCCGGATGCTCTATACCACCAAGCACAAGAAGAAGGCGCCACAAGTCAAGGAATCCCCGTTTCTGGGCAGAGCCACCATGACCTACAACATGGGACTCCCCGAGCCTGAGAAGAACTTCGGTGTCGATCTATCAACCTTCTGGAAGGACTAAGGGTTGGATGGGGCTGGAAGGCCCATCAACCACTTAATCCGGATACCCGGATTTCCCAGACCTTCTCGAGATCACCGACGTTATCGGCCGTGATCTGATCGAGCGGGCTGTACTTCTGCGCATTGAGCTGGCCGTGGAAGCTGTCCCAAGTCGGCTTTTCGGGGACCAGCGGAATCGGTGGGCCGACGGATTCGTCGGCCTGAGCGTTCGATGCCTGCCCGCTGGCCTGGTCTTGTGCGGTGGCGGCCTGATCCGGGTTGGCGGTTTGCTCTTGGGAGTCGGATGCCTGGGTGCCGGTCCGCGCCTGGTCCTGGCTGGTGGTCTGTTCCTGGGCGGTGGACTGCTCCTGAGCCGAGGCCGTCAGGGGAACCACGGAAAGCGTCAGGGCGGTGGCCGTGACGAGACGCGGCAAGGCGAATCGGGTGGTCAACATGGCGCGGCTCCTCAGGCGTGGGTGGGGCGAGTGGTACGGGGCGGGCGGATCATGTCGATGATCAGCCCGACGAGACCCACTACCATGGCGATGGCGACCCACCATTGATGCAGCAGGAGGCCGGCGAAGAAGGTGCCGGCAAGGCCCAGCAGGATCAGCACGCGCAGCGCGATGCGGGCTCCGCGCCCCGGTACGGCAGCGAGCCCGATTGCCAGGATGGCGAGCACGATACAGGCCAGAATGGCGACCATGGCGCCCAGCGTGCCGTTGACGCCGGTCAGCGGGGTGAAATAGGCATAGAGGGCGAAGGCGAGCCCGACGAGCGAGGCCAGCAGCAGCAGGATGGCCCCCGTTCGGGACACAAGAGGTTGCGACATGTCGTTTCTCTCTCCTTGGGAAACCGAATGACGATGTGAGGCGTCCTGTCCGACAAAAGATCGTTAGTCGGTAAACGATGAGCCCGTGATGTTAGCAGAAAGCCGTGCTCCGTTTTCAGGGGTAGTCTCCGGGACCGGCGCGAACCAGCAGTCACCCGGCTATCCGGACCGCGACCACCACCAGGCCGAAGGTGGCGACACCGACGATCACCGGCCATCCCAGGGTGCGGGTGCGTCGCCACACGATCAGGGTAGCGCCGATACCCACCAGTGTCGCGCACCAGCCGACGGAATCCTGTCGCTGCGGGATCAGCGATACGCCGAACAGGGCGGCGATCATCAGCGGCCCCAGCAGGCGCAGCCAGGGGGGCAGGGTGTTGCTGCCCTCGCCGTCGTTGGTGGAGCGATGCAGGCGGCGGCGCATCCAGAGTAGCGGCAACAGGCGCAGGGCCAGGGTACCCAGGGCGGCGATCACCACCGCCAGCCACATCGACGCACTCATGAGGCCGCCTCGCCATCACCGCCTGGACGGTTGCCGATGGCATAGAAACCCAGCGCGCCGGCGGCGGCGGCCAGCGGAATGCTGACGTTGGCGAATCCGCCGAGCGCCAGGACGAGCGCCGCCGCCATGCTGATACCCAACGCCAGCGACCAGCGCAGCGACGTGAAGTGGGGCGCCAACAGCACCAGAAACAGCGCCGGCAGGGCGAACGGCATCACCTCGCCGAGCAGCGGCCAGCGGCGGGTCAGCCACTCGCCGGCCACCGCACCGAGTACGCTGCCGGCGATCCAGCTCAGCCAGGCCAGCCCGGCGGCACCGCTGAACCAGCCGAGGCGTCGTTCCGGCGCTATCTGCGGCAGGCGGGTATGCGCCAGCGCGAAGATCTGGTCGGTCAGGCCGTGCATTAGCCAGGGCCACCAGCGGCTGCGGGTCAGCCAGGGTGCCAGGTTGGGGGCATAGACCAGATGGCGGATATTGATCAGCAGCGTCATGGCCACCGTCAGCCACAATGGCGCGCCGGCGGCGGCCATGCCGACGAACAGGAACTGCGAGGCGCCGGCGTAGATCAGTGTCGAGATCGCCGCGACCTCAGTGGTCGAGAAGCCGGCCTGGGTGGCGACGAGGCCGAACGAGACTGCCACCGGCACGTAGCCGCCGAGCAGTGGCAATGCCTCGCGCAGGCCAGTCAGCCAGGCCGGGGGCTGGCGGTGGACCGGGGTATTATCGGTCATCCGTGTTCCCCTCCGCCGTAGACGATGGTCAGCAGACAGGTCGCGGCGGTGTCGCCGGTACGGTAGGCGTGCGGTCGATCGGCGGCGAAGGCGTACTGGTCGCCGACGGCCAGTGCCTGCATCGCCTCGAGCGGGCCGGCCTCCAGCGCACCGCTGATCAGGCTCAGGTACTCCCGGGTGCCTGGCGAATGCGCTTCGGCGCGGCGACAGGTGTGCGGTTCGCAGCGCATCCAGTAGGCATCCACGGCCGGCGCGTCGTGCCCCTGGTCGATCAGTTGCACGGTAACGCCGTCCTCGCCGAGCGTGGCGGTGATCGGTGCGACCAGAGCGCCGAAGGGCACCTCGAGCCGTATCGCCAGGCGCCAAAGGGTATCCAGCGTGGGGTTGCCATCGCCCTGCTCGAGGCGCGACAGGTTCGACTTGGCGATACCCGCCCGCTCCGCCAGATGCGACAGCGACCAGCCGCGGGTGCGACGCAACGTCTGTAGATGGCGTCCCAGAGTAGTCAGTGACGGATTGTCCATGAACGGTCGATGTCTCCAGAAGATGTTCTATATAAAGAACGTTCTATAAAAGGAACGACGTGTCGTCAACCCGCGAAGCTGTTACGGCACCCTGACACGCTGCCCGGGGCCGGCATGGCCGGTTCGGGGAGCTAGGCATGGCGCCGTTGGCCGGGACGTCAAATCGGATAGCGTCGTATTCGCGACACCCATGACGCTTTTGGAATTTCCCCCGTCGCTTCCAAGCGCCGGGCGCCCCGGGGGCAAGGCTATTCTGCGGCCATGACGCCAACCCCATCGGAGCCGACCATGACCCCGCAAGCCCTGCACGACGACGCCATCGTCATCGACGGTCTCATCATCGCCAAGTGGAACCGCGAGCTGTTCGAGGACATGCGCAAGGGCGGCCTTACCGCCGCCAACTGCACCGTGTCCGTCTGGGAGGGCTTCCAGGCCACCGTCGACAACATCGTCAGGACCAATGCCCTGATGGCCGAGTCCCGCGACCTGGTTCGGCCCGTGCGCACCACCGCCGACATCACCCGGGCCAAGGAAGAGGGCAAGACCGGCATCATCTACGGCTTCCAGAACGCCCATGCCTTCGAGGACCAGATCGGCTACGTCGAGATCTTCAAGCAGCTCGGCGTGGGCATCGTGCAGATGTGCTACAACACCCAGAATCTGGTCGGCACCGGCTGCTACGAGCGTGACGGCGGCCTCTCCGGCTTCGGCCACGAGATCGTCGCCGAGATGAACCGCGTGGGCATCATGTGCGATCTGTCCCATGTCGGCGAGAAAACATCCCGCGAGGTGATCGAGGCCTCCGAGAAGCCGGTCTGCTACTCCCACTGCCTGCCCGCCGGCCTCAAGGAGCATCCGCGCAACAAGTCCGACGAGGAACTGCGCTTCATCGCCGAGCATGGCGGTTTCGTCGGCGTGACCATGTTCACGCCCTTCCTGCGCGCCGGGGTCGACGCCACCGTCGACGACTACGTCGAGGCCATCGAATACGTGATGAACATCGTCGGCGAGGATGCCATCGGCATCGGCACCGACTTCACCCAGGGCCACGGCCATGACTTCTTCGAGTGGCTGACCCACGACAAGGGCTATGCCCGGCGCCTGACCAACTTCGGCAAGATCATCAACCCCGAGGGCATCCGCACCATCGGCGAGTTCCCCAACCTCACCGAGGCGCTCTCGCGTCGCGGCTTCAGCGAGGCCCAGGTGCGCAAGATCATGGGCGAGAACTGGGTGCGGGTGCTCAGGGACGTCTGGGGACAATAAGCCACGAGCCACGAGCCACGAGCCACGAGCCACGAGCCACGAGCTGAGAGCTGAGAGCTGCGAACAATCCTGCTACCGAAGCCCGAAGCCCGAAGCCCGAAGCCCGAAGCCCGAAGGCCATAACAATCAGCAAGATTGAGGAACCCAACCGTGACCAAGACGGCCCCCGAACTGCCCATCGAGGTGGATAGCGAGACCGGCGTGTGGACCACCGATGCCCTGCCGATGCTCTACGTGCCGCGCCACTTCTTCATCAACAACCACGTCGCCGTGGAAGAGGCGCTGGGTGTCGAGACCTACGCCGACATCCTCTACCACGCCGGCTACAAGAGCGCCTGGCACTGGTGCGAGAAGGAGGCCGAGCTGCACGGCCTCGAGGGCGAGGCGGTATTCGAGCACTACATGACGCGCCTGTCCCAGCGCGGCTGGGGGCGCTTCACCACCGAGGCGATCGATCTCGACGCCGGCAGCGCCCGGGTGCGCCTCGAGCACAGTGCCTTCGTCTATCAGCTCGGCAAGGTCGGGCGCAAGGTCGAGTACATGTTCACCGGCTGGTTCGCCGGGGCCATGGACCAGATTCTCGAGGCCCGCGGCAGCGATCTGCGCACCATCGCCGAGCAGACCCAGAGTGCCGCCGAGGAAGGCTGCGACGTTGGCCGCTTCGCGGTCGCTCCCCGTCACTACCTGGCAGGTTGAGGTTTCCGAGATGGCATTCGACGCGTTGTTCAAGCCGATCGAGATCGGCAATCTCACCATCCGCAACCGCGTGGTCAGCACCGCCCACGCCGAGGTCTACGCCACCGATGGCGGCATGACCACCGATCGCTACGTCAGGTACTACGAAGAGAAGGCCAAGGGCGGCTGCGGGCTTGCCATCTGCGGCGGTTCCTCGCCGGTGTCGATCGACAGTCCGCAGGCCTGGTGGAGTTCGGTCAACGTCTCCACCGACCGGATCATCCCGCACTTCCAGAACCTGGCGGATGCCGTGCACAAGCACGGCGGCAAGATCATGATCCAGATCACCCACATGGGCCGCCGCTCGCGCTGGGACGGCTTCGACTGGCCGACGCTGCTGTCGCCGTCGGGCATTCGCGAGCCGGTGCACCGTTCGACCTGCAAGACCATCGAGGAAGAAGAGATCTGGCGGGTCATCGACGACTTCGCCCAGGGCGCGCGCCGCGTCAAGGAAGGCGGTCTCGATGGTATCGAACTGTCCGCCGTGCACCAGCACCTGATCGACCAGTTCTGGAGCCCGCGCGTCAACAAGCGCGAGGATGAGTGGGGCGGCAGCTTCGAGAACCGCATGCGCTTCGGCATGGAAGTCCTCAAGGCGGTGCGCGCCGAGGTCGGCGACGACTTCGTGGTCGGCCTGCGCATCTGCGGCGACGAGTTCCATCCCGACGGCCTGACCCACGACGACATGAAGCAGATCGCCGCCTACTACGACGCCACCGGCATGGTCGACTTCTTCGGCGTGGTCGGCTCGGGCTGCGACACGCACGACACCCTCGCCAACGTGATTCCCAACATGTCCTATCCGCCGGAGCCGTTCCTGCATCTGGCGGCGGGCATCAAGGAAGTGGTCGGTGCGCCGGTGATCCACGCCCAGAACATCAAGGATCCCAACCAGGCCAGCCGCATCCTCGAGGGCGGCTATGTCGACATGGTGGGCATGACCCGCGCGCACATCGCCGACCCGCACCTGATCGCCAAGATCAAGATGGACCAGGTCGACCAGATCAAGCAGTGTGTGGGCGCCAACTACTGCATCGACCGCCAGTACCAGGGCCTCGACGTGCTGTGCATCCAGAATGCCGCCACCTCGCGCGAGTACATGGGCCTGCCGCACATCATCGAGCCCAGCGACGGGCCGAAGCGCAAGGTCGTGGTGGTCGGGGGCGGCCCCGGCGGCATGGAGGCGGCGCGTGTCGCGGCCGAGCGCGGCCACGATGTCACCCTGTTCGAGGCCGCCGAGCAGCTGGGCGGCCAGATCACCCTGGCCGCCAGGGCGCCGCAGCGCGACCAGATCGCCGGCATCACCCGCTGGTATCAGCTCGAGCTGGCACGCCTCAAGGTCGACCTGCGCCTGGGCACCCGCGCCGACGCGGCGACCATCGGCGACCTGCGCCCGGACATCGTGGTGCTCGCCACCGGCGGTCAGCCCTTCCTGTCGCAGGTGCCCGAATGGGGCTATGCCGAGGATCGCGAACAGAGCCTGGTGGTCAGCACCTGGGACATCCTCAGCGGCGCCGTGGAGCCCGGCAGGAACGTGCTGATCTTCGATTCCATCTGCGAGTTCGCCGGGGTCTCTGCGGCCGACTACCTGGCCGACAAGGGCGCCAAGGTGGAGATCGTCACCGACGACATCAAGCCCGGTGCGGCGGTGGGGGGCACTACCTTCCCGACCTATTACCGCAGCCTCTACGAGAAGGAGGTGATCATGACCTCCGACCTGGCGCTGCACAAGGTCTATCGCGAGGGCGACTCGCTGGTGGCGGTGCTCGAGAACGAGTACACCGGCGCCCAGGAGGAGCGGGTGGTCGACCAGGTGGTGGTCGAGAACGGCGTGCGCCCCGACGAGGCGCTCTACTACGCGCTCAAGGAGCAGTCCCGCAACAAGGGGCAGGTCGACCTCGAGGCGCTCTACGCCATCCAGCCGCAGCCTGCCCTGGCCACGCTGGACGACGATCCGGATGCCGGCTTCGTGCTGTTCCGGCTGGGCGACTGCACGGCACCGCGCAATACGCATGCGGCGATCTATGATGCCCTGCGGATCTGCAAGGACTTTTAACTCGAGCTTGAAGCCGGAAGGGTCCTGGCCACCCATGCCGATGGGCGCTGGGGGCAGGGCGTAGCGAGGGTCCTTTGCCATGGCCGGAAAGTGTTCCTTTCCATTCCGGCATTTCCGCCATCCATGGCGGTCAGATGGCAAAGGTAGCGTCCAGGGACGGGTTCACAGCGCCCTCGCGAAGGCCTGCCCCCGGATCAGCCCGGCGGCATGCATGGTGGCGAAGCGAATCCCCCAGCTTATGGTTCCGAACATGAGGTGAGCGAGATGCTCGATATCCTCCTGCCGATCCTGATCTTCTCCGCCCTGGCACTGGCGGCAATCGGCGCCGTGCGGCGCATTCGCCTGTGGCGTCAGGGGCGTCCTTCACCGGTGCCGGTGATCCGCGGCCTGGCCGCGGTACCGCGCCGTTACCTGGTCGACCTGCACCACGTGGTGGCGCGCGACAAGGTGATGTCCAGCACCCACGTGGCCACCGCCGGCGGCTTCGTCGCCGCCATGGCGCTGGCGATCGTCGTCCATGGCCTGGGCCTGGCCGAGGGCGTGCTGGGCTGGCTGCTGCTGGCGGCCAGCGCGACGATGTTCGTGGGCAGCCTGTTCGTCGCCCGCCGCCGGATCAACCCGCCGGCGCGGCTGTCGAAGGGTCCCTGGATGCGCCTGCCCAAGAGCCTGATGGCGTTCTCGCTGGGCATCTTCGTGGCCACCCTGCCGGCGGTGGGCGTGCTGCCCCCCGACGCCGGTGGCTGGCTGGTCGCGGTGCTGCTTGCCGCGGCGGTGGCCTGGGGGCTGGCCGAACTGGTGTTCGGCATGACCTGGGGCGGGCCGATGAAGCATGCCTTCGCCGGCGCCCTGCATCTGGCCTTTCATCGCCGGGCCGAGCGGTTCTCCACCGCGGCCGGTCCGGGACGGCGTTCCACGGGGCTCAAGGCGCTGGATCTCGACGATGCCGAGGCGCCGCTGGGCGTCGAGACGCCCGCCGACTTCACCTGGAACCAGCTGCTGGGCTTCGACGCCTGCGTGCAGTGCGGGCGCTGCGAAGCAGTCTGCCCGGCGTTCGCCGCCGGTCAGCCGCTCAATCCCAAGAAGCTGGTCCAGGACATGGTGGTGGGCATGGCGGGCGGCAGCGATGCCGCCTACGCCGGTTCGCCGTATCCCGGCAAGGCCGTCGGCGAGCACGCCGGCGACCCCCACGGGCCGATCGTCGCCCGCGAGGGCACGGCGCTGGTCGACGCCGAGACGCTGTGGTCCTGCACCACCTGCCGCGCCTGCGTCGAGGAGTGCCCGATGATGATCGAGCACGTCGATGCCATCGTCGACATGCGCCGCTTTCTGACCCTGGAACACGGCAACACGCCGAACAAGGGTGCCGAAGTACTCGACAACCTGATCGCCACCGACAATCCCGGCGGCTTCGATCCCGGTTCGCGCCTGCACTGGGCGGCGGACCTCGAGCTGCCGCTGATGGCCGAGCGCGGCGAGGCCCAGGTGCTGCTGTGGCTGGGCGACGGGGTCTTCGACATGCGCAACCAGCGCACCCTGCGGGCACTGGTCAAGGTGCTGCGTGCCGCCGGGGTCGATTTCGCGGTGCTCGGCAACGAGGAGCGCGACAGCGGCGACGTGGCGCGGCGGCTGGGCGACGAGGCGACCTTCCAGAGCCTGGCGCGCCGCAACATCGCCACCCTGGCCCAGTACCGCTTCGATCGCATCGTCACCTGCGATCCGCACAGCTTCCATGTGCTGGCCAACGAGTATGGCGAGCTGGGCGGTAACTATGAGGTCAGCCACCACAGCACCTACATCAACGAGCTGCTCGAGGCCGGCTGGCTGTCACTCAAGGCCAGCCGACTCGGCCGCGTGACCTACCACGATCCCTGCTACCTGGGCCGCTACAACGGCGAGTACGCCGCGCCGCGGGCGGTGCTCGACGCCCTCGGCGTGGAGCGGGTCGAGATGGCGCGTTCCGGCTACCGGTCGCGCTGCTGCGGCGGCGGCGGCGGCGCGCCGATCACCGACATCCCCGGCAAGCAGCGGATCCCCGACATGCGCATGAACGACGTGAGCGAGACCGGCGCCGATCTGGTCGCGGTGGGCTGCCCGCAGTGCACCGCCATGCTCGAGGGCGTGGTGGCCGAGGACCGCGCCGTGGTCAAGGATATCGCCGAGCTGGTCGCCGATGCGCTGGACGAGAGTGCGCCGGCGAAGGACCGGCGGCGTGTCACCGAGGAGGAGGCCGCATGAGCGAGATCGTTCGTCGCGATCCCCGCAAGGAGTGGATCGCCCGCAACCGTCTGCACCCCGAGCATCTCGACGTGCTCGCCGAGCTGGGCGAGGGCGCCGCGCCCAGCGAGTGGCCGGGCCCCAACGGCCGGATACGCCGCGATCCGCATGCCGTCGGCTTCACCGGCCCCAACGGCATCAAGCGCATCGATCGCAGTGGCGTGCAGCAGGGCGCCGGCCGGTCGTCGGCGGGCGACCGTGGCGACGGCCAGCCGGCCCGGCAGCGTGTCGAGATCGAGTCGCCGGCGTTCCTGGTGGCGGTGGTGCCCGACCTCGCCGGGGGCCGCCTGTCGTCCCACGACCGTGACCTGCTGGGGCTGGCCCGCCGGCTGGCCGATGCCGATCCGCAGGCCCCCGGGGCGGTGGTGGCGATCGTCTTCGGCGAGGCCCGCGAGAGCGGCTTTGCCGAGGCCGGCGTCGATCGCCTGGTCACCCTCGATGAACCGCGCCTTGCCGGCTATGCGCCCGAGGCGCGGATCGCGGCGCTGAGTGCCATCGAGGAGTCGCTGTCACCGCGTCACTGGCTGCTGCCGGACTCCGCGCTGGGCGGTGGCGAGCTTGGCCGCCGTCTGGCGGCGCGGCTGGGCGAGCGACCGGCCGCCGGACTCTGGCAGATCGAGCCGGACGCCGGCAGCGCCCTGGGCTGGCATGCCACCTGCCGCGGCGCGGCGGGCTCGCTCGACATCCGGCGCGACCTGCCGCGGGTGGCGCTGGCGCTGGCGCTGGCGGAGTGTGCCGAGCCGGTCAGCGAGACCGTGCATGCGGCGCGACCGCTCGCGCCGCCGGCCCTGCCGGAGGCCTTCTCGCGGGTCGAGGACCTGGGCGCGGTGGCCGTCGATCCGGCCAGCGTGGCGCTGGGCGAGGCGGAGTTCATCCTCGCCGCCGGCAACGGCATCCGCGACTGGGAGGGCTACCACCGGGCCGCCACGGCGCTCGGCGCCACCGAAGGGGCGTCGCGGGTGGCGGTGGACGACGGCTTCATGCCGCGCGACCGCCAGGTGGGCGCCACCGGCACCTGGGTGACCGCGCGGGTCTACGTGGCCGTGGGCATCAGCGGCGCCATCCAGCACCTGCAGGGGATCCAGCGCTGCGACAAGGTGGTGGCCGTCAACGTCGACCCCGGCTGCGACATGATCAAGCGGGCCGATCTGGCCGTGATCGGCGACAGCGCGGCGATTCTCGAGGCACTGGTGACGCGCGTCGAGCAGGCGCGCCAGGAAGACGGAGGCAAGCGTGATGCCGCATGAGACGACGAAGAACGCCGCCGGGGCGCTGGACGTGGCGGTGCTGGTCTCGATCGGCCGCCATCCGGTGACCGGCCGGACCCGGCGGGCCGATCAGGATGCCCGTGCCGTGGAGGCGGCGCTCGCCCTGGACCATGCCCGGGTGCAGTTGATTCACGCCGGGCACCACGAGACCGACAGCGAGGCCGCCCTGCGGGGCTATCTGGGCATGGGCTTCGAGGCGCTGACGCTGATCGAGCAGGCCGGCGATGCCGATGTCCTGCCGGCGTTGACGGACGCGCTGCGCGAGGCTCCGCCGCGGCTGCTGCTGTGCGGCACCCGGGCGGAAACCGGCGAGGGCTCGGGGCTGCTGCCCTACCTGCTGGCCGAGTCGCTGGGCTGGCCGATCGTCACCGGGCTGGCCGAGATCGAACGCGTCGAGCCGGAGCATGTCACCCTGCTGCAGGCGCTGCCGCGCGGCCAGCGTCGCCGGCTGCGCCTTCGCCTGCCGGCGGTGATCACCGTCGACGAGGCGGCACCCGCTCCTCGCCAGAGTGCCTTCGGCCCGGCCCGGCGCGGCGCGCTGGCTGTCAGCGAACAGGCGTCGCGCCCCGACACGGCGCTGGCCGACTGGACGCTGGAGCCCGCGCGGCCGCGTCCCAAGCGGCTCAAGGTGGTCAAGGCCGCCTCGGCGCGGGATCGCTTCAAGGCCGCCGCCGCCAAGGCGGAAGGCGGCGGCGGGCAGGTGCTGACCGACGCGACGCCCGAGCAGGGCGCCGAGGCGATCTTCAAGCTGCTTCATGAAGAGGGCGTGCTGCGGCGCTGAGCGGTGCGCGGACTCGACTTGCCATGACCTCGGGGATGCGGCCCAATTGGGCCCCGGTCCTGAACACGCCCGGCGTGGCAAGAAGCGAGTCCGCGAGATCCATGAAGCGAACATTGTGCAAGGTCGAGTCGCTGCTGCGGCGGCTCTCGGTGGGAAAACGGCTGGCGCTGGCGGTGGCGGTGCTGGTGGTGCCGATGACGGTGCTGATCGTCGTCAGCGTGCTGGTGCTCGAGCGTCAGGAGGCCCGACTGCATCGCTCCGTGGAGGAGGCGGTGACGCTGCTGGTGCCGCTGGCCACCCTCGAGTACGACCTGCAGCGCGCCCTGACCGATGTCCTGGCGGCGGAGACCGGCGAGTCCGTGCCCGACTACGGGGGCCTGACCGGGGCCATCGACCGGCTGTTCTCGCAGCTCGCCGGCACCGCATCCGATCGCGACCTGCCGCCGCAGAGTGTTGCCCGGGCACGTTCCGCCTGGCAGTCGGCCCGGCCGGCCATCGAGGGGCTGGTCGAGCAGGCCCGTCCCCTGCACCTGGCCGGTGACACGCCGGGCTTTGCCAGTGTCCGCCGGCGGCTCGCGTCCGCCATCGGTGATCTGCAGCAGGTCCAGACCCATCTGTCGACGGCCATCAAGCGACGGGCGGCGCGGGCCGTCCAGACCCAGCAGCGCCAGCTCGAGTGGCTGGTCGGTGCCTGGGGAGTGACACTGCTGATCGCGACCGCGGGGCTCGTGCTGATCGTCCACTCCATCGTTCGCCCGGTGCGTGCCCTGGGGCGGACCGTTCAGCGGCTCGGCGCGGGCGATCTCACGGCGCGCGCCGACACGGACGCCGGCGACGAGCTGGGGGCCGTGGCCGGCTACCTGAATGCCATGGCTCGTCACTTCGTGGCCTGGAAGCGGGTCACCGAGGATGCCGCCAACCAGGATGCGCTCACCGGCCTGCCCAATCGCCGGGGAATCCTGGCGGCACTCGAGGCGGCCCTGGCCGCGAGTGCCGCCACCCAGGGGAGCGTGGGCGTGCTGATGATCGACGTCGACCGTTTCAAGACCATCAATGATCAGTACGGCCATGCGGCGGGGGATCAGGCGTTGAACTGGGTGGCGCAGGTCCTGAGCAGCCAGCTGCGTGGCGATGACCAGGTGGGGCGCTACGCCGGCGACGAATTCCTCGCGGTGCTGCCCGGCGCCGGCCACGAGGAGGCCCGCCAGATCGCCGAGCGTCTCTGCGAGCGGGTCATCCAGTCGGCACGGAGCGATCCCCGGCGTCCTACCCTGACCCTCGGCGTCGCCGCGAGCCGCGGTGGCGAGGCGAGCGCCGAGGCACTGATCGCCGCCGCCGATCGGGCCCTGTATCGCGGCAAGCAGGCCGGCCGCGGCCGGGTCGGGATCGGCTAGGTTCGCGACGATCCGCCTCGCCGGCAGACGCCGGTCGCTACAGCCATTTCGACAGGGTGATCGAGCCGAAGTGGTCGGCGCTGTCCTGGCTCTCGAATTCGCGGGTACGCCAGACGCTGGTGAAGGCGATCTGCCAGTTGTCCCAGCTGATGACGGCGCCGGCGCTCAGGTCGCCCACCCATTCGCGCCGGTCGACGCTGGGGCTGTCCTTGAAGGAGTTGCCGTCGAGCAGCAGGTTGTGGGCCATGTAGCGCCCCTCGACCCCGAGGAAACCGTACCAGCCGAAGCCGCCACCGGCCCGGAAGCCCTGGCGTCCGCCCAGGGCCGGGGCGACGCTGGGGATACCGAAGCTCTTGTCGAGACCCTCGCCGAAGCGAATCGCCCCACCGCCGCCCACGTAGTCGTAGAGGTTGCCGACCTGAAAAGAGGTGCTGGGACCGTACTCCCACTCCAGCCCGGCCAGCCGGTCCTGCCACCACCAGGCCTTGTTGCCGGCGACCCCGAGCAGCGGCTCGTTGTCGAGCTGGTGGCTCCAGCCCCTGGGGTCGTCGCTGCCGGTCATCTTGTGGACGCGGTCCTGCAGCACGGCGCCGCCCGCGGCGGGGCCCACCCAGCCGAGCTGCAGGTCGAGCATCGAGGCCTCGCGCCAGCCATCGTGTTCCTCATCGGCGAAGAACGAGACCCCGCCGAGCAGCACCCCGGCATAGGGGCGATCGTCGCCGCGTGGATGGCGGCGCCTGATGTCGTTGGGAGTGTAGATCTGATGCGCCAGGTGATAGCTGACGGCATCGACATCGTCGGCCTGCCAGCCGGGCAGCCAGTCGGCGAAGCGCCGCGACCAGTGGTCGGCCTCGGGCAGGGTGGTGCGGCTGAGCTCGACTCCGCTGGAGTAGTGGCCATCCTCGCTGGACGAGAACAGGTCGTTGCTGACCTTGAGCGAATAGAGGTCGGTCGCGGCGGCGAACGGCGAGGCGAGCAGGCCGGTACACAGCAGGGCGAGCGGCGTGACGTAGCGTGACATGGGCATGGTATGGCGATGTGTTCTCGAGTCGAATCCCTGAACCCGCGACAGCGCGGGGTCTCGTCGCGCCAAAATACCATAGCCTGATAATTATATAAACGCTCATTGTTTTGCGCTGCCTTGCCGCCCGGCCGCCGGTCACCCCGCCGGTCGTCCGTCGCCGTGAACCTCGCTGAAGCGCTCGGGCGGTACGCTCGGCAGGGCTTCCACCGCCGGCCGGGCGAAGTAGTAGCCCTGCTGGCGGGCAATCCCCGCCCGATAGAGCCAGCGTGACTCGGCCGGGGTTTCCACGCCCTCGGCGATCAGCCGGCAACCGAGCCGGTCGGCGAGGGCGACCAGCGTCTCGACCAGCATCTGGCGGCGCGGATGGCTGTCGATCCCCATCACCAGCTGACGGTCGAGCTTGAGGGTGTCGGGATGCAGCTCGGTGAGCAGGTCGAGATTGGCGTAACCCGCGCCGAAGTCGTCCAGGGCCGTGGAGAAGCCCATCTGGTGGTAGTGGTCGACGATGCGCTTGAGGTGCCGGCGATCGGTGACGGCTTCGCTCTCGACGATCTCGAAGTTGATCCGCTCGGTCGGCCAGGCGTGGCGCCGGGCGGCGTCCATCGTCGCCTGGATGCAGGCCGCCGGCTCGTAGACGGCGTTGGGCAGAAAGTTGATCGACAGCATGACGGGCATCTCGAGGCGGCTGGCCAGCTCGATCGCCTTGACGCGGCAGGCCTGGTCGAAGCGGTAGAGCAGGTCGTCGTCCACTCGCTGCAGGACGTGCCAGGCCGATTCGCCCCCGGTACCGCGGACCAGGGCCTCGTGGGCCACGACACGGCGTTCGTCGACGTCGACGATGGGCTGAAAGGCCATGGTGAAGTCGAAGGGCAAGGGCTGGTCGCAGCGCCCGCAGTGGCCGTCGACGCGTGCACAGTGGGTCATGATAACGCTCCCTGGTAAATGCGAAGGCGGCTTCGAACGGCCGCTCGTCTTGTGCTTTTGCAAGGGTGGATGGTGGCGGATCGGCTACCCGGCAGTATACCCCGGCCTGCCGACGGGGCGTGCCCGGCGGTGGCCGAGTCGGCAGGAAAGCCGGCCCGCAAGGGCGGGAAATGCCCCGGTGGCGTTCATGGCTCTCTCTCGCGGGGCCCCGGGCCGGGCACAGAAGCGGCCGCGGAAGGTCGTGCTTTGGTCTAAAAGGTTGAATTGGCTGGATAACTGGTATGACCACAGCGGGCCGCACGGGGCGTGGCCGGCGGCCCGTTGGCGGGTGTCGGGCGGCATCGGGGGTGGCCGTAAGCGTTGACGACGCCAGTGGTCAGCCAACGCAACTCGGCTACTGTGAACAGCGGGACGTACTGCCGCGTCAGGCAGAACGGGTAGAACAACAAGCCACATCACCCTGCATCCGCCAGGGTGGCCTGATTCCCAGGAGACCTTGCCATGCAAGACAAAACGCCCAAGACGCCTGCCACCGATGCTCAAGCGACCGATAACCTGAGCGCGACGGTGTCGCAATCCACCACGCGGCGCCGCTTCCTCAAGGGCGCCGCCGTGGGCTCCGCCGCCGCCGTCGCGGCCCCCTGGGTCGGCAACGTCCAGGCCCAGCAGGGCATCCAGATCCGTATGCAGTCCTCCTGGCAGCCGGGGACGACCGGGTACAAGACCTTCGAGACCTGGGCCAACAGCGTCCAGGAGCTGACGGGCGGAGAGGTGACCATCAAGCCCTTCCCGGCCGGCGCGGTGGCCGGGGCCTTCGAGGTCGCCGATGCGGTGCGCAACGGCGTGCTCGACGGCCAGAACTGGTTCACCGTCTACTGGCCCGGCAAGATGCCCGCCGGGGTGTTCCTGACCGCCTATCCGATGGGGCTGTCGATGCCGCACCAGTGGGACATGATGTTCGGTGCCTACGGCGGCTTCGGCATTGCCAAGGATCTCTATCACAAGCAGGGCCAGGAACTGCTGGGCTACGTCCACCACGACCTCAACCTGATCCATTCCAAGGTGCCGCTGAGAAGCTTCGACGACTTCAAGGGCATCAAGCTGCGCATGCCCGGCGGGATCGTCGCCGAGACCTTCGCCTCGATCGGCGCGCGGACCACGCTGCTGCCCGGCTCCGAGGTGTACCCGGCGCTGGAGAAGGGCACCATCGACGCGGCCGACTATACCGGCGCGGCGGTCAACTACGAGCTGGGCTTCTGGCAGGTGGCCAAGTACATCATCATGGGCCCGCCCTCCACGCCCTGCCTGCACCAGGCCGTCGACCTGATGGACATCGCCGTCAACCGGCGCGTCTACGAGCGCATGTCGCCGCAGACCCAGGACCTCATGCACGAGCTGGTCTCGGCCTATTCCCGCGATCACTACGCGGCGATCCAGAAGGCCAACGCCGAGGCCTGGCCCAAGTACCGCGAGAAGGGCGTGGAGATCATCCACCTCTCCGAGGACGACGCCGACCGCTTCCGCAAGGCGGCGATCCCGCTGTGGTTCAAGTGGGCCAACAAGGACCCGGACGCCGCCAAGCTGTTCCGCGCCCACCTGAAGACCATGCAGGACCCGGCGGTGGCCCTGGTGACCGACGAGGACATCAAGGACTACTCGCTGGACGCCTGACCCGGCGCCTGCCGGACTCTCCCCGCCCCGGCAGCGCCGGCGGCGGGGCACTCTGACGACATGAATGCTTGGCACCGTCGCGGCTTCCCGGCCGCGCTGACGGGAGAGGTGCAATGAACCTAGAAGTCAATTTCGTGCTGCCGCACTGGCTGTACTGGGCGGTGCTGCTGCTCCTGCCGCTGGTGGTGATGTTCCTGGTCGACCGCAGTTTCCGGCGTGGCGGGCGGGTCAGCGGGTCGACGGCCGGCGAGGTGCCGGTATCGTCACACGAGGGCGCCTTTCATCCGCCGGGCAACGGCCTGACGCGAGTCATCGACAGGATTTCCGGGTTCTCGGGACGCTACGTGGCCTACTGGGCCCTGATCGCGCCGTTCGCCTACTGCTACGAGGTGTTCGTCCGCTATGCCCTGAACTCGCCGACCAACTGGGTCCACGAGTCGATGTTCCTGATGTTCGGCATGCAGTACCTGCTGGCGGGCGCCTATGCGCTGCGCGAGGGCGGGCACGTGCGGGTCGACATCCTCTACACCCGGGGCCGCCCGTTGACCAAGGCGGCGCTGGACCTGATGACCTCGATCTTCTTCTTCGTCTTCGCGCTGGCGCTGCTGACCACCGGCTGGACCTTCTTCTCGCAGTCGATGGACCAGAACGGCGTGTTCTTCGCCAGCGGCTACGCCAACGAGGTGTCGTTCACCGAGTGGGCGATCCAGTACTACCCGATCAAGTTCACGCTGTTCCTCGGGGCGCTGCTGCTGCTGCTGCAGGGCCTGGCACAGCTGATCCGCGACTATCAGTCGTTTCGTCACGCCCTGCCGGCCCGCGACGGCAACGTGCCCTTCGCCTGGTTCCTGGTGATCCTGGCCATCGTGCTGGGGGCGATCACGCTGTTCGAGATCGTCAACATCGTGGTCAACGACTATCAGCCCTTCGCCCTGAGCGTCGAGCACAGCCTGGCCAACGTGGGCATCGGCGCGCTGACCGCCCTGATGTTCGGCTCGCTGATGATCGTGCTGATGGCGGGGCTGCCGCTGGCCTTCGTCACCGGCGGCCTGGGGGTGATCTTCCTCTACCTGGTCGGCGACCAGTTCATGCTCAACATGATGCCCTCGCGCATCTTCCCGATGATGACCAACTACCAGCTCTCGGCGATCCCGCTGTTCATCTTCATGGCGGCGGTGCTCGAGAAGGCCGGCCTGATCGAGGAGCTGTTCGACGTCGTCTACAAGTGGATGGGCGGGCTGAAGGCGGGCCTGGCGATCGCTACTATCGTCGCCTCCACGCTGCTCGCGGCGATGGTCGGCGTGATCGGTGCGGCGGTGGTGACCATGGGCCTGATCGCACTGCCGGCGATGCTCAAGCGCCATTACGACCCGGAAATCGCCCTGGGCTCGATCATGGCCGGGGGCACGCTGGGCATCCTGATTCCGCCGTCGATCCTGGCGATCATCTACGGCGTGGTGGCCCAGCAGTCGGTGGGCGAGCTGTACCTGGGGTCGCTGATTCCCGGGTTGATGCTGGCCGGCATGTATGCCTTCTACGTGTGGTTCCGCGGCAAGCTCAACCCGCGCACCGCGCCGCCCCTGCCGCCCGAGGACCGGGTCAGCATGAAGGAGAAGCTGCGTCTGCTGCGCAACATGCTGGCGCCGATCACCCTGGTCGTCGTGGTGCTGGGGGTGATCTTCACCGGCCTGGCCACGCCGGTCGAGGCGGCCGGCATCGGCACCTTCGGCGCCATGGTGGTGGCCGCCATGCACGGCCGGCTGACCTGGCCCAACCTGCATGCGGCGTGCATGACCACGCTGGTGGCCACGGCGATGGTGATGTGGATCATCTTCGGCGCGACCATCTTCGTCGGCTTCTACATCCTCCAGGGCGGCCAGAGCTTCGTGCAGGAGCTGATCTCGGGCGCCGGGCTGGGGCCCTACGGCGTGCTGGCGATCATGATGCTGCTGCTGATCGCGCTGGGCATGTTCCTCGACTGGGTGGGCATCCTGCTGCTGGCGGTGCCGATCTTCGTGCCGCTGATCCAGCCGCTGGAGTTCGACGGGCTGTTCGGCCTGCCCGGGGTCTCGGCTGCCGATGTCTCGCTGTGGTTCGGCGTCATCTATCTGGTCAACATGCAGATGTCGTTCCTGAGCCCGCCGTTCGGCTATGCGCTGTTCTACATCAAGGGGGTCTGTCCGCCGCACATCACCATGGCGCAGATCTTCCGCTCGTCGCTGCCGTTCCTGGGCATCCAGGCGCTGGGGCTGTTCCTGGTGATCGTGTTCCCGGCGCTGATCACCTGGCTGCCGGACATGGTCTACGGCTGATCGTGACCTTCCCGTCGTCCGACGGAGAAACCGGCTCACGACACGGGCGCCTGCGGGCGCCCGTTTTCATTGGCGGCGAGCAGGGGAGGGCCGGCGGCCGGGGCTGATAATTTATTTTCACTATGCAAATTTATTTGCAAATCGCCGGTGGTCATCCTAGCCTGAGGCCATGAACGGGCAAGAGGCATGACCATGAAACAGGACGCGGCCCCCGCCGACTTCGATACGCTGCAGGCGTGGCTGCCCCGGCTGCGCGAGGGCGATGCGGCCTTGCCGCGCCTGTCGCCCAGGGCGCTGGCGCTGCTCGAGTCGCTGGTGGCCGAGCCGGAACAGGTGGGGGTGTCGACCATCTCGCAGCTGGCCGAGCGTCATCGCGCCAATGCCTCGATGCTGACGCGCCTGTCGCAGGCCCTGGGGTTCTCCGGCTTCAAGGCCTTCCAGGCGCTGTTCCGCCGCGACCTCACCGGCAGCACCTTCTACTCCACCCGCGCCGAGCGCCTGCTGGACTTCGGCGAGACGCCCGCGGCGGAGCCTGGCGCCTTTCCGGATCAGGCACTCTGGCAGCAGGAGATGGCCAACCTGTCCGCGGCCGTGAGCGGGCTCGACGCGGCGTGCCTCGAGCGCGCCGTCGAGCGCATCCGGAGCGCGCGCCGCGTGCATGTGGTGGGGCTGCGGGCCAGCTACGGCGCCGCGCACTACCTGGCCTACTACCTCGACTACCTGCGTCGCGACGTGCAGCTGGTGTCGTCCCGGGCCGGCGTCACCGTCGAACAGGCCCTGCATCTGGACGCCGGCGATCTGGTGATCGGCATCGCCTTCCGCCCCGAGACGCGCATCAGCGTGGACTATTGCCGCCTGGCGGTGGAGCAGGGCGCGGGGCTGATCGCCCTGACCAATCATGCCCGCTCCCAGCTGGCGCGGCTGACCGACTGCACCCTCACGGCGCCCGCCGAGGGGCCGTTCTTCTTCAATCCCATGAGCAGCCTGTTCCTGCTGGTGGAACTGCTGCTGTCCCGCCTGGCCCGGGAAATGGGCAGCGAGGCGGTGGCGGCGATCCGCCGCCGCGAGGCGTTGATCGCCCGCCTGACCATCGAATGACCCGGCGATTCCTACCCCCAGCGCCTTCCAAGGAGGCCACGATGACCACCGCGATCCGTCACGACGACACCCCCGACCCCTTTCCCGCCGAGTCGGCGTCGCTCGCCCAGCGGCTCGAGGGCGGCTACCGGCAGGCCGAGGCGGGAACGCCCTCCTCGGACACCCTGCTGATCAACGAGCAGTCGCGCCTGCTCGAGGCGGGGGGGCGCCGCATCCACAAGCTCGGCTTCGGCCAGTCGCCGTTCCCGGTGTTCGCGCCGGCGGTGGCGGCGCTCGCCGAGCATGCCGGCGAGAAGGCCTATCTGCCCGTGCAGGGGCTGGCGGCCCTGCGCGAGCAGGTGGCGGCGTTTCATCGGGCCACCGACGAGACGGCCTGGGAGGCGCAGCGCGTGGTGGTGGGGCCGGGGAGCAAGCTGCTGCTGTTCGCCCTGATGAAGTCGCTGCCGGAGGCGGACATCCTCATTCCCGCGCCGGCCTGGGTCTCCTACGCGCCCCAGGCGCGCCTGGCCGGTCAGCGTGCGGTGCGCCTCGAGGCCGACTTCGAGTCCCGCTGGCAGGTGACCGCCGAGCAGCTGGACGCCTGCTGCCGCGACGCTCCCGAGCGACTCAAGGTGCTGATCCTCAATGCGCCGGGCAACCCCACCGGGCTGTCGCCGGATGCCGAGAGCCAGCAGCGCCTCGCCGAGGTTGCCCGCCGCCACGGGGTGCTGGTGCTGGCCGACGAGATCTACGCGATGCTCGACCATGCCGGGGCGCATCGCGCCTTCGCCCGCGACTACCCGGAAGGCACGGTGACCACCAGCGGCCTGTCCAAGTGGTGCGGGGCCGGCGGCTGGCGGCTGGGCGTCATGCATGTGCCGGCGGCGCTGGGCGACGAGCTGTTCCAGCGTCTCATCGGCCTGGCTTCCGAGACCTGGTCGAGCGTCACCAGCCCCGTCCAGTATGCGGCGATCACCGCCTATACGCTGAGCTCGGCGCTGACCGCCTATGTCGCGCGCCAGCGAATGATCCTGGCGGAGCTGGGGGAGGCCTGTGCGAACCGGCTGAGCGCGGCCGGCGTGCGGGTGCATGCGCCGGATGGCGGTTTCTATCTGTTCCCGGATTTCGGGGCCTTCCGCGAGTCGCTGGCCCGGCGCGGCATCACCACCAGCGCCGAGCTGACCCGGCGGCTGCTCGACGAAGCGGGCGTGGCCCTGCTGCCGGGCAGTGCCTTCGGCTGCCGGCCGCACCAGTTGACGGCGCGCCTGGCCTATGTTGATTTCGATGGGGCCGCCCTGCTCGATGGGGAAGGTGCGGTGCTCGATCACCCGGCGAGTCGTTCGCTGCTCGAGGGGATCGAGGCACTCGTCGCCTGGCTCGAGCAGGGCTGAGCGTATCCGGGGGCGGCCCTGTCGCTCCCTGGCGACGGATGTAGAGACGGTGGAACTTGAATTTTCAATACGTTACAGGAAATTCAGGAACCCGCGAGGCACACCGCCGTCAGAGTCCGTACACGCGACATTCATTCTGGAGGTTCTAGATGCAAAAGTTCACTGCCCTGTTCGCTGCGGCGCTGCTCACGGCCGGCATGATCTCGGCCCCTGCCATGGCCCAGGATACCAACGGCCAGGCCCAGCAGCAGACTCAGCAGGCCGCGCCGACGGCGCAGGACTTCACCGACGAGCAGCTGCAGCAGTTCGCTGATGCCTCGCAGCAGATCGCCGCGATTTCGCAGAAATACACCCAAAAGCTGCAGGGCACCGACGACCAGTCCAAGCAGCAGGCGATCCGCAAGGAAGCCAATGACAAGATGGTGTCCGTCGTGCAGGACAGTGGCCTGACCGTCGAGACCTTCAACGCCATCGGCCAGGCGATCCAGCAGGATCCCGAACTCATGAAGCGGGTCCAGGGGATGGCCAACGAATCCTGAACCGGACACGCACCGGGCGTCGCCCGGTCATGACGTACAACGGGGCGCTTCGGCGCCCCGTTGTCGTTTATGCCCGCGGCAGGGACGGCCCCCGGCACGGTGGGATGATGAAATCGATCATTGCGCGTCCGCCGATGACGGGCGAGTATCGAAACGACAGCCCATGCGGCGCCGGCCGGGGCCGGCGCCCGACGACGGGAGGGTGCAGTGATGATGATTGTCGAACTGATCGACGGCGATGACTTCCGTTCGCGCCTGCAGGCGCTGGACATTCGCCTGCCCGAGCATGCCTGCCCGGAAACCTGCGCCAGAATGGCGATACGCAAGCATCTCGAGGTCGGCGTGCCCGGCCTGCCGGCGTTGATCGAGGAGCTCATGGCGCACACCGACGTGATGCTGCCGTCGGTGCGTCAGGCCATCGAGCACTTCATGCTGCCGGCGCTGCGCTGATGCAGGCCGCAGCAGCGGGAGCGGTTGTTCGATGCGTGATGGCGGCGAAATCCTGATTTCAGGGCTCGTATATCGCGCACCCTGAAAGCGTGGCATCGCCGGTGGCAGCGGCCTATAATGCGCGGCTTTTGCCATACGGCATGCCATCTCTCATGCAGACGGCGGGTGATCCTCGCCGCTTGTCTCATGCATCGATCCCGCAGGCTCGCAATGAAAGCTGGGCTTCTTCTTGTTTTCGGCCTGACGGTGCTGGCCCTGGCGAAGCCGGGGCTCGCTCGGGTGCCGCCCCCGGCCGTGTCGACCGCGCACCCGGTCAGCAACGTGCTGATCCTGGCGTCCTATCATGACGGCGACGAGTGGACGGACAGCCTGGTCAGCAACCTGACCTACTACCTGCGCGGCAAGGTCAACCGGGTGCGCGTCCATTACCTGGACGCCCGGGACCTGCCGCGTGCGCGTTATCTGAGGAACTTCGCGCTCTACAGCAACGGCAATCGCCTGACACAGTACGATCGGGTAATCCTGCTCGATGACCCGGCGCTGCGCTTCTATCGGGAGTACACGAACTGGTTTCCCGATCGCCATCCGATCGCCATCGGCGTCAACGATCCCGAACTGGCCGAGGCCGGGGCGCATCAGGGAGTGATTCTCGCCAACACCCGCCCGGCGGTCATCGATACCGTGCAGCTGGCGCGCGAGATCGCCGGCCGCAACCGGCTGCTGCTGGTGCACTCGGCGTCCCGCGCCGGTCTGCGCCTTCGGCGTCAGGTCATGCCCGATGTGGAGGCGATGGGCTTCGAAACGGTGGCGACCCGCACCTGGCGCGCGCTCTACGCGAGTGACTTCGACGCCTCGGGTTACACGGTTGTCGCGCTGGATGCGCCGCTGCAGCTGTCGACGATGCATTCCGCCGACGCGCTGGCGGCGCACTTTCGTCGGCAGCTGGGCGACTTCTTCTGCGCTCTGGATTACCTGACGCCCTTCGGCTGTGTGGGGGGCTCGTTCATCAATGTGGCGAGTCTCTCCCAGCAGGTGGCCCAGCGTGTCTCGAAGGCGGCAGATCCGCTGTCTCCGCTGACGGTGCCGCAGCAGCTCTCCCTGGAACCGCAATTGCTGAACCGGCTGCCCGAGGGCGTGGACGTCAAGGTGCTGGGAGAGTTGCCGGGGCTGATGCCGCGCTGGGCCGGGTGGCTGATCGGCGGGCTGAGCCTGTTGCTGATCGCCGGTGCCCTGGGAGCCTGGGTTCACCTGCGCATCAAGCAGCGCCAGATCCGGCGCGTCCGGCACGAATCGACCTATGATGCGCTGACCAACCTCTACAACCGCCAGGCGATGCTCGCCATGCTCGATGAGCGCATTCGGGACGGCGAGCCGTTCACGGTAGTCTACATCGACCTCAATGGCTTCAAGGAGGTCAACGACGCCTTCGGCCACGCCCAGGGCGATACGCTGCTGCGTCTTTTCGCCACGCGCCTGCGTGACAGCGTGGGGCGCCAGCCGGTGGCCGGGCGCATGGGCGGCGACGAGTTTCTGGTGCTCTGCGGCCGGGAAACGCCCTATCCGGAACTCGCCGAACTGCTGCTGCGCTCGCTCAAGCGCCCCTTTGAGGTTGGCGGCAATGCGCACACCCTGGGTTGTTCGATGGGCATCGCGCATTATCCGCTGCATGCCCAGAACGCTGTGCAACTGCTCAAGTGTGCCGATGCCGCCATGTATGCCGCCAAGGAAGACCGCGAGGACAGCCTGGTGGAGTTCACCGATGCCATGCTCGATGCCCAGACGTATCACGCCGAGCTTTCCAACCTGCTGGAACAGGCGCTCGCGGCGGGCGGGGAAGGCCTGAGCTTCGCGATCCAGCCGATCCACTCGCTCAAGCGCCGGGGCTGGTGCGCCGGCGAGGTGCTGCTGCGCTGGGAGCATGCCGAGCGCGGGCCGATCAGCCCCGGCGTGTTCATTCCCATCGCCGAGGCCAGCGACCTGATCATCAAGCTCGGCGACTGGACGCTGGAGACGATGCTCTCGCGGCTGGCCGACGAGCCCGCGCTGGCGCAACTGGACTACCTGTCGCTGAACATCTCGCCCAAGCAGCTCTATACGCGGCGTTTCGTGGACACGGCGCTGGCCCTGGCCGCTCGCCACGGTATCGACCCGGGGCGCATTTCCTTCGAGTTGACCGAGCACGTCAAGCTGCTCGACCGCTCGACCCTGACCGCCGAGATCACCCGGCTGCGTCAGGCGGGGTTCCGGGTGGCCCTGGATGACTTCGGCACCGGCTACACCTCGATCAGCTTCCTCAAGGAGATTCCCTTCTCGAGCATCAAGATTGACCGCTCGCTGATCGCCGGGCTGACCGATCGCGACGCCCGGGAGGCTCGCGGCATCATGGACGGGCTGCTCTATCTGGTGAAGCGGCTGCAGCGCGGCGTGGTCATCGAGGGGGTGGAAACCGAAGAGGAGGTGGAGATTCTCCACGCCATGGGGGCGGATTTCCTGCAGGGATACTATTTCCAGCGACCGCTGGCATGGGCGGCCTTCTTCGCCGAGCTGCCGGCGCAGGCGAGCCGGCCGGCAGTATCGTGACGCGCGTACAGCCCGCCGGTCAGGGCGGGCTGTCGGTTCAGAAGGACTCCCAGGCGTCCTCCTCCTGCTGGGTTCGGGAACGGGATGACTCGCGGGCCGAGGGCAGGGCGGCGGGTTCGCGGTGTGTCGAGCCCAGTGCGGGGGCGGCGGGCGCGGTGTCGTCGCCAAGCACGAAGTGGTTGACGAGTCGGGTCAGCTGCTCGGCCTGATGGCGCATGTCCGCGGCGGCCATGGAGGTCTGCTGGACCATGGACGCATTCTGCTGGGTCATGGTGTCCATCTCGGCGACCGCCGTGTTGATCTGGCCGATGCCGCTGCTCTGCTCCTTGGCACCGGCGCTGATCTCGGCGATGACGTCGGAAACCCGGGTCACGCTAGTGACGATCTCGCGCATGGTTTCGCCGGCGTTGCGCACCAGGTCGGCACCGGTCTGCGTATGCCGCGTCGAGGTGTCGATCAGCTCGCGGATCTCCTTGGAGGCCTCGCTGGAACGGCTGGCCAGGGAGCGGACTTCCTCGGCGACCACCGCGAAGCCGCGGCCGTGTTCGCCGGCGCGGGCCGCCTCGACCGAGGCGTTGAGCGCCAGGATATTGGTCTGGAAGGCGATCGAGTCGATCATGGTGATGATCTCGCTGATCTTCTCGGCCGACTCGTTGATGTCGCGCATGGTCTGCTCGACCTGCCCCATGGCGTTTTCGCCGTCCTGCGCCACGCGGCTGGTCGACTGCACCAGCTGGTTGGCCTGGGCGGCCGACTCGGAGGAGTGGTTGACCGTGGCGGTGATCTCCTCCATGGAGGAAGACGTCTGCTGCAGGTTGGCGGCGGCCTGTTCGGTGCGGCTGGAGAGCTCCTGGCTGCTGTGGGCGATGTGGCCGACGGCCTGGCTCACGCTGCGCGTGCTGGCGCGAACCTCGCGCAGGGTTTCCTGCATGCGGCTGACGAAGGCGTTGAACTGGGTCGCCAGCGCACCGATCTCGTCGTCACTGCGTACCGGCAGGCGCCGGGTCAGGTCGCCCCGGCCGCTGGCGATGTCCTTCATGGCCTCGGCGGTCTCGCGCAGCGGCCGCACGGTGCGCCGGACCAGGTAGCCGACCACCAGCGCCACGATCACCAGCATGCCCAGGCCCAGCAGGACCACCCGGATGATCGCCGTGCGCAGTTCCGCGGCGGCGGTGGCACGAATCTCCGCCATGGCCTGGTCGATTTCGGTGACATAGACCCCGGAGCCGAGCATCCAGCCCCATTTCTGGATACCGGCGGCGTAGGAGTACTTGGGCTCGGGCTGTCGGGTATCGGGGTTGGGCCACAGGTACTGATAGAAACCGCCGCCGTCCTTGGCGACCTGGATCATGTCCTTGACCAGGAAGTGCCCCTGGGCGTCTTCCTTGTCCAGCATGTCGGTCCCTTCCAGCTTGCGGTTGTGGGGCAGGACCAGGTTCGTGCCCTGATAATCGTAGACGAAGACGTAGTTGTTACCGTCGAAGCGCAGCCGGCGCAGGATGTCCTTGGCGCGCTCCATGGCGGCCTGGTCGTCGGCGCCGGCCTCGGCGACGATCGGCGCGATCGCCGACTTGGCGGTCTCGACCACGCTCTTGACCGACTGCTTGCGTGCGTCGATGAGCATCTGGCGCTCTTCGGCCAGGGTCTTCTGGTTGTCCTCGATGCGATCGAGGATGGTGAGGGCCACCAGGCCGCTGGTGACGAGCATCAGGGGCACCAGAACCAGGGTCATGACCTTGGCTTGCAGGCCGAGCGATGACCAGCGTCGGGTCAGGAAATTGCGACTCATGACAAGTGAGACTCCTGCATCAAGGAATTTACGTTGTGAGCATCGGTTTCGGCAGAGGTTTCCATGTCACCACGTTGAGAAGCCGGTGACGGAAATCTCGCCTTGTTGTTGATTTGTCTGGCGTGACTGCCCCGCGTGGGGTCAAGAACAGGCGGTAACGACGCGGGATCGTTACCTCCTTCGGAGGAATATCGGCCGAGGGGCGGCATCGTTTAGGGTGTGGAAGGGAAATCCACAAAAAAGCCCGACCTTGGGGTCGGGCGGAATGCCGTGCGCGAGACGGGAAGGGAGCTTTCGGCGGGAAGTGTCAGCCGCGAGCCAGGTGCAGCCCGGGGGCATGGCCGAGATTGGACAGCATGCGCTCGCTGTACCAGTCGACGAAATCGATCACCCCGAACTCGTAGGTTTCGGAATAGGGCCCAGGCTGGTAGGCCACGGAGTTGATGCCCCGCTGGTTCTCCTCGGCCAGGCGGCGGTCCTGGTCATTGGTTGCATCCCACACCCGGCGCAGCTCGTCGGGCTGGTAGTCGACGCCTTCGACGGC
The DNA here is from genome assembly GCF_020148005.1 of Modicisalibacter tunisiensis. Taxonomy (GTDB): domain Bacteria; phylum Pseudomonadota; class Gammaproteobacteria; order Pseudomonadales; family Halomonadaceae; genus Modicisalibacter; species Modicisalibacter tunisiensis. The sequence continues at coordinate 170,425 of NZ_JAGXFD010000001.1, read as the reverse complement.
ATCCTTGTGCACCAGCCACTTGGTGGTGACCAGCGTGCGCTGCGGCCCCAGCGGCAGGACCCGGAAGACCACCGCGTGATCGCCCATGAAGTGGTTCCAGGAGTTGGGCAGGTGGAGGATGCGCAGCGAGCCCATGTCGGGGCTGGTCAGCCGCCCCATCAGCTTGCGACAGCCGGGCTGGCCGTCCAGGGTCATCGATACCGTGCCGTCGAGCAGCGGGGTACGCGTCAGGCGGTTGCGCTTGCCGATGCGGGCGAGCCGCCAGGGCACCGCTTCCGCCTCCCAGTCGGCCTGCTTGCGCGCCACCAGCGCCTTGTAGGACTCGGTCGCACGCGGGTCGTCGGTGTCGTCGAACTCCTGCAGCGAGTTGAGCAGTTCCGGATGGGCGCCGTTGCAGTGATAGCACTCGCGGTTGTTCTCGATCACCAGCTTCCAGTTGGCCTGCTCGACGATGCTCGATTCCGCGGCGACCTTCACCTCGTCCATCCGGTAGGGCTCGAGATACGTTTCGAGGGTGGCCAGGAAGTCCTCGATGGCCGGGGGCTGTTCGGCGAGGCTGATGAACAAAAAGCCGCCGGCACTGCGCACGTGCACCGGCTTGAGCCCGTAACTCGCAAGGTCGAAGTCGTCGCCCATGTCGGTGCCGGCGAACAGCAGTCGGCCGTCGAGTTCGTAGGTCCACTGGTGGTAGGGGCAGACCAGCTTGGCCACCTTGCCCTTGTCCTTGACGCAGAGTCGGGAGCCGCGATGGCGGCACACGTTATGGAAGGCGTGAATCCGGCCTTCCGCCCCGCGGACGATGATCACCGAATTGTCGCCGACATCGACGGTGAGGAAATTGCCCTTGGCCGGAATCTCGCAGGTCATGCCGGCGAACAGCCATTCCTTGGTAAAGATCTCCTGCATGTCGAGGGCGAACAGCCGCGGGTCGTTGTAGAACGCCTGGGGCAGCGAAAAACGCCGATCGCGTTCGTGAAGCAGGTTGGCGGTGGTCTCCTTGACGTTGGCCAGCGGGTCGTCGAAGGCAGTCTGGGCTATCAGGTCCATGGCGTGGAATCCTCATGCATCGCGGCCTCCCCCGAGGACGGCGATTAGGGTCGTGTGGGTCGAGAAATCGAGAGGCGTGGTACCGGCGGGCGACGTCCTGTTGTCACCTCGGCTTGTGCCGAGTGTGGCGGAGCGGTCGAGGACGAGGTTGTCTGGAGGCGACGCAGCCCGGCATTCAGGACGACGTGACGGCACCCGGGCACTGGTGGCACATGGCCTGATGGGCATGCGCGCGTCGTTGCCAGACAAGTGACGCGGCGCGCCCCTACCCAGAATTGGCGGTACGGCGATCCCTCGGGGCGAGGTCGAGGGCGGCGTCGCGGCCCTTGTGGCCATGGTTCCGGCAGCCCACGATCCGGCAGGCAGAGACAGCAATGACAATGAACTTCTTCAACCCGGTTACCACCCAGACCTGGACCAACGGCCGCCACCGGGTGCGCTGCGTCAAGGTGATCCAGGAAACCCTGGATGTGCGAACCTTCTGCTTCATGGCCGAGCAGCCGGTGCTGTTCTTCTTCAAGCCCGGGCAGTTCGTCACCCTGGAGCTGGAGATCGAGGGCGAGCCGATCATGCGCTCGTATACCATCTCCAGTTCACCATCGATTCCCTACAGCTTCTCGATCACCGTCAAGCGCCTGCCCGACGGCAAGGTGTCCAACTGGCTGCACGACAACCTCAAGGTCGGCGACGAACTCGCCGTGCACGGACCGGTGGGCGACTTCAACGCCATCGATCACCCGGCCGACAAGGTGCTGCTGCTGTCCGGCGGCGTGGGCATCACGCCGTTGATGTCGATGACGCGCTGGTTCTTCGACACCAATGCCAACATTGACGTCGAGTTCGTCCACAGCGCGCGCTCGCCGGGCGACGTGATCTTCCATCGCGAGCTGGTGCACATGTTCTCGCGCCTGCCCGAGTTCAAGCTGCACGTGGTCTGCGAGAACAAGTCGGACATCGGCGAGGCCTGGACCGGCTACCGGGGGTTCCTGACCCAGGCGATGCTCGAGCTGATGGTGCCGGACTACCTCGAGCGCGAGATCTTCTGCTGCGGACCGACGCCCTACATGAACGCCGTCAAGAAGATTCTGCGCAGCAACGGCTTCGACATGGCGCACTACCATCAGGAGTCGTTCGGTGCCACGCCGCTGGATGTGCGCGAGGACGTGCGCGAGCTGGCCGAGCAGGCCGAGGCGGAAGCCGAGGATCTCGACTACAGCGACATGGTGCAGGTGGAATTCACCGGCACCGGCAAGAGCGTGCGTATCCAGCCGGGCGAGACGGTGCATGCCGCGGCCTCCAAGCTGGGGCTGCACATCCCCAAGGCCTGCGGCATGGGCATCTGCGGCACCTGTCGGGTGGGGCTCAAGTCCGGCGAGGTGGAGATGGACCACAACGGCGGGATCACCGACGAGGACATCGCCGAGGGCTACATCCTGTCCTGCTGCAGTCGCCCCAAGGGCGATCTGGTGGTGGATTACTGAAGCGGAGTTTACCCACTGCTGCGGCGCCGGGGACAGGTCGAAGAGGGGGTCCTACGCCATGGATGGCGTAGGTAGCGCCCAGGGAAGGGTTCACAGCGCCTCCTCATAGACCTGTCGACGGATCAGCCGTTGATAAACCACCGGGCGCCCCCGGGCGACAACACTTCGATAGCCCCTTGTCAGCGCCAACTGCGATGCCCTGCTGGGATCGGGCACCGAACAGCCGGTGAAGCAGGCCGCGCAGCGCATCCTGGCGCCGGCTCGCCGGCGCGTCGCTCGGCCACAGGCCGGGCCGGAAGCCCGCCGCCTCGAAGCGGGCGATCAGCGCGGCGTCGCGGCTGATGACGTGGATCGGCACGTCGCGGCTGGCCTTGTCGCCGGTGATCAGCGGGGCCGGCTGGTGATCGCCGAGCACGATCAGCAGCTGGTGCTCGCCCAGGTAGCGCTCGGCGAAGCCGGCCATCGCGGCCAGGGCATAGTCGATGGCGCGAATATAGTGGCGACGCACGTCCCCCGCGTCCTGCCACAGCACTTCCGGTGCCGGCCCGGCCGTCGCCCAGCGGTCGAAGCGCCGCCCCTCCTGCAGGTCATCCCAGTCATCCAGCAGCGGCAGAATCGGCGTCCAGGGCGCATGGCTCGAGATCATCGCCAGTTCGGTGAACAGGGGCCGTGACTGGCTGCGCCGGTAGTCCGCGAAGAACCGCCATGTGTATTGATCGGGCATGGTTACCCAGTTGAGTGCCGGCCCCCGGTAGGGAATGTCCCGGGCGGCCAGGCGGGTGTCGTAACCCAGTTGGCGACCGGCCGGCCAGGGCGCGGTGATCGCCGGCATGATGGCCACGCTCTTGTGCCCGGTGAGGCCAAAATCGTCGATCAGGGTCGGGCTCTCGCGCGTCAGCAATAGGTCGTAATGCCGTTGGCTGGTCAGCCACAGTCCGCTGATGACGGTGCCATGGGCCAGCCAGGACTGGCCGCCCTGCACCGGCGAGGTCAGCCGCGAGGTGGCGACGTGCAGGCCGGCGGCGTCGAAGCGGCGCTGCATGGCCGCCAGCCGGGGAGCGATGACGGGCGCATAGCGCGGGTCGAACAGGGCCGAGACCCCGTAGGACTCGATGAAGGCCAGGCTCACGTCGCGCCCGGCCAGCCCCGGCAGCGCCGCGGCCGGGCGGGCGTGGCCGTCGGCGAGCTGCTGCCGGAAGGCGGCCCAGGCCTGGCGGGTCTCCACGCCCTGCTGCCAGTGGCGCATGACCAGGGTCATCAGAGGGGTGGCAGCGTGACCCGACGCCGCCACGGGCAACGACAGCACGAGCAGGGCGACGAGCGCGCCGCGTCGTGGCCGGCTCGTCGCGGTCGGAAGCCGGCCCAGCAGATGCGCCCCGCCCCAGGTCAGCGCCAGGATGGCTGCCCCGGCGGCGCACAGGAGCAGCAGCGCAAGGAACTTACCGACATTATCGACCATCAGATGGTAGGCTGGGCCAACGAGGCTGGCATCCAGCAGCGGGTTGAAGGCGCGCCCCAGGCTCAGTCGGGACAGGTCATCGAGCAGGGCCAGCAGCGTCGCCAGCCCCAGTGCGCAGGCCGCCGGCCAGGCCAGCCACCGGCGCAGGCCGGGGCCGGCGAGGCACAGCGCCAGGACCAGCCACAGCCCCTCGAGCGCCGGCCATCCGCCGCCGGTCATGGCGGGGGCCAGGCGACTCAGGGCGAGCAGCCAGCCTTCGACGACGACAAGAATCAACAGGCCTCGAGACAGGGGACGACTCCTCGCCGGTGACCGCCACCGGCCGGCATGGGGAAGGCCCATCATGGCGCGAACGCGCAGCGAGTGCCAAACCGCTATATTGTGGGCAGTGAACGGAAGGGACGCATTGTCAATTTTGGGAATGAGGAACGCCCATGAATGTGTGGCACTATCTGGCGCTGGGGCTCGCGTGCGCGGGCCTGCCGGTGGCCAATGCCCAGGAAACGCCCTCTGGCGGAACGGATTCGGCGCCGGCCAGGGCCGCCGAGCAGGTTCCGCTTTCGTCGCCGGACCCGTCCCCCCGCGAGGACTGGACACCCCAGGCGCTGTTCGAGCATGTCGTCGAGCGGGCCCGCAAGCTTGCCGACGGCGACTATCAGGCCCCGCAATCCAGGTTGCCTGCCTTTCTCAAGGAGCTCGATCACAACACCTACAGTGACATTCGCTTCCGGCCCGAGCATGCCCTGTGGCGGGATGACCGGCTCTTCGAGGTCCAGTTCTTCCACCCCGGCTTTCTCTACGACAACCCGGTCGAGATGCACGTGCTCAAGGGCGGCCGCATCGAGGATCTGGCCTTCGACCCCGGCATGTTCGAATACCGCGGCGAGTCGGCGTCGCTGAAGGAGAAGGTGGAAAAGATCGACCCGGCCAAGCTGGGTTTCGCCGGCTTCCGCCTGCACTACCCGGTCAATACGCCGGACTACAAGGACGAGATCGCCGTCTTCCTGGGGGCGTCCTACTTCCGGCTTGCCGGGCGCGGACAGCGCTACGGTTTGTCCGCCCGCGGGCTGGCGGTGGACACCGCGACCCAGGGCGGCGAGGAGTATCCGGCCTTCCGGGCCTTCTGGCTGGTCCGTCCGGAACCCAACGCCTCGACCATGACGCTGCTGGCGCTGCTCGACAGCCCCTCGGTCACCGGCGCCTACCGCTTCGACGTGCATGCCGGCCGCCAGACCGTGGTGGACGTCGACGCCCGCCTGTTCGCCCGCGAGGATGTCGGCAAGCTCGGTGTCGCGCCGCTGACCAGCATGTTCCTGCACGGCGAGAACAGCCTGGAGGACTTCGACGACTACCGGCCCGAGGCACACGATTCCGACGGCCTGCTCATGAACACCTCGAGCGGGCAGTGGATTCGCCGGCCGCTGTCCAATCCGCCGTCGCTCAACGTCACCCAGCTGCGTGATACCAACCCTCGTGGCTTCGGCCTGATGCAGCAGGATCGTGACTTCGAGCACTACCTGGATCTGGATGCCGCCTATCAGCGCCGCCCCAGCCTGTGGGTGGAGCCGCGCGAAGGCGACTGGGGCGAGGGCGGCGTCGAGCTGGTCCAGATTCCCACCGAGCGCACCATCCACGACAACATCGTCTCCTACTGGGTGCCGGATACGCCCTTCAAGGCCGGTCAGTCGCGCCATTATCGCTACCGCCTCGCCACCCGGGACGCCACCGTGCCCGGCGAGACGCTGGGGCGCGCGATCCGCATGCGCAACGGCTGGGCGGCGGATCCGGGGCAGGCCGAGCCGCCGCCGCATACCCTGCGTCGCTTCATCGTCGACTTCCGCGGCGGCGAACTGGCCGGGCTGGACGCCTCGCAGCCGGTGCAGGCCGACCTGAACGTGAGCCAGGGCAAGGTCAGCGACCTCAGCGTCCGGCCGCTGCCCGACGGCGACACCTGGCGGGCCATGTTCACCCTGGACCCGCAAGGCGCGTCCGCCGACATGCAGCTGTCCCTGACGCTGCGTGGTCAGCGGTTGACCGAAACCTGGAGCTACCTGTGGAATCCCGATGTCCTATGAAACTGATCCTCGTGCCCCGGGGGTGAGCCAGGGCACGGATACGTCCCCCGATGTCGCGCTTCAGGAGCGGCCGGAGTCGACCTCGTCGTCGACCGCCGCGCCTGCCGAAGCAAGCACGGCCGGTCGCTCGACCCCGCCGGCCCAGCGCATGCCGATGCTGGGCCTGCGGCGGCTGGTGTTCTTCACCCTGGCGATCGTGACCAGCCTGCAGGGCGCCTACATGATGTTCGACATCCTGCGCGCCAACGGCCTGACGGTGCTGGAAGGCGCCATCCTGGGCCTGTTCGTGTGCATGTTCGCCTGGCTGACCATGTCGTTCTGGTCGGCGATCGCGGGCTTTCTGGTCGTCATCACCCGGCGTGACCCGCTGACCCTCAAGCGGGCCGCGCCGCTGTCGAAAACCCTCGACCCGAACCGGCGCATCGCCCTGGTGATGCCGGTCTACAACGAGGACACGGCCCGGGTGATCGCCGGGCTCGAGGCGACCTGCCACTCGCTGGCGGCCACCGGCAAGGCCGACGCCTTCGACGTCTTCCTGCTCAGCGACACCACCGATTCGGAAATCGCCGACGCCGAGCGTCGCGCCGCGGCGGCGCTGAGCGAGCGCATGCCCGGCGGGCTGACGCTCTACTACCGGCGTCGCGAGCGCAACATCGGCCGCAAGGTCGGCAACCTGGCGGAGTTCTGCTGCCGCTGGGGCGACGCCTACGAGAGCATGATCGTGCTCGACGCCGACAGCGTGATGGGCGGGGAGACCCTGGTGCGCCTGGCGGCGACCATGCAGGCCAACCCGCGGCTGGGGCTGCTGCAGACCGTGCCGCTGCCGGCGCGCTCCAACACCCTGTTCGGCCGCTTCCTGCAGTTCGCCGCCACGCTCTACAGCCCCATGCTGGCGGCCGGACAGAGCGTCTGGCAGGGCGATACCGCCAACTACTGGGGCCACAATGCCATCATTCGCATCGCGGCCTTCGTCGAGCATTGCGGGCTGCCGCCGCTGCCGGGCAAGGCCCCGCTGGGCGGCGAGATCCTCAGTCACGACTTCGTCGAGGCCGCACTGCTGCGCCGCGCCGGCTGGGAGGTGCGTCTGCACGCCGGGGTCGAGGACAGCTACGAGGAACTGCCCGGCAACATGGTCGACTACGCCAAGCGCGACCGGCGCTGGTGCCAGGGCAACATGCAGCACCTGCGCCTGCTGTTCGCCCGCGGCCTGCACCCCATCAACCGTCTGCACTTCCTGCTCGGCGCGCTGGCCTACATGGCCTCGCTGCTGTGGCTGATCATGCTGGGGCTGAGCACCGTGGATGCGGTGGTGCGCGCGGTGGCCAAGGTGCGCTTCTTCAACGAGGGCTACCAGCTGTTTCCGGAGTGGCCGGAGTCCAAGGTGGCAATGATCGCCTCGCTGCTGGTGATCACCGTGCTGATGCTGCTGCTGCCCAAGCTGCTGGGCGTGATCGTGGCGCTGGCCCAGCGGCGCCGCGAATTCGGCGGGGCCGTGCGGCTGACGCTGAGCGCCCTGCTGGAGGTGGTGTTCTCGATCCTCATCGCGCCGCTGATGATGGCCTTCCACGCCTGGTTCGTGGTCAGCGTGCTGCTCGGGCGGACCGTATCGTGGAGCTCCCAGGTGCGGGGCGGGCGGCTGATCCCGTGGAGCGTGGCGTGGCGGCGCACCGGGGCGATGACCCTGCTGGGCCTGCTCTGGGGCGGCGTCAGCTATTACTTCGCACCGCTGTTCTTCTGGTGGCTGTCACCGGTGTTGCTGGGCATGGTCGCCTCGGCACCGCTGCTGCGTTATACCAGCAGCATTCGGGCGGGCGAATGGATGCAGCGTCACGGGCTGGTGTGCATTCCTGCCGAGGTCAACCCACCGTGGGTGCTTACGCGGCTGGAGCAGCTCGAGGCGAATCCGCCGAACGACGAAACGGCCGATGTCGACGCCGAATCGTTGCTCCCCGAGACCGAGCGTCGCCAGACGATGCCCACTCAGTCGCTCAGGGCCTGGTGGGGACTGGGCGGGGCGAAGCCGCCGTCCACTGAAAGTGCTTAGGCGATTAAGGTCTAGCCAAATTTCCACAAATAACTTCATGATATAAAGCAGGGCGGTCAAAATGCGGACTGAATCTCTTTCAGCCGCAGGACCGCCATGTCTCCCGATGCCTGGATCTCGCTCGCGACCGTCACCATCGTGTTCCTGCTGATGGGCACGACGCGTATCGGCGCCGATATGATCTTGCTCGGTGGGGTGATCGTTCTGCTGACCCTGGGCGTGATCGGCCCGCAGCAGGCACTGGCCGGCTTCTCCAACGACGGTCTGTTCACCGTGGCGTTCATGTACGTGCTGGTCGCCAGCATTCGCGAGACCGGCGGCATGGATCTGATCATCCGCTACGTGCTGGGGCGTCCCCGCAGCGAGTCCGGTGCCATGGCACGACTGCTGTTGCCGGTCTCGGCAATGAGCGCTTTCCTCAACAATACCCCGGTGGTGGCGACCTACGTGCCCGCGGTGATGAGCTGGAGCCGGCGGCTCGACCTGAAGGCCCATCGCTTCCTGATCCCGCTGAGCTTCGCCTCGATTCTCGGCGGTACCTGCTCACTGCTGGGCACCAGCACCAACCTGGTGGTCAACGGCCTGCTCGCCGCGCGCTACCCGCAGGCCTCGCTACACCTGTTCGACATCGCCTGGGTCGGCGTGCCGGTGGCGCTGGTGGGGCTCGGCTATCTGCTGTTCGCCGGTCGCTGGCTGCTGCCCAACCGGCGCAGCGCCGCCCAGGCCTTCGAGAATCCGCGCGAGTTCACCATCGAGATGGCGGTCGACCCGGAGGGCCCGCTGGTCGAGAAGACGGTCGAGGAGGCCGGGCTGCGTCATCTCCGTGGCCTCTTCCTGGTCGAGATCGAGCGCGGCGGCAACGTGGTCAGCGTCGTCGGTCCGGGCGAGAAGCTCAAGGCCGGCGACAGGCTGGTGTTCGCCGGCACCAGCGAGGCGGCCATCGAACTGCAGCAGTTCCGCGGCCTGCGGCCGTCGAGCCTCGGCGAGTCGAACCTGCAGAAGGATTTTCGCGAGCGCCGGCTGGTCGAGGCGGTGGTTTCCGATCAGTGCCAGTTCATCGGCCAGCGTATCCGCGAGGGACACTTCCGCACGCTCTACGGCGCCGCGGTGCTGGCAGTCTGCCGCAACGGCGAGCGGGTCGACGGCAACCTGGGGCAGATTCGCCTGCAGCCGGCCGACGTGCTGCTTCTGGAAGTGCGTCCGCCATTCATCGAGCGCCATCGCCAGTCGCGGGATTTCCTGCTGATCAGCCAGGTCAACGGCCAGGCGCGCCCGGTGCACGAAAAGGCCTGGCTGGCGTGGACGATCCTCGTCGGCGTGGTGGTGCTGGCCAGCTTCGGCGTATTGAGCATGCTCAATGCGGCGATGCTCGGCGCCCTGGCGAGCCTGCTCACGCGCTGCTGCTCGGTGGGCGCGGCCAAGCGCGGTCTGGATACCCAGGTGCTGCTGACCATCGGCGCGTCGTTCGGCCTGGGCGCGGCGCTGGAGAGTTCCGGGGCGGCGGCGGCCGTGGCGCAGCAGGCGATGACGCTGGCCGGCGGCGACCCTTACCTGATGCTGATCGGCGCCTATGTGCTGGTCGCGCTGCTCACCGAAGTGGTGACCAACAATGCCGCGGCGGTGATTGCCTTTCCCATCGTCACCGCCAGCGCCGAGAGCCTGGGGGTGAGCGTCATGCCGTTCGCCATCGCGGTGATGTTCGCCGCCTCGGCGAGCTTTTTGACGCCGCTGGGCTACCAGACCAATCTGATGGTCTACGGCCCGGGCGGCTATCGCTTCGGCGACTTCCTGCGCGTCGGGGGGCCGCTGAGCGTGCTGGTGGGGATCACCTCGCTGCTGCTGATCCCACGGATCTGGCCGTTCTAAATCGTGAATGCTGGTCCTCACAGTAATGGGTGCCAGGTGTTTCTGGTGCGATTTCTCGGGTCAGGTGGCTCAAGAGATAAAGTCCCTCAGGCCAATGGCTGTGCCCCGATTCAACATTGATATGGCCGACATTGGCGATAATATGGCAGATGCTTCCCCAGGCATTGGCGAAGTGTTCTATTCGCTGTCTAGATGCCGACCAATCGTTGGTCGATCCCACCACCAGGCTCGTAAAAGGTAACGGGGTTCCGGGGATGGGGGCAAAGGCTTTCAGGTTTCTCCTTGCCGGCCCTTGTTCTACATCGGCGGGGGCCACCAGCATGGCTGCGGCTATTTTGTATGTGAACGCTGATCGCGTAGTCCAATGGGCAATGCTGATACAGCCCAGGCTATGTGCGATGAGCACTATCGGTCCTTCGAGTCTGGAAACGGCACGCTCGATCGCCTCAATCCAATCATCGAAGCGGGGCAGATCCCAGTCAGTCACCTGGATGCGCGAGGCTTGGGGTAGAACGGCTTGCCAATGGCTTTGCCAGTGGTCTGAACCTGAGCCTTTCCATCCGGGTACGATAAGATAGTGGCATTTTTCATTAATAATTATTGCCATGTCATGCCTCCCGTAGCCAAGTTTAGGAGCCGACTAGATCCCAGTGTTGATTCTTTGAATCAAGAGATAAAAAGGGACGGTCTCCCTTGATAGTAACTCGTTCACCGCGCCTGGTCTTTCCGGCATAGTCGAATAATGCTCGGTGCTGAACGCAGCGATTGTCCCAGAAGGCAAGCGAGTTATTGCGCCAGCTAAAGCGTGTTGTGAACTCCGGGGTCTCCTGATGCCGATAAATAAACTCCAGCAGCGCTTCGCTTTCCGACGGGGTCAGTTCGAGAATTTCGGCGGTAAATCCACGGTTGACAAAAAGCCCCTTGCGGCCCGTTTCCGGGTGGGTGCGCACCACCGGATGAATGGCTTCCGGGTATTCGCTGCCATTGGCATAACCGAAGCATTCGCGATTCTGAGGACGCTGATTGCCGTAGCGATAGCGGTAATTGGCCTCTCCGGAATGGCGGGCGGTAAGTCCTTCCAGAAAACGCTGCATGGCCGGCGAAAGAGCTTCGAAGGCGGCGTAGCTACTGGCGAATAGCGTGTCGCCTCCGGCGGCTGGCACTTCCTTCAGATACAGGATGCTGCCCAATGGCGGCTGCTCGTCGCAGGAAACGTCTGAATGCCAGTCATTGCCGTTGACGGCTCGCTTTCCTGCCTTGACCTCGCGGGGATTGTCCGATGAATCCTTGTTCGCCTCGATCGGAAAAATTTCCGGGTAACCCTCGGGACCGCTGACCATCGGGTGGATGTGAAGTTCACCGAAATGCTTGCCCAGGGCAATGTGCTGATCACGCGTCAGGTGCTGGTCGTGAAAGAAAAGTACCTGATAATCGAGAAACGCTTTATGAATCTCGCGCCACTGCAGTGGTGTCAATTCACTGCTCAGGTCAAGGCCTTGAATTTCTGCACCGATATGTCCGGCGCTTGGAATGACTCGAAACGATTGATAGCTCATGGTGTGATTGCCTCGCAACGTTCTGGTGGAGATAACGGATGCCGGATAGCTGAAGCCTTGGTGTCTATCCTTGATCGAATTGGACGCGTTGAAAAATACCGATATTCGATTAGCTAATCAGCCACTGGCAGATTATGTAACTGCGCGAAGCCAACCCATATTTTTTGAAAAGCATTGCGAAATAAGTGATTGGCTGGCGGTTGTGGCAGCTCGATAGGCTGTCAGTTCTGATGAAGATGCATTTACCAGGAGACGATATGACAGACGCGAACATGACACGGCCAACCCGCTATCGACTATTCACGGCCGGCCTGGTTTCGCTTGGCGTAGCGGGCATGGGGTTGGCGGCTTGCGCTCAGGCTCAGGCTGCCGAGACGGTCCGTATCGCCGAGCAGTACGGCATCGTCTATCTTCCGCTGCACGTCATTCGTGACCAGGGCCTGTTGAAGAAGGAGGCCAGGCAGGCCGGCATCGAGCTCGATGTCGAGTGGAAGCAGCTTTCAGGGGGCGCCAACGTCAACAATGCGCTGCTTTCCGACAGCATCGACATCGCCGCCGCCGGGGTAGGGCCGCTATTGACGGCCTGGGATCGCACCCGAGGCAGCCTCGACGTCAAGGCGATTGCCTCGCTGGGCAACTTTCCGACCTATCTGGTCACCAATAACCCCGACGTCAAGACGCTGGCCGACTTCAGCGAGCACGATCGCATTGCCGTGCCGGCGGTCAAGGTCTCGGTTCAGGCGCGCTTTCTGCAGATGGCAGCTGCCAAGGCATTCGGGCAGCAACACTACGCCAAGCTGGATGACCTGACCGTGTCGTTGCCGCATCCGGACGCCACCAATGCGTTGGTGAGCGGCGGCACTGAACTGACGGCGCACTTCTCCAACCTGCCCTATCAGTATCAGGAACTGGCGGACCCCGATGTGCACAAGGTGCTCGATTCCTACGACATCCTGGGCGGGCCGGTATCGCCGGTACTGCTCTATGCCACGGCCGCCTATCGCAAGAATAACCCCGAGCTCTATCAGGCGTTTCTCGACGCGCTGCAACAGGCCAGCGAATTCATTGCCGATCATCCGGCCGAAGCAGTCGCGACCTACAAGCGAGTGACCGGTTCAAAGCTCGATAACGATTTCCTCGAGGACATCATTACCGACGATGCGATCAACTTCTCGCCGGTACCGAACAATACTTATCCCTTGGCGAAATTTCTGCATGACGTAGGCGCCATTCGGCATTCACCGGCCTCTTGGAAGGACTACTTCTTCCCCGAGGCGCATGACTGGGAAGGGAGTTGACATGGCCACCCTCGACGCTTTCAAGAAGCCCGACACACTCAAGACGCCCGACGCGCTCGCGCCACGGCCAGCCGCCGAGGCGCCGCAACAGACGCCGTCGCCGCCGGAACAGCCGCGGCTGGCGGTGGATAACGTAAGCCTCGAGTACCGCACGGCGCGACATGTGGTCAAGGCCGCTCAGCAGGTCAGTTTCAATGTGCAGGAGGGCGATCGTTTCGTGCTGCTGGGGCCATCGGGTTGCGGCAAGTCGACACTGCTCAAGGCGGTGGCCGGCTTTCTTGCCCCGGTGGAGGGCGAGATCCGACTCGATGGACGCTCGATCCACGCCCCCGGGCCGGATCGTATCGTGGTATTTCAGGAATTCGATCAACTGCCGCCCTGGAAGACCGTCAAGCAGAATGTGATGTTTCCGCTGCTCGCGTCCAGGACCCTGGCGCGGGATGCCGCCGAGACTCGCGCTCTGGAAACCTTGGAAAAGGTCGGCCTGTCGGGCTTCGCTGATGCCTATCCGCATACCCTGTCTGGTGGCATGAAGCAACGCGTGGCGATCGCCCGGGGGCTGGCCATGCAGCCACGTATACTGCTGATGGACGAGCCCTTCGCCGCACTCGACGCCTTGACCCGACGCAAGATGCAGGAAGAGCTACTGGCCTTGTGGGATGACGTGCACTTCACCCTGTTGTTTGTCACTCATTCTATCGAGGAGGCTCAGGTCATCGGCAACCGTATCCTGCTGCTGTCGCCTCATCCGGGGCGTGTCCGTGCCGAGCTTGGCTGCGAGGAGGATACCTTGAACAACCATGGTAGCGAGGCGACGCGAGCACGTACTCAGCGGATTCATCAACTGCTCTTTGAGCATCAAGCGAAAGCCGACGATGCGGTAACGCGGGAGGCTCGATCATGACGCTACGTTCCGTGCCCGCCGAAGAACGGGGGGAAAGGCCTGACCGGCTCTATGAGCTGCCGCCGATCGATACCCGCGATCTGATGGCCCAACGCAGCCGCTGGCAGCACCTATGGGGTCTGCCGGCCGTGCGCAAGGCGCTGATCCTGGTGGGGCTCGTGCTGCTTTGGGAAGGCGCGGCTCGCTATCAAGGCAATCCGCTCATGTTGCCCGGCGCGAGTGCCACGGTACGGGCACTATGGGACGGTCTCTTCGCTGGCCCGTTGCTGGCGCGCATCGGCGTATCACTGAGTGTGTTGATCAAGGGCTACGCCCTGGGATCGCTGTTGGCGCTGGGGCTGACCACCCTGGCGGTATCGACGCGCATTGGTCGAGATCTGTTGACGACGCTGACCTCCATGTTCAGCCCGCTGCCGGCGATTGCCCTGTTACCGCTGGCATTGCTGTGGTTCGGGCTGGGCGAAGCCAGTCTAATATTCGTGCTGATTCATTCGGTATTGTGGGCCATGGCGGTGAACATTCATGCCGGCTTCCAGGGGGTGAGCGAGACCCTGAGGATGGCGGGGCGAAACTACGGCCTGCGTGGGCTGCGGTATGTGGCGCTGATCCTGATCCCGGCCGCCTTGCCGTCACTGCTGGCGGGGTTGCGTATCGGCTGGGCCTTCGCCTGGCGCACGCTGATCGCCGCCGAACTGGTGTTCGGCGCTTCCTCGGGTGGCGGCGGGCTGGGCTGGTATATCTTCCAGAACCGTAACGAACTCTACACCGACAAGGTATTTGCCGGTCTGGTGGTGGTGATCGTGATCGGCCTGCTGGTCGAGAACCTGATCTTCGATACCTTCGAACGGCTGACCGTCAGGCGCTGGGGAATGGTGCGGGGACAATAACGTTGTTTTTTCAGGAGTATCAGGTCATGCCACTGACTCGCGTCGTCGACTATTTCAACGCTCATCTCGATGACTTCAACGTACATGCCAGCTTGAATCGTTACGCTCGGTTCTATTATGACAAGGGGCGGGTGTGGGCACGGCTGGCCGATCATGTAATTTATCCCTGCTTGCAGCCAATCCTGGAGCTGGAGAATATGCAGCCAGCCGCCTACGAGGGACGGCTCGACATACGGACCGATCAGGGCCAGCCGCTCTCGACCGAGGCGCTCTATTTCCTGACCTGGAATACGGAGGATGTGGTCTTTCTGGATCGCTTCCTGAGGACGCTGCAGGCGCTGGAATTTCTCAACAGCCACTCGGATTCGTCCCGGCCATTGATCGTTTCCGTTCACAGCCGGCATATTCAGGCTGTCGGGTCCTCGCACGGCGCGGTATTCGAGAGCTTACTGGAGCGTTTGGGCCTGCGACCGTCGCGGATCATTCTGCGTCAGCGTGGTAAGGCGTTGCTGGGTGACCCGCACGCGCGCGAGGCGGCGGTCAGTTTCCATCGCCGCGGGTACGCCTTGCTGGCCGATGAGCTTCCGCTTGAATTGGCGAGCGATGTCTGGTTACGCCTTCATGAGCTTGGCGTGCGCTGGGCCACACCGCAGGGGCTGGCAAGGGCCTCGTTAGAAGACGAGGCAATAGGCGACTCAAGGCTGGCGCATTGGTTAAACGATGCGCACCGCAGCGGCATCGCGAGCTGGTGGCCGAATATTCACCGGCGTGACGATCTGGCGCGCCTCAGGCGTCTTTCGCTGGGCTTTGTCAGCGGGCCGATAGTCGACGAAATGGCCGCTGATCTTGTTCGCCCGGCTTCTGGGCTGGCGGCGCGCTAACGATTCAACATGCGCGGTCAGCCGAAACGCTAACGGCGCCCGGCAAGGACGCCGTTAGCGTTCCGTGATGAGCACCACGCTCTGTCAGCGATCGCTATGTCGCGACGGCTCGGCGAGGTGTCTCGGCCGATACCTCTTCCTGTTGCCTGTCGCCGTCAGCCTGCGACACGGCGGTCTCGTACCAGTGGATGGTGAGCGCTTGCATGGCGACGGTCTCGCCCACGGCGAGGTTCAAGTGGGCGGCATCGCGACGCGACAACTCGACCTCGAGAATCGACTTGTCGAGCAGCTCGACCGGATCGAGTGGGGCGATCTCGAACTGATAGGTGCCGCCCATCGGCTGGATATGATGCACACGGCCGCGTGGCAGACCGGCGGCTTCAGGTGTGGCTTGCGGTCGTAACAGTGCGATGTCGTGGGGGCGAACATACCCGGTGATGGACGCGCCCTTCGCCACGCTCGGCGTGTCTTCGCCCAGTGGCAACTGCCAGTCGCCGGACAACAGTCTGCCATTGCTAATGTGGCCTTTCAGGACATTCACGTTACCGATGAAGGTCGAGACGAATGGAGTAGCTGGGTGATCGTAGATCTCCTCGGGGGTGCCCACCTGCTCGATGCGGCCCTTGTTCATCACCACGATGCGGCTGGCGACTTCCATGGCCTCCTCCTGGTCGTGGGTCACGAACAGGCTGGTGACGTGCAATTCGTCATGTAGATGACGCAGCCAGCGGCGTAGCTCCTTGCGTACGCTGGCATCGAGTGCCCCGAACGGTTCGTCGAGCAGGAGATAGCGCGGCTCGATGGCCAGTGCCCGCGCCAGCGCGATGCGCTGGCGTTGTCCGCCAGACAGCTGGGCGGGGAAACGATCGGCCAGCCACCCCAGTTGAACGAGCTCGAGGAGTTCGTGAACCTTGTGGCGAATGGCCTGTTCGGAAGGTCGTTCCCGGCGCGGCCGCGAGCGCAGGCCGAAGGCGACATTCTCGAAGACCGTCATATGCCGGAACAGGGCATAGTGTTGGAAGACGAAGCCGACCTCGCGGCGCTGGATATGCGCATGGGTCATGTCCTCGCCATCGAGCAGGACCGCGCCTTCGTCGGGAAATTCCATCCCGGCGATGACGCGCAGCAGCGTAGTCTTGCCGCACCCAGACGGCCCCAGCAAGGCGATGAGATCACCGCTCTCGACGTCCAGATTGATATCGTCGAGTGCCGTGAAGGCTCCGAAGCGTTTGGTAATAGCGCGTGCGGTGATGCTCATGTCGGCGAGGCCTCCAAATCATAAAGGGCATGAGAACGGCTGGCGCGCCATTCCACGAAGGCCTTGGCGGCCAGGGTTACCAGCGCCAGCAAGGCGAGCAGCGAAGCCACGGCGAAGGCGGCCGCGTACTGGTATTCGTTGTAGAGAATCTCGATATGCAACGGCATCGTGTTGGTCTCGCCGCGGATATGCCCCGAGACTACGGAGACGGCACCGAATTCACCCATCGCCCGTGCACTGCAGAGGATGACGCCATACATGAGCCCCCACTTGACGTTGGGCAGCGTGACACGCAGAAACGTCTGCCAGCCCGAGGCACCCAGCGACAGCGCCGCTTCTTCCTCGGCACGCCCCTGGGCCTCCATGACCGGAATCAGCTCACGGGCGACGAAGGGGAAGGTGACGAAGAGTGTCGCTAGCACCAGGCCGGGCAGCGCGAAGACGATATTGATGTCATGGGCATCGAGCCACGGCCCCAGCCAGCCATGTGCCCCATAGAGCAGGATGTAGATCAGTCCGGCGATCACCGGCGAGACGGCAAAGGGCAGGTCGATCAGCGTGACCAGAAGGCTCTTGCCGCGAAAATCGAACTTGGTGACTGTCCAGGCTGCGGCCACCCCGAACACCAGGTTCAGCGGTACGGCGACGGCCGTTACGATCAGGGTGAGATAGATGGCGTGCAAGGCCGCCGGATCGGACAGCGCACTCATGTAGGTTCCGAATCCCTTGGCCAGGGCCTGGGTCATCACCGCGATCAACGGCAAAACCAGAAAGACCAGCAGAAAGCCCAGTGCCACTCCGGTCATCACAATCCGTGGCCACGCTGCTTGCCTGGCGTCAGTCGGCCGTGCATGCGCGGTGGGTGACGAACCGTTGACGGTAGTGATCTTCATTGACAGATCTCCTTGGCTACGCGGCGTGGCGATTGGTGCGCCACCATTGAAGACCGTTGATGCACAGCAGGATGACGAACGACAGCACCAGCATCGCGGCGGCGATGGCGGTGGCCTCGGCATATTCGAACTGCTCGAGCTTGGTGACGATCAGCAGCGGCGCGATTTCCGAGACCATGGGCATGTTGCCGGCGATGAAGATGACCGAGCCGTACTCCCCGACGCCACGGGCGAAGGCCAGGGCGTAACCGGTCAGCAGCGCCGGCCAGAGTTCGGGCAGAACGACGCGCCGGAAGGTGGTCCAGCGATTGGCGCCGAGGCTGACCGCCGCTTCCTCGAATTCGGGGTCGAGATCCTCGAGGATCGGTTGCACGGTGCGAACCACGAACGGCAAGCCGATGAAGATCAGCGCCACGACGATCCCCGCCGGCTGATAGCCGATCTGCAGCCCCAGCGGCTGCAGCCACTGGCCGATCCAGCCGGTCGGGGCATAGATCGCGGTCAGCGCGATGCCCGCCACGGCCGTGGGTAGGGCGAACGGCAGATCGACCAGGCCATCGATGAGCTTGCGCCCGGGAAATGGGTTGCGAACCAGCACCCAGGCCACCAGCAGGCCGAACACGGCGTTGATGGTGGCGGCGATCAGCGAGGCCCCGAAGCTGGTCTGCAACGCCGCGACGACCCGCGGTGCGCTCACTGTGTCCCAGAAACGCCCCCAGCCCAGTTCCGAGGTCTCGATGAAGACCGCCGAGAGGGGGATCAGCACGATCAGGCTCAGATACACCACGGTGTAGCCGACACTCAGGCCGAAGCCGGGCATCAGCGAAGGGCGTCGCCACGCCAAGACACTCATAGCGGTACCTCGCTGCTGTGCGCGTTGATGGGGCATGCAACGTCAGGACGCCGAGCCATCCCATGGCCCGGCGTAAACACGAAGGGCGTCATGATCATCCCTGGGGTTGATAGATCTGATCGAAGACGCCGCCATCATCGAAGAACTTGGCCTGAGCCTTCTCCCAGCTGCCGAATTTTTCCTCCACCGTGAAGGTGTCGACGTCGGCATAGCGATCGCTGAACTCGGCGAGAATGTCATTGTCGCGGGGGCGGTAATAGTTCTCCGCGGCAATTTTCTGGGCCTTGGGTTCAAACAGCTTTTCCAGATAGGCCGTGGCAACTTTCGTGGTGCCGTGTTTCTTGGCATTGGCGTCGACCACCGCAACCGGGGTCTCGACCAGCACCGTCTTCTTGGGTACCACGATGTCGAACTGATCTGGCCCCAGTTCCTCGGTGGCCAGCAGCGCCTCGTTCTCGTAGGTGATCAAGACGTCACCGATATGGCGCTGGACGAAGGTATTGGTCGCCCCCCGCGCGCCGGAATCCAGTACCGGGACGTTCTTGTACAGCTTGTTGATGTAGTCCCGGGCTTTGTCTTCACTGCCGTATTGATCCAGTGCCCACCCGTACGCTGCCAGGAAGTTCCAGCGCGCGCCGCCCGAGGTCTTGGGGTTGGGGGTGATGACCTGGACATCCTCGCGCACCAGGTCGTCCCAGTTGTGAATATCCTTGGGGTTGCCTTCGCGAACCAGGAACACCTGAACGGTGGTATAAGGGGCCGAGTTATAAGGTAGTTCCGATTGCCAGCCGGGCTCGATCAGATTGGAGTTCTCGACGATACCCTGAATGTCCACCGAGACCGCGAGAGTGGCAACGTCGGCGGGCGAGCCATCGATGATCGAGCGTGCCTGCCCGCCGGAACCGCCATGCGACTGCTTGACCTGAAGGGTGTCGCCGGTCTGCTCCTTCCAGTAATCCTCGAACCAGGCGTTGTACTGCTTGTAGAGCTCCCGCGTGGGGTCGTAGGAGACATTGAGCAGTTCGATATCCTTGGCCAGCGCGCTTCCCGAGAGGATCGAGGACCCCAGGACGCCCAGGGCCAGCCAGTGCTTGATGGTCGGTGAAAGATGCAGCATGAGAACTCCTTTCTTGCGGATGCAGTGACGCATGAGGCCAGCTGGATGATTGGCTTGATGAGATATCAGTATCTAACCGCAAGGAGGGCGATTCATGAACGAATAAAAAAAGGATTGTTTATCGCAGAAAAGAATATTGGCTAGCCGCCCAGCGCTGGGCTCAATGCACGCTGCACGGTTTCGGGATCGAGATCGTTGTGGCACAGCTGGAGGAACTGGTAGGCGAAGCTGCGCAGGAAATGGCCTCGCCGCAGGGCGATGTAGGTCGTATTGCATGGAAATAGGTGTGAAGCGTCGATCAATTTCAGGCCATGGTCGCGCTGGGCGTGAAACGCGACCGAGGCGATCAGGCCGACGCCCATGTCGAGCTCGACATAGGTCTTGATGACGTCGGCATCCAATGCCGTGAGTACGACGTCGGGAGAGACGTTGGCTTCGGCAAAGGCTTGGTCGATTCGGGCGCGACCGGTGAATCCTTCGTGATAGGTGACGATCGGGTAGTCGGCGATACGCTCTAGCGTCAACTTGACCTCGCGCGTCAACGGGTGGGTCTCGGGAACAATCACGCCGTGATACCAGTGGTAGAAAGGAAAACAGACGAATTGCTGTCCCTCTTGGTGCAAGGCTTCGGTGGCTATGCCCAGGTCCACCTTGCCAGCCTTGAGAAGAGACACGATTTCACCGGGGCTGCATTGGTGCAGTTCCAGATGGACCTTGGGAAATGCCTCCTTGAAGCGAGCTATTACCGGTGGAAGTGCATAACGCGCTTGAGTATGTGTGGTCGCGATGGCCAAGCTGCCCTGGTCCTGATGGGCGAGCTGATAGGCTGAGCGCTTGAGGTTCTCGACATCCAGCAGAATGCGCTCGATGGTGTCCACAAGCGACTTGCCAGCTAACGAGAGACCCAAGATGCGCTTTCCCCGGCGCTCGAACAATTCGACGCCCAACTCGTCTTCCAGATCGCGTATGTGCTTGCTGGCCCCCGATTGGGAAGTGAAAAGAGCGTTGGCCGCTTCCGTGAGGTTGAAACTCTGTCGCACCGTCTCGCGTACGATGCGAAGCTGCTGGAGATTCATGGTCTTCCCTAACGGCTAAGTATTAGTGGGAATATAAAACCTATTTTTTATTACTATAAATAGGTTTTCTTGATATCCATATCAAAATGCACACCATGTGACGTCGGTGGGTAGAAGCTGTCCCGCCCCTGAAATTTGCTCAAGGAGAATGGCATGGCACGCGAGCCATTGGTGATCGAATCCCGCCACGGGCAGGCGGCGGACGCCGCACTGATTCTGCTGCACGGCCTGGGGGCCGATGGCGGCGACTTCGAACCGCTGGTGCCGGCGCTCGGGCTGCCGCGCGACCTGGGCCTGCGGGTAGTCCTGCCGCATGCGCCGAGCCGGGCGGTGACCGTCAACGGCGGCATGCGCATGCCGGCCTGGTACGACATCCTCGAGATGGACCTGTCGCGCAAGATCGATGTCGATCAGCTCGAAGCCTCGGCGCAGACCGTTCAGGCGCTGATCGATGCTCAGCGTGAGGCGGGTATCGACAGCCGGCGGATCGTGATTGCCGGCTTCTCGCAGGGTGGGGCGGTCGCCTACCAGGCAGCGTTGACCTATCCACACCCGCTCGCCGGCCTGCTGGCGATGTCCACCTACTTCGCCACCGGCGACACGCTCAGCGTTGCCGAGGCCAACCGCGACCTGGCGGTCGAGGTACATCACGGCACCTTCGATCCGATCGTTCCCGAGTCGCTGGGTCGGGCCGGCTACGACCGGGCGCGCGAGCTGGGCTTGCCGGCGCATTATCGTACCTACCCGATGGCCCACGCCCTGTGCCCGCAGCAGATCGCCGATATCGGCGACTGGCTGGCGCGGCGTCTGCCTACCGCGTAATCGGCAGGCGGGCGGGTGGCTACTTCGCCTCGCCCCTGAGCTGGTCGAGATCCGCCTTCGACGGCAGCGCGGCGTAGGCACCGGGGCGGGTCACGGCGTGGGCGCCGCAGCGGCAGGCCACTTCCACCGCCCGCTCGAGGCGCGCCGTGTCGTCGCACCAGGCGGCGAATGACCCGGCATCGACGTCGTCCTCGGCGAGCAGGGCGAGCAGGCCACCGATGAAGGCATCGCCGCCGGCGGTGGTATCGACGGCCTTGACGGCCGGCGGCGTGACCGTGAGTCGCTGGTTCAGCCGGTGTACCTCCACGGGCGCGGCGCCGTCGGTGATCACGATCAACTTCACCCCAGCGGCAAAGCGCTGATTGAGCCAGGCTTCCACCGGGTGATCGCCGCGCAGTGCCTCGACCTCCTCGGCGGAGAGCTTGAGCAGGTCGGCGCGATCGAGCAGGGCGGTGACGCGGCCGATGTCGACTTGCCCCCCGGGCCACAGGGTGTGGCGCAGGTTGGCGTCGACGCTGACCAGGCTGCCCGAGCGCCGGGCGATGTCGGCCAGCGCCAGGGTGGTCTCGGCGATCGCTTCCTCGGTGAGGCTGTTGCTGCACAGGTGGACGATCGCCGGCTCGGCGAACACCCCCGCCGGCAGGTGCTCGAGGCGGTAGAGCAGATCGGCAGCGGGCGGCCGGTAGAAGTCGAAGGTGCGCTCGCCGTCGGCGTCGCGGGAGACGAAGGCCAGCGCGGTGCGGGCTTCCTGCGTCGTCACCACGCCCGAGGTGTCGACGCCGTGGCTGGCCATCTCGGCGGTCAGGAAGCGGCCGAAGCGGTCGTCGCCGACCATGCCCAGAAAGTGGCTTTCCACGCCGAGCCGGGCACAGGCCACGGCGACGTTGGCCGGCGCGCCGCCGGCATAGGGCGTGAAGGTTTCGGGACCGCCGGCGGCGTCGCCGAGGCGGCTGGAAAGCATGTCGACGAGCGCCTCGCCGAAGGCGATGACAGGGATCATGAGCGCTTGCTCCGGCTGGGGGATTTGGCCTTGCCCTTGTCGGGCGCGTCGGCCGTGCCCGCGTCCCGGTCCGAGTGGGCGGGAAAGTGCTGGCGCACCAGGGCCAGCAGACCCTGGGTGGAGGCGTCGAAATCCTGAACCCGCTCGTCGATGCGCTCGCTGATCTCGCCGGCGATGCGCTTGCCGAGCTGCACGCCCCACTGGTCGAAGGAGTTGATGTTCCAGATTACCCCCTGGACGAACACCTTGTGCTCGTAGAGCGCGATCAGCGCGCCGAGATTGCGCGGGGTCAGCTCGTCGAGCAGCAGGGTGCTCGACGGGCGGTTGCCCGGACAGCTGTAGGGGTCGAGCTGGCTGCCCTGCTGGCTGCCCTCCATGAAGGCGTTGGCCTGGGCGAGCATGTTGGTGAGCAGGGCGAAGTGATGCTCCTCCATGCCAGCGTCGGGCTTGAGCGAGGCGATGAAGTCGATCGGCACGTAGCGGGTGCCCTGGTGGAGCAACTGGAAGAAGGCGTGCTGGCCGTTGGAGCCGGTCTGGCCCCAGACGATCGGCCCGGTCTTGTAGTCGACCGGATGGCCGAAGATGTCCACTGACTTGCCGTTGGACTCCATGTCGAGCTGCTGGAGAAAGGCCGGCAGCTGATGCAGGGCCTGGTCGTAGGGCACGATGGCCTGGGTCTCGGCGCCGTGAAAGTTGATGTACCAGATGCCGATCAGCGCCATCAGCACCGGCATGTTGCGAGCGTTGGGGGCCTCGATGAAGTGGCGGTCCATCTCGTAGGCGCCCTCGAGCAGCTCCATGAAACCGTCGAAGCCGATCGACAGGGCGATGGGCAGGCCGATCGACGACCACATCGAGTAACGCCCGCCGACCCAGGCCCAGAACTCGAAGACGTTCTCTTCACGAATGCCGAATTCCATCGCCGCCTTGCGGTTGGTGGAGGCGGCGACGAAGTGGGCGCCCACGTCGGCGTCCTCGCCGGCGTTGTCGAGGAACCAGCGGCGCGCGGTCTTGGCGTTGAGCAGCGTCTCCTGGGTGGAGAAGGTCTTGGTCGAGACGATGAACAGCGTGGTCGCCGGGTCGAGCCGGCGCAGGACCTTCTGGATGTGGGCGCCGTCGACGTTGGAAACGAAGTGGAAGTTGAGGGCCTGGTTGCGGTACTTGAGCAGCGCCCGACAGGCCATGTTGGGCCCCAGGTCCGAACCGCCGATGCCGATGTTGACCACGTCCTTGATCGTCTGGCCGTTATAGCCCTTCCAGCTGCCGTCGCGCACCGCCTCGGAGAAGGCGCGGATCTGCTCGCGGGTACGCGTGATCTCGGGCATCACGTCGTGGCCGTCGACCATCACCGGCTCGTCGCCGAGGTTGCGCAGGGCGGTGTGCAGTACCGGGCGGTCCTCGGTGACGTTGATGATGTCGCCGGAGAACATCTGCGCCCGGCGCTGGACCAGCGCCGAGTGATCGGCGAGTTCGAGCAGTTTGGCGAGGACGGCGTCGGAGATGTGATGCTTGGAGTAGTCGAGGAACAGTCCGCCGACACGCAGACTCATCTTGTCGAAGCGCGCCGGGTCGGCGGCGAAGTAATCGCGAATGCGGTCGTGGGTGGTTTCCCGGTGGAGCGCCTGGAGGGCGCGCCAGGTCACGCTGCGGGTGAGTTGGAACATAAGGGCGTGTCCTCTTGTTGTGTAGGGCGTCGCGGCCAGGCCCGTGCCGTCGTGGGGCCCTGCCGCGATCAGGTGAATCGTGTCACCCGATCTTCGCAGAGCCCGCACGGCTTGTCACGGGGGCGGCCGAGGGCCGCCCGTCGTCAGGCGACGCGATGCCCGCGGGCCTCCTCGAGCAGCGCAAACCAGGTTGCCCGGTCGAGCGTCACCTCGCCGTCGTGCAGCAGCTCGCGGATGCGCGAGTCACGCAGGGTGCCGATGACCGGCACCGGACGGCCGGGGATGCGCCGCAGCCAGGCCAGGGCGATACCGCCCCGGGAGGCACCGAGTTCCTGGGCGAGGCGGGCCAGCGAACCGCCCAGCACGTCCTCGAATACCGTGCCGCCGCCCAGCGGCGACCAGGCCATGGGGCGCTGGCCGTCGTTGAGCAGGGCATCGTAGAGGCCGTCGAACAGCGGCTCGGCGTGGGCCAGTGACAGCTCCAGCTGGTGGGCGGTCAACGGATGGCGCATGCCGCGCTGCAGGCGTCGCCACTGTTCGGGCAGGAAGTTGGAAACGCCGATGGCGCCGACCTTACCGCTGTCGACGAGGCCGTCCAGCGCCTCGGCCGTGGCCTCGGCGTCCATCAGCGGGTCGGGGCGGTGGATCAGGAAGTGATCGAGGCGCTCGACGCCCAGCCGCGACAGCGAGGCATCGACGGCCGCCGTCACGTAGCCGGGCGACGTGTCGTAATGCTTGACGCCGTGGGGCGAGGTGTCCAGTTCGGGCAGCACGATGTCGGCCTTGGTCACCACCCGCACCCGCGCGGCGAGCGCGGGACGTGCGCGCAGGGCCTCGCCGAAACGCCGCTCGCCCTCCCGGCCACCGTAGATGTCGGCGTGGTCGAACCAGTGCAGGCCCTCGTCGAGACGCGCCTCGATCCAGTCGGCCAGGCGCGCGGGCGTATCCAGGGCGTGAGCCTCGTGCAGGCGCATCATGCCCAGCAGGAAGGGAACGTCGAACTCCGTGGCATCACTCATGAAGGGGTGTCCTCGTCACGGCTGAGGGTCGTGCCCAGCACATGCTGGGCACCGGGCACCAGCCATACTGGGTCGATCCGGGTACAGGCGGTCTCGACACACAGGAAGTGTCGGCCGGCCTCGGCCGGGGTGTCGTCGGGCAGGGCGGTGTCCGGATGCCAGACCACCGTGGAGTCGCTGCCCTGCTTGGCGATGCGCAGCCGTCGGCGGCCGTCGTCGAGCACCGGGGCCTGATTGGAGGCATAGATGCGGTCGAGGGCGCCGCGCACGCCCAGCTCGCCCTGCTGGACCCGCTCGGCGAAACCGTCGAGCTTGTCGAGATAGCGTGCCCCGGCCA
The DNA here is from genome assembly GCF_020148005.1 of Modicisalibacter tunisiensis. Classification (GTDB taxonomy): domain Bacteria; phylum Pseudomonadota; class Gammaproteobacteria; order Pseudomonadales; family Halomonadaceae; genus Modicisalibacter; species Modicisalibacter tunisiensis. The sequence continues at coordinate 144,888 of NZ_JAGXFD010000001.1, read as the reverse complement.
GCCCCTCGACGCGGCAGGCATGAACGTCGGCGACACTGAAGTAGGTGTGCAGGGCGCCGGTGAGCTTCACCGGGGTCTCGCCGGTGTGCTCGGTCACCAGCTCCACGTGCAGACGGCGGGCGTTGGCCTGGATGACCGCCCGCGGCACCAGCTGGCCGTGCAGGCGCTCGGAGGGAGACAGGTGAAGTTCGACGCCTTCCTCATGCTCGTCGACGGCCTCCAGCCGCCAGTCGGCCTTGCGCGCCGGGCCGTGCAGCGGGCCGTTGCGCTCCGGGGACTCGTCGGCGAAGCGCTCGTCGGCGAACCACGGCCAGCACAGCGGAATGCCGCCACGGATAGCGCCGGGCAGCGGCTGGGGCGTGGGCGTGACCCACAGCCAGCCGTCATCGGCCGTGGGTGCCGGGCGAGCGCCTGCGGCTGGCCCGGTTTCGGGGGCCGGTAAATAGTGGAGCACCTGGGCGCCCTGCAGACTGACGATCAGCTCGCCCCAGGCCTCGTTGGCCAGCCAGATGTCGCGTCCGGCCCAGACGGCGTGGCGCTGGCCCCGCGTCGCTTCGAGCTGTTCGCGCAGAGAAGCGGGAATCATTCGACCTCCTCGTTGTGCAATGCCTCGCAGGCGCCCAGCAGCCCCGTCCAGGGCGCCGTGACCACCCACACCGGGATGTTGGCATTGTAAGCGCTCATGCGGCCCTTGTCGGCGAAGGCGCGCCGAAAGTCGCTGTCCGCCACGTAATCGAGCAGGCGCGGCACGATGCCGCCGCACAGGTAGACCCCGCCGAGGGCGCCCAGCGTCAGGGCGGCGTCGCCGCACACATCGCCGAGAATCTTCAGGAAACGGCGCACCGTGCGTCCGGCCAGCTCGTCGCCCCGGCCGGCGGCTTCGGTGACGGCTGCCGGCGAGGGCAGGGCGGCCTCGCGGCCGGCCAGCAGGGCATGGGCGTGGTAGAGATCCAGCAGCCCTTGGCCGCACAGCACGCGCTCCACCGAGACGCGCCCGTAGCGGGCGCGGAAGTAGTCGAGCAGGGCCTGCTCCTCGTCGTCGGTGGGCGCGAAGGTGACGTGGCCGCCCTCGGTGGGCAGGGGGATCCAGCCGTGGCGGCCGGGGAACAGCCCGGCCACGCCCAGCCCGGTGCCCGGGCCGATCACCAGGCAGGCCCGGTGGGGCTCGCTGCGACCCTCGCCGATGGCCACCCGCTCCTCGTCGGCGACGTGGGGCACGCCCAGCGCCTGGGCGGTGAAGTCGTTGATCACCTTGAACAGCTCGAGGCCGAGCGCCGCCTTGACCTGACGCTTGGAGAAGCGCCAGGCGTTGTTGGTCATGCGCACCTCGTCGTCGTGCACCGGGCAGGCGAAGGCCAGGCAGGCTTCCCGCGGGGCACTCTCGCCGGAGGCGTCGACCTGCGCCAGGTAGGCGCGGATCGCCGCCTCCAGCGTCGGGTAGTCGGCACAGGCCAGGGTACGGATCGCGTAGGGCGTGAAGGTGTCCGGCGTCACCAGCGCGAAGCGGGCGTTGGTGCCGCCGATGTCGCCGATCAGTGCCGGGCGCGTCATGCCTGCGAGTCCTCGTCGACGTCGCGGGCCTCAAAGCCGCCGAAGGTCGCCGCGCCGTCCTCGGCGCCGCCGACCAGGCTGCGGAAGCCTGCGAACAGCTCGCGGCCCATGCCGTAGCGATACTCCTCGATGTCGGTGGTGGCCAGTTCGCGCGCCTCCCACTCGGCGTCGTCGACCAGGGCGCGCAGCTCGCCGTTCTCGGGGTCGAGGCGGATCACGTCACCGTCGCGCAGGCGGGCCAGCGGGCCGCCGTCGTAGGCTTCCGGGGTGACATGGATCGCCGCGGGGACCTTGCCCGAGGCGCCCGACATGCGCCCGTCGGTGACCAGCGCGACCCGGTAGCCGCGATCCTGGAGCACGCCCAGGAAGGGGGTGAGCTGGTGCAGCTCGGGCATGCCGTTGGCGCGCGGGCCCTGGAAGCGCACCACCACCACCACGTCGCGGTCGAGTTCGCCGGCCTCGAAGGCCGCCTTCAGCTGGCGCTGGTCGCTGAAGAGGCGAACCGGCGCCTCGACGCGGCGCATCTCGGGCTTGACCGCGGAGATCTTGATCACGCCGCGGCCCAGGTTGCCGTCGAGCACGGCGAGCCCGCCGGTGGGCGAGAACGGCTCGGCGACCGGCCGCAGCACGTCGAGGTCGTGGCTTTCGGTGGGGCCTTCGCGCCATACCAGCTTGCCGTCCTCGAGGAACGGCTCCTTGGTGTAGTCGGACAGGTCGCCGCCGAACACGCAGGGCACGTCGCGGTGCAGCAGGCCGGCGCCGAGCAGTTCGCGGATCAGCAGGCTCATGCCGCCGGCGGCCTGGAAGTGGTTCACGTCGGCCTGGCCGTTGGGATAGATGCGGGTCAGGCTGGGGGTGACCGCCGAGAGCTCGGCGAAGTCGTCCCAGGTCAGGGTCAGCCCGGCGGCGCCGGCCATGGCGACCAGGTGCAGGGTGTGGTTGGTGGAGCCGCCCGAGGCCAGCAGGCCGACCATGGCGTTGACGATCGCCTTCTCGTCGATCTGCTGCCAGAACGGCCGGTAGTTGCCGCCCGGCTCGCTGTTGCGCACCGCCTGCTCGGCGGCGTAGCGGGTCAGCGCCTCGCGCAGCGGCGTGCCGGGATTGACGAAGGAGGCGCCGGGCAGGTGCAGGCCCATCATCTCCATCATCAGCTGATTGGAGTTGGCGGTGCCGTAGAAGGTGCAGGTGCCCGGGCTGTGGTAGGACGCCGACTCGGCCTCGAGCAGCTCGTCGCGCCCCGCCTTGCCTTCCGCGTAGCGCTGGCGGACGCGGGCCTTCTCCTTGTTGGGCAGGCCGCTGGTCATGGGGCCGCCGGGCACGAAGATCGCCGGCAGGTGGCCGAAGCGCGCCGCGCCGATGAACAGCCCCGGCACGATCTTGTCGCAGATGCCCAGGTAGAGGGCGGCGTCGAACATGTTGTGCGACAGCGCCACCGAGGTGGCCATGGCGATCACGTCGCGCGAGAACAGTGACAGCTCCATGCCCGGCTGGCCCTGGGTCACGCCGTCGCACATGGCCGGCACGCCGCCGGCGAACTGGGCCGTGGAGCCCATCTGCCGCGCGGCGTCCTTGATCATGTCGGGGAAGGGCGCCAGCGGCTGGTGCGCCGAGAGCATGTCGTTATATGACGAAACGATCCCCAGGTTGGCGCTGTTCATCAGCTTGAGCTGATTCTTGTCCTGAGGGCCGCAGGCGGCGAAGCCGTGGGCCAGGTTTCCGCAGGACAGCTCGCCGCGGTGCACGCCGTGGCGATGCTGGGCCTGCATGTGGCGTTCGTAGTCGGCGCGCCGCTGCGCGGAGCGTTCGCGGATGCGCCGGGTCACGCGGGAGACGGTGTCGTTGACGGCCATGGCAACCTCTTTTCGCGGTCGTGGAGTAAGGATGTGTGTAAACTTACCAAAAAAATTACTTGAACGTCGTCATCCTTTGGGCCAGATTGTGGGCAAAGCGTAGGATTATTTCATCGTGGTTGCCTCCCGGCCGTTCCTTGTCGGACCGGACGGCGGCCATGTACCGGGTTCACGCCAGTCGCATCGAAGGAGGCCACCATGACACTGCGTGTCGCCATCAACGGTTTCGGACGCATCGGTCGCAACGTGCTGCGCGCACTCTACGAGAACGGCTATCGGGACCGTGTGCAGGTGGTCGCCATCAACGACCTCGGCGACCCGGCGCTCAACGCGCATCTGCTCAAGCATGACAGCGTGCACGGACGGTTCGGCCACGAGGTGTCCCACGACGAGGAGACGCTGACGGTCGACGGCGACCGTATCCAGATCCTGGCCCAGCGTGATCCTGCCCGGCTGCCGTGGAGCGAGCTGAAGATCGACCTGGTGATGGAGTGCACCGGGCTGTTCGTCAAGAAGGCCGATGCCGGCAAGCACCTCGAGGCCGGCGCCCGGCGCGTGCTGATCTCGGCGCCCAGTCCCGATGCCGATGCGACGGTCGTCCATGGCGTCAATGATGATGTGCTGACGGCCGAGCATCGTGTCGTTTCCAATGCGTCCTGCACCACCAACTGCCTGGCGCCGGTGGCCAAGGCGCTCAACGACAGCGTGGGCATCGACAACGGCCTGATGACCACCGTGCACGCCTATACCAACGATCAGAACCTCTCCGACGTCTATCACAAGGATCCGTACCGGGCGCGCAGCGCCACGCAGTCGATGATTCCCACCAGGACCGGTGCCGCGGCGGCGGTGGGCCTGGTGCTGCCGGAGCTCGACGGCAAGCTGGACGGCCTGGCCGTGCGCGTGCCGGTGATCAACGTCTCGCTGGTCGACCTGACCTTTACGGCCGGCCGCGAGACCAGCAAGGAGGAGATCAACGCCATCGTCGAGAAGGCCGCGGCCGACTCGCCGGTGCTGGCGGTCAACGCCCAGCCGCTGGTGTCGATCGACTTCAACCACGACGCCCATTCCTCCACCTTCGACGCCAACCACACCCGCGTCAACGGCCGTCTGGTCAAGGTCATGGCCTGGTACGACAACGAATGGGGCTTCTCCAACCGCATGCTGGATACGGCGCTGGCCATGCAGGCCGCGGCGGCCTGACGACGTATCCCACCCGGTGTGGCGGCGCGGGGGCAGCACGGCTTCGCGCACTCACGGCTCCGCACGGACGGTTTGCCGTCGCGTCGCCGCCTTAGTCTGTGAATGAATCGCGGTTAGCGAGTGCTTGGGGTGCCCTGGAGGCACCCTTTTTTCGTCCCGCCGGCCGGGCCCGGAATCCTTGTCGTGCGTCATGGTCGCCCGGATTGCCGCTACGCGGCATCGCCCGCCCTGCTAGGCTGGACTTGCATTGCGTCCCGAATGCAGGATTAGCTGATACACTGGGACAACAACTCTCGATTCATCCACCGGGTCAGCGTGTCATCACGCGCAGCAGCGTGACGCCGCGGGCCCTGACGACCGTGCGAACCGCCATCATGCGTGACTGTGTTGCTCAGGCTCATCTCTTGATCGGTGCGACCCTGCGTGATCCCGAACGACAGCGCGAAGGGCGCGTGGTCGGCGTGGACCAGACCCGCGAGGCGCCCGCACTGTGGATCCTCTGGGTCGAAGGCGCGGGCGCCGAGCGCGTGGTCATGAGCCATCGCGAACTGGCGGCGCTGGCGGCCGGGTGTACCGGGGCCGGGGTTCCGCCCGCTCCCCTGAAGGGCGGTCGCGCACGCCGCGCCGATGAGCGCCACGACGAGGAGGGGGCCGCCGAGTCGTCGGCCGATATCCCCCGGCGTCGCGTGTCCGGGGATCGCGGCGGCGACTGACGTCGCCTGCCTGTCAGGCGTGTGGTGAGCGACAGGTCCAGGGAACGGGAAAGAGGGGACACGATGAGCATGCCGGCGACGTCATTGCAGTTCCTGCCGCGCTTCATGGACGCCATGCTGTGTGCGTCTCCCGCCGTGGTCTACGCGACGAGCGCGGACTGGTGGCAGGGCGAGGTCCACTACCTGGGCCTGAATGTGGCGGCGCTGTGCGGCATCGAGCGTGACGCGCTGCGCGAGCAGCCCGGGCGATGGCTGGAATGCCTCGATTCCCAATGCCGCCGGCGGCTGCTGACACGCCTGGCCGAGGCCCGCCGCAACGGCGATTCCCGGCTGACCCTGCACTATGCCCTGACGCATCTCGACGGTTCCCGCCATCACCTGCAGGATGATCTCGTCCTGCATCGCGACACGGACGGCCGGGTCGTGGAGCTGGTGGGGTCGCTGGTCGATGTCACCGAGCGCCAGGCGCTGCTCGAGCGTTTCGAGAAGCTCAGCGAGCAGCTCCCCGGCACTCTCTACCAGTGTCGGCTGACCCCCGACGGCCGGCTCGACTTTCCCTTCGTCAGCGCCGGTATCCGGCGCCTGTTCGGGCTGCCGCCGGAAGCCGTCCTGCAGGAGGCGACGGCGGCGCTGGAGCGGGTACATCCGGAAGACGTCGAGGGGCTGTGGCGCAGCATCAACCGCAGCGCGCGGCGCCTGAGCGTCTGGCGCCACGAGTTTCGCTATCGTCACCCCGATGGCTATCAGCTCTGGGTCCAGGGGCAGGCCAAGCCCGAGCGCCAGGCGGATGGCAGCACCCTCTGGCACGGCTTCTGCGAGGATGTCACGCTGCGCAAGCAGGCGCAGCTGGCGCTGGCCGAGAACGAGCGCCGCTATCGCTTCATCGTCGAGAACGTCAGCGACCTGATCCTGCTGATCGATGCCGACGGGCTCTGCCGCTACGCCTCGCCCTCGGTCGAGCGCCTGCTGGGCTATGCGCCCCGGGCGATCCAGCAGCGCCCGCTGATCGAGCTGCTGCCGCCCGACGATGCGCCGCGCACCCAGCGGTATATCCACGAGACCTCGCGGCTGGGCAGCAATCTGCGCATCGAATTGCGTGCCCGGCATGCCAGGGGCCACTACATCTGGCTGGAGACGGCCTGCTCCCCCTACATCAGCCCCCTCAACGGGCGCTATGAATGGATACTCGCGGTGGCCCGCGACATCACCGACCGCAAGCGCCACGAGCGCAAGCTCCATGAGCTCTCGACCACCGACAGCCTGACCGGGGCGCTCAATCGCGGTGCCTTCCTGGGCTGCTTGAACTCGGCTCTCGAGCAGGCCGACGTCCTGGCGACCCGGCTGTCGCTGGTGATCTTCGACATCGACCATTTCAAGACCATCAACGATACCTGGGGGCACGCCGCCGGCGACCTGGTGCTGAGCAGCCTGGGCGACATCTGCCGCAGTACCTTGCGGGCCGAGGACATCTTCGGCCGTATCGGCGGCGAGGAGTTTGCCCTGTTGCTGTCGGCGCAGTCGCTGCAGGAGGCAGTGGTGCTGGCCGAGCGGCTGCGTCGCAAGTTCGAGAACGCCATGGTCGAATTCCATAACGAATGGCTCAATTTCACGGTCAGCTTCGGCGTCGCCGAGCGGCGTGACCACGAGACGGCCGAGGCACTCATGCACCGGGCCGACATGGGGCTCTATGCCGCCAAGCGTCATGGCCGCAACCGGGTCCACCAGGCTCTCGCCGAACCGGCCCCGGGGCGATAGCCGAACATGCCGAACAAGCAAGTCGAACAAGGAGAAACCATGCGCATGCTGCTCAAGTTCGTGTCCCTCCTGCCCGCGCTGCTGGCCCTGCTGGCGGCGCCGGTACTGGCCGCAACCGAGGCCCCCGCCGTGCCGATCGAACAGGGCCCGCGCGTGGTGGGCGAACCCTTCACCTATGAAACCGGTGGTCAGAGCTATCAGGGCTATCTGGCGCGCAATGTCGCCGACGACAAGCCGCGCCCCGCCGTGCTGGTCGTCCACGAGTGGTGGGGGCTCAACGACTATGCCCGCGACCGTGCCGACCAGCTGGCCGCACTGGGCTTTGTCGCCCTGGCCGTGGACATGTACGGCGATGGCCGCTCGACCACCCATCCCGACGAGGCCGGCAAGTTTGCCGGTCAGGTCATGCAGGACTGGCCCTCGGCGCGGGCCCGGCTGGAAGCCGCCATGGCCAGGCTGCGCAAGCAGCCGTTCGTGCGCGGCGATCGCATGGCGGCGCTCGGCTACTGCTTCGGCGGCGGCATCGTCATGAACATGGCGCTGGCCGGAATGCCGATCAAGGCGGCGATCAGCTTCCATGGCAGCCCCGCCCAGGCGGTCAGCAAGCCGCAGCCGTTCGACGGCGTGGTGCAGATCCACAACGGCGCCGAGGACCCGCTGGTCAAGCGCGAGGCGCTGACCGACATGGCGCAGGCGCTGAAGGCCCAGGGGGCCACGGTCAAGGTCATCAACTATCCGCACGCCAGGCACAGCTTCACCAATCCGGACGCCGATGCGGTCGCCGAACGCACCGGCCTGCCGCTCGGCTACGATGCGGCCGCCGACGCGGCGTCCTGGCAGGCGGCGCTGCTGACCCTGGACAAGACCCTCAACGGCAAGTGACGTCGGGCCGGGGGCCGGCGCGGAATCCCGGCGGCTAGAACAGGCCCATCAGCCTCAGCAGCCAGCGCCGATAGGGCGGATGAAGGCGGGTGACGCTGCTGTGCCGGGACTGGCGGAATACGCTGCGCTGATGGCTGAAGGTCAGGAAGCCGTGCTCACCGTGATAGGCACCGTGCCCGCTGGTGCCGATACCGCCGAAGGGCAGGGCGGGCTGGGCGATGTGCCACAGGGTGTCGTTGATCACCAGTCCGCCCGAGTGAGTGCGGGTCAGCAGCAGTCGCCGATGGGCGGGGTTGTCGGTGAAGGCATACAGCGCCAGCGGACGCGGGCGCGCATTGACGAAGTTCACCGCGGCGTCCATGTCCTGGACGCCGACCAGCGGCAGCAGCGGTCCGAAGATCTCCTCGCGCATGACCCGCAGCGACTGCTGGGGGTCGAGAATCAGGGTCGGCGCCAGCTTGCCGCCGGCCGCGAACGTGGCGTCGTCTCCGCCGATCTCGATCACCCGGCAGCCGCGCTGCTCGGCCTCGCGGCGCAGCGCGATCAGCCGCTCGCGCGCGGCGCTGCCGAGCAGCGCGCTGTAGTCGGGATTGCCGGCCGGATCGGGATACAGCTGCCGCACCGCGCGCTCCAGGGCCTCGGCGAAGGCGTTGAGGCGCCGCTGGGGCAGCAGCACGTAGTCCGGGGCGATGCACGTCTGGCCGGCGTTGAACCACTTGCCGAAGGCGATGCGCCGGGCGGCGTCGTCGAGATCGGTGGTCTCGTCGAGGATTGCCGGCGACTTGCCGCCCAGCTCCAGGGTGACCGGGGTCAGGTTGGCGGCCGCCGCCTGCGCGACCTGGCTGCCGGTCTCGGAGGAGCCGGTGAACAGCAGGTGATCGAAGGGCAGGGCGGCAAAGGCCCGGCTGGCGTCGGCGTCGCCGGTCACCACGCCCAGCTCGGCCGGGTCGAAATACCGGGCCACCAGCGACTGCAGCAGTTCCGCGGTGGCCGGGGCGTGTTCGCTGGGCTTGATCATGACCCGGTTGCCGGCGGCCAGGGCATCCACCGCCGGCAGCAGCGCCAGGTTCCAGGGGTAGTTCCACGGGGCCATGATGCCCACCACGCCCAGCGGCTGGGAATGGATCTCGGCCCGGGCCGGCCAGAAGCGCCAGCCGACCCGGACGCGGCGCGGGCGCATCCAGCGCCGCAGGTGGCGACGCGCATGGCGGATGGCCTGCTGCAGGGTGGTGAGCTCGGCCAGGCGCGTCTCGACGCGGGAGCGATGGCCAAAGTCACGGGCGATGGCGGCCTCGATCTCGCCGGCATGGCGACGCGTCAGCTGGGCCAGGCGTGCCAGCTGTCCCAGGCGCACGGACAGCGCCGGGTAGGGATGCGCGTCGTAGGCCTGACGCTGGGCGGCGAATAGCGTCTTCAGTGCGTGATCGGCCGAACGCTCCATGCGGTCTCCTCCTGAAAATGGCGGCTGTCGCGGCGACTCAGCCGGCACCAGCCATGATGCCGAAAAACGTGGCCACGAAACCACCGAACAACACGAATCCGGCGGCGGTCAGCCCGATCAGCAGGTAGCCGATGATCAGCGCGGCCAGCGCCCAGCTGTCGCCGCGTTCACCACGCCGGCGAATCTGGTGACGAGCCAGGTGGCCGCAGACCACGCCGGCCAGGGCGGCGGGCATGACGAACACCGCCAGCACGCTCAGGGCGAAGGCGGCGATCGCCATGGCATTGACGGGGCCGTCGTCGGGTGGCGCGGGGTGCGGGGCTGGTGTCATGGTTTCTCTCGAGCAGGGCATGGGGATACCCTAGCATCGCGACGTCGACCGTGGGGACACGATCGGCGTCGCGGCAGTGCCGCCGCTCCCGTCCGCCGTCAAGGAGTTTGCCGAATGCACTTCACGATCGACACCCTGCCGGCCCTCGAGGCCGTGTCCGCGCGGGACTGGGACGCGCTGGTGCCGGCCGATCAGCCCTTCCTGCGCCATGCCTTCCTGCACGCCCTGGAAGCCTCCGGGGCGGTCACGCCGGCTGCCGGCTGGACGCCGGCCCACCTGGTCGTGCGCCGCGAGGGAGCGCTGGTGGCGGCCCTGCCGCGCTATCGCAAGGTGCACTCCTTCGGCGAGTATGTCTTCGACTGGGCCTGGGCGGATGCCTGGGAGCGTGCCGGTGGCGACTACTATCCCAAGGGCCTGACGGCGGTGCCGTTCACGCCCGCCCCGGGCGCTCGCCTGCTGATCGCGCCGGGCGTTTCCCGGCGGGCGGTGATCGCCGAGCTGGCGGCGGCCTGCTGCGACGCCTCGCTGTCCAGCTGGCACCTGCTGTTCGCCGAGTCGGAGGAGGTCGACGACTGGCTGGCGGTGCGCCCCGACCTGCTCGAGCGGGCGTCGGTCCAGTTCCAGTGGCGGGATGCCGGCTACGGCGACTTCGCCGGCTTTCTGGCGGCGATGAGCGCCAAGCGCCGCAAGGAAGTGCGACGCGAGCGCCGCCGGGTGGCCGAACAGGGCCTGGAGATGGTGCGGCTGGAAGGCGAGGCGATCGACGCCGCCGCGCTCGAGCATTTCTACCGCTGCTATCGGATCACCTATCACGAGCGCGGCCAGCAGCCCTACCTGTCGCGGGATTTCTTCCGCCGGCTGCGGGCGACGATGCCCGAGACTCTGCTGCTGGTGCAGGCCCGTCACGGCGGCCGCCCGGTGGCGGCCGCGCTCTGCGTGCAGGGCAGCGACACCCTCTACGGGCGCTACTGGGGCAGCGAGGTGGAGGCCGACTGCCTGCACTTCGAGGCCTGCTACTACCAGGGCATCGAGCACTGTCTGGAGAAGGGGCTGACGCGCTTCGACCCCGGGACCCAGGGCGAGCACAAGGTGAGCCGCGGGTTCGCGCCGCGCCGTCTGCGTTCGCTGCACTACATCGCCCATCCCGGCTTCCGCGACGCGGTGGCGCGCTTCTGCGCCGAGGAGCGCGAGCACATCGCCGCCTATCAGCATCATGTCGAGGCGCGGCTACCGTTTCGGCGTGCCTGAGACGCGGGCGGTGAACTCCGGACGACCAAGCGAGGAGACGTCATGAAGAAAGCGGACTGGCCGTCACGCCTGGCCCCGCTGGGCCTCGAACCCAGCGAGGCGCCACAGACGCTGGGCGGTGGTGACAGCGCCGACGTCTGGCGGGTCGCGACGCGTCAGGGGGCGATGGTGATCAAGCGGGACGACCCTGCGACGCTGCGGCTGGAGGCCGACGGCCTTCAGGCGCTGCGCGAGGCCGGCAGTGGCCTGGTGGTGCCGGCGGTGATCGCCCTGGACGATGACCTGCTGGTGATGGAGGCGCTGGACGGTTCCGCACCCCGCGATCCGGCCCGGCTCGGCGAAGGGCTGCGTCGCCTGCATGCCGTGGTCGGACCCTATCATGGCTGGCCCCGCGACAATCGCTGCGGGCCGACGCCGCAGTGCAACACGCCGGAGGCGGACGGGCGGGCCTTCCAGCGTGAACGGCGCCTGCTGGCGCTGGGCGAGGCTTGTCGGCAGCGAGGCCTGCTCGACGCGACGGCCGGCGAGCGTCTGGCCGTGATCGCCGCGCGTCTCGAACAATGGTTGCCGGATGCCGAGCCGCGGCTCGTCCACGGCGACCTGTGGTCGGGCAACGTGCTGTATACCCCCGATGGGCCGGCGCTCATCGACCCGGCCGTTTATTACCATTATCCCGAGGTGGATCTGGCCATGCTGACGCTGTTCGGACGGCCCGGTGAGGCGTTCTTCGAGGCCTACTGGGACGGCGGGCCGCCGGCGGACTGGCCGCGTCGCGAGCGGCTCTTCCAGCTCTATCCGCTGCTCAACCACCTCTACCTGTTCGGCGGCGGCTACCGGGCCGCGGTGACGGCGACCCTCGACGCGCTCGGCGGTTGAAGGGCGCGTCAGCGCGCGAGCAGGCCGAACAGGGCGTCGATCACCGCGCCGCCCTGTTCATGCAGGGCGTAGTCGTGCGGATTGCGCAGCCAGTCGTGAAACAGCCCCCCGAGGCAGGACTGCAGCAGCTGCGTGGCCATCTCCGGCGACAGCGCCGGGTTGAGATGGCCGTCGTCCTGCGCCTCCCGGAACTTGTCCAGCAGCGCCGCGAAGCAGTTGCGGCTCAATGGGGTCTGCATCTCCAGGGGGTCGATGTCGCTGAAGAACTCGCAGCGGTGGATGAGGATCGAGTGAATCCGCTGGTACTGCGGACGCTCGAGGCGCATGAAGCTCTCGTGGCAGGCCAGGCGGATGCACTCCAGTGGCGACTCGGGCTCGTGGCGGGCCTCGATATCCTCGGCCAGCTCCTCGAAGGGCATGCGAACCCGGTCGAGCAGGGCGTGGAAGAGGTCGGCCTTGTTGCGAAAGTGCCAGTAGACGGCGCCGCGCGTCATGCCGGCCTGGCGCGCGATCTGTTCCAGCGAGGTGCGGGCCACGCCCTTGTCGAAGAACAGTGTCTCGGCCGCGTCGAGAAGGGCTTCCCGCGTTGCCTCGGCTTCGGCTTTGGTGCGTCTGGCCATGACGAGTGAAGGCTCCGGGAACGAAAGGGGAACACGTCGGGACGGGCATCTTAACGCACCCGCGGCGTGTTTACATTCACTGTTGTATGGGGGTAGGCTTGCCGCCAACCTGACACACATCGAGGAACAGACCATGCCGATCCCGACGAGTCCGCGCCGGCTGCAAGGCGTCCTGTGGGCGTCGGTGGCGCTCGTGCTGGCCCTGGCCGGGTGCAGCGACGAGAAGGCCGCCGGTAACGCCCAGGGGCAGCAGCAGTCACCCCCGCTCAAGGCGCAGGTGATGACGCTGTCACCCCGCGACCTGCCGGTCGACAAGGCCTACTCGGCACTGCTGCGCAGCGACCAGGAAGTGGACGTGGTCGCCCGGGTGACCGGCCAGCTGCAGAAGCGCGAGTTCCAGGAGGGGGCGCATGTCGAGCAGGGGCAGTCGCTGTTCGTCATCGAGCCCGACCGCTACCGGGCGGTGGTCGCCCAGCGCCAGGCGGACCTGGAAAGCGCCAAGGCCGAACAGTATCGCGCCCAGCGCAACTGGGAGCGCTATCAGCGCCTCTACCAGCAGAAGTCGGTGAGCCAGCAGCAGCGCGACGAGGCCCGGGCCGATCTGCTCGCCGCCCAGGCGTCGGTGGCCCAGGCCAGCGCGGCGCTCGAGGATGCGCAGCTGGATCTCAATTACAGCAGCGTCGAGGCGCCGGTGGCCGGCCAGGTCAGCCTGAGCGAGGTCAACGTCGGCAACCTGGTGCAGCCGCAGCAGGTGATGGCCACCATCACCCCGCTCAAGACCCTGCAGGCGCGCTTCTCGCTGACCCCGGACGATGCCATGGCCGTGCGTCTGCAGCGGCGCAACGACGAGACCATCACGCCGGTGGCGACCTCGCGCAACGGCCAGGGCGACAGCGAGCTGCGCGGCGAGCTGACCTTCGTCGGCTCGCGGGTCGACCGCAACACCGGCACCGTGCAGGCGGAGGCCACCTTCGCCAATCCCGATGCGCTGTTCCTGCCCGGTCAGTTCGTGCGCCTGACCCTGGATGGGCTGGTGCTGCCGAACGTCATCGCGGTGCCCGAGATCGCTGTGGTCGAGGGGCGTGAAGGGCCCCAGGTCTACGTCGTCGGCGACGACGGCAAGGCCAAGCCGGTCACGGTCAACCTGGGCGAGCGCTCCGAGGCCTGGGTCGTCGTCCAGCAGGGGCTCGAGGCCGGTCAGCGGGTGGTGGTATCCAACGTCGCCAGCGTGCGCCCGGGGCAGGCCATCGACGCCCAGCCCTTCGACGGCGAGGCCGAGACGGTTGTCGGCGATGCCGCGAAATCCGACGGCGATGCCGCGAAATCCGGCGGCGCCGATGACAAGGCAGCGAGCCAGGGGGCTCAGGGCTGATGAACTTCTCGAGCTTCTTCATCCGGCGGCCGGTCTTCGCCAGCGTCCTGTCGATCATCATCGTGATCGCCGGGGTGATGGCGCTGCGCGTGCTGCCGGTCGAGCAGTACCCGCAGCTGGTGCCGCCCGAGGTCCAGGTGCGCGCCAGCTACCCCGGCGCCAGCGCCCAGACGCTCTCGGAAACCGTGGCGGCGCCGCTGGAGCAGGCGATCAACGGCGTCGACAACCTGCTCTACATCAACTCGACCAGTGCCGACAGCGGGGTGGTGACGGTCTCGGTGACCTTCGCCATCGGCACCGATCCCGATCAGGCAACCATCGACGTCAACAACCGGGTTCAGCAGGCCATGGCGCAGCTGCCCAACGTGGTGCAGCAACAGGGTGTGGAGGTCCGCAAGCGGTCGTCGAGCATCCTGCAGGTGATCACGGTGTCGTCGAACAACGGCGAGTACGACCCGGTCTTCATCAGCAACTATGCGTTGACCAACATCATCGATGCGCTCAAGCGCACGCCCGGTGTCGGCAATGCCCAGCTGTTCGGGGCCAAGGACTACTCGATCCGGGTCTGGCTCGACCCGGAGAAGATGGCCGACTACGACATCACCGCCAGCGAGGTGGCCGCCGCGGTTCGCTCGCAGAACACCCAGTTCGCGGCGGGCAAGTTGGGCGCCGAGCCGTTGAAGCACCCGCGTCCCTATACCTTCACCATCACCACCGAGGGACGCTTCTCCAGTGTCGAGCAGTTCGAGAACATCCTGCTGCGCACCGACGACAGCGGCGCCTCGCTCAAGCTGGGTGACATCGCCCGCGTCGAGCTGGGCGCCCAGGACTACTCCTTCGTCGGCCGGCTCAACAACAAGCCGACGGTGCCGATCGGCATCTTCCTGCAGCCGGGGGCCAATGCCCTGGAGACCTCGGTCGCCGTGCAGAAGGCCATGGAGAAGCTGTCCGAGAAGTTCCCGGAAGGCCTGAACTACTCGATTCCCTACGACACCACCAAGTTCGTCAAGCTGTCCATCGAGGAGGTGATCAACACCTTCATCGAGGCGCTGGCGCTGGTGGTGGTCGTGGTGTTCGTCTTCCTGCAGAAGTGGCGGGCGGCGATCGTGCCGATCATCGCCGTGCCGATCTCCATCGTCGGTACCTTCGCCGGCATGTACCTGCTCGGCTACTCGATCAACCTGCTGACGCTGTTCGGCATGATCCTGGCGATCGGCATCGTGGTCGACGACGCCATCATCGTCATCGAGAACGTCGAGCGCATCATGGAGGAGGAGGACGTCTCGCCGAAGCAGGCCGCGCTCAAGGCGATGCGCGAGATCTCCGGGCCGATCGTCGCGGTCACCCTGGTCATGGCCTCGGTGTTCATTCCCGTGGGCTTCCTCGGCGGCATCTCCGGGCAGCTCTACAGCCAGTTCGCGATCACCATCGCCATCTCGGTGTTGATCTCGGCGATCGTCGCGCTGACGCTGTCGCCGGCGATGTGCGCGCTGCTGCTCAAGCCACACGACAAGGAACCGATGGCGCCGTTCCGCTGGTTCAACCGGGGTTTCGACAAGGCCACGCGCGGCTATCTCGCCGGGGTGAGCTTCATGGTCAAGCGGGCGATCCTCGGCGTGGTGCTGTTCCTCGGCTTCTGCGGCCTCACCGCCTACCTGTTCACGCGGCTGCCCAGCGGTCTGGTACCGTCCGAGGACCAGGGCTACTACCTGGCTATCACCCAGCTGCCGCCGGCCTCGTCGCTGCAACGGACCGATACCTTCAACCAGAAGGTGGTCGATGGCATGCTTGACTTCCCGGGCGTGAAGAGCGTGGTGTCGTTCGCCGGCTATGACATCCTCGCCAGCGCCCAGCTACCCAACGCCGGGGTGGCCTTCGTCACCCTGGACGACTGGTCCAAGCGGCCCGTCACCGCCCCGCAACTGGTGGGCAAGACCTTCCAGATGGGCTCGCAGCTTCCCGATGGCCGGGTGATCGCCTTCAATCCGCCGCCCATCCAGGGCATGTCGACCACCGGCGGCTTCGAGGGCTATTTGCAGTCCACCGAGGGGGCGTCGCCGAAGGAGATCGAGGCCAAGGCCCGGGCGCTGGTCAAGGCTGCCAACCAGCGGCCCGAGCTTTCCCAGGTGCGGACCACCATGAGCACCAGCGTGCCGATCTACAGCGCCACGGTGGATCGCGACAAGGCACGCAGCATGGGCATCGCGCTCGACGATGTCTACTCGACCATGCAGAGCACCTTCGGCACCCTGTACGTCAACGACTTCACCCTGTTCGGACGCAACTTCCAGGTCAATCTGCAGTCCGAGGGCGAGTACCGCGACACTCCCGAGGACCTGGACAACGTCTTCGTGCGTGCCGACAGCGGGCGGATGGTGCCGCTGTCGAGTGTGGTGACGCTGACGCGTAGCCAGGCGCCGAGCATTATCCAGCGCTTCAACCTGTTCCCGGCGGCCAAGATCCAGGGCCAGCCGGCCGAGGGCTACAGTTCCGGACAGGCGCTGGCGGCGATGCAGGACGTGGTAAATCAGACGGTCGGCAAGGACTACCAGATGGGCTGGACCGGCGAGGCCTACCAGCAGCAGAGCTCGTCGGGCAACGCGAACCTGGCGCTGATCTTCGGCGTGGTGATGGTCATCCTGATCCTTGCCGCCCAGTACGAGCGCTGGTCGCTGCCGCTGGTGGTGATCACCGCGGTGCCGTTCGCCATGTTCGGCGCGGCGGTGGCGGTGATCCTGCGCGGCCTGACCAGTGACGTCTACTTCCAGGTCGGCCTGCTGGTGCTGATCGGCCTGGCGGCGAAGAACGCGATCCTGATCGTCGAGTTCGCCGTCGACCAGCGCCAAGCCGGCAAGGGCATTGTCGAGTCGGCGAAGGAGGCGGCACGGCTGCGTTTCCGGCCGATCATCATGACCTCGTTCGCGTTCATCGTCGGGGTGATCCCCCTGGCGACAGCGACCGGGGCCAGCTCGGCCAGCCGTCACTCGATCGGCACCGCCGTGATCGGCGGCATGCTCGGCGCGACGTTGATCGCGATCTTCTTCGTGCCGATGTTCTTTACGCTGGTGACGCGCTTCGAGACCTGGCTCGATCGCAAGCGCGGCAAGACCGGTGAGGGCGAGGTGGCGACCGACAGCGACCACTGATCCCGACCCGCGAACGCCGTACCGCAGAAAGCCAGGGCCCGCGGGCCTTGGCTTTCCTGTTTCGGGGCGTCAGGCTTGGCACAACGTCAATCACGCGAGGAGAAGACATGGCGCTGGCGCGACTGGCAGGCGGGCTGTTCCTGCTGCTGATGGTGGCCCTGCCGGTGCAGGCGCAGGGGTTGCCCGCGAGCCTGGGAAGCGGCGGTGACAAGCCCGCCGCCCAGGCCGATCCGCAGGCGCTGCGCGACTCGCTGGATCAAGTGATCGGCATGCTCGAGGACGATGCCCGGCGCGGCCAGCTCCTCGAGCAGCTCAAGGCCCTGCGCGAGGGCACGGCCGTGGCCGCACCGGGGCAGGACGGCGAGCCGCGTCAGGGTCTGCTGGGCGCGCTGGCGGACTCGCTCACCGACCTCGGCGCGCAGGCCGAGGCCGGGCATTCTCCGCTGGATATCTGGCAGCTTCGCTCCGAGTGGGCGCTGGCCGACCTGCAGCGGTTGATCGATACCATGGGGCGAGAAGAGCTGCTGCGCCAGAGCCTCGAGGCGGCGGTGCTGCTGGCGATCTGGCTCGGCCTGGCACTGCTGCTGGCCGGTGCCGGCCGCTGGATTGTCTCGCGGCGCGACTGGCCGCTGGCCCTGCCACCGGAGCCGCGTCCGGCGCTGCTGGTGGTACATTTCCTGCGCAAGGTGCTGCCCTGGGGGCTGGCCTTCCTGATCATGCTGCTGGGGCTGCGCTGGCTGGTACCGCTGAGTCCGGCCCGGGCTGTGGTGCTGGTCATCGCCTACGTCACGCTCTGCGGCCAGTTGCTCGCCACGGTATTCGATACGGTGATCTCGGTGTTCACCCACGGGCACCGGCGGGTCGCCGTCCAGCTGCTGCGCCGCCAGGCACCGAAGCGCCTGTTCTGGATCGGCGTGCTGGCCGCCTTCGGCGACGCCGCCAACAGCGATCGGCTTACGACTCTGCTGGGCCCCAGCCTGGCCGACTGGCTGTCGGTGATGGGTAATGTGCTGGCGGGGCTCATCAGCGGTGCGCTGGTCATTCGGCTGCGTCGGCCGGTCAAGCACCTGATTCTCAATCGCCCCTATTCCCACCGGCGTGACAACAGTTCGCTGCGCGACCTGGCCAACGTGCTGGGGCATTTCTGGCACATTCCGGCGCTGTTGCTGATCGTCGCCTCGCTGGTCGCCATCTTCGTCTCGGCCGGCGACGCCGACGGCGCCTTCACCCGGGCTATCCTCTGCGCGGCCCTGCTGGTGCTCACCCTGGTGGTCAGCGGTGGGCTGCGCCGTCACGCCGAGCGTGCCACCCGGCGGCGGCGCAAGTCCCAGTACCGGCGACGCCTCGAGCGCTTCGGCTACACCCTGGCGCAGTTCCTGTGCTGGGGGCTGTTCGCGGAGCTGTCGCTGCGGATCTGGGGGCTGTCGCTGTTCGGCATCGGCGCGGAGGGGGCGGTGAGTGCGCGCATCGGCCAGGCGCTGCTGCGCATCGGCCTGACCGTGCTGCTGGCCTGGCTGACCTGGATCTTCGCCGATACCGCGATCCAGCGGGCCCTGCGCGGCAGCGGTCGCTCGCGGGGGCGGCGCGTCAACAGCGCCCGGGCCCAGACCATCACGCCGATGATCCGCAACGTGGTGTTTGCCACCATCTTCATCATCGCGGCGATTGTCGGGCTGGCCAACCTGGGCGTCAACGTCACGCCGCTGCTGGCCGGTGCCGGGGTGATCGGTCTGGCGATCGGCTTCGGCGCCCAGACGCTGGTCCAGGACCTGATCACCGGGCTGTTCATCCTCATCGAGGACTCGCTGTCGATCGACGACTTCGTCGACGTCGGCGGTCACATGGGCACGGTGGAGGGGTTGAGTCTGCGTACCGTGCGCCTGCGCGATCTCGACGGCATCGTGCACATCATTCCCTTCAGCCAGATCAAGGGCATCCAGAACTTCGCCCGCGAGTTCGGCATCGCCCTGATGCGCATCCGCGTGCCCCACACCATGCGCATCGAGGCGGCCATCGAGCTGGTGCGGGAGGTGGCCGACGGCCTGCGCCAGGACCCCATGATGCGCCACCATATCTGGTCGCCGCTGGAGCTGCAGGGGATCGAGAGCTTCGACCAGGGGGCGGCGATCCTGCGGGTACGCATGCGCACCAGCCCGCTGATGCAGTGGGACGTGGCCCGGGCCTTCAACCTGCGCCTCAAGCAGCGGCTCGACGAGACCGGCCAGGACCTGTCGCTGCCGCGGTTGAGCGTGGTGCTCGAGAACCCGGCCGCTAGCGCCGGATCGGGCGGCACGCCCGCCGACATTCGGCGCCGGCACGGGATGGCACCCCCCGACGAGGGCGATGCGGACCCCATGTAGCCTGCGGCTGGTCACAGCCAGGCACCCGCCAGCAGGCCGAGTAGCGCCGCGCCGAGCAGGGCGGCGGCCCACCGCCAGGGACGTCGTGACGCGGCGGAGGTGTCGCCGCCGGCGACCAGGGCATCGAGCTTGTCGGCGAGTTCCTGGTGACGCGACAGGCTGCGGTCGGAATCCTGCGAAAAGTCGTTGGCCACGTCATCCTGCCAGTGCGGGGCGTGGGTCAGTCCCAGGCGGGCGCGCAGCCGGCCGAGATCGCCGAGCGTGGCGTGCAGCTGGTCGTAGGCCTCGCGCCGGGCGGGGATCCGCAGCACGGCGTCGGCGTCCTGCCGGAGGGCGGTGTGTCGGCAGGCCTCGATGGCGGTGTCGAGCGTCTCGGGCGAGGCGTCGGCCGGCACGCCCAGGCGTTTATACAAATCGCGCATCTTGCATCAGGTGCTCGTAGGCTTTCTGGATTCGCTGGAACTGACGGGAGGCCAGCGCCATGCGGCTTTCGCCCTGGGCGTGGAAGCGGTCGGGGTGATGCAGCTGCGCCAGGCGGCGGTAGGCGCGCTTGATCTCGCCTCGCGAGGCGCGGTCATCGAGGCCCAGCACGCGCAGGGCGTGGGCGGTGTCGAAGCTCGGCGGAGGCCGGGTCCCGTCGTGTTCCTGGCCCCGTTGCCGCTCGCGCTCCTGCTCGCGTCGCCGCCGCGCGGCTTCCTCCTCGTGCCGGCGCTGCTGGGCGCGTTCGCGCTGTCGGCGGGCCCGGTCGGCGCGTTCCCGCTCGCGGTGCCGGCGGGTCTGCTCGTCGCGTCGCCGGGCTTCCTCCTCGGCCTGACGGCGGGCTCTTGCCTCGGCTTCCTCGCGACGCCGGGTCTCCGACGCCCGGCGATGCCGGGCGTCTTCCTCGGCCCGGGCCTGCGCGGTGTCGTCGGCGTGGGCCCGGCGCTGATGGCGATGCTCGCGCTCGGCCCAGTAGCCGGCGCGGCTGGGGTCCTCCGGGCGTGGCAGCGGCTGGCCGGTGACGCTCTTGAACAGGGCCGACAGGGCCCCCGGCGCGACGCCCAGCAGGTCGGCGAGAAAGCGCAGCACGTGATGATTGCGGTGCGAGGGCGGGCCGCCGCTGGTCGCCAGGGCAATGGCCTGGCGCAGGAAGGGATGTGCCGGCTCGCCCTGCCAGTCCTTCTGCAGCACCTCGGCGGCCAGCTGGATGGCCGCCATGTCCTGGGTGGCGGCGGTCTCGATCAGCGGCGCCAGGGCATGGCCGTGATGAAAGTCGCCGGCCAGGGTGTCGAGGTAGTCGCGGTCCTCCGGCAGGGCGCGCGCCTTGTTGGCCAGGATCCAGGCCAGCATCAGCAGGGCGGCGGTGTCCGTCTGGTTGCGGCTTTTCAGCAGCAGCAGCTCGAACGGCGTGAAGGACGATGGCGGCATCGACGACTCCCGTCGGCGGGCGGTGAGCGGCATGGTGTCGGGAGGCCGAGTATAACGAACCCCCCGGCCGGTGACAGGCGTGAGGGCTGCATCCTTGGTCTGATGCGGCACGGGCCTCGGTCGTCCGCGCCGTCGGAATGGCTCAGCCGGCGGCCGCCAGGCTGATGAAGAACCCGGCGAGCACCGCGGACATCAGGTTCGAGAGGGTGCCGGCGAGCACCGCCTTGAGACCAAAGCGGGCGATCTCGTGGCGCCGGCCGGGGGCCATGCTGCCCAGTCCGCCGAGCAGGATGGCGATCGACGACAGGTTGGCGAAGCCGCACAGCGCGAACGACAGCACCGCCTGGGTATGGGCGCTCATCGCCTCGCCGGTGGCGGCCACCACCTGGTCGCCGCTGATGTAGGGGGCGAGATTGACATAGGCGACGAACTCGTTGACCACCAGCTTCTGACCGATGAAGGAGCCGGCTACCGTGGCCTCGTGCCAGGGGATGCCGAGCAGGAAGGCCAGCGGCGAGAACAGCCAGCCGAGGATCAGTTCCAGGCTCAGGTCGTCCATGCCGATCCAGCCGCCGACGCCGCCGAGGATGCCGTTGATCAGCGCGATCAGGGCGATGAAGGCGAGCAGCATGGCGCCCACGTTGGCGGCCAGGCGCAGCCCCGAGGAGGCCCCCTCGGCGGCGGCGTCGAGCACGTTGGAGGGTCTCGATTCGGCCTCGATCTGCTCGACGTGGCGGGTGTCGTCGTCCGGCGTGTCGGTCTCGGGCATCAGCAGCTTGGCGAACAGCAGCCCGCCGGGCGCCGCCATGAAGGAGGCGGCGACCAGATAGTCCATGGGGATGCCCAGCGCGGCGTAGCCGCCCAGCACCGACCCGGCCACCGAGGCCAGGCCGCCGCACATCACCGCGAACAGCTCCGAGCGGGTCATGCCGGCGATGAAGGGGCGCACCACCAGCGGCGCCTCGGTCTGGCCGACGAAGATGTTGGCGGTGGCCGACATCGACTCGGTGCGCGAGGTGCCCAGCACCTTCTGCAGCAGGCCGCCGAGCAGCCGGATCACCCGCTGCATGATGCCCAGGTAGTAGAGCACGGCGATCAGCGAGGAGAAGAAGATGATCACCGGCAGGACCTTGATGGCGAAGATGAAGCCCACGCCGCTGCCGGGGTCGGCGAGGCTGCCGAACAGGAAGTTGATGCCGTCGTCGGCGTAGGCGACCACCTGGCTGACTGCATCCGCAATGGCCTCGAGCACGCTCTGGCCGAAGGGCACGTAGAGCACGAAGGCACCGATGCCGGCCTGGAGCGCGAAGGCGCCGCCCACGGTGCGCAGGCGAATGGCGCGGCGATTGGACGAGAACAGCACCGCGATCAGGATCAGGGTGGCCATCCCGACCAGGCTCATTAGACTTGTCATGGCAGGGGACTCCGGTACAGGATCAGGGGCTTGCCTCGAGAGGGAACCCGAAAGGCGGTGGTGTGTCAAAGGCCTGGTCGTGACCCTGCCGGCCCGCCACTCCATATGCCATGCCCGGATGTGTGTCAAGGTGCGACACCCTGCGGCAAATCGTCCCTTCTCATTCATGCGCCGTTCATCGACAATACGCGCGTTCTGCGGCAAGGGCAGATCAGCCTATCGACGCTCGCTGGGATCCCCACCAGCACGCCATCCCTGAATAGCGACTGCCGGACAGTGCACCCGCCCTGTCGACTTGCCGGACAGGCGTCGTGGCAAACGTCGCCTGCGCCAGGTTTCCCCGCGAGACCTGGCGCAGCGGTATTTGTCGGTGGTCGTCTTCATGCTCTGACGAGGTCGCGAGATGAGGAAAAAGAAATACCCACGTATTTTCAACATCTTGCCGCTTCTGTTGCCATTGCTGTTGAGTGGCTGCGGATCGGCATTGATGGCCCCCAAGGGGGAGGTCGGCAGCGAGCTCAAGTCGCTGATCCTGACGGCGTTCGGTCTCATGCTGATCGTCGTGATTCCGGTCATCGTCATGACGCTGCTGTTCGCCTGGCGGTATCGGCACAGCAACCTGATGGCCAAGTACGCACCGGACTGGTCGCACTCCAACAAGATCGAAGTGGTGGTGTGGCTCATACCCTGCGTCATCATCTTCTTCCTGGCGATCCTCACCTGGCAGACGTCGCACTCGCTCGATCCGCACAAGCCGCTGGCCGACAAGGAAGACACCCTGGAGATCCAGGCCGTCTCGCTCGACTGGAAGTGGCTGTTCATCTATCCGGAACAGGGCATCGCGACCGTCAATGAAGTGGCCTTCCCGGTGGATACGCCGGTGCACTTCCGCGTGTCCTCCGGTTCGGTGATGAACTCCTTCATGATCCCCACGCTGGGCAGCCAGATCTATGCCATGGCCGGCATGGACAACGATGTTCACCTGATCGCCGACAAGACGGGCACCTATCCGGGGCGCTCCACCAACTTCAGTGGCGCCGGCTTCGCCGAGATGACCTTCGACGCGCATGTCACGTCCGAGCAGGACTTCCAGGCCTGGGTCGACAAGGTCCGCAACGCCAACGACGACACCCTGTCGTTCCCCGACAGCTATCGTCAGCTGGCCGAGCCGAGCGAGGACGTGCCGGTTAAGTACTACTCGAACGTCTCGCCGAGTCTGTACAAAGACATCATCGACAGCTTCCGTTATGGAGATGGTGGTCAAGGCGCGCATGCCGAAGAGCATGACGAAGTGGCCATGAGCGCGGAGGCAGCGGAGTAACGTTATGTTCGGAAAACTCAGCTTAGAAGCGATACCCTATCACGAGCCGATCATCATGGTGACGGCGGCGGTCATCGGGATCGTCGGCGCCGCCGTTGTCGGCCTCCTCACCTATTATCGCAAGTGGGGCTATCTATGGTCGGAGTGGATCACCTCCATCGACCACAAGAAGCTCGGCATCATGTATTTCCTGGTGGCCCTGGTGATGCTGGTCCGCGGCTTTGCCGACGCGATCATGATGCGCAGCCAGCAGGCCATCGCCGCCGGCGGCTCCGAAGGCTATCTGCCGCCCGAGCACTATGACCAGATCTTTTCCGCCCACGGCGTGATCATGATCTTCTTCGTCGCCATGCCCATGGTCATCGGCCTGATGAACCTGGTAGTACCGCTGCAGATCGGTGCCCGCGACGTGGCCTTCCCGTTCATGAACAACCTGAGCTTCTGGCTGTTCGCGGCGGGTGTCGTGCTGGTCAACGTCTCCCTGGTGGTCGGCGAGTTCGCCAAGACCGGCTGGCTGGCCTATGCGCCGCTGTCGGAGACGGCCTACAGTCCCGGCGTCGGGGTCGACTACTGGATATGGGCGCTGCAGATATCGGGGATCGGCACCACGCTGACCGGTATCAACTTCTTCGTCACCATCCTGAAGATGCGCACCAAGGGCATGAAGCTGTTCCGCATGCCGATCTTCACCTGGACGGCGCTGTGCACCAACGTGCTGATCATCGCCTCCTTCCCGATCCTGACCGCGACCATCGCGCTGCTGACGCTGGATCGCTACCTGGGCATGCACTTCTTCACGAATGACCTGGGCGGCAACCAGATGATGTACGTCAACATGATCTGGGCCTGGGGTCACCCCGAGGTGTACATCCTGATCCTGCCGGCCTTCGGTGTCTTCTCCGAGGTCATCGCGACCTTCTCCAAGAAGCGCCTGTTCGGCTACAACACCATGGTCTGGGCGACGGTGGCGATCACCATCCTGTCGTTCATGGTCTGGCTGCACCACTTCTTCACCATGGGCGCCGGCGCCAACGTCAACGCCTTCTTCGGCATCGCCACGATGATCATCGCGATACCCACGGGCGTGAAGATCTTCAACTGGCTGTTCACCATGTACCGCGGCCGGGTGCAGTTCACCTCGCCGGTGCTGTGGACCCTCGGCTTCATCATCACCTTTACCCTGGGTGGCATGACCGGCGTGATGCTGGCCGTCCCGGGCGCCAACTTCGTGCTGCACAACAGCCTGTTCGTGATCGCGCACTTCCACAACGTGATCATCGGCGGCGTGGTGTTCGGCATGATGGCGGGCTATGCCTACTGGTTCCCCAAGGCGTTCGGTTTCAAGCTGGACGAGAAGTGGGGCAAGCGCAGCTTCTGGTGCTGGCTGATCGGCTTCTACATGGCCTTCATGCCGCTGTACGTGCTGAGCTTCTACGGGGCCATGCGGCGCATGCAGTCCTACGAGAACGCCAGCTGGCAGCCGCTGATGATCGTCGCCTGGGTGGGTGCCGTCATCATCCTGCTGGGCATTCTCTGCACCGTGATCCAGCTGATCGTCAGTATCCGTGATCGCGAGAAGAATGCCGATGTCACCGGTGACCCGTGGGATGCCCGTACCCTGGAGTGGGCCGTGTCCTCTCCGCCCCCGTACTACAACTTCGCGCATCTGCCGGAAGTCAACTCCATCGACCAGTTCTGGGAGATGAAGAAGCAGGAAGGCTTCGCCGCGCAGGCACCGACGCAGTATCACGACGTGCACATGCCGAAGAACACCGCGGCGGGTCCGATCATGGGCATCATCAGTATCGTCTTCGGCTTCGCCCTGATCTGGCACATCTGGTGGCTGGCCGCATTGAGTGCCGCAGGGATGTTCGTGACCTTCCTGATGCGCATCTTCAATGACGATATCGACTACCACGTCCCCGCGGCGGAGGTCGAGCGCATCGAACGCGAGCACCACAAACGGCTGGAGATGCAGGCGTAATATGGCTACCGATACTCTCACCAACCACAGCGCTCATGCTCCCGAGCATGAGCACCACGATACCGGCGCCATCAAGGTCTTCGGTTTCTGGATCTACCTGATGAGTGACCTGATCATCTTCGGGTCACTGTTCGCCGCCTATGCCGTGCTCTCGCCGAACACGGCGGGCGGTCCGACGCCCGAGGAGATCTTCGAACTGCCGTTCGTGCTGGTCGAGACCTTCCTGCTGCTGTTCAGTAGTTTCACCTACGGCATGGCCGTGCTGGCCATGAACGACGACCGTACCGAGCAGGTGCGCAACTGGCTGGTGATCACCTTCCTGCTGGGCGCCGGCTTCGTGGGGATGGAGATCTACGAGTTCCATAACCTGGTCGTGGAAGGCTTCGGCCCGGATCGCAGTGCCTTCCTGTCGTCGTTCTTCACCCTGGTCGGCACCCACGGTACCCACGTGACCTTCGGCCTGATCTGGATCCTGGTGATGATCTTCCAGGTGTCCACCAAGGGGCTGACCGACGTGACTCGCCCGCGGATCATGTGCCTGAGCCTGTTCTGGCACTTCCTGGACATCGTCTGGATCTGCGTGTTCACCATCGTCTACCTGATGGGGGTTCTGTGATATGAGTGGTTCTCACAACGCACCCGGTGGTGCCAGCCACGGCAGCGTCAAGTCCTACGTGGCCGGCCTGATCCTGTCGATCGTGCTGACGGTGATCCCGTTCGGCGTGGTGATGAGCGGCGGGTTCAGCACCTCGACCACGGTCGTGACGATCCTGATCATGGCGGTGCTGCAGGTACTCGTTCAGCTGGTCATGTTCATGCACCTGGATACCAAGTCCGAGGATGGCTGGAACTTCAATGCCATCATCTTCGCGGGCATCATCCTGGTGCTGATCGTCGGTGGCTCGATCTGGATCATGCACAACCTCATGCTCAACATGATGTGAGCGGCTGATCGTGATGATCAAACGCTATCTGTCCCTGACCAAGCCGGGGATCATCTTCGGCAACCTGATCTCCGTGGCCGGCGGGTTCTTTCTCGCCGCCCGCGGGGAGGTGGACCCGCTCCTCCTTCTCGCCACGGTGGTCGGGCTGGCACTGGTCATCGCCTCGGGGTGCGCGTTCAACAACTACATTGATCGCGACATCGACCGCCTGATGGAGAGGACCCGCGACCGGGTTCTCGTCCAGGGGCTGGTCTCGCCGCGGGCGACGCTGGTGTTCGCGACCCTGCTGGGGGTCGCCGGCTTCTCGGTCCTGTATTGGGGAACCAACCTGCTGGCCGTGCTGTTCGCGGCCATCGGGTTCGGCGTCTATGTCGGGCTCTACAGCCTCTATCTCAAGCGCCATTCGGTCTACGGCACCCTGGTGGGCAGCCTGTCCGGCGCGGCACCACCCGTGGTCGGCTATGTGGCCGTGAGCAACCAGTTCGACCTCGGCGCGCTGACCCTGCTGCTGATCTTCTGCCTCTGGCAGATGCCGCACTCCTACGCCATCGCCATCTTCCGCTTCAAGGATTACCGGGCGGCCTCGATTCCGGTGCTGCCGGTGCTCAAGGGGGTGAAGACCGCCAAGCACCACATCATCGGCTACATCCTGGCCTTCCTGGGGGCGACGCTGATGCTGAGCCTGGCCGGCTATGCCGGGTACGGCTACTTCATCATCGCCGCGGCGATGGGCGGCTACTGGCTGTACATGGCGCTGGCCGGCTATCGGTCCGGCAACGACGAGGCCTGGGCGAAGAAGGTCTTCGTCTTCTCGATCTTCACCATCACCGCTCTGAGCGTGATGATGTCGATCGACTTCCAGCTGCCCGACTCGCCGGTGCTGTGGACCTCGCTGCGCTGATTCGGCCGATGCCCGGCCGATTCATGAAAAAGCCACACGCTCGTGCGTGTGGCTTTTTTTATCCTTGTCTCTCGTGATCCGGTCGACGGGGGCGGTGTCGCGCCCCCTGCTCATCTCGCGTTACCCTGACAGGCTGTCCAGCGCCTTTTCCAGCGTGGCCACGCTGCGCTCGACGTCATAGAGCTTGTCGAGGCCGAACAGGCCGATGCGGAAGGTCCGGAAGTCCTCGCCCTCGTCGCACATCAGCGGCACCCCGGCGGCGACCTGCAGGCCGGCGGCCATGAAGCGCCCGGCGAGGCCGGCGTCGTCGGTGTAGCTGACCACCACGCCCGGCGCCTGGAAGCCCTCGGCCGCCACGCTGGGCAAGCCGCGCTCGACGAGCAGCGCCCGCACGCGATTGCCGAGCTCCCACTGGGCGTCGCGCAGCCGCTCGAGGCCGTAGCCCTCGGCCTCGGCCATCACGTCGCGCAGCCGGGTCAGGCCGTCGGTGGGCATGGTCGCGTGGTAGGCGTGGCCGCCGTTCTCGTAGGCCTCCATGATCGACAGCCACTTGCGCAGGTCGGCGGCGAAGCTGGTGCTGGTGGTGGCCTCGATGCGCCGGCGGGCCTCGGCGCCGAGCATCACCAGGCCGCAGCAGGGCGAGGCGCTCCAGCCCTTCTGCGGGGCGCTGATCAGGATGTCCACGCCGGTGGCCTGCATGTCCACCCACAGGGTGCCGGAGGCGATGCAGTCGAGCACCAGCAGCCCGCCGACCGCGTGGACGGCCTCGGCGACCCGGCGAAGGTAGTCGTCGGGCAGCAGCATGCCGCTGGCGGTCTCGACGTGGGGGGCGAACACCAGATCGGGCCTGTCGGCATGGATTTGCGCCACCACCTCGTCGATCGGTGCCGGGGCGAAGGGCGCGCGGGCCCCGTCGTCCTGGCGCCGGGCCTTGAGCACCTGGCTGTCGGCGGGGATGTCGCCCATCTCGAAGATCTGGGTCCAGCGGTAGCTGAACCAGCCGTTGCGGAGCACCAGGCAGCGCTTGCCGGTGGCGAACTGGCGGGCCACCGCCTCCATGCCGAAGGTGCCGCTGCCGGGCACGATGGCCACCGCCTCGGCCTTGTAGACGGCCTTCAGGGAGCGCGACAGGTCGCGCATCACATTCTGGAAGGCCTGTGACATGTGATTCAGGGCACGGTCCGTGTAGACCACCGAATATTCGAGCAGGCCATCGGGATCGACATCGGGAAGCAGGCCGGGCATCTTTCGTCTCCTAAATAGAGTCCACAATCGACACAAACGCGGGAAGGCATTCAGGGTATTCGGTGACAGGGGTTTCGACCAGAGCGGCACGGGGGTTTTTGCCGTCGCCGGGCGTGATTCCTTCCCGGCGTGCGCCGCGTTACCGTAAGCGTTCGACGATGACTGCCCGGAGAGCCGAGTGACGACGCTGCGACCCTATCTGTTTCTGCTGCTGACCGTGGTGATCTTTGCCGGCAATATCCTGGTGGGCAAGGCGCTCAGCGACCTGCCGCCCTTCACCCTGTCCTTCGGCCGGGTCTCGATCGCCCTGTGCCTCATGCTGCCCATCGGTGCCCATCAGGCCCGGCGTGACTGGCCATTGTTCCGCCGTCACTGGAAGCCGCTGGTGGGCCTGTCGCTGACCGGGGTGGCCTTCTTCAACGCCCTGATCTACGTGGCCCTGGGCCATACGTCGCCCACCAACGTGTCGATTCTCGAGAGCCTGATCCCGGTGGTGACGCTGCTGTTCAGCGTGCTGCTGATGGGCGAGCGCCCGCGAACGGCGCAATGGGTGGGGGTGGTGCTGTCGCTGGCGGGCGCGGTGGCGGTGATCACCCTGGGCAGTGCGGCCGGCGCTGGCCTGGCCGGGGTCAACGGCGGTGATGCGGTAATGCTGCTGGCGGTGCTGGTGTGGGTCGGCTACTCGCTGCTGGTCAAGTCGCACATGGCCAAGTTCCCGCGCTATGGCGGGCTGCTGGTGATGCTGGTCATCGCCACGGCGGTGATGGGGCCGATCGCCTGGATCGAGAACCTGCTGCGCCCGGAACCGCTGGTACTGACCGGCGAACAGTGGCTGGGGCTGGCCTATCTCGGCGTCTTCCCGTCGGTGGTGGCGCTGCTGCTCTACAACAGCGCCATCGCCGATGTCGGGCCGTCGCAGGCGGCGGTCTTTCTCAACCTGCTGCCGGTGTTCACCATGCTCGGCGCCTGGTGGCTGCTGGGCGAGGTGATCCTGCCCGCCCAGATCCTCGGCAGCCTGGTGGTGATCGCCGGGGTACTGTTGACCACGCGCGCCCGGCGATCCAGCTCTCAGCCGGCGAGAGCGCCGGGCAGGCGATCGTAGAGGCCTTGCACGGCGTCGACCCGGTCGAGGAAGGTCGGTACCGGTTCGGGCAGCGGGAAGGGGCGGCCCTCGAGCAGCAGCGGCGTGACCCGGCCGCTGGGTGACTTCAGCTCCGCCATCAGGTGCGCGTAGTCCACCAGAAAATCCTTGCCCTTGACCGCCTTGTTTACCGCCGCCAGGGCATCGCTGACTTCCTGTGCCTGGCTCTCGCCCTCGGCGGGCGGATAGATCTGGGCGTACAGAAGGCCGTTGTCCCAGCCAAGCTTGACCGGTTGATTGATGATACGAACCTGGGTGCCGTCGGGGAGGCGATGCACCAGGTTGTCGATGTCCCGGGGCAGCATGCGGATGCAGCCGTGGGAGACCTGCATGCCCACGCCGCGCGGCCGGTTGGTGCCGTGGATCATGTAGCCGGGGATGTCGAGCAGCATGGCGTAGTCGCCGAGCGGGTTGTCCGGGCCGGCCGGCACCACCCGCGGCAGCGCCGGCTTGCCGGTCCTGGCGCGTTCCTCGCGGATGCTCTGCGGCGGGTACCAGGCCGGATTCTCGATCTTGGTGGTGATGGTGGTGGTGCCCAGCGGCGTCTGCCAGTCCATGCGCCCCACGCCGACGGGATAGGTTTCCACCCGGGCGGGCTCGTCCTCGCCGGTCGGCGGATAGTAGTAGAGGCGCTTCTCGGCGAGGTTGATCACCACGCCCTCGCGGGGGCCGGGCGGCAGGATGAAGCGGGTCGGCACCACCACCTCGGTACCCTCGCCGGGCAGCCACATGTTGAGCGTCGGGTTGGCCAGGCGCATGGCATCGAAGCCGATGCCGTGGTTCAGGCCGATATCCACCACGGTATCGTCATGGCTGGCCGTGACCACCCGGGGGTGTCCGACGATGTCGCTCGCTTCGGGCAACGGGTAGTGGCCGACGGGGGGCGCATCCTCGGCCGCCCGGGCCGTCGCGACGCCGCACAGGAGCAGGGCGCTCCCCATCAGGGCCGCGGCGATCCGCCGAAATCGCTGGGATTGCATCGACTGTCTCTTCCTTGGAACCGTGGAATCACGAGCCGCCTAAGCTACCGCAAGGCGTCGTCGGGGTCCATGACGGTCGGGGCTTGAGTCTGTAGCAACTACAGACAATAGCCTCCTGACATCAGGATACCGCCGACGACACGAGGGCGCTTGCGAATGGCTGCAGTGAAGCAATCGACGACCCATCATCACCAGTGGCGCATCGAGGGCATGGACTGTCCGAGTTGCGCGGGCAAGATTCGCGGTGCCCTGGAGCGCCTGAAAGGGGTGAGCGACGTGCAGGTCTCGGTGATCAAGGAACGCCTGTCCCTCGAGCTGGAAGGCGAGCAGGCGAGTCCGGAAACGGTCGAGTCGACCGTCGAGCGGCTGGGCTACGGCATCCGCCGCATCGCGTCCCAAACGGGGTGCCAGGGTGCCGAACATGGCGGTGACGGCGGCTCGGGACATGACCATGATCACGCTGCCGGCGGCTGTTGCGGTGGCCATGAACCTGACGCGGACGAGGCCGCAGCGGCACCCGGCGAGGGGCAGCGGGTATGGTCGGTGGGCGGCATGGACTGCCCGAGCTGCGCGGCGACGATTCGCGGCGCGCTGGAGAAACTGCCCGGGGTCGGCGACATTCGCGTCTCGGTGATCAACGAGACCCTCTCGCTGTCGCTGGACGAGGCCCGGACCTCGGCCGAGACGGTCACGACCACGGTGCGCCAGCTGGGTTACACGGCGACACCGCGCAGCGAGACCTCGGCCAGCGAGGCCGGAGCGGTCGAAGCGTCGCGCCCGCGCTGGTACGCCACCGGCAAGGGGCGGCTGGTGCTGGCCAGTGGCGGGGCGCTGGCCGCCGCGACGCTGTTGCGACTGGCTACCGATGACACGGTGGCCTACTGGGGCTTCTTCGCCGCCTGTCTGGTAGGGCTGGTGCCGATCGCCCGGCGCGCGCTGACCGCGGCGCGGGTCGGCATGCCGTTCACCATCGAGATGCTGATGACCCTCGCCGCCGGCGGCGCCCTGGTCATCGGTGCCGCCGGGGAGGCGGCGCTGGTGATCTTCCTGTTCTCGATCGGCGAGATCCTCGAGGGCGTGGCCGCCGACCGGGCCCGGGCGGGCATCCGTTCGCTGGCTGACCTGGTGCCCCGCCGCGCCCGGCTCGAGACCGACTCCGGCGAGACCCGCTCGGTGGATGCGGCGCAGCTCAAGGTCGGCCAGGTGGTGGTGGTACGCCCCGGCGACCGGATTCCCGCCGATGGCGAGATCCTCGAGGGCGACTCGGCGATCGACGAATCGCCGGTGACCGGCGAGTCGGTACCGGTGGCCAAGGGGGCGGAGGCCAGCGTCTATGCCGGGTCGATCAACCGCGATGCCGTGCTGCGCATCCGCGTGACCCGCCCGCCCGAGGACAACACCATCGCGCGGATCATCCGCCTGGTGGAGGAAGCCCAGGAGGCCCGTGCGCCCACCGAACGCTTCATCGACCGCTTCAGCCGCGTCTACATGCCGGTGGTGGTGGGCATCGCGGTGCTGGTCGCCGTGATTCCGCCGCTGGCCGTCGGCGGGGCCTGGGGCGAGTGGACCTATCGCGCCCTGGCGCTGCTGCTGATCGGCTGCCCCTGCGCGCTGGTGATCTCGGTGCCGGCGTCGATCGCCTCGGCGCTGTCGGTGGGCACGCGTCACGGCCTGCTGCTCAAGGGCGGGGCGGTGATCGAGACCGCCGCCCGGGCCGAGGTGGTGGCCTTCGACAAGACCGGAACCCTGACCGCCGGGCGGCCGGTGGTCACCGACATCGTGGCCGTCGACGAACGGAACGGGAGCGACGCCGTCGCCGCACTGGCCGCGAGTGTCGAGCAGGATTCCAGCCACCCGCTGGCCGAGGCGATTCTCCGGCACGCACAGGAACGCGGGCTGTCATTGACCCGGGCGAGCGAGGCGACGGCCATCGCCGGGCAGGGCATGGCGGCGCGGCTGGCAGGACGGCGTGTGCAGGTTGTCTCGCCGCGGTGTGCCGCCGAGCAGGTCGCGCTGCCGGAGACGCTGAGTGCGCGCATCGCCGAGTGCGAGCAGGCCGGCAAGACCGCGGTGGTGGTGCTCGATGACGCCGTGGCGGTCGGTCTGATCGCCCTGCGCGACGAGCCCCGCCGCGACGCCATCGAGGGGGTGCGTGCGCTCGATGCCATGGGGGTACGCTCGCTGATGCTCACCGGCGACAATCCGCGCACGGCGGCGGCAATCGCCGGCGACATGGGGCTCGAGCATCGTGCCGGGCTGCTGCCCGACGACAAGGTGACAATGATCCGCGAGCTGGCCGCGCGCGAGCGGGTGATGATGGTCGGCGACGGCATCAACGATGCCCCGGCGCTGGCCGCCTCGCACGTCGGCGTGGCGATGGGCTCGGGCACCGACGTGGCGCTGGAGACCGCCGACGGCGCGCTGCTGCGCAACCGGGTGGGCGACGTGGCGGCGATGATCGGCCTGGCCCGCGAGACCATGGCCAACATCCGTCAGAACATCGCCATCGCGCTGGGCCTGAAGGGAATCTTCCTGGTCACCACCGTGCTGGGCATCACCGGGCTGTGGCTGGCGATCCTCGCCGATACCGGGGCGACCGTGCTGGTCACGCTCAATGCGTTGCGCCTGCTGCGGGCGCGCGTCGGCGCAGAGGCATCGCAGCCGGCTCAGAGGGAAGCACCGGCGAGTGGATCGCCGGTGGAAGTGTGAATAGGCGGTTGTCGTTAGTGGCGAGCCAAGGCTGTGTTCGAGTTTCCGTCGAGGTGCGCCGGGGACAGGTCGGAGAGGGGGTCCGGCGCCAGGGACGGCGCCGGTAGCGTCCAGGGATGGATTTACAGCGCCCCCTCGTAGACCGGTCGCCGGATCAGCACCGTACTGTGCTCGCCTTGTGTGAAGAGACGTTTAGTCATCAATGACGCTATAACGGAAGCTTACACTTCCCTGTACAGCTCGGCGCCCTGCTCGCGGAACTTCTCGGCCTGTTCCGCCATGCCGCGCTCGACCGCCTCGCGATCGCCCTCGAGGCCCTTGTCCTTCGCGTAGTCGCGGACCTCCTGGCTGATCTTCATCGAGCAGAACTTGGGCCCGCACATCGAGCAGAAGTGGGCCACCTTGGCGGAGTCCTTGGGCAGGGTCTCGTCGTGGTACTCGCGGGCGGTGTCGGGGTCCAGCCCCAGGTTGAACTGGTCCTCCCAGCGGAACTCGAAGCGCGCCTTGGACAGGGCGTTGTCGCGACGCTGGGCGGCCGGGTGGCCCTTGGCCAGGTCGGCGGCGTGGGCGGCGATCTTGTAGGTGATGATGCCGGTCTTGACGTCGTCCTTGTTGGGCAGGCCCAGGTGCTCCTTGGGCGTGACGTAGCAGAGCATGGCGCAGCCGTACCAGCCGATCATCGCCGCGCCGATGCCGGAGGTGATGTGGTCGTAGCCCGGCGCGATGTCGGTGGTCAGCGGCCCCAGGGTGTAGAAGGGCGCCTCGTCGCACTCGGCAAGCTGCTTGTCCATGTTCTCCTTGATCAGGTGCATGGGCACGTGGCCGGGGCCCTCGATCATCACCTGGACGTCGTGCTTCCAGGCGATGCGGGTCAGCTCGCCCAGCGTCTCGAGCTCGGCGAACTGGGCCGCGTCGTTGGCGTCCGCCACCGAGCCCGGGCGCAGGCCGTCGCCCAGCGAGAAGGCGACGTCGTAGCGCTTGCAGATCTCGCAGATCTCCTCGAAGTGCTCGTAGAGGAAGCTCTCGCGGTGATGATAGAGGCACCACTTGGCCATGATCGAGCCGCCGCGCGAGACGATGCCGGTGGTGCGCCTGGCGGTCAGCGGCACATAGCGCAGCAGCACGCCGGCATGGATGGTGAAGTAGTCCACGCCCTGCTCGGCCTGCTCGATCAGGGTGTCGCGGAAGATCTCCCAGGTCAGGTTCTCGGCCACGCCCCCGACCTTCTCCAGCGCCTGGTAGATGGGCACGGTGCCGATCGGCACCGGGGCGTTGCGGATGATCCACTCGCGGGTCTCGTGGATGTTCTGCCCGGTGGACAGATCCATGATGGTGTCCGCGCCCCAGCGGATGCCCCAGGTCATCTTGTCGACCTCGTCCTCGATGGAGGAGGTCACCGCCGAGTTGCCGAGATTGCCGTTGATCTTCACCAGGAAATTGCGGCCGATGATCATCGGCTCGGACTCCGGGTGGTTGATGTTGGCGGGGATGATCGCCCGGCCGGCGGCGACCTCGTCGCGCACGAACTCGGGGGTGATCTCTTCCGGCAGGCGGGCGCCGAAGGTCTCGCCCGGGTGCTGGTGGCCGAGGATGCGCTCGACCTCGTCCGTGCCCAGCGCCTGGCGCCGCTGATTCTCGCGAATGGCGATGAATTCCATCTCGGGGGTGATGATACCCTGACGCGCATAGTGCAGCTGGGTGACGTTCCTGCCGTCCCGGGCGCGGCGCGGGGTGCGCTGGAGATCGAAGCGCAGGTTGGCCAGGCGCGGGTCGTTGGCTCGGCGGCGGCCGTACTCGGAGGTCGGGCCGTCGAGGTACTCGGTGTCGTCGCGGGCCTCGATCCAGGCGCGACGCAGCTCGGGGAGCCCCTTGCGCAGGTCGATGGCGGCCTCCGGGTCGGTGTAGGGGCCGGAGGTGTCGTAGACCAGCAGCGGCGGGTTCTCCTCGTCGGCGCCGGAGGTGCGGGTCGGCGACAGGCCGATCTCGCGGAAAGGGACGCGGATATCGGGCCGCGAGCCCTCGATATAGACCTTGCGCGAGCCGGGCAGCGGGCGGATGGCGGCGGCGTCGACACGCGCGGTCTCGGCCAGGGCGTGGCGGGTCAGGGAGGTATCGTTGGACATGCTCTTGTGCTCCACACGGTCTGGGCGGCGCACAGCGTAGGCGGGAAGGAGCCTGGAATAGTGGCGGCCAGGCGGATCCTTCGCTTGATCCCTACGCCGGTACTAGCCGGATCAG
Organism: Modicisalibacter tunisiensis; assembly: GCF_020148005.1. Lineage (GTDB taxonomy): Bacteria > Pseudomonadota > Gammaproteobacteria > Pseudomonadales > Halomonadaceae > Modicisalibacter > Modicisalibacter tunisiensis. The sequence continues at coordinate 109,256 of NZ_JAGXFD010000001.1, read as the reverse complement.
GTTCATCGGGATCCACCGTGATGCCCGCGGGCATAGGGTGATCTCAGCCGGTTCCACCGGCACCCCGTCAAGCGTTGCGCGCAATTCACGCGCCGGAGCAGTCTGGTGCAGGGCGGGCGGCGGGTCAAGCGGCTGCGGTGAGGCTTCGTTGGCCGAAAGCGACCGGTCGCGGCGCGGCATTGCGGGTAATATAAGCGTCGATTCGATCACTACGCCGGGAACCCGCCATGCCACTGGATGCCTCGCTTCGCCTGTTGCTGCTTTCCGCCCTATGGGGTGCGAGCTTTCTGTTCATGCGCATCGCTGCACCGGCACTGGGCGCCTTCTCCACCGCCTTCTTCCGTGTGCTGCTGGGGGCGCTGGGGCTGATGGCGATTCTCGCGGTGTTGCGTGTGCCGTGGCGCTTCCAGGGCAGGGGGCGGGCCACGCTGCTGATCGGTGTGGTCAACTCCGGGGTGCCCTTCGCGATGTTCTGTCTCGCCGCCCAAGTGCTCCCGGCCGGCTATTCGGCGATGTTCAACGCCACCACGCCCCTGATGGGGGTGATGATCGGCGCGGCCTTCTTTTCCGAGGCAATGACCCGCGAGCGGCTGATTGGCGTCTCTCTGGGCGTGGTGGGCGTCGGCGTGCTGGTGCAGGCCGGCCCGGTACCCTTGAGCTGGCAGCTTGCGGGCGGTGCGCTGGCCTGCCTGGTGGCGGCGGGCTGCTACGGGCTGTCGGGCTTTCTGGTCAAGCGCTTCATCGCCGAGCGGGGCGGGCTGGATTCGCGGTTGCTGGCGCTGGGCACCCAGCTCGGCGCGAGCCTGGCGCTGGCGCCGTTGATGGTGACCGAGGTCGCGACCCGGCCGTCGCTGTCGACCTGGGTACAACCCGACGTCTGGGGCGCAATGCTGGCGCTGGGGCTGGCCTGCACGGCGCTGGCCTATCTGCTCTACTTCCGCCTGCTGCAGGAGCTGGGGCCGGTCAAGCCACTGACGGTGACCATGCTGGTGCCGGCGTTCGGCGTGCTCTGGGGGGCCTTGTTCCTCGGCGAGCGGGTGACCCTGGCCCACGGCATCGGCGGCGCGCTGATCGCCGTGGCGCTGTGGCTGATCCTCTTCAAGCCGGCACCACGGCGGGCAGGTGCAGCGCCGGGTGCCGGCGATCAGGCTTGAGCCACACCGGGTTCGACGCGCTGCCCGGCCTCGAGGTCGAGCAGCGCGCGCTTGCGTTCCAGCCCCCCGGCGTAGCCGGTCAGGGCGCCCTTGCTGCCGACCACCCGGTGGCAGGGCACCACGATGGTCAGCGGGTTGCGTCCGACGGCGGTACCCACCGCGCGGGCCGCGCCGGGCGCCAGCCCCAGCCGGTGGGCGAGTTCGCCGTAGGTTGCGCGTTCGCCGTAGGGAATGGTGGCGAGGGCTTGCCAGACGCGCTGCTGGAAGTCGCTGCCCGACGGCGCGAGCGGCAGCGAGAAGCGCTCGAGGCGCCCGGCGAAATAGGCATCGAGCTGGGCCCCGGCCTCGGCAAGCAGGGGGGCGTCGCCGGTGGCCGCGTCGTCGATGTCGCCGAGAATGTCGTTGGGATAGTGGCGCTGGCCGACGAAATAGACCCCGGTAAGGGCGTCGCCCTCGGCGCGCAGCAGCATCTCGCCGAGCGGCGAGTGCATGCGGGATTGCCTGAGCATGGTCAATTCTCCCCTGAGGTGTCGACGGTCAGCCGGTAGAGCCCGGTCTCGCCGCTATCGCTGGTGAAGTAGACGGCGCCGTCGGGCCCCACCGCGACGCCCACCGGGCGGGCCCAGCGCCGGCCCGCGGCGTCCTGGAAGCCGGTGACCAGCGGCACCGCCTCGCCGTGGCGGCCGGTCTTGTCCAGACGCACGCCCATCAGCGCCGGTTCACGGCGCGTCGCCGGATCGCCGCCCGCGCCGCCGGTGGGAGCGGTGGCCCAGCTGCCGTGAAGTGCGACGATCAGGTCGACGCCGAGCGGGTGGCCGTCGGGCAGGAAGGCCAGCCCCATCGGGGCGCTGCGCGCCGGGAAGGTGGCGACCGGTGGCGTGACTTCGCTTGCCGGTTTCGGCGGAGCGACACCGATGCAGTCGTCGCGCGTCACCTTGTTATCGATCCACTGGAACCAGGGCATGCCGAAGAAACGCCCCGGCTCGGCGCGCACCAGCACCTCGCGGGGACGCTCGAAGCCCCAGTGGTCGGGGCCGTTGTTGCTGGCGTAGAGGGTGGCGTCGTCGCGCCAGGCCAGGCCGACGGGATTGCGCAGGCCGCTGACGTAGGGCCGCCAGACGGGCTCGGCGCCGCTCTCGTCGAGCACCATCACGCCGCCGCGCCGCCGGTCGGGCCCGTAGCCGCTGCCCAGGTACTGGTTCGAGCAGTTGCCCTGGATGCCCAGCGAGACATAGAGCCGGCCGTCGGGACCGAGGCTCAGCGAGCGCGAGTTGTGGCCGCCGCCCCCGGGGATCGCCGCCACCTCGCGGAAGTCGGCGGCGGTGAGGGCTGCCCCCGTGTGATAGTCGGCACGCAGCAGGGCGTCGGTGGTGGCCACGTAGAGGGCGTCGCCGCGACGCACGGCGCTGTGCGGGTAGTCGTCGAGGCGGACCAGTTCCTGCGCCCTGTCATAGGGCGGCCTCAGCCGATAGACGATGCCGGCCTTGCTGCCGATGAACATCTCGCCGTCCTGCCCCAGGCTGATCAGGCGGGGATAGTCGAGCGCGACCCGCTTGTCGATGTGCACGCCGGCCGGCGCCTCGAGGCGTCGAGGGGTGCCGGTCACGGCGAGCGTCTCCCGGGCCGCGGGCTGTGCCTCGGCGAGTGTGGTTACAAGGGGGGCCATCAGCAGCGCGGCGAACAGCGCGCCGCGCCGGATGCGAGCGGGGAGCCGGGCCGCCATGCACAACCTCCGGAAGCGTGGATGCGTCTCGCCAGTGTAGCCGCTGCCCGTCACCGGGGGCAGCGAGTCAGCGATGATAGAGCCGATAGCGACGATGGTCGGGGTCGTCCTGCTGTTCCTGGGGGGTCTTGCGATAGCGCTTGTATTCCCACTGGTACTGGGCGGGGTCGAGCGCGATGACCGCCTCGACGCTGGCGTTGACACCGCGGGCGGCGAGGGTCTCGTCGGCGTCATAGACGCGGGCGTCGGCATCCAGGAAGTGGATCTCGAAGCCCTCGCCGGCGGTGCGTCGGGCGACCCCGGTGACCACCCGAGCCCGGGTGCGCGCCACCAGCTTGGGCAGCAGGGTGGCGGTGTAGGCAGGGCGGCCGTAGAAGTCGGCGAAGACGCCGCCGCGCCAGTCCGGTTCCTGGTCGGGCAGGATGCCCACCGCCTCGCAGCGCTTGAGCGCCTTGAGCAGGGCGGCGACGCCGCGCGGGTTGGTGGGCACCAGCGAGGCCCCCATGCGTTCGCGGCCGGCACGGATGACCGGGTCGAGCGCGTCGAGCTTGGGGGGTTCATACATGGCGGTGAAGGGAAAGTGGCTGGACAGCCAGAAGTTGAGGACTTCCCAGTTGCCGAAGTGCGGCGCCAGGACGATCACGCCGCGCCCCTCGGCGCGCGCCGCATCCAGCAGCTCGCGACCGTGGACGGCGCGGATCGTCCGCTCGACCCGGGCCGGCGGCGCCATCCAGGCCAGCCCCAGCTCGAGCATCGTCGCCGAGGAGTGGCGCAGGCTGTCGCGGGCGAGGCGGCGGCGCGTCGACGCCTCCTGGTCGGGAAACGCGACCTGCAGGTTGGCCTCGGTCACCTGGCGCTCACGGGGGCTGAAGCGGTGCACCAGCGGTCCCAGGCAGCGGGCCAGGCGCCACAGGGTGGCCGGCGACCCGTGCGACAGCAGGTGCCACAGGGCCTGGATGGCGCGGGCCTTGAGAAGGCTCGAACGGGATGTCTCGCTCATGGAACGGCTATCACGGCTCACAAAGCGGGGCAGTATAGCGCGGATACCGGGCGAGTATCAGCCGCCCGGCGATCTACCAGGCCCAGGTGGTGACCCGGGCCGGCGGCCGGCGTTCCTGCAGGGCCATCATGCCCTTCACGCAGCGCACGATCAGCCAGGCGGCCAGCACGATCATCGCCAGCAGGCCGATGCCGAGCAGCGACAGCGCGACGGCGACGAGGCTGTAGAGCAGGCCGATCCAGAAGGTGCGGATCTGGTAGCGGTAGTGGGCATCGCGCCACGCCGGCCCCTTGCCGCGGTAGACGTAGGCGATCACCACGCCGATCAACGGCGTGATGCCCACCACGAAGCCGGCCAGCAGCAGGATGTAGACCACCAGCGGCATGGTGGTATCCGAGGAGTGCGGGGTGTCGGCGACGGGGTCACGGGCCATCATGAGGCTCCTTGTGGGTCGGGGTCAGCGTTCGGGGCGGCAGAGCTCGATCAGGTTGTTGTCCGGATCGCGCAGGTACAGCGACACGATCGGCCCGGACGCCCCCTGACGCGCCACGGGGCCGGCCTCGAGCTCGATGTCGAGCGCCTCGAGATGGGCCTGCACCGACTCCAGCGGTAGCAGGCTGCGAAAGCAGATGTCCAGGCTGCCGGGCGTGGGGCAGCCGGCACGCGGCGTGATGGTGGTATCCACCTGATGCAGACGCAGGGCGAGGTCGCCCAGCATCAGGTCGACCCGCTCGATATCGCGGTAGCGCACCTCCAGGCCCAGCACGCGGGTGTAGAAGTCCACGGCTCGGGATATGTCGGTGACCACGACGACCAGATGATCCAGGCCCGCTAGCATGATGTCTTCCCCCGTGGCAGTGCGTGCATGTGGCCGCAACGGCCGACACGCCGCACGATCGATGATCGGTCGGCAGAGCGCCTGAGATATCCTGTCCCGTCCGGCCTTGTCGGCGCAAGCGGAACCGACGCGCGGCCACGCCTGGAAAACGCTTTGCGCCGGGTCCATACCCACGTATAGTCGCGCGCGGTGCTCGGCCCGACTCCCCCGTCGGCATGGTGCGGGCGCCCATTCCCGACTGGCTCCCATTCGCGCTCGAGGCATCGCGCATGTCATCACAGTTGCTGGCCATGGCCCTGGCTCCCCTGCTGGGGCTATTCATCCTGGGCATCGGCAATGGCTTTCTGGCCACCCTGATCACCCTGCGGCTGGACGCCGCCGGCGCCTCGGCGCCGACCATCGGCTGGGTATCGTCGGCCTACTTCATCGGCCTGGCGATCGGTGCCATGCTCAACGACCGGCTGCTGCTGCGCATCGGCCATATCCGCGCCTATGCCGGCTTCGCCTCGCTGGTGGCGGTCACGGTACTGCTCGCCGGGCTGTGGCTGAATCCGTACTGGTGGTTCGGGCTGCGCCTGATCGGCGGCTGGGCGACGGTGGGGGTCTATCTGGTCATCGAGAGCTGGCTGCTGACCGCCGCGGACCCTCGGGTGCGCGGTCGGCTGCTGGCGATGTACATGATCGCGCTGTACGGGGCCGGCGTGGTCGGCCAGCTGCTGCTGGGGGCCGCCGAGGGCGCGGGGATACAGGCGCCCTTCATGATCGTCGGCCTGCTGGCCTCGCTGTCGGTGCTGCCCATGGCGGTGATCCCGCGGGTCTCGCCGCTGATCGAGCATGCCGAGCCGCTGCCGCCGCTGCGGCTGATCCGGCTGACGCCGACCGGCGTGATGGGGTGCTTCGGTTCGGGAGTGGCGGTGGCGGCAGTCTATTCGCTGCTGCCGCTGTACCTGCAGCGCAGCGGCCTGGCGGTGGAACGTATCGGCCTCATGATGGCGGTGGTGGTGCTCGGCGGCATGCTGCTGCAGTACCCGATCGGCCGCTGGTCGGATCGCCATGATCGCCAGCTGGTGCTGATCCTGATCGGCCTGGCCTGCCTGGCGCTGTCGCTGGGGGTGATCTCGCTGGCCACGCAGCCTCTTGGGCTGGCGGGACTGCTGTTCCTGCTGGGCGGCGGGATCTTCGCCCTGTACCCGGTCGCCGTCAGTCATGCCGCGGACCGGGCGCCGGCCGGGGCGCTGGTGCGCATGAGCCAGGGCCTGCTGCTGATCAACGCCCTGGGCTCGGTGGTCAGCCCGCCGCTGATCACCGCGGTGATCGCCGGCACGGGCGACGCCGGGCTGTTCGCCGCGCTGGCCGGGGTGGGCGCCTTCCTGGCCCTGTTCTTCACCTGGCGACGCAGCCGACGGCCCGCCCCGGTGCCGATGGCGCCGTTCACGCCCAATCCCCCGCAGACGGTGGTGGGTGCCGAGCTCAACGTGACCGAGGCGCTGGTGCAGGGGGCGATCGAGCACGAGCACATCGAGGATCTTTCCGGGCTGGTGCCCGATGTGCCGGTCGCCGAGCCGGACGCCGTCAGCGTGGCCGAGCCGGAGGCGGACGCGTCGGAGGCGCACGACGCGGCGACCGCCACGCGGCCGCGAGTCAGCCATGCGGACAGCGAGTGACCCGGCCGCTTGCGGCTTTTCGGTAATGGCGGGAGCGAAAGCCGGGCACCTATTCTCCAGGGATCATGCGACTGATGAGGAGAGGGTGATGGAAGAGGCACTGGTCCTGCAGGAGGACACCGCCGGCGTGGTCCGGCTGACCCTGAATCGGCCCCGGGCGCTCAACGCCCTGAACAGCGAGCTGCTCGGCGAGCTGGATGCCGTCCTGGCCGCCCTGGAGGCGCGCGGCGACCTGCGGGCGGTGCTGATCACCGGGGCCGGTGACAAGGCCTTCGTGGCCGGGGCGGACATCGCCGAGATGCGCGACAAGACCCCCGACCAGGCTCGCCGCTTCGCCGTCAACGCCCTGGCCACCCTGAAGCGCCTGGAGCGGCTGCCGGTGCCGGTGGTGGCACTGGTCAACGGCTATTGCCTGGGCGGGGGCTGCGAGCTGGCGCTGGCCTGCGACTGGGCGGTGGCCGGCGACAATGCCGTCTTCGGCCAGCCCGAGGTGGGGCTGGGCGTGATCCCGGGCTTCGGCGGCACCCAGCGCCTGCCGCGACGCGTCGGCCCGGCCATGGCCCTGGACCTGATCACCACCGGGCGCCGGATCGATGCCGCCGAGGCCCTGCGCATCGGGCTGGTCAACCGGGTGGTGCCCCGGGAGGAGCTGGAAACCCTGGTCGACGAGCTCACCGGGCAGCTCGGCGCCAACGGCCCGCAGGCGGTGCGCGCCGCCAAGCAGGCGGTGCACGACGGCATGAATCAGCCGCTGGACAGTGCCCTGGCGCTGGAGACCAGCCTGTTCGCGCTGGGCTTCGCCGGCACCGAGCAGCACGAGGGCATGAGCGCCTTCGTCGAGAAGCGTCCCGCGCGTTTCGGCGACGCGGGCTAATCGGCCTCCTCGCTGTGCCGGCAGGCGACGGGCGGCTTCCTGCCGGCCTCAGCGGGCAGGGTCGACATGGCCGCCCAGCGAGGCGTTGCGGCGGAACCAGCCGGCGATGCTGGCGCGGGGGTGACGCGTCGGCAGCACCGCGTGGGGCACCCGGTCGGCGAGAAAGCAGACGAAGGTGCCGGACTCGGGCGGGATGCGAACCAGCTCGCGGCTGGCGTCGTCGGCGTAGATGACCATCTCGCCGCCGCCGTCGTCCGGCCAGCCGGGGTTGAGGTAGAGCACCGTCGAGATCACCCGGTTGGCACGCCCCTGGAAGCTGTCGACATGGGTGCGGTAGAAGGTGCCCGGCGGGTAGCGGGCGAAATGCGCTTCGAACTCGAACAGGCCGAGGTAGAGGGTGCGGTTGATCTGCCGCTGCAGGTCGTCCATCAGTGCCAGGTAGTCGCGCTGGGCCTGGCTGTCGCGGGTCAGCCAGCGAATCGCGTCGCCGCGGATGTCGCGGCGCAACTGATGCTGTTCGCCGCGGCCGATGCCGGCCGCCTTCAGGCCGTCGTGGGCAGCGAGATGGTCCAGCTCGTCGTGCAGGGCGCGGCACAGCCCGGCATCGACCACGTCGGGGCCGACGAAGTGGCCGTGGTCGACCAGGCCGTCGATCAGGCGGTTGAGCGTCGCGGCATCCAGGGTCATCGGCAAGGCATCCATAACGTGAGGCGAGGGTAACGGTTGCGAAGGGGCCGACGCGACATGCTGCGCGGCTCAGTCATCGATATCGGGAACCGAGCGGCGCCGTTCCGGATGGTGGTGCAGGCGGCTGCCGGGAGGGGGCGCGTCGAGGCTGACCGGGCAGCCGAAGCCCTCGGCGAGCAGCTCCACCAGCATCATCGCCGACAGCCCCCAGATGACATGGCCCTCGGCGGTGTAGCTGGGCACATAGCAGGACTGGCCGTTGACGGTGATGACATCGGTATGGCTGCGGCGGTCCTCGAGAAACAGCGACAGCGGCACCTCGAAGATGGTGTCGAGCTCGTCGAGCTGCGGGCGCAGCGGCAGGTCCGGGGGGATGAGGCCGACGAAGGGGGTGACGCTCAGCCCGTGCAGCGACAGCACGTCGCTCAGCCGGCCGAGCAGGCGTACCCGCCCGGGGGGCAGGGCGACCTCCTCCTCGGCCTCGCGCAGCGCGGTGCTCAGCAGGTCGGGGTCACCGGGATCGCGCTTGCCGCCCGGGAAGGCGACCTGGCCGGCGTGCTGGTGCAGGTGGCCGGCACGCCGCGTGAACAGCAGGGTCGGCACCGGTCGCGTGACCAGCGGGATCAGCACGGCCGCCTGGGGGAGGGCCGGGTTGAGTCGACGGGGCGTGTGCGCTTGCAGGCGCTCGTGGAGTTTCTCTAACATGGATGTTCCGCGGATTTTGTTCCTTGTACCCAGCTACCTCCGGGCCGTCAATGCTCGCCTGCCGCAAGAGGACCTCATGAACTTCTGCAGCCACTGCGGCGAACCCGTGCGCTTCGCCATCCCCGAGGGCGATGATCGGCCCCGTTACCTGTGCGATGCCTGCGGCAGCATCCACTACCAGAACCCGCGCATCGTCGCCGGGACGCTGCCGGTCCACGACGGCCGCATCCTGCTCTGCCGGCGTGCCATCGCCCCGCGGCGCGGCTACTGGACCCTGCCCGCCGGCTTCATGGAGAACGCCGAGACCACGCTCGAGGCCGCCGCTCGCGAGACCCGCGAGGAAGCCTGTGCCGAGGTGGCGATCCACGGCCTCTATACCCTGATCAACCTGCCGCACATCAATCAGGTCTTCATGATCTTCCTCGCCGACCTGGAAGGCGGCTTCGCCGCCGGGCCGGAAAGCCTCGAGGTGGCGCTGTTCGGCGAGGACGAGATCCCCTGGGACGAGCTGGCCTTCCCGACCATCGAGCGTACCCTGCGCCACTATTTCAGCGATCGCCGGCACGGCGCCTATCCATTGCACATGAGCGATATCAGCCCCGAGGACCGGGAGCGCTACTTCGGCAGTGCCTGATAGGGAGCCTGCAAAACGTCTGCACTCGGCAATACTGCGTTGAAATTGACCTCGAAATGCTCATTTACTGTTCGTAAACTCGCGTGCGAGCCCAGTCCGCTTTCTCGGACAATTTCGCCTTGTCTTGCCGTCGTTCGACTGTTTTGTAAACACCCTCTGAATAGCATGATCAGCGTTAATGCTTACTTCCGACTATAGATCTTCCAGCCGCCACACCTCGTAGGCCGGTTCCTCGTAGGGGTGAGCGGTCCTGAGGGCGGCCACGGCGTCGCGGATGCGGCCGTCCTCGCACACCAGTTCCACCTTCAGTTCCTCGACGTGCTCGAGCTCGCCGACCCGGCCGATGTGCGGGTCGGCGCCGGCGAGCGGGCGGAACTGTCCGGTGCCGCGGGTCTGGAAGCAGCACGCCTCGTAGTCGCCGATGCGGCCCGCGCCGGTGGCGAACACCGCTTCCTTGACCGTCTCGGCATCCGCCACGGGGACGAAGAAGGCAAGCTTGTACATGCAGGGCTCCTGACTGTCGGGGGAATCGCGACCGCCGGTCGTCGGCAAGTCACCGGTCATGATGGCATAATGCGCCGGATTGCCTCGACTGGAAGGGATAGCCTCGATGCTCAAGTGGCTCGCCGTGGTGCTGCTCGCGCTGCTCGGCCTGTTGCAGTACCGCCTGTGGCTGGGGGAGGGGGGCGTGCGCGAACTGACCCACATCCGCGCGCGCGCCGACACCCTGGACGACGAAAACGCGACCCTGCGCGAGCGCAACCAGCGCCTGGCGGCCGAGGTGATCGACCTCAAGAACGGCCTGGACGCCATCGAGGAGCGGGCGCGCAGCGATATCGGCATGATCCGCAAGGATGAACAGTTCTTCTGGGTGCCCGACGTCAAGGTGCCCGACGGCGAGCCGGCGCCGAGCCGGCCCGGCACGGACACGGAGGCGCGACCATGAGCGAGCGGATATGGCTGATCGTGCCGGCGGCCGGGCGCGGCCGCCGCATGGGGGCCGAGCGGCCCAAGCAGTACCTGACGCTGGCCGGCGCCAGCGTCATGGCGCGTACCCTGGCGCGCCTGCACCGTGCCTTCCCCGAGGCGCGGCTGTGCCTGTGCCTGGATGCCGAGGATGCCTGGTTCTCGCCGACGATGGTGCCCTTCGCCGACTGGCGGCGGGTCGAGGGTGGCGCCGAGCGGGCCGACAGCGTGGTCAACGCGCTGGACGCGCTGGCCGAGGAGGCCGCGAACGACGATCTGGTGCTGGTGCATGACGTGGCGCGGCCCTGCGTGCATCCGGCGGATCTCGCGCGCCTGCGCGAGGCGCTGGTCGGCGAGCCGGTCGGCGCGCTGTTGGCCTCACCGGTGGCCGACACCATGAAGCGTGCCGATGCCGCCGGGCGCATCGTCGCCACCGAGCCCCGCGACGGGCTGTGGCACGCCCTGACCCCCCAGGGATTCCGCTACGGCCTGCTGTGCCGGGCTCTGCACCATGCCCGGGCCACCGGCGTGGCGGTCACCGACGAGGCCTCGGCGGTCGAGGCGCTGGACCTGGCGCCGCGCCTGGTCGCCGGCCGCCGCGACAACCTCAAGATCACCCATCCCGAAGACCTCGCCCTGGCGGCGCAGATTCTCGCCGCCCAGGAGGCCCCTGCCTGTTCCGGAGAGACTCCCGCATGATGCGAATCGGCCACGGTTTCGACGTTCACCGCTTCGGCGAAGGCGACCATGTGATGATCGGCGGCGTGCGCATCGCCCATGATCACGGCGTCATCGCCCACTCGGACGGCGACGTGCTGCTGCACGCCCTGTGCGACGCCCTGCTGGGCGCATGCGCGCTGGGCGACATCGGCCGGCACTTTCCCGATACCGACCCCCGCTGGGCCGGCGCCGACAGCCGGGCGTTGCTGCGCGACGTGATGGCGCGGGTCGGCGAGGCGGGCTACGCCGTCGCCAACCTCGACGCCACGGTGATCGCCCAGGCTCCCCGGCTCGTCGTCCACATTCCCGCCATGCGCGAGGCCATCGCCGGCGATCTGGGCGTGGCGCTCGGGGCGGTCAACGTCAAGGCCACCACCACCGAGCGGCTGGGCTTCACCGGTCGCGGCGAGGGCATCGCCGCCGAGGCAGTGGTGCTGCTGATGGCGGCGGAGGCAGCCGGGTGAGCACAAGGCATGCGATTCCCGTTCCGGCCTGGCCCCCCGATTGGCCGCGGGCCCATGGCGACCCGCCGGTCGCCGGCGAGTACCGCCTCGTGCCCGAGGACTTCGTGGTCGAGGAGTGGCTGGGCTTCGCTCCGGAAGGCGAGGGCGAGCATCTCTGGCTGTGGCTGGAAAAGCGCGACCTGGGCACGCCCGAGCTGGCGCGCCGGGTGGCTCGGGCCTGCGAGGTGACGCCGCGGGACGTCGGCTACGCGGGCATGAAGGATCGCTTCGCGGTGACCCGGCAGTGGCTGTCGGTGCATCTGCCGGGGCGCGAGGCCCCGACGGACCTGGCCGAGCGGCTGGCCGCGGCGCAGGTGACGCTGCTCGAGCAGGCCCGCCATCCGCGCAAGCTCAAGCGCGGCGTGCATCGCGGCAACCGCTTTCGCCTGCGCCTCGGTGGGTCGGCGGTCGTTCATCCCGCCTTCGCGTCGCGCTGGGAACGCATCCGCGAGGCGGGGGTGCCCAACTACTTCGGCCCCCAGCGTTTCGGCCCCGAAGGCCGTAACCTGCAGCGCGCCTGTGGCATACTCGCCCGAGGGTGGCGCAAGCGCGACGACCGCCAGGGCATGCTGCTCTCGGCGGCGCGCAGCTACCTGTTCAACGAGCTGCTGGCCGAGCGGGTGCGCCGTGGCGACTGGGACCGGGCACTGCCGGGCGAGGTGCTGATGCTCGACGGCACGCAGAGCCTGTTCGTGGCCGAGGCGCCGGATGCCGAACTGGCCGGGCGCGTCGCGGCGGGCGACGTGCACCCGGCCGGGTTGCTGTGGGGCGCGGGGGAGTCCACGGCGCGGGAGGCGGCCGCCGCGCTCGAACAGGGCCTGGGCGCGGCGCATGCCGGGTTGTGCGCGGCGCTGGCGGAGAGCGGGGTACGCACCGCGCGGCGCGCCCTGCGGGTGCGTCCGGTGGCGGCCGAGCTGCGTCACGAGGGCGAGACGGCGACGCTCGGCTTCACCCTGCCGCGCGGGGCCTTCGCCACCGCCGTACTGCGCGAGCTGCTGTGCCATCCCACCCTGTAGCGTGCGGCCCGAGGAGACCGAGCGATGCGAAAACTGCTGCTTTCCAACGACGATGGGGTTCACGCCCCGGGACTCAAGGCGCTGTATGAAGCGCTGGCGGCCCATGCCCGCGTGCGCGTGGTGGCGCCGGACCGCGACAAGAGCGGCGCCAGCAACTCGCTGACCCTGACCCGGCCACTGGCGCTGACCGCGCTCGACAACGGCTTCTACAGCGTCGACGGCACGCCGGCGGACTGCGTCTATCTGGGGGTCAACGGTGTCTGGGACGAGCGACCCGACCTGGTGATCTCGGGCATCAACCACGGCAGCAACCTGGGCGACGACGTGCTCTACTCGGGCACCGTGGCCGCCGCCATGGAAGGCCGCAACCTGGGCATGCCGGCGATCGCCGTATCGCTGGCGGGCTCGCACCACTTCGCTACCGCCGGGCGGGTCGCGGCGAGCCTGGTGGGGGCGGCGGACTCGCTGTCGCTGCCGCCGCGCAGCCTGCTCAACGTCAATGTGCCCGACCTGCCCTGGGAGGCGATCCGCGGCTTTCGCGTCACCCGGCTGGGCTATCGCGGCCCGGCGCAGCGCCCGCTGCCGGTCACCGACCCGCGCGGCCGTACCCGCTACTGGATCGCTGCGGTGGGCGAGAACGCCGATGACGGACCCGACACCGACTTCGCCGCCGTCGAGGGTGGCTACGTGTCGATCACCCCGTTGCAGACCGACCTGACTCGCCACGGGGCGCTGCATGACGTACAGGGCTGGCTCGATGCGCTGTCACGACTCGCGTGAACTCAGCGGCATCGGCATGACCTCGCAGCGCACCCGCGATCGCATGGTGGGGCGCCTGGCCGAGGCCGGCATCACGGATACCCGGGTGCTCGCGGCACTGGCCCGCGAGCCGCGCCACCTGTTCGTCGACGAGGCGCTGGCCCACCGTGCCTACGAGGATACCTCCCTGCCCATCGGCTTCGGCCAGACGCTCTCGCAGCCCTGGATGGTCGCGCGCATGAGCGAGCTGGTGCTGGCCAGCGGTGCGCGACGCGTGCTGGAGGTGGGCACCGGTTCCGGCTACCAGACCCTGATCCTGTCGCGGCTGGTCGATGCGGTATGGTCGCTGGAGCGCATCCGCAGCCTGCAGACCCGGGCGCGGATGCGCCTGGCCCGGCTCGGCGCGCACAACGTGCGCCTGCGGCTGACCGACGGCGCCCACGGCTGGCCGGAGGCGGCGCCCTTCGACACCATCCTGCTGACCGCCTGCGCGAGTGAACTTCCCGGGGCGCTGTTGTCGCAGTTGAGCGATGGCGGAACCCTGGTCGCGCCGCTGGCCGACGCCGAGGGCGTCCAGTGGCTGACCCGCATCGTGCGTCGCGGCGACGGCTATGCACAGCAGCGCCTCGAGCGGGTGCGCTTCGTGCCGCTGCTGGAGGGCATCATCCAGTGACGACGGCGCCGGTATCCCGTGGCTGTCACGGGCGAGCACTTTTTGACATTGATCCAGAGGAGTCGGGCGTTGAAACGAGCGCTTAAGCTGTTCTTCAAGGGCGCGGGCATGGGGGCGGCGGACGCCGTGCCGGGCGTCTCCGGCGGGACCATCGCCTTCATTACCGGGATCTACGAGGAGCTGATCCACTCCATCCGCCGGTTCGGCCCCACCGCCTGGACGGCCTGGCGCCGCGGCGGTGCGCGCGGGCTGGTGGCGCACCTCAACCTGGCCTTCCTGCTGCCGCTGCTCGCCGGGATCGCCGCCAGCCTGATCAGCGTCGCGCACCTGGTCACCTACCTGCTGGCGGCGCACCCGCTGCTGCTCAACGCCTTCTTCTTCGGCCTGGTCGCCGCCTCGGCCGTGGTGGTGATGCGCCATGTGGATGGCTGGCGGCTGTGGCACGTGCTGCCGCTGGCGGTGGGCATGCTGCTGGCGCAATGGCTGCCCAGCCTGATGCCGGCGCTGTCCGGCCTGGGCAGCCTGCGACTGATGGTCGGCGGGGCGATCGCCATCAGCGCCATGCTGCTGCCCGGCGTCTCGGGCAGTTTCCTGTTGCTGACCATGGGGCTTTACGGCACGGTGATGACCGGCATCAAGGGAATGGATGCCGGCCTGATCCTCCAGTTCGGCGCCGGCTGCCTGGTCGGCCTGCTGACCATGTCGCGGCTGCTGTCCTGGCTGTTCCGCCACTACCACACGGCGACGCTGCAGCTGCTGGTGGGCTTCATCCTCGGCTCGCTGCCGCTGCTGTGGCCCTGGCGCGAGATGGTCAGCTACCAGCTGGGACCGGACCAGCAGGTGATTCCGCTGGATTACCGCTACCTGCTGCCCGGCGACTACAGCGCCCTGACCGGCGAGCCGGCGCAGCTGGCCGCGGCCCTGGCGCTGATGGCCGTCGGCCTGGTGCTGGTACTGGCGGTGGGGGAACGTTCCACGTCATCTTTCAAGGAGTCATGAATCCATGCGCAAGGCCGTTGTGATTTCGATGCTGTCGCTGGCGGTGGCGGGCTGTGCGGCCCCCGAGGCCCCGCCCCAGGTCAGCGATCTGTCGACCAGCCGGGAACAGGCGCCCCGGCAGACCGTCACCGTGGAGGCGGGCGACACCCTCTACGGCATCGCCTGGCGCAACAACATGGATTTCCGCGAGCTGGCGCGCCTCAACGGCATCACGCCGCCCTATCGCATCCAGCCCGGCCAGACCCTGCGGCTGAGCGAGTCCGCCGATGCCGGCGCCTCGAGCGGTACCGGTGCCGCGCCGGCGGTGGCCCGTCCCGACGATGGGGCGGGTGGCGCGGGCGGTGCGGCATCGCCCCAGAACCCCGACTGGCTGCTGGCCGGCACCGGGGGCGAGGCTTCCGGTACGGCGGCGGCCGGTTCGCAGGATGACGGCTCGCCGGAGCGCCGGGCCTTGGCCACGGCCGCCGGCGTCGGCAACCGCTCCGGCGCCATGCAGGCTCCGGGCCCGGTCTATGAGCACGCGGGCTCAAGCAAGACCGGAACGGCCGACAAGGCATCAACGGCCGCCTCGGCGGCCCGCGACACCGGCAGCGCCGAGACGTCGAAGGCGGCCGCCACCGGATCCGCGTCGTCGTCCGCGCGCAAGAAAACCGACACCGCCGTGTCATCCCGCGGCGGCGATACTGGCCAAGGCGCCAAGGTGTCATCCGCCAATAAGGCGAAGGCTGACAGTGGCCAGCAGGCCGATGCCGGCACGGCGGTCGCGGGCGGTGCCGAGGCGCCGAAACCGGCGCAGCGCAGCTATCAGCCGGTGACGAACATCTCCTGGCAATGGCCGACCGAGGGCAAGATCGTTGGACGTTTTTCTGACAACTCTAACATCACCGCCGGCATTGATATCGCCGGGCAAAAGGGGCAACCTGTCAAGGCTGCCGGCCCGGGTATCGTCGTCTATGCAGGCAGTGGCGTACGCGGCTACGGCAACCTCATCCTCCTCAAGCACAACGACCATTTCCTGAGTGCCTACGCGCACAATGACAGCCTGAGGGTGAAGGAAAATGATGTCGTCAAGGCGGGTGAGGTGATCGCCACGATGGGCAACTCCGATGCCGATGGCGTCAAGCTGCATTTCGAGGTCCGCAAGGATGGCCAGCCTCGGGATCCCCTCGACTACCTGCCGGCGCGCTGAGGCGCCGAGGCGAGGGGAGTGGGAAGCCGCATGGGCGGCTTCCCGTTACAGGGACGGACGACCGCACATCCGGTCGCCCCAGAGACAGGTCGACAATAACAACACCGAGCCGAATCACGGCTGCACAGCCGAGCAGCAGACTAACGGGGTAGCGACATGAGCATGCTTGAACGGGACCTTCAGGATGTCGATCTCAACGATACGGATGACGAGGTGCAGGTCATTGACGATGCCGCGGATGCCAAGGAAGAGGCAGCGTTCGAGAAGGCGCTGAGCCGCGAGGACAACCACTACCACCAGAGTCTGGATGCCACCCAGATCTATCTCAACGAAATCGGTTTTTCGCCGCTGCTGACCCCGGAAGAGGAGGTGCATTTCGGCCGCCTGGCACAGAAGGGGGACCCGGCCGGTCGGCAGCGCATGATCGAATCCAACCTGCGGCTGGTGGTCAAGATCGCCCGCCGCTATCTCAATCGCGGGCTGTCGCTGCTCGACCTCATCGAGGAGGGCAACCTGGGCCTGATCCGTGCCGTCGAGAAGTTCGATCCGGAGCGCGGCTTCCGCTTCTCCACCTACGCCACCTGGTGGATCCGTCAGACCATCGAGCGGGCGCTGATGAACCAGACCCGGACGATCCGCCTGCCGATCCACGTGGTCAAGGAACTCAACATCTACCTGCGCGCCGCCCGTGAGCTGACCCAGAAGCTCGACCACGAGGCCACCGCCGAGGAGATCGCCGAGTTTCTCGACAAGCCGGTGGCCACGGTCAAGAAGATGCTGGGCCTCAACGAGCGCATCTCGTCGGTGGACTACCCGCTGGGCACCGAAAGCGACAAGCCGCTGATCGAGACCCTGGCCGACGAGAACGAGAGCGGCCCGGAGTCCTCGCTGGTGGATGTCGACGTCAAGGAGCACGTCGAGGACTGGCTGGCGGAGCTGACCGACAAGCAGATGGAGGTCGTGGTGCGCCGCTTCGGTCTGCGCGGCCACGAGGCGGCCACCCTCGAGGAGGTCGGCGAGGAGATCGGCCTGACCCGCGAGCGGGTTCGCCAGATCCAGGTCGAGGCGCTGAAGAAGCTGCGTCGCGTGCTCGAGAAGCAGGGGCTCTCCCTGGACGCCATCTTCGAGTGAGCCCGGCGGCGACAGGGCAACGATGACGACGAACGCGGGCCGAGGCCCGCGTTCGTCGTTGCAGCGGGCGTTTCGCGCGTTTGATTCGCAAGCTAACATGCGGCATTGTATGTATAATGCCGTCCCGGCTTGCTTCTAGTGAAAGGAATAATACCGATGCCGTCCCGACAAGCTCTCTTCACGCGCCGCTCGCGCGTGCCCGGCGCCCGCTGGCGCCTGCTGCCGCTGCTGGTGGCGGCGGCACTCGCCTCGCCCGCCCAGGCCGCCGATCTCTGGTCGATCGCCCGCGACGCCCTCGACAACAACGCCACCCTGGCCTCGTCCCGCTCCACCTACCAGAGCACCGAAGCCAGCCGCGATGTGCAGCGGGGCGATCTGCTGCCGCAGATCGACGCCCAGGCCAGCGTCGCCAACAATCGTACCTTCGAGCGCCAGACCAGCACCCAGCCCCAGCCCACCGGTTCGCCCAGCGACGACAACTACAACTCGGCCAGCGTCAGCGTTCAGGCGACCCAGGCGCTGTTCGACGCCACCAACTGGTATGAGCTCAAGCGCAGCGAGAAGCAGGTCGACCAGCAGTCGCTGACCCTGGAGCAGACGCGCCAGCAGGTGCTCTTCGACGTGTCCGATGCCTATTTCGCGATTCTCCAGGCGCGCGACATCCTCGCCGCCCGCGTGGCCCAGGAGAAGGCCATTCGGCGTCAGCTCGAGCAGGCCAAGGAGCAGTTCCAGGTCGGGCTGATCGCGATCACCGACGTGCACGAGGCGCAGGCCTCCTACGATCTGGCCCGGGCGCAGCGCATCGCCGCCGCCAACGACCTGCAGGTCAGCTTCGAGGCCCTCGAGCGCCTGACCGGCAAGCGCTACGACTCGATCGAGGGGCTGGCCGGCGACATTCCCATCGAGACGCCCAAGCCCGCGACCCGTGACGCCTGGGTGTCGATGGCCATGGAAAACAACCCCACGCTGCTGGCGACCCGCAAGGGGATCGACATCGCCCGCGACAACGTCGATATCGCGCGGGCCGGCCATCTGCCGACCCTCGACGCCTACGCCGATTACAACTATTCGAACAACGACATCGACTATCTCTCGGGGCACAACTCCGGCGCCGAGATCGGCCTGCAGGCCAGCGTGCCGATCTTCCACGGCGGCAGCACCAGCGCCCAGGTGAAGAGCAACACCTACAAGCTCGAGGCCTCGCAGTACGACTTCGAGGCGCAGCGCCGCCAGACCACCCAGCAGGTGCGCTCGTTCTACACCCAGGTGGTCAACGACGTGCAGACCGTCGAGGCGCGGCGTCAGGCGGTGGTCTCCAACCGCAGCGCGCTCGAGGCGACCCGCTCCGGCTACCAGGTGGGCACGCGCAACATCGTCGACGTGCTGCAGGCCGAGCAGAACCTCTACGACGCCCTGGCCAGCTACGCCCAGTCGCGCTACGCCTACGTCACCGACATGCTGGGGCTGCGCCGCGAGTCGGGCACCCTGGATACCGAGGCGCTGCGCACCGTGAACGACTGGCTGAGCGAGACCGAGAACGTGCGTCTCGACCTGCCCGCCGATGCGAACGGCGGGGATGCCGCCATCATGGATATCGGCGCGCCGCCGACGCCGCCGGCCGAGTGATTCCAGGCGCCACTGGGCCCCGGGCAGGCGATTCCTCTGTCCGGGGCCGCTTCTTTGGGCGTTATACAGGGTGAAATCCCCGGGCGGCTGCTAAATAATGAGGTCTTTTGCCCCATCAGGAGTCCCGCCCATGGCCCGGCCGCTGCACGCCGACATCGATCTCGCCGCCCTGCGTCACAACTACCGTCTGGCCCGGGAGCTCGCGCCCGGCAGCCGGGCGCTGGCGGTGCTCAAGGCCGACGCCTACGGCCATGGCGCGGTCGCCTGCGCCCGGGCGCTCGAGCCGCTGGCGCCGGCCTTCGCCGTGGCCTGCCTCGAGGAGGCGCAGACGCTGCGGGCCGCCGGCATCCAGCGGCCGATCGTCCTGCTCGAGGGCATCTTCTCCGCCGACGAGCTCGAGCAGGTCGAGGCCCTGGGCCTGTGGGTCGCCGTGCACAGCGACTGGCAGCTCGACGCGCTGCTGGCCCATCATCCGCGCCGGCCGATTCCCGCCTGGCTCAAGGTGGACACCGGCATGCACCGCCTGGGCTTCCCGCCGGCGCAGGCCGAGGCGGCCTGGCAGCGCCTGCGCGCGGCGCCCGAGCGGGTCACCGACCTGCACCTGATGACCCACTTCGCCACCGCCGACGCCCTCGATCCCGGCTACTTCCAGCACCAGATGGCGCAGGTCGAGGCGCTGGCCGGGCGGCTCGGCGCGCCGCTGTGCCTGGCCAACTCCCCGGCGACCCTGGCCTGGCCGCGGGCCCACGGCGCCTGGAACCGCCCCGGCGTGATGCTCTACGGCAGCAACCCGCTGGAGGGCGAGAACGACGCCGCCCGGGATCTGCGGCCGGTGATGACGCTGCGCTCCGAGATCATCGCCGTGCGCGAGATCGACGCCGGCGAGCCGGTGGGGTACGGCGGCCGCTGGCGGGCGCCGCGACGCTCGCGGATCGGCGTGATCGCCGTCGGCTACGGCGACGGCTACGATCGCCATGCCGTCGACGGCACCCCGGTGCTGGTCGACGGCCAGCGCTGCGGCCTGGCGGGCAAGGTCTCGATGGACATGGCCACGGTGGATCTGACCGACCTGCCGGGCGCCGGCATCGGCAGCCGGGTGGTGCTGTGGGGGCGCGACGACAGCGGGGCCGTGCTCTCGGTGGATGAAGTGGCCCGCTACTGCGACACCATCAGCTATACGCTGATGACCGGCATCCTGCCGCGGGTGCCGCGGTATTACCAGTCCTCCTGACATGGAGCGAGTGTCGTGTCGCGACTGACGTCGCTCCCGCAACGGCTTGTCCATGCTGCCCGGTCTGTTCGGTGGTCTTGTGGGAGGGGATTCATCCCCGACAGCGGTGGCCCCGTGGCGGGTTCCTCGCGACTGAAGTCGCTCCCACAAGTACTTGGTTCATCGCGACTGACGTCGCTTCCACAGGAACGTGGCTCAGCACGAACCGGCTCGCCTCCCGGCCGGCGCGCTGACGAATCCGGTGCCGCTGGGTAAACTAGGCACTTTTCTCAGCAGGAAGTTATCGTTTCCATGGCCGATTCGTCCTCCTCGCCGTCCTTCGCCCATCCCCGCTACTGGCCCACCTGGCTGTCCATCGGCCTGATGCGCCTGGGCGCCTGGCTGCCGTGGCGGCTCAAGCTGGCCACGGGGCGGCTGATCGGCTGGCTGGCCTGGCGGTTCGCCGGGCGCCGCCGTCACATCACCGAGACCAACCTGCGGCTGTGCTTTCCCGAGCTGAGCGATGACGAACGCGCCCGACTGGTCAAGCGCACCTTCCTCGCCAACGGCGTCGGCATCCTCGAGACCGCCACCGGCTGGTGCCGCGACCCGGAGCACCTGCGCCACCGCGTGACCTTTCGCGGCGAGGAGCACATGCACCAGGCGCTGGCCCGCGGCAGGGGCGCGCTGATCATCGGCATCCACTTCTCGACGCTGGACCTCGGCGGCGCGCTGCACTCGCTGTATTTTCCCGCCGACGTGGTCTATCGGCCCCACGACAACCCGCTGTTCGAGCGTTTCATGACCCGGGCGCGCTCGCACATCTTCGGCCGGGCGATCGATCGCCACGACCTGCGCGGCGTGGTACGGCGCATCAAGGCCGGCCATGCGGTGTGGTACTCGCCGGACCAGGACTTCGGGCGCGAGGCGAGCGTCTTCGCCCCGTTCTTCGGCATCGAGGCGGCGACCATCAAGCTCACCGCCAAGATCGCGCGGATGACCGGGGCGCCGGTGATGCCGCTGATCTTTCACCGCAACCCGGACGATCGCACCTACACCCTGGAATACCTGCCGGCGCTGGAAGGCTTCCCCAGCGGCGACGAGGTCGCCGACGCCGCGCGCATCAACGCGGTGATCGAGGCGGCGATACGCCGTCATCCCGAGCAGTACCTGTGGCTGCACCGGCGCTTCAAGACGCGCCCGCGCGGCGAGCCGGGCTTCTACTGACGACCGGGCCCTCGCCCTTTGCCTTGACGCTTCGGCATTTCCCTACGACGCTCAAGTCGCGTGATCGGTGGCACGGCCGCCGATCACAGGGAAACCCCGCCGACACAAGGACGACACGCATGCTCAACTACGCCATCATCTTCCTGATCATTGCCATCATCGCCGCCGTGCTGGGCTTCGGTGGCGTCGCGGGTGTGGCCGCGACCATCGCCAAGATCCTGTTCGTGGTGTTCCTGATCCTGTTCATCGTGTCGCTCATCCGCAGCCGGCGATAGCGGCGGGCAGGGTCCGTCACGCGAGAAGGCCCGCGGGGGGCAACCTCCGCGGGCCTTCTGCGTCTGCTGTCGCGAACGCTGCCGTCAGGCGTCGATGCGCTTGTACTTCATGCGGTGGGGCGTGTCGTTGCCCACGCGCTTGCGATGGTCCGCCTCGTAGTCGCTGTAGTTGCCCTCGAAGAACACCACCTCGGAGTCGCCCTCGTAGGCGAGGATGTGGGTGGCGATGCGGTCGAGGAACCAGCGGTCGTGGGAGATCACCAGCGCGCAGCCGGGGAAGGCCAGCAGGGCTTCTTCCAGGGCGCGCAGCGTCTCGATGTCCAGGTCGTTGGAGGGCTCGTCGAGCAGCAGCACGTTGGCGCCCTGCTTGAGGGTCTGGGCCAGCTGCAGGCGACCGCGCTCGCCGCCGGACAGCTCCGACAAACGCTTCTGCTGGTCGTTGCCCTTGAAGTTGAAGCGACCCACGTAGGCCCGCGACGACACCTCGTAGCCGTTGATGTTGAGGATGTCCTGGCCGTCGGACACCGCTTCCCAGACGGTCTGCTTGTTGTCGAGGGCGTCGCGCATCTGCTCGACGTAGGCGACCTGCACGGTCTCGCCGACCACCACCTCGCCGGCGTCCGGGGTCTCGGTGCCGTTGATCAGGCGGAACAGGGATGACTTGCCGGCGCCGTTACCGCCGATGATGCCGACGATCGCCCCCTTGGGGACCTGGAACGACAGGTCCTCGAACAGCAGCTTGTCGCCGTAGCGCTTGGTGACGCCGTGCAGCTCGATGACCTTGTCGCCGAGCCGCGGGCCGGGCGGAATGTAGATCTCGTTGGTCTCGTTGCGCTTCTGGAAGTCGCCGGACTGCATTTCCTCGAAGCGGTTCAGGCGTGCCTTGCTCTTGGCCTGACGGCCCTTGGCGTTGCTGCGCACCCACTCGAGTTCCTGCTTGATCGCCTTGTTGCGCGAGGCTTCCTGCTTGGCTTCCTGCTCCAGGCGCTTCTCCTTGGCTTCCAGCCAGTCGGAGTAGTTGCCCTCGAAGGGAATGCCCTGACCGCGGTCGAGCTCGAGAATCCAGCCGGCGACGTTGTCGAGGAAGTAGCGGTCGTGGGTGATCGCCACCACGGTGCCCGCGTAGTCGTGCAGGAAGCGCTCGAGCCAGGCCACCGACTCGGCATCCAGGTGGTTGGTGGGCTCGTCGAGCAGCAGCATGTCCGGGTTGGAGAGCAGCAGGCGGCACAGCGCCACGCGGCGGCGTTCGCCCCCCGAGAGCACGCCGACATTGGCTTCCCAGGGCGGCAGGCGCAGCGCCTCGGCGGCGACCTCGAGCTTGCGCTCCAGGTTGTGGGCGTCGGCGGCCTCGATCAGGTTCTCGAGTCGCGCCTGCTCGGCGGCCAGGGCGTCGAAGTCGGCATCCGGCTCGGCGTAGGCGGCGTAGACACCGTCCAGCTGCGTCTGAGCGTCCTTGATCTCGCTGACGGCTTCCTCGACGGTCTCGCGCACCGTCTTGCTGTCATCGAGCTCGGGCTCCTGGGGCAGGTAGCCGATGTTCAGGCCGGGCATGGGCCGTGCTTCGCCGGTGTACTCGGTATCGACCCCGGCCATGATCCGCAGCAGCGTCGACTTGCCCGCGCCGTTCAGGCCGAGCACGCCGATCTTCGCGCCGGGGAAGAAGGACAGCGAGATATCCTTGAGGATCTCGCGCTTGGGGGGCACGATCTTGCCCACCCGGTTCATGGTGAAGACGTATTGCGCCATGGATATCCGGTCGGTTGGAGGTGAAGGTAAAGCCCATCGATGATAGTGGCGGCAACCTCGAAAGGCCAGCCGGCCCGGGCAGCAGACAGTCTGTGTCCGATGACGGGGCCCGGTGGCCGGTTCCTTGCGGCTGACGCCGCTCCCGCCACAACCCGCCCACAACAGCCGTGAGCATGCCGGTCAGCTTGACTGTGGATTTTGTGGGAGGGGATTCATCCCCGACGGCGGGGCCCGGCGGCCGGTTCAGCGCGAACCAGTTCGCGCTGAGGCAGCGGTTACTCCTCCTCTTCCTCGCCGTCCAGCTCGCTGAGCCAGTCGTCCTCGATGGCACGCTTCAGGCGGCGTTCTTCCAGCAGGGCCTCGACCCGGCGTCGGGCGCGCAGGGTGTCGTGGCGGTTGCCGCGTGATCGGGAGAAATGCGCGTCGTTGACGGCGTCGAAGTAATCCGCTTCTTCGATGAAGGATTCACGGTTCATGATGACCTCCCATGACCCTGGCTGGCGGGCGGAGATGCCCGGGCGGTTCTGCTCGCTATATAGCGTCACTCGCCGCGCGGCACAAGAGGGTCACGGGAAATTCATCGCCGGGGCCGCGGGGTGCCCCGGCAGGGTCAGCCGGCGTCGCGTCCGGCCTTGAGGGTTTCGAGCTCCTCCAGGGCCTCGACCAGCGGCGTCACGTCCTTCTGCACGCCGATGAAGTAGGTCAGCTGGTCCTGCTCGTCGAAGACCGGCGTGATCGACAGTTCGTTGTAGAACAGGCTGCCGTCCTTGCGGTAGTTGCGCAGCACCTCGCGGCACGGCCGCTTCTCGGCGAGGGCCTGGCGAATGCGCTCGAGCGCCGGCTGGTCGCGGTCGTCATTCTGCAGGAAGCGGCAGTCGCGGTAGAGGATCTCGTCGGTGCTGTAGCCCGTCAGCCGCTCGAAGCCCTGGTTGACGTAGATGAGGATGTGCTCGTCGCCCTCCTGCTCGGCGACCACGATGCCGTCTTCGGAGGCATCGACAATGCGTTCCAGGAGCTTGGCGTCGATCATCGGCGGTCGTTTCATGGTGCGGCTGTCCTTGACGATGGCCGTGGCGGGACATCCCGACGGCGTTTTTGCCGTCATCTTGACCAGTGGATGACGGGAATGCAACGCGACGACGTGTCACGACTCGACCTCGGGCAGGCCGTGAGCACAGAACGCCGCCGCCAGCGCGCAGCCCGCCAGTACCAGCAGCAGCGCCGCGCTGCCGATCCATTGCGCCAGCGCCCCGATCAGCCCGCCGACCAGCAGCATCAGCACCCCGGTCAGGGTGTTCGACAAGGCCACGTAGAGGGCGCGGTCCTCGGCCCCGGCCAGGTCCACGACATAGGTCTTGCGGCCCAGGCGCACGCCGGCATGGGCGATCACCAGCGCGCCGTAGAGCAGGGCGTAGGGCCAGATCGTCGCGCTCCAGGCGCCCGGCGCCCAGGCCACGGCCGCGGCGGCCAGGCAGCAGACGGCGGCGGCGAGGCCGGCATCGCGCATCACCCGGCGGCTCGAGGCATCGGCCCGCTTGCCCCAGACGGGGCTGGCGATCATGCCGGCGACGCCCGAGACCAGGATCAGCACGCCCAGCCCGCCCAGCTGCGCGCCGCCCTGGTTCTGGCCCAGCAACGCGATGTAGGGCAGGGCCAGGGCGCTCGACAGCAGCAGGGCGCGCGCCAGGTTGAAGCGCTGGAAGGCGCGGTCGCGGCGCAGCCGGGCGATGCCCTCGCCGAGACTCTGCCAGGCGCTCTCGCCGCCCTCGGTGGCGCCGGGCTCCTCGCGGATCGCGGCCGCGCAGGCGGCGTTGACCAGCCAGCCCAGCGCGGCGATGGCCAGCAGCACCGCCAGCGCCAGCTGGCCGGGCCGGTCGTTGAACAGCATCAGCACCGCGCCGGCGGCCAGCGTCACGGCGCCGGCGGCACTGCCGCTCCAGCCCATCAGGTTGCCGCGGCGCTGCTTGGCGATGGTCTTGCCCAGCACATCCTTGGTGGCGATCGACGACAGCCCGCGGGCCAGCGACAGCGCCACCAGCACCGCCAGCACCAGCGCGCCGCCGAGGCCGCCGTGGCCGAGCAGCGCCAGCGCGGCCAGCAGGGCGGCGCTGAACGCCTGGATCAGCCCGCCGATCACCCAGATCCACTTGCGCTGCGGCAGGCGGCGGGCGACGCCGGCGATCAGCACCTGCGGCAGCAGGGCGCCGGCCTCGCGGATCGGCACCAGCAGCCCCACCATCCACACCGGCGCGCCGATGGCACCCAGCAGCCAGGGCAGCACCAGCCGGGCGCTGGACAGCTCGTCGGCCAGCTTGTTGCCCAGCGAGGCCAGCAGGTGGCGGAAGAAGTTGCCCGGTTGCTCCCGGCAGGCGGCCTCGGAGATGTCCCGGCACATCCGGCTGTCCTCGTCGCCGGTCAGCCACTCGTAGAGGCGGGACTGGCTGGCGTTCGCATCACCCATGTCGCGTTCCCTCGTCGTCTACTCTATGTTGTCGCCCTTGCCCGGGGGCATCGCCGGGCACGGGGGCTTGTTATCATCGGGCCGGACCCAACCCATGGAGGTCATCATGGCCCGGATTCGCATCCATTATTGCACGCAATGCAACTGGCTTCTGCGCGCCGCCTGGTACGCTCAGGAGCTGCTCTCCACCTTCGGCGAGGACCTGGCGGAGGTGGCGCTGGCCCCCAGTCACGGCGGGCACTTCGAGGTGCTCTACGACGACCAGCCGCTCTGGGAGCGCAAGCGCGACGGCGGCTTCCCCGACGTCAAGGAGCTCAAGCGCCGGGTCCGCGACCGGCTCGATCCCGAGCGCGACCTCGGCCATGTCGATCGCTAGGCTCGCCGGGTTATCTTGTGGGAGGGGATTCATCCCCGATAGCGGTGCCCGGTGGCCGATTGATCGCGACTGAAGTCGCTCCCACAATGACAACGGCTTGTCCATGCTGCCCGGTCTGATGGCTGGTCTTGTGGGAGGGGATTCATCCCCGATAGCGGGGTCTCGAGGGCCGCTTCATCGCGACTGAAGTCGCTCCCACAGCCCGGCGGACCCTGTCGACCGGCGGGTTACCACCACCGCTTGCGCTTGAGCAGCACCATCACCGCCACCCCCAGCCCCAGGGTGATCAGCAGGAAGACCACGAAGCCGTGGGGGCTGTCGGCGCCGGGGATGCCGCCGACGTTCACCCCCAGCAGGCCGGTGAGAAAGCTCAGCGGGAGGAACACCGTGGTGATGATCGCCAGCATGTACATGCGCTGGTTGAGGCGTTCGTTGTGCTCGCTCCACAGTTGCTCCTGCAGGATCAGCGCCCGCTCCTGCATGGCGTTGAAGTCCTCCACGTAGCGCGACAGCTGGTTGGCGCTCTCGCGGATCGAGATCCGGCTGTCCTCGTCGAACCAGGTCGGCCCCTGGGCCAGCTGGGCCAGGCAGTCGCGCTGCGGACC
Organism: Modicisalibacter tunisiensis; assembly: GCF_020148005.1. Taxonomy (GTDB): domain Bacteria; phylum Pseudomonadota; class Gammaproteobacteria; order Pseudomonadales; family Halomonadaceae; genus Modicisalibacter; species Modicisalibacter tunisiensis. The sequence continues at coordinate 82,495 of NZ_JAGXFD010000001.1, read as the reverse complement.
CATGAAGCGGCGCAGCGTGATCAGTGGCCGACGAATGCGTGTCAGGTCATCGGCGTCGATGTTGGTGTCGCCGAGCTGGGCGTCCTCCAGCTCGGCCATGCGGTCCTCCAGCTGGTGGGTGACGTCGCCCACCTGGTCGACCAGGGTCTCGACCAGCCAGGCCAGCAGGTCGGGGATCGACAGGGCGCCGTCGCCGGCATCGATGCGCTGGCGCACCACGCTGACCGCCCGCAGCGGCAGGCGCCGCAGGGTGATCAGCCGGCGGGGCGTGACCCACACGCGCAGCGAGATCATCTCTTCCGGCCGTGCGCCGCCCTCCAGGCCCAGCCCGCGCAGGGTGGTGACCACGCCGTCGCCGAAGCGGGCGACCCGCGGCCGGGTGTCGGGCTCGAGCAGCGCCTCGATCACCGCCTCGTCGAGCTCGGCCACCGTCTGCAGGTAGTCGGTGACATCCGCCTGGCGGAAGTCCAGGTGCAGCCACAGCGGCGCCTCGTCCTCATGCCAGGCCCGCCGCAGGGTCGCGTCGTCGAGCGCCGTGCCGCCGCCCCGAGCGTCGAGGCGATAGGCGCTGACGAAGGCGCTGCCGTTGGCGGGCGGATCGAGGGAAGCGGAAGCGGTCACCATGGCGTCTCCTGCGGGTCGGGGGGTGAAGGGGGAACGCGGTCGCCAGCCGGGCACGGGCCGGTTAGGCTGTCCGGCATCATCCTAATGTACCCGCAGGATCAGACAAGCAGGGAGCGACCATGACCCGGGATCAGCGCGCGATACTCTACGGCACGGGGGCGGTGGGGCTGTGGTCGACCGTGGCCACCGCCTTCAAGCTGGCCCTGACGACGATGACCCCGGTCGAGCTGATGTGGATCGCCGCGCTGGTCTCGTGGCTGCTGATCGGCGTGCTGGTGGTGCGTCGTGGTCAGCTGGGCAGCGCGCTGCGCGGCGGCTGGCGCACCGCGCTGTGGGCCGGGCTGATGAACCCGGTGGCCTACTACCTGACGCTGTTCGCCGCCTACGACCGCCTGCCCGGCCAGGAGGCCATGGCGCTCAACTATACCTGGGCGCTGGCCATGGCGTTTCTCGCCGTGCCGATCCTCGGCCAGCGGCTGACCCCGCGCGACGTGCTGGCCGGGCTGGTCGCCTACGCCGGGGTGTGGACCATCGCCACCCGCGGCCGGGTGTTCGACGTCGCCTTCGCCGACCCGCTCGGCGTGCTGCTGGCGCTGGCCTCGACCCTGCTGTGGGCGCTCTACTGGCTGCTCAACGCCCGCGACGAGCGCGAGCCGCTGGTCGCCCAGTGGCAGAACTTCAGCGTCGGCCTGCCGGTGCTGACGGGGATCGTCGCCGCCGGCCCGGGCTTCGCCTGGCACGGCTGGGGGAGTCTCGGCGCCGGGGTCTACGTAGGGCTGTTCGAGATGGGCTTCGCCTTCGTGCTCTGGCAGATGGCGGTGCATCAGGTCTCGCGCACCGCCCGGGTCGCCAACCTGATCTTCCTCTCGCCGCCGGTCTCGCTGCTGCTGCTGCACTGGGTGGTCGGCGAGCCGATTCTCGCCTCGACCCTGGTGGGGCTGGTGCTGATCCTCGCCGGTCTCGGCCTCCAGCAGCTGCAGAAGAGCCCGGGTGCCGAACCGGCGTGAGAGAGGAGGGCGAGTTTGCCGCCAGGCCAGGGCTGTCGGAAGCAGCGGGACTGCGGTAATAGTGATGGGAGCGGCTCCCGTCATGATGAATCGGCCACCGGGGGCTGTGTTGACGGCGGTAATCCCTTCCCACAAGGCGAAGTCCAATGGTATCGGGAAGGCAGATGCTTGTGGGAGCGACTTCAGTCGCGATGAGTCAGGCACGAAACGAGCGTTGCCGGGATGGGTGTCCCGGCCATGAGCATCCTGATGAGCTTGTACATCCAGGCGGAGGCTCAGAGTGGCGCTGAACAGGGGAGGAAAATGGTTGGATGCGGCACCGGGATATCGTGCATTGCGCTCAGGACGCCGCTCCATGCCCGGGCATGCTTACCTTGTCACCACCTGCACCCATCAGCGGTCGTTTCTGATGGTGGACTGGCGGGCAGCGCGATTGGTCATTCGTGAAATGCAGCAACTGCATGAAGAAGCATGGCTGTGTTCGCAGAGTTTCGTCGTCATGCCGGATCATGTGCACTGGCTGTTCACCCTGGGCGATGTGCGCTCTCTGAGTCAGGTGGTCAGGCGATTCAAGGGGCGCTCGGCCCGGAGCATCAATCACTACCTGCAACGTCAGGGACCTGTCTGGGAGACTGGCTTTCATGATCGGCTGCTTCGTCGCGAGGAGGACCTGAAGACGGTGGCCCGCTATATCATTGCCAATCCCTTGCGGGCTGGTCTGGTCGAGACTGTGGGGCAATATCCTCACTGGGATGCAGTGTGGCTTTGATGGCTTTTCCTCGCGACTGAAGTCGCTCCCACAACGGCTTGTCCATGCTGCCCGACCTGATCGGTGGTCTTGTGGGAGGGGATTGATCCCCGACGGCGGTGGCCCCGTGGCGGGTTCCTCGCGACTGAAGTCGCTCCCACAACGGCTTGTCCATGCTGCCCGACCTGATCGGTGGTCTCGTGGGAGGGGATTGATCCCCGACGGCGGTGGCCCCGTGGCCGGTTCCTCGCGACTGAAGTCGTTCCCACACAAATCCCGGTTCTCCGGTGCAGGCATCCCCAACCTGTGGGAGGGGGTTATTCCCGACGGCGGTGCCCGGCGGTCGACCCGTCGCGACTGAATTTGCCCCCGCCTTGGGGCAGCAGCTTCTCCAGCGCCGGCCAGACGTTGTCGAGCAGCTGCGGCTGGGCCTCGGCGTTGGGGTGGAGGCCGTCGTCCTGCATCAGCGAGTCGTCCAGCGCCACGCCGTCGAGCAGGAAGGGCACCAGCGGTACCTGGTAGCGCTCGGCAAGATCGTGATAGACCTGGCGGAACGCCTCGGCATAGGCTTGACCGTAGTTGGGCGGCACCTCGATGCCCACCAGCAGCACCCGGGCACCGCTGTCACGCGTGGCTTCGATCATTTTGGCCAGGTTGGCGCGCATCTGGGTCGGCGGCAGGCCGCGCAGCCCGTCGTTGCCGCCCAGCTCGATCACCACGATGTCGGGGGTGTGGCGTGCGAGCAGCTCGGGCAGGCGGGTCGCGCCGCCGGCGGTGGTCTCGCCGCTGATGCTGGCGTTGACCACCGTGACCGAGTCGGGCAGGCGGGCGTCGAGCAGGGCGACCCAGCCGCGATCGCGCTCGATGCCGTAGCCGGCGCTCAGGCTGTCGCCCATTACCAGCAGCGTGGTGCCGGAGCCGGCGGCGAACGCCGAGGCCATCCCCAGCCACATGACCAGCAGGGGCAGCAGCATGAACCGACCAGTCACAGGAAACGCTTGTCTCATGTCCAACTCCCGGGCGCGTGAATCCGCTGTTGAAGAGTCCTCGATTCTACAGGCTCGCGGCCTGACCAAGCAGGTCGTCAGCGGCGAACGGAACCTGACGATCCTCGACGACCTGGACCTCGACGTGTCCCGGGGTGAGAGCGTGGCGATCCTGGGAAGTTCCGGGGCCGGCAAGTCGACCCTGCTCGGCCTGCTGGCGGGGCTCGACACGCCCAGCGGCGGCGAGTTGACGCTGTTCGGCGCCTCGCTGGGCGCGCTGGACGAGGACGGCCGCGCCGCGCTGCGAGCCGGCCGGGTGGGCTTCGTGTTCCAGAACTTCCAGCTGCTGCCGACCCTGACCGCCCTGGAGAACGTGCTGCTGCCGCTGGAGCTGGTGCCGGGCCGCGATCATCCGCAGCGGGCACGCGAGTGGCTGGCCCGGGTCGGCCTCGGCGAGCGGCTCGATCATCTGCCCAAGCAGCTCTCCGGCGGCGAGCAGCAGCGGGTCGCCGTGGCGCGGGCCTTCGTCACCGAGCCGGAACTGGTGTTCGCCGACGAGCCCACCGGCAACCTCGACCGCGACACCGGCGGGGCGATCATCGACCTGCTGTTCGCGCTCAACCGCGAGGCCGGCACCACCCTGGTGCTGGTCACCCACGACCCGCACCTGGCGCGGCGCTGCGACCGCTGCCTGCGCCTGGACGCCGGGCGACTGATCGCGCTGCGACCCGACGAGGTGCAGGCATGACCCACTGGCTGGCGCTCTCGCTCAAGGGGCTGCGCCGCGACCTGCGGGCCGGCGACGTGCGCGCGCTGTTCGTCGCCCTGGCCCTGGCCGTGGCCGCCACGACCATGATCGGCTTCTTCCTCGACCGGCTGGACCGGGGGCTGACCCGCCAGGCCGGGCAGCTCACCGGCGGCGACATCAAGCTCGAGCAGGGCGAGCCGTTCGACGACGCCCTGCGCGCGAGCCTGCGCGAGGCCGGCCTGACGCTCTCCGACCAGGTCGACATGGTGTCGATGGTCAGTCGCAGTGATGCCTTCCAGCTGGCCAGCCTCAAGGTGGTCGATGCCGCCTATCCGCTCTACGGCGAGGTGCGGGTCGATCGCGGCGACGGCGTCGAGGCGCTGGCCCGCGGCCCCGAGCCGGGCGGCGTGTGGATCGCCCCGCGCCTGGCGCAGCTGCTCGACGTGACGCTCGGCGAGACGGTCCGGGTCGGCGCCAGCGAGCTGGCCGTGACCGGGCTGATCGAGCGCGAGCCCGACCAGAGTGCGGGGTTCTCGGCCTTCAGCCCGCGGCTGATGATGCGCCGGACGGATCTCGAGGCCACCGGCCTGGTGCGCCCCGGCTCGCGCATCGAGTACGAGCTGCTCGCCAAGGGACCGCCCGGCGCGGTGGCGGCGGTGTCGGCTACCCTCGAGCGGCTGGCGGCGCAGGGGGTCCGGGTGGTGGACGTGCGCGACGACCGCCCTCAGCTGGGCAGTGCCCTGGAGCGCGCCGACAAGTACCTGAGCCTGGCCGGGCTGGCGGCGGTGCTGCTGGCCGGGGTGGCGGTGGCGATGGCCACGCGGCGCTACGTCGACCGCCACCTGGATACCGCCGCGCTGCTGCGCTGCTTCGGCGCCTCGCAGCGTAAGCTGGCGACCCTGTTCGCCTGGCAGCTGCTGTGGCTGGCGCTGGCCGCCTCGGTGGCCGGGGCGCTGCTGGGCATGGCCGGGCAGGCCGCGCTGCTGGCGCTGCTGTCCCGCTTCCTGCCGCTGGAGCTGCCGCCGCCCGGGGTGCTGCCGCTGCTGCTCGGGGTGCTCACCGCGCTGGCCGTGCTGGTCGGCTTCGCCGGGCCGACCCTGCTGCGCCTGAAGCGGGTCAGCGCGCTCAAGGTGCTGCGCCGCGAGCTCGACCCGCTGCCGGCCGCCGCCTGGCTGGTGGTGGCCGTGGCCGGCCTGGTGTTCGGCGCGCTGCTGTGGCTCTACTCCGGCGATCCGGCGCTGGCCGCCACGCTGCTGGTCGGCGGGCTGGTCGCGCTGGCGCTGCTGTGGGGGCTGGGCTGGCTGCTGCTGGGGCTGATGCTGCGGGCGGTGAAGGCATTCGGCGGCGGCGAGCGGCAGGGCGGCTGGGTGCGTGCGGTGCGCCTGGGCGGCAGCCAGCTGGCGCGTCGCCGCCGGGCCAGCCTCGGCCAGCTGCTGGCCTTCGCCGTGACCTTCGCGGCGATGGCGATCATCACCCTGGTGCGCGGCGATCTGCTGACCACCTGGCAGACCCAGCTGCCCGCCGACACGCCCAACTTCTTCGCCATCAACATCCAGCCCGCCGAGCGCGAGGGCTTCGTCGAGCTGCTCGACGCCGTCGCCGACACCCGCACCGCGCTCTACCCGATGGTGCGCGGGCGGATCACCGCCATCGACGGGCGCTCGCCGGAGGCCGCGGTGCCGGAAGACAGCCGCGGCGACAACGCCCTGCGCCGCGAGCTCAACCTGACCTGGCAGACCGAGGTGCCCGAGGGCAACCGCGTGGTGGCCGGCGAGTGGTTCGCCGCCGACGCCGGACAGGCGGGTGGCGACGGCCCGGTGCCGATCTCGCTGGAAAGCGGGCTCGCCGCGCGGCTCGGCGTGGGGCTCGGCGACACCCTGAGCTTCACCATCGGCAGCGAGCGGGTCACCGGGCGCATCACCAGCCTGCGCGACCTCGACTGGGACAGCTTCCGCCCCAACTTCTACGTCATCTTCCCGCCCGGGGTGCTGGAGCGCTACGGCCACAGCTACCTCACCGCCTTCCACCTCGATGCCGCCGCCCACGGCGATGTGCTGGCCAGGCTGGTGCGTGCCTATCCGGGCGTCTCGCTGCTCAACGTCGACGCCATCCTCGGCCGGGTGCGCGAGCTGCTCGACCAGGTGACCCGCGCGGTGGAGCTGGTGCTGGCCTTCGTGCTGCTGGCCGGGGTCAGCGTGCTCTATGCCGCCCTGACCGCCAGCCACGCCCAGCGCGCCCACGAAAGCGGCCTGCTGCGGGTCTTCGGCGCCGGCGGCCGGCTGATCTCGCGGGTGCAGGGCGTGGAATTCGCCCTGCTGGGGCTGACCAGCGGGCTGATGGCCGCGTTGCTCACCGAGCTTGCCGCCTTCGGCCTCTACCACTGGCTGGCCCTGCCGCCGCGCCTGCACGGCCTGCTGTGGCTGGTGCTGCCCCTCGGCGGGGCGCTGCTGATCGGCGCGATCGGCCACGGGCTGTCCCGGGGCGTGCGCCGCCAGGCGCCCGTGACCAGCCTGGGGCTGCTGGGGGAGGGATGACCACCGGACGCCATATGACGCTATCCATGATGGGAGCGGCTTCTTGTGGGAGCGACGTCAGTCGCGATGAGCCGGCCACCGGGCCGCCGCCGTCGGGGATGAATCCCCTTTCCCGAGAAGGCTTGCCGCGCCGTCCCGTCGTCAACGCGGGGCTTCAGCCAGCCAGTTTTCTACCTCGAGCCCTTTGAACCGGCGAAATTCCCCCTCATTGGCGGTGACCAGGACGCGCTGTTCCGCCAATGCCTGAGCGGCGATCAGCATGTCGTTGGGGCCGATCGGCGTCCCGGCTCGTTCCAGTTGCCGACGCAGGCGGGCGTAATGGCGATCGGCCGGGGGCTCGAAGGGATGCACGTCGAGTACCTCGAGCAGGATTTCCACCTGGCGTGTCAGGCGCTCGGAGCCTCGCTTTCTTGCGCCGAAGCGCAACTCCGCCGCGACGATGATACTGGTTGCGACGGCTTCCTCGCCCACGGCGGCGATCCGCTCCATAACGGGGCCATGCGGGTCGCGCACGAGTGCGGAAACGATGTTGGTATCCAGCAGGTAGCCGCCGGTGCTCATAAATCGACATCATCGAGTGGCAGCATGCCTTCATCGACATCACCCAGCGGCTCATCGACGGGGTCGAGCCGTTTCAGGGTGCTCAGCAAGCCGGGCTTCCTGACCGGCTCGATGATCAGGGTATCGCCCTCGCGGCGCATGATGGCCTCATTGCCGGCGAACTCGAACTCGCGCGGGATGCGCAGGGCCTGGTTGCGGCCGTTGCGGAACAGGCGGACATGGCGTTCGGTTGACATGATATCCTCGTCTCCTTGTTGGCCTATGCCTGAGCATATGTCTTCGGCAGGGCAATGGCCAGGCTGACACTGAATCGGCCACCGCCGTCGGGGATGACTGCACCGAAGAACAGGGATTGGTGTGGGAGCGACTTCAGTCGCGATGAAACCCGGCACCGAGGCACCGCTGTCGGGGATGAATTCCCTCCCACAAGGAATGCCCCAGGCTTCAGTCTGACTAAACCCGAGGTGAGAAATTCTCGGGCAGGCATGACCCCCTTTCATGTGAAAGCCTCCGGGGGGTGGAGTATCATGCCGGTTCGTTTCACCTCTCGACTCGAGGACTCTACGCCGATGTTCAGCCGTGACATGCAGATTGCCGGTTTCGATGATGCCCTGTTCGATGCGATGCAGAAGGAGAGCGCGCGTCAGGAAGCGCACATCGAGCTGATCGCTTCCGAGAACTATGCCAGCCCCCGCGTCATGGAGGCTCAGGGCAGCCAGCTGACCAACAAGTATGCGGAAGGCTATCCCGGCAAGCGCTACTACGGCGGCTGCGAGTACGTCGACGTGGTCGAGCAGCTGGCCATCGACTACGCCAGGGAGCTGTTCAACGCCACCTACGCCAACGTCCAGCCGCACTCCGGCTCGCAGGCCAACGGTGCGGTCTTCCAGGCGCTGGTCAAGCCGGGCGACACCGTGCTGGGCATGAGCCTCGATGCCGGCGGCCATCTGACCCACGGCGCCAGGCCCAACTTCTCGGGCAAGCACTACAACGCCGTGCAGTACGGCATCGACGACAGCGGCCGCATCGACTACGACGACGTCGCCAAGCTGGCCCGCGAGCATCAGCCGAAGATGATCATCGCCGGCTTCTCCGCCTACTCCCAGATCATCGACTGGGCCAGGTTCCGCGAAATCGCCGACGAGGTGGGCGCCTACCTGCTGGTCGACATGGCGCACATCGCCGGCCTGGTCGCCGCCGGCGTCTACCCGAGCCCGCTGCCCCATGCCCATGTGGTCACCACCACCACCCACAAGACCCTGCGCGGCCCGCGCGGCGGCCTGATCCTCTCCGCCGAGGGCAACGCCGACATCGAGAAGAAGCTGCAGTCCGCGGTCTTCCCGGGCATCCAGGGCGGCCCGCTGGAGCACGTCATCGCCGCCAAGGCGATCTGCTTCAAGGAGGCCATGGCGCCCGAGTTCAAGACCTACCAGCAGCAGGTGGTCGCCAACGCCCAGGCGATGGCCGGCGTGTTCCTCGAGCGCGGCTACGACGTGGTCTCCGGCGGCACCGAGGATCACCTCTTCCTGCTCTCGCTGATCAAGCAGGGGCTGACCGGCAAGGACGCGGACGCCGCGCTGGGCCGCGCCCACATCACCGTCAACAAGAACGCCGTGCCGGGCGACCCGCAGAGCCCGTTCGTCACCTCCGGCCTGCGTATCGGCACCCCGGCGGTGACCACCCGCGGCTTCGGCGAGACCGAGTGCCGCGACCTGGCCGGCTGGATCTGCGACATCCTTGACGCCATGCAGCAGGGCGATTCCGCCCAGGCCGAGGCCGACGTCAAGGCCAGGGTCGAGGCCGTCTGCGCGCGGCTGCCGGTGTATCGTTGAGAGTGTATCGCTGCCTGTAATGGCATGAAGCGATAGTGACGCTGGCGGGCCATGTCCTCGAAAGAGGCATGGCCTGCCTGCTTGTTGCGGACCTTCCGGAAAGGAGATGGCGATGGGGGAGGATATTCGCTGGCAGCAGCGTTTCGACAACTACGGCAATGCTTTTTCCCAATTGGAGCAGGCGGTCGAGGCGTATGGCGACACGACGCTGGACATCATCAAGGAAGGCGTCATCCAGCGCTTCGAGTTCACTCACGAGCTTGCCTGGAAGGTCATGAAGGACTACCTCGAACACGAAGGCATTCAGAATGTCACAGGGTCGCGCAGTGCGGCTCGTCATGCCTTCAACGTCGGCCTGCTGGAAGACGGACAGGTGTGGATGGACATGATCGAGACTCGCAACCACACGGTCCACGCGTATCGTCACAGCATTCTGGAAACCGAGTTCCGCAAGATCGTCGAGCGCTATTACCCGGCCCTGAAGCAGTTTCGCCAGACCATGGAGCGGTACCGCTGATGTTCGGCCTGCCGGAGAGCACGATCGAGGCCATCCGGGGTGCCCTCGCCGCCTGCCCGGGCCTGGAGAAGACCGTGATCTACGGATCACGAGCCAAGGGAACCTGTCGGCCCGGTTCGGATATCGACCTGGTACTTTACGGCGACGTTTCCGAGAGTGACGTGCTGCGCCTCCTGGACCGGCTGGACGCGCTCAACACCCCCTACCTCTTCGATGTGATCCGCTATCGGGACATCGACAGCGAGGCCCTGCGCGAGCATATCGCGCGGGTGGGGCAGCGATTCGATGATGCGGTGGCCCGGTGACCGGCTCATCGCGACTGAAGTCGCTCCCACACAAATCCCGGTTCTCCGCTGCAGGCGTCCCCATCCTGAGGGAGGGAGTTATCCCCGATAGCGGTGCCCCTGGAGCATCCCTTGTGGGAGGGGATTCATCCCCGACGGCGGCGACCCGGTAGTTGGCTTATCGCGACTGAAGTCGCTCCCACGGCTATTCAGCAAGCCGGGCGGGCTGGTGGCTGGGCTGTCTTGTGGGAGGGGATTCATCCCCGACAGCGGCGACCCGGTAGTTGGCTTATCGCGACTGAAGTCGCTCCCACGGCTATTCAGGCGGGCCGGTGGCTGGGCTGTCTTGTGGGAGGGGATTCATCCCCGACGGCGCTGCCTCGGTGGCGCGTTCAGGCCTGAGCCAAGCGGCGAACAAGCGCCGTTTTCCGTACCTGATCGAGGCGCCGCATCGCGGCGCCTCGTTCTATTTTGGGGTTCCTCTCATGCTCGCGTGTCACGATCTGTTATGCTTGGCGCCCTCGCCGAGCGACACCGGACGTCCGAGCGATCTTCACCCCTGTCACCCAACGATCGAGTGAGTGCACGCATGGCCAGCCGTCCAGAAGCCACCGACCTGCAGCGCGCCCTGAAGGCCTGTCGGGGCTCGTTTGTCACGGTGGGGTTCTTCAGCATGTTCATCAATCTTCTGATGCTGGTCCCCCCGCTCTACATGTTGCAGGTCTACGACCGCGTCATCGCCTCGCGCAGCGAGGACACCCTGTTCATGCTGACCCTGGTGGTGGTCTTCCTGTTCGCCGTCATGGGCCTGCTGGAGCTGGTTCGCTCGCGGATCCTGATCCGCGTCGGCAACCGGCTCGATACCCTGGTCAACGAGCGCCTCTACAGCGCCATGTTCCGGCGCAGCGTGCTCACCCAGGGCCAGCAGACCGCCCAGCCGCTCAGCGACCTGACCAACCTGCGCCAGTTCCTCACCGGCAACGGCCTGTTCGCCTTCTTCGATGCCCCCTGGGTGCCCATCTACCTGGCCGTGCTCTACCTGTTCCACCCCTGGCTGGGGGCCTTCGCCACCGTGGCCGGCATCATCCTGCTGTCGCTGGCCATCGCCAACGAGAAGGCCACCAAGTCGATTCTGGCCGACGCCAACAGCGACCACATCAAGGCCCAGAACCTGGCCAACTCCAACCTGCGCAACTCGGAAGTCCTGCACGCCATGGGCATGCTGCCCGGCATCATGGGCCGCTGGGCGGCGAAGCACCACGAGTTCCTGGCCAAGCAGTCGCGGGCCAGCGACCGGGCCGGCGCCCTGACCAACGCCTCCAAGGTGCTGCGCATGCTGTTCCAGTCGATGATCCTGGGGCTGGGCGCGCTGCTGGTGCTCAAGGGCGACCTGACCCCGGGCATGATGATCGCCGGCTCGATCCTCATGGGCCGGGCACTGGCGCCGATCGACCAGATGATCGGCAGCTGGAAGGGCTTCGTCAGCTCGCGGGGCGCCTACCAGCGGCTCAACGAACTGCTCACCCAGATTCCCGACGAGAATCGCCGCATGTCGCTGCCCGCGCCCGAAGGCAACGTCGCCATCGAGACCGTCGCCGCGGCACCGCCCGGGGTGCGCATGGCGACCATCCGCGGCATCAATTTCACGGTGGCCAGCGGCGAGCACATCGGCATCATCGGCCCCAGTGCCGCCGGCAAGTCGACCCTGGCCCGGGTGCTGCTGGGCATCTGGCCGCCGCAGGTCGGCAGCGTGCGCCTCGACGGCGCCGACATCACCCAGTGGAATCGTGACGAGCTCGGCCCGCACATCGGCTATCTGCCCCAGGACATCGAACTGTTCGACGGCACCATCAGCGAGAACATCGCCCGCTTCGGCGAGGTCGACGCCGAGAAGGTGGTTGCCGCCGCCCGCAAGGCCGGGGTCCACGAGATGATCCTGCAACTGCCCAACGGCTACGACACCGCCATCGGCGCCGCCAGCGGCGCGCTCTCCGGTGGCCAGCGCCAGCGCGTCGGCCTGGCCCGCGCCCTCTACGGCGACCCGGTGCTGGTGGTGCTCGACGAGCCCAACTCCAACCTCGACGACAGCGGCGAACGGGCGCTGGGCGACGCCATCGCCCAGCTCAAGGCCGAGGGCGTCACCCTGTTCGTGATCAGCCACCGCCAGAGCGTGCTCAAGCACGTCGACAAGCTGCTGGTGCTCAAGGAGGGCCAGGTCAGCATGTTCGGCCCCCGTGACCAGGTACTGGCCCAGTTCGCCAAGCCCGGCAAGGCCCGGGTCGGCAGCACCAGAAGCAACGGCCGGCTGGCCGCCGTGCAGGGCGGCCAGGGGCAGGGCAACGACGCGCAATCCCGGGAGCAGGACTGATCATGGCAGGCGACATTTCACGCAGTATCGACATCACGCCGTCCCGGCAGTCGCAGACCTACCCGGGCGGCAGCGCTGCTCCCGGGGCCAAGCTGCCTATCAGCGACCGTTTCTACAAGCGGCTCGGGCTGATCATCCTGCTGGTCGCCTTCGGCGGCTTCGGCGGCTGGGCGGCCACCGCCGACCTGGCCGTCTCGGTGGTGGCACCCGGTTCGGTGTCGGTCGAGTCCTTCAAGAAGACCGTCCAGCACCTGGAAGGCGGCATCGTCAAGAAGATCCCGGTACAGGACGGCGATCACGTCGAGGCCGGCGACACCCTGCTGGTGCTCGACAAGACTCAGGCGCGCTCGCAGCTCGAGATCGCCCGCTCGCAGTACCTGATCAACCGCGCCGCTGAGGTGCGGCTGCTGGCCGAGCAGAAGGGGGCCGACAGCCTGAGCTTCCCCGACGAGCTGCTCGCCAGCGACGCCCCAAGGGTCAAGGAAGTGCTCGCCGTGCAGCGGGCGCTGTTCCAGGCGCGCCGCGAGTCGCTCGACGGCACCCTCGCCGCGCTCGACGAACAGAGCCAGCAGATGCGCGAGCAGATCGACGGCCTGCAGAACCTGATCGGCGTCAACCGCTCGCGCATCACGTCGCTGAAGGGCGAGGCCGACGACTACCGCTCGCTGTTCAAGGAAGGGCTGGGCGACAACCAGCGCCTGCGCGAGCTGGAGCGCCAGGTGCTGCAGTTCCAGGGCGAGAACGCCCAGCATCATGCGCAGATCGCCAAGCTCAAGTCGCAGATCAGCGAGAACAAGGTGCAGAAGCAGGTCAAGCAGCAGGAGTTCCAGAAGGAAGTCGGCGAGCAGCTGCGCCAGGCCCAGGCCAACATCGCCGATGCCGAGGAGCGCATCACCGCGCTCGCCGACCAGGTCAAGCGCACCACCGTCACCGCGCCGGTCACCGGCACCGTGGTGGGCATGAAGGTGCACACCGTGGGCGCGGTCATCAAGCCGGGCGAGCCGATCATGAACATCGTGCCCGCCGGTGACGACTTCGTCGTCGAGGCGCGCATTCCCAGCAAGGACATCGACAACATCTACCCCGGGCAGTACGCCGAGATCCGCTTCAGCGCCTTCAACCAGCGGCTGACCAACGTCATCAAGGGCGAAGTGATCAACGTCAGCGCCGACACCTTCCAGGACGAGGCCACCGGCGCCAGCTACTACAAGGCCCGGGTCAAGGTCACCCCCGAGGGCAAGCGCGAGATGACCGAGAACATGCAGCTGCTCGCCGGCATGCCCGCCGAGGTCATGATCCGCACCGGGGAACGCACCTTCGCCAGTTACGTGGTCAAGCCGATCACCGACATGCTGGCCCGCGCCATGCAGGAGGAGTGACGATGGCCAAGCGCAAGATGACCGGCCCGCTGCTGCTGGCCCTGCCGCTGTGCGGGCAGCTGGCCTGGGCCCAGGCGGCAGGCAGCGCCGCCGACTGGACCGACCGGCTGCCGGCGATGGACGGCGCGTCAGCCGCCACGCCGACCGGCGGCGAGACCGACGCCGCCCCCGCCGACTCGATGCTGGGTAATCCCGCTTCTCAGGCCACGGCTTCCGGTGTCGCGGCACCCGGCGAAGCGGCTTCCGCCGAGCCTTTGCCGTCGCTGCCGGCGCTGTTCAAGGCCGCGCTGGACAACGACGCCAAGCTCGCCAGCCAGCGCTACGAGGCCGAGGCCAGCCAGCAGAACGTGCCCATGGCCGAGGCCGGGCTCAAGCCGCAGGTCCAGGCCAGCGCGGGCTACATCTACCAGCAGTCGGACAACTACTACACCGACAACCCGGCCTACAACCCCGACAACGAGCTCAGCCGCGTCGGCAGCGACTACGAGGCCCGTTACAAGGGGGTCACCCGCGACCAGACCTGGCAGCTGCAGCTGACCCAGCCGCTGTTCAGCCTCGAGCGCTGGCGCAAGGTCGGCAAGGCCGAGGCGCAGAGCGCCGCTGCCGAGCTCAAGGTCGCCGTGGGCGAGCGCGACCTGGCGCTGAACGTCGCCAAGTCCTATCTGGACGCCTTCCTCGCCTCGCGCAAGCTGGGGCTGCTGGACGCCAAGCGGAAGTCGCTCGAGCTGCAGGTCAAGCAGGCCCAGCGCGCCTACGACCTGGGGGTGGGGGACCGCATCAACCTGCTCGAGGCCCGCTCGCGGCTCGACCAGGCGGTCTCCGACACGCTGCAGGCCGAAAACGAGCTCGACAACGCCCTGAGCGCGCTGGAGCGCCTGACCGGCCAGTCTCCGCGCTTCGACGGCTCGGCCCTGGGCGATCTCGCCACGGTCGACCTGCCCAGCGACTGGGGCACGGCGGACGACTGGCTTTCGCGCACCGCGAACAACGTCGAGGTCAAGCTGGGCAAGCAGCAGCAGAAGGTCGCCGAGGCCGAGACCGGCGTGCGTGCCGCCGGGCACTACCCCGAGCTCAACCTCAACCTGTCCTACTCGGACCGTTCCTCCAACGACCCCTTCCGCGAAAGCCGCGACGCCTCGGCCAGCGTGCAGCTCGACGTGCCGATCTACCAGGGCGGCTACACCTCCGCCAGCGTTCGCCAGGGCGAGCTCTCCGCCCGGGCCAGCCGCGCCTCCTACACCAACGCGCTGCAAATGGCGCGCCAGGAGGTCCGCACCCGGCTGCGCGGTCTCGACGGCGACGTGCGCCAGGTGCAGGCGCTGCAGCGCTCCATCGAGTCCAGCCGGCTGTTCCTGCAGGCGGCCGAGAAGGGCCAGCAGCTCGGCCTGCGCGACCTGGTCGACGTGCTCGACGCCCGCGCCAAGCTCTACGACCAGCGCATCCAGCTCGTCGAGGTCATCCGCCAGTACCTGCTTGACCAGCTCAACCTGCAGGCCGCGGTCGGCGCGCTGGACACGCGCGATCTGGTCGATACCATGACGCTATTGCAACGAGTGAGCGGATGACTCCCGAATGGCGCCAAGGAGCGGTAGCGACTTTCTTCGCATGGCGATGCGCGGCTTCGATGCCGCCGTCGCCATGGCCGCGGGCTCCTTCTATTTCTGGTGCCTGCCCAACCTGGCCTTCGCCTATGGCATCGAATACCCGTTGCTGATCGTGGTGGGCGGGCTGCTGCTGCCCGCCGTCGGCGAGATGTTCGGCCTCTACGAGCCCTGGCGCGGGCGCAGCGTGTTCAGCATGTTCGGCGCCTACGTGGCCAGCTGGGTGACCACCATCCTGCTGATCAGCGCCTTCCTGGTGGTTACCCAGAGCGGCTACATCTACTCGCGGCTATGGATGAGCGCCTCCGCGCTCAGCGTGCTGGCCATCGGGCTGCTGGCCCGGGGCGTGCTCTATGGCTACCTGCGGCGGCTGCGCGCCAGAGGCCGCAACCTCAAGGCGGTGCTGGTCATCGGCCGGCCCGGGAACGTCGAACAGGTGCGCAGCCGCCTCGCCGGCATGCCCTACGCCGGGTATCGCATCGAGCGGGTCATCGCCGACGACGAGGAAGACCGGGTGCTCGCCGAGGTCTGCCGCATGACCGGCGAGGCCGCCTTCCAGCGCAACTTCGACGAGATCTGGCTCAGCTACCCGCTGAGTCACGGCAACACCGTCAAGACCCTGGCGGACCGGTTGATCGCCGTGCCGGTCAATGTGCGCTACTTCCCCGACCTCTCCGACGTGCGCCTGCTCAACCACCGCATGGCACAGGTCGCCGACATGTTCTCCATCGATCTCAACTACAGCCCGCTCAACGGCCCCGCGCGCGCGCTCAAGTCACTGGAGGACCGGGTGCTGGGCGGCCTGCTGTTCCTCGGTTTCCTGCCGGTGATGCTCGGCGTGGGTCTGGCGGTATGGCTGACCATGGGCCGCCCGGTGCTGTTCAAGCAGTACCGCCACGGGCTGGACGGCAAGCGCTTCAAGATCTACAAGTTCCGCACCATGCGCCTGCACGAGGCCGAGGGGCATACCGCCCAGGCGCAGGCCGGCGATGCGCGCATCACCCCCCTTGGAGACTGGTTGAGAAAGACCAGCCTTGACGAGCTACCGCAATTCTATAACGTGTTGCAGGGCCGCATGTCGTTGGTCGGCCCGCGCCCTCATGCGATGGATCACAATGTCATCTACAAGGAGCAGATCGGTGCCTATATGCAGCGCCACCGCGTCAAGCCGGGTATTACCGGATGGGCACAGGTACATGGTCTGCGTGGAATTACCGAAGATGTCAGTGACATGGAAAAACGAATCGAGTATGACCTTTATTACATCAATAACTGGTCTCTGGGGCTCGATCTAAAAATACTGTTGCTGACAATTACGCGGGGATTTGTCAACGACAAACCCTGATTCAAGGAGATTGAGATTACATGATCATACCCGTCGTTCTTTCCGGAGGCTCCGGCTCGCGCCTGTGGCCGGTTTCCCGTGAGCACTATCCCAAGCAATTTCTCAAGCTGAATTCCGAAAAGCACAGCTTGTTGCAGGAAACCGTGCTTCGCCTAAAGGGCCTATCGGACTGTCGGGATCCGATCGTTGTCTGTAATGATCAGCATCGCTTTCTGGTAGCGGAGCAACTCGGAAGCCTTGGTATATCGTCCTCTCGCATTTTGCTGGAGCCGGTGGGGCGTAATACCGCGCCGGCGCTGGCGTTGGCGGCCATGGCGGCGCTTGAAACAGCCGAGGACCCGGTTCTGCTGGTCATGCCGGCAGACCACGTCATTACCGATGTGGTGGCGTTTCAAACGGCTGTGAAGCAGGGGCTGGAGCTGGTGGAGGGGGGCGATCTCGTGACGTTCGGGATTCAGCCCGATTCACCCAATACGGGATATGGCTATATCCACAAGGGAGATCCGAGAGCCGGCGGCTACGGGGTGAGTGCCTTTGTCGAAAAGCCTGATATCAAGCGCGCCAAGGCTTATCTAGAGTCGGGCGAATATCTGTGGAATAGCGGCATCTTTCTGTTTCGTGCGGGTCTATATCTAGCTGAGTTGGCTGAGCATGCCAATGATATTTTGCAGTGCTGCGAAACTGCCTACCATGGGCGCCACGAGGATCTCGACTTCCTGCGTATTGAGGGAGCTTCCTTTGCAGAGTGCCGCAGTGACTCGATCGATTACGCCGTCATGGAAAAAACTCGGCGTGCTGCGGTGATTCCCATGGACCCAGGGTGGAGTGATATCGGTGCCTGGGATGCACTCTATGCGCTGAAAGCCAGTGATGCCAATGGGGGGAACGCAGTCCAAGGGGATGTGCTCCTCCATGAAGCTCATGGAAACTACATTCGTAGCGAGTCACGCCTGGTGGCTGCGGTGGGCGTGGATGACCTGATCATTGTTGAAACCGACGATGCGGTGCTGGTGGCGGATCGTAGTCGCGCGCAGGACACCAAACAGATCGTAAATGCATTGAAGGCCCAGCAGCGTAGTGAGTGCCATACCCACAAAAGTGTGTATCGCCCTTGGGGGCATTATCGCACGATGGTCATCAGCGAAGGGTTTCAGGTAAAGGAAATTGTTGTCAACCCCGGGCACACGCTTTCTCTGCAGATGCACCATCATCGCGCCGAGCACTGGATCGTCGTGCAGGGCACGGCACGGGTAACGATGGGCGAGGGGCACGGTGATACTGAAAATTTGCGAAGCTTTCTGCTATCCGAAGACGAATCAACCTATATTTCCCTAGGTACAATACATCGGCTTGAAAATCCGGGCGTTATCGCTCTTAAGTTGATAGAAGTTCAGACAGGTAGCTACTTGGGAGAAGATGATATCGTAAGGTTCAATGATGCCTACGGACGAGAATAGCTTGTAATGATAGCATCTTTGCGAGTAGCTATAGTCCATGACTGGTTGGTAACTTGGGCTGGCGCGGAAAAAGTGCTGGAGGTACTTCTGTCGCTTTTTCCGGATGCGGAACTATTTACCATGGTTAATTTTTTGGAAGTGGAGGCGGCGCCTATACTTCGAGGGCGTCGTATACATACTAGTTTTATACAAAATTTGCCTGGTGCTAAAAGTAATTATAGAAAATATTTGCCGCTTATGCCCATTGCTGTAGAGCAATTTGATCTCAAGGGGTTTGACCTGATTGTTTCTAGTAGCCATGCCGTGGCAAAGGGTGTGATTCCTGATCCTGAGGCTGTACATGTGTGCTACTGTTATAGTCCGATGCGTTATGCTTGGGATATGCAAAACCAATATCTCAAGCAGACGGGTAATGCCAGTGGCTTAAAAAGCATCATGATGCGCTGGGTTTTGCACCGGCTAAGATTGTGGGATTTTGCAAGTGCCCAGCGAGTTGATCATTTTGTCGCCATTTCTGAGTATATTAAGCGCCGAATTAATAGTGTTTATCGTCGAGATTCTCTGGTTGTTTACCCACCAGTGGATTGTCGGAAGTTTGATTACAAGAAAACGAGAAAGAAGTTCTATGTTACGGCGGGTAGAATGGTGCCCTACAAACGGTTTGATATCGTCGTGGAGGCCTTTACTAAGCTTCGCCATCTTGAATTGATTGTTATCGGGGATGGTCCTGATTTTAAGTCCATAAAGTCAATGGCTGGAGATAATGTACATTTTTTAGGGTATCAGTCCGATCAAGTCCTGGCAGGTTATCTTGAGCATGCGGCGGCATTTGTGTTTATGGCCGAAGAAGATTTTGGCATTCTTCCTGTCGAGGCCCAATCTGCCGGAGCGCCTGTTATAGGGTACGGAAAAGGAGGTATGGCTGAAACCGTTATTCATGGGAAGACCGGGATTCTTGTTAGCGATCAAAGCGTAGATAGTTTGGTTAAAGCTATTCGGGAATTTGAAAATGAAAGAAAAGGCAATGAAACGGCTTTTTGTGCTATCGATTGCCATGAGAATGCGCTTCGGTTCAGCAGGGAAAGATTTTGCAGCGAGCTTGAATTTCTTTTCGATACAGTGGCCAAGAGTTCTTGATAATAAATTTCGTTCTTTTCCATGATTAGGCTTTAAATTTTGTCATAGGGGGTTGCATGCTTTTAGATTTTCGCCAGATTTTCTACTATAGAAGCTTTATTCTTGGAAGTGTCAAGCGCGAGTTTCAGAGTAAATATCTAAATTCTTTGCTGGGGGTTGCCTGGACGGTTTTGCAGCCTCTCTCCATGATAGTTGTTTATACACTGATCTTTTCCAAGATCATGCAGGCAAAAATTCCAGGGGCAGATGAGATCTATGGTTATAGTATATACCTCTGTTCCGGTGTGATCACTTGGGGGCTTTTTAGTGAAATAACAAGTCGGGGGCAGAATATTTTTATAGAGAACGCGGGGCTTATCAAGAAGTTGAGCTTCCCACGGCTGTGCCTTCCAGTAATCGTTGTTTCAAATGCGCTGATAAATTTCTCAATAATTTTTCTTCTTTTCTCTGTGTTTTTGGTTCTTTCTGGGAATTTTCCCGGTTGGGAGTTTTTGTTTGTATTCCCGCTGCTTGGGCTTCAGGTTTTATTTTCCGTCGGCCTGGGCATGACGTTGGGTGTTTTAAATGTTTTCTTTCGTGATGTGGGGCAGTTTTTCAGTGTTGTTCTTCAGTTTTGGTTCTGGTTGACGCCTGTTGTTTATCCTGTAGAAATTCTACCGGGTCGCTTACAGGACTACATGACCTTGAATCCCATGTTTGGCTTGATGAAAAGCTATCAAGGGGTGCTTTTGCATGGTCAGGTGCCTGACTGGAAAGATTTGGTATTGTTAACTATTTTGGGGTGCTTTTTTTGTATTTCCGGTGTCTATCTTTTCAGAAAGCATAGCGGCGACATGGTGGATGAACTCTAATGGGTGAGATAAACGTTACTGGGCTTGGAAAGGCTTACAAAAATTATCCAAATCGTTGGTCCAGGTTGAAAGAGTGGCTGTTGCCAGGTCACGCACCTGTTCACCAATTAAATTGGGTGCTCCAGGACATTAATTTCACCGTGAATTCCGGAGAGGCTGTTGGTATTGTAGGCATCAATGGCGCTGGCAAGAGTACCTTGCTGAAAATGATTACAGGTACGAGCCAGCCGACAACGGGCAATGTTAGTTTGACTGGTCGCGTTGCTGCACTACTGGAGCTGGGTATCGGCTTTCACCCCGATTTTACAGGCCGTCAGAATGCCTACATGGCTGGGCAATTGCTGGGTTACCGGGTGGATGACTTGAACGGCTTGATGCCCAAGATAGAAGAGTTTGCTGAGATTGGAAGATATATTGATCTTCCGGTTAGGGTTTATTCAAGTGGGATGCAGATGCGGTTGGCTTTTAGTGTGGCAACAGCAATTCGACCCGATATTCTAATCATTGATGAAGCTTTGTCGGTTGGTGACGCCTATTTCCAGCACAAAAGCTTTGATCGTATTCGTGACTTCCGCGAGCAAGGCACTACGCTATTGCTGGTTTCGCACGATAAGCAGGCGATTCAAAGCATTTGCGATAGAGCTGTTTTGCTCAATGCAGGGAAGGTGGAGCTGGAAGGGCCACCAGAAAAGGTCATGGATTACTATAACGCGATGCTGGCCGAAAAGGCTAATAGCCGTTTGGAACAGTGGGAGCAAGAAGATGGTCGTACTCAAACTGTATCGGGGACGGGAGAGGCAACGGTTCGCCATGTTTACATGCTTAATGCCAAGGGTGAGCAAGTAGATACAATCAATGTCGGTGAGCGTGTTACATTGCACGTGATCGCCGATATCCATCAAGACATCCCGCGACTGGTGTTCGGCTACGGGATCAAGGATCGGCTTGGCCAAGTCATGTATGGTACCAATACCCATATAACCGACGATGTGGCCTATTCGCTGAAGCAAGGGGATCAAGTAACTTTTACTATTACCTTTGATGCCGACCTTGGTCAAGGTAGTTATTCCATGCAAACAGCGCTGGTCAGTACAGATACTCACTTGGTAGATAATTATGAGTGGCGAGACCTTGCTTTTGTCTTTAATGTCATAAATATTGATAAGCATCATTTTGCGGGTTGCAACTGGATGCAGCCAGACATAGGGGTGTCCATCTCATGAGTTTTGTTTCATATGCACAGAACTTCGAAGATGTGATGCTGTGGAGGGCCCTTAAAACAGTAGATAAAGGTGTATATGTTGATATTGGTGCTCAAGACCCCACCATAGACTCTGTGAGCTTGGCATTCTATGAACGTGGCTGGAAGGGAGTGCATGCAGAGCCCACCGAGCACTATGCCTGTGCCTTGAAAAGGGAACGTCTGGGTGACGAAGTGCACCAGGTGGCCATTGGGCGGCAGGATGGAATAGCTAAATTCTACGAGTTTGAAAATACGGGGCTTTCCACTGGAGACCCCTTGGTTGCCGACCAGCAGCAACGACGTGGCTATCCGGTCAAGGAAACCTCAGTCGAGGTTATAACTCTGGATGCTCTCTTGGCACCTCTTGAAGGAACGACCGTCCACTGGATGAAAATCGATGTGGAAGGTATGGAAGGTGATGTCGTTGCCGGGTGGAAAAGGTCTACGGTACGCCCCTGGATACTTATTGTAGAAAGTAGCAGACCATCGACACAGGAAAATGTTTGCCATCAGTGGGAGTCGGGTCTAATACATAAAGGCTATCGTTTTGTCTATTTTGATGGTGTCAATCGATTTTATCTTTCCAATGAACATTCCGAGTTGACTGATGCTTTTTCCGCGCCTCCCAATGTATTCGACGAATTTTCATTGAGTGGAAAAGCCTCTCATGCCTTTTGCAATCAGCTACACCATAAGGTTCACCTGACAGAGCTGCGTGCCGCGGAGGCTGAAAAGGACGCCTATCAATCTAATTTGCGTGTAAAAACGCTGATGGACAGTTTGCAGTATACCGAGCAGCAACTGAGAAATAGTGAAGAGGCGCTTCACAAGCGTTGCCAGGAGTATGAACAACAGTTGAATTTGCTCACATCCAGTCGTTCATGGCGACTGATGGCACCGCTTCGTGGCCTGGCTTTCCGGTTTCGTCAGCTTCGCTCTGCGTTTCGTTCCAAACAGGTGTCACGACATTTTCTAGATAATATCCTTAACCGACCCTTGCAGTGGTCTGCGCGCCATGTTGCTGGCAATCCACATCTTAAAAAATTCGCATTATCGATACTAAAGCGAAGTCCGTGGTTGTTTGAGCGTTTGGTGCGCCGGCTCAAGAGTCTGGATCCCCAGTCTGGCAGTACGCGGCATACTGTTCTTCCTGCCAGCCAGAAAAGCCTCACCGCCCGAGCTCGACGTTTGCATCGCAAGCTGAATGCTTTTTCTGCTACGGAGTCTAGATAGTGAGAATCATCGTGGACATGCAGGGTGCCCAGGCGCAGAGTCGAAAGCGCGGAATCGGGCGTTATACTCTGGCACTTATACGCGCACTGATCCGCCAGGGCGGCGATCATGAGATCATTCTGGTCTTCAATGAGCTTTTCGAGGAAAGCATCAAGGATCTCTGGCCCGAGTTTCAATCATGGCTGGGTATCGAACGGTTACATGTCTGGTCTGTTCCCGCACCGGTCCGCAAGATCGACGGTGAAAATGAATCTCGCTGGAAAGCCGCTGAGCAGCTTTACGAGAATTATTTGGGAAGCTTGAAGCCTGATTTCGTGTTGGTTACCAGCTTGTTCGAAGGTTTGGGCGATGATGCGGTAACAAGTATAAAAGCGTGGCGGAGGGATTATCCTGTTGCCATCGTTTTATTTGATCTTATTCCGCTAATTCATCGTTCTCCTTACCTGGATAATCCTGCTCATGCCCGTTGGTATGATGAAAAAGTTCTGCATTTGCAGAGAGCTGACCTGCTTTTAGCAATCTCCGAGTCGACTCGCCGGGAAGGGCTTTCCCATTTCGATTTTCCCGACTCGGGTATCGTCAATATCTCTTCTGCTTTTGATGAAGGCTTTCAGCCAATCACTATCAGCACCGAACGCCGCCATGTACTACGCGTACATTATGGACTACCCAAGCCTTTCATAATGTACACGGGAGGAATCGACCACCGAAAGAATCTGGAAGGATTAATACGGGCATTCGCGAAGTTGCAGGTAGACTTTCGAGAAAAATTTCAGCTCGCCATTGTATGCGCCGTGCATGATCCCGAACGCGAGAGGCTGCAAGCACTGGCGCGGCGTCATGGCCTTGAATCAGATGCCCTGGTGCTTACCGGGTTTGTGCCGGAACAGGATCTTCTGGAACTCTACAATTTGTGCGAGGCTTTTGTCTTTCCTTCCTGGCATGAAGGGTTCGGTTTGCCGGCATTGGAAGCCATGGCTTGCGGTGCGCCCGTTATCGCCTCGAATACTACGAGTTTGCCGGAAGTCGTGGGTTGGGACGAAGCGCTATTTGATCCGCATGATGATGATGCGATTGCCGAAAAATTGCACAGAGTACTCGGCGACTCGGAGTTCAGGCAACAATTGCGTGAACATGGGCTCAAGCAAGCGGCTCGCTTTAGCTGGGATGGATCCGCACGCATCGCTCTCCAGGCCATGGTTGATCATGTTGATAACTCAAGCCAAGATGAGCCTTCGGGCGTTGATATTGACTCTCGTCCCAAACTGGCACTGGTTTCCCCCTTGCCCCCCGAGCGCAGTGGTATCAGTGATTACAGTGCCGAACTGCTTCCGGTTCTGGCCGAACATTACAAGATTGATGTGTTCGTGGACCAGAGTGAGGTCAAGGACGACTGGGTTCACCGAAACTGTCACGTTCGGCCGGCAAGTGAACTGCGTGAGATCGCTGGCGACTATGATCGCGTTCTCTACCAGTTTGGTAACTCGGCATTTCATCAGCATATGTTCGAATTGCTGGATGATGTGCCGGGGGTGGTCGTCTTGCATGATTTTTTCCTCTCAGGTGTCATTGCCCATCGAGAGTGGTTTTTCGGCCTGACCAACAGCTGGCTTGATGCACTTTATGAAAGTCACGGTTATCCTGCCGTTCTGGAGCGTTGCCGGCAGAGCGATACGGCCGATGTAGTCTGGCGATACCCTTGCAACCTGCCGGTTCTTCAGCGTGCCCATGGGGTTATCGTACATTCCGCCAATAGCTGCCGTCTGGCCAGGCAATGGTATGGCGAGGCCGCGGGGCGTGACTGGTCGCACATTCCGTTGTTGCGCCGCCCGGCGAGCGGCGACTCGCAACGGCGCTACCAGGCCCGCAAGGAACTGGGGATCGAGGAAGATGCCCTGGTCGTGTGTAGTTTCGGCTTTCTTGGAGCGACCAAGCTGAATCATCGCCTGCTTGATGCCTGGCTGGATTCCGCCTTGGCCAAGGATACTCATGCTCTGCTGATATTTGTCGGCGACAGTGGCCCGGATGAGTATGGTGCTCGTCTCAAGCGTCGTATACGCGAGAGTGCTCAGGAGGGCCGTATCCGAATTACCGGCTGGGCCGATGATCTCGACTATCATCGATACCTGGCGGCCGCCGATATTGGAGTTCAGTTGCGCACTCGCTCACGAGGGGAAACCTCGGCGGCGGTACTCGACTGCATGAATCACGGCCTGGCGACGATCGTCAATGCCAATGGCAGCATGGCTGACCTGTCCGATTCCGTCGTGTTCAAGCTGCCCGATGCCTTCAGTGATCGCCAGCTCGGCGATGCCCTCGAATGCCTGTACCGAGATCCGGATTGGCGGATGAGTCTAGGCCGTGCCGCCGCGGCGGAAATACACGCCGCGCATGCTCCCGCTCATTGCGCCAATCTCTACCATCAGGCGATCGAGGCGAGTTACCGGCGTATCAACAATACAGGGGAAGGTGTTGCCGAGAGCCTGGCGCGGCAGCCGCATGTGGCCGCCTATGATGATGCGCAACGTTGCCAGTTGGCTGCCAGTATCGACTTCAATTTTCCTGAAGCCCCTCGACAGCCTCAGTTGCTGCTTGACGTCACGGGCTTGATTGCAGATGGCGATACCCCCCGGCCTCTGACCGCACGACTATTGGACCACTGGCTGACCGAGATACCACAAGGGTATCGCCTCGAGCCGGTCTATCGTAACGATGCAGGTGAATGGTGTTACGCGCGCCACTTTGCGCTGAAGCGTCTTGGAGTAGCACCGGAACTGCTGCGTGATGATCCTGTTGGGCCACATCGTGGTGACCTTTGGATGGGGCTGGAAGTGCCGGCGGAGTCTCTGGATGACGACGATTCACATTACCGGCATTTGCGTTATCGGGGTGTGCATGTGTCCCTGTTTACGGCCGAGGAGATCGCGGGGTCGCTTGACCGGTGGTTTAACGGCATCACCGAAGCCCTGCCTGCCATGATGCCGGATCGAGACACCCCGCTATTGCTTGTTGACGTCTCGGAACTGGTGCGTCACGACATCGGTACCGGTATTCAGCGTGTCGTTCGCAATATTCTTGCTCAATGGCGAGACCATCCGCCTGCGGGATATCGCCCGATGCCAGTGTATGCCCGGACTGATAGCCCGGGGTACCGTCACGCGCGTGGTTTCATGCTCAAGCGCCTGGGGCTGCCCGCCACGCTCTTGCCCGATGACCCCGTCAATCCGTTGCCTGGTGATCGTTTCCTCGGCTTGGACCTGCAGCCGGCCGTGGTCAGCCGTCAACGAGAACTCTACCGAGCCTGGCGTGAATCCGGCATACGCACCGAGTTCGTGGTCTATGATCTGTTATGCGTTCGTTACCCCCAATTCTTCAGGGAGGGGGGGAGAGAGACTTTCCAGCGTTGGCTTGACGTTGTCGGTGAAAGCGATGGCCTGATTGCCATCTCGCGTGCCGTGGCGGGGCAGTTGCGCAAGTGGCTGGATGAGCGAGAAAGTCAGGCCGGCGAGCCTTGTCATCAACCCCGCGTCGACTGGTTCCACCTGGGCGGCGACCTGGAAGCCCATGAAATAGCTGCTTCCTCCCCGGTTTCTCCCATGATGGATGCCCTCGACCTCTCGCGTCCCACCTTTCTGATGGTCGGCACGCTGGAGCCACGCAAGGCTCATGGCCAGGTACTCGAGGCATTCGACCGTCTCTGGCAAGACGGCCGGAATATCAACCTGGTCATCGTCGGCAAGCCCGGCTGGCATGTGGAGTCGTTGGTCGACACCCTGAACGATCATGAACAGCGTGGACATCGCCTGTTTTGGCTGGCAGATTGCGGTGATGCCACCCTTCGATGGCTCTATCAGCACAGCAGTTGCCTGATCGCCGCCTCTCACGATGAGGGGTTTGGCTTGCCGCTCATCGAGGCGGCGCGTCACCATTTGCCCATATTGGCCCGTGATATCCCGGTTTTTCGGGAGGTGGCGGGTGAGCATGCCGGTTACTTCTCTGCCAGCGATGCCGGAGAGGTCGCAGAGGCACTGTGCGATTGGCTGGAAGCGCATGCTCAGGGCCGACATGTCCGCTCGGATGCCATGAAGTGGCAGAGCTGGGAAGCAAGTGCCGCTCAACTGGCAGAGCGACTGTTGGCGCCGACTGACATTACTCCGAGCAAACACGCTCGAACGGACTCACTAGTTTGAAACAGGACAACTCATGAACGCGATCATTACCGGCATTACCGGCCAGGATGGGGCCTATCTGGCGCAGCTGCTGCTCGGCAAGGGCTACACGGTCCATGGTACCTACCGGCGCACCAGCTCCGTGAACTTCTGGCGTATCGAGGAGCTGGGCATCGCGGATCACCCGCAATTGCATCTAGTGGAGTATGACCTGACGGACCTCTCCGCCAGTATTCGCCTGCTGGAGTCGACCCAGGCCACGGAAGTCTACAATCTCGCTGCCCAAAGCTTTGTGGGTGTCTCCTTCGACCAGCCGCTGACCACCGCTGAAATTACCGGGTTGGGGCCGGTCAATCTGCTCGAGGCGATCCGTATCGTCAATCCGGCGATTCGCTTCTATCAGGCTTCCACCTCTGAACTGTTCGGCAAGGTGCAAAGCATACCGCAAACCGAAGCGACTCCGTTCTATCCGCGTAGCCCCTATGGCGTGGCCAAACTCTATGCACACTGGATGACGATCAACTATCGTGAGTCCTACGACATGTTTGCCACCAGCGGGATTCTTTTCAATCACGAGTCGCCGCTGCGGGGCCGGGAATTTGTCACCCGCAAGATCACCGACAGTCTTGCCAAGATCAAGCTGGGCAAGCTGGATCGGCTCGAGCTCGGCAATCTGGATGCCAAGCGCGACTGGGGGTATGCCAAGGACTACGTGGAAGGCATGTGGCGAATCCTCCAGGCCGACAAGCCGGATACCTTTGTGCTGGCCACCAACCGTACCGAAACCGTGCGTGACTTCGTGACTCTCTCGGCTCGGGCTCTCGACATCGAACTGGCCTGGAAAGGCGAGGGCGAGCAGGAGCACGGGATCGATACCGAAACCGGCCGCACGCTGGTCGCGGTCAACCCGCGCTTCTACCGTCCCGCCGAAGTGGATTTGCTGATCGGTGATCCTGCCCACGCGCGCGAGACCCTGGGCTGGGAGCCGCATACGACTCTCGAGCAGCTCAGCCAGATGATGGTCGAGGCTGACCTTCGTCGTAACCGGCAAGGATTTTCATTCTGACTATGACGCAACGTGTTGTGCCTGAGCGTGAGACACCCCCGCGCGTGCTGGTCACGGGAAGCCATGGTTTCACTGGCCGCTATGTAGCGGCCAGTCTTCGCCGGGCCGGCTATCGAGTGCTGGGGACCGCCAGTCGAGCAGTGACCTCGGATCACCCGGACATCGCCGCCGAAGACACCTATGCGCTCGACTTGCGCGATGCGGAACAGGTTCGTGGCGTAATTGGCGAAGCCCGCCCCGATGCCGTGGTTCACCTGGCGGCCCTCGCCTTCGTCGGCCACGGTAATGCAGACGACTTCTATGGCATCAACGTGCTGGGTACCCGGCATCTGCTGGAAGCGCTGGCGGAACAGCCGGTGGTGCCCCGCAAGGTTGTCCTTGCCAGCAGCGCCAACGTCTACGGCAATGCCCGGGGAGGGCGGCTGGATGAAGAGACTCCCTTCAATCCGGCCAATGACTATGCCGTCAGCAAGGTCGCCATGGAATACCTGGCGCGGCTGTGGATGGATCGGCTTCCACTGCTCATTGCGCGCCCGTTCAACTATACCGGGGTCGGCCAGGAGGAGCGCTACCTGGTACCCAAGATCGTTGAACATTTCCGGCGTCGCGCCGATCGCATCGAACTGGGCAATCTCGATGTCGCGCGGGACTTCAGCGATGTGCGCGCCATTGCCGAAGCGTACCGCGGGCTGCTGGAGTGCCCCGCCGTTGGCCAGGCCGTCAACCTGTGCAGTGGCGCCACGCTCAGTCTTCGCGACCTGATCGATATGTGTGCGGCACACACCGGTCATGCCCTGAGCGTTGACGTCAATCCCCGTTTTGTCAGGGCCAGCGACGTCAGGACGCTGTGTGGCGACAACTCCCGGTTGCAGCACCTGCTCCCCGATTGGTCTCCCATGCCATTCGCCGATACCCTGTCCTGGATGCTGGCGGCGAACTGACCGCGTCATTTCAACCCCTGAGGCGCTCTCGTGGCCGGCGCGGCTGCATGGCCAGCTCGGTAGCCAACGCAGCGCCTCTCCTCATCGCCTGCGGCCATCGCGAACCTCGCCTTCGTGGCGCCCGATGACGGAGTCGGCGCGACACATTGCGTTGAACCGCGTCTGCGGGCGAATCCTTCAGGTTAGTTTGCACTTACTTATTTTCTAGACTTTGAAATGCAGGCCTTTCCATGGCCTATTCCTCGTTTTGATAGTAAGTCTTCACATCGTTTCTTTCGCCTTGTCAGAGGGAGCCCACTAATACCTTGACAGTACACAAGGCGTGGTTATGCTGGCAGTGAAGCTCAAGCGGGAAGCTCCGTCTTTTGTCTGACAGGACTACACCCGATCTCTGGTTACGTGGTATGGTCTCGTCGCCAATCGGCGGACTACTGACATGGTACGCGTGTCAGGAACTTTGGGCGCAAGTGGTAGTTTGCTGGCAGTTAGCCTGTGCAGTCTGCTGCTGTCCTCGTAGCAAGACGCGAATCTCAGTTGAGGAAGAAAAAAGATGGAATTGACAGCTACCGAAAAGCTGGTTCACCAGATGTACATCGCTTACTATCAGCGGCCCGCCGATCCCGAAGGGCTGCAATACTGGGTGAATCAGCTCGAACAGAACGGCAATTGGTCCAGCGTTTCCGCTGCATTCGGCGCCGCTGAAGAAAATGATGCGCTGTATGGCGGCATGAGCCGTGCAGACGTGATCAAGGCTGTTTATGACTCAGCCTTCAACCGGGCTGCCGTCGACTCTGAAGTCTCTTACTGGGACGACAGCGGTTTCAGCCTGACAGACCTGGCCTTTGCCATCATCAACGGTGCCCAGAATGATGACCTGGCAACTGTTAACGCCAAGGTCGACTTCTCTGCCGAGCTCGTCAGCCAGGTTGGTTCCAATGACGCGTATCTGAAGCTGCAGAACGTCAATGACCTGCTCGACACCGTTGATGCCGATACCGATGTGACGGCTGAGTCCGTGAGCCAGGCGATTGACAGCCACACTGAAGGCCAGACCTTCACGCTCACTGCAGATAACGCTGGCGACATCGTTACCCTGACTGGCAACAACGACACAGTGACTGCTGAAGCCGGTTCTCTGGCGGGCACTGTGATCAGCGATCAGGGCGGTAACGACACTCTGACCGCGACTCTGAACAGTAACCTCGACGCCACTACCCGCGTGCAGGGTGTTGAAGACATTACTCTGAACTGGGATTCCTACAGCGCTCCGTCTCTGGACGTTGACGGCGTTTCTGGTGCTGAGATTACCCTCAACGCTACCAAGTCTGGCTTTGTCGGTAACGCAACCGTTCAGAACCTCGGCGACAACAGCCTTACCGCTGGCGAAGGCATCACTGGTAACCTGACTACGTCTGGTGTTGCTGATTCTACTGTCAATACTGGTTCAGCCAAGACTGTTACAGTTGACGGTACTGCTCAAGACAACGACTCAGTCGTTGTTAATGCCGGTGATAGCACTACTGATATCACTGTTGGTAACACTACTGGCGTTGAAGACGTCACTGTTACTGCTGGAGCAGCGACTACTGATGTCACTGTGAATCAGTATGACACTGCCACAATTGATGCTGGAACTGCTTCCAACATCGACGTGACGGCTGATGACTCTAGTGATACCGCTACAGTAACTGTTGGTGCTGATGCGACAGTCACTGCAAGCGCAGCCAATGGCTCTCTGACGCTGAATGTCGCTGACGGTAAAACTGTTACTGTCAACAACATCGGTGAAGATCTGACCATTGCTGGTGATGGCGATGTCACTCTGAAGTCTAGTGGTCTGAATGGTGAAACTGTTAGTAACGCCAAAGAATCTGGAAGCCTGACTGTAGAGTCCAGCGTTGCCGGTACCCTGAACCTGGAAGACGTCGAAGCTGACGAAATCAAGCTGTCGACCGCTGGTTCTACCACTGCGACTCTGGCTTCTGGTGCTAACGTGGCTGTCAGTGCTGATCTGGCAACTGGCGTTTTCCAAACTGGCACCAACGATTCCAAAGCTGATTCAGTTAACATCTCTTTCTCGGAAGATCAGAAAACCACTACTACCTTCACTAACTTCGAAACCGTTAATATCGAAGCATCTGCTGAAGCAGGTACAGGCACTGATCTGACTATCGCTAGCCTGGCTGCATCTGGCGCTACCGTGAATGTGACTGGCGACAATGATGTTGAGCTTTCAACAATTGCCACCAAGTCTCTGGATGCCTCCGCTCTGACTGGCGATCTGACCATTGGTGGTTCTACTTCAGCTGATGCCACGATTGCTGGCTCTGAAGGCAAGAACGACGTCACCATGGATGCTTCTAACGCTGGTGATAAAGCAACGTTTGTCGGCCAAGATTCCGATGACATTGCCAAGTTTGGAACCTTGGCTGAAACGGCAGAGGTAACTGCAGTCACCGGTGGCGGTAACGATACGGTTAACGCCGATATTTCCGGCATGGGTACTGGTGGTAGCACTGATGAAGGCTTCCTGGTAGTTGAAGCAGGTGCAGGTGACGACGTCGTCAACCTGGCTAATGGCTCTGGCGCTCTTGCTTCTCCGGATTCTGACGCTACCGTCGTTCTGCAAATGGGTGAAGGTTCTGACACTCTGCAAATCTCTGGTAACGCTGGATACGACCTGTCGGGTACGAACCTGACCATCTCCAGTGTTGAGAAAGTTGATTTGGGTCAGGCACTGACGCTGTCTGCTTCTCAGTTTAACTCACTGGGTGATTTTGAACTGGTTGGTAGCGCTCAGTTGACTGCTGATGGTTCTGCTTCTACCGATGCTCTAACCATCGATGGTTCTAATGTCACGCTGAACTTCGGTTCAACTGCTACTTTTGCCGCTAAAGGTGGGGCAGCAGGTGACACCATTACTGGTACTGTAGCCGGCGATACCATCACTGGTAATGGTGGAAACGATACCCTCACTGGCGGCAAGGGTGCCGATACCTTTGACTTCGCTGGTAACGGCACTGATAAGGACACCATCACTGACTTTGTGACCGGCACAGACAAAATGTCTTTCGATGGTATCGTCGGTACCGATATCACAGCTACGTCAGGTACTGCCTTGAACGCAGGTTCAGTGACAACTGCTGCTGCGCTTACCGACGGTAGCGTCTATGTCACGGATGATGCTAGTGCTTCCTTGCTCTCCACAGGTGGTAGCGAGAGCGTTAGTGACTTTACTGACATGTCAGATGTTGCTGCATTCCTTGCAGAAGGCTTCTCTGCTACTGCTGCTGGCGATGCCGCTGTCTTTGTCCTCAATGATGGAAACGGACAAGCTTACACCTACCTCTTCCAAGAGCAGTCTAGCTCCGCATCTAATGTAGATGCTGGCGATCTGTCCTTGGTCGGTGTGGTCACCGAGAGCAACGATGCTGCTATCGTTGCTGGTGATATCGCCTAAAGTGCTCGTCAGTGACCTATCGCCTGATAGGTCAAGGCAACAGAACCCCCGGCTTCGGCCGGGGGTTTTTTATTTCAGGCTCTCTAGGACTTGTCTCGCCCCGAGGGCTGATAAAATGCTCCCAACGTCACCGTCCAACCGGAGCCGTTATGCCGCAATGGTTACCCATCTCCCGCACCCAACACGCTGAGCTTCATTACCAGCCGCGCCAGGGCTATGGCTTCGCGGCCGAACAGCCGGTCGCGTCGATCCTGCTCGCCGAACTGAGCAAGCTGCTGCCGCACTATGCGCTGGGCTTTATCCAGCAGGGCGAACAGTACCAGCCGGTGGCGCTGCTGGGCCTGAATGGCCAGCACAATCTCTATGTACATCCCGATGGTCGCTGGCTGGGCAGCTACGTGCCCGCCAGTCTGCGGGGTTATCCGTTTACCCTCGCCAATACCCAGGACCAGCAACAGGTGCTGTGCATCGCACAGGATCACCTGCTGGAGAGCGAACTGGGCGAGCCGTTGTTCGACGCGGAAGGGCAGCTCAACGAGCGTGTGCAGCAGACCCTGAAGTTTCTGCAGGAATGCGAGAAGAACCGCCAGCTGACCCAGCAGGCCGCCAAGGTACTGGGCGATAGCGGCGTGATCGAACCCTGGCCGTTGCAGATCGAGCGTGGGGAAGGGCAGGAACCGCTCAAGGTGCAGGGGCTGCATCGCATCAACGAGAAGGCCTTGAACGAACTCTCCGCCGAGGCTTTCGCCAGTCTGCGCAGCCACGGTGCCTTGGCATTGGCCTATGGCCAGCTGTTCTCGATGAACCAGCTCTCGCAGCTGACCGAGCGGGCGAAGTTTCATGCCCAGCAGCAGGCGGGCAAGGCTGCCGACGAGAATCTGGATGCGTTCTTCGACGGTGACGACGAGGAACTGACCTTCGATTTCGGGGAGTGATGCTTTAGACTTGGCAACCGTCGTGACTAAGCGCCCTGAGCAGGGCCTGTCGTGACGTTGTCCACCCAGCCGCCGATGTAGTGGCTTATAGGGCTCGGGTTACCGACGGCCGTCCATGGCACACCCCGCTTTAGTGACAATCCCTTCCCGTCCAGGCCGAAGACGTCCCATCTCGGGGAGCGTGGTGTCATTGTCGTACCGGCACTCGAGATGCCGCTCCACGAGCGATGGTGAAACGCGAGTAGAGTTGATGAACCAAGATGTGCTCGAAGTGCAGATCCTGAAACTGCTGCATCTGCATGCCCCCGTAAAAGCCCGCCAACTGGCTTCTATCCTGGGTGACGAGTTTGGACTTCACGTCGACCGAAGTGATGTCAACTCGTTGCTGTACCGTCTCAGGACGGAAGGCAAGGCGCAGATGAATGCTTCGTACCAGTGGAGCCTGCCTGTTGCCGCCAGGGCAAAGCCTGGCTCTGATGCCAGCGCAACGCCTTTGCAGGCCGAGCCGGCCCAACCGGCGATCGCATTTACCGATGAGCAGCAGGCCATCATCGAGCTTGACCCTTCCCAGCACTTGTTGATCCGGGGGCAGGCGGGCAGTGGCAAGACCACCGTGCTGGCCGCCAGGGCGGGCAGAATCCTGTCTGCCATGAGCAAGGGCTCCCTGCTCTTCCTGACCTACAACTCGGCTCTGTGCGCCTATGTGAAGAAGGCGTTCCGGCAGGCGGGGGTGACAGGGGAGGTGGATGTCAGAACCTTTCATGACTGGTCACGCAGCACGGCCAGGGCAATAGGGTTCGAGTTCGCTGGCTGGGTCGATGGCAAGGCGCGTGGCGAAAAACTCAAGCAGTTGCTCAGGGAAGCGGAAGAGGTGATTGGCAGCCATCGTTTATTCGATCTGAAGGCGTCTCCCCAACTGCTGGGCTGGTGGGGCGATGAAATCGCTTGGCTGTTCGGTCAACACATCGTGCGGCTCGATGAGTATCTTGCGGTCGAACGCACGGGGCGGGGGACGGCCGTGCGGGTCACGCAGGAAGATCGCCGCTTCGTCTGGTTTGTCTACGAGCTGTATCAGGAGTGGCTCGAGGAGACCCGCCAGGAAGATTATGACAATCCCGCCGGGCTACTGCTGCGCGTCCTGATGGAAACGGGTGGCGATCTCCCGGATGAGTACCGCCATGACCACGTCATGATCGACGAGGTGCAGGATTTCGACAAGAGCTGGTTGCTGGTGGCCGCGAAGATCCCGCGTGTGTCGCTCAGCATGGCCGGTGACTTGGCCCAGAAGATCTACCGGCGAAGCTTTACCTGGGCGTCGGTCGGCATCCAGGTGCAGGGTGGTCGTTCCCGACGCCTTTCCGCCAGTCATCGCACCACGCGGCAGATCATGGACGTGGCCGAGCATCTGCTGGCGAACAACGATGTGATCGACAGCGCCGATTACGTGGCGCCGGTGCGCCCGGACAAGCATGGTGAAAAAGTCAGGCTGATGCTGGCGGCCGATGCGAAGCAAGCCTATGACAAGGGGTATGACTTCGTGGCCGACAGGTTCAAGCGGCTTCGCACCACCTCGGTGGCTGTGGTGCTTCCGTTTTCGCGACAGCTTTATCCGGCCCAGAAGGCCCTGGAAAAGCGCGGGCTGACGGTCAAGAAGGTCAAGGGTGCCGGGCTGGGCAGTTTTTCCGGGGGAGTTGCCGTCACTACCTATCACCAACTGAAGGGCCTCGAGTTCGACCATGTGGTCATCATGGGGTTGCATGATGCCCAGTACCCGGGTCGCATTCTCGAGGGCGTGGCCCGGGAGGACATGGACCAGGAGGCGAGCCTGTTGCGGCGTGTGCTCTACGTTGCCATGACGCGTGCCAAGCAGAGCGTCACGCTGGTCGGCTCTCTCCCGTTCTGTCGCTTCTTCGAAGACGTACCGGAAACGTTGCTGGATAGCGTGCCGTGAGGTGACCGCTCACAGGGGCTCTTGGCGGGCAACTCATCGACGGTGAAGCTCACTACCGCCTTGCCGGTGGCGTCGTCCCGCTCGATCAACCGGTCGCTGATCGACAGGTTGCCCCATGCCGCCCTGTGCGGCGTTTTATGCCGCTACCTGCCCCGTTCCTACCTTACGGCATAAACGCGGCCCACGGGCCGCTGTAGGCTGCTATCATGGCGCCATGACCGACTCCCTCGATGCCCAGGGCCCCGATACGGCCCCGATCCCTTCCGAGACCCGCGAGGCGCTGCTGGCCACGCTGGCGGGCTACGAGCACCTGCTGTTCGAGTCGATGGGCCAGGCGGATTACGACGCGCTACGGGCCCTGTACGCCGACTGGGTCGAACGGCTGGGTGATTCACCGGAAGCCATCGCCATCTGTGATGCCCTGGACGACTTCATCGATGCCAATGTCGAGGAGGGCGATGCCGAGCGGGCCTACTTCGACCTGGTAAGCGCGGTGCAGCAGGGTGGGAAGTAGGGCATCCTGTCAGCCATGAAGATTTCCAACGCTCCCGTCAGTTACCAGGCGCACGTCCGCCCCGCGCAGGTGCGGGACATGATCCGCCATTGCACGGCCTTGCAGGCGGCCTACGATCGTCTGACCCGTGCAACGATCCAGCATCCGCAATACTTCCTGGACGTCAGTGCGCAGCCTGACTGGCGTGTCGTGGCCATGCAGTGGGCCTCGCAGCCGGAAGTCACGGCTTTCCGGGAGGCTGCGCTCAACAATCACTTCGTCTGTGCCAACTGGAAGCCGTTCGACCGGCTCCAGGGGGAGACGTACCGGTCACGGGAGGCGTTGCTGCAGGGCCGTCCCTTGGTGCCGATGCAGGCCGATTTTCCCTGGCTGCGCCGCTTTATCCACTCCGTGGTGACGTGGGAGAGGGACAAGGCTGACCCCTGTCCCCCGACACTGCGGGTGGCGGCAGCAAACCAAGGCTGGACACTGGTTGCCAGCGCCTTGCAGCAGGAGCTGAAGGCGTTTGTTAGCGGTGACGATCCCTGGGCGGAACTGGGTCGCTGAAGCTGCTTGCGGTATTCCGGGTTGGGGGAGAGCAGTATCCACATCAAGAATGCGAGGAGCGGCTCCGCTTACTCGGGCTTGATCAAATAATAGCCACTAGCATTGACTAGCCCTCTCGCGTGTGGCTCTTGGTAATACTTTTGCTCATCAAAGAACGGTAAGGCTTCGACACGGTACTCTACGCCGTTGCGTAAGAGTGCCTTTCAAAACCTGCCTTGAAGCTTGTTCAGACAGACCAGGGAACAGCCCAACAGCGTAAAGGCATAATGGAGATCGACTCGCCGCTCATAGCGCGTGGTGAGCCGCCTCATCCGGCCCAGCCAGGCAAAGGTTCGTTCGACAACCCAGCGATGGCACCCGAGCCGCTGACTATCCTCGACACCTCGACGAGCAATGCGGGGCTGAATACCCCGCCGGCGGCACGCTCGGCGGCAACGTCGATGATCGTATGCCTTGTCCGCAAGGAGCTTGTCGGGGCGACGGCGAGGGCGCCCTGGCCGCCCCGACGAAACCGGTGGCACGCTGTCGAGCAGAGCTGCCAATGGCACACTATCGTTCATGTTGGCTCCCGAGAGCAGGACAGCCAGCGGGACACCGTGGCGATCGGTCAGGAGGTGCCGCTTGGTGCCGGGCCTTCCTCGGTCTGTCGGGTTGGGACCGATCGCTGAGCCCCCTTTTTTGCCGGTAGGGAGGCCCTGTCCATACAGGCTCGCTCCCAATCCAGCTGATCCGCGTGCTGCAAGTGTTCCAGCAGCGTCTGATGCAAGCGTTCCCAGACGCCCGCTTCCTGCCAGTCACGCAGGCGCCGCCAGCAGGTAACGCCCGAACCGCAGCCCATCTCTTGAGGCAGCATCTCCCAAGGGATACCCGAGCGCAGGACGAACAGGATGCCTGTCAGGGCTGCGCGATTGGAAACGGGAGGCCGACCGCCACGCGGCTTGGGCTGAGGCGGCGGCAGTAGCGGCTCGACGATAGACCAGAGTTCATCGGATACGATCTTCTTAGCCATGCCCAAAATCTAGGAATGGCGGGAGCCGCTTTCAAGGTTTTGAAAGGCGCTCTTAGAGATAAGTAGATTTAGATATATTACTGACCCGTCATGGCAGCCGATCCGCATGCCCCGGAAGGACTGGGGATAATGACGCCAAAGCCCCGGACGTACCGGGGATCGTTGTCGGGCCCGAGCTCTAAAAACTTTCCATTGGCAATGCGTTACGCCGCATGACGCTCATGGGATGCCAACGGCCGGTCAAATAATACGTCATCGCCGGAGTCGCTTTCCGCCCGGGCATGACCCCGGGGTCTTCCGTCAGCCACGTAACGGCACTGACGGCATCCGACATCGATTCAAAAAATTTTCAGCCACGTACTACCTCCTTGAAGCCGGGAAGCGATGGCTTCGATGACACGTCATTCCCACCTCAGGAGGTTTTCATGACGCTCACATGTCCGAGCTGTGGCTCGCCGCGGGTTCGCGCGCGACACCGCGGTCGCAAGGTTGGCGGAGGGATCGGGGGTACGGCAGGGGCGGCCAGCGGGGCCGCCGGTGCGCTCAGCGGCGCCGAGACCGGGGCCCTGGTGGGTGCCTGGGCCGGGCCGGTCGGCCTGACCGTGGGTAGCCTGGCCGGGGCGATCTTTGGTGGCCTGGTGGGGGGCACGGCAGGCGGTCTCGCCGGTGCCCGTCTGGGCCAGCAACTCGATGCCCGTCTGCTCGATAGCCACCAGTGCCTGGCCTGCGCGCACACCTTCCGTCCTCACGGCGAACCGTCCCTGGCGGAGGCGGGCAGGCGTATTTAGTGCGACGCCAGTTCGTTGAAAAACGCCGGGTTTTCCTGAATGGTCGCGAGCACCTTGGCCGCCAGGCCGGTCGGGTTGCGACGCTTGCTCTCCCAGCTCTTGATCGTATCCACGCTGGTTCCCATGGCGTTGGCAAATTCGGCCTGTGACACATGCAGCGCGGCACGGATGGCTTTCACATCCGCGACCTCGTGGCGTGTGACACGCGCGCGGGTCTTGCCCTGCTTGATGTCGACGGCTTCCTGCAGCGATGTCTGAAGGTCGTCAAAAATGCTCATTCGGAAACCTCCCCCTTCAACTGGTGGGTCAGGGTCTTGAGTGCGGCCTTTTCCGCGGACGTCAAGCTGTCTTTCACGCTTTTGGGATAGGCCAGGATCAGGTAGATGACCTCGGCGGTGGCCAGAAAGTAGATGACCCGGGCACCGCCCTGTTTGCCTTGCTGCCGCAATGCCATGCGAATCTTGCGTAGACCGCCTGTGCCCTGGATCAGATCCCCTTTGTCGGGTTGCGCGATCAGGATGCGCTGAAGCTCCTTCAGTTCCTCATCGGTCGCGATGCTCTGGATCTGCCGAGTAAAGGTCGGTGTTTCAATAAATTCAATGGCATGACTCACGTCAGGGGCGTCCTTCGGGTCGTGTCTTGCTTGGTGTACATAGTACATCTTTCGGCAGGGTCTGTCTATCAGGACACGCCGTCTTCCCCGCGCATTTCGCGCATTCCGCGCATTTCGCGCATTCCGCGCATTCCGCGCATTTCGCGCGTCCATAACCCATCCACTAATCATTCGTTACGGCCCAGCCCGCTGCCTTCGGGGAGCGGGCCGTTATGCCGTGTTTGTGTCTCAGGAGAGAGATCATGACCCAGCCCACGTCACGTCCCACCGCGCTGTCCCCGGTTGTCGCGGATGAAGCGGCCCGTTCCGCCCGGCTGCCGGCCAGTGCCGATTCGGGAGCTCAAGCCGGTACCGCCGCATCCACTTCCAAGGCCACCGAGTCGCCCAAGTCCTCGTTATCCGCCCGAGCCCAGCCGGGCAGCGTTACCGCCTCGGTCCTCGCGGCCATCGAGCAGAGCGGGGTAGCGTCGCCCTCCTCGATGCCGATGGGGCGAGCCCCGCGTCCGCGTCGCCCTGACGGCCCCCAGCGCCGCTATCGTGATCAGGCCCGGCGCCTGGTCGATACCCGCGCCCTGGATCGCAAGGCCTGGCTGTCGATTCGCCAGAGCGGGATCGGCAGTAGTGACGCCGCCGCAGCCGTGGGCCTCCATCCCTACAAGTCCCCACTCGAGCTGTGGCTGGAGAAGACCGGTCGCCAGCCGGAAACCACCGACCCGGCCCCCGAGGCGCAACTGACCAGCCCGCTGCATTGGGGCCAGGTCCTCGAACCGCTGGTCGCCGAGCACTACGCCCGGCACACCGGTCACCGGGTGCAGCGGGTCAACGCCATCCTCCAGCACGTCGAGCACCCCTGGATGCTCGCCAACCTGGATCGCGAGATCGTCGGCAACGACGCCGTGCAGATCCTCGAGTGCAAGACGGCCGGGCTTCACGGCGCCCGGTTGTGGAGGAGTGGGGTGCCCGAGTACGTGCAGCTGCAGGTGATGCACCAGTTGGCGGTCACCGGTCAGCAGGCCGCCGATGTGGCGGTCCTGCTCGGGGGCCACGAACTGCAGATCCACCGCATCGAGCGTGACGAGGCGATGATCGCGCAGCTGATCGCCCTGGAGCGCCAGTTTTGGGACTGCGTCGAGCGCGATACGCCACCCCCGGCGGATGGCAGCGAGTCGGCGGATCAGGCCCTGCGAAGCCTGTTCCCCCAGGATGACGGCGAGACCGTCGACTTCAGCCTTGACGTGGGGCTCAGCCAGGCGTTCGTCGACCTGCAACGGGTGCGCCAGACCCTGGAGGACGCCAAAAAGGAGGAGTTGCGCCTCAAGCACCGCCTGCAGCAGGCCATGGGCACCGCGACGCTGGCGACGTTTCCCTCGGGCAGCCTGAGCTGGAAGCAGACCGCCCCGGCCACGCGGCTCGACACCAGGGCCCTGCAGCAGGATCACCCCGGCCTGTGTGCCGACTATCTGAAGACCCATCCCGGCTCACGGCGCTTCGTGGTGCGTCGTTGAGCGGTTCTCCCATCCCCCTCGAAACCTGACATCCCTATCCACCGAAACGCCTCAGCGCGGCTCTCCGGCCGTTCTGGGGCGTTTTTCGTTGTGGGGCAACCACTTGAAAAGACAGGAGGTTCCCATGCTCAAGGGACTCGCCATCACCCCGCCCATCCTGGGGCGGATCACCATCGGCAAGGTGGTGGAGAATCACGGCAAGCGTCTGCCGCAGAAGGACGATCAGTTCACCATTACCTCGCAACTGCAGACCCGCGAGGGCTGGCTGCGCCACCCCCTGGACGAGGCACTGCGCAGCGAGCAGGAGGGCAAGCTGCGGCGCATTCCCATCCGGTTGCTGTTCAACGACCCCGACCTCAACCTGCGCGCCGAGTACGCGCTGTTCGACCGCCAGACCGCACGCCCGCTGTGCGTGGGCGACGGCGAGCAGTGCAAGCGACGCACCCGCGAGGGCATGGAGACGCTGCCGTGCCCGGCCCCCGACGCCTGCCCGCTGGCCCAGGGCGGGGCCTGCAAGCCCTACGGGCGGCTCAACGTGTTGATCGGCGATGACGACCCGCTGGGCAGCTTCATCTTCCGCACCACCGGGTTCAACTCGATTCGCACGCTCGCCGCACGACTCGCCTACTTCAAGGCGGTCTCCGGCAACCGCCTGGCCTGCCTGCCGCTGGAACTGCGCCTGCGCGGCAAGTCGACCCGCCAGAGCCGTGGCACCCCGATCTTCTACGTCGACATCACCCTGCGCGAGGGCTGGACGCTGGAAGACACCCTCTCGGAGGCGCAACGCCTGGACCAGGAGCGAGAGGCCACCGGCTTCGACCAGAAAGCCCTGGATCGGGCCGCCAAGGCGGGCTTCGCCAACGGGGCCTTCGAGGACAGTGCCGAGGAGTCCGCCGACGTGGTGGAGGAGTTCTACCCCGACGCCCCGGTTCACCTACCGGGCGGGACGGACGCCAATGCCCCGGTGACGCTCGCCGACAAGCTGCAGGCCAGGAGCCAGCAGTCAGGCAAGGCCGAAGCTACCGACAAGGCGGAATCCCCCGCACCGACCACTGACGATAGTCAGCAACCCGCAGCACGCCAAGCCAAGCGAGCCTGAGCGCTCGACGTCGTTTCTCACCGCTACCTGCCATTGCCTAACGACGCCCGCTGCCTGGTAGCCGCGGGCCGTTATGCCGTGGTTGACCAATAAGGAGATTTGCCCATGCGTATTCTCACTCACGACCAACTGCATCGCGCCGCCCCCGCCATCTTCGCCCAGCAACCCGATCAAGCCGTCTCCGAGCGCTATGGCTTCGTGCCCACCATCAATGTGGTCGATGCCCTGCAACGCGAGGGCTGGTACCCGGTGCGGGCCCAGCAGACCCATGTTCGCCAGATGGAGCGCCGCGAGGTCGCCCGCCACCTGATCCGCTTCCGCCAGGACCCCGATCGCCAGATCACCGTGGGCGACAGTGTCACCGAACTGGTGCTGACCAACAGCCACGACCGCAGTGCCGCATTCCAGCTCGACCTGGGGCTGTTCCGGCTGGTGTGCCTCAACGGCATGGTCACCCCGGTAGGTGACGTGGGCGGTATCCGCGTGCGTCACGGCAAGCACGTCGTTGACGAGATCCTCGACGGCTCGATCCAGCTCAGTCATCAGGTGCCGCGCATCGCCGAGGGCGTCGAGGCCTTCCAGTCCACCCTGGTCAGTCAGAGCGAGGCTCAGCTGTTCGCCGAGGCCGCGCTGTCGCTGCGCTACGGCGACGACTGGCAGGCCACCAGCCCCGTGCAGCCGGGCGACATCCTCGAAGCTCGTCGCTCGGAAGATGCCAACGGCAGCCTGTGGAGCGTGTTCAACCGCACCCAGGAAAACCTCTTCAAGGGCGGCTTGCGGGGCCGCTCCCGTTCGGGCCGGGCCACCCGTACCCGGCCCATCCACAGCGTCACCGAGGACGTGCGCCTCAACCGCGCGCTGTGGACGCTCACCGAGCACTTCGCCGCGCTCAAGCAGGGCGAGATCGCCGCCTGACTCCCACGACCCATCATGACAAGGAGATCCCGTATGACTCTCGCGACTACTCACGTTTCTGACGCGGGCTTCCCCTGGCTGATGGCCGGGGAGCAGCCCGGCACCTACCGCGTCACGGGCGACGTCACCGACGCCCAGCTGCTGCACCTGGCCAAGCTGATCGCCCGCAAGCGGCTCAGCAAGGGCACCCAACTCGGGCGTCCCGACGAGGTCCATCGCTGCCTGCAGACCCTGATGCTCGACTACCCGCACGAAGTCTTCGGCATCCTCTGCCTGGACACCCGGCACCGGCTGATCGCCTTCGATGAGCTGTTTCGCGGCACCCTCGATGCCGCCTGCGTCTATCCCCGCGAGGTGATCAAGCACGCCATCGACCACAACGCCGCTGCCGTGATCCTGGTCCACAACCACCCCAGTGGCGATCCCGAGCCCAGCGATGCCGACCGGCGCATCACCCAGCGGCTTCAGGAGGCCCTGGGTCTGGTGGACATCCGTGTGCTGGACCATGTGGTGGTCGGTCACGAGGGCTATGTGTCGTTCGCCGAACGTGGGTGGCTGTAGGGTCATCCGCATCGCTCGCGGCACTCGCCGCCACCCACCTGGGCGGCTGGCCCGCTCACCTCCCGTCCCACCTCACGGCTGCCTGGCTCGGCGCCGTGGGGTGGGGTGTCGAGAGAGCGTATTTTTTTGATGTAGTGGGCAAATAGCTTGAAGGGGAAGCCGTGGGTGATAGCGCTTGACAAATGGTGCCGTGGTAGAATATTGCCCTGACGATAGGAGTTTCCATGAGCGAGCTACTCG
Source organism: Modicisalibacter tunisiensis (assembly GCF_020148005.1). GTDB lineage: Bacteria > Pseudomonadota > Gammaproteobacteria > Pseudomonadales > Halomonadaceae > Modicisalibacter > Modicisalibacter tunisiensis. The sequence continues at coordinate 39,728 of NZ_JAGXFD010000001.1, read as the reverse complement.
ATCCCACCAACGACTACGTGTTCAAGCGGTTGTTTGCTGAAGCCCCGGATCTGCTGGTCGATCTGATCAACGATTTGCGCCCGGACCTGCCCGACATCGCTTCGGTGGAGATTCTCAATCCCAACATCGAGCCGAACGAGCTGACCGGCAAGTACATCATCCTGGACGTGCTGGCCCGTGATGGCGACGGCCATTGCTACAATGTCGAGGTGCAGGTACGCCGCTACGGTGCCTGGCACAAGCGGGGATTGTTTTATCTGGCCCGCACGCTGGGGACTCAGCTGAGCGGGGGCGAGGACTATCAGGAGCTGCGTGCCTCGGTGGGATTGCACCTGCTGGACTTCGATCTGTTCACAGGGACGGAGGCCGAGCGTGAGCAAGCGGTCTGGCGCTTCGAGATGCGCGACGAACGCCAGCCCGATATCTCGCTGGGGAACATCCTGCAGATGAACCTGATCGAACTCAACAAGGCGGATCGCCTGGGCTTGCCGGAAGGCCCGCTACGCGCCTGGATCACCTTCTTCAAGCACTGGCAGGAGGAACTCACCATGGCCAATGTTGCCCATGAACCGGTCAAGAAGGCGATGAGCCGTATCCGCGAGCTCAGCGCTGATGAAGAGACCCGCCGCCTGGCCTTCGTTCGGGAGCGGGCGCTGCGGGATGAAGTGTCTCTGCTGAATGATGCACGGCGAGAAGGCGAGGCCCATTTGTTTGCCAAGCTCGTTAAAATGAAGTTTGGAGAATTGCCAGAGTGGGCGCAGCATCGTCTGGAACAGGCAAACAGCGACCAAATAAATGAATGGTCTGCGAAAATTTTGATAGCCAATTCTATCGATGAACTTTTCAAGCACTGAGGTGGCCAGGGAAGCGATGAGCCGTACCCGCGAGCTCAGCGCCGATGAAGAGACCCGCCGCCTGGCCTTCGTTCGGGAGCGGGCGCTGCGGGATGAAGTGTCTCTGCTGAACGACGCGAAGCGTGAAGGAGAGATGACAGGTGAACGTCGTGTTCTGCAGCGTCTACTGAGCAGGCGCTTCGGTGAATTGCCCGGTTGGATAGGTGAAATGCTAGAGGCAGCGGACACCAAGCGGTTGGAAGCATGGACAGATGAAATACTGACTGTCGATACCCTTGATGAGCTGTTCAAGCACTGACGTGGCGCGTCACTAGGGGGCATTGCTTCCACTGTAGACTCGTACCTATGCCGATGCGGCAGGGCATCGTCACGGGTTGAGTGCTTAAAGCCACTACACACTGGATACTGCGACACCTGCAGCGGCTCGGTGCCGAGGTCAATCTGGAGCAGCTCAACAGTTTGGTGGAGGACAAAGACATGTTGGCAGAGAATCTGGAGAATTGGGCACAGAAAGAGCGAGCTGAGGGTCGTGTGGAAACTCAGCGTGAAACGGCTCATAACCTGATTATGCGGACAGAGATGGATGACCAGATGATCTCAGAGATCACTGGGTTTCCCATTCAGGATGTTTCCCGACTCCGGCGAGAGTCGCAGCACTGAGGCAGCCATACCTACATGTTGGCAGAAAACTTAGAGAACTGGGCGAAGAAGGAGCGCCAAGAAGGTGAGCAGGTGGGGGTTGAAAAGACCAAGCGCGCGACCGCTCAAAACCTGACCTGATTACGTATATGGCTCAGCCAGCTTCAGGAGCCGGTAAGGCATCGGCGGTGTTCTCGCCGCCACCGTCAGAAAGCGCGGGATCATGGCCGTGAGGTCATAGCGCCGATTGAAGCGGTACTCGAACTCAGCCAAGTAGCGCGGCACATGTTGGCCACGAATGGCATGGTAGCTGCCGGTGATGGCGTTCTTGACGTTGCCCAGCACGGTGTTGACCCAATTGAAGGCGGGGATCTGTGCGCTGGCACGGCCACCGCCAGTAATGAAGCGCTCATGGGTGTAGACCGGCGACTCGAAGGCCCGGAAACACCCCAGGCCATCGCTGACCACCCGACTGCCGGGCGCGATGGCGACCTGGGCATAGCGGCGCACCTCGGCGCGGGTAAAACCGCTCACGCGACGCAGCTGGACGCGCAGAGGATGGCCATCGTCATCGGTCTGCACCGCGGCGACGAACGGGAACTTGTGCTCAGCGCCGCGCCCGCGCTTTCCCGGCCGTTCGCCGCCCAGGTAGGCATCATCGATCTCGATGCGTCCGGTGAGCGTCTCTCCCTGGTTGCGCTCATACATGACCTGCAAGAGCTTGTGCTTGAGCTTCCAGGCGGTGTTGTAGCTGACGCCGAGCTCGCGGGACAGCTGCAGCGCTGAGAGACCATTCTTGCGTTGGGTCAGCAGGTAGATGGCCAGAAACCAAGTGGTGAGCGGCAGATGCGTGGCGTGGAAGATGGTCCCGGCAGTCAGCGAGGTCTGGTGATGGCAGTGATGGCACTGGTACAGCCCGCGCGCAAGCTGGCAGCCGGTGGTGTTGCCGCAGTCGGGACACACGAATCCCTTGGGCCAGCGATGCTGGAAGAGGGCCGACCGGCACTGCGCTTCGGTGCCGTACTGGTCGAGAAACGCCGGCAACGACAGGCCGGACTGGAACTGGATGAGGTTGCGAGCCATGGCACTAACTCCTTGACCGTCCATATGATTCCAGTATAGGCCCGGGCCGACGTGGTAGCTGATCAACATGCGTAATCAGGAACCCTTTTATCAGGGTGTCAGCAAGGAACGATCATGCCTTTCCAGTTCGATGCCGAGTTTTATCTGGCGCAGAATCCCGACGTGGCCGCGGCGATCGACGCCGGTAGCGTCGAAAGTGCCGAGTGGCATTACGTGAACTACGGCGCCGCCGAGGGCCGCGACCCCAACGCCGTGTTCGACACCAGCGCCTACCTGGCCGCCAACCCGGATGTCGCCGATGCCGTCGAGAAGGGCATCATCGACCCGCTGACGCACTTCCTGCAGTACGGCGCCGCCGAGGGCCGCGCGCCCAACGCCGAGTACCAGGCCATCGCCGAAGGCTTCGACGAGCAGGCGTATCTCGACGCCAACCCGGACGTCGCCGCCGCCGTCGACAACGGCAGCCTCGCCACCGGCTACCAGCATTGGGTGCTCTACGGCGAGTACGAAGAAGCGCGCGCCCCGGCCACCTACAACGACGGCACCGCCGTCACCGAGATCACCCAGCCGATCATCGGCAACGCCACCGAGCTGACCACCGATGTCGACACCCTGACCGGCACCGCCGGCAGCGACACCTTCAGCGGCGTGGCCTCCGCACTGTCCTCCGCGCGCACCCTGAACGCCGGCGACAGCATCGACGGCGGCGACGGCAACGACACCCTGAACGTGACCCTGGACAGCGGCTTCGGCGGCTTCAGTGGTGACGGCGGCGTGCAGAACGTCGAGACCGTCGCCGTCAGCAACGACGGCTCCATCGCCCGCACCTTCAACGCCACCGGCGTGGACGGCGTGCAGCAGTACAGCCTGAACGGCAACGTCAACCTGGCCGGCCTGAGCGCCGCCGACGTCAGCGTGGCGCTGGCCGACAAGGCCAAGGGCACCACCGACATCAAGTTCACCGCCGACGCCGTCAAGGGCGCCAGCGACAGTCTCGGCCTGCAACTCGACAACGTCGGCACCGCCGACGACCCGGCCACCGACGCCAGCGAGCGGGAGGCGGTCGCCGTCACCGCCAACGGCATCGAGTCGCTGAGCGTGGCCGCCGAAGGCACCAACGTCGTCGACCTGAGCGGCATCGCCGCCGCCGACCTCACCGCCAGCGGCACCGGCAGCCTGGATGTCGACAAGGTTGGCACCAAGCTGGCCGGCGTCGACGCCGCCGCCGTGGAAGGCGACGTGGCCCTGAACCTGACCAACGCCGACCAGGTCAAGAGCGTTACCACCGGCGCCGGTGACGACACCGTCACCGCCGATACCGGCAGCCTGGCCGCCAACGCCATGATCGACGGCGGCGACGGCGACAACACCCTGGCGCTTGCCGGCAGCGGCGCCACCCAGTACCAGCTGGCCAACATCCAGACCCTCGCGCTGGGCGACGTTTCCGGCGGCCTGACGGTCTCCGCCCGCGACGTCAGCGGCCTGGAACGCGTCGCCCTGGGTGACAGCTTTAGCGGCAACGCCGTGCTGGCCAAGCTGGGCAACCAGGACCTGACCCTGGCGCTCTCCGGCGACAACGCCAACGGTGCCACCCTGACCAGCAGCCACGGCGGCGTCAGCGTCGTCGACGTCAGCGCCTCCGCCGACGCCGATGCCGACAACCCCGAGAGCCACGACGCCAACCTGGTGCTGACCCGGAGCCAGGCCGTCGATCTCAACGTGGGCGAGAACACCGCTTACAAGGGCGAGATCACCGCCGGCGCCGCCACCAGCGCGGTGGTCAATGTCGCCAGAGGGGCGGGCAGTTCTGCCGTCGATCTGCAGGCCCGGAATCTGATCGACCTCAGCGTCACCAGCGCCGCTGATCTTGACGTGGATGGTGCCCTTGGCCGACTGGAGTCGTTGAACGTCGAGACCGACGGCAATTTCGATGCCTTCGACGTGGATTTTTCCGCCATCCACAGCGTCGAGCTTTCCGGCGACGGCTTCGTGGCCCTGGACGTGCTGGGCAGCCGGACCCAGAGCGATTACGGCATCACCGTCGATGCCTCGGAACTGAAGAAAGGCTTGTTGATCGGCCCCCATGTCAAGGGAGCCCAGGCCCTGGATGCCGGCATCAATACCCAGGGCACCGATATCACCGTGCGCGCCAGCGATGTGCAGAATTTCGTCGATCTGGGCACACTCGACGCCGACAACGGCGCGCAGGTCTCCGGTGATGTGACGGTGGATCTGGCCAATATCGCCGGCAGTATCTGGCTGAACCACATTTACGGCAACAATGTCACCATCGACGTCAGTGATGCGCTGGGCCCCGTCGAATACTCGGGCATCCTCCGTGCGGCCGACACCCTGGTGCTCGACGGCGCCGAACTGACCACCAACGTGGCGACCGTGGCCGCCACCGGGGAGAGCCTTGACGCGACCCTGAACGGGGGCATCGCCGTCGACCGGTTCACGGTCAACGCGATCGCCGCCACCCGGGAGCTGGCGCTGCAGGGCGATCTGGGTGTCGGCAGCGATGTGGTGACGGTCGATGTGTCGGACTATGCCGATAACGCGGAAATCGCCTTCGATGCGAGTTTTCAGGGCAGCGATAACCGCCTGGTCTTCGCGTTCGATAACACCGACACCCTGGTGCTGAAGGACGGCAGCTCGATCGCCGGTGTCGAGACGCTGGAAGTGCAGAACGGCACGCTGGATATTTCGGCGCTGAGCCGGGCGGACTTCGCCGAGGTGGGCAACGTCGTCATCGCCTCCGGCATCGCCATGCGGGCCGATCAGTTCGCCGGGCTGTCCTCCATCGAGGCCAATTCGTCATCGGCACGAGTCACGGTGTCGATCGACAGCGCCGAGCAGGCCGAGCAGGTCAAGGCCGCGCTGGCCACGATACAGACCGATGCCGGCGCGCATGCCCTGAACCTGGGTATCGAGGTGGCACAGTCCGTGGTCGATCAGGCGGGCAGTGTGCTCGACGATATCGCTACGCGGGTCGGGAACGGCGGTGGGTTCGTCGCCCGGCAAACGGAGCAGGCGGGCGGCGGCAGTCCCGTCGAGATTGCCGGCGCCGTGCCGCTGGCCGAGGCGCTGGCGGCGGACGGCGCGAGCTTCGCCGACGGCGTGACGCTCGCCGACGTCGCCTACTGGGATCCCACGACCGAGACGCCCATCGCCTTCACGGCGGGCACGACGTCGCTGGATGTCGGCAGCAAGACACTGCTGCTGCGCGATGGCGCGGATATCAGCGGCCTGGCCTTGTCCAATGTCGCCGGGCTGCGGATCGAGGACGCGGCGACGGTCACGCTGACACCCACGCAATATACCCAGTTCACGTCCCTGAACGCCGGGGTGTCCGGAACGCCGGGGCATGAAACCGTGGTCTTCAGCGACGGCGGCGCGGTGGATCTTTCTGACTCCGGCGTGCCTTACAACTACGTGGAGGAATACCGGCTGAGCGATGCCGGCAACGTCTTCACCGGCCCGGATGGCGGCTTCATCATCACCGGTGGCGCGGGGGCGGATACCATCACCACCGGCACTGGCAATCAGACCGTCACCGGCAACGGCGGCGATGACATTATCGACCTGGTGCCCCAGGATTCCGGTTCCGACACCCTCGTCTACACCATCGGTGAGGACGGCGATGACACCATCCTCGGCTTCCGCGCGGCGACCGCCGATGGCAACCCGGCGCTGGATGCCGAGGAAGACGTTCTGCGCATTACCAGTGAAAGCGATGCGGCCCATCTGGCCGAGGAAATCAGTACCATCAGCTTCATCGAGAACGGTGGCTATACCGGATACAGCGGCGGCATCGCCGACAATACGGTCGATGTGCAAATCGCGTTCTACGATGGCGGCTCGATCACCTTCGCCGACTTCATTGCCGCCGGTAGTGACCTCTCCGGGTTCTCGTCGCAGGGGAGCTTCAGCGGCGGGAACGGCGACAAGGTGATCGATAGTGATGAAACCGTGGTGCTGACCGGCATCACCGGGTCGGAGCTGTCGGCGGCCTTCGGCGACAGCCTGGCCTTTTCCGGGTAACCCGTACCGCTTGTCCAGGTCCGGCGCCAGGGTTGAAGCGCCCTGGCGAATGCATTCGCTCCCACCGCATCGGCGCCGTGGGAGTGAACTCGTTTCAGGTTGCTCGTCGATCTGCGTGAACAGCCCGGTCATAAGGCCGGGCGTTTCTGGTAGATTGCGAAGCCCGCGACAGGAGGGCGCATGGCCACCAACCACCACGACACCGGCTACAAGGAGCTGTTCAGCCACCCCGAGTTCGTCCAGCAGCTGATCGAGGGCTTCGCACCCGGCGAGATCGCCGGCCTGATGGATTTCACCACCCTCAAGAACCACAGCGGCAACTACATCACGCCGCTGTTCGAGGAGAAGTTCGAGGACGTGGTGTGGTCGGTGGAGGTCACCTGGCAGGGCATCACCCAGCGGGTCTTCCTGTACATCCTGCTCGAGTTCCAGTCGTCGGTGGATCGCACCATGCCGATCCGGCTGATGCACTACGTGGCCTGCTTCTACAGCGAGCTGCTCAAGCAGAAGGTGGTCACCCCCGGCCAGGGCCTGCCGCCGGTGCTGCCCATCGTGCTCTACAACGGCGCGGAGCGCTGGACCGCACAGCAGGACATCTACGACATGGTGCAACCGGAACCGCCGGCCTTCCTGCGGGTCTATCAGCCGCACCTGCGTTACTATCTGATCGACGAAGGGCGCTATACTGCCGAGGAACTGGACCGGCGCCAGACCCCGCTGAGCGGCGTATTCCGCATCGAGAACGCATCCGCGAGCCGCGAGGCCCTGCAGCAGGCCGTCGACCGGATCGTGGCGATCATCCAGGCCGATCCCCACAAGGAACGCACGGATGCCATCATCACCCGCTGGTTGAAGCGTCATTTGCAATGGCTGGGGGCCGGCGTCGACCTGGAGCGGCTCAACAGCCTGGTGGAGGATAGAGACATGCTGGCAGAGAATCTGGAGAACTGGGCGAAGAGGGAGCGTCAGGAAGGGCGTCAGGAAGGGCGTCAGGAAGGCGAGCAACTCGGCGCCGAGAAGACGAAGCGACAGACGGCCCGCAACCTCATCCGGCTGGGTGTGCTGACGGACGAGCAGATCGCGGCGGCGACCGGCCTCGCGCTGGCCGAGGTGCATGCCCTGCGTACCCAGGACAGGCACTGAACCTCGACTTTCCCCTGTTTCCGCTTCATTCCCGGTAAGGCGGCAAGGCTCTCGGTGGCTGCTTTATCTCTCATTGTTTTTTGTGTTGCCGGTAAAGTCGGTGCGTATGGCGGCCCGGGCGGCGAAAAGAGGCGCCGGGGCTCGGAATGTGGCTGGTACAATCGGTGTCCGTTTTCCAATCCCTTACGCGCTGATGGAGTCCCTGATGGCGAAATGGACCGCGCTTTCTCGCACGCAACATGGCGAGTATCGATACCTGCCCCGCCACGGCTACGGCTTCGCCGCCGAGCAGCCGGTGGTGCCGATCCTGCTGGCGGAGCTGAACAAGCTGCTGGCGCAGCATGCGCTGGGCTTCATCAAGCAGGAAGAAAGCTACCAGCCGGTAGCCCTGCTGGGGCTGGACGGCCGCCACAACCTCTACGTGCATCCCGACGGGCGCTGGCTGGGCGGTTACGTGCCGGCCGGGCTGCGCGGCTACCCCTTCACGCTGGCCGCCACCGAGGACGGGCAGCAGGTGCTGTGCGTGGATCAGGCGCATCTGCAGGCGCCCGACGAGGACGGCGAGCCGCTGTTCAACGATGATGGCGAGCTGAGCGAAACGGTCGACCGCACGCTCGCCTTTCTGCAGCAGTGCGAGCGCAATCGTCAGGTGACCCGGGCGGCCGCACGGTCGCTGGGCGACAGCGGCCTGATCGAGCCCTGGCCGCTGCAGGTCGGGCGCGGCGACGACCAGGCGCCGCTCGAGGTGCAGGGGCTGTACCGCATCAACGAAAAAGCCCTGAATGCGCTCGAGGCCGAGGCCTTCGCCGCCCTGCGCGCCCACGGTGCACTGCCGCTGGCCTATGCCCAACTGTTCTCGATGGGCCAGCTCGGCCAGCTTACCGAGCGCGCCCGCTTTCACCAGCAGCTGCAGGCACAGCAGGCGCCTCGCGAACCGGTAGCGTCGTTCTTCGGCGAGGACGACGACGAGCTGACGTTCGATTTCGGGGACTGAGCGGGCCGGGGGTTCTTCGATTTTGTTCAGTAAACGCTTATCATCGCCGAGCGACCCTACGTCTTTCATTCTTTCATGAGGAGCAATCACGCCATGGCGGATACCCAGGACCAGACCATCTCCATCGACGGCGCCGACTACAACCTGGCCGAGCTGTCCGAGAATGCGCGCAACCAGGTGGTCAACCTGCGCGTGACCGATCAGGAGATCGCCCGTCTGCAGCAGCAGCTGGCCATCGCCCAGACGGCGCGTACCGCCTACGCCAATGCGCTGAAGTCGGAGCTGCCGGCCAAGCACTGACGCCGGGCCGCCCGCCCCGTGCCGTCCGGTACGGGGCGGCGCTCTCGGGCTGACGGGCCGCCCCCCGGGGCGGCCCGATGTGTGTCGGGGGCTTGCCGGGGCGCGACGCCGTCGCCACGGGCGATACAACCCACCTTGCGGCATCACGCCGCCACCAGGGCCGCGAGCCGGCCGTCGGAGAGATGCCATGCCTACAGTCACCCGCTACAACGAGCGTTATGTGTCCCGTCCCAGCGACGGCTACGATGGCGTCGGCGAGGTGCGCGTCGGCGATGTGCTGGGCTCGGGCACCCTGCTGGCCGACGGACGGGCGGTGCTCACCGCCGCGCATGTGGTCGAGGGTGCCACCGACCCCGTCCGGGTCGCCTTCGACGGCCTCGGCGGGCGCTACTGGGCGACGGCCGAGACGCGCTGGGTACACCCGGGCTACGACCCCGGCGCGTTCGGCAATGACCTGGCCCTGCTGTGGCTGGACAACCCGGTGCCGGATGCGATTCCGCGCTATGCGCTGTACCGGGGGGCGGACGAGCTGGGCCATGTCGCCACGCTGGTCGGTTACGGCGCCACGGGGCTGGGGCAGTGGGGCTATTCCGGCCCGGCCGGCGCGCAGCGCTCGCGGGTCGAGAATACCCTGGACGCGACCGGCAGCGAGGTCAGCTCACGGCTGAATGGCGGTGGCTGGGACTCGCCGCCGGGGTCGCAGCTGATCGCCGACTTCGACAGCGGTGAGGCGCGCTACGATACCCTCGGCCGCCTGCTGGGCCAGAGCGATACCGGCCTGGGGACGACCGAGGGAGTGATCGCCCCCGGCGACAGCGGCGGGCCGGCCTTCATCGACGGCCGGGTGGCGGGCGTGGCCAGCTACCTGACGCACCTGGCCGATGGCCGGGGGCAGCTGCTGGACAGCACCCTCGGGGTCGATGGCAGTTTCGGCGAGTTGGCCGCCTGGCAGCGGGTGAGCCATTACCAGGACTGGATCGACGCCACCCTGGCGACAGTGGGCAGTTCACTGACCGCGAGCGCGCCGGAGGCGCCGGCGCTCGGCGGGACCGGCGAGCGGGTGACGGGCGGCCCGGGCGACGACACGCTGGTCGGCGGTGACGGCAACGACCGGCTGACCGGCGGGGCGGGCGACGATCACCTGGACGGCGGCGGGGGCGTCGATATCGTGCGCCTGGACATGGCCTTCGACAGCGTCGAGCTGGCGCATCGTTCGGATGGCACGCTGGTCGTGACCGAGGCGGATGGCAGTCGGGATACGCTGGAGAACATCGAGCTGCTGCGCTTCGACGATCGCGTGGTGCCGGCGAGCCCGCCCGAGCTGGATTCGGCCTCATCGATGCCCTTCGACGCGGGGCTCTATCTCGAAGCCAACCCCGATGTGGCCGCGGCGGCGGCGGCGGGGGTGATCGGCCCTCTCGCGCACTATCGGCAGTACGGCGCCGGCGAGGGGCGCAATCCCAACGCCCTGTTCGACGAGCCTGGCTATCGCGCGGCCAATCCGGATGTCGACGCGGCGATCCAGCGCGGCGACCTGGACAGCGCCTACCAGCACTATCTGACCTGGGGGTGGAAGGAGGGGCGCATGCCGTCTGCCTGGTTCGACAGCCGCGCCTATCTCGCCGACAACCCGGATGTGGCCGCGGCGGGGGTCGAGCCGCTGGGCCATTACCTGCAATACGGTTACTCGGAAGGGCGGGTGATCGTGCCTGCCGATGAGGGGCTGTGGGGGTGAGCATCGAGTGCGGGAAACCTTGACGCCAGCGGGTATGCCTCGCCTTTCCTCGGGTTGGCCTTGTCCGTAGACTAGAGCGGTTTTTTCACAGCAACGGACGCCGTCATGAAGATTCTGGTAACAGGGGGCGCCGGCTTCATCGGGTCGGCGGTGATTCGCCACCTGATCGCCGACACCGACCACGCCGTGGTCAACGTGGACAAGTTGACCTACGCCGGGAACCTGGCCTCGCTGGGCGAGGCCGCGCAGAGCGATCGCTATGCCTTCGAGCAGGTCGACATCGGCGACGCCGACGCCCTGCGCGCGGTGTTCGACCGCCACGCGCCCGATGCGGTGATGCACCTGGCGGCGGAGTCCCATGTCGACCGCTCCATCCACGGCCCGGCGGACTTCATCCAGACCAATCTGGTGGGGACCGGGGTGCTGCTCGAGGTGGCGCGCAGCTACTGCGAGACCCTGCCGGCCGAGCGGCGCGCGGCGTTTCGCTTTCACCACGTCTCCACCGACGAGGTCTACGGCGACCTCGAGGGGCCGGAGGGGCTGTTCACCGAGGACACGCCCTATGCGCCGAGCTCGCCCTATTCGGCCAGCAAGGCCGGCTCGGACCATCTGGTGCGCGCCTGGCACCGCACCTTCGGCCTGCCGGTGCTGGTCACCAACTGCTCCAACAACTACGGCCCCTGCCACTTCCCCGAGAAGCTGATTCCGCTGATCATCCTCAACGCCCGCGCGGGCAAGCCGCTGCCGGTCTACGGCGACGGCAGCCAGGTGCGCGACTGGCTGTACGTGGAGGACCACGCCCGGGCGCTGGTCACGGTGCTCGAGTCCGGCACGGTGGGCGAGACCTACAACATCGGCGGCCACAACGAGCATCGCAATCTCGAGGTGGTCGAGCGCATCTGCGCGCTGCTCGAGGAGCTCGCCCCCGCGCATCCCGACGGCGTGGCGCGCTACGCGGACCTGATCACCTACGTGAAGGATCGGCCGGGGCACGACCTGCGCTATGCCATCGACGCCGGCAAGATCGAGCGCGAGCTGGGCTGGCGCCCGCGCGAGACGTTCGAGTCCGGGCTGCGCAAGACGGTACAGTGGTACCTGGACAACGACGCCTGGGTGGAAGGCGTGACCAGCGGTGCCTACCGCGAGTGGACCTCCCACCATTACGGAATGGATTGAAACGAGTCAGGAACAGACGCCATGAAGCGCAAGGGCATTATTCTCGCCGGCGGGTCCGGCACACGGCTGCATCCGGTAACGCTGTCGATTTCCAAGCAGCTGCTGCCGGTCTACGACAAGCCGATGATCTACTATCCGCTGGCCACACTGATGCTGGCGGGCATCGACGAAATTCTGATCATCTCCACCCCCCAGGACACGCCGCGCTTCCAGCACCTGCTGGGCGACGGCAGCCACTGGGGCATCTCGTTGAGCTATGCGGTGCAGCCTTCGCCGGACGGGCTGGCCCAGGCGTTCATCATCGCCGAGGACTTCCTCGACGGCGCGCCGAGCTGTCTGGTGCTGGGTGACAACATCTTCTACGGCCATGATTTCCAGCCACTGCTGCAAAGCGCCATGATCCGCGAGCAGGGCGCCAGCGTGTTCGCCTACCACGTTCACGATCCGGAGCGCTACGGGGTGGTGGACTTCGACGCCGAGGGGCGCGCCACCTCGCTGGAGGAAAAGCCCGCCGAGCCGAAATCGCCGTTCGCGGTGACCGGGCTGTACTTCTACGACGCCGATGTGGTCGCGATGGCCAAGTCGCTCGAACCCTCGGCCCGCGGCGAGCTGGAGATCACCGACATCAACCGGCTGTATCTCGAGCGCGGCGATCTCAATGTCGAGATCATGGGCCGCGGCTTCGCCTGGCTGGACACCGGCACCCACGAGTCGCTGATGGAGGCGTCCAACTTCATCGCCACCATCGAGCATCGCCAGGGCTTGAAGGCGTGCTGCCCCGAGGAAATCGCCTGGCGCCACGGCTGGATCGACGACGAACAGCTGCTGGCGCTGGCCGAGCCGCTGGCCAAGAGCGGCTACGGCAAGTTCCTGCAGCGCCTGCTCGACGAGAAGGGAGGGCCGGCATGAAGGCGATCGCCACCGATCTACCCGAGGTCATGATCCTGGAGCCGAAGGTGTTCGGCGATTCCCGTGGCTTCTTCATGGAAAGCTTCAACCGGCGCGCCTTCGAAGCGGCCACCGGCTGCGAGCGCGACTTCGTGCAGGACAACCATTCCCGCTCCCGCCGGGGTGTGCTGCGCGGCTTGCACTATCAGCTCGAGCAGCCCCAGGGCAAGCTGGTGCGGGTGACCCACGGTCGCGTCTACGATGTCGCCGTCGACCTGCGCCGTTCCTCGCCCAACTTCGGCCGCTGGGTCGGGGTGGAACTCTCCGCCGACAACCACCGCCAGCTGTGGGTGCCGGAGGGCTTCGGGCATGGCTTCGTGGTGCTCTCCGAGAGCGCCGACTTCCTCTACAAGACCACCGACTACTACCACCCGGCCTCGGAGCGCTGCATCCGCTACGACGACCCCGAGCTGGGCATCGACTGGCCGGTGGTTCCCGACCTGACGCTGTCCGACAAGGATCTGGCCGGGGCGGCCTTTGGCGAGGCGGAGGTCTTCGCATGAGCGAGACGACGCCGGATTACCTGATCCTGGGGGCGAACGGCCAGGTGGGGCGCGAGCTGGAACGTGCCCTGCAGCCGTTCGGCCGCGGCGCGGCTCTGGGCCGCCGCGAATGCGACCTGTCCGAGCCGGGGGCGGTGGCCGCGGCGGTGGCGCGATACGCACCGGCCGTGGTGGTCAACGCGGCGGCCTACACCGCCGTGGATCGCGCCGAGAGCGAGCCGGCGCTGGCCCGGCGCATCAACGCCGAGGCGGTGGCGGAGCTGGCGACGGCCTGTGCCGAGCGGGCCATTCCCCTGGTGCACTACTCCACGGATTACGTCTTCGCCGGGGAGGGCGAGACGCCCTATCGCCCGGAGGACGCGACCGCGCCGCGCTCGGTCTACGGCCAGACCAAGCGCGAGGGCGAGGACGCCATCGCCGCCGCCGGTGCCCGGGCGCTGGTGCTGCGCACCAGCTGGGTGTATGCCGCCCACGGGCACAATTTCGTCAGGACCATGCTGCGTCTGGCCGCCGAGCGCGATCAGCTGCGCGTCATCGACGATCAGGTCGGTGCACCCACCTGGGCGGCCACCATCGCCGACGTGACGGCGCTGGCCCTGCACGCCTGGCGGCGTGAGAACTGGTCGCCGGCCATGGCGGGTACCCATCATCTGACTGCGGCAGGCGCGACCAGCTGGCACGGCTTCGCCGAGGCGATCTTCGAGGAGGCGGTGGCGCTGGGGCTGCTGGAGGCCGACCGCCGCCCGAGCGTCGAGGCGATCGCTTCCCGCGAGTATCCGCAGCCGGCACCCCGGCCCGGCAATTCACGACTGGACACGACCTCGCTGCGCGAGACCTTCGGGGTGGCGCTGCCGCCCTGGCAGGACGCGTTGCGCAGTTGCCTGCGGGCGTTGATGCCGTGATGGGGGGCTGCCCGGGCTGGGAAGCCCCGACGGCCTGGCGCTGTCCTCGCGGCTTGTGGATCGCCGGATGCCTCTCGCTGGTCCTCTACGCAGCCCTGGGCGTGCTGTGGAGCGACGTGGGCGGCGATGCCGGCACGCTGACCGCGGCGCTGGGGTTGATCGCCGTCTTGACTTATGGCGGTGCCATGCGCCGCTCCGCGGCACTGTGGCTGCTGCTGGCCGCGATCGGCGTGCAGGTGCTGTCCTGGACGCTGGGCTATTTCCATCACCCGCAGTGGGTGACGCGCAATCCGGAGGTGGACCGGCTGGCCAAGCTGTTCATCTTCATCGCCGTGGCCTGGTGGCTGGGTGGCAGCACGCGCAACACTCTGTGGCTCTGGGCGCTGGCGCTGGCGGGGTTTCTGGCCGCCACGCTGGTGCTCGGCGGCCCGCAGGAGTGGTGGCAGGGTCTGCAGGGCCAGCGCATCGGTTTCGGCATCCGCAACAATCAGCACGGTTCCATGCTGTTCGGCGTGGCGCTGCTGGGCTGGGTGGTCTTCGCACGCCGCGTCATGCGCCCACGGGGCACCTGGGTGGCGTGGCGGGTCGGGTTGTGGGGGCTGGTGCTGGCGATGTGCCTGACCGGCGTCGCCATCGGCCAGACCCGCGCCGTCTGGCTGGCGCTGGCCGTGTCGCTGCCGCTGGCGGGGCTGGTGGCGCTGGCGGTGGTGCGCCGTTACGGGGCCGGCCGTTCCCTGCGTCGGCCGTTGCTGTTGACCCTGGGCGCCGGCGTGCTGCTGGTCGGCCTGGCCGTGGCGCTGTTCGGCGATACCCTGGCCGAGCGGGTCACCACCGAGTCCGGGGTGATCACGCAGCTGATGCAGGGGAATCTGGAGCAGGTGCCCTATACCAGCATCGGCATCCGCATTCACAGCTGGGTGGCCGCCCTGCAGTGGATCGCCGAGCGCCCGCTGGTCGGCTGGGGCGGCGAGGGGCGCAGCCTGGTGATCGACCACACGCCGTGGCTGCCGGACTTCGTCAAGGCCGACTTCGGCCACCTGCACAACTTCTTCATTGAAGTCTGGGTGGCCTACGGCCTGCTGGGCGTGGCGGTCATCGCCGCCCTGGCGGCGTGGATCGGTCGCGGCACCTGGCTGGCCTGGCGCGGCGGCGCCATGCCCGGCGATGTCGCACTGTTCGGCGCGGCCTTCTTCGTCTACTGGGTGATCGTCAACCAGTTCGAGTCCTACGATTCCTTCTGGACCGGGGTCTATGTGCACAACCTGGTCGTCGGCGGCCTGGTGACACACTACTGGCGCTGGCGCTACGGTTCGCGCGGCGCCGCCTGAAGCCCGCTCACGAACGCCTCTCCGGTCACCTCGATGAATACCTCCTGTGCGCGGACATGGCTGCGAAAGTAGTCGTGTCCGCCGTAGCGGGGGCCACGTGTGCCGGCGAGGGTTTCCCGCCAACGACGCTTCAGGCGTTTCATGGCTCCCGGGCGGCCACGCAGATCGTGCATGGTATCCAGGCTCAGGGCCTTCTCGCGCTGAAGTTCCGGGGAGAGCGCCTCGCCGTGGAAGCGCCAGCGACCCAGTGCCGAGTGGGTGCCGGTGTGGGGCCAGAGGGTGGCGCCGGCGTGTGCCGGCCCGAGCGGAAAGCCCCTGTGGCCGCGCAGGTGGTTGGCGTAGAGCAGTACCCGTTGCGGGGTGTGGCCGGTGTGCTGCAGCGCCCGGGCGATGGCCCGGGCCGCCGCGATGTGGTCCCGGTGAGGGTCGACTTCCGGGTGGGTTACCACCACCGTGGCGGGCCGGATGTGCTCGACCAGGAAGGCGAGGTCGGCCAGCAGCTGGTCGCCGTGGTTGGTCGCCTCGGCGTCGCCGGGCAGGGCCAGCCGGTTCCAGTGGCGAAAGTCTCGCGGGGAGAGCGTGTCTTCATTCGCCGGGACTGCCGCGCGTCCGGGATCGGCCAGGCGGTCGAGCGTGTCGTTGAAGTAGCCCAGCATGACCAGGCGTTCCTGGGGGATGCCGGCCAGCTGCGGGGTGGTGGCGCTGTTCCAGGCGCGGATCCAGCCCTTGCGCCGACGGGCCGCGGCCAGCGAGGTGTCCAGCCCGGCGATGTACTGCCGATCGAGGCGCTTGAGGGTCTCGCCGGCGCTGAGGGTGACGATCCAGGTGTGCTCGGCCAGGCGTCGATAGAGGCCGTAACCGGCGAGTTCGGCGTCGTCCGGATGCGGCGCGACGAACAGCACCGGCCCCCGGCTCAGGTCGGGCCGGGCGAAGCCGTGCAGCACGGCGCGCTCGCCGAGCCGGCAGTGGGCGGCGATCACGCGCAGCGCGTCCCAGGTCGTGATGCCGGTCAGGTTGAGCCAGCGGCGCCCTTGCACCTTGCGCTCCAGATACTGCGTGACGGCCTGACCCGCCGAGGAGGCGATCGTGACCCGGGGCTGGCGCAGACTCCGGCGCGGCCGGTAGTCGACCTCCAGCAGCCAGCTCCACTCGGCGGGGGTGTCGGGGAGCCCGGCCGGCAACGTCAGGGTGCCGTCGGCCGCCAGGCCGACCTCGACGCGGTGGTCGGCCTCGAACGGGTAGGCGTCGTCACGCCGGCGCATGGGCGGGGTCGTCGTCGGCGGGATCCTCGAGGCGGGCATCGTCGAGCAGGCCGAGAAAGGCCTCGGCGACCCGGGGCTCGTCGAAGCGTTCCGCCCAGGCCGGGTCCACCGTCACCGGGTGCGTCCAGGCCTCGCGGAGCTTCTCGGCCAGCCCCTCGACGCTGGGCTCGGCGATCAGCCGGGCCTGCTCGCCGGTCAGCACCTCGCGGATGCCGCCCGGCACATCGGTGGCGACGCACTGCGTGCCCAGCGCCAGTGCCTCGATCAGCACCAGCCCCAGCCCCTCCATGCGCGAGCTGAGCACGAAGGCCTGCGCCCGGGCGACCCACGGGTAGGGGTTGGTCTGCTGGCCGAGAAAATGCACGCGTTCGGCGATGCCGAGGGTCTCGCAAAGCCGGGTCAATGACTGACGCCGGTCGCCGTCGCCGATGATGACCAGCGACAGCGGCAGGTCGGCCGCGGCGAACGCCCGGAGCAGCAGCGCCTGGTTCTTGACCGAGGACAGCCGGCCGACGTGGATCAGGTAGGGGGTCGGCGGTGCGTCCGGCAACGGCGCCTGCGCCAGTTCGCGGATGCGTCCCAGCGGCACGGGGTTGGTGAGGGTCCGCCGCTGAGCCGGGGCGACCCCGTGGCGCGCGAGCGTGGCGTCGAGCATGGCGCCGATGCCCTCGGAGACGCTGATCACGCGCTTGCCGGCATAGAGCTTGCGATACAGCCAGCCGGCCAGCGGGCTTTTCCCGGGGCCGGACACCGGGCCTTCCACCACCTGCCAGCAGCGCGGGTCCCGAACGTCCCAGAGCAGCTCGAAGGCGCCCTGGCCGCGGATGACGATCAGGTCGAAGGCACCGTGTGTGGCCTCCAGTTCCGCCAGGTGATGCCGGAAGCCGCGGCTGACCGTGCGCCCGGTCCACACGAAACCGGAGCCCGGCAGCAGCGGCTTGAGCAGCACGCGCGAGGCCAGGTGCCGGGCCAGGCCGGCCGGGGTGCGTCGCGCGGCGCGTTCGAAGTCGACGCAGTGCAGGTGCACGCCGTCGGGCACCGTCAGCTCCGGGGTGCCCTTGAGCACCAGCAGGTGAACCTCGTGGCCGCCGGCCAGCAGACCGCTGGCCAGGCTCAGCGAGGCCTTCTGGATGCCGCCCATGTTGAGCCGGCGCACGATGATGAGAACGCGCCTTCCGGCGTCGCGGGGAAGCGTCATGGTTCAGGGGCTGCCGAGGTCATGAAATGACGATGCCTGAGGTTTTGCACCGGGAATGCCGGGAGCGAAAGGGTAGCGTGAACGCCTCCGGCCCCACAACCGGGCGCATCATCCCCCGTTGCCCCACACCACGAAGTGGGGGTTGTGCGTTTCTTCGGGATTCGCGTAGCGCAGCGGTTCGCCCTGCAGGGTTTCCACGCGGCCGCCGGCCTGCTCGACCACCGCCTGGGCGGCGCCGGTATCCCACAGGCAGGTAGGACCCAGCCGCGGGTAGACGTCGGCGGCGCCTTCGGCGACCAGGCAGAGCTTCAGCGAACTGCCCATCGCCACCATCTCGTGCGGGCCGAGCCTGTCCAGCCAGGCGGTCGTCTCGGCGCTCGGGTGCGAGCGGCTGCCCACCACGCGCCACGGGGTGCCTGGTGCCGGGGCACCCGAAACACGAATGGCCCGGCGCTCGCCGTCCTGACTCACCTTGAAGGCGCCGACGCCCGCGGCCGCCAGGTAGCTGACGCCGAGCGCGGGGGCCACCACCACGCCGAGCACCGGGCGGCCCTGCTCGATCAGCGCGATGTTGACGGTAAACTCGCCGTTGCGCTTGATGAACTCCCTGGTGCCGTCCAGCGGGTCCACCAGCCAGTAGCGCCCCCGGGAATCGCTGCCGGGAAAGCCCTCGACGTCCTCCTCGGACAGCACGGGAATGTCATCGGGCAGGGCCTCGAGGCCGGCGACGATGAGGTCGTGGGCGGCCTGGTCGGCTTCGGTCAGCGGGCTCTGGTCGTCCTTCTCCTCGACGGTGAATCCGCGGGCGTAGACGGCCATGATGGCGCGGCCGGCATCGAGGGCGATGCGTTCGGCGTGGTTCAGCAGATCGGCAAGATCCATCGGTCAGGGTATCCTCTGGGCTTCGGGCTTCGGGCTTCGGGCTTCGGGCTTCGGGCTTCGGGCTTCGGGCTTCGGGCTTCGGGCTTCGGGCTTCGGCCACCAAGCGGCTCGTGGCCCGAAGCTCGTGGCTCGCCGCTTCAGTCGATCAGCCGCCGCTCGCGCAGCAGTTCGATGATGGTCTCGGCGGCCTCGTCGCTGCTCATCTCGGTGGTGCGGATGTGCAGGTCGGGCGCCTCCGGGGCCTCGTAGGCGGAGTCGATGCCGGTGAAGTTCTTCAGCTCGCCGCGCCGGGCCTTCCTGTACAGCCCCTTGGGATCGCGGTCCTCGGCGACGTCCAGCGGCGTGTCGATGAAGATCTCGAGGAACTCGTCGGCCTCGACCAGGTCGCTCGCCATCTGGCGCTCGCTGCGGAAGGGCGAGATGAAGGCGGTCAGCACGATCAGCCCGGCATCCACCATCAGCCGGGCCACTTCGCCGACGCGGCGGATGTTCTCCACGCGGTCGGCATTGGTGAAACCGAGGTCGCGGTTGAGGCCGTGACGCACGTTGTCGCCGTCCAGCAGGTAGGTATGCCGGCCGCCGGCGTGCAGCTTCTTTTCGACGAGGTTGGCGATGGTCGACTTGCCGGCCCCCGAGAGCCCGGTGAACCACAGCACGGCCGGCTTCTGGCCCTTGGCCAGCGCCCGGGCCGGCTTGTCGACATCCACCGGCTGGCGGTGAATGTTCTGGCTGCGCCGCAGGGCGAAGTGCAGCATGCCGGCACCGACGGTGTTGTGGGTCATGCGGTCGATGAGGATGAAGCCGCCGGTATCCGGTACCTCCCGGTAGGGGTCGAAGGCCACCGGGCGCGACAGGCTCAGCGTGCAGACGGCGATGCCGTTGAGCTCCAGCTGCTTGGCGGCCGCGTGTTCCAGGGTGTTGACGTTGATCTGGTACTTGATGTCGCTCACGGTCGCCGTGACGGTCTGGGTGCCGAGCTTCATCTGATAGGGGCGCCCGGGCAGCAGCGGCTGCTCGTGCATCCAGACCAGCGTGGTCTCGAACTGGTCGGCGGTCTGGGCCGGCGAGTCCGCGCCGGAAATCACGTCGCCGCGCGAGATGTCGATCTCGTCGTCGAGCAGCAGGGTGACGGACTGGCCGGCCACGGCCTCGTCCAGATCGCCGTCGAAGGTGTAGATGCGCGAGACCGTGCTGGCCTTGCCGGAGGGCTGCACGCGGATGGCATCGCCGGGGCGCACGCGGCCGCTGGCGATGTGGCCGGCAAAGCCGCGGAAGTCCAGGTCGGGGCGGTTGACCCACTGGACCGGCAGGCGGAACGGCGCCTGCTGGTGGCGCTGGTCGTCGACCGCGACGGTTTCCAGATAGGCCATCAGGGTCGGGCCGTGATACCACGGCATGTGATGGCCGTGTTCGATGACGTTGTCGCCCTTGAGCGCCGACATGGGGATGAAGGTGATGTCGGTCAGGCCCAGCTGCCGGGCGAACTCACGGTATTCCTCGACGATGGCCTCGAAGCGCTCCCGGGCGTAGTCCACCAGGTCCATCTTGTTGATGGCCACCACGAGGTGGCGGATGCCGATCAGCGACATCAGGAAGCTGTGGCGGCGGGTCTGGGTCAGGATGCCGTAGCGGGCGTCGACCATCAGGATGGCGGCATCGGCGGTGGAGGCGCCGGTGACCATGTTGCGCGTGTACTGCTCGTGCCCCGGGGTGTCGGCGACGATGAACTTGCGCTTGTCGGTGGAGAAGAAACGGTATGCCACGTCGATGGTGATGCCCTGTTCGCGCTCGGCGGCCAGGCCGTCGACCAGCAGGGCGAAGTCCATCTCGCTGCCCTGGGTGCCGTACTTCTTCGAGTCCGCCTCGATGGCGGCCAGCTGGTCCTCGAACAACAGCTTGGACTCGAACAGCAGCCGGCCGATCAGCGTGCTCTTGCCGTCATCCACGCTGCCGCAGGTGATGAAGCGTAGCAGGCCTTTATGCTCGTGCTCTTTCAGGTAGCTCTCGATGTTTTCCGATATCATCGGTGATGCGTGTGACACAGTTTTTCTCCCCGGGGTGGTAGAGCACGAGCGCTGCGAGCTCCGGGCATCGCGCTTCGAGCCCACCCTGCATGTTTGATGGCTAGTTCCGTGGTCGTGCAGCAAGAGCCTTGAGCAGCGAACCGAGCATTCGAGAAATCACCATGGCTTCGCTGCGCCAGTGCTGGCCCACTGGCTCAGGGATGTAGCCGACTTCGATACCGATCAGTGTCTGGGTCGCGAACTCGCCGCAGGAGCCCTTGGCAATGGAGGCAAAGCGAAATTTTTCTCGCTCGCTGTAACGCTCGAAGCCTTCGGCGATATTGCTGGGAATCGACAGTGCCGAACGCGTGATCTGATCCTTGAAGCCAAAATCACGTAGCTCCTTGAGCTCGCGGTAGACCGCAGCGCTCAGCTGCTTGCTGCGTTGCCAGACTTCCATCTGTTCATATCGCATAGACTCTCCTGTTGCCCGCAGCCCGCAGCCCGCAGCCCGCAGCCCGCAGCCCGCAGCCCGCAGCCCGCAGCCCGCAGCCTAGAAGTACCCTTCAGCCTTCTTCTTCTCCATCGAGGCGGCGCTGTCGTGGTCGATCACGCGACCCTGACGCTCCGAGGTGCGGGTCAGCAGCATTTCCTGAATGATCGCCGGCAGGGTGTCGGCCTCGGACTCGATGGCGCCGGTCAGCGGGTAGCAGCCCAGGGTGCGAAAGCGCACCTTGCGCATCATCGGCACCTCGCCGGGTTCCAGCGGCATGCGCTCGTCGTCGACCATGATCAGCGTGCCATCGCGTTCCACCACCGGGCGTTCGGCGGCGTAGTAGAGCGGCACGATGGGGATGTCCTGCAGGTAGATGTACTGCCAGATGTCCAGCTCGGTCCAGTTGGAGAGCGGGAAGACCCGGATCGACTCGCCCTTGTGGCGGCGGGTGTTGTAGAGCTTCCACAGTTCCGGGCGCTGATTCTTCGGGTCCCAGCGGTGCTGGGCGGTGCGGAAGGAGAAGATGCGTTCCTTGGCGCGGGATTTCTCCTCGTCGCGCCGGGCGCCGCCGAAGGCGGCATCGAAGCCGTACTGGTCGAGTGCCTGCTTGAGCCCTTCGGTCTTCATCACGTCGGTGTGGATCGCCGAGCCATGCGTGAAGGGGTTGATGTCCTTCTCGATGCCTTCGGGGTTGATGTGCACCAGCAGTTCCATGCCGGTTTCCCTGGCCACCTGGTCGCGGAACGCGTACATGGCGCGGAACTTCCAGCGGGTGTCCACGTGCAGCAGCGGGAAGGGCGGTGGCCCGGGGGCGAAGGCCTTGCGCGCCAGGTGCAGCATCACGGCGCTGTCCTTGCCGACGGAGTAGAGCATCACGGGGTTGTCGGTCTCGGCGACCACCTCGCGCATGATCTGAATGCTCTCGGCCTCGAGCCGTTGCAGGTGAGTGAGCGTCGTCATTGGCGTTCCATGGGGCGTGAGTGTGAAGAGGCGCCACGCCGCTTGGCTGCCGAAGTGGCAGTCAATACGTCGGGTGGAGCGATGATGAGTAGCAAGTCCGGGTGCTCGCGCAGCCAGGTCTGAATCTCCGGACTGGCCGTGAGGTCGGCACCCCGAAAGAGCATGGCCCGGCAGCCTTCGGCCTTCAGGCGGGTGAAGAGCTGCAGATAATCGTCGGCCCGGGGTGGCGCCGTGAAGCAGCGGGTATACAGCGTGTCCCGCTTGCCGTGGGCGAAGAGCTGGTAGCGGCGCGGGTGGCCCGGTGTTGCGGCGCATACCCGGGCGCCCGCCTGCCATAGGTGGCTATCACGGTTATCGACTGCCGGTAGTACCTGCTGACGATACCAGCGGCCCGCCGGGGAGCGACGGCGTTCCAGGCCGGCGAGGTCCAGCGGTGCCGGCTTGAGGTCCTGCTGGGCCAGCCAATGTTCGACGGCTCGCGGCGAGGCGGCGCTTGAAGCTCCCGTGTTACCGCCCAGTGCCTGGGCCAGGGTGCGCGCGCTCCAGCCCGGCTGATCGTCTGATGGCCACTCGGCGAGCCATCGCTCCAGGTGCCGACGTTGCGTATCGCCGAGCGTGGCCCCCTGGCCGGTGGGCCGCCCGCGGGGGCGCACCGGGACGGCCTCCCAGCCGCCTTCCCGGAAGGCTTTCCAGGCGGCGGACACGGTGGGCGGCGAAAGCCCGGTACGGCGTGCCGTCTCGGCGACGGTCATACCGTCGAGCCGCAGGCGCACGGCCTGGAGGCGGCGTTCGCTGATGATTTCGGGCGATAAATGTTTAGTGGTCAATATGGTTTTTAACTATCTGAAAATAAACAAAAAATATGGAAAATAAGCAAATTTAAAGTTCGCCTTGTTCGACTAATCATAAAAGCCTACGTAGAATCGCTCAAGCGTGATTTCAGCCATCAAGGATGCCCTGATGACGACGTGGGTGGTTTTGCTGTCTCTGGCCGGTCTGCTGGTGTTACTGATTTCCGGGCGTGTGCGTCCGGCGGTGGGCTTCGTGAGCCTGGCCGTGGCCTACCTGCTGATGGGGCTGGTGGACACGGCCACATTGTTGCGCCAATACACCAACCCGGCCCTGGCCACCTTGTTGCTGCTGTTGCTGGTGTCGTTGGCGCTGGAGCGTTCACCCTTGCTGGAGCGGGTGTCGAATCGTCTGGTCGATGGCCATCCGGGACGGGCGACGTTCAAGGTCATGGGTACCAGCGCGGTACTCTCAGCCTTTCTCAACAATACGGCGGTAGTGGCCACCTTTCTGGGAGCGATTTCGCGCCAGCGCCAGATCGCCCCCTCGAGGCTGCTGATTCCGTTGTCCTATGCATCGATCCTGGGCGGAATGACGACCCTGGTCGGTACCTCCACCAACCTCGTGGTGAGCTCCTTCGCGATGAGCACGGCCGGGTTCGAGCTGAGCATGTTCCAGTTCAGCTGGGTCGGGTTGCCGGTGGCCTTGATAACCTTCCTTGTACTGCTGTGGCAGTCACGGCGGTTGCCGCACCATCAGCCCGAGGCGGCCGCCGATGCGCTCTCCTACTTTCTGGCGGCCGACCTTCACCCGGGCTCCGAGATGGTCGGTCGTAGCATCGAGGCCAACGGGCTGCGCAGTCTCGAAGGGTTATATCTGCTGGAGATCGAGCGCCATGGGCGCCTGATCAGCCCGGTAGGTCCCGAAGAGGTGCTCCAGGCCGGCGATACGCTGGTATTCACGGGGGAGGTCGGCAAGGTGCAGGCGTTGCAGCGCTTTCCCGGGTTGCGGCTGTTCGGCCATCAGGCGGACGATCTGCTGGCGACCAATCTCGTGGAGGTAGTGATTTCCCACGAGTCCGAATTGGCGGGTCGCACGCTGCAGGAGGTCGATTTCCGCAGCATGTTCAATGCCGGGGTGGTGGGGATTCGTCGGGGTGGAAAGCGGCTGGAGGGGCAGTTGGGCAAGATTCCCCTGCGTGTCGGCGATTGCCTGCTGATGGCGGTGGGTAGCGACTTCCGCCAGCATCGCAACCTCGACCGCAACTTTCATTTGCTCAGTGGCAGCCTCACGCGGCCACGACTCAACCGCCTCGAGAGTGGCCTGACCCTGGCCGGCTTCGCGACGGTGATCGCCCTGGCGACGTGGGGAGTGTTGTCGCTTTTCCAGGGGCTTCTCCTGTTGCTGGGGGCGCTGCTCGTGGGGAGTGTACTCAGCCCCGCGGAGCTGCGGCGGCGTTTTCCGTTCGAGTTGTGGTTGATCATCGGCTCGGCGCTGGCGATCGCCCAGGCGCTGGAACACTCGGGCGCCGCCGGCTTGATGGCGCAGGGGATGCAGGCTGTTTTCGATGGCCATGGCCCCTATGCGGCCCTTGTCGGCTGTTATTTGCTGGCCTTGGTGCTTACCGAGACGGTAACCAACAATGCCGCCGCCGCGCTGGCGTTTCCGGTGGCCTGGTCCACCGCGCAGGCCTTCGGCGCCGATCCCATGCCGTTCATCATGGTGGTCGCCTACGGGGCCAGTGCCTGCTTTCTCATCCCTTACGGTTATCAGACCCACTTGATGGTCTACTCTCCCGGGCGCTATAGCCTCAAGGATTTCCTGCGCATCGGGTTGCCGGTCAGTCTGACCTATTCCGTCGCGGTGCTGGTGCTGACGCCCTGGGTGTTTCCGTTCTGATATCACATTGGGCAGGACTATATCGATGGCCTTTGACAGCGGCATACCTGCGAGCTGTGTGAACGCTGGGCGGTGTGATCGCGGCATGTCAGCGTCTGGGCGCATTGTCTTGCGCTTTTGTCGTTTAAAAACTACTATTTGGTCATGCTTGAGATCAAACAGACGGATGTCTACCGAAAGTGGGAGCGCAAGCTTCGTGATCAGCGTGCCAAGGCACTGATCGCGGCCCGTGTCTTTCGGTTGGCCAATGGGTTGGCGGGCGACGTGAAGCCCGTGGGTCAAGGTGTTAGCGAGCTACGTATTCACCATGGTCCTGGGTATCGTGTCTACTTCAAGCAGCGTGGCGACGAGATTATCCTCCTCCTGTGCGGCGGCGATAAAAGCACCCAGCAGGGAGATGTCGCCACCGCGCAGCGTCTGGCAGCAGAGTGGGAGGCGTCATGAGCGACAAGATTTACGACTACGATCCAGCAGCGGCCCTGGAGAGTGAAGAAGCCATTGCCGTGTTTCTCGCCGATGCGCTGGAAACCGGTGATTCCGCTTACGTCGCGAAGGCCATGGGCGTAGTGGCCCGTGCCAAGGGCATGACGGAATTAGCCCGTGAAACCGGCCTCTCCCGTGAGCAGCTTTATCGTTCATTCAGTGAGCAAGGCAATCCAACTCTGAAAACCATGCTTGCGGTGATGCGTGCGTTGGGCGTGGACTTGACGGCACGTCGACACGAAGAGCCCGCGGCGTGATGCCAGGAGTGGGTGGACTGGTTGTCCTGCCTTGGATGCGCGATCAGTCAAGATTTTAACAATCTCTCGAAAATCAGTTCGGCCATGGCCTGCGCCGCCGGCGACAGGCTGCGCCGGGCCGGTTGCAGCAGGCCGATCTCGCGCTCGACCCGGGGCTCGCTCAGTGGGATGAAGCACAGGTGGCGGTGCTCCTCCGGGAAGGCGAGCCGGGGCAGGGTGGTCACGCCGATGCCGGCGTCGAGCATGGCGGTCAGCGAGATCATGTTGGAGATGAAGAAGGCGCTCTGCTCGAGCAGCGGCGCGGCCTCGGTGCCCTCGAGCAGACGCGAGGTGCCGTTGCGGATCAGGCGCTCGCCCTGCAGCTCCTGCCAGTTCAGGGTCTCGCGCCCGGCAAGGCGGTGATCGTCGCGGCAGACCACGCCCACGGCATCGTGCATCAGCGGCGCGAACGACAGGCGTTCGTCGTGCTGCCACAGGCTGGTCAGGGCTAGGTCGACCTCGCCGCGGCTGACCAGTTCGCGAACGAAGTCGGCGTTGCCGTCGTGCAGGCTGATGTGCAGGCCGGGATGGGCGGCGGCGAAGTCGGCGAGCAGGGCGGGCATCAGGCGGCTGGCCACCGAGGGCACGGCGGCGATGTCGACATGACCGGCGCGGCGCTCGACCCGGCTGACGATGTCGCGGCTCAGCCGGTCGTGCTGGGTCAGCAGCTCGCGGAAGCGGGGCACACAGTAGGCGCCGAACGGGGTGAGCCGTGACTTGCCGGCCTTCTCGAACAGGGGCTCGCCGAGGCGCTGTTCGAGTTCCTTGATGGCCATCGACAGCGCCGGCTGGCTGCGGTGAAGCCGGCGGGCGGCGGCATGAAAGCCGCCCTCGTCGACGACGGCCACCACATAGCGCAGAGGTTGGATCTTGAGCTCGGGGAGCATGGGAATCTCCGGGCAGGTTGCCCTTCCTGATGATAAGACTATCTTACCATTTTATATTTATTATTGATTATCCTTATCCGTATGGCTCGCCTAGGATGACGGCATGTTTTCCAGGAGGTGACCATGTCGGACGTTCATTCCCTCTATATCGATGGTGCCTGGGTCGAGGGCGCCACGCGCCTGACCAACACCAGCCCTTCCGATACCTCGGACGTGATCGGCGAGTTCGCCCAGGCGAGCGTCGAGCAGGTGGGGCAGGCGATCCAGGCTGCCCGGCGCGGTGCCCGCGAATGGGCCGCCAGCGAGCTCGAGACCCGCTACCGCATACTGATGGCGATCGGCGACGAGCTGATCGCGCGCAAGGACGAGCTGGGCCGCCTGCTGTCCCGCGAGGAGGGCAAGCCGCTGGCCGAGGGCGCCGGCGAGGTCTATCGCTCCGGCCAGTTCTTCCACTACTACGCCGCCGAGGTGCTGCGCCAGATCGACGAGCGGGTGGCCTCCGTGCGCCCGGGCATCGAGATCGACACCCGGCGCGAGCCGGTCGGCGTGGTGGGCATCATCAGCCCGTGGAACTTCCCCATGGCCACCGCGGTGTGGAAGATCGCGCCGGCACTGGCGTTCGGCAACGCCGTGATCTTCAAGCCGGCCAACCTGGTGCCGGCCAGCGCCTGGGCGCTGACCGAGATCATCAGCCGTCAGGCGCTGCCGGCGGGCACCTTCAACCTGCTGATGGGCAGCGGCTCGAGCGTCGGCGACGCGCTGATCGCCAGCCCCGAGGTGGACGCGGTCAGCTTCACCGGCTCGCTGGAGGTGGGGCGCCGGGTCGCCGCGGCGACCGCCGGCAACCTGGTCAAGTGCCAGCTCGAGATGGGCTCCAAGAACGCCCTGATCGTCGCCGACGATGCCGACCTGGACCTGGCCGTCGAGGCGGCGTTCGCCGGGGCCTATTCCGGCACCGGCCAGAAGTGCACGGCGTCGTCGCGGCTGATCGTCACCGAGGCGGTGCACGATGCCTTCGTCGAGAAGCTGGTCGCCCGGCTGCGCGAGGCGCGGGTCGGCCATGCGCTGGATGCCGGCACCCAGATCGGTCCGGTGGTGGATGCCCGCCAGCTCGAGTCCAATCTCGCCTGGATCGAGCGGGGCAAGGCCGACGGCGCGACGCTGGCCTTCGGCGGCGAGCGCCTGAGCGCCGAGACCGAGGGCTACTACCTGGCGCCGACGCTGTTCGTCGATACCCGCAACGACATGGCGATCAATCGCGAGGAGGTCTTCGGGCCGATCGCCTGCGTGATCAAGGTCCGCGACTACGAGGAGGCGCTCGCCACCCTCAACGACACCCGCTACGGGCTGACGGCCGGCATCATCACCGACTCGCTGCATCTGGCCAGCGACTTCAAGGCGCGCGCCGAGACCGGCTGCGTGATGGTCAACCTGGCCACCGCGGGCACGGACTATCACGTGCCGTTCGGCGGTCGCAAGGACTCCAGCTTCGGCCCGCGCGAGCAGGGGCGCTACGCACGCGAGTTCTACACCGTGGTCAAGACCTGCTACGTCAAGGCCCACTGAGCCAAGGCCCGAGGAGAGCGCGTCATGTCTCAAGAGATGCTGATCGTCGACGGCCTGCAGTATTCCAACTGGTCGCGCGAGATCTTCGAGCAGATGCACGAGGGCGGCGTCGATGCCGTCCACGCCACCCTGGCGTACCACGAGACCACGCGCGATACGCTGTCGCGTTTCGGCGAGTGGAACCGGCGCTTCGAGGCGCATCATGACCTGATCATGCCGGTGCGCGAGCCCGCCGATATCCAGCGCGCCCGCGAGGCCGGCAAGGTGGGCATCCTGCTGGGCGCGCAGAACTGCTCGCCGATCGAGGACGACATCGACATGGTCGCGGTGATGCGCGACCTGGGGCTGCTGATCATGCAGCTCACCTACAATAACCAGAGCCTGCTGGCCTGCGGCTGCTACGAGGCCGAGGACAGCGGCATCACCCGCTTCGGGCGCCAGGTGATCCGCGAGATGAACCGCGTCGGCATGGTGATCGACATGTCGCACAGCGCCGAGCGCTCGACCCTGGAAGCGGTCGAGCTCTCCGAGCGCCCGGTGATCATCTCGCACGCCAATCCCAGCAGCTTTTATCCCGCCAAGCGCAACAAGTCGGACCGGGTGCTGTCGGCGATCGCCGAGTCGGGCGGGCTGCTCGGCTTCTCGGTCTACCCCTTTCATCTCAAGGACGGCGCCGACTGCACCCTGGAAATGTTCTGCGACATGGTGGCCCGCACCGTCGACCTGATGGGCATCGAGCACGTCGGCATCGGCACCGATCTGTGCCAGGCGCAGCCGACCTCGGTGCTCGAGTGGATGCGCAACGGCCGCTGGTCGAAGACCATGGACTACGGCGAGGGCAGCCAGGCCAACGCCGGCTGGCCGCGACCGCTGCCGTGGCTGCGCGACAACCGCGACTTCCCGCGGCTGATCGAGGGACTGCGCCGGCGCGGCTTCGATGACGCCGCCGTAGCGCGCATCATGGGACGCAACTGGGTGGACGTGCTGGAGCGAGCGGCCACGCCGCGCTGAGAGTCCCGAATCCGAGTGTCCCGAAGCATCATCCCCTTCCAACAAACCACAACGGGGTATGTCATGTCTGACGCCAAGCTCTCCACCGCGCCGGCCTCCACGGCCGGCGCCCGCTGGGGGGACCCGCTGGTCCTGAGTCTCACCGTCGGGTTCATCCTGGTCTTCTGCATCCTGTCGCTGATCGATGTCGATATGGTCGCCAATGCGATCGGCGCCGGCTTCGCCTGGACGGCCCGCACCCTCGGCGCCTACTTCCAGCTGTTGCTGCTGCTGACCTTCTTCATCGCCATCGGCCTGGCGGCCACCCCCGCCGCCAAGGCGCGCATCGGCGATCTCG
>NZ_JAGXFD010000001.1:9470-10000 GCF_020148005.1 Modicisalibacter tunisiensis | reverse complement strand
GCCTACTTCCAGCTGTTGCTGCTGCTGACCTTCTTCATCGCCATCGGCCTGGCGGCCACCCCCGCCGCCAAGGCGCGCATCGGCGATCTCGCCGTCCCCGAGATGAGCACCTTCAAGTGGCTGTCGATCATCCTCTGCACGCTGCTCGCCGGCGGCGGGGTGTTCTTCGCCGCCGGCGAGCCGGTCTACCACTTCGTGGTCACCCCGCCGGCCTTCGACACCGAGGCGGGTACCGCCGCGGCGGTGCCCGGCGCGCTGGCCCAGGCCTTCATGCACTGGGGCTTTCTCGCCTGGGCGGTGCTCGGCACCCTGACCGCGGTAGTGCTGGCCCACGCCCACTACGTCAAGGGCCAGCCGCTGCAGCCGCGCACACTGCTCTACCCGGTGTTCGGCGAGCGGATCATGCGCGGCGCCTTCGGCGGCGTGGTGGATGCGCTGTGCGTGATCGCGGTGGTCGCCGGCACCGTGGGGCCGATCGGCTTTTTGGCCACCCAGGTCAGCTTCGGCCTGCACGAGCTGCTGGGCTGGTC
>NZ_JAGXFD010000001.1:1304-9460 GCF_020148005.1 Modicisalibacter tunisiensis | reverse complement strand
CGCATCTCCCGCGGGCGCAGCGTGCGCGAGATGATCCTCGCCGTGGCGGTGCTGGCGCCGATCGCCACCACCGTGTGGTTCACCCTGCTGGGCGGCTCGGGCATCCACTACCAGCTGACCGGGGCGATCGACCTCACCGAGGCGCTCAACAACTTCCAGTTCGACGTCGCCACGCTGACCGTGGCCCAGGCGCTGCCCGGCGGCACGCTGATGGCCATGGCGATCCTGCTGCTGACCACCATCTTCGTCGCCACCACCGGCGACTCGATGAGCTACGCCATCGCCGTGGTGGGCTCCGGGCATGACGAGCCCAACCCGCTGATCCGCGCCTTCTGGGGCATCGCCATGGCGCTGATGGCGGCCATCCTGCTGTACATGGGCTCGGGGCAGATCAGCGTGCTGCAGCAGTTCATCGTGATCACCGCGATCCCGGTGTCGCTGGTGCTGCTGCCCTCGCTGTGGACCGGCCCCAAGGCCGCCTATGCCATGGCCCGCGAGCAGGGGTTGATCGACGGCCCCCGGGAGCCGCGCCATGACTGAGCTGCGCCATCCGACGATCGACAGCCCGGCGCTGCGGCCGGCCGCGACGGTCATGGATCTGGAGCGCCTGGGCAGCCTGCACGCCAGCCGGTTGAGCTTCGTGCGCAGCCTGGTGCGCCAGATGGCCCGGCAGCGCTGGCAGATCAGTCGCGTACGCTTCGACCTGGACGCGCAGGGCTACGGGGTCGCGATCTACCGGCTGCAGACGCCCCACGGACGCTACCACGGGGTGATCTTCTCGCAGTATCTCGACGCGGCGCGGCGCTCCGATCGGGTGATCGCCGACGCCTGGGACGTGACCTTCGGCGTGGTCGAGGGCGACGTCGACGAGGCACTGCTCGAGCAGATGGCCAGGAACGTGCCGCTGCAGGAGGCCGGGCGCCAGCACCCGCGGGTGCTGGTGCTGTCCCGCGCCAATCGCAGCCTGCGCAACTTCGCCCAGTTCGTCGAGGCGCTGTCGGCCGGGGCGCAGCCGGACCCGGCGTGGCTGACCCGGGTCGGCTACCTCTATCGGACCACGGCGGTCTACGGCAACGGCAAGTTCGGCATCGCCGACTTCATGCGCCTGCGCGACAACCCGGATTTCCGCCGGCCGTTCTCGGCGCAGATGCTGGCGGTCTATCTGCTGCGCCACTTCTCGATCGACCAGGTGGAACACATCGCCCATTGCCGGGCGCCGGAGGCGGCGGTGCCGCTGGCCCGGGAACTGAGCCGCTATCTGGGCATCGGCAACTCCACCGGGCTGGGCATGGCGCCGTTTCTGATCAATCACCCGCAGCTGATTCAGCAGTGGGTCTACTGCCGGGAGCGCGCCCTGGCGCTGGCGCTGTCACAACGGCCGGAGGAGGCGGATCGCCGGCGGCTCATCGTCCTGACGCGCCGGGCCATGACCCATCTGGCGCAGACCCTGACCGAGGACGCCGAGCAGAGCGCGCGCAATGCCGCCACGGTGGCGGCGTTGCCGGCGGTGATCGCCTGGCTCGAGGAGATGCCGCTGGAAGCCGACCTGTGGCGGCAGCTGGCGGACTGGAGTGCCAGCAGCCTGTCGCTGGAGGCCCAGGAGCTGATCAACACCCTGCTGATCGAGCTCTATCCGCTGCTCGTGGACCCGCTCGAGGACGAGATGGGGGCCGAGGAGAGCCTGGAGCTGACGCCGGACATGCCGCTGGTCCGGCTCCGGCAGCTGATCGAGACCCACTTCGACTGGGCGCTGGCGGAAGACTTTACCTCGCCCGAGGCGCGCTACTGGTTCTGGTATCGCTCGGTGGAGAAGGAGGAGCCCCGGCTGGGCGTGCGCGGCGTCGAGCCCGGCGCCGACAAGGAGCTGGCACTGGCCATCGCGCCGCTGGTCAGCGAGGCCCATGAGGCGTTGTGTGCCTTCCTCGCCGACAATCCCCGCGCGCTGGTGGTGGACTTCCTGATCGCCCGGCCGCGCTACAAGGCGATCGTGCGGCGCACCCAGACCATGGCCCAGACGCCCTACGGCGAGATTCGCGCCAACCTGTGGCATCGCGACATGAAGCCCATGTACCTGTTGCGGACCAAGTTGTCGTTCTTCGGCGCCAGCCGCTTCGATCCCAAGTCCGACCGCTGGGTGCGCATCACCCTGTTCCAGGGCGCGCCGCTGGTCGATGAACTCAACGCCGAGCCGCACGACCTGGCGGCTTTCGATGACTGGAGCTTCCCGCTGGAGCCGGCAGGTCGGCAGAGTGAGGGCCACCGGGAAGCCGTCGGAGGCGAACGATGAAGGTATCCCACAACGAACTGCAGGGACTGTGCCGGAAGGCCTTTCTGGGCATGGGCTTCGAGGAGGGTGATGCCGCGGATGCCGCCGACATGGTCGCCTGGATGCAGTGCCTGGATCTCGGTGGCCTGGCGGCCCTGAGCCGCGGGCTCGACTACCTGCTGGCCGAGTCCTCGGATGCGCTGCCGTCGGTGCTGTATCAGGACGGCGACCTGGCCGTGCTGGACGGCCATGGCTGCAGCGTGCTGCGCAGCTCGTCCCTGGCCCTGGAGCTGGGGTTTGCCAAGGCGCGGGCCCGGGGGCTGGCGGTGATCAAGATCCGCCACTGCCACAACCGCCAGCTGATCATGGGCTATCTGGCCCGGCTGGCGGGACGCGGCATGAACGTCACCGCCTTCTGGCGCAATGCCCACGAGCCGCTGACCGAGCAGGTGGTGGGGTTTCGGGCCAATCATACGGTACCGGAGATCCGTATCTATACCGTCGCCGACGTGCCCGAGGAAAACGAACCCAACGACGGCATCACCCTGGTCATGGCCAACCACGTCGACCTGCTGCCGGCCATGCGCTCCAACTACCGTTACGACCTGCTGGCGCGGCACGAGGAATCGGACCTGCTGGCCTGTCGCGACCGGGCGTATCTGGAAGGCATCGAGGTGGACGACACGCTCTGGGAGCGTCTCAAGGCGCTGGCCACGCGCATGCTGGTGGAAGCCACCGATGACTCTCGGCAGGGCGCCGGGGCCGGCACCCACGACAACGATTGAGCAGAAGGGGAAGCATTCATGATTCAACCGGTCGCCACGGACCTCTACGCCTCGAAGGCGCCCCTGGAATGGGCCGTCGTCGGCAACGGCATCCTGTTCACCGCCCAGATCCCCATCGGTGCCGACGGCCAGGTGGTGGCGGGCGGCATCGAGGCCCAGACCCGCCAGACCCTCGACAACCTGCGCCATACGCTGGCCTGCGCCGGGGCCGACATGGCGGCGCTGACCCAGGTGCTGATCTACGTCACCGCCCGCGACGACCTGGCCGAGGTCAACCGGGTGTATGCGGAGTATGTCGAGCCGCCGTATCCCAACCGCGCGGCGATCATCGTCTCGGGTTTCGCGCGGGAGGCGATGCGCATCGAGATGGTCGCCTACGCGGCGCTGGAAGCGGCCGGCAGTTGATTCCCCGGCCGATCCGCGCTGTCATGGGGCCCTGAAGCCGGCAAGCGGCCGGCCGCGACCCGGGAGGCAGACGCTTGCCGGGCACCGCCTGACCCGCCAAGGGGCCACATCCATGAATATCCCCGTCCTGCCGGTGATACTGGCCGGTGGCAGCGGCACGCGCCTCTGGCCGTTGTCGCGGCGCCACGTTCCCAAGCCGTTCCTGGCGCTTAAGTCCGGCGAGACCCTGTTCGCCGAGACCCTGGCGCGCCTGCCGGAGGCGGCGATGGCGCCGCTGGTGGTCTGCAATGAAGCCCACCGTTTTCTGGTGGCCGAGCAGCTGCGCCAGGCGGGGCGGACGGGACTCATCCTGCTCGAGCCGGCGGCGCGCAACACCGCCCCGGCCATCGCCCTGGCTGCCTTGCAGGCCGTGCAGGCCGGGGAGGACCCCGTGCTGCTGGTGATGCCCTCGGATCACTGGATCGCCGACACGCCGGCGTTTCAGGCCAGCGTGGCACGTGCCGTGGCGCTGGCGCGGGAGGGATGGCTGGTGACGCTGGGCGTGACGCCCGAGCGTGCCGAGACCGGTTACGGCTACATCCAGCGCGGCGAGCGCCTGGCCGACCAGGCCTGGCGGGTGGCGCGCTTCACCGAGAAGCCGGATGCCGCCACTGCCGAGGCCTTCTGCCGCAGCGGCGACTATCTGTGGAACAGTGGCGTCTTCGTGCTGCGGGCCGGTCATTACCTGGCGCTGCTCGAGCGGCTGGCGCCGGCCATCCTGACGGCCTGCACCGAGGCGCACGGCAAGGCGCGACAGGACCTCGACTTCCTGCGCATCGACGACGCGGCGTTTTGCGCCTCGCCGGCCGACTCCATCGACTATGCGGTCATGGAGCACACCGACCACGCGGCGGTGGTGGCCCTGACGGCGGGGTGGAGCGACATCGGCAGCTGGCCGGCGCTGTGGCAGGTGCAGGACCGGGATGACGCGGGCAACGTGCAATGCGGCGATGTCCTGCTGCGAGAAAGCCGGGGCTGCTATGTTCGCGCGGAGCATCGGCTGGTGGCCGTGCTGGGCGCCGAGGATCTGGTCGTGGTCGAGACCGCCGATGCGGTGCTCGTGGCGCCCCGCGAGGCGGCGGGGCTGCTCAAGGCGTCCGTCGAAGCGCTGGAGGCCGAGGGGCGTCGCGAGGTGGTCGAGCACCGGGTCGTGCATCGCCCCTGGGGACATTACGAGCCGGTGGACAGCGGCGAGCGCTATCAGGTCAAGCGGCTGACCGTGCAGCCGGGCCGGCGACTGTCGCTGCAGATGCATCACCATCGCGCCGAGCATTGGGTGGTGGTGCGCGGCACGGCCCGTGTGACACTGGGCGAGGAAAGCTTCCTGGTCGGCGAGAACCAGTCCATCGACATTCCCCAGGGCCGGGTGCACTGCCTGGAAAACCCCGGCGTCATCCCGCTCGAGTTGATCGAGATCCAGTCGGGGACCTATCTGGGCGAGGACGACATCGTCCGCCTGGACGATCCTTACGGACGCGCCTGATCCTCTTTCCGTGCTTTTCCCCTCCCGCGTCATGGCGTCGGCGGACAGACCCGCTACGCTTGAGTAACGCAGCGTTACACCGGAGCCCGCCATGTCGTCCCGTCCCGCGCATCTCGCCTTCCTGATCCTTGTGCCGTCTCCCGGCAATACCTCGCTGACCAGCCAGGGAGGGCGCGACTACCGCCTGAGCCTGGCCACGGTGTCCAGTGTGGACGCGGCGGTGCGTCTCGCCCGCGAACTGACCGACCAAGGGGTCACCGCCATCGAACTCAGTGCCAGCTTCGGCGACGCGGGCGAGGCCCGGGTGCGCGAGGCCGTGGGGCCGTCGGTCAAGGTGGGACGGGTTCACTACGCGGCGCCCTGAGGCCTGATTGAGGGAGTGTGGGAGGGGATTTATCCCCGACGGCGGTGTCGCCGTGGCCAGGGCATCGCGACTGAAGTCGCTCCCACAAGAGCACAAGGGGGCTGGTGGCTGAAGCCTGATCCTGTGGGAGGGGATTTATCCCCGACGGCGGTGCCTCTGTGGTCAGTTCATCGCGACTGAAGTCGCTCCCACAAGAGCCACCTCGGTACCCGAAGTTCGGCGATCCTTGGACTATGACCAAAGTCTAAAGGCGTTTTGTCTGTTCTTGATTGATCCTATGTCGGACATAACCTGAATCGAGTCCTACAACGCAGGCCGTCCGACATGAGCCAAGCCAGCGCCAGTGCCACCCGTTCGTCGCGTCCCGATATTGCCGAGGCCCTCGCCGAGGCGATCTTCGGCGGCGAGTACGCGCCGGGCGATTTCGTGCCCAAGGAGCTGGATCTCTGCGCGCAGTTCGGGGTCAGCCGCAGCACCGTGCGCAGCGCCCTGCAGACGCTGGTCGCTGCCGGGTTGCTCAAGCGTATCTCGGGGCAGGGAACCCGGGTTCGCGAACTGCAGGACTGGCATCTGCTGGACCCCCAGGTAAGCGCCTGGATGGCGCGCTTCGCCCAGCCCAACCCGCGCATCCAGCGCGAGATCTTCGCCTTCCGTGTCGCCGTCGAGCCGTTCGTGGCCCGGCTGGCCGCGGAAAACGCCACGGCCGCCGACCTGCTGGCGATCGAGACGGCCTACGAGGGCATGATTCGTGCGCTGGCCAGCGAGGATCTGCACTGGCAGGGCCACAGCCACAACGAATACGACGTGGCCTTCCACGAGGCGATCTTCGATGCCTCGCACAATCTGGTCTGGGCGCAGCTGAGTCATGTGCTCAAGCCGGCCATCTCGCTGGTGGTCGAGCGCTCCAACCACAGCGCCCATGAGCTCAACGACAGCATGGAACGCCACCGTCGCGTGATGGAGGCGATCCGGCTGCGCCAACCCGAACAGGCCGCACAGGCGGCGCTGGCGGTCCTGGACCGCACCGGGCGGGACCTGGGCCTGAACGGCCTGACCCGCGAATTCCCCGTTCTCGAACCTCAAACAACAAGCGATCAAGAGGATACTCACGCATGATGTCACGCACTCCGCTCAAGACCCTCACCGCCGCGATCCTGGCGGCGACCGCCGTCAGCGCCCAGGCCGCCGAGTACGACTGGACCTTCCAGACCTCCGAGACCGCGGGCGAG
Organism: Modicisalibacter tunisiensis; assembly: GCF_020148005.1. GTDB lineage: Bacteria > Pseudomonadota > Gammaproteobacteria > Pseudomonadales > Halomonadaceae > Modicisalibacter > Modicisalibacter tunisiensis. The sequence continues at coordinate 2,889 of NZ_JAGXFD010000001.1, read as the reverse complement.
CCGCAGTTCGAAATGAAGAAGCAGTGGGCCGAGAACGTCGAGCAGATGTCCGACGGCCGGATCCACATCGAGATCCTGCCCGTGGGCTCCGTCGTCCAGGCCAACCAGACGCTGCAGGCCGTCAAGTCCGGCATCCTCCAGGGCCACCTGACCGATCCCAGCTACTTCACCGGCCAGAACCCGGCGTTCGGCATGATCGGCAACCTGGTCGGCGCCTGGAGCGATCCCTACAACTTCCTCGACTACATGAACAACGGTGGCGGGGAGAAGATCTACAACGAGCTGGTCGAGCCCTACGGCCTGCACCTGATCGGCGCCGCGGCCACCGGCCTGGAGTCGCTGCCGTCCTCGAAGCCGATCCACTCGGTCGACGACCTCAAGGGCCTCAAGCTGCGTGCCCCGGAAGGCATGGTCTACAACGTCTTCGAGAAGGCGGGCGCCACGCCGGTCAACCTGCCGGGCTCCGAGGTCTACACCTCGCTCGAGAAGGGCGTGATCGACGCCGCGGACTACACCGTGTTCGCCACCAACCAGGCGCAGGGGCTGCACGAGTTCGCCAACTATCCGCTGTACCCGGGCTTCCACTCGCTGCCGATGGTTGCCGTGTCCATCAACAAGGACATCTGGGACGGCCTGCCGGACGACCTCAAGGCGATCCTCTCCACCTCCGTCGACGCCATGGCCTACAAGATGGTCGGCGCGCTGAAGACGCGCGACCTCGAGGCGGTGCGTGAGGCACGCAAGGATCCGGACATCCACATCATCGACCTGCCGGCCGACGAGCGGGCCAAGTTCCGCAGCATCGCCAAGGAAGAGTGGCAGAACTGGGCGGACAAGAACGACATCACCAAGGAGTTCTACAAGTCCGTGGTCGGCTACCTGCAGAACCACAACCTGCTGAAGGCGGAAGACGGCGCGGCAGACGCCGAGAAGACCGCCGACAAGTCCTGATCGCGGCTGCCGCGACAGTGCAACAGCGACGGGGCCTGCGGGCCTCGTCGTTCGTCATGACGCACCCTGACGCTTTCATCGTGCAGAGGAAATCCCATGTCATCCCCATCCCGTAACGACGAGCGGGCCGAGGCGCAGGACGCCGAGCCCGCGTCGGCGCCGGACGAGGCGCGCAGTGCCTTCGACCGCGGCGTGCTGTGGTGCGCCCGCGGCGCCGCCTGGCTGGTGTTCGTCGCCATGGTCATCAGCGTCTACGAGGTCATCATGCGCTATGGCTTCGACTCGCCGACCTCCTGGGTCCACGAGTCGGTGGTCATGCTGGTCGCGGTCTCCTTCGCCCTCGGCGGCCCCGCGGCGCTGGCCAGCAACCGCCACATCCGCGTGCGCGTGCTCTACGACACCGCCGGCCCACGCCTCAAGCTGTGGCTCGACCGCTTCAACGACCTGGTCACCTTCGGTTTCTGCCTGGCGATGAGCTACGCCGCCTACACCATGTTCTGGGACGCCTCCCACAACCCGATGGGCGAGTGGCAGCTCGAGCGGTCCGGGACCTCCTGGAACCCGCCGTTCCCGGCCCTGGTCAAGGGCGTGATCATGGTCGCGCTGATCCTCATGTGCCTGCAGGCCTTCATCC
>NZ_JAGXFD010000001.1:0-1294 GCF_020148005.1 Modicisalibacter tunisiensis | reverse complement strand
TCCGGGACCTCCTGGAACCCGCCGTTCCCGGCCCTGGTCAAGGGCGTGATCATGGTCGCGCTGATCCTCATGTGCCTGCAGGCCTTCATCCACCTGATCCAGTCGCTGCGCGGCAAGCCCGCCCCGGTGACGCCGCCCGACGAGGAGGGGACCGTCTGATGAGCATCGCCGACGGAACACTGCTGATGGTCGGGGCGATCTTCGCCCTGCTGGTCACCGGCCTGCCGCTGGCCTTCATCACCGGCCTGGTGGCGCTGGCCTTCACCTTCGGCTGGTTCGGCCCCATGGCCCTGCCGCTGGTCACCACCCGGGTCTACGGCTTCGTCACCGAGTATTCGCTGGTGGCGGTGCCGATGTTCGTGCTGATGGCCTCGCTGCTCGACCGATCGGGGATCGCCCGGGACCTGTTCAACGCCATGCGGGTGTTCGCCGGGCGCCTGCCCGGCGGCGTGGCGGTGCAGACCGTGGTGGTGGCCTTCTTCCTCGCCGCGCTGTCCGGGATCATCGGCGGCGAGATCGTGCTGCTGGGCATCCTCGCCCTGCCGCAGATGCTGCGCCTGGGCTACGACAAGCACCTGTCGATCGGCGTGGTGTGTGCCGGCGGCTCGCTGGGCACCATGATGCCGCCGTCGATCGTGCTGATCATCTACGGGCTGATCGCCAGCCAGTCGATCGCCGACCTGTTCACCGCCGCCATCACCCCGGCGCTGCTGCTGATGGGCAGCTACATCGGCTACGTGCTGATCCGCTGCCTGAAGAACCCCAGGCTGGGGCCGCCGCTGACCGACGCCGACCGCGACGAGGGCTTCGCCAATCGCTGGCAGGCGCTCAAGGCCATCATCGTCCCCGGGCTGATCGCCTTCGTGGTGCTGGGCTCGATCTACGGCGGCGTGGCCTCGGTCACCGAAGCCGCGGCGATGGGCGTGTTCGGGGTCTTCGTGGCGGTGATCGCGCGTCGCGAGCTGACGCTGAAGATGCTGCATGCCAGCCTGACCCAGACGCTGATGACCTGCGGCATGATCATCTGGATCGGCATCGGCGCCGCGGCGCTGGTCGGGGTGTACAACCTGATGGGCGGCAACCGCTTCATCTCGCAGGTGATCCTGGGGCTCGACGTGCCGCCGGTGGCGATCCTGCTGGTGATGATGGCGATCCTGCTGGTACTGGGGATGTTCCTCGACTGGATCGGCGTGGCGATGCTGACGCTGCCGATCTTCGTGCCGATCGTCGACCAGCTGGGCTACAGCCCGATCTGGTTCGGCATCCTGTTCGCGGTGAACATGCAGGTGTCGTT